>CAWGIG010000006.1:0-52425 GCA_963822595.1 Waddliaceae bacterium | reverse complement strand
GTTTATTCTGGTATAAATCAAAGGCATTCTATACTGAAGTAAGCTCAAAAATCGGTATTTGGGGCACTTCAAAGCCCCGGGGTTCAACGATTGCAAAGTGCCCTTATATTGTTTAATACTAGGGCACTTGCGATCGTTGAACCGCGGGAGCTTTCAAGTGCCCCAAATACCGATTTTTGAGTTCACTTCAGTATAGCTTCTTAAGACCACTTTTGGCAAAAAACAACATCATTATTTTCGATATTTGACATTTTCCAGCAACCCCGAGTGGATGTTTGCTATTTAAGATAATCACAATAAGAAGTAAAATGAAGGTATGTTATTCAAGAATACTTAAATAGCGGCCCGATTTTAGGCGCGTTATTATGAAATATCATAATAAGGAATAAGTTATGGGACGGAGCGGTCAATATGTTACCCAAATTACCGGTTATAGGGCATTTATTCCATCCGACTTGCCCCCAGTTATACAAATTTCCGGCCCTTTCGATCAGCTTCTTTCTGAAGCCAATATAGCTCTGGAAGACTGGACACCATGGGTGTATTACTACCAAATATTGACCACATTATTGCCATGTATGTCAGAAAAGAAGCTCTTTTAAGTTCCCAAATTGAGGGGACGCAAGCATCTTTAGAGGATATTTTTGATTACGAGAGTAATGCATCGATTACAAATGTTCAAGATGTTGAAGAAGTAGTCAATTACATAAAGGCCATGAATCATGGACTGGAGCCAATAAAAGAATTTCCTATGAGTATTCGCTTGATCAAAGAAATTCATAAAATATATGTCTATCTGATACACGGGGCAGAGAAAAGACTCCCGGGGAATCTCAAACGTTTCTCAGAATTGGATACCAGACTTTTGCCCGTCGGCAGTACTCTTAAAAATGCCAGTTTTATCCCCCCACCCCCTGAAACGTCGTTAGAGGATATATTTAAAACTTGAACTTTTTATTCATGATGAAAATCACGATTCCTGATTTGATTTTTCCTGCGCTTTGATCCATTATCAATTTGAACTCCTCATCCCTTTTTAACGGAAATGGTATGGTTGGACGGCTTCTGATAACCTTCTATTTATGCTGGAAGAAGATCATGCAGAAACCTCTTTTATACTTAAGTTACGTATTTAAATTTAATAGGCAGGAATACTATGACAGATTGAATATGGTTCGTGAGGAAGGGAGATTATGAGCAGTGGATTGAGTTTTTTCTTAAGGGAGTGATTTGGACATCGAATTCGGCTCTAGAAACAATCAAAAATCTGTTGGAAATTTATGAGCAACACAAGAAAACACTTCTTAAAGAAAAAGATTTCATCTCCTTTCTCAGCCATAGCACTCCTTGAGTACTTGATGGAAAAGCCACATCTTTCCATACAAGAGATAGCATCACATTTTGAAATTTCATACCAGGTGGCCCAATCTATGGTTATACAGTTTGAGAATCTGGAAATCTTAAAAGAGATTACAGGAAAAAAACGGGACCGACGTTATAGTTACTGGAAATACATAGAATGTCTCTCAGAAGGAACCTCTAATATACTGTAGCGAGCTCAAAAATCGGTATTTCGGGCACTTGCGATCGTTGAACCGCGGGAGCTTTCAAGTGCCCCAAATACCGATTTTTGAGTTCACTTCAGTATATATAGAGGTGCAAGTTTATTATGTTTAGATTAAAAGTAAAGCTGGGGGCACGTTGTGCCCCAGTTATTTTAGTTGATTGATGGTACCTTGAAGGACATCCTTTTCAACAGCTCCGGGGATGTAAAAAACTTTTTTATCATCTTTAATGGGGTATCTTGAGACAATTAGCACCGGAGTTCCCTGAATACCCATTTTTGTCGCAAGCTCTTTTACTTCCGCCAATTCGGGGTCGACCAATTTCATGTCTTGCTCTAATGTCACAATATTTAACCCGATACGCGTTGCAATCTCTAAAACCATGGGGATTTTTAACGTTCCTTTTTCACTCAATAATGCATCGTGCATTTCCTGAAATTTTCCTTGTCTTGCTGCGGCCAGCGCTGCCTTTGCAGCGAAAATCGAAGCATCACCGAACACGGGAAATTCCTTGATTACTAACTTGATATCTTTATTTTCCGATAAAATGTCTTTTAGAATTTCATTCATATGCCTGCAATGGGGACAATTGTAGTCGAGAAATTCAACGATGTATAGCGATCCGTCTTTATTTCCGAGAAAAGGACTTTTGGAAGAAAAAATCAGTGCAGCGTTTTCTTTGATGACTTTAACGGAATTTTTCTCCATTTCTCTGAGTTTTCTTTCTTGAAGCGCCTGAACAGCCTCAGGAAGCACTTCTGGATTATCGATTAAATAGTCGTGGATGATGGTTTCTATTTCAGCTTTCTGTTCCCTCGTAAATTTTTTAGGTTCATCAGCATCCAAAGAAAATAGAACCGAAATAGATAATAATAAAGATAAGATATTTTTTTTCATGTTCAACCTATTGTTTGACTCTTACTAATAAAATATTTTTTGTTTGACCATCTGCATAAGTTACTCGTGCCGGAGCTTGGTCTTGCGTTAAATTGTAAATGCCGGTTTCGATAATAGGTGCATTCTGGGCATTCGCCATCATCCATGCGGCTCGCTGGGTATCTTTGTCTACAAGACCCTCAAGAGTGTAAGTCTGATTAGAGATGGCATTGTATACAGTTCCGTCGATATTGCCATTTTTATTGAGTGCAAGCTGCATGTAAACGTTTGGTGTTGCACCCGTTTGTGTCGCATTGGTAACTGCAAAGACCCCCAACGACATCCAATCTGTGGCTGGATTAGATTCTACAGGGGCAGGTTCCGGGGCAGCGGCAATGTCTTGAGCTTGTTCCGCATACACAAAATTATCGTCATCAAAATCACCATAGTCGTAGTAATAAGGCTCGCTCCATCCCCAGTTATTCCAATTACGCAAAGCGCCCCAGGAGGCTGCTCTCCATGCATTCCCGTTACCTATGTTGTAACCCGCTGAAAAATTATGATTATGATTGAAATCATTGTTAAACCACTGGCCGTGGCCAGGATACTGCTGGGAGATATCGTTGCGCGCGGAATTACCAATGCCTGCTCTATTCGTGTTTAAGGTGGTTCGATTTTTAAGGACATCATTCAAACGTTGGTTATTAGCGGGATTGGAATTTTTGGTAAAATCTTGGATATTTCTTGGCGACTGTTGGAGTCGATTGTTGATCTCGGAGCGGTTATGAGTTTGCGCGGGTCTGTTTGAAGCTGCTCGACTTATCGAAGGTGTTCTGTTAATGCTACCACCGCCACCACCCACTCGAGCTCCTCCACCCTTACCTCCGCGTCCACCCCCACCTCCGCGTCCACCCCCACCCCCGTCACGGGCAGCATGCAAAGGGGTTAATATGGTGATTGATAGGCATATAATAGTAGATAAAACAGCTAATTTTTTCATAAGTTTTCCTATTTTTTTCTAACCACAGTTACTTCAGCGATATCTGGTAAAAGTTCCCCTTGAATCATGCGACCCACCGATTGGAACGTATAGGAATCGGGATTCACAGATTTATAAATATGGATTGCTGAGCCGTTATCTCCGTTCGGTAAAATGAAAGCGTATTCTGCGATCCATTTATCCCCTTTTTGCTTCCATTCTCCTTGACCAAATGCACCATTCGAGTCGAATAACCATGAACGAAATTTCTTATTAGCCTGATCCCATGTTATAATTTGTTTTCCGCTAAAAGTTTTTTTATCCTTGTCTTCGATTGTGAATGTATTAACAAGAAAATTATTGTTATCTTCCCAAGCATAATTTAAGTTGAGTTCGACATCATCATCTTTATCTTTATCGACCCATTGTCCAACGAGCCAATTGAGTTTCTTGAGTTGATCTTCACGTGTTAGCTCGGTTTTTTGTTCTTGGAAACCTGTTAGCAAAAAAAAGCAGGGGGCAAGCAACAAAGACAAAAAAATAAATTTCTTCATAAAATTTCTCCTATGTTTTTTCTTAATAGCATGTTAATAAAATCCGTGCAACATGAAAAACCTTAGATGCCACGAAGAAACGAAGGAAGTGAAAGGACCCGCGAAGATAAGAAAAGAAAAGAAATGTCTAAAATTATTTATAGCATCTTCTTATCTTCGGGTGCTCTTCGTTTTCTTTGTGAACTTCGTGGTTTTTCAGACAAACTGATCCTTGACGTCTCATTGTAATTAGAATATATGTAAAATTAAAAACGTCTTAAATAAATGAAAAAAAATAACTCTATAGTTCTTGTGGTGAATTCAGGAAGTTCCTCTTTAAAGTTGTGTTTATTTTCACCCAATGGCGAAAAAAGAAGTGAACAGAAAGGAACCATCGATTTTTCGAGTGCTTTTGCAGACTATTCAACGGAATCGCTAGAAGCCATCGGACACCGGGTGGTGCATGGCGGGGCAAAATATTCTTCCAGTGTCTGGATTGATGCAGATGTCATGAATGAGATCGAAAAAATGTCGATTCTTTCGCCCCTTCACAATGTTCATAGTCTGAAAGCCATTCAATTTTGCAGTAAAATGTTCCCTGGAGTACGCCAATATGCTGTGTTTGATACGGCCTTTCATCGGACAATGCCGGAATATGCACGCACGTATGCGATTCCTCATGCCTTAACAAAAAAATATTCCATTGAGCGTTTTGGTTTTCATGGGATTGCGCATGCATCGAACTACAATATCTATAAAAAAGCTCACTTTTCCGGAAAGGTGATTAGCTGTCATCTGGGCAGTGGGTGTTCTTTGGCAGCAATCGATAATGGCGTCTCAAAAGATACCTCGATGGGATTTACACCTAACGAAGGAATAATGATGTCTACCCGTTCCGGGGATGTTGATCCGGGACTTTTTGAATTTCTCTCAAGAGAAGGAGGTCTTTCTATAGACAAAATTCAGGAAATGCTGAACTCTCAATCGGGTCTTCTAGGCGTTTCAGAAGTTTCTTCTTCAATGCAGGATATTCTAAAGTCGCAAACAGAACTTTCTAAACTTGCAGTAGATATTTTCTGTTACCGCATATTAAAAACACTCGGCTCATACCTGGCAGTGTTGAATGGTGCAGATGCTATACTATTCAGTGGAGGCATTGGAGAAAATTCTCCGATGATCCGCAAGAAAATCCTGGAACCCTTAAACTCGCTTGGCATTAATATTGATGAAGTAAAAAATAATAACGCCATTCAGCCTTCCATATCTGAAGTCATGGAAATAAGTCATTCCAAATCAAAAGTTAAGTCGTATGTCATTGGTAACGATGAAGCTACGTATATATTTGATCAATTTAAACATATAAACTAATTAATGATTAAACAGAGGGATCGTATGTAAATGCTTATTGATGATTTCTCTAATTTCAGGTTTTAAATACGGACTCTCAAAGTCTTTCCAGGCTTTTTTAAATTGACGCACAGTGTCAAAGGCTACTTCTAGAACTTGATTTTCAGATAATCTTGCCTTTGAAGAGAACCGTTTAAGGAGATCTTCATTTATGGCGCTAAAACTTTTTGTTCCAACAAAACTGAGGGCTAGATTGTCGTTCGGCAAATAAGGAATTGTCGACACAAAGTCATACGCAGGCGCAAGCATCGCCTCAATTTTATCAGGATAAATTAATGACCAATTTTTAAGATGCATGTCACCATTACCTATCAAGGCATTAAACACAAAACGCCGGATGAATTCATTAATACCCTTTTCGCCAATCTCTGCTGCGATCACATCAGCAATATTACGGAAACTTGCGGCCTCATATTTTTTTTCTGAATATATTCCAAATACTTGTGCAAAATCCTCGATGTGGATTTTTTCATTGTTCTCACCTCTATCAAAGCGTTTAATGGCAAAAACATACTTACCCATGTGCTGGATATCGCTTGGAATGCCTTGAACATTTTCAAAGGGAATTAAGGCTGTCTCGGGAACATCGATTCCGACTGTTCTTGCAAGCTCCATCATGACATATTCGTTTTCAGGGACTCCGGGATATACCGTCGAAGGGAGTTTAATGATCCAGGAACCGCCTACGCCGTTTGCTGGAACCGTCAACCTTCCTGATTGGAGGAAGTTAGCGGAAAATTTTAATTGAACTCCTGCTAAAGAAAAGCGGAAAATGGATTTATCTTCTTTTTCAATCAAATAATCTCCTTTCTCTTCGCCCACTTCCCATCTTTTAGGTACTTCAATGGGTCGAGCTTCAATGGCTCCCGGTAAATCTATCCCCAAGGCTTTGAGGAGATGGAATTCTCTCACTCCGTTTACATGAGCATGCAAAGATAGATAGTCCCTCAGTGGACCTTCCGGAAGTAAATTTGAAAAAAATGGAGGGAGCCGTGTTTGTGTGATTTTTACTTGGCTAATCTGTTCATTCAGCATGCCTTTGAATGAGAAACTAAGTGTGGGGCGTTTGGGCATGGAAATATATTCCTCATTAAAGGTGAATATATTTTTGTCTCCGGAAAGATGCGTGATTATTCCTATGGGTTTGTTATAAAGCAAAATTTCAAGCGCTTCAATCGGCTGTTTCATCAAGATCCTCCGGATCAATTTGATAAAGTGGTATTGGCTCTTCGCCTTCTTTGGATTGACGTTGAAGGGCTTCGATAACGGGGACTAGATTTCTTGGGACAATCATTACTTCCCAACCAAGCGCGCGAACTATTTCTATAAGACTCGAGGCTTCTAGATTGACTTTCCCATTTTCTATAAGCGAAAGGTGGCTTTGAGGAATTTTAGTTTTGCTACTAAGCTCCTGTTGGCTTAACCCCTTTTCCTTTCGCGCAGCTTTAATGGCCGCTGCAATGTATTGTATGGAATAATTCATTTTATATGTTATTCTATATTTATTTGCCTATTTGATATGTTATCACATATAGAATTGTAAGGAAAAGAATTATTCGATCACGTTCGCACGGTCTAAGACAACTATACTGAAGTGAGCTCAAAAATCGGTATTTGGGGCACTTCAAAGCCCCGGGGTTCAACGATCGCAAGTGCCCTTATATTGTTTAATATTAGGGCACTTGCGATCGTTGAACCGCGGGAGCTTTCAAGTGCCCCAAATACCGATTTTTGAGTTCACTTCAGTATAAACTCATTTGGTAAGGAACTGTTTCTATGTTAAAAGATTTAATAAATATCAAAAATTGGCAAGTGTACAAAAGTATGAGGAATATAATTCGCCGGTATTATATTATATCTCCCAAAAGATCAACGATTTGAAATGCAACATACTTTCGTTTTTACAGGAAAATGGCCCGATTCTACCCGTTGGGATATCAAAGTTCAGGGCTGCGATAGAGCCCCTGTAGAATCACCTATTTCCCGAAGCACAATCTTATTGAATATTTTTGAAAATGCAGTTCGGTCCATTCCTCCTCTCTTACCGCAGTCCTTTCCGCTCAATGTCGAAGATGCAAGAATTGCTTTTCGCATGCGAGATATCCTCGGAATTCCCCAAAAAGGGGGCAATCCCTATTATGTTTTGGGGAAAACAGTTAATGATTGGATTAAAGAATTTGAATCCTCCATTGGAATGCATTTCATTGAGGCCGAATATATTGTCGGAAGCTCTTCAGTTTTCATCGCAGGACAACCCCTCTTTCGAGAATCTCTCGATGTCTTTTTAAGAAATTTTCCTGATAATACCGCACAAAAAAGCTTACTTTTTGCCAAAATCAGCCGAAAAATATCGCATAAAGTATTTTCCTTTGCCGATGTTGACTTAAGAATCAAAGTAAACGAAAATTTCTCTTTGGAAGTGCTGCAAAAGAGCATTACAAAATATCGTACCGATCTCTTCTACGGAAAAGTATTAATTATCTACATTGGAGAAAAAGAAAAAAATGCTTTGGACATCGTCGTTTACAAAGAACTCGACGCAGAGAGCTCCTCCAATATTGATGATCTAAAAATCGATATTCTCAATTCAGATCTAAACAACGACCGCATTGCCTTTGTAAGTAATGATCCCTGGAAATTATGGAAGGGTCAAGCTTTAGGGGTCTATGAAAATAATGCCACCGATGGTTTTCGTTCTCTCTTGAGGCACTTATGGCAAATTTCAAAGGGAAAATATACTCGAATTCCCTCAGAGGGTCCAATTTTTAAAGCGTGGAAATCAAAAATTGAAAAAACAAAAACGACCTTTAAAACCCAATTTGATAAACACCAAGCCAATCATGATCGTCTCTTTCCCTTAGCTCATGATTTATTGCTACTCAGCGTTCAGCGATTAATCCTATTTCATTCTCCCGAATCAAAAGATCTGCTTAGAGAGGTTGCAAACAAAGAAGTAAACGCCTCCTCTTCCCCCTTCATTAAAGCAATATTTCATGCGATGCAAGAAAAAGGTTCAGATATAGCCGCCATCCATAAATTGATCGAATGTGTTGCCTATTTAGCAATATACGACGCATGGCAAAATCCGTTCGAAGTCAAATTTGTGTGGCATGAAGGAGAATGGACGCTGCGCATTCGCTTCCGTGGGACTTTTGGAAAAAGAGATCTTCTTGTTCGATGTGATTTTCCAGGATGTCTGACTTTTATAAGTTCCGCCACTTTGCAACAGTGGGAAAAAATGAGAGCCATCATTCATTCATTATGGTTCGATAGACCTATCCTTCAAAGAAGGTTTGATGAGAAGAACACGCATCAAAAATATCGGAATCTATTTCCTGTCCCTTTTGATCCTTCTGAAATCAGAAAGAAATTTCTTTCGTTCACTAACTTGAAAAAGCACGATGAAACCCTCATTAATACATCACCTTTAGCGTTTACTGAAATCGAGTCAAACACAGATCCTGTCGTTCTTGGGGCAATTTTTCAACTTGTATTAAATCACTATTTTCATGATCCTGCTTTACGCAATAAATTATGCTGGAAGATAGTCGATAAATGCATTTCTTCAGGCGCCTTTACCGCTACATCAGGATTGGTAAAATCTCTTCGCGTTAAAAAAATAGATCCCCCGGAAGGGTACCGCGCATTTTTTGCCAATCTTGCTCTTAAGGGGTGTGACAGTTATTTGTTATATCAGGCTTGCACCCCCTTTCCATCTATCTCAGATGAAAAGTGGATAGAGCTTTCTAAGGCTAAAGACAAAGCTAGATTTCATGTTGTAGCCTTGATGAATGAAATGGACATTACTGCTGATTTGTTTTTGGAAATGACTCAGCTGCTTAAGATATTCGATCCTGAAATAAGTGAAGGCGTTCTTCTCAAAATCATCCTTCATGATAAAAAAGATGCCTGCCAATGGATCTTAAGAAAGGATAATGTAAAATTTACTTCCCCTGCATATATACAAGAGGTAAGTCAACATATTATCTTAAATAAGCAATTGTTTAAACCGGTTTGGATTAAAGATTATATTTTATTCAAAAGATTTGTAGGCTCACAAGAGGATCAAAAAGATCTTTGTGAACATCTTCTTTCAAAACCTCTCGATCCTAGCGACAAAGCAAATCTTTTGCAAACTTGTGATATCAAAGATTCGAAGTTATGGCAAAAAGTAGCCAACGAATATCTTGCACAAGGGGCAGATTGGCCTGATACCTTATTAAGAGCAGCAAATTTTAACGGTGAAATACTAGTAAAATGCCAACAGATCATACAAAATGCCCACAAACATAATTCCGTTCAAGATACGTTAAAAACCATCGTTGTTCCGCCTATGCTGAGAACATCTATGATTATCAGGATACTAAAAAATTGGAAGGAAACAAAAGCCGAATCAGAGACTTTAAGATTACTTGATCCTTCGGAACATCCTTTAGAATGGGAAAAAGTGATCAACAATGCAAAAACCCCAGAGAATATTCTCACAAACCTCAGTTTAATTTCGCTCTCCTGGTATTCATCCTTGTTTCGTTCTTTAAAACCACAAAATCATTCCTTTACAGCTTGCTGGGTAAAAATGGTTCAAAAGTTTTATCTCGAGAAAACAACCGATAAACTTTTAGAAGATATCAAAAAACCGGTCATGACCGATTGCTTGTTAATCAATCCCCAAGGGTGTCTTCCAGTATTTAAAAGATTAGCCACCCAAATCAATGGGATAGAATTCATTTTGGAGATATTGGAAGAGGCCGATTTTGAATTAATACAAATTATGATCGAGACTTGTATTAAATTGGAGAGTAATGGAACAACCGGCGCAAAGGTGTTTACAAAATACTTTGATTCATCTAAGCATAAAAAGTTATCCCTAATGAAACCTCTTGCAAATTTGGCGAAAAATATCTTAACGAACCCTCAGGGTGATATGAACGCGGCCGGATCCATTTGGAAAATAGTTAAGGATTTAGCCGATCCCGAACAACTTCCGTCAAGAGAACAACTCTTAAAACTTATTCATGGATATCCTGAGTGGGTGATTTATCTATTAAACAAAGCAAAAGCTGAGGAGTTGGAAAAGATCTCTCCCGACATCTATTGCCGCTTGATCAGCAAAGTAAAAGATTTAGATAATCGTTGTGTGATATTATTAGGATGCCGGCTCGTTTCAGAACGTATTCAAGAGCAATGGGAAATCGTTGCTCAAGCAGATCGTATAGACGCATTCTCAGCTATAAAACTATTGAGATGCGCACAAACCCTTCAAGTAGACGCTGCAAAAGTGCAAAAATTTGCTCAAGACAATCTTGGAAAGTGTGAAAACCTTGAAGAACATGTACTCAAATATCTTATAGATCTAACTTCAAAATTAAATCCCGAAAACGCCTATAAACTTTGGGATGCCCTTCTTAAATCCAAAAAATTTGAAAAAATGGATTTATGGAACTCAGGATATCAAATTCTGAATCGAAATCCCAATGCGCCTCACTATTTTCTTCTTAAATGGCTTGTAGAACATTGCTCCGCAAAGTTTTCTGAAAGTCTGCTTCATCTTATTTCAAAAATCGTCGAATATCCTATAAATAATTACACACAAATGATGTTGCTCCATTTCGTAAAATCTGAAATGAAGAAAAATTCTCGTTTAGCACGAGAAATCTATTGGAAACTGGATTGTGATGAAAATATTTCTCAAGATGATCTCTCAATATTAAAACCGACGGCAGAAGAGATTATGCAGATGATGCACCGCTTAATCGATTGTCAGCAAGAGGGACAAATCGCTAGTCAATCATTACAATCTGTCCTTTTTCTTTATGAATATTATCGATTGAATTTTAAAAAAGCAGCTTCTGAAGAGCCCCTAAATGATTTTGACTATAAAATTTTTCATTTGATGTGCAGTTTTGTTTTAACCGAAGGTAAAGAGAAGCAAAAGTTTTGGATTCTTAAAATGCTAAGGATGTTTGATCTCCAAGAGATAAATCTTTCGCCCACTTTGCAACAGATTTTGTTGGTATTCATTGAAAATGAAGCTATCCTCTCTGTAGCAGAAAAGAAGGTTATATTAGAGTGCCTAATCAAGAACAATACATTGATAGAAAGAGCGGGTAAACTGATAAAGTCAATGGCTTCAAGTGCCGAAGAATCCAATTTTCTTTGTGCTTTAAGGGCGCTAGATACTCTTGAAGTCATTGAATGGATTCCTACCTCAATGGTTACATCTTGGTTTCATTTTTCAGATTGCATTCCGCAAATAGATAAAATTGTACAGAAGCTTAAGGATAGCGAGAGAAAAGACTATTTAAACGCGCTTCTGATTGGAGCCTGGTCAGCAAAGTTTCCATTAAAAGAAACTTCGCTAAAATACATTGAAAAATTCCCTGTGATTTTTACATATATCGATAAGCATCTGCAAGCAGAACTGAAAGAGTTCAAATTGTTTAGAAATGAAAATGAGAATGTTCATTCCTTCCGAATTCTAAAGGGCAATGGTTCTGCTGCCGATCTTTTTTATATTTATGTAGCAAACGTCATTACGTGCATTCAATCACAGACGCTCTATAATTCCGAGGTGCTTCGTGCCTTTATGAGAGTGATCGATACGTTTGTCAAACATCCCTATCTACGATCCACTTTGACGCTCTTGATGTATAACCCTGCGATTATGCACGCGGATATTAATACAGCAAGGCTTTTAACAGATTATTTTTTTCAGGATTTTGCAAGAAGTATTGATCAAAATAAATCCGATCCATATGAAGCTAAGGAACATACGATCCATTCCTTGTTAATCATCATTTCTGAATTAATGGTCAAATTCGCTCCTATGTTGAATGGGTGGAAAAATGCGTGCTGTTCTTCACTTTTTATAAATAGTTACTCCAATTTTCATATAAATGAGCAGATGGCTCAAAAAGAAGTCCAGAGAAAAATTAAAGCTTATAGTTGTTCTATAGCCTTGAAAGGTACAGTTTTTGGTTTTCATCTTTGCACCCCCAAAGATTCTGCCTATGCAATTACTGTGGCGATTAAGTTCCTTTGTAAATACCCGAATGAAAATAATCTTCGTTTGGCCAGCCAACTATTGCAGCAGGGGGTTGTATCCTTTCTCTTTCTTTTTCCGGATAGACTCCATGATGCAAATACATGCTTTATTCAGGCTATCTTGGCAAACATGGATTTAAAAAAACTACCCACAGTTCTTCCACAATTGTTTTCATATTTATGCGATTATAAGCCAGATGCAGACTGTTTTGAAATGACTAGAGAACAAATCAACAGTCATCTCAAGGGATCATACGAAAAATCAAATGAGATTCCCTTTCTTCAAGAAAATGAAATTAATTTAGAAAAATTGAAAAAAGTTCCCTTTGAATTGATTGATTTTAATGTGTGTTTGGTCGCAAACTCAATACCTCTTTATTTTCATTGCTTTATTGGTTTTTTGAACGTTTATATATTCGCTCCGTTAGTAGAGAAGTATAAAAAGTATCCTCAACATACTCTTAAGCTCATGGAGGTTATTCTTTTTGGGTACGAGACTTGGTCTAAAAAAGCTCTTCCGACTGATAAAACTTTTCTTAAAGAAATGGCGGTCCTTTTTTGTTGCCATTCCTTTGTTCCATGCGATTCGTGGGCCACTATATTTTCCGATGCAGGACTCGATGCTTTATTTGAAGATATTTTAGGTGCTAGAAGATACTCCGAAAAACTCGAAAAATTAGGTAATGATAAAAAAGCCTTATTGCAGTTGAAACCACTCATAGAAGAAGATTCTCTAGATAATGAGATTTCCTTAAGATATCAGTGGTTATACGCTGCTCGAGCTATTTTTAAAAAATCGGAGGATGATCCTGACACTCTTATGTGCATGAAACAAATTCAGGTGCAACTCAAAAGGTGTTTGAATATTGCTCCAAAGGCCAATTATTTAAGTACAATAAGTGTAAATATTCTCCATTTCATTATTGAATTAATGGAATTTAATGAGAAACTATCACGGATAAATCCAACGTTTGCAAATGAATGGGTTCAGTCCTTCATCGTAATATTAAAGGAAAATTATTGTAAGGAAAATAAGTGGCTATATTGTTTGGTTGAAGAGAATCTCCAGACGACAATGACATTAGAACTTCTTCCGAGCTTAAAATACCTGGAAGAGTTTTCAAGCTCTTTAAGTGAAGAGCATAAAGCAAGAAGCTGTGTGGATGCTTATTATCGTCTAATCAGTCTTGGATGCAAGGAGGATGCTATCCTAAATAAGGCCATCACGAATTTGGATAATGTTGGGAAAAAAGTAAGATTTTTATCTCATAGTATAATGATTAATGCAGGATCGACAAATGTTCAAAACGTTCCTGATCCTGAATTAAACGTTAAGCTAAACTGCATTTTCTTTGCCTATTTAAATCGATTAATCGAAAGATTCAAAGAACATAAGAACAGCGAATTATTTTTGGAGGATTTTCAAAACTTCGAATCTCTCGTCTCGACCTCTCTTGAAGATCTGAATGAATCTAGGGAATTTTTAAATCAGTTTTATAATGTCATCTTTGCAAACCTAGGTCTTTTTTCCGATTTTAAAGTATGTGAAGCTCTAATAGAGTATGTTAATCTTATTATGAAGCTCCCTTCAACGCAGCTTCTCCAAAAGAGCAATGTTTACATTGAGTTTGAAAGTAAATATTTTAATCTGATTTTATTTATGGATGCTTTGTTTTCCAATGCTTCTAAAGATAAATATGTCCGCGACTACGTAAGACTGATGGAGCCCTGTATTTCTAATACACCTATGGAAAGAATTGACAAATGGGATTCCCTTTCATTTATTGTTAAAGTCTCTTATTTCTTACAACACGGTGAGAAAATTAGACAGATTTTCATGCAGAGGGCACTTAAAAATCTTTCCTTTCAACAATTTTATTTCAAAGTCCTTGTGGATATCATCAAGGACATGGATAAAATCTTACAATTTATTCCCGTCAATCAACAAAAGTGTGATGCTTTAAAAGTTAAGGTTAATGCTGAAGCAGATATTAAGCGTCTTCCGGAAAGTCCAAATCTCTCAGGCGCAAAATCGGATATCGCTAGGGTGTTAGAGGGGTTATTTAATATTAAGCATTAAGGCGTATCTATACGCTGACGTCGACGAGTTCATGATTAGGATTTTGACGGATGTTATATTGTTTATCCCAGGTGCTTTCAAAAAGGACCATATTGCGACCTTGTCTATCCTCGACGATAATCGAAGTAGAGGAGTTCTTAAATGTCTTAATGTCACCGATAACCCAAGCGCTGCATTGATAGGGAAGTGGAGTGAGAACTGTTTCGACTCCGTATTCGTTCTTCAAACGATATTGCATGACTTCAAATTGCAGTCTTCCGACGGCGGCAAATATGAGATCTCCCTCTCTTTGGAGAGATTTTAGCAGCTGTATGGCTCCTTCATCACTCAATTGCACGATACCTTTATCGAAGGATTTTCTTTTTCCTACATCGCTTGGGAAGAGTTTCGCAAAAATTTCGGGCTGGAATTGAGGCAGCGGTTTGTACTGGAATCCACCTGTCATCGACAGAGTATCCCCGATAGCAAAAATGGAGGGGTTGATTGACTCCGATC
This sequence comes from Waddliaceae bacterium, assembly GCA_963822595.1. Taxonomy (GTDB): domain Bacteria; phylum Chlamydiota; class Chlamydiia; order Chlamydiales; family Waddliaceae; genus CAVRUH01. The sequence goes on along the minus strand of CAWGIG010000006.1, from coordinate 37,446 downwards.
ACATCGCCTGGATAGGCAATATCCAGAGTCTCTCTTTGACCAGCTACTAATCCATAGGAACGTGCCATCCGGATTTCTTTGCCGAGACGTTGATTCTTAACAACCGTGTCGCGCTCGAATCGTCCAGAGCATATCGCGAATGAAGGCCATGCTGTCGCGGTGTCTTTTATCCATGTTTGCTTGAAGTTTAAAAACGTAACCGCTGAAGGGGGTGGTGACCGGGTCGACGATAAATTCTGTTCCATCTGCAGCAGTCGCGGGGCGTCCATGAGGGCAGGGAGCGAGGTGAATAAAGGCATCAAAGAAGGGTTCCACGCCAAAATTAGTCAGGGCAGATGCAAAAAATACAGGGGTGACATCTCCCGAGAGAAAATGTTCGAGAGTAAAAGGGTTTCCGGATATTTCCAAGAGTTCGGATTCTTCTATGAGCTGTTGATAGAGTTCGTTGCCCATCTTATTTTTGGCTTCTTCGCTTTGGAGAGGATAGCGGGCAATATCGGCTTTTTGGGCACCGCCGGCGGATACTTTTGTAAAGAAAACGCATTCTTGGGTGTTTCTGTCGAGGACGCCTTGGAATTCTTTGCCTGTTCCGATGGGCCAATTCATAGCGTAAGAGTGAATTTGAAGGACATTTTCAACTTCGTTCATGAGATCGAGGGGATCGCGGCCGGGCATATCCATTTTATTGATGAATGTAAGAACGGGAATTTTTCTTAAGCGGCAGACTTCAAAAAGCTTTCGGGTTTGTTTTTCGACTCCTTTTGAGGCGTCGATGACCATGATGGCGCAGTCTGCGGCGGTGAGGGTTCTGTAGGTATCTTCAGAAAAGTCTTCGTGGCCAGGGGTGTCGAGAACATTGATGATGGTGTCTTTATAGGTGAATTGCATAGCGGAGGAGGTGATGGAGATTCCTCTTTCTTGTTCCATTGCCATCCAATCGGAGGTGGCGGCTTTTCGGTTTTTGCGGCCTTTGACGATACCAGCGGTTTGGATCATTCCGGAGTAAAGGAGGAGTTTTTCGGTGAGGGTAGTTTTGCCGGCATCGGGGTGGCTGATGATAGCAAAGGTACGCCTTCTTTCGATGGCTTCTTGTATTGGATTTGAATTATTCATATTTTTTTTAAGTGTAAGTATATCATAATCTTATTTCCAGGGAAACTGCAATTCTCACTAAATTGACCTATAATCGACATTAAGCAACCAATTTTCAACGCAAAGCAATCCAGGTCCTTATCGCCGCTTACCGGAGAATAGCTAATAGACGTTAGGCAGCCCATTTTCAACGCAGAGGCGCTGAGAATGAAGAAGAGAAAAACAATCATTTCCTTTCTCCGCGTCTCTGCGAACCTCTTCGCCTCTGCGTTGAAAATGGGCTGCCTAACGTCTATTAGTTATTTATGGATGAAAATGGGGAGCAAAGATATAATATTTGAATTTATGAACGTTTTCTTTACTGAACAATTACAAGATTCTTCCCAGGGGATTTCGAGGCAGGAACGAGAAAAACCCCCGCTCAATTCAATCACCTCAAAAACAGCAAAATTCCTTAAAAAAATGGGAAGTTTTGTCCTACCGCCGAATAGAATATTTCCGTGGGCTGTCTCTGATCGTAGGATTTGTGAACGTGTAAGAAATATTTTGGGAATAAATGCTAACAATCCCTATCTTGTTCATGAAAAAACTGTCGATGATTGGCTAAAGATGATTAAAGGGATCCTAGGCTACCGCAATATCGTGGAAGTACACCTGGCCGGGAGTGCAGGGGTATCAGGATTGAACCTACCCTTTTTTCTGTGCGCCACAGAGCAAGCCAAATGCCCTAATCGTGAAGAATTAGGAATGCGTCTAATGAAGAAAAAGTTTCCGTTTGCAGATGTAGACTTGAAAATCAAAGTTGGGTCGGAAGTAAATATTTTTCAATTCAAATCAGCTCTAGACCAGCAGAAAGATTGCGTTATCGAATATTTTGACGACAAAGTGATTGTGATTTCAATAACCGATGAAAAAAATCATAAGCTCGATTTTGTTGTCTATAAAGAACTCAGTTCGGATTTTGCCTTTTATAGCGACGACTTTTCGATAAATATCACGCGCTCCGATCTAAACAATCATGTTTTGATTGTCAATAGTATAAATCCTTGGCAATGGTGGCGAGCACAAACGCTTGGGCTGATTGAAAATGAGGGAAGGTTAGAACATCATCTTTTTCCAAGACTCCTCGGGAAACTTCTAAAAGGGGAAGTGTGCACAAACAGATTGGAAGATGACCTTTTTAGATGCTGGCTGCAACACTTATATAAGCTCAAGGAAATCGGAAAACAGGATTCGTTGAAGTTCATTCTAGATAAGCAGTGGAGGAACCATGAATCGGATGCTGTGCTATCTCGTTATTTATTGAGTCTTAGAGTCCAGCAGCTGATGTTATTGCATAACGAGGGAACATCCTACCTTAAAGAAGCGTGCAAGATAGATTTAAACGGGGATATCCCTTGTTTTATTAAGTTTCTTTTCAGAGCTATGAGCAAGCCGGGTGCGAATATAAGCTCTATCCATGCGGCAATCGAATGCACCGCTCTCGTTGCTCTTTGTGAAGGCTGGAAGCGTCCATTTCAAGTAAAAATAGTTTCGCATCAAGGAGGATCGGTTCTTCGCATCCGTTTTAGAGGTGACTTCGGCAAAAGAGATCTACTCGTTAAGTTTGATCCAAAAGCCTCCTTAACAGCTCTTCAGAAGGGGGATCCGGAACAAATCAGAGAAATTGTCCGTTCTCTGTCGATGGATGGGATTGCGGGACGTGAAACTACCGAAGATTATAGGAAGGAATTGAGAGACCAAGGTTTGAGTGAGGATGTAGCTGCAGAATTAAGAAAAAGCCTTCTGGGTATTGTAGGAAAAGACAAAGGTAAATCGGAGTTTGTTGAACAAAAATCGATAGCCAGCTGGGAAATAGCTGAATGCGATGATGACAACCAGCTTTTGAATATCGGCCGCTTTGTATTTCAGAATTATACCCATGATCCGGTTTTGCGCTTTCAACTCTGTTGGGATGTTGTTGATGAATGTTTGTTAAAATCTGCAGAACTGATAGGGGATCTCCGAAAAGCAGGGGCAGTTCCAAAAGATGGATACGCAAAGCTCTTTGAAAGAGTGATTGATTCCGGTGGAGATATGGATATTTATAAAGCGTGTAGTCCTTTTCCGCCGATTGAAGATGAAAAATGGGCAATGCTTGCAAACGAAAAGGTCTCGAAAAGAAGAGTATTAGCACAACTTATAGATGAGGTTCATTGCTCCGGAGATCTCTTTCTAGATATGATCAACTTATCTGATGTTAAAAAGCAGAGTCTGAGCGAAGAAATGCTAACAAAAATCCTCCAATGCGGTCCTCAAACAGCCTATCGATGGTTGGAGAAGATGGATCGGCAAAAATTTCATTCGGATGCGTACAAGAATATTGCCAGCAAACTCATTTGTGAAAGGCCCTATGCGCTAAATACTGACTGGGTTGTAGCCTATCTCTCTTCAGGAAGGTTCGTTGGCGATGAGGTAGGATTGTGCGAATATTACATCTCAAGACAGGTGGATGTGCTCCTTAAGGCAAAAGTCCTTGAATTATTAAAGATTAAGGAATCTTCGTTATGGCATTTGGTCGCGAACGAATGTATTAGCCGCGGTGAAGTTTTGCCGGATATATTTAAAACCCTTGCGGATGATGATTCGAAGGTTATTGTTGCTTGCTATGAAATTATAGAGCTTGCAGATACATCTAAAGCCCTTTTGGAAAAATTAAAAAAGATTGAGAACCAACTGAATGATAAGCTAAAGGTATCGGTTTTAGTGCGCTTGTTGAAAAAATGGGATGTTAATCATGATGATATTCCGCTGCTAGAATTTTTTGATATTTCTAAAAGAAAAATAAACTGGATTCAAGTCAAAGAACGAGCAAAAACTGCAAAAGATCTCTTGAAAGAGCTGAAAGATGGATCTCTTGTAATATACACCTCGTTATTTCGGGCCTTGGCGCCTAAAGAAGAATGTTATCATAGATGGTGGGTTGAAAAGGTACTGAAATATTTCGAAAAAAAAGAAGTGGATCAATTAGTAGACTACCTTAAAAAGCCACAAGTGATGGAATGTCTTCGTTTAGCAAAGCTGAAATCGATTCCTCTTTTAGAGGCTGTAGCAGGATCTAAAAGAGGAATAGAATTGACTTTAGATGTACTGGACTCTGTATCCTTAGAACATTTATTCAAGATGATAAAATCAGCTTTAAGCTTTGATGATGGATGGGTGACAGCTACAAATGTCTGTTCTAAATACAGTCTCGATTCTAGATGTAAAAGGAAACAAGAATACATTCAGCTCTTGATCACCCTTGGACAAAGATTATTGATGGATCCAAATGGCGATATAGATATGGTCTGTTTGATATCAAAATGTCTTGGAGAAATTCCTCAACCTCTCGAATTACCCCCGCAAAAGAATCTGATTAAACTCATTCGTCAGGGGTATCCCGAGTATGTCGATAGGATGCTTAATAGATTAAGTCCGGAACAGCTCAGATTAATGTCATCGAATGTGTATTTTGAACTCCTTAAAGCAACGCCGGGAATAGAACAAAAAGTGACTATTTTCCTCAATGCTTATACTGTTTTTTCTTCTGATATACAACAGGAATGGGAAAATCTTCTTTATGACAGGAGATTAACCCTTGACTTAGCTGTAAAACTCCTTCGTAAGGGAGACGCATGTCTCTATTCCGAAGAAAAAACTGTCAAGATTGCAATCTCAATTTTTCAAAAATCTGCAAAAAGTCCTATTGTTTTAGATACTTTCTCTCAGTATTTTTTTGCTGATAATCTCATAAGATTAGCTAATTTGTCTTCTTCGGGTCATGCCTTGTGGAGCGCTTTATGCAAATCAAAAAAGATCCAACGGGAAATTTTATGGAAAGGGGGATGCATCCTTCTGGAAAACAATAGAAATTTATTCAGTGAATTTTTTCTTGATTGGATGATTAAACATTGCAAGGAGCAAGACACGGAAATGCTTTTTAAGTATGTCACGGAGGTGCTTTCGAATCAAGAGAGACAATCTGTAATCGATTGGATAAAGAGGCTTGCCTCAAGCGGGTACGAACCGGCTGTACGTTTAAAGCATCATGGGGTTGATACGGCAGGGAGAGGTTTGAGTTTTCATAAAGAAACAAGAACACTTTTAAACAAATTTCTGGTTTCTTCAATTTATCTTTATTTGATTGATAATTTTGGTTCAGGTCTCCCTCGAAAACAGAAGCTTATGGCTTTGATGCTATCTACACTAGTAAGCATCATATTACTTCAGCAGCTTACAGGTTATACAAGTAAGAGGCTATATTATGAATTTGCGGGTCTTGAATTAGGGTATCATATACCCCTTTTCTTACAATGGCTGAGCAAAAAAATTTCGAAACTCACCCCTAAAGGTTCACCGTTAAAAGTGAATAGAATGGTTGTAGGAGCTTTTGCAGGTTTTGCCATTGATGAAGGTTTCACTTATTTGGGGGTTGGGCCACATAGCATTACTCGGCTTATAATAGGGGCAAGTATAGGCTCCGTGAAGGCGGGTATAGAAACGTCTCATGGGGAATCGATTCCCGAGCATTATAAGATGGCCCTAAGAATTTCGGGGATTGCCTCTGCTATGATAGCCTCTTTTTATTTTGGTTATCGTGTTGGACCAGGTTTCGCGTTTGTTCTTATTGCGTTACTCACCGAACATTATGTTGTGAAGCACGATCTCAGAAAAAAGAAGCCTAAATGAATAAAAGGAGTATGGCGAGAATCAATGTATAGTTATCAATAAGGAATACTTGCGGTTGTTGGTCAGAAATTGACATTTTTAATAATTATATGGTATTGAATAGGATTCCATTGGGAAAAAGGGAACACTATGAGAATCATTTCATTCATATTTTTACTATTAATCATAACAACAGCGGAGGCAGCATTGGTTACCAAAGAAATTCCTTATACTGACAATAATGTTAAACTTAATGGCTACCTTGTTTATAATGATTCTATTACACCTGAAAATCCCGCTCCCGGTGTATTAGTTATCCACGAGTGGTGGGGGCTCAATGATTATGCTCGGCATCGCGCCAATATGCTTGCAGAATTAGGTTACGTAGCCTTCGCAATTGATATGTATGGTGTGGGGATTCTTGCTAAAACTCCCGAAGAAGCGAAAAAATTATCCAAACCCTTTTTGGATGACAGGAACTTGATGCGGAGGAGAGCGATGGCTGGATTGAACATTTTAGAGTCACTCCCTTTCGTTGACAAAACAAAAATCGGCGTGATTGGATACTGCTTTGGGGGAACGGCCGCTCTGGAACTTGCCCGATCCGGTGCTAACATGAAAGGAGTTGTCAGTTTTCATGGAGGCCTTTCAACCTCCTTGCCCGCAGTTGCAGGAAAGGTAAAAGCGAAGGTATTGGCATTGAATGGAGCAGACGATCCTACTGTGTCAGCAACGGATCGACAAACATTTGAAAAAGAAATGAAAGATGCCGATGTAAATTTTAAGTCCATAGACTATCCTGGAGCTTTACATGCTTTCACTAATCCTGACTCGACAGCGATTGGCAAAAAATATAAACTGCCCATTGCCTATAACGAGACAGCAGATAAAAAATCTTGGAAAGAAATGGAAAATTTCTTTACTGAGTTATTTCGTAAGTAAACTCCCTTATAAAATTAAGTTGAAAAAACATGTCAAAAGTTCTGATTACCGGTGCCACGGGTTTTGTAGGAAAAAGATTGATACTTAAGATTCTCGATCAAGGTCATGAAGTTTACGCTTTGTGCCATATCAAAGGATCGAAAGTTTTTGCTGAAGATAAACCAAATCTCTATTATGTCTGGGGAGATTTGAGAAATCCTGAAACATTAAGAGATATCCCTAGAGATATTGAAGCCGCTTATTATCTTGTACACTCGATGTCAGAAGTCGTTAGCGACTTAGCAGAAACGGAAATAAAGATTGTCGAGCAGTTCATCAAGGGCGTGCAAAATACCGAAATCAAACAAATCATATACTTGGGTGGAATCATCAATGATGAAAACAAAATATCTCCTCATCTAAAGTCAAGATTGTTAGTTGAGAAAGCCTTAAAAAACTCAACAATTCCTGTGACTATCTTACGAGCAAGTATTATCATTGGTTCGGGGAGCGCCTCTTTTGAGATTATCCGTGATCTTTGCGAAAAATTGCCGATCATGATCGCTCCTAAATGGGTACATACGCTATGCCAACCGATTGCCATAAGAGACGTTCTTTTTTATCTTACAGGTGTGCTTTTGAATCCCGAGTGCTTTAATAAGACTTTTGATATAGGTGGTCCCGAAGTACTAACCTTCAAAGAATTGATGCTGAGGTACTCCACATTCAGAAATTTAAGGCGATGGATCATCGATGTTCCTGTTCTAACCCCGCACTTATCAAGCTACTGGCTGGTATTCATCACTTCCGTCCGTTTTTCGTTATGCTCTTATCTCGTTGCGAGTATGAAGTGCAATACTGTTGTACAATTTGATGAAATTCAGAGAATTCTTCCTCATAAGTGTTTGACTTACACTCAATCTCTGAAGCTTGCTTTTCAAAAAATCTCACAAAATGAAGTCATTTCAACATGGATGGATTCCTGGGAAATTCATGTGTCCAATCCAAAAATCGATGATTATGTTCAAGTGCCAAAGCGAGGTTGCTTAAAAGATGAACGGATAGTTCCTGTCAAAGATTCAAAAGCTGCGACTATCGAACGCATATGGACGATTGGCGGTAGCAAAGGGTATTATAATTACAACTGGGCATGGTATTTAAGGGGATTATTTGATAAATTCATCGGGGGTGTAGGGCTTAATAGAGGCAGAAGGCATCCCTCTGAAATACAAGTGGGTGATTCTATTGATTTTTGGCGTGTATTAGTTGCCGATAAAGAAAAAGGGCGTCTTGTTCTTTTCGCTACGATGAAGGTTCCTGGGGAGGCGTGGCTTGAATATGTTTTAGTACCGGACAAAGATCAATGGATGCTTGTTCAAACTGCAACCTTTCGACCCCATGGACTCCTTGGAAGACTTTATTGGTATATTCTTTATCCATTTCATATTTTTATCTTTAATGGCATGTCTAAAGCGATCGCAGGAGCGAACCAAAAATGAAACAATCCCCTTCCATTGTCCTTTTTCGACAAGATCTTCGAACGACAGATCATCCTGCACTTTCTGCGGCAGCTGAAAATGGGGGGATGATTATTCCTTTGTATGTGTGGGCTCCGCAAGAAGATGGAGAATGGCCTATGGGAAGCGGTAGTAAATGGTGGCTCCATTATTCCTTAGTATCGTTGAAGCAGAATTTGAAATCGCTGAATCTGGACCTTATCATTAAGATGGGGAAAACCATAGAAATAATAGAGAATATTATCGCAGAAACCGGGGCAACAGCCGTTTTTTTACACAAAAGCTATGAACCTGCCCATATTCAAAATGATAAACTTCTTGAAAAGGCTCTGCAAAAGAAAGGGATTACCGTTCACTTTTTTGAGGGAACGCTTCTATTCAATCCAGCTAGTATACACACCAAAGAAGGAAACCCATTTAAAGTCTTCACGGCGTTTTGGAACCACTGTTTAAAGTTTCATGAACCCCGCTCCTTAACAAACACAATTCAACCTGTTCAACCTGCAAAGTCCACTCTATCTACATTATCTGTGGATGATCTCAAACTACTACAAAATAACCCTCTTGAAAAATTAGACTGGTCGCCTGGCGAAAAACAGGCGCACGAAACTCTTCAACATGCGATTCGAAGCATCGTTGGAGACTATCCCAATACGCGCGACAGACCTGATCTAGAAGGAACATCCCTTCTTTCACCTCATATGCACTTCGGGGAGATTTCTGTCTGCCAGATCTGGCATGCCACAAAAAATAAATTTCGACAGGAAGACGAACCCTCGAACGCGTTTCTACGGCAATTGGGATGGAGAGAATTCGCTTATTATCTCCTTTATCATTTCCCTCAATCACCCCTGGTCCCTCTTCAAGAAAAGTTTAAAAAATTCCCTTTCAAGCATAATGAGGCACATTATCAGCTTTGGAAAGATGGCAATACGGGATATCCTCTTGTCGATGCCGGGATGCGCCAGTTGAAACACACGGGATGGATGCACAATCGTGTACGCATGGTCGTCGCTTCTTTCCTTGTCAAACATCTCATGATCTCATGGGTAGAGGGTGCGAAGTGGTTCTGGGAAATGCTTGTGGATGCAGATTTGGCCAATAATAGTTTGGGATGGCAGTGGGTTGCGGGATGCGGAGTAGATGCGGCCCCCTATTTCAGAATATTCAATCCGACGGTTCAAGGGGAAAAATTTGATGAAACAAGAGAATACGTGAAAAAATGGGTTCCGGAACTCGCGGCTTTGCCTGACAAGTGGCTGTACACTCCTTGGATAGCACCCGAGATTTTAAAAATGTACGGTGTTGTATACCCTCAACCAATAGTCATCCATGAACAAGCTCGAAAGGAGGCCTTAGACGCATATGCAACCTTATAAAAAATTAGTTTCCTTATTTTTATGTGTATTTCTATGCGTCGGGATCGGCTGGATCGGCGGGTTATTCACGGAGAGTTCCATCGCTACTTGGTACCCGACACTCATCAAGGCGCCCTGGACACCCCCCAATTGGACGTTCCCTGTGGTATGGACAATTTTGTATTTCATGATGGGAGTTTCACTATGGTTGGTTTTGATGGCTCCATCCCATGATAAAATAAGAGCGCTGAATATTTTTGGAATACAGCTATTTTTGAACTTTATCTGGTCATGGTTGTTCTTTTATATGGAAAATCCATTTCTTGGCCTAGTGGACATCATGCTTTTGTGGATTGTCATTGTCGCTACAATAAAAGTTTTCTCGACACACTCCCGTTTGGCCGCTTATTTATTAGTCCCTTACCTGATTTGGGTTACCTATGCTTTTACGTTGAATCTATTTATTTGGATTTATAATTGAAAAAATCGTACTTTAAGAAGAAATGAGGTTTCAATGAAAACATTTTATATATCTTTTGTATCAATCATTCTTTCTATGCTCATTCTTGATGGATTATGGTTGGGGATTATGATCAAGCGATTCTACCAACCGCAGATTGGCTATCTCATGGGAGGGTCGCCAAAAATTATACCGGCCGTTCTGTTTTACATTCTCTATGCAATTTGCTTAGCCGTTTTTGTCACGCTGCCCGCACTTCAAAATCATTCAAGTTATCTCGATGTTTTATCAAAAGGAATGCTTTTAGGGCTGATGGCCTACGGAACCTATGATCTAACAAATCACGCAACTTTAAAGGATTGGCCTGCAATGGTCACTGTTGTCGATATGGTCTGGGGAGCGATACTTACAGGTACCGTCAGTGTTATTTCCACCTATATCACTAGAACATTTACTTAGGAAAAAAGATGTTCGTTTTTTTGATGCTTACCTATCTCTATTTTTTAGTTTGGTATGGCATTTCAATACGTAAAAAAGATTTCTCTCTTTTTGATTTAGCTTGGGGCGGAGGGGTTGTTCTACCAGCTATCATAGCATTTCCTTTTCGAATGACTCCCATAAAAATCCTCTTGATAACACTTATCTTACTTTGGGCCATCCGTTTGACGGTACACCTTACCGAGCGTTATCGTCGCGTCGGAAAAGATAAACGTTACCAGGAAATGTCCCAAAATTGGGGAAAATTATGGCCAATTCATGGTTTCTTCAAGGTCTATTTACTTCAATCGACCCTTGCATGTTTTGTGATTCTCCCCGTGCTCTTGCTTATTTTGTCGCCGGCTGATTCAATCCCTATGATTTCTTACTTGGGCGCTTTTATCGCCGCTTTAGGGCTTCTTCTAGAGTCCGTTGCAGATTATCAGTTGAAGCAGTTTAAACTGCAAAAATCGCAAATTCCCTTTATGCGAGAGGGAGTCTGGAAATATTCCCGACATCCCAATTATGTGGGTGAGGTTATTTTCTGGTGGGGAATTTGGATCTGTTGCCTCCCCTATATCCCTTACTGGACTGTCCTAAGCCCCATAATGATGCACCTACTGATTCGGTACGTATCCGGAGTGCCTCTTTTGGAAAATCATTGGAAAAAAAATCCGGAATTTCTTTCTTATGAAAAGCAAGTTCCGATCTTTTGGCCTTTTAAAACTTTTCAGTGAGAACCTTGTTTCTGTAGGCAAATATATTCTCTATATCTTTTTTTACTTTAAGAGCATGCAGGGCTTTACCTAATATTCCAAAAGGAAGCATGTAGTCGATCATATCGATCATTTCTATCCCGCCAGGAACCTGTTGGAAGCGGTGTTCATGATGCCATAATTTATACGGACCAAAACGCTGCTCGTCAATAAAATATTTGTGCTTTTTTACATGAGTAATTTCAGTCACCCATAATATAGGAATATTAAATACAGGTTTAACCTTATAGGCGATAATTTGTCCTTCATACATTTTTGGCAACGGGTCGGGATCTAGGATTTGGAACCCAAGGTAATTAGGTGTGATGACTTTTAAATTTTGGGGATCGGAAAAAAAATCCCAACAAGTTTCAATGTCTGTAGCCAATTTTAAATGAAATTTAATTTTATGCATCTTGTTACTCCAATTATAGAATTAAACAGGAGCTTTGATATTTTGCAAGTTCCGTTTTGGTATTTTTTGTGGAATGGTATTATTGATGAATGATATTTTTCCAAGCGCTGAACCAATCTGAGAATTTTTCAACATGATATTTGTCTAAGCAAAGGTGCAGATAGGATTTTGATGCTTTAGCAACTTTTGAAGAACTTGTTAAAAAATTTTTCGACTCTATAAATTGAATGGTTTCCAAATACATACGGAGTTCATCAGAGAGCGTTAAACTTTTTGTAGCTTTTCTTATTTCCAATGCTAATTTATTAGTTAAATTGATTGCCAATCTGTGGTATTTATTCGGCTGCATGCCACCCGTTGGGTCGGGCCCGTAAATAAACGACAATGTGGAAAATCTTCCCAAAAATTCGAAAATGTTGTCTTCCGCCATATGAAATGATATTGATTGTCTTAAGTTAAAATAAGCTAAATCAAGAATATATTGGCTAATTTCAAGTTCACTTAATAAGGAACTGTTCGATTCAAAAATCAGGAATAGTTCATTTAAATGAACCAAGAAATTGCTTTTAAAATTTTGTATAAACATATCTGTGAGATTTCTAAAAAGTATCAGTTGTTTCATAAATTTTTGCTGATCCCTATTTGTCCTTAAATCCTCAAAAATTCCCTTTAAAATCGCAATATATACTGCAAAAAATTTTGAACGTGATTCACTACTCGTATATATTGAGGAATGGTAATTATGTTTGATATAATCATCAAAATTGCCCTCCAGAAAAGGCTTTAGAAGCTCTAAAGGATAAGGCTGATCTTTCGCGTCGACTCGAAACCTTAAGACCTGACAAGTCATCTCTGCAAAGATGTGAGTGCACTTAGTAGTGCCCCCTAACAATATCAGGCTTTCCTGTTGGGGTTTCAGTTCCTTTCTATATATTTTAGCTATGGCCATTCCTAATTCAGCCTGTTGAGTCGAATTAAGAGATAGAGGAGCGTATTCGATCAACTTTGAAATATAAAAATTAACTTGTAAGGGGACTTGTGGAATCAAAGGATCTATCAGATTTAAAATTTCATGTATCGCTAGGAACAATCGTTTCTTCGAGGTACTGGAGACTACAGCGTTCTTGAAAAACTCAATACTTTTTAATAAACTAGTAAAAATTCCATCAAGAAGCTTAACATCTGCCGAATTAAATTCTTTGGTAAGGGCCTCGCAATTGCGTATGTGAAAAGAGAAAGCGAGAAAAGGGTAAAATTTACTTTCTTGATTTATGAGAAAGGAATTTTCTGTTAAGGAGTTTTCTATAATTTGAGCGTATTCCGTAACCTTTTGGGTTATAAGATGTTTATGAAAGAGTCTATTAACTTTTTGCGAAGGGCAGGTCGACAAGAGGAGGGCCAACGATTTGTAAGCAGCTAAAGAATTTTCTGTTTTGCAAGATTCGAATAAGAATTCGGCTAACTCCTCCCAAATTAAAATATCATCTTCAAGGTAAAGATGAACAAGATCGTTGTGAATGAAGTTAATCAAAACATTCAGCATTTGAGGATGTTTTTTGGTTATTTTGAAGATTGTATCCTCTATTAATTTTAAGCGGAGCTGATGAAGGGATACGTTGTTGAAATCTCTCCCTTTTAAAAACACATCTACATTATTTCCACAGGGCATGATTAAATGTTTGAAAAGCAATTTATATACGGAAAGAATTGATTCGTATGAATCGTATACATCTAAAGTGCCTTGTACAAGTTTCATATGACTAGGATTAAGTATTGCAGGGTGCGCGTACAAAATTTGATATGTTAAATCACACATCAGAAACTGTAGGGAATCGACCGCTGTGCGTGTTCGCATCGAAATAAGTTGTTCCACCAGATAGGAAATAAATTCGAGCTCTTGAACGAGGGTAATACGAAATTGAAATTTATTATGTAGAAGACGGGTGACGACATAGATGGGACGTATATTCGATAAATTGGCATCTTGAGTCAAGCTTTCAATGAAAATATTATGAAGACGATCTTTAATTTTTTTCAAAAAGTCATTTGAAAACACTAATAAAGTGGCGGATTCCAAAGCATTATAAAAAACTTGCATTTCGACTTTAGATAAAGACGATTTCAATTCATCTTCTAGGGTGCTGCAGATAAAGGAAACAACCTCTTTGACAATATCCGCTTCAGAATGGCTATTCACTTTTGAAAGCAACTTGTCTATAGCGATGAATCGGGTGTGAGTCCCATTTATACCGGAAAAAAGTTGCTTTAGGAGCTCTAGGCTTTCTGTATTCTTCGATTCAAAAATGTATTCTAAAATGGGTGGCATGAAAGTATTAACCCATTGATTATTATCATTGACGATGACTTGATGAAAGCAGATGATATAATCACTTGCAGTCACAGCACATTTAAAACTGCCAGAATCTTTTAATTTGAATAGCCGGAATAAAGTTTTGTAATAATCGTCTTTTTCACAGCTATAGATAATCTCCTCAAATTTATTTCTTTGTTCGGATTGCAGATTCATAATTGCATCAAATACTCGTGGATCTAAAACCCCACCCCGTTCTTTCAATGATTTTGAGGCGATGTCGATGTATTCTACACGAGCGGACTTAATTAAATATGAAATGAATATGGTTTTCTCGTAGAAATCTTCCGACTGTAAAAGTGGCCTTAGCATTTGTATATCGACTTTAGACAAATTGCCAAAGTTTTTTAAGAGTACATTCCAAGTTCCCTTATTAAGCAAATCTTTATCATTTTCATTTGTGAGAAGAAGTATTAGATACTTTAATAACTTGGGTTCGAATTCACTTTTCATTAGATGGGCAAGATTCAATAAAATGAATCTAACATGATGAAGCAATTTATCATCGTTTAACCAACAATCCGAATATCTTTCACATATATTCAAAAGGGTCTTAGTCTTTTCGATTAGAGTCATGGATTCGCTTTTTCTCAAGAGCTCTATAATGATTAATAATTTTTGTTCGTCAGTAGGCTGAAGAAGGTCCATCTCGTCATTCGTTAATACGGTGCCTTTTGTATGTTTCCAGAATAAATCTCTAGCTATGGAATTTCCTTTTACAGCTTCATTTTTTACAAAGTAATTCACATATTTTTGATTCAAATCGTCGGGAAGTTTAGGGAGTAATTTTGGCATCAGCAAAATAAGTGCATCGGGTTTCCCATGATTGCAATTGCTGATAAGCCAGCGTAAGACCGATAGTGGCGGTTCCGATTCATAACAGATGAGAATGTCTAGACCCGATTTCCAGAGCTTTTCTAATGGCATTCTTTCAGAGTTTTTTAAAGCTTCCCAAAGTTTTATTTTTTCTTTCGTTTCAATGGCTTCGAGGAGATTGTATATGGAATCGATGAGATCTTGTTTAATTACATACTGGTTCCCGATTCTCGAAAGTGTATTTATGGCGATATTTTGTATTGTTGTGATTTCGATACCTAAACGATGACCTATAGGAATGAGTTTGAGAGTGCTGAAGATGTCTCGGGAAACCTCGGGACTAACTGTAAGGTCTTCCCAAATTTTCTTGAGCGTAACTGAAGTCACTTGACAGTCAGAAAGAAGGTCGATTTTATTTTCAGGGGTTTCCAGCGTGCGTAATATCTCACAGTAAAGTATAGGTTCGATTAACCTACGATCTTCCTCAGTATTATCATGAAGCATTTTGATCACTAAGGGAACTTCCTTATTTCTAATTAATCCCCTCAAGCGGTGGGAAGGTGCCAAAAAGGTGAACTTGTTTTTTTCCGGAAGTAATTTACATAATTTTGCCACTGCATTTAGATTTCCCAAAGGATTTTTTAGTAATTCAATGGCTTGTGTGAAGATTTTCTGGATAAGTTTATCATCATGGATCTGTATTTTTGGATAAGGACAGTCGAATAGATACTCTGTTGTAGCGCCATTATCAGGAACCTCGAAGGAGGCAATAAGAAGGAGACTGAACAGTTCGAGATCCAAGTATTCTTTTTTATTTGCGATTTCCAACACAAATCGGATCATATCAGGACAAGTGATTTTCTTCAGAAAACCCATTGCCAGTTTAGGCTTCATCATCAGGCAATCTTTAAATAATCGTTGTTTACAGAAGGCTAAAACTTCTTTCATATCATAAGTTTCTAGTAAGTCGATCCAATAGGTAAAGTAATGATCTTCTTTTGGATAAATTCCATACATGAGAGAGGTATAGATATTGAACGCATCCTTTTTATAATCTTTTAATTTTGTGAGAATGTCTTTCGAAGATTCTGCACCCGAAACAATTTCTTTCCAGGGGAGTTTTTTTCCTGGGTTGAGAAGCGTTAGGACAGTGGGATCGATACATCTTCTTTTATCCCAACTTTTTAATAAGTGGATAAGGACGACTCCTTTGAGTCCATGAGTATCTTTCATACTGTTCAAGAGAGGAACCACAACTGAAGGGTTTAAGATTTGGACGATTACTGTGCACCAATGAGCAAGTATTTCGGAGGGGATGCCGCTATCTTCCAGGAACGTTTTGGGCCATTTTCCATCCTTTCTCAAATATTCCCCTGCGATTTGTCTCCATAACTCTTTATCTTGGATTTCAAATTTTTTAAGGAGATTCGCTTTATCCAGGGTATCAATATTTTGTGAAAGCATAAATGCGCTAATAGTACTGGCATCACCGATAAATTTATTTGAGTTGAGAAAGCCCAAAATCCAAGTTGGGGGAAGTTTTGCAATGGGGTTTAAAATGAGAGTACTAACAAGCTTTCTATAGTCATCGCTGTGATATTCGCGTTTATCATACTTTTGGATCCATTCAGAAGCGATTCGGGGTTCAACATGATTCAGGATTTTTATAAGTGTGGCTTCACTGACTATTTTAGGTTTTGTTTTCGTTAATACGACAGTTTTAATGTATTCTTCAGCAGGTATTTTTGGGTCATCAATCAACTGAAGTAACTTCTGGAGACGAAATTTGGGATCGGTTTTGGCAAGGTCTAACCAATTGAGTTGGAAATTCCAAGGATTGCAAGCTTGCAGAACGGATTCGCTGCAATTACCGCGGAGGCAATTCATGAAAAATGACTCATAGCCATTTTCGGGTTCAATTTCTTCTTTGCGAAGACGCAAGATAAGTTCCGCAGCTCTATCGCATCTATTATATTTAAGACAATTTTCGACAGCCATCCAGCACAATCTCTGTTTAGAATTTTGGTCGTATTCTTCAAGCACCTCTATTCCTAACCAAAATGACTCGTCGGCGTCTTCGCACAACGGAATCAGAAACGCCGCTAGGCTTTTTTGTTGCACCGGAATAAATTCAGAGGCTCGAGAAGGGCTCACACCATGCAGAAAAGCCTGTTTAATTCTGAGGAGATGGTTTGGGTTAACATTTACCTTATACGTACTTGCAACTTCACGTAAATGTATTCCGTCGAACCATAAGGAGTGCAAGACCCTCTTGAGATGATTCCACATCTCACTATCTTTTTTAGGTAAATTGCTTAAGGATTCTTCAGGATTAAATTTAAGGAGCAAGTCGTACCCGTCTATGCGCATTCTCATGGTCGGTTTTTTCTCGTGTGTCACTAGTTTTACGCTAAAAGGTTTATTCCATCCTTCGCAAAGAGCAACTACAGCGATGCATTCAATGATAGCGTGCATGAAAGGGGCTAATTCAGTTCGTTTTTCATTGAGAGCTTTAAAAATTGTTTTCAAAAACCGGTTTGAAATATATTTTGGATTCACTTGAGAGGTTTGATTTACTAAATAATTGATTTGTTTTGTCGTTCCTTGCACTTGCTTGAAAGCAATTTGCTGGATTGTGAGCTTTTGAAGAAGTTTTCTTACGGAAGGGTCGTCATTTTTTTGATATTCACCAGACCTCCATTTTTCAAAAAAGCATAATTCTGTACCTTCAAGGGATAAATGAGATCTTACAAACCTATCGACAAGCCTTTCAAAAGGGGAACGATCGGTACATTCCTTTTTAACGATCACCTTAAACGTTTGGCCTAGCCACCAAAACCATGCATGAGTGCTTTCATATAGAATGATTTCTTTGACGATATCTCTATTATTAGGGGGTTGCAGAACGGTGTTTTTTAGGTTAATGCACCAATTGTCGGTATTTAATGCGTGATTATCAAGAAGAGTGGAGTAAATGTAGAAGTCTACTCCGTTTCCATTATCATCCTTCACTCGAAGAAGAAGACTGTCGTTTTGACTAAAGTAAGACGCTTCGATTCTCCCATCTTCATTAAACTGTTTCGCTAGTTCTTTTAAATCGACACTTTTTTCAACTTGTATTTTAAAATCGATATCATTGAAGCTTCCATTCCATTTTTCGAGTTTCCTATGAATATCTCGGAACAAGTCGTTGGGAATGTCTGCTTTTAATAGTTGTAAACATTCGATCAGTTTATTTTTTCCGCTGACGAATGTAGCGGAGCTACCGACGAGGTACCAATTGAGAACATTTGCGAAGCCTATTTTTTCTTTTACCCAGTTGAGCCAGGTTTGGGCCCTCCAATTTTTGATGATGTAGGGTTCTTCGGCAAAATTACTCCCTGGGAGAGGGGGGAGACCTAGAACCCATCTAAGTCTTTCAAGGGCATCGGCGTCGTCGCTAATAAACGGGAAATCTTCAGGATATTTTAAGTTCAGGCTAAGAAAAGCTGACAGCCTAGCAGAGCTTTTAGATTCCGGAGAAACAAGCTTGGGCTTTACCTCTTTTTCAATTGGAGTTTTGATTTCAAAGGTCGGATTTTTATCAATTTTTTCTAAATTTAAAGGATTCATGGCGACTAGTATAATTAGTGATTACATTAAATCGCAAGAATGGAATATTTTAGTTTTATGTTATAAAGGATATATAATTTTCTGGTGTTATGCACTGATATGAGCTCGCCGGATAACTTGAGAATTCCGTCATTTTGATGGCTGAATTTATACAAATTCAGCCACCATCATGACGGAATTTATGAAAATTTAGCCGATTTATCCATGTTTGATAATTTTTGCCGAGTTGGGAACGTTAAATTCTGTGAAAATCAGGAGTTTTTATCCTGATTTTCACATACAGGTGAGACAGGAACACGATTTTTTTAAAAAGATATTTGATTAAGGAACTTTTTTTATGAATCCTGCACGTGCTATCACAACGAGCATCTAATTAAAGGAAATGGTAACTTCTGATTAAAGAGAGTGGTTAAGATCGACTTCGTCGATTCTGTGTATTAGCATATTAAACTAGATCCTAGCCGATCTTGTCTTACATGAGAACTTCTATGAGGATTGTTTTTTCTGTTGATGGGTCGATGTTGAAAGGGATTTTTTTGTCTTCACAGACTTTACCGTCGATTTTGACCTCTTTGACCCCATGCTCTACACCTTCTGGGTTTGTTACCCGAATGTCATAGAGGATATTTTCTCTACGGTATTTTATTTCAAAATTCTTCCAGGCTGCTGGGATGCAAGGATCAATAGTGAAATGATCTCCACGAATTTTAAACCCTAGGATTCCCTCAAGGGCGACAGTATACAACCATCCTGCAGCTCCGGTATACCATGTCCACCCCGCTTGTCCGTCGTAGGGGGGCTCAGAATAGACGTCGCCACTTAGCACGTAAGGTTCACCTCGATATTTTTCGACGCCTTGATTATCTAAAGTATGATTGATAGGGTTTATCATCCTAAAAAGTTCATAAGCCTGGTTTCCTTTACCTAACATGGTTGTTGCGAGAATGAGCCAGGTTGCGGCATGAGTGTATTGCGCTCCATTTTCCCGTACACCCTCCGGATAGGCTTTTATATAGCCGGGTTTAAGTTTAGTATTTCCAAACGGGGGTGTTAAAAGACGAATAACTTTGCTATCGACTTTTAACAAATGTTTTATTGCCGAAGCGATGCATTGTACCTGTCGTTCTTTCATCGCTCCTTGAGAAATTACGGCCCAAGATTGACTGATGGAGTCGATTTCACACGCATC
The DNA here is from genome assembly GCA_963822595.1 of Waddliaceae bacterium. GTDB lineage: Bacteria > Chlamydiota > Chlamydiia > Chlamydiales > Waddliaceae > CAVRUH01. Next base: position 17,774 of record CAWGIG010000006.1, on the reverse strand, counting down.
ATCGAGCTTTGACCCAAGGGGTGTGCCATCATCAAAATAGGCGCGGCGATACCAATCTCCATCCCAACCTGACTCTTCCATCTTTTTTAATAAATTCTCGGAATTATCTTTATAGTTGTTGGCACGAGGGAAATCGTTTTTTAATTCCGAAACTTTTTGGAATCGGTTTAGAATGTCATATAAGAACCATCCTAACCAGACACTTTCCCCTTTGCCGTGAACACCCACTTCGTTCATGCCGTCATTCCAATCGCCGCAACCCATCAAAGGAAGACCATGGATGCCAAATGTTAAAGCTCGGTCGAGTGCTATAATACAATGGTCATACAGAGAAGCCTTTTTCGAAGAGACTTTAGGTTGGAAAAAGATTTCCTGTTGATTGTCCTTAAGTTGTTCGCCTTCAAGAAAAGGGATTTCTTCTTCTAGAATAGTATAATCGCCGGTGACTTCGAGGTACTTTAGAAGGGAATATGGCATCCAGAGGTAGTCATCGGAAAAGCGTGTTCGAATTCCCTTACCACTTTGAGGGTTCCACCAGTGTTGTACATCGCCTTCTACAAACTGTCTTGATGCATGAAGAATCAATTGACTTCGTGCTTTCTTAGGATCCACACTCAGAAGGGCCATGGAGTCTTGGAGTTGATCTCGAAACCCTATGGCTCCACTACACTGGTAGTAACCAGTTTTAGCTAGGATGCGGCAGGATAATGTTTGATAGAGAAGCCAGCCATTTACGAGAATATCAAAGGAAGGATCATTTGTTTTGACCTGAATTTTGTTAGTCAAATCGTTCCAGAAGTCTTTTACCTTATCCCACTCTGTTTTCCATGTTGCAAAGCTTTTATATGAAATAGAGGATTCACGAGCTTCCTTAAGGGTATTTTCTTCCCCAAGGAAGAAAAGAACCTCTTTTTCCTCAGCGGGTGGGACTTGAAGCACTAGATGGATCACGCCTGCAACATCGTTTCCGGAAGATATTTGATTTCTAAGAGTTGCAAGTTTTGTATCAACGCAAAGAGCTGCAGGAAAAAGGACACTTAAATTTCTTCCGATAAATTCTCTTTTACTAGTTGTAAAGGAGTGAATGGTTTCACTTGAACCAATGAACACGCTTCTGCCGGAATAGGGTCCGTTAAAATTGTTTGTTGCATGAATTATTTGGAATTTGGAATCGAAATCCGTAATAAGCTGAGATTTATTTTTCATCGCGATGGTGCCGAGGAGTAGATCGACAAAAAGAAACACTTCTATTTGTTTATAAGACAAACTCTTGTTACTGATTTTAAGATTCCACCATTTTACTTTTTTATCGAGGGAGCTTGAAACAATCAGATCGGCGTCGATATCTGGTCGATCATGATGAAAACTTGTATATCCAAAATGATTTTCAACGATGCTCGGAGGACTCATTATAGAAAAGAACTGTTTATTTGAGGAATCTCTGATAAAAATAGCTTCTTGAACAGGATCTGTGATGGGGTCTGGATTCCAAGGGGTTAGTCTATTCTCTTGGCAGTTTTCAGACCAAGTATATCCCCCGCCGGTTTCGGTAATCAAAAAACCAAAGGATTTCGAACCGATAATATTGCTCCACGGATGCGGACAGACCCTATCAGGACTGGTAAATATTCTGTAGGCCTTTCCATTATCAATAAATCCCCCGCGCCCGTTGTAGAATTGAACCTTTTCAAATTCCTTTGGATCGATTTTATGGTAGCGGATAGATTCGCGAATAGGCTTTGTGATACTACTTGTTGGCGCATTATTTGATTTGACGATTTTATTATCTTTTTCTGTGTAGTATTCTTGTGCAAGCGATTCTAACAAGTTGATTTCTTCCTTGGACATGTCTTGTCTTTTTAGGATAAAGATACCGCCGCGCTTTTCAGTTGTATCCCCTTTAGATCCAGATGAAGTAATTGATAAAAGATTTAAAAGTTCATCATGGAATTCTGCCCGATAACCTTCCACGATTTCATTAATAATCACAAGATCGTAGTTAAGGCATCTTCTGTCTAAATACTGATGGCATGTCATTAGATCTTTCAGCATCGAGAGCTGCTTTTGTTCTGTTAACACGACTAACACGATGGGAAAATCACCGGATATTCCAAATCTCCAGAGAGATTCCTGCTGTAGGCGATTAGTAATTCGTGCCTCTAAGTTTTGGGTCATGGGAATGGGATAGAAAAATATCGTTCTTGAAAATTCCTGAAACAAATGGATTTTTTCAATCGGTATTTGCTCATAGCGAACTTCAACATTGCTTCTTGCAAGACTCATTTCAAAGGCTCGATTGATTGAATTGGGAGAGAAGTAGCTTTTAATGATTTGGATTAACTCATCTTTCGTATCTGCTGCAGTAGTTACAAAAGAGATTGATTCTGTACCATTTGGGTTCAGTTCGACTATAGGTCTTAAGGAAAATATAGGGTCTAAGGTCCGTTTTGAACCTCCTAGGAAAGGTATAGAGCTCTTCATTGCTTCAGGATTATGAATATTATTATTACGTCCTATAAAAGTACGGCGATTTGTATCCCATTGCAATCTACTCCAGCATACGGAATAGATAATCATATGCCCGAGGAAAACCTCTTTTTCATCTTCACTTCTAGGTACTCTCCGAAAGATAAGAGCGTCATATTGTTGGTTAAATTCACTTTCGATAAACATGTTTGAGAAGGTTGGGTGATTTATGTCCGAAAATAGCGAGGTTAAAGTGACTTCACCATAACTCGTAATTTCAAGTTTTCTTTTCTTTGAGGTCTTATTAGTGAAAGTGAGCTTTCGAATTTCAGCGTTATTTTCAGGGGAAATGGTTATCTCACACGATATATCTATACCAAAATCACTGCGAAGTATTGTTACTTTTTCCGCGCTGTAAATAACTTGGTAATCTTTTGAATCGACTCTCGTTGGTTGGTAACCGAGAGACCAAACTTCTTTGCTTTCTATATCTTTGATGAAAATGTAATAACCTTTATCATTACTTATAGGCCTTGATTTCCAACGCGTTAAAGCTATCGATCTTTTATAGAATAGGTATCCGCTTCCCGAATTGTCAATCATTTCACTTATTTTACCGTTAGATAATAAATGTGTATCCGGGTAAGGAGTGTGTGGTGAAAATATAGATCTCTCTTTCGGTACACGTTTTTCTCTCATGGCTTGGAGGTATTTATCTGCTTTTGGCTTTAACAATTGTATGGTCGGACCATGGAAGGGAAATTGCTCTTCAAGAAAAGAGGTGAAGGCTTCTATATGGGCACATCCTTCAAATCTTTTCTGTAGAATGCCATTGTTCAAAAAGTTATTGATCGATGTTAGAATCATTCCTTGATGGTGTCCGAGGTGCGATTCTAAGATGTAGCTCTTTTCATTTTTTGTTAAACGACTTGGGGTATAATCAATTGATTCATAGAAGCCATACTTTCCTCGTGCCCCTTCTCTTTCAAGGTAGGCTATATTTTCTAGCGCCTCTCTAGGGGCAAAGGACAAAGAGAGAAGGGTTGAATAAGGCGAAATAACTAAATCTTCATGGAGGCCTCTTTTAAGACCCAATTCAGGAATGCCAAACCCTCTATATTGGTAGTTACCGTCAATGTCGGTGATTCCATAACCGGATTCAGAAATACCCCAAGGGAGTTTGTGTTGTTTACCGTACTGAATTTGTGCAAGAACGCATACTTTATAACTTTCTCTCAGAAGGGTTTTTGGAAGAGGATTGATTAGAATAAATGGCATGAGGTATTCAAAAGTTGATCCTGACCATGACAACAGGCATTTGCCTTCACCGGTTTTAACAAGCTGTCTCCCAAGGGCAAACCAGTGTTTGGGTTCGACGTCGCCCTTGGCGACGGCGATGAGGCTAGTGAGGCAAGACTCCGAAGCCAAAAAGGTATAATAGTTAGGGTCATTAACATTACTTTCAACCTGATAACCGATTGTAAGAAGCCTTTCTTTAGGGGAGTATAAGAAATTAAAGTCAGTGTTTTGAATGTGTTGCGTGCATTTATCGATTAATTCATGTGTGGTGGAAATGATAAATGTGCAAGTTCGAAAAAATTCCTTGTTGCATTGCTTTAATTTTTCATAACATTCGTAGAATTTTTCGGTGCCGGCCTTATCTTTAAGTTCATCACAAATTGGATGCAGATGATGAATCAATTCTAAAATTCTGTTTGAATAGGATATCGATTCTTTCCAAGATGGAATGGGGGCTCGTAGTAGGGCTGTTATTTCATTTAAAATTGCAGTCTTTATTTCATCCGGAATAGGTATTTCACTTATAAGTTTTCTAACCTCATGCAAACTTTCAGACACCTCTAGAACACTGTTCATTGAACCGATCGTAAATATATTATGCATCTGTTCCTGAAGCAGTTCAAGAGAGGCGCTAGGAGCTTGTTTTTCGACCACTTCTTTTATCGTTGAAAGGCGACTAAGCAGAGTATCCATTTTTATAGGAATGGTTTTTATCAATTTAGAATCCAAATCATCCATCAGATTGAGAAGGTGATTCCAATGCTTATGCGTGAATATTAAATCGTTTGTTAGGTCTTTTAGCGCCGATCGAAGGGTGATATAGAAGCAGATAAGGTTGCCACTGTCCACAGTCGAAACATATTTCGGATAAAGCGGCCTTAATGTAGAGATATCATACCAATTGTAAAGATGTCCTTTAAATTTTTCTAGTTTGTCAATTGTTTCAAAGGCCTTTTTAAATCGATGCAGCATGTCCGGAGCACAGATAAATCCAAAGTCGTATGCTGATAACCCACACATAAATTGAAATCCAATATTTGTTGGGGAAGTTCGCATGGCTACAACAGGCTGGGGGACCATTTGTATATTGTCAGGAACAAGAAAATTCGTTTGTTCAGTAATTTGTTCATCGAAGTATTTCCAGGTATCCCAAGCTAATGAGATAAGCTTGCGCTTTTCATTTTTATTTAATTTGATGACCTTTTTTTCGGGAGGTCCGTCGAAGCTGTACGCTAACCAAGGTGCTAAATACCAAAGTATAAATAAAGGCGCGGCGAACATAGCTTTGTAAGGGTGTAGGATCCCAAAAGGGGTGTAAATTATCGTGGTAAGAATTAGAGGTGTTATAAATTCATTGATTTCATTCGTAATAGATCGTTTGTTCCTCTCTTCAATATAAGCCGTAGGGGTCCATACTAAAAAGTGTTTATGGGAGATGAATAATCTGTAAAGTGTCGTTACGATGGCATCGGCTTGGAGGTAGGCTAGAGCAGGTATAAAAGAGGTTCTAAGAATGGCTTGTTTAAATTGTTTTTTCAGTTCATGGGAGATTCTGAAATAGATGGGTATGATATGTTCAGGCCTGGATACAGGGATAAAAATAGCATCCAAAGCTGTTGTTATTAAGCGTAGGTTTATAGCAAGGAATACATAAATAAACCATTCTAGCGGATGCCCTGGAAGAACACTGAAACCGGCAATTAACACGATTAACGCCGACGTTGTTACAAGGCTCCTTCGTAAATTGTCTAAAAGAATCCAACGGCGGAGTGGCGATAAGGGGGTAGGAACCCATTCAAAATATTGATTAGGTATCTTTGAAAACAACCACCAAAGCAATTGCCAGTCCCCACGCGTCCATCGATGCAATCTCTTAGCAAAGCTGTGGTAGTTGAGAGGAAAGCTATCTAAAAGGTTAATGTCCGATGCCAGGCCTGCACGCGCAAAGCTTCCTTCTAGCAAATCGTGACTTAGTATTCTTCCTTCAGGAATCCATCCTTTCAATGCAGTTTCAAATGCTGAAACATCATATACACCTTTTCCTACATAAGATCCGACATTAAATAAATCTTGCGTGATGTTCGAAATTAATCTTGAGTATGGATCCGTTCCGGGAGCTTCCGAAAATAAATCAGAAAATTTGGAGAGCATACTTTTCCCGAAAGGGGCGTCTAAACTTGGCTGTATGATCGCATAACCTCTGATGATCTTTCCTTCATTATTATCAAAGACGGCTTTGTTTAAAGGGTGTGCAATGGTAGCAATTAATTTTGCTGCATTCCCCGGTGGAATTCGAGTGTCTTCATCGAGGGTAATCACATATTTCGCAGATCTAATGATATTCGCATTTCCACATATCAAATGAAGGTCTTCAGGATCCTTTCCAAGGATGAATTGATTCATTTCATGGATTTTCCCTCTCTTTCTTTCCCATCCGATAAATAACTGTTCCGAGCTGCTCCATTTTCGATCTCTAGTAAAGAGAAAATATTTAGGAAGATGGGAATTAAGCCTATCGATTAATTGTTTTGCATACATTTCGAGGTCTTTATCTTCCGCTAATTGCTTTTCTTTGGCGTCAACGAAGTCTGCTACAATCCCAAATTGAATGTTCTGTTCGTTATTAGATAGACAATGTATTTCCAGTTCCTCAATCAATTCATGAATTTTTTCTCTACTTGTAAAGATGGTTTGAATGGCTACTAAAGTTTGATATTCCTCTTTATGCGATTCTTTTATGCTTAATTTAGGTAACGGTTTAGGAGTAACAAAATGAAAAATTATCCATTGAAGAAACTGGTAGCTGATTTCGCTGGCAAGGATTGACATCAGTATAGACATCGATATGAGTGTAAACCAACTGGAACCATACGAATAAAGCTGGAGGATGGGAATCAGTGTGATTGTTATGGCGGTTAGAAAGAAGGAGGATAACCATAGGGGAAATGCATTTTTCTTCGCCCATCTTATGATGCGTTGTGAAAATGATATAGGCACATTCAGATGTTTTTCAAATAAGACAATGCCTTCCTCATCAATAAGGTAATAACAAACACTTCCAAAAATGGGCGCCATTTCCTTAACATAAGTTGGATATTTTTGTTTAGTGAAAGCTATAAGCTTTTTCCCGACTTCAGTCTCGTTCTCCATCAGAACTTTCGCTATTTTTTCTATCCGACTTCTACATAGGTTCCGTGTTGAAAAATTGCTTTTTTCATAAATTCCTGCCGGATCCTGCCTTAATATTCCGTGCAGTAACGAAACCTCTTCAAACCAGTCTTCCCAATTCTCAATCGATATTTTTCTAAAGAGTGCGAAACAGTGCGAAATCGAAATCTGGTTTGTTGAAAGTAAATGCAGTACATCACTCACAACAGTTTGCGGATCGCACCCCATTTCTTCCATATTCTGTTTTAACCACTCAATACATAAAGCCCCTTGGGAACCGCGCTCTCTAAGCTTCTGCAATAAGTATACAGTCGACCCAGCTGCCCATAGATTTGGATTCTCTTGCATCTTTTTAGCTAGAGATAATATGGCATCCGATGCGTTTTTTTGTTTCGTAGAAAAGATATCGTCAATGACTTTTCCAGCTCTCTCAGATTGGTTTTTTGTCACTAAGTTGAATTGCGCCAAGGAAGCTAAACTTGCAAAGAGAACCAGCCTAAACATAATCGGGAATGCCCAGAGCTCTCGCATCGTCAAAGGCTCAGCATGCTGGGAGCTATAAATAAATTGATTGAGGATATCCTTGTCCGCAGACGAGTCGGTATTCTGTAATAACTCAAAGGTGTATAAATATATTCTAGGATATCCTTTATAAGGCCCCTCATCTATCTTCGGAAGGACCTTATTTAAACTTCCCTTCAGAAACCGATGGACTATATTCGCGTGCTGCTCCAAGAGCGGGTAATTATCAACGATCCATTCACTCCCTGTCGGCAATGGAGTCTTTTCATCTTCTGCTTCTGACAGCTGCAGATAAGCGTTTTTGAGCATGCGAATGTGTTTATTATATTCACGCTGAAGATTAACCCCCTCTTCCTCTTTAAAGGTAACCTTGTATCTTTTACTCAGAGTCCGAGCAAGAAGGATCAACGCCTCATGAGATAACAGCTCTTGTCGTACGGGTCGCTTTTGTGAGAAATCTTCACTGCCGATGCGACACTGGATAAATTTCACATTCACCGCAAACGGATCCGTTAATTCAAAAGAATCTGTTAAGTCTGGAGCAGGCATAACTCTATATTTTCCAATGTCTTATATAATCTTATATTTTACCTTTTTTCCGTTTTTGTCAAATTTTAAATTTACACCTATTTTGTGAAATTTTTGTGATTTTAATATTATCTTTAACTTTTCTTAATGCGTGGGCACTAAATTAAGCTTATTTAACCAAAAACCCAAAAACCAAGGAGTCAACGATGTCAGGTTATGTAAATCCAAATGGTCCAAGATACCCAGTAGGATACCAAGTAGTTGGTTATCAACCCGTTTATCAACCACCAGCTGTTGTCACAAGGGAAATAACACCGTTGCCCGGTGGTGGTGCAGTTCTTACAACAACAACAACCCAAGTTGTAGCAGGGGAAGTGCTTGTAGCGGCTCGGCAAGTCCCTGGAGCAAGGGATCCAAATGCAAGACCCGTGGCTGTAGTGAGCCGAGGTCAGATTCCTCCTCATTCAGGCAACAATTCAGGGAACGTAGATTTTGGAATTAATGCAAGAACAGGTCGGCCTGAGTTTCGAAAATAATGATCTTATAGCTTAGAAGTAAGCCTATAATTTCGAAAACACTGCACTCCTGCAGTTTTAATAAGCTGCAGGAATGCTTTTACAAGATAAGCAAGAACCCAAGAGACAGGATAATAAGGATAAGATTGATCGGATTAACTTTTATTGAGTGTTTAATTTTAATTAAATAAGCATTTCCGTGTTTATTATTAATAATAATAATCTAATCAATATAAGATATTAAATAAAAGTATCTCATTTAATCTTATCCTTATTAACCGTTCTCTTGCCAAATCTTAGCCACGAAGAAACGAAGAAAAACGAAGGACACACGAAGATTCTTGAAAAAATGGAAAATTCTTTTTTTTCTTAAATCTTCGCGTGTCCTTCGTTTTCTTCGTTTCTTCGTGGTTAATTACTTGCTACTAATCTTAAGAATTGAGAAAATACCTGTAATAATGTTTGAAGGTGGCAACAAAATGCAGAACCAAATAATAAAATCTGTGAAAGACTCTATCGATGCCGTAGCACAACTAGAGCAACCCCATGCCCTTAAATTTATTGAAGATGCCGCCGTACTTCTATCCAATACCTTTCAACAAGGAAATAAAGTGATCCTCGCCGGAAATGGCGGAAGCCTCTGCGATGCTGCTCATTTTGCCGAGGAATTAACAGGATTTTTTAGAGCCTCTCGCCCTGCATTACCTGCGATTGCGTTGAATGATGCCGGACACATCACTTGCACTGCAAATGATCTGAACTTTGAGTCGATATTTTCAAGAGGTGTCGAGGCTTATGGCAAACCCGGCGATCTTTTTGTCGGATTAACAACCAGTGGAAACTCTCCGAATATTGTAAAAGCGTTCCAAACAGCGAAAAATCTTGGATTGAATACGATGGCTTTTTTAGGAAAAGGGGGAGGCAAACTTAAAGGTGTTGCGGATCTAGAACTCAGTATTGATGGTTTCACCACTTCCGATCGTATCCAAGAAGCTCATATGGCTGCGATCCATATCATTATCGAAATGGCTGAAAGTCTCATATTTGTTGAATCTACAACTTAATTATTAATTATCTGACATTTTTTGTTCCGGAGGAACAGCGCTGTATGAATTTGGAACTTTTCTTTCAGGATATCATCAAAGAAAAGCGTTCTGGGCTCATTCCTTCGTTAATTAAATTTCCTTTAAAATTACTTAGCTATCCCTACGGTCTCATCGTCTCTTGCAGGAATTGGGCCTACGACCATGGATGGTTTAAACAATATTCTCCACCACTGCCCCTCGTTGTCAGCATCGGAAACATCACCGTCGGTGGAACCGGTAAAACCCCCGTAACACTTTTGTTTGCCAAAGCATTGGAGAATGAAGCAAAAGTCGCCATAGCTTCTCGCGGGTATCGATCTCATTCGGAACATCTAGACACCCCCGTGGTCGTCAGCAGCGGCAACGGCCCTCAGCTTTCAGCAGCCACTTGCGGCGACGAACCCTATCTTTTAGCCGATAATCTTAGGAAAACGAGTGTGTTTGCAGGCAAAAATAGACTGAAAGCTTCAAATATGGCCGCTAAAACGGGCACTCAAATCCTTATATTAGAAGACGGCATGCAGCATCGACAACTTGCTAGAGATATTGACATTGTTGTTTTGGATGCCAAAGACCCTTTAGGAAAAGGATATTTTTTGCCCTATGGTTTACTTCGAGATCATCCTAGCTCTCTTGCCAGGGCCCATTTGGTCGTATTGAATCATGTTAGAGACACTGCTCATTTTAATGAAGTGAAGGTCTTGCTATCCACCTATACCACGGCACCGGCAATTGGCGTTAGGATGGCTGTGGAAGATGTTTTTGACCTTACAGGAAAAAAAATCGATGGAGTTAGGGGGAAGCGAGTAGGGATTGTTTGCGGCATTGCGAATCCTGACCAGTTTTTGCATACGGTTCAAGGATTAGGGGCTGACGTTGTCGAAGAATTGTATTTTCCGGATCATACACTATGCAACTCTGAATCTCTTGCAGCTTTTGGTGAAAAATGCCGTAAATCCGGAGCAGAGATGCTATTGTGTTCCGAGAAAGATAAGGTTAAAATAGCCCCTGATATTAAGATTGGATTGCCGATCGGTTGGGTTAAAATAAAAATAGATATCGTTGAGGGAAATGTCATTTGGGAGAATTTTATTAATTCTATTAAAAATAAACTTGACATAAGGCTGATTGGGTAGTAAGTATGAAAATAATTTTGGGAGAAGAGACCACATGAAACTTTGGATGAAAATTTTGATTGCCCTCCTTATCGGAGTGCTTGTCGGAGGTCTGATACATCATTATATTGGACCCGATGCGCCGGTATTGATGATGTTCAAAACAACGGGGGATATTTTCCTTCGGATGATCAATATGATCATCGTTCTGTTGGTACTCTCTTCGATGACCCTGGGGATCACGAGTATTCATGATCCGCAAAAGCTGGGGCGTGTGGGCGGAAAGACCCTTCTCCTGTATTTTTCTACAACAATTGCTGCGATATTAATCGGCTATGGCTTTGCTAAAATATTCAGACCCGGTGTTGGAATGAATTTTGTGGCTACTACTGAAAGAGTCGTTGAGGCAACACCGAGCATTTGGGAAATTATTTTAGCGATAATTCCAAACAATCCAGTTGTCTCAATGGTTGAAGGCAATATTCTTCAGATCATCGTGTTTTCATTGTTCCTTGGAATTTCGATTAACTTTTCCGGAGAAAAAGGAAAGCCTTTGCGTCTGTTGTTAGAATCTGTTGCGGATGTGATGTATCGGATGACATCAATTATAATGGAGTTCTCTCCAATTGGGGTGTTTGCAATCATGACCTATGTGATAGGGTCTTTTGGGTTGGCGCCTCTGTGGAATCTATCTCAGTTTCTTTTTGCTTACTATGCAGCATGTTTCTTCCATGTGCTGGTGGTCTTTTGCTCGCTGTTATACTTTGTGGGTGGACTGAGTCCTTGGCCATTCTTCCGAGGCATGCGAGATGCCATTATGATGGCATTTTCAACATCTAGCAGCTCTGCAACTTTGCCGGTTTCGATGCACTGCGTGAAGGAAAACTTAGGAGTCACCAAGAATATTACAAGTTTTGTTATGCCTTTGGGATCTACCGTGAACATGAATGGCGCGGCGATATTTCAGGGGATGGCAGCTATTTTCATTGCTCAGGTTTATAATATAGAACTTGAGTGGTACAACATCTTAACGCTAGTGATTACCGCCACATTTTCAGCGATTGGAGCTGCCGGAATTCCCGGATCGGGCTTTATCATGCTGACGGTAACATTTACCTCTGTGGGTATTCCGATAGAAGGATTGGCCTTGCTTGCAGGTATCGATAGGATACGTGAGATGGGATCGACTGTTCTGAATATTCTTGGCGATGCTGTTTGTGCAGTTGTCATTGCTAAGCAGGAAGGCGAGCTGGACGAGCGACAATATTATCACGAGAAGCTTGTTGAAATCGAAGGCTACGACCTTTAATTAATCGCACAGCTACCTTCGAAGATTAATTTTATTGATCCTCAGGTTCCTTGAGATCCTTAGGTTTTTGAATATTCCTTAAAATATCCTCCATATTGAAATCTTGAACTTGAATAGAAGTTGATATTAAACTTGAATAATCAAATTTATCGGATAAAGTAATACCTTTGTAAAGTTTTTTGGAAGAGATGCGTTGCATCCATAAATACTCCTCAATTGATAAAATCATATCCATCTCTATATAATTATCACGAAGGTCTATCTTCTTAAGGTCTTTTAGACTATTTATTAATTCTTTGGCAGATTCGACGGCACTATTTTTGAGATCACAGTTTCTTAGTATGAGTGTCTCAATTTTAGGACAAGATTCTTTTAATTTGTTAAGACATCTGATATCGAAATGAGGAAAACCAGAAAAGTCAACGTAACGCAAATTTTGGCAGTTAGGATTTGTAACGATCCAATTCACGATCGCGTGTCCGGAATCTTTTGGAAACAGATCCTTTAATTTTAGTTTATGCTCATTAATCATATTAATCTGGGCGCTTTGTGATGCTTCCTGCCATTTTTTGGAAACGCGTGCCACGGATCCGGCCTGTTGTACCGAAGTATTTGCAAGAATTAAACCGAGCACATCTTTTCCTGCGCTATTGGCAACCGGATTGTTTTCGTCTATTTTGTTTGCAGAAATAATTTTGACGCAGAGCTCGCGTATTGAATCTAATTGCTTTTTATGTGTTTCAGACAAACCTGCTTCGTTTGCTCGAAGAAGGATGCAGCTGAGGTCCTCTAGAACTTCTAGGTCATGCTCACTGGTCTTGGAAGAAATGTGTTCTGCAAGGCCTACTAACCTATTATATTGGTGTTTTAAAGATTTTCCATTAACAATATGATCCGATATCTTCTCTAGATTCTCCCCCAGGGATTCCTTATCGTATTTATTATACTCTTTGAACTGATTCATATTAATATCAAAACTCATAAAAAACTCCACATATAGATTATAAACCTTGTTTTAATTATATATTTGAATTTATTATTTGTCAAATTTTAGGTAATGTTCAATTTTAACAAGACAAATTTCATTTATTTAGAAGAGTAAAAAGGGAATATTCTTTTTATATATTTAAAATAAACATTCCGATAGAATTTCATTTGTGTTTTTTAAGTAATCGTAGAACAATGAATAATTTTAATTTTATTAAAAACGGCCCTGATGTTGCGCAATTGACTATCAGTTATGCACCTTCAAGTAATCAAAAAATAGCTCATGGTGTCCCAACCGTGAAAACTCTGACCTATTCAGAACTCATTCACGAGTTTTTTATCAAAATTGGAAACAAGCATACGACATGGAATTTTCCTGCTATGATCACTGATACTTGGCAATGGGTCAGCTTTCAAATTAACCTCGAAAATCTAAGTAGAATTTTTCCAGAGCATTTAAAAGGACAAATTCAAAATATTGAATTATTGTTTTATATGAAGAGCTTGGAAAATTCACAAATTGATTCTTTTAATTCCATCCAAACTCAATCTAAAGAAGTTTTTACTGATAAAAAACGCAAGATTTTGAATTACAAATCGAAATTCAAAATTCTTAATGGGAACACCTCTATACAGTTAGGAAAGATATTTTATATAGGATTACGAATCGATGATTTTGTTGTGAAGTATCTTGTTACCGATATTCTTATTGGATCCCATCAAAATCAAATAAAGCCTCCCTTTAAAATCAAAGAAAAAAACAAAGAACAGCTTCGAGAACAAACTTTTTGGTTTCAAGAGGCAGAGAAAACTGTGAATTTAGAGGCTTCAAAAAAACGAGCAAGATCCGATGTTGAAGATGCGTCTGAAAAAATCCCTCTAAAAGAGGGGGAAAGTGAGATAAAGAAAGGGACTATCATTAGAGATGATTTATTATTTGATCTGTTTCCTGAGGCTTATTTAGACATTGAAGGAGTTCCCTATTTCCCAATCGACATACCGGATTTATAACAGGAATAAAATGTGGTTAGTAGACTCAGTCGCTCTTCGCGATGTCAAGTAAAAGATATATGCTTCCATGCTGGTAAGTGTTCTAGAAGGGCATTTTCACATAGGCGCAAGTTTTTACTTTTTCGATAAGCTATAACTAAATCGAAAGAAATCGGTTTCTTTTTAGGGAAAAGCCCCACTAATTCCTTTTCATTGAGTTCCTTTTGAATCAAGTATTGCGGGAGGAGAGCTATTCCAAAGCCTCCTAAAACCACATCCTTCATCGCCAAGTAACTCGGAACAATAAGACGAGGCACTATTTGACGCAACGTTGCAACCTTCTTCGGATAGTGTCGGGTGACCCAATCCGTCCAGCTCCAAAGCTCGCGATGCTGATCAATCAGGTCCGCTCCGGTTAAATCCTCAAAAGTCGAAATGGGATGTCTACCCTCAAGATACTTCGGAGAACAGACAGGGAGATGGAAAGCCGGCGCTAAAGGCTTTTTGATAAATAACGCAGATTCAGCAAGATAAACAATAACTCCAAAATCCAATCGATTTTCCAAAAGGAGTGGTTCAATCATCTCACTAGTTCCTAGGGTTATTTCCAGATTTACTTTTGGATGAGCCAAACAGAAGCTTGATATATGTTTAAATAGATCGCAGGACACCGCATGGTCTGAAATGACACCTAAAGTGATCGTGCCCTGCAACATAGATCCTCTATTTTGCACTTCCATAATTCCAGACTCTAAATCTTTCATGGGCTGTTTGATATGTTTTAGCAGCGCTTCCCCTTGGCATGTTAAAATCAGCCCCCTACCATGCTTCTCAAATAATTTCATTCCACTTTCTTGTTCTAACTTCTGAATTTGCTGTGTTACAGCTGGTTGTGTGCGAAAAATTTTACGTGCAGTAGCCTGGAGATCCCTTGTTTCAGCAGCGATGAGAAAGGTGCGCAGTTTATTAATATCCATAAGAATTCCTTATCGATTAGATAAAATCAATTGATTTCAATGTTATCAGTTTCAGGTGTTATGCTCAAGTTGTTTTAAATGAGGTAAAACCATGAGCTTAGTCGCCATTACAGAACATTATCCCACGCAAAAAGTGGCTATCGTCACAGGGGCATCCCAGGGGATTGGAAATACCATCTCACTTCATTTGGCAAGAGCGGGTTGGAGCGTGTGGGCAACGACACGCGATGCTTCAAAATTTGAATGCAAAGAGCGTAACGTTCACGTCATTGAGCTCGATCTAACAAATGCTGAGGCCATATCTGAAACCGTATATAAGATTGTAGCGCTTGACTGTCGTATCGATGCCTTGATCAATAATGCAGGTTACATGATGATAGGACCTTGTGAAACGAGCAACCTTGAAAAAGTAGAACAGCTTTTTAATATCAATCTCTTCGCCACTATGCGTATGGTTAACGCCGTGATGCCCATCATGCGGAAGCAAAAGCATGGTCACATTATCAACATGGGGAGTACTTCAGGTATCCAAGCAGTTCCCGGATTAGGGGCATTTGCAGCATCTAAATTTGCTTTAGAGGGCTATACACAGGCTTTAGCCATTGAGGCTCTCGCGTGGAATATTAAAGTTATCATTATCGAAATTGGCACTGTGAATACTCCTTGGCTAAACAATTGCAAAATTGACTCTTGTTCCGAGGTCTCAGAATATTCCAAAATCATTCAGCAATTAATGCTTCGTCTGATTATACGGACAAATGAGGCCCCCGATGGAGAAGAAGTTGCAGAAGTTATTTGCAACGCACTCAGCAGTTCGACAAACGGAATTCGATTGGTCGCAGATCCTAAAACAGAAGAGTTTATTTCAAATATACTTGTCGACCCGCCTGGAAAAAGATATTTAGCGCAACAACAGCAATTTTTAACGTTATTAGATGCTTCCAAAAACTAAATTATTGAAAAGAAAAAAAATACAGTAGTAAATACGGTAGACAGAAGATATTATGATGTTATATAATTCTGATTCTAATAATTTTTGGAGTGTTAAATATGGAACCGGTTAACGTCTCGGGGACTTCTCAAGTACTTTCACTATCGGTGCTTACCGAAGATGTTGCGCGCCTGATTGAGGTAGATCGCGTCGTTGACCATCTCACGGCACCGGGTTGGCCGAATATGAATGGAAGCCAGCTACAGAGAAAAGTCGACAGAGTAGCTAGCGCACTTTCTCAATTTCGGCAGTATGTGCGTTACCTCCCAAGGCATATAGCGATGACAACGTCCTACTACGGAACGAGTCTACTTAAAAATGTTGTCCCTGATCTTCAAAAAAGAATTTCTCTTCTTAACGAGATGGCGCAGTGCGTCCAGTTTTGGATGACTTTGAGAACTAGAGACTACTCGGCTTGGATTATAAGTAATAGATTTTGCAGAGACAATGAACTGAGTGAACAATGGCGGGACACAATTGGTAATCCTGATAGGGAAGAACTTCTCGCACGCATCAAAGTTGAGTACGATAATGCCCAGCAAGAGTTAGCTATCAAACAAGATGATGATCAAGTTTCTTCTGTAAAATGCAGGACATGCAAGCATCTGCATGCCGATCACCAATCAGCAACGTTATCAGATCCATACAAAAAGATTAAAGACATTAGAATGGCCTGTAGAGAATGTTTCAAAGGCAATGAAGCGGGTTGTTGCTCTCACTGTCGCTGCACTGAGTGTACTAATAAATATATGGGATCAGTATGGTACAGTGAATTCGAAAAGAATGCTTTTGAGACAAGGACAATAGAAGTTCGTAAGTACCTTTGTGACACCGATGACTTTCTTCGAGATAATTTCAGGCAACTAATCGACAATAAACCCCTTAATAAAAACTGCAGTGTATGTTATTCTCATAGCTGTCATAATCCCTATGGGAGCCCATCTTAGGGCTATAATCCCTGGGAAACAAAGTGTAGTGTAAGTACGGGCGAGCCCGATACGCATGGACAAAGTCAATACAATATTGTTGACCGCGAGAAAGACTGTCATGGTGGTAATAACTACGTAAGTAACAACCGAAAAACCTGGGTCGACTTCGAGGATTTTATTTTGCGCAAGGTGCCAGTAACGGTTTATGACGAGGTTTGGGAATGGCAGGATGTTGATGAAACTTACTATACCACAGAGTCTAAGAATGAACGAAGTGGGAGAGGCGATTGATAAAGGCTGCGTACGAGACAAGTTCCGGTCGGCCTACCTACCATCTCTCAAACCAATATAAGGGCTGGGAGACAACCATAACAAAAGTACCTGCAGTCTATGGCGACTATCCTGTTACAGTAGTGCGGGAAGTTCGTATCCCTCTATACGTTCAGTTCGCAAGAAATTATGCTAGGGTGCCCGTGCCGCAGTTGAAGATCGTAAGGCCTTTCGATGTTACCCTACAAACTCGTGCGAGTGCGATATGTGCTACTGCATCCGTTGTAGGGCAAATCGATTACAGACGGAAGCGCTAACTACAGGTCAGTTGCTCTAATGTCTATTATGGTCTCGCAAATGGACAATTCACCAAGGCGTTTTCCAACGCATCATAGATGTCATCAATGAGTTTCACTTCAAAGATGTCGTCTACAAGCTCCGGATACTTCGCCTTCAGCTTCCTTAAATCCTTCTCATTTTCTCGGGGCACTAACGCCAGACGTACTCCCGCCTTCTTTGCTCCGTGAAGCTTGGCATCAAGTCCGCCGATTTTTGTAATGTTACCCGAAAGATCAATTTCACCGGTCATCGCCACGTCATTCCTTATCGGAATACCGCATAGA
>CAWGIG010000005.1:0-538330 GCA_963822595.1 Waddliaceae bacterium | reverse complement strand
TAGCACGACAGCTGTGGAGAACGGACTAAATGGCGATCCTCAGAAGTATCTTGAGGAGCGGGTGGCCGAACGGGCACACCACACCACTGCCGAGGACGTCGAGATCACTTGCTCCTTCGCGAGCGCCGAGCGGATCTTAGGCCGCGAATACCACGGTAGGTTCCTAATCGAGCTGCTCCAGAACGCCGCGGATGCCTGGCGGCTGACAAACAAGGCGGGTCGATCCCCGGTGTCCATCGTCCTCGACATCCTCGATGGGACACCAGTACTGGTCGTGGCCAATCGGGGCGAGCCATTTTCGGCCAAGGTTGTCATCGAATCGCTCGGCCACATTGGCCGTTCTATGAAGGCGCCGGGGGCGGCTATCGGCCATAAGGGCATCGGCTTCAAATCCGTGTTGGAGCTCACGCTCACCCCAGAGATCTACTCGGGGCTGCAGCAGGGGTCGCCTCCGTTGGCAGTCCGGTTCGACCCCGAAGCTGCTTTGAGCGTTATTCGAGCAGCGTCGGGAGCGAACTGGAGCAGGTGCCTGGAGCAGCTCGGCGCCCTCGAAGACGAGTTGGCCGCAGTTCCTATCCTCCGCTATCCACAGTGGATACGGAAGCCCCCAAAAATCGTCTCCGACCTGGCGGCCAGCGGTTTCGACACCGTCGAATTGCAGTAGCAAAAATAGCTGCTCAGAAAAATGGTTATTGGACTACTCAACACTTTGATAACTATGAAATTGAATCTGAGAAAACGCGAATAGAGATTGCAAAAATTTCTGTCCGTCAAGATGGTCCTAATACTATAAGATTTATTCGAAAATATAATATTGAGCAAACCGACAAAGTTTTCGAATTTCTGCTGATAGCAATCTCGAATTCAGAAGAAACATTTAAAAACCTTAAAAGTTTCCCGAAAACTCCCTATGATGAACTTGTAAAAATTTTCGTCCTTTTGGGAGAAGACAATGTCGATTTAAACGAAGTGTTAAATAAATTCAACAGTTTGTTTCAAAACAAATGGAATATGACTCTTGATGTCAAAACAATCAAAGAGATTCAAGATGTGCATGCAAAGAAAGCTCTTGTCATTTGGCTCGGGTATACTATAGGCAAATGTATGCTGCGCTCGATAAAAGAAGAAGAAATGAAATGGATTCTAGAAAGTAAGGGTTTAATAAACTTACAAGATTACCGGGATCCACAGAAAAGATTTCGAATAACCGATTACTTAGTGAAGCTGGCACGTTCTAAAAGGGGAAAGGAAACTTTCGATAGTTTAAACAATAAAAGTATTCCTGCGTCATTACTCTCTTTCGTTCCTATTTAGGCATGTTAATGAGAAGGACATATTCCTTTTTGCTGGTCATCTTAAGAAGGGATATTTCAAAGATCCTCGCAACAATATGCTCTTGATAAACACGTTGACATTATTGCTGAATGAAAAGAGTTTCACCAAGGAAGATTTAACCTATTTACTCCAACTGACTTTTGTATCGGACACGCTCATGAAGCTATCGCAGATAGATACAATTATGGGCTTAGGAGGTGCATCATATCTTCATAAGGAGAGGCTCATGAAGACATCGAATGATCTTCAATCCTTTGTCATCGACTTATTCCGAAAAATCATTCCTATAAAAGACACTTCCAATTTTTGTGAAAAATACCAAAAGTTGATGGATTCTTTACGCATGCCTAATTGCCTGATGATCTACGCCAGCAAGCTGAACATGCTTGATGATAAGAAACCTATGGAAGCGCTTGCTCGATTTGTTGAATCGGTTTTAGAAGGGACCTTTTTGGAAGAGCGATATCAGCCGAGTCTACACCTGAATACCGTTTTTAAGGATAATGAGCCTCTCTTAGTGGAATGGAAGAAAGGCCAAAAGAAGATTTGGACACCCATTGAGATGAAAGAACCTGAAGAGAAAATAGATTTTCATAAAATTATTTCTGAAGCAGTCATTGGACATAAGCATCTTGACTGGAATTTGCATCCCTATGTGGTAAAATTTCTTCAGGGGGGCCAAGATTTGTTAAAGAAACTTGGAGATGAGTTACGCATAACCAAAAAAGGGAGTCACAAGAGCAACAAGCTTCTTTTCCAACGACATTGTATTCGTTTTCTCAATGATAAACTGAATAGTTCAGAACAAAGAACTGAGCTTAAGAAAATGGAAGCCTTTTTAAGGGAATCTGATGAGGGCGGTAGGGATTTTTTCGCTGATATCGAGTGGATGATCCAACGCTTAGAAAAAAATATCGACGATTTTGATGGTTGGACGATTGTGGATAGCGATGATCCGCAAGATTTATTTCTTTGCGGCACTGAAGTTTTGGGGAGCTGTCAAAGAATAAGCGGGGAAGTTAGACAAAATCAGTGTCTTCTTGGGTATGTTTTGGATGGAAAAAATCGAATCATTGCTTTGAAAAATCGTGAAGGGAAAATTGTTTCACGGGCCATCTTGCGTATACTTTGGGATAGTAAAAATAAGAAATCGGTTCTTTTTATGGAAAGTATTTACCCACCTGAAGTTGATTTCAGATATCAGCAGGCGATTATCGAACTAGCAAAAGAACGTGCAACAGCATTAGGATTGACGTTATTAAGTCTAGAAAAGGGGGAAAAATATGATGGGATACTGGAATCACTGAGTTGCAGAGCGCCCTATGAGTACTGCGACGCCATCCGAGGAATAACAAATGGACTATTTACCATCCTAAACGCCTGCATCTTGCAAGAAGCGCGTTTCTAATAAATGAGATGGACGAAATGGACTACATGGACTGCTATTGAAACGAAATAACAGGATAAGCAGGATCGCAAGCGGCAGGATAAAAAAGGATAATAAAAGATAAGAAAGAAAAAAAGAATTGTTTTTTTTAAATTTTTTTCTTTCTTATTCTTTTTTATCCTGGCGCTTGCGATCCTGCTTATCCTTGTTATTTCGTTTCTATAGCAGTCCATGTCGTCCAGCACCTAAAGGATGTCGGCGGCGATGGCGGCGAGCTTCGAACGCTCCGTCTTGTCCAAGAAAATATGCCCGTAAAGCTTCTGATCCGCAAAACGACCCACCGTATACGTCAACCCATTCGAATCCTTATCCAAATACGGATTGTCAATCTGCGTCGGATCCCCTGTCAAAATAACCTTAGTCCCCTCCCCGGCCCTCGAAATAATCGTCTTCATCTCATGAGGTGTAAGGTTTTGCGCCTCATCCACAATAATAAAAATATTCGGCAAGGAACGTCCACGAATATAAGTCACTGCTTCCATCTCGATTTTCTTACTTTCCATTACCCATTTCAATGTCTCATTCTGGCCTCCCCCATCACTCGAGGCACACAAAAATTCCAAATTGTCATAGATAGGCTGCATCCAATGAAAGAGCTTCTCCTCTTTTGTCCCAGGAAGATATCCAATATCCCTGCCAAGCGGCACAACCGGTCGACTCACAAGAATTCGAGAATAGGTCCCTTCATCAAAGACTTTGCGCATGGCACAAGCTAACGCAAGTAATGTTTTTCCTGTGCCGGCAGGTCCTAAGAGCGTAACCAATTTAATGTCATCGCGAAGCAAAACATCTAAAGCGCATTTTTGTTCCACGTTACGAGGTTTTATCCCCCAGATATTCGGGAGTTTAAGGAGGGAAACAATGCGATTTGTAGCAGCATCGTACTTGCCGACAGCCGAGGTATGCTCCGGCGACGTCATCACAAAGTATTCATTGGCACGTGCCTGAAGTTCCGGAATAGCGATGCTTCCGTCTTTATAGAATAGGTCCACTTGGGCTTTAGAGATTTCGAGTTCTCTGATTCCGCGGTAAATATTCTCATAGGAGTACTTCAAGTTCTCATAATCTTGCGCTTCCAATCCTAAAGCTTCGGCTTTAATCCTTGCAGCGAAATCCTTGGATACGAAGACGACGCGCTCTCCTTTTTCTTGGAGGTAATAGGCTGCCATAATGATTTTATTGTCTAGGATACCGGGACTAACATGGGAGCCATCCATTTTGACATGGAGTTGGATGCGGATATTGGAGTTATTTTCGAGCTTAACGCCGTGATGGAGATCTCCTTTTCCTGAATTTGCGCTGGCGTCGAGGAATTGAAAGATAGCTCGAGCATTTTTACCCAATTCATTGGGAAGGCGTTTCATTCGGTCAAGTTCTTCGAGCACCATAACATGGATGACGACATCGTTTTCGGGAAATTTTTGAAGGGCTTCGGGATCATGAAGGAGGACGTTAGTATCCAGTACAAAGGTTTTTCTATTCACGAGTTACATCCTTGGTTTTGTGTTAGTTATATCAAAATTCAGCACTCTAACAGGAGGAGTGCTAAATTTGATTGACTTTGAGTATTACTTCTGATATGATATATTTCAGATTAAGTTTCAAACATTATTTTACCCTTGGAGGTACGGAAATGAAAATCAACAAAAAAATACTTTGCATCCCACCTCACATATCAACACCTTGGTCAAATGTCGTATCCTTGCATATGAATGACCAAATTCTCGTTGTGACCTTAGCGGATGGGAAGCTAATCGACATTCCGAATCTCGGTGAACCCGACATTGAACTGATTTTTGCGATGCATGCGACTGCGGTCGAAGAAAATCACAGTTTAGTCATGGAAAAAATGATGCGCCTTCCCATGGAGAATCCATTTCGGCTTGGATTTAGCACCATGGATAGCTTGGGCATGCCAATCCAACATGACCCTAACCAAGCAAAGGCTCCGGATCTACCTAAAGAAGTCTTGGAAAAAATTTCTGCAATAGCAAAAGTGCTTTCTCCGGAAGAAAGACTCGTTGCTCCGCAAGGTGTAGTCGATTGCAATTGCGTATTCTGTCAGATTTCGCGCGCTCTTAACGGATTGAATAGTAAGGACATAGACATAACACCTATTTCCGAAGAGGAAATCAAACCGGAGGAGTTAAGCTTCCAGCAGTGGGAGATTATTCAGACCGGAGATAAGATGTATACGGTATCAAGCAAGCTGGATCAAGTGGAGAAATACAACGTCTATTTAGGTCATCCAGTGGGATGCACATGCGGTCAGGCTGGTTGTGAACATATTCTTGCTGTCTTGAAGAGTTGAAATTAATCGAGAAGTAACATAGAATCTGCGGTTATAAGTAAATTACCATACCCGTGGAGATTATCATGCGAAAAGCACAATATTATCTTTTGTCAACATTTCTTGCAGCCTCTTCTTTTGTAGGCGCAGAAACTGTTGCAGAGGACCGTCAGCAGGCACAACAGGTTCAGCAGAAACCTGAAGAGCCTTTCACAGAATTTACCGGAAAGATTGCGCGTGATCGTGTAAGATTACGTCTACAACCCACTTTGGAGAGCCCTATCGTCCGAGAGTTAGATCGCGATGAACTGCTTTTAGTGACAGGAACCGTTGATGATTTCTTAGCTGTTAAGCCTCCAAAAGACCTTAAGGCCTATGTTTATCGTTCTTTTATCATTGATGATGTTGTTCAAGGTAATCGTGTAAACGTTAGATTGAATCCGACACTTGAATCGCCTGTCATCATGCAGTTAAATAGCGGAGATAAGGTTGTGGGGGAGATTTCGAATGACAATAACAAGTGGTTGGAGATTAAACTTCCTGATTCTTTACGTTTTTACATTGCAAAAGATTTTATTGTGAAAGTCGGAGATGCCAATTTCATTACAGCCGCTGATTATCGCAAGCAAGAAGTTAAGAATTTGTTGAGCCAGAGCTCAAAGACAGCACAGACTGAAATGGCCAAACCCTTCCCAGAGATCAATTTGGAAGGCGTTTATGCCAATTTGCATAAAATTGTCAACCACTATGAAGATTTCCCTAAGGAAGTAAATAGCGCCAAAGAACTTCTTAAAAGCCTTCAAGAGACCTATTTACAGAAGAAAGTAGGCTATCTTGAATCGCAGAAAGATTCCGTTTCTCAAAACTTAGAAGAGAAAAATACGAAGCTTGCTGAAGTCAACGAGAAGTTGAATAAGGTCAACAGAGAAAATAATGCGACAGATTTTTATAAAGATTGGCTATCGAAGGAAGACAAAGTTGATGTGACGAATAAGATGAGCGTTTGGATTCCTGCCGAAATATCCAATTATGAAAAATGGGCTAAGGACAATGACGAGGGCACGATTCGCGAATACTATCAGCAGCAAAGCAGAAACGCAGTCGCATTGAGAGGTATTTTGGAAGCGTATAATCGTCCGATTAGAAATAAACCGGGTGATTATGTGTTGATCAACAGCTCGAACAATTTACCTATTGCTTATTTGTATAGCACTCAGGTGAACCTAGAAGATATGATTGGACAGGAATTGACTGTACAGGCAGTTTCAAGACCTAACAACCATTTTGCGTATCCTGCTTATTTTGTACTTAAAACGGAGATAGTCAAATGAAAAAAAATCTATTTATAACATTAATGCTAGCTTTCTTCTCGGTCTCCCAATATGCCCAGGGAGAGGAAGCAAGCCAATTTCCTGCTCAAGTGTCCTTTGAACATGCCGGGACAAAATATCAGCTGGAAAAAACAGGCGAAGCGACGAGGAAAAAGTTCTTCGTTAAAGTTTATTATGTGGCGAGTTATTTGGAAAATGGAGTCGTTACAAACAAAGCGAATGCCTTTGACCAAATTCTTACAGACAACAAAGCCAAGCAGTTGACTTTGAAATTTGTTCATGAGGCCAGTGCTTCAAAAATCCACGAAGCGTATGAAGACTCTTTTAAAAAAGAGATCTCTGGCGAAGAATACGCAGCAATGAGGAAGGATATTGATACTTATATGGGTTTCTTTAACGCTGATGTTAACGTGGGTGACGAGCAAGTCATTCGATGGCTCCCGGGCGGATACATAGAAGTGATTATTAATGGCAAATCTGCCGGCAATATCACCAATCCAGCTTTTGCCAAGGCGTTATTTAGCATTTGGTTCGGACCTAATAGTATTGTGAAGCGTGAAGATTTAGTAGCACTTATCAAATAAGATGGACTGAATACATGGACGGCATGGACGAAATGAACATAATTTCGTCCATCGCTTTTATTCAACTTGACAAGCATTTCGGATTTATTGATATTGAAAAAACAATATTATTTTTTAACGGAGGCTATGTCCATGCATTTTTTTCGAAATATTTTGATGTATTCCTGCATTGCATTACTACCTGTAGTGCCAGTGACAGGACAAACCATAACGCGTGATGCGTTTGGAGTCCCCACGATTACCGGGGGAGATCTAGCAGAAATTAGCTATGCGGTCGGTCAAGTTCATGCGCAAGATCGTTTATGGCAAATTTTCTTACAGAACATTGCAGCGAACGGTCGTTTAGCTCAATATTTAGGGGCTGGCCCTTCCAACGAATTTATTGCTTCAGATACCTTTCAGAGGCAGACAAATCCTACGGATGAGGAGGTGCAATACCAAATCGATCATTATTTTCTTAAAGAGACACGTATTGCTTTTGAAAATTATGTCGCTGGTCTTAATTCCTATGTGGATACAGTTAATGCCGACCCGTCATTGAGACCCTTTGAACTCTATGTCATCCTTGGAGCGAGTACACCTATCCCCTATTTTACATTATATGATAACCTACGTAGTGCGAGGCTGTTTTTGCAAAGCTTTAGTCCTACGCAAATCCCTCACTTCCAATTAAACAATTTAGTTGCTTTACAAACATTGTCAGGTACTTTTGGACAAACGGCAGCATATGCCATCTTTGAAGACGTTGACCCGACAACGAGTCAAGTCCGATCACTTGTCACAATGATGCCAAACGACAATGCAACTCCAAGATCCTTGGAATGTGAGTCTGATTTTATAACCATGTTACAAAAATCTGCGCCCAGACCTAAAATTATATTAGATAGCACTACTCTTTCAGCCATTACTGATACGGCAGCGAAAATTTCTAATATTAAAGAGGTTCGCAAAAGATATTCTGCGGGCTCAGGGAGCAACGGTCAAGTCATTGGACCTGAGTTATCTGCTTCTGGGAATCCTCTGTTGAGATGCGCCATTCAACCAAACTTTAATCACCCTGGTGACTTCTATCAAGTAAAGGTTGATAGCTACTTTACAGCAAACTACTTCATTGTACCTGGTATTCCGTTTGGAATAGGTATGTTCAATAACTTTGGATATACTGTACAAACAGGACATCTTCCAACGAATGACTTCTTGTTTGAATTTATTACAGACATAAGTTCCTCTCGTCAGGAAGTGATTGAAGTTGCAGGTGGATCGCCTATTCCCCTTACAGTCTATCGCAGCAAGAGCGGAGGCTGGGTGATTGAAAACCCAGTATCAAATTCTATGCCTCTCGCTATGTTGACCTTGCGTTCAGCATTTATGGATAGAAGTTTGCAAGGGTTGAATATCATCGGTTTACTTCCAAGTATCAACAGTGTACCTGAATTCTTCAGCGAGGCTTTGAAGTTTAGTAACTGTTCTGATATTGTAGGTTTTGAAGGTCAATGCGCAGACTGTGACGGAAACTTTGGTGCTTTCCAATCCACAGTTTGGACGAAGCTTCCTTCAACATATGACCGCCGTCTTCCTCAAGGGATACCTTTCCCGGCTCCACCTAATTCAGTGTACGAAGCGAAAGCCAGTGCCCGTAAGCCTATGATGGATATCAATAATGCCCAAGGCTATTATAGCGGATGGAACAATCTCTTCAAACAATTTGCTGAAGGATCTGCGGATACAATCACAGGTTTGCCTTTAAGCCGCGCTTATTGGTTAGTTGATTATCTTGAAACATTTGATACGATCAGTTTTGATGATTTAGCGGGATTTACATTCCGTGAAGCATTGGGCAATAGTATTGTTGCGTTTGAAGATACTAAGCCTACTGCTTTTGCGGATTTGTTTACGCCTTTGTTTAAGGATTTATTCTTCGCAGCTGTTAACAATCAGGAGGGTGGTCCTACAACTGAACAAGCTCAAGCATTGGCTTTATTAACCGATTATATAGGTAATTGGTTTGATGGAACCGAAACGGAAGTCATCACGACAACTAACGTCGCTGATGAATTCATTTTGGCAAGTGCTTGGCTGCTCAATGTTGCGGCTGAAATCTTGAATCCTTATCTAAACAATACCATTTTTGAAATCAATGCCGGTACAGCCGGGGGGGCCGTGAATGCCTTACCTACGCTGAATGGATTTTCAGTTTCAAATAATCTTGCCACATACCAAGGGAATTTGTTAGCGAGAATTTTGGGTGTATCATCCGATAATACCCTTATATATCCAGCTTGGCTAGAGAGCGTTAATGTCGACCAAGTCATCATCAATGGTTTAAATACAGCTCTCACAAAACTTGGGGGAATGGAAGCACGCCCTTGGGGTGCCGGATTGCGTCCTATCTATCAGTTTAAAAATGCTATAATAGGGACGGTTGCCGAAGCACTGATATTCAATGCTTCTGGACTCTATTTCGTAGCGGAATTTGGACCTGATGGCATTGTTCAAATTGGAACGACTATTCCATTGGGAGAATCAGGACAAGTGTTGGGCACAACCACACCTGTGTTTGCTCCTCACAACTTCGATCAATTGCCTTACTGGGAATCGTTTGAGTTGGTTCCTAACTAAAGCAAGTTGCTAGTCCAACGAAAGGAATGGGGCATCCCATTCCTTTTTTTTTGGACTAATAACTGCTTAAAATTCTCTATCCACACCTTTAAATGCATGGACGTCGCAAGTGTCGCAGTAGAATCAGTCGCTCTACGCGATGCGCTCCGAGCTCTATGCTAATACCTAATCTACCCCGGGTTCCGATGCGTCACCCGGGGCTCTAATGAGTACGTCCTTCGCGATGCGCTCCGGACTCAGAAATAATTAAGGGATTTCACGAATTCAGAATAATCAAATCATTCAAGAGTTCGCAATAATTAAATGATTTCATGGGTCCGGAGCGCATCGCGAAGGACGTACCATTAGAGCCCCGGGTGACGCATCGGAATCCGGGGTAGATCAAGTGTTACCATAGAGCTTGGAGCGCATCGCGTAGAGCGACTGATCCTACCGCGACAATAAAAAAGGAATGGGTCTCCCCATTCCTTTTTTTTATTGCGAGACTAACAACTTAATCTAGAAACAATAGCCTGCATCTACGCCGATGGAATAGGAATTCCACTGAACTCGACGTTTATGACCACCGCCAAATTCAGCTTCGTATGTGGAATTCACTTTCTTTGTCCAGTAGTCTTTGTAATTGAATTTTAAACCAAACTTCCAGCATTCGCACCAGCTGTAAATTGTTCCAATTTCAAACTCATTCCCAAAGGATCTAACCTGATGCTTCCTACTTCTAAAAAATTCGTCAATTTTAGCATGAAAATGTCCGAAATGGAACGAATAATCAAAATAAGCTATCCAATCACAGCAGAATCTATAAGAAGTTTCAAATCCAGCCCATGGAGATGTCCAGTAATAGTTTGAAGTGTGCTTAGAGTCACGATAGAAAGGAGCATTTTTAAATTGTTGATGATTGAAAGACCAACCTACAAAAGGTGCAATGCTCAGATCCGGACAATAACAATCTAAGTCGAGCTTATAGCCTATCCCTGTTGAAACATCGTAAACGCGTGCTCTCGAGCTGGTTTTTGAGAGTTCGGTATCGATATTAGAATTATAATCCTTGAAAGTTACACGATGGTTCTTTTGCGATCCCGACCATCCGTAATCTAAATCAAGTCTCCATATATATTGACAGCAAGCGACCACTCGGGCATTAGCCTCAATATATCCAATATTAACATTCGACCATTTTTCATGAATGGAAAGTCCTGGTGAAAAACCTGGGAAAGCCCATTTTAAATTGTCTTGACGGTATCCAGCACCGATATCTCCACAAATAAATAAATTATCGTTGCACCAACTTGGGCAACAATCCGTAAAACATTCACCTGCAAAGGCTTGTAAAGAGAATGTTAGTGTTGAAACAAATAGGCATACCAATTTTTTCATAAAAATCTCCGTTATGATTTTAAATATTTGATATACACTTCTTTGTCATTTTATGAAAACAAAAAATTAAACAACACTAAGAAAAACCTGTAAGAAAATATATTTGGATTATTTAAGCATCATGACATAAGTGCCATCCCAGTCTGAAGGGACGCCATTTTTTAGGAGCTGTTGGCAGCGTTCGATCATGATGGCGCTGGAAGGTTCCTCTGGTTTTAGACTTTGGCATTTTTGGAAACTTTCGAGGGCTTGGGCAAGCTCCCCTTTTTCATAAGCCTTAAAGGCCTCTTCGTAAGTATCAATAAATTCTTGTTCATGTTCGTCTAAAATTCCTTTTGGGTAGACTTGGTACAAACGGATGGCATTTTTTTTACCTTTGACCCGGACTTTATCCACAAGTCGCAATTTGTAGGACTTGATATCCGATAAGCTATTTATTGTATTTTCGCTTACCAAAAATTCAGTGCCATAATATTTATTTAAACTTTCAATACGGGAAGCTAGATTAACGGCGTCACTGATAACGTTGGCGTCCATTCTTCCTTTTTCGCCAATCGTGCCGATCATGGCGGGCCCTGTATTTAAACCACATCCCACGCGAATGGTAGGTTGGTTTAGTTTCGACTGCTCTTGATTGAAAATAACTAATGCCTTTTCCATTTCCAACACAGCATCCAGGGCATCTTCTGCTTCCCCTGGAAATAACGCCATGATTCCATCACCAAGATATTGCGAAATAAACCCTTCATGAGAGCGAATGATTGGCGAAACATAACTCAGATAACTGTTGATAAAGGCGTAGGCTTCTTGGGGATTCATCTTCTCCATAAGGGTTGTATAGCCGCGGATATCCGTGAACAATACAGTTACGTTTAATTCGATGCTATCTCCGAGCTGGACATCTTCTACGTGTTCTCTATTTAATAATTTTAGAAAAGGTTTTGGAACGAACCTTTCCGTAGCCTGGTATAGTTGTTCTGTGTATTCAAAGTGGCGAGCATTTTCCAGAGAAATCGCAATCTGGGCCGCCAAAGTGCTTAATACGGTGATTCGATCTTGAGTAAAGGCCTCGGTCGTTTGGTTATTTTCCAGATAGATAATACCGAGGACTTTATCTTGATGGATAACCGGCAAACATAAGACCGATTTCGCTTGGGTTCGAACGAAATAGGGGTCTTGTTGATACTGGTTATTTTCGCAAGCATCCCGAAGCATCACTATTTCACCGGTACGAATAGAAAATTGAAGCAATGTTTGCGGTAGATTTTCAAATTCCATTAATGGAACATTTAACATTTCAAATTTATCCTTTTCTTCTTGGGGAGATAGCCGTGCAATCACGACCCAAAAATCCTTTAAACGCTCAATAAAGAAGGCTTTTTCCGCACCGGCGTTTTCAACTAAAATATGCAACATTTTTTCAAATAATTTTTCCGTGATGATTTCACCGGAAATCGCTTGGCTCGCTTTGATGACGGACATAAAATCCAAAGAAGCAGAAGTCATTCCGGTAATGTTAGAGGTACGACTCACTTCATTCTTAGAGATTTCAGAGTCTGCTAGATACTGTTCGGAAAAACATTGGGGATAATGTTCATGGAGGGAATGAACTTTCGGCATCATCCCATAACGATCATAGAAATAGGAGGCCTCTCGGATATAATCTTTAGCGAATCGAGGTTGATTTTGTTCCATCAACATCTCTCCGGCTAATTCATTGGCAACGGCCACCCATAAATAAAAATTCCCTTTTTTGGCATTTTCGATAGCTGCGTCAAAGTCCTTTAAGGCCTCGGCAGAATAACCCTTCCACTTCAAATACTCGCCTTTCACACATAAATAGCAATGGAGAAAATTCCCGGGTTGTTCCCCTGATATCCATTTTAGTTCGCTCATAATAAGGCGTATACGTTTTTGATAGGTCCAACGCTTCCACATATTTACCTTAGGCAGACACTTAATGATGCTTAGGGCGTCGATGGCTTTTGCCAGTTCGGAGTGGGTAGTAACTTGCACGATACCCTGGATGACCTTATACCATTGCCAGTGGTTACGCACCGCCCGCTCATAATTTTCTAAAAAATAATGAACAGGACTTATATTCATAAACATAATACCTTTTAACACATCACTTTGCGATCTTAGAAGCGTCTGTTTAAGAATGTTAAGTGGCTCTTCATATTCCTTCATCCCATTCATTTGAATTTTAAATGTAAGCAAGCTTATTTCTACCATAGTCTGCCAGTCTTTTTGACCGCTCTCTTTGAGCGCTTGGATTGCCTTTTCGGCAGCGAAGCACATCTCTTTTAAAGACTGGCCTTCATTTCGCCTTTGACCTGCTAAGCTTGACTTGATGACGCCTACGGCGCTGATATTTCCCGATTCGGTGGCATACTGAATAGCGCGTAAAAGATAATCATCACCGGTTTTGATTGGATAACGCAGTGCAAGTAAAGTGCCTGTGTAACCCGGATACATTTGACTGGAACTGTATTTATCCTGAGATTCTAAAAATAACCGTTCAACCAAGTTCCAATATTTGAAAATCGCATCGACATCTCTCGAAGAATAGCGGATAATTAATGGGTACATCATAAAAATCCCGGCTGCAGCTTTCGGTTTTCCTGTGCGAAGAATTAAATTCACTGCAATCATACCGAAGTAAGACACGTACACTCCACCCTTCCAGGAGGCAGGATATAATATTTCAAGTAAAAGATCAAAGGCGGCTTTGGTGGAAGGATCTTCGATTGTAGGCAATTCCTTTTCCAATCGTTCTACATGAAAACGGCGCATGAGCCATCGAAATTGGATCAGTTGTGACAATACATTGAATTTGGTGGGGTTTTCAACAACTTTTATGCCTAGCATTCTGAGAGACTTTATAATCACCTCTAAGGCTTCGTCAAATTGACCCTGCACCCCATAAATTTTTATTTGCAAGAGATCGAGCTTAACTCGATCTAATTTTTGTTTGGTTTTTTCCAATAGACTTTTAACTAAATTCTGAGCTTCCTCTAATCTGTTTAATAAAAACAAGCTCCATGCAAATTCACAATTCACGGCAAATGTCAAATCATAGGAGGTATTCCAAGCATTCTCCCCTAACAATATTAAGGCTATTTTTAAATAGTTTGACATCGGTTGGTAGGCGTTGGCGCTGCGGGCTTTTAGGCCGGCTTTATAATTCAGTTCGGCAACTTGCATCTTTTCAGCACCTTCTAATAAATCGTAAGCCTCATTAAAATGATCGACTAATTCAAACAAGCGTTCCTTCGTGGCGGTTTCCGGTTCTTTTTCGAGAAGTAGTCGTGCAAGACTTAAGTGGATTTTCTTCCTTTCCTCCGGAGCAATCCCCTGGTATACGGCCTGTTGTACTCGGTCGTGAGCAAATTGGAAGGATATTCCCTTTGATAAAACGATGGCTAAATTTTCCTCTTTCAGAGCTTCCAGGCGTTTGTAGCCAAGCCGTAAGGTTAAAATCAATTCCTGCTCTAAAGCAGGCCAAAGCACCCTGCCGATTTCATCCAGGGGTTTTTCACTCACTAATTTCAGCGTTTCTATACTAAAACGGTTACCGATACAGGCGGCGTATTTAAGCATTGTCTGCGTATTTTCGGGCAATTCCGACAACTTTCTCAGCATCAAATCAACGACGTTGTCGGTTATTTTTAAAGCGATGATTCCATCTAAATTCCAGTCCCAACGACGTTGGGTATAATCGAAATATAAGAGCTGCTCTTTATAGAGGGTATTAATCACCTGTTTACAGAAGAAAGGGTTACCTTCCGTGCGTTTGTGAATCAAATTGGAAAAAGATTTTAGACTTTCATCTTTACGATTAAAACTGTCCTGAAATAGAGCTTCAAAGTCGGATTGAGTCAAGGGCCCTAAAGATAAAGTTGAAACCTCTTTCCCTTTGTTTCGGATTTGCTTAAACAATTGATTCAGCGGATGATCATCATCAACTTCATTATCTCGATAGGCGCCAATCAAAAGAACATGGCTTAACTCCTCATCCGTCAAAATATATTCCAATAATTTCAAGGAGCCGCTATCGATCCATTGCAAATCGTCGATGAAAATGACTAACGGATGATCCTTATTGGCAATCACGTTTAAAAAGCGTTTGAAGAAGATCATCCTTCGGTTCTGCGCTTCATTTGGTCCAATTTCCTCCAAAGGAGGCTGAGGGCCTAAAATCAGTTCCATTTCGGGGGCTAAATCGATAATGACCTGCGCTACTCCTCCGAGAGCATCCAGTAGTTCTTTTTTGATTTTTTGAAAGCGGGAATCGGGTTCGGCTAAAATCTGTCTGGCGATTTCGTTAAAAGCTTGTGTCATTGCAGTATAAGGCGTGTTTCGGGCCAATTGATCGAATTTACCCGAGATAAAGTACCCTTTATCTTTGACCATCGGTTTGTGCACTTCATTAATCAACATCGTTTTTCCGATACCCGAGTAGCCGCAAACCATCAGGGCTTCAACAGAGCCTTGGCTAGCTCGATCATAGGCTGCCAATAAGATTTGCGCTTCCTCAAGGCGTCCATACAATTTTTGTGATAGATTTAAACGATCAAAAACGTCTTGTTGGCCTAACGGAAAAGACTTTATTTTCCCCGTTTTCTCAAGCGACGCTTGGCAACGCTCTAAATCGGCTTGAATGCCTATGGCGCTCTGGTAGCGATCGCTCGGATTTTTGGACATTAACTTATTAACGATCTCTTTAAGGACAGGAGGGATTTCAATATAAGCATTCGTAAGATCGGGAACAGGATTCGCTAAATGGGCATGCAATAACTCTAAAGGATCGGCATAATCGAAAGGGATTTGACCACATAGCATTTCGAAAAAAGTGACACCCAGCGAGTAGAAATCTACGCGATAATCGATATTCATATTCATGCGTCCACTCTGTTCGGGCGCCATATATAGGAGTGTGCCCTCTAATTTTGAGGGTGGAACGATGTGTTGCATTTCGTGGAATAATTTTGAGGAAAAATTGAAATCGGTGAGCTTTACGGTCAACGTATTTGGATCGATGATGTAATTGCTGGGTTTGATATCCTTGTGAATAATATAATGCGCATGCAATTCTGCAACCGATTGTGTCATCTGAATGGCTAATTTAAAAAAAATATTCAAATCTGTAATCGGATTTTTTTGCAAATATTCGTACAAGGGAATCCCTTGCATATCCTCTTCCACTAAAGTGTACTGATTTTGATCGTGGATAAAGTCGAAAATTTCAATGATGCCGGGAAAATGCAGATCCTTTGAAACTTCATATTCGTGGAACATCAAGGCAATCACTTCAGGACTCGGATGCTCTGAACGAAGGGCTTTGAAGATAAAGGATTTTTGATCACTTTTACGCACCCCTGAGTAAATAATGCGGTCGCGTCCTTCAGCGATTTTCCTCAGCTCATCGTATCCCTGTAATTTTCTGACCATTTTATGACCTCTAGTGCTGTCTGTATTATCGCATAATTAGATTAAAAATTATATAATAAATAATTTAATTATATATAATAAGAATAAGGAATTTTAGATATATAAAAACTATATAAGTGACTTATTTTAAGTAATTTACAAAAAAAAGTCTGCCATGTTTCCATGGCAGACTTACGAACAATCTAGGTAAGGCTATTAGAAGGTGTAAACGACTTGTACGCCAACAACATCTACGTGAGCCCTATAGTTTCCTCTTACTTCACCCTTGAAGAAATTTTCCTCATTGAGGCCAAGGTCTTCTCTCTTATCAATTTTGTACTTTAACGCGAAGAGATGGGTATATCCGAAGTCTAAATGCAAGGATTCTGTATAATCATATCCTAAACCGAATGATAACCAGAATCGGTTCGTATCAGGAACGATCGGTGCGCGCAACACTTTGTTTCGCGCAGTCCCTTCATCATACGCAATACCTGTGCGGAATTTAAAACAATCCCAAAAACGATAAGTTGTACCTATAGAGTATCTAAGAACATTTTTCCATTTCAAAGTATTAACTGTTTCAGGCTGAGCACTATCATATTTCAGGATCAAATGTTTAAGAGAGCTCCAGCCAGTCCAAGTAATATCTCCCATGACATCCCAGCAACAATTGACGTGATGAACGGCACTTATCGAAGCGGACTGTGGAAGAGTTAACTTAGATCTTCCTCGGGTATCTGCAAAAACAGAGGCAATCTCAGTAGGAACGGCGTCTGGTATATTGTAAGTCACTTTACCCTTTTGAGTATGTTTTACTGCACTACGGTAGGTTATCCCAACGCTTGTGCAGGAATTGACATCCCAAAGAAGGCCAACGTTTCCTCCAAATCCCCAACTATTTCCTTTAAACCGAGCTTTTCCATCCAATGCTTGAGGAAAACCCTCCGCACCCAGGGTAGCCGCGAATATAATAGAACCGAAGTCGATTGATTGTGTGAAATTATTATGGAAGTATTGAGCACTGAATCCTGCACCGATGCTCAAATTATCACAAATTTGATAGGCAATCGTCGGATTAATGTTGATGCAAACGCCTTTAGCGAAACGGGAATAGTAACGACCTTGCCAAGTACTTTCGTAATGGGTCACAAGACCGAATGGGGAGTTCAAAGCTAAACCGCATGTAAAACCGCAGCCCAAAGGAAGAACATAATACGAAGAAGCGAGTATTCCATATACGCCAAAATCACTTCCTCGCGGACCTGTCAAAGGTTCTCCGCCAAGTTCGGGAGCAACAATTGAGTCTTCATTATGGAAATGGCCACTAGGGAATATAGGCTGCGCTCCGATGACGTATTGTTGGCAGTTGAATTTGGTCATCCCCGCAGGATTGAACCAAACTGTTGTGGCGTCTTCTGCAGTAGCTGCACTTCCTGCATAGGCCGTTCCCATGCCGCTAACGCTTTGATCAATCAGGGCAAAGCCTGATGCGTTACCCTGAGAAGCCATTCCTAGCATCCCTAGAGCAGTAAAAAGTTTAAATAACTTGTTCATAATCCTCCATTTAAATTGAAAAAAAATAATTATTTTCAGTAAACATGTTCAAGGATTATTTTGTCAATCATTTAACATTGACGGGCTTTTCTCTGGAGTAACTCAATTTATTGAGTTTTTCCCGAGGCCAATTTATTGGCCGGAGAGAAGAGCTATACTTTGCAGGCTGTTTCATTAATAACTATTTCCAAAGCCCGCAAAATAGCGCATTTCCCGGCGGCCAA
This sequence comes from Waddliaceae bacterium, assembly GCA_963822595.1. Taxonomy (GTDB): domain Bacteria; phylum Chlamydiota; class Chlamydiia; order Chlamydiales; family Waddliaceae; genus CAVRUH01. The sequence continues at coordinate 520,133 of CAWGIG010000005.1, read as the reverse complement.
TAAATTGGCCTCGGGAAAGACTCGATAAATCGAGTCACTCCAGAGAAAAGGGAATTATTGCTCGCTCATTTTCAGGATGAGACGGTGGTTCTCTTCGATAACGCGATTGCTTTCATCGATGAGCCTAGCGTTTTCATGAATCACTTCCGTGCTTCTTTGAATTGCAGCTTGGTTTGTGTAAATAGAATCTGTGCTTTTATCAATCAAATCATTCATGCAGCCTGTCAGTGAAAATAACAAAACTGAAGACAATAAAATTCTTTTAATCATTTATTTTCTCCGGCTTTTTGGAGAGTTTTATTGATTTCACCCAATCTTTGAGTGTTTTCTTGGATCTTTCTGTTAGCTTCTTCAACAGCTTGAGTGTTTTCATAAATTGTGTAGGTCGCACTGTCAACAGCCTGTTGATTCCGTTGAAGCGATTGAACCATGGAACAGCTTGACAAACCCATTCCCATCATTGAAACTAAGATAAAATTTTTAACCATCCTTAAACTCCTTTAAATGTTGTTCCTCTACGTCTTTAAAATTTACTTCTACTCCGCCAAAATACCTTGCAACAAAATTGTATAATGCAAAAAAGATTGCGTGTCCAATAAAAACAAATAGGATTACCAAAAAAGGATATACAAGCAGAGCCCAACCCTCCCGCGAATGTCCGCCCATCATCAAAAGCAAACCCAACGGAAACGCAAAAATCGCCATCATCAATCCCGCCAAAACCGAAAGCACCTTACTTGATTGAAACACCGAAATATGACTGATTTGTTTTCGCATAAAAAATCCCCTGTTTTCCACACCATATCAAATGTAAAGTATTTTTTTTACTACAAAAGAATCAGATGTTTGGTTAAGATCCAATACCATTAATTTAAAAAAGAACTATGGCACTCACAAGAATTCACTCTATTTCACTAGTCGCCCTTGATGCAGTGCCTGTCGAGGTAGAGGTCGATGTCATTAATTCAGAAGAATTTAGATTCTTTTTTGTAGGACTCGCGAATGCATCTGTTAAAGAGTCGAAAGACCGCGTTTTAGCAGCATTACGCAATTCGAAATATTCTTTTTCTGAATTTGCGTGTACGGTCAATTTAGCCCCTGGTGATATTAAAAAAGACGGTTCATTTTATGATCTTCCCATCGCCATTGGAACGTTATGCTCGATGGGGCAGCTAAAAGATGAGGGGCGGCATAACGACTATTTAATTGTGGGCGAGCTAGGCCTGAGCGGCGAAGTCCGTCCGATACATGGCGCTTTGGCCATAGCTATGCTAGCGAAAAAAATGAAGAAAAAGGGTGTGTTACTGCCCGCACAAAATGCTCCAGAAGCAGCTGCGGTTCCTGGGATACATATTATTCCGATACATCATTTGACTGAGGCCGTTCAATTTCTGCAAAAACCCGATACAATTACTCCTCTAGCAACGGAAGTCAGCGATTCTCTTTTTAGAAACGCCATTCCCGCCATCGATTTTTCTGACATCAAAGGACAGGAACACGTCAAAAGGGCTATGGAAATCGCTGCGTCCGGCGGACACAATGTCGTTCTATCGGGTCCGCCGGGTTCGGGTAAAACCATGATTGCCAAGGCGTTGATAGGCATCATGCCTGAACTGACGTTAGAGGAGGCGTTGGAAACCACTAAAATCCATTCGATTGCAGGCCTTTTGAAAGATGGGAAAGGATTAATCACGCAGCGTCCCTTTCGCTCTCCGCATCATACCGTTAGCTATGCTGGACTGATCGGTGGAGGCTCTTACCCCCGACCCGGCGAAGTATCGTTAGCACACAATGGAATTTTATTTTTAGATGAGCTTCCCGAGTTTTCCCGCGTTGTTTTGGAAGTTTTGAGACAGCCACTGGAAGACCGAACAGTGACTATAAGTCGAGCGAACGGCAACTTTACTTATCCGACAAATATCATTTGCATTGCTGCGATGAACCCTTGTCCGTGCGGTTATTTAGGACACCCTGATAAACAATGCAAAGACACACAAATCCAAGTTGAAAGGTATCGTGGGAGGATTTCTGGGCCCATTTGGGATCGGATGGACATGCATATCGAAGTCCCTGCATTACGTTATCGTGATATGGCAAACACAACTGCAGCGGAAACTTCTCATGATGTGAGAACAAGGGTCAATGCAGCGCGGGTTTTGCAAAGGCAGCGCTTTGCTCGAGCTAGCACAAATAGCATGATGAATCCGCAAGAGTTGAAAAAACATGCTTCGATTGATGCCGCAGGACAAGAAGTCCTGCGACAAGCCGTTGAAGTTATGGGGATGTCAGCTAGAGCGTGCAATCGAATACTAAAAGTTGGAAGAACCATTGCCGATTTGGATAATTCTCCGACTGTTAATTATGAACATCTTATGGAAGCGTTAAACTTCCGAAATCAATCCGTGCCGAAGTAGCGATCACCAAAATCACCGATGCCCGGAACGATGAAGGCATTTTGGTTGAGACATTGATCAACAGCACCGACAATCAATTGTACATGAGGACAAATTTCTTCAATTGCTTTTATTCCTTCTGGAGCAGCAACAATTCCTACGTAGATCATTTTTCTTTCATCAGCCCCTCTTTTGATAAGTTCTTTGAGTGCGAGGGCTCCGCTTCCGCCGGTGGCGATCATGGGATCGATGAGAATGACATTTTGGTTGGGGGATATCGGGGGAATATTCTGATAATAGAGATCGGGAAGCTTTGTCAATTCATCACGTCGCATGCCGAAAAAGCCTACGGAAGAATTCGGAAAAATTCTCAGGAATGCCGGCAGCATGGCAAGTCCTGCACGAAGAATCGGCACCACGACGACATCTTCAGGAAGTTTTTGGCCCATGGTATCCGCTAGCGGCGTCTTTACCGGAACAGGAATTTTTTCGACATGTTGGCTAGCTTCGGAAGCTAGAATCAAGCTCAGTTGTTCGGTAACCTGACGGAACTCCCCTCTTTTAGTATTTTCATTTCTCAGAACTGTTAACAAAACCTCTTTCATTTTTACTCCAAAACCTTAAGTATTCTTGTTGTTTTATCTACTGTGCCAAGTGGCTCGATATCCAATTCATTTCCGGCGCCGAGCTCCTTAAATTTTCTTGCTGTCACTAAAACACGCCCTTCAAGGGAGCCTACTGCATTATTATACGCTGAAACTGTTCTGTCGAGGCCTTTTCGAATCTCTTCGAAATGTTCTGCCATGACTCGGATCCGCTCGTAGAGGTTTTTCCCTAGATCACAGATATGCTGCGCGTTTTCTGCAATCAGTTCTTGACGCCATCCGTAAGCGACGGCTCGTAGCAACGCAATCAATGTCGTCGGCGTCGCTAAAATAACCCGCTGATCGACGCCGCATTCGATGAGCTCTGGATCTTGCTCGAGGGCAGCGCTAAAGAAGGTTTCTCCCGGAAGAAAAAGAACGACAAATTCAGGAGCTGGTTGAAATTGATCCCAATAGGACTTCGCTGAGAGCTGAGAAATATGCGTGCGAATTTGCTTTGCGTGTTCTTTTAATTTGATCAATTTTAGAGTTTCGTCATTTGTTTCTAGAGCTTCCAGATAGGCCTGTAGAGATGTTTTTGAGTCCACGACGATTTGCTTATTGTTGGGAAGCTTGATCACTAAATCGGGACGTAAGCGTCGTTCATCGACCGTGACCGATTCTTGCTGCATGAAATCGCAATGTTCGACCATACCTGCCATTTCGACAACGCGGCGGAGTTGGATTTCTCCCCAGCGTCCCCTGACATTAGGCGCTCGAAGTGCTTTGACGAGGTTGGCCGTTTCGCTATGCAGCTGCGTTTGTGAAGTCAGAAGCGACTTAACTTGTTCGGTAAGGCCAGCATAAGCAGCGACTCTGACGTGTTCGATTTCATGTATTTTCGTGTTTACTTTTTCTAAAGATTCTTTGATCGGCTTCACAAGATCATCGATGGCTTGTTGGCGGAGCTTTAAATCGCCCCTCGCGCCCTCTTGGAATTTTTCCAATTTTAGGGTAGCTAAATCCAAGAACGATTGAGTATTACTTTTAAGGGCATCCGCGGAAACAGCTTTGAAAGAATCCGAAAGTTTTTTCTGGGCGTCCTGATAAAAAATGAGTTTTGACTCGGCGATAGCCAAAGCAGAACGGAGATGAAAAATGTAATAGAGTGTAAGAATTCCTGTACCGGCAGCAGCCGCAATGACTCCTAAATTCATGATAAAACCTCGTTGTTGAAAAGAAGGATACCATTTTAGTATACTGAGGTCTATGAAAAACAAATCTCTTTTATGGGTCATCCCCATTTTATTAGTTGCTTTACTGGCTCCATTTACTCCGTATTTGGATTTAACCATCGAACGCTACTTCTACGCCTTAGGAGAAGGAAACGTCGAACATTTCGTAGTCCATCCTGTTTTTGAATTTATCTATAACTATGGCGTCATCCCCTCGTGGATCGTGGCTATACCGGCGATGATTATTTTGGTCTTATCCTATTTAATAAAATCCTGGAAACCGTGGCGGTCTCATGCGTTGTATCTGGTCATCACGTTAGCTATCGGTGCGGGATTTATCGTTCATGCTGCATTGAAGGACCATTGGGGAAGACCGCGGCCGAAGCAAGTGATCGAATTTGGAGGAATCCAAGAATTTCGACCTTTCTACGAACCCAATTTTTTCCACCAGCCGGAACCCTCGAAATCTTTTCCTTGCGGGCATTGCAGCGTAGGATTTTATTTCTTTTCCCTGGTATTTTTGGGATGGAGACTCCGTAAACGTTGGATTACTAATACAGGATGGATAGTGGGCATTGGATTGGGAATAGCCTTGGGGATAACCCGAATGGCTGAAGGCGGACATTTTTTTTCGGACGTCATCATCACGGCCCTCATCATGTGGTTAACTGCCTTGGCTTGCGATTGGCTGATCTATGAGGAGATGACATGAAAGGCCTCACCAAGAGGCAATCGGAATTGTTAGATTTCGTTCAGGAATTTATCAAAACCCGACGCTACTCTCCAAGCTACCGCGAAATTATGGATCATTTTCATTTTTCCTCGCTCGGAACGGTCTATCGCCATATTAAAGTTTTGAAAAGGAAAGGAGTCCTTTCAGGCGAAAAATACGGGGGCCGCTCCATTCATCTGGCGGAAGTGACCAAACCCATGAATTCCCACGGAGAGTTGGAGCTCCCTTTTATCGGACATATTTCAGCCGGACTCCCTTTAGAGACCTTTCCTCAATCTCAAAAGTTGGCCGTTCCTGATTTTTTGGTGCAGGCACCCGATCGGACATATGCTTTACGGGCAAAGGGAGATTCTTTGAATGGGGAATTGATCGCGGACGGAGATATTCTACTTGTCGAGGCACGCAACGAGGCCTTTGCCGGAGAAACCATAGTCGGGCACACTCAAGATCATGCGACCATCGTGAGGCGATACTTTCCCGAGGGGAATTATATTCGTTTGGAGGGTGGCGCTGAGCAAAAGCCGATCATCCTCAAGACAGATGATCTTGTCATTCAAGGAGTCGTTACAGGACTGCTTCGGTTCTTTTTGTCGTAGGTAGCTTTATAACGTCAAATGGTTTGCTTTAAAAATTATTTTTCGATAAAGTGTATGGAAAATAAACACGCATTCTAAAAAGGGTATAGCATGGTTCCGGAAATTAATTCAGGCGAAGCATTTCTTCCCAACCAAAACGTACAAACAGGGGCAGTGAATTTAAGCGCTCAACAAACCATCTCCTCGCTAGTGTCAGGCAAAGCTGCAAGTGCAGTTGAAAAAGCAACGCAGATTCAAATGAGGGCTTTAGAACCCAATCCTGAAGCATTAAAAATAATATCCAGCAGTAAAAAAATTACAACATATCTCTTTCATTCTGGAGTGCCTGAAGAAGAAATTAAAAATCTTTTCGACTTATTTGATGGTTTAGAAAAAGGTACTTTCAGAAGTTAGCTACTGTTAGAGATGTCGAAGGTCTTGTTCAAAAAGTTCTAGACTTATTGCCAGCCGATAGAGAAATGCAACATGTCTTTCTTAAGGGAATACGTAAATTAGCAAAAAGCCATAAAGAATTACTTCCATTTTGTTTTCAAGTGTTTAAAGAAACTGAACAAAGTCAAGAGAAATATGCTTCTGATAAGCGTTTTGAAGAGCAAATTGAAAATTCAAAATTTTTCGCCGCATTTCTTCGAACAGCGTTTATATATCCCATGTTATTTGGAACAGCAGATAGTGATAAACATGCATGTATGTCAAAGCATTTAGGTAAAGTTTCTGTTCCCTTAGTAACTGCTCAAGAGAGGAGTGACTCGATTGAATTGATATCGCGATTAGATGCGCAATTAGAAGCTGAAAAAACTGCTTTGCAAGTCTATACTACAAGCTTTCGCTACCTTAATAAAGGCAATCGTGCAACGACTCAGCCAACAAATAATCCTTTTTCTTATTATTTAGCGGAATTGATAAATAAGAAAAATGGAAAGATCTCCCCCAGACTTATGTTAGTTCCAAAGGAAGTAATTTTTTTATTTACCCCAGCTAAATTAAATGCCCATCTTTATGGACTTACCCTTCCAGAGGATCAAACAATTATGTTGTCATTCAATGATGATATAAAAACCCTTTTAAAAAGCTTTATACATGAAATGCAGCATTTGTATAACGCGCTATTTTTTGAACCTAGCGAAATAAAGACTCTGCTGCTGTTATCGCGATCTGAGATAGACATTTTTCTTGCGATTGCACGTTCCTTGGACTTTGATAATGAGCTATATTATAACATACTAGAAGATTTAGCTAAGGTGTTGAATAACATCGCCTTTTATAATCGTGAAGATCAAAGCCTTGATGAATTATCTGCTCATTTGACCTCGCTCTTGCTTGATTATTCACCAGATGATGTCCGTGATCTAATCGATTTACTATTAAGAAATAGTCCATTACCAACGGAGGAGCAAGATAATGGATTTTTTATTCGCGCCTATTTAAGCGAAGCTTTTATTCTGATAGAAAATAGCCTTCAATATATGACCACTGCTTTAGAGTTATGTAATCTAGACCTTTAACTGTGATAAAGTTAAGCTTGACCCTGATTTTTTTTATTTCTGACATTTTAGGCAAAAAAAACTGACTCTGTGTCTTTTCCCCGTCCATTTTTTACAAATCTTTTCTCCGCATACCGGACAAATACTTTTTCGATAAATTCTGTAGTGTTTTTTCAAGACAAATTGTTTTCTCCATTCGTAAAATTGAAAGGAGAACTTTTTTGTCGTTCGCACTATTTTCTGCAAAAGAGCATTGGGGATGTCTTTAATTAGAGTTGTGGGTTTGATTTTCACTATAAAAAGAACTTCATTTTTTATAATATTACCAACTCCGGAAAAAATTCCTTGATCCAGCAATATATCCGCTATCTGTTCTTCTGGATTTATTTTTAAGGCTTTCAAGGCTTTTTTTGCATCCCATTCGGGAGACATAACGTCAGTGGTAAAATCATAAAGATCTCGAGCATGAGAAGTTTCTAAATATTTTAGCGAGCAACTATAAAGGATGATTTGATCTTCCCTTATAATTAATTTAAGCCGAGGATTTACCTTCTTTTTAGGATAATCCCCTGTGACTTTTTTATCTTTTATAATAGCTTCAAAGCTGCCGAATAAGAGGAAGTGAACACGCAAAGCAAACTCATCGAATTGAAAGACAAGATGTTTACCCCATGAAAAGATATCTAAGATTTTTTTTCCATCGAGCCTTTCTTTTCCAATTTTGGTATTTCCTTCTACAGACGAGATGTTTTTTCCAATAACTGGACTAAGCCACTCAACTGCTAAGTAAATAGAGGGTCCTTCCAATTTTTACCCTTTCTTTTTAGGAACTTTTGCCCCTTTTTTTCTTGCTTCTGAAAGACCTATTGCAATCGCCTGTTTTTTATCCGTAACTTTCTTATGACTTTTTCCTGATTCCAATTTCCCTTCTTTCATTTTGTGCATTGTCTTCTTTACAGATTTCTGAGCTGTTTCTCCATATTTTTTTACCATAAAAAATCTCCTATTTAGTTAAGAATTGACCCTTAAATTCATCTTGTAATGTAGAGTATTTTTTGTAAATAAATAAATTGATTCTTTTCCGATGCCAATTGAACGCCTTCGGTCGCTGCGCTCCCTACGGCAAGAAGTCTCGCTTCGCTCAATGTCATCAACTTAAAGAATAGTTTATCAATTTCATGAGGGCTGAAAGCCAGGCTCGTGACAGCCCAGGCAGAGCAAAGCGAAGGCCTGGGTACAGGGTGGAAAAAGTGAAAAAGCCCTGCAAGGGCGACTCATCCATTCTTGCTTAAATATAATTTCACCGAAATGAGTCGCCCTTCCAGGGCTCTGACTTTTTTTATCGACGTCAACCCAGGCCTTCGCTTTGCTCTGCCTGGGCTATCAAAAGGCTGGCTTTCAGCCCTCATGAAATGATAAACTATTCTTTAAGTTGATGACATTGCACTTCGCTCTGCCTGGGCTGTCACGAAACTGGCTTTCAGCCCTTATGAAATGATAAACTATTCTTCGCTATTGCTGAGCGAAGCGAGCCCTCCGGCCGTAGGAAGCGCAGCGACCGAAGGCCTCCTGCTTAAATAAAAACCGCCAAACTTTTCTCCAGGCCGATGGCCTGAAGAAAACGCCCTTCCCTTAAAATATCAAAAACTGGAGAGACTCGCTAAATCGAGTCACTCCAGGGTGAATATTTTATACGGCGTTTTATTAATCGAAATGATACAATTATCGCTTTAATTATTGGAAATGAATGTTTAGTGCAGAATTAAATAAATATAGAATCGCGACCCTTTTGAATTTGAATTTTAGATTATCTTTCAATAAGACGTTGACCCCTGAAACAATTGCCAAACTTATGCCGGAGGTCGCTAACATTCTAAAATCCATTGAATGGAATGAAACTGATTTAGATATTGCTCGCAGGCGTTTTTACGATCCTAGTGTATATAAAATTACGGTTCTCGATAACGAAACGGATGAACTCGTCGGATATGCTCTTGTTGTGCCAATACATGAGAATAAATGGTATGTTTCCCAAGTGGCAGTGATGAAATCCCATCAAAAAATACACATAGGGATTAAAATCATGCACACAATATTAAAAAAAGCTGAAAAGCATAAGGTAGTCAAAGTAAAGCTGCATACCGAAGATTCACTTCTTCAATTTTATTCTAAATGCGCCTTAAGTCTCATCCAAATCCGAACAAAAGTAGTGGGTAAAACTCAATTTGGTGCGGTCCAAATAGAAGTAAGATACCTCTTCAAATACTGGGTGCAGGCCCTTGTTGCTTCCGCTTCTGCAGCAATAGACAACAATGAAATTTATAAGATCGCAGCTCAGATGATTCCACCTGTAAAAACGCTTCAAACATCGCAAGTTGTCGATTTTTATACAAAAATTCAAAGTCTTTCTTTCGGCAAGCTACTACTCAGGGAGTTTTGTAAAAAATGTGGTGTGGGACTTTTACCTCATATTCAATCGATGAGTGATCAACGGATGAAAGTGGAGTTCACGCAAGCTGCAGTGTCAGAGAATTTTGGATTTTTTATTAGTTATCTTGGGGTTTTGGGAATTGTAGACGAAAAAGATCGAATCGATATTCTCAAAAAGAGCCTTATTTTGAATGAATGTATTTTTTCAGAATTTGACACTTTTGGAATTACAGATTCAAGAGCATTGGTTGAGATCGGAAAAATTGCAGGAAATGAAAGACCCATTAAAACACTTCTAAAATTGCATTACATGAAGATACAGGATATTTCGGATGAGAATGAGATCATAGATTTTTGTGGCGAGAGTTACATGGAAACTCGCCGATATAAAACAAGGCAATCTACGAACAAATGGAATTTATTTATTCAAAAAGAGCCGGAATACGCTTATGTCTGGGTACCGTATGCAAATATTACGGATCAGGAAGAACTTTTCCGCCTTGCTTTAGGCTGTTTACGCTGCTATAACGCGCAATATATCCGAAGATTTCAAATCAAGGACGAGGCCAAAAGAATCGCCCTTTTCAGAAGTAAACCGAAAGAATTTTATCACGTATTTGATGCTTTTGAAATCCAAGATGAAGCACTCCGATTTGAACTTGCTTGCGAAAATGTGAACTTTATCTCGGAATATGTTGAAAAGTTTAAAATTGAGCAAATGGATCGACGCGTTATCCTTGCAAAATTAGCCGCAAAATCCTCTCTCAATTTTTCGGTATATGTTCAAAATTTTAACATCGAATCGGAAGAGATCAGAAAAGAATTAGCTCTTTCTGCCGCAGTCCATTTTCCCACATTTATGTGTAAATATTTTAAAAATTATAAGATCACAAAGGAATCCGATCGCCTATGGTTGGCAAAAAAAGCACTTGAGAATTTTAAGAGAGCAGAGGGTGATTTTGGAGAATATATCCAGCATTTTGAAATTACGTCTGAAAGGGATCGGCGAGAAATGGCCTTCTTAGCAGCAGAACAGGGGTTGATTGGGTCCGGTATACGTTATTATGGCATTTTGGACCAACATACTCTCTTTTCTTTGGCTCAGGTTGCAGCTCGGACGAATCCGGAATTTTTAGGGAAATATTTTCATTATTATGGAATCAAAGATGAGAAGCGACGTATTGCTATCGCTGAAATTTTAGCCTCAAATTGCAAGAAATTTTCCGAGGAGGTCTATAAATTTTTTATACGCGATCAGGAAGTACTCAAAAGACTTGCCTTACAAGCCGCTCACAAAGACTTAAGATTCATAAAACGCTTTGGGCTGAAATCGGAAAAGGATCGCTTTGATTTGGCCCTTGCCAATGTACCGGCAGTTTGTGAATATATTGAAGAGTTTGAAATCACTGATCAAAAAGCGCTATTTCAAATCGCGGCCCTTACTGCCGAGTTGTCCCCTGAGATGCTATTTATGCACATCGCAAAATTTAACTTTGAGATAGATAAAAAACGGGAAATCGGGCGGTTATGCGCTAGATATGATGGGCGTACTACAATCGAAAATATTTATAAATTAGAGGTTAATCAAGACCACCGCATGGAGATTATATGGGAGGTCCTTAGAGTCTCCAGAATAGAAGACATATACGATACTTACTCCTATTCCAACATCTACCTAGAACTCTATATACAATTGCATCGTTCTCCGGATATCTCACAGCATTTATCGGAATTGAAAAAGTTATGGATCAAAACATTCAATACCGAAGAGCTTTTTGATATTATCAAAGGGGATAAAGAGATTGCCCAGTGGTTAGTTTTTGTATTGGGATGCTGTTATTTGCGTCTGGGTTTTTCTGGAAATCATGCTTTGCTACTCCCCCATCTCAAAAAAATAGCTGATTTTCCCGATCTACAGATGAAATATAAATTAGCTGACCTCCTTTTGAGGATTGCAGCTGATCCTGAGCAACGCAATACATTTCATTCTGTCGACGATCTTGTTATCATGAAGATAAAGTTTAAAGACCCTAAACACCAGGTAGGATACGCACGCGGAATGTACCGCATCCTTTATGATTCAGATTTCATAAATGAGGAACTGGATCCAATTCTAGATCATATTTTTGCTCAGGAAAATTCGATTTCGATTTTGAACAAAACCCTTTTGATTGAGACAATCTTGGACCTAGGCGGAAAAAGGTTGCTCGTTGCGGCACTGAACCAACTTGAGACTCTTCTTGTACAAATATTTCAAAGCAAAGTACCCATATCTAATCTCGACAATTTCTTTGAACGCTTCCAAAGTACATTTGGAAAATTTCGTCATCCAAAACTTCTTTACATCTACGCGGGAAAGTCTTCCTCTCTGAAGGATCAGGAACAAATGAAAGCGTTGGCGACATTTGTCGACTGGGTGATGAGTGATACATTTCATGAAGAACGTTATAAACATAGTCTTCACTTAGATACAATCTTTAAGGAACGAGAAGGACTCCGATCAGAATGGAAAAGAGGTCTTAGAAAGCCTTTGCAACATATCGAATGTGCAGAGGAGGATAAAAATACTGATTTCTTAACAATCTTTTCAGACCTCATCCTTGAGCACGGTCATCTTAATTTGGAAAGCTTCCCCTACCTTAAAATGTACTTCAATAAGGAAAGTGACATTTTGAAAAAATTAGGAATAGAGTTGAAGCAAATGAAAAAGGGAAGTAACGATGGTTATTCCCTACTTTTCCAAAGACATTTTATTCATCTCATGAATCCAAACATAAGCGCTTTTGATCAAAAGGCTCATTTATTGAGTATGAAGAAATTCCTTACTCTTTCGAAGCGGCAGTGTCCGTTAGCTGCGGATATTGACATATATATCAAGGGCTTTGAAAAACTCATTCATAATTACGAGGGTTGGACGGTCGAAGATTGTGATGACCCCGAAAGCCTATTTACCTGCGGGAATGTAGGTGGCAGTTGCCAGGAAATCAATGGACATGCTTGGCTAAATAAAAATCTTTTAGGCTATGTCATAGACGGAAAAAATCGCATGGTCTGCGTCAAAAATAAACATGGTGAATTGATTGCCCGTAGGATTTTCCGTCTCCTATATGATGCTGATCGTAAATCCCCTGTGCTCTTTATGGAAAAAGTTTACCCACCGAATGCTAGACCTGAAGTGTGCAAGGCAATCGTCTTCCTTGCTCAGGAACGCGCCGCTACGATGCAGCTTCCTCTGGCCTGGTGCGATCCGTCCAAGGGATCTGTTTATGAAGGGACATTAGAATCTCTTAGCAGTATTGCTCCTCATGAATATGTGGACAGCGCGACCTCTCATTCCTCGAATGGCCAATACAAAATCGTCAACCCATACACAGGAACCTAAGATACCGTATTTTATACGGTGTTATTTATTAATAGATATCGATATAATTGCTGTTTTAATTTTTGGAAATATATGTTTAGCGCAGAATTAAATAAATTTAGATCGCCAACTAATTTTGATTTTAGTTTATCGTTCAATAAAACGTTGCCCACTGAAAGACTTGACAAACTGATGCAGGAGGTCGCCGATATACAAAATTCCATTGAATGGGATGACCCAGATCGTATTACTAGGAGGCATTTTTACGATCCTGGAGTGTATAAGGTTACAGTATTTGATACTGCGACAAAGGAACTTGTCGGATATGCTCTTGTTGTCCCTAAACCTGGAAATAAATGGTATGTCTCCCAACTAGCGGTGATGAAATCCCATCAAAGAAAACTTTTAGGGTACCGCATCATGCGCAAAATTTTACAAAAAGCCGAAAAACATAGAATTGTCAAAATTAAACTGCATACTGAAGACTCGCTCCTTCAGTTCTATTCGAAATTACGCCTCCCCCCTCATCAAATATCAACCAAAAGTGATGGGTAAGGCCGATTTTGGCGCCGTCAAAATAAAGGTAACTTACTCCTTCAATTATTGGGTGGATGCCCTTATTGAGGCTGCTTCTGCAGCTAAACAGCGCCATAATATTTACGAGATCGCACCTGATCTGATTCCACCTGTCAAGAGGTTGCAAACATCCCAACTTGTCGATTTCTACACAAAAATTCGAGGTCTCTCTTTCGGACCTATACTACTCGAGGAGTTTTGTAGAAAAAGTGTAGAAGGACTATTACCACATATTCAATCGATAACTGACCAGGATATAAAAGTGGGGATCACCAAAGCAGCAGTGTCGGTAAATTTTGGATGGTTCATTAAATATCTGGGGGTTTTGGGAATTGTAAAAGAAAAGGACCGAATAGATATCGTCAAAGAGTGCCTTAAGAAGCATATATCGAATGTACTTGCATTTACCAAATACGACACTTTTGGAATCACAGATCAAAGAGCATTGGTTGAGATCGGAAAAATTGCAGGAAATGAAAGTCCCATTAGAACACTTTTAAACTTACATCACATGAAGATACCGAATATTTCGGATGAAAATGAGATCATTGATTTTTGTGGCGAAAGCTATATGCAAACTCGCAAATATAAAACAATGCGATCTCCGACAACAAACAAATGGGATTTATTTATTCAGCAAGAGCCTGAGGTGGCTTATGTCTGGGTTCCCTATGCTAAAATTACCGACCAGGAGGTTCTTTTCCGTCTTGCTTTGGGATCTTTAAATAGCTATAGCGCGCAATATATCGGGAGGTTTGGAATCAAGGACGAGGCCAAAAGAATCGCTCTCTTTAGGACGAACCCACTAGAATTTTATAATGACTTTGATGCTTTTGAAATCCAAGATGAAGCAATCCGATTCGAACTTGCTTGCGAAAATGTGAACTTTGTATCGCAGTATGTTGAAAAGTTCAAAATTGAGCAAATCGATCGACGCATTACCCTTGCGGAATTAGCTGCAAAATCCACTTCAGATTTTTCAAAATATGTTCAAAATTTTCACATCGAATCGGAAGAGGTCAGAAAAGAATTGGCTCTTTGTGCTGGAATCCATTTCCCTACTCATTTCTGTAAGTATTTTAAAAATTATAAGATCACAAAGGAATCCGATCGTATATGGTTTGCCAAAAAAACTATTGAGAATCTTAAGAGAGCGCATGATGATTTTGGAGAATATATTCGAGCATTTTGAAATTTCTTCTGAAAAGGACCTGCGAGAAATCGCGTTCTTAGCTTCAGAACAAGGACTCATCGGTCGTTGTATCGGCCATTATGGCATTTCGGACCAAGACACCCTCTTTTCCTTATCCCAAGCAGGGGCTAGGACGAATCCGAAAAGAGTTGCCCAATATTTTCATCATTTTGGAATCAAAGATGTAAAGCGACGTATTGCTATCGCTGAAATTTTAGCGTCAAATTGCAACGAATTTTCCGAGCATGTCTATAAATTTTTCATACAAGATCAGGCACAACTCAAAAGACTTGCCTTAGTAGCGGCTAAAAATGACTTAAGATTCATTAAACGCTATGGGCTAAAGTGTGAAAAAGACCGCATTGAAGTGGCACTTGCCAATGTACCGGCAGTTTGTAAGTATATTGAAGAGTTTGAAATTACTGATCCAAAAGCATTATTTGAAATAGCGAAACTTTCTGCCGAGTTGTCAGTTGAGACGGTATTTACAGACATAGAAAGATTTAACTTTGACATAGATTCAATAAGGGCAATCGGCCGCTTATGCGCAAGATATGATGGGCGTTATACATTGGGAACTATTTATAAATTAAAACTTCAAAATTCAAACCACCGCATGGAGATAATGTGGGAAGCACTTAAAGGCTCCTCAATAGAAGATATATACGATATTTACTCCTATTCAAACGTTTACCTAGAACTCTATAAAAAATTGCATAGTTCTACGGATATCTCGCAGCATTTACCGGAATTGAAAAAGCTGTGGATCGAAACTTTCGATACCGAAGAGCTTTTTGATATAATCAAAGGCGATAAAGAGACCGCAAAGTGGTTAGTTTTCGTATTGGGCTGCTGTCATTTGCGTCTGGATTTTTACGAAAATAATGCATTGTTACTTCCCCATCTCCACAGGATAGCTGCTTTTCCGGATCAACAGATGAAATATAAATTGGCTGATCTCCTTTTGACAATTGCAGCAGATCCTGAGCAACGCGCTATCTATAGTTCACTTGATGATCTTATTATCTTGAAGGTCAAGTTCAAAGACAATAAAAGCCAAGTGGCCTATACGCGTGGAATGTACCGAATCGTTTATGATTCAGATTTTACAAAAGAAGAACTAGACTCGATTTTAGATCATATTTTTGCCGAGGAAAATCATGTTTCGATATTGAAAAAAACACTCTTAGTTGAGTCGATCCTAGAGTTGGGAGGAAAAAGGATGCTACTTGGATCGCTGAATCAACTTGATGTTCTCCTTGCACAAGCATTTCAAAAAAGAATTCCCATAACTAATCTCGATAATTTTTTTGAACGCTTTCACAACACATTTGGTAAATTTCGCGATCCCAAACTTCTATATATTTATGCCGGAAAATCTGCCTCTCTAAGGGATGAGGAACAAATGCACGCACTAGCGAAATTCGTCGATTGGGTGATGAGTGGCACCTTTCATGACGAGCGTTATAAGCATAGTCTTCACTTGGATACAATCTTTAAGGAACGTGAAGCGCTCAGACTAGAATGGAAAAAAGGTCTTAGAAAATCTTGGCAACATATCGAATGTGTCGAAAAGGAGAAAAAAAATGATTTCAAAGAAATCTTTTCAGACCTCATTTTTGAGCACGGTCATCTTGATTTAGAGCTCTTTAAGCACATTAAAAAGTACTTCAATAATGAAACTGACATTTTAAAACATTTAGGTTTGGAGTTACAGCAATTGAAAAAAGGAAGTAAGGAAGGCTACAATATACTATTCCAAAGACATTTTATTCAACTCATGAATCCAAAGCTAAGCGTTTTTGATCAAAAAGCGCATTTATTAAAAATGAGGGAATTTCTTGCTCAATTTGTTGCTCTTTCCGGAAGACTATGTCTGTTAACTGCTGATATTGAAATCTATATAAAGGGTTTTGAAAAACTGATTCATAATTACGAAGATTGGATGGTCGAGGATTGTGATGACCCGGAAAGCCTTTTTACTTGCGGGAACGTGGGTGGAAGTTGTCAGGAAATCAACGGCGATCCTACCTTAAATCAACACCTTTTAGGCTATGTAATAGACGGGAAAAATCGGCTTTTGTGCGTCAAAAACCAACATGGCGAATTGATAGCCCGAAGAATTTTCCGCATCATGCATGATACAAATCGTAAGTCACCTGTGCTCTTTATGGAAAGAGTTTACCCACCGAATGCAAGGCCTGAAGTGCAAAAGGCTCTTGTGCTGCTAGCTCAAGAGCGTGCCGCTACGATGCAGCTTCCTCTAACCTGGTGCGATGCATCCAAGGGATCTGTTTATGAAGGGACATTGCAATCTCTTAGCTGTAATGCTCCTCATGAATATGTGGACAGCGCAACTTCTCACTGGTCGAATGGCCAATACAACATAAACAAGCCATCAACAGGTGAATATGTATAGTGCAGCTTTATCTCGCTTCAGGGAGTCTGAAGATCACCTTTTCTATCATTCTTCATATAAAAAAGAGGTAAAAAAAGTCGAAAAAGTACGGCAAGAGATCGCCGAAATCTGGAAATCATTCGGCATTGAAGAGGTAAAGTTAGATTTTTCAGGTCACACAGTTCTAAGACGAGACAAATATACACGCGAATTGATTGGGTACGCCAGCATCGTCCCCAAGTCCAAAGATACCTGGATCGTCACGGAACTGGCGGTCATGAAAGCTTTTCAAAGAAAAGGTAATGAAGCAGATATACTCTCTACCATCTTAGAGAATGCTGCAAAGGCACGCGTTAAAAATGTTATTGTTGAAACTGATAATCCGACCTCAGATTTTTTATACTAGTTTAGCTAACGATAGAATTCAATGTAAAATCAAAACAGGGAGAGTAGCTTACATAGTAACCTACACCATAAAAAATCTTGCCGAGAGCGTGTTCAAAGCTATTTCCGGGGAGCAAAATATTTCCACTTATCATTTGATTGAGTATTTTCCTCCCAATTCGGAATTACAAATCGTAGATCTACATGAACTTTATTATAGAATTAAAAATCATCGAGATTATTTAAAAATTTTATGTCAAATCACTGATAGGATTGCATTTATCAACGAAAAAGAGCACATAATTCATGAACTCATCCGTTCAACGGAGGATCAACAGATGAAAATCGACTTTGCAATAAGCTTGGCAAAGTCGGAATATACACATCCTTTGAGAGGTCTAGCGACCTTTGGCATTGAACGCGAACAAGACCGAGTCCGTATCATCAAAACTGTCATTGAAAGTGATGGATCAATTTTTGATTTTTATAAAAATTTTAAATCATTTGGAATTACTGACACCGAGACTATCCACGAATTGGGAAAAATGGCTGCTGAGTACCACATTGAACTCGCTCTTTTCGAATTAGATAAACTTGATATCCCAGGTTTTCATCGTGTGGTTTTCGATCTCTTATTAACAAAAGAAAAAGTAAAACTTGAACCAGGAGTGTCCCAATATTATATCCTGAATTCGTTAGCAAAATTTAATGGAGTACTTGCAGCTGGTTGGGCTCCATACTCTGGAATCACCCGTCAAGAAACTCTACACCCGGATTGCCGAACTTGCCTTAGAAAATAATGTGAGAACAGGCGACTATTTTCGTAAATTTGGCATTCGTGATGAGGAAACGCGGATCGCCTTATTTAAAAAATTTAATGTTGATTTCTCAAATGTTCAACAGTTTAATATAAGGGAAAACAAACGCATCGAATTGGCAAAACAATTTCCAGAAAATATATGTTTTAATATTAAAGAATTTAATATTATTAGCGAAAAAGACCGATTAGAGATCGCCAAATCTGCTGCTTTACAATCGGATCAATTTGCTAGCAAAATAACAGATTTTGAGATTACATCTGAAGCCGGCCGAATTGAGCTCGCTTCTATCGTTCTAGAACACTTTCCGGAAAAATTATGTTATCATTTTGCGAATTTTGAAATTAGCAATGAACGTATAAGATTCGAATTTGCCAAAAAACTCATCCAGCGTCTCCGCATGGATTATTGCTTTGATGAATATATCCCGAAATTTAAAATCAGCAATGAAGTTCAACGCTTTGAACTAGCAATGCTTGCTGCAGAACGAGGTATTTTTGGCTCCCGACCAAATAAATATAAAATTACTAACCGTGATCTTCTTCTTTCTCTTGCTAGAGTAGCTGTTCAAAAAAACGCCTGCAATGTTGCCGATCATATTTATTGCTACAAAATTGAAGATGAAAAGAATCGCATAGAAATCGCTGAACTTATCGCACAAAAACGTGGAAGCAATATTTCTGCATGTATTCATGCCTTTTGTATTCAAGATCAAGCAGCTTTAAAGCGCATCGCTGTTTACGCTGCAGAACAAAACCCGGAAAATACTGCTGTGCATATTAAAAAATATGGATTGATTCATGAACAGGACCGAATCGACATCGCTTTTGCTACCGTGCCCTTTTTTTGCAGAAAATTCCAAGACTTCGAGATTAGCGATGAAGCAATCCAAAAAAAACTTACTTTTCTATCAGTAGAACATTCGGTAAGTGAAGTCATTAAAAATATTACTTTTGATAAAGAAGAAACACGTTTCGCCTTGGCAAAAAAATGTGCCATGTACAATGGAAAAGAGACAATAGAACAATTTTATAAATTCAAAATTACCAATAAAAAAGACATCCTTGAAATAACTTGGTTATCTTTGCGTCATTCTGTCGATATCCAAACGGGATATTACTTTATGCCAAAGATTGCTAGTCTTTTAACCGAACTGAATATCAAACACGATATTACTGCTCAGCTTCAAGAGCTCAAAAATACATACGAAAAATATTTCCCCGCAGGGGATCTGTATTCAGCTATCGGTGATGACAAACAACAAGCACGTTGGCTGACTTTTGCTTTGGGGAGCTGCGAAATCCAAAAGCTTTCCAGGGAAGAACTCGATTGGATCGCACCCCACATGAAAAAGATTCTCCCTCTTTCCGATTTGCAAACCAAATTCAAACTGGTAGATATTCTCGCACGTATTGCTAAAATCCCAGAACAGCGGACAATTTTTGATCGTGTTGTTACCAAAAATATCTTTGCATCTATCCTTATCACGCCACTAATTTCTATGGATGTGGACTGGGTATTAATCGAAAAGCTTAATCGGGTGCAATATAAAGAACTCTTACACATTATTTACGAGTGCGAGTATTCCCCTGAGGAGGTCACCCGAATTCTTCAACATGCGTTTAGCGGCGATGTACGCAAAAATCTGACGATTATAGAAAACATCATTCAATTAGGTGGTACATCTGAACTGAGGCAGCCAATAAAAGACCTGGAAGCTATACTGCTGAAACTTTTCCAGAAGAAGATCCCTATTAAACCGATTGAGAATTTTTATGAGGAGCTTACAAAAGCGTTTAAAAACTTTAAAGAACCCGAATTACTTTACACCTACGCGGGAAAAATGAATGAATTAAACGATCCTTCTGCGTTAGCGGCTTTGTCCACCTTTGTTGAAAATCTTCTCGAAGGGACGTTTTAAAGAAGAAAGATACAAAAATAGTCTTCACCTGGAGACAGTTTTCAAAGGCAGAGAAGCGCAATTTCTAGAATGGAAAAAGGGGTTATCACGTCCTTTTGAAGATCTCAATATTTCAAATACTCAAAAAACCGATTTCCATCAGAAGTATTGGAACCTGATTGATGAACACAAGCACCTGGATTTGAAACAATTTCCATATATCCAATCCTTTTTTGATAAGGACCCTCATGTTTTAAGAAAATTAGGTACCGCGATTAAAGAAACAAAGAAAGCGTTGACATCCTGAAGCCTATGCACTTCTCTTTCAACGTCATTTCATTCGTCTGATGAAACCCGAGATAAAAACCTTTGAGCAAAAAGCCGAACTTAAGATGATGTTCGAATACTTAGGGAAGTGTGAGGGAATACATGAGCTTAAAAACGATATTAAGAACGATCTTAAATCGTATGACAAAGTAACTCACAATTATGACGGCTGGACAGTTGAGGATAGCGATGATCCTGAGAGTTTATTCACCTGTGGGAATGTGGGCGGAAGCTGCCAGAGAATTGATGGTGATGCAAACCTGAATAAACATCTACTTGGCTATGTTTTAGATGGAAAAAACCGGCTCATATGCGTGAAGGATCAACAGGGAAATCTTATTGCAAGACGTATTTTTCGAGTTCTTTGGGATGCGGAAAAAAAGACTTCTGTGCTTTTCATGGAACCAGTTTATCCTAGCACAGCGTTACCGAATGTGAGGCAGAATATGTTTAATATGGCAAAGGCGCGCGCCGCTTCTCTTAACCTGACTCTTACTTGGGCTAAAGAACCTGACGGAGAAACTTACAACGGCAATCTAGAGTCGCTTTCCAGCAGAGCCCCTTATGAATATGCCGACGCCGCTATTACTCACAAGAATTCCGGAGTCTTCAAAATTCAGTATGCCCTAAAGTAAAGGAAATGGGATATTCATGAATGGACGAAATAGACTTCATGGACGAAATGATCACCCGTCCATTCCGTCCATGTCGTAAATTTATATGTGAAGAATTCGGGCCTGGTCCAGGAGAATGAATGGGCTTTTCTTCGTGCCTGAAAGGCTTTAACATTTCAACAGCCCAGGGGAAGGCCGCCTTGAAAAGGCAACGCCCCCCTGGGTAAATTGGTAAAACAATCGCAGTCTGAAAGACTGGAACAGGCATCTAAATGGCGAAATTTTTCCAATAAAGCTTCTCTTGCAAAAGAATGTTTCAGTCTTTCAGACTGCGATTTTCTTTACCTATTTACCCAGGGGGGCGTTGCCTTTTCAAGGCGGCCTTCCCCTGGGCTGTTGAAATGTTAAAGCCTTACAGGCTGAAGAAAAGCTCATTCAACCGGACAAATTTTACTACACAAAAATTGGGAGATTTTCATTAATTCAACTCATTGGACGGAATTGCGATATGCTATTTTTGGTAAATTCCCACTTTGCCGTGCTGACCTTTTATGCAAGGCAACTTCAACAGTCACAAGCCCCTAAAATGAAGAATGGAGGATGCCTTAGGAAAGTAATGAACAAATTTCTTTTGCCTTTTGGATCAATTCTACCTTTGAATCACAGTCGAGCTTATCTTTAAGATTAATGATATAAGATTCTGCTGTTCTCTTGCCAATCGATAATTGGTCGGCAATGTAGGAAGCTGGAAAGCCATTTGCACAATATTCCAATATTTCTAATTCACGCACCGTTAGGGCAGGAATATTTATCTTGAATTTTTCTAGAATTTGCATCCGGTCATATAAATCAGAATCGTGGAATTTTAAATTTGGAAAATCGGCTCCCATAATATCCTGAACGTTCACTTGACAGTCCTCTACAATTTTAAAAATAGCGACATTCTCTTCTTTGAAATTTTCAATAAATCGTTTGAGTAACGGAATTTCATTCAAAAGGTTTTCGTAAGTCGCCGAAGAGTTATCGTTGCAACCAAATCCAAAACCTTCGATTCCTTCGGACGTCCTTTTTGAAATCATTAGGTTAAAGTTTGTTTTATATTTAAGGCGACCTACTTCCATGAGTTTTTGAAGCTTTTTATTGTTTGTATACCCAAAGAGTTGTATCCCCTCCTTTGCCATATCGGGATCGGATAAATAGGGTATATCTTCTCGAACCAATTCAATATTTTCAAAGCAATAGGCGCTCCAATCGGTATGCGTACCGAAATAAGAATAATATCCTGAAAAAGTGACTCTATTGTACCAAAATTGATTCACTTTAAAATGATTTTTTAAAGGCTCAACGGATTGAATCATTTTATCATGATATCTCGACGAGGTCAGCTTATTAAACATCAACATTTTATTATTCATAATAAAAATTATACTATATTAATTTGATTTTTGTCAATTGAAAATACTGTATTTAGTACGGTATTTTTTAAATTGCGCGATTGTTAATATAATCCCTAAAAAACCCGAAAATCATACTAAAGGATATTTTAATGAGCCTACCTGTTTCAAATGGATCTATGCCAATAGACGCAATAAACAATCCACAATTTCCAGTGCTGACCAAAGAAGAAGTTCTGAAAAAAGCCCTTTTTGGTCCCTCTGAAATCACCTCAGAAGAAATAAGTGTCCTGCATAAATTTTATCCAAAACTCACCCAAACGAATGGATCTAGTAGGCATTGGGACTTGTATCGTAAAGGCTGGACCCCCGCAACAGGAGATCCACTGTTTAACGCAGCCTGCGAATATCAACATGAGCCCCTTGTCCAAGATATTATCAAGATTTGCGGCAGGGAGAAATCTTTCGAACTCCTATGTCTTAATAAATACAAATTAGGAGATTTCTTACGTAATTTTTCTGATGAAACTGTTTTCTTGCTGATAAACACCCTAATAGAAATAGACTCAGAAAGATTTTTTTCTTTGGAAATTTTATCCTATGATTCATGGGATATTAATCATTTTGTTCATGTGCTTGTAAGCGATGGGAGCTTAAACGCGTTAAAAAAGTTTCTTCAAATGGGAGACCCTAAAAAGCTTCTTTTATTGAAAAATGCTTCAGGAGAAACGCCTCTTCATGTTTCTATCAAATATTGTAAGGCTGAAAAAATAGACTTTATCACGGAAGAATTGATTAGATTAGACTGTATACAAAATCTCATTGATGAAGATAAATTGGAATGTAACCCTTTGCATTATGGTTTTGGAAGCACCGATCGAAAGTTATTGAATTCTTTCACCAAACTAGTCAGAACAATTCGTGAAGAAATCGGGGCCTACCCGCTCCGAAAAAGAAATAAATACGGCGATACGCCATTAACCAATACCAACTACCCTCATGATAGGGATAGGTCACAAATAATCGAACGCGCGCGCCTATTCATCCATGATTTTACCGCGCATCAAGAAGCGGATGCCCTTCTAGAAAAAGGCGCAAATGACATCCCTCCTTTTTTTAAATATCCCGAGTTGTTACTCCAACAATTTATATCTTCCAATAACTTCCCGGCATTATCTGCAACTGACATCCAGGGGAACAACTTTCTACATCATATTTTTTGTGCCTATTATGAAAACAAAGCCGAAAAACAAGCGCATATAGATCTCTTCATTGAATTTTGCTTGAATAAAGGACAGAAGGAACTTCTATGGGCTCAAAATCACGAAGGCAAAACACCCCTCGATCGTTGTGATTATCCCTACAGCACGCAACTGCTAGAAATCTATAAGAAGCACTATCCACAAGCTCTCACATTAAAGCATTCTAATGGCGGATCTCCACTAGATATTGCAGTGAGTAAGGGGTGGATAGAGGCTATTGAGGCCATCCTTTCCCTCTATCGCCAATCTGGAGAAATCTTCCGAATTCTAGAGAAAAATGATCTGGGAGAATCTGCACTTATGATTTGCAAAGGGGAATCTATCACCCACCTATTTCTGAAAGAGTTATTAGGGCTCGATAACACCCTTGAAATTACATGGGAACTTTACAAAAACGCCCCTAAACACGTTGAGTTAATCAAACAATTATTATTTAGCAAAAGTATTCGCGTTGAGCCCTGGGGCAAGCATGATCATACCGGAGCTCATTTTGCACGAACACTCATGAACGAAGAACGCTGTACGCACATTGCACTCAAATCAAAAATTGCGATAGAACTAGCTACTGCAACAGCGCCGGTATTTAAATCGCTAAAGGAACTGCCATTCCCTCAGGAAGACGAAGTGGAAAAAGTCTATTCTTTAGGAAGAACCCTTGTATTTCTTCCAAAAGATAAAGGAAAACTTTGCGACGCCTTCAAATTTGCCTGGAAAGACGAAACTGAAACTCAATTGGGGCTAGAGTATACCGTAACTAAGATCTTTGCCGAATCACAAATGATGGCAAGTAAAATGCCTGAGCCGATGGATTGCTATTCGACAGAAAACGTCCCTGAAGCCTATTTAGCATTACTGAAGGACCGATCAGAGAAGTTCCCCGATGGCAATTTTCGAGTTTATCACTATAGAGCTCCTGAAAGCTATTTTAGGTATCTCCATGAAACATTGGACGCTTGTACCGAATCGCAATATTTTGAATCGCTAACACCTTGCATTAAAGATCGTGTGATGCAACTCAAAAACGGAATTTTGCCCGTCACTGCAAATATTTGGCACAATGTTGGTAATAAATTAAGCTATATTCCCCTATCAGATTTGATGGCAGTCACAAGAAATGGTCCTGAAGGCATGGGACGGATATCTTTAGGTTTCTTCAATATAGAGCACGCTAACGAACGCTTTTCAGGGGGTGCTGATTGGGTAGATTTTTCTCTGATATCAGAGGCAGTCGGAAAAAACGTCAGGGATATAGAATCATCACACACTTCAAAGATCTCATCGCTGCAACTCAATGACATTTCCAAATTTTATCTGACGCATACGTTGATAGCTATATATCGTCTGTTTAAAGAGGGAGAAATCAGTTGGGCGGATAATAAAAAATGCAAAAAACTTGGCGATTATCTTAAAACAGTCTTCGTGAAAATCTTTGCAAACTATACCCATGAAGAGGAAAGTGCAGCCATGATGTTTGCGGAAGCGGGAGACATTGACTGGTTGAATATGGCACGCGAAATAAGCTTCTGGGTAGACAATTCGAAAGAGACCGGGTACTATGTGTGGGTTTATGAAGGAAAACTCCCTGAAGTGCTATATCAAGGGATTACCCATTCAGTCATGAAGGGCAAGAAATATGAGAATGTAAAAAGGAGTCGGCATTCCGATCAGTTCTTTCGTCCGAACACAGGGTTTTGCGAATATAAAGACCATCATGATTTTGGATGCTTTGCAGGACCTTTGGGATGGGTCGCTTTTGAATTGGCTTTGTATAAATTCAGTGTCTTTACCTACAACATTGCTGAATACAAGACAAGAGATGTTGCCACAATCTAATCAGTCGCTCTACGCGATGCGCTCCGAGCTCTGAGGTAATACCTGATCTACCCACGGTTCCGATGCGTCACCATGGGCTTTAATGGATACGTCCTTCGCGATGCGCTCCCGACTCATGAAATCACTTATTCCTGAGTCCGTAGCGCATCGCGAAGGACGTACCCATTAAAGCCCCGGGTGACGCAACGGAACCCGGGGGATGGATGAAAAAGGGACAGAGCCCGTAGCGCATCGCGAGGGCGACTGATTCAAATGCGGGAATCTGCCGCAATTTACGCCAGCTCCGACTTGGTTATAGGACCTCAGCCATAAAAATGACTTTACAACTAGGGATCTCATAGACGCCATTCGTTTGATGCGAACCTCCTGCATCGGAATATTCATGAGGAGCGCTGCAACTAAGTGACGAGAGACTACCCTCATAATTTAGTGCTTCATAAGGCCCATCCTCCACGGCTATTGTTAAAGTGAGTCCAAGCTGTCTTGCACGTTCTATTGCAAAATTCATTATCGCCTTCTTGATAGGCACACGGATCGTTCTAGGGTAAACTCTTTCCATAAATAGAACTGGAACTTCGCGTTTCTTATCCCAGAGGATGCGGAATATGCTCCTAGCAATCATCTTGCCCTCTTTATCTTTAACGTAAATGATCCTATTTTTCCCGTCCAGAATATACCCAAGAAGATGCTTATTCAATTGTGCACTTCCATCCACTCTCTGACAGCTGCCATCAACTGCTGTTCCGCAGTTCAGAAGGGCCTCAGGATCATCGGAATCTTCTATAGTCCATTCTTCCGTGTCATAAGTGATATTTTTTAATCTTTTTTCATATTCACGAAGGTCGTTCAATATAACCATAGCACCAGCAATAGGGACGATAGTCTGACCTTCTTTAATAGTGATACAACGAATCATCTGATCGAGCTCGACTTTTTGCTGAGTTTGAGATAATTTGGGTTTCATAAAACGTATGGAATGTCTTTGAAATAGTAGCCAACGACTCTCAACGCCCCCTTTTTTGCATTCTTTTAATGCTTTTGATATCTGAATCAATAGAGACGTACTGTCCGCAGGTTTATTTAGGTATGCGATCAGAAACGGACAAAGAGTAGAATCTATATGTTTATGTCCAATAATAACATCTTTTAAGAGATCGTAGAAAGATATTGATTCATGTTCGTTTAACAGTGTTAGAGGGTTGCAAGGACCCTTAAAACCTTTTTTCCATTCGGCCTGCATAGATTCCCTTCCCTTGAAAACAGTTTCAAGATGGATGCTATTTTTATACCGATCCATTTTAAAGGTACCATTCAGGATCATTTCCACAAATCTCGCTAGAGCCTGTAAAGGCATCTTATCCACAAGCGTATTTAACTTTCCAGCATAGATAAATAAGTTATTTGGATTTTGAAATGTATCAATTGTTAAGCGATACTTTTCAAAAAAGTTGGCAACTCCTTTGATTGGAATTTTTGTCTTGAAATGATCGATGATGATAGATTCTAGATCTAAAAACTCCTCTTGCAATTGTATTTTACCCCCAAATCCTATAATGGCCTCGATCATCCTGATATTCATAATACACAGACTTGGATCATTTGATGCAAAAACATGCTTTAAAAGTCTTGAGCACTCGTTTATTGAAAAGTTATAATTGATTAGAATGCCATACAATCCGTTAATGAGCGCTTTAAGATTTTTAGGATCTTTGTACTCTCGTTTTTTTGCATGATTAATAATCATCTCGACCAAAGCGTCATCGACTTTTTGATGGATCAGGAGGACTGCTAACATCATCGGAAAAAGGGTATGTTGCGGAGCCCCCGAATAAAGCTTTTCAAATAAGTGTCTTGAAATCTCTGTGGACGCAATATCAGTAATCAGGTCAATGAGATGATATCGCATGTTCACTTCCTGAAATTTGAGAATGCTCTTAATAAAACCCTTTTCGACGATCCATTGGGTATTTTCCTTCGAAACCCTCTTCATAGTTAACATTCCAACAGTGACTGTAAGAAAATGAGCATCCGGTGGTGTGAGGAGCTCGCTTTCAAAATAGTTAAGTATGTCGTGAGTTCCAAAGAAATTATGAACCAGTTGCTTTACTTCCTCTACCGCCTTTGGAAACTGATCCTCTCTATTAATTGCAGGAAACAATTTAAGAATAGGATTTTTACTTTGTACTAAATTATAACTGCAATAGTCACTTGAAATGGGAGCATTCAAAATACCTATCATGGCTATTTCAAAAAACTTTTCGGGATTTTTAAAATACAGATCAAAATGGTTTAAATAGGATAATGAGATTTCTCCATTATATCTCGTATAGATTTTCCATACTTCATATGTTGAGATCGCGTCTAACTTAAAATATCTCATGCAAGCAATTATTTCCGACCCAAGAAATCCTGCAGCATTTTTTGCAATTTTTGAAAGCGAATCCATATCTGTAATTTCATAATTTGCTATGTATTGGCAGGCTCCACTTCCTGCAGCAAGAGCAACCAGTATTCTCAATTGTTCGCTTTGTAAATTGAAGTTTTTGATATAAAAAGAAGTGTATAATCCATTGTTTGCTGCGGCCAAAAGGGCTATCTCGCCAAGAGCACTCTGATCTGTAATGCAAAATTGTGGGATAAATTGCGATAGGGAACCTCCATCACGTCGAGCAATAATTTTTGCAATTTCTATACGCCATTTCTCATTTGTGATGTTGTATTTGTGCCAATTTGAAACCATATTTGTTGGAAAGTGGGATGCATCGAGCTTTGCACATTCGTAGCGAGCTTCAGGAACTGAAATTTTAAATTCTCGAATCGTATTCATCTGACCTGTAAGGCCCTTTCCAAAAGCTTTCTTTGCAAGTATAATTCTTTGTACCTCATCAAAAATTTCATAATCTTTTATTTTCAAAAAAACATCATTGGATGAGCTATCCAGAACAAGGTTTGCAAACATGAAACGGTCTGATTCATTCATGATTCGGAAGTTTTTAAAATTCTGGCAGAAATTTGCGGGTGAATTTGTTAGAGCAATCACTGCTAACTTCTTCCTTTCTTCTTCTTGTTCGATTTCATAAGCTTCTACGAATTCCGAAAAATTAGAACTTGGAACGGCAGCAGCCAGCGTGGCAATATCGACTCTGTCTTGCTCTTGATTGATATTAAAGTCTTTAATCCATTCAGAAATATCCACACCCTGCCCTATATACCACTTCGCAAGGCAAACCCTAGCCATTTCATCGTGAATTTCAAAATATTTTATGCTTTGACAGAACCTTTTTATCCAAAATATGTCACAATAAATAAATGCCTCTTTGTATAACTCAATTCTAACCTGTTCATCTTCGATTTTAAATCGATCGAAAGACCGTGAAACCCAAAAAGCACTTTGTCGAAGAGCATTGCGTGCAATCCTAATCAAAGCAGCTTGATCCTTGATTTTGGCAAAAGGTATATAACTAGCAGCGTCACGCCCTTTGATTTTTGCTGCGTTTTCAAATAGGGGGATGAGCTCTTCCTCGGTTTTGTTTTGGATATTGAAACCAAGGTCTTTTAAGGCATAGGGATCTAAGATTGCCAATACTACATTTTCATCTGCAATTCCTAACATTTGACTAAAATGGACACAATACTCCGAGTTCCTTTCAGCTGATAATTTCGCCAGTTCAATAATATATTCAGGATTAATGATGCCAAATTTTTGGAATGAATCGAGATATAATACCATAAATGAAGAGAGACCATTCCTGATCATATTTTTGAGAATCTCAAATCGAACTTGCTCACTTTCAATACCAAACTCTGGTAAAAATCTAATGAGAATACTTCCCCAATCAGACAAGGAGCAGGCCGTTGCAAATTCAACTTTTATTTGTTGGCTAGGTTCATTTGAAACGAAATCTATTAGAACTTTTGTGATTTCATTATTACCCTTACGGCTAATCCAAGCGCAAATTTCCTTCAAAAACAAACCGCAGGAGGGTCGATGCTTTAATCTTTCATAGAGCAATTTGAAGTCTTCTTGCCGGATCTCTTTAGCACTTTGAGGCAGATAACCGCATATGGGGTCTATTTTATTGAAAAATTTATCATCGACACTATTTTGCGTATCCATTTCTTGGATCAGTGAATCAACCCAGTGTCCGAGAGAATAGGTAATCCTATACCATTCCCTATTCAAGCTGTCTATGCCAACTTTGGCTACTTTGCATATCCTATCATTGGTCTCCAACTTTCTATAATATCCAACGGTGTTATGATCGGTTTCGAGATAAACGGTGTTAATCGCGTGCATGCGCGCTTCTCTAAAAATTCTCCCTGCAAGACATTTGCCAATACCCATATTTTGATGGGTTTTCATGACGGCAAATTGAGAAACGTACCACACCCCATTTTGTGGGACTACAATGGCATAGGCAACCCTCTCTCTGGTATTTATATCTAGAACCGTCACTTTGAGATTACTACAATCATGACATCTTTCAGACGCTAAACTAAGGTAGCCATCCCCCCATCCTACTGACCTTTGGATGTTAGCCACCTCTTCCATAAGATTTTTGATTTTAGATTCTTTAATTTGCCATTTACTTTTGCTTTCATAGGAAATTAAGCAATTTTCTTTGTCTCGGAATCTATTTAAAACATCACTAAACATAAAACTATCTATTATTAAATTTAAATGAACTATTATAAGAAATTGGGACTTTTATTAAAACCGTATAAAGTACGGTATTGAAGTTTTCCTGGGACCTAAACAAACTTTTTTCTGAAATGATTCAATATGAGGAGCAATGGACAACATGGACGACATGGACGTAATGGACTACATGGACGGAGTGGTTTAAATTGTCCATGACGTCCATTACGTCCATGCAGGCTCTACTCTTCGAGATCGTCGGGTTCGGGTTCGAAGTCTTCGAGGGTCTTCGATCGCTTGCCCGAGATGAGCCGAATCAATGACAATGTCCAAGCTAGAACAATATATGACCAGGTCATGCCAAAAAATACGACAGCAAAATGATTAAAGATGCCGTAAAAAATCAACACAGCGGCCAATACTGTAAAAAATATTACCTGAAATGAGGATACCCGTATCTGAAAGGTCTTAACACTCGGGAATTTCCAGCGACTCACCATGAAATATCCCAGAACAATCAATGTGAAAAACAAAATCCACATCCTCGTCTGAAGACCTATCGAAAAAAGCAAGTCAAATTCCTCAGATAAAAGAAATAAATTCATCGAAATAACTGCTGCTGCGCCAGCTGGAATAGGTAATCCAGTGAAATTTTTCTTATCGGATGCCGCCAACTCCACATCCAACTTTGCCTTTTGAGTCGACAGATTATAACGAACGAGTCGCAATACTCCCGACACAGAATAAATCATTGCTGCAAAAGTCAGCATATAAGAAAAATGTGTACCTGGCTCTACAGAAAAGGTTTTCAAGACTACCACTGATGGCGCTACGCCAAATGTAATCGCATCCGACATGCTATCAAAATAAATGCCGAAATCGCTTTCCGCATGCATGACCCTCGCAACGGCTCCATCCAATACATCGGCAAAAGCTGCCAAAAGCATCAATCCGGCTGTTAATGTCAATAAATGGAAATCCACTTGACCTGGAGGAATCATATTCGTTTTAAAAATAATGAATAATCCGCAGGTTAGGGCAAATGCAGTGATAACATTAGGAAGTAATTTACTTTTTTTCATATGCTTGTAATTAAACTGGGTAAAGAGCTATATTAACTCATTTCGATTAAAATTTCAACATAAAGAGGACTATGTTTAACACTATAGGCGAGAAGTATCACGATTTCGAGGTAAAAAGGATTGTCAATCTGCCGGAAATAAACTGTCAATTGAGAGAACTTGTCCACCTCCCTACAGGGGCGCAAGTCATGCATATTGCCAACGATGATCCCGAAAATGTGTTTTGCCTTTCTTTCAAAACCCTCCCCGATAACTCTGACGGTGTAGCCCATATCCTCGAACATACTGTCCTCTGCGGTTCAGAAAAGTACCCTGTCAAAGATCCTTTCTTTGCCATGACGCGACGCAGCCTCAATACATTTATGAATGCCCTTACGGGTTCCGACTTCACCTGCTATCCTGCAGCCTCGCAAGTTCCTGAAGATTTTTATAACTTGCTGGAAGTCTACCTCGATGCGGTCTTTAAACCTAACCTCAAAGAACTGAGTTTCCTCCAAGAAGGACACCGCTTAGAGTTTTCAAATCCCGAGGATCCAAAGTCACCTCTAGAATTCAAAGGTGTCGTTTTTAATGAAATGAAAGGAGCCTTTGCCGTTCCTGATACGCGACTTGTGGAGGCTTTATACGAAGCCTTATTCCCTGACCTGACATATGGACATAACTCCGGGGGAAATCCTCATGAAATTCTTGGCCTGACTTACCAAAAGTTGCTCGATTTTCACAAAACTTACTACCACCCCAGTCGCTGCCTCTTTTTCTTTTACGGAAATATGCCCCTAGAAAAACACCTGGACTTCATTGAAAAAAATACATTGAAAGGCATCGAGAAGTTGGCGCCGATCCCTCCTTTGAAAAAACAACCACGTTTCAAGCAGGCTATCAGAAAAGAGATCCCCTATCCGATAAGTGCAGAGCAAGATCCGAAAGAACAGACCCTCATAGCTCTTGGTTGGTTAACATGCTCGATTTTAGAACAAGAGGAACTTCTCGCATTAAGTATATTGAACATCGTGCTGATGGGAACAGATGCGGCGCCATTGAAACTCGCCTATTTGAAATCGGGGCTTTGCAAACAGGCCTCAGCATGGATGGATACTGATATCAGCGAGGTCCCTTTCATCATCAATTTCAGAGGCTGCGAACCGCAAAATGCCGAACCTCTAGAAAAACTAACCTTCGACACCTTGAAGAAGATCGCAAATGAAGGCGCCCCACAAAACCTCATCGAAAATGCTATCCATCAGGTTGAATTCCACCGCAGTGAAATCACCGGCGATTCCTCACCTTATGGACTATCCTTATTTATGCGCGCTGCCCTGTTGAAGCAGCACGGCGGACTTCCCGAAGATGGATTGAAAGTGCACTCCTTATGCGACGCTCTTCTAAAAAAATTCACAGAAAATCCAAAATTTATTGGAGAACTGATTAATAAATATTATATCAACAATCCCCATTTTATCAGGGTTACTCTTCTTCCGAACAAAGAGCTTGCAGCAGTCGAACGAGAAAAAGAACAAGAACAGTTGAAAGAAATTGGAAAAAACGTTGATGCAGAAAAAATCATTCGTCTCGCCCGAGAACTAGAGGAGTTTCAGAAGCTCCAACAGGATGCTGATTCAGATCTGTTACCAAAAATTACGCTTGAGAGTGTTCCTAAAGAAGTTAAAAACTATGCTTTGTCTATTGAAAAAGTTGGAAATATAGAAGTATTTCACCACGAAGCTTTCACCAATAAAATTCTATATGCGGATATCGTCTTTCCTCTTCCTGAGATCAAAGATGATGAATTGTCGTACATCCAACTTTTTACTCTTTTGCTTCCACAAGTAGGTTGCGGTGGAAGAGATTATGGCAAGAATCTGGAATTCATTCAGGCACATACGGGTGGGGTGTCAGTTTCAACAACCATGAACAGACAGGCGCAAGACGGAAATGTATTCTTCCCCGCGCTGACCTTTCATGGAAAAGCGCTTTATCGCAAAACTGATAAGCTATTTGAAATTCTTAGCGATATGATAAAAACAGCCGATTTTAGCGACGTTGCACGCATCAAAGAAGTTGTTTTGAAACATCATGCTGGGCTCCAAGGAAACCTTGTTCAAAATGCCCTAAAATATGCTATGAGCCTTTCTTCGAGCGGAATCAACGTCCCTTGTTATATCTCCAATTCCTGGGGCGGCCTTAAATATTTTTCACAAGTTAAGCAAATAGCTGAAAACTTTCAACCTGATTTTCTTTTAGCGAAGTTTCAGTCACTGAAAGAGCGCCTACTTTGCGCGAAAGGGGCACATTTGGTATTAACGTGCGACGGAGAGAAATATGCGGAGATCAAACAATCCGGATTTTTCGGACTAAAAGATCTTCCTAGCAAAGATTTTGCTCCATGGAAAAATAACTTTGATGTTAAGCCAGTTACGAATCAGGGACGAGTCATCGCCTCACCGGTTGCATTTACCTGTAAAGCTTTCGAGACCGTACCCTACGTGCATTCGGATAGTCCCTCTTTGAGTGTCGCTTCCCATCTTTTTGATACGCTTGTATTGCATCCTGAAATAAGAGAAAAAGGAGGAGCCTACGGAAGTCATGCGAATCAAAGCACGACGGCCGGAATTTTTTCTTTTTATGCTTACCGAGATCCGAACATTAGCAGGACTCTTGCCACTTTTAAGATGGCGATTAATAAGGTCCTTCATGGAAAATTCACTGACACCGACATTGAAGAGGCAAAATTGGAAATTTTTCAAGATATGGATTCTCCTATTTCACCGGGAAGCCGTGGGTATGTTGCCTACTCTTGGCTCAGAGAAGGAAAACCGAAAGAAGTACGTCAAGCATGGCGAGAAAAGCTGATTAAGTTGTCGAAAGATGACGTTGTAGAATCAGTGAAGAAGCATATCGAGCCGCATTACAATCCAGCTACAACAGTAGTTTTTGCGGGAAGTGCGCTCCTCGAGAAGGAAAACAGCATTCTAGCAAGCAAAGGTGAGCCGACACTCAAAATCGAACAGGTTTAATAGATAGATTGCATAGCCAAAATTAACAGGATAAGCAGGATCGCAAGCGGCAGGATAAAAAAGGATAAGAAAAGAAATATTTTTTAAGAAAATAAATAATTTTTTTCTTAATCTTTTTTTTCTTTTCTTATCCTTTTTTTATCCTGCCGCTTGCGATCCTGCTTATCCTGTTAATTTTGGCTATGCAATCTATCACTCCAGAGATCCTTTGTGGCGTTTGGATTGAAGGCTGTTAAGGTCCAGTAGGGCTTCGGGGTCTGTTATACCTAGCGTGCAAAGGGTTTTCCCTTCCAGCTTTTCCCACACTTGCACGAGATTGTTTTGAGACTTATACTTATTCCAAAGCTTCGGCGCAAAGGCGTTAACAACCCACAGCACCGCTGATTCCCAAGAACCCTTTTCAATCCATTGACAAGATGGAATCAAGAGTGACATGCCGGAATGGCACTTTGGCAAAGGAGGGTTTCCTGGTTGCCTGAGGGCATTTGCAATTAACTTTACTTTGGCTATTCGCCCTTCCATAGGCAAGAGATGAAGAGTACGCCACAACGCAAGAACCTCATGACGTATTTTTGCATCATGAATTCCGGCAGCTAGCTGTTCTCTATATTCTTCGATGACTGCTTGAGTGTCCGGATCAATCCCGAGGATCCGAAGATCACTGTCGCTCTGTATACCGACTTGATTCAAAAGTGCAAAGTCTTCTTTAGGGATCATATTAAAAATATATTCAGATAGACAGTCAACAGTAGGGTCTTCGGCATGAATCAGCTTTTTCGCGATTACCACAGGTTCGTTTGGGGAAAGCTGTCCTTGTTTATACGTAATAACCTTTTCAAAAATTGAAAGCAAAGCTGCATCGGCATCATCTATTTCATGACGCTCCCTCTTTCTACAAAGGACTAAACGCATCCCAGGGTCGAAATCCCCTTCCTCGTTAAGCGCACGTAGATAATTATCCGTTTGAGAAATGAGCTTTTTTCGATCTGGTTGCTCCAATTTTAATTCTTCTTCAAGCTCTTTTCTTGCTTGCTCTATTCTTCCCAAAGCTTGTACCGCGATCAGTTTTGTTGTATCACGGATACTTTGAAACTCTCGAGGTTCCATCTTTTCCAGCATCGAGCTTCGAATATCCCGAACAAATGGTAGCATCACGGGGGATTGGAGCATCACTTCGGGGATGTATGGCTCGATCCTTCGCATTGTAGATGCTGAAAGAAGTCGATAACATGAGGCAAGAGGTTTTAGTGTTTCGGAATGTCTCATTGCAAGGATTAACAATATCCTAGGAATTCTTTTCAGAAAGAATGAGAGAGGATGTAAAGGATCTTCTTCTAGAGTTTTTAACAATTCAAACATTGAGATGTTTATGACCGAACCATCCTCATCTTCAAATGTGGCAATTAAGGGCAACTTGTTTGCAAGAAAATAGTCGATTAATCCGGGTGAACAATTATTAACGAGCGGAAGTAAAATCTCGTCAGAGACATTTGAAATGCAATGAAGAATGCTTATTAAATCCTCATCTATTGGAATTAACATCCAACCCTCTTCAGTGAGTGGAAGAATCAGATAGGCAAGAAGATTGTTTAGACGATATTGGGCGCATTCAGCGAGAAAAATCGGAAAATCTAAAGGATCATAATGTTTTTCAGCATACCATGCCAATACGGTATTTAATTCTGCTTGTGATCCGGCGAGGCTAGCAAGCGCAGCTACAATTTGAACTTCAAACTCAACTTTTTCTTGACCCATCCCATACATCTTATCCCAATTCAGTGCATTTAATAATTGGCTGCGCATTTCCTTTGTATAAGTTGAACTTTTACTAATATGTTTGATAGCTAATACAAATGCTTCAGAGCCCGCTTTGTAGAAAAGGTCGGTTTGGTGTTCCTCTAAACAATATGGCAAAAGCTTACATAAACATTTAGCTAAACAGCTATTACGGAGGTGCATATTTAAAGAGATTCGAAGCCTTTCATTAAATATCCCTTTTAAATCTTTGGTGTCATCAAAAAGACTTATGGCGCTATGAGCGTAATTAGGGAATGCTACAGACGCTATGGCAATGGAATAACGCATGTCTGGAGGGAATAGATTTAGAATTATTTTACTGTAATTGTCTACTCCAAAAGGACAAAGCAAACTTTTTAAAACTAAAGAATAAAAGTCCAAGAAGTAAGTCCGCTTGATTTCTTCCATCACTTTCCCAATCCTTGCATGATTAAGCTGCGCCATCGCTTTCAAAAAACTTTCAGGTTCGTGCCTGAGAAATTCAATGAGGATTTCACTTATATCTTTTTCACATGCATTTTCGGCCCACATCCCAAAAACTTGAGACTCTGCGACGATTAACCCATGAAAAAATGCAGCTAGTTGAACTGGAGGCTTATCAAACAATTCTAAAAAGGGCACCCTCTTTGTCTCTAAGGTGGACCAAGTCTGTTGTTCGATCCACTCGTTTTCAACACAAATATTACCGAAAAAGACAACCTTGCATCCTCTAATTGATCTTGTTCGACTGGGATATTTGCAAAAATGCCAAGCATCAAACGATCAATAGTGACTTCCGGAAGATCTGTTGGAAACATAAGTTCTCCTGCTCAAAAGTTTCAATATATTATATATTAATACATTAATTTATTTCAACTAATAATTATAAAAATAATATAAATTATCAAATTCAATTGTTGCTTTGAATTAAAATTAATGATATACTCATTTTAAAATTTAGGAATTTACTATGATTTGTGCTTTACGAGAGCTTTTTTCTTTTAAACCCCACCCCGCTAAAGAAGAACTTTCTACCCCTATCTCCTCCCTTAGCGTAGACATCATTCGCCTCCTGCTTTCCCACTTAGAAGGGGCTGATTTAATAAGAGCCTCTAGAGTATGCAGGTCATGGAATAAGATCGTGATAGAAAGCGATTATTTAAGAAGGAAAATCTTCGAAAAATTCCCCCAACCTTTACGTGAGTTTCTGTCAACGAAAGAGAATTATGGGAAGATTCCCACATTGAAGATAGAAGGAAAAATAAGGAAGAAGGAATCAAATGATGTATGTCTGGCAATTCAACTTCCAAATGGTGAAGTTGTATATTCATTGAAAATCTCTCCGGAAATGATGTCAGCGCCGGTGATGTTTGTTCAAGAACCTTGGAAGAGAACAGCCATTGCAATTAAATATCATGTGACCTATCCGAATGGCAGCGAAGGAGATTTAGCTATTATACTCCATGAATTTGGGGCCCTTAAGCCTGGCGTTTGGACGTCGAGCCAAGACAGAGCAGATATTAATGATCCTTATCCTAGGATTATTTCCTATGCGATGCCTCATCTAGATATATTTGTGAAATTAAGCACACTCTTCAGGACAAATTGGGAAACAAACCCAGGCGGTGAATTTCCCTATCTAAAAAAGCTGCTAAATGGCAAACCTTGCGGGAGAATTCAATATACTCCAGAAAATGGCCATCGCCTCCGCACCATCCTTGAGCCAACATTTAAGAATGAAAAAGGGGAAGAAATTTCCTACATTCGAATTTGCTCAGGAGGGGTAAAGCTCTAAAGCAAATCTACGGATACCGTTATATTTGGATCCATCTCCATGCTCTCCAATATATTTCATTAGTTCATCTCTTTTTTGGATGACGTCTTCTTTCTTTTCTAAATAAGATGTCAAAAAGTCTGTTAACTTCTCTTTTTCTATTTTAGGATCGCTCAAGAATGTATCAATCTGACCCTGTAGTCGTTTGACATCTTTGATTTCAGGCTTCTCATCGAGACGTACTAACAATGAGTAAATTTCGGGACCCAATTCTTGACTCCAACCTCCGAGTAATCTGAGGGATTCTGATCTATCCCTTATAAGGCCTTTTTCTACTAAATCGCTTCTATTTTCAGGCGATGATACAAAAATCAAAGCCGCAAGTTTTCTGTCCATTTCACCCCACTCGCCATCTTTTCCTAATAATTGAGAAAAATGCTCTTTGAGCTCGACTTTTTGTTCATCATTTAGAAAATTTAATTTACTCAGAACTTTTTCCCATATTCCATCACGATCTGTGGGCAAATTAGATGCTAGACGTTTAAAGACTCCAAAAAGCTCTTTAGCCTCATTTAAAGACTCTTCTTTATTCAATCCCTTCGTAAGGAAGGAACTGATATCCACATCTATGTTAGTCTCAACCATATTAATATCAATATTACTTGCATCCAATATAGCCCTGCCTACGGTAAATTTCACTTTATCAGGAACTCCTACCTCATTCGTGTGTACAATTTTTGAAATATCATGAGTGCAATATTCTAGATCGTTTCGGCTATAATAATTTAACGAATTTAGAGGTGAGATCCCCTCATCCTTTGCGATGGCATCGAGGTCTATTTGACCTACTCTCCTACGTAAATTCCCATCTTCACCTTTTTGTGTAACTGGGTTTTGAATATAATCAGTGAATGGTTGAGTGTTTATTCCTAAACAAAAGTCATTAATCGATTCGACAAAATTAAACAATTCATCGTTTTCGATCTGACTACTAATAATTTTCATCCCCACAGTAGCTTCTAACGATGTTGAATAAATTTCCGGTACAA
The DNA here is from genome assembly GCA_963822595.1 of Waddliaceae bacterium. Lineage (GTDB taxonomy): Bacteria > Chlamydiota > Chlamydiia > Chlamydiales > Waddliaceae > CAVRUH01. The sequence continues at coordinate 481,285 of CAWGIG010000005.1, read as the reverse complement.
ATTTTTGATTAGGTTTACTAATTACCTCAAAAAGTTTGCTACGAGACGCAAAATTGACATCCAAAAACTCCGAAAATGTTTTAGCAAGATAGGGATCCTTAAGAATGACTAACATGTTTTTATAAAATTTGGCTTCGAAACTTGGAGACATCTTCATCATAGGACCCATTAAATCTAAGGCTTTATTGCCAATGGCACGCAAATCAGGATTTTTTTTAACGAGCGATTTGTATTTTGTTTTCAAGTCACCTATCTTTTCAGTGCCACCTTCCTTAACAGTGTTTTGAATACTTGTTGCAGCAGGCTGATCTATAAGTATGAAATCTTTGCCTAATTGGCTTACTTTTGCATCCCCTTCAGTTTTTGATGCCTCGGGTTCAATTGGCTTCTCAAATAACGAATCTACTGAGGGAAGATTGGGAAGTTGTGGATTTCGCGGAACATCCATAGATATTTTCCTCATTGCTTTCCCAGGAATGATGCATTTTTCGCACCATCCAGAAGCAATAGTAAACAAGCATAACTACATTATTATTATAACAAATTATTTATTTTTTTGTAAATTAAAAGACAAAATTAGACATAAAGACCTTAAAAAGACTATAAATCAGCCCTCACCTAGCCATTTTTGGTCCTTTTCGTCTTTTTTGTCTTTTTCGTCCTTTTTTTCCCAAAGCAAATGTGCTACATTGCAAATAAAGGAGAAATCCCATGGTTCAGACCAAGAAAACAGGAGGACTCGCAGGTATCATTGCCGGAGACTCTTCCATATGTCTATGCGGTGCAGAGGACCAAACCCTGGAATACAGGGGTTACAGCATCAAAGACCTCGCTGACAATGCCTCCTTCGAAGAAGTCTGCTGGCTTTTACTCCGCGGAAAGCTCCCCAACAAGCAAGAACTGGCCGCCTACAGACAAAAGCTCCGAGCCTTACGTGAGCTCCCCACCGTTTTGACGACAATTCTCGAGGTCATTCCCGAAGATAGCAACATGATGGATGTCCTACGCACAGGATGCTCCCTGATGGGAAATTTCGATCCCGAAAAAGCAGGCGGCGATCCTTTCGCAGTTGCAGATAAATTAATAGCAAGCTTTGGGTCGATGCTTCTCTACTGGTACCAATACCACAAAACCAAAGAAATCGTTTCGCTGAACACCAGAGAAGATACTCTCGCAGGGCATGTTCTCCATCTCATTCAAGGGCACGCTCCGACAAATCAACAAAGGGAATGCTTAAATACCTCTTTTATTTTATATGCCGAACATGAATTCAACGCCTCGACATTTACCGTTCGCACCATAGCCAGCACGCTATCAGATTTTTATTCCTGCATCTGCGGAGGAATTGGAGCGCTGAGAGGCCCCCTACATGGTGGCGCCAACGAATTCGCCATGAAGCTCATCCAATCTTTTAAAACTCCCGATGACTCTGAAAAAGGAATTTTGAAAATGTTGGCTGAAAAGAAACTCATCATGGGTTTTGGGCATCGCGTGTATACGACATCCGATCCACGCTCCCCTATCATTAAAGAATGGGCGCGCAAGTTAGGAGAACATCATGCCGATGGCTATTATTTTCCTATTGCAGAACGTATCGAGAAGGTCATGTGGGAGCAGAAAAAGCTTTTCCCTAATCTAGATTTCTACAGCGCGCTTGCCTACCACTACTGCGAAATTCCGACAGAAATGTTCACTCCCTTATTTGTGATGGCGCGCATTTCAGGATGGTCAGCGCATTTATTGGAACAAAGAACGAACAACAAACTCATTCGTCCAAACAGCAATTATATTGGACCTGATCCGCAAACATGGGTTCCTTTGGAGAATAGGTAATGAGCCACCAAGCTGACGAAGCCACAGAAATGATCGCTGAATATACTTTCAGAAAAAAAATTAAAAGCGAAGAGGCCTACGATACTGCCCGCGCCTGCCTTGCTGATGCTATTGGATGCGCCATTCTCTCGCTGAACTTCCCCGAATGCACCAAACTCCTCGGACCTATCGTGCCGGGAACTGTCGTGCCGAATGGATCGCGCGTTCCGGGAACAGATTACATCCTAGACCCTTTAAGAGCAGCATTTGATATCGGAACCATGATCCGTTGGCTGGACTATAACGATACCTGGCTAGCAGCCGAATGGGGACATCCTTCAGATAACCTTGGAGGCATCCTTGCTGTCGGCGATTATATGAGCAGAAGAACATCCCCGTTGAAAGTCAGAGATATTTTGACAGCGATGATTAAGGCTTATGAAATCCAGGGAGTTTTGGCTTTAGAAAATAGTTACAATCGGGTCGGATTTGATCATGTTATTTTTGTTAAAGTAGCCACCACCGCAGTAGCCACTCAAATGCTGGGAGGCACCCGTGAGCAGATTGCTGCAGCGTTATCGAATGCTTGGATCGATACAGGACCCTTGCGAACATACAGGCATGCTCCCAATACCGGATCGCGAAAATCTTGGGCAGCCGGAGACGCCACGAGTCGTGGAGTCCAACTGGCGATGATGGCGATGCAGGGGGAAATGGGATACTCTACAGCTTTATCAGCACCGAAATGGGGCTTGTATGACGTGCTCTTTGACGGAAAACCATTTACATTTCAAAGGCCGTTAGATTCCTATGTGATGGAGAACATTCTATTCAAAGTGTCATTCCCCGCTGAATTTCATGCGCAGACAGCCGTCGAAGCAGCTATTGCGCTGCAACCGATGGTCAGAGGAAAATTAGATTATATAGATAAAATCGAAATCGAAACTCATGAATCTGCTATAAGAATCATCGATAAGAAAGGCATATTAAATAATCCCGCTGACCGCGATCATTGCTTGCAGTATATGGTAGCCTTAGGCCTTATCTTCGGAAAATTAAAAGCTGAGCATTATGAAGAAGAGACAGCAAACGACGAGAGAATTGATGAACTGCGCGCCAAAATGCATGTCGTCGAAAATAAGCAATATAGCCTCGACTATCACGATCCCGAAAAGCGATCGATTTCGAATAAAATTACCATCACCTTAAAAGATGGAACCCAATTTGGACCTATTGAGGTGGAGTACCCCATTGGACATCGAAGACGTCGAGAGGAAGGTATCCCCTTACTCTATAACAAACTTGAAACCAATCTTAAAACCGTTTATAGTCACGATAAAGTTGAAGAGTTACTAACCTTATTTCAAGACAAAGATAGGCTCGACAACCTCAGTGTCTGGGAATTCATGGATCAATTTTGAAAAATCATACGACGGCAGCATATTCTCTATTTACAGAGCAGGATATTTACCTTTTTAGAGAAGGGAAACATTATCGTCTGTACGAAAAATTTGGAGCGCATTGTGTCACTCACAATAATGTGCAAGGAACTTACTTCGCCGTTTGGGCCCCAAATGCAGCATCCGTTTCCGTCATTGGCGATTTCAATGGATGGAATAGGGAGTCGCATCCTTTGTTTGTGAGGTGGGACAGCTCAGGCATATGGGAAGGATTTATTCCTGGAGTCAACAACGGAACGATCTATAAGTATTTCATTGTCTCAAAAGTCGATAACAAAAGTTTTGAAAAAGGAGATCCCTTTGCTCTGCTTTGGGAAATTCCTCCCAAAACAGCCTCGGTTGTTTGGAGCGACCAATACGAATGGGATGAAGGGCAGTGGCCTTCTGAAAAAAAACAAAAGAATCAGCTTAATTCTCCTATGTCCATATATGAACTCCATCTTGGCTCATGGAGACGCAATCCGCTGGAAGGAAATCGCTCCCTCACCTATAGAGAAATGGCTGAAGAGCTGCCGCCGTATCTAGAACAGCTCGGGTTCACTCACGTCGAATTCATGCCCGTGATGGAACATCCGTTTTTTGGATCTTGGGGCTATCAAAAAGTCGGATATTTCGCGCCGAGCAGTCGTTTTGGTACTCCGCAAGACTTTATGTTTCTGATAGAAACACTGCATCGAAAGGGGCTGGGAGTGATTTTAGATTGGGTCCCAAGTCATTTTCCTGTGGATGGGCATGGCCTGGGCGATTTCGATGGGACACATCTTTATGAACATGAGGATGTGAAGAAGGGATTTCATCCCGACTGGAGCAGTTACATTTTCAACTATGGCAGAAATGAGGTGAGGGCCTTCTTGATTAGCAGTGCCGTATTTTGGTGCGACAAGTATCATGTCGATGGCTTGCGTGTGGATGGAGTAGCTTCGATTCTCTATCTTGATTATTCCAGGAAGGCCGGAGAATGGGTGCCCAACAAGAATGGTGGCAATGAAAATTTAGAAGCCGTAGAGTTTTTGAAGGAAATGAATTGCGCTATTTATGCGGATTTTCCGCATGTGCAGACATTTGCTGAAGAGTCTACAGCGTGGCCAATGGTATCGCGTCCAACGTTTGTTGGAGGACTTGGATTTGGGATGAAATGGAATATGGGGTGGATGCACGACACTTTGAAATATTTTTCAAAGACGCCCGTGCATCGCAAGTATCATCACAACGAGATTTTGTTTAGCATTATTTATGCTTTTACTGAAAATTTTGTATTGCCGCTTTCGCATGATGAGGTTGTTCATGGCAAGGGATCGTTGCTTCACAAGATGCCTGGTGACGACTGGCAGAAGTTTGCGAATCTGAGGTTATTGTTTGGATATATGTTCATGCATCCCGGGAAGAAGCTATTGTTTATGGGAGGAGAATTTGGACAGCGCTCGGAGTGGTCTCATGATGCCTCATTAGAATGGCATTTATTGCAATATGCGCCGCATCAAGGGATGCAGAATTGGGTAAAGGATTTAAATCGTTACTATCGCAAGACGCCTGCCCTTTATGAAAAGGATTTTGTAGGCGAGGGATTCGAATGGGTGGATTTGTATAATCATGAGGACAGTGTGGTGGCGTTTATGCGAAAGGGAGAAACTGAAAAGGATCGACTGATTGTTGTTTGCAATTTCACGCCTGTTCCTCGGTTGAACTATAAAATACATCTTGCTGAGAAAGGCGTTTGGCAGGAAGTTTTGAATAGTGACTCAGAATATTACGGCGGCAGCAACATGGGAAATCTCGGTTCCGTAAGAAGCAGCCGCCGCAAAGGGGAAGATGTTCTTAATCTAACACTTCCCCCGTTGGCAATCATTTGCCTATGTCCTGTCCCTACTAATTAGGGATTAGGTACTACTGGCGCTACTGGAGCTACCGCTGGATTTGCAAGTCCATAAATTAATGCAATGACAAACAAAACAATAAATATAAAGAATAGAATTCTTGATATTTCAATGGACAACACTGCAACACCAGGAAGTCCCACTAATCCTGCAATCAGTGCAATAACTAAAAATAAAATAGCTAATGATAACATAAAAACCTCACTTTATTTTGAGGGAGGCTTATCCTCCTCTTCTAACCTTATATTAAAATAATTTATATTAATGAGCAAGCTTGTGGGTTATGCTGAGGCAAAAGTACGTAGATCGGCGTGTCCTCCATACTTTACCACACATCTTTTTCTTGACATGCAAATTAGCAGTCGAATCAGTCGCTCTTCGCGATGCGCTCCGAGCTCTATGGTAATACTTAATCTACCCACGGTTCCGATGCGTCACCGTGGGCTTTAACCTGGCCGTCCTTCGCGATGCGCTCCGGACTCAGGAATAATTAAGTGATTTCCGGAGTCCGGAGCGCATCGCGAAGGACGGCCCGGTTAAAGCCCACGATGACGCATCGGAATCGTGGGTAGATCAAATGTTACCATAGAGCTCGGAGCGCATCGCGAAGAGCGACTGATTCGACTGCTACATTTGCAATGGTATACTGAAGTGAGTTCACTTCAGTATACTACCTTTTCAGGATTGAAAAAAAACAAAACACTCGATCTTTTTAATATAAACAACATAATTTATTTATTAAATCTTAATAATTATTCATTATAATTATAAATTATTAATTAATGAGAATTTTATGAATAGTAATACAAAATTACCCCATTGGCCTTTATGGCTCCCTTTTGCTACCTTTATAGCCGTGGTCGCATTCATTAGCGGTTTATTCACATTGAATTTTATGGCCCTAGATTTCATGGAAATAGAAGTCGAACCCAAATACTTCCAAGAGATAAATCTCCTTGCCACAATGTTACAAACCTTCTTCATTGTTTTTTTTCTTCGCCTTTTTGCGAAAAAAACCAGTGGAGGCGCTAATTTTGCTCGCTTCGGCATCAAATCCATTCATTGGAAATCTCTCATCGTCTGGACGCTAGTAGGGGTCATCTCGTGGAAGTTGACGGCTCATTATTTATCCCTTCTACTATATGGCATTAAAGGAAACGGAGAGCAAGTCAGAAATACCGGCTCTCTCCTCGGCATTCACCATGGGGGCTTCATAACCATAGGGGGCTTCATCTGTTTAGGGTTGCTAGGCCCAGTGGCTGAAGAACTTCTATTCCGAGGTGTTCTATTCCCTGCTCTGGCTCGATGGATAAAAATCGTTCCAGCAATGATTTTAAGCAGTATTCTTTTTGCGCTGGTTCACTTTGCTACATCTTCCTTTTTCGACATGATCCTTTTAACTTCATTTGGAATGATCTGCGTCCTTCTATACAAACAATCAGGCTCGCTGATCCCTAGCATGATTTTCCATGCAATAAACAATACCGTCGTCTTCGGACACTCCATGCGTTTTCATTGGGTCTCAACTTTGCTTCTATCGCTTGGCGTCGCATTGACAATTTGCAGTCTGTTACTTTTCAAATCATCGAAGGTTTCGACAGCAGCAGAATTGCCGCATGAGGAACCAGGCTTACACCCCCAGAATTAATTCTAGGGGCTATTTCCTCTTCATAGTAATCTGTCGGAGTTGAATTTCCAGTATTTACGATGACATGCCATACAGAACCTACTGGGGACTCGGGCAAGGTAATGGAAATATTGTTTTGCGTTGCATTGAATGCGACATATAGATGATTTCCGGATTCCTTATCCTTTAGAGAAAAAGAAATAAAAGGACTTTCATCTTCCCATGAGACATGCCAATCGATATCGTCGGGTGTTAAAAATCTATCCAAACGCAATACAGAATGCTTATTACGAAATAAAATTAGACCTCGATAAAATCTAAAATAATCCGATCTCTTTTCGAGATCATTCCACAAAAACCAGTTTAAAGCATTGTCTTGGCACCAAGCATTATTATTTCCATAACGCGTATGACCGTATTCATTTCCCATGGAAAGCATAGGCACTCCCTGAGAAATCATAAGCGCTAAATGAAAATTCTTCATTTGCCTTTCACGCAAAGCAAGGATATTAGGATCGTTCGTCTCTCCTTCTACCCCATAATTACAACTGAAATTTCGAGGATTTCCATCACAATCATTTTCTCCATTAGCTATATTATTTTTCGCGTTATAGCTGACCAAATCTCGAAGGGTAAATCCATCATGCGCATTAACAAAATTGATACTCGAACAAGGCGTTCCTAAATGCCCATAAATATCCTGAGAGCCGCATATCCGTGTAGCAAAGTCCTTTTTTATACCGTTATCCCCTCGTATAAATCGACGCACGGTATCGCGGTATTTATCATTCCATTCGGACCATAGTTTCGTATGTTGAAAAAAAGAGCCGACTTTATAGAGTCCTCCCATATCCCAAGGTTCAGCGATCAATTTTGTCTTAGCAAGAATAGGATATTCGGAAATTTCTTCGATCAATGGAGATCTTTCCAAAGGTTCTCCGTAATTCCCTCTGAAGAAAATAGGAGCCAGATCAAATCGAAAGCCATCCACATGCATTTCAGAAACCCAATATTCGAGGCAAGCGAGGATGAATTTTCTAACGATGGGATGATTGCAATTTAAGGTATTCCCGCAGCCTGTAAAGTCTAATAGCTTGTGGTTAGCATCGTACATGTAATACACTTCAGGGTCGATACCAAGGAAACTATAAATCGGTCCTTTGATAAAACCTTCTCCTGTATGGTTGAAAACGATATCCAAAATAACTTCTATCCCATGGCGATGGAATTCCTTCACCAACAACTTAAATTCTTGCACGGCATCTTTTTCCGCATAACGATTCATCGGTGAAAAGTAGTTGATCGTGGAATATCCCCAGACATTATATAAGCGTTCGTTTGTGATCGGATTATGCACTTTATATTCACATTCGTTAAATTCCTGGAGAGGCATGAGTTTGACAGCATTGATGCCAAGTTCTTTCAAATAAGGAATTTTTTCGATGATCCCTGAGAATTTTCCCCGACTACGAACAAGGCTCGAAGAATCTTGGGTAAATCCTCTGACATGCATTTCGTAGATGACAAGATCTTTAAGAGGGAGTCCAAGGGGCTTATCGCCTTCCCAATCAAATTCGTCCCCGGAAGGAACTCGCCCAAGCGGTTGATAGGATTTATCGCTCACACCCCACTGAGTCGTTGTGTTTAACCCTTTTGCATAGGGATCTAGGATTAATTGATTTAAGCGATAGGCATAACTGAGATTCTCAGGAAGACCCCGTACAGCAACATGCCAAATATTCCCCGTTTTATTTTGGATCGGGTTCAAAGGAATTTCATAAAAAAGACTGTTGTCATCGCTGTGAAATAGAGATAATACAACTTCAGTGGTCTCCGGACAATAAATGGAAAAATTTATTCCATCCTCTATTAAAGTAGCTCCTAAAGGATTTGGACTCCCAGACGAAATTTCAGGTTTGACAAGAAGGCTTTTTATGACCTTTTCCAGATCGATATTGGAATCAATTTCCTCGACGCTAGGACGAAAGCGATAGCGCCAGTTTGTTTCTAAAACTTTTCCCGGAATATTGATCCTTTCATTCTGACGAGATAATCCGGGGATCAGCGGGAAATATTCGTTGAGAAGATTAATGTGATACTGACTGGCGCTATGATGGCTTTTTAAGAGGATATTTTTTATCGTATCGTATGATGCTCTGCTCTGCAACCATTCCATTAAAGTTTCCGTATCGTGCGTTGAGACCGTTGTCATGGAGGTTTCTGGATATTTATCCCCGGTATCCTTTTCCCAACGCATGACTTTAGTTCCCGGAATACCAAGATTTAAAAGAACCTTTCGGACTTCATCAGGAACAATCCCCAGATCCTCTGCAATGGGTTTCATTGTCGTAGCATCGAGAAAGTCCTCAAGAATTCTTTTTCCTTGAGGAATCCATTTTGATTCATCTTGGGGAATAAAAAATCCATCCAAAGGCGTAGCACCTTGAGGAATGGCCCAGACGCGGAATAAACCGACAACATGATCGAGTCGATACATATGATAATATTGTGAAGACACCTGGAGACGCATTCTCCACCATTTAAGAATCTCTTCGAATTTCTCGTCCCAGTTATAGATAGGAGCTGACCAGTTTTGTCCTTCAGAATTATATTGATCCGGGGGAGCCCCTGCAGAGAGATCCGTTAAAAACAATTCAGGATGCTCCCAAACATCGACGCTTTCTAAAGTGATGAGGAAAGGGATGTCGCCTTTGATTGAAACGTTTTTTGTAGTTGCATATTTTTTTACGGAACTGAGCTGCGAAAAGCACAAATATTGAAGATAGAAATGATAATCAACTTCTAGTGGATCGATATTCTTGTGTTGTTTCGGCCAATCTTTCCACGAAATCCAATCGTACTGTTCTTTTAATATTTTGAAGTGTGCATACCCTGTTAACCAAGGATTATGAAGAATAAAATCTTGGAATTCAGCAGATTTCGACAAGGAATAGAAATCCCTTTCAAAGCACTTTTTAAGGATTTTTTCCTTCAGGGAAATAATTTTCTCATAAGGGATTTGTTCTTCAAGAGTCAAAATTTTAAGAGGCTTGAGTTCGTCAGAAGAAGCGATTTCCGAAAGCGATAGATAAATCGGATTCAGAGCAAACGCAGAAAGGGGCGAATAGGGGCTGATGACAGGTCCGGTATCATTCACCGGCAATAGTTGGATGATGTTTAATCCAATTTTATGACACCAATCGATCAAGGGAATGAGATCAAGGTATTCTCCGATTCCCGAGCTATATTTAGTATGGATGGAAAATAGAGGAGCTACGATTCCATGATAATGCTTATTTTGCTGCGAAAGTAACATTAGAATAGGCCTTGTGGAGGTATTCTAGAAGCATTCTCTGAGTATTGAAAAAGGATGCATTCAAAGCAATGCTTTGCAGCATGATGTCGATAAAATCCTCTCGTTTGTTGTAGTAGAGAGGCATCACAACATTCTCGAGCTTATCCAGGAGCGCCATCGCATCATAATGGGGATTGTCATTTTTTTCAGGATCGCTAGAAACATCGCCAATAGCCCATCCGGTCACGCCTTCGATATGCCCTTCAATCCACCACCCATCGAGAACGCTAAGAGAAGGAACTCCGTTGACAGCCGCTTTCATGCCGCTAGTACCGGAAGCTTCTGAAGGCCTCTGGGGATTGTTCAACCAAACATCTACTCCGGGAATAAAGAGCTTTGCCAGTTTTCGATTATAGTTTTCCAAATAGACGATTTTCACTAGGTCTTTCAGCTCATTTTTATATTCGAAAATCTTATGGATGATTTCCTTTCCATTGGTATCGTTAGGATGCGCTTTCCCACCAAACACGATTTGCAAGGGTCCCACTTTTTCGACGATTTTTTTCAATCTTTCGACATCATCAAAAATAAGAGCAGGCCTTTTGTATGCTGTCATTCTTCTGGCGAAACCCAAAGTAAACACATTAATATCTAATTCTACTCCGTAATTGGCTTTGATATAGCTAAAAAGTGACTCTTTTGCTTTGATATGAGCGTCCCATATCTCCTGATGCGGAATCGTGGCTGCATAGCGGAGATTTAACGATTCGCTGCTCCAAACAGGAAGATATTTATCAAAAAGTTCTTTATGATACGGCGAAACCCACGTTTTAACACGGACTCCATTAGTAATCACATCGATATCATACCCAGGAAACATCTTTCTTGAAACTTGCTGGTGTTTTCTTGAAACGCCATTTACATACCCACACAAATTCAAAGCGATATATGTTAGATTGACTTTATCATCTCTGACAAAAATATCTTTCAATTCCATGATTTCAGGGCGTCTAATCAGATTCTGGGCCATGTCCAAAGGAAACGTGTCATGCCCGGCAGGGACAGGTGTATGTGTTGTGAAGGCGCAAAGATCTCGCACTCCTGCAACATCACTTTTATTTGGGATCGTGCGACCATATCTATTTGCAGTTTGCGATAAAAGTTCAAGAGTCAATAAACTGACGTGCCCTTCATTTAAATGATACTTTTCGATTTCATATCCCAAAGCATTCATCATTCTGACGCCGCCAATACCCAAAACGATTTCCTGACATAGACGATATTGCAAATCTCCGCCATACAAATAATTACTTAAAGACCTATCATAAGGGGTGTTTTCAGGAAGATCCGTATCTAATAAAAAAATGCGAATAGGAACGAGCCCCTCTTGAAGACGGGTATACTTCCAAGCACGTACAAGGACATCTCGCCCTTCTATCTGGACTTTGATACGCTGCGGCATTTCTTCAAGAAGCTCCTCGACATTCCAATTCACAGGGCTTTCCGTTTGGCGCCCCTCTGAATTTATCGTTTGCTTAAAATAACCGTCTCGAACAAGTAACGTTACCCCTATCATAGGAATCGCAAGATCATAAGCCGTCCATAGAATATCTCCGGCAAGGACACCTAATCCCCCCGAATAAGTGGGAATAGAATCATCGAAGGCGATTTCCATGGAAAAATAGGCAATATGACTTGATCTCATGGGATTTTTATCCTTTCACTTTTGTAAGAAATTCAACAAGATTCTTTCCTTGGGTTAAAACCCTTCCTTCAAGCGAAACATCTTGCAATTGACCATCATGCGTGAAGGCGTTGTGGGCATTTCCTATGATAACCTGTTCAGGAAGAACCATACATTGTATATTCTCCAGAATAGATCTTAAGGTTACAAGACCACGAAGACCCCCTAATGGGCTTGGAGAGGCGCTCATAATGGCGGAAATCTTTCCTCTAAAAGCCGGCAATGTAACGGTTTCACCCTTTTCTGGACGTGAAACCCAATCTATAACATTCTTAAGAACTCCGGAAATCGAGCTATTATACTCAGGGGATGCGATCATAAACCCATCTTGTTCGATCATCATTTTCTTAAGCTCTTGAGCAAGTTTTGGAAGACCTTCTTTTTCTTCAAGGTCTCCGTCATATAGCGGTAGACGATATTCAGCAAGATCGATCAGCGTTACTTCCGCACCTGCTTTACGAGCTCCGGCAACGGCAATTTTGATAAGTTTCTTATTGAAGGATTCTTCACGCATGCTCCCTGCGAAAGCTAAAATTTTTGGTTTGTGTGTCATTTTTATATACCTATAGTAAAGTGGCTTTTAATCTCCTCGGGGCTTAGATGTATGATATCTTTATTCACCTCAGCATAGATTAAACTTTGGGTTTGGGCAGTCATTTCATTTCTTAAAGAGCCTAAAAAGGAGGGACCTGCTGCTATATACAATCTCTGAAGCGATCCATTGTTACGGGCACGGTCTAGATGGTCTGCTATTTTTTTTGCAAAATTTATATTTTCTGTTTGTTTTGGCGTATGTGGAGGATCATAAGTGGAACGTCTTGAACCAAAAGCTTCTCCGGCACTACCCATTCTATCGGAAACGAGATCGTGTTCCGACATCCGTGCTTCAGGATGAACAAGGGTCTCCAATGCGACTAATTTTTGACCTTCTAGCCTGAAAATTCTTGCGAGAGCGCTACTTGCGACGACGATCCAAGTTTCTTTCTTCATAATATGCCTCTCCAGTTGGAATGTTGTAGATATCTCAAACATACACTTTATAAATGAAATTTGTAAATTTAAATCAGAATATAAGGACTAGAACAACTTAAGTCTTTTGAAATTTGAAAGATGAGGCAATTTCAGCAAATTGGTCCTTGATTTTGGGGTATTCGATTGTGTCGGAAGTAAAGCTAATGACGATAGCTTTCTCTCCGCTAAGAATCAAATACTGGATCACCCGGACGCTCACAATTCCTACAGTATGGGTAAATATGATTTTTCTAGCTTCCACACCACCAAGATTGACATCTTGAGAGTCTTCAAGATCAAAAGCCGTTAGTAACTCGCTAAGGCTCTTTAAGTTAAGACTGTAATATTCTTCTTTCGTGATAGGAAAGTCAAATTTTGCTGAGATGATATTGAGATTTTCGCGAAAAAGATCTTGGGGATCTAATAAGGGGGCAAGAGCAATGACATCGGTACCCATCTGGTCTTTGATCATTTCCCAATTAGAAGGGATTTGGATAGAATAATCACCGTCTTTGCTGACAAATTGGACCGGACTTTTTGTAAGTTGTTGGTTATCAGAGGCATAAAGAGTATTTCCATACATCGATACAATTACGAATAATGTGAATATTATAGATTTAAACATTACCTTTCTCCTTTATTATTACGAACCCTACATGTATTATACAAAGGTAATGATTATTATAAAACATTATTTTAATTAGTTTATAATTTAGATTATGTTAGTTAAATTCTGGGGTGAATCGATAAATCGATTCACTCCAGATTCGGAGGCTACCATTGACATTAAAATTCATTCGTTACAAAATAGAGCCTCACAAAAATAAAAGGATAATCACTATGTCAAAGAAATCATTAACTATTCACAGCGAAAATATTCTGCCTATCATCAAAAGATGGCTTTACTCAGACAAAGATATTTTTTCAAGGGAGCTCGTCTCAAATTCTTGCGACGCTATCCATAAAATGAAAATTCTGGCCGACCAAGGTTTGGCGAAAGCAAACGATGATGAATTTAAAATTGAAATAAAAATTGACAAAGAAAAACAAACCCTTACATTCACCGACACCGGTATTGGCATGGACGCAGAAGAAGTCGAAAAATACATCGCACAAATCGCCTTCTCCAGCGCGGAAGAATTTTTAGAGAAATATAAAACAGAAAAAGAAAGCGATCAGATCATCGGCCACTTTGGTCTAGGATTTTATTCTGCTTACATGGTAGCTGAAAAAGTTGAAATCCAAACCCTTTCCTATAAAGAAGGAGCAAAACCTGTATTTTGGTCGTGCGATGGCTCTTCTGAATATACGATTAGCGAAGGAAACAGACAAACTCGCGGAACAGAAATTACCCTATTTATTAATAAAGACAACGAAGAATTTCTCGAGGAAGCCAGACTCAGCAAAACGCTCGAGCACTATTGCGCGTTCCTCCCCTACCCTATCTTTTTGGGAGAAAAAAGAATCAACACCCATTTCCCCTTATGGATTAAAGCCCCTTCTGAATGTACCGAAGAAGATTATCTCGAATTTTATCGTTATCTTTATCCGATGCAAGAAGATCCCCTCTTCTGGGTGCATCTCAATGTCGATTATCCTTTCCACCTCAAGGGAATTCTTTACTTTCCCAAATTACGTCAGGATATGGACCTGAAAAAAAATGCGGTAAAGCTGTACTGTAACCGTGTTTTTGTTTCGGATGACTGTAAGGATGTGGTCCCTAACTATCTAGCAGTCCTACAAGGGATCATCGACAGCCCGGATATTCCACTAAATGTTTCTCGAAGCTACCTACAGATGGATAAAACAGTCCGACAATTGGGAAGCCATATTTCCAAAAAGGTTTCGGATAGCTTGACGAACCTTTATAAAACCGACAAAGAGCGCTTTATCAAATGTTGGGAAGATGTCTCATTGATTGTAAAACTGGGAATCCTCGAAGATGAAAAGTTCTATGAAAGAGTGAAGCCCATTTTGATTTGGAAGATTGTAGACGGAGATTGGTCAACTGTCGAAGACTATCTAGAGAGAAACCGTGAAAAGACGAATGATAAGATTTTATATACCCGAGATGAGAAGCTTTTGACGCATCTTCATAGTATCTACAAAGAAAAAAATATTGAAGTCTTGTGTGCTAATGGACCTGTAGATTCATATGTGGTGTCATTTTTGGAAAGGAAGATAACCCCGGCGAAATTCCAGCGTATTGATGGGGCCGTGGACGAGAATCTATTGGATAAGAGCCGTGAAAAATCTGTTGTGGATGCTGAAGGAAAGACGGAGGCTTCAAGGATTGCCGACTTTATCAGGGCAAAGTTGTCGGATAAGAAGGTAGAGGTAGAAGCGAAGAGTTTGGCCACGAACAGTTTACCTGGGTTTATTGTCATTGATGAAGAGCAAAGGCGTTTCCGCGAGTATATGGCATCCTTGAATCCAAAGGGTGGCAGTATGGGGATGGATGACTTTAGCAAGAAGACATTTATTGTGAATACGAACAATCCGTTAATTTCTGCTGTGGAAAAGTTGGATAAGGTGAATCCGGAATTGTCACAAGAGCTTGTGAAGCAGATTTATGATTTGTCGTTATTATCGCAGCGAGAGATGGATCCTAATGCTTTGAATGACTTCATTCACCAGAGCAACAAAGTTCTTGAGGACATGGTAAGGGCCCTTACAGAGCAGAAATAGAGCTTGCAAATCTGATGGACAGAATGGACGACATGGACGGAATGGACGACATGGACGAAATGGACGAAATGGACTAGTTAAAAAAGTCCATTCCGTCCATTCCGTCCATGTCGTCCATTCCGTCCATTCCGTCCATTCCGTCCATTTTGTCCATGTCGTCCATTCCGTCCATTTTCCACGCAAAAAAAAAGAACCTGTCCGCGCCCCTTCGGGGCTGCGAGCAGGTTCTTTTTTGTATCGGCTGTAAAATACAGCCTGTCTGAAATTATCTCTTGGAGAACTGGAAGCGCTTACGAGCACCAGGCTGACCGTACTTCTTACGCTCACGCTTACGTGGGTCGCGAGTAAGGTAACCTTTTGCTTTAAAGTCTTCGTGGTTTCTCTCGTCTTCCTCAACGAGGGCTCTGGCAAGACCGAGACGAATTGCGTCCACTTGTCCTTCAATGCCGCCGCCTTTTACACGAATGATCATGTCATGGCGTGTGTTACCACCCATTTTTGCGAAGGGCAACAACATGGCGTTTCTTTGGAAATCCAAGGGGAAGTACTCTTCGACTTTTCTTCCGTTAATATTGATTTGACCTGTACCCGGTCTAAGTCTTACTGAGGCGACCGCTGTTTTACGTCTGCCTATTGCTACTGTTTCGTCCAATTTCAACCTCTTATATTACTTTAGATGTTTACCTGGATAGGCTTTTGAGCTTCCATTTTATGTTCTGTTCCTGCAAAGATACGCAGGCGTTTCATTTGCTCGCGTCCCTGAGTCGTTCTAGGAACCATCCCTTTTACGGCATGTTCGATGATGTAATCAGGCTTACGCGCTTGCATGGTGCGGTAAGGGATTTCACGCAATCCACCGACGAAACCAGTATGGTAGCGGTAGACTTTGTTAGCTTCTTTAGCGCCGGTGACTTTGATTTTCTCAGCATTGATAACGATAACGCCATCACCGCAATCGATCGAAGGGCAATTGATAGGTTTGTGTTTGCCACGCAGAATTTTTGCTACTTCTGAAGCAAAACGCCCCAGAGTTTTTCCTGCTGCATCCAAGATAAGCCAGTTCCGGCTAACTTTATTCACGTTGGGAAGGAACGTTTCAGTTCTTCGCATTCTAGTCTTTTTCGTCATGATTTAAATATCCTTAAATTCTCAGATAATGAAGGACCATCATACCTTTTTTGTCCCATTTTTGCAAATAGAAATTTAGGTTCTCAGCAAATATATCGGAAACCTTTGCAAAAAGATAGGGTTTGTAATATGATATAGGTCCATTTAAATCAAGAAGAAACGATGAAGAATCCTAAAACTTTTTATGTACGTACTTATGGCTGCCAGATGAACGAGCTAGACTCGGAATTAATGGTGGGTGTTTTAGAAAACCGCGGGTTAACACGTACTCCAGAGGAGTCCGAGGCCGATTTATTGATATACAATACCTGTTCCATCCGGGATCTAGCCGAGAGAAAAGTCATGGGAAAGCTAGGATTGCTGGCGAAAGCTCCCAGAAAGGATACGATTATTGGGGTAACCGGGTGTATGGCGAATGCCAAGAAGGACTCCCTTTTTCATAAACTTTCTCATATAGATTTTGTTTTAGGGACGAATAACATCCATGATTTGGATAACGTGTTGGACGAAGTTTTAGCCGGGAGCCAGCAGGTTATTCGGACGGATGATCAGTTTACCCACGAGCTCGATTATATTACAGCCAAAAGGGACAATAAGATTAGCGCTTATGTGTCGATTATCCGTGGCTGCGACAAATTCTGTACCTATTGCGTCGTTCCTTACACGCGAGGACCTGAGGTGTCGAGGCATCCTGATGACATTTTGAAAGAATGCAAGCATCTTGCGGACCAGGGTTATCAGGAAATCACCTTATTGGGACAGAATGTGAATAGTTATGGGAAGGACCAGCAGGAGTGGGGTTGTTTATTTCACGATTTATTGTATCGCATCGACAAGGAAACGGGGATAAAGAGGGTTCGTTTCATGACCAGCCATCCTGTGGATATTACACGGGAGCTTATGGAGGCCATTCGGGACCTAAAATCGGCATGCGAGTTTGTTCATTTTCCTCTGCAGGCAGGTTCGGATCGGATTTTGAAGAAGATGCATCGGATATATACTTTGGAAGAGTATCTACAGAAGGTGCAGATGCTTCGAGAAATCGTTCCGGGGGTTGTTTTGGGTACAGATATTATCGTAGGGTTCCCGACGGAAACCGAAGAGGATTTCCAGATGACCTACGATATCATGAAGCAAGTGGGTTATATGACAGCGTACCTTTACACGTTCAGTCCGAGGAAAGGGACACCCGCAATGAGGTGGAAGGATGATATTCCGGAAGAGGTCAAGCAGGATAGGCTCCAGAGATTGATGGCGCTCCAAGAAGAGGTTTATGCGAAGGGGAGGCAGCAAATGCTAGGAAAAACCGTTGAGATCTTGATTGAAAGACGCAGTTCGAAAGAGGATCGCAAGCTCCAAGGGATGACCCGCTGCTGGAGAAATGTGGTTGTGACCGGGGAAGATAATTTGATAGGAACGCTGCAAAACGTGGAGATATTGGGTTATTCGAAGCAAACCTTGATTGGGAAAGTAGTAACAGATAGTTGAATAGTTTCCTGCTAGGAAGGACGCAAGCTATTCAACGCGGGGGCGCGGAGACGCAGGGACGCAGAGGAAGAAAAAAGATTGTTTTTATGAAAAGAGTGGCTTGCTGCGAGGTCACAGCAAGCCAAGATAAATTATTCTACAAGAGTAATTGGGCCGCAAGCAATACGTTTGCCTGAGTTGCCTGAAGGATCTGTTGTCAAATCATCGGCATCTTCATGAATCATAATAGACTTTCCAATGATTGAATCAGGTCCGTTTAAGGAAATCACTTTATCAACTCTATCATAATGAGCAAAACCTGAAGGGCTCGCCTCGAGATTTCCGAGATCGCCTACATGACGTTCTTCGCTATCGGGTCCGCCATGTTTCTTATGTGTCGGATTAAAGTGAGCACCTGCTGAACTTGCATCAGGAGCGCTGCAATCGCCATATTCATGAATATGGAACCCATGTTTTCCAGGCTTGAGACCGCCGACGTCTGCAACGACCCGCACGCCATCAGGTGTGACTGTAAATGTAACCGCACCAACTGCATCAAAACCTTCTGTAGGGTCTACGACAGCATAGGCTTTCTTTGCATTGACTATTCCGTGTTTCTGTTCTGCAGGGTGTTGTGTTGCAGGTGTTGCATCGGCTATAGCGACATCTTTCTTTTCTTCCTTTTTCTTTTCTTCTTGCTTATTGCAGCTGACGGATATAGTTCCCACCAGAGCAAATAATGCCAAGTATGTTGTCCATTTTTTCATGATATCTCCTGTTTTTTCATGTTTATAATTTTTGCTCGAAGTCTGCCTCGTTAAGAATAGTAACCCCAAGCGATTTTGCTTTATCGAATTTTGAACCGGGCTCATCCCCCATTACCAGATAATCGGTATTTTTGGTTACCGAACCTGTTACTTTGCCTCCCCGTTCTTTGATAAGGGAAGATACCTCATTGCGGGTATATTTAGCTAGTGTTCCCGTGAGGACAAAGGTCTTTCCGTAAAAAGGATGGCCGGTATGGGAAATAACAGCGAGTTTCTGCGGCTCGATTCCTGCCTCTAAAAGATTTTGAACTTCTTTAAGATTTTGAGGATCTTTAAAAAATTCTATAACTGCTGAAGTCACTTTTTCGCCGACCCCTTCGATTTCCATTAAATCATCCGAGGACATCTTGGAGAGGGTTTCGATGTCTCCGGCTTTTTTAGCAAGGAGTTCGGCAATACCCGTCCCTACATGCTTGATGCCTAGAGCCATAATGAAGCGAGGGAGGGTCACATGTTTCGATTTTTCGATACCTGTTAAGAGCCTTTCAACAGCTTTTGCTTTAAATCCATCGAGTTGCAAAAGTTGGGATTCGGTAAGTTTGTAAATATCGGAAGTTTTTTTCACAAATTGTCGCTTGATAAGTTGTTCGACAACTTTTTCCCCAAGATTTTCAATATCCATGGCATCTTTTCCCGCAAAATAGACAATGCGGCGCAATTGCTGTTCGGGGCACCCTTTGGCATTAGGGCAGCGTACGGCTACCTCACCGGTAATGCGGACAACAGGGGCGTTACAACTCGGACAATGGGTCGGCATGCTCCAGGGATGGGTCCCTTTGGGACGCTTCGATAATTCGACCGACACCACTTTTGGAATGACGTCTCCCCCTTTTTCGATGGTGACGACATCGTTGACGCGGATATCTTTTCTTTGGATTTCTTCTTCATTATGCAGGGAAGCGCGCGAAATCGTGCTGCCAGCAAGAAAGACCGGCTCTAATTCGGCCACGGGAGTAAGAACACCTGTGCGGCCCACTTGAACAGTGATTTCGTTGATTTTTGTAACAGCTTGTTCAGCGGCAAATTTGAAGGCTATGGCCCATCGGGGGTTTTTTCCGGTGTTACCTAGCTGTTTTTCATCTTGAAGGTTATCGAGTTTAATGACGACACCATCGATTTGAAAAGGAAGTTCGTAACGGGTTTTGCGAATTTCTTCAGTAAACTGAAAAATTTCTTCCTCGGTACGGCATTTTGCTAGATGAATGAGAATGGGAAATCCCAGTTTTTTCATGTAGGCGTGAGTTTCGAATTGGCTTTTATGTTTCAAACCGGAGTCTTCGGCGATTCCGTAAAAGACAATCGAAAGCCCTCTTTCTGCGGTTATCTTAGGGTCGAGGAGTTTTAAGGAACCTGCGGCGGCGTTACGGGGGTTGGCGAAGAGTTCCTCTGCGCTGCGTGACTTATTTATTCTTTCGAATTCTACTAGAGGCATAAAAACTTCCCCTCTCACTTCGAGGTGGTCGGGAATATTATCTCCGTAGAGCTTTAGGGGGAGAGCTTTTATTGTGCGCATATTCGAGGTGATATCGTCCCCTTTTTTTCCATCGCCGCGGGTGATTCCTTGTGAAAAGACTCCTTTTTTATAGATAGCGGTGATGGCGATTCCGTCCATTTTGAGTTCGCAGGAGAAGGCTATATCTTTCTTTTCTAGGAGTTTATGCATTCTATGGATGTAATCTTCGACTTCTTCGCGGCTATAGGTATTCGCGAGAGACAGCATAGGAATGCGGTGTTCGACAGATTTGAATCCTTCAGTAAGCATTTCATTGACGCGACGCGTCGGGGATGTTGGACTGATCCAGTCGGGATGTTCTTTCTCAATTTTTTCTAATTTTTTGAGAAGTAGATCGAACTCTTCATCGCTGATGATGGGAGCGTGGTCCACGTAGTAGAGTTTATTGTGCTGCCACACCTCGGCACAGAGCTTATCATAGTCATCTTTTTTCATGGCCTAGAGAATAGCGATTAGGATGAAATCTGTGAAGAAAAAAAGGACGAAAAATTGTGTTTTAGTCCTTTCTATTGAAAGTTATCTAACAAATAACTAACCCCGGGTATCACTTGAATAGCCTCACAAACCAGTGTGCCTTTCCCCTTCCAGACGATAGCTTTTCAGCTCCTTTGGGAAAATAAATTGGATTTCGCTGTTCGTATGCGAATGAAATACCAGCCGTCGCAACGACTTTTTGGTCCATTCCATATCGAGAGTTCCCAAAGCGCCACACGAAATACTGACAAACCGGCCTGCATGAAATTCGGGCGGAAGAAGAGGAAGAATTTCGATTTTATTGCCTTCCTGAGAAAAAAATAATGATCGAATCAACTTCGATCCTTCCGTCAAAAGCGCCAACGGCGATCCTTTGCCAACGGGGGGCAATGGAAATCCCTGGTGCTGGGTGTCGATTAATCGAGGGGCGAGGATGCTGTCAAAACCTGCACGAAACAGATTCAAAAATGAAGGAAAGATTTTTAACTTTTCACGTGAAAAGATCTGTTGTTGACATGTGCTAAGAAGAGAGTCGATGTCTTCCGAATGTGAATGCGGCAACAACTGCCCTAACCTAAACCAAACAGGAAAAATTTCAGATAAATCGGCACGGCGCGACACAAGACTCCAATCCTGAGCTTTGTGACTTCCTAACGATAATCGCTCTTCACTTTGAGGTTGATAAGGTGTTTTCATTTCCTGTGGGAATAAATTCTCCAAGGGAGACTTTTCTGTAATTATAGAAAATGACCCATCCGTGTTCGCCTGAATTCGGTAGCGAAGAAATCCTTCAACATAATGACCCCATACTTTCACATAGCCTTTTTCGAGATCCAGTTGGACAGTAAAATCCTGTACCGGACCTGTCAAAGGAATGGGAATTTCCTGTTTGTTAATGACAATGAGCGCGGGATAGATTGTAACTTCATGCGTAGAACCCGGAAGGAGACATTTGGTGCCCGGTTCGTGAGAAAAAGGTCTTAATCTTTGCGCGATAACGATACGTTTATCCACAACAAGCCCTCTGCACAACCACCTTTCCAATGAGTCCTGAAGGGGTATTTTCGATTAATTCAACTTCAATGATTTGGTTTGGTTCGTAAGACGGATCATCGATCAACACTTGAAGAAAGTTTTCGGTATGTCCGGTAAGTACTCCGGAAGAGTCTCTAGCCTCTGTGAGAACGCTCATCGTTCTACCGACATATTGACTTCTTAAATCGAAACCGATCTCTTCGGCCTTGCGAAGGATCTGTTGTTTCCGCTTCATCATAATATCTTGAGGGACTTTGTTATCGTACATGGCTGCACGCGTACGCGGTCTTTCAGAGTAGGGAAACATATGTACTTTGGCGAATTTAACTTCCTGCATTAATTCCAGCGTTTGAGCAAAATCTTCGTCGGTTTCGCCGGGGAATCCAACAATGATATCTGTAGTGAAAGAAAAATCGGGACAGGCTTTACGCAGACGATCGATAGTATTCATAAAGATCTGTCGCGTATATTTTCTATTCATCCTCTTGAGGATTACATTCGAACCTGCTTGCAGGACAATATGCATCGAATGGCAGGTGGTTTTTCCTTCGATAATGGCATCCATCAGGTTATCGTCGACTTCATCCGGATCGATGGAGGACACTCTCAGCCGTTCGAGACCGGGAACCTTATCGACAGCTCGGATTAAATCTGCTAAGCATGCGGTACCTTGGCCGTCGAAATCGCCGATGTTGATTCCGGTTAATACGACCTCTTTAAATCCGTTGGAGATAAGACCTTCGACCTCTTTTACTACCTCTTCGATCGTTCTTGAACGGGATCTTCCACGGACGTAGGGAATGATGCAGTAGGTACAGAAGGAATTGCAACCATCTTGCACTTTAACAAAGGCTCTTGTGTGGGCTTCGAATTGCTTTATGGCAAATTCGGGGATATCTTCGTCGGGAAAAATAAGTGGAAGGAGATTTTCTTTATCTTTATTGGAAATGACATCTGTTACCCCGGGGATTTGTTTGATGGCATCGCGATGCTGTTCTGCGGAGCAACCGGTAACGACCAGCTTCGCGAGGGGGTTTTTCCGGGCTAGCTGACGGATCTCTTGACGGCTGCTTTTATCAGCGGATTCGGTAACGGTGCATGTGTTAACGATGCACAAATCTGCTTCTTCACCATCATCGGCAAGGGCGTACCCCATAGCTAATAATTGATCACGATAAGCCTGCGATTCGTACTGATTCGTTCGGCATCCAAGAGTAACAACTTTAAATTTCTTTTGCATGCATCGATTTTATCATATCTGGGAGTAATCATAAACACAAAAAATGTTCTATATTCTTTAATTTGTTATAGTAGACGTTAGGCAACCAATTTTCAACGCTCCTAAATAACCCTAATAGACCTTAGGCAAACAATTAACAGGATAAGCATGATCGCAAGCGGCAGGATTAAAGAAGGATAAGAAAAAAAATAAATAGAAAAGAAAAGATAGATTGATAATTCATTCTTTTTTTCTCTTTTTTCTTATCCTTTTTTAATCCTGCCGCTTGCGATCATGCTTATCCTGTTAATTGTTTGCCTAAGGTCTATTTATGTTATTTCCCTCTAGAACTTCAATCCTTTTTCCCTTAACGAGATATAACCTTGCTCGGCGATGATGATGTGGTCATTGACGGGAATGCCCATCAAAGAACCTGCCTCGACTAGCATCTTGGTGATGTCAAAGTCTTCTTTGGAAGGGGTTGGGTCGCCGCTAGGATGATTATGAGCTAATAGAATGCTCGCAGCCTTATGACGTATTGCAGGATAGAAAACTTCTCGGGGGTGAATCGGCGCAGAAGAAAGGGTTCCTATCGACACAATCTGATGGTTGATAACATATCCGCGTACATCAACAAGAATGGTGACAAAAAGCTCCCGTTTTTCATGCTCGAGTTCTCCGCGAAGGATTTCATAGGCATCCGAAGGCCCATGAATGCGCCTTTTAACCGGAAGTACCCCATTACTGGCTCTCAAACCCAACGACAAGGAAGCACGTAGCTGAATTGCCTTTGCCGGACCAATCCCTTTGATTTCGCATAACTCTTCTACTGTAGCTTCCGCGAGCCTTTTTACGGTGCCAAAACGCGTGATGACATCTTGCGCTAACTGTAATATTGGCGTTGTTTTTGTTCCGCTGCCAAGTATGATGGCAATCAGTTCCGCAGAAGAAAGAGATTCGGCGCCATGCCTGAGGAGCCTTTCCCGCGGACGATCTTGTTCGGGAATCTGTTGAATCGAATAGGAACAGTTACTCATCTTTTTGTTCGTATTTTTTCAATTTAAATGCTAATCCTGAGGGGATTTCAACATGCAGAACGACATCATTTTCGTCGTATATTTTTTCGATGATTCTCCCATCGCGGATGATTTCACTGACAGAACCATAATCAGATTGAGGGATACGCAGCTTTACCACTTTTCGCATGTGGGCAATTTCGGCGATCATCATTTGTTCCAAATCTTCAAATCCTGTTCTTTCCAGAGCAGAAATTTGCACAGTTTTGGGATATTTGATCCGCATTTTATTGAGTATCGATCGATTGGGTGCTTTATCGATTTTATTCAAGATAGTGATGACCGGTTTCTTTTCGGCTTCGAGCTCTTTAAGGACCTCGAAGGTCGCGTCGGTCTGTTCATCGGCCATCGGGTGACTGACATCGACGATGTGGAGCAGGATATCGGCTTGTAAGGCCTCTTCCAAAGTACTTCTGAAGGCGGCAACAAGCAAGTGAGGAAGCTTGCGGATAAAACCTACCGTATCAATGAGAAGTATTTCTTGATTATTTGTTAAAGTAAATTTTCTCGTCGTTGTATCTAGGGTTGCAAATAATTTATCTTCGACAAAAACATTCGCATCTGTGAGAGCATTCAGGAGGGTGGATTTTCCGGCGTTTGTATAGCCTATAATCGCGAAAATAGGGATGCCCGAACGAATGCGTGCTTGGCGTTGGGTTTCTCGATGGCTGGCGACCTCTTCGATTTCTTTTTGGAGCAAGTTGATGCGATCTTTGATGAGCTGTCTATCTAGTTCAATTTGCTTTTCACCCGGACCTTTCAGGTGTCCTCCCCCGCTGGAGGTCGCTCTTTGTCGAGAAAGGTGAGTCCACATCCTTTTCAAACGCGGGGATTGATATTTCACCTGAGCGAGTTCTACCTGGAGTTGAGCCTCCTTTGTCTGCGCTCGCTGAGCAAAAACTCCCAAAATGACCTCGGCGCGATCGATAACAGGAATTCCAAAGGCTTTTTCTAGGTTGCGTTGTTGTCCGGGGGAAATCTCATCGTCAAAAACGATGATATCAGGTTTAATTTCTTCGGCGATTTTAATCAATTCATCCAATTTCCCTGTGGATATATATGTGGCGGCAGTAAGTTTTTTGACTAGGCACGGGACTTTTTGGAGGACTTCCAGTCCGTAGGTCTGACAGAGGAACTCAAGTTCATCCAGATGTTCTTCGCAAATTTCCTTTCGGGCTGGTTCACTGTAAATGGATACCAACAGGGATTTTTTTGACTCCCCTTCTTCGTAAAAACCTTCTTTATCTTTCATTAACCTACCTCGATTTGAAATGAAATCTCTAGACCATCATGAGCTAATTTAAACCCTTCCGGAAGCATTGCATTTGTTTTTTCATGATCCAATTCATGTCCGATATGTGTTAGCCACGTCTGTTTTGCCCCCATTTTCCTTGCAAAAGCAATGGCTTCTTCGATGTTGAAATGCAAGGGGGAGGGCTCGAATCTTAGCGAACTCAAAACCAGTTTTTCTATACCTTGAAAATCCTTGAAAATGGTTTCGGGATATTCCCGAATATCGGAAATAAAAGCTAAATTTCCAAAACGAAAACCGTTTACCGGAATGCCCGCCTGCGAAAAGCTCACATATCCCAATTGTAGGCCTAAAAATTCGACGACTCCTCGATCGGACTCTAAAGTTTGGAATTCAATTTTTGGAACAAGCTTTTGGGGGTTGGTATTCTCAAAGATATATGCAAAACGATTCTTTAAATCGTTAGCCGTAAATTCTGATGCAAGACACGGAAGGGATTTCCCATGGCGCATGTAAAAAGCGCGAACCTCGTCAAAACCGGCTGTGTGGTCATTATGGCAATGGGTAATGATGGCTGCATCGATATTTTTGATGTTATAACGCAACGCTTGCTGACGTAAGTCTGGGCCTGTATCGATGAGGATCGTTTTGTCGCCAACAGTGACCAGAGCAGAGGGACGCAGCCGCTTATTAAAGGATGAAGAGGATGTGCAAACCGAACAGTCGCAACCCATGACAGGTATCCCCATAGACCCGCCAGTACCTAAGAAAAGTAGTTTACCTTCTTTCATGGATGGATTTGTTGGTTCACTTGTTCAAAAACTTTCGGATGGAAGAAATAGATCCAATTTTGCGAAGGAGCATCTTCTCTCAATAGAACTCTATAGAAATCGCCGTGATCGGCAAACTGAATCTCTTGCAAGACCTTGGTGTTTTCATGATTTTCTGCGTGAACCACGATCGTAACGCTTGTCGGTGTCGTTGTATAAAAGAGATTTTTGGTTTCGGGCGTCACTCTGACGATGCTGTTATCTTTCCTTAACAAATCATAGATTTTGGAATAGGTATTTTCATCGAGCTTAGAGCTTATCCAGCGATTGGACGCACTATCGAAGTGCAACCATTCGATGCGATCGAAAGTGTAGCGGGAGTTTTTTCCGGTCTGAGGATCCTGTTCCTGAAAGGAAATATTTTGAACGAAGCTCGGTTCTAGGAGAATATTGTTAGTCTGATATTGTCCGGTAGGTCCGTAATTTGTAACCATGAAGTAAGCAATAAGAAGGGCTGCCAGCATGCCGCCGCCAATCACTACAATTAAATTTCGGATTTGTGCTGAACGTGAACTTTGTTTTTGTTGCATGAAGACTCTCCTCTTAATCTAGCAAATATACACTAGGGATTAGATCAAATCAAGCTTCAATATTCCTGCGCAAATACAGTCTGTTCAACGCGGGGGCGCGGAGACGCGGGGACGCGGAGGGAGAAAAATGTTTTAAAAAAAGAAAGAGTATTTGCAATCACATTTTCTCTCTCCGCGTCCCCGCGTCTCCGCGCCCCCGCGTTGAACAGTGTGTATTTGAAATTATTTCAGTCTTCCGAGCAATACCCACAAGTTTATAATATATTTTGATAAGACGATCATCGGAATCAACCAGCTTAAATGGACCACGGATACTCCCATAATATAATGCGGTAAGAGCATTCTCAAATAATATTGGAATACAAAAGCCAGAAATAAATCCAAACCCATAAAAAGAATACATATACTCAAATAGGTAAGTTCTCCGGCTCTTGTCTTAACAGAAGCACTCCCAAGTCCAATAATTCTTCTAAATGAGTTTTCACGCAAATTGGGCTGCTCGAAGGCATCCTTCATCACAAAATACCCGTCATTTTCCCAAAAAGGATTCAAATTCTTGAAGACGCCATAATAGAGGGATAACGCCAATAGCCAAAATAACAAGGCAACATCTTTCTGCGGAATCATCCAACTCCCCATTCCAACTAGGCCGGCAATCGTTAGATCCGCTATCGCCCCCGCTAAACTTACAATGATCTTGGAGCGCTTGTCGCTCAGCCACATATCCGATGTGTCTATAAATGCCATAAAGCTCACCCAAGAAAATAAAATCCCTGCCCTATGGACCTGGCGCTTAAAATACTTTGTCGTGTACGCATGGGCAAGCTCATGGATCCATATTGATAGGAAATTTGTTAAAACAAGACCTAAAAGAATCAGAAATAGATGGTTCGTTTGCTGCAATTGATCAAATGCTTGTGGAGTAAAAGCCCCAAAAGCAAATAATCCTAAACCGATAATGCTCATAATAAAAATCCTGCCCATCAAACTAAACAGCCACTTCACACCCGACTCATAAGTCTTTGAAAGCCAGTTATCAATATCATCGAAAGTAAATTCGATATATAACAAACGTCCGATCATTTTATCTAATTTCTGTAAAAACGTGGGATTTTCTTGAGGAGCATCTGTCAGCAATTGCGGAAGTTCGGGCAATAGAGCAAAACCTGCATCCGAGAGTTTGAAGATCGTATCAGCTATGGCTTCCGGACAAAAAACTTTTTTGAATTTATATAATTCTACTGCAAGATTTTCTAAAGTATTCGTCCCGTCGAGATGCTGCCAAATGAACCACCCTTCTTCGGAAAGCTGAAAATACTTTCCTCGAAGGATATCTTTTAAAATAACAATGTCTTCGCCATCTGCTGAGGTGCGGTGAAAATGTTCGATGCCTTCAGAATGTATGGGACGAGTTCTTTCTATGCTTAATAGCATCATGGATTCAGTAGTGCTATGATGCTGCATGAGCTCATCTAATTGCTCTTTTTTGATCACTAAAAGCTTCCCGGATTGTATCATTTTTGCATTGGAGTTTCTTTTCGTTGAGGTAAGTAAAGCGGTCTCTCCAAACAACATGGGAGGCACAATTGTCGATAATTTCTTCACAGCACCTTCTTTAGTGGGAAGCGTAATTTCGACTTTTCCGGTTTTAACTAAATAGCATTCTTTCCCTTCATCTCCTATACGAAATAAAATCGTTCCTGCCAGCACATTTATTTCTTGAAGATTGGTACTGAGCCAAGCAAGCTGCTCTTTAGGCAATTCTGCAAAGGGTTCCACCCGTTTGATGAAATTGAGGCGCTGTATTATTTCCGAGGCTTGCTTCATGGATTCATTGACTGAGGGATGCTTTTGCAAGAAATCGTTAAATGTCTCGATTTCCCATCCGAAGATGACACATTCGCTTAAAGCTTTAAGGGTAGCGGTACGAAAACCTGTTTGGCTAAAAAAGCCGACTTGGTTCAGACCTATGGTTTCTCCCTCTCGGAGGATAGCTTGCGGAACGAGTTGGCAATAGCCTTTTTCTTTGACTTCTCGATCTAACTCAATCTCCCCTTTGACAATAAAATAAACGGAATCGACAACCTCATCTTTTGTTACGATGATTTCTCCGGGGTTGTATCTTTTTTCAATGGTGAGATGGGCGAGTTCATCAAGGAGATTTGACGAAAGTTCTTTAAAAAGTGGGTGCTGGGAGATGAGAGATTTTCGTTTTTTTAAGTTGATAGGAGGCATGTGAGTCTATTCCTCCATTGCAAGTAAACGGCTGCTGCACTTTTTGGAGTGCAGCAGTCGAGAATAATGATTATTTATTTCGATTCTGTTTTTTGTCTTGAGTATCGGTCTTTTGCTGAGGTTGTTTACCTTGTTGAGCTTGTTTGCCTTGTTGTCCGCTATATGGATTGGCACCTGGCTTACCATGTGAAGATCCTGCAGATTCGTTTGTTGAAATTCCCAACATACCTAAAACTCTAGGATTAAAACGTTCTCCCAATTGAGCATCAGAGAACTGATCTAAACTACCACGGCTAATGCTAGCTTCTTCTTGTTGGCTAAGCTTTACACCAGCTGATTTTAATGTACGAATAACACCTTGAGTGTCTTTGCTTAAACGTTGTGTCAATTTTTCTCTTAACATTTCTTGGCCCATGAATGCACCTCCGCGTGCGTTAGTTTTAAAAAAACTGAATACCCGGGAGAACCCTTGAAAAGGATCCTCTCGCCTATCTTCTTTATGCCAAATCTAATGCCTATTGTCAAGTTTAATTTTGAAAATAGATTAGTCCTATACAAAATTGTTCACAATTTTGTATACTAAAAAGTAGGAGGTCACTATGGCACTTACAGCAAGAATATCACGGACAAGTGACGGAATTATCGAGGAACTGGTAAAAAAAACAGGCAAGTCAAAGATCGTCATTATCGAAGAGGCCTTAGAGGCTTATCGACATAAGGAGAGGATGCGACTATTCAATGAATCCTATGAAAACCTTAAAAGTAATCCTTATGACTATGAATAATTCAGAGCCTAATCAAGGGGAAATTTGGCTATTTGATTCCGACACCCCTTGTATTGTCATCTCGAATAATTTTATGAATCTAGGCCCATCTAGTTTGATTTTTATTGTACCCCTTACCAGTGTTGAAAAGCATATAGAATCGCATGTTAAAATCGTTCCCCCCTCCGGAGGCTTAACAGTTACGAGCTTTGCAATTCCGGAGCAAATCAGATCCATTAGCAAACAGCGGTTAGTCAAAAAATTAGGCAAAATCAATGAACCTGGTATTCTGGAAGAAATCAGATCCTGGATCATGGATTTCATTAATTTAAATGATTAAAACCTACGAAATCAATCTATCGAAACAGCCTACAATCTCTCGTCTTTTCCCCGGGGCCAATAAATTGGCCCCGGGAAAGAATCGATAAATCGATTCACTCCAGATTTCCAGTTAATTATTAAATACCGTATTTTATACGGTATTATGAAATATTTAATTATGTTAATATAAGATAATAGTTTTAAAATTAAATAACATGATTAGGAGTAATATAAATGCATGCCCTATATAAATTAACTGGACCTTTAGTTTCTACAGCTTGGAATTGGGGATCTTCAATTGATGATAGAAAAAAATATGAACTTTCAAAAAGGATTGAACAGACTGTCGCTCATATTAATCCAGGTGAAAACAACGATGTCAATTTAGAAGAACTCCGTGCGATTCTTCTTGAAACTCATGATCTAGGACTAACCCAAGAGAAAGTAGAAGAGCTTAATATCATCAGAGAGTTTTGTGATAAAATAATCTTAAAAAGAAAACCAGTCAAAACATACATTTTGCCTAGAGAAATCTTGACAAAAATTTTTGATTCTTGCGCTTTTGAATTTTCAGAAATTTTTAAAAATCACAAAGCATTTTTAGTCGTTGCTTGGATAATAAAAACCGGGAACAGTCATTTAATAACTAATGCCAATTTTAGTTTTGTCCCAGATTTTGACAATGCATGCCTTAAGAAACTCACCAAAATCTGTCCAAATATCAAGGACTTAAATTTAGGCGCAACCGATATCAACGGATTCTCTCTTGATTACTTAGAACATGTTAAGGGGCTGAATCGATTGAGAATTACAGGTTACTCTCCCCTTCAACCCCATGCACTTAGAGGTCTATATGGTGTCCCTGAATTACAAATTATTGAGCTTCTCGGCTGTGAAAGACTGAACGTACATTACCTACAAACCCTAAAAAAATTGAGAAAAATAAAATTAAAAAATTGTCAAGATGCCAATCTTGCCAATCTGCTACTGCTAAAGCATTTTCCAGACTTGGAATATTTAGATGTAAGCGGATGCAAACTCAAAGGAGATGCACTGAAAAATCTTGAAGCGGTAAAGAAATTAAAGAAACTGAAAATAACTTGCAATCTACGTTTGGAGAGTGATGCTTTAAAACACTTGGTGCACGTCCCTGAGCTTAGAGAACTCCATTCGGAATATTGTCAATTTGAAGAAGGTTCAACTAAATACCTCAGCAATTTGCCAAAATTGGAAAAATTGAATGGAGTCAAGTACGAAATAGGTCAAGATCCAACCATTAAACCTGAAGAACCAGAATTAGACATGGATCCATCACTAAACCAGGGATGCCCCTTAGAATTTGCTGGAGAGTGGATCCCGACTGACACGGGTATGCGTTTCTCTAAAGGATTTTGATTCAAAGATTGAGTGATTAAAAATAGAGCTTTATTACAATGTTCCTTATGAATATTGCGATTATTGGAGCAGGGTTTGCTGGGCTGGCGACAGCTTGGCACCTGATCCATTCATATAAACACCAAGTAACTGTATTTGATCCCGCTGGACTAGGCGGCGGCGCCTCAGGGATGGCCGCCGGTCTGCTGCACCCTTATGCCAACGCCCACGCCAAACTCAACTGGCGCGGCAAGGAAGGAATGGAAGCTACTTTAAAACTAATCGATATTTCCTCTAAGGCTGCGGAAGAACCAGTAGCGCATCATACGGGATTGCTTAGACCTGCAATTCTCGAAGCTCAAGAAGTCGATTTTGCCCTCTCTGCATCCAAAAATAGCGAAGTTGAATGGTTTACATCAGCAGAATGTCAAAAGCTCGTTTCCGGATTAGTTCCCAAACCGGGCGTATTTATTTCCACCGCATGGACAGTAGATTGCAAAAAATACCTTGAAGGACTTTGGAAAGCTTGTCCGGGCGCGACCTTAAAACTTCAAAAAATAGAAAATCTCCAAGAGCTTGCCTCTTTTGATGCCGTTGTAATTGCCATGGGCATTGCTTCGACACAGCTAGCAGATGTCAAACTTACACCCATCAAAGGACAGCTCCTAGAATTGGAATGGCCCACCGAACCTTCCGCCGCTTCCTTTTCCTCTAAGCTCACAGGCTTATATCGTGATGAATCCCGACAAAAAAAGTTGCATCATCGGTTCTACTTTTGAAAAAGGATTTAGCAATCCCCTTCCCGACATCAAAACTGCGATTGCTGAATTAAAACCGAAGTATACAAAGATGATTCCTGCCTTGGAAAATGCTAAAATCATGGATTGCAAAGCCGGCGTGCGAGCCGGGACATCCGATCATCACCCCTTTGTGCGTCAATTAGATCAACGCACCTGGATTCTTTCCGGCCTTGGATCCAAGGGATTATTGCATCATAGCCTTATGGCCGCTGAGCTTGCACAGCGGCTTTCTTCATCATAAGAACATGCGATTCCGCGGCAAAATTAAAGAAGAAGACCGCTCCCGGAGATAGATATTGCCGTGAACGGGATCATGATAAAAAACCAAATAAGCACATTATGAAGCGGAGCAGCGCACTCGTAGCAAAGAGGCTCTGTTAAGAAGGCTGCGACTAATAAAAATCCTAATACAAAAAGTAGAGGGAGTGCGCCCATGATTAACAATATGAGATTTGAAAATACATCGCCGTTAAACCGTTGGATAAGTGTTTGAGAGACTTGCAGGCGATTAAATCCCTTCAAAGCAAGAATGGGGGCAACAAAAAATAAAAGCGCCACACTCAATGCGATGAGGCACAACGTCCCCAGATTAATCAGAAAAGGACCAAAAATCAGCACGGTATTAAAAACGATTCCAATCCCGGGGATAGTACTCAAAAGAACAAAAACACCGAGAATCATCCAGAGAAGTAAATAACTGAAAATAATAGGAACTGAAAAATACGAAGCGTTTAAAACGACTTCCCAAGAGTTTGTCAGTGTCTTTTGCAAACTCACTTCCCGGTTCTTTACTTCATCATGGTAAATGCGAATGAGAATTACCCCTGCCGACAGAAGAACTCCGGCACAAATAAACACAGGAACAAAGGTAAAACTCAAAGCCACCCAATGACTTGTATCCATCGCCAATCCGTGAAAGAAAATCACGAAAACGCCGCACATGGCCATAACGACAAAAGTCAATAATAGCTTTGTCAAAGTGAAAGTGAGTAAAAATGCCCGATTAAAAATAAACCGGATTTCATCCAATGTCATGCGTCAAGCCTCTTGTAGATATATTTCGGACGAACAATCGGAGTTCCCTTGCCACCACGAGCTTCTAGACGGTCATAGACGATTTGTCTCGCTATGCCGACGCAGCGCGAAAGGCCAAAAAGAATCGTGAAGTATTCGGGATATGGAAACCCTGCAGCCGAAAGGACCGTTCCTGAAATCGCATCCACATTGGGATAAGGATCGGAAACTTTAGGATTTTCCTTTAACACTTTGGATCCTTCAGTTCTGAGGAGGCTTGCTATCTTGACAAGAGGATTCTTTGGAAAATCCTTTTGGGCGATCTCATAAAGCACCGTAGCGCGTGGATCTTCGACGCGCAAGACAGCATGGCCGAAACCAAAAACAAGCTGATTGTTCTGCAATCTTTTTCGAATGTTCTTTTCTACCAGATTCGGGAGTCGCGTTATCACCCGACTTCCTTATACACCTCTTTGACGAATTCGAGGCAATCCTGATTTGCCCTACCGTGACGAGGTCCCGCAAGAG
Organism: Waddliaceae bacterium; assembly: GCA_963822595.1. Classification (GTDB taxonomy): domain Bacteria; phylum Chlamydiota; class Chlamydiia; order Chlamydiales; family Waddliaceae; genus CAVRUH01. Next base: position 447,387 of record CAWGIG010000005.1, on the reverse strand, counting down.
CGCTCATTGCAGCTGCCAAAGAACCGTACATATCCTGCAAGCCCGAAGATACAGCTTTTCCAATGAATGTGGACAAATTACCGCCGCCATGATCATAATGTAGAACGTTGAAAATTCTAAAAATTTTCGTCAGGTGTTCCATATTACCATTTGGAACTTTCAGCATCTGTGTAAAATTTTCCATGTAACCTAACTTAGTATCGGAAGGATTGCATCCTCCCCAGCCCGCATGCTGATTAATCACTGTAGCAGCAATCTCAGGCATTTTTGCAATGACATTGAGGCAATCTTCACGATAGTCGTTTTTTCCTTCATGAACTCCGGCGAGGATTAATGCGGCGATAAAAAGCTGCATTGGATGCCCTTTGCGAGGAAGAGCTTTGATCGACTGTATTAATTCAGGGGAACACTTGCTTCTTTCATGTAATTTTTTTGAAAATTCTTCGACTTCTTTGGGTTGTCCTTTCTTACCATGCATGAGAAGGTAAATGACATTTTCGGGGTTCTCAAAAGAAAGTTCCGAAACAGGCATTCCTGCGTAAAACAACCCCTTCATCGGGTCTACGTTCGAGGTGGGGCAATAACCCACGGGATATCCCCTCAATCCTGTATCTAAATTTTCTTCCGTGATTTGGAAAAGTACTTCGCTCATTTTTACCTCAGTTGGAGTATACATTCTCTTTCTTCTATTAATTCTTTTTCTGATAATTTAATTCTATTTCTTAGAAAATCATTCCAAGGAACATCTTTGACAATTTCGTAATCACCATTGCCTTTTGACCTGCAAGGGAATGAGAAGATAAGATTTTCATCAATCCCATAGGAATTTACATCCGAACAAACCGCTGAAGAAAACCATTGTCCGCTCGGTGTTGGAGTAATTAAGGATTTCACAGTATCGATGACAGCATTTGCTGCAGAGGCTGCCGATGAGCTACCACGCGCTGCGATAACAGCTGCACCACGTTTCTGAACCAGAGGAATGAAAGTATTTTCTAGCCAATCGTTGTCCTTGATGACTTCTGTGGCTGATTTGCCCTTAATTTTTGCATTCACGAAATCGGGAACCTGTGTCGTCGAGTGATTTCCCCAGATGACGACATTGGAAACGTCGCTTACAGAGACACCTGATTTGTTTGCGAGTTGGTACACGGCCCGATTTTGATCCAGACGCATCATTGCATGAAAGTTTTTGCGTGGAATTTTGGGAGCATGATTCATGAGAATCAGGCAATTTGTGTTGCAAGGATTTCCGACGACTAGGATTTTAGCGTTCGAATTCGCTACATCCTCAAGGGCACGTCCCTGTTCGATAAAAATTTTACCATTATCTGTTAAGAGCTGAGAGCGTTCCATTCCTGGACCGCGAGGTTTTGATCCGATTAATAAACCGTAATCCAGTTCTTTAAAGGCTTCCTTGGCATCTGTAGTGATGACTACCTCTCGAAGGAGAGGAAAAGCGCAGTCTTCGAGTTCCATTTTCACGCCTTCCAGGATTTTGAATGCGTGGGGTATTTCGAGAATCCTGAGAGAAAGGGGTTGATCGTGTCCGAACATATCCCCGCTAGCCAGTCGAAACAACAAACTATAAGCAATATTACCTGCACCGCCCGTGACGGCAACTTTGAGTGTAGATTTGACCATATTCCTTCCCTCTTTATTAAACAGAATCACCATAAACCGTGATTTCGTCAAGTAAGAAAATGTACTTGTGCCTCTCCTACCTAAAATACCACGAGGTTGACGAAGAAAACGAAAAACACACAATTTGGTTATACAAGCGTATGTAGCTTACTGTGTCCCCACAGTAAGCCTGGAGCGAGTGTCTCATTTTCCTACAGGGAGGGCAAAATCTTTCGCCAGGCTTACTGTGGGGACACAGTAAGCTACATACGCTTGTATAACCAAGACTTCGTGAACTTGATGGCTCCTTTTTTTGTATTGCATATATTATATATAATGATAATATTGTGTGTATTAACTATGAGGTTTCTTATGATAATAACAATCGGTAAATAAAGTAATTGCACAAGCTTGCATAACTTTTATGTACTTTGTCCGGTAAAGCCGTTTGTGCGCTTTTCCGTGTGACTTCGTATTATTGATAGTTATTACCCTTAAACCGAGCAGTTTGTGTGATTGTATATCAATTACCCAATGCTCGGTTTTTTATTGGAGAAATTTATGAAGAATCCTTACTTTGGTCTGATTGGCAATGTGTGGCATTATGGAAAAAACTCACGTTGGGCAATCTGCGGTTATTACATAGCCTTTATTTTAGCGCAATCCAGCTTAAGCTTGAGTCCTTATGCTTTTGGACAAGCCATTAACGTCTTACAAAAGTTCGAACCCGATCGTCTCAATGAGCTATTATTCTGGTTGGGATTTGGGGTATTTGTCGCTTTGCTTTTTTGGGCCTTTCATGGTCCAGCACGTATAGTGGAAAGAATTGTTGCGTTAAAAATCCAGCAATCCTTTCGCAACAATATGTATGAACAATTAACGCGCCTACCATTAAAATGGCATCAAGATCACCACTCTGGGAATATCATCACAAGACTGAATCGTTCTTCAGTCTCACTCTTTCGCTTTGCTGAAAATCAGTTTATCTATATTGAAATGATTACCCGGTTCATAGCCTCCATAGGTTTTTTATTATGGATCTCAATTCCTGTGGGTCTGGTAAGCTTTATTTTTCTCTTTACTCGTTTTAATCCCTATCATCATGTTCGATCGTAAGTTAATTCCTTTGTATGATGCGGAAAATGAAATTGAAAATCATATAGGGGGCGTCCTATTCGATTATATCAGTAATATGACCACCGTTTTGACATTGCGTTTGGGTGAACTTACTCGATCTAATCTTTGGCAACGTATGGTTTCCATTTGGCCAATCTTTCGAAAAGAAGCCGTATTGAATGAAACTAAATGGTGCTTGATGATGACAATGTTGTCCATCTTTCAAGCTATTACCCTTGCCGGCTATGTCATCTATTTGTTGTATGGAAGTGAACCTATTTTAATAGGACTTGTTGTGATGATTTTTCGCTATCAATGGGATCTTACTTTTGTATTTCAGGAAATAAGCATGCAGCTTGGAGAAATAGCAAGAATGGATACGGATGTCAAAGGGATTCAGCCCATTCTCAATGACATTGAAAAATATGCTCATCTTCCCCAAGGGGCAGCCATTGCCTCTCAATGGCACACTATTTCTGTGGAAAATTTAGCATTTCATCATGCACCCGGAGATGGCCGAGGACAAATTTTTGATCGTGTGGATTTTCAAATCCATCGGGGTGAAAAAATGGCTTTAATCGGTCACAGTGGAAGCGGTAAGAGTACGCTTTTAAATCTATTATGCGGACTGTATACACCTTCGTCTCTGAATCTCAATATCGATGGAGTTTCTTTTGATAACTTTGAGCCCATTCAAGCCATTGCGACTTTAATTCCTCAAGATCCTGAGATATTCACTATTTCTTTTAATATTACCTTAGACTTGCCTGCAAGCAAAGAAGAGATTCTAAGGGTGGTTAATTTGGCCGGATTCACTTCGGTTCTTGAAAAGCTCCCCAAGGGGCTTGACACGGATATAAGAGAAAAAGGACTTAATTTGTCAGTGGGTCAAAAACAGAGATTGGCTTTGGCAAGGGGACTTTTTGCAGCACGGTACAGTTCACTGGTTTTAATGGATGAGCCCACATCGAGTGTCGATCTTCCAACGGAAAAAGAGATTTTAACCGGTGTTATAAATGCATTTCCCGAGACCGCTTTGATGGTATCTTTGCATCGATTGCATCTTTTGCCGCACTTTGACCGAGTGTTAATGCTTGATAATGGAAAAGTGATTGCAGCAGGCTCTGTGCATGAACTACTCAATACCCCAGGTCCCGTCTACGACCTTTGGAAAGCCTATATTGAAAACGGAAATTTGGGAGGTTGATTGTATAAAACCTATGCACATTTTTTTCTTGCTTTAACAATTGGAATTATCTACAATCAACACTCCACAAACCCAGGGGGCATTTATGGAGCCAATCAAGACCGGATCATGGCCATCTTGCACAGTCAGCCAATTCGTTGATAATTCTAAAGTTGCTTGTTATATAAACGGTGACGTTTATGTGATAAGCAACTTCTCACAATATTGTGAAAATGATTTTCTAAACGCTGTCAGAATATACAATACAAAATCTCAACAATGGTCCATTCCCACATTCGAACAATGGAGAAATATCCACATTCTTGGTACTAATTTAATATTTAAATATAACCCAAAGAGCGATTTTGGTTTATATGCCATTAATTTACAACAAATGGCTAAATCAAATTGTCGGAAAGAGGTCCCTGATTGGGCCGTTCATCACTTCGAAAAGACCCTATCATCCGGAAAAATTGTAAGTGTCTATTGGAGCAGGCAAAAATTAGAGGTCTGCGATTCAAAAGGTCGTCTATTTTGCTATGATCATTATCAAGTTAATCGACTTCAACACAACAATGCCAATTATGTTCATGAAAAAGGCATAATAGTGAATGTATATATGGAAAATGATTTGTTCATAGTTAGCACAAGTAATAAAAGCTCTCTAGAATCTGCATGGAAACAGTTTGAGATTTTAACCCTAGAAGAACGACAAGAAAATAATGATGCAGCAAAAATAGAAGAACCGGAGTTTGTTCCACCAAGAAAACATAATAGAGAAGTTTATAGTAAATTGTTCTTTAACGTAAAAGGCGAGCAGGTTTTTGAAGATGCGAAAAAATTTTATTCTGAGGGTGTTTCCGATGCAGCGGCTGCAGCTTTAGCAGTTGCCCAAAGTAAGCGAATTGGATCCGGACATAGAAAAGAAGAGTTACCAAATATCCTTACAAATGAAGAGAATAACTGGACCGCTATCTGGAATTATTACCATCTAACTGTTCTTGATAATAACAATAATGAATTATTCCACAAATCAATGCATCCAGCTGGCATTGAAAAAGTTTTCTTCGAAGGAGATATGGTGGGTGTGATTGTCTACAATTTTAAGCAAAATCAGGAGGAATCTGGTAATCAATACTGTAGCGGTCCAACTGTGTATGATGTAGATGAAGAATGGCGTGAAAATTATCGTATTTTGTATTTCCGCAATTGTGATACTCCTGTAAAGACAGTAGTGCTAAGCAACCGTAAAGAATATTACGACCACATGGGAAGAAAATCCGACATTAAGGCCCCTAGAATTATTTCAGTAAACGGTGACTTAATCGCTCAAGCCATGCCTAATGGCAGTTTGACTTTTGAAAATCTGGTTACAAATCTACTTCTGACTTATTCCAACTCTCTTTGCAAAGTAAATAATAATCGATTCCTTATTACTAAAGATTTTACATGTTATAACCTTTCAGAGGGAATCGAGAAAGTCTGTTCTGTTCCCAAACCTTGGACTTCTGTAGAATTATTTGGGTCATATTTAGCGATAACAAGACCCACAAACGAGGTCAATATTGTCAATCTGGATACTGGCACAGTAGAATTTGAAGAAAAAACTGAAGAAACCCCCAAGGAAATCTGCGGCTTTAAGTATCACAAAGCTTCCGGAGGATTCCTGGCAATCAAATATGAAAAGTTTATCAAAGTATGGTTTCAAGATGAATATTAATTTTAGCAATATCAACTGGTAAGAAACTAGCGGACCCATTACCCTCGATCATTTCGTGGATATCCACGATATGATCGAAATTGGCAGAGGGTGGAAACGTCAAGTTGCAGATGTTAAATTGTCTCGTTATGCATGTGAAATTGTAGGATAAGCCTCAAATATTCACTTTGCACCAGCGTTTCGTAATAATTCCGCGATGAAAGTGCGTTGCTCTCTTTCAGCATATTTAAGATTGGTTTCTCCCTCGTTATCGCGGATATTAGGGTCGGCACCCTTCTCAATAAGAAAAGTCATCATTGCTATATTATTAGTCCATTGCGCAATTCTTAAAGGGGTATAACCGTTGTGCCCACGAGTATTAATATTTACACCTTTGAGTAGTAGAGTTTTGATCATATCTATATCACCGTGCCATACAGACTTATGAATGGGTGCATCCCTATCACTTTCGCAAATATTAGGATCCGCACCATTTTCAAGTAAATAATTTACAACATTATTCTTTCGTTCATGTAAAGCACATAATAAGGGAGTCCTGCCTCGAGAGTGATGGTTTAAATCAGCCCCATGATTAATAAAAAAATCAATGATATCAAGGCAACCATTAATTGCCGCAAAGCGAACAGCTTGATTAACGATAATTGACTGTAAACGTATTTCTTCGTTTGATTGCTTTGGAAGATGTCTTAGGATAAAGAGATGTAAGCACGGATTACAAATCGCCATACTAGAATTTTCTCCAGAACTGACCAAATATTTGTCTAAATCATCATATAATTTTATTAATCTTTCCGTACTTAGTTTAGGAATATTTCGAAGAGTAGATTCGGTATCCATAACAACACCATTTATCCAGAATCCTCTATGATCGTATCGTTTGATTTCTGATTCTTGTAAAAATCTGTATCTTCCCAAAATCCTAACAATTTTAAATAATGTAGCGAAAAAATCTCTTGCCTCTGTTTTATCAGGAAAAGTGGATGATAGAAATCCTAATTCTTTCGCTTGGTAACAAAGATGTAATTCGGTTACCGCATAAACTCTTTTACATGTTAGAGACAAATGGATTTTATCTACAATTGGCAGGTATTCTAAAATTTTCCTATAGATGTCATTATGAAGTTGCGGGATTTCCCTTTTTTTAAAACGCTCTGCAATGTCATCAACAGTTGCTGCCAAGAATCGAATTACATTCATATTAATTTCTTTCTTTATGATAATTCAAGTAAAATACCAAACTTTTTCCTAATAATGCAATCTTTTTAACTTCGTCGGGCATTGGTTTAATTTCGGCCAACTCTTAAACCCCTGATAAGGGGTTTTGGTTTGGTAGCCCAGGGTTTTCGGCATCCGCATACCCTGGGTATAGATCAAAAAATTCTTGCACCCCCGAATGGGGGTGCCGGTTTCTGTCAGCTGCAAAATATGCTCTAAAACATGTTGTGAGCATGATCAAAACCGGCACCCCCATTCGGGGGTGCAAGAATTTTTATGAATCTACCCAGGGTATGCGGATGCCGTAAACCCTGGGCTACCAAACCAAAACCCCTTATCCGGGGTTTAAGAATTAGCCGAAATTAAACCAATAGTGGGGACACAGTAAGCTACATACGCTTGCATAACAAGGGAGGAGACCTCATGTTGGGAATTTCTTTAGGCTATGATTTTGAATTGATTATTAAAGAATATTCACTTATATCTGTTCCAAAAAAAAGGAGTTTATATGAATGGAGCCAGTGCAACCTGTAATGCAATAAGCGGATACACACCCCCTCTAACTCTTAGCAGTTACCTCCAAGACCTTACTTTAGAAAATCCCCATCCTGACAATTCTTACTTCCGCCTAAAGGTTCATAGAAATGGACTCAATTTGCATCACCTTCCCCGTGACATGATGTCTAAGATAGCTTCCCATCTATGCGTGAAAGACCTTATGTCCCTTGGTCGCATATTTAAATGTTCAAAAAAATACTCAAATCATATGAAAACCCTCTATAAAGTCTATTGCCGCTTATTACCTCCACGAATATTTCCTCTGGGTGACAACGGAACAATCATTTATTCCGGTGGCGATTCAGGTCGCGTTTTCTTTTCAGGCGCTGACAAAGCTTCCCTTATTCCTCATTCAAAAAAGAAATATAGATTTGTCAATTTTGGTGAAGTAGAATCCTTATACAATTGTCCCATTCGATCTGTATTTTGGAGTCGTTTAAATGAACATCATTTCACTCTGATAGTGCACACTGAAGATGAAAAAGTACTTTTATTACAAGGTGACGGATATAGTCTGCCTTCTCTTGAAAAATTAAATATAAAACCTGTAATAAACACTGCAGATGCAAATAATGCTGCTTTTTATGCATGTACAAAGAGAAAATTATTTCGCTTTTACCTGACAAGACCAATTGAAAATAAAGTTTGGTGGGATTCCGACTATCGCGATATTGAACAAATTGTCACTTCATTTTCTACATTAGCATTGAAGTATAAAGATGGCTCAACAAAAGTTTATGAAAATCACCAGCTTCGATTTGAATTTAAGTGTGTCGATAAACTATTGCAAAGATCAAGAATGATTATTCTTTTAATGAAAGATAGGATCACACATATCGTAGGAGATTTCAGAGGCTCTATATGTCAGAAAGATTTTATCTCATTACGCGGTAAAAAAATTAAGGAAGTGTCCGATGGGGGTCGATTTGTGCTCACAGAAGACGGTGAATGCTGGAGGCATCATGGTGATGATTATGTGCAAGTGAGGACATTGGACAACATTAGCCATGCCATAGAATTAGATTATCGCAGCTCTTTATTTCTTGCTGATGGAAAACTGTATTATAGAGGAACGGGTGGTACAACTCGATATTTAGTGAGTGATACTCCTGATGATGAATATCTCGAACCTACTTTGTGTGCTCTAACAAAAGAATTCACGATAAAAGAAATTTGGTATGATGGAAGTGATGTTTGGTTCACTAGGGTTGATGGTGTTGTATACAAACTCACCGAAATAAAGGATAGTGAAAATACTAAGTTTCAGTACGTTCTTAATTATCAATTTAAGGATTTATCAGCGATAGGATTCACAGGTCTCATGTTAGCTAAATGGAATCATGTATGTGCTAAATGCAGTACCAAGGGAAATGATCAAGAGATTTTAACGGCACGTAATTTGATAGCTTCATGTACCACTCGTGAAGAGCTGTTCGAAAAGCTAGAAACGATAGAAGTGACCAAAATTACTCAGGAATTGCACGATTTTAAAGAATACTTAAAAGGCTCACTCTCTAGTGGATTATAAATTATATTTGTGGTATAGTTTAGAGGCTTATGAATGAGATTCTTTTTATAACACATATTTTTATTGTCATCGCGTTTGTAATTGCCGCGCTTCGCTATGGGAACTGTTATTCCCTTATTAGCCTTGTGGCGGTTCAAGCGATTCTAGCCAACCTGTTTGTGGTTAAACAGATGCATCTATTTGGAATGACCGTAACATGCAGCGATGTTTACTCTATTGGGTGCATTTTGTCCCTGAATCTTTTACAGGAATACTATGGAAAAGATCTCGCCCAAAAAGCGATAAAAATTTCTTTTCTGGGACTTATTTTCTTCATGGTAATGAGTCAAATCCATCTAGGATACCTCCCGGCAGCTAGCGACCTGACTCAAGCGAGTTTCGAGACGATCTTTGCCGCAACCCCTCGCATCATCTTCGCTTCCATCTTTGTATTCTATCTCGTGATGAAACTCGATCTCATCCTTTTTTCATGGCTAAAAGCGCGATTTTCCGGAGATTCCTTTGCTAAAAGAGTGGGACTTTCGCTATTTCTATCCCAATTGCTGGACACCATTCTCTTTAGTTTTGTAGGTCTATACGGGATTGTAGAATCAGTATTCGACATCATTTTGATCAGCTTTTTCGTCAAATGCATCATGATCGCCTGCAGTACCCCAATCGTCGCCTTTTCAAAGCGCCTAGTAAAAGAGGAATTGGCATGAATGCAGAATCCTTTTCTTTTGAACTTATCCATCGCTCCAAACGATCCCGCGCTCGCGTAGGGCGCATCCATACACCTCACGGGATTATCGACACCCCCAATTTTGTAGCTGTAGGGACAAATGGAAGCATCAAAGGGCTAGATAATAATACCCTCGACTCTATGGGCTTGCAGCTCATGTTTTGCAACACCTACCACCTCCTTTTGCAACCGGGACCCGAAGCTGTACGTCAAGCTGGCGGACTCCACTCATTCATTGGCCGAAAGCTTCCTATCATCACAGATTCCGGAGGATTTCAAGTATTTTCCCTCGCTTATGGATCGGTCGCCAATGAACTTAAAAGCCGAGGAACTAAGAAAAAAGACGGTCATGTCCTAAAAATCACAGAGGATGGTGTTTGCTTTCGTTCGTATCGGGATGGCAGCAAGGTCCACCTCACTCCAGAATCCTCAGTTCAGGTACAAAAAGCATTAGGTGCCGATATTATTATCCCTTTCGACGAACTCCCCCCTTATCACATTGGGCCTGAGGCATTAAGAACATCATTAGACCGAACTCATCGCTGGGAAAAGCGATCCTTAGAAGAGCATCTCAAAAATCGAAACAATCAAGCGATGTATGCCGTGATTCATGGCGGGGTTGACCCGGCCTTGAGACGGGAAAGCTGCGAATTTTTGACCGATCTCCCTTTTGATGGGTATTCGATTGGCGGGTCGCTTGGAAAGACGAAACCTGAGATGGTTGAGATGCTTACCGGTCTCCTTCCAAGACTCCCTGAAGAAAAGCCGAACCATCTTCTGGGAATTGGTGATTTGGAGTCTCTTGTGCAGTGTATTCCTCTTGGGATTGACACTTTTGATAGCTCTTACCCGACGCGCGCGGCGCGACATGGTCTTTTGCTGACAAAGACAGGGGGGCTGAAGTTATCTAGGGGAGTCAACGCCATGCATTATGAGCCTATAGATAAGGAATGCAGCTGCAGTACCTGTAAAAATTATAATGTGGCCTATTTGCATCACCTATTCAAGGCGAGTGAATTAACGTTCTATACACTAGCAACCATCCATAACCTGCACTTCATGATAGGATTAATGAAAGACTATCGCGAATCCATCCTCAATGATCTCGTTTAATTCATAGACACAAATAACAGGATAAGCAGGATCGCAAGCGGCAGGATAAAAAGAGGATAAGAAAAAAGATAAGAAAAGATAAGAAAGAAATAAAAAAATAACAATTCTTTTTTTCTTTCTTATCTTTTCTTATCCTTTTTTATCCTTCCGCTTGCGATCCTGCTTATCCTGTTATTTGTGTCTATGAATCCTAGGATTTGTTGAAAATTGTTGGCCTAATGTCTATTTTTTAAAAAAAAGTAATATATTTTTTTTCGAAAATAAGTCATAAGGTTGAATAGAGGAAATATGTACCATGGCGAAAGCTCCCAATTTTAAGACAGCCGATGCAGAAGAAATAGCTAAATTCGCTGCTAACGCCACCCCCGAAGTCTTGGAAAACGAAATCTCGCATATGGACAAAAATCAAATACGCTCCACCCTTGTGAAAATTAACGAGACAAACGATGGCAACTGGAGAAAAAAAACCCGCGCCGCAATCGTCGGTCTCACTGATAGATCCCTTCTCGAAGCTGCCGGCAACATACTCACCATCCCCCAAATTTTCGAACTCCTTGACACCATCCTATGCATCGAAGATAAACACCACTGGAAGCTCTCCCCTATCCTCGTCGGTATGAGCCACGATATTTTCTCAAAACTCATCCTTTTTGGCACCGAAAAAGAGATTGCCATACTAAAACACGAAAGCGTCACCGAACCGGTCCAACATCACATTACTCTCCTCAGTCACGAATTTACCGAAACAATCAAAGACCTCGAAATCCAAATCTTTTCAATCACCCGAGAAATAGAACTCCTCAATGTCAACGAACTCGGCAGAAATGAAGCCCAAGAAATAATCAATCGCATCGATGAAATTTCTCTTCAATTTCATCATCTTTTGGAAAAAGCTAACATCGTTCTTGCTCTTGCCTGGAATACCCTCCGACTCGATCTTATCGAAAATCTGAATGTCTCCAAAGATCGCTCGAATAAGATGTTAATCCATGCGATAGGAAATAAACATATTCCCAATTCGCCGGGGCTTTATACCGATCTTAAGCTTAGGCTTTTCCGCATCTATAACGACCCCCACACCCCAGAAAAAATTGAATCTTTGCGCGAAGATGAACCTGCAATCGAAGGTTTATCCAAATTGGAGGTCTGGTATCTTAGAGACTACCTAGACTTAGGATTGCTTCCCGGAATAATAAAACCTGAGGAACTGGATCTTGATCTTTCAAAACATACGGAAGCTGAGAGGATGGAGCATCGCGAGAAGCTCTTTTCTCTCGCTAGAAATACTTTGGAAAAGCTGGGGCTGATTACAGTCAATGACCTTAAAGAGGCCAATATTTTTTCAAGAAAGACTTTGAAAGAATTTATCGAACAAGAATTAGCTAAAGTTTCTTCATAATTTCGTTTAGAACGACTTCCGGATCGCGGTCGCCATTGACGTTGAGTAAAAACCTTTCTTCTCATAATAATCGATCAGCGGGGCTGTTTGATGATTGTAAACCCGGAGTCTTTCCACGACAACTTCCGCGCTATCATCAGGTCTTTGAACCAATTCGGCGCCGCATTTATCGCAAATGCCGGCTTTTTTTGGCGGAGAAAAGAATTTATTATAGACACTGCCGCAGCTAGGGCAGGAAAGCCTTCCGGAAATCCGTTTGATAATTGTTTCATCAGGGACCTGAATATTAATGACCACGACCTGAGCATCAGCATTTAGCTGGGATCCAATTGCATCAGCCTGTGGAATTGTCCTTGGGTAGCCATCGAGCATGAAGCCATTTGCAGCATCCGGTTGGTGTAAGCGTTCGACAACTATTTCATTCACTAATTCGTCGGGCACTAGCTGGCCGATATTCATGAAAGATCTTGCTTGCTCGCCGAGCGATGTATTTCCTTTGATGATCGCTCTGAAAATATCGCCTGTAGAAATATGGGGGATTGACAGCTTTTGAGACAATTCTTTAGCTTGTGTCCCTTTTCCTGAGCCGGGAGGCCCTAAAAGAATAATAACTTTTTGCTTGTGATTCACTAGATCTCCAAAAGAATTGTATTCTCGGCGTGAGGACACGCCGAGCTACCTATGCGGCCACCAAGACTTGAACTTGGGACCTCTACATTATCAGTGTAGCGCTCTAACCAACTGAGCTATGGCCGCGTTTGGAGGCTAGGAGACTCGAACTCCTGACCCTCTGAATGCAAATCAGATGCTCTACCAACTGAGCTAAACCCCCAAAATATAACGCTAACGATACTCCAAATTACCGTTTTTGTGCAAGCTTTTTTCACCGAATCTTCTTCTCCCACAAAAAATTGCCACGAAGGTCGCGAAGAAAACGAAGAACACGCGAAGTTTTTAAAAAAAATGTTTTTCTTCGCGTGTCCTTCCCTCTCTTCGCGACCTACGTGGCTAAAAAAGATTGCTTTAGTGCTATATTATGTGATACCTATATACATAATTCAATGGAGATTTCGATGATAAAACATAATTTTAGTGTTGCCCTGGCTGCAATGAGTCTGATGGGTGGCAGCCAAGAGAACTTCCAGGATCTGAATTCGGGAAAAATGTTTCCAAAAGAAGTTACAGTAGAATTTAATGGAAAAAACTACATTTTATCAGCAACAGGAGCGTCCACCCGAAAAAAATTCATTGTCAAAGTCTATAGCATCGCCAGTTATATTGAGAATCCCTCGAAAGAAAAAGGGATAGACCAGATGTTGGACCCTTCAAAGGCCAAACAACTCACCCAAATTTTTATGCAAAAAGTCGATAAACAAAAGTTTACAAATATTTTGAACGAATCGCTCTCCAAAAATATTCCTAATGATCAGAAAACAGCACTGAAACCTGTTGTAAGTGATTTTCTAAGTTTATTTACAGCAGTAAAAGTGAATGATGTCCATGATCTCCGCTGGTTTCCCGGAGGAGTCATAGAACTCCACGTCAACGGCGCGAAAGTCGGAACTGTACAAAGCGAAGATTTTGCAGTTGCCCTCTGGAAAATTTGGTTTGGAAAAGATAGCGTCGTGAACCGCAACGAAATGGTATCCCTATTATGACATACATTATCGCCGATCCCCTATTTAGAGACCACATCACCCCGATGGGACATCCTGAGAGCCCTCAGCGCTACGACGTGATTGTGAACGCCTTAAAAGGTTATACCGTCCAGTCCCCTCGAGATGCCACCAAAGAGGATCTTCTTCGATGCCATTCCGGCTCCTATATCGATCTTGTGAAGCGCGAAGTGGAGGAAGGAAATACTACATTGAGCACCGGAGACGTAGAAATCAGTCCAAAATCTTATCATGTTGCCCTACGAGCCGCCGGCGCTGTTTTGACAGCGGTGGATCTAGTGATGAGCGGGAAGACGAAAAGGGTGTTTTGCGTCGTTAGGCCTCCCGGTCATCATGCTTGCAGTGAACAAGGAATGGGATTTTGTCTTTTTAACAATATTGCTATTGGGGCGACGTATGCTCAAGAGAAGTATAAGATAAAAAGAGTTCTTATTGTAGATTGGGATGTTCATCATGGGAATGGGACGCAGGAGATTTTCCATGCGGATCCCTCTGTTTTTTATTTTAGCACGCATCAATTTCCGTTATATCCCGGAACCGGAGCAGCCGATGAAAAGGGTGCGGGAACGATTCTTAATGTTCCGATCCTTGTGAGTGAAACCGCTCGGGAAGAGGTTTTGCGGGCTTATCAAGAGACGCTACGTCTTGAAATGGAAAAATTCCGTCCGGAGCTCGTGATGATATCGGCAGGGTTTGATGCGCATAAAGACGATCCGTTAGGAGGGTTAAAATTAACCACTGAGGATTTTGTGACGCTTACTCAAGCTGTCAAGGAAGTAGCGGACACATATGCTCAGGGGCGGATCATTTCGGTACTGGAAGGCGGCTACAACCTAAAAGCCATCGCAGAGGCCGCTAAAGCGCATGTCGATGCTCTTTAGGGAGGGAGTAAAACAGCGACCGAAGGCCTCAGCCAAACTTGAGTGAATCGATAAATCGATTCACTCCTGAACCTCAAGGCTAAAATCAATGACAAATGGAATGTTCGTACCAAGCTTTTGATTTAGCGCTCTCCAATTATGCTGAACCGCATTTTTCAGGTTGATATTTTCATCGCTATCTAGCATGAGCTTCGGCAACTTTCCTGGAAGGACAATGACCATGTCTGTCACGATGCTCATTTCCTCAGTGGTAAGCTCTTTTATTTCTGCAAAAGACAAAATGCGAACCAGCGCGCTTAGTAAATTATTGAATTCGTTATACGTCATATAACCAAGATTCTTCATTTCCTTAAGAGCCTTTTTTCTAAAGAGTGCCCGCCCTTTTTCACCTAAAGGGAAGAACTTTTCTGGCATAAATCTATAGTAATAAGTGAAAAATTCCTCTTCCTCAAGGTGCTCCGCTTGGTATCTATAATGATGAATGTGCTCTTCCGTGGTATAGTTGTAAAGTAAACGTGTTTTTGCATATGCCTTTTGTTGTACGAGGTCCATTAGAGTATCTTCATTACCCAAAATGCGTATTTTTTTTTCCTTGGCAACCCTAAATGCCATATCGCACATAGGCCTTAATTGACATCTGGAGTCTTTCACATAGAAATCTGCAAGGACACTAGCTATCTCTGAAGGATTATTAGAAGTTAATTTCATTTTTAAAAATTGCTCAAGACGTAGCTCAAACAACAGTTGGTTATGAAACTTATCGTTTGTTTTTTCCGATAGAATACTAGGATCAGTTACAGGAAAGAAAAATTCTCTAGCACCTCTCTGTTCTTCTCGGAACATTGCACAAGCATTATTCTCCAGTTTCTCTTGATAGATCTCCATCAATTGCAAAGAAATACCTCTATGGGTTAGAGAAGGTCGTTCGCCTGGTGGCAGTTCACCAAGATCCAAGACAATCTCTTCATTTTGTTCATAGACACCTGAAAACAAGGCCGAAAAATAATTATGACCTAATCCCTTGCAATAACTTTTTAACACTTCTCTATGCACAGAAATCGACTTTCCCTCAATCTTCAAAATCACATCGGGTGGACCAAAGTCTCTTAAGATCTTTTGATAAAACTCTGAACAGTGCTGATCGATTTCTTCTCTATAAAGATGGTTGAAGAACGCTGCCGGTTCTTCAGCTTCTTCAGCTACTTCAGGATGCAATTTCTTGATCACAGGGAACCAATGACTTTTCCAATGTTTGAACAAAGGCGAATCTCCATCAAATCCGCAATAAAATCCAAAGAAGATTGCCTTCACACCCTTGCTAGTAATCGATTCATCCCGTTGAAGCTCCTCTATCACATATTCCGGAATCAGCGAACTGTGATAAGGTATTGTTTGTCCCTGAATGATGATCGCTTTATCAGCATCGCCATGCTTTTTGAATTCGCGCTTATAATCCTGATATTCCCGGGCAAAACCTAAAATATCAGGGTGATTAATCCCCTGTATTAATGTTGCGCCTTTATCGGACCAAACCGATTCGCGCGAGCATATACTATTTGCTGCCAGTTGATTAAATTCTGGATGTCCAGAGAGATCAATCTGCTCCGAAGTTATATCATCAGCATCTAGTTTATCCTTCCTAAATAATTTTTTACAAATATCCAAAAACTTGAAAAAATCAGGTAACAATAAGTACGAATAATCACTCTCTAAGCAAGTACGTCTAAATTCATCATCTCTTATAAGCTCTTGTACGTTACCATCTTCCCTTGTTATAGTACCCAAAACAGAGCTAAGGGTGTCTTTGATATTTTTTTCATCGTGTAAGTCAGCCATTTCGTCAGCCAATTCGCTTACACAAAACGAACAAATTTTTGCTATATTTTTGGGTTTATGTGTATCTGACTCATTTGATGAAAATAACTTATGAAAAAACCCCATTAAGATATTATTTTTAAATCCTTGGTATTTTTTTCTAACCTCGACATGACTTCTGCTCATGATTTTGTTAAATTGATCGAGACAAGGTATAATTTGATTATCATCTAAACGCAAACCCGCTAAAACTTCTACGAAAGTATCTGAACTATTAAGTCTAAAGGTTGCGCTGTCAAGAGTATATTGAGAGCCTCCTTGTTTATAATTAATATGTTGAAGAATTTTAAAAAGATGATCAAAGTCTTGGTCTTGTTTAAAAATTCCATTGTTAAGTAGCACAAGTTTAAGTTTATCTTCAAATTCCCTAATAAGTTGGTAATCAAGAATGAAATTTTCCTTAAGTATTTTTATAAATCCACACATAACCTCGTAATCGTCCTGGGCCCACTTATCCTCCCGCTTGAAAGCTCTGAAATTATGATTATGAACAGAATCTAAAACACGTTCGCGAAATTTTTTAAAAAGAGGGAATACAATTGTGTAATCTGAATTTTGGTTGCACAAAGAGATTATTTTGCTTAAAAATTTTAAATCATCTAGTTGAAATTTGGGGGTCTTTTGCTCCCCATATGTGCGAGAGTAGTAAGCAAACATATCATCACTACTAATTAATGGGACTCTTAAGACCATTTTTAAGATGTCACGTTGTAAATCTTCAAAATCACTGATCATCACTTCTTTCATGCGAGACTTAATATTGTTTTCTCTATTTACGATCATCACCAGATTCGAACAATGATCGATCGCATTTAATGCTTTCCTAAAACGATCCCAAACATAAATATCCCAAACAAAAACATCATTCGAAAAAATTCTTCTTAAACGATTTTTCAATTCTGGGACTAAATCCTCGGGCCGGAGCTGAGATACATCGAGGTCGGAATTGTCCCGAGGCATACAAGCTACGATTTCTCTAATCGAAGTAAGCATCTCGTCTGTATAATAGGCTTTTGCTCCTGGAACTGGTATTTCTAAAGGTCTTGCAAGAACGCGGCTTTGATGAACTTGAGCGTCTTTTTCCCAGGATCGATAGCAGTAGATAGCTATGTTGCCAACAAAAGGGATTAGAACGACATTACCCAGGACTTTCTTACTGTCAAGATGCCTGAAATAACGGTTGTTAAGTATGAGATTTTCTTTCTTGGTTTCGTCTGATAAAAAGATTCGCCTGACAAGGGCATCGACTGCATTGGTAATTGTGCTCAGAATCGGCACATAATCGCAAAATTTATCCAAATTTATTAGAATATTTTGAATAGTATTGTCCATAATGTCCTTATTAGCTTTATTTAGTCTTATATTATATCGTAAATTCAAATTATTTTATATAAAAATCGTCTTTCTTAACACTCTCTTAATATAATTTTAATTTTACTAATAAATATAATTTAAATTTTTAATTTTTTCATTTGGATTTGTTGAAGAGGAATTGATTAATGGATTCTTTCCCGAGGCCAATTTATTGACTGGGGGGAAATGACGAGATCTTGCAGACTCTAAATTTCTAACAGGAAGCTTTCTAGAGAGATCCCTTGCAGGTGCTCTGTTGCAAAGGTATTTTTATTGATTATTTTCAGTTTGTCCTTTTGGAATTGTTTGGGAAACCGAAGCGAAATCCAAGGGATTACACTTTCCTCTTTTTACTTCAATAAATCCTTCTGTTTTGTCATAAAAATCGATCTCTGCACTTTTACTCTGCCAAAAGGCTAGAGGCTCCATAAACTCCTCACCACGAAGACTGAGCCTTCTTTCCAACTCTTGTGCAATCACCCATTCGTACCAAATTCCTTGTTGGTCGGATGTTAAATTATCAAAATCTTCCGGGCTTCGTAATTGGCTTGGATGATAACAGGTGGCAACAAGCAAATTCATAAAATGATATTTACATTGTTTTCGCAGTATAAGCTGATTTTTCTGTGGATCCCAAGGATAAGCTGGAATCACACATCCTAAATCGGTTAATAACTCGATATACCCTTGGGCTACTGTGTTATTCGAAAGTCCAGCTTCCCTTGCAAGATTCGCTTGACCGACATGACTACCTCCAAGACGGAAGAGGACATTTAAAATATTTAGAAGAGCGCTGCGATATCGTCCGTCTTTTGAAACTTCACCTTCTATCCAGTTGCGAACCAACTCAACTACATATTCCGGAATTCTTCCATTAAGTGCAATTTCTGTACAAGCAATTGGAGACCCCCCTGATATCAAATATGCATTCAATGTTTTCTCTTTCAAAATTTTATGGCAAACAGAATGGAAAGCTTTATATGAAATAGGTGTAAATAAATAACTAGAACGTTTCAGCTTCCCTTTGCGACCAGGTAAACGCTCCGCTCCTCTATGTAAATCGGTAGCTTTAGATCCCGTTGTCACAACTAAAACATCCTCTAGAGTTCCATTATCCACCATTCTCTTCAGAATTAATTCCCAATTTTTGATCGAAGTGATCTCATCGATAAAAATGCGTTTCACCTTGGAAGTTTTATTAAAAGAAACAACAAGTGTATCAAGTGCATCTGCAAGAGCTTGTGAATCGGCAAGGAAATCGCCATTGAGATAAAATGCGCTACCGGCCCCAAAGTTCTTTATTGTTTCAACCACCTGCCCTTCGAGCCAGGTACTCTTTCCATATTGTCTTGGCCCTCTGATAAGAAGTATACCCGGTTCTTCAGGAAGAGTATCCAGTCCGAATTTAGTTTCGAATATAAAAGGAGATTGCTCAAGGCGATAAAGGTGTGGGAACATTTCCTTTGTGATTATAGTTCCTTCAGAGAGATTTCTGTTAATTGACTCTATATCCATAGGTATACACCATCCTAACGTTATAAACGTTATTATACCTAACGTTAATAACGTTAGCAAGAAAAATATTATTGGGTGGGTGCTCGGTGCGCCAAATCCTAGGAGATGTGGCCTCACTGGCCAAAATCAATTACAAACGGGATTTGGGTTCCCAACTTTTGATTTAGTTCGCCCCATTGCTTAACGACCTGATTTTTCAGGTTTATGTTATAATCGCTGTCTAGCATGATTAAAGGCAATTTTCCTGGAAGGGCATTGACCATCTCTGTGACGATACTTACTTCTTCGGTTGTAAGCTTTATTATCTCTGCAAACGATAAGAGACGAATCAGTCCGATTAGAGAATTATTGAATTCAAAATAGCTCATTTCATTTATTGAAGTTAAATTTGTCTTCATAAAGTTAAAAGCCTTTTTTCTGAAGATCGCTCTTCCTTTTTCACCTAAGGAAAACACTTCCCTTGGCATAGTTCCATAAAAATGGCGGAAAAATTCGCCTTCCTCAATGTGCTCCGCCATGTATCTAAAATACAGAATTATCTCTTCGTCAGAATAGCTCCAGAGGTCAATTCTAAAATCAGATGTCCCATAGGTCTTTTGTTGGATGAGATCCATGAGGTTCTCTACATTACCCAAAATGCGTATTCTTTTTTCGTTGGCAACCTTAAATGCCTCTTCACACATATGAACTAAATCACAGCCGGAGTTTTTCACATAAAAATCTGCTATGGCCTGAGCAAGAACAGAAAGATTGTTAGTCAATTTCGTTTTCAAAAAGTACTGAAATCTTAGCTCTAACAACTGATCTGTGTATGACTCATCATTAAATTTTTGCGCTAGAATAAAGGGATCAGACACAGGAAAAAAGATATCTCTAACACATCTCTGTTCATCCCGGAATGTTGCACAATGAGGAAAATCCGTTTCCTCTCGATATATATCCATCAATTGCAATGAAACACCCCTATGGGTGATAGGCATATATGCAGGTTCGTCGTTAAATACACGAATTTTGCCGGCAATCAATTGACTACCGG
Organism: Waddliaceae bacterium; assembly: GCA_963822595.1. GTDB lineage: Bacteria > Chlamydiota > Chlamydiia > Chlamydiales > Waddliaceae > CAVRUH01. The sequence goes on along the minus strand of CAWGIG010000005.1, from coordinate 426,872 downwards.
GGTGATCCAAGTCAATAACTTCTTGTCGTTTAAAACTCCCGGAAAACAGGCCTGAGAAGTAATTAGGGGCTAACAGATTGGCACAACTCTTTAACACTTCTTGATGTACAGGAATCAATTTTCCCTCCACCGCCAAAGACATATCGGTCGGTCCATAGTCTCTTGCAATGGTTTGAAAAAAAACCTTGCATTGCTCATCGAATTCTTCACTAAAATGGTGTTTGAAGAAGGCTGCGGGTTCTTCAGCCACTTCTGGATGTAATGTCGTGACTGCCTGAACCCAATCTTTTTTCCAATGTTTGAACAAAGAAGAATCTTCATCGTAACCACAATAAAACCCATATAAGATTGCCTTAAAATCTTTGCTAGAAATCGATTTATCTTTTTGAATTTCTTCTATCAAATAATCAGGAACCATCGAACTATGATATGGAATGATTTTCCCATGTATAGTGATCGATCTATCGGCAACGCCAAGCTTATCAAATGCTCGCTTATAATTCCCATATTCCATTACTAAACGCTGAATATCAGGATGATTAATGTTTTGTATCAATGCAATGCCTTTATCTGACCAGACGGACTCGCGAGAACATATGCTATTGGCTACTAGGTTGTTAAACTGTGGACAATCTTCGAAGTTAATCGACTTTGTAGATACATTGTTAAGAACAACAGAGTTTAAATCTAACAAATTCTTGCAAATGCCCAAAAGCGGTTCTAGTTCTGGAAGCAAAAGGTATTTCACTTCTGAGGCCCAAATCTTATTTTGCTCTTCTTCTTCAATTTTTGAATACCACATAACATGTATTGTTTTATCAAGGATACGTACAAGAAGCGGTTCGATGTCATTTTGTCTTCCCTTATCATTGATTTCAGCCATTTCGCTTATACAGAGCCAGCAAATTTTTGCAACACTTAGTAAACACGGACTTTGTAATGGAAAAGTCCATTGGAAATTTTCATAACGCTCGCAAAGATTCGTTAAGATATTTACTTTAAAGGGGTGGCAAATTTTTCTTACCTCGAAAGTACTTGCGTCCATAATTTTGTTAAAGTGTTCCAGAAGGGGAAGAAATCCATCATCATAAAAGTTACGTCTCCTAAAAGTATTCCTAAAAGCATATGGGTCTTCTGAAGGAAGTTTTATCGTTGATAATTCATTTAAAACATATACCAAAGAAGAGCGGGTAGTTGCCGTGAAATCTGCTGGGTCAAGCGAAAATGAACGCTCAGCTTTATCCAGGCCACGATATTCACAATTGAGATTGAATAAAGTAGGTGTAGTGTAAATTAATGTACATAGGAGACGAAATCTAAATTTCGCTACAATGTCATCTTTTCGTCCAACAGAAGATTCTAAAAATTCGCACATAAGCTCATAATCTTGAGGTGCCCATCTTCCCTGTTGCTTAAGGAAACTTGGAAACCCACTAGACTCATCGCGAATAATCTTCAAAATATAAGGCTGAAAATCGTTAAGCTTTTTATCTATTTCCTGTCGCTTTTCCTCTATAAGACTAAAGCTACTTGCATTGTTAAAATCTAATATTTTCTGCAACAAAATTAAGTCATCAAAAAGAAATTTGAGGTTATTTATACCCCTTTCTTTATAATATGCAGTGATGAAGTTGTTCGAAGAAATCCTTTGGATTATTCCTAATACATTGTTCTGCAAATCAGCAAAATGATTCATATCTTTGCAGCCATGTGAAATTTGCATCAGTTTTGAACAAGAATCCACAGCACGTAATGCACTCAAAAATCCTTCCCAACGGGTTAGAAACCATCCCTTAGGATTGTAAGGATCAATTTGGGTTGAAAAAAATGTTTCTAGTCTCTCTTTTAATTTCGTGATCAGTTCTTCGGGTCGGATTTTATTGACATCGAGGTCGGTGTTGTTTCCGGGTATACAAGCTACAATTTGTCTAACCAAAACAAGCATTTCATCGGTATAATAGGCTTCTTGCGCAATCCCATGAACTGCCTCATTGGCAATTGCAACCATTTCAGGAGGGTTCGCATCATGGGTGGGTTCTAAATTGACGTCATAAAGTTGATTGTAAAGACCGTTAAAATAATTCGAACTTGGTTGGAAACCGCAAATATTGTCCATTAAGTCCTCCTGACTTATTATTTATATCCCTAAAAGTATTCTGTAAATAATATCGCATAATTGAATTTACAATCAATATTTAATAATAAATAAATTGGCCTCGGGAAAGAATCGATAAATCGATTCACTCCAGAGCCTCAAGGCCAAAATCAATGTCAAATGGAATGTTCGTCCCCAACTTTTGATTTAGTTCAGTCCAAACTTTCACAACCCTATTTTTTAAGTCTATGTTGTAATCGTTGTCTAACATGAGTTTAGGTAACTTTCCAGGAAGGGTCTTGACCATTTCTACAATGATGCTATTTTCCTGAGCGGTAACCACTTTTACATCTGCAAACGATAAGAGACGAACCAATTGGCTTAGATAAGAATAAAATTCCCTATAGGTCATTTCTTCTGAAGCAAATATGCTCCTCATGTAGTTAAAGGCTTCTTTTCTGAAGAGCGCTCTTCCTTTTTCACCCAGAGGGAAAACTTCATCACGCATTGAGTTATAGAAAAGATTAAACTCTTCCACAAGATGCTCAGCCTTATACCTAAAATAATGATAAACCTCTTCTTTGGAATACTGATAGATAGATGTTGAGTTTAATTTCGCATAAGCCTTTTGTTGTATAAGGTCCATGAGGTTCGCTGCATCCCCCAAAATGCGGATTTTTTTTTCAATGGCAATCCTGAATGCCATTTCACAAATAGGTATCAACTCGCCCTGAGAGTACCTCACATACAAATCGGCAAGGCCATCGGCAAGAACTGAGGGAGTTGTATTTGGGAACAATTTTGTTTTCAAAAAGTGCTCAAGCCGTAAGTGAAAGAGTTGATAAAGGTGTTTATCATCTATACATTTTTGTAATAAAATAGAGTATTCAGTCACAGGAAAGAGATATTCACAAATGCTTTTATGTTCATCCCGGAATGTTAAAATAGAAGCATGAGCCAAATCCATATGTCCTTGGTAGATATCCATTAATAACAAGGATGCTCCCTTATGAGTTAATGTTAGTCGATCTAAATCAATAACTTCGTGTTTTTCATACTTCCCCGAAAACAGGGCCGAGAGGTAATTAGGTCCCAAGAGATTACAATAACTTTTTAAAACTTCTACATGAGAAGGAATCAATTTTTCTTCAATCTTGAAAAACACATCGGGGGGTCCAAAGTCTCTTTCAATGTTTTGAATAAATAATTGGAAGTGCTGATCGAAATTTTCACTAAAATAGTGCTTGAAGAGCGCTATAGGTTGTTCAGCTAATTCCGGATGTGATCGCAAAACGGCAGGAACCCAATCCTCCTTCCAATGTTTCAGTAAGGAGGAATCCTCTGTGCATCCGCAATAAAACCCTAATAAAATTGCCTTCACAGCTTTGCTTGAAATCGATATGTCATTTTTAATATCTTCTATCACATCTTCCGGAACCACAGAACTGTGATAGGGTATTATTTGTCCATAAATGGTGATCGATTTATCGGCAGCCCCACGCTTTGTGAATGCGTCTTGATAAGCCAAATAATCCCAAAAGAAACACGAAATATCAGGATGTTTAATGTATGGTAGGAATGCTGTTCCTTTACCGGACCAGACAGACTCGCGCGAACATATACTATTAGCTACTAAGTCATTAAAACGGGGATCTTCCGAGAAGTCAATTTTCTCAGAAGTTATTTTTTCAACGGAATCTAGGGTTAACAAACTAATGCAAACTCCCAAAAACTTATTTAAGTCCGGCAGCATGAGGTACTTTTCTTCGGAAGCACGAATCTTATTTCGTTCCGATACATTTGCATTTCTTTGATACCACAATACATTCTCTTTTTTTATTGTTGCTTGAAGGATACCTACAATAATGGGTTTAATTTCATCTTGTCTTTGCTTATCATGGATGTCAGCCATTTCGCTGACACATAGCCAGCAAGTTTTTGCAACATTTTTTGGTTTTAATAAGGCCATCAAGTGTTCGCTATTTATACAGTCCCTAATTTTCCTTAAAATATTCACTTTAAATTGATGGTAATTTTTTCTAACCTCGTTAGAGCTCGCGCTCATGATTTGGTTAAATTGTTCGATAAGAGGGATAAGTTCATAATCAAAAAAGTACATTATCACATTAAAGGGAGCATCCTCCTTAGGATGTTTATCTCTCGATAATTCTTCTAAAACCTTTAGAAAATGAGTTTTGGAAGTAGCTCTGAATGCTTCCGGGTCAAGAGAAAATAAGCTTTCTGCTTCTTCGGCGCTGCGAAATTCGCAGTCGATACTTTCTGGCACACCGTAAAGTAAGGTACGAAGGAGTATAGCTCTTAATTTCTTAATAAGACCTTGTTTGATATCATAATCACAATCCGTTGTTTCACTAATGACTAAAAATGTGCTAACAACTTCGTAGTCCTGTGCTGTCCATCTTGCCCCACGTTTAAAGACACGTATGGCCCCTAGATGAGTTTCATTATGAATGAATTCCAAAATGTTATGCTGCAATAATCTGTACTTCGCTTTTATCCAGGGCTGTTTTGCATGATCAAGACGGAATTTTCCGGCAAGGATAGAATCTATTATTTTCTGGTAAAGAAAGTAGTCATCAAGTTGAAATTTGGGAGTTATTTGTTCCCCTTTTTCTTTATAGTATTCATTAAATATCCATGCTTTAGTATCTATATCGAAGGAAATTTCCAATAAGGTGCTCTGTAAACTTAGGAAGTTATGGATTACCATTTCTTTCTTCATAGGATTTAAATATTTCCAAACTTCTGCCATTTGCATGACTGTCGAACATAAGTCTATAGCATTTAATGCTGTTCTGAATGCTTTCCAAAGAATTTGTCGATGCTTTCGGTAATCGTTATCAAATTTTATCTCTGAGTGAAAGAAATTTACCAGCCTCTCTTTTAAAATCTCGACCAAATTCTCAGGACGAAGTTTACTCACATCGAGGTCGGAATTGTCTCCAGGCATAAAAGCGACAATTTGTCTACACACCTCAAGCATTTCCTCGGTATAGTAAGCATAGGGTCCCGGAACGTCGGCAATGACATCATTTGCGAAGGCCATCAATTCAGGGGTATTGTTTTTATCTTTGATGGGTTCTGTATTTTGTGCGTAATAGCGATGGTAAAGGAAAGCTGCGGTGCCTAGAATACTCTGCATGGTGCCCTCTTTATTTTTTCACGTCTATTTATGTATAACAAATTCAAATATTCCTTCAAATCTTGAATTTAGCATTATTGGTTGATCTTTGCTGGGATATCAATTAAAATCCGAAGTAATAAAAAAGCAATCCAAAAGGGAGAATTGAAAATGAATAATTTGAGAGAAATGGGAGATCTTGGAGTAGTCGTTGTAGCCGGAGCGATATGCGCTGCGCCGGTTGCAGTTAAATCATTATTGGATTTTAATCTTGTAAAAACTGTCACTGTAGTTGCGGCCGGAGTCCTAGGAGGAACCGTCGTCAGCGTTGCAGATATGGCGGCCTATCAAATATTGCAAAACCTGCCATTAGGTGATATGAGCGGACCTTTTGTCGCAGCCATATTTATGGGTAGTATCCCTATTACATTCGTAGCGGGTTCCTTTGGAGCAGCAGTCTATACCTATATGAACATGGTTTAATAAAAAAACATTATTTCACTGATCAAAATCAATTTCGAATGGGATATTGACACCTAACTTTTTGTTAAATTCTTTCCAAAGCTTCATGATCTCATTTTTCAGGTCGATATTAGCACCGACTAGCATCAGTTTGGGCAACTTTTCTGGAAGGGTATTGACCAAGGTTGTGACGATGCTAATTTCCTCGGCTGTGAGGTTATCTACCTCAGCAAATGATAATAGACGATTCAATTCAATGAGGAAATATCCGAATTCCCGATAATTTATTTCTCTATCTGTGGTTAGTAAGCTCCTCATTGAATTAAAAGCCCTTCTTCTGAAAAGCTGTCGTCCTTTTTCACCCAAAGAGAACACCCCTCTTCCCATAGAGCCATAATAAGAATCGAAAAATTCTTTTTCCTCAAGGCGCTCAGCCTGATATCTAAAGTACAAAATCTGATCTTCGTTGGAATACTTTCTAATGACATCTAGGTCTATTTGTTGATAAACCTTTTGTTGTACGAGTTCGATGAGGTTTTCGACTTTACCCAAAATCCGTATTTTATTTTCAGTGGCAACTCTAAATGCCTCTTCACACATATACACTAACCTACAGGCGTAGTTCTGCAAATAAAAATTTACTAAGATATCTGCAAGCTGTGAAGGGTTAGATGTCAAATTCTTCTTTAAAAAGAACTGAAAACGTAAGTTAAACAGCTGATCTTTGTGAGACGTATCATAGCATTTATGCGATAGCACCAGTGGATGAGTGGTTGGAAAAAAAAATTCTCTAGCGCATTTCTGTTCAGACCGAAATGTATTAAACTGAGGTAATTTCATTTTCTTTTGATAGATATGCATCAATTCCAAGGAAACTCCCCAATGCGTTAGAGACTCATGAGTTAAGTCAACAACTTGACGTTGTCTATGCCAATCCGAAAACAGGCCCGTAAAGTAACTAGGGCCTAATAAATGGCAATAACTCTTTATCACTTCTCGATGTGCAGGGATTAATTTTTCCTCTACTTGGAAATACAGATCTGGAGGACCATATTTTCCTGCCATCTTTTGAGTAAAAACTTGGAACTGCTGATCAAATTCGTCGCTAAAATGATGCTTGAAGAACAATGATGGTTCTTCGGCAATTTCCGGATGCAATTGCGTGACCGCATGGACCCAATCCTTCTTCCAATATTTAAATAAGACTGAATCTTCAGACCATCCACAATATAATCCGTATAAAATCGCCTTCACTGCCTTGCTAGTGATGGAACTGTTCTTTTGAATATCGTCTATCACATATTCAGGAACCATCGAACTATGATATGGAATAACTTCCCCATCAATGGTGATTGTTCTATGGTTTTGGCAAAGATTTTCAAATGCTCTTTCATAATCATAATATTCTTTAACGAAAGCCAAGACCTCGCGATGTTCAATTTTTTCTATCAATCTTATCCCCTCCTTTGTCCATGCTGACTCGTACGAGCATATGCTATGAGCCATCAATTCATCAAGCTGGGGATATTCAAGTGAACTAATTTTCTCAGTCATTGCATGATGTTTTTCTGCGCAATTTATCTTTAACAATTTTATGCAAACATCTAAAAGTCTTGTTAGATGCTTCGACATGAGGTATTTCTCTTCTGAGGCACGAATGTTATCTTGATCAAATGGAATAGGCTTTCTTTGATACCATCGAACAATGGTCAAGACTCTTTGAAAAATAGGTATAAGTAATGGTTTCAGTTCATTTTGACTTTTCTTGTCTTGGAGTTCAGCCATCTCGTTTAAACATAGGCAGCAAGTTCTGGCAACCTTTTTGGGATTTATTAAATATACCGCTCCTCTTATGTGTTTCAAAAAAACACTAATTATATTTATTTTTAAACGGTGGTAGTTTTTTCTCACCGTGTCTGTACTCACTTTCATGATTTTGTTAAATTGTTCTAAAAAGGGAAGACATTCCTCAACGTCAATATTTTCTTCTGTTAATAATTTTTCTAAAGTAACAACCAAACAAGTGGGGGAAGTTGCAGTGAATGCTGTTGGGTCAAGTTTGAATTCCCAATCGAAAGTACATCTCCAACGAGATTTTTCGGCAGTCTGCAAAGAAATCAGATCCGGTCTGCCATAAAATAAAGTCAGTAATAAGAGAGTCCTAAGTTTCGTTACAAGTTTTTCCTGAGAAGTGAATTTACATTTGTCACAATCTTGTATAAGTTCACATAATATTTCATAATCTTCCATTGTCCATTTTTCTGTTCTTTTAAAAGCTCCTGGAACAGGAGCGGGGGAAAGGTATATATCCAACCTCTCTTTCAATTTCGCATCAAAATCATCATGGTAGTTGTAATACCGATTGTAATGATCTTCGTAAAAATAATTCCCGCGAATGTCCATATATCCTCATGTATACTGCAGTGATCTCAAAACTATACATTAAAACATAAATTCAAATTACTGTATAATTCTTAACAAAATCTTAATATTTATTTAAAAAAAAATTAATATAGTTATGTTAAAATTATATTTTAACTCAATCTAAAGTTAGGAGAATTCATGCAGCCACCAACATTTCCAGTTAGTAACCCTCAGTGGCCGACAATTAATGACCCTGACCACCATGATTGCCTAATAAAGATGAAAGTCATAAAAGGGAATTACCAACGATTCATCGACTTATACAATCTACACCTCATTAAAGATTATCCTTTAGTCGAATTCGATCACAAGTGTGAAGTTATCCGCTTTGGTTATTCCTGCGAAGGTCTTTTTTTGGCATTTACAACTAAACCTGAATTTGCAGAATACTTTAGAAATCAGAGGGGTCAATCTATCTTTCATCTATTAGAAAAAAATGATGTTTTAGTCATTTCACCTTCAAAAAATGGGTCACAATTTGAAATTAATATGGAAGCTGTTGAACGATTGCAATCAGCTGCGGATGCCTTTTTTGATCGATTCAAAGCTAACCGCCAATCTCTCCGACAAGAGTTCAGACAATGGCTGAAAGAAAATGAAGCCTATGATACAGGAGGTGACCCCCAACAAATGCGTGAGGACTTCTTAAGTGGCAATCCTCTGCTGAAAGAGGGATTACAAAGATACCTTACCCTTCTTAGCCATCCATTTGAAGAACTTCAAAGACTAGCCGATACTGCTACTGAAACGCGTGAAGTTAGCTCGCATACATTCCAATATGATTGGAAGGTAAAAAACTTTAGTGATGAGATGATTAGCGAGGCTAATGCCAATGTTAAAGAAATTTTAGATCCCTGCGTTGAGCTGCTAGGTCGCGTTCCTTGTACAGTCCCTCAAGAGGAACTTAAGGTAGTAAACAAAGAAACCGAATTCACTGTAGAAATTCCGACATATGATATTTCATATACAGGAAGTGAAGAAGCTATAACACTCTATCACTTAAGAGAAAGAGGATTTTTGACAGTAGAGCATGTTGAAAAACTTTGTTCTTTAGCAAAGAGAGGCCTTGATCTGTTTCAACGACTTCACGAAACTGAAATGTACACCGCTGAAAAAACAGTTCTTCGTTTAAAGGCCACCGACAATGCTCAGACAATCATCACAAAAATGTTAGAAGTTGCACCGGGAATCTGCGTGGGAGAAAGTCATGATGAAAGGGAACCTAAAAAATTTCTCATTGAAAATATGCCTTTATTGAGTTCCTGCGGTGTAAAGACACTCTTCATCGAAAATCTCTCATATGAATGCTTGCAGAAATACTTTGATGAGTATTTTTTTCAAGAACATAACATAATGTCGGAAGAATTAAGAGAAAAGTTGAAAAATTTTGATTTATCATGTAGTTTCTCGAATTTCTACTTTCGTTTTAATTATACAAAACTTGTTGAAAGTGCAAAACAAGCTGGCATCCGTATCGTTTGTATGGAAAACGAAGCTTCAAGACATGCTTCTTTGGTTAGTCATTTTACTGCGTCATCCGAGGATGCCTTCGGAAGGAATAGAATGTCTATGATGAATTTCGTTTCAGCAGAACTGATACAAAAGTTTGCAGTCGGTAAATTTGCCATTTTGGCAGGAGGTGGACATGTTATTGAGCAGTTGCACGTTCCGGGGATTGCAGAAATGTTGAAGTGTCCCAGTATTGGTATAGGTAAAGTTGCAGATATGATGAAAGACGAGAATATTTGTACAAATCCTTACGATGTCTTTGACGTGCTTCTTCCTTAAAGTTCATTTAATAATAGGCCAGGTACTTTCCATAGGGTAAAGTCACCTGGCTAAGGAATTCTATGGTTCAACTTTATCTTCGATGTAGCACTCTATTACTCCGGATTTAAGTGTTTTTGTAGGAAAATTTGGATTGAAATTCGTCGCAATTTCACTAACCTCGGAAATTTTCCCAAAATGGGGAGTTGATAAAAAATGGCTCAAAATTAAATCTGCACGTCTATGATTAAATTGTTTATTACAACCCCTACTAGGGCATGTATATTTCGTATTCGAAGGAAATTCGACGAAATCGAATTCTTGTAAATCTCCTGCCTCGCATTGGAACCTTAACGTAACTATGCCATTTAGAACCTTATCGACACGTTGGGCCAGTTCAAATAAACCTAAAGCCTTCGCAATCAAAACCAGGTGTTGGGCTTCAAATCTGTTTCTAACAACTTCTTCAACCGTCGGAACTTTTTCATGCCGAATGTAAGGTGCGCAATATTTCTTAAAAATGGTCGGATCGACATCAAAAAATCTTTCTTGTTTTAAGCTTTTGAGATGGTCTTTTGCAAGGGTCGCTGTGGAAAAAGGAATCGCTTCCCCTCCAACGTTGAAAGTAACAATGTTTGAATTAATTTCTAACATATTTCTCCTTAAATTTCTGTTATCAATTGAAAAAGATCAACGTTATATCATATTAGTTAATTTGATTCAAAGTAATATGGAAATGGACGAAATGGACAAAATGGACGGTATGGACAACATGGACAAAACATATGACCATGAGGGATTTACCCCTTAATGAGTCAATAGATTTCCAAATACTTTTTGTTAAGGTAGTCGATAAAAGGAGTGGCTGAAAATTTTTTGCCCGTTACTCGTTTTACAAGCTCGCGACCGCTGTAATGACGGCCATGGCGGTGAATGTGCGTGCCAAGCCATTCCTTCATATAACTTAAATCTTCCATTTGCGATTCCCATAAAGGGAATTCCTTTTCAAAAGCTTCAAAAAATTGAGCTGCAAACATATTCCCTAAGGAATACGTAGGAAAATAGCCAAAAGCACCTACAGACCAATGGACATCCTGTAAGCACCCTTCCGCTGCATTTTTTGGAGTGATCCCTAAATATTGTTGCATCTTTGAATTCCAAGCATCGGGAATTTCTTTGGGCTTCAGACTCCCTTCAATCAACGCTTTTTCAAGATCAAACCGAAGAACGATGTGAAGAGGATAGGTAACCTCATCCGCTTCCACCCGAATCATCGACGGCTGTACTTTATTTATTCCGCGATAGAAGTTGTTTAGGGTTACATGATCCAATTTCCCTTTAAAATGCTCTTTAAGCTTGGGAAGGTATTTTTTCCAAAAACCTTTACTAAGCCCTATTCGTGTTTCCCACCAGCGAGATTGGCTCTCGTGGATGCCAAGAGATGTAGATTCTGCTAAAGGCGTGCCAAAGTCTTCGATAGGCAGCCCCATTTCATAAAGGCCATGCCCCACTTCGTGCATGACGCTACGAATGTTGCTCATGAGATAGGGAAGATGAATACGCGTTGTAATACGGCAATCGGTAGGATGATTTCCTGATGAAAAAGGGTGTTCAGAAAGATCTAATCTACCTCGATGGCGATCATAACAAAGAGCATCCATGAGCACTTCATTGAATTCCATTTGTTTATCTTTTGAAAATTTTCCCCATAAGAATTTATCATCGATTTGTTTCTTGGTTTCAATGTGTTGTAATAGTTGGGTCAGAGGTTTTACCAAACCATTAAACAGTGAAGACACCTCTTTCGTTGTCATATCGGGTTCATACTCATCTAACAAGGCATCATAGGGATGTTCTTTGTAGCCTAGAAAGTCGGCTTTTTTTCGAGACATGTCGATAATTTTTTCTAACTGAGGAAGAAAGATATTAAAGTCATTTTTGGCTTTGGCTTCTTGCCAGATCTGCATCCCTTCAGAGGTAAGTCGAGCGAATGCTTCGACAAAAGAATCGGGAAGTGAGGTGGCGTGGATATAGTCCCTTCTCCATTCTCTGAGTGAGGCTTTTTGTCGGTTATTAAGGTCATTTTGAAGAACTAAACCTGTCTCGAGATTGATGAGTTTGGATAAGGCAGTTCGGAAGTTTTTACTCGTTGCCTCTCTGTGAATGATTCCTGAGAGTGTTTCAATCTGATCGGCCCGATTGCTTGACGCTCCGGAGGGCATATAGGTTTGTTGATCCCATTCAATGAGCATCAGAATCCCTTTGAGTCTTTTGATTTGGAGAGATAATTTTTTGAGTTTTTCGTAGTCGCTAAGAGCCATGGTCTTTCCTTGATTTAAAAAAAAAGCCTGCCGTGGATCCACGGCAGGCAACACAAAATTAGGACATCATTGCTAATAATAGCAATGCAACAATGTTTGTGATTTTTATGAGAGGGTTGATAGCAGGACCCGCCGTATCTTTGTACGGATCGCCAACTGTATCTCCGGTCACTGCAGCTTTATGAGCTTCAGAACCTTTTCCTCCTAAGTAGCCTTCTTCAATGTATTTCTTCGCATTATCCCAAGCGCCGCCGCCTGAAGTCATGGACAAGCCTACAAAGAGACCGGTAACCACAACCCCTAACAACATGGCTCCGAGAGCTAGAAAGGCCTCTTCTTCCCCAACACATATTTTGATGAGGTAGCAGAGAATAAATGGAGCACCCACTGGTAGGAGAGAAGGAATAATCATCTCCTTAATAGCTGCTTTTGTCAACAAGTCTACGGCTTTGCCATATTCCGGCTTTGCAGTTCCATTCATGATTCCGGGAATATCCCTAAATTGACGTCTTACTTCTTCCACTACAGCTCCGGCAGCACGACCTACAGCCATCATCCCGAGAGCACCGAATAGATAAGGTAACATACCCCCAATAAATAGTCCGACAACGACATACACGTTATCTAACTGGAAGACACCGCTATGATGTGGGAAGTAATGTTTTAGGTCCTGGATAAATGCTGTGAAAAGAACTAAGGATGCGAATCCTGCAGAACCGATAGCATAACCTTTTGTCACAGCTTTAGTCGTATTTCCTACGGCATCAAGAGCGTCAGTAGTCACGCGAATTTCGCGAGGCATATTGGACATTTCAGCAATGCCGCCTGCGTTATCGGTCACGGGGCCATAAGCGTCGAGTGCGATAATCATACCTGCGACGGCGAGCATGCTCGTTGCAGCTACTGAGATGCCGAAGAGACCTGCATTCGCATGGGCAACCAAAATTCCTAAGCAAATGACGATCACTGGAAGGGCTGTTGCTTCCATCGAAACAGCAATCCCTTGAATGATGTTGGTGCCGTGTCCGGTCGCTGAAGCTTTAGCGATGCTGCGAACAGGACGGTACTTTGTCAATGTGTAGTACTCTGTGATTCTCATGAGCAATCCCGTGACTGCGAGACCTGTCAAGGAGCACCAAAAGAGGTTGATTCCAGTAAAGTTCACGTTGGCTGCATTGTATTGTACATCAAAACCCAAAAGAATTTTGGTGATCACCCCAATACCGATGACTGAAAGGATAGAAGTCGTGAGAAACCCTTTATATAGAGCCACCATAATATCATTTGATTTTCCTAATTTAACAAAAAATGTACCAGCAATCGAGGCTAGGATGCAAACAGCTCCGATAGCAAGGGGATAAACCATCATTGTATCAAGAAGAGCACCGGTAAAGTAAATTCCGGCGAGCAACATCGATCCTACAAGCGTCACCACATAGGTTTCGAAGAGGTCGGCAGCCATACCTGCGCAGTCACCTACGTTATCACCCACGTTATCAGCGATAACAGCGGCGTTGCGTGGATCATCTTCCGGAATACCTGCTTCGATTTTTCCGACAAGGTCAGCACCAACGTCAGCGCCTTTCGTAAAGATACCACCGCCCAAACGTGCGAAAATAGAAATCAAGGAAGCTCCGAAGCTAAGCGAGATTAAAGCCTCAAGAAGTTGTCGGGTAGGCAGTCCGATGTGATGAAGATAGACGTAGTATCCTGTTAAACCTAAGATTCCAAGTCCTACCACGAGTAATCCGGTGATAGCGCCGGCAGTGAATGAAACATCAAGAGCAGGTTGTAAACCTTTTCTTGCAGCTTCTGCAGTACGTACGTTAGCGCGAACGGAAACGTTCATGCCGATGTATCCTGCAACACCTGATAGTATAGCGCCGATAGCAAAGCCGATGCCGGCATAGCGTCCTAATACCCATGTAAGAATGGCAAGAATAACAATCCCTACAAGTGTAATCACTTGGTACTGACGATTCAAATAAGCGCTTGCGCCCTCTTGAATCGCGGCAGCAATAGATTGCATTGTTTCATTTCCCGGACTGAGTCGCAGGATAGCGCGGCTCTTCACAATTCCATAGAGGAGTGCTAGAATTCCGCATGCAAAAATAAATTCGATCATATAAGTCATATTTTAAAACCTCTCTTTAAATTGTAGTCAGTATGCCAAATTACGGCTTATCAGAAAAGAAGAAATTCAATTGAAATAAACTATTTATTTCTGATATCATATCGCCTTATGACACACAATAAAAGTAAAAACAGGTCTCGCATTCTGGGAGTTTTCTCTCTCACAATGATCAATGTCGCCGCGATTATGAGCCTCAGAAATTTGCCCGTGATGGCCAGTGTCGGTTGGGCCTCTATTTTCTTTTATTTGATTGCCAGTTTAGGCTTTTTCGTTCCCGCGGCCTTAGTTTCTGCTGAATTAGCCACAGGTTGGCCCTCCCGAGGCGGAGTCTACACTTGGGTAAAGGAAGCTTTTGGGGAAAGATGGGGTTTTGTCGCCGTTTGGATGCAATGGATTGAAAACGTCATTTGGTATCCCACCGTCCTTTCATTTACTGCTGCCACCATTGCCTATTTGATTGATCCAAACCTTGCTGAAAATAAAATCTATATATTTTCGATGATACTTATTGTTTATTGGGGCTGTACACTGATGGATTCCTTTGGAATGAAAGCCTCGAGCATGATAAGCAGCGTTGGAGTCATTGCCGGAACGCTCATTCCTGGAGCGATCATCATTTTGTTAGGAATCTCTTGGACATTGATTGGACATGCCAGTCATATCACATTCAGTTGGGATGCTTTGTATCCGGAAATGGATGGATTCGAAAATATTGTTTTTCTTGTCGGAGTCATGCTGGGATTCTGCGGGATCGAAATGTCGGCAGTCCATGCAAAAGAGGTAAAGAATCCCCAGAAAGATTACCCTAAGGCTATTTTTTTCTCGGCTTTTATTATTTTAGGGTTATCGGTGATGGGATCCTTAGCGATTGCGATTGTGATACCTAGTCATGAAGTCAGTCTCGTTGCAGGAATCATGCAAGCTTTATCGATATTTTTCGATGCCTACGGCATTAGTTGGATGACGCCGGTCTTGGCGGTGCTTATCACCATTGGAGCAGTTGCGATGGTCAGCACTTGGATCGTCGGACCGAGTAAGGGACTTTTTCAAACTTCTGAGGAGGGAAATATACCCCCGTTTTTTCATAAGAGAAACAGGTACGGGATGCCGATCGCGATTATGATTGTTCAAGGTTTGATTGTTAGCACCATGTGTTGTGCGTTTCTTTTAATGCCCAATGTCAGTAGTTCTTATTGGTTCCTGAACGTTTTGACCGCTTTGCTTTATTTGATCATGTACATATTAATGTTTATGGCAGCGATCCGTCTTCGTTATAAGCATCCTGAAATCGTGAGAACTTACAGGATACCCGGCGGGAAAACGTTTGGTATGTGGGTTGTAGGTGGAGTTGGATTAGTTTCAAGTGTTTTTGCATTCTGCATCGGCTTTGTTCCCCCTGCGCAGCTAGATATGGGGAGTCGGATTAAATTCGATCTAGGGCTTACATTTTGTATAAGTGTTATGTTTCTTGCGCCTTTGATTATTTTTGCTTGCAGAAAAGATCATTGGAAGCAAGTCATTCATCATCACGATCAGTAGTATATACAAAAAATTCACCACAGAGAACACAGAGAAAATTGAGATCACTGAGAAAGTAAAAAAGTAAAGTAATCTATCTTACTTTCTCAGCGATCTCAATTTTCTCTGTGTTCTCTGTGGTAATTATTTTTCACAGAACAATAATTTCGATAAGATAAAGTGCCGCCACCACAAAGAAACCGGAGACTGTTCGTGTAAGACTGCTTTGCGGTGATAGCCACCATTTCAAAAATCGGATGGCGATGGGCATCATCGGCCAGGCAATTAAAGTGACACTAATGGCGTTGCCAATAAAAGTAGATAACGAAAGGCCAAGATGGGCTATGAAAGGCATAAGAAATCTGATTTCAAGCATGACGATAGGAAAAAGCACCAGCAGAACAATCATTGTTTGCTTCCAAACCGGTGGCAACTCCCCCTGATTTGCTAGAGAAGAAAACCATCCTGCGTAAGGTGAAATCACCCGATGACTTTCGATAGAATTTATTAAGGGCTTCAATTCTTTCAATACTTTTTGCCTCTCTGGAGATGTCAGCCAATGATCTAGATTTTCCAATTTATCGAACTGCAAAAGTGTGATCCAATTTTTCCCGCGACCGGAATTTGGCGCTTGAATATAGACCCCTCGAAATCCGGGGAATTTCTCTTCAACCTGATGAATTTTTGACATCCAATCAAAATAGGCAAGTTCTTGACCGGGGTTTATTTCCGAAATAAAAACTTCTGTGACAACACCTTTTAAGAGTTCGCTTTCCTTGACTTCATTTTCTTGGATTTCTGAAAATTCTTCGCGATTAAGAAAAGACCTTAAGTCGTTGAAAAGGATATCTCGTTCTTTTGAGTTTTTCCACGCTATAACATTGTCGGCGGTTTTGAATCGTTGGGTAATCATCCATTCTGAAGTGGATGTTTGAGCAGGAGATAAAATCTCTAAACTTACAAACCCGGAAGCAGCAGCAATGATTTTGTTAAATTTAGCTTGCCACTCCCCGAATGCAATGTTACAGCGGGGAGGGACACGCATTTTATTTGTTAAGATTGTTGCTTTTTCAGATGTTGCGGGCATATTAATAACGGGCGCGATCGGGCATCTGAGCAAATTCTTTCCAAACTTCGACAGCTTCAGGACGATGTGATTCAATGAATTTGATGCGACGATCTTTGGGATCTTTACGAATTTCGTCTAAGATATCGATGTCTGAAAAATCTCCGTACTTCAAGGAATCTTTCGTGGTCGCGCCATAATAGATTTTATCAAGTTGAGCCCAATAAGCAGTGGCTAAGCACATAGGGCAGCATTCTGCGCTAGTGTACATGACACAACCTTTAAGGTGTGGAGTTCCTAATTTTTTGCAGGCTTCTCTGATGGCTTGCATTTCCGCGTGCCAGGTAGGGTCGTTATGCTTGATAACTTGGTTATAACCTTCACCAATGATTTTACCATCTTTTACGACCACTGCGCCAAAAACTCCCCCTGTTTTTTCAACAATGGAAGCGCGTCTGCTCAATTCGATGGCTTTTTTCATGAAAACATCTTCGTTATTATCCTTCATGGCCTACTCCTTGAGGTTGTGGGTGTATATTCTTTTTTTAAACCAAAGGCAATTTGGGGTCAATGGATTTAACGCGGAGGCGCGGAGACGCGGGGACGCGGAGAGGAAGAATAATCTCCGCGTCCCCGCGTCTCAGCGTTAATTTTCGTCCCTAGGCTAAAAGTCCGGCAGGGTTGTGGATCAGGCTAGCAAAATGATGGGAGATTTGCGAGGCGAGATGCCCGTCAATGACGCGATGGTCGAAGCTCCAGGAAAGATTCAACATATCACATACATGCAGCTCTTCACCCTTTACATGGGGTCTCTTTTGAATTTTATTGACCGCTAAGATAGCTACTTCAGGAGTATTAATAATGGGCGTGGCCCAGAGACCCCCGTTGCCAAAAGCACCAAAATTACTAATTGTAATCGACGATTCTTTCATATCTTTCGGCTGCAATTTGTTCGTAGCAGCAGCATTTTTAAGGTCTTCATAGGCCCTAATGGTTTGTTCCAAGGTCATGTTCTGTGCATCTTTTACAACAGGCACAATGAGTCCTAGATTTGTACTCATGGCAATTGCAATATTATGGCTTGCATGGAACAAGATCTTCTTTGCAGACATATCAACCGTGCTATTTAGAACTGGGAATTTTTTAATTGTCAAAGAAAGAGCATGGATAAAAAACGGAATGTAAGTCACCTGAATTCCTTCAGCCTCTGCTTTCTCTTTGTATTTATTTCTCATTTGAACTAATCGCGAAACCTCCACCTCTTCAAAATAGGAAAAATGAGGAATAATCCGCTTGGCTTCTGCCATTTTTTCAGCCATCAATTTACGTATACCAATCAATGGCTCTTCGTCACCGGTATGTGCAACTTTGGGCGCTTCGATATCTTGAGAGGTCACGCGTCCCTCTTTGCCTGTGCCCGCCACCTGAGATAGATCGACCCCTTTTTCACGCGCCATGCGTCTCATAGCAGGTGTTGCTAGAACTTTTTTCATCTCTACAGAGAGTTCAATATCATATAAGGGCTTATGCAAAGTAGCCTTCTCACCAGGCTGAAAATACTGTTTTGCCATCTTTCCAGGTTTTGGAGCAGGGAGTTCCACCGTTGCTTTATCGGTCATCACTATTACAACAGGTTCATCTTGATGGATCGGATCGCCGATGTTTTTAAGCCACTGAATGACTTCTCCTTCGACTACACCTTCTCCGATATCGGGTAAATTTACTGTATAAACATCGCTCATAAGTTCTCTCAAAAGTTCATTGTATCGGTTATTGATTGTTTTACCCGATAGGCATCAGGCAAATATTCTTTTTCTAAAGTATGTGGGAAGGGTGTATCCCATCCGCAGCACCTAGCAACAGGCGCTTCAAGATAAAGAAAGCATTTCTCCATGATGCGTGCAGCAATTTCCGCACCGAAGCCTTGGGTTATCGGCGCTTCATGGGCAATAACGCATCGCCCTGTTTTCTTTACCGATGCGGCAATCGTATCGATATCGAGAGGGTTAAGCGTCCGAAGATTTAAAACTTCGACATCTATTCCTTGGGGTGCCACTTCAGCAGCGGCTTGCATATTTTGGTGGTGCTGGGCGCCCCATCCGATAAGGGTAATCGACGTTCCCGATTTGGCTATGTGGCATTTTCCTAAGGGAATAGTGTAGTCCTCGGCAGGAACCTCTTCTTTAATCAAACGATAGATTCTTTTGGGCTCGAGGAAAAGAACCGGATCACGTGCACGAATCGCAGATTTGAGCAAACCCTTCGCGTCATAGGGTCCTGAAGGGACAACCACCAAAAGACCAGGGGTGTGCAGAAATTGCGCCTCGGGAGATTGCGAATGGTAATGACCGCCGTGAATACCCCCACCGTAGGGAGTGCGGATGACTAGTTCGGCGGCATATTGATTTCCTGTCTTGTAGCGCATTTTTGCGACCTCGTTGACAATTTGATCATACGCAGGAAAAATGTAGTCGGCAAATTGAATTTCGCAGATCGGTTTGAGTCCTTTTTGCGCGATCCCGATAGCGAATCCGACGATACCCTGTTCACAAAGTGGGGTATCGAAAACGCGGTCCTCTCCGAATTTCTTTTGGAGACCATCTGTGACACGAAAGACCCCGCCAAAAAACCCGGCATCTTCTCCGAATGAAAGGAGTTTTTCATCGCGTGCGAATTCTTCGTGGAGAGCTTGGTTAAGAGCTTGAATCATATTTAATTCGGGCATAGCGCGATCCTAATCTGGAAAAAGTTTTTTTAATTGTTGGTATTGTTCTTCGAGATCTTTAGAAACTTCGAAGTAAACATCTTCAAAAAGAGAACGCAAAGGTGGATGTTCCGTATGTTGCGCAATGTCTATAGCTGCATCGATTTCGGCTTTGATTTTCTTCTGATAGGCTTGTTCTTTCTCTTGATCCCAAAGTTTTTTGCTTTCAAGATAGCGTCTCAGACACAGTATGGGACATTTCTTTTCCCAACACTGAACCTCTTCTGCAGATCGATAGCGAGTAGGGTCATCGGAAGTTGAGTGAGATCCCATCCTGTAAGTCATTGCTTCGATGAAGATAGGTCCGTTTCCTTTAAGGCATTCCTCTTTGGCTTTCGCAACTGTTTCGTAAATAGCAAAGAAATCGTTGCCATCGACACGATAAGTTTTGATGCCATGGCCCATCGCTTGCTCGGCAACTCCATTGCTGGCAAATTGTTTGGTCGCCGGAGTTGAAATTGCATAGCCATTATTGCGGCAAAAATAAATGACCGGTACCTTTTTAACAGCTGCAAATGTCAAACCCGCGTGGAAATCCCCTTCTGAGGAAGCTCCTTCTCCGAAATAACAAATCGTGACATTTTTCTCTTTAAGCAACTTCATTGCGTAGGCGTTTCCGGCGGCATGAGGGATTTTTGTCGCTATTGGTGCTGACCCAATCACGATATTGAGTTCCCGCGCACCTGTGAAGTTGGGCATCTGATGTCCTTTCAGGATATCTTTAGAATTCCCGAACATCTGATGAATGTATTGTTGTGGAGAAAGACCTCTCCAAAAAGCAATGCCGGCCTCTCGATATTGGTACTGCATCCAATCATCATTTGTCAGAGCAGCTGCACTTGCAACGGCGCAAGCCTCTTCACCGCGAGTGCTCAGAGCAAAGGTAATCGTTCCTTGGCGTTGCAAGGTAATCATCCTTTCGTCCATATGTCTCGTGAGGCACATCGTTTGATAACCTTTAATGAGGATATCCTCGGGAATTTTACCGTCATAAGGAGGTATGAAGCTTCCCTCTTCATTTAAATAGCAAATCGTTGGAATATTTATCATTTTACACTATACCTGCCCTGTGGATCTTTTACCAAAAGTCCGTGAGTCTTCACGGGATCATGAGTAAAAAACAAAGAACCCTTATTTTTTAAAATATATTCAAAGATTCTACTCTTTTCGTCATATTTTAGCTCTGGAAAACGATCATAACCCATATAAACGATTAAATTAACCCAAGCGGCACCTGGAACCAAATCGGTAACAAAGACCATAGGTCCGCTGTCCAATTGAATCACCGATAGCATCATTCCTATGGTATGTCCCTCTGAGTAGAGGAAATTGACCCCAAAATCGAGGTCAGGATGGCTGTCTCCATCGATGAGGACTAATCTTCCCGATTCTTTCAACAACCCGTTTAAAAAAGGAATATAAGAAGCAGCTTCCCGAGGGTGGGGATTCAAAGAAAACTCCCAATTTCTTTTTCCAACATAGATTTTGGCATTGGGGAAAAGAATGCGAGGTGGCCCATCGCCGTAAGCTGAAAGGAGTCCACCGGCATGATCAAAATGGAGATGAGATACTATGACTCCATTGATCTGATTTTCTGAGACTCCGATTTTTTCTAAATTTTTTAAAAGGATGTGTTCGTTCGGGGTCACTCCATAACGATCCTTCAGTTTTGGCTCGAAGAAGGCGCCGATTCCCACCTCGAAAAGAAAATTTCTGCCGTCGTCTGTTTGTACAAGCAGAGCACGGCAAGCTAAGGGAATACGGTTGATTGCGTCGGGTTTAATCCATTGCTCCCACATGACTTTTGGAACGTGACCGAACATGGCACCGCCGTCCAAATGTTGCCTATTACCTTCTACTGCATGCCACTTGGCTATTTTCATAAAATCTTTCCTTCCAACCGTTCCAAAATGTTTTCAGGAACTGCAATTTCCATTTCAAGCATAGCCTGGCCTAAGGCCTTTCCTTGAGGGTCAACGCGGAGCGATCGGCTTCCTCCCCCGCCAAGAATACCCTGGAGGACAAAATTGAATGCCAAGAGATTCGGTAATTCATAACGGATCGTTTCAACCACGCCTAAAGGCTTAAAATAGGAATTCACTAACTCGGTAGTTAATGTATTTCGAAGAAAATCATATCCTTCTTGTGTATAGGCTATGACTCCTATGTTTGCACTCCCCCCTTTGTCTCCGCTGCGCGAATGAGCAATTCTTCTTAAATGAATTTTTCCCTGGATCATCGTTTTACCTCAATCATTTGCACATTCGGCTGAACCTTATCCACAGAAATAGTTGTAGGCCAATATCCAAAAACCTCGCGAACTTTGGGACGGGCAGAAAAATATCCGGTGGTTCCGGGGGGTCCGCTTGTAACCAAAGGAGCAAACTCTCTGGAGAAGCATTCTAAGGCTTCTTTTCGTGAATCTAGAGCTGTGACTCTCAATACACATTCATTTATTCTTGCATGAGGAATTGCAAGGGGAACAACATCTCCGCCTCCAATGCATTCGATGTTATATTTTTCGAGAATGTATCCGGATTGTTTGACGCGATCGATAATGATCGTTCCGCAGCGCTCGGCTTTTTTGATGATATCATTTCCGAACAATGTCAAGGTTCCTTCTGCCATATACCCCGAACGATATGTCGCGCTCACCTTATAACTTGAAGGGGGTGGACTTCCCTTTGCTCCCGATACCTGTACACGATCTTTTCCAACGTTTTTTAAAGCCAGCGAAAGAAAGGAAACCGTTACATCAGGACTCAAATAATTATTGGGATCTCCAATTTCATATAGAAGCTGCTCCTTCACGATATCTTCGTTGACAAGCCCTCCGGTTTTTTCCGGTTTTGTGACGACAAAAGATCCGTCGCTAAATACTTCTACGAATGGAAATCCCATGTTTTCAGGATTCGGAACTTCAAGCCAATCAGTATAGATTCCTCCCGTAACCTGCGTGCCGCATTCAATAAGATGTCCGGCTACAGTGGCTCCTGCAAGTTTGTCGTAGTCCTTCCCACTCCAGCCAAAATGAGCCATACAAGGGCCTACGGTTAAACTTGGATCTGCCGTGCGCCCCGTAATGATAATATCTGCGCCCTTTTCAAGAGCTTGAACAATACCCTGAGCGCCAAAATAGGCGTTTGCTGTAACGAGTGTATCTTTGATTGTTTCTAGGGACTGTCCATTTTCAAGATTTTTATAGTTACTTCCCGGTTGCATCAGAGAAATAACATCGTCTCCATGAACGACACCTATTTTCAACGGAAGCCCCTGAAGGATTTCCGCAGCAGCTAAGGCACATGCGAGAGGATTCAATCCTCCTCCGTTAGAAACGAATTTGAATTTAAGCCCTTTTTTCCAATATGGAATCAACAATTTGAGTTCTTGCAACAGATCTTGAGCATATCCTAGAGTGTGATTTTTTTCTCTTTGGCGCGCCAGGATCGACATCGAAACCTCAGCAAGATAATCCATGGTAATGTAATCGAGATCGGGCTGTTGACCTATTAAACGTGCAGCAGCGCCTGGGCGGTCACCCCAAAATCCTTGAGCATTTCCAATCTTTACGACCTCTTTCATACCTGCATCACACCTGTATGGAAAGTTTTTTGTGTCAACGGGGCACGTTTAACCCATCTTAAGAGTTGTACGAGGACATCGCGCGTTGTATGAGGAGGAATAATTCCATCGATCCAGCCTCTTGCAGCACCATAACGAATATCCATTTGCCTTTCATATTTTTGACGCATCTCTTCTTCATTTGTATCCGAAATTGCCGCGAGAGTTCCGGCTGCTTGATCTCCGCCCATCACGGCATATTTGGCATTGGGCCATGCAAGAATAAAATTTGGATCATAAGCTTTGCCGCAAAGGGCATAATTTCCGGCGCCGAAAGAACTTCCCACAACGATAGTAATTTTCGGGACGATCGAATTGCTGACAGCACTGACTAGTTTTGCCCCGCAACGAATAATTCCTGACTGCTCTGCAGAAGGACCCACCATAAATCCCATCACATCTTGCAAAAAGATCAACGGGATTTTAGTTTGGTTGCATTCCATCACAAACCGAGCGGCTTTGTCAGCGCTTTCTGAGTACATGACACCGCCAATTTGAATTTCCCCTTTGCCTGTCTGAGTTTGCATCCTTTGATTCGCTACAATTCCCACCGGAATGCCATGAATTTTTGCATAGACAGTAACAATGGTTTTTCCATATTCCGCTTTATATTCGAGCATCGAATCCTTATCGACGATGCAATTGAGAAGCTCATGCACATCATAAGGCTTTTTTCCATCGGCATCGATAAACTCGTAGATATGATGCGGAAGATATTTTGATTCCGACTCGATTTCCTCCGCCACAACAGGATCCGGAGGCAATAGGTCGACGAGTGATCGCAATTTTTTGAGACAGGAAGTATCATCTTTTTCATGAAAATCGACCGTTCCGCTGATTTCGGAGTGCATTTTTACTCCGCCAAGATGTTCCGCATCGATTTCATGTCCAATGGCAGCTTTAACCAGGGCTGGTCCTGCTAGATAGAGGCCGCTTCCTTCTGTCATCAGGAGTTTGTCGCAGAGGACAGGAAGGTATCCACCACCGGCGATGCAATTACCCATGATTGCGGCATACTGTGGCAAGCCTGCTCCGGAAATCACGGCATTATTTCTGAAAATGCGACCGAAGTCATCGTCATCTGGAAATATTTCGTCTTGCAAAGGGAGAAAAACTCCGGATGAGTCAACAAGATAGATGATTGGCAGGCGGCATTCGAAGGCGATCCTTTGGGCTCTCAAGAGTTTTTTTACCGACTGAGGGAACATCGCGCCGGCTTTCACCGTTGCGTCGTTGGCAATGATCATGAAATCTCTGGCGCATATTTTGGAAATACCGGCTACAACTCCTGCAGCGGGAATATCTCCCCAGTCGGGGTACATTTCGTAACCGGCCCAGAGTTCTAGTTCGAAAAATTGATCGGAATTATCGAGAAGGCAGGACAAGCGTTCGCGGACGGTCATTCTTCCGAGACGGGCCTGCCTATCTTTTCCTTTTTTTCCGCCCCCCTCTTTGAGGACAGCCTCTTGGGCTAGGATTTCATCCGTCACATCTCGCAGGCTATTTTTCTTAGCAATTTTCATAGGTTATGCCACCAGGTGTTCTCTCCCGAACCTATCAAAATATCCTTTTAAATGAAATCTACAAAAAATCGCTACATTTTTGAAATGTGTGTACAAAATCCGTACATTTAGATATAATGAAATTAAGGAGAATAAATATGAAACAAGATCGCATTGAATTGAGAACCAGTCATGAAGAAAGACTTCGACTCACTGAAGCTGCAAGCTTCGCAGGCCAAACTCTTTCCTCCTTCCTTCGAAAAGCTGCGCTTGAAAAATCCGATGAAATATTGAAAAATAGAGATGTTTTAACTTTATCTGACAAGGATCGAAACATATTTCTTGAGGCCTGTGAAAATCCGCCAAAACCAAATAAGCGTTTGCAACAAGCCTTTAAAACATACGAAAAGAAAAAAAATAGCAACCATCCAAAAGCATCTATTTCTAAATCATTAATTAGAAAAAGAAGACAAAAACCGGCTAAAGTAAGATAGTCAATGCATCAAACCATTCCAGTAACTCAACTTACTGAAAAACAACGTCGAACCTTTTCTTGTGGCATAGAACCACTGGACGAATATTTTAAACAGTTTTCTAAAGCAAACCATATAAAAAATATTGGGAAGACATTTGCTTTGCTTGACGCTAATGATAATGTTATTGGCTACTATACTATCAGTATGGGAAGTGTCGATTTTCATTCATTACCTGAGGAGGTTCGGTTTAAAATCCCAAAATATCCCATTCCTGTCGCGAAGATTGCTAGACTAGCTGTAAGCTCTAAATTGCAGCGTAGAGGTTGGGGAGAATTTCTCCTTGTGGATGCATTGCATCGCATTCGTGATGTTGCAAACCTAATAGCCGCATATGGAATCGTTGTCGATGCAAAAAATGAAAGTGCAAAAGCTTTTTATACAAGGTTTGGTTTTTTTCCATTCGTAGATAAGGAACTTTGTCTATTCCTTCCAATTTCATCTATTCCTCAAAATTCAGATAATTAAATAAGTTGAAATAAAACGGTATTGTTCCCCGACAGATGATGAATTTTTTTAATCGTATGAATTTGAGTTAAAAGATTTTAAGATAAAGTTTCTGGCTCATCAACCAGATTCTGTTCATCTTGATAAGCAGGATCTTCTTCTTCGGGATTATAGAATTCATCGTCCATATCATCTAAATCTTCATCATCGGCAAGATATTGATTTTCAAAACTGTCATCATCCATCTGAGAGTGGAGTGCAGGCATTAAGAAGCAGGTTGACAAACCACAGGCTAAAAAAATGAGTCTTTTCATAAAGTTTATTCCTTTTGAATACACTTTCATTTTAAAGATTTCGCAATCTAAATCAAGCCTTTTTTGACCTGTTCAAAATAGCCAACTTACAATAGCACTTTCATACTAACTATTAAACGCGGGGGCGCGGAGACATAGGCACGCGGAGGAAGAAAATAATTTAACGATGTTTGACTATTAGTAACTTTTTTCCTCTGCCTTAATGATGTTTCTTTTTGCTTGTTTTTGTATTTTTAAATTGCTTTTTACAGTTTTAACGCCCTCCACTTTTTGGATTTCATTCAAAAGAATTTCTCTATCGTCAATATTTTCAACACTGCCTTCCAATGTGACGTATCCATTACTTGAATTCAAAGCAACATCGGGAAATTTATTCCAAAGTCCATTAGAGCCGGCTTCCAATCGAATTCTTTTATTCAATTCTTCATCTGCATTCGTTTTGAAAGTATCTTGGGTGAAATCTCTCTGCTTGGCACCGGAGTTTGTTTGAAAGTTTGTCAATTCGACCGTAAGCTGACTATTTACACTTTTAACACCACTGACACGGCGCACTTCTCTCTCTACATTTTCTTTGTCAGCTTGTGTTTTAACCGATCCACTCAAAGTTACAACACCTTTATTCGCTTCAACAGTTACACGTTCGAAGCTTTTTGAATACCGTCCTGCATCCACTCTTTCATAAATTTTCGATTCTAAATTCTGATCAGAACTCGATTTATTAGAAACTTCCGCATGAACATAGAGAGCAAAAATTAAACTTATTCCAAGTACATATCTCATCATCTTAACCTACTTTTTTCCGATGCATTAATCTTCGGACTTGGGCTATTGATTGCGGATGTTTTATCCATTTAGCTATATCATCGGGAACGTATATACGCGTTTTGTGTTCTTTAAAAGTTCCTTTGGGTCTTCCCGCTCCTTCTCGTTTTCCCCCACGCCCTTTGGTTTCTTTTTCAGTAAGGGGGTTGAGGTTTTCATTTAACCTGTGTTTAATAAATTCCTTGAGATAAAGGGGGTAATTTTTAATAACTTCTTCGACACTTTCACCTGCATAATCAACAGGATAAAGAGGATGATTGAATAACCAAATATTGAAATTGTCATCAAACCAAGGTTTGATCTTCCCAATCTCTTTAAGAGCAATATTTAGATGCTCTTCTATTTCTTTTTTGGTGGCCATGCCAAACCTCTCTTTTTAAATTCTTGTTCAGTTTTATGAACACTATAAGCGACAACTTCTTCTTTTGTTCTCTTACCATGTGCAATTTTAATAGCACAAACAAAAGCATCGTTTTTATCCAGAAGACACCAATCTACCGATCCTTTTTCCAATCTCCAACCCTCCAGCCTGAGATACTTAGTGTACGTTCTCACTTCAAGAGGTTTATAAACCATGATGTTTTCCTTTAGCTTTATAATAGAATAATTGGGATTAATAATCAAAGAAAATAAGCTTATTTTTACTTAGAACCTGAGGCGAATAATATGCCCGCAACTTTATCTTGTTTCACAAATTTATCGCTTCTTTTAGAACTTGATCTCTGATGTATGGACTAATTGAATTTTCTGTTACTACATCAACTTTCCTTTCTAAGAAGTCCTCGAGATCCTGCTTGATTGCAATAATATCTAGTAATGAGGACCCGGGTTCCATACTAACAAGCAAGTCTATATCACTATCTTCCCTGCTTGTTCCACGTGCTATTGAACCAAACAATCTCACGTTTAATGCACCATGACTCTTAGCAATATCCAATATGTCCTTTCGATTTTGTTTAATAAATTCAGATATTCCCATATTTTGCTCCCTATCTATATCATATGAAAATAGATAGAATTATTAAAGTAAAATCTATTTTATAAACTTACATAGAACGACGGTATTCGCCGCCGCATGTATAGAGCAAATGTGTTATTTGTCCTAGGGAGCAATATTTCACTGTTTCCATTAATTCCTCAAAAATATTCTCACCGGACAATGCCACATGCGCTAACGCTTCCAAAGCTTCTTGGTTTTTTTTGCCGTGACGCTTGATAAACGCTTGTGTCCTCGCTATTTGATTTTCCTTTTCCTCTTCCGACGCTCGTATGACCTCGATATGCTCATAGTCAACCTGACCCCCCGGAGACGTAAAAGTATTTACTCCAATGATCGGCAGTTCCCCTGTCCCTTTCATCATCTCATATTTCATCGATTCCGATTGAATACGATGCCTCTGATACTGTTTCTCCATCGAACCCAGCACTCCGCCTCGTCTGGATATCGAATCAAACTCCTCCAAAACAGCCTCTTCAACCAGCTTTGTAAGCTCCTCAATAAAATAAGAACCCTGCAAAGCATTTTCACATTTCATGAGTCCAAACTCTTTGCTCAAAATAAGCTGAATAGCCATCGCCCTACGCACCGATTCTTCCGTAGGTGTCGTGATGGCTTCATCATAAGAATTTGTATGCAGGCTGTTACAGTTATCGGCAATAGCCAACAAAGCTTGAAGCGTCGTACGTATATCGTTAAAAGCGATCTCCTGCGCATGCAAACTTCTTCCCGAGGTTTGAATATGGTATTTTAGCTTGCAACTTCTTTCGTTAGCACCATAACGATCTCTCATGGCAATCGCCCAAATTCTGCGTGCCACCCTGCCAATCACTGAATATTCCGGATCTAATCCCGAACTAAAGAAAAACGACAGGTTCGGGGCAAATTCGTCGATTGACATTCCTCTGGAAAGATAATATTCCACGATAGTGAATCCGTTCGACAAAGTAAAAGCTAACTGACTAATAGGGTTGGCACCGGCCTCGGCAATGTGATATCCGCTGATGCTTACCGAATAAAAGTTCTTCATTTGATTCTTGATGAAGTATTCTTCAATATCCCCCATCATTTTAAGGGCAAATTTTGACGAAAAAATGCAGGTATTTTGTGCCTGCTCCTCTTTTAGAATATCTGCTTGAACAGTCCCTCTAACAGCTTTCAAAACATCGTTTTTGATTTTAATGTATTCTTCGTGAGGGATCTCGCCAGTTTCTTTTCCTGTTCTCTTTTTAACTTCAACGTCGATTGCTGTATTGAGAAACATTGCCAAAATCATCGGGGCAGGTCCATTGATGGTCAGCGAAACTGACGTGTGTGGATCGATTAAATCAAACCCGGCATAAAGAGCCTTCATGTCATCGAGAGTCGCGATGCTCACTCCGCTATTTCCTATCTTGCCGTATATGTCGAGTCTATTTTCTGGATCTTCTCCATACAATGTCACGGAATCGAAAGCTGTGCTTAATCGCTTTGCTGCATCGTGATTACTTAGATAATGGAACCGTTTATTTGTTCTTTCCGGAGAACCTTCACCTGCAAATTGCCTTTTAGGTTCTTCTTGTTCGCTTTTTATTGGAAACACTCCGGCAGTGAATGGAAAATTCCCCGGGAAGTTTTCTAATCTTTTAAATTCTAAGATATCCCCCCAATCTCGAATATTCGGCGTGGCTATTTTTGAGATAAATAAATTCGATAGCGATTTTGTGAAAAGCGGACTCTTAATTTCTTTATCACGGACTTTGTAGGTGTATTCTTCTTGTTTATAGAGAACTTTTTCTTTGTGAAATTCTTCTAGCAGCTTCTTACTTTCATCTGAAAGTTCTTGTTCGGATTTCTTAGCTTCAGACAAGCCTAAAGTAGCTAATTTGTACCACTTTGAAGCTATCTCTGCTTGTTCCTCGGTTTCTTTATGATATTGACGAATCGTTTTAACAATGTCAGCTAAATAAAATGTTTTTTCGGGAGGAATAATTGCAAAAGTATGCGGGTTGACAAGCTCCTTGGCTTTTTCAATTTGGATACCTATGTTTCCGGGAGATGTCAGAAGCCCTTTCTTTTTAATCATTTCTATCAGCCGAACAAACAAACGGGTTATTCCCGGATTGTTAAAGTCTGCCGCTACCGTCCCAAAAACAGGAATTTCGTCTCTATTTTTTTCCGTCAAACGAATGCCCCTGGAATTAGCATAAGCATGCATGACGTCTTCTAGCGCATCTAGAGAGCCTATTTTGTCGCATTTATTGAGAACGATCATATCAGCGAAATCGATCATGTCAATTTTTTCCAGCTGTGTTGAGGCTCCATACTCACTGGTCATCACATAAAGAGTGATATCAGCAAGATCTACAATTCGAGCATCCCCTTGTCCGATTCCCGTGGTCTCAAGAATGATCAAATCAAATCCGGCATGCTTCATCAATTGCAAAGCGCTTCCCACCGCCGTTCCCATCTCTGTTCCCGACTGCCGCGTCGCCAAAGAACGGACAAACACGCGCCCTTTATAAATGGAATTCATGCGAATCCGGTCCCCTAGAAGGGCTCCGCCGGTCATTTTTTTTGTCGGATCAAAGGCGAGAACACCCACTTTTCCTTTTGGAGAACTATAAAGATACCGAAGAATAAGCTCGTCAATGACCGAGCTTTTCCCGGCGCCCCCAGTGCCTGTAATTCCAATGACAGCAGCTCGTTGAGAGGGATTCTTTTCTATTGCGGGTATATCCCCTTGGTCTTCAATGAACGAAATCCCTTTGGCAAGTTCCAGGTCTGTTATTGTTTCGCCCTTTTCGATCTTTTCGTTAATTTTTTTATAATAGTCTTCATTTTCGCGAACTTTTTCCATTTTTGACTCCACGTCGCGAATGACTCCTCTCAACCCCATAACACGACCATCTTCCGCATGGTAAAGCTTTGTGATCCCATAATGATGTAGGGTTTCGATTTCGCTAGGAAGAATAGTCCCCCCTCCTCCCCCAAAAATTTTGATATGCGATCCGCCGTTTTTATTCAACTGATCGCGGAGGAATTTGAAGTATTCCATGTGGCCACCTTGATAGGAGCTCACACAGACCGCATCAACGTCTTCCTGAATTGCAGTGGTAACCAGATGCTGAACACTTCGATTATGACCGATATGGATGACTTCCATTCCGGCTTTTTGAAATAAGCGGCGAAATACGTTGATGGAGGCGTCATGCCCATCAAAAAGCGAAGAAGCTGTAACGATTCTGAATATTGTCATTAAATTAATTAATTAACATAAAATAGAACCGAAAGCAACTTCAAAAAGTAAAGGACGGGAAGGAACACACGTAGATTACGATGGTTTTTTTTGTTATCCTTACCGAGTTTTTAAACTTGGAAGAATTCACCGTCCCCTCCCTAACTCTAAGAATATCAAAGCCCTATTTATTTATCAAACAATTATTTTAATATCAACCCTATGATCTGATGGCAAATAATCACCGCATTTGCGATAATCGTCCTTTAAATTAATTGGAGGTTATTATGTTCAAATATATCCTTGTCGGAGCCCTTGCTACATTAGGATGGCTTCATCACCCCTTAGAAGCAAAGATTTGGGGGAAAGTGGATCTTTCCGCAGCATACGTCCACCTGGATATTTTGGAATCAAATAGAACCGTTCAAAAGATAGATATGCCCGCCGTTAGATTGGATGGTAACATCGTTTTCTATGAAGGATGGTGTATTAAACCGCTCGTGATGTACGGAAAGAATCAAGCAGAACTCACCACGCTTGGCTTAGGCATCGGTCACGTCATCCCCTTTTGGGAATGTTTTTACCTTACGCCATCCGTTGGGTGTTCCTACACTCATGTTACAACAACCTTTCACCTACGCCACCCCGACTTTGGCCATCTACAATTTCATGAGGAGTTCCACTCCATCGCCCCCTATGGCTGCTTGGAACTCACCTATACCATTCGTGAAGATATGAGAGTCACAGGAAGCTTCCAATGGGCGTGGGCGCGGACACATACCAAAATCAAGCGTCTCCTGGATGATAAAAGCAACAGCAACGGACCCAACATTGGCCTGCAATTCGAATATGACCTAAGCAAATGCTGGTCAGTCAACATTGGCGGAGCCTATAATGAAAGCCTCGGAGAAACTAAAGATGGAATCCGTGCTTGGGGCGGAAAACTAGGTCTTGCCCGTTGGTTCTAACGGATAATCCCCCCACCTAAGCAAACGTCGCCATCGTAGAAGACGATCGATTGTTGGGGGGTAACTGCTCTTTGCGGAGATGAAAACGTCACTTTTGCGTCGTCTCCTCTGATTTCTTCAATACGACACGCCTGATCCTGCTGCCGATAACGGATTTTTGAGAAACATGTATGAGGCACCTGCGGAGCTCCCTTCGACGAAACCCAGGTCAGCTCATTCGCCATCAAGGTTGTTGAAAATAGAGATGGATGATTGTCTCCCTGCTCCACAACCACGACATTGCGAGCTACATCTTTACTGACCACAAACCACGCATCTCCTGCACCCCCGATGCCAAGTCCTCGCCTTTGACCGACGGTGTAAAAGGAAATTCCGTCATGCTTCCCGACAACATCCCCCTTTGAATTCTCAAAATTCCCCGGTTGAAAGGGGATATATTGCCCTAGAAAATCCTTGAACTTGCGTTCCCCGATAAAACAAATGCCGGTACTATCCTTCTTTTCGGAAACGGGGAGGTCATGCTGCCGAGCGATTTCACGAACCTGACTTTTGATGATCCCCCCGATAGGAAACAAAACCTTCTCTAGAGTTTCTTCTTTGACCATATAAAGGAAATAGCTTTGGTCTTTATTAGGATCAGCTCCCTTTAGCAATTGAGTCTGTCCATTCTGCTTGCCAATACGGCAATAATGGCCGGTAGCGAGGAAATCCCCGCCAAGCTCCATAGCCCGGTCATAAAGGACCTTAAATTTTATTTCACGGTTGCAAAGGACATCAGGATTGGGAGTATTTCCCTTTTTAAACTCTTCCAGGCAATGAGCAAAAACATTATCCCAATATTCCTTAGCGAAGTTCACTGTATAATAGGGAATCCCGATTTTATCACAGACCCTGACAACATCTTCGTAGTCGGCAGCCGATTGACAAACACCGTCAGAGTCTTTTTCTTCCCAGTTTTTCATGAACATCCCAATGACGTTATACCCTTGTTCCTTCAACAACAAGGCCGCCACGGAGGAATCCACCCCACCCGACATTCCAACAACAACAGTTTTCGATTTTATAAGATTCATAGGGAAAATTATAATACAATTTCCCTTTTTTGTATATCGAAGTAAATTATTAAATCTTCAATAATAATTCTTTTATTCCAGCCTCCAAAACGGCATCATATCCTTCGAATTCCTGTTTTGGATCATTGACGACAAGGATGTCGGGATCGACACCTTTATTTTCAATCATCTGTTCGCCGTTTTTATCATAGGTACCAAAAGTAGGAATGGATGCAAGGCTATTGTCGATACCTATTCCGGTAGAACGAATCCACCAAATCCCACCCCCCCAAGTACGGCTTCCGATGACTGTTCCGAGCTTAAATGTTTTGAAAGCCAGAAGAAATGATTCGGCATTTGAATAAGAATTACAATCGCATAATGCGATAAGGGGTCCTTCAAAGGAATCCACCATCAGATGTGTCACCATCCCTTCACGATCTTTTACGTGCTTCCAATGTCTTTTAAAAAGTTTTTCTAAAATCAAATGATCGACATTTCCCCCCGTATTTCTTCTTAAATCAAAGATCATTCCTTTCTTTTCAAGTTGTGCATAAAACTGACGGGAGAAATCATTGAGTCCGTTTCCGGACATATCTCGCATTTGCACATATCCAAGCTGCCCATTCGAACGGGCGTCTACTTTTTGTCTGTTCTGATGAACCCATTCCTGATGAAGAAGCTCTACCTCTTTAGCTCTATCATGAGCAAGAATTTCATGATTTTTCCCATTTAAAAGAGTCAAGGACACATTTCTATCTTTCATTTCTAAAAGCGCTTGATCCATAGAATTCCAAGTCCTTCCGTTTATTTTGACAATGATATCCCCTACCTTAAATTTTTGATCGAACGTGCGTAGAGGAGATTGCAATGTGATATCATCAGGATTTGTTTCTACAATTCTCTGAATTTTAAAACCTTTCTCACATTTTTGAAATTGCGCTCCAAGATAGCCTCGATTGATTTCAGGCTCGCTATTTTTGTTGTCACCATCCATTACAAAATGATGTAATGCACCCAATTCTCCAATCATCTGGCTTAATAGATCGTTAAGCTCTTCATTAGAGGTGACTAATTCTAGATGGGGAAGATACTTATTCCTAACAGCATTCCAATCGATTCCATGCATCTTAGAATCATAAAAAAGATCTCGCTGATTCCTCCAAGCCTCTTCAAAACGCTGTCTCCACTCGATTTCAGGAGACACTTGAAACTTCCAATCGGCAAGGTCCAAGGTTTTCTTTTTTTCAATTTTTTCACCATTAGCTGGGGCAATATGGTATTTGTCATCTTTATCGACGATAAGGATATGTTTTTTATTTTCCGTTATTTTTGCTTCTTTAATATCCTTGCAAATCTCTTTCCACTCTTTCTCCGGATCGGAACGCTTTAAGGCCCACAAAGTTTTATCGTAAACGGCATAAAGATGTTCTTCGCTAACAAAAATTGTTTCTATTTTTTGCGGAGGACCGTCAATGAGTTCAATTCTTGAAAAAAGATTGTTCAGATCCCAAACTCCAAGATCTTTTTCTTTGTCAAACCATGAAATATACGGATGGGCTAGTGGAAGGTGACAAATCTGTGCCATTTTATCAAAGTGAACTCCTTGCCCGTAACGTTCCCATGTTGATGTTCGTAAATAGAAATTTCGAATATGGTATTAACTTTAGAGCAATAGGCAATCTTTTTGCCATCGGGAGAAATGACCGGATTTGTGGCTTGGCAGCAGTTGTCGGTGAGTTTTATGGGGGGTAAAAATAAAAATCATTCGCTTTGATTAGGTCGATTATCTTGTACAACCCAAAGGGCCCCGCTGAACAAAATGCAAGTAATGTCTTTTCAGCGTCGACTATGTAAAGCAGGAAAGCGGCAATAAGCAGTAGCTTGTACTTTTTCTACAAGCGGCGGGAGCGGTTCTTGCTTGGGCTGTTCTTGTTTTGGCAAGAGCCACGACATTGTTGAATCAACGGTCTTCATGATTTCTCCTTGTTTTAAAATGAATCTTATAAAACTTATGACGTATTGAGTCAATTTTAATAAGATTGCAAAAAGCGGAGAAGGAAAATGATTGTTTTTTTAACATCTCCGTCTCTCCGTTGAAAATTGGTTAGAAAAAAGGAATCATAAAAATAAACGAATTTAACAAAACTATAGAACATAATTTGTGGTTTGATGTATTCTAGTATCCCAAAACCAAATCAGAGCTATTTTTTGTATGAGCATTATATCTGTAAAAAACCTAGTAAAAGAATTTCATGTTCCTATCAGAAAAAAAGGAATGCTCGGTAGCCTTTCCTCTCTTTTTTCCAGACAATATGAGATTAAAACAGCCCTGAATCATATTTCTTTCGACATCAACGAAGGAGAACTCGTCGGATATATCGGCCCCAACGGCGCGGGAAAAAGCACCACCGTCAAAATATTATCCGGAATTCTTGTCCCCGATGGCGGCGATGTCACCGTCATGGGAAAAACCCCCTGGAATCATCGCATCGAAACTGTCAGTCAAATCGGCGTCGTGTTCGGTCAACGCACACAGCTGTGGTGGGATCTGCCAGTCATTGAATCCTTCGAACTTCTCAAAGATATTTATACAATCCCTGCAGGAACCTACAACAACAACCTAGAATCTCTCGTTGAAACCTTAGAACTAAAAAAGATCCTTAATACACCCGTGCGCCAACTCAGCCTAGGACAGCGCATGCGCTGCGATATCGCTGCCTCTCTGCTCCATTCTCCAAAAATCTTATTTCTAGACGAACCTACAATAGGTCTCGACGCCGTCAGCAAACTTGCTGTCCGCGACTTCATTAAACACCTAAACAAAGAGAAAAAAGTCACCGTCCTCCTAACCACGCATGATATGGATGACATTGAATCCCTTTGCAGCAGAGTCCTCATTCTTAATGAAGGACAAATCTATCTCGATGGACCTCTATCAGATTTAAGAAAAAAAATCGCCCCGGAACGCCGCTTGATTATCGACCTTCAAAACGAAAATGATACAATATCTGATTCGGAAGCTATCCTCATCAAACAAGAAGGACACCGCGTTTGGCTTAGTTTTAATCCGACTACAACCCAGACTCCCGATTTAATCTCCAGAATTACATCGAAGCACCCTATCCGTGATCTATTTATAGAAAATCCTCCGATTGAAGAAATCATCGCCAAGTTGTATCGAGAAGCCAATCTATGAAACCCTACCTTGCAATATTCAGAGCCCGTTTTCAGATCCTCTTTCAGTATAGAGCTGCCGCTCTTGCAGGGCTGGGCACGCAAGTCTTTTGGGGCATCATCAAGGTGATGATTCTC
The DNA here is from genome assembly GCA_963822595.1 of Waddliaceae bacterium. Classification (GTDB taxonomy): domain Bacteria; phylum Chlamydiota; class Chlamydiia; order Chlamydiales; family Waddliaceae; genus CAVRUH01. The sequence continues at coordinate 390,391 of CAWGIG010000005.1, read as the reverse complement.
CAAGCTTTTTACGCGCAGTCCACTTCGCCTCAACCTATGACCTTGGCGCAAGCAATGACTTTTCTATGGCTAGGACAAGGCCTTTTAATGTTGCTTCCATGGAATATTGACAAAGAAATCGAAGCGCAAATTCGAAGCGGTGACGTCGCCTACGAGCTCGTTCGACCCGTAGATTTATACTGGTCATGGTTCAATAAAGCGATGGCAATGAGAATAGTTCCAACCCTACTCCGAGCGATCCCTATGTTTTTTATCGCAGGATTTTTCTTTAATTTAGGACTGCCGGTCTCTTTAGAAGTGGTCCCGGGGTTTCTCGCATCCGTTGTCCTCGCCTGCTTGGTATCGGCAGCGATTACTTCAACAGTGATTATCAGCATGTTCTGGACAATATCCGGAGAAGGTATTGTCAGGATGCTTCCACACACAGTGATCCTTTTATCAGGGATGGTTGTTCCTCTTCCGTTATTTCCCGATTGGATGCAACCTTTTTTAAATATTCAGCCGTTTCGCTGCATCCTGGATATCCCCTCCCGAATATATACAGGACTGATTCCAATGGAAGAGACATTATTCTACTTATGCTTTCAGGGTTTGTGGTTGGCATTTTTTATTATTGCCGGAAAGCTTTTGATTCAACGTGCCATCAAAAAATTTGTGATACAAGGCGGATAAAATATGATCAAGAGCATTCAACTTTATTTTCGTTTTATTGGAGTCTCTTTGAAGTCCCAAATGCAACATCGAGCTTCCTTTTTTATGCTTACTATCGCTCATTTTTTATCCACTTTTGTGGACATCTTTGGCATTTGGGTATTATTCGATCGCTTTAAAATGATCCAAGGTTGGACATTAGAAGAGCTTGCGCTTCTTTATAGCATTATGCAAATGGGATTTGCTGCTGCCGAAGTTACTTCGAGGGCTTTTGATACGTTTAGTCAAATGATTAGGAAAGGAGTTTTTGATAGAATCTTGCTGCGTCCCTTAGGAACACTCTTTCAAATTGCTACTTCAGAGATACAGCTGATGAGGATGGGGCGATTTCTGCAAGGCCTAACAGTTTTGGTCTGGAGTTTTAATCGGATGGGATTTTCACTCATATCTATTGAAACGGTTGTCATTATGTGTGCCATTATTGGAACGGCGAGTGTGTTTTATGGGTTGTTTGTGATTCAGGCGACGCTCGCCTTTTGGACGACAGAAACTTTAGAAATCATGAATATTACAACATTTGGGGGGATGGAAACAGGTCAATATCCCATCACCATTTACAAGGCCCCCCTTCGATTATTTTTTACTTTTATCATTCCCCTATCTTGCGTGGCATTCTATCCGATTTCGGCCTTGCTGCATAAAGGATTGGTCCCCTTTTGGCTAGGGGCGGCAGCGCCTATCCTAGGAATCGCCTTCCTCCTCCTATCCTTCCAAATTTGGAAGCTAGGCGTCCGCCACTACCATTCTACCGGAAGCTAGGCTTGCGGATGGGAGGATTTATAGACTAGGGCAGCGGCAGCACCACCTAGTAGGTTAGCCACAAAGTAAATCCAAAGATTGTTTAGCAAACCTAGCTTCATCAAGGTAATGCCAACGGCTACCGCCGGATTAAACGCTGCTCCCGAAACTGTACCCACCGCATAAGCGCCTGCTAATACAGTAAATCCTATTGCCCATCCGAAGTAGGAATTATTTTCCGTATGCTTATCAGTCGCCACATGAAGAACTACATAGCATAACGCAAAGGTAAATAAGAATTCAGCTATCAAGGCCTTAGTTACATCAAGCTGTATAGGAGTCGAAGCCTCAGCCCCTTTCATATAAACAGCTAGATAGGCAGCGACTACTCCTGCAGCTATCTGCGCTATCCAGTACATAATCATATCCTTAAGATCCAATTTGCCCCGTAAAAACACAGAAAAAGATACCGCAGGATTGTAGTGCCCTCCGGAAACATGACCTCCGGCAAAAACCATCACTGCTAGAATAGAACCTATCGCCAGCGGAGCCATAACTCCCGCGCCCCCTGGACTCAATACAGTCATTCCCACAGTAAGCACTAAAAAGAAGGTTCCGATAAACTCATACACGTATTTCATAAAAAATTCCCTCGTTTATTTGATTCATTTACCTCTGAAATTACACTTTTCGAGAAGTTTTTACAAGAGAAAAAGGGGAACTACAGATTGACTTTAAAAAAATTAGTTAATAGAATGGGGTTAGGGGCGGAAATACCCTAAAGGAGGCACTATGAACCTTAAGAAATTATTAATACTCTCTGCAGTATTGGCTTTAGGAAATATTTATGGAATGGACAATTCTCTAATTGCAAGAGGCGAAGAAGAACGTGGAGGTGAAGAACAATTCCACGAAGGTGGACGTGGCGGACAGGGACAATTCCACGGCGCCGGACAACAAGGACAATTTCACGGACAGGAAGCAGGAAGAAATAACCAAAATCTTCAACCTGCAAAAACCGATGCTGCTTTCCATGCAGGACAAAATAGCGGTTACAATGCGGGAGCAGTACAAGGAGCCCCTGCTTACTATGCTCCTCCTCCAGAATACTACCCTAATCAAAACCCAAATCAGCTTCAAAATCAGAATCAGTACCAAAATCAGAATAATAGTAATTAATTATTCTACTGTGGAAGCGATTATCATTGGATAGTCGCTTCTTATTTTTTAAAGAATGACGCAACCTGATCCTTAAATTCATGGATCTGGTTAGTGTTCTTTATTTTATTGTGCCAGCGTTTTTCATTTTCGGCAGTGATCAACTTGGCCAATTCGTCAAGATGCTTACCGCTTTTCTTTTCAATTTGTTCTTTCATTTTTTCTTTAAGAACTTCCATCCACGCTTCGTCAGCTGCATGAATCAATTGCTCGGAATAGCTTTCATGGTGATGATGGCATTCATGATCATGCTCATGTCCGCAACAGTGGCAGGAATGAGTATGACAATGGTCGTGATCACAGTGGTGGTGATCACAATGGTTATGTTCTGACATAATATCCTCCGATAGGAAAAATTTGATTATTCTACCCATAACAAATCAAATTTTTATTTTGCAAACAAAAAAAATCACCACAGAGACACAGAGGAAGAAGAGATAAGAGTATGCTTGTTGAATCTATTTGTTTGTAAGAATTGGTTTTTTGCGACGAGGTTCCTATAAAAGCTTAGGCTTTTATAGGACCATCAACCAGAAGAATTTTTTCCCATTTTAATAACCGATGCGGTCCATTAAAATGGGAAAAAATTCTTCTGGTTGTTTTTTTCCATGAAGCCATTCTTACCCTCTCTAATTAGCAGACTTGGGCAACGGTCTTATCACCAACTGTAATGTGGGCAAGGGTCGTTTTCCATGTCTTGCCTATGATCGGGGGTTAGATTGATTCATAGGAATCCTACCAGAAGAATTTTTTTCCATTTTAAGGGACCGCATCGGTCCATTAAAATGGAATAAAATTCTTCTGGTTGATGGTCCTATAAAAGCCTAAGCTTTTATAGGAACCTCGTCGCAAAAAACCAATTCTTACAAAGAAACAGATTCAACAAGCATATTCTTATCTTATCTCTTCTTCCTCTGTGTCTCTGTGGTGATTTTTTGGTTTATAGGGGAGTACTTGAACCATACTCGGTCTTTTTGTAACTATTGAGGGTATTTTGGAGGAGCATCGCGATAGTCATAGGGCCAACGCCCCCGGGAACCGGAGTTATAAACGAACATTTCTTTTCTAAGGCGTCGAAATCGACATCTCCTGTAAGACGATAGCCCTTGGGAGCTTTGGGATCCTCGATGCGGTTAATGCCTACGTCAATGACGACAGCCCCCTCCTTGACCATATCCGCCTTTAAAAAATGCGTTTTTCCTATGGCCACGATAATGATATCGGCAAGGAGGCATATCTCTTTCAGATTTTTGGTATGACTATTCGCTATGGTTACTGTAGCATTACCTCCAGGCGCACTTTGCATCAAAAGAGCGGCCATCGGTTTTCCCACAATATTGCTACGGCCTAGCATTACCACATGTTTTCCGCCAACATCTATATTGTATCTTTCGAGAAGTGTCCTTATACCAAGCGGCGTGCAGGAAACAAAGCCGTCTGTCTGTCCCAAAAAGAGCTTTCCCATGTTCATCGGATGAAAGCCGTCCACATCTTTTCGATAATCCATGGCCATAGTCACTTTTTTAACATCAATATGTGAAGGCAATGGCAGTTGCACAAGGATGCCATCAATTGCATCATTTTTGTTAAGCCCATCCACTTCCTTAACGAGATCATTCTCACGATGTGGATTCGGGAAGCTCCATTTTAATAGTGTCGATTCCCACTTCTTTGCAGGCCTTCATCTTATTATTGACATAGGTCACGGAAGCAGGATTGTTTCCTATTAAAAAAAATGCAAGACAAGGCTTTCTCCCCTTCAAGGAATCGATCTCTTCCTTGATCTCTCTTTGAATGTCATTTGCAATTTTTTTTCCGTCTATGATCATGATATTATCCAGATTAATGTTTCGACTTTGCTACTAAAACTGTCACGCATGTCGATGAAAATACGTTCACGGAGGTTCTAAACATGTCCAAAATACGTTCTACAGGTAGTATCAGGATGATTCCATCTGCCGGCAAGCCTATCGACTGCAAAATAACAACGATGGTGACAAATGTTCCTGATGGTATTCCGGCAACCATCCCTAGCGCAATGAAGAGGCACATAATCGCAATCGTCACCAAATTTCCCGCATTGAAATCAACGCCATAGGACTGAGCAATAAAAAGTACAGCAACGGTTGCATAAAGGGCGGATCCTGTCAGGTTGACAGTAGTGCCTAGAGGCAAAATAAAGCTGCAGAAGCGATTAGGGATGTTCGCTCTCTTTTCCATGCATTCAAGAGTGATGGGCAACGTTGCTGCGGACGAACTCGTCGTGAAGGCCGTAAACAAGGCAGGAGCCACGGCCCGAAAATGGGATATAGGGTTTACCCTCGCCACAAGTTTCAACAGCAACGGAAGGACAATAAACGTAAATACCAAGAGTCCCGCAATGACCGTAAGAAAAAATACCGCTACAGGCTTGATTGTATCCAATCCTGTTGTAGCTACCACTTTAGCCATCAATCCAAAAACGCCTATCGGCATTGCCGTCATGACAACATGTGTCATTTTCATCATGATTTGAAAGACACCATTAACGAATTTGATAACTAGCTCTGAGAGTTCCCCATCGATCCGCGTGCTTAACACCCCAAAGATCACGCTAAAGAAAATAAGGCCCAGCATTTGTCCTTGCGAAGCCACTGCAAAAATGTTGGAAGGGACTAATCGCAAAAGTATTCCTTCGATTCTATCAAAAGTTCCCCCACCTGCTTGTGCCTGAATTTGTTGTAGGGTGCTTGAAGCAGCTGAAGTGAGGGCGCTGGCTTGATCTGAAGAAACTGCAGGACCAATCAGATAAAAAAAGAGGAATCCTATTGTGACAGCTAAAACACCTGTCACAAAAAAGTATCCAAAGGTTTTTCCCCCCAGAGAAGCGAAACTTTTGTCAGCACCGACTCTGGCTGTACCGGAAATGATCGATGAGGCGACAAGCGGGACAACAACAAGAGTCAAAGCATTTAAAAATAATCTTCCGATGAGGTCGTAGAGTCGAACAAAAGGGACACCGAAGATTTCCATTGTCGGACCTGTGAGGTATCCTGCGAGGACTCCTAGCAACATGGCTCCGAGAACTTTAAAAAGAAATGTATTTTTCATGCGAATATCTGGGTTTGTAAAAATTGTTGTAAATTTGAATGGGTTATTTGATCTAGCAATTCATCGGATACCTGTAAGGCATTCTGCCACATATTAACCACGCTAGGATAACAGCTGGCATCGCCATGGGTTGAAAAGAAATAATCTTCGGGCTTCTTTTGGCTTGCAGGAGGCACATCCCCTACGTAAAAAAAGTCGGCTCCGAGACAAAGTTGCTCCTCAGCGCCTAGTCCAAGTCCGTATTCCAACTGCCTGATAAAATTATCCGTGGATTCTGGTCCGACAAAAGGCTTCACGAAATTCATCCCGATAACTCCGCCACGGTGAATAATCTCTTTAGCAATAAAGTCAGGAAGGTTTCTAGGAACATTCGTGACCGTTCTAAAATTCGAATGGCTAGCAATAATGGGAATATGCAGATTTTTTTTCGTGATATAATCAAGAATTTGATCAGCCAGAGGATCTGAGGTGTGGCTCAAATCTATTGCGGTGTTGCGTTCATGCAGAAAATCGAGCAGCCGTTCCCCGTCTTTTTTCAACCCTACCATGGTAAGGGCGCCGCCGCCAAAACGATTCTCTTCATTCCAGGTCATGCTGATATAAGCGACTTTAATGGAACGTTTCTCCAGATCATTGAGTCGGTTCCATGCTTCGTCTAATGATTCTCCTTCGGAGCATAATCCCGCGGCATTTTCAAAGGCGAGCATGATGCCTATTTTGTCATTCGTTTCGGATGCGCGATCTTTTTTTCGGATGATTTCAAAAGTATCGGGGTACATTTCGGGGAGTTTTTCAAAAACATCCGCTTGGGACATTCCTGCTTGCGAGGATTCCGAACCCGTCACTACATAAGCCGGCAAAATTTGGAAATGAACATTACCCGCCCGAAGTTGGGGGATGGCGCAACGGCAGCAGGTATCATGGGCTGTCCGCCGGTTATCCCCATTTAGGTAAACCAAAAGATCGCAATGTAGATCGGCAATTTTTTTCATTTTCATAGTACGACTATGGTACACAATTCAACATTAATGTAATATTAATTTATGTTTACCAATATATTTTTTTTAATACTATTGATATTGCTGATTGGTTTTGTTCCTGAAATCGAGACCTTAAGTTCAGCGCCGCAACTTTACCAACCGCTGATGCTTGGGCTTGCAATCTACTTCATTCTTTTATTAGTCATTTTTTTTCAAAATCGCTTAAACAAAAACTTTACCCGACGAAATCTCACAAGAATGCTCGCCTTAACCAATATTGAACTTTTAGCTTTCTTCTGTTTTTTCTATTTTATTTTATATGCCCACGAAGCATTTCCTCATTCACAAAGCATCCTTTCCATCGTTTCTGTGATCCTTTATTTTATCGGATTGGGAGTCCATCACCTGAGTACTTACTCTCTACAAAATTATTCGATTCGCAGCGAATACCTTTCTCCCGTTTCCTATATGCTCATGCAATTGGGATTTTTAATTCCTTTCGTCATTCCTTTCATTCTTTTATCCTTATTTATCGACATGAGCGCCTTTATTCCGAACGACTCCGAATGGGGATCTATAACAATATTTATCTTTTCTTTCGTAACCTTTTTTTCCCTGTTAATATTTTTTCCTGTCGCCCTTCAATATTTCTGGCGGTGCCGTCCGATCACCGATATAACACTTAAAAAAAGATTCGAAGATTTATGTAAGAAACTGAACTTTAAACATTCAGGAATCATGACATGGAGCATCATGAAACATGCTTTAACAGCGGGTGTCATCGGTATTGTTCCGCGCTTCCGTTACATCATGTTCACCGACCGAATCCTTCGCGAGCTTCCTCCCGAACCTCTTGAAGCCATCTTGGCTCATGAAATCGCTCATAGCAAGCTAAAGCATCTGCTATATTACCCTTTCATTATCATAGGCATGAGCCTCGTAGCTGCGATAGTTTTCCTCCTTTTAGGAGATAACGTTTCCAGCCCGATCGCAGCCTTTTTCATTTACGGATTCATTGCTTTGCTCTACTTAAGGATAGTTTTCGGCTATTTTTCCCGCCTTTTCGAACGACAGGCCGATCTTTATGTTTTCGCTGCTGGTATTCCTCACTACTACATGCTGCAAGCGCTAGATTTTATTGGAGTCGCCTCGGGAAACGCCCACCTTTTACCTAGCTGGCACCACTACGGAATCCAGGAACGTATTGATTTTCTTTGCGATGCCGCCATCGATCGCGAGCTCATTATCCGACATAACAAATGGGTCAAATGGAGCCTCATCACCTATTTTACCCTATTTATTTTAACCCTCATTATTATATTTGGAGCCTCATCATGACAAGCCTTAAAAGCCTTCAGGACCTCTATAAAAAGAACAAAGAAAAAGCCTTACAGGATTTTTTCACGTTTCTCAAATTCCAAACAGTGGGAACCGATCCTAACTTCAAACCTGAAATGACAAAATGCAGCGACTGGCTAACAAATTATATAAAGGACATGGGATTTTATGTGGAACTTTGGGAAACCGAAACTTTTCCAATTATTTTTGCTTCTTATTTAAATGCCGGACCCGACAAACCCACGCTTCTTATTTATAACCATTATGACGTGCAGCCGGTCGATCCGGTTGAAGATTGGGTCTCCCCGCCTTTTGAACCGACCATTCGTAATGGGCAAATATATGCTCGAGGAGCCCAAGATAATAAAGGGCAGTGTTTTTATGTACTGCAGGCCTTGAAAGGACTTCTTGAAAGGGATAAAAAATTACCAATCAACATAAAACTTTGCATCGAAGGCGAAGAGGAGTCGGGGAGCGGGGAAATAAGTAAAGTTGTAGAAATAAAGAAAGATAAACTAAAAGCTGATTACCTTGCGGTCGTCGACGTAGGGATCCCGGGACCTACTTTACCTGCTGTTACCTTGGGAGTACGTGGCATTTTATCTTTGGAAGTCTATGCAACAGGATCAAAGGTAGATCTTCATTCCGGAATGCATGGAGGAATCGTTTATAATCCCATTCATGCTCTAACAGAATTGTTGGCTAAGGCAAGAGACTCCAATGGCAGAATCACGATCCCCGGATTTTACGATGACGTTGTAGATATCGCGGATACCAACGGATATAATATGAATTTTAATCCCAAGCAATATGAAGATACTATTGGAGCCAAGCCTACTGGTGGAGAAAAAGGATTTACCCCGTTGGAAAGGATGGCCTTTCGTCCTACTTTAGAAATTAATGGGATACACGGGGGGTATACCGGTCCTGGATTCAAAACTGTGATACCTGCAACAGCGTTTGCCAAGATTTCATGTAGATTGGTTCCTCATCAGAATCCGAACAAAATTGCGAAACTCTTGACTGAGTTTTTTGAAAAAAATGCTCCTGATGGCATCGCTATCACGGTAAATATTTTTCCCGGAAGCGGATGGCCATCGCGGGTTAGCGCTAAATCTCCGCTTGTCGAAGCTTTTTCTAAGGCATACCAAGAGGTCTTTAACAAGCCCTGTGAAAAGATATTGAATGGCGCTTCGATTCCGATTTCGACGGCATTGAGTCAGGCGAGTGGTGCTTCGTTAATTTTTGTGGGCTTGGGATTAATGGATGATGACATCCATGCTCCGAACGAGCACTTCGGTGTCGATCGTTTAGAGCAGGGCTATTTAATTATAGCCAGGGCGATAGAAAATCTAGCTTAGATTTAATAGTTGCTATGCGAACAAAAAAAAATCACCACAGAGACACAGAGGAAGAAGAGATAAGAATATGATTGCTTACTCTATTTTTTTGTAAGAATTGGTTTTTTGCGACGAGGTTCCTATAAAAGCTTAGGCTTTTATAGGACTCTCAACCAGAAGAATTTTTCGCGACTTAATAGACCGATGCGGTCCATTAAGTCGCGAAAAATTCTTCTGGTAAGATTCCTATGAATCAATCTAACCCCCGATCACAGATAAGACATGGAAAAATGACCCTTGCCCACATTACAGTTGGTGATAAGACCGTTGCCCAAGTCTGCTAATTAGAGATGGTAAGAATGGCTTCATGGAAAAACAACCAGAACGATTTTTCCCCATTTTAATGGACCGCATCGGTCCATTAAAATGGGAAAAAATTCTTCTGGTTGATGGTCCTATAAAAGCCTAAGCTTTTATAGGAACCTCGTCGCAAAAAACCAATCTTTCCAAAAAAAAAGAGTCAACAAGCATATTCTTAACTCTTCTTCCTCTGTGTCTCTGTGGTGATTTTTTTATAGTGGCTTGGAAATCCTATTTTTTCTAACGACAAACAGCCAAGCCAACAAGACTAACAATCCGAATCCACCCGCAGCCAAGTAATAAGGATGGGTTAACATTTTTGCTAGGAAAGTATGCTTTACCTCAGCTTGGGAATACAATATCGTTCTCTTGACAACGGCCCCTTTATCATCTTTAATCGCTATCTCCCCTACTCTATCACCCATCTTGATTGGCAGCTCTAAACAATCCCAAGTAAGAAAACTCCGCAACTGAGGCTCCTCAGAAGGATAATACGAAATGATAGCCGGCTCCTCAACATACGTCTTCACAACATCTGAAGCCCCCTTTAATGCCATCGTATGCTTTTGAGGCCCCTTTTGAATGAAGATTTTCGAAACTTTCTCTTCCTCAAAAGCCTTTACAAACATGGCCTTTGTCTCTAAAAACATTTCATCCCGATCAGGACTCTTGAGCATGACAGCAATCAAAGTACGATCATCATGCTTTGCCGCCGCAACAAGACAATGCTTTGCTGGTGACGTATAACCCGTTTTTACTCCGATGGCCCCCGAATAATAAAATTTTCCCTTTTTCAAAAGACGATTCGTCTGGACTAAAGTTGTCGCTTCTTGCTTATTCGTTTTCGGTCTTGTATAAGAAGGTGTCTTCACAATTTTGCGAAACGTAGGATTTAACATGGCCACTCGCGTCATATTTGCTAAATCATATGCCGTAGTCATGTGGTCAGGGTGATGCAACCCATGTGGATTTACATAATGAGTATTATGGCATCCGATAGAAACCAGATACTCATTCACCTCTTCCATAAATTTTGGTACCGTCCCGCCAATATTCTGAGCTACCACATTCGAAGCATCGCCCCCCGAAGATATCATCACTCCATAAAGCAAATCGATCAGCGACATAACCTCTCCGTTTTTAAGCCCAATATGAGAGGTGTCAGGAGTAAGCCAGTATGCCGGCAAAGTATAATTCGATCTTTTTTGTTCATTTTCAGAAATGGTGACAATAGAATCCCGATCCGTTGTGCATAGCATATTAAGATTTTCACCATTTTTGTGTAGGGCATAAAGACAGGTGGCAATCTTTGTCAAACTTGCGGGAAATTGACTGACGTGAGCATTTTTTTCGTATAGAATAGCACCGGTATTAGCATTCACGAGCAACACTGATTCGGCATTAACAGACAAAGACAATTGTTTCGCGTTCAAATTCAATCCAACAAAAACGAAGAAAACAGAAAGATATAATTTCATTAGGGTTACCATTGATTAGTAAGGACAGCATAGCAAATTGAATAATTCTTATTCAACCCTTCCGTTTTGAGAGAGAAGAACTGCTATAGGACGCGTTATAACGAAATTTCCAAGAATAATTTTGATGATCATCAGTAAAGGAACACATAAAAATACCCCTATGACTCCCCATATTTTACCCCAAATGATCAAGGAAAGCAAGATCACCAGCGGACTCAAATTAAATTGGGATCCCATAATTCTGGGTTCAACAATATTTCCTAAAATCATATGTATCGATGTTAACACACTTGTTACAATGATGAATGGCACAAGGCTTTCAAACTGAACAAATGCCACAAGGCAAGGAAAAATAGTCGCAACAATCGCTCCGAGGGTGGGGATAAAATTAAGTAAGAAAATTAATAGTCCCCAAAATTCAGCAAAATCTACGCCAACTATTTTTAAAACTATATAACAAAGAACTCCTGTTAGCAGGCTAATCCATGTTTTAATTCGCAGATACGACTGGATCTGATTAGAGATACCATTCGTAATCTTTCTAGCCTTCTTCAAATGCTCTGGATCCGGGAAAAGCGCTTTAATTTTCGACTCGTAAAAACCATACTCTATTAAAATGAATAGAATATAGACCACGATGATTCCCATATTTCCGACAATCTGAGTGATGACAACAAGGACTTCCTTTAAAATTTCGGTGAGATCATAATTTTTAATGAAATTTGATACGTCGGCGAGATTCAATTGGTATTCGGTTGAAAGTTTATTTAAAAGCCCATTAAATCTTTCTTGGTACATGGGAGCTCTTTGTATAAGCTCGTAAACATTTTTCTCAATAATGAAAAAAATAAAATACCCTCCTAGACCCAAAACCATTAAGGAGATGATAAAAGCTAAAACTGTAGGAATGTGCCAGCCAAAGATCTTATGTTTGCGAATCCCTTCAGCCAGAGTAATAATCAGGTAGCTTCCTACTAAAGAGATAACCAAAGGGATGAAAAATGAGCTCGCAGACGATAGGATGTATACAGTAAGAAAAACGACAAAATAGGCTAAAGCAAAGGTCACAAAACGCATAATCTCATTCTTTTTTAGGTTTAAGCGTAATGTAAAGCATTTATTTAAAGATTTCAATATCTTTAACCAATAATTGCCACGAAGAAACGAAGAAAACAAAGGACACGCGAAGATTTAGGAGAAAAGACTGAAAAATTCATCTTTTTTTCACATCTTCGCGTGTCCGTTGTTTTCTTCGTTTCTTCGTGGCTTTCGGGGTAAAGACCAGGATGGCATGGAAAATGCATCATTTAGCCATAAAGGTAAAAATGACCGAAATGCTATAATATATATGTGAGGGTTAGTATGTACGACATTAAACTATTAGAAAAGTACTTTAATAAATACATTGAGAATTTAAGCGAAAACCTTCCAGAAGGTACTATTAATGTTGATATAGAATTACTAAAAAAATTCGATTTATTGAACTATCATGACTCTGAAAAAAATGACCAGGCATTGACCCGATATTTCCATGTAATAGAATCTAATGAAAAAATCACCCTAATTAACGATGAATTCATCATCTGGATTGTGCCTGAAAAACTCCATGATCTCCCCTTCACATACACTCTTATAGCTCTTAATCATCCCGACCATCCGCAATTGGAACTTTGTTTTATCACAACAGGGGTTTATAACACCTCTCGCCTTGTTCTAAGGGTGCTTGAAAAATTTCTCTTCGAAATTCAAGAAAACGAGGAATTTTTAAAACAAATCAAAAATCACCAAGCATCATAAACATAATCGGCAATTTTGTGGGCAAGAATGGCATAAAGAGGTTTGAACGAGCCGTCAACGGCGGCGTCATAGTCTGTAAGCTGCCCCAATGAAGTCTCATTCACGTTATCCCAGCTATAATAATAATCATGATCAAAATCCAAAAAAGCTCGTATTTGGACAGGTCCTAATAAAGCACATCCCGAAGCTGTCTCTATTAATGTAACCTCAGCAATAGCTTCTACTCTTGTTTCTGTGGGTATCACAGAATGAGACCATTCCTTTTCCTTTTTCTTTTCAGTTGAGCTACTAGATTGACTAATACTGCTGCTTGAGCTGCTAAATTCGCTGCTTTGTTGACTACTTTCATCTTCTTCTTTCTTTTTCTTTCTATCGTATCGAAATCCGATATTATCGTAGTCATAGTCAATAACTGATACTTTAAGAGTAAGATCGCCATTGCAGCGCACATAGCGAAGGGGTCCGGTAACGGCTATTTCTTTAGCTAAAGAAGCCGTAAAATCGCCATACTCGTCCCCGGCAATGTAGGGAATTGAAATCGTTGAATAACCCGAAGTGATTTCCCCCTGCCCGGAGTGGTACCCGCAGGAAGATAGGACCATCAAAGATAAAACAACCATTACTCTCATTATCATGTGGCTGAATCTATAGATTCTGGACAAATTAATAACAATCGATCCTTACAACAATTAGCAATATTGGTATCGGGAAAATCGTTTATCGCTTTTTTATAATAAATGACAGCGGCATTGGGTTTTTGTATTTTTTCATAGAATTTGCCCGTATCATATAGCCCCTTTGCGTAGACCTCTTTGATAGCTGTCACATCTTCTGCAGCTTCCTTGATCCGCTCTTCTTGAGGAAACACTTCGCGGAAACGGCGCAGATTGATTTCTGCGCGAGCCACAAAGTCCGAATTTTGAAATTCGAGTCTACTCTGTGCAAGGTAGATTTTGTTGATGGACAAGAAGCATTCCGGAGAATATTCATGTTTTGGAAAGCGTTTGACGAGAGTCTGAAAAGATTCGATGGCATCATTGAATTCACGGAGATCCCACTGAAGACATCCTTTTGAAAATAGGGCTTGGGCAGCCAGTTCATGGTTAGGCATTGCTGCGATGATTTCGTCGTAGATACTTAAAGCTAGAGTCCTCCCCGTTGACCACTTAGGCATATAGGCTGACCCAAAAACGTGTTTTTTGGCACCGCAACGAAACTGTTCTGCGATGGCTAATTTATAATCCATGGCCTCCAGAAAATATTTGGGATTGCTTTGGCATTTCAGGTAGGCGTCAAGCTTTCTATTGGCAAGATCGTACTCTCCTAAATGGTAATCGCAGATTCCCTCATAGAAGAAGGCTTCGTGGCCATAGGAGGTATCGGGAAAATTCAAGGAAACTATATAGAAATTTAGAGCAGCTTCGGGCCAATCGGCAGCATTAAAAGCGGCGCAGGCTTTATTGTAGTACTCTTCAACAGGTTCTGTCGCTATATTATCGACAGAAACGAGTCCGCCATCTATGACTTTGTAGCCCCCTCTAGAGATATTATCTTCTTTAAAATTATCGGCGCCGAAGAGCGGCAAAAATGAGCTGCATATTAATGTAAGAACTAAATATTTGTATTTCATAAATCCCTCTGATGTTCGTTAGAAATTGTAGGCTACTTCGATACTATGGAGCAAGCAAAATCGGTGGGGTCACGCTCGAAGACACAATTCAACAGGATAAGCAGGATCGCAAGCGGCAGGATAAAAAAAGGATAAAAAAAAAGGAAAAAATTTTAAAAAAAACAATTCTTTCTTATCTTTTCTTATCCTTTCTTTATCCTGCCGCTTGCGATCCTGCTTATCCTGTTATTTCGTTTCTATGGCTTCTGATTTTTGTTGACTTTGAAGGTAGTCTTACTTTAGGATCCCTAGCCATTTATTCAAAAATAATGGAGTGACTCAAATGATCCGCATCTTCCTTCTGCTGCTAACTTTCTTATTACATACCTTTGTTAACGCCGACGAAGAAGACATCGAACGTCTATGCAAAAACCTGGAAAACACCGAAGAAAATACCTATCTCATTGACCTTCAAGGCATGCCAACTTCTATTGTGGCGGGATGCGTCAACGCTATCACAGGAAATTACAACGAAGGAAATCGCGATTTATTAGTACCCGGAGCTAACCCCATCCCCCTCATTCGTTCCTATAACAGCTCAAAACTGGACGAAGGCACCCTTCAATTCGGTTGGGATATCAATCTCCCGGGGAAAGTTAGGTTAGCGTACGGAGACATCAGACAAAACGCCATTGTCAGCCATGGGGGCTCAAGTTATTGGTTTGATGGACGTTCAAACGTAGAACTTATCAAACTGGAGAAGAGTACTTACAAACATGGGGTCACAAATGCGCACCACGGACAACTGACAGCTCGGGAAAAACTGAAAAACACGAAATTTTTTTATATAAAAGGCCACCGTCATTCCGAGCTCCGCCTCAATAAAAATGAAACTGTCGAATTTAGAGCAAAAGGCATCCGCGACGGGACAAACGTCAGTTTCCGTCTAAACAAGCACTACTTTCCAAATCGGTGCAAATTCGATTATGCTTACAAATCCGGTAGACTCAAAAAAGTGTCATCTATCGGGTCTGAAGGACAAAATTTAGGTTCTGTAAACTTCATTTATCCCCATAAATTCAGCAAAGATCCCCAGCTCACTGTTGAAACCGAGGATGGAAGATCCGTTCAATACCGTTTCAAAAAAGAAAGAAAAGATTACTATTTTCTTTCAGAAGTCATTGCGTCACATCTGCCCCATCAAACTTACAGCTACACTTACGATGCAAATGCAAAACAAATCAAACTCGCCTATAAGCGTCTGCCCGATTCCCGATTTTTGGGTCTGCAATACAATCAAAAAGGTAAACAAGTAATTCATGGGGAAACATTTAACATCGATAGCAAAAAAGATGCACGATACGGAAGGGTCTGCAACTTAAAAGCCCCGGTTGGCACCGATGCCTCAGAAGTCATTACACATAGCTTTGTTTATCATCTGAAACACGACCATTCCAGAAAACTCAGCGAAGGTCATACGCAAGTCTTCGATGCCTACGGGAATAAAACTGTTTATGACTATTCCAACGAACACAGACTCAGAGAAATCCAGAGTTATTTAAGTGATGGACAACTCTATCGCAAGGAAATTATCACCTGGGGAAAAGACGGAAGCGACTACACACTCTTAAAACAACGTCTGCTCTGCGATGCTAATGAAAAGACGTGGCTAGAACGGTCTTATACTTATGATAAGCGAGGAAACTCAATTAAAGAAACCATGCGAGGGGATCTTGTAGGGCAGGGATCTTTTGATGAGTATGTGAAAACATTTACATATACATTTGCGGATCAAGTGGCTTCCGAAAACGATGGTAGAAAAGAAACTCGGTACACTTACTTCCCCAAAACCGATTTGATTAAGTCTAAATATATCGTTGTAAATTCAGAAATCAAAGAAAGAGTGTTTTTCGAATACGATGCAAATGGGTCTCTGACCCTAGAAACCATCGACGATGGTAATGACTCAAGCAAAGAGAATCTTTCCGGCGTCACGGAAAGACGGATTAAACGGATCCAAACAAACACAACGCAGCCTATAGGTCTGCCGAAAATCATCGATGAAGTATCTCTAGACATGGATACCGGCAATGAAATACCCCTTCGTAGAACCGTCAACGACTACTCCGTTGAAGGAAACATCCTGCATCAAAGCATTTACGATTGTCATGGAAACCACGCCTACACAAAATCCTGGACCTATAACTCGATGGGGAAAGTCACCTCCGAGACCGATCCGATGGGGCAAACATCGTTCTACGATTATGACGCCAACGGCAACTGCATTCGAAAACAAATCGAGAATACCGATTTTTATATTTCTTACGTCTATGACTTTTCCAATCGACTCATCCGCGAAGAAGAAGTGTACAACGATGGCCTTCGTCTAGCCCTTACTTATTCCTATGACCTCAAAGGCAATAAAATTAGCTCCTCGGATGTCTACGGAAGCATCACCCGATATGTTTACGATGAATTCAATCGCCAAATCGAAGTCATCCATCCTCCGATTATCACCGGCGATGGCTGCGAATCGATTCCTTCGGAAAAAATGACCTACGATGTTTTGAATAATATCACTTCAAGAACAGATGGGAACGGGTTTAAGACCAAGATCTTCTGCACGGCACATGGCAAACCCTGGATGATAGAATATCCCGACGGAACTACTGAAAGAAGTTACTACAATACCGATGGAACCCTTCGCAAAGTATTTCTCCCAAACGGATCGTATATGCTTTACGAATACGACTACCAACAACGTAACACTTCAGAGGAAAACTATAGCCCTGAAGGAACACTCCTTTCTCGAGAAACAAAAACATACAATGCCTTTCACCTCACTTCAGAAACAGATAAAAAAGGGAATGTCACAACTTTCAAATATGATAGTTTTGGCAGAGTGATCTCCGGAAAAACAGGATCTAAGGAAACACGCTTTATCTACGACGCCTTAGGAAGACTATCGGAAGTTTGGGAGCTCGCTGACGACGGCTATTACAAAAAGACCATCAGTGAATTCGATCTGCTGGACCGTGTCATTGAAGAACGCGTTGAAGATAGTCTGGGAGAACTTTTTAGCAAGAAAAGAACCTCCTACGATTCTCTAGGAAATAAAACGCGTGAATCTGTTTTCTCCTCTCAAGGAGAAACGGCAAAGATCACAGAATATAATGGTCAGGGACACCCCGTAAAGATCATCCATTCTAATGGAGAAATCACACACTTATACCATAGTTTTTGCTACCTTAACGAGTATGGCCATCCTGTGGCCTATCAAGAAACGGTCGATCCCAAAGGGAATAGGATTGTCTATGTCAACAATACAAATGAAAAGCTAGCATCGGAAGAATATTATTCTCCGACAGGAGTTTTGCTTAAAAAGCTTTCCTATCGCTATGACCTTGCAGGAAATTTGGTGACCCGTCTTGAAGACATCATCGTCGATGATGAGGTTGTAGATGTTGTCATCACCGCGTTGGAATACGATGCAAGGAATCGTGAAACAGGGATTATTAAGGCCTATGGAAGGCCGAAGCAAAAAATATTCCGGAAAGAGTACACCCATTTCGAAAAAATTAAGAGTCAGAATAAACCTGACGGGGTGGTCCTTAATTATACCTACGACTATTTAGGGCGCTTGATTGATGTCAGAGACAATTTTGATTCGTTGCATTATGTGTATACCTATGACTTGAACGACAACGTTTTATCTGTGACGAATGAAATCACGCAAACCATAACCACAAGAGAATTTAACAGCGACGATCATCTTGTAAATGAAACGCAAGAACAATGGGCTTACAATTGAATACCGACACGATAGGCTCGGGCGAATTGAGAGCTTGACACTTCCGGATAGGTCGAAGATATTCTACGAATATGATGCGTCGAACCTTCGTTCGATTTCTCGTGAGAATGGTTCGGAGACGTTTACGCAAACATATAGTTATGATTTATCCGGTAGGCCATCGGTAGTTACGCTTCCGCAAGAAAATGGGACAATCTCTTATCGGTACGATCATGCTTTGCGCCTTAAAAGTGTGCAATCGACATTTTTTTCGCAGGTGATTCCGGAAGATGGATATGACCAAAATAATAATATTGTCGCCATTGATCAAACAGATCCTGTGGGGGCAAGTTCTTCAAACTATTCCTACGATTCTCTGAATCAACTTATTTCGGAAGAAGGCATTGCCAAGCATAGCTACGACTATGATTCCCGGCATAATCGCATTAAAAAAGATGAAACGACCTATGAAAATGACATCTTGAGTCAGCTAGTTTCGCAAGGCAGTACCTTCTATGGGTATGATTCTAACGGGAATCGCCGAAGTGTGAAGCGTCCGCATCAAAATATTGATTGCGAGTATGACGCCATGGACAGGTTAATATCTGTGACGAAAGGAGAGTGTCAAACAAAGTATACCTATGATGCATTTAACCGAAGGATGAGCAAAGCGGTATTTGCGTTAGAGGGTGGACAGTGGAAGAAGTCCTTTGAGGAGCGGTATCTCTATAGCTCTGAGACGGAAATAGGTTCGGTATCTCCTGAAGGAAAGATCTGTGAATTGATGTTAGCAGCTGGATCTCGTCCGGCGATGTTGGAGATAGACAGTGTTGTTTATTTGCCCATACAGGATCACAGAGGGAATATTGTGACTCTATTGGATGCCAAGAGGCATCAGGTTATGGAGACTTATCGGTATTCGGCGTTTGGCGAAGAGGAGATTTTTGATGCGCAGGGAGTGAAGAAGGAGAAGGGGGATGCGTTATCGCCCTGGCGTTTTAGTGGGAAGAGGGTGGATGCGGAGACCGGTTGGGTCTTTTTTGGGAGGCGATATTATGATCCTGAGGTGGGTCGTTGGACGACAACGGATCCGTTGTGGTTTGAGGATGGACCTAACTTGTATGCTTATGTGCAGAACAATCCGATCATATTTGTTGACCCGAATGGATTGAAGCATTGTGCCGTGGACTGTGGGAATTCCCAGCAGAAGCACAGATCGTTTAGTCATTATGAGAAGATCGCGAATGTATTTCGGGTGTTGAGCGGTCCTTTTGGGATGTTTGCCAATTTTAGAGAAAGTAGATCATCAACTTACTGTATAGAGGGGACCAAGAGTCGAAAAATAGCCATTGTATTTGTGAATGGCATATGGAATTCAAAGAAAGATTCGATGGAAAGTGCTAAATTAGTTTCGGACATGGCTGGGGGGTGTCATGTTCGGGGGCTTTATAATTGTTCGTTTGGTTTATTGGATTTAGTGGAATGTTTACTTGGATTAAAAAGGATTGACACGGATCCGGTGCAAAAGTTGCTTGATCTTTGGGAGGAAGAGTTTGCAAAATTGGACAAAGATGGTATAATCTTACAGATAGCCCATAGTCAGGGGTGTATTATTGTAAGGAATGCACTTGAGAAGCTTGATCCTGAGTTAAGAAAGAGGATACGCTTCATCGCAGTTTGTCCTGGAGCCTATACCAGCCCTGACATTTGTGGAGCCGTGTCGCACTTGGTGAGTAATTGGGATTTTGTGCCTTTGTTTGATTCTACAGGTAGGGAGATATGTAGGGACACGATTGTGTTTTTGAAATCGGACTCCACCGCCTCCTGGTTCGATCACGCGTTCTCTAGCAAGACGTATGAGCAAGAAATGAGAAATGAAATTACTGAGATTATGAGTACCTACGGGGCGAGGGTTACCTATGAAAAATAATTTTTTTTTGTACGTCCTAACTTTAGGATTATTAATGAGCTGTAGCAAAATTAATTCAGAAGGCATCAATGATAAAAGAATCATACATCTATCAATTAAAGAAGCAGCAACTGACATTCAGAAAAAATATGGTTTTGATTTTAGTGGAATTTATGAAGAATGTGATAAAGAAAATAATAACAAATATAAAGTTATTGGCCTTACGTTTTCAACGTATTCTTATAAATCAAAAGCAGAAGCCAGAAAAATCATCATGGATGCTACAAATATCTTTTTAGAAAAGTTAAATACTGAAAAGAATAGACCTTTTTTGACGGTTTTTCCATTTACAGAAAAAAATATTAGATTATCTTTTATCGTAAAAATTCCTGATAAAGATCTAGATTACACACAGGCTACATTTTTTGGAAATTCAAGAGGTAAGATTTATTATTGGTATGACATTCCAAATGAAAAATATAAAACACGCGAGGAACAAGAAACCTATTCTGAAGCGTTAAAAATACTTGGCCAGCAATAAGGAATGGACGGAATGGACGACATGGACGAAATGGACTACATGGACGACATGGACGAAAGGAAAATTTCATCCATGTCCATGTCGTCCATTTCGTCCATGTAGTCCATTTCGTCCATGTAGTCCATTTCGTCCATTCCGTCCATTCCATGCGAATCGATTGCAATTTTTCCGACGATAACTTACGATCATCCCCAAAAAAATAGGGAGTTAAATAAAGGTCACCATCGGTGGATCGCAAATCAACCAACAAGTTTTGATATTATTGCTCTCACCAAGCAAAAAGAACCTGTTAATACTATTAAAATTTCCAAATGCACTTTCTTAAATCCTGGAGCTCTTAGTATTCTAGCAAATCTTGGTCAACAACTAAATTGTTTGGTGCTGGAGCAAATTCCGTCAAAATCGGCTGATTTCGTCTGGATCTATAACGTTTTTTCCAATTGTCCTAACTTATATTCACTTCACCTCAAGTCACTAGGCTTTAATGGTTTCGCAGAATACTTAAGCGAAACCAAATACGGCAAGGAAATAGAGGATCTTTCGTTAATAGATTCTGAAGTATATTTTGATGATGAAGTAAGAAAAATGAAAGATACATCTTTCAAAACTCTAACCATCTCATTACCAAATTTAAAATGGTTGGGCCTCGAGGGATTTCAAAATCTCACATCTAAAGGAATATCAGAAATTGCTAATTTAAAAGCATTAACCGTTCTAAAATTAGATTTGGTTCCCGGTGTCGATGATAGCGTCATTTTTAAAATTCTTAAAGCGTGCACATCTATTGTAGCTTTGCGTCTAAGTGGTTTAAAAATTACTGATAAATCCATAGGTCCTATATTCGAATCTAAATTGATAAAAATATTAAATTTACAATCTTGCAAAGAAATATCAGCCGATGCTCTTTGCCTATTAGGCCCTCATCCAACTCTAGATACTTTTATTGCTGTTGACACAAACCTCGATGACAGGTTTCTTATGAATCCTCCCCCAAATCTCAGTAAACTTAACATTACGGGATGTCCTGTTTCCGCAAAAGCACTTCAAATATTTCTTAATGCTCATCCTAGTATCCAGATAGAAGGCACACCAACGGCTTCGAATAGTAGCAACGGATGGTTTTGGTAACTTTTTCGTTTCAAAATTTGATTAGTTGCTTTACAACTTAAGCATGGGACTTTGGACACGAAAAACACTTTCAGCCATACAAAATGAACCTGATCTCGGACCGATTAAACTCAATCGGTCTCTCGGGGCTTTTAACCTGATGCTATTAGGCATTGGTTCCATTATCGGTGCGGGACTATTCTCCATCACCGGCATAGCAGCTGCTCAAAACGCAGGACCCGCCATCACTTTCTCCTTCATCATCGCCGCTATCGCCTGCGCATTTGTCGCCCTTTGCTACAGCGAACTCGCCACCATGATTCCTGTATCGGGAAGCGCCTACACTTACGCCTACGCTACCATGGGACAACTTATCGCCTGGATCATAGGATGGGATCTCGTCCTCGAATATGCGATCGGCGCCACTGCCGTTTCTATTAGCTGGTCGGCTTATGTAGTCTCGCTTTTGCACGACTTTAATATTTTTCTTCCCGATTCCATTCTTGCCTCTCCGTGGCAACCGGTTCACTATCCTGATGGGACAAATGTTTATGGGATTTTCAATCTTCCGGCGGCGCTCATTGTGGTTGTGCTATCCGGGCTATTAATAATAGGAATAAAACAAGCCGCTTTTGTGAATGGACTGATTGTATTTATCAAAGTGATGGTGATCTTCGTGTTCATTACCATAGGATTTTTCTATATAAATCCAAGCAACTATGTTCCTTACATCCCTGAAAACCAGGGGGTTTTCGGAGAATACGGCTGGAGCGGTATCCTTAGAGGAGCAGGCGTCGTCTTTTTTGCTTATATCGGATTCGATGCCGTCTCCACAGCAAGCCAAGAGGCCAAGAATCCACAAAAAGGGGTTCCCATTGGTATTATTGGCTCTCTTATCGTTTGCACGGTATTATATATTTTATTTTCCATAGTGTTGACAGGACTTGTCAACTTCAAAGACCTAGATGTCGCGGCTCCCGTTGCAAAGGCCATCAATCAAACTCCTTATCGTTGGCTCAATCATACAATAAAAATTGCCATTGTTGCCGGATTGACATCCGTGATTTTAGTTTTTCTTATGGCTCAATCTCGAATTTTCTATACCATGTCAAAAGACAGATTACTCCCCTCTATTTTTTCGACTCTTCATCCCAAATTTAAATCACCCTGGATAAGTCATCTGTTGTTGATGGTACTAGTGGGTTTATTAGCGGGATTGGCTCCGCTAACGGTCATTAGTCACATGACAAGCATCGGAACATTGCTCGCTTTTGTTATTGTTTGTATCGGAGTCCTTATATTGCGGTATACCCATCCGGAGTTTCCTAGATCCTTTAGAGTTCCTTGGGTGCCTTTAGTTCCCATTTTAGGAATAAGCATATGTCTTTTGATGATGTTTTCGCTGGGAATCACGAATTGGATACGACTTCTAGTATGGCTGGCAATCGGCCTTTTCATCTATTTCTTTTATGGAAGAAAAAATAGCGATGTTACTCGACCTTAAGTACGCTTGGCAGCGCTTTGATAGCTTTTTGGAGTTCAGGGCCGATTGTTACACCCCATTTTGGGTCGACTTGAATGACAGCTATGGGACGACCGCCGACTTCAAAGTTTATTTCGACAGGGCTTTTTCCTGAATGCTCTTCGAAAATATTTTCAGCTTCAGCATATGTCCTAAGCGCGTATTATTCGCATCGAAGCTTAAAGTAAGTTTGGACATTTTTTCCTCCTTGACCGGTTTTGGTGGGGCTGCCTCAGCCTTTGCTTTTATATGATTAAAACGTGTTGCCTGATGTTTCGCTTTGTCTAAGGCCTGGTCGCAGACTTGAACCATCTCTTCGTTGACCTGTGATAGATCTCCGAGCCATCGGCAAGAAATACGGGTCGTTTCTTCCCTTTTATCCACCTGTAGAACAGCATACAAAAGCTGATTTTCTAGAAGCAGATGGTGCTTTTCATCGTATAAGTCAGACCAGATCGGAAGCTCAAAAGATTCCATTCCGTCGCTGATCATGAGGATGGCAAATTTTCGCTGCGTTTTTGCCGATATCCGAACGTTTACCGATTCCACAATGAAAGCTGCGCGGAAAACAGCATCATGATCCATTTCAGGGATCCTGTGCATAGGTACGCACGAAAGTCTTTTTAAAATATCCTTGTACTCATCCATCGGATGTCCGGTCAGAAAAAAACCTAATAAAACTTTTTCTTTTCGAAGAATATCGATTTTCGAGGATTTAATTTTCACGACAGGGGGCTTTGAAAAACGATCCGATGTTTTTTCTCCCATAAGGGCGAAGAGGTTCATCACACCGCTTTTGTGCTCTTTCTGTTCTTTCGCTGCCGTATCATACATCGTTTCGATGCTCTGCCTTAAAGCATCGCGAGACCACCCTGTAAAGTCGAACGAACCGGCATCTACTAAGTTCTCAATCGTTTTTTTGCCGACACGCTTTGCGTCGATTCTCTCAAAAAAATGATAAAAATTAGCAAAAGGTCCGCGCTTCTCCCGCTCTTCAACGATAGCCTCGACCACACCTGTGCCGACTCCTTTGATTCCTGACATGGCAAAGCGTATGCCATTTGCAGTAGCGACAAAGGTCACACCGGCTTCGTTGACGTTGGAGGAAGAATCGGAATGCCCATCGACTTGACTTTCACGAATAATTTTCGCGACTTTTGTCAAATCATGGCTGTCGCAAGTCATCAACGCGGCCATCCATTCTTTAGGGTAATTGGCCTTTCAATAGGCTGTAACATAGGAAAGATAGCCATAAGCTGCAGCGTGAGATTTATTAAATCCGTAAGCCGCAAATTTTTCCATCTTGTCGAAAATAAGCGTCGCTGTGTCGCTATCGATGCCATTTTCTACCGCACCGCTACGGAATTTTTCCCGCTGTTCCGCCATCTGAGCCATATCTTTTTTACCCATGGCACGGCGGAGCACATCCCCTTCCCCAAGCGAGTATTTAGCGAGCTTGCTAGCGATTTGCATCACCTGTTCCTGATAAACCATGATTCCGTAGGTCTCGGAAAGGATGTCTTTCATCCAGGGATGATCGTATTCAATGGGTTCACGACCATGCTTTCTACTGATGAAGGAAGGAATCATGTCCATAGGACCCGGACGATACAGAGCGCCCACCGCGATGATTTCCTCGAATTTATCCAGGTGCAAGTTGCGCGCAAGGTCCTGCATCCCTGCAGATTCCAGCTGGAAGATCCCCATTGTCTTGCCCTGATTCAAGATCTCAAAGGTCGGACCATTATCTAAGGGAAGATTCACCCAATCGATGATCTTGCCGGTTGCTTTTTTCACTGCTTCGACGCAAATTTGTATTGCGGTGAGTGTTTTAAGCCCCAGGAAGTCGACTTTCAGCATTCCTACCTGTTCCACAGGCTTCATCGAATACTGCGTCACCGCCATGTCGGAGTCTTTAGAAATGCAAATCGGTATGTGGTTTGTGAGAGGTTCACCGCTGATGATGATTCCTGCTGCATGAGTTCCTAAATTGCGAATAGATCCTTCAATACGTCTGCCCAAGTCTATAATGCGACGAGCATCTTCATCTTCGCTATACATGCGTGCAGATCGGCATCCTTTTCCAGAGCCTTTTCTAGGGTCATTTCGAGATCTTCCGGAACAAGCTTTGCAATCGAGTTCACTTTTGCTAAGGGAACATTTAAAACACGTCCGATGTCGCTTGATGGCCGACTTCGCCTTCATTGTACCGAAAGTGATGATCTGAGCGACATTGTCCCTACCATACTTTTCGAGGGTATATTGGATCACGTCGCCACGTCTATCCATGCAAATGTCAACGTCGATATCGGGATAGGAAATACGCTCGGGATTGATAAATCGTTCAAAGAACAAGTGGAACCGCATCGGCTCGATATCGGTGATTCCTATGAGATACAGACACAATAGATCCCGCTCCCGAACCACGGCCGGGTCCGACAGGAAGTTACGACTCTTCGCCCAGTGGATGAAGTCCCAAACAATCAACAAGTAATCGCACATCTCTTTGGGAACAATAACATTCATTTCATAAGCAAGGCGCTCACGAACGACTGTCATCGGATCTTTGACCGGGATAAATTTCTTGCACTTTTGCCAAGCGTTCAGGAGTGTAGCGCTTCGGAATCCCCTCTTCGCATAGTTTCCAGAGGAATTTTTCTACCTCTTTAGCTCGCTCTTCGGGAGTATACTCTTTTCCTTGGAGACTTGGAGGGATATAAACAGGATAATGTTTTGCCTTAAAATCAATTTCGACGTGGCATTTTTCGGCGATTTCGAGAGTCGTTGAAATAGCTTCAGGAACATCCTTAAACAGGGCCGCCATCTCTTCCGGAGATTTAAAATACAATTCGTGGGAAGGATAGGTTCTTCGCTTAGGATTAGGAGTACGGAATTTTGGATTCCCCTGCGAATCCATTTCCACGTTTTCAACGGTCTCGCCGGACTGAACATTCAGAAGAATTTGGTGAGGCTTCCAGTCGGCTCTATCGATATAGTGGCTGTCATTTGTGGCAACAATTTTGATCTTTAAATCGGCGCCCAACTTTATCAGGGTTTGATTGACCTTCTCTTGGCCGGTAATGTAATCTTCGTACTGCCTTTGAAGCCAGGTTTCCTGATCGATCCCGTCGCGACGTAGATTCTCATCGCTCATAGGATGGCGCTGCAATTCTAAGTAATAGTCTTCTCCGAAAAGATTCCTGTGCCATTCAATAGTTTGTAGAACGCTTTCAGCATTTCCGTGCAGGATCTCGTATGACAAGCGGCTATTCATGCATCCTGAGAGACAAATGAGCCCCTCCGCATACTTTTCTAGGGTTTCTTGATCGACACGCGGGTTATAATAGAATCCTTCGACGTAGCCGATGGAACTTAACTTACAAAGATTGTGATATCCAACGTTGTTCTTTGCTAATAATGTAAGATGAAAAGAGGAGCGGTCGCCTCTGCCTTTGGATTTATCGGTACGTGAGCCAGGAGCCACATACATTTCACAACCCAAGATGGGTTTGATTTTAGCCCCTTTGCAGGCTTTGAAAAATTCGACGGCTCCAAACAAATTCCCATGATCGGTCAATGCAACAGCCGGCATGTTGAAACTTGCCGCTTTTCCGACTATTTGATCCACCGAAGCAACAGCATCAAGGATGGAATACTGAGAATGTACATGTAATGGAACCCACATAATTCCAGTATTTTATTCTACGGAGCCCTATTATGCAAGTTTTGCTTTACTTTCTTTCGGTTGGAATCTGTCTTTGATATTCCACATAGGAATCAGCAGTAAGGCTGACATCAAACAACATCCGATCATCCCCATAAAAAAGCCGTGCCATCCCCACTCTTGGGTTAATCTAGCCAAAGGCCAGCCTGCTGTTGCAGCTCCCAAGTAGGCGAATGAACCGGTAAATCCTGTGGATGTCGCTGCAGCCTTCTTATGAGACAACTCGGCGGCGGCCATACCAATCAACATCTGAGGACCAAAAATGGAAAATCCTGTGAGGAACATCGCCATAGAATCAAGCCATGGATAACCTGCAGGAACTAGCCAGAATAATGTTAAGGCTATAAGCATGCAAGTGGCATAAATAACGTTAACCGGACCCCTACGCGCCTGGAAAAGTTTATCGGAAATCCATCCCGATGAAAGACTTCCACAAAATCCGCCAACTTCAAACAAGAAAACGCAGAAGTTAGCCCCTATTTGACTATACCCCTTTGACTTAATGAGATAGAGCGCCGTCCAGTCGTTTACTCCCGTCCTCACAATATAAACAAAGAAGTACGCCGCGGCCAACATCCAGATATAAGGATTTTTTAGCACATACTTGACGAGGATTTCTTTTGCTGTTAACTCATGCTCATTGCGGACCTCTTCTGCGGTCTTCCCGCCATAATCGTTGCGGAATTTTTCAATCGGGGGCAATCCTAGGGATTGGGGAGTATCGCGCAAGCGGTTAACAAGAAATAAGGATCCCAAAATACAGATCGTTCCCGGAACAAACATGGCATAACGCCAGCCGTAATACTGAAGGCAATAGCCGACGATCAAGGGTATAATGGAAGCACCGACGTTATGAGATACGTTCCATATAGACCACCAACGACCCCTTTCGGACTGAGAATACCAGTGAGTCAAGAAGCGAGCGCATGGAGGCCATCCGAAGCCTTGGAACCAGCCGTTGAGTCCCCAAAAAATAGCAAACATCCATAAGCTAGAAGACATGCCGAATGCGATATTACAGACGCCGGTAAGGAAGAGCCCTAAAGCCATGAAATAGCGTGGGTTAGATCGATCTGAAATGATTCCGCTGGCAAATTTGCTTATCCCGTAGGTGATGGAAAGAATACTGCCCAACATTCCCAGCTGGCTGATGTCATATCCGAGGTCCTCAATGAGGCCCGGCATGGCAAAAGTGAAGCTTTTTCGAGTGAAATAATAAAGAGCATACCCGACAAAGGTCGAGTACAAAATACGAACACGCCAAAACTGATAATCTGTTTTGACCTTCTCTTTATCTTGAATTTCTTCAATATAAGGAGCAGGACTGAAAATATTCCTCAAAATATTCACACGAAACCCCATATTAATAATTAGAATGTTTATTATAACAAACCTACATTATACCAAAATATCGTGTTGGATTCAAGAACGATTTTTACGATATTTTTATTGACTCTCTCACAATTTAATGCTATATACAGCCAAGGTTACAAATTTTCCATTTCGGTACTATAAATGATACGTTTAGAAATCCATGGGGAAACAGAGATTTTCGACAAAAATGTCGTTATAATCGGTTCCGGCGAGGTTGATTTACGCCTCGAGGATCCCTCCATCTATCCCGTTCATTTAAAAATCGAAGAAACCGGCGACCGCTTTCTCCTTATAAATATCGCTAATGACCCCTTCGCGACGGTCAATGGACTCCCTTTTGGTAAAAAAACTCTCCAGTTCAACGATGAAATCCAAATAGGAAAGCAAATCATTCGATTCGTCACGGAAAAGAAAGTAGTCCAGCCAAAAGCTATGACTGTAGCAAATGTCATCGAAGACACCGCCGAAGAGCAAGATCCCTGGCACGAAGAAAATCAAGAGACTTCCTTGGACGAAACCATTCCCTTAAGTAAGAATTGGAAGCTGGTTGCGACCTGTTTTTTTGCATTAATGACCCTTTGCACCATTATGGCCAGCGGATTCTATTTCCGAGAAAGCGGTAAAAACAGCCAGGAAGAGAAAAAAGTGGCTGCGGGAATTGCGGACATTGCGATGGCCCTGGCCTCTTCTCAAATTAACCATATCACTCCGAATAAACAGAATTGGTCGGACCCTGATTTCTTAAATTCGAATATTAACAGGGTTGTATCGCCGGATCTTCATCCGCAAGCCGTTTTGAACAGCCAAGGACAATTCAATAATTACCCCTATTTGCTGAGAGTTTATACGAATGGCGATATGACCCAATTCTTGGTGATTGCTCAACCTGCACCGAATCTTTTCCAGTGGATCATCCATAAAAAGGCAATAGTCATTGATTCAAAATCGATGGAAATACGGAAGATTTCGGATCTCAAGACGTTGAACCGACTTTTGGCCAACCCTAATCCCCTTGCAGGGAATAACGGGGAGGAAATTTCGCGACTTGTGAAACAAGGGTCTTTGATGACATTGACGTCCTTAGCGGGAAAAAAGAATCGCTGGGGATTTACACCCCCCAAGGGATTATCGGGATTGAAGCATGGAGCTGAGAATTATATTTACAATGCGCCGCGTTATTTTCCTTTTGGGGAATCGCTTCTTGAGCAGGCGATCTATTTTAGTGCGAATCCTGCAAAAAACTATGAAACGCTCTTATTCCAGCAGGATTTAGAGCTACTTTCTCAGTTTCCGAGTATTGTTTTATTTTCCTCTAAGGGAATTGAAACCGCCGTTGAAGCCCATAAAGCCCTTGAGTCCTTTGCGCCGGGAATGCAATTTATGATTGCTTATATCCGTTTTAATGATGATGGCATTGTGATTAACAGTCACCTTGTGGACAAAAATAAAATCGAAGAAATTGCCGAGATAGAAAACGGGACAAGTACGATTACGATTCAGGGGAAGCTTCAGAAGATTAATGAGACTAGAAAGCAGAATCTTGAAAAGATCAGTCAAAAAATCACAGCCCTCTTAGAAGAGCACAATGCCGGTTATGTGCCGGACTTCCATAAGCAAATGCAAGAGTTGCTCGAAGAGTATGAAGCTGCAGACAATCAGGGCCACGCCGAAATGGTGCATGAGCTCGAAGGCGACGTGGCCGAATCCGAGCAAGCCGTCCTCCCCGAAGCCCGTGCATAAACCCGGCTATCTTAATGTTATTTAGGACTTTTTTGAATATCTCTTTCGAAACCTATAATTTTCATGGCGAAAACAGATTGTCCCGATGAAAACGTGATGGCTGTTTCTTTTGAAAGTACTTCAAAGACATGGGAATGTTCACCAACAATTTGCGTGCTGGTTGCGTTTGTGACTATGACCAGATCTTTATTTGCCTTTAAGCGGTTGATAAAGTCTCTAATAACTGATACATAATTTTCGGTAAACGGATATAAACTTATTTCTACTGTAATACGCATGCTTTAACCTTGTGTTGTTAGATTTTTTTTACCACGGCAGTGATTATTAAATGTTAAATGAAAAATTGCAAGAAATTTGAAATCGGCGCCATTATTCCAAAAGCCCGGGTATAAACCCGGGCTATTTACTTTTTAATGAAGTTTTTGACCGTTGGAGACGGGCACGTCAGGAGAAACGAGTACTATTTCATCCTTTTCGTTCGATAGTCCCAAGATGAGGACTTCAGACATAAATTTCCCCACCTGTCTTGGGGGGAAATTTACAACAGCCAAAACCTGCTTACCGATAAGGTTATCCATGTTATAAAGATGAGTAATTTGTGCTGAAGTTTTCTTCTGGCCAATGACAGGTCCAAAATCGAGAAATACTTTTAGAGCAGGTTTGCGGGCATCAGGGAATTCTTCCACCGCAACAACCGTTCCGACACGAATTTCAACCTTGTTAAAATCATCGATGTTTATCATAAAATTTTCCTTGTTAATTTTGAAAAAAGTAAAGGTAAGCCGATAGAGTAAATGCGGCAAACACAGGTACTTTTATAGGTTTAAAATTCTTCAGACAAAATGCAATATTCAAAAAAGTTAACAGGATCAATCCCGGATAAATGTGGATAAAGTGTTCAATTTTCAGTGAAAATGATATAAACTTATCTCTACGGTAATACGCATGCTTCAACCTTGTGTTGCTAGATTTTTTAAACATCGCCGCGATTATTAAAGGTTAAAGAAAAAAATGCAAGAGATTTGAAATGGGCTCCATTATCACCCAAGCCCCCTTCATTTGGACACCAAGGTTATTTTCGATAAATTTTCAAAATAAAAGCATAACCACCCACTATAAAAAATAGTTGATAAATTAATAGAGTAAATGGGATAATATAGTAAATAAATAGGAGCTTTTATGGACATCGGCCCTAACAATTTACACTCATCACCCATTCATTCACCCGTTAATAAGCATTTTATATATGAAAGTTTGTTTGGTAATAGGTTGTATCTGGGAGTAACTGAAAAACCGATTGACGGTAGCGATTACGGCATTCGAAGCTATTCTAAAGTTATAGGTTGGATACTCTCAAAACTTTCAAAAAAGATTGAACAGATTGATTTGGGTAATGGTAAAACTTATATAAATATGAATAGTTTGGCCCAATGGGAGTTTCGAAAAATCTCTTCTTACCTAGATAGTAAACACCTGAATACTAGTTCAGATGAAGAAGAGGACGAGGCAATAGTCCTCGCGCGCGCCACATATACAACATATAAAAAAAAGGGTTACGACCCTAAAATTATCGAAGCAATAAGGAATCAATTCAGCAATAAAGTCTTAAATATTGAAACAGTAAACAACATTGGTGCTTCAATTAAAGAAGTTTTAGAAACTTGTACGGAACTGGATGCACTGGCTCTTCCTCCATTGCGCAATTCCTTGGCGAACGGCGGTGATGTTCTAGAAATGGCGTTTAGTACAGATAGTTATATAAAGCAATTAGAAGATAAACTTAAAAGACCTATTAATAAAAATGAAAAAACCCTCGTTTTTAAACACTTAAGCACAGTTTTGATGGAAAATAGTGATGATAAAACAAAGAAATTAGTAGAAGATTACTTTAAAAGATTAATACAGAATTTAGATTGGAAGTAAAAACCGTAGACAACAGTTAATCAAACAGTCTTCTCTAAAACTGAAATCCGGCCTTTTAAAGTTTTGATTTCTTTTGAAAAGTCACATTGTAACTTGTAAGTTTTATTAAACTTCTCGAAAAATTCTAATAAATTTGTGTTGTAGTCCAAGAGACTCGTTTTCGCCAAGCTGCAGAGCTTGGCTGTATCTTGCAAACAATAGATTAAGGGACGTTCATCCAGTTCGTCCCGGCTCATGTACCCGCCAATATTACATTCATAGTCAGTACAATGATCAAAACCACGCATATGCCCAAACTCATGTGCCGAGATTTTCATCATGCGTAAAAGACATTTTTCAAATTCCTTGGGACCTTTGTTCGGATTACCCAACCTGTGATTAGACCAGATCCCTTCTGCTCCATTTAAGGAGGCACAACCGAAAACAAAATTCAATCCCTCTACATAGAGATCTTCGTTAGTAAAGGCAATTACCCTGCATTTGTCATGAATCTTTCGTAAGTTAGGCGTGATCAATCGGAAGATCATATCAATGACTAAATTCCCATCGTATTGACCGTTCTGGCGGGGAAAAGTTCCATTCAATTCTTGGATACATTGTTGATAGTACCCCTGAGTTTCGTCAACGTTATATCTTTCCAAGGATTGTAGCTTCCTCTCTTTCAGTTGAGCCATTGTCATGTCATCAGCTGCCACGATGATGGGGATCTGGTGAAAAACTCTTAAGAAGTCAGTAGTGATATCGATAATTTTTAATTCCAATAGGTTGAAAAACCCGATACGTTGGACCACTAGAGGTTTGTTATCCGGTTCTCCAGCGTTATGTAATTGGAGAAATTTTTCAAAGGTTTGGTTTTCTTCCCCTAATTGGTTCTTACCATAGGCTCTCCAGGAACCCGGTTTAGGAGACCCTAATTTATTATCCACGTGATGGACGCAAGCTAATTCTTTTTTTAAGGGATCTTCGATATCTTCATAGGGTTCTGCCGCTTGGGGTTGTCGCTCGATATCCTTATTTTGCCATTCGCGCCGATTCAACCATTTGACAGCGAGTGAAATTAAAGTTATGGGGAAAATAATAAGAGCGCCCAATCCGGCGAAAATTCGAATAGCCAGGCGGTAAATTTTAGAGTCCAGAACCGGTTCTTTTTGAGAATTGAAGTGATTTCCATTCAATGCGATTCTTAGGGGAGTTAAACATGCATCTGATACTTTAAGCCAGGATGATTTATCAGAATAATCAAATCTGTCAACATAAGTGATGTTTGTCATAATTCCAATTTTCAATAAAAATTAACAAAAGAATAACAGAATAAAATTTATTTTGCAATCGGAAAAACTAGACAAATAATATAATAATTGTTATAATTTAGCCTTAAATTAGGAGATTATTTTATGGCAGCAGCTCTTTATGGTCAGTCCTTTGGCAGATTTAGCAATAGGTTGTATCTTGAGATACCAGGGATACCGCTAGATGCGAATAAACAAGAATTAAAATGTCTTGGCGTTCGATGCTATTCCGATAGAATAGGAAATCTACTCTCAATCATTGGTTTTGCAGTAAAAATTAAATTTAGTGATGGAAAAAGTTTTTATGTTAACAGCAATAGTCTGGCCCAATGGGAGTTTCGAAACATCAGCTATTTCCTTGATAGTAAACCCCTTTCTGGAAAAACAATGCCTGAAATATATGACGACTACAAAAAAAATGGTTACGATCGTGAAATTATTAGAGCCATAAAGAATCAATTTAATAGGCAAATATTAAACCTTGAAACAATAAAACAATTTGATGATTCATTCAAAACAATTATAGAAGCTTGCAGAAAAATTGATAATGAAAGTGAAGTTATTTCACTATTGTACGACTGCATTAAGGTAAACAAATGTATATTAATGTATGTCTTTCGTTATATAGATAGAGTACAACTTACAATAAAACCACATGTATATAAGCCTATTTTTATTGAGCCTGATGCTAAGCCTGAAGTGAGTACCCCTGCTCTTAATAATAATGAAAAAATTCTCGTTTTAAAACACTTAAACGCGGTTTTTATAAAAAAAATTGATGAGGACAAGAGCATTAATGATCTGAAGAGAAAACAAATGAAACAAAACCTTCAATACTCCATCGATGTTTACATAGATAAACAAGGGTTATGGAGCAGTCAGAAGTAAACTTATGGATTCAGTTAATAATCATTGTGTATCCCCAGGATGGTTTAGTAATAGATTGTATCTCCATAACTACCAGATACCGACTGACTTCAGCGGTGTAGAACAAAAATATAAAGGTATTAGGAGCTATTCCGCTTTAGTTGGATACGTGCTCTCAATAATTGGTTATGCACAAAAAATTCATTTCGAAAATAAAAATAATGAATCCTTTTATGTTAACAGAAATAGTCTAGCCCAGTGGGAGTTTCGTAAAATCAGCTCTTTTCTAGATGGTAAAAAAGTAATTTTACAGAGGATATCATATAATGACTACAAAAAAAATGGTTACAATCCTAAAATTATCGAAATAATAAAGAAACAGTTTGTTGGTATTAATAATAAAAATGTTTTAACCATAACTGAGTTAAAAGAATCCGAACGTTTAATAGATAGTATTGTATCAGCTTATGACGAAGTCGATGCTACTCCTATACAGCAACAATCATTTTTAACATTACTCTGTCTTTTTATTCCTGATAGTGCGTTATATAAAAAAACTCGAATCTCTTCAATCTCTAGTGATTTTTCGATAATAAGAAATCTTATAAATGGATATATAAGAGAAAAAAAATAAATAATGTTCTCTTAAATATTGATCAAAAAATTCTTGTTTTGGAACACTTAAGAACAATTTTGAATAAAATGATTGATGAATTACAATTTGATGGTGACGAAGAGAATAATAAAAAAAATATAACGAAGAAGGGCCTTAAAGCTAATATTGAAAGATTCATATTCCTCTCTTATCCTACTTATCATGCTTGATCCTGCTTATCCTGTTATTTTTTGTATTTGAGCTTAATCCATTCATCCAAAACCACCTCTGCTATTGTACCAAATTCGCCGGGGAATTATAATGATCTACCCATCACAATATAAGGATGATCATGAATAAAAAGGCACTCCCGGGAGTTTTTGATATTCTTCCAAATGTTCCCAACGAAGAATGGCGCTCTTCACACCTATGGAACTATGTAGAAGATATTTTAAGAGAAACCGCCTACGAATACGGTTTTAGAGAAATACGCACCCCTATCCTCGAATACACCGAACTTTTTCAGCGAGGCGTCGGCGAATCCACCGATATTGTTTCAAAGGAAATGTACACCTTCACCGACAGAGGAGATAGACATATTGCCTTAAGACCCGAAGGAACTGCCTCAGTAGCGAGAGCCTACATCGAACACCACTTGCACCACGAATCTCCTATCCAAAAACTCTTCTACATCGGACCTATGTTCCGCTACGAAAGACAGCAAGCCGGTCGCTACAGACAGCACCACCAATTCGGTGTCGAAGCCATTGGAACCGACGCTCCCGAACAAGATGCCGAACTCATCGACTTAGTCCATACAATCTACAAAAGACTAGGACTGCAAGATCTTAGCGTCCGCGTAAGTTCCCTAGGCAGCAAAGAAAGCCGCAAAGCCTTCAGAGATGCCCTCATAAGCTACCTTCTTCCCTTCTCAAACGAACTGTCTGAAGATAGCAAAAACCGCGTCACAGTTAATCCCTTGAGAGTCTTGGACTCTAAAGATCCTCGCGACAAGGAGATCGTTGCGGGGGCTCCGAATATCCTAGATTTCTTGAGCACGGAAGATAAGGATCACTTTGCAAAAGTGCTCAAGTGTTTAGATCAGCTTGCAATTCCCTATGTGATCGACCCGATGATTGTTCGTGGACTCGATTATTACAACCGTACCGTTTTTGAAGTTGTTTCCGGAGAGCTGGGCGCGCAGAACAGCGTCGGGGGTGGCGGCAGGTATGATGGGCTCATCGAGATGCTGGGAGGACCGCAAGTCCCCTCCTCAGGATTTGCCACGGGGATTGAAAGAATCATTCAAGTTATGCTCAAACAAAATGTGACTCTTCCGCAACCTCACAGCCCCATTTTGTATTTTATTCCGATGGGCGATGAGGCTAAGGATGTTTGTTTTAAATTGACTCATGAGCTCCGCGAACAACATCTCCCAATCGAGATGGATTTCACAGGACGCAAACTCAACAAATCGATGCAATATGCAAATCAGATTAAAGCTCGCTTTGTTGCTGTTGTTGGAGAACAAGAATTGGCCTCGAAACAGGTCGACCTCAAAGATATGGCAACAGGACTTAAAACCAGCTTACCCCTGTATAAGTTAGGACGTATCCTCCGCATTGAGCATCATACCGACAAATTTCTCGAAGCTTGGAAGGAGATGAGTATTCCCTTTGAGAATCCAGAAGAAGCAGCATATTTTGCAAAAAAAATATCACAATCGATTCATGAGATGCAATCACTTACTGATGAATTGGGAAACGCGATTAAAAAAATGAAGGAGATCCTCTAAATGTTTGACTATAGACGCAGCCACACGTGTGGCGCATTACGCAGAGAAGATATTGGCAAAGGAGTTACCCTTTCGGGTTGGATTCATCGCCGTCGTGACCACGGAGGTCTTATTTTTATCGATCTCAGAGACCGTTTTGGACTCACACAAATTGTCTTCGATCCCGAAGCCAATCCCGATGCCCACCGCTCCGCTGAAAAATTAAGATCCGAATGGGTGATCTCTGTTAAAGGTCGAGTTATTCCACGAGCTGAAGGCATGGCCAATCCAAATCTCGCCACCGGCGCAATTGAAGTGACCGTTAATGAATTAGAAATTCTATCTTCTGCGAAGACTCCTCCTTTCTCCGTTTGTGATGATAATATCGAAGTGAATGAAGAACTGAGGCTAAAATATCGTTATTTAGACATCCGTAGAGGCGATATTACAAAAAAACTTGTGATGCGCCACCAAGCGATGCTTTCAGCGCGGAACTACCTCAACAAAGAAGGATTTCTGGAAATACAAAC
The DNA here is from genome assembly GCA_963822595.1 of Waddliaceae bacterium. Taxonomy (GTDB): domain Bacteria; phylum Chlamydiota; class Chlamydiia; order Chlamydiales; family Waddliaceae; genus CAVRUH01. The sequence continues at coordinate 353,047 of CAWGIG010000005.1, read as the reverse complement.
GCCTATACTTGGGAAATCTACACCGGAAGGTGCTCGCGACTACCTCGTTCCTTCTCGCGTCTATCCGGGAACATTCTATGCGCTTCCTCAGTCGCCACAGATCTTTAAACAACTTCTGATGGTCGCAGGCATGGACCGTTACTTCCAGATCGCTCAATGCTTCCGCGATGAAGACCTTCGCGCAGACCGTCAGCCCGAGTTCACTCAAATCGACATCGAAATGAGTTTTGGTACTCCTGAAGACCTCATGAGAATCGTCGAAGGGATGATCGGGGAGATTTTCAAAGAATCCATCGGAGTGACCATTCCTAAAACGATCCGACGTCTCCCTTTCAAAGATTGTATAGATCGATTTGGTACGGATAAACCTGATACACGATTCGGCATGGAACTTTCCAACCTTTCTGATATTGCTGCTAAGAGCACATTTTCTGTCTTTTTAGATCAGATTAAATCGGGCGGAGTTGTCAAAGGCCTTTGCGTTAAAGGCGGCGCCGATATCTCCCGCAAACAGATCGAAGAATACACAGAATTTGTAGGACGCCTTGGAGTAAAGGGACTCGCTTGGCTTAAAATGCAAGAGGGTGGGCTTACTTCCAGCATCTCGAAATTCTTTACAGCAGATCAGCAGCAAGATATCATTGAAAGATTGCAGGTGGAAATGGGAGACCTCGTCTTTATGATTGCCGACCTTCCATCGAGTACAAACCAAGCTCTAGACCATCTGAGAAGACGTTTAGCGAAAGACAGGGGCATGATCCCTAAAGATCAATATGATTTTCTTTGGGTGACAGACTTCCCTCTCTTTGACTGGGATCCTGAGGAAAATAGACTGATGAGTATGCATCATCCATTCACCTCTCCTCACGTTGAAGACATGCACCTTCTTGACACCGAACCGTTGAAAGTCCGTTCCTATGGTTACGACCTTGTTCTTAATGGTTATGAGATCGGTGGGGGCTCACAGCGTATTCACAGCATGACTATTCAAGAAAAAATCTTTAAACTCCTTAACTTGACACAGGAGGAATTGGATGAAAAATTTGGATTCTTCCTTGAAGCTTTAAGCTATGGAACACCTCCTCACCTTGGAATTGCTTTTGGATTGGATCGCATCGTGATGATTTTGTCTGGGACAGATAACATCCGCGACGTCATCGCTTTCCCAAAAACGCAAAAAGCGAGTGACGTGATGATGGATAGTCCAAGTCCTGTTGCCTCCAAGCAGCTTAAGGAGCTTAAATTGTCTATTGAGGAAGCTGACCGGCAAAAGAAAGGATGAAGATCGTATTATTTCAGCCTCAGATTCCCCAAAATACAGGGAATATTGTAAGAACCTGCTCTGTCACGGGTAATGAACTTATCTTAGTGGCCCCCTTGGGTTTCAGCACCAACGACCGTTGGCTGAAAAGGGCAGGTCTCGATTATTGGGAGGGCGTTCCGGTATCTATCATTGATGATTTAGAAAAATATCTTGAGGAGACGGAATTACCTTTTTTCTTTTTTTCGAGTAAGGCGACACAAAAGTACACTGATTTAGAGATTTCTAAGGATTCTATATTGATATTCGGATCAGAAACTTCGGGTTTACCGGAAATATATCATAAAAGATGGGCGGAAAAATTTGCTACCATCCCCATGCTTCCTAATTCAAGATGCTTAAACCTAGCAACATCTGCAGGAATTGTCATCTTTGAAGCATGGAGGCAACAGCAATGGCTTTGAAATTTTTACCACTGAGATCACAGAGAAAACATTGAGGGCACTGAGAATATTTTGAGTAGAAAACTTCACTCTTTTTTACCCTCTATGCCCTCTGAATTCTCTGTGATCTCTGTGGTGATAAACCTTTATAGATGCTTGTTGATAATACGATCCAGGTCGACTTTTGATTTGACCCCTATAACACGTTCAACTTCTACACCATTTTTAAATAGGATTAATGTTGGAATAGAAGTAACATTATAAGTTGAAGTCGTTTGCTGCGCCGCCTCAATATCCAACTTAGCAACATTAGCCTTACCGGCCATTTCCGTTGCCAATTCTTCAATTACAGGCTCCATCATACGGCAGGGACCACACCAGTCTGCATAAAAGTCGACTAGCGTTACACCGCTAGAGACATCCTTTTCGAAATTCTCATCGTTTAAGTACTTAAGTTGAGTTCCCATGATTGCTCCCCAAATAATTTATTGATTTACACACTCTTTTTTGTGTACAATAGTAATTATACCACTTAATTGTCTTTTTCCTCAAGGTGACAATATATGTTAAAAAAAGCTCTCTTCGCCATTATCACCCTAGGATTCTTCATGGGCATCTCACTTACACTCCAGGATAAATCCATGTATTTGATTATTAATATGGAGAATAAACCCGAACTACCTAAAGACTTCCGTATTATTCCGGATTTACACGCTTCCGGGGGTGGTCAATTTTCTGAAGAGAGTCTAAAAAAAGTTCTTGAGAAGCTCCCACACACACCCATCAGAGTCATTGATTTGCGCGAAGAATCTCATGGGTTTGTCAATGGAATGGCCATCAGCTGGTACGCCGTAAATAATACCGGGAATTTAGGAAAATCCCTTGAAGATATTTTACAGGACGAACAAATGCGCCTGGAAGAACTATCTAAGGAGAAGACGGTCACAGTTTACACACGCGAATATGTCCCCTTCAATGTAGATGTGCATCATGTTGAATCGGAACAAGAGCTGACAGCCAGATATGGATTAGATTACAGGCGATTTCCTGTCACGGATCACAGAAGACCTAAGGACGAAGTCGTTCAAGCGTATATCGACATGATCAAAGAGTTACCCGAAGGCACATGGCTTCATCTTCACTGTTTAGCGGGTAGAGGAAGAACGACTTCCTTCTTGGCCATGCTAGATATGATGCGAAACGCGAGGAAAATGAGTCTTAATACAATTGCAACAAGGCAGGAAAACTTCGGTGGGTTGAATATTCTGAAGCCTGCTAGTGAAACAGTGTGGAAGTATCCTTATATTCTCGAAAGAATTGAATTCTTCAAACTTTTTTATGAATACTGCCAGGAAGTCCCGAATTTTGATATTCCTTGGGGGGATTGGGTCGCGGATAGAGCGCATAGACACAATTAACAGGATCGCAAGCGGCAGGATGAAAAGAGGATAAGAAAAAAATTGATTTAAAAAAATTTATTTTTTTTCATTCTTAATTTTTCTTATCCTTTTTTTATCCTGCCGCTTGCGATCCTGCTTATCCTGTTAATTGTGTCTATGCAATCTATACAAGTACTTGATTCAAAAGCCCCACTCAGCTATGATTTCTCACAAAATACTATGGAAAATAAACCTTACGACGTCATAGCTTTCTACTACTTCGGGGACATCCAAGACCCTCACGAAGAAGTACGATTACATAAAGCCTTCTTTAAAGATCGCGATGTTACCTCGCGCATCTATATTTCGGAAGAAGGCATCAACGGACAAATGAGCGCTTTGCGTTCAGACGGCCAAGCTTACATCGAATGGATGCATTCCAGACCCCAGTTCAAAGACATCACCTTCAAAATTCATCATTATCATGAACAAGCTTTTCCGAGATGTACTGTAAAATATCGAAAGAAATTAGTCGCGATAGATTCTGACGTAAAAGCCTCTGAAGGCGGAGCACACATGTCCCCTGAAGAATGGGAAAAATTTCTACAGAGCGAAAAAGACTATCATCTTCTGGACATCAGAAACGATTACGAATGGGCCGTTGGACACTTTAAAGGCGCTGATCTTCCCCCGTGTGAAACATTCCGCCAATTTGAAGACTATGCAGATACAGTCCAGGATAAGAAAAAACCCGTTTTAATGTACTGCACCGGAGGCATCCGTTGCGAACTTTTTTCAGCAGTACTCAAGAAAAAGGGCTTTGAACAAGTGTTTCAGTTGGATGGCGGAGTCATCAACTATGGTTTGAAAAGAGGCTCTAAGCATTGGCTAGGGAAGTTATTTGTTTTTGATGACAGATTAACGGTGCCTATCAGCGAAGAGGAAGCTCCGGTGATTGGCAAATGCCACCACTGCGGGACTGCATCGGATGCCTACTGTAACTGTTCGAACATGGACTGCAATAACCTTTTTCTCGCCTGTCCAACCTGTGTTGACAAATTCAAAGGCTGTTGCTGCGAATCTTGCATCGAAGCCCCCCGCGTGCGCCCCTTCCAGCAAAATAATCCCCACAAACCCTTCCGCAGAAAACACACCTTAAACCCTTGATAAGGGATTTCACGAATCACTATCCTCAATTATTCTTTACCCTTATCAGGGGTTTAAGAATAAGTTTGCCTAGCTTTCTCTGCGGAGGCGGATGAGCTGGAGGATTTTTTCTTTGGCGGGTTCTAAAACTACTGTAAGGCCAGGTTTTATTCCTTGCTCCGAAAGCTCGAAAGCTTTCATCGTATTGCAAATGCGGCCGTCAAGCCTCACTCCCACACCTAAAATTTCTGCCATGTTGCCGTAATCACCAAACATCTCCAGAGTCATTTCACAGGCCGTAATAATAAATAAAATCTTTTTCCCGGGATGATCATACGATATATCCAAAAGCCTTCCCCCTATATAGTGCACCGTTGGAATGACAAGCGGAAAACAATTCTCATCAGGAAGCGCATGAATAGCCTTTCCAATAAAACACTGACGACATACAGGATTCTCAGGATCATGAATACAATCCGAAGTAAATCTCCCCGATGGACACTCAAAAGGTTTATGACAATACGAAAATCCTAAAACTAACAAATTCTCTTTATCGGTAATCAGTTTTTCGAATTCTTCAATGTCTTTGATTCCATACAGAAAAAAATCTCCATCCCGACGGTACGATTTTCCCTTGATAATTGATTTAATGTAGTTGAAAGCGTATTTGAAAGGGCGTTTAAAGAACCCTTTTCTGATCTCACCTTTATGATCTTGGGTGACCATCCATTTTAGACTCTTCCATTTTAAATGGCGCGCTGTCTCTTCAGTAATTCCGGGCATGGACGGCATGGTTTTAAGCCCTTTTAAGGGCGATTTTTGCTCTGACTGAAGCCGACCGGCTTCCCATTCCTTTTCTGCTCCTTCCCATGAAGAATGAGCATTCCACATTTTTAGCTTTGTCATGAGGCCATTGTATCACGAAAGTTTCTATTCCTCCATCATTTCTTCGATATCCCCAAAATCATCATCGGGTCCCCACCCCTGGGTTTTAATCTCATTCGCTGTTGCCTTTACAGTGGCTAAACCATTATTAAATCCTACTTGGCGCATCAAAGTATCCACATATCCAAGTTCAGATATAAGCTGATCATTCACAGACTCTAAATGAGCAATTTTTTCCATGAGTTCTTTCTGTCCCATACAACACCCCCTGGTATCTGCATGTAAGTTTGCATGTTCTATGCCAAAAAAATATGCCCCAAGTTGCGGAGGACTTGGGGCATAACCCTATTATTTTTACGACACTATAACCTATTAAGTATCAGCTTTCGCGTTCACCTTCTTCGATGAGCTCAAGAGCCACTTGTTTTACAGAATCCATCCCATTTTTAAAGCCTACTTCCTTCAGAAGTCCGTCGACGTAAGCCACTTCGGATGTAAGCTGATCATTCACAAACTCGAGAAATGCTAACTTTTTATAAAGTTCTGTGTATTCCATAACTACCTCCAATTTTTTTATTTGAAAGGATAGATGCGATTTCCATGCCAAGATCAGATAGACATAATTAAAAGTTCTTTCTAAACTCATGGGGATGAGGTAAAAAACATGCATTTTACAGACTATAGTTGGAGAAAGGGGTTCCCGGTAGGTATAGGCCCCTGTGAAGACGTTAATGGAGCGATTACGTATAGGATTATCAGTGATCCCTATAGAAAATGGGTATCCATAGAGCAATACAAAAGTGGTGCCTTGGATCGAGTGATTTATGACTCGCAGCTCCTAGATTTCAGAAAATTGAATCCTGTAGATCAGGTTGCTTGGCAGAAAATCCCTCTGCGGAGTACAGAGACAGAGACCTATTGTCTCATCAGGAATCAAGATGACAGGGCCTTGGTTTATGAAACCCATTATTTCCAAGGGGATCGGTGCAGGGAGTGTCAGATTCACTCGATACATGGAGTTTTTATTGCGGTACAAAAGATGTCTTATACGGAGTTTGGAGATCCCTATGATGGAGTCACGTTGTATGATAGCAACAATCATCCTGTGATGAACAAGCGTTATAAAACCGACAAAGAGACCGGCGAGTTTTCAGAATTGCTCGAAGAAAATTGGGCGTGTGATTGTGATTTTACATTATTTAAACAGGGTTAAACACAGAGGCACAGAGGTCACAGAGAAAGAATATGTTAGATTACACTCTTTGTCTGTTTGAGTTCATTTGATAGCTGAATCTATGTGTCTAATAGCTATTCCTGCGAAAGCTCATGCAATAGCTGAGGCTATTACATGAACATCATCCAGAATGAAATTTTACACGAGAGGCATAGGCGATGCGCCTACGCCTCTCGTGTAAAATTTCATTCTGGAGGGTATCCATGAATTCAATTCTATATAGTTAAAATCATCAGAAGTGGAAAAAGTTTTTCCACTTCTGACGATTATCAATGCGAAAAATGGAATTCATGAAAAACCTTCCAGAACAAATTTTTGCACCGGTGGTGTAGGCGCATCGCCTATACCACCGGTGCAAAAATTTGTTCTGGATGATTGTTCATGCAATAGCCTCAGCTATTGCATGAGCTTTCGCAGGAATAACTATTAGACACATAGATTCAGCTATCAAATGAACTCAAACAGACAAAGATGTAATTAAACATATTCTTTCTCTGTGACCTCTGTGCCTCTGTGTTTATTCCTGACCCTGTTTAAATAAAATAGAATCACAATCACAAATAATCGAATAAAACAATTGCGTTGAAATTCGCAAATAGTGTATAATATATTTCACAATGTGCAAAATGCACGTGCTGGAGCAAAAATGACACTCACACTCCCCTTACTCGGCTGAAAAGCCGATCTGCTTTGGACGCCTCCGAGGTGTCTCCATGACGACGTCCCTTTACAAAAGGTGACGTTTGCGCGTTATAAGTTATACTTTTTTAAATTATTATTCTTTTAAGGATACTTCAATGGCTTTTGAAATAAAAGACGGAAGCATGAGAACGCTTTGGCGCGTTTCGCTTCCAATGATACTATCATTCTTATCCCTCCTAGGGATGATTACAGTCGACCGACTCTTCCTAGCCGGCTTCTCCGCCGCGGCGCTCGGTGCTGCCGCTAGCGCGGGTACTTCCGCTTGGGCAATTACTTTTGGCGGACAATCCCTCACGAATATCGCCGGGGTCTTTGTCGCTCACCACAATGGTGCTGGACGCTATAACCAAATCGGACAGCCTATTTGGCAGATGATCTGGCTAAGCGTTCTCTTCTGCATCCCATTTGCAGCAGCGGGCATTTGGCTAGCGCCACTCCTTTTCAACGGTTCACCGATCGCCCAAGAACAAATCGAGTTTTACCGCTGGACCATGGCTATTAGCCCTTTGACATGCATGATCGGAGCATTAAACGGCTTCTTCATTGGTCGCGGACAAACCAAAGTCATTACCTGGTTAACTCTGTTAGCGAATTTGATCAATTTAGTGCTGGACCCCATTCTGATTTTTGGTTGGGGTGACATCCCGAGTCTCGGACTTGCGGGGGCGTGCATCGCCACAGGAATTGGCCTAGCCGTGCAGCTCAGCGTTCTTTTTTACTTGTTTTTGCAAAGAGAAGCACGTCAAAAATTTGGAACAGGAAAATTCGCTATTCACTGGAATACGCTTTGGAGCTGCATCCGAGTAGGTGGACCTGAGTCTTTAGGCGCGTTATTAGAGCTGAGCGCTTGGGGAGCCATTTATATTTTGTTAGGCAATCTCAGCGCCATTCATATTTTAGTCGCGAGTGTCGGACAAAGCTTATTGATGGCTGTTTTCTGGTTCGGTATCGGCATGGAACATGGCATTTCCAGCGTTGCCGGAAACCTGATGGGGCGTGGCGATATTTTAGAAGTTCGCCGCTGCTTTAAATCAGGATTGAAAATTATCAGTTTGTTTAGCATAGCATTGTTTGGTCTCTTGTTTGTAGGAAAAGATTGGATCGTCGATCTTTTTCTTAAAGATCCTGAAGGACTCGATAACGTCGGAGCACTATCTGCGTTAACGAGCGCTCAGATTCTTGAAGCTCGTGGATATCTCCTGCAGAGCTTAGTGGTCATTTGGGCCTATTTGTCGCTAGAAAATATCCGCTGCCTGCTTTATGGAGTGCTTAGAGCTGCCGGTGACACTGTGTTTATCTTGATGGTGAGCGTATTAGCGACATGGTCGTTGCTGCTTTTACCGACATATCAGCTGTTTACAGTGATGAAGCTGCCCGTTGATGTATGCTTCTGGGTATGGCTTATTTACGCAGCTGCTACGACAGGAATCTGCTATTTAAGGTTTGCTAAAGGCAACTGGAATAAAGGGGCACTTTTCGGGGACTCCTCTGCTGCATAAGAAAAAGACATAAAAGACCAAAGGACATAGAATCGTTTTTAAAAGCAGTTTTATGTCCTTTAATTCGCAATAAAGCCTTGATTTTAATAAAATCTTTATATTATAATCGATAATTAATATTTAAATAATGGAATTTCTATGAAAATCGATCATGCTAGTACATTCAGTTTCAATCGGGAATTTTATTCGGTGGATTTCAATCAGGCAGGCGAACCAGAGTTACATTCTCGCATCTTGAACATCTTTCAACGCGTTTTGCGATTCCTATTTGGCGCCTACAGCGATACCATTTGGAACCAAAAGAAATCAACCGAACTAAGCAAAAAATTTCCCGACGCATGGAAAGCAATAGAAAATCAAATCGTTGATGATGATTTGTTTGAAAAAGTTTTCAAGATTGCTAGACAACCCTTGACTCTAAATATTGTCGTGCTAGGGGGATTAAATTCGGGAAAGACAACATTAGTTGAGGTCTTAAAGGATATTTGTCATCTTCCAAAAAAGAACCATGAAACCCCAGCTGAAGTAAATACACTAAAACTTGGTAAATACACCTTTCGATTCTTAGAAATATCAACATACACTAATGACGATGTTTTAGAAGTAATACGCACTAAAGCAGAAGAAATATTCCAAGGCAACGGCTTCAAAAATATTGACTCAGTTATATCAACAATATCTTATCATCACGGTTTGCCACATAGCTATCTTAATGTAATATATGACATCTTGGATGGGTTACCACCTGAAATAAAAAAAATACATGTTGTCACCAATACCGAACGTTTAAGAGAAGATTTTGAAATCGAATACATAAATGAGTGCAACAAACAAAGGGAAATGATTATGTTAATGCAAAATCACTTAAAAAATGAAAATAACATATTTTTTTCAGGTAGCTTAGAAGAGACAGATTGTACGAATCAATCCAAAAAATTTATTATACCTTATCAAAAATATATATACGCAAATACCCAAGAAATCATTAAAGTTTTACTGCCGGATACATTGACAAATGAAGAAAAAAATGAAATTCTTGAGATACGATCCGATGAGCTAGCAAAGAAAGTAGACGCTTTTTTAACAGGTCTCGGTATGAAAAAAGAACCCCAGAATGATGTATAGGAACATTTTTAAATAAGGAATATTTTTATGATAATCAATCGTGCCGGTACATTCAGTTTTAATCGTGAATTTTATTCGGTGGATTTCAATCAATCAGGCCAGCCTGAATTACATACCCGCATATTGAACATCTTTCAACGCGTTTTGCGATTCCTATTTAAGCATCTACAGCGGCACCATCTGGAACCAAAAGAAATCAACAGATCTAAGCGAAAATTTTCCCGTTGCGTGGGAAGCCATAGAAAATCAAATCTTTGATGATGTTTTGTTTGAAAAAGTTTTTAAAATTGCAAAACAAAACGTCCAAATTAACTATGTTAGCGATGAGGAAATTGATCGCGATCCTCATGTACATAATGTTATTGTAATAGGACCGATTAATTCAGGAAAAACAACATTGGTGGAAGTGTTGAAGGATGTTTGTCACCTTGAAAAATCACGGAAAACAGGTATAAACTCGGAAGTGAGTACCCTAAAGCTTCATCATGACACTTTCAACTTCTTGGAAATTCAAACTTGCGATTCTGTAAATATTGCTGAAAAAATAAGCGCCAAAGCCGAAGAAATATTCCAGGGAATCCTAAATGTTGAATCAGTTATATTAACAATAAATTATCAGGGCTTATCTGGAAATCATATTACTTCCATAAATAATTTCTTTCATGAGTTACCGGCTAGTATAAAAAAAATAATGGTTCGAGTCGGCACGGAACGTAATGCAAACAGAAACTATAAGGCTTCTTTCATCAGAGATGCCACAAGTCATTCGGAAATGAGTGTATTAATGAACGCTCACTTCAGTAATGAAAAGAACATACAGTTTTCAGGTAGCTTGCAAGAAACGGATTGTGGGGATGATTCTAAAGAAGATACACCCTATTTTCTAACTAGAATTTTGGATAACACCCAAGAAATCTTCGAAGTTTTACTTCCGGGTACATACGGAGAAAAAAAAGATGTTCTTCAGTTACGACTTACCCAGCAAAAAGAAAAAATAGACACTTTTTTAAAGGGGCTCGGAATCGAAGAACAACCTCAAGAAAAAAAAGATTTTTCAGCTCTCGGTGATCTCTGGTGAAACCCTTCACGATCTTGAATGATGTATAGATTCATTTTTAAATAAAATATTTGACTTTTATTAAAAGTTGATGGTATAATCTTCGTATATCATTAATTTTAAAATAGAAAAACATGTCACTTTTAATTGGAATACAGAATCTTGGTAAAGCCTTTGGCTCCCAAAACCTCTTTGAAAGGATCTCTTTCACAGTGTCAGAAGGCGACCGCATCGGCATCGTGGGTCCTAATGGCGCCGGAAAATCTACCCTACTCAAAATCCTCATGGGAGTCGAACCCCAAGACAATGGCCAAATTTCACGACGCGGCGGCCTACGGGTTGGCTACTCCTCCCAAGAACCCGAATTCCCCGCCGAATCTGTGGAAAATGTCCTGGTTAAAAGCGCTACTGAAGGCGACGACTACGAACGTCACACACGAGCACGCATCCTTCTCAGCAAAGCAGGTTTTGTCGATAATGATCAACTAGCCTCCAAATTATCCGGTGGATGGAAAAAACGATTAGATATTCTTGTTGCTCTGATGAAAAATCCCGATCTCCTTTTACTTGACGAACCAACGAACCACTTGGATCTCGAAGGAATTTTATGGCTCGAACAATTTCTTAAACGCGAAGCTGTCACTTTCATGGTCGTCAGCCACGATCGCTACTTTTTGGAAAATGTCACCAACCGAATCATGGAATTAAACAAATGCTACCCGCAAGGGATTCTCACTGCTGAAGGCAATTTAAGCTCCTTCGTCGAGCAAAGAGAAGAATTCCTCCGCGGTCAAGAAGAACAAGAAAGAGCCCTCAGAGGTGTTGTCAAAGATGAAATCGATTGGCTTCGCAGATCTCCAAAAGCGCGTACAACAAAATCGCAATCGCGCATCGATAGAGCGAATGGATTGATCGAAGAATTAAGCAACTTAAAACAGCGCAATAAAAAAGAGCGAGTCGATATTGATTTTGCTTCTTCAGAAAGAGCTACCAGAAAGCTTCTAGTCGCCAAAAACGTCGCTAAATCTCTTGGCGGAAAAGACCTTTTCAAAAACATCGATATCACACTATCTCCAGGAACATGCTTGGGAATTGTTGGAGCAAACGGAACCGGTAAAACGACCCTCATGCGCATGCTAGCAAAGCAGATACAGCCGGATATGGGAACGATCAAATATGCCGACGAACTCCGCCTTGTTTATTTCGATCAGCATCGTGAACGCATTCCGACAGATGTCAGCCTAAGACGAGCTCTTGCTCCTAATAGCGATATGGTGACTTACTTGGGACGTCCTATTCACGTCAACGGCTTTGCCAGAAAGTTCTTATTTTCTTCGGAACGCCTTGAGCTTCCTGTAAACTGTTTATCTGGCGGGGAGAGAGCCCGTATATTGATTGCGAAACTGATGTTAGAGCCTGCCGATGTTTTATTCCTCGATGAACCTACGAACGATTTGGATATTCCTACTTTGGAAGTCATTGAAGACAGCATTAAGGAATTTCCGGGTGCCGTGGTTTTGATCTCTCACGATCGTTATCTTATGGACCGTGTGTGTACCCAAGTGATTGGCCTTGGAGAAAACTGCGAGAGCCAACTTTTTGCAGATTATGCTCAATGGGAAGAAGCCTGCAAGCAAGAGAAAGCAAAAGCTAAGGCTAAGGAAACCAAACCTGCAGGGACGCCCAAGCCAAGCCAGCCGAAGAAAAAGCTGACATTTACAGAGCAGCATGAATTCGACAGGATTCATGGGGTCATCCATGCCACCGAATTGGCTTTGGAAGAGCTAATAAAGAAGGTTGAATCCTCAGACCATAATATCTATAAGGAAATCGAAAAGACCCAGAAAACTCTAGAGACCCTCTATGAGCGATGGGAATTTCTCGAAAAGAAAGCTAATCCTGAATAGTTGTTTAAACAGTCAAATTCGAATGGACGACATGGACGTCATGGACAAAACATAACCTCTACCTTCTAGTTGACAACAATCAACGATTTAAAATAATAATTAAATAAAAAGGAGATGGTTATGCGTTTTAATTTTTTCACTACTTCCCTGGTTGTTGCTTTGCCATTAATCCTGGTTGTTTCGTTGATTACATTTAATGATTGGTCAGTTAGGCCACCTCAGGAAACTTCGACGGAACTAGCTTCGAGAACGGATGATTCCCGTAAGGCCCCACAGGCCACCCATTCTCCAAAGACCGATTACAACGCACCATTGTCTGATGCAGAAAAGCATGACATAAGCTATATTATCAATACCCTTGCAACGAAGTCCGATTTTTCGCTCATGTTCGAAAAGAGCAATTTGGAAAAGGCCGGAAGTAGAATTTCTAATGTGAATTCTTTACAAATGCTCACTTATATTTTCTCTGATCCCCAATTAAAAACGTCAGTTAAAAAAATTTCAGGAATACCCTGGAAGCGCTTTTCTAAAGAAACAGCTGAAAGCCTGGAAAAAGAAAGCCATGTTGGCAATATAACAGAAGCCAACCTCCAAGATTATTACACAAAAATAGGAGTCAGTAGCGATCTTCTTGATCCATTGGCAAAAGATGAAAAATGGGAAAAATTTATCAATAGTTCTCGGGATCATATTTCAAAAAATTAATCGAGAGAGCTCGACGTGAGGACACGTCGAGCTACGTCATTAGACGCGCATCTGCGGCACAGACATTCTGTCAAACTGCGCTTTAGTCACACGTCTGTCGTTGAAGAACCAATCTACATCGCTTTGGCTACCAATATAGGTGGTGTGAGGACCATGCTGCTTTCCATTCACCCAGGTTAACTCTTCGACAATAAACTCACCATCGCGGTAACGCTTTTCCAATCCGTTCTTGATGCCATTCACATAAGGAACTTCGGCAATTTTTTCACCATGCTGAAATACCGTTGTCATTCCTGTTTGGCGACCATTTGTCCATTCTTCGAATCTATCCGGATCTCCGCCTACGAAGTAGAATTTTCTGGTTCCCTGGATGGTGCCATTCACGTAGGGAATAACTTCTTTATGGGATCGATGGGGGTAATAATAAGTGGTTTCAACTAATTCCCCCTCTACATATTTATCCGATGAAACAAGTTCGCCAAGATCGTCTCTTTCATAGCGATCACCGGTTCCGTTCGCTACTTTAGATTCCTGCTGGCCTTTTAAATCGTAGTAGATGGCTTCATCAATGCGGTCGTTGTTAAAAGTTTCGCGACTGCGCTGTGTTCCATTTTCATACCACTGGGTGATAACCAAATATTCAGGACGCGATACATTGTATTCGGTCATCATTTTTTGTCCTGCAGAGCGAAAATAAACTGTTTCAGCAGTTAGATTACCATTATCATAGGAGGCAATTTTTTCAATTGCAGTGCTGTGTGGGAATGTGTATGTCGTGTCCCCTTGAAGGATCCCATCGACGTAATTTTGACTGACTGTGACGCCATTTTTTTGAGTCGTCACCACTTGACCGTGGCCTCCACGCTGATTCCAACTTACAGGGTCGACTTCGACGCCGTATTTGTGTACATAAGATTGTTTTACCACTTCCATTCCCTCATCGCAGCAGGGATCGGAGACAGTGCAGGCTGTGCTTAGTGCCAATACGGCTATAGAACCCATAAATATGCTTGAACGCATGGTTACCCCCTAGAATAACTTGATTGTAGTTCAGAAACGATTCGCGCATGTTCGGCATCCACAGCCTCCTGCGCTATTGTCTTTTTGTTATCTCTAAAAACAAAACGGAAGGTGACATTTTTATTATCCTTGCCGATTTTGTCACTTGTGTAAACGTCAATTAATGACGCTTTTTCTAAATACTTAAGTTGCATTTTGCTGATCACCTGAAAGATCTCACTAATGGGTATATCTTTGGTCAGAGTCATCGTGAGGTCTCTTTCAGAACACGGAAATATAGGCAATTCCTGGGCCATTTGTGTTCCGGGTCGATTTTGCAATACCTGCTGCAAATCAATTTCAGCAAAATAAATGCGTTGCGTCACATCCAAGCGTCGCAAAATGGCCGGATGAACTTCACCGAAAGTCCCTATATTCATGGGTCCAATGGTGAGGGCGGCTTGACGCCCCGGATGGAAAAATGTGTGACTTGTCTTTTGGAAGGAGAGGTTTTTCATACCAATTTCTCCCAAAAGATTTTCAATGATTCCTTTTAAATCAAAGAAATCGACTTCCTGAGGTTTTCTATCCCAATGATGAGGGCGATTGAGTCCTGTAAGAAGGATACCGACAACGGAACGTTCCTTATACTTCTCACCCTGTTTAAAATGGATGTTTCCGACTTCAAATCCGCTGATGTTGTGGTTTTGATGATCGATATTATACTTAACAACTTGAAGTAAGCCCGGCAACAGAGAAGTGCGAAGGATGGATTGTTCGATCGATGTGGGATTAAGTACTTTGATATTCATTTCCTCGGGCATTAATGTCTCTTGGACGATATTCAAGAGCGTAGGGCCAATCAAATCGCATGTCATGAGTTCTTGCAAACCTTCGTTTAGAAGACGCTCTCGAACCTCTTTCTCAATCTCATAAACAGGAGTGTTGCTGAGTGTTGAATTGATATACTTGGGCGGATTCTTCGGCATGTTTTCATAGCCATAAATCCTAGCTACTTCCTCTACGAGATCGATTTCTGCAAGTACATCGGCGCGATATGTCGGCACTGTTACTGTGAAAGTATTTTGTCCATCCCATACTGATTTCATTTCCAATTTTCGGAAGCAATCTTCAACTTCACTGACACTTAGCTGGGTTCCTAGAAGGGAATTTATGAGACTAAATCTGCAAGTCACATTTTTTTCAGGAAAATCTTTTTCCTTAACATCAATAACTCCTTCACAAACTGATCCACCGGCAAGCTCTTGAATGAGCATTGCAGCCCTGTCTAGCGCTTTAAGAACATTATTCGGATCTGCTCCCCGTTCAAAACGGCGGGAAGATTCGGATTGGAGTCCAAGACGTTTGCTTGTTCGACGGACAGTGGTCGGAAGGAAATAGGCCGATTCCAAAATGATCGTTTTCGTGGTTTCCTTGACTTCGGAATTTTTGCCACCCATCACGCCGCCGATAGCCACCGGTTTTTTCTGGTCACAGATGAGAAGATCTTCTTGATTTAGAACCCGTTCTTTATCATCGAGGGTGATAAATTTTTCTCCGGAGTCTGCAGTGCGAACGACAATTTCATTTCCTTCGATATCATTGGCGTCGAAAGCATGCATGGGGTGTCCCAATTCAAACAAGACATAGTTTGTAACATCAACAATATTGTTGACTGGCCTAAGATCGCAAGCCTCTAATCGCTTTTGGAGCCAATCGGGAGAGGGTCCAATCGTGACATCTTTAATGACTCTGCATGCATATCTTGGGCATTTTATTTTATCTTTGACGTTTACCGAAACCATTTTTTTGATGGAATCTCCGGGAGTTTCTTTCACATAGATCAAGGGTGGATTCAAAGGAATGCCGGTGGCAGCAGAAAGCTCTCTGGCCACTCCCATGACGCTTGCGCAGTGTCCTAAATTTGGCGTCAAAGAAATTTCAAAGACCACATCCTCATACATTTCGGAGACATCGGAGCCTACCTTGAGGTGTTCATCGAATTCGATGATCCCTTCGGCATCTTTGCCGAGGCCGAGTTCTTTCCAGGAACAGAGCATTCCATTGGATTCCACGCCGCGTAGTTTGGCTTTTTTGACTTTAAAGGGCTTACCGTCTTCGTCTTCAAGAGAGGAACCTACCGTGGCGTAAGCTGTTTTTATTCCGGCTCGGCAATTTGGAGCGCCGCAAACGACTTGAAAGGTTTCGTTACCATCGGAGACAGTCGCGACACAAAGCTTTTCGGCATCGGGATGTTTTTTGACTTCAAGGACATGGCCGACAACAACTTTTTCGAAACCCGGTTTTATCGGAATAACAGCATCGACTTCAAGACCTGCAAGAGTCAGTATTTTAGCGATCTCATGGGGCGGAAGGTTGATATCAATGATATCTTTAATCCAGGATAAAGGTAGCTTCATATTAGGTAATATTCTCTTCTATTTTTTAGATCGAAGATACACCAACTTATCAAATAAAGCAACCCTCTACTTCCCCTTTTTCCCGTCTTTCCATTTTTTTTTGAAAATATCGATTACCTTGGGTTCAAAAAATTGAGATTTCACAAGAGCATTGACCCATTTCATGATTAACGGTTTTAACCCTACCCCCCAAAAATCGGAAAGTTCGTAGAGGTAGTTATAAACAATACTTACCCTGCACTGTTCATATTCTCCCACGAGTTTCTTATAGTTGGTATGGGTTCCTTTGGCTTTCCTAACTTTAGGGAGTTTTGTTACATTGTTGGGTGGAGTAAAAAGAGGGGTAAGTTCTTCTGACATCAGGAAATGTAAGTAGGATTCTAGCATGACCTCTCTCTCATTCTCAGGACAAACGTCCTGAATTGTTCCTGCAAGGAGTGCTCCGATTTTGTAAAGGAATTTTAAGATTTCTGAGGTTTCCAGGTCTATTGCGATACTATTTCGAGCGCAATTTAATAATATTTGGCATTGGCGGTTCACATACCATCTCCAGAGTTCCGATGGTTTATCAATAGTACAGATATCCGCAAAGGCATATTTTATACCCTTCAGGTGACGGGACTGCAATCCGTTTTGTTGCGAGATCTCCGAAAGACATCCTCCAGCAACGCAAATAACTCTGGCTTCGGTGGATTGATCGAATTCGAGAATGCCCTTTTCTAGGCAATCTTTGACTAGAGTATGAATCCTTTTCATGGCATTATTGGGATGAAGTGGATCACCATCGGGTTCGGGTCCGCATGCTAGGGCGCACATCTGTAGGTCTATTATCAAGTCATCCCCTTTTTCATATGAAAGGATGTTGGGATACCGTTGGAATAGCTCTATTATCTCCTCCATCCACCAGTGAGGAATGACTCGTTTTGATTTTATTAAAAGCAAACAATAGAAATCACGGAAGAATTCTCCCAAGCCAATACCTGATTTTACTAATCTGGAAAGGAATTCATGAAATATTGTAATGATTTGCTTTGCGTGAATTTCGTTTTCTCCAGTTCCTTTCAGAACTATTTCTGGAATCTTTTGAAGGGATCCTAGCCTTGGGTTAATAATTATCCCTGTGTCATCAATAGAGTACATTTCATACAATGCAGGTATGTACTTTGCTAAAATAGGAAGTACTTTTTCAGCTAACTCACATTGTTCTCCAACTATTTTTACTCCTTCTTCATCGCAGGAAGTCTTAGATAAGATACTATCAGTGATAATTGAAAATCGAAGGACGTCAGCGTATTCGTTATTGATCCACTGGCATTCTTCCATGCGTGCAATTAACGATTCAATACAAGAATCCTGGTTCAGTTTGAGTAGTTCAAGAAAACTTACGTCCCATCTTTGATGTGGAAAAGTGTTTAAAGCATCTTCCCATAATGTTCGGCAATGAGCTCTAGAGTCTTTATCATGTTCGGATAGTGAATAGCAGCGTAGAAGAAACAAATATTGTTTATGAGGTAGAGTTTCTTTGGCGAATTCATCTGAAAAAATAGATTCTATTACCATCCAATATTTTTTGTAATATTCTAACATAGCAAAAAATTGTTGTTCTATGTTTAACAGTCTTACCTTTTTTGAGAAGAGATTAAAAATTTGGTTCCAGTTCTGTTCATCCCAAACATCAAATTTCTGCTTCAAATTTTTGATAATATGCCAGCAGATATCGAGCCATTCGGGATCATCGTCTGCTTTCAAGAAACACATCGTTGCTATTTTTGGTGCTGTAGAAGGGTCTAAATTGGTGGTACTGAATATTTGGTCGAGGAGCGGGATGGTGAGATCTTCTATAGAGAGAAATGGAACCAGACGTTCATTAATGGCAGGTTCTTCCTTATCGTCGAGTTTTAAGCGCAGAAATACTGGGCAAAGAATCTTAACAGCAAAGGTTTGATCAATAGGCAAAGTTAAAGCTCTCATGAAAAGATCCTTTTCAACCGGAGCATTCTGAAGCACCCATTTTGCAAGATCGAGATCTTCCACTCTCATAAAGAGTTGTTTAGCGAGGGGCAAAAATTTCTTATGTCTGAAGAGAGGGATTTTATTCCAGAGTTCAAGGGCCAGGGCGTTATGGTCCTGTTCAACGCACAAACGAAAGAATTCTTCTACTGAAGAGTGGGGTTTTCGAGCTTGCTGCAGATGGAGTTGTTTAATACAAACGAGAGAAATTCCTTGTTGTATCCAAGTGGCAGTGAACGATAGGGCTTTATCCGGATCATGAGAAGTTACACACTCCCAAATTTTATTATACTCGGGAAGTCGCTGACCATAAACTGCGACTAGCTCAATCCGTCTCGGATTGTCTTGCTCTTCAATCAAACGATTGCAAACACGTACTAAAAGATCATTATCCCAATCTATTTGAGGGCCATCTAATAGAAGTTCACAGATCCAAGGGTGCAAGGCGGGTGAGGAAGCAAGCCCTTCGATTACCACAGGTTTTTTAAGATATTCCAGAAAAGGGGTTCCGGGTCGATGGGTTGGTAGAAGTTGACAAATGCGTGAAGGAGTAGCTTGACTTATCCACCGGGCACGTAACGCATCATCTATGTGTCGCTTGTTCAATTTTTCGTAAATCGGCCATGGATCCTTGCCGGAATTTAGATGATATTCAACAACTTGGCAAACAAATTTTGCAGTACCAAGTGCTACTGGATCGGGATGACACAATAGCGTTGCACATACCGCTTCCGGTTCTTTTTTAAAGAGGTCTTCTACTTTTTCGGGAAGATCAAAAAGCGCTGCGAACTTCTTACCCGCTCCTATTAAAAGAAGCCAGGTTTGGAAAGCAATTTTTCCACCGGGTGGCTCAATTTTATTTTTTAACAAAGCAACAATGTTTTTTTTAGCTTTTTCAAAGTCCTTTTGATTTAAGCATTCAACGACCCCAGTCATCCAAAGGGCTTGTGCACGAGGGTTCAATTCTGGAATTTGATGCCACGTTGCGGGCCAGCTTCTAGGAGTATATATCAGACGCGCATTGATTTGCCTCCAGAATTGCTCTGCATTGGGTTTTTTATAACGCTGCATAAGATTCACTTGTCTCTTTATGTCTACAGTAGGACTAAGAATGCGTTCCATGACAGCTTCGCTCAGCTCGATCCGTTTTTCTTCAGCATAACGAACAAGATACTCCTCCTCCAGGTCGTTTGGACGTTGAGCGATTCTTTGTATATATTCCTCTTCTTTTTTGAGCTGGTGAATCAACCGGACACCCAATTGGAAGAGCGCGGGATTTTGGTCGGACTAGGAGTTCTTCTGCCAAACGGATCAAGACAAATTCATCCTTTATTTCAACAATTAATAAGAAAAGCTCCTCTTGTGGAACTGCTTGGATGCCTACTGCAGTGAGCCGCTGGACTTGCAAGCATCTTTGCACTTCTTCCGGAGTTTTTTTGTCTGTTATTGCTTTGCAGATAGGTTCCCAGTCAATATTAGGATAAGTTTCGATCAGCCTTAGAAATTCGACAGCTTTTACATTTTGATCTCTTAGGACCCGTTCAGCTACCTCACGGCATAGTCGAGGACGGTTGTTTTCCTGCAAAATAGTAAGCATCCATTGAATGTCTTCATCACTAAAATTCTTTTTGTGTTTGCGGAGCTTTTCTTGAAGAAGAGAGATTTGTGGATTCTCGTCTGTGAGGGCATTTACCCAAAACTTTTGTGAGCGCTCTACTGTAGGCGCCCCATAGGATGATAAAGCAGCCTGCAAACGAAGTTGCAGAACTTCACAACTCTTGCTTTTCAATAATGTATAGAATCCGGACAACTTAATATTCTGAAAGCAATTTGCCACGCTTTTCGTATATTCTACATTCACTTTTCCTCGAGGAATCCATCCAGGCATGCATGTCAGGATCTCTTTAAGTTCTTCCCATTCAGAAGCGGTCATTCCATCCAGAACTTCTAAAGCCAATACAGGATCACATGGCATCCAAAGTGTATAATCTCCAGGGAATTCCAATACCAAGTGGTTATCTCTTATCGATGCGCAATGTTCTCCCTGATGATCTTCAAGCAGAGCAATGAATCCAATCAGTTGCAGCAGAGCATGCGCTTTCGGGAGAATTTCCGGGCATCTAAAGGTAGCATTAAACGTCTCAGTAAGGATGTGTCCATCGGGAAGAAGGGTTTGCGGAGTATCTCCCCAAGCCATTTGGTGTGCTAGTCTATAGACCCATTGCCCGATATTTTGGCCGGCAAAATGAGAGGCAAGAGTGACCTTTGTTAAGAATGTGCGTTTGCTGAAGCTTAAATCTGCCGCTGCTTTCTTACACTCTTTGACTAACTCCTGGGGTGCATAATATCCCCTTGTCATACTTAGGAGCATGCGACGATGATAGGAATGGTCAGGGATTATTTTTCTCTTAATCGTTCGGAAGATCTGATTTTCACAATGCATGAAGGGATCTGAAGAGTAAAAGCTGATAACCTTTTCATCTCCATTAAGAATGACCATGAGATCGTCTACGCCAAACAATGTTGTGTACTGTCCTTCCGGTTCAAAAACCAAATCGACTTTTCCTTCAGGTCCTTTTAATTCGATTTTTAGAAAAGACTTATATCTTCTAGAGTCGTTAACATCAAATCGACGATCTACTAGATTGAATCTGATCACGGGTTCTCCGATGACCTCGACACCAGCAGGTAAATTGGAAAGAATAGTATCCTTAATGGATTGAAATTTTTCTATCGGCAAAGTAAAATGGAGATCAACATCACTAAATGGAAATTTGTAGGTATCGAGGGTACTTAATATCTCTTGTTGAATTCTGACGTCAAGATTTTGAGATATACAGAGGAAGAGATATTTTAGAAGTTCCTTTCCCCCAAGATTCCTTGCCGCGCTACCGGCGAGAAATATCTCTTTGATATCCGGGAACAAATCTTTGATTCGCGTGACCCATTGCCCCATGGGACCATTCAAAAATTGTGTCATTCTTTCTAGGATCAATGGATGAATTAGAGAAAAATTAGGTTCCATCTGACGATAAGGACAAACAGCACGGAAGAGTTCGTATAAAGGTTGAATAGGGTCTATACAACTCCGACGCGCACGAATGGAGTAATCAATTGAAGGGATGTTTTGTTCTTCTGTCGGCTCTCGTACCTGTACGGCTGATCCATAAATGTTATGCGTCGTTTTTCCAACAATCCCATCAATCATGTGTAGTCTCTATTTATAAAAATAGACGAATTATACACTTAATTAATTAAATTATACAAGAAATTTACTCTCTAAGAAAACGAAGAAGTGTCCTTTAGCCAAGAAAGTAACATTTACAAAAAAATAAGGTTTATGTTAAAATTCCCTTTTAACTTTAAACCGGAGAATAAAAATGGCAAAGCAACGTACTTTATCTATCATTAAGCCAGATGGCGTTAGAAATAATGTTATCGGACAAGTATTATCAAGATTCGAAACTGCTGGTCTTAAGGTCATTGCAGCTAAAATGCTTCAACTTACCACGGCACAAGCTCAAGGATTCTATGCGATCCACAAAGAGCGTCCTTTCTTTAATGACTTGGTTACCTTCATGACATCTGGTCCTGTTCTTGTAACAGTCCTCGAAGGCGAAGAAGCTGTAACGAAAAATCGTGATATTATGGGCGCTACAGACCCGAAAAAAGCGGCTCCTGGAACAATTCGCGCTGATTTTGCAAAAACAATCGATGAAAACGTCGTTCATGGATCTGATTCAGCTGAAAATGCTCAAACAGAAATTACTTTTTTCTTCTCTCCTGAAGAAATTTGCGTAAGACCTAAACAATGCTGTGGACACTGCCATTAATATGAAAAAACTATTTATTAGCTTTTTAATGATTCTGACACCGATTTGTGTATTGCGAGCGGAGAAGACCCTCGCAATCATTAAACCCGATGCGGTTGAAAGTCATCATATGGGCGAGATTATTACCAAATACGAAAAGAGCGGACTGACGATTGTGGATATGAAGATGATCCGCATGTCTAAAGGCGATGCCGAGCAGTTTTATGGTATACATAAAGAACGCCCCTTTTTCGGTGATTTGGTAGCCTTTATGAGTTCGGGCCCTGCTGTTGCAATTGTTCTTGAGGGCGATAACGCCATTAAGAAGAATCGTGAAATCATTGGGGCAACGGATCCAAAAGATGCCGCTCCTGGTACCATTCGCGCCGAATTTGCCTCTTCCAAGAGCAAAAACGCTGTGCATGGCTCAGATTCCCCTGAGGCCGCTAAGACAGAAATAGAGTTTTTCTTTAAGTCTTAAGCCAAGCGAAGAAAGAACATAAAGACGAAAAGGACAATAAAAGCCTTACTAGGTGATTTTTGTCCTTTTTGTTATTTACACTCTTTTTTACACAATCTTAACAAATATTGATTTTAATTTCTAAATGGTTTATAATTTCTTTTTATAAAACAATAAAAGGAGTATTAATATGGAAATTAAAAAATTTTTTGCAGAGTGTTCAGATTGTGCGTATAATATTTGTTTACTTAAAGAACAAAGAAAAAACCATTCGCTTTCAGTAGTTATCACAACTATTGCCTTATCCATTTTTACTTTTCCCTTCTTTCTTGCAGTAAGCTTAATCCGCGGATATTTTAAAAATAAAGATGTTAAAGTTATCCCTGATTTTAAGAAGGAGGCAATTATCCTTGGTGTTCCTGTTGAACAGAGAAAGCCTCTTGAAGAGAGATTAGAACTCTTCAATAAAGCTCACCCATTAACGCAGGAAGAGCAAATCGTATCTTTTGTAGCTAGGTTTTTACACCCCTATATCACAGGTCAAATTCGTCCCGCAGGTGAAGTAATAGATCCTAAACTTGCCCAATTACAGGGTGTCATCAACGAACCCGAAGAGAGAAGGCCTATGATTGAACTTCTACATCAAGAGTTTAACGTGGGTGAAAAAGATCAAGCTGAAATCGATGAGATGGCTATTGATGCTTATTTGCAAGTCGCTGCCCAAGGCATGTTTGTGTATATAAACTGCAATAAATTAAATTTGAAGTTAAGTGAAGATGAAAAAGCCCAGTTAATTAATGCAGTTAGATATGCTTTCAGAATAGACTTTCCTAATTATGCTATTTCGGATGAAGACCTAGAGCAGAGGACACTTGCAGCATTAACGAAGGTAGATAAACTTCGAGATGACGAATCCATAAAGATTTTAGATGCAAGAAGAGAAAGAGACGCTCAACAATTTTTAGCCAGTACTCAACCAAAGAAGGACCCTCAATCTTTTCTAGCTAATCTTAATAAAGACAAACCGGAAACCTTTTTTATGAATGTTGAATGATATTTTTTCATTCGTTTTTAATTCTCCACTGGACTATACAGTGGAGATACTATGGAAAACGAAAGTCAAAAATTCGAATTCAATATCGATGGGTTAAACCTTACTTTCGAAGTGCCGTTTGCCGGCACTTTGATTGCTAAAGTGGGTCAATCCAAAATCATCCGCTCCCCCTACTTAGGTTCCACAGAGAAATTAAAGAAAATCATCCAATATGCGTCCCCTTCTCATCTTTCTTTTGTACAATACAATCTCGAAGAGGATGCCTGGAGAAAAATCATTCATGAACATGAAAACTTATCAAAAATCGGCCCCCAACAAGCTCACCTCTGCCTTCCTTTACATCCCCTCCTCTTTCAAAAATCTCAAAGAGAAGAAACCTACCATGAAAAAGAATTGGGAGATCTACTTCCCAAACTCTTAAACATGGAAGGATGGGTAAAGTACGCATCATGGTTAAACGAAAGATTCACAAAAGCCTCAAAGAAGTTCGCCTTTGACGCCATCGACGAATATACACTAGAAGCTCGTTTAGCGGATTTCAACCACGAAATCACTTCGGATCTTTTGTTAAAAAATGTCACAGCCATACGAGAAATCGATATCTCCCTAGCAAAAAAACATGCAAAAGGCATTTTCGATGGAACCCTTGATGATGAAAAATCTCTCATTCGACTTCGCAGAGAGCTTCATCAGAGGGTTGAATCGATATATCACATTCTTCTAGACATCGTCTCGAACTTAAAGTCGATAGAAAATAGTCATCCTGAACTTCTAGAAATCGAAGATATGTGCATCCTGTTCCGCCATTTGCTGGGGAATCAATTAGCAACAATGGAGCACACCTCCATAAGATGGGGTCTGCAAGAAATGCTCCTACAGCTTCTCGATCTCTCTTTAGGTGTGCAACCCGTTTTAAACTGTTCCGAAGATCATGGGCGTTCTTTTTTTGCACTGGCCCTTCGACTCGCTATTCTTCAGCTCAATCATACTCATTCAAAGAGGGAACTCATAAAAATGATCGACACCTGGGACAATGGGAATGCTCCCCTCGTGAAAAAATTTCGTAAAGCAGTCTATGGTAATTTACAGGCCATTCATCAATTAAGGGACAAGAACATAGTTGAGCATATTGATTCGAAATTTATTCCCAATACCGAGGTTCTGACCTATCTTCCTCTTGATCCTAAGTTAGTGATCCAAGATCCGAACAGCGGATACGTTATAGGTCTCACCGATGGGGGGCGTGAATTATTAAACATCGCTTGACAATTCCCGTTTTTATGGCACAATTACTCTAAATTTAGTTGGAGTTTGCAATGATCACATTACTTGGATCGAGTAATACGGAAGCTACCGTCGTAGCTATTGTTTGTGTTTTTTTTCTACTTCTGTTTGTCGTATCGGGTGTTAGACAAATCCTTAAAGATAGAGAGTAATTCCATGACGGTTGATCTTCAAACACAAAAAAGGGTCGATACGTGGCTGAATGGCAACTACGATGAAGAGTCAAAAGAAACCATTCGCTCTCTGCAGAAATCAAATCCTCAGGCATTAATAGATAGCTTTTACACCTCCTTATCCTTTGGAACGGGCGGAATGCGCGGTATTGTCGGCGTCGGCACGAATCGGATGAATCAATATACAGTTCGTGCGGCAACCCAGGGACTAGCTAACCATTTGCATAAAATGAAGAAAGGAAATCTTTGCGTTATCATCGGATACGATTCAAGAAACCAATCCAAATTTTTTGCCGAGGAATCTGCAAAAGTTTTAGCCGGAAATGATATTCAAGTCTACCTGGCCGCGGAGTTGCGCCCTGTGCCTTGGGTTTCTTTTGGCTGCCGATTGAAGGGTTGTAACGCCGGAATCATGATTACAGCTTCGCACAACCCCCCTGAATATAATGGATACAAAGTCTTCGGTAGAGGCGGAGGACAAGTTGTGCCTCCTGAAGACAAATCTATTGTGGATGAAGTTACTAAGATCACAGATCTTAAGATGGTCAAAAGTGTGACCAGCGTTGACCATCCTCTGATTAAAAAAGTCGATAAAGAAATAGATGATCCTTACCTGTATGCCATCCGGAATAGTCAGTTTTATCCTGAGGAAAACAAAAGCTATGGCAATACGTTAAAGGTCCTATACACGAGTCTTCATGGGACAGGAATTACCCTCATACCGCAAGTTTTAAAGAGCTGGGGATTCACTAACTTAAGTTTTGTTGAGTCGCAAATTACCCCTGATGGTAATTTTCCGACAGTAAAATTCCCTAATCCTGAGGAAAAAGAGGCTTTAACTCTCGGTATCGAGCAGATGGATGAGGCTAGATCAGATATCCTTATCGCCACCGATCCTGATGCGGATCGGGTCGGGATTGCTGTGTTGCATCAGGGACACATCTGTTTGATGACAGGGAATCAGGTGGCTTCTGTATGTGTGGCCCATATTTGTGAAGTTCTTACGGCTCGAGGAAAGATGCCGGAAAATGCTGCTTTTATCAAAACTATTGGGACGACAGAGCTATTTAAACAGATTGTGGAAAGCTATGGAAAAAAGTGTGAAGATGTTTTGACCGGTTTTAAATATGTCGCGCAGAAAATTCATGAGTGGGAAAACGACCCAAAAGGCTATCGGTTTATTTTTGGGGGCGAAGAGTCTTATGGTTATTTACTTGGGACGCATGTTCGGGATAAAGATGCTTTGATTTCAGCAGCGTTGATTTGTGAAGTGGCTTTACACTCCAAAGTGCGTGGAAGAACTCTTATCGATTATTTGCATAGCCTCTATGATAAGTATGGTTACTTTTATGAGACGCTCTATTCCATAAAATTTCCTGATAGCAAGGAAGGAAAAGCAAAGATGGCCGAGGGTATCGCCAAAATGCAACGGATACCGTTAAAGGAAGTTGGAGGCTATCCTGTTGTTGCTGTAGAAGATTATCAGCAGTCGATTAAAACTGATTTGGATACCGGGAAAGTCGAACCGCTTACTTTGCCAAAGGAGAATGTTCTAAGGTATTGGCTGAAGGATGGGAGCAAGCTGATGATTCGTCCATCGGGAACGGAACCCAAGATAAAAATCTATTGCGGAGTTGTCAAACACAAATTCGGTAGTATAGAAGATGCCGAAGCAGAGAGCAAAAAAGAAGCGGATGCTCTTGTAGATGGGCTCCGGAAAATCTTTGGCGCTTAAGAATTTTGCGTATATGAACACTATTAAACGCGGAGACGCGAAGACGCGGGGACGCAGAGAGAAGAATGATGTATAAGTACATGAAAATATTGTGCTTATACATCATTCTTCTCTCTGCGTCCCCGCGTCTTCGCGTCTCCGCGTTTAATAGTGTGTATATAAGCAAGAATCTCAAGCTTCGTCTTGGAGGAACTCTTCGCCGATGTCGCGCTTGGGGTACTTGATGCGGGAGTGACCATAGGCCACCAATGTCTTGACTAACGTTTCCTTGACCGTTGCTAATTCCTCTAACGTCAATAACGAATGATCAAATTGATGATCACTATTCTTTTCCTTGACTATTCTCTCCACTAAATCTGTCAAAGTCTCGTAATTAATCAACTCTAGCGACCTCGATGCAGCCTCCATCGAATCGGCAATCATGATAATGGCTGACTCCTTACTCCTCGGCTTAGGACCTCCATAACGGAACTCCTTTTCATCCACTTTACTTTTGTCGTTAGATAACCTTTCGAGCTCCTTTCGATAGAAATAATAAACAAGCGTAGTCCCGTGATGCTCCTTGATAATGTCGATAAACTGCTCGGGAAGCCCCGCTTTACGCGCTAAAGCTACACCCTCGCTGACATGAGCTATAATCACTTGCGCCGACTCGCGCGGAGTCAACAGTTGGTGGATATTCATTCCGCCATGCTGGTTTTCTGTGAAATACTGCGGCGTCGCCATTTTACCCACGTCATGATACAGAGTCGCTGCCCTGCAAAACAATCCATTAGCTCCAATCGATAACGCTGCGGCTTCAGCCAAATTTCCTACAACAACGGAATGCTGGTAAGTCCCGGGGCTTCGATACTCAGTCTTCGAAGTAAATCGTGATTCGGATCCATGTACTCGACAAGGGTCACATCTGTCATCACGCGGAAGGTAGATTCCATCAGAGGCAGCAATCCGACCACCAATACAGCTGTCAGGAGCATAAATCCACCTGCGGACATAATATCCCTCCAAAAACCTTCCCAGTCGCTATTTTCGTAGAGATAAAGGGAAAAAATAACAACGATGCAAGAAAGCCAAGCCTTAAGGCAGACAATAAAAATTTCCCTTCTTTGGTGAAGATATCTGCAGCTCAGGATACTAGCAAGAGCTGCCGTTAGATTTACAATCATGAATCCTTGAGGATCGAATGCTAACCCCATCATCATGATAATCGTCAAAAATCCGCTTGTAAATGTGGCTATAGGTGCATTCATCAAATTACAGAGAAGGATTGCCGCAAATGGCACTAACAAAGGATATGGAATCGATTCTAAGGCATTACTTCTGAAATTAAGGAAGAAAAGCTCTGTACCCTTTGCCAGGACAAATGTCAGGATCATGATCGTGATAATTAGAAAAAGCTTTCGATTGGAGGCCAACACTTCAGGGTAGTTGATATAAAAATAAACACCAAACATGAACGCCAAAAGAGAGGCAAGAATCAAGCTTCCAATAAGCGTCGAGGCATGCCATAGGCTGCGTTGCACCGTAAGAGCCTCCTTCATCGCTTGCAGTATAGCAAGATGACGCGAGGTGACTTTCTCTCCTTGGTCGATAACCCGACTTCCGGCGCTTATGTGAGTGTACTTTTCAGGAACTTTAGCTTGTATCCGCTGACGGATGGCCTCTTGAGCCCCTATATCCTCCTCTAGCTGCCATTTAAGTGGACGGAAATAATTGATGATGAAATCGATTGTATCTTGAGAAAATTCTCGATGGGCAAATGCATATGTACTCAGATCATTCCAAATTTGATCGGGCAGGACGACAGGTACTTTGACATCAGCGGGAGTAAAGATCATGTAGAAAGTGGTAGGCAGCTTGACTTCCGACATCTTTTGGAGGGTTCGCGGGTCGGTAAAATGGACCATGCGCATGTTCTTCTCGAGGAGGTCCACGCCGCTGTACATCATATCCGGGGTGCGATCTTTCCCTTGACTTATCCAGTTTGAGTCGGTTACCAAAAATTTCTCAAAATTGAGCCTAGCTTCCCGGATAGAGTTATCGCTGACACGGAAAATTTTGCCCACATCGCGGTAGCTTCCTGACGGAGGATGATGGTAGCTTCTTCGTCGTAGAAATCTATATCTACCTGTGCCACCACAAATTTGGGGGCAATGCTCCCTAGCTCGAAGGTTTCGACACGAACTTCTCTGAAGTGGAGAAACATGAATAGGGAGACAATAAACAAAAGAGCAAGGAGTACTTTCACACCTATGCTTTTGTCAAAAAAACCCTGCTCGCGGGAAAACTTCAATTCATTCCCATTTTCAAGTCCGTTTGAACTAAGGTCCATGCACTCACTGCCGTAATATTTACCAATACTTCTAATTATAAGGAGGATATCGAAAAAAGAAAGAAAAAAAGGAAGATTTTGAATAAAACATGATTATGTGTTAATTTTGTTCATATGAAAAAGATACTCGTAGTCGGCGGAGCAGGCTTCATTGGCTCCAATACCAACAAAATGCTGTGTGATTCAGGCTATCAAACAATTCTATTTGATAATTTATCGACCGGATCGAAAAAAACAGTCACTCGCGGCACTTTTGTCGAGGGAGATATGGCCAATATCCCCCTTCTTGATCAGGTGTTCTCCCAATATAAAGTCGATGCGGTGATGCACTTCGCCGGAAATATCGAAGTGGGAGAATCGATGAAAAACCCCGAAAAATACTATCAAAATAATGTCGTTAACACACTGAATCTCTTGAATGCGATGCTGCGTCATAAGGTAAAAACTTTATTTTTTCCTCAACCGCAGCAGTTTATGGGATTCCGGAGACTTTACTGATCAAGGAAACACATCCCTGCAACCCTATAAATCCCTATGGAGCCTCTAAGTTCATGATCGAAAGGGTTCTTAAAGATTATGAGCGCGCCTATGGAATTCGTTATTGTTCCTTGAGGTACTTTAACGCTGCCGGTGGAGACCCGAATGGCGAGGTAAAAAACTACAAAAAGAAAGAAAGTAACCTAATACCCATTATTTTACGCACTCTGAAAAAGGGAGATGGTTCTGCGACTATCTTTGGGACAGATTATGACACCCGAGATGGGACGTGCATTCGCGACTATGTTCATGTGTATGACCTTGGAGATGCCCACATTACTGCAATGCAGCAATTATTTGAGGGAGCGCCGTCAGCGATATATAATTTAGGAAATGGCAATGGATTTTCTGTTCGGGAAATTATCCAGGCAATTGAAAAAATTACTAAGCGGAAAGTGACTATTATTGAGGGTCCGCGAAGGGAAGGAGATGCCCCTGTATTGCTCGCCGATTCCGAGAAAGCGAGGAAGGATCTTGGCTGGGTCCCCCAATACCCTGAAATAGATACCATAGTCCAGCACGCCTGGAACGCATTATAGCGTGTATATACCCGCTATCAACAGGATAAGCAAGATCGCAAGCGGCAGGATAAAAAAAGGATAAGAAGAAAAAAGAATATAAAAAAACAATTCTTTTTTTTTACTTTTTTATCTTTTTTCTTATCCTTTTTTTATCCTGCCGCTTGCGATCCTGCTTATCCTGTTAATTGTGTCTATGCGCATAATTATTGCGAAAATTACGCCAGTCAGCTACACTTTTGGCTATGTCTGAATATCAAGTATTAGCAAGAAAGTATCGTCCAGCTTTGTTTAGCGAAGTGTTAGGCCAAGAGGCCATCGTTACAACGCTGAAAAATGCCATCAAACACAATCGGTTGGCTCACGCCTACCTGTTTTGCGGCATGCGCGGAACCGGAAAAACAACCCTCGCCCGCCTGTTCGCCAAAGCATTAAACTGCCTACAACCCACAGCAGATCTCGAACCATGCAACACCTGCTCCTTTTGCAAAGAAATCACCTCGGGCTATTCCCTAGATGTCATCGAAATCGACGGCGCCTCCAATCGCGGTATTGACGACATCCGACAAATCAACGAAACCGTCGGCTACGCCGCTTCCTCAGGTAAATACAAGATCTACATCATCGACGAAGTTCATATGCTCACCAAAGAGGCTTTTAACGCCCTCTTAAAGACATTGGAAGAACCGCCGCCAAAAGTAATCTTCATCTTCGCAACCACCGAACCGCATAAAGTACTCCCGACAATTCTTAGCCGCTGCCAACGCTTCAACCTCAACCGCATTCCTTTGGAAACCATCGTCAAAAAACTCAGCCGCATCGTCAGCGATCTTGGCGTCGAAGCCGATGAAGAAGCGCTCCGGATCATCGCCCACCGCGCCGAAGGAGGAATGAGAGATGCCGAATCGCTACTCGATCAAATTCACTCGTTCCACGAGGGCAAAATCACCACTAAAACCACTGCCTCTGTCCTCGGCGTTATGCCCCGCGATTGCTTTTTTGAACTCGATAAAGCCGGAACTGAAGGCAACCTAGCTGTCGCTTTCGAAATCTCCCACCGTCTTTTTTCGGAAGGCAAAGATCTCATCCACTTCGTCGAAGGACTCACAGAGCATTTCAGAAACATCTTGTTAGTCAAGCTAGCCGGAAAAAATGCCCCTTTTCTGTCGCTCACCGAAGCCGAAAGGGAGAAATACGAGGCTTCTGCCAAACTCTATCGAAAAGAGCTGTGCATGAATCTTCTTGACTACCTCACGGAAAAACAAAATAGCCTGCGCTATGCGCCATCCGGCCAAATTGCTCTCGAAACGATTCTCCTGCATGTTCTGCGCAGCCACCACCGCATTCCAATTGAATATCTTGTGCGTCGCCTATCAGAACTGGAAACGGGTTCTCCCGCACCGGCTCCGGTACCTGCTCCAGCGCCTAAAGCCCAGCCAGTATCAAAACCTGCACCTGCACCTATTCCCGTCGCAAAAGACCCTGCCCCCATTGAGTTGGGATCGAGACCTCCTGTTGAGGCGGTGCGCGCCACGGCGAAAGAGAAAGGACAGCACGATACCCTTCTCAATTTTGCTGCGGTAGAATTCGAAGGTAAAATTCAGAAAAAATAATAAGAGGATAATTTTATGGGAAAAGGATTTGCAAAGCAGAAGAAACAAGCGAAAATGATGCGCGAACAATTCGGAAAAATCCAAGAACAGATGCAGCAGATGGAAGTGGAAGGTGTTGCAGGAAACGGATTGGTCACTATACGGCTGAACGGCGAAAATGAAATGAAGGGCATTACAATTAAACCAGAATGCGTAGACCCTGAAGATGTCGAAGGCCTCCAAGATCTTATCAAAGCGGCCTATGGCGATGCTATGGCAAAAATGAAACAAAATTCCCCTGAAATCCCAGGTTTGCCACCGGGCTTCCCAAGTTTCTAATAGGTCTCCTAGACACAAGATAACAGGATAAGCAGGATCGCAAGCGGCAGGATAAGAAAGGATAAGAAGAATGATTTAAGAAGAAGAAAGAATATATTTTTTTCTTAAATATTTTTTCTTATCCTTTCTTATCCTGCCGCTCGCGATCCTGCTCATCTTGTTATTTTGTGTATATATGGCCTATAAAATGGGTTGCATATTAACTATCATCACAGTTATTTTACAGAATAATAATGTAAGGCCGTCAATATGTGTGGGATAACTTTAGTTGTTTCGAAAAACAAACAAACCGTCGATCGCGCATGTCTAGAACAAGCCAACCAAGCTCTCCACCATAGAGGCCCCGACGATTCCCAAATATTCTGCCATCAAAATATTGGACTTGGCTACAATCGCTTGAGCATCGTAGATATCGCCGGAGGACAACAACCGTTTTTTAACGAAGACCGCTCCGTCATTCTGATCTGCAATGGGGAAATTTATAACTACCGCTCACTCAGAGACTCCCTCATCGCAAAAGGGCATACCTTTAACTCCCACTCCGACTGCGAAGTTATCCTCCACCTCTATGAAGAAAATCGTGAAGGATATGTCGAACAGCTAGAAGGGATGTTTGCCTTTGTCTTGGTCGACCTCAAGAATGAAACGATCGACCTTTGCCGCGATCGCTTTGGAATGAAACCCCTTTTCTATTTTGAAGACAAAGAATTTCTGATCTGTAGCTCAGAAATCAAAGGCATTCTGGCAACTGGACTCACTCCACGTCAATTGGACCATCAATCTATCTTCGATCTATTTACACTCAATTACTTAGTTCCCGGAACAACCTGTTTTCAAGGGATAGAAGATTTAGCCCCTGCAAACTTAAGGCGCTATTCCCTAAGGGAAGGAAGCATTCAAGATCGTTCCTATTGGGAACCCTTTTTTCCTGACGCAGGCGTTTACGAAAGTATCATCCCAGCTGTCTACAGCCCTAAGATGAAGAATACCCTTTCCGAATCGGTTGCCACGCACCTGATTGGTGATGTGCCTATTGGCGTCTATTTAAGCGGTGGCATCGACTCCTCGGTCATCACTATGCTCCTACACGAACAAATGAAAGGGAGCTCCCCGCTCACAAGTTACTCCATCCGATTTCAAGAAGAAAAAGAGCTCGACGAATCCTTTGCTATGAACAAAATGATCGAAAAGTTCCATTTAAACGCCCGTTTTGTCGATGCAAAAAAAGCGAAAGCCACAGATCTTGACTTATCGACGTATTATAATGAATTTCCTTGCGCGAGTCCGATCAATACTCCTCTTATAGACCTCTCAAAATTAGTGCGCGATGATGGTGGGAAAGTCGTCCTTTGCGGCGAAGGCTCGGACGAAATTTTTGGGGGTTACAGCGCTTTTCAGATGAACCAGATTAATTACGGTTTTAACTTTTTACCGCATTTTGTGAAAAAATGGGTTATTAAAAAAATATTCAAGCAACAGGCCCCTAATCTTTCGTTTATGGAGATTCTGACGAATCTTTATGTTGAAGATAGGGAGTCCATTATCGAACAGTACGGAACCTTTCCTGCCTGGTACCCATTTTGGGCACTCCAAAATAGCCAGAAATGCGGTTTATTTCTTGAAACTTTTCCCGACACTCTTTCCAAAGAGTCCCGCTTCTACACCTTTATGCAAAAGTTGAAGCCGAAAATGGAAAACCTCGATCCATTGAATCAATCTCTCCTCATCGAGCTAAAGACTAGACTCCCCAACTGGATCCTTAACCGTGCCGACCGCAATTCAATGGCTCATTCCGTAGAAGCTCGTATTCCTTTCTTGAATACTAAATTTTACGAAGAAGCCAGTCAAGTTCCCCACTTCCTAAAACTTTTTTTATTTAATGAAAAATATCTATTGAAGACCACTTTTGCAAATGACCTCCCCAAAGAAATCACTGAACGCCGCAAACAAGGATTTCGAGTTCCGTCCACATGGCTCTGGAGAACTGAAGATTCATTCAGAGACTCCCTGATGAGTGCCGAAGCGCTCTCGAAAACAAACATATTTAACCCAAAAAAAGTAGAAGAACTCATTAATACTATAAAAGATCCGTCTTCTCCTATTCATGAGATTGAAGCAAGCACAGGAATGCTCAACTATGTGTTGACCACTCAATTACTCTACAATCAATTCTGTTCGCCATCTCCATTATATGCCTCAGTCCAAGGAGCAGAGGTATAACCTATGAAAAGACGAAAAGGGAATACGTTGATAGAGTTTGTTCTGGTCTTCCCTGTGGTCGTCATGCTTATGATGGGACTTATAGATTATAGCATGCTTTTTTACGACTGGGGGGTTTTGCAAAATGCAGCTACTAAAGCCGCCCGCTATGGCACTGTTAAAGGTAACCCCAATTATGTTACCACATCAGCTGTCACCACTTTTGCCACGAATCTGTGCACAAGTTATCTCATTTCCTTTAAAACCCCTGCACCTACAGTATCGGTTGCTATTACTCAAACCGAAACAACTCCAAAAACCGGGGATTTCCTTACTGTCACGTTAACCTACAACTACGCTCGACTAAGTTATGTAAGTCATCTTGGATTCAGTACAACCTACACGCTGACTGCAAAATCCGTCATGAGATATGAATAGATTATTCATAAAGGGCCATTTGCCCCGAGCCCCCGCTTCCTCCGCCATATTGAGTAGAAGTTTGGATGCTCGCTGCTCCACTCATAATGAGATTTTGTACTACGATGATCCCCAAAGGTTGTGTCATGATTCCACTCCCTGCGAAGTTTATAGAGGCATTTGGTAAATAAATATTTCCAGCCATATAGCCTGTCGCTCCGTTATTAAACGAGAATTGTTGAGTATTCAGAGGATCTTGAATAAAGAGCATTCCAGTATAAGTACCGGTGGTAGGAGCGGTAAGTGTTACAACTCCAGAGCCACCGACATTAAAGGGACCATAAATGTCAGCCCCCGAGGAAGTCCCCGTATTATAAAAAGTTACCCCGACACCAATAAGGCTAGCGTTATTTCCAACATTTAATCCCCCGCCATTAAGAATATAAGTACCTGGATTTAAGGTAATTACGGCACTTCCCTGAATCGACATTCCTCCGCAATAAGTACCGGGAGACAATGTAGCAATAGTAGCGTTACCTACCGAGTAACCAGTGGCAGTACAACTTGAGGCAGAAGGTAGAGTAAGACTGGCAAATGGATTCGAAGCGGCAGAAGCATTCGTATTTACCGTACCGGTAACAGTACCCTG
The DNA here is from genome assembly GCA_963822595.1 of Waddliaceae bacterium. Lineage (GTDB taxonomy): Bacteria > Chlamydiota > Chlamydiia > Chlamydiales > Waddliaceae > CAVRUH01. The sequence goes on along the minus strand of CAWGIG010000005.1, from coordinate 317,174 downwards.
GATGCTAGTACCACCCACAACATTAATTGTTCCAGCGGTTAAATGAGGTCCACCTGAAAGTGTCAAGGCGCTAGAACTAGATGAATTAACGTTGACTGTGCCACTGATAGCGTTTATTGATGGACTACCCGACATATTTAAAGATCCCGCAGCTGAAGTAGATAATGTCACTATACTAGCTGTAGCACCGGTCGGACCCGCAACAGCGTTCGTACTAACCGTCATGGTTGTTATTCCCATAATGCTGCCGAATTGTAATTTGACAGGCTGACTGATCTGAACCCTCACGTAACTCGAATTACTAGCATAGCTTGGAGCGGGTGAGACACTATAGGGATTTCCGGGAGGTATTGTTACAGTGACTGTCGCGCTATTTGTACCATTGGTAAAGGTATTCGAAGTGGCCATGCTTTTTGCTTTGGTGGTAGCTGTCGATACGTTGCCGGGAGTTACTGTGTTTAGACTTACAGCTCCAGCCAAAGCAGCAGCATCGGTAGCTGTTTGCATTTGATTGCGAACGAGAAAAACGTTCCACGTATCAATGGTTATACCTGCAAACAAAAACAACAAGGGAAACAGAATCACTAGAAAGACCAAGACACTGCCTTTTACTTTCTTTTTTAATTTATTTTTCATCCTATGTTCACTCATAAGCCATGACTGCAGTAGCACTTAGATTATATGTACTCGCATGAGTAAAGAAGTGATGAAGCGCGTAATCAGTGTATACATAGGAGACAACGACGGTTAATGTGGAGCCCGCTACCGGAGTGGCGGGCGATGCAGTTGCTGTAACGGTCGCACTTGGGGCAGTGGAGGCAAAGGATATAAGATTCGTGCAATACGTTTTTGTATAAGTAATCACTTGAGCTGTAGTAGGATAAGTTGTAGTCAATTTAACAACACCATATCTTGCGCCCTGTCGGGCGGCATTTATAAGGACATATTGGTCGTAATAGAGAATGCTAAACTCAAGAATTCCGAAGACGATAGCGCAGACCATAGGAGCGACTAAAACAAATTCAATCATCGCATGACCGACAAATTTTCTTCTGTTTTTTTTCATAAAAAGATTATTACCTTATTAATATCAAACTACTTTGGATTTATAAATTTGTCAATATATACTGAAGTGAACTCGAAAATTGATATTTGGAGGTGTCCCAACAGTAGAATCAGTCGCTCTACGCGATGCGCTCCGAGCTCTATGGTAACACTTGATCTACCCGGTTCCGATGCGTCACCCGGGGCTTTAATGGATATGTCCTTCGCGATGCGCTCCGGACTCAGGAATAATTAAGTGATTTCACAAGTATGTAATAATTAAGTGATTTCCTGAGTCCGGAGCGCATCGCGAAGGACGATCCATTAAAGCCCCGGGTGACGCATCGGAACCCGGGTAGATCAAGCGTTACCATAGAGCTCGGAGCGCATCGCGTAGAGCGACTGATTCTACTGCGACACTTGCGACGTCAAGGAAAAGATGTGTGTGGGATTAACAGTTGTAAAACCTGTCTTCGGGAGCTTTTTTGCGATAGTCTTGAGTAAGAAGCGCCAGAATTTCTTCTGGATGGGACATGGAAAGCGCCTGCTCGGCAATAACGCTAGCCGAAACGATGCTGGTATTGCGAATCACGTTTTTAATGACAGGAATGTAGCGCGGGGTTACCGACAACTCGTGTACACCTAACCCCATCAAAAGAGAAGTAAATCTCGGATCGGAAGCTAATTCTCCACATAAACTTACAGGAATACCATAGTGGTTTCCTTCAGTAACGATCAGCTTTATCATCCGGATAACGCTAGGATCTGTCGCTGTAAGATGATCATTCATGGAATGATTTCCTCGGTCGACGGCGAGGGAATATTGAACGAGATCATTAGTTCCGATGGAAAGAAAGTCACATTCTTTCGCAAGTAAGTCGGCAATGACTACCGCTGACGGAACCTCGATCATGCATCCGACCTTAATATTTTCATCGATAACCAATCCCCGCCCTCTTAAATCGGCTTTTACCTCTTCAAGCAGAGATTTTGCCGCTTGAAGTTCAGCTAGTGCCGAAATCATGGGAAACATGATCGATAACCCTTCAGGAGGACTCGCCCTTAAAATAGCGCTAAGTTGCGCTTTAAAAATCATCTTTTTCTTTTAATAGATATCGTATGGCGCGACAACCTAAAAAGGGATATTCTTCAAGAGTCAAATGATTATTGAGGATGAGTTTATCTCCGCCGAAATCGAAAGTACGGATCACTAGAGGGAAGCCCCTTCATTTTTTTCACAATTTTTTTGTAGATCTCAAACTGTTCTTCTTCGGTAGGGAATGAGTGGCTTAAGCAGAAAGATGTACTCTGAGCGAAACAGCCGACGCCATCAGCCGCCATATTGATGCAAGAAAGCTACCTCATCGAGAGCATCGATATTTGCAGTGAGTTTTATCTGATACCCATCGAAAGTTTCTGGGGAAAATTACGATGTTCAATGAGCGATTTCGATGTTTATCCAATTGATTTTGAATCGTCATATACTCTTCCAAGCGTTTCTTCGGAGGGATCGAAGATGACGAGACCTGTACTGCCGTCGACAATGACTTTTTGAATCTCTTGAAAGAATCAAGCCTTGGAAGCCCACGTAGCTCACATAAGGGATGCCCTTTGCTTTTGCGACGATGGCCGCGTGAGAGGTGCCTCCTCCTGTTTCTGTAACAAAAGCGATGACTTTTGCTGCATTTGCCTCGGCAGCATCTGTAGCCGTTAATTCGCGTGAAAATACGATAGAACCCGGAGGCAGTTCCGCTAATGACACGCGAATACTTTTTCGGAGATATCCCATAACACGGCGTTGAATATCCTGAATATCTTTAAAGCGCTCCAAGAAATGGGGATCTGCGAAAGATTGAAATTTCTTCTGATAGCTTCTTATGAAAGATTGAAAAACAAATTCAGCATTTTTTCCTGTCTCTCGAATCTTATCTTCTATATGGGTGGTTATTAGAGGATCCTGCATCATTTGATAATGGGCATCTAGAATAGCAGCCCCTTCGATAACATGCTCAGTTTTGAGTTTATTCTGTAGATTATAAACATCCTGCTTGCTCGAGGATAGGGCCTGTTTATAGCGAAAGACCTCTTTCTCAATATCTTCCAGAGGGATAGAGAATTCAGGAGCATTGTCTTCTATCCAATCGAAGAAAAAAGGTCTTCCGATAGCGATGCCTCTTGAAATTGGGGAACCCTTAAGTCTGATTTCTTCCATCAGTAGCTTCATTAGATTCCCTCGCCAAATTCATTTTCAAATGCCTTGACTAATTTCTCTAAAGTATTTGCAGCATCGGCCCCTTCGACAGTGATGGTAATTTTCGAATTTTTGGGAGCAGCGAGCATAAGGATACTTAAAATGCTTTTTGCATTGATTGTTTCCCCACGATAGGTAAAGTTGACTTGACTTTTACACCCCTGCAACAATTTTACGATTGTTGTCGCCGGGCGTGTGTGGAGCCCCATTTTATTCTTGTACGATTACTCTTTCCGAGAACTTCACGAGCACGTTTCCTTCTTATGGGTTTATCGTTAATCATTCCTAGGAGTTTGGAATTAAATTCTCGAGCCGAATGGTACCCCATTCCTTTCAAGCGATGATTCAACGCTATTGTTTCCAATAGTAATACCACATCGCGTCCGGGTTTAACAGGAAGAATGTGAAAAGGGAGCTTAACACCCAAAATATCACAGTATTTTTCGTCCAATCCTACCCGATCATAGAAATTTTGATCGTCCCAAGATTCTAATTTTACTACGATATCGATACTTTTATAGTCTCTAACGCAAACGGCTCCGTATAAGTTAGCAACGTTGATGATGCCTATCCCGCGGATTTCCATATGGTGGCGTGTGAGTTCCGCGCCGCTTCCTTCAAGATGGCTCCCTTCCCGCTTTTTCACTTTGACGATGTCGTCGGAAATAAGTCGATGGCCCCTTTCAATAAGGCCTAAAGCCGCTTCGCTCTTGCCTACGGCGGAATCCCCTTGAATAATACGCCTACACCGAAGACCTCTACAAGGGTTCCATGAAGACTCATACTCAGGGCGAATTCTTCGTTCAAGAGGAGCGTGAGTTTGCTTAGCAAGTTCATCGTGCTCATACCGGCGCGAAAGAGAGGAAGTTGGTATTTTTCGCAAAGTTGGGAAAGTTCTTTGGGAGGACGGAATCTTCGGGCGATGATGACAGCAGGAGTTGGCATGGATAAAATGCCTTCGAGACGTTGGATGCGTACTTGAGGTTCTAGATCGCGAAGATATTCCATTTCAACTTTTCCAAAAATGAGAATATCTTTTTCCTGCGTGGCTTTTCATATAGCCGGAGAGGCTAAGGCCGGGGCGATGGGCTTCGGGAACTTTGATAGCTCTTCGCATTCCGTCTTTACCGGCAATGAGTTCGAGGCCTAATCTTTCTCCGTGCCTTTTAAAATAGATCTTCAACCAGATACATAATTAGATTTTTCGTAATTGAGCATCAGTATTGGACAAAGGAGAATTTAAAGCAACTGAAGAGACTGAAGAGAGGTATTTGTGATTCTATTTTATATAAACAAAATTAAACACAGAGGCACAGAGAACACAGAGGATGAATATCTTAGATTACACTCTTAGTTTGTTTGAGTTCATTTGATGGCCGAATCTATGTGTCTAATAGTTAATCATGCGAAAGCTCATGCAATAGCTAAATCGCTATTGCATGAACATCATCCAGAACGATTTTTGGTTAAATTCGTCAGAAGGGGAAAAAAGTTTTTCCCCTTCTGACGATTATGGAGGCGAAAGATGGAATTCATGAAAAACCTTCAAGAATGAATTTGCGAAAAAATGGCGTAGGCGCATCGCCTATGCCATTTTTTCGCAAATTCATTCTTGATGATTGTTCATGCAATAGCCTCAGCTATTGCATGAGCGTTAGCATGATTAACTATTAGACACCTAGATTCAGCCATCAAATGAACTCAAACAGACAAAGAGTGTAATCTAACATATTCATTCTCTGTGTTCTCCGTGCCTCTGTGTTTAACCCTGTTTAAATAAAATAGAATGATATCAATAGACTGTTTCGAGGTAAAAGATCAGCCAATCTGTGAAGGTTTTAAACGACATCGATTCAGGTGTGGATGATCCATGATTATCAACACTGGAAATAGTATTGCTTGTACTAGAATAATAAACATTTCCCATTTCCCCTTCCGGATGCCACTCTCCCCAAAAGCATTGAAAAAAAGGCATACCAAAAGATTCATAGAACGGAATCAATGAATGTGGATTTGCCGTCCCATTTGTAGCGATATTCGGCACTCCTTTCTCATCAAGCATTTTCTGAAAAGAAGCATATTTTTCTTTCATCTTCCCCGCTGAAGTAAGCCCTGTGCAATCCGTCGCCTTGCAAAACCCATTATGTATAGAAAGAAATGCCAGGTAATCTTCAGGAAGAACAAATCCTGAAAAATGTTTTTGCAATTCAAAAAGCTCTTCCTCGCTTGCCGGAACAGCACCGCGGTAAAAACCGCGATCATTGGAAACACTATAAACCATATGGGCTTCAAAAGGATCATCAAATGTTTTCTGAGTTACATAAAAAGCAATGTCGTCAAGACTGGAAAAAAAACGATTTAAAGATTCATCCAAATGAGGATGGTAAGGTAACTTCGATAACCAAAAATCATAAGTAAAGCCAATCCGATCCTCTTTTCCCAATCTGGAAAGCTCGCACCATCCCTTCGGGATTCTCTTCACTTTTTTAGAAATATTGTCCCATTTTATTTCGGGATTATCATGCAGTTGGATGACTTGGTGGAAATGACCATGAGGCTCATCAGAATGTGCGATGAAGTACTCCTTTATGTGCTTATCCATAGATCCATTTCCCTCTATTTACCTTTTACCAATCCAAGAATTCTCTTGCAAATAAATACTATAATATTGTACAATATAGCTAGGAGAATAAAATCATGGAATTCGGTCAAAGATCATTTATTGTAGGCGTCAACCTGGAGAATGTTGGGAAGAATCCCCCTCCTCCAAGGCATATTTTTGCCGATATTATTTTGATTGATAAGACTCAAGATTCGTTAAAGCCATTGCTATACCAAATCAAAAAAGAGGCTTTATCCGATACCGATGATTTCCTTTCTCTCAAGAAAAACGGATACTTTTCCATCGATCGCAATGCCTTTATGATGATCGGCGCTGTTGTCAATATTGATAAAAAGAAAAAAATCATCACCCTCAGCAATGAAGATACCGTTTCCTACACCCATCTCATCCTCGCCAGCGGCATTCACCCACCCCCATTCGGTTGTGTTCATGATGAAGAATTTGTTGCGGGCTTGCACGCCCTGCTCGAAGCCCTAAGAGTCAGAAAAAACCTCCCGGAATATCTCCAATCTCCGGAGATTCACGAGCTCACAGAAAAATACAGGCTTCCTATCAAATTATCTCTCATAGAAGATGAAGCAACGCAGCTAAATATCGAGAAATTGGCCCCAAAGATCTCTTCTCAAAGTCCTAGCGATCCTAATACCGTTACCAACATGAGTGACAGAAGACTCTACGAAGTCGTTCTTTAAATGTTTCTAGCAACTTTTTGGGAGAGAAATCCGGCGCTTCTCTATGCAATAGCCGTCCTTATCGGTTGTTGCCTAGCTTTGAATCAGAACCCCATTCTTTTAATCCCACTTATTCTTCTTTTAGTCCCCTTTTACAGAGATTGGAAAAGAATCCTTCTCATTTCAGGACTGGCATTATCTTCTTTCCTGTATGTTCATGTGGAGTATCAGTTCCCAACTGTACCCGTAGATGGATTGCGCGGAAAAGCCCGCTTTGACATTTCTGCAGTTTCAAGCAAACGCACCTTCTATGGATCCCAATGGTGCTATTCAGGAACATTAAATTCCTTTGAAGGATACAAAAACATCCCTTGCATCATCACTCTTCCCAAAAAAGAAGGGATCGAAAGACCCCTAGCAAACCAAGCTTACATCATCAAAGGCCTTCTCAAGCAAAATAAAAAAGGAGGCTATTATTTCCTTGTCGATAAAAAGATACGGTGGAGTCCTGTAAAAGGATCATGGAGTCTTGCCGAAATCCGATTTAATGCAAAAAAGACCGTCACTGCTTATATCCAACGAAATATTAGCGACAAAAAGGCTGCCGATTTCTTGTCGGGATTGGCCACAGGAACTTTTGAAGATCCACTCATGTTCACAGAATTTGCCCGTTTTGGTTTGCAGCACATTATGGCCATTTCAGGATTTCACTTTGCTATCATAGCATCGATCCTCACTTTATTTTTGCGATTTCTGATTAAAGAAAGCCTATCGACCCCCTTATTGATTCTTTTGCTAAGCAGTTATTTTTTCTTTTTGGGAGATAGCCCCTCGATCATCCGAGCCTGGATCAGCATTCTTGTTGCTTTAGTCGGGACCGCTCTGGAAAGGCGATCTTTTGGTCTCAACTCGTTAGGAGTAGCCATTCTCTTTATTTTGATCTATAATCCCTTAATGAGCGGCAGTATAGGATTTCAATTCAGCGCTTTGTCGACAGCAGCGATCCTTCTTTTCTTTCCTATATTCGATCAAATACTAAGAACGGTTTTTGTGCGTCGTCCTTTAAGCCAGATGGTAGAGATGAGTTGGTTGGATCAACATGGGTATACGATTCTTGCATCATTTAGACAGGGACTTTCCCTAACCTTGGCGGTGAACATTGTCGCCTTTCCGGCGATGCTATTTTACTTTCAAAAATTTCCCTATTTGAGTTTGCTCTTCAACCTATTCTTTCCTTTTCTGGTAAGTATTTCCATGCTTCTGTTGATTATCGGATTGGCCCTAGGGCCCTTTGGAGGAATCATTCATTGGATTAATGGCATTTACACACGATTTGCTTTGAATTTCCTGTATGGGATGCCATCGACATTCGATTATATTTTGCAAGTTACGAACTTTTCAGGATCAATCCTGATTATTTATCTATCGGTGATATTCTTTTGGGGGATCTGGATGCAACAAAGGATGAAACAACAACAATTAGAAGCAGGACTCATCCTTTGAAAAGCGATCTTTGGGGACAAAAATATCCTTTCCAAATTTTTCTTGAAGAGATTTAAGTCGAAGTTCTTTTTTTGCAGCTTTTTCAAGTTCTTCAGGAGTAGATAGGGTCATAACCGGCTGGGGAACTTTATTGATAACTACCTTTTTCTTGCTTTTTCGGCAATCGCAGCAGCAGACGGCAGCTTCAAAAATCTCAAAGGGGATTTGATACAAAGCCTGACCCATAGGAACTATGGCATATTCAAGCATAACAATTGCATTTCCAATGATTGGGATATTATTAAACATATTACCTATTTTTTATATATTAAAAAAATAAATAATATCATATCTCCTTTTTTAATTCAACACCTTTTTTCTTTGATAACACCACTTCTGAAGAATTCTTTCCATATCTTTATATTTAAAAGGTTTTGAAACAAAATCTTTCATTCCAATTTTTAAACACTTATCACATGTTTCTGCTTGTATATTTGCGGTTAAAGCAATAATTGGCGCTTTAGTCTTAAGATAATTTTCCTCTTTTAGAATAGCTGAAGCTGCCTGAAAACCATCCATAGTTGGCATATGAAGATCCATCAATATCAGATCATAATTAAAAACCTTGCACATTTCCACTGCCTGTTCCGCAGTTCCTGCTATATTTATCAGGCAATTTAACCGTTCTAAGATCGATTTCGAAACCTGCTGATTGTGGATATTATCTTCGACAATGAGAACATTCATTCTATTTTGATTTTTTTGATCAATTTTCCCCTCTAATGCCACTTCGATTTTGTGATTTTGTACATCTAATTTCTTTTCCGCACACACTTCATTCAAAACACCATATAATTGATAAGGAGAAAGGGGCTTTACACGTACAGAGGAAAAACCCTCGGACAAAACTTTGCCTTTGGTAAGATTTTCTATGGACGACAACATAATCATTTTAGTGCTGTTGATCATTGGATCATTTTTAATCATTCTTCCTAAAGTTAATCCATCCATTTCAGGCATTTGGTGATCGATGATGGCAATATCATAAGGATAAGGGTTTTCAACACCCCTTTTTAGAGTTTCAAAAGCTTCTTTACCCGATTGGACAAAATCGCAACGGAGTCCCCAACGTATCAAAATATCATGTAATATTGTGCAATTTGTAAAGTTATCATCGACGATCAAAATGGACAGATGTTTAATTTCATCAAAATTGAAACTTGCCATCTCTTTATTATCTATGGTAAATGGAATATTAAACCAAAAACAACTTCCTTTTTCACCTCTATTACGGGCTCCAATCTCACCCCCCATCAAAGTAACCAATTGTTTGCATATTGAAAGCCCAAGGCCTGTTCCTCCAAATTTTTTAGTAATTGAAGAATCAGCTTGGGAGAATTTAGAAAATATTTGAAAATCCGAATCATTTGGTAATCCAATCCCAGTGTCTTTGACTTGAAAGTAAAAAATGCCAATATTATCTTTAATTTCACATTTTACTGAAAACAAGACATGTCCTTTTTCCGTAAATTTAATGGAATTGCCAAGAATATTGGTTATAATTTGTCGCAACCGTCCCGAGTCCCCGAATATCCTAGATGGCATTTCTAGGTTATATTGTATAATAAGCTCCAAGCCTTTTTTTTCTGCAGCCGGTGTAAATGATTCTAGGATATCTTCTATTAAGGTCCTCAAGTCAAAATTTGTTATTTCCAGGTCGACTTTTTGAGCTTCCAGTTTTGAATAATCTAGGACATCATTAATAAGCCTCATAAGGATTTCGCCAGAATTTTCAATCGTCTTTAAGTAATGTTCTTCTTTAGCATCAAATTTTCCTACTTCAAGGAGGAGCGATGTCATCCCGATGATACCATTTAATGGAGTGCGTATTTCATGACTCATATTTGCTAAAAAGTCACTTTTCGCTTGATTAGCCTTCTGTAGCTCTTCGGTTCTTTCAGCTACGGTTACCTCTATTGTTTGATTTATATATTCTTGATTCGCAGTTCTAAAGGCAATTTCTTTCATTTCGTTTGTGCTCTGAATACAGGATCTAATCAAAAAAAGATCTTCCACAAACACCCAACTCGTATGTTCAACCCAACGCCAAGGAGATTCTGTAAAAACTCCAAAAACAGACAAGGGCCAATAAACTCCTCGTACAAAATGATCCAAAGCTACAATAATCGTTGCCGGAATTAAAACAGTCCAGTCTCGATAAAAGGATAAAAACGCTAAGGAGCAAAACACATGGAAATGAGTCTCTATTCTTCCACCGGTTAAATGAATAAACAAAGCAGACCATAACATCTGTGACGAGGCAACCACATAGCGTGTAATCGCCTGTCCGGGATAACGAAGAATAAAATAAATAGGTAGAAGGCAGATGCAACCCCCAAAGGAAAAGGCCATAAAAAAATGGGGGTGTATGAGACTATAGTGACCAATCCAGGTCCTCGGAGAGACAAGGATTACAACAACAAAACTAGCCATCCATTGGAAAATAAAGAGGAGCATGAACATGTGGTCCGTATGTATGTATCTGCTATTCTGATGTTCCTCAAAAAGCTCTTGGGTTCTTTTACTGATTTGATCGTTAACTTTATTCATAATTTTTTTCTGTGGTTAGAAGGGTTCTAGATCGGAAAATAAGGGACAACCAAAAAAAGGAGTACTATAGGTATCACTCGCACCATCGTTTACAAAAGACAAAACTGTGTTTCTGCCCAAATTACTTCCTACATGACCTCGGGAGCCTGTCACTCCTCCAATAAAAAGTAATTTTCCATCCGGATCATAAAGTAACGCCTGTCCTGATGTCGTCGCTCCAAAATAGGACGCCTCTACCCCATCATTATCTACAATAGGGATAACATTTGGGATAGTTTTCGCCGTGTACCAAATATCTGTCTTTGTCCATTCTTCATCGAATAGGGATGGTTTAATAAATAAAAGACTTGCCTTCAATTTCCCCGGAGTCTCATTCATAATGACTTCTAATTCGTGGATACTGGCTCTAGTGCAAGGACAGTGTGGATGAACGAACATCACAAGTTGATACTGTTCATGAAATCTTTGTATATTTGATTCAAGGGGCCAAGATTTGGATACGGGCGCTAGCGATCCAGCCGTATATTCATAGTCATATAAAATAAATAATCCATAGGAAACTCCAATTATCCAAATAAAGGTTAAAATGTAGCTGCCATATTCACTTTTTTTGATCACATTTTTCACCCTGCTCTATTTAGATAGGTCTTTTCAACAAATATGTACACATAAATTTTAGCAATATCAATAGTGCTTGACGAAAAATGTGGAAATAAGAGAACCTATAGGTGTTTTTTATGGCGATCGTAGCTCAGTTGGTTAGAGCACTGGATTGTGGTTCCAGGGGTCGACGGTTCGAACCCGTTCGGTCGCCCATCTTTTATTTGACCTTGGGAGGGGGAGTGTCAACGTTTGAAGCAATCATTCTTGGCATCATCCAGGGACTCACAGAATTCCTCCCAGTCAGTTCCTCAGGTCATCTTGCATTAGTTCAACATTTTTTAGGCTTTAAAAATTTAAATGATTACGTCTTTTTCGATGTCATCTGCCACCTCGGAACCCTAATTGCTATCTTCATCGTCTTCCACGCCAAAATTAAAGAAATGCTCTTTCAAAATAGAATTTTATTTTTACAGATCGTGATTTCTACATTACTTCTCTTCCCTTTCGTCCTGATAATCAAGCAGATAAAGTCAGTTTTCGATCAGCTTCAGTACCTCGGCTTCTTCTTCCTCATCACAGCGCTATTGCTTTATTTAGGGGATCGCTTCGGCTATCAGAAGAACAACGTTCAGATTGAGAATACTAAATGGCGTGATGCCCTTTCCATAGGCCTTTTTCAAGTCCTTGCCCTTCTTCCCGGAGTTTCCCGCAGCGGAGCCACCATTTCCGGCGCCAGACTCATGGGGTGGGACACCGAAAAAGCTATTAATTTCTCGTTTTTACTCGCCATCCCCGCAATTTTAGGGGCGACCACCTTAGAGGTATTCCACATCCTTAAAGAGAGCTCTCCTTTGCCAGAAATCAGCAATGTTACCTACCTTGCAGGCTTCATTACATCCCTCGCCGTTGGATATTTCGCACTTTTACTGCTTATCAGGCTGGCAGATAAAAGAAAATTCCATTATTTTGTGTGGTATTGTACAGTCATTGGACTATTGACCCTATTTACCTTCAACGTTTTGTAAAATGGCAAAGAAAAGAACAAGAAAAAAATCACAGCTACGGGCTCTTTTTGAACTCGATACACCGCATATGAGCGGAGGCATCCTTCTCCTTTCTGCCTGCATCATGCAATTAAGTCTCATCAGTTTTGCTTCGGGTCATGAAGCAAGAAACTCCTTAGGTTCCCTCGGATACTCGATCGGTTGGACGCTTACAGGCCTTTTCGGACTCACCGGCTACATATTTTGCGTCTATGTGGGTTGGATCGGATGGAGACTTCTTTTCAACAAACAGATCAACAATCCCAAACTGAAGCATTTTTTTGTTGCTCTCTTGATCGTATCTAGCAGCATGCTATTGACTCTTTTTGAAGACCAATCTCCGGCGATGCGACAAATGATCGGCCACCTTTTTTATCAAGGACTTTGGGATAGGAAGCTGTACTTTCATCTTGGTGGAGCCCCCATGTACTATATCTACAAGGACCTTCCCGCATTCAACCTTCATCACACATTCAATACAGTCGGTGTCGGCATTCTATCGTCCGTAGCTTTAATGGCGAGCCTTCTATTTCTCACCAAGACAAGCCCTAGACGCATCCCCGAATTCTTTGCCAAGGTTTACCGTTGGGTCATAGATGCACTCTGGAATAAAGAAATGACCGAAGTATTAGCCGACGGAGATCCTCAACGTTTTGTCAAGTTAAGAACCCCCTCCCAGCCTACCCTGGAACAGGAATTGATGGCTATCAATCCCGACAAAAATCCTTTGGCGCGTCCGTCCATTTCACGCAAAGAAAAGGAAGAAGAGCACATTTCCAAACCATTTGAAGGAATCAAAGGCTCCCAAAGAAAGTTTGAAGTAGCCGCAAAACCTCCGACGCCCGTTGAAACCCCGAAAGACCCTAAACAGAAGCGTGAAGCGGCGATCACTGCCCAAAAAGTTTATAATGGCGACTATACAAAATACAAATTGCCTCCGATGACTCTTCTTACAGATCCTGTGAAGGTTGATCAATCCTCATTGAAGAAAGATCTACGTAGGCAAGCGGAAGTTCTCGAAGAGACCCTCCAAAGCTTCGGCATAGAAGCCAAGGTAGGTCAGATCAACTGCGGCCCGACAATTACCTCCTTCGAAGTCCATCCTGCGATAGGCGTGAAGGTGCAAAAAATCAAAACCCTTGAAAACGATATCGCCCTCAACATGGAAGCAAAGTCCATACGCATCCTTGCTCCCATTCCCGGAAAAGCGGCTATAGGCATCGAAGTTCCCAATCCGCAACCGCAAGAAGTGTCGTTCAAAGAGATGCTCAACGCCTATAAGCAATCGGGAAACAAATGCCAGATTCCCCTTCTTCTAGGAAAAACAGTTTCCGGCGAATACCTCATGAACGATTTGGCAAAAATGCCTCACTGCATTATTGCAGGTGCTACCGGATCAGGTAAATCGGTTTGTATTAATTCCATCGTCATGTCCATTCTGATGACTGCAAAGCCAGATGAAATAAAACTTATCATGGTCGACCCCAAGAAAGTGGAACTCACACCTTACACAAACTTGCCACACATGCTTTCGCCGGTGATTACAGAACCCTCAGGAGCCTGCGCCGCTCTTGCTTGGCTCGTTAAAGAAATGGAAATCAGATATGAGGTCCTCAAGCAGGTGGGTGTGCGCAATATTACCTCATTTAATGAGAGAACCGTCAACAAGCAAGTGGAAGAGCTCCTCAACATCCCGATCCCCGAAAGAATGCATTATATTGTCTGCATCATCGATGAACTCGCGGACCTTATGATGGTCTCAAACAATAGCATCGAAAGTCATATTGCCCGGATCGCCCAAATGGCGCGCGCGGTAGGCATTCACCTCATACTCGCGACCCAGCGACCCTCCCGTGAAGTCATTACAGGGCTCATCAAAGCAAACTTCCCGACACGTATCTCCTTTAAAGTAGCTAGCCGTGTCAACAGTCAGATTGTTTTGGATGAAATCGGCGCGGAAGCCCTTCTTGGAAATGGGGACATGCTCTTTCTGCCTCCTTCGTCATCACACTTGATGCGAGCGCAGGGAGCCTTTGTAAGAGATGGCGACATAAATGCTGTTGTAGCACACATCTGCGAGCAAGCGCCCCCTAATTATATGATTAAATCTTTTGAAGATTACCAAGACTTTGATCCATCCCAGCCCAAAAAGGGAAGTGACGAACCGACGGACGCCCTTTATGATCAAGCTCTCGAAACAATTATAACTACAGGAAATGCCTCCACAACATTTCTACAAAGAAAACTCAAGGTGGGTTACGCCCGCGCCGCCAGCATCATCGATCAACTCGAAGCAAATGGAGTCGTCGGCCCTGCAGATGGCGCCAAGCCCCGCAAGATCCTTGTAGGAAGAACAAATGAAGATGATGATATTGAAGAATGAAAATTGAAACAGAAAAAGGAATAGATTATGCACGGATTCTGCCCACTCGCCTCCGGATCGAAAGGGAACAGCATTTTTTTTGGAACAACTAAGACCAAAATTTTAATTGACGCCGGACTCAGCGGCAAAGCGACGAAAGAAAAACTAGCCGAAATCGGAGTCGATATCAGTGAAATTGATGCCATTTTAGTGACCCATGAACACATCGATCACATCCAAGGCTTGAAGGTTTTGGCTTATAAGCTTGGAATCCCTGTATTTGCCAATCATGAGACTGCTAAGGCCATTGTGGAGACCTTTCACGACTGTCCTAAGTTCAAGATTTTTTCCACTGGAGAAACCTTTCGATTCAATGAGTTGGAGATACATCCGTTCAGCATTCAGCATGATACTTTGGATCCTGTGGCTTTCACGATTAAACATGATGGATTGAAACTTGGATTCTGTACTGACCTTGGATTTGTCACATCGCTTGTGAAAAATCATTTGATGAACTGTGATTATCTTTATGTGGAAGCGAATCACGAGCCGGACATGGTTCATGCTTCGGCACGACCGATGGTTTACAAGCAGCGCGTGTTGAGCAGAAGCGGACATCTTTCAAATGAGGCGTGTGGGCAATTGCTTAGCCATGTAGCTCATTCCGGCCTTAAACACGTGCATCTGGCACATTTATCGCAGGAATGTAATTCACCTGATAAAGCAATATCGGTTATCAGAGAAATCTTGGAAAAGAACGGTATTAATCTAGACATGTGTGTTGCCCCGCAACACAAAATCAGCAAGGCGATTCACTTTTAGGTGCGAAATGGACAACATGGACTACATGGACAAAAAAAAATGGACGACATGGACTTTTCACATGTGTCCATACCGTCCATGTCGTCCATTCAGTCCATGCTGTCCATTATTTTAACAGCAAATCCTGATGCAACTCCTAGGATTTTATAATTTTCCTAAAAGCAAGAGTATAAGAACAATAATCAAAATTGTTCCAATAAGACCACTAGGGCCATATCCCCAACCTACACTATGAGGCCATGTGGGTACGGCTCCAATAAGCAATAAGATCAAAATAACCAACAGTACGGTCCCTAACATAGAATCTCCTTAGTAATGCCAACTTGGCTTTTTTCCACTCTAATGGAAGTGGCTATTTATTCAAAATTATATTTAAACTTGACGAAGATTTACCTGTTTTTACCCATAGTTTGCATATCTTTTCATTGACTTACTTCAAACTAATCAGTCGCTCTACGCGATGCGCTCCGAGCTCTGTGATAACACCTAATCTACCCACCGTTCCGATGCGTCACGGTGGGCTTTAATGGGTACGTCCTTCGCGATGCGCTCCGGACTCAGGAGTAGTTAAGTGATTTCTTGAGTACGGAGCGCGGCACGGAGGACTTAGGAGTAGTTAAATTATTTCTTGAGTCCGGAGCGCATCGCGAAGGACGTATCCACTAGAGCCCACCGTGACGCATCGGAACGGTGGGTAGATCAGGTGTTACCATAGAGCTCGGAGCGCATCGCGTAGAGCGACTGATTAGATTGCAGCAAGTCAACGAAAAGATTTGCTTAGGTTATTGATATTAAGAAAAAAGGCCTTTGAGTTTATCGAGGAAGCCCTTCTTTTGGGGAAGATTGTTGGGGCCTTCGAGTTTACCGAATGCTTCAAGCAAATCCTTTTGCTCTTTAGTCAAGCGTGTCGGAGTCTCAACAAAAATGCGAACGAGTAAATCCCCTCTACCACTTCCATGGACATTCGGGAATCCTTCACTACGCACACGGAAAACCTTGCCACTCTGCGTTCCTTCCGGAACCGTCAGTCGAACATTGTGTTCAAAGATCGAGGGAACCTCTTTCTTACATCCTAGCGCAGCCTCAGTAAAACTAATAGGAAGCTCTAAGATAATGTCATCGCCTTCACGTTGAAAAACTTCATGAGGCTTTACAGTAATATTTACGTACAAATCACCAGCAGGGGCTCCGCCACGTCCGGCATCGCCATAACCCGCCATTTTCATGCGCATGCCAGAGTCTACGCCAGGTGGAATATGTACTTTAACGCGTTGTTTCTTTTTAACAACTCCCTCACCTCGGCAATCTTTGCAAGGATCGGTAATGGTTTGCCCTTCGCCATGGCATTGGGGGCAAGGCATTGACATGCTAAAGAATCCGCGCTGCTCGAAAATTTGACCTTGTCCACCGCAGCGGGAGCATGTTTTGATCCCTTTATCTGAGGTTGTACCACGGCCTTTACAGGTTTCGCAGGCTTCTAAATTAGTAATAGAGAGTTCTTTATCTGCACCGCGTGCAGCTTCTTCAAAAGTGATGGTAATATTAGCACGCTTGCTAGCGCCTTGGCGAGCATTAGAGCGACCGCCGCCGCCCTGAGAAAATCCGCCGCCGAAGAAACTTTCGAAGATCGAATCGTTTCCTTGGCCGCCAAAGGCACCCATGAAGGTACGCATAGCGTCGTCCATGGAGGAGAAACCTCTTGCGCCGCCACCTGCAGCTGCGCCTTGTACGCCTTCCTTGCCATAACGATCATACATTTGACGTTTCTGATCATCACTGAGGACTTCGTACGCTTCGGAGATCTCTTTGAACCGTTTTTCGGCATCGGCATCCCCCGGATTTTTATCCGGGTGGTGCTTGATAGCGCTTTTCCGATAGGCTTTTTTGATCTCTTCAGCTGTAGCGTCGCGATTAACGCCTAATATTTCGTAGTAATCGGCCATAACTTTTGACATATGTCAACATCTTGTTAACGAACTTTTCTATATTTAAGAGCGGCTTTTGCTTTTGCTCTTTTTCTCACAGAAGGCTTTAAATAGAATCTGTGTGCTTTTATGGATTTCATTACCCCTTCTTTATCGAGCCTCTTTTTCAGAGTTCTTAGAGCTTTATCGATAGGTTCACCGGGTCTTACTTTTACTGTGGTCATCTAGCTATTTTCCTACAGGTTGAGGTTTATAGATGATACTATGATACACGATCCCCCTCTTATATTTCAAGCCCCTTTATGATCATTTTCGTGATTTCCTCTCCTATGCAAGCGTTTAAGCCCACCTAATTTTCCAGCAGCGGTGGATTTTATGGCTATGGAAGTCTAGAGGAATGGTTTTGGCAGAGATGTCCGTAATGGTAGAATTCGGAAAATTCGATTCATCAAAATCAAACTTGCGGGAGTTTGTACTAAAAAAGATCATTCCTTCGGGAGATAAAAGCCTCAAGGCCCTCGTAATAAGGGAGATATAATCAAACTGGATGTCAAACATTCCATCCATCTTTTTGGAACGGGAAATCGTGGGTGGATCAATGACAATTATGTCATACTTTGTCCCGGAACTAAGTTCTTCGTCCAGAAATTTAAGGCAATCGGCACGAACAAAAATGTTATTTTTTAAGGAAAGATTATTTAACTTAAAGTTTTCTTCTCCCCAAGCGATGTACGTGTTCGACATATCAACACTTTTTGTGAACGCAGCCCCTGCAGCGGCCGCATGCACACTGAAGGAACAAGTGTAGGCAAACAAGTTAAGGAGGCGCTTCCCTTTGGCTAAGGATGCCACCATTTGGCGTGTCTCCCTATGATCTAGGAAGAGTCCTGTATCTAAGTAGTCTGTTAAATTGATCTGAAATTTTATTCCATACTCGAGAACAGTGAAGAATTCCTTTTCATTATCCACCTTTTCATACTGTTCGGTTTTTGCTCTTTTAATGCGCGTGCGCCAGTAGATGGAATCTTGATTTGCTCCGAATAAAGTGCATATTGCACTAACAACCTCTTCAACTAATTTTGAAGGGGGTTCATCGGTATCGCGGGTGCTCGTAAAAAATTGCACGCAATAGCGTCCATCGTAATAATCGATGGCTAGCGGATATTCTTTTATTTCCTTGTCATAGATCCGTAGGGCATTGGTATGAGTTCTTTTTGCCCATTTACGCAGATGCTTGTATTTGTTTCGAATACAATTCTTCAGCGGAGAAGTTTTATCTTCCCCATCAATGATTGTGGGAAGGAATTGTGGGTCTTCATTCATGGTCAAATTTGATGGAAGTCCCTCTAAGGAGTTCTGCAGATGACATTCTCTTTTTGCCTTCGAGTTGGAGTTCGAGAATTTTAATAGAATCTTTTCCACATGCGACGACTACTCCTGTATTATCGGATGAGATGATCTCACCAGGCTTTCCATGAATACCCTCTTGGACTGTTGTAGAATGGATTTTGAGACGCTTGCTTTGTCCGTTAACGGTCACTTGACACCAGGCACCGGGATAGGGATTTACCCCTCTAACTAAATTGTGAATGGCTTGAGCGGGTTGGGTCCAGTCGATTCCACAATCTTCGAGTTCGATTTTTGGTGCGAAAGTCACTTGTTCGGGATCTTGGGGAATGGCTGTGACATCTCCCTTTTCGAACTGTCTGATGACATCCAAAAGAGCCCTACAACCAGCCTGGAGAAGTTTTTGTTCGACTTCGCCAAAAGTATCATTTTTTTCGATCGGAACTTTTACCATTTTGATGACATCCCCCGCATCCATTTTTTTCACCATATGGATGATGGAAACACCTGTTTCGCTTTCCCCGTTCATGACAGCTCTTTGGATGGGAGCCGCACCGCGGTATTTTGGGAGAAGGCTTGTATGGAGGTTGATGCATCCTTTTTTAGGCATATCCAAGAGATGTTGTTTGATGATTTCACCATAGGCAACGACGACAAAAAGATCGGCATTGTAGGGTTTTAGAACATCGGCAAATTCAGGTGAGGAAACTAATTCGGGCTGATATAGGGGTATCGGAGGGTTTTGAGAAAGAGCGACCGTCTTCACATGTGTGGGAACGGGATCGCCCGAGCGACCCTTAGGTTTATCTGGCTTTGAGATGACAGCGCAAATATCGACACCGTTCTCGATCAGAAATTGGAGGGCTGATGCTGCGAAGGCCGGTGTACCGAAGAAAATAACTTTCATGAGCCTATACAGTTATTTCTTGTTCTTCTCTTTCTTCGTCTTGAGTGGCTTCATCGTTAGAAGCACTTGCAACACCTTGCAAACACATGAGTCCGCGCTTGGATTCTCTGCAAAATTTGATCCAGTTCTGAATTTCGGGGATGGGATCCAGCTCTGTTTCGATTTTTCTCAATGCTTCTTCAAGGTTAAGTTGTGAGCGATAAATGAGTTTAAAAGCTTTATTCAATTCCATACGGACAGATAAAGGGAATCCGCGACGCTTTAGTCCGATGCGATTGATGCCGCCGAACTTGAAAGGTGTGCCTGCTCCAATGGTATAGGGAAGGATATCTTGAGTCACACGGCTCATTCCGCCGACCATAGCATAAGCACCGACGCGAACGAATTGATGGATTCCCGTGAGACCTCCGATGATGGCGCAATCTTCGATGATGACATGTCCGGCGAGGCTTGCGTTATTGACCATGACCACTTGGTTACCGACGACACAATTATGAGCGATATGGCAATAGGCCATGATGAGGCAATTATTTCCGATATCGACCGAGGTACTTTCGCCGCAGGATGAGTTTATTGTCACGAACTCACGGATTTCGCAATTTTTTCCGATGTTGACAAAAGTTTTTTCGTTTTTAAATTTCAGATCTTGAGTTTTCGTCCCGATGCTTGCTGAGGGGAATAATCGTTGACCCTTCGCCGATCGTTGTGTAACCGTCAATATAAGCATGGGATTTTATGGTGACGTTATCTTTGAGGCAGACGTTTGATTTTACTACAGCGAATGCTTCGACTGTGACGTTATTTCCGATAATTGCCCCAGGCTCCACTAGCGCCATCGGATGTATGTTTGCTTGAGTCATGAATTTAAGTTCCCGTATTTGAAATTTATTAATACTATCCTATATTTGGCTTTTGTGGACAAGTGCGAAACCAATCTCCGCCTCGACAGCGACTTTTCCATTCACTAAAGCGGTCGCTTTAATTTTGCCGCCTTTACTGCTAATATGCAAGCCTTCCCCTTTCAACATCAATATATCACCGGGTTTCGCTGGACTGCGAAATTTTGCATTTTTAACATTCATCAAAACAGCAATTTTATCCGTCTCTCCTCTCAAATAAACAAGAAGTGAGCTCGCCTGAGCCAGTGCTTCCAAAATAAGCACTCCCGGCATAATCGGCGCCCCAGGGAAATGTCCTTGAAAAAATTGCTCGTTAATCGTCAGATTCTTTTGTGCAAGGATATATCCTTTTTCCAAATCTAGTTCGACAACCTTATCCACCATAAGAAAGGGATATCTCTGGGGAAGTATGTTAGTTATCTCTTTGATAGAGAGGACTTTATTATCTGGGGGTGTCTGACCTGACATTAGGTTTTCTCCATGGTGATCGCGTTATACAGTTGTTTAGCAAAAGCTACATTTGATTTATGGCCTGACTTTATCGAGATGATGTGGGCGTGAAAATCGATACCCACGAGTTTTAGATCGCCGATCATATCTAATATTTTATGACGGACCATCTCGTCGGGAAAGAATAGGCCCTCTTTGCTGAAAACGACATCGTCTTTGATGACGACGGCATTATCGAGGCTACCACCTTTGATGAGGCCTCTATCCATTAAAAAGGATAATTCTTCATACTTCGAAAAAGTGCGGCATGAGGCAATTTCTTTGACAAAATTTTCGGGTGTGACGACGACAGAGTGAAACTGTGATTTTAGGATTTTGTTGTCGGGATAGCTGAGTGTGTAGCTGATTCGGTAGCCGTCGTAGGGAAGAGCGATGATTTGGATATCTTCTTCCGCCCAGTAAACCGGTTGATTTATTTTGAAGATAGGCACCGTTGAATTTTGTTCTTTGATTCCGGCGTCTTTGATCATTTGGACAA
This sequence comes from Waddliaceae bacterium, assembly GCA_963822595.1. Classification (GTDB taxonomy): domain Bacteria; phylum Chlamydiota; class Chlamydiia; order Chlamydiales; family Waddliaceae; genus CAVRUH01. The sequence goes on along the minus strand of CAWGIG010000005.1, from coordinate 295,597 downwards.
AAACATCGGAGCTTCCATTGCCTACAGGAGGTTCGATGGAGGATATTTCAATGCAAAGGTTGTCGATATTGAAAGCCCTGACAGCAGCCAGGACATGTTCTACGGTATGGATGCGAACGTCTGCAACGCCTATTGTGGTGCTTCTTGAGGTATCGCAAACATATTCAAGAGTTGCCGGAATGACAGGCTGACCTGGGAGATCGATTCTTTTAAAATAAACGCCAGTTCCTTCTTTTTCGGGGCAGAAACGGATAGAGACTTTGGCACCGGTATGAATGCCGATTCCGGAAAAGGTAGCATCGGACTGAATTGTCCGCTGATTTCTTACTTCGGTTTTTATGTCAGGACTCACAGTCAGCATTAGTCAATGATAATCAAGGATTAATAAAACACTATTCTACAAAACCTTGCACTATTAATCAATCACTATGTTGCGATAGACTTTAGGCAAACAATTAACAGGATAAGCATGATCGCTAGCGGCAGGATTAAAAAAGGATAAGAAAAAAGAGGAAAAAAGGGACGAATCAATCTATCTTTTCTTATTTATTTATTTTTTTCTTATCCTTTTTTAATCCTGCCGCTTGCGATCATGCTTATCCTGTTAATTGTTTGCCTATGTTCTATTAGTTATTTATTTAGATCGGTAGAAAAAATTTACGCTAGCTAGGAGAATTGTAAGTATCGAAATGCCGACAATCAACCAATCCCCAAAGTATGAATAAATTGTGTTGTAATGGAATGAAGGGACTTTGACAAACAGCGAATCAGATACTGATTCATCGTAGGAAAGGATGGCGATGTCTCGACCCAAAGCATCGATAGCTGATGTCACTCCGGTGTTACAGGCCCGAACCAAAGGGAATCCATTCTCTACAGTGCGTAAGCGAGCGTGCTCCAGGTGTTGCTCTGGCAACCGCGAATTCGGGTACCATGCATCGCTGGTCAAATTCACCAAAAATTCCGCGCCCTTCGTCTTATTTTCCCGCATCAAATGTCCAAAAGTCTCCTCATAGCATATGGAAACTCCAAATTTGTGAGTGCCTACGGTCCAGGCAACAGCCTCTTCACCGCAGGTGAACGAACTGCAAATTCCATATCTTTCGGCTAAATGCTTCACAAATGAAAAGGGAATATACTCGCCCATAGGTACCAATACCCTTTTGGCATAGCGTTGGGGTAAAAAAGGATCTTGGTGAGGCTCAAAATAGAGCGCAGAACTATAATACTCCCTTTTACCTGAAGGTAAATCTTCAACATCTTCTAATCCGATGACTAATCCGGCCTCAAAAAAATTGGACAAAGTCTGGGCCCAAAACGCATTATTGACCCACCATTTATTATCTCTAAAAACGGCAAAGGGAAGTTCCATGGGGGGAAAGGATTTGATGCTGTCAGGTCCAAAAATCGAAAGAATAGCCTCTTTAGCTTGCTCAAACGGAAAAAGAAAAGTATAGGTGCCGAAAGGGACAACGAATTCTGGAAGAGCGATCAGATCTATCTTTTTCCCTTTTTGATGTTCTGTAATATTTAAAATTTGACGCCACTCGTTGATGACGAATGTTACAAGATGATCTTGCGACTCAAATTGCATCGCTTCTTCTACAGGAAAAGAGGTTTGGACTAAAACGACAGAAATATCATTTTCTTTCGATTTTTCCATTTGAGAATCGTAGTAATAAAAATGGAAAGCGCCTAAAACAAAGGGGGCGACGGCCGCTATTATCCAGGGGGTGGCCCTTTCATTGACGGAAGCTCTGAGGGCAAGCATATTCGTGAAAAATACCCAGTAAGAAAGACCGAAGACGCCCGCTACGGAAGCCATTTGGAGGGAATACAAGTTCCCCGCTAGGGCGATTCCCACGGGATTCCAGGAAAAGCCGGATAGAATAAAGAGTTTTGACCACTCAAAAAGTACCCAAACAGCCGGGACAAGAAACAAAGTGCTGGGTTTAGTGACTTTATCACGTTGAATAAACAGACCAATGGCCCCAAAAGGGAGAGAGAACAAAAAGGACAGCACGATCCAAAGAGCATATATATAGAGATAGGGATGGGAGATAAACCAGGAAAGTTGGATCAACTGAATGCCTGTAAACCATGCCGTTGCTAGCCAAAATCGGACTTTTTTCGAGGGAATATCAAGAAGCACCCGCCAGAAAAGGGCATATCCTATCACCGCAGCCACCAAACCAAAATATGGTAGCCAAGCAGGTTGCCCAAAGGCAACGATGACGAACGAAATTAGAGTTAAAAGAGTTGGTAACATAATAAGAATATCCTAGCACAAGGCTAGGATATTCGAAAAGATTATCTGCATGACTCTGTCGAACATTTTTCAGGATATGAGCTAGCGATAAGAAGTAGGCCCCCTTCAATAGCCAAATTACTGAAAAAATGGACCAATTCCTGCATTCTTTGTGCCCCTTCAAGATTCCAGAAATCGTGCATGAAATAGGTTACAGGAATCAAGTATAAGAACAGAATGGCAGCGGCAAGCTTAGCTTTATAACCAATGACCAATGCTATCCCGCAAACGAGCTCGATAATAGCTGCTGTAACAAGTAAAAATGGAATATACTGTAACCCTTTGGACGCCATATAACCCGCCATCACGTCATAGCTAAAGATTTTTCCAGATGCACCGAACAAAAATATCGCTGCAATAAAAACTCTTCCCAGAAACCGTAAGAAACAATCAAATTTACTCATAAACATCTCCTTGTTTTTTTGAATATGTATCTTATCTAGCAATTTTATGCAACATAATGTATAATCTTCACCATGCAAGGCTTTAGAGATTTTCATTTATTCACAATCTTAAAAAATTCCGAATCGGAAGGGATACCTCTAGATCGGTATTTGTCCGACTATTTCCGCGAAAATAAAGCTCTAGGATCCAAAGATAGGGCCTACATCGCCGAAACAATTTATGGCATGATCAGATGGAAGGGATTAATAGACTTTCTTTCGCCAAAACCGGTTTCTTGGGAAAAAAGAGTGGAAGTTTTCTTAACAATCGATCCTCTCAAACACCAAAAAAACGAATCCATCCCCCAACACATCCGCGTGAGCTTTCCCGAAGCGCTATTCAACCATTTCGTCGCTAGCCATGGAATCGAAAAAGCCTGTGAGATTTGCCTGATTTGCAATACTCCTGCTCCGACAACTGTCCGCATTAATTCCCTAAAATCCAATCGAGAAACAATACTGGAACTATGGGAAAAAGATTATCAAGTGACCCCCTGCAGATTTTCCAATGAGGGTATCACCTTTTTGAAAAAAATCAATCTTTTCGGGCTCCCTGAATTCAAACAAGGGATATTCGAAGTCCAAGACGAAGGAAGCCAACTCCTCGCCGGACTCGTAAAAGCTGCCCCAGGAGATCTCGTCATGGATTATTGCTCGGGTTCCGGCGGAAAAACTTTAGCATTTGCTCCGAGAATGGAAGGTTCCGGCCAGATTTATCTTCATGATATCCGACCTTTTGCCCTCCAAGAAGCACGTAACCGCCTGAAAAGAGCCGGCATTCAAAATGCTCAAACGATATTGAACGACAACCCCAACCTCAAAAAAATAAAAAAGAAGATGGACTGGGTTCTTGCTGACGTCCCTTGCTCTGGCACGGGCACCCTGAGAAGAAATCCAGACATGAAATGGAAGTTTACCGACGAAGCGTTAGAAAGATTGCAGGGTCAGCAGCGCCATATTTTTGAGAAGGCTTTGAGTTACATGAAACCGGAAGGGCGGATCGTATATTCGACCTGCAGCATTCTTCAACAGGAAAATCAACAGCAAATAGAACATTTCCTCAAGACATATGATCTTGAAATCGAAGGAGAAGTTTTCCAATCGCTCCCATCCTATGGCGGGATGGATGGATTCTTCGGCGTAGTAATGAAAAAGCGGTAGGGGATAGATTGCATAGCCACCATTAACAGGATAGGCATGATCGCAAGCGGCAGGATAAAAAGAGGATAAGAAAAAAGAATAAAAATTAAATAAAACTTTATTAAATCTTTTTCTTAATTCTTTTTTCTTAAATCTTTTCTTATCCTTTTTTTATCCTGCCGCTTGCGATCATGCTTATCCTGTTAATGGTGGCTATACAATCTATGCCCAATGCCGCTAGCGATCATGCTTATCCTGTTATTCAGTGGACATGAAAGCTATACTATATTATCATGACATGCAAAAATAACAGAAAAAATCACATGAAAAAGAACATCATTTTATTTATCCTATGTCTCCAGTTCGGAATTTCCACGCTGCAAGCTCAGAAAACTCAAATGCTTTTTGGGAATGAGAGTAAAAAAATATTTGTAAACAACCGCATCTTGGCAAAAGTGAATGGCACCCCCATCTCTGTCATGGATATCATGAAGAAAATGGACATGTTGTTTTACAAACAATACCCGCAATATGCAGGCTCGACCGACGCGAGACATAAGTTTTATACGATGTACTGGAAAAACGCCCTTCAAGAAAGCATCGACAAAGAACTTATCATGGCAGACGCGAAAGAAACGAAAATGGAAGTCAGCAGCGGTGATATCCGTCAAGAGATGGAGACTATGTTCGGTCCAAACATCATTGCAAACTTAGACACAGCCGGAATATCTTATGATGATGCCGTTCAAATGATCAAAGACGATATGATCATCAAAAGGATGATGGGAGGCCGAGTGAATGCCATTGCAGTGAGAATGGTCTCGCCTCAAGCCGTCCACACGGCTTATGAAGAATACGCCAAAAGCACCGCCAAGTCTGACGAATGGATTTATAGGGTCATTTCGATTCGCGGCGATGAAACTCCGGAAGTTGCTGATCTAGCTTATAAGCTATTATCTGAAGAAAATACACCTTTAGATAAGCTTGTAGAAAAGGTAAATGACGTAAAACCTATGCCTGAAAATGTCTCCTTAAAAGTTTCTGAAGAATTCAGACATTCCTCTAAAGACATCTCAAAAGAATATAATGAAATACTTACCGGTCTTGAAATTGGAAAATACAGCCAACCTACAAGTCAAATAAGCAAGGTGGATCAATCCACTGTCTATCGCATATTTTTCCTGAAGGATGTCATCTTAGGAAAACCGAAATCCTTCGAAGAAGTTGAAAGCCGTCTCAGAGAAAAGTTAATAGAAATCATGATCGCCAAAGAAACGGATAAATATTTAGAAAAGCTCCGCAAGCACCATAATGTCAATGAAGAACTATTGAAAGCCATGGTTCCGGATGATTTCGAACCCTTTGCTTTAAAATAATGGCCATCTATAAACCTACGGAACTGATTCAGTTCCTTTCAGGATTAGGGATTTCTCCAAAAAAGGGATTGTCCCAGAACTTTCTCATCGATGGAAACATCATCCGAAAAATTGTCGCCACTGCCGGAGTTGAACCGGGTGATGTTGTCTTAGAAATCGGTCCCGGCCCAGGAGCATTGACCGAAGCCCTCCTGGAAGCCGGTGCCACAGTGTTAGCCGTTGAAAAAGATCCCATTCTTGCTGAAGCGTTAGGGCGTATTAAATCCGATAAAGGAACCCTTAAAGTATTTTGCGAAGACATTCTCGAATTTGACGTTGAAAATGTTTTAAAGAATCATCTTAAAAAGGGACAGCGCGCCAAAGTCATTGCGAATCTCCCCTATCATTTAACAACATCTATTGTGACGAAATTCGTTATTTTAAGAGAACTGTTTGAGAAGCTGGTAATCATGATTCAGGATGAAGTAGCAAAACGTTATGTGTCGCTACCGGGTGTAAGGAATATGGGTCGATAACAGTGTTTTTGAATTACTATTCAACAGTTCATTATGCTTTTCGAGTAAGTAAGAACTGCTTTTTTCCTCCGCCGAAGATTGAATCGGCGATTGTAATTTTGGATTTGAAAGAACCCCCAAAGGTTTCTGACGAGGAGAAGTTCTTTGTATTGACTCGCTCCTCATTCGAGCATCGTAGAAAGATGTTGCGAGCCTCTTTGAGGGACTTGTATGAGCAGGAAGCCATTACACAGGCACTTACCAAGCTAGATATTGACCCTCAGGCTCGCCCAGAAACGCTTTCATTAGAACAATTCATCATGTTATTTGAAAAGCTGCAGCAAAAATCCGACTAAAAGAGTTCTGAGTGTGAACCTAAACGCTCGAGATACAATTTACCTTCTTCTTCATCAATGCGGTAAATTAACAAAATATCAGGATTGACATGGCATTCTCTGGATCCTTTCCAGTTGCCACCTAAAGGATGATCTACGTGTTTTCTCTGCAAAGGCTGTTGTTGAACAAGAATTTTAAGAACCGCGTTGAAGTCTTTTAATATTTTTGGCTTATGTTTAAAATATTTGAGGTCTTTTTTGAATTTTGTGGTAGGTGTCGGTTCAAGCATTTGGATCTATACCCATCGCCTTCCAAAAATCATCCACAGTTTTATAACTTTCTAGTTTACCTTTTCTTGATTCTTTCAATGATTCAATAGTCTCGGCATTAGGCTCTTTACTATTTTTTCGAGGTAATATTTCCCTTAAAGATGCAAGAAGCAATTCACTAATCGTCATATGTTTTTTTGCTGCTAACATTTTGATATATGTTCGCTCATCTACAGAACATTCAACAGTGAGTCTTACTTTTTCACTATGAGAATTAGCTCGTCCGCTCATATATTACCTCCTAAGTTATATCCTCATAATAACATATTCATGTACTTTATGTAAATACGGAAAGTCGTAAAAAAAAATCTCATCTTAACCATTTCTTAATTAAATATTTATTATATCTTTTTGTAAGTATTATATAATTTAATTTAAACTAAACAAACAAGAGGATGTTAATATGACAACTAAAACAAAAGAATTCTCAGGGATTAAAGCCTTTTTATTCCCACTTCATAACTATGAATTGAAAAAATTCATACCTATGGCCCTCATGATGCTCTTTATCCTGCTTAACTACACCATTTTACGTAATGTTAAGGATTCTTTAGTTGTCAACGCCGAAGGTCAAGATGAGGGAATCATTTCCTTCTTAAAATTGTATGGAACTACCCCTTCAGCAATCTTATTCATGCTTTTATATGCAAAGTTAACCAACGTGTTCTCAAGAGAAAAGATTTTCTACCTCTCAATCATCCCATTCATCACCTTCTTTGGCTTATTTGCATTCTTTATCTACCCTAACAGCGCCTACCTACACCCTTCGCAAGAAACCGTTGTCTCATTACAAGCCTCCTACCCCTTCTTTAAATGGTTTATCGCTATGGGAGCCACTTGGAGCTATAGCTTATTCTACATCCTTGCCGAACTCTGGGGCAGCGTCATGTTATCCCTCATGTTCTGGCAATTCGCTAACGAAATCATCAAAACAGATGAAGCTAAACGCTTTTATCCTCTCTTCGGTTTTGTAGGAAATATCGGACTAATCGTCGCAGGTCTTACTGTGTCTTCTCTTTCACGCGGCGGCGACTCAATTATCAGCGGCGTCGACAGTTATTCAGCCAGCCTTTACCTCTTGATGTCAATCGTCGTTGCCTCCGGATTGATCATTACAGGTCTATACTACTGGATGAACAAAAACGTTGTTTCTGAAGTGGAAGTCAGCGCTCCAAAACAAAAGAAAAAGAAACCAACACTCGTTGAAAGTTTTAAAATCGTATTAAAATCGAAAGAACTCTTGTGCATCGCCCTTTTAGTCCTATGCTATGGAGTCACAATCAACTACATCGACGTTCTATGGAAAGGTCAGGTAAAGATTTACGCCGATGGCGATAAAAACCTATTCCAAGCCTATATGGGTGAATTTTCAACCTTCACAGGTCTTATCACGCTAGTGTTAATGATCCTTGGTGGAAACATCTTAAGGAAATTCACTTGGTTCCAGGCCGCGGCTATCGTACCTCTAACTTTGATTCTGACCGGAATCCTATTCTACGGCTCTATTTTGGCCGGCGCTTCTGCTGCTGCAGTCGCCCTTGCGGTTCAAGTAGGCTTTTGGCAGGGAGCTATTACGAAGGCTTCAAAGTACTCGTTGTTCGATGCTACGAAGGAAATGGCTTACATTCCTCTTGATCAGGAAATCAAGACGAAAGGAAAAGCAGCTGTAGACGTTGCAGGCGGTAGAATCGGTAAATCGGGCGGAGCCCTTACATTATCTGTTCTGCAGATGATTTTTCCGCTAGCATCCACAGTATCTCTGGCACCTTATCTTGCCGGAGCCTCCGTGGTAATGTTTGCAGTGTGGTTTATTGCACTCTACCAATTGAACGGACATCTGTTTAATAAAGAAGAGAAAGAAGAAACAACACTCGTTGCAGCTTAATCCACGCGTGGAATGGACAACATGGACGGTATGGACATTTTTAGTCCATGTCGTCCATTACGTCCATGTAGTCCATTTCGTCCATTCTATGGCGACAGCAACTCATATTCTTTGTAAAGCGCATCTAATCGTGATTTGTAGGTCCCAATATCTCCGTCCTTTTTTTCAATCAATATGTAAAGGTCCGCCATCTCTTTTTCGATAGCCTTAATGCGATCTTTTCTGGAGACTTTCTTCTCTGGTTTTTTTTTCTGCGGGGCTTCTTCCTGCCAACCTACTTTGCGCAAGAAGTCATCGTAGTTGCCTTCGAATAATTCTTGCTCTCCCTGATGGCAAATCACTATCTTCTTGGCAATGCGGTGCAATATCCACTCGGTATGGGAAACAATAATCACAACGCCCTGAAACATCTCGACGGCAGTTACTAATGCTTCTACAGATTCCATATCCAAGTGGTTTGTAGGTTCATCCAAGAGAAGCAAATTGCATGGCGCTGCCAATATTTTTCCTAGCAGGACGCGGCTTCGCTCGCCACCTGACAAAACGCTGATTGTTTTGCTCGAATCATCCCCAGGGAACATCATCGTCCCGCAGATGGCGCGAACTTGTGTCATATTGAGCAAGGGATTAGCTAGCGACACTTCTTCATAGATGGTTTTCTTGGGATCTAAACGGTTGATATTCGTTTGTCCAAAATATCCGATACGGACGTTCTCTGGAATTTGTATGGATCCTTTTTGCGGTTCATTGATTTTCGCTAGCAATTGAAGCAGAGTGGATTTTCCTTTTCCATTTTTTCCGATGATAGCAATTTTATCGCCGTTTTCGATGAGTATATTAAAATCGTGAATGAGGGGCTCCTCCATTCCAGGATAGGCGAAAGCGACGTCGGTGGCTGTGAGGACTTTTTGGCTGGTAAAGGGGGCATACTGAAATTGGAAGTCTAGATTGTGCATGCTCGCCAGTTTTTCAAGAACAGGCATCCTACCGATTGCTTTCGTACGGGAGCGCGCTTGAGCAGCTTTTGATGCTTTGGCACCAAATCTATCCACGAATGATTGTAAGTGAGCTTTTTGTTTTTCCAAATTTATTCTTGTTTTTTCGTGAATTTCCTCTTCAAGAAGTACCTGTGTGTAGTATTCCTCCGTACCGCCCTCGACCTTTTTTATCTTACCGCGATGCATTCCCATGGTATGGGTAGAAATTTCATCGAGAAATTCGCGATCATGAGAGACCATCATGATCTCCCCTTTCCACTCTTGGAGAAAGCGAACAAGCCAGCGCAGGGAAAGGACGTCAAGGTAGTTTGAGGGTTCATCTAGGAGGAGACAATCGGGTTCTGAGAGGAGCAATTTGCACAATTCTATTCGGATCTGATAGCCCCCCGAAAAACTGTCGGGGGGGGAATAGAGATCTTCTTCTAGGAAGCCCAAACCGGCAAGAATTTTTTCAGCGCGATATTGTTCATGGCTTCTTTCGGGAGGCAGGCCGAGGCACGCTTCTTCCAAGACACTATATTGTGTGAAATGAAGATGCTGCTTCAATACACCAACGTGGTAATTTTTAGGGATGGATACCGAACCGCCATCTGCCTCCTCTTCCCCGGAGATTAAACGAAGGAGGGTAGTTTTTCCCGTACCGTTTTTACCAACGAGAGAGCATTTCTCCCCTTTATTAAGAATAAAGGAAATATTATCGAATAATTTTCGACCGCCATAGGATTTTGTTAATCCGTTAAATTTGATCATTAATAAATTCTCAGTATGTTTTTTCCATTATTATATACTTTTTCAGAACAAAAGTCCACTTGACAATTGGTAAAAATAGTGACTTATGCTATGTAATGCAGAAAAACAATCTAGGTGGACCAACATGGACCCCGTAAGTGCGCCTAAGCAAGATCTGTTATCTGAGATAAAATACAAAATATATGATGAAGTCCGCGATCATATTTCCAACACCCTATCTACAGAATTCGCTGATATAAATCTTACAGTACAAGATATTGAATTTAGAGTTCATAGTGTCGTTATTAGCCAAAAACCGGGGCTTTTACAAATATTGGCAAATTCTCCTGACTGGCTGCCTGATAATACTGTTATTCATCTAAAAACCTACCATCCCATCGAAATTGCGGGAGCTCTCCTTATTCTTTATGGATTAAAAAACACACAAACTTTTAAGAACCTCTCTTTAATTGCTGAAAAAAAGATAAATAAAGCGTGGAATTCCCTTTATCCTTTAGTGGGACAAGACGAGGTTGGCATCAAAGATCTTTTTCATCTTAAGGACTATCTTAGATCTGATCTTATATTTACCTGTGAATCCGATAATTCTTCTGTCTTTGTCCATAAAGTTTTCGTTGCAGCGAAGAGCTCCAAATTAAGAAAATTGATGGAGATTTATAAATCAAAAACGATTTTTTTTAAATCGTGCTCTTTTGCCATTGGTCCATTACGTGCTATAATGGAATTTCTATATCACAATGCATGTACCACCCCTTTAAATCCAGAAGATCTGGATGGACTCATAAGATGTGCAGAAACCTATCTCGACAATCCTAAAGAGTGCATTACTCATGCCTTCGATCTAATTTATCCCCAACTAAAATTTCAAGAGAACGCTGTCCTTATTGAAGTCCTCCGGATCATTAAAAATCAATCCTACATTCCTACGTTTCCCTATGTTAAAGAAATCACAAAATGGATCGTTTTCAATAATTACTATCGAAGCAAGCTCAGCATGATGCACCAAATGGCACTAGAACATTTGGATCTTCGAGGACAGTTAACTACCAATAACGATGTCGAAAAAACTCTGCATTTTGTTAGTTATCATCCTCACATAAAATCTATCGATTTAAGAAGCACTCCGATTAATGATAAACAATTATATAGGTTAATATTCTTGGAAGGACTAAAGAATGTGACGGTAGATTCTAGCTGCAAGAATCTTTCTGAAAGGGTGTCTCTCTTGTTTTCTTCAAGAAGTACGGAGGAAAAACTTCAAAATCTCTTCAACACACCTTTAGAAGTTACAGATCTCATTATAGAAAAGTTTTTCGAGTTAATAAAGGATCTGGATAAGATCGATCAATCGAAATACAAACATAAGCTTTTCAAATGTTTTGATAGGAATCAGGAAAAGATATCTGATAGAGGCATTCGTGTTCTTGGTGAGAACATGGGAGAAAAACTGCATACACTTTCTCTAGAAAATAATCTTAATATCACTAAGGAGGGATTCAAGACGATCGTTAGTCTATTTCCTAATCTAAAGACGCTTCGATTGTGCATTTTTCAAGAAAAGGGTGAATTTAATCTATGTGATATGTTGCTTTTAAATCATTTGCCTGAGTTAAAGAAATTAAATTTTCTGACTTTAGGAAGCTTGCCTCCCCATGACTTGCACGTTGTAGCTGATACAGTAAAGAAGATGCCGAATCTAAAATCCTTGAAACTCACTACACTTCCCTTCCCCCAAGAAGAGGTCAGGCTTAATCCACTTTTTGCTCTGAATATTCCTATAGAACTGTAGCTATGTCTATTGACAATTACAACTTCATCCCATAGATTAAAATCTAAAATGGGGTTATCCATGAATCTGCAAAGTCACCATTCTTTCGATGTCGTCATTGTCTCTACAAGCGACTCTCAAAAAGAAGAATATTGGCAAAATCGATTATCCAAAATTCAAAAGTCCATCTCCCCGAAATCAAAAATCATTGTCGTCCATGAAGATTGGAACGGAGGAGCCGGAAATGGACTCGGCACACTCTATGCCTATCAAAAAGCGCAACAAAAGGGCAACTCCCTTTACGGAATAGATATCTACAAAATGCAAAATGAAGGGGCTTCTATTTCTTTGTATCACACCGCAGGAATGGGTACGAGACTCTATCCCTTAACTCCCAGCGAGTGGAATAATAAATCGGCAATAAAACTTCCAGGGGTCATTGGCACGCCCCCTCAACTGCTCACCATTTTAGAGGCGACAATCCTCCAAACCTCTCCTTATGCCCCTTTTAGAGGTGGACGTCTCTCGGTATTTTGGGGAGATCAACTGTTTGTTCCGACAACAAGTTTTGCTTATACACCAACCCACCCCATTGACATTCTTGTAAAGCTGGGACAAGCGCCTACCGAAGAGAGCTGGGTGAATGAAAGTTTAGATAGATACGGACTTCTTGCAGTGGATGACTACGGGAATGCACAACAACTGGAAAAAAGTTCCTTTAAGACATTTAAAGAGCTCGTAAGAAATGAAAAAATCAATATCGATAGCGGCGTAGGCATTAGTCTAGGGTCGTTTAGCCTTTCAAAGCAAATGACCTTTTCCCTTCTTGAAGAATTTAAACAGGAATTGGAAAAGAAAGAAGGAATGCTAAATACTGATTACCATTTCTGGATGCCGATGACTCTTGACGAAGAAACTTATTTGAAATTGATGAAAAAGGATTCAGGAAAAATGGAGGCTTCGACCCATTATCATCGGATGCAAAGATTTCGTCAAAATTTCAGCTATAAGTACTCCATAGAACCCTTTTTAGGCATTGTCGACATTGGTAAAAATGCCTACTGGTGGGATCTTGGAACGGTCAATAGTTACTTTCATAATATGTTAAAACTTACAAGTAGTACAGTGGAAGGAAAGATGATGCGCATGCTGTTTAGCATTGGACAATCTTCGAGTTCTTATGGAATTAATCGCGTGGTTCATGACGACAATTCTATATTAATTAACTGCAATATTCGCTCGGGTAGTGTCAAGAATAGCATTCTATTAGGAGTCAATGCCGATTCCGTGGACGTGACGAATTCATTGATCATCAACAGTGATTTTAATGCGGTTGTTGCCGACAGATCTCTTTTATACAATGTTCAGGAAATGGAAAAAATGTTGTTCAAAAATGGAACTATCAGAGCCGATACAAGGCTACCCAATGAGCATCTTAAATTTTACACTCAAACCAATCGGGACAGCCAAAATGACTGGAACATCCAACTTCAGGAAAATCCTTTCTCTTATGCAGAACTGCATAAGAAGATAACGGAACGAATACTGTAAATTATTCAATTTATTGAGTTACTCTTAAAATTGAATTATGTTACAATCGTAGAAAACAATCATGGATTTTGTGAAAGAGAAACTTAAATACATTACTTTCTTTTTGGTTTTAGTCGCCTGTTTACTTGGTTTTGCTTCCTTACAGCCAAATTTAGAGGTTACCTCCTTAAAAAAAGAAATTGTCTTAGAACAGTCTCTTTTCAAAGCCCATTATGCCCTACCATCTCAAATTGAAAACCAAGATTATAAACTCACTCGCCAAAAAGAAAATAATCTATTTTTCTTCCTTTTTGCCTCTCTCTTATTATCCGGGCTAATATCACTCTCAGGCCACAAAACACTTTTATTTTCATTTAGTAAACCTTGCGACCTCTCCTTCTGGGGTCAAAAAATCGAAGCCCTTTCATCAAGAGCCCATCCCCCGACTTTATAATTTTTTTTCTTCAATCAATTATTAAAAAAAATTAAAATAAGGTGGTGTTACTATGATCCCGTTGGACCTCGTAGTCGATTATTCAATCAAAAGGGAAGATTTTCCCTATTCTAATAGTCTTATCAATGGACAAGTTGACAAAGCTTGGAAAAGTATTAACAAGAATTTTTTTCCAAAGTCAAATCTAGAAAGAAATACAAAGGTGCACGAACTAGCCCTCATAAGGCTTCTATATCTAGCTTCGGTTAAAAGTAATCCGAATAAATTCGTTTTTATCCAAAGGCATTTCAACGTGCTTCAAATCAGCGATTCAAAAGCAAATCAAGCTCTTTGGCTACTAAGAATTTGCTGCGTCGTCAATACAATATTATTCTTAGGAATCCCCTTTCTTGTGCTAATTCCCACTAGCATTCCTGCTCCAATCGAATGGTCGGCAGGTACAGCCGCAGGAGTAGCTGCCACAGGCGCAATTGCCAATAGTTTATCCTTTTGGGCAACAGGTTGGGCTCCGGATGATTCCAGTAATGCCAAAAACGCTAAGCAAGATGCCCTATTTGAAACTCAAAATATTTTTGAAGATCTTGCTTTTAGGTTGATTAGGCTTTATTTTTCACCAGGAAAATCCGAAGCAATAAAAATAGCGAATAGCATTGATATAGAGGATTTAAGCAGACGCTTTGACCAATTGATTCATAGCCCATCAAGGACGGATGACATTATTGAACGTCTCAGAGAAGCTGTGTTGTTTATAACCAGCGAAGAAAAGACTTTCCCTGATAACTCCAATTTTCACACCTTTATAGAAAATTACTTGGAAAAATGAATCTTAGGACCCTTAACTGGAAAATATGTGAAATTTATCGTTTATTAATAATTTGTTTATCGGTATCTATTTGTTAAAAAGAGGATAACAAATGACCTATCCGGTAAATAACAAATTATTCGATAAATACACTGTAGAAGCCAATCAGGGGCATATTCCTGATATCTTAAAAGGATGGAAAAACTTAGGATGTCTTGCCATCACAAGGGATACCAAACATAGGGGATATTACCATATCATATTTTATATATTCCAAAGTATCCATGCATGGATAACAGGGAGAAAAAATGTTGACCCCAATATAAACCACGCCATGATCCTCGTTAACAGAAATAACATTGAAGATCATTCCAGAGATTTCATTACTGCCCATGCCGTTAAAGATTCGGATAAAGGTTCAGGAGATATTAAAACAATTCGTACCACCTACTTAGATGATTATGATGTCACTCAAATGATCATTTATGTTCCGAAAGAGGAAAAATTAAGAGCGTTGTTGTGCAAAAATGCTCAACAAACTTCCTGTCTCTCAAGAAGTTTAAAACTAGCAGATGATGAAAATAAAAAACTGATGAAATTTTCATTCTTCGATATTATCGGTACCTTTTTCAGAAATAAAAGAAAGCAGACACAAATCCAAAAAGTGTCAGAAGCTGCCAAAGAGCGTTTGGCTTATTTAGTTGCCGATCTACTAAAAGGAACACAAATCTTTGAAAAAGATGGCGTGAACCCAAGATCCTTCATTTGCAGTGCTTATGCCATGTCCATACTCCAAGGGAGCATGATAATAAATGCTTTAACACCGACAGATCTAGAAGAACTTCAAAATATAAAAGATCGCCATGTTTTAGCACATAAAATATTGGATTATATGAATGATGAAACTTCCGAGCATTCGCTTTCAAAATGTTACCGAAACAATAAAGTTTGCCGTTTGGATGCTAGGTTTTTGATGTCGAGTTATGCCGCAAAAAGACTAGATAAACTTTCTGAGAGCATCTTTATATAAAATTAATGTTTTTATGTTCTACTAATAGCATAAAAATAAGGATAGTATCATGATTCAATCTATAACAGACAGTAAATCTTTTATTTGTACTACATCAGATATAAATGCTAGGGCCACCAAATCCCATCAAACCCACAATAGCAAGATTCTATCTGCCGTTTACAGCATTTCAACCCTCCTGACAAAACCGGTTGCAAACGGAGTCCATGATATTCTAGTTTTAACAAGAGAGGGAGAGCGCGGTCCAGGGGGTGAAAGCAAAAGATATAAAGTAGTAACAGCTATCGCATGGCTAAGCCTTGCGCTTCTTACTCTTCCCTTAGTGATCCTCGGAATTATCGGAAAACAAGTTTTCCATCCAGGACAAGGAAAAGATAAATTAGTTTTCATGAATGCTGCTGCCCAGGGTTACAATCCACCGACAATCAACGACGATGATGAAATTGCACTTGCAACATGTAACGTAGCGTGGCTGCCATCCCCTGTAGATGCGCTTAAAGATGTTTATGCTGCTGAAAAACGTGCTGAAGAACTTGCAGAATGGATTAAAAAACAACCTAATCAACCCCTATGTGTTGGTCTTCAAGAAGCGTTTGATCCCGATGCTTCCCGTGCATTCACGAATGGCTTAAAAGATCTCTACCCTTATGCCGTAACAAATGCCGGTTGGGCTGATGTACCTCTTCTCGGATCGAACAGCGGCCTCCAGTTTCATAGCAAAGTGCCGATCAAAAGCGCAGGTTTTTATCCTTTCCAAGATCTTGATGGCTTTGGTGTCAAATGTTCTGACAGAGGTGTCCTTAAAGTCGAACTCGACCTCGGCAATGGAAAAAGTGCCATGGTTTATGTCACACACATGCAGCCACACGCAAATCATAAAGATATCCGCAAAAATGAATTACAAGCGATAACGCGACTCATGCGTAAAGATCAACAAGAAGATCCTCGCGATGGTCATTATTACTTAATAGGAGACCTCAATGTATCTAACGTAGATGATGAGAAGCTAGAAGTAATCAACGAACATCAAGAATTTTTGAAAGAGGGTGAACCCCTCAATCCTAGAATATTCCACGATCCATTTCCTGAAGGCAATCACGAAGGCACATTTTACAAGGGCGCCGATCGGAAAGACCGTGGTGAAAACGGATATGGAACAACAACCTTCCTTCAAGGCAAACAAGATGCAGTCGACGATTGCCGCTACGATTACATCCTGAGATTAAAAAAATCGGTTTCTGATGATTTCTTTGGAAAAGCAGAAATTAAAAGTATCCATTCGGAAAAATTTCCAACATGTCCTTTATCTGACCACAAAATGGTCACAGCAACCTTTAAAAAAATGAGGAACATCGAATGATTGAAATGAATAACAACAAGTCAGTCGCTTGGGAGCCCTTGGTATATAATCCTACAATTTCCAAGTTAGATCAACGGGTTTTCCGTTATAAAAACGCCATTGAATCAGACAGTTTTTTTACCCGATTGATTGCAAGAGTTGTTGTTATCGTTAGAGCGATCTTCTATATTTTAGGTATAATCACAATCCGCCTAATCCCTCAATTTCTCGCTAGATTGCACCACAAACGAGAATTAGACGCGTTCAAGGAATCTGTCAAAACTAAACAACCCCCTCCTATTCCAGGAAATATTGAAGTAAACACGAAGACTCAGGGGTTAAACCACGTTTCGAGTTTTGTCATTCATGAGGGAATCATTTGGACTAAACGAATACTCAATGATTATGGCCAACCTGACAAAGATGCTGTTTGGGAGCCTATTTATTTCGACGGATGGCCAAATGTCGATCCCGTCGAGATTAAGCTGGATGGAGCAAATTTGATTGTCATCGATAATAAAAATGGCGTCCACTATAAAAAAGTAATCAAAGAGCACTATCAAGATGTAGAGCAATTTTATAAAAACATCCCTGACGATGAACAACCTTCGAATAAAGCTAAAGAACAATCCGTAAAAAACGATTTTTGGGAATTCACTATTTTTAACAACAAAGTATGGCATCGGAGAATAGATGATTTCGAACCAACATGGAGACCTGTCTACATCCCGTTGAATTACGACTTCTACGGCACACCAAAATTAAGCCTGAAAGAACTAAAGATTGAAAAAAATGAGTTGGTCGCAATTGATAACAGAAATGGAGAGCATAAAGTATCCAGAGACAACTATGAGAGAAAAAAGAACTACTATACGATCCATGTAAAATCGGACAAAGACAATTGGAAAGATCGATGGTTCACTCTTCCTTACTTAAACAAAATTGTAAATGTCTTTACAGGGAATCGCCTGTATTTGCCGGAGTTTACGAAGGCATGGGCGGTTGGGCATAGAGGACAGTTTAATCATTATATTCAAGACAGAGATATGTACAAACATGCCGTTGGGGCAGGTGTCACAAATCTTTATATCCTCGAAAAAAAGGGCAATTTTATCTATCTGTTTGATCCATGGAAACCACAAAATGTGCAGGTAAAAATCCCCGTTCCCGGTACTGTAGATTGCCCTTTTGTTGCTGAATATATCAGTGTTGCGGCCAACATGATCCTAGTAACAGGATACAAATATGAAAAGCAAAATGATGGAAGAGTAATAAAAAAACCTGCTGCTTATATCATGATAGCGGATGTGGACTCATTAGGTTGGAATCCTACAATTAATTACACATTTTTTTCTGAAGATCACGAAAAGAATCCTCTCATGAGAATATTGCCAACGGTCCCTGGATGGGAAGAAATTGCGCTTCCTGAAGGAGAAATTTCTTCAGATTGTACAATTCTTCAAACCGGGGAGGGCAATGACAATCGCGAAATGAGATTTATGGGCAAAAAAGATGATCTGGAAGGTTATTGGCATAAAGGCCTCAAAGAGGACTCTTGGAATTTTACTGAAATGGCATTTCCGGATCCTGAAGAATATAAAAATAAAGTAATGAACGTTGATGAAAATCCAATCGAAGTCCCCTTCCCTAAAATTTTTAACTGGAAGAGTGGGGATATAAGCCTAAATAACTTCAATAACGGAAGCATAGTCGGAACTCTTCGTGTTGGAAAAGTAGATCTTCTTCTCCATCGAAAGGAAAATATTATTTTAAAAATATTATTACAAGGAAAGAAGCTCCATCGTTATGATCTGGTTCTTCCAGAGGGTGCTAACAAGGATGAGTTGCCTCTAGAATTCCAAAACTTTTTTAAAAATTCAAGAGTTGTCCGTGTAAAAATCAAGAAAATAGAGAAGGAAAAAGAGAAAGAACTGGGCCGTAAAGAGGGTAGAAAACTTTGGATAAAAGAAACGACTGACCCTCGAAGAATTGGACAAGGACTGCCCGGCAAAAAATTAGAAATTGTGCTAAATCGTACTGATATCGAGACAGAATAATAGCTACTCAGACAGAGCCTGGAATGACGGATTGTCGCGAATGTGATCGAATTCTCGTTTATCCAAGATCTCTTTGGGGTTGGGAAGACCTTCGTCAATAGCGCATCGGAGCCAACCTATGGCGGGTACAGCATCGCCTATAATAGCATGACAAAGAGCGTTGATAACAGCCGTATCATAGCTTGGTGTATATTGGTACGACTGATTTCCTAAAGTAATAGCTTCCTGCCACTTTCCACTTCTGTAGGCAATTTGGTGCAAAAGACGCAACATTTCTGGCCTGATCTGGCCCCTTAATGGATAAAGTATCTCAAAAGCCTCTCGAAACTTATTCTGATGAGCTAATATCTCAGCGACATGCTCTGTAGCGGCAATGTAAATCAATCCTTCTTTTGTTGTGGTACGCAACTCTTCAAGATCCTTAAGGGCTTCAGTAACATTGCCATGACGCATTTCTCTTTCCGCTAAACTTAGCCTCAGCTGTAAAGATACGTCCTGATCCTGCCTCGTCAAAGTTAATGTGCTCTTCCAAACTCGGAAGCTCTCAAAAGCCAAAATCATCGCCAGGGCTCCAAATAAAAAGTCGCCAACATTAAAAAATAAGAGGCCAATCAAACCCGCAACTAACATACTTAGAAAATAGGCGACTTTAACTCCGCGTAAACCTAATATTGACTCGAAAAATATACGCATGAGGTGTCCACCGTCTAACGGCAATACAGGTATAAGGTTGATAAGAGTCCAAACTAAATTGACATACATCGCTATTTTAATACCCAGAACTACCAAGGAATCGGATTTTGTGGAGAAGGTCACGCCAAATTGACAGGCGATAATAAAGAGCAAAAAACCTGCTATAGGGCCATCCAGAACAATTAAAAACTCTTGCCAGAGTTTCAACTTAGGTCCTTGACGTTGAGTCATCCCACCCATTCCATATAATTCTATGTTTACCCGCTGACCAAAGAGCGTTGCTGTCAAAGCGTGTCCCATTTCATGAACAAGCACGGAAACAAAAATTACAACAGCCCATACAAGTGTCCCAGGAAAAGAAAAGGTATTGATCCAACCTATGGCGAAAATCAGAAACCAGAATAAGGGGTAAATTTTTATAGGAATGGATCCGATAGAAAATCTCATAAACATACCCTTAAGGCTTGCTGCATCGCCTCACCTAAATCTGCCGGTGATTTTGCAACGATGACTCCTGCTGCATTCAAAGCGTCTATTTTCCCTTGTGCCGTCCCCTGTCCCCCTGAAATGATGGCTCCGGCATGTCCCATGCGCCTTCCTGGAGGAGCAGTGAGGCCTGCAATAAATCCTGCCACAGGTTTGGTGCAGTTCTCTTGAATCCAGGCTGCGGCTTGTTCTTCCGCATCGCCGCCGATTTCACCGATCATCAAAATCCCTTCTGTCTGAGGGTCATTTTCAAACAGCTTTAATACATCGATAAAGTCTGTTCCATTCAGCGGATCGCCTCCGATGCCGACGCATGTGGACTGTCCTAATCCAAGCTGAGTTGTTTGCCATACGGCTTCGTAGGTCAGAGTCCCCGATCGGGACACAATTCCGATATTTCCCCTTTTGTGAATATATCCGGGCATGATTCCAATTTTACATTCACCGGGCGTGATGACTCCAGGACAATTTGGACCAATCAATCGGCTCGTTTTGCTTTGACGCATCACCCGGCTTACTTCGAGCATATCGCGAACCGGAATGCCTTCAGTGATGCATATAATCAGCGGTATTCCAGCCTCTTCTGCTTCCAGAATTGATTCGGCGGCAAATGGAGGAGGAACAAAAATTAAGGATGCATCGCAGTCGGTGGCTGCTTTAGCTTCTTCAACGGTATCGAAAATAGGAAGATCAAATATCTTTTGCCCACCCTTCCCCGGTGTGACTCCCCCGACAAATTTAGTACCGTAGGCAATGCATTGTTCCGTATGAAACTGTCCCGATTTTCCGGTGATTCCTTGCGTGATGACTTTTGTATTTTTATCGACGAGTATTGCCATCAGTGTTTCCCCTTTGCTGCGCGGACGGCCTTTTCAGCAGCTTCTTTAAGATTGTCGGCAATGATGATATTTAATCCTGAATCGGCAAGCATCTGCTTTCCCTTTTCGACATTCGTCCCTTCCATCCGTACAATCAATGGGACACGAATCCCTTCATCGGCAGTGGCTGCAATGATACCCGCAGCCAGCGTCTCACAATTCATAATGCCGCCGAAAATATTCACTAATATCGCTTTTACATTAGGATCCGAAAGAAGAATTTTAAATCCTTCCGCCACTTTTTGCTGCGAAGCTCCTCCGCCAACATCCAGAAAATTCGCAGGTTTGCCGCCATGAATATAAATTATATCCATCGTAGCCATCGCTAAACCTGCTCCGTTGACCATGCAGCCAATCTCGCCATCTAAAGCAACATAGGCAAGGTCAAATTCCTTTGCCTTAGATTCATATTTGGAAATTTGGGAGGCATCGTAGAATGAAGCGATCTCAGGTTGTCTATAAAGGGCATTATCATCGACACTTAACTTGGCGTCTAGGGCAATGATGTCTCCCTCAGGGGTTTCAATAAGAGGATTAATTTCAACTAGAGAAGCGTCAGTTTCGACAAAGGCTTTTGCTAGTCCTGCGGCAACTTTCATGCCTTGTTTTGCAGTTTCCCCTTTCCATCCCATAAATTTCGCTAATTTGATGAGATGATAAGAATGGATTTTTCCATCGAGGCTTATCGGGAGAGTCAGAATCTTCTCAGGAGTATTCTTCGCCACTTCTTCGATTTCGACACCACCTTCAGGAGAAGCTATAAGTGTTCCCCGGGCTTTTTCTCTGTCGATGATGGCCCCTATGTAATACTCTTTTTTTATAAGAGTTTTTTCTGAGATTAGAATTCTCTCGGCAATGACCCCGTCAGGACCGGTTTGATTGTTTACAATTTTCATTCCCAGAAGTTCTGACGAGTAGTCGAGGATCTCTTTCCGATTTTTAGCGAGTTTTACTCCGCCGGCTTTACCCCTTCCTCCGGCATGAACCTGGATTTTAATAACAGCTTCATCGAGGTTTAAAGCGGCAATAGCCTCGTTGACTTCATCGAGATTTGAGGCAATAGCGAAATCGGTAATGGGTATGCCATACTTCTTTAAGATTTTTTTTGCTTGAAATTCATGAATATTCATTTTTCACGTATATACTTCTTATGGTAAACTCTAATATTAAAATAACATAGAGTCTATTGCAATGGTACTAAAATTCTTAAAGTCAAGCTTCGACAAAGTTAGAAAAGTCCTCAGTAAAACGCGTTCTATCTTAGGGGATAAGCTTCGAGAGCTTTTCGGGGGGAAAATAGATGACGAAACCCTCGAAAAATTAGAACAGCTTTTCTACGAAGCAGATGTAGGGATTCAAACAGCCGCGGATCTAAAAGAGCAAATCAAGAAAATCTACTGGAAAAATCCCTCCCTCCAAGGCGAAGAGCTCATAGAAGAAATCCGAAAAGTAATTGTAAATATGTTAACTTCAACTCCGGATGTCTCGACGCAACCTACTGAAGGTCCGTTAGTTATATTAATCGTTGGGGTCAATGGCAACGGAAAAACGACTTCCGTAGCCAAGCTTGCCAAACGCTATAAAGATTCAGGCATGAAGGTATTAGTCGCCGCTGCGGATACCTATCGCGCTGCCGCCATAGAGCAACTTGAAATCTGGGCCCAAAAACTTGATATCGATATAGTCAAAGGAGCTCCTAAAAGCGACCCGGCAGCTGTAGCTTTTGACGCCTTAACTGCCTCTAAATCAAGGAACTCGGATGTTGTAATTATTGATACTGCCGGTCGGTTACATACGCGTAATGACCTCATGCAAGAACTGCAAAAGATTGGAAAGACGTGTAAAAAGATCATACCTGATTCTCCTCACGAGACCTTATTAGTGCTAGATGCTACGACAGGGCAAAATGCCATTGATCAAGCGAAGATATTCCATAAATTTACCCCTATTTCAGGGCTAATTCTGAGCAAGCTCGACGGAACAGCCAAGGGTGGAATTGTCATAAATATTCAGAATCAGCTTAAAATTCCTGTAAAGTTTATCGGTACCGGGGAATCCCTGGACGATATTGAGCCTTTTGACCCCGAAACCTTTGCCAAGGCGTTATTGGGGTAGGAATGGACGGAATGGACGACATGGACTAAATGGACGACATGGACTTGTTATCTATACGGTCCATGTCGTCCATTCCGTCCAGGCAGTCCATGTCGTCCATTCCTTCCCTATTTGACAATTAAAGGTCAGTTTAATAAACTAAAGATGGAGGTTGGTTATGTCAATACTAAAGTTATTCATAATTAGCTTACTAATAACATCAGCAACATTACCTGCATTATCCCCATTTACGGGTAATGATACAAAAAACGCCAATATCAACGTTATCGTTGATAATGATATGTCTACAATTGCCGCCAGAGGCGGCGGTGGAAGAGGGGGGCATAGGCCTGGTGGGGGTTTTCGGGGTGGCGGTTTTCGCGGAGGTGGTTTTCGCGGGGGTGGTTACGGTGGGGGATATTACGGTAACGGGTTTTATGGTGGCGGGTATTACGGCTATCCTTATTCGACTTTTCTACTCTACCCTGGGTTTTACGGCTACTCGTATGCACCTTATTACCAACCAAGAGGCTATCAATTCAATTTCGTCGATGATGGTTTCCACTATTGAACGATAGTAAGATGTTAGAGAGTAAGCAATCTATAGAGTTCGAAAGCTATTTCGAATACAACGTAACAGGCCAGGATGCTTAACGTTATTTTGCCGCCCATGAGCGGCCTTTCTGCTTTTAATCCCAAATAATACCTTCCTTTCCATACCATCAATATTGGAAGGACACCCAAAAGGAAGGAAGATCCGAACCCGCCTGCAAATTCTAGAGCGACCAAAAATAAATGGGGGTATGTAATTGCGATGATCGTCGGGGGAACAAAAACTAGCATTCCTAAGTACAATCTTCTAGTACCTATTTTTTTTATATGCAATCCGTCCGCCAGGAAATCCATCAATCCTAATGTCACTCCAAAAAATGAAGTAATCAATGCAAAGAAAGCAAAAAACTGACCTACAGTATAAACATAGGGACTGTGAGTAAAATTCTTAAAGGGGTAAATGGCATTTTGTCCAAGTTCAAAAGCTTCTTCTAAACTTCCTTCTCCTTGAGCCGGTACAGTTCCCAAGATCAATGCCTGCCATAATATATAAGCGAGAAAGGGAAGAAAGCTACCTATGATAATCGCTAAACGAGTTTTCGAAACATTAAAACCAAAATACCGATGCAGGGTCGGAATAATCCCCTGATATCCAAAAGATGTAAATGCAATGGGCAATGAAAATATCGAAAGCCACCAATTTCTCTCCAAAAGCAAATCGGTTTTGATATAAGCAACTCCAAAATAGACAAAAGCTAAGAATGTGACACCTAAACCCACCATCATCAAGGTATTGATTTTATCAATAACATGGGCTCCGGCGATAACAAAAGGAGAAAAAAGCACGACAAATATAAGAGGCCCTAGCCAGTGAGGAACAGATAATAAATGCGAAAACATATTCCCGCAACCCACAATATACGCTAATGTCAAACAGAAGAAAAAGAATAGATACACCATCCACGCAGCAATTTTTCCACCTTTACCTAACGTTTTTTCTGACATGGAAACGATGTTCGAATCCTCCTTCATCCATTGGCTTACCTCCAAAAAAAGAAGCCCTGTGGAAGCCATGAAAAGCCATGTTAAAAAGAAAATAAGAAGAGAAGGTATAAAACCACCGGGACTCGTCAACACAGGAAGGGCTAGCATTCCTCCGCCAATACACGTTCCTGATACAAGCAATATTCCGCCTAGCAGGCTAGATTTGTTTTCCAAAATATTACTCCACAGTGACTGACTTTGCGAGATTACGTGGCTGATCAATATCTTCACCGCGTTCTAAGGCGACATAATACGCAAACAGCTGTGTTGCTACAGTTGTAGGAATCGCTGCGAGTTCATCGATTGTCTTTGGAACCCAAATGATATCGTCGGCAATTCCTTTAATCGCATCCTGTCCTTCTTCTGCAATAGCAATGACCTTCCCTTTACGCGCTTTCACCTCCATGAGGTTGCTCACAATCTTATCGAAGGTGTTATTATTCGCGCACAAAGCCACTGTAGGACAGTCCGCATTGATTAAGGCAATCGGTCCATGCTTCATTTCCCCGGCAGGGTAACCGTTCGCGTTTATGTAAGAAATTTCCTTTAATTTCAAGGCCCCTTCAAGGGCTGTCGGGAACATGTAACTTCTGCCAATATAAAAGAAGTTTTGGTATTTGTAATATTTCTTCGCGAGCTCATGTATTTGATCTGCTTTCCTCAGAACTTGTTCCACTTGTTCCGGAAGCAACTTCAATGCCTCTATAAATGCCTGTCCATCAGATTTCGACATCCCATGCATTCTCGCCAAAAGAAGGTTGATCAGAGCTAACACCACAACTTGGGATGTGAACGCTTTTGTCGAGCAAACTCCAATTTCTGCACCGGCACGGAGGAATATCGTCGCATCGGCTTCTCTGGATAGCGATGAATTATGCACATTGCATATCCCCAAAACTTTCGCCCCTCTAGCTTTCAACTCACGAACGGCAGCTAAAGTATCAGCGGTCTCCCCTGACTGGCTTATGGCTATCACGAGCGTTCCATAAGGAACAATCGGATTTTTGTATCGAAATTCGGATGATATCTCAACTTCAACAGGAATCCGAGCGCTCTCTTCGATGATATAGGATCCGACATAGCCAGCATGCCAAGAAGTGCCGCAAGCTAAAATCAAAATCCGCTCGATGGCTAGCAACTCATTTACATCAAATTTGACTTCATCAAATTTTGCTGTTCCAAATTCCTCGAAGAATCTCGAAAGAAGGGCGCTCTTAATAGCCTGAGGCTGATCGTAGATTTCCTTTAACGTAAAATGCTTGTAGTCTCCTTTCGTCGCTTCTTCTGTTACCACTTCAAGTTCTTTAGGTTTTTTGTCGATCTGCTCCATGTCGGCATTAAAGATTTCAACCTTTTCCGGAGTCACAACAGCGATTTCAGCATCTTCCAAAAAGAGAACGTTGCGTGTGTGTCCGGAGAATGCGTGCAGGTCCGAAGAAATAAATGCCTCACCCGAACCGATTCCAACGACAAGAGGCGATGCATGAGCTACAGCGATGATGGTATCGGGATGATCCTGATGGACCACGGCGATTGCAAAAGAACCCTCTAACATAGGCACAACTTTTTGTACCGCTTTAAGAAAGTCTCCCTCGTAATTTTGGGCGATCAAATGAGAAATCACTTCTGTATCAGTTTCAGAAACGAATTTAACCCCCTGAGAAACCAATAATGCATGCAGCTTTTCATGATTTTCAATGATCCCATTATGAACTACAGCTAATGTGTTTATAGTATCAAAGTGGGGATGGGCATTGGCAGTGCTAGGAATGCCATGAGTGGCCCACCGCGTATGAGCTATCGCAATATCGCTTTGCATTCCGCTCTTGATCACTTCTTTCTCTAAAACAGCGACTTTACCCACTTCTTTGCAATACTGGATTTTCCCATTTATAACAGTAGCTATACCTGCAGAGTCATATCCGCGATACTCCAGGCGCTTCAGGCCGTTAATGGATACTTCTACTGCATTCTTTTTCCCTACATAACCAAAAATTCCGCACATATTATTATTTCCTTACTCTGTTTTATTCCCGATAGCATCTTTTACCGCTGCAGCAATGATCTGAACATACTGATCGACTTGTTTTTGCGTTGGCCCCTCGACCATGACACGACAAATATCCTCTGTTCCTGAATACCTAACCAAAACCCTTCCGGAACCACTTAATGATTTTTCTACCTTCTCCGTTGCCTTCTTAACATCCGATAATGAATCCAGAGAGGGTTTCGAAGATACTTTAACATTCACAATCGATTGTGGATACCTTTTGTAAATGGAGGCAAGATCCGAGAGTTTGGTGTCCGTTTCCTTCATCACTTTTAAAACTTGAAGCGCAGAAACCAATCCATCTCCAGTGGTATTATGATCCAAAAAGATAAGATGACCGCTTTGCTCGCCGCCTAAATTAGCATCATGCTCAATCATGTCCTGTATAACGTAGCGATCGCCTACCTTTGATTTAATCACTTCAATCCCCATGCCTTCCATAGCTTTGATGAATCCGAAATTCGTCATGATTGTTGCCACAACCTTTTTATTCTTTAGTCGTCCTTGTTTCAGCATATCCTGAGCGCATATTGCAAGAATGGTATCGCCATCGACAATCTGAGCATTTTCATCGACCATGATCACTCTGTCCGCATCCCCATCGAGGGCTATGCCTACGTCAGCATGATGATCGATAACCGCCTTCTGGACCGTTTCAGGATGAAGCGAACCACAATTTAAATTGATGTTATAACCGTCCGGACGAATACCATAACAAAACACATTGGCATCCAATTCCTGGAAAACAAGCGGCGCCACCCGGTGAGCGGCCCCATTAGCGCAATCCAAGGCAATTTTCATGTTTTTTAACGACAATTTCCTATTGAAGGTAGCTTTGACAAACTCAATATATCTTCCGTCCGCATCATGAATCTTCGTATTTCTTCCGATATCCCAATCTTCAGGCAGGCAGTCATTGAAGTCATTTTTAGATATCAAATTTTCCATATCTTTTTCCCAGCTGTCAGGGAGTTTATAACCCTCAGAGGAAAAAAACTTGATTCCATTGTCGTAGTAGGCATTATGTGAAGCGGAAATAACAATTCCGGCGTCGGCACGGTAGGCTCGGGTAATAAAAGCAACCCCCGGAGTAGGCAGCGGCCCTACCATTAATGTATCGACTCCCATGGAACACAACCCCGCTATGAGGGCATTCTCGAACATGTAGCAAGAAAGACGCGTGTCTTTTCCAATGACAACCTTGTGTTTACCGGACCTTTTACGAAAGATTTTTCCCGCGGCTCGGCCCAGGGCCAATGCTGTTTCTACTGTCATCGGAGCAACGTTAGCCTTTCCGCGAACACCGTCAGTCCCAAAAATTTTGGTCGCCTGTGATTTTTCCATGATTATTGCCAACCCATTAAAATGATATTAGCGTAAGGTTACTCGATTTTTACAGTGATAATCAAGCTAAATTGCCTTGACTTTTGAGCTTTTATCGTTTAATGTAGGTACATACATTTCTCACCACCTCACAAGGAACACTGTGCGACCTAAGACTTATGTTACCGGGGAACATGATATTGACCATTCCCTTATCGATGCAGATGCATTATGGGTAATAAAAAAATTGAAAGATTCAGGGTATACCGCCTTCCTCGTCGGCGGAAGCGTCCGCGACCTTTTAATTAAACAAGCCCCCAAAGATTTCGATATCTCCACCAACGCTAAACCCGAAGAAATTAAAGATATTTTTAAACGTCAATGCCTGCTCATCGGCAGACGCTTCCGCTTAGCCCACGTCCGCTTTGGACACAAAGTCATCGAAGTTTCAACCTTCCGCTCCGGGGATAACGAGAGCGATCTCATCATCCGAGATAACCAATGGGGATCCGAAGAAGAAGACGTTCTCCGTAGGGACTTCACTATCAATGGCCTCTTTTACGACCCCACTACCCACACCATCATCGATTACGTAGGCGGTTGGGAAGACATCCACAAAAGATTGCTCCGGAGCATCGGCGACCCCATGATTCGGTTCAAACAAGACCCCGTACGGATGATTCGCCTCCTTAAATTCCGAGCAAGAATCGAATTTGAAATCGACTCCGAATGCAAAAACGCCCTCCTTCAATGTAAAGACGAACTGATAAAAAGCTCCCCCGCTCGAATTTTGGAAGAATTTTTTAGAATGCTCGAATCGGGCTCCTCCAAACCCTTCTTCAAAATGATGCATGCTACGGGACTTCTCAAGCTCATTTTCCCCTCCCTCTCAAACTTCCTCGGTGGAGAATCAGGAAAAACCATCTATCAATACCTGGGAATGGCCGATAAAATAAACCTGAACCGTGGCTCCCAAAAGCTCGAAAGAGCCGTGCTTACTTCGTGCCTCCTCTACCCTATTCTAGAGAGGGAAATTCAAACTCAATTTGTAAATAAAGGCATGATCGGTACCCATCGGGCAAGTTTTAAATCTTACCTCTTCCTTGATTAAGGCCGTAGTTACCTCCTCGTTCGCCCACTTCCCCAAAGGAATCAGCGCGACGATGGGATATATCATGTCCAGCCAATTCAGACTCACCCCTCCCTCTGGAAAAAGACACTTCCGCAACAAACTCCTGGAACATAAAGAGTTTACTTTGGCACTTAAATTCCTAAAAATAAGATCTTTAGTTAATGAAGGACTCTTTGAAGCCTACACCACCTGGAGCAAAGTCTACAAACACCATAGAGACCACGATGACCATAGAGGCCATCATCACCCTCCCCCACATAAAAAAGAAGAAAGTCATTTCATATGATTCAGGCACTCATGCCTAAGCTTTTCACAGTCTTTCAAGAGGGTTACAATCGTAGTGAACTCAAAAAAGACTTGATCGCAGGGCTGATTGTTGCGATTCTTGCCATACCGATGTCTATCGCTTTCTCCATTGCCAGCGGCGCCCGCCCCGAAATCGGACTCCATACTGCTATTATCGGAGCGATCCTGGGCGGACTCACCACAGGTTCAAGATTTCAAGATTACAGGTCCTACCGGGGCCTTTATCATTTTAATCACTGGAATTATTTGTCGAATTTGGAATGAATGGACTCATCATTGCCACTGGAATGGCCGGAATCATTCTGATCTGTATGGGATTAGCTAAGTTTGGAGCCGTGATCAAATTTATTCCCCTCCCTGTTATCGTAGGTTTTACAAGCGGCATCGCCTTAGTGATTTTTATGACGCAGCTCCCAGAATTGCTCGGCATTCATTGCAATGAAGCCTTCCCCGCAAAAACCCTGGATAAATGCCTCTTTTTGATTCGGAATGGTTCTAAGATCAATCCAGAAGTTTTCGGAATCGGACTCCTTTCTCTACTTATCGCCATCTATTGGCCTAGGATCAATAAATCCATTCCAGGCCCCCTCGTTGTTATATTCACTTCGACGTTGATTGTCTATTTCACCGGGATGTCTGTTGAAACAATCGGAGATCGATTCGGCCAAATGCAAAGCATTATTCCGAAGATAGGTTTTCCGGAAATCGATTTATCCGTGTTACCCCGCCTTGTGTCACCCGCAATCGCCATTGCTTTACTTTCGGGCATTGAATCTCTTTTGTCGGCAGTCGTTGCAGATGGAATGACAGCACGAAGACATTACTCCGATATGGAATTGATTTCGCAAGGCGTTTGCAATTTAGGTTCTTCGCTATGCGGTGGACTCCCTGCAACAGGCGCCATTGCAAGGACAGCGACGAACATTAAAGCCGGAGCCAAGTCTCCTATGGCGACCATCTTTCAAGGGATTATTATTTTTGTCCTCCTCTATTATTTTGGATCACTTGTGTCGATGATCCCTTTGGCATCTCTGGCAGCGCTGCTTGTATTAGTGGCCTACAACATGAGTGAATGGAGAGTTTTTTTGAAGCTATTCCGCAGTCCTCGTGGGGACATTGTGATCCTATTGACGACATTTTTGCTGACTGTATTTGTGGATCTTGTGACGGCGATTGAAGCGGGAATTATCTTGGCGGCATTTATTACACTGAATCGCGTGGCCTCTGAAACGAAGCTGGAGGATTGGAAGACTGCTGTTGGACAAGATGAAGAAAAGAAAGACATTGAACTTCTTGCCTCCTTGGATATTCCTAAGGATATTGAGATCTTTGAGATCTATGGAGTGTTATTTTTTGCAGCAGCGGAGCAATTTAAGGTCGCTTTAAACCGGATGAGCCGACGGCCGAAGATTTTGATTCTGCGGATGAGGCATGTGATGGGAATTGACGCTACGGGTATTCAAGCCCTAACCGATATCATTGAGCAATCGCAACGGAATGGGACGACCATTTTCCTTTCCGGCATGCCAAAAACCAAAAAAGACTATGATGTACTTAAAAAAGCCGGAGTCATCGATCTTGTCCATGAGGACCATGTCTTCCCCAACATCAGCGCCGCAGTCAAAGCCGCTAAGCAACTATTAAATAGTCGTTCATAGCTTTTTCATAATCCTTCAACGCATAAAAAAACTCCTTATCGAATTGGAAAGCAGGAAGGCCTTTCATAACCTCATCTCTTCGTTTTTCTAAATAAGCATTGAGAGCAGCTTTATCTTCGATATTTACTTCACTATTTCTTTCTCTAAGAATAATTTTTATTTTAGAACGAATGCTCTGAGTTATATCTCCCATTTGAGATAATATAGACACGCTTCCGCTACTACTATAGGCTTTTAAATGTAAAACCCAGAAAGCTCGTAATAGGCGATTCTCTGTTTCTTCAAGGGAATCTCGAGTTTCCATCCACTGCTTTTTCACAACAATTAACGATCAGTTCCTGAATCTTTCTCCTTTGAATGTTCTCAATAGAATATTTTTCTCTATCATTTAAAGTTCTTTGACGCAAAAGATCAAAGTAACCTTCATTAGTCCCCACTTGAACATCTCCCCTACCAACTCACTCAGTTCATGTTCTACATGTTGAGGAGAAACATCGAATGAATCATACTCGCCAAAATGCGCATATAATATCTCCGATTCATTACATTTCTCATCAACCCCATCTATCCTTTCAAAATGGTGGTGTTTGGAGTGAGGCACTGATTTTACTAAGCAAATAATTTCCCTTCCATTCAATTCTTTCTTAACTTCTTTGCCATCTGAAAGCGTTACGCTGCAAAAATGCACGCAAGGCCAAACGCAATTTATACATCGGGGATAGTTTAATAGAAAATCTCTCGATTGAAAGTTTTGCAGGCTGTTTTGGTCCATCCACCCAACATTGACACATCTTTTCAATATAAATTCCGCGAATTGCATCAAATAAATCCTTTACCATTGAGTACTCTGAATCTGAAAAATCTATTGTATTAATCATTATGCGTGTGGATGTATACTTTTCCGATTGTTCTGCACTACAAACCTCAGCATATCGACCCGATATGAAAGCGTCGAAAAAAGCTTCATCGAGACATTCAATTCCTTGACAAGACACCCCTGACAGAGAGGAGCGCAAAAGACTTACTATAGGTAGAAACTTTTTTATTAACAAACAATCCGTTTCTAACGAATTCAGACACATTGTCATTGTTCTTTTTCCAGTTTGAGATCGCCTCATCTATGAATCTGGCATCGGGAACAGCTCCATGTTGGAGTGCGAGCTTAATACCTTCAATATCAGCAATCCTAACACTGGTTTCCAATAATTTCTGGGATAACACATGAGTTGCCGCTATATTCCTTTGCAGTGACACTTGCAAAATCAATGGGTTTACCAACAGGTATAGCAATTCCTTGACCAATCATCATGACAATCCCCTTTCATTTTTTTGCTCGCACAATTCTCACATCATTGCCACTTTATGACCAGCAAAAATGTGGAACGAGGCCCAAGCCCTAGGAAAGGAACCCCATCATATATAACGGAATCTGCCTTTTGGTTCCTATGAGGACACCATCGGCTAATATATAAGAATTTTCTAGACCTTTTATTTGTTTGGAAGTCTTTTTCGCCCCTCCGACTTCAAAAATATAATCATTCACTTTAAAATCGCCTTCATCGCTATAAAATACAGCTAAATTAGCATTTTGTAATTGATTGATCACAAAGGTCTCTCTAATTTTTCCCGATTACCTTATCCTGAAACAAGGGTAAATACGCGGCATAAATCAAATTTGTATTTTCCGGATACATTTTCATAGGATTTCTTAAGGCAGCGTTCCCTGAAGACTTTGAATAAATATATCGAATCAAACCTGCTTCCTGAAGATATCTAAGATAGGTCGTAATGCTCTCAAAATCTTTTCCAAGGTTACTTGCTAACTTATAGGCACTCAGTTCACCCGGAGCAGAATTGATGACAAATTTATACAACTGTTCAATGACCTGTAATGAAGATGTTTTCAGAGAATGCAATGTTCCAATGTCTTCGTATATTGTTTTTTGGGTGGTATTTTCAATTGCTTGAAACTTTTCGCGATCTTGTGAAAAAAGAGAAAAGAATGGGTAATACCCCACTCGAAGATATTCCTGAAAATATTTTAATATTTTGTTATCATCGATTGAACTTTGTGATTTTATGATTTCATCTAACTTCAACACAGGAAATTGTTTTCCAAGAGTACGCTCTAAATATTCTCTAAATGACAATCCGTGCAGATGATATAGCGTCACTCTTCGGGAAAGATCATAATTACCGCTGATCAAATCTATCGTGGAGCTACCAGAAAAAAGGATTCTAAATTCCGGGTATGTATCGGAGATATTTTTTAATTCCTGGTTCCAATTGGGGTATTTATGGATTTCGTCGATGCAAAGTAAACGGACGTCCGTTTCTTTGTAGAGCTGATCCACGAGTTCGACTAAAGAGTTGTTCAGAAAATATAAGTTGTCTGCGGACACATATAAAGCGGCCTTTTCCTTCGCTCCGTTGTCTATTGCATATTTAAGCAAGAAGGTAGTCTTACCAATACCGCGTGGACCCACGATCCCAGTAACGAAATTAGCGATGTTTATAGTTTTGAACACCTCTCTTGCATAAAAGGGAAGTTTCTCAAATTGTCCAATGATGATCTGCTGCATCTCAAAAAGTTTATTCAAGCTACCCCTCCATATAACCCTATTATATCAAACCAACTATTAGGTTACAACCGAATAAACATGGTCATTTTCTTCGGTTGAACCGAAAGAAATAGCTACGTGGTTGGATTTTGGAAATTTACGATCGATATTTTCTTAGTTTTTTTGAGAGAGCGATTAATTCTGTTGGCGGTGTATTAGCCCTACTACCTGGACGATAAAGGAAAACTCGAGGTTCATATTCTATTATCCCACTATCTCCTTCTTTTCTCGGAACGATATGTAGATGAAAATGCGGGACTGTTTGGCCTGCAACAAGACTTTCGTTCCACGCAAAATTGAATCCTTCTGTTTTTAACTCCTGCCGTAAAATCCCACATACTTTGGTTTTTAGAGAAAGAACGTCCCGCCACTCTTCAACAGTAAGTTCATCACCCGAGGCAATGGGACGTTTTGGACAAATGAGAGTATGCCCTGGAGTAATGGGCATTTGATTAAGAAAGGAAAATGCATACTCATTCTCAGCTACCATTCTAGAACTTATCTCTGGGTCTTTATAATCAAAATAATCCATTTTCGATCCTAAACAAAAATTTTTATCTATAATTCTGCAGATATTTCCACAGTAAAGCGGAGCATTGATTTTTGGAAAGAGTTTTAGGTTCAACCCAAAGATACTGTAATTCTTGCTGATCACTAGTTATTCTACAATCATCTACTTTATAAATCATGCCAACTTGAAAAAATGTGTAAGGCTCCTTAGATTGTGTTGCAGGAACATTTATTGTGGCTGTAAGGTTGTCGATCAATTCCAAAGAATCAAATTCCATTGCAACTTCTTCCATAAACTCCCGGCGCAAGGCTTGCTCCGGTGTCTCTCCAAATTCAATGCCTCCCCCAGGAAAATCTAGCTTCCCAGCATAGGGACCTCCCTTCTGCTGCACCAGTAATATATTTCCATCTTGTATCGAAACTCCATAAACGCCCAATCTTGTTACCTTGTTTTCGTTTGATCCATCAATGTCAGTCGTTAAATTTTTCTTGAGAAAGTGAATAGAAGTGTTTTCAGCATATCCAGAGCGTGAGAATTCCATCTTAAAGCCCATTTTCTGATAGAATTTGGGAGCTTGAAAATTCATTGTTTCTACAAAAGCAAAATGACATCCTCGCAGTTTGCCAAATTCGCAAGCATGATTTATTAGCTCCCGAGCTATTCCTTGTCCCCGATAAGGCTTTTCAACAAAAAGATATTTGATATGTAGCTGCCCCCAAAAGAGATGTACAACGATTGCTCCAATAAATTCTTGATCATTGAAAATTTCGAAAGATATAGGATCTTCTGCTACGCCATCGATACCAGTTATTTCTATGGAATGCTCACCAAATCCCTCGAAAATCCTTTTTTTGATGTGATCTTGAAGCTTATTTTGTCGAATTTGTAACTTCATGACTTTTTACCTTGGGGTTGCATATATTCTAGCATAAACTTAAAGGACCCTGGGGGTGCTTGTAGCAACTGTTCAATCAGTGTAGGAAAAGCCCTTGTCCTCCGAATTAAATCTTCTTGCTTCCAAGGACAAATCCCCATATCGGTTAAAAATTGGACCGCAGTGAGAAGAAACTCAGCACACTCCAAAGGAAAAAGAGTTCGAAATATCCCTTCTTCGCATCCTTGTTGAATGAATTTGGCATACATAGGAGCTAGTTTCATTAAAGTAGCAACCAATAATCGAGTATGCATGGCCTCATTTCCCCTTTCATGGAGTTTTTCCAAAGCTACGGGAGCTTCAGCTTTACTTCCGGCTGCTATAAGGGCCTGTATTTTTTGCAAGGCGTTACCGGATGTCTCTCGAATCAGAAGATTCATTTCTTCAATATATTGATTTACGATATCTTCCACAACAGCTTCTAAGAGCTCTTCTTTAGATTTAAAGTAATGGTAAATTGTCCCTTTAGCAATGCCAAGATGATTCATGAAATCTTGCATTGTCGTCTTGTCATAATCCTTTGTGAGGAATAATTCACGAGCTGTTTTGACGATTTCAGCCCTCCGTTCTGCAGGTTTTTTAATTATTCTTTTCATGATACTCCTTGAGGACAAGAGCATTTGCCGCTTTTGTAGTTCTATTTAACGCTAAATTCTTAAAATAGTGAAGTACTTTTGCCGGCATGATAGATATGATTCTATGAAGCCACACACTATAAGAAGAGCCTCTCATAATGCGAGCACTCATGTTTGCTAAAGCCTGATTCTGTTCGGCAAATGGCCGCATCAATTTTTCGTAATTAGAAAAAGCAATCTGATAATCACTCTGTGCATCTGAAAGTTCACCCGCAAGAACATAGGCTCCAGCGATAGCGATACTGGTTCCTTGACCCGACAAAGGTGTCGCAGAATAAGCTGCATCTCCGACTAACGTAACGCGTCCTTTCGACCAGTGCGGCATGTGGACTTGCGCCATGGAATCAAAGTAGAAATCAGAACTTTCTTTCATTGCTTCGAGGATTCGAGGCATTTCCCAATCCGAATTTGCAAAAACATCTTCAATCAATTTTTTCTGATCTTTTTGATCGCGAGAATTAAACGGCTTATCAACTGAAAAAGCAATGGCTACTTTTGCATTGATATCTTTTCTATCTCTATAGAGGTTCACAAATTTCCGTAGAGAGTGGTGCTCGATTTCAGAGGCGTTTAAATTGAGAAAATTGGGAATCGAAAAAACCGAGACATAGACTCCTAATTCTCGAGAGAATTTGGATTCATCCCCAAACACTACTTTACGAACATTTGAATGCAAACCATCTGCGCCTATGACAATATCAAAGAGACGAGGCGCACTTTTCTCAAATTCAACAGTTACACCGGAGGGTTCCTCCGAAATATGAGTGATCGAGTCGCCAAAAAGGCATTCTACGTCGTCAAGTGCCTCTTGCATGATAAGGCAAAGGTTGCCTCGCATGATTTCAAGATCAATACCTTCTAGACGAGTCCCGCAGAGATCCGCTGTCATTTGCGTTACAGTATTCCCAGCACTGTCGACGCAGATGGCATGGGTAATCTTTGTTCGATTCTCTACGATAGTGGAATAAATATCCATCCTTTTGAGAATTTCGAGTGCGACACCCCGAAGATCAATTTTATAACCTCCAGTCCGTCAACGACGGATGTTTTTCAACAAGTGTCGGTTTAAATCCGTATTGCTTTAACCAATAAGCAAGAGTAAGACCGGCAACGCCGGCACCCGATATAAGTATATTTTTGTTTTTCATTATAACCTCACAATTTTAGTTTATAGGCTACCTATTATAACACAAGACCGACCGTCGGTCAATAGAAATCTTTTGTAAATAGAGTTTTGACCACTAAATTATTGAGTTTAGAAGGAAAATAATGGGATTCGATACCATTTATAGTTATCAAAGACTAGAAGAAAGACGATGTAATCCAACCTTAAAAATTTTTTCACGGATTAAGCGTGCATTTCCAGAATTTTCAATAGATTATGCCCTCGGATGTTAAATAGTTCAATATTGTATTGAATATAATAAGAATTTAGTCTAAAATTTTTTTTGTAAATTGGATAAAATATTGATTTGCAATGCATTCGTTTATCTAAATATTAAAAAAATAATAAGAAAAGGAAAATTTATTTTCACAAAGGACAGTTACTTTGTAGGTAACAACCAAACGGAAGATCAAGTAAAAGACTGTATCCGACAGGCCGGAAAATCTTTCAAATATGGCCAAGTTAACTATAGCGATTTCAAGGCAACATACAATACTGACGGCTGGCTTGGAAGAAAAGTAACTGCCCTCCCAAGAGCAGTTTGGACATTAACTGTCACCACAACTATTAACTTCACCTGTCTTCTTTTTAATGCTCTTTTTTCTCAGAACGAAGACCTTAAACTCGATACCTTTCGAGCTGTAAGGGATCTGGAAGAGGGTTTTGGTTGGTTAGTAACGATGATTAACGATACATGGGGCGCTTATTACCTTCAAGAGAGTACTTTCCATCATACTTGCTATAACATTGTCGATCATATCGATAATATTGAAAATAGTCCTGAGATCTTGGCATTAAAACAAAAGAACAAAGAATTAATTGAAAAAAAGCAGCAAGAATTAGTTGAACAGCAACAAAAATTAGAAACCTCAAAAAAAATTAGAAGAAGATGAAAAAATAGCAGATAAGAAATTAAGAAGATAACAAGATAAGGGAAAAACTGGCAGAGAAAGCAAAAAATTACAGGATAAACGTCAGCAGAAAATGAAGAGCCTCGCCGAACTAGGACAAAAACAACTGTCCATGCTTGAAATTTCAAATAAAGTTATGGATATGAAAAAACAAATGGCGCTCTGATTGCAATGGAATTACATTAAAAATTGTCGATAAACAAATAGGATGCAGAAGAAATTTCTGAGGCTATCGTGGCTCTGGAAGACACACTTTCAGAAATTGACAGCTTAAACGATCAACTAACAAAATTAGGCGGAGTTGACCCTTTACCGAGTCAATCTATTAGGAATATTAAATTATATTAAAACATTCAATAGTCAAGTATTGGCCACATTGCCAAAAATTGAAATTATTGAGTAAAGCAAAGCTCATGTTAAATTTTGCAAGTTTTATGGTTTATGGAAGCACTTTCAATCATGGGCAATATGATTACTTTACCTTGCAACTGCCAACAGATAATGTTCCCACAAATAGAATAACAACAATTTTAAATGTATGGGAAAATATTGCCCTTGGCACATCGATCTGTGTGGCGATTGCCATAAGTGTTGCACTTATAGGTATAGGAATATTGATTTTTAGTAATACTGTATTAGGACTAGGCATACTTGCTTTAGGAACTTGTTCTTTATTATTTTTGGGGAGTCGCAATATGACTGCACATGCACAATCTTATTATTGGGGCGTTCAAGAAACAGTCGAAATCGCAGAAAAGGAGCTTCCCCATGGTCCTTCAAATATTGGATGAGAAGCGCTTAACGCTTCTCAATTTTTATTAAAGAAGTTCCAATTTAGAGTATTTTCTGGTACAATTGACCTAAAAAAGAGTGAAAAGATGTCTATTAAATATTCTATTGTCGTGCCGCTAAAAGATGAAGAAGGAAATATCCGCCCCCTAGTCGAAGAGGTCGAAAATGTCATGTCCCAATTCGGCGCCCCCTGGGAAATGGTCTGCATCGATGATGGCTCCAAAGACAATACCCTCTCCATTTTAAAAGAAATGGGTAAGGACAAACCTTTTCTTCGCACACTAGTTTTTACGAAAAATTTCGGCCAATCCAGCGCCTTCGACGCCGGCTTCAAAAACGCCCGCGGCGAATTCGTCATTACCATCGATGGCGATAGACAAAATGACCCCACAGATATTCCCAAACTCATCGAGCTATCGGCAAACAGCGATCTCGTTTGCGGCATCCGCAGAAAAAGAAAAGATAACGTCCTAAAAAGATGCATTTCCTTCTTCGCCAATACCATCCGAAGCCGCGTCTGCAATGACGGCATCCAAGATACAGGTTGCTCCCTAAAACTCTATCGTCGCGAATGCCTCAACAATATCAAAATGTACCACGGCATGCACCGCTTCCTCCCCGCCCTTTTCCAAATCGAAGGCTACCGCGTCTCCGAAGTCCTCGTCAACCACCGCGAAAGAACCAGCGGCAAAACCAAATACAACTTCCTCAACCGCTCCTTCAACACAGTCGCAGATATGTTTGCCGTGCGCTGGATGATGAAAAGGCACCTAAGCTACCAAATCAAAAAAGAAACTCCATGAAGAAGAAAATCTTTCTTTTCGCCGGTGAAAAAAGCGGCGACCTCCACGGAGCAAAACTC
The DNA here is from genome assembly GCA_963822595.1 of Waddliaceae bacterium. Lineage (GTDB taxonomy): Bacteria > Chlamydiota > Chlamydiia > Chlamydiales > Waddliaceae > CAVRUH01. The sequence goes on along the minus strand of CAWGIG010000005.1, from coordinate 255,911 downwards.
ATCCAAGCCCTCAAAGAAAAAGATCCTCAGGTATCTATATCAGCTGTTGCCGGCCCCCTCATGCGAGAAAAAGGAATCCATTGCTTTATCCGCATGGAAGAATTTGAAGTAATCGGCATCACAGACATCCTTTGGTCATTACCAAAAATTCGCCGTCAATTCTATGCCGTGCTAGATTACATCCTAAAGAACAAACCCGATATCGTCATTTTAATTGATTATCCCGGATTCAACCTACGTCTTGCAAAGGCCCTCCGAAAGAGAGAATTCAAAGGTAAACTTGTTCAATACATTTCCCCGACCATTTGGGCGCATGGCAAAGGCCGTGCAAAAACACTGGAAGATAATTACGACTTACTTCTAACAATTTACCCTTTCGAAAAAGAATTATTCAAAAACAGCTCCCTCAGCGTTAAATATGTCGGCAATCCCCTCAAGGAGAGCGTTGAAACACATACCTATGATGAAAATTGGATCGGATTATGCGGCATTAAAGACACCAAGAATCTTATCGCCATCTTCCCAGGTAGCCGCAAGAGCGAAATTAAAAACAACCTCCCCTACCTTCTTGATGTCGCTGAAAAACTCAAAAAAGAAAATCCACAGGTTACATTTGCTTTATCATGCGCTCATGACGAAATGATAAACCTATTAAACCAAGCGATAAAAAACAGGTCCCTGAGTGTCGGCAAAGACCTTTTTTTTGTTCCTAAAACCTATTCCTATGAATTGATGCGTGATAGCCGCACGGCTATCGCAAAATGCGGCAGCGTGACAACGGAACTCGCTTTGCACAAACGTCCGACTGTCGTTATGTACAAGGTTTCAGCGTTTAATCGCTTTTTCGCCAAATATTTTCTCCGTCTTAATCTGCCTCACTACTGTATGGTGAACATTCTCTCCGGAAAAACCGCCTTTCCCGAATTGATTGCAAGCGGACTCAGCTCAGAAAATTTATTCCGCGTGCTTAAAAGTTTGAACGAAGAGGGATATGCTCGTGAAGCTTGTATCAACGACTGCGAGCAGCTGTCATCTCTATTAAAGGAAAATCGATCGAGCCATGAAGCCGCACAGGCAGTCCTGGAGCTTATTTCATGAGCCTTCTGAAACAAAAGTGGGTATCTTTTGCCCTTGCGCGCCTTGTAAAGTACTCTATAAAAGCCATCCTGCTGACATGCCGTTTTCGTGTGGAAGGGATGGATCATTTTGTCAGTGCAGCCTCAAACAAAAAATGCATTTTGATGCTATGGCACAATCGATTAACACTTGTTGCGGAGATCATGACACGTTACGCTCCGCAATTTAGATATGCCGCTTTGATTAGCAATAGTCGAGATGCAGAGGTTTTGGTTTCTCATACTAATAGCTATGGAATTGGCAGGGCGATTCGCGTACCGCATAATGGCAGGGCACAGGTTCTGCAAACCATGGTGAAGCAATTGAAGCATGGCAATGAGGTCATTATTATCACTCCGGATGGTCCTAGGGGACCCGCGTTGAAAGTGAAGCCGGGAGTGGCCTATGCAGCCAAGGAGGCATCGGCGAGTATTATACCTTTTAGCTGGAATGCAACAAAAGTCTGGAAATTCAAAACGTGGGACAAACTTATGCTCCCCAAACCTTTCTCAACCATCACTGTGAGGCTAGGCGAGCCTATTAAAGTTGAGAGCGAAGAAAATACAGAAGCGCTCGAACAAGCTTTAAACAATCTTGATTCAAATCATTAATATTTAACGCGAGTTTATGCTCTATCCTTCTTAACTCTTAAACATCAACTTGAGATAGTTTTTAAGCAAACATTTTAAACGCAGAGTCGGGGAGGATCGCAGAGACGCAGAGAAAGAAAATGATTCTTTTTCTCATTTACTTCTCAGCGCCTCTGCGTTCCTCCCCGCCTCTGCGTTTAAAATGTTTGCATAAGGTCTAATTTAGAAGACAAGGACAAGCAAAGATGCGGAGGCGTTTTCAAATCTAATTCCCGGATTTTAGATATAGCGGATAAAACTAGATCTTCGCTATAACCTGTAGCCGTACAATTATACAAAAGGTACAATCTTTTATGAACGTATATCTACCCTTAGATCTTCTTGTCTGTCAACTTGGAAAATCTCCTACAATAAAGACAATTGCGCGCATGAGAGAAGTTTCAAAGGAACTAAAACAGCGAATAGACCATATAGTCATTAATAGCGCAATTTTTAGAGCGTGTTTTAATAATCAACCTCAAGCGATATCTGCTTTTATTTGGCAAAAAGAACCCCAGAAGCTGTTACATGAGATTTGGTTTCGATTAAATATTGTTAAGGCACGCGAAGAATTTGAAATTGAAGTAAACGTGGCTGATAAGCGAAAGCTTATTCATTCCTTTAAAGATTTTTTTCTAATACCATATAGCAACATAACATTGAGAAATGAAGAAGTGTTTAATTCTCTTTTAAATCGACTCAAAACTCCTTACGATTTGTTAGAGTACTCCCAGGAAGGTTGTACAGCTTTACACTACGCCTGCTATCTTGGAGGAAGTATTTCACAAATTCAGCAACTTCTCGATAAAGGTGCCGATATCAATCAGCCATCAACCATTGGGTCTACTGCTCTTTGTTTTGCCATCCAAAGAGGAAGAATGGATTTGGTGGCTTTTCTTAGGGAAAAGGAGCAAATCTACACTCTCCTGAATGGGCCGATAGGCCCATCCTATTTTGGATTGATAACTTGATAATCCTGAGACCTAAAGAAGTTATTCCAATGTTACAATTGTGGCAAAAATTTGGTATGGACATAAAAATTCAAGATCACCATGGTAACACCCTTCTACACATAGTAGCATTAAACAACTGTACTGAACTTATCCCTGAACTTGTAGAAACCTATCAGATACCCGTGGACATCAGAAATAAAAAAGGCACTCTTGCCATGGCTTTATCCACAGACAAAGAAACACTCCGCCAATTTTATAAACTAGGATGCAGATTAGATGAAAAGGATCATCTTTCTGTGGCTCTTGGCAGCACAAAATTAGGCGACTCTAAATGTGATATTTTTCGAAAGATTCCGCATGCCATCAAAGAGATTCACTTTAAAAAACAAACAGATCAAGAAAACATGCAATCTCTTTTGTATTTTCCTTATCTTGAAAAGTTGATATTTGCATGTAGGAGTTTAACAGATGAACAACTAAAGCCACTTGCCGAATTGAATAGACTTAGGACTCTTTATATAACACATATTCCACCTCATCTGAAAGGAACATGTTTTCAAAATCTCTCTAACCTTACAGAACTTTCCCTTTCAGGGGATGGATCCGGGTCCATACACAGAAAATTATTTGACAATCTTATGAGATTAAAACACGTCCGGAGCCTCACACTATCCTCACTGTTTGATCAAAATCAAGACGACTGGCTCTATCTTAGATTCATGAATTCCTTAGAAGAGCTTCAACTAGACAATACTTCAATTACTAAAGATCAAATTATTTATTTGCCACCTAACTTAAAGGAAATATATTTTTGGAGAAACCGTCATCTATCAGACGGCTGCATGTCAGCAATGATCGGATTAAAAAATTTGCAATACATCAGCATTGTGGAGAGTCCAGAAATAACAATAAGGGGTGTAAAAACCATCCTAAATTTTATGCCGCAAGTAGGGCTTTATATTCGTTGTAATGGATTAGAGCAGTTACGCTTAGAATATCCTAACCGATTAGATTAAAATTGGGTTATCCCAAGGATTAGTACCTTGGAATAACTCGTGAATTGCCGTAATCATACATCATGACATAAACGCCCTGACCGGGATAGATTAAGGGTTCGCATCCTTGAACAATCGTCATCAGGGTCCCATCTTCAAGCTCGATGATATACTCCATTCCGTTTTGCTCTTTGAGATCTCGCTCGACAAGGGCACCGGCAACGCTACCAAGAATCGCGCCACCAAAAGTTGCGAGTCCGCTTCCTCGACCTTTCGTTATGGAATTGGCTGCAATCGCTCCGCCGACACCTCCAACGATGATTCCGGTTCCGTTTTGTTCGAGTTGATCACTGTTGATGATAACGAGGCGTGCGTTTCTGACAACCCCGGCATAAGTTCTAGCTACACGACCGATATCTCTTCCGGTGTATGTGCTAGGTGAAATATTTGGTGCGCAAGAAGTAAATAGTGTTAAACAAATGAGGCTAGTGCAAACAAGACTTAAATTTCTTTTTAAAAACATAAAAACTCCTAAATTATAAAATAAACAATAATAAAGAACAATTAAAGCATATTTAAATAGAAAACACAAGTTAATTCATACTGAAGTGAACTCAAAATTTGGCTATAGGGGTACGTCAATCGTAAGCCACCTTGTATTTTTTAAACGCGGGTACGCGGAGACACGGGGACGCAGAGAAAAAAACGAAAAATAATCATTTCTCTTTCTCCGCGTCTCTGTGTCCCCGCGTCTCCGCGTTTAAATTGTGTATGAAAAGGTTGTTTTGAAAACAACGATTTGCTATGAGTTTACTTCCATTAAGGAACATAATGATTACAGAAAATGAAATCCGTCATCTCGCGGCAACCTCACCGCTGCCAGCACTTATGCTCCAAGCATCCCAAATGCGCGATCTTGGTCATGGAAAAAATATCTCCTATTCAAAAAAAGTGTTTATTCCTTTAACCCAACTCTGTCAAAACTTCTGCCACTATTGCACCTTCGCCCAACCCCCTGCCCGACTAGAAGCTGCATACCTCTCACCGGAACAAGTCCTGGAAATTGCCCGAGCAGGGCAAGAAGCCGGCTGCCACGAAGCTCTTTTTACCCTAGGCGATAAACCCGAACTCCGGTATCCCCTAGCTCTGGAAGAACTCAGAAAAAAAGGACACCCCACAACCCTTTCCTATCTTGCAGAAATGTGTGCACTCGTTTTAAAAGAAACAACCCTTCTCCCTCATGTAAATCCGGGAATCATGAGCAGCCAAGACATTTCCATGCTGCGAAAGGTCTCCATATCGCAAGGCATCATGCTCGAAAACCTTTCGCCGCGACTTTTAGAAAAAGGGCAAGTCCATTACCGATCCCCCGATAAAGATCCCATCAAACGACTCGAAACCATCCGTCTTGCCGGAGAACTTAAGGTTCCCTTTACCTCAGGAATACTCATCGGAATAGGAGAGACGCGCGAAGAAAGGATCAGTTCTCTTTTAGCTTTACGGGAATTACATCAGCAATATGGTCACATCCAAGAGATCATTATCCAGAATTTTCGCGCCAAACCTTTGACCAAAATGGCCAATTCTCCCGAACCCGATTTAGACGATTTGCTCTGGTCGATTGCTGTAGCCAGACTTATCTTTGGCCCTGAAATGAATATCCAGGCACCCCCGAATTTAAGTCCTGAGACCTATCCTTCGCTGATCCATGCCGGATTAAACGACTGGGGAGGGATCTCGCCCGTGACAAAGGATTTTGTCAATCCAGAGGCACCTTGGCCGCACATTAAAACACTCAAGCTACAAACCGAATCTTTGGGAAAAAATCTTGTTCAGCGTTTAGCATCCTATCCCACATATTGCCTGAAGGCGCATGAATGGCACGATTCCAAACTAGCTCCACGCGTTCTCGCTGAGATCGATGGCGAAGGATTTGTTCGCGAGGAAAACTGGTTTGTAGGTACTTCTTCACCGGCTCCAAAGCTACTCAGTTCAAATAAAAGTGACTCATCGATCACAAAATTGATCGACAAGGCTTTTAATAAAATTGCATTTTCCGAGGAAGATATTGTCAAACTCTTTCAAGCGCGCGAAAATGATTTCCGCCTGGTTTGCGAGGGGGCTGATGCTTTGCGCAAAGCCGCTTGCGGGGATAATGTCACCTATGTTGTAAACAGAAATATCAATTACACGAATGTCTGTTATTTCAAATGTCAATTCTGTGCCTTTTCCAAAGGAAAATTGAGCGAAAATCTCCGTGGAAAGCCTTACGACTTGGATTTATCCGAAGTTGCCAGACGTGCCATAGAAGCCTGGGAAAGAGGTGCTACCGAAGTTTGCATGCAGGGAGGTATTCACCCGCAATACACGGGAAATACCTATTTCGATTTATGCCGCACAGTAAAATCGGTGGTTCCGGAAATGCACATTCACGCTTTTTCTCCTTTAGAAGTCTGGACAGGAGCTCGCACGCTTGGACTTTCCCTCACTGATTATTTAAAAGAAATCCGCAACTATGGACTAGGAACTTTACCAGGGACAGCCGCAGAAATCCTGGATGATGAAATCCGCGCTTTAATTTGTCCTGACAAAATCAATACCCAGCAGTGGCTAGAAGTGATGGAATGCGCGCATGAAGCAGGAATTCGAACGACCTCTACCATTATGTTTGGACACACGGATTCTCCAAGGCATTGGGCAAGGCATTTAATCCGCCTCCGTGAACTGCAACAAAAGACAGGAGGGTTTACGGAATTTGTTCCCCTTCCTTTTGTGCATATGGAAACGCCGATGTTCCTCAAAGGAAAATCACGAAGAGGACCTACATGGCGAGAAACGGTGTTGATGCATGCCGTTTCAAGACTCGTTCTTTATCCGTATATTACCAACATCCAAGCCTCTTGGGTAAAACTTGGGGAAGAGGGAGCAAAAGCCTGTCTGAATGCAGGTGTGAACGATCTCGGCGGAACATTAATGAACGAAAGTATCTCTCGTGCTGCAGGGACAATACATGGTCAAGAGATGTCTCCACAAAAAATGGAGTCCATTATTTTATCTATAGGGAGAATTCCGAAACAACGGACAACACTCTACGGAGAAGTTTCAATGGAACAGCAAAAACGCTCGCATATCTGCCAAGAGCTGAGTCCGATTATTTTAACTCCATTGAAAAAGCGTTCTGTGGAACCCGTTTGCTGCCAAACTTAAAAAGGAAGGATCATGAACCATAAAAAGAAAATTGCCATTCTAGGCGCCACTGGAAAGCTAGGAAAAGGTTTAGCCTTGAGATTTGGGACTGCCGGGCACCCTCTCGTTTTTGGCACGCGAGAAATTGAGAAAGGAAAACAGGCTGCAGAACTTCTCAGTGCTCAATTAAACAATGTATCAATCGAAGTCGAAGACTATGCCAAAGCAGCGCAAGCTGCCGATATCATTATCGTTTCTGTTCCTTATTCTGCACAATCATGGGTCATCGATGAAATTCGCAATCATGTTTCCGGAAAAATCGTCATCACAGCAATCGTCGCCTTTGATCCCACACATCGGGGAGAAATACATTTACCTCTGACAGGATCCTCAGCTATAACATTACAGCATGAGCTTGGAAAGGATGTACATGTTATTTCAGCATTTGAAAATATCGCTGCAAGCCTTCTTAAAGACCTTAATTCTAAAATAGATTGCGATATTCTTGTTTGTGGAAATAACATGGAAATTTGCGATACCGTTATTAAATTGATCAATGAAATCGGCTTACATGGAATATATGCCGGGAAACTCGTCAATTCTGTTGCTGTAGAAAGCCTAACGACCCTGCTGATTGCCATAAACCAACATTATAAAGTAAAGAATGCAGGAATCCGGATTAGCATGTCTGAGAAAAAAGAGATGAATAAATGAAAAAAATGGTCTTGAATGCATTGCCAAACATTCCTTTCATCCAAAAGGGAGATGACCTGGCTAAAATCATTCAACAGGGCTTAGAAGGCGCCGGACTTTCTTTAGAAAACGGAGATGTATTAGTTATTGCTCAGAAGATCGTTTCTAAATCCGAAGGCCGCTTGGTCGACTTAGATTCGGTAATTCCTTCCGAAAGGGCTTTGGAGTTAGCTAAAATAACAAATAGAGATCCTCGTTTGGTGGAACTGATTCTGTCAGAATCAAAAGAAGTCTTACGCCACACACCTCAAGGGCTCATTATCGTTCGCCATCGTTTAGGTTTTGTCATGGCTAATGCAGGAATAGACATGTCGAATGTTCCGCAATCCCAAGAAAGAGCTCTCTTACTCCCCAAAGACCCCGACGCCACCTGTGAGTCGCTTCGAAATGGCCTTCTTGAACAAACGGGTGCAAAAATCGGAATTATCATTAATGACAGCCATGGACGCGCCTGGAGAAATGGCACCGTAGGGGTAGCTTTAGGCGCAGCTGGAGTCCCCGCATTACAAGATATGCGAGGCTGGCCCGATCTATTTAATCGTAAATTACAAAGCACTTTCGTTGGCTATGCCGATGAACTTGCCTCTGCAGCTTCACTGCTTATGGGACAATCCGGTGAAGGAACACCTATTATTCACATTCGCGGTTTTTTCTTTGAGGCGCGCCAATCAATGGCTCAGGAACTCGTGCGTCCACAAACCCAAGATCTCTTTGTATGAATAAGGAAAAGATGATTATTGCCTTGGCAGGGGGAGTCGGAGGAGCCAAATTAGCTCAAGGGCTAGCCGCTGCATTGCCGGCGGATGAACTCACCCTAGTTGTGAATACCGGAGATGATTTTAACCATCTTGGATTAGCTATTTCTCCAGATATAGATACAGTGATGTATACGCTAGCTGGAATCAACAACAAAGAAACGGGCTGGGGCATGGAAGGTGAAACATGGGAATTTATGAAGGCCCTAGAACGACTTGGGGGCGAGCACTGGTTTCGCCTTGGAGATCGCGATATTGCAACACACATTGATAGGACGCATCGACTCAAAAAAGGTCAGACACTCAGTTCAATTACAAAGATGCAAAGTCAAATGCTTGACATCAAGCACACTATTGTTCCGATGAGTGATGAAGCAGTGCCGACTATTGTGCATACAACTGAAGGACCTTTAGCCTTTCAAGACTATTTTGTAAGGATGCGTAGCGAACCTAAAGTCGTCAGAATCGAATATCAAGGAGCGACTGAAACAAAACCCGGAAATGATTTTTTAAGAGCTTTAGATCAGCCAAATCTTACCGCTATTGTCATTTGTCCTTCCAATCCCTTTTTGAGCATCGCTCCGATAGTCAATCTTTCGGGAATTAAAGAGTATTTGAAGAAAAGGAAGATTCCTGTAGTCGCAGTATCCCCGATCATTGGAGGCAAAGCGGTTAAAGGACCCGCAGCTAAAATCATGAATGAGCTAGGGATGGATGTTTCTGCTGTAGGTGTAGCGAAGTATTATGGCGATCTAATAGATGGAATTGTTATTGATACTGTAGACGAAAAATTTGGTGGGATGATGGGGATAGAATGTTGTGTGACACCTACGATGATGTATGATGTATCAGCAAGTACGCAACTTGCAAAAACTGTCATCGATTTTGCTATGGGAGTAAAAGTTAGGATATGAGTTTGTCCGTTATTATCCCTGTAAAGTCATTACATAAAGGAAAATCCAGACTATCCGCTTTGCTGAGCCCTGAAGAGCGATATTCATTGAACAAATATTTGTTAAATAGAACTCTGGGTGTTGCTCGGCAATTGGTGAGTCAGGAAAATCTTATTGTTGTTAGCAGTTGTAAAGAGACGCTCGAGTTTGCAAGAGAAACTGCAACCACGCTTGAAGAAAGAGTAAACGGGCTTAATCATGCACTAGAGCAGGCATCGGGCTATGCTAGAAGCCATGGATCTACAAAGATTCTTATTTTGCCTACCGATCTCCCTTTTATGGATATTGAGGATTTACATCCTCTCATAAATGAGTGCGGCATTGTTTTGGTCGCTGATCGAGCTCAAAAAGGCACTAACATGCTCTTTTTGAATATGTCTGGAAAATTTAAGTATCAGTTTGGTGAGGATAGTTTACGATTACACATGCAGGAGTCAAATCGGTTAGGACTAACGCCACAACTTATACAAAATGATAATCTAGCATTTGATTTGGACACCCCTACAGACTATTTAGAATGCGATATTGATCAATACGTCAGCATACAACTTGGCATAAATATTTCGGATCATTTCAAAAACATGTTTACAAAAATTGTAAATTAATTTAAACATATTCTCTTAAATCAATTCATGGTGCCTTTGTCAACTCACCAAAGAATCTTAAACTAATGCTTTATGGAGTTAATTTGAAATGAGAGTATTTATCTTTTCCCTTTTGATATGTTTTTCCGATTTTTTTTTCTGCCTTCAGATACATGCCAACCCAAATGATTCTAGCATTAACATATATAACATCGATGAAAATTTGATACATACTAATCCTTTAGCTGCCCCTAAAACTTCAGATCCTCAATTCCGTGCCGGTCAACAAGGGGCTAACGGTCCTCAAGGGGCTACTGGACCGCAAGGTCCTACAGGTCCACAAGGCCCCACTGGACCACAAGGACTTCGTGGAGCCGTAGGCCCTGTTGGTCCACAAGGACTTCGTGGCCCAGCCGGTCCACAAGGAATTCCGGGAGCAGTTGGCCCTGTTGGTCCACAAGGACTTCGTGGCATCCAAGGGCCTCTTGGACCTCAAGGTCTCCAAGGAGAAGATGGTCTAATTGGACCTCAAGGGCCACAAGGACCCTGTGGCTCCGATGGCCCTTGCGGTGCACAAGGACCTCAAGGACAACAAGGCGAAACCGGTCCTGTTGGACCTCAAGGGCCTTGTGGAATGGATGGATCTTGTGGTGAACAAGGACCGCAAGGCTTACAAGGCGAATCCGGCCCTGCTGGACCTCAAGGCCTACAAGGCCCTTGTGGATTGGATGGACCTTGTGGTGAACAAGGACCGCAAGGCGTTCAAGGTGAAACAGGTCCTACTGGACCTCAAGGCCCTTCTGGATTGGATGGACTTTGTGGGGAACAAGGACCCCAAGGTGAAACCGGCCCTGCTGGACCTCAAGGTCCTTGTGGATTGGATGGATCTATTGGTGAACAAGGACCGCAAGGCGTACAAGGTGAAACAGGTCCTACCGGACCTCAAGGCCTGCAGGGACCTTGTGGCGCGGAAGGTACTTGCGGGGCCCAAGGACCTCAAGGTCTACAAGGAATCCAAGGTCCTATTGGCCCGCAAGGACCCACAGGAAATGCGGGGATGAATGGAAATAATTCTCAGCCTTTTGCGATGTATTATTTTCTTCCTTTATCTAGATACGGCGGATCAGGGACAACGTTTGAAATGGATGACTATATTCTATTCCTGGAACCCTTGGGAGTGACGCAAGCAAGCGGAACAATATCCATTGATCCGAATGATGCAACGAATATTCTAATTTCATCACCGGGAACATATTCGGTTGAATACATTTTATTGGTGGATGCGGCTCAGAATTTATCTGATTATGTATTTGAGGTGTATCAATTTTATCTAAGCGATCAAAGTCGTCCTTTGTATTCAGCGCTGTGCCTTAACTCAACCCAAGTCACTGTTATGGGGGTCGACAACCCAGTAGCAAAGTTTGAACATATGGTTGTGGCGGAATCACCAAGTTCGGGGATCCCTTTTTCAATCAGGATACAAAATTGCAGCCCTTTTAGCATATCTCTAAGGAGTGCCATTATCAAAATTCACAAACTTGATTAATTTAACAGAGGTTTTCATCGTTATGTTTTATAAAAAAATCCAAATATTTTTCCTAATCGCATTTTCGATATGTTTATATGATTGTCATGCTTTAGATAACTTCAGAAGCATTTACCCGGACTTTGATTTATCGATGGCACGCTATGGACGCAGCCAACCCCTTTATCAAAGGTACTATGTACACATAGATTTTAGCGCACCACCTTTATACTATGAAAATAAATCAATTATAAAATTGCTCTATGACTTAGATAAACATCGATCCTTTTCTAATGACGGAAATTATAAAATCCCCCGCATCATCCATCAAATATGGTTAGGAGGCCCTTTACCCGCCAAGTATAAGGAATGGGTGGCTACTTGGAAAAACTGGAACGGCTGGCAGTATATGCTTTGGACCGATGAAGATGTCAAACAACTAGACTTATACAATTCTGATCTCTATCGGAGAGCACCGAATTATGGAGAAAAAGCTGATATTTTACGTTATGAAATTCTATACAACTTCGGTGGATTATATGTTGATACAGATATGGAATGTGTTTCCTCTGATTTTTTTGAGTTTGCTCATCAAGAATATAGCTTTTTTGCAGGAATTGAACCTTTAGAATGCTGTCATTTTTCATTGGGGAATGCGATATTAGCCTCTGCGCCAGGGCATCCAATCATGGAAAAAATTGTCACCGGATTGGCTGAAAATGCGCCTTTATATCAATGGACCGTTGAAAAGACAGGTCCTAGATATGTTACCAAGGTCGTTTGTGAAAATTGGCAGCTTATTGAACAGGATGGGCTAGTTTTTCCGCCGACTTTCTTTTATCCCATTCTTGGCCATGAGAAAAATCTCATCAGATTGATATGTAAGCACGAATGTGCTGCTATTCATTTCTGGGATGGTTCCTGGGTGAAATAATGGCGATATATTATGCTGTTTGTAAAACCTGGGGCCATCGCCCCAAGCTTGGTTACAACTCTTGCTTGATTTTAGACAGGAATTGGTTCTCGATGAGGGTCGATGTGCCGAGAATGCTGCGCATCATGGCTTTTGATGAGGCTTCCCCATGACATTTCATTACAATGGCATCAATGCCGCATACAATCGCTCCAGGATGCTCATCATAGCTAAAGTGCCTACGGAGGTCCGATAAATCGTCTTTTAGGTCAGGATGGGTCGTATTTGAGTCCAAATAGTCAAATATTAGATCAGATAATCCCTCAGAGGTCTTAAGCATGATATTTCCGGTAAATCCATCCGTGACAAGGACGTCAATATTCCCCTCAAACACCGCCCTTCCTTCAATATTTCCGGCAAAAGTTATCTTTGAATCGGGAGCGGCCCCTAATTGCTGCAAAAGCGGGTAGGCTTCACGCACTTCAATTGTCCCTTTCTTGGACTCGGCACCTATATTGAGAAGCCCAATTACTGGCTTTTCAATGCCATGAAGACACCTTTGAAAGGCTGCCCCCATAACGGCATATTGAACCAAATTCTTAGATTTCACTGTATGCGTGCCACCCACATCCACCATCGCAAAGGGGTCCTTTTTCGTTGGGAGTAGGGCTAGGAGGGCCGGCCGCTCTATTCCGGGAAAAAGAGGCAACGTTAAAGAACATAAGGCTACGAGGGCTCCGGTATTACCCGCTGAGACAAATCCATCGAGTTTTTTTTCCTTCAATAGGCGCAATCCGACGACGAGGGAGGAGTCTTTTTTGAGTCGAATGGACGACAAAGGATCGTCTTCCATCGAGATAAAATCGGAAACGATGTGAAAATGGATTTGGGGATGCTCAGGCTGGAACGTCTGTGTAGAAAACACAAGCAGGGTGGTATCTTCCGGGAGCTGACTGACAGCCTCCAGAACGCCCTGATAAAGAATTTGGGGGGAGCTATCGCTCCCCATTAGGTCGACACCGATACGCAATCGGGGAACTCCTATTCTTGGCTTGCAGCCTCTTGGCTAATAATAACACGTCCACCGTAGGATCCACAAGCAAGACAAATAGCGTGGGGACGCTTTGAGGTGCTGCAGTTGGAACAGGTGACTAGGTGCAACTGTTTTTTCGCATGGTGAGAACGTTTTGTGTTCTTACGCGCATTTGAATGTCGGTTTCTTGGTACTGCCATGATTCTATTCTCCTAAAATCAAAGTTATAAATCTTTAAAGGGTTGGTAGCCCTCTTCTGCATCATCGGACTTATCAGTGTTTTGATGCAGGTATTTGTCAATCTCGCCCCTGTGGGGACAATTCCCATTGTTACATTCGGCAAAGAGGGGGACTTCAATAATCACGCTTTCCCGCAGCAATTCCTGCATTTTATAGACTCCCCCACGGATTTCGTCGAGAGGAATCAACTGATACAGGCCTTTGGTAGCGAGAGGGACTCTTATGGGCTCATTGCAGATCGAACATGGGATCATCACGGCTGTCGCTATATCCAGGTGTAATACCAGGTCGTCATTTGCAATATAAGCTTGTCCTGTAACATTTACGGGTTCAGGGAATTGCACCTCATTTTCCTCTATTTTGAGGAAATCGGGAGTGAAAGAGCGGTCCAGGTTTTCGACCTTTCCGCCTCTTAACCGATCCGCATAAATGTTAAAATAGTCATCCATCTTAATTCTTTGCTTATGAATGAGCTAGTTTACACGAAATGGATCTTTTTTTTCCAGTCCGATTTTTCCTGGAGTAAATATTCCCGAATGTTTTATGATTAGAGTCAAAGTGAGATTCTGTTATTGGATGGTGCTCTCACGAAAAGTTAAACAAAGAAAGACATATAAAGGCCCCTTAGAACTCAGTAATTACGAGGATAGCGAACCTGAGATAGGGATTAATTTACAGAAAAATGAAATTTTATCAGTTGATACATTTAAATTTGGCAGAGGATTTCATCACATGAGGTGGGATATCTTATTTCATTATCTGGAGGCTGCATATAGGTCTTTCGTCAACCAAAAGGTGACGAAATGGACGAAATTTTACTTAATATTGAATCTAAAGAGATTCGCTACGCTCACTTAAAGAATGGACACCTCTATGACTTAGTGGTCGAACGGAAGAAAGACCGTCAGATCACGGGAAATATCTATAAAGGGTGTGTCAAAAACATTTTACATAACATTCAATCGGCCTTTATTGACATCAATGAGGGGGATAACGGGTTTATTCATATCTCGGACATCATTGAGAATACGAAGAAGTATGAAGCGATGTTTGACATGGATTTCGACTTAGATTACGACATCAGCACTCTAACTAAAAAAGAGCAGAAGCAGCTAGACATCGAAAAGGTCCTAAAAATCGACCAACCGGTGCTTGTCCAGGTGGTGAAAGAACCCATGGGAACCAAGGGAGCGCGCCTTACCTCAAATATTTCCATTGCGGGACGTTATTTAGTCCTATTACCTAACTCGGCCCACCGTGGGGTTTCGCGAAAAATCGAAGACAGGCAGGCTCGCGATCGTTTGAAGAGATTGATTCGATCCTTCGAAATGCCCAAAGATATGGGGCTGATATGCCGTACAGCAAGCGCTATTGCTTCGCCTGAGCAGTTGATTGAAGAGGCAAATGACCTCTTTGCAACATGGGAAACGATCCGTGAGAATTTTAACAAGGCCAAGGATCCTGCCTTATTGTATGCTGAGTCTGACATTTTAAAAAGAGCTGTAATCACTGCTGTCGATAAGAGATTTGATCGGATTTTGGTGGACGATTACACCATCTATCAGACCATTAAGAGACTCCACAGCAAATATGCTCATGAGCACCCTCTTAGAATCGAATATTACCGCGATAAGATTCCGATGTTTGAAAGATTCAATGTCGAAAAGGAAATTGAGAGATCGCTCAGAAGAAAGATTTGGCTCCCAAGCGGCGGCTATCTATTCTTTGATAGAACAGAAGCTATGTACACCGTGGACGTCAACTCCGGAAGGAGCGGTTCCGGCGAAGGGGATGTTGAAGAGTCTTTGGTGAAAATCAATCTAGAAGCCGCAGAAGAAATATCCCGTCAATTGCGTCTACGTAATATTGGTGGCTTGATCATTTGCGATTTCATTGACATGCGTTTTAGGAAGAACCAGCGCAGGGTTTTGGAGCGTTTGAAAGATTGCATGAAAGACGATTCGGCAAAATGTACTGTTTTAGGGATGAGCGAATTCGGGTTGATTGAAATGACAAGGCAGCGCAGTCGTGGATCGCTGATACAAACCATGTTTACCCACTGTCCTTACTGTATGGGAAGCGGCATGATTAAAAATTATGAAAGTGTTGCCATCGAAATTGAAAGAGCCTTGAAAAAAGTGATTCAGTGCCACCAGCACTTTGGTTTAAAATTAGTCGTTCACCCTGAAGTGGATAAATACTTAGGAATAGAAGATAAGCAATACTTCGAAAAGCTAGCGGAGAATCTGAATGCGCGCATTGAATTTGAAACCGAAGATAATTTGCATCTGAACGATTTCGTTTTTATTTCGACGACAAATAATCAAAGAATTGACGTTAAGTAGTCCATGGAAATTATTAATCGCCTTGAAAGCCTTTCCAAAGGGGGAAAACTCCCCCATCATATTGCAAAAGTGCTTGAACTGTTTTATCACAGCTATTCAGATGCTGTTCAAAAAAATCATGGGGATATGACCCCCTACCGTTCCCTGCTGAATGAATTTATTGATTATGTGATAGAACAAATTGAACACCCTTATAACTTTGAACCCTATCATGAAAAAATCACTTCTCCGGTAGATTACTACCGCTTTGGCATTGAATTTATTCGTCCTCTAGTGATCATGAAAGAATCAAAAGTTCTGGGAATGGAATACGTGGATGAAATCAATGATAAATTGGCGACAGGTGAGAACGTCATTCTTTTGGCAAATCACCAAACGGAGCCTGATCCGCAAGCGATTGCGCTGATGTTGGAGAAGACCCATGAGTCCATGGCGAGGAACATGATTTTTGTTGCGGGTCATCGGGTGACAACGGATCCTTTGACGGTCCCCTTTAGCAAGGGGTGCAATCTGCTTTGTATCTATTCTAAGAATTATATTCATCATCCCCCTGAAAAAAAACAGGAGAAGCTTTTGCATAATCATCGGACGATGCACAAGATGCGGGAATTACTTGGAGAAGGCGGAAAGTGCATTTACGTGGCGCCTAGCGGTGGAAGAGATCGGCCTGATGAAAATGGAAATATTGATGTTGCCAAATTCGATGGCCAGAGCATTGAGATGTTTTGGTTAATGGCAAAAAAATCGGGACATCCGACTCATTTTTATCCTCTTGCACTGTCGACGTATGATTTACTTCCTCCTCCGAGCAGTGTTCAAAAAGAGTTAGGAGAGCATCGACAAACGCGTTGCACGCCGATTCATTTGGGTTTTGGTCCAAGTATTGATATGATGAACTACCCTGGCAGCGAAGATCCGGATAAAGACGAAAGGCGCAGGCTCCGCGCAGAACATATCTGGAGCATGGTAAAGCAACTCTACTTGACCATCAAACATTCCTCATAGCTGATATGCAAACTAATTTTAAAACACAGAGTTCACAGAGAACACAGAGGGTAAGAATTTTTACCAGTTTCTTGAAACTGAGATCACTTTAATTGAAAGAGGAAAACTTCATATCCTATAATACTTTCATTGATCAATAATAATGATCTCAGTTTCAAGCATCAGTTACAAATTCTTACTCTCTGTGTTCTCTGTGAACTCCGTGTTTTAAATCAATGAGCTTAAGATGGCGATCCTTTTTCGATATTCTCACTTCGAACTATTTTGGCAAATTTTCCGATTTCTTCAAGAGCCTTCCGGCTATCCTCCGGATTCAAATTCACGCCACGGCATCCATCCTCTACCACAAAAATTTCGTACCCCAGCTTTCTAGCATCAAATACGGAATACTTCACACAATAGTCCGTCGTCAAACCCGTAATATATACCTTTGTCACTTTCTTACTTTTAAGGAACTCATCAAGTCCCGTTGACTTCAAATGTCCATTATCAAAAAAAGTACTATAGCTATCGATATTCTTATCGTCACCCTTATGAAAAATGATGTCAAATTTTCCGCTATGCAAAGCTTTAGGAAAGTCAGAGCCATAGCTCCCCTGGACAC
Organism: Waddliaceae bacterium; assembly: GCA_963822595.1. Taxonomy (GTDB): domain Bacteria; phylum Chlamydiota; class Chlamydiia; order Chlamydiales; family Waddliaceae; genus CAVRUH01. Next base: position 238,322 of record CAWGIG010000005.1, on the reverse strand, counting down.
AGTGATCAGGCCATAGAATTTGCTCTAAGCCATTCAGCAAAACCATCTCTCCCGGCATTTTTTTATGGACCGAAGCAAAACTCCCATGATCGGATGGATGCCAATCCTGACTGGCAATCTTAAAATCAAAAGGAAGATCCAGAAGCTTGTTAATCACAGGGATGACCCTATCCCCCTCCTTGACTGCCAAAGCTCCGCCAGGAAGAAAATCATTCTGAATATCAACAACGATCAATGCATCCATGTGTTTTTCCTTAATTGAATATCGAAAGTATTATCTATACATGCCAATAGACTGTAAAGCTTTATTTCATGAGGCTTCAGCCCTCTTGAAATGATAAACTATTCTTTAAGCGTTTTTTTACAATTAGCATATTATTTGAGTTATATTGAGAAATGTAGCATACTGCTTCTGATTTTATATAAAAATAAATTATGAATAATAGTTCAATTCACAATACCTCTACTCGCACGGATTATGCACTCATCGAAACCCGAGAGAAAACCCACGAAGGAACGACGGTTAAGTCCCCTATCTCAAAAAGTGAACGCTTGATTCAATTATTCAACCAGATAATTTCATCGGTCCAACCCCTTTTTCTCCCTCCGGAAAGTTTCCCGTTATTTGTTGAGGACTGGAGAGTATGTTCTCGAGTTAAAGAAATCTTAGGAATGCCACAAGACCAGAAAGAAGCATGGCGAGATAAGCCTTACTTCGTACGAGGTCTGCAGGCATTTAAATGGTTAGAAGCCTTTGAAACCATCATAGGAAAAGAATTTATCGAAGCCAAGTACATTGTGGGCAGTGCGGCTAACTATATCGTGGGTCAACCCGTTCTTAGAGAAGCCCTTGAAGTGTTTTTATCGGCTATTCCCGACTCCACGCAGAAAAATGTGCTTCGCGCTAAATTTATCAGAGCAATCGCGGAAAAAACATTCTCCTTTTCGGATGTCGATTTAAGAATCAAAGTGAAGGACGACATACAGCTAGGCCTTTTAAAGATGCAGATCGATGAAATCGATGGATGTAAAACGGATCTTTTCGATGGCAAAGTGTTGATCGTTCATATCTCTGAATTTGAAGGAAATGCTCTTGATATAGTCATTTACAAAGAGCTTAATACCGAAAGTGCCTTCAATATGGACGACATTAAAATCAGTATCACAAAGTCCGATTTGGAGAAAAATATCATCGCTTTAGAAAGTGTAGAACCTTGGAAATGGTGGTATGGACAGTTGTTAGGAGTCCTTGAAAATAATACCATAGATCCTTACTACGCTTTTCCACGACTCGAGTCGGAAATTTGCAAAGGCAAAGTAAGCCTTCAATATTCCGAAAGCAAGATTTTTCCCCTATGGATCGAAAAAATAAACCGAAAATCCAAAACGGAAAAAGAACACCCCCTCAAAACGCAACTCGATAAGCAGCAAGAAGATCACAACAGGTTAGTGCCCGTTGTCGACTTCCTAGCACGGTTAAGGATTCAACAATTAATAAGAGATCTATCTCATAGTTCTTATCAAACTCTTAGAGAAGCAGCAAATGTGGATACTGATAAATCCATCCCTTCATGGATTAAGATGTTATTCCAGATGATGAAGGAAAAAGGATCTGATATAGAAGGTATTCACGCTTTAATTGAGATCATTGCGGCGCTGGCATTATATGAAGCCTGGAAAAAGCCCTTTGAAGTGAAACTGATCCAGCATGAAGAGAAGTGGGTGTTACGTCTTCGTTTTCGCGGGAAATTTGCCAAAAGAGATCTTCTCGTTCGATTTAATGTTCCAGTCACTTTAGAAGCTTTTCGAAAAATAAAAAAAGAACAGTCTAAAAAGATAAGGGCCATCATCCACTCGCTGTGGTTTGATGGAGGTTTAAGCGAAAGAAAAGTCGATAGTAATTACCATAAGGTTTTAGAAGATAAAACCATTTTTCCTATTCCCCTTCTTCCAGAACACATTAAAGAAATTAGGAAAATGCTGTTTTCTCAGTCGGGGCCTCCAAATTGCAAAGTTGTTTCATTGAATGATTTTTCATTAGCCAGCGCTGAAATCGGTTGGAGTGATAATGTTGATTATCTATTGGAAGTCGGAAAAATTGTTTTAGAGCATTATAACCACGATTTAACCTTGCGATACCAACTTTGCTGGAGGCTTGTAGATAAATGCATTGAAAAGAAAGGGTATGCTCAAGCCACTAAAATGATTAAAAAGCTTCGAAAGGCTCTTGATGAACCTGAAGAAGGATATGCTGCTTTATTTGCTCAAGTGCTCCAAAGTAATTGTGATAGTTATCTACTCTATCAAGCTTGCAGCCCCTTCCCATGTACAATTGAGGAAGACAAATGGCTCGAATTTTCACAATCGAAAGCTAAGATTCCCTTTATTTTTAAACTCCTAAATGAAAAGGATGTTTCAGCAGAATTATTTCTGGAGATGATGCGGCTGCTTGGTGAAAAAAAATGTCAAATCGAAGAGAATATTCTTTGTAAGATTATTGAATACGACAGGAAAAAGGCCTGTGAACGCATTTTAAAACATGACAAACAGACATTTGAAACAAAGGTCTACAAGGAGCTTGTCAGTAAAATAATTGTCGAAAACTACAAATCATTTGATCCAATATGGATTAAAAATTACATATTTTCCCGGAGATTCGAAGGCTCTATTGAAGAAGTCAAAATTCTTTGTGAATATCTTCTGTCCCAATCATTCACGGTTCAAGATAAAACAACCCTTCTTCAAACTCTTGGAATCAAAGATCTTTCCCTCTGGCAAATTGTCGCCAACGAATACTTTAGCCAGGGTGAAGAGTGGCCGGAATCCTTAAAACAAGAAGTTAATTTGGACTATGAAAGTTTGGTGTTATGGCATCGAATTATCCAAAAAGCTGATGATATAAAAATTGTAGATGAGACTTTACAAAAGATCAAACCCCCTAAAGAGCGTTCTAGAGATATCCTACGCGGTCTTTCACTAATTAGAATACTAAAGAACTGGGATACGAAGCCCGTTAGCAAAGAAATTTTAAATAAGATTCTCCCATTAAAAGCGTGGGAAACGATCATCAAAGGTGCAAAAAACGGAGAAGATATTCTCAAAGCTTTAGGTAAAGTTTCTCGCCCCCTGTATTGTGCACTTTTCAGATCGATAAAACCTAAAGATGAGTATTATGCAAGAGTATGGTTGCAACTGTTAGAAAAGGACTTTCATGATGATAAAGCTTTTCTTATGCAAATGAAAAAACCGGAAATGATTGACTGTCTTCAAATCAATCCTAAAATCACACTTTGTATTTTTAAACGACTGGCAACAGACCAAGAAGGCGTTCTTTTTGTTTTAGATTACCTAACAGAGCCGGACCAAGAGATTTTTTATACCATGATCAAAACATGCACGCAATTGAAAGACGATGGTGTTGCTGGCTCTAAAGTTTTTATGAAGTTCTATGACTCTAAAATCCACAAGAAGAGAACTGAATTTCCAAATCATCTCGCTATTCTTGCAAAAAACATCTTAAAGAACCCTCATGGAGACACCGAAGCAGCTGTTAAGATGTGGAAAATTGTAAAAGATCTTGCAAAACCGGAAAAACTCCCTTGTAAAGAACATCTTGTTGGAATGATCCGAAACAGCGCTTCAGAATGGGTCATTCAAATGCTAAACATAGCGACACCGCAAGAGCTAGAATCCGTTTCACCGGATGTTTACCGGCTTCTTATGAGTTCGGTTAAAGAATTTAAAAAACGGTGCGAAGTTCTCGAAGGGTGTCGCGTCTTTACGAAATCGATCCAAAGGAGTTGGGAGGATTTGGCTCGTAGCAATTGTTTGGACCCTATAAACGCATCGAAATTATTAAACTCAGCTGAAAAGGTTCAAGGATCTGACTCAAAAGTGCAGAGATGTGCACTTTTAGTTTTGTGCAGTACAGAAAGAAATGTGATTATCGAAGATCATGTGCTAAAATACCTTTTGAAGATGATATCAAGACTTGATTTTGAGAACGCCTACAAACTTTGGGATGCCCTTAGAAAATCAAACCGTATTGGAATAGAGGATCTGTGCGCATCAGCCATAAATATTCTTCTTAGGGAACCTCATAATCCTCATCAGACACTTTTGGATTGGGTTCTCCGTCATTCCTCCGAACAATCCAACCCCCAGCTTTTTGAATTCTTGTCAAAAACAATTCAATATCCGATGGAAGAGAAGATCCAAACTATCGTTCTTCGCTTTATAAAAAAGGAGGCATTGAAAAATAACGAAAAAGCCAAGTCGATGTATTGGTTTCTAGATTGTGACGAAAGCATCAAAGAAGACGAACTTAAAATCTTATGTCCGACTCAAGAGCAGTGTCAGAAAGCTCTTAATCGACTCATTGAAAAATCGAAAACTGGTAGCGTATCTGAAAGCATGAGTCATTCTATTCATTGTCTGTGGATGGAGTTTGGACAAATTGTAATTCATTCTAAGGAAATAGCCGACGAAAGAAAAATCAGAGACATCATGTATGGTCTTGTGATCGCAATACGTCACGTATATGAAAATGAAGGCAAGCAATTCTTTTTGGCCCATATGTGCAATCTTATCAATGACGATCTTAACGAATGCCATGACTCAAAAGCTTTAATGGATATCTATAGAATTCTTATTGAAAATTCCGCCCTTGTGCCGGTTGAAACTCTCTATAAAATTGCAAAAGCATCCCTTGAATACACTCATTATAATTTTCCGGACATTTGGAAAATATTACCTCCCCTCGCCATGAGTAATAATGAGGAATATTTGAAGTTGGCATTAAAATTGTATGAAAAAGATCAAAATTTCGAAAAATTAACAGCAAAAATCGTTTTTCAGACCCACAAATTTCCAAAATATATCGAATCATTTCTCCGTCTAATTTTAAAAAATGATGATGATAAAAAACATTACTTGAATGGAATTTTACTGAGCGCACAACTAATTAATGATCCGAACAATAAAGAAATTGCGTTAATGTTGATCATTCACCTGGATTATATGTGGAGGGCTTTTACTCATTCAAAATGGCAGGAAGAGGCGGAAGATTGGACTTATATTGCCTCTCTCTCAATCCCCTCAGAAGACATGCCTATCGATAAAAGTGTCCTTTCCCCCAGTCCCATTTTAAGGAACTTTTTTCATTTTGCGAATAGTATTTTTATTAAGGCTAAAGAAACCATTTTTTTCGATCCTGCTGTTTTGAAAATTTTCCTTGAAATGCTAAGTCATTGTAGCGACAACCTACCCATTATTCAGATATCCTTCTTATGCATGATAATTAGATCGCTCAGGAAGAACTTTGACGAATATGCAGCCCAAGAAATTATAGAATTTGTTTTTGAAAATGTTCAAATTTATAAAAGCGGATTTTCTCTAGATGGAAATGGGTGTAAAGTAAACCTGAGCGAAAAAGATGCAGATTTTTTAAGTAGTCTGCTTACCCAGATGGCCTATTTAATCATCGAACAATTTCCTAGCAACAATCAATGGAGCCAGGAGTGCTACAATCGTATCATGTTGTTTAACAAACATTGTCAAAGGTATGAAAATGTATTAGAAAGAAATTTGATCGCTTACTTGGCCCTAAAGGCGGATGTTAACAACCTTGCCGAAACTCCCGTTAGAAACCCCGCAGGAACCATTACTAAATCCATTGAAGCGCTCTGCGCCACAAGACAACCAAACAACCATAGGAAAGCTCTACAACTTTTGATCATCTACACTCCCGAAATTCTGATATTCTTCCCTGAATCCCTCAAATCCTGCAACAAAGCTTATATCAGCGCAACTTTAGATCGGATTAATGATGTCGAAGTAAAAAAGTACATACCTCAGCTTTTTATGCATTTATCTGATACTGAAATGCAAGCCGATTGCTTTGATATGTCAGAAGAGAAAATGCAAAAATTTATTACAAATTTGCTTAGCGGAAATGGTAAGTATATCCTTAATATAAAAGATAAGGTTAGCCTCAAAAAAATCAGACAACTTCAATTGGAATTGATCCACACAAACGTAGTAACCATCTTGAAAGCAAAGCCGTTTTTACTTCATAATATGATCGATTTTTTATGCACCCATACATTCCTTCAGACATCAAAAAACTACAAGGAAAATCCTGAGTCTCTCCAATCCCTATTGCATTTTCTTGAGCAAAAATGTGAAAAAGCTGACACGTTAGCACGAGAGAAGTTTGCGGTCCTTATTGCTACGCACATGCACATCGCCCGCCGATTTCTGGAAAATCGATCTCCATCATTCCAATTGAAATCGTTTTACGAACAATTGAATAGCGCTAGATTGTACACCGATACACTTGAAGGTTGTGAAGGAGACACCAGTTCACTGCTTTGGTTAAGACCGATACGAACTATGCCTCCATCTACATTAAATCTGACTGAAAATTCTATTCATCAATTATCCAATAGTTACCATTGGTGCCGAATTACAACAGAGAGTTTTCAAAAGGTGGATCCTTCTTCTGAAGAATATTTAATTTGGCTTCAAAATATAAAAAATGAGCTCATTCTTTGCTTAATGTTATCTTCTAATATTCCACCCTGTAGATCGCTTACGATAAACCTCCTCGAAACCTTCGGAAAAGTCATTCAAATGATTGCAATGATGAGCAAGAAACAACCGGAAATAGGAAATTGTTTGCTTAAAGATTTCCTTGATGAATTGACGAGTGCCTTAAATGGTAAGCGGGAATGGTTTTCTGTACTCATTATAGATAAAATAAGTGAATACATGAACGAGGACCTCGTTCCTAGTTTACCTTTTCTGGAACATTTTCATGAAAATTTGAGTCCTTTGTCTCCTTACAGATCGTGTATCGATGCCTATTTTAATCTTTTACACAAAGGTTGTCATAATAACTCTGCTACCGTTGAGAAGGCTATCCGGTTTTGCTATCAGCTATACCATCGGATTCGATTAAAACCTGAAGATGCTAGTAATAACTATGGTAACCTTGGCATCTTTGATGAGGAGCAATCCTTAACTTTTAACATCAAATTCGAATTCATTTACCTAGCCGGATTTCATCGATTACTTTCAAATCTAGAAGCTAATAAATTGAAAGAAAAAAATGGTGAAATTGAAAAAGGAATTAGTGCGGAAATTTTTATCAGTGAATTGCACAATTTTAGAAAGCATACGGATGACGTGATAAAAATGTTGAATGGAACAAATAATTTATTGCCCTCAACATTGCTTACTAAAATTAATCTTCACCTTTCTGTCTTTACTGATAACCGAGCTTTTAAGGAAATTATGGAGTTGCTCATGTTCCTGAAGCAAAATATTCAAATGAACCAGGAAAATAACGATTCTTCGTTCCCTGAAACTCACATTAAATTGTTGCTTTTTTCAATTTTTTACCAACCTGACATGCGTGCTGTTTCTCAGAATATATATTTGAGGCTTTTATCAAAAATCTATGTGGAGGATATAGCGGATATCGATGTTATGTCTTGGGAAAATTCTCTTTTCGTAAAGCAAACCATCAAATGGGTGATTTTGGAGGACCCTAGCAATCTCTCTGTATTCGGAACGAGCATCATGAGAAAATCCATTTATGAAAAGTGGTTCAAGGACTTATTTATTTGTTCAATGAAAGAACTCATAGATGAATTGAAGAGTTACAAATCCATCCGCCGCCATTATGAAACATCGTACGACTTTTGGATAGGTAGAATTCAAACCTATACCGCTCAAATCGCTTTTACCCCACCCAAAAAATAACCACGAAGTTCACGAAGAAAAGGTAGAACACACGAAGATTTAAGAAAGCTTATGTCACTTTATTATATATCTTCGCGTGTTCTTCCTATTTAGTTTTTTCACTCAGGCGGGAGCAACTTAGCATTGACTGCAGATTCAATTATTTCTTTTAGATTCAATATTTCGTTCCATTCATCGCCTTGATCCAAACGTTTGAATAAAGTGTTTACATACTTTTCGATGAGTTCTTTCTTTCCCTCTAGGATGTATTCCTCAAGTCCCTTTACTGTTACATTCTTTCCTCGAGCGTACTCTCGGATATTAAGCTCGATTCTAGCATCCACTATTTCTTTAATAGCTTCCTGAATCGGCATTCTCAGCTTTTCTCCAAGTTCACTTTTAACTTCATCCGATGCCCTTTGAGCCTCTTGCATCGCCTTCAGAAGTTCTGGTTTGTTGTTATTTTCGTTTTGTAGAGCTTTAAGTTCAATTTTTTTCTTGTCGAGTTGTTCATTTACATTTGTTAATTCAACGATATTGTTTTTGACAGCTTCTTGTTTACGTTTTACCAATTCCTTTGCATTTTCTAATACCAATTGAGCATTAGATACTGTAGATCTCCATTTTGCAAGGAATTGAGGAGCTACTTTTAGCCTTTCAAGGTTATTATCTATTTTATACTGCTTTATCTTTGTTTCAATTTCTACAAGGCGGTTCTTTGATATCACAAGTAGTCTTTGTGCTTTCAGAAATTCTTGTTCTGCAACTTTAATTTCTTCCGGTAATTGATTTCTTACTCTCTCTAACGGTCCTTTTCTCTTTTCTAAATCGGTTATTTCTTTCGTCATGATTTCAATTTGTTGTGGCAAACTCGCAATGCTTTCTTCCAATTGTTGCAGAGTTTTCATATTCTGGTAACTAATTTCCTCAAAACCCTCTTTTATAATTTCATTTTGCTTTTCATATCGATCATATATTTCTTGGATCTCTTCAGAACCCATGATGGCTACAAAATTGTCGCGACCCTCCTGGAGTCTGCTCAGTTGTTCCTTTATTCCGAGAGAGCCAAGCATAGCTTTGAAGACCTCATCAGGAGTGTGCTTTTGCTCTTCGAGCGTCATTGAATCAAAAATATCAGGTTTTATGTCAGGGACATTTAGCATTGCTTCCCTCAAATCGATAAGTGCTTTTCGGAACGCAACATCGTACAAAGGTGTGTTATCCATACGTTGCAAAACGGCCTGTAATTTTGTTTGTTGATCCCCTTCCCATTTATCAACTTCAATCATTGTCTTTTCAAAAACAGCCTCTTTGACTTTGGCTGAAGACCTGTCCTTTTCCTCTATGAGATCTTTGATGAGCGAATCCCTTTGATTTATTACCTTTTGATTTATGATACTTTCAGCTTGTTCCCAGTCTTTGAATGTGTCGGAATTGATAAAATCATCATTGACCTTTAATTCTGTAATTGCTTTTTCGGCTATTGCACTTAATGTTTTATTCACAACTCTTTGTGCATCTTCCTTTTTAATAAACGGTTCATACATATCTGCATTTTCAAGAATTGCAATTTGCGTTTTTAAAGCATCTGGGGATGGCTCTGCATCCAGAAGTTGGTTTATAGCATCACTTGATTCTTTTTTTAAACTTTCTAGCATTTCTTTATTTTGAGGAATATTTTCTTTTTCAATCTCATAATAAAGTTGCGTGGCTGAATCTAATTTTGATTTCAAATTATTCCACCCTTCTTTTGGTGAAAGGGATCCGGACAGATTACGAAATCTCTCAATATGTTTATTTCTGAGCTCTACCTGTGCTTCACTGAGCTGAGTTTCCGTGTGCTCCGGGGTAACTTCAGCTGGGCTGGGAGAATCTGGAACCGGTCCTTCATTTTTGGTAAGTGCTTCATAAACACCTTTTAAACCAATGACTCCCTTTAAGACTTGGTTGTATAGATTCGTTATCTGGTTGCGTCCAGTTTCAGTTTTATCTAATTTTTTAATTTCGCTCAGGACTTTAGTTCCCTTCTCATAGTCTCCTTCTGCCAACAATTCCAAACCGCCTTTAGCAATTAGTCCTCTATATTCATTTATGCTAATTAATTTATGTTGCAAAATAGAAATAGCTATATAACTGATCGGTCCTCCGTTTTTATATACTCGGACCTGGGTTTTATCCCCATCTTTGTCAGGAACATAAATGTTAAAAAACGATGATATTTTACTGCTGTCAGCTGCTGCTTTTACCATAACACCCTCCTTTCACTCACAAAAACCGTTACACTTATTATAAATAATTTAATTTAAATTGACAATTATTAAAAAACATAAAGATTCAATTAAGATTAACTAATTATTCTATTTTATTTAAAAAAAGGATTAAACACAGAGGCACAGAGAACACAGAGGAAGAATATGCAAATTAAACATTTTGTCTGTTTGAGTTCATTTGATGGCCGAATTTCCATGTCTAATAGGACTCATACGAAAGCTCAGAAGTTAAGAAAGACTTTTTCCCCTTCTGGTGAATTTAACCATAAAATAATTGAATTCATGAAAAACCTTCCAGGACAAATTTTTCACAGAGCCTTAAAGGCGCATCGCCTTTAAGGCTCTGTGAAAAATTTGTCCTGGATGATTGTTCATGCAATAGCCTAAGCTATTGGATGAGCTTTCGCATGATTAGCTAATAGAAATCAAGATTCGGCCATCAAATGAACTCAAACGGACAAAATGTTTAAACTGCATATTCTTCCTCTGTGTTCTCTGTGCCTCTGTGTTTAACCCCGTTTATATAAAATAGTATTACAAATGTTCTACTTGTGAATATCTGATAAATTTGCGATAAGAGATGCATGCGTCATTTTTTAATAACACCTTCTTCTTTAAATGGTTCGGTAACGATTCCGACATCCAAATCGCATACGATGCGAGCTATCCTCTTTGCCGCTTTAGCCAATGGAAAATCAAGTATCCACCATTACCTCCCGTCGCCAGATACAAATCATATGCTACAAGCTTGCAGACTTCTCGGAGCCCATGTTGCATTTAAGCCTAACCTTATCGAAATTGACGGGATAAACGGGAATATTCTTCCTCTAAATGACGTCATTCACGCAGGAAATTCGGGCATCATCCTTCGCTTCCTAGCTGCCATCGCTGCCCTTTCACCAAACTATGTCGTCATCACCGGCGATCATTCGCTCCGCACCCAAAGACCTATGGGAACAATGATCGAAGCCCTGAACCAACTAGGCGCCTTTGCCGTATCCTCACGCGGAGACAAATATGCCCCTCTTATCGTCCGTGGTCCAATCAAAGGTGGAAAAGTCACCATTTCCGGAGAAGACTCTCAGCCGATATCCTCCCTACTAATTGCTTGCTCCATGGCCGAAGGACCCACAGAACTTATTGTGAGAAACCCCGGAGAAAAACCATGGGTTCACCTTACTCTAAAATGGCTCGATCGCTTGGGTATCACTTATCAAAATGATAATTTTGAAAAGTATACAATCAGTGGGCAATCTCGTTTTAATTCTTTTGATACCAATATCCCAGGCGACTGGAGTTCAGCAGCCTTTCCAATAGCCGCGGCTTTGGTTACCCAAACTTCCCTCATAATAGAAAACTTAGATAGGAATGATTCCCAAGGCGATAAAGGAATTGTCGATGCACTCATGGAAATGGGAGGCATCATCGAATTCGATGATCAAAAGAAACGACTTCACGTGAAAGCAGGGGGAAAACTTAAGGGAACCACCATCGATGTCAATGGATTCATCGATGCTATCACGATTCTAGCCGTAATCGCCTGCTTTGCCGAAGGGGAAACACGCCTCGTTAACGCCGCTGTAGCCCGCACAAAAGAATGTGACCGACTCCGGTGCATCACTCAAGAATTAACAAAAATGGGAGCCCATATCGTTGAAGAGGAGGACTCTCTTGTAATCCAGAGAAGGGAACTTAGAGGCGCCACAGTTGATTCTCATGGAGACCATCGTATGGCAATGTCATTAGCCGTCGCCGCATTAGGAGCTAATGGACCTTCAACGATCCAAAATGTTGAATGTGTTTCGAAAACCTTTCCTCATTTCGCAGAAACTTTTCAATCGATCGGAGCAAAATTGGAGAACGCTAATCTATGAATATCATTTTATGTGGACTCCCCGGGGCAGGTAAAACACACATCGGTGAACTACTTGCAGAGAAACTTTCTAGAACCTTTCTTGATATTGATGAAATTATTGAACACGAGTACGCTAAGAGATCAGGAAAAGCATTATCGTGTAGGCAGATATTCAAACAAAGGGGCGGTGATTTTTTTCGACAAATGGAAAGTTTGATTATTGCTTCGTTAGCTTCAAAATCCTTGAAAAACGTCGTCATAAGTCTTGGTGGGGGAGCTCTTGATACAAATGCGAATATCGAAATCATAAAAACATTAGGGACTCTTGTTTATTTAAAAAGGGATCTTAATACTCTTTTCCAAAAGATAAATGCCCAAGAATTACCGGCATATCTAGATCCTAATGATCCATTGGGTTCGTTCAAAACATTAGCAATGAAAAGAATTTCTCAATTTGAAGAACACGCGGATATTCAAGTCGAAGGGGATTTATTGACTCCGGAAGCTATCGCTGATCAAATTATTTTACAAATCCCCAAAAAAATTGAAATACACATTTCACCGAAACCCGTACACTACCCTATTGTCATCCAGGAAGGGCTTCTAGAAGCGAATGCCCTCATCAAGCATTTAAAAGCGATGAAATCTTCCCTTTTTGTTATCATCACAGATCCAATCATCGAAAATTTGCATGCAAGAAAGTTATCCGAATTTCTAAAAGAACATGGATTTAACGTATCTTTATTTGCGGTTCCTTCCGGAGAAGACTCAAAAACAAGAGAAGTCAAGCAAACATGCGAAAATCACATCCTGGAATTAGGCGGCGGTAGAGATACCTGCGTAATAGGCATGGGCGGGGGCGTTGTGACCGACCTAGCAGGATTTGTTGCCTCCACCTACCTTCGGGGTGTTTCAATCATTCTGATTCCTACGTCGTTGTTAGCAATGGTCGATGCCGCGATCGGAGGAAAATCAGGCGTCAATGTGCCTCAAGGCAAGAATTTAATCGGGGCTATCAACCAACCCCAAGCGGTTCTTATCGATACTTTATTGCTCAAAACTCTTCCTCTAGACGAAATCAAAAACGGCATAGTTGAAATGATTAAGCACGGTTTGATCAACAATAAAGAATATTTCAACTTCATGAAATCACACGTTAAAAATCTGCTTAAGTTAGATTTACCCCTAATGGAAAAGGCAATATTCGATAGCATTAACATTAAAGCCCGCATCATTGAAGAAGATCAAACAGAGCAAGGATGTCGGCGTCTTCTTAACTATGGCCACACCTTTGCCCATGCCATCGAAGCCGCTACAAAATATCAGATTTCGCATGGCAGAGCTGTCGCTATCGGGATTTGTGCTGCAAGCTATTTATCCATGCAGCTAGGGCATATGTCCCAATCCGATTTTCATGAAATTTGCGAAATTTTCAATTCCTATGAAATTAATCTAACATGGAAAAGTCCCCTTAATCCCGATTTTCTTTATGAACTCATGAAAATCGATAAAAAATCTTTGAATAAACATCCTCAATTCGTCCTCATTGAGAGAATCGGAAAACCCTTGGAATTCGACGGTAAATATTGTACTATAGTTGATGAAAGTCTTCTGAAAAATACTCTTGAGTGGATGTGTACCCATGTTATGCAGCGTCATTAAAGGACCCCATTTCGAACAAGCCCGCCAACAGCTAGCTCTAGCTATGAAAAATAGTTCTATTGCCGAACTACGCCTTGATCTTTTTGAATATATCGATCTTGATCTAATAAAAAGGCTAAAATATGAATTCCCTATTCCCATGATTTTCACTTTAAGATCCCAGATGCAAGGTGGAAACTATACAGGAAGTGAGGAAGATAGAATCAAACTTATCCGAGAACTCTTGCTATTAAATCCTGAATATATCGATTTGGAGTACAACATCTCTCCATCTTTCATACATGAGATAAGAGAAAAAAATCCAAACATCAAGATCATTACTTCCTATCACGACTTCGAAAAAATGCCGCCACTTGAGAATATTTTAAAAGAGATGCAAAAAATTCCTGCCGATTTTTATAAAATGGCTTTTATGCTCCATTCTTCTGCAGAAGCTTTAGAACTTCTATATTTTATGAAGCAATATTCTGCAAAAGTGATTGCCATAGGAATGGGACCCTTCGGAGAATCCACGCGGATTCTAGGACCTATATTTGGGGCAAAGATTGTTTATGGAAGCATTGATCAAGAATCGACTACTGCCCCGGGACAAATTCCGATCAAAGCATTGTCTGAAATTTACAATATCGAAGCTCTTGATGAAAATACTCAGCTATTTGGACTGCTTGGAGAGAACGTTAGCAAGAGTTTGGCTCATTTTGCTCACAACAAAGCTTTTTTTGAACAAAATTTACCCTACGTTTATGTAAAGTTTCCTGTCAATCAGCTGCAGCTAGCCGATTTTTTGAAGACTGCAAGAAGATCCAATTTTAAAGCTCTCAGCGTGACAATGCCTTTAAAGGAGGTTGTGATTCCTTTAATTGATGAGATAGACCCTTGGGCAGAAAAAATTGGAGCAGTGAACACCTTAAAGTTTGAAAACGGGAAAATTAAAGGATACAATACCGACGGAATAGGCGCATTGGATGCCATCGAAGATAAAATGAAGGTCAAGGGAAAGAAAATGGTATTTATTGGTGCCGGGGGCGCTGCCAAAGCCATCATTGGTGAAGCTTTAGACAGAGGAGCTTTGGTGACAATACTCAATCGTGATAAAAATAAAGCCCTTATGCTTGCTGAGAAAATGAACTGCAGGGGAGGGCCTTTAGAACAAATCTCCGAAGAATTTAAAAATGGGTATGACATCTTAATCAATACAACTCCAAATCAAATGCCTATAGACGGTCAGTGGATTCTACCGGGAAGAGTGGTCATGGACGTTAAAACGCAACCGCAGAATACTGAATTTTTACGAGAAGCTAGTAATAGAGGCTGTACTTTAGTTTATGGATATGAGATGTTCGTAAATCAAGCTGTGGAACAATTTCGAATATGGTTTGGGGACACGGTGGATTTAACAAAATCCCAAAAAATTATCGAAGAAGCCGTATTGAAAAATATACAAAAGGATTAAATCATGGCAACGAACTCATTTGGCAACATCTTCAGAATCACGACTTGGGGAGAATCCCATGGAACGGCTATGGGAGTTGTCATCGATGGATGCCCCGCAGGATTAGAAATCACCGAAGAAGAAATTCATGCCGAGCTTAAACTACGAGCCCCTGGGAGGAACTCCTACACTTCGCCAAGAAAAGAAACCGACTCTGCAGAAATCCTTTCAGGAGTATTTGAGGGAAAGACAACGGGAGCACCCCTATGTATTATGATTCGAAACCAAGATCAGGATTCGACGAAATATGACGCAATCAAGGACCTTTTGCGTCCGGGGCATGCGAATTCCACCTATATAGAAAAATATGGAATCTTTGATTATCGTGGCGGGGGAAGGGCCTCTGCAAGAGAAACCGTTTGTAGAGTTGCTGCAGGGGCCATAGCGAAGAAGATATTAAAAGGATATGACATTGTCGTCGCAGCTTATATCAAGCAGATAGGATCTGTTACAACTGATATTAATTTCACTGATATTCATGCTTTAAGAGAAGCGACATACCTGGATCCGGTATTTTGTCCTGATGATAAAGCGTCAGCAAGCATGCAAGCAGACCTGGAAAAAGCCAAGCAAGAGGGAGATTCTTTAGGTGGAATAGTGGAGTTTGTGGCTCTATCGGTTCCGGGGGGATTAGGCGACCCTGTTTACTGCAAGCTTGAGGCACAATTAGCTTCCGCGATGATGAGTCTTCCCGCTTCAAAAGGATTTGAAATGGGTTCAGGATTTGGAGCAGTCACGATGAAAGGATCAGAGCATAATGACATCTTTATTGAGAAGGAAGGGCGTGTAGAAACAAAAACCAATTATTCTGGCGGGACTCTCGGGGGGATTTCTACGGGCATGCCGCTTATTGGAAGGGTAGCGTTCAAGCCCACATCGAGTATCAAGAAAAAGCAGGAGACGATAGATTTATCGGGAGAAAAGAAGATTTTCGAGCTTCCTGAGGGTTCTAGGCACGATCCTTGCGTTGCCATACGCGCGGCCCCCGTTGTGGAGGCCATGGTAGCGATCGTCCTTGTTGATGCGTTGCTGTATAATAGGTGCGTTAGATTTTAAAAAAATGGACAACATGGACGACATGGACGGAATGGACGATATGGACATGTCGTCCATTCCGTCCATGTCGTCCATGTTGTCCATTCCTGTTATTCATCCACTAGATTTTCATTGATGACTTTTTCGAGTTTTAGGACAACAGCTTGGAGATCAGATATTGATAGGCTCACTGAAGACGTATCGATTTTACTGAGGTTACTGACAAGAAAACCAACCTTATCAGCCATAGTCGTTACTTGAGCACGAAAATTAGCTTCGAACTCCTGTAGCTCTTGGAGCTGCGCTTCCCTCTCTTGTTTCCCCTTTTCCAAATCTCTGACGTTTGTTTCAAGTTTTCCAACTTCCTGCGCAAGATCCGTCTCATTACCCTCTATCGTATTAGCAGCACCCTTTAATTGATTTATTTGAGTCTGAAATATTTTATTTAACCGCCTACTTTCGTCGAGCTGTCTTTTTACTTCCGCAAGCGTTAACCGGAATTTTTTATAGGTATCCAATAGACCATTCGCTTGCTTTTGATAGTCGCCCATATTGGTCGCCAATTTTTGGAAGTCCATTGTATCTTGATTCAATAATTTTCCAAGCTCATTCATGGTCGTTTGCGCTGCTGCTACCTCTTGCGCCATAGCATTTTTTACATCTTCCAATTCCCTAATATCTGTATTTAATTTCAGCTCCTGCTCTTTGGATTCAAGAAGTTTTGTTTTGTAAAACTCCAATTGGCCTTCAAGATCCTTTAACGGCGTTAAACAACCAATGGCAACAAAAGCGACCGTTAGTACAACAAGGCCTAAGCCAAAACACCCCACTTCAAAATAATCCCCTTTAACCAACGCATAAACACCTCCAACACCAGCAATAACATCTCCGCCTGCAACACAGTACTGGGTCCAATGGTGAAATACTCTTCCCCAGCAGCAACAGCTCCGAACAGGAGGCGGCGGCGTTGGAAGCATTGGCTTAGCTTCCTCTAAGTTAACTCTGACATCCGGTGGTGCCACTGGAACCATCCCATTTAAAGGTATGTCTGTTGGACTAGCGATCATTTTAGACCTCTTCCGTTAGTTTTTTTCCAAGCTTCGAATGCTACTTTATTCACATCTTTAAATGCTCGCAATTCTTTAAGTTCCTGCTCTTTTTTTAGTAAGCTTTCGACTTGCGCTTGTAACTTTATGATTTGCGCATTGAGGTTCTGCATCTCTTCATGGCTTGCCTTATCGGGGGCAACTCCCTTTATTTCCGTAATTTTTTTGTCAAAAATGGCTAACATTTCGCTATTTTTTTTATAGACGTCTTTGATTGCTTCAAATAATTTGCTGATCATTTCTACTGTTTTGTTGAATTCTCCTTCGAGTCGATCGAATTCTTTATTGGCTTGGTCTAACTCTTTATTCCGATCGCTGATATCCGAATTGTGTTTTTGGAAAACTTGAAGACCATCCGTAATTCTTTGAATATTTTCTGCTAAGGACTTATTTTCTCCTCCAAATTTAATGGTTTCTTGCGCTAAGGAGCCCGCCTCATCCTGAAGTGTTTTTGATATCGTCGAAAATTTTGAGAGTTTTAGCAGGACTGCATCGTAATTTCGTTTCAAAGCTTCAAATTTTGTATGAACATCTAATAATTCCTTCTTACCCTTTTCGATTTCTACGTGCCAATGGTGGGGTATAACTTCCATATCTTTATCGATATGCTCGAGGCTTTTATTAGCTTCTTTGAGTTCTTGAATTCTATCGCTGAACTCATGGATGCGTCCAGCCATATCTTTGACATAATCTTCTAGTTGATCAAACTGACGAAACTTATGGAGAAAATAGGCGGCAAAGAGATTCGTCGCCAGGAGAACACCACTAACAATGGCAGCAGGCACCATGTTTAAAATCCAAAAGGCAACTAAGGAAATGACTCCGATAATGGCTCCGCCAATTTGAACCTTGTAGGACCAATGATCTACGGGTCTTCCTTGCAAATTAGCAGTTTTTGGGGGAGCTGAGACGTTTTCTAAGCCTGTTTTTAAATTCAGTGCCGCCTCAGCAACATCGATAGCAGCGGTCATGAGAGCCTCCTTTGTTATGGATACTTATTTGTACCATATAACAAGAGAAGCAAGACCGCAAGAAGATGCGTACAGAAACAAAATACCAGGATAAGCAGGATCGCAAGCGGCAAGATAAAAAAAGGATAAAAAAGATAAGAAAGAAATAAAAACAACGAATTTGAGTATTATTTTTTAATTTCTTTCTTATCCTTTTTTTATCTTGCCGCTTGCGATCCTGCTTATCCTGTTATTTTGTTTCTAGGGCTGCTATCCCCATCCCCTACCCCATGTTGTGGTAGACGGCATCGACGTCGTCGATGTTTTCAAGCCACTCAATTAACGCAAGGTTCGCCTTCTGATTTTCTTCATTGCATTCGACTATAACCTTGGGTACCATCTCTAAGGAGGCTTCGTCGCACTTAAATCCGAGCTCCTGTATGGCATCCTTCACAGTATAAAGATTTGTAGGATCAGTCGTGATGATAAACATATCCTCTTCTTGCTCAAAATCTTCCGCTCCGGCATTGATGCTTGCTGCAAACAGTTCCTCTTCGATCGCATGATTTTTAGCAATCTGAATGATCCCCTTTTTATCATAATTGAACAGAACTGAACCCGGATTGGCAATGGTGCCTCCCCTTTTGTTAGTGGCAATGCGCATATCTGAAATCGTGCGATTTTTATTATCGGTCATGATTTCGACGATGATGCCTACTCCGCCGTATCCATAAAGCTCGTAGGTCATTTCGAAATAATCAGCCTGATCCGCGCTGGAAGCTTTTTTGATATTTCTTTCGATAATATCATTAGGTACGCTTGAAGCGCGCGCTTTTTGAATAGCCAATCGAAGTCTTGGGTTGTTCTTAGGATCTCCTCCGCCCAACTTTACGGCGCTGATGATTTCCTTAGCGATGCGCGAAAAGATTTTTCCTTTCTTAGCATCCGATTTTCCTTTGCGGTGTTTAATATTGGCCCATTTACTATGTCCTGCCATTAATATATCCTCGAAAAAAAATGATTAATATTTTTCTTTATCCAATCTTGAGCTCTGTGATATTCATGAAATAGAACTTCTCGATCTTTAAATTCTTTATTATGAATTTGATTTTTTCCTGACCCATCGGTATAGGGTGGGCATACATGATGAAGCATTTCGTGATAAACGACATAAGAGATCAAATAATCGGGATATTTTGGATTATCAAGAATTCGATTTATTTTAATGAGCTTAAATAGGTCTTGGTAGAGTCCAAAAGTCACTTTTGATTTATTTTTTTTATTTGAGCTTCCGTACCATGTGATATTGAGGCTGAGTTTATTGCCAAAGTAGCGTTTATTGAGCTCCTGCATGACTTCGGAAAGATTGCAGGTGTTGCCTTGAACAATGAGCTTCCTGTTTCCGATATCTTTGGAGTAATCCAGTTTTTTCGTATTTTCTTCGATGAAAATTTTTACTTCGGGAGCCATGCTTTTGCCATTTTGGCGAATATAGCATGCCAGACCTTCCATGACGTTTTTTGGAGCTTTCAGAAAAAATTTATGCAAGGATAAGCGTGTGCAACCAGGCTCCCATTTAACGCTGAGCATCGTTGACCGGTTTTCATTAATTTTAAGTTTTAGTTTTTTGCCAATTTCTCTTTCCAGCTTTTGCTGGAAGGTTTCTTCACACATCATAGCTTGTCAATGTCTTTTAAATATTTCTCCATAAATATGCGGCCTACATAGCCGTGATCTTCCCTGATCCAATGTTTTTGATGGCCAAATTCTTTAAATCCGAACCGCTCATAGAGCTTTATGGCAGGGTTTCCTGCATAAACCTGAAGGTGCAACAATTCTATGTTAAAGCGCTCTTTTGCCAAATGAATACCTGCACGAATCAACTGGCTTCCAAGACCTTTTCCACGATTTGGGTCTCCGACGATAATTCCAAATTCGCATTGATGCGCCAATTTTTTATAAGGTTGAAGGTAAAGGGTGAACATTCCCGCGGGAACGCCATTTAGCACAGCTGTGAGACTGCATTTATAACGGGCAAATCCTACCCAACGTCCGACGGCATCATCGATCTCTACATCATCATACATTGGAAACCATCTTAAAACTCCCGGCTGATGCAACCATTCTCTCAAGTACTTTCCATCGCTAAGTTCTGTGTAACGAATTTCTAATCCCGGTATTTCTTTTAATTCTTCATCCATCAAATCACCCAAATTCCTTTAAATAAGCAATGATAAATTCATCTATTTCGCCGTCCATGACGGCTTGTATATTCCCTGATTCTACCTTAGTTCGGGTATCTTTTACAAGTGTGTAAGGTTGAAAAACATAGTTGCGGATTTGGCTCCCCCAGGCTATCTCCTTCTTTTCCCCTCCAAGCTCCTGCAGTTTCCTTTCCCTCTCCAACACTTCTTTTTCATATAATTTCGATCGAAGCATCTTAAAGCAGGTTTCTCTGTTTTGAATCTGACTTCTCTCCGTCTGGCAAGAAACAACAATTCCCGAGGGCATATGGGTAATCCGCACTGCGGAATCGGTCACGTTTACGTGCTGCCCCCCTGCCCCGGAGGAACGGAACGTATCGACTCGAATGTCATCGGGAGAAATCGTAATTTCAATATCATCGGTGATTTCAGGCGTCACATCGACAGAGGCAAAGCTAGTATGGCGTTTGGCGCTGCTATCAAACGGAGATATTCTGACGAGTCTATGAACACCTTTTTCTGCCTTGGCATAACCAAAAGCGTGGTCCCCGGTAATCTTAAAAGTCGACACTTTTGATCCCTGCCACATCCCCCGCAACAGTATCTACAAGATCGATATTCCAATGACGTTTTGCTGCCCATCGTTGGTACATTCTGGCGAGCATTTGGGCCCAATCGCAAGCTTCGGTACCGCCGGCGCCGGCATTGATGCTTAAGTAGCAATTCTTGCTGTCGAGTTCCCCGGAAAGCATTTTTCGGACTTCTAGTTCTGCAAGCTGCAATTCAATCCGTTGGATTTCAGTGACAAGTTCATTGAGCAATGACGGATCATCCATTTCCTTAGCATCGGGCAAAATGTCTTTTACAGCTTCGAAGCTCTTTTTGAGATTTTCGTACCCAACGGTCCAGCTGCGAAGTTCTTTAACCTCTGCAATCACTTTCTGGGCGGCATCTGCATCCTTCCAGAAATCCTGATCTTCCATTAGCTCTTCTAATTCTTTAACTCTAGACTCTTTTCGAGCCAAGTCAAAGATACCTCCACATATGTGAGATTCTTGCATCTAGTTCTTTTACTTTTTCTGTGACATCGAAGTTCATAAACTCTCCACAATTGATTTGTAAGAATGATACCATATTCCCTTTTTTGACAAAAACAAATTGCCGTTTAAAACCGTTTGTTTATATGATGCTCCCTTTTTAAGGAGAAAATCTATGAATCACCCCTATTCCCAATTATTATCTTCCCAGCCACAAATTGTCCAAGAAACGGCCAATTCCTACCTTTATGTCACCGAAAGGCACCTCCAAGCGGTTTGGTTCGAACAAAGGTACTTTAAAGACCTAAAAACAATTCATGGAGAAACCATCGAGGTGATTTCCCCGGGAATTTGGAATAGCGAGGCTGGCCCTGACTTCAAAAAGGCCCATCTCATCATCGGGGGCAAAGAGCTTAAAGGGGACGTTGAAATTCATTTGACCGAAGCGGGTTGGGAGCAGCATAACCACCACAACGATCCGAGATATAATGATGTTGTCCTTCATCTCTCACTTTGGGGATCGAATAAATCGATCACCACCCAGCAAGGTCAACCTATATTAAGAACCGTACTGAAGCCTTTTCTGACAATTCCCCTCCAGCGGATCATCAACTATATCGATCTGGACCTCTATCCCTACAAAAAATTTCTCGGCGCCGGAACTTGCGCGACAGCGTTATTTCAGAATTTGGAATCCAAAAAAATAGAAGTTTTTTTTAAGCAGGCAGCAGAATGGAGGCTCGCTCAAAAAAGAACCTATCTTCTTTCAAGAACAAATGATCACGCAGAAGCGATGCTTGCAGGCATTGCCATCGGCTTGGGATACAAAAATAATGCACAATCCTTTTTTGAACTTTTTTTGCATTTAAAGGACCGTAGGCATGAAAGTTTCGATCACTTATTAGCCTACTCATTAGGCCTAACAGGATTTTTTGAAGCAAATTTTCAAGAAAAATGGGGAGCTTCTCCAGTCTACAAAAAACTATCCTCTCTATACCAACCTAATCTCAAGAGAATTCCCATGGTTTTGAATCAAATCAGACCCCTGAACCATCCCATCAGGCGTATTGTCTATCTCATCAAGCTTCTCCGGCACGCGGAACGCCATCAACTTTACGACCAAATGGTCGCCTTATGGAAGACGGAAGATCTAAAAAATATGATCTCGCTTCTTTCGGAAATCATCCCGACATTTGAGGATGACTACTGGAACTCCCATTTTCTTTTTGAAGAAGAACCTAAAATTTCGTTTATCCCCTTAATAGGGAATACCTTAAAAAAAGAAATTCTTATAAATACTTTCCTTCCTCTTTTATATCACGATATCGTTGAAAAGGCAGATCCCTTCGAAATAGAAAAATTTAAATTATTTTACACATCATTTTCTCCGCTTAAATCGGGAAAAACCAAATACCTTATCCACCGTTTCTTTGGAGACGGTGCGAAGGGTGCCTTACTCAACAGGGCCTATACGGAACAAGGCGCTTATCAAGTACATAAAGATTTTTGCACTCATTACGAAGCAAGTTGTGATGGATGCCCCTTTGTCGAGAGATACAAATCGCTTTTTAAATAAACGTTTTGAAATTAATAAATATTTCTATATGGTGGGACTTACAAATAAAGATGCTCATTTTTACAATCGATAGAATATCGGCTGGGTGGGCTAAAACCACAAAAACTTGGGAGTATTTTATGACAATGTCACTCGTGCAACCGGTCGCTAGAGATGTAGCGACAGTTACAATAAACGTGCAGGCTTTTTTCAGTCAAACGTTTACCTATGTCTCAAATCTTGTTGTTAGCGTAGCTCAAACAGTATTTTCCTATATGCAGAATACTGTGTTGCCATTTGTTTCAAATATAGCATCGCAAACATGGACATTCCTCCGTACACCTGCAGGCTTCATCACTTCATGCGGAGTTTTAGGTTTGGCTTTAGCTCATGCCTCTTCTGAAGTGGATAAAGCAGAGTTTCCTTTGTTAAAGGATGCCCTTCAAATTGCTTCAGTTGCTTCATTTATTGGAGCGGGTGTTGCGGTTGGCTTGGGCGTTGCCTACGGATTCACAGCCGTTATTGTTGGAGCTTAACAATTATACCACAGAGAACACTGAGAAAGTTGAGATCACAGAGAGACTAATCTAAACTCTCTCAGTGAACTCTTTTTTCATCTCAGTGATCTCTGTGGTTATTTTTTTTATTTGCTAAGAATGATTTTGTTTTTGCTGTCGAAGGCATACTTCCAATGCCACGTAGGATGTTCGATTTTTTCGGTACGGTAACTGATTTCCCCTTGATGCATATAGGCTGTCACACGATAACCATCCGGAACATCAATGAGGTGAGAACCTGTAAACGTAATATTTTGTGCCACGAACTCTCCTGAGCCCTGAATACAGATTCGCATTTGTTCGTCACGGGATATCACGTTCTTCCAATAAACGTTTGAAGCGTGGCGATTGATTCCCAAATTCTTCACGGTCACGTTTTCTAAAATACACTTCCCGTTCAAACCATCCGCATTGACAAGCAGGCTTCCGTCTAAATGAAAATCTTTCAAATAAATTTCTGCAATTTCAAGATGCAGTTCGGATCCTTTTGCAATCTTACCGCCTATCAACTTCTGGGAGATAATCGAATATAGAGGGCCTAAAGCAGGATGATAAAGAAAAATAAATCCCGGTCCATTTTTCAAATATTCCGCCTCGTTCCCGACCTCCGGCATATCAAATCCGCAATGATGCTTTAGAAGATCATAGGCATTTAATAAAATATCATAATAACAACCATCCGGCGTCTCAAAAAGCGGTTTATAGGCATCATAAATTTTCTTTGTCACTGAAATCGTTTTTCTCCGATCATTGTAGGTGAGATAAGTCCGCAGTTTATTAAAATGATCTTCCCCGATCCTATGGTCAAAACTATTGTAAATATAATCGGAAATATTCTGCATCGTCGTTTCAAGGCGTCCAGCCTTCATCATCTCTTTCTTCCCTTGAAGGTCTATGTAGGGTGCGGTACTTTTTAGATTGATCAACATTCCCGGAATGGGACAGGTATCCACCGCTTTCCGGATTTCCTCGAGGTCTATAAAAAGGATATTGGTATTTGCAGGATATAAAGAATAAGGACTTCCTACTTCCGAAGAAATATCCTGAATCCCATACTGTTCAAAATTTGTATATTCGATGTTCGAAATAGTGTAATGAAATTCTTTTTCCTTTTTCTTCTCAACAAGAACAACGACACCCTCTGCAGCACGGACCAATCTAAAACAAGAGGCAAATCCAAAAGCCTTATCGTGACGCAAACCCACCCCGGAAAAGGCCAACAACCCCGAATCCACACCTGCAATGGGATTGTTAATCTGACGTACAAGAGCTTTAGTTCTTCCATGCTCTGCTAACCAATCAAAAACACCCTCATCTTGCGCAATTTTCCATATTACCCCATGACCCCCAGGCTTCAAATTCGGTCTAAGGACTTCCGACATTGACCAATGCCCTTCAATAGTTACCACAGGGACTAATGGCTGGCAAAAGATCTTGAAACTATCCATGGGACGTCCAAACCAACGGTTGTTTTTGAGAATCGTTTTCACTAATCTGTCATTATCTTTCTCAAGAGAGGTCATCAGGACAATCGGAGTGACCACTTTTTTTCCAAATAATTTACAATGCAAATACTCCCTGGCTTGCAGATCGCGAATCAACCCTTCGATCAAAGTTTTTCCACAAAACTTCAGTTGAGCAGCAGGCAACGGTAATCCCGTTTTAGGATCCTTCAGATTCAATCTTTCTCCGGCGCCTCCAATGGGATAAATCTCTCCCATTTTGGGAAGAAATTCGATTCCATATCTAATTGCGTCGCGGACTTCTTGGGTTTCGTTGGATAAATCGAGCCCCTCTGGCTTTTTGAATTGGGTCTCATTTTCAAGGCTAGGGGAATTTCCGCCCGCAATCAACTTTAAAACCGTAAGATGATACCCTATGATTCCGCCCATGGTATCATAAAAATTCTCCATATCCGCAAGGGTACGAACGAGGAAATCTATATTACTTTCTTTTTTATAACCCCTAAAAACAATCGGACCTTCTCCAATGGCAATCACGGAAAGGATAGCGAATTGTGCCTCTAAAAGAAAATCATTTAAAGAAAGATTTAATTCCTCATTTGTTTCAAGATATTCTGTTACAATTGGAAGATTTCGCAATAGTTTAATCTTATCTTCAATTGAATTTAATTGAGATAAATCATTTAAAAGAGATTCTAAGAAATCTACTTTGGAAGCAAATGTTTCAGTTTTTTTGGGTATACTAATCATAATATAAATACTGCCAGGGAAGACTCTTTCCTGCAAGATTTTTGATCTCTTTGGCCCCTTCGGACCTTTTTTTATTGCTATTAAAATAGCAGTAAGGATAAAACAAACCCTATAGAATAACAACACTATTCTCAAAACAAAAAGGAGAACCACATGGCAACCAAACAAAAGAAAACTTCAGCTTTTATGAAGCCTGTAGGCGTAAGTGAAGCGCTGGCAGAAATCGTAGGCAAAGGTCCAATGCCTCGTACTGAAGTTACAAAAAAGCTCTGGGACTACATTAAAAAAAATAAGCTCCAAGATGCTAAAAATAAGAGAAACATCAATCCTGATGCTAAACTTGCAAAAGTATTTGGCTCATCAGCATCGATTGACATGTTCAAAATGACTAGCAAAGTTTCAAAGCACCTTAAAGACGCTGAAATGGCTACAAAATAATTCATTTGCTGAATTACAAAAACTCCGAAAAATTCGTTTTTCGGAGTTTTTTTATTTCTAGATTCAGTTATAATAAATCCCATGAACAAAAAATTAGATCGTCTCTGGGACCTATTCTGCATCGCCTCCATTGTGGGAATTTGGCCCCGCTACATAGAACCTACTCTGCTAAACACAACAAGACTCGATGTTGCCCTCCCAAACCTCCCCCAAAGCCTTAAAGACCTACGCATCCTTCAATTCAGCGACCTCCACCTACACGACGATGTCCCCGACTCCTTCCTCGCTAAACTCACAAAGAAAATAAAAGAAGCCTCACCCGATATTATCGTATTCACCGGAGATTTCCTCTGCTACTCCCATCTGAGCAACCCTACGAAGCTAAAAACATTCCTTAATGGTCTTCAAGCGCCTTTGGGATGCTATTGCATCTTCGGTAATCACGACCATGCCGAAAGCGTCACAATCAATGACGAAGGCGATTACGACGTCCTAGAATCCACGACACCAAATATTCTAAGAGCCCTCCAAAGAGTATTTACAACGCCCCCAAAGAGAAGAAATATTACCGATCGCGCCCGCGCCATCCAGTCTCATGGCGGATTAATGGATTGCCTCAAAGAAACGCATTTTCAAATTCTCGAAAATGTAACTAAAGTCATTCCTATTGGCGATAGTAAGTTAAACTTTTGCGGACTCGGAGAATACACTCTCGGCCGCTGCCTTCCAAAACAAGCCTTTAAAGACTATGACGAAAGATATCCGGGAATCATCTTAGCTCATAATCCGGATAGCATCCCCTTACTTTACGATTTCCCCGGCGAAGTTGTCCTTAGCGGACATACCCACGGCGCGCAAGTCAACCTCCCTTGGCTTTGGAAGCGATTTGTCCTTTTGGAAAACATTAAATACAAACGGGGCATCATCAAAGAAAATGGAAAATGGATCTACGTCAACCGTGGCGTCGGCAGTACACTCCCCTTCCGCTTTTTTTCTGTTCCTGAAATATTATTATTAACTCTTAGGTGCGAAGAATGAATCAAGTGAGCGTGATTTTAGTCGCCGGTGGAACCGGCACGAGAATGTTGTCATCTGTTCCGAAACAGTTCCTTAGCTTAAACGGAAAAATGATCATCCACTATAGCTTGGAACTCTTTTTGTCTCTTCCGGAAATGAAGGATATCGTCGTTGTATGCGATCCTCAATACCGTCACCATCTTGATGGATATCCAGTAAAATTCGCTCTTCCAGGCACACGGAGGCAAGATTCTGTATACAATGGACTCATGGAATTACCTCAGGACACGGAATACGTCTGTATTCACGATGGCGCACGCCCCATGATCACCAAAGAAAATGTCGAAGATGTCATGAAGGCGGCCAAAGAACATGGCGCTGCGACACTAGGGATGCCTATAAAATTTACTGTTAAACAATGTGACGATAAACACTTTGTCACGCACACGCCCGATCGTTCCAACATTTGGGAGATTCAAACCCCCCAGGTCATTCGGTATGATTGGTTAAAAACCGGCTTCGATGAAGTCAATCGAGCCGGACTCACTGTAACAGATGATGTTTCCATTGTCGAACATATCGGACATCCCGTAAAACTTGTCTCAGGAAGCTACAAGAACCTAAAGATGACCACCCCCGAGGACATCGTCTTTTTGGAATCCCTGCTTTTGAACACCAGCACTTGCGACAAACGTAAGAATTTCGGGATATTTCCCCTCGCTACATAATCCCATTAACTTTTGTCTAACTTTAGATCCTTCTTCTTTTTTCCTCATGAGTAAATGTATGAATTCGAATAATTGATTATTATCGCCATGAATTTCAATAAAATTGTTAATTTCAGCTAATAACTTTTGAGAGTCATACATTTTTACGCCTGTCGTTTCCTCCGCATGATAAACCAGTTTCAAGAGGAATTCTAAGACAGGACGATCCATCTTTTGATTTAACAATTTGCCTATTTCCTTTCTTTCCCTGATTAAATCTTGACTTATCATTTCTTTTCTTTGCTCAGGGGATGATATTGTAGTCAATGCTCGAAGTTTTCCGTCCACTTCATCTAGCTTCCCAAAAAAATATCCCTTTAAATCTTCTAGTTTTTGTTCTGCTTCATTTTGAGCTGCTAGAAAATCCAATTGACCTTTAAGTTCATTCCATACCGCTTCTCGTTGTGGAGGGGTCGCATTTGCCAGCTTGTTGAATACTTGAAATAGAACGTTGGCACGCTTTTCACACTCCTCCTTATCTTTATATTCAATGAGAAAGTCCCTAATATCTAACACAACATTTGCTTCAACTAAATCAACTTGATTTTTATCCGGACCGAGAACGGCTTTTGCTATAATAAATTTAACAGTATCGGGTACTTTAAACTTATTCGTATGCATAATTATCGAAACATCATGTGTAGCATATTCTCCATCCCGCTCATACAAATGTAAATGATCTGTAAGAAGATCTCTATTATCATTCATTTTAATCTTATTTCGAGCTAACTTAACACCAGGATCATCTTTCTCTTTTAACGGATTCAAATTTTCTAAGTTCTTTTCTTTAGGTTTTAATAAAGCACCGAATGTGTGGCTCCAAACCCACTTAGCTCCTGCTTCGATTCCTGAGCCAATGCGACGAAAGAAGTTACCGATTGCACTAAATACAGCTTTTACGACTCTTTCAACTTTTGATGATGAAGGAGGTGGAATAGCTGAAACTCCATCTGCCTCTAGAGCAATTGAGTCTGCAGTTGCCGTTTTAACGGTATTTTTAAAAACGAAATCTATTGCTTCATGATATTTTAATTTAGCCGGTTCATCAAAAGGAAAAATCGTCCTTTTAGCAACAGCCGCAGTCCGATCAGCGACGTTATTTGGGTCTAAAACCTCTTCTGTCTCTATTCCATCCTGCTTCAACGTGATTTTGGAAAGATCTGTAATTTCCATACCATTTAAGAGCTTTAGAGCATTAACCACACGCTCAAGCTGAACAGGATCTGTAATTTCTCTCCGTTGACCATCTGAGTTCAGCACCACTTTATACCTTTGAACTTTTTGAGCAGGCACCTTCAAATTAAGAAATCCATCATTAATGCTTATTGAGGTTGGTAACGGTTCCATAAATTATAATCCTTTTATTTAATAAATTAATTTAATCTTACACCAGTCATTATATCATAAAAGTAATTCTTTACCCAAAAATTAACAAAAATTTAATAATTCATAGAAAATCATTTAAAAAAATCGGTATTTAGAGCTATAATTCCCTCATCATGAATAAATACAAGTTAATCCTAGCTTACGAAGGCACCGCCTACGCCGGTTGGCAAATACAACCCGATGCGGTAACCATTCAAGAATTGATCCAAAAAGCCATAAAAACCATCCTAAACGAGGAAGTTCACGTTATCGCTGCCGGTAGAACCGATGCGGGAGTTCACGCTATAGGACAAGTCGCTCATTTTCAGTGCATTAAAGAACTCGACACCTTTAGATTCCGCCACTCCCTAAACGGCCTTCTCCCTGTTGACATTCGCGTATTATCCATTGAAGCTGCGCAACGCGATTTTCATGCTAGAAACTGCGCTACCGGTAAGGTTTACCACTACAATTTACACCTCAATTTTGCCCATGATCCCTTTAGCCGCAAAACCAGCTATCATATTCGCGAAAAACTAAACCTCGAACTCTTAGCGGCCTGCTGCAAATACTTTATCGGAACCCATGATTTCACCTCATTTGCCAACCAAGCCTATGAAGGGGCAGCCAGTAAGGATGCCGTGCGGACCATCAAAAGAATCGATATTGTTCCAAAAGGTCTGGGATTGTGCCTTGAATTTGAGGGGGATGGTTTCCTTTACAAAATGGTGCGCAACATCACAGGAACGATCCTCGATGTTGCCTTAGGAAAAATACCCCTCGAAAAAATCCCTCAAATCATTGCAGGGAAAGACCGTCGCTTAGCTGGGCAGGCAGCGCCGGCTCATGGTCTCTTTCTCATTCGAGTTGATTATCCGGAAGATTTAACAAAGATGGATAATACAAAACACCTTGCCGAATAAAGTCGGTTATTTCCGGATAGGCCACCTCGGAAACAATAACCGGCTTCGCAGGTGTCTGTAAAAGGGCCCGCATTCCCCTAGGGGTATCTTCGAACCCAATAATTTTATCCGATATTCCCATCTTGGCGATCGCATTTAGATAACATTCCGGATTCGGCTTTGGCTCATTGTATGTTTCACGAGTAAACCAATTGGGGATCGTTTGTAGGATAGGATTTTTCTCTTTGACGAGATCGATCTGATCCTTGGGAGAGTTCGTGACCACGCATCTGGGGATCCCCGCTTCATTGAGGGCTCTAAGTAATATTTCGGCGCCAGGCATCAGATGAACAGCACCCTCTTTGAGGAGGTTGATCATATTCTGTTTCTTTTCGGCATAGAGGACCTCCCAGCGAGGCTCAATCTTAAAAAGTTCCGGGAGATCAGCATAAATTTCTTTTTTTAGCCTATCGGATTCATAGTGTGCCGTCATGCAATAGCGGTTGAAATCCCAAGGGAGATCGAATCCGCGATCAGAGCACATTTTTTTATAGGCGATGAAATGGATTTCTTCTGTATTGACCAGAAGCCCATCGAAATCAAATAAAAACAAACGAAAATTATGAATCCAGTGCATGATATTCCCCATAAAAAAAGAGATTTTGGCTATCATACAACGAAAACGGAATAAATACAAATGAGACACTCTTTTTTAATTTTTGCTGTTTCCTTATTCACCGCCTGTTCTTCGTCGGATGAGCCTTCAACGAATCTTGAAGTGGGCGAATTTATCTATAGAAATCATGACGAATATCTTTTTAATCCTGAGCCACCTGTAAAAGTGAAGCTGGAACCCTACCCTTGGAGCAAAGATCTCGTTGCAAACCTCCCGAAAATCACTAAAGAATTTTTTCGATGCAAGGGAAGCAGCTTGAATCCTGAGCGAATGGTTGGCCATGGAGATAAAATAACGAAACTCTCCGATTGTGGAGGATCTGACAGGCACAGTTTACCCCTGAGGAATGATCGAGAGTTTATTTATCCTGTTTTTATAGATTTGATGAATTATGTGCAGTCAACGACCGGAAACCGTGTGGTGATAACGTCGGGGCATAGATGTCCGCAGCACAATTTGTATGTCGATCCGTCGCCTGGAAACCAAAGTTCGAAGCACATGATAGGAGCTGAAATGTCGTTTTATGTGCAGGGAATGGAGCGTCAGCCGGATAAGGTGATTAAGATATTGATGGATTATTATGCGAAGGAGTTTCAGGGGCAGCCTGAGTATACGAATTTTGAAACGTATGAGAAGGGTCCTACGAATGTGAGTAGCCCACCGCGTTATAATAAGGAAATTTTCATTAAGTTATTTTTACCGCATGAGGGGCGTAATTTGGACAATAGGCATCCGTATGCTTATATTAGTGTGCAGGTGCGTTATGACAGGGAAAAGAAAGAAAATGTTGTCTATTCTTGGGAGGGAGCAATTAAAAATTACCTCAGAAAATAACGAATGTGGTATATTTTCAATCATCTTTTGCCGATGTGGCGAAATGGTAGACGCGGTAGACTCAAAATCTACTCCTAGCAATAGGGTGCTGGTTCGAGTCCGGTCGTCGGCAATGCGGACGTTCCTTTAAGGGAACGTCCTTTTTTATTTATTAACTAAGGAAATTCAATGCGATATATTTTACCGCTTTTGCTAATGACAGCCTCGCTATTTGGCGCACAGGGTGAAATCCTCTATTCCTTCAAAGAAGGGAAGATACAGTTCTTATCTGAAAAGACACCTGAGGGAAAGATTGTTTGTTTACTGAAAACATTGAAGGATAACACTACCGTATAATTCGATTAAAATTGATAACAAGAAAGATGAAGTATCGTTTGTGATATCGGTAGCCCAAGAAAATCCCATTTGCGCTAGTTGGACGGATGTTCAAACTTTGACAATTCAGCTGGATCCAAAACCTGTCGCAGAGATTACTCTGGAAGGTAAAAAGGCAGCCAGCTCGGGAAATGTGACAATTTTAACCCCATGCATAAACATGATTCTTTACGTACACAACAAATGTTCGACATGTCAAAAGGCTTTAACTTTTTTAAAGACAAAAAAGTCGCGGTGACGATTAAAGATATCGTTACCGAGCCTCCTTCCATCAACGAGTTGCAAAAGATGCTTGATTTCCAAAACGGCAACATCACGAAAATCCTTAACACATCTGGAATCCTCTATCGCGAGATGCAGCTTTCTCAAAAGGTAAAAGAAATGTCTCTGCCGGAAATCCTGTCTCTACTTAACAGCAACGGTATGCTCGTCAAGCGGCCTTTCTTGCTGGCGAAAGACTTCGGCCTCACCGGCTTCAAAGAAGCCGATTGGCTTAAAAAATTCTAAGAACATTAAAAAAGAAATTGCCAGCATCGAGCGAGAAGCAAAAGAGCTCACCAGTATCTTAATCACCATGCCTGTCGGCTGGTGTAGCAGGGAGCTCGACCTCGCGCCGATAGCGCTGGTAGCTCAAGTTTCCCCGAGTCGCAACGATGACGACCAAGGCCGCGACACTGTAGACAATAGCTATGCCCAAAGTTTGATAATGAACGGGAAGATAGTACGGTGGTGTAGATGGAAAAAGCGATGTCAGCGCGAGGCCCGAGCTGTCGAAGGCTGCATGAAGCAAAATCGCGAGTAGGGTGCTGCCACGGTTGTTATTTAAGGCCCATGCCATCAAGACAGAAAGGCCCATTAAGCCGATCGTGAACTCCACTAGAGCTACGCTGGCTCCGACGAAGGTAGCCTCGGGTCCGGTTGCTGCCAATGGCCCAAAAAAGAATGGTAGATGCCACACACCCCATAAGGCTCCAAGAATGAGGCTCCCCACTACGGGACCCTTTTCACGCTGTAGGCCGGGCTGAGCAAGCCACGCCACCCGATTTCTTCCCACAACGGCGCAATGCCAATGGTGAGGGAGATGGCTATTTCATTCAGGTAGCGCAGCGGAAGGCTTGAATCCGGAGCGATAAAATGGGCAAGGACACCTGGTATGACCAGATAAGCCAACAGATTCAGAATCGGAAGGCCCACCAGAGCCAACAGGTACCAAATAACGCCGACTCGCCACTGCACAATGCTGCGCAACAATCCAAATACTCCGGGCTTTCCCGAGGTAAGAACCAGCACAAGGAAGGCTGAAACGGCAGGACCGAAACCACCCAACCCTATCAGTGGAGGGGGCAGGCCCAAGGGCGCCCAGATCAGCCAGAAATAGCCCCAAGTGAAAACAAAGGCCAGAATGAAATAAAATCCCAGAGGATGACGGCCAGCAGGCTCTTGCGAGCGACGACCCTGCTACGATCGGATTGCCTATTCATTTGCTCTTCCTCCTTATAGAATTAGTCTCTCACAGTTGAATTATCAAATATATTAATTTAACGCAATTAGCAAATTTTCGTTGAGGTGGCTGTTTTGGGGACTATTTGTTATTTTTTTGGTAATAGATAAGCAGCTACTGCGCACGCTAAGGCTAGTGTGTATTTAATCTATTCGTTATATCTTAAGCTTATAAAGGAAGGTTTAGGGAATGTCACGTATGAGACAAGATCTAAGGCAACTATCTTCAAACAGTCTATTATCCCCAGCTGCTGACAGCTATAAACAGAAGCAAGCGCTTCGCGGACTCGCCATCTATTTCATCGTTCTTGTGCCATTATCAATGGTGTTCCAGACGCTGATGATTCTTGGTCATTTATCGTGGCTTTGGGCGCTAATGTGGACTCCGGCAGTAGCATCAGTGGTAGCTCGCCTTGCGCTACGCGAAGGTTTTGGCGATGTCTCGTTTCGCATTGGGAGACATCCGAGGATTGAAAGCTATCTTATTTGCGCTAGTCTTTCCAATTATTATTGGGCTGATTTCTTATGGCATAGCATGGACAACCTCAGTCGTTCACTTTAATCCACAGCCCCTACCATTAATCGCCCCTTTCATAGGAGATTATCTTTACCTCTACCTCAGGGTTGGTGTATGTTGTTAAATATCATCACGGCAGTCACTATTGTAACTATCTTTAGTATTCGCACTGCCGCAGGGGAAGAAATTGGCTGGCGAGGCTATATGTTAACAAGGCTAATCGATGCAGGTATTACCGTAGCCAAGTTTAACAAGTGGCTTAATCTGGAGTGTTTTGGCACGTACCGCTTATCAGGTGGGGTATATATATAGGTTCACGGACCTGACGTAGTGGCCTTTCTCTTTTTGTTGGCTACCGCATTTAGCTTTGTGTTTGCTCGGTTAAGACTAGAGACTGGTAGCGTTTGGCCGGCAATTGTACTGCACGCTTCCTGGAATAGCCTTATTCAAGTTGTGTTTGATCCAGCAAGTACGGGTCCAGGGGCTGCATTATGGGTTGGCGAGTCGGGAATTCTTGTCACTCTTATCATGGTCATCGCCACTTTTATCGTCACGCGTGTAAGAACCTTCATAAAAATCACGATTTTCACTCTCTATTGAGATTTCCTGAAATGAAACAGCTGTATTTTTTAAGTAAAATATGCTAATATTTTTCTACAATTAAAAAGATGGTTAATTTGTTTTATGAGAGTTACTAATGAAATTTTTCCAGGTATAACTCAAATCTCAGGTCGTTTTAGTGGTATTTTGCTTGATGCTTATGGTGTTTTTTTCGGGCGGTAATAGTTTTGGACTCCTTCCTGGATCAAAAGAAATCATGGAAAAACTTGTTTCAACTGGCAAAGTAGTTGGCATTTTATCTAACACTACTCAGTTAGCCGCAAAAGAAATAAACAAGTTAAAGCTTCACGGCCTTATCCAAGGAAAACATTTTCATTTTCTAATTACTTCTGGAGAAGTTGCAAGGCACATTTTTTTAAATGAAAAATTACCATTTGTAACATCCAGAAATAAATTTTTGTTATTTGGTGGGGTTCTTCCTAAATTTTCTTCTCATGAAGCGATTTTCCAGGACACACTATACAGCGAGACATCTGATATTGATGAAGCAGATTTTATTTACATCTCAATTCCTCACATTAATGGTGAAGATCAAGAGAATCCAGAATTATTTAGAGAGGAAATTAACAAATTGAGATTGAAAAATCTACCAATGATTTGTCCTAACCCGGATCATTTTGCTCATGAAGGAAAACCGCCAAGAGCTGTTGTTAGACAAGGTAGCATTGCTGTGATGTATGAAAAAATGGGTGGTCAGGTGTTTTATATTGGTAAACCGCATAATAAGGCTTACAATATCGCCATGAATCATTTTGAACATTATAATATCACCAAACCTCAAGAAATTTTGATAGTCGGGGATACCCCCGAAACTGATATTCGGGGCGCTCGAAGCTTTGGAATGTCTTCTGCGCTTGTCACTCAAACAGGTATTATGGCTGATAGAATTCAACATATGGACTAGAAAGTACTATAAAAGGGCTTACTCCTCAAGATTATCCAGATTATTTCATAGGAAGGTTATAGATGACATTCACTCTTCACTCAAATCTTGTTAAAAAGATATTTATTACCGATTTAACACTGTGTCGTGTTCTACTGGAAGATGAAAAAAACTATCCGTGGCTTTTTCTCGTGCCTCGCCAAGCTAATATTTCTCGAATGATAGATTTATCTTCTGCAGATCAACTGCAATTAATGAAAGAGTTGGATTTCGTTCAAAGAATCATGTGGGAGGAATTTCAACCTGCCCAATTGAATGTGGCGGCAATTGGAAATAAGACACCCCAGTTACACATTCATGTGATTGCCAGATATACAAATGATCCTGCTTGGCCAAATACTGTTTGGGATCACCCGATTCGGTCTCAGTATGATGAAAATCAAAAGAATTCAATAATACAGCGACTGAAGCTCTTGTTATCTAAATAAGCTTCAAAGAAGCTGATTGAGTCCAAAAAAATTCTAAGAACATTACTCCTTCTGTGGACTCTTTGCCCCATGTCGAGCGCTATCACAGCTCATCCGAGATCTATTGCTCCAACGTAAGGCGCTTAAAAGATGTTTCTAGATCAGCTTCTGGTAGATCATTCCCAATTTTTTGCGTTTTAACACCCTCTACCCGAAGTTGCCGTCTGGATGACCCTGGAAATTTAATTTCTGAAATCATGTTAGAAAAAATCATTTTTAACCTTATGATTTTTTCGTTTTCATCAGTATCTATAACATCAACATTTTTTCGCTTCAGTTCATCCTCAATTTTTTTGATTCGACTGAATCTGAAGGACACGCAAAATTGAATCTATTCTCACCCTCAGGAGTAATCATTAACCTGTCAAATAACGAAGTGCGTTGTTCGCTATGGCTTGTTTTATCGCTATAAGAAATCTTCTGCCTCCTTTCAATTCTTCAATCGAACTTTCTACTAATGCGAAATTATCGGCTCTTCTTTCGAAATAATTGCTAAATACATTATGAAAGATTTGACCTATAGGGATTGTGAAGATTAGTCCAGGGGTTCCGAAAGTGAAAAAAACAAAAAACTGCTGCAACTGTAGTTGCGATAGCTGTTGCTAATGGGTTAGTGAAAACATCATTGTTTTTCAGATGACATATTTCGTGTTTCATCACCCAATGACAAGCCTCCATATCGGTTTCATAAAACTTCGGAGTTATAAAGAGTAAGACGGCATCTCCCCTAGTGAAATCATTTGTTCCCACGGTCATTCCTACACCGGCATTAACCTGTTCTACAACTATAAGATCTCTTCTAATGCCCATTTTATCAAGGAATGGCTGCATTTCAGTCTTAATCTCATGACCGGGAAGTTTTTGGACATCCTTTCCCTCGCTTGAAGACCTAACGGTCAAGTTTATATTAACAAACGCTTCAAGACTATAACCGATAGGGCCTAAAAACGATGATACTGATGACATCTTATCCAACCTATAAAAATAAATTAAATCTAATATACCAAATTTTACTGTTTTATGTCAAAGTGACCAACCCTCTGGAAATTCCCGATCATAATGTACTTCCAATCACGTTGAATTGTATTAAAATCTAAATATATTGGTGAAGTTACCTTTAATCCAGTAAATGACAAATATATTTTCAGGAAATTGATGCGACTAACACTAGAATACATTCAATTACTGCAGTAAAAAATAAACCTATATGAATCACGAAAAAGACCATACCTCCATTTGACATAGCAGTTTTTATTTAAGCAAAAGGCCTGCGGCCCTCACTGGCTTCAAAGAAACCGATTGCTCCAAATAATTTTAACCGTATTCGTACAAAAGATATATCAGAATATATTTTCGAAGTTTAATTTATATTTTTAACTCTTTAGAAAAAGGTAGCTAATAAGTTGTAAAGGTTCAGTTTTCTTAAAAGCTTTTTCCTCATGGGAAATGTCCAAAAGCTTTTTAGTGAACCTCGCGACCGAAGGCCTTCTGCTTCTATAAAAACCTTCGGGCAGTTTGCCTGCATTAGACATAAATCGGGTTATGCACGGCCTTTTCAAAGAATTTAAAGCATCAGTATAAAGTACGGATGCTTTAATTCTTTAAAAGTTATAAAATATTACTATTAAAAACAAAATAAGGAGGTAATCGGCTACTGGATTCAATATCAACTGGCGGATTAAACGGTACTCTGCAAATCCCCGATCGAAATGGACTACCAATAACATTTGAGTTTGTCTTAAAATCTAAATATATTGGTGAAATTACATTTAATCCTGTAAATGGAAAATATATCCTAAAATTTGATGAGACAAGTACTGGAATACATTCTATTACTGCAGAAAAGGTTGACGAAACGAGCATTCCTATCCAAAATACTGCAGATAAAGTGTCAGTTATAGTTGGGATGAGTCGTCCAGAAGAAAGAGAAGAGCTGACTGATGAAGACATCATGAAGATCATCTCCAGATATTTTCTTTCCTTTTGTCTCATCACTTGAACTTCAAATGATAAAAGACAGAGCTAACAAAATTGAAGAAGAGAGAAATAACAGTTCATTTCAAACTTCCTGCCACGTTCGAAAATTAGAAAATAATCTTAAGTGGTTTGATAACACGAACCCCGACTGTCTTCTTATTTCCGCAGCACTTCAATATATGATTCTCACTGGAAAAATTCATAAATATATTATAGCAGGTGCAGAGTATTGTTTATGCTATGATCAAAGGAATATAGAACTTCCTCACACAATATTCTCAAGGGAATCTTACGATAGGCAAACAATCTTACAGTTATCTCAAAATATGATTGATAACATGCTTAAAGCACCGGATGATACCCTAGGGTCTTAAACCCTTTGTCGATGAAATCATTCAAAACTTAAATAGACAAAATTTTATCATCGAATTATTCATATGGTTCTAAAATGTATCGAGTAGAGCCGTTAAAAATAGGCGAAGTAACATTCATTTCGAATCCTGAACTCCCCCCAAGTATGCTAAAATAAAGCCTTAAATTTCTTACTGGAAAAAGGATTATTCCATTCCTGGATAAGGCTTAAAGAGTTTGGTTTTTCAGACAGGCATGAAATTACTGTCAGATTTCGATCCTCAAGTCAAAAATTACAACATTTCAAATGACGATAAAAGATGGAATTTTGCTAAAAAATAAACTTATATGAATCACGAAAGAGACCGTACCTCCATTTGATGGTCCTTTACTATCCCCTTTAATAGTTGACTCAAGTTTTGCAGTTTATTTAAGCAAAAGGAAATCCCAAGAACATTATAAGAAGGTGCGATTTATGGGTTTCGATAGAAGTTGGACTGCAAAGATCTCTTATTGTTTTTCAATTATAAATATTACAAAAGGAAATAAATTAGCTTACGTAAGATGCACCTAAAGGGTGTTCTCGATTAATATTATTTTCCAATCTCTCTTGTTCATTTAGAAACTTAGGATGAAGAATGGTCTTTAAAATAACCCTCAGCTTCAAATAGTGATAAATATTCTTGTTCAGAATGATAACGATTGGGAACAATCATTTTAGGTATTTTCCGCCAAATATCTTCACCAGGAATAAATCCTTTTCATCTAACACTAAACTCCATTTTCCATCGCGTTTTGCAAAAGTTGCTCGATATACTTCATCTAATTCTTGGATAGCAATAGGAAGGGTTATCTTGATTATTACCGGATAAAAGTTGATTGATATCCTCAATCACTTTCTCACTCGTGTTAGATCCGTCTGTGAATACAACTCCAAAAGAAGATGGCGCTGTGATAAGTGCTGATCCACCTTTTTTTATCACTCTTTTCAATTCTTTTATATGGGATTCAAGAGAGGGTAAATTACAACCAACGTTGATACTTACTGCTTTATCAAAAAAATCGTTGGGATAGGGTAAATTTCCTACATCCCCGACTTCAAACATTGTTCTTTCGTCCACTTTTGCTTCTAAGGCGGCTAATTTTGCTTTTTCAATCATATTCTCTTGAATGTCGATACCGTAAACTAAGGCACCTTGATCAGCAGCGAAAATAGCCCATGGACCGGCACCACATCCAGCATCTAAGAGAATTTGCCCTTGAGTTTCTTTCAAATAGGGTAAAAAATATCGGTCAAGAAACAGATTGCCATCAGCTCCATGCCGCATTTTAGCATAAGTATCAACACCCTGATCTCCATAATTTGTTCCTGTTTCAGTATGTCCTTCGGCCAGCAAGGCCCCAACAAATGATAGAGAGATTATAAAGGGAAGGACAAGAATAAAAGTAGATTTCTGAAGACGTGAAAACGAGCCATATTTTTTCAAAAACATTTAATCCACCTCACTTTGAAATCAAGAGGCTAACAGATCTACGAAATAGAGGAAAGATATGTTTTCTAGTTTTTTGATTTTATATTGGACAAAAATTCCAATTTAGAATATAATTATAGAAAGGAAAGAAAGGTATTAACATGAATCAAGATATGCAGCTAGGTCGCAAATTAGTGGATTTGTTTTACCCGCTTGTTGAGCTAACCATTTTTAATGCAGAAGGATCGATACAAGAGATTCTCAATGCATTCTCCACTCTCAAGGAAGATCAAACTTGTGATTTGAAAGATTGTCAAATTGGCACACCATTTCCAGGAGTTACTCGCAGTCGGACGAAACGTCCGCTGTTTAATCTATCCTATTTATGATGGCAAAAAAGTGTCAAGCTACCTAAGATTGCGCTACGACCTCACACACTTTAAAAATCTACAAGAACAACTTAACTTCCTTGTTCAGCCAACAAGCGATATTCAAATCAAGGAACTACCGACCATGGAAAGAGTCCATTGATCAGATCATTAATCACTACGTCGACTGAAAAAAAGATCAATATTCAAGCCTCAACTGCAAAACAAAAGAGAGAACTCATCTCTAGATTGCGAGAAAAAGGATTATTTGATTTTAAAGAATCGTCCGCTTACGTCGCCTCGAAACTCCAAATTTCCCGCGCAACAATCTACAACTATTTAAAAACGGCTGCCGATTTTAAAAAAGTACACGTCCACCAAGTAGATGCTTTTACAAATCAAAAATTTGGCGGTAACCCAGCAGGGGTTGTTTTAGATGCTGACGGTTTGGACGAAACAACAATGCGTAAAATTGCAAGGGAACTGAATCTATCTGAAACCGCCTTTGTCTTAAAGAGCGATAAAGGGAATTTCCAAATGCGCTATTTTACTCCAACGGGACACGAGATCACTTTCTGCGGCCACTCCACAGTAGGCGCGCTTTATATGATTGCCAAGGAACGGCGGTTTGGCATCGGAAAAGTGGGCAATCATTCATTTGATGTTGAAACGGGTTGCGGAATCCTCAAAATGGAAGCCTCGCTTGATACTGAAGGAGGCATCCGAGTTGCTTATGAAACACCTTCAATAAAGTTAAAGCAAGTAGACATTTCACATGAAATGGTCGCTAAAGCAGCGGGTTTCAATTCGGACCTTATCGACAAATCCTTTCCGGTTATGTACGAAGAAACAAATAAGGATCTGTTTGTCGTTATCCCAACACTCAAAGATTTAAAGAAGATTGAATGTGATCCAAAGTCTTTTGCTCAATTTTCTAAGCAGCATGACATCGTTGTGTTATGCTTAGTGACTCCAGAGGCCTTTGATCAAAAAAATCAATTTCACATGCGCTGCTTTGCCCCTTTAGTGGGAATCCCCGAAGATCCATTTACGGGATCTGTATTGGGGGGTTTAACAGCCTATGTGGATACATTCGGGCTTCAACCAAAAGGTTCAAACAGTTTTCGTGTAGAGCAAGGCCACTTCATCGAACGACCTGGAGTCGTCGAAGTGGAGTTTTCAAAAAAACGAGGAACGTATCACGCTAAGGTATTTGCTCAGGCTGTGCATTGTTTCTCGACAGAAATTAATCTATAAAAATAAGGAGTATAAAATGTTTCAATATAAATTAGTAGCCGTTGTAAATAAAAAGATCGAACAAGGCGTTC
Organism: Waddliaceae bacterium; assembly: GCA_963822595.1. Lineage (GTDB taxonomy): Bacteria > Chlamydiota > Chlamydiia > Chlamydiales > Waddliaceae > CAVRUH01. Next base: position 196,722 of record CAWGIG010000005.1, on the reverse strand, counting down.
TCATGAATGCTGTCGCCCATATGTGCTTAGGTTTTGGGGCACACACCGGTCCTGCAGAATTACACCTCATGGACTATAAGAATGCAGATGGCTTTGTCTATCCCAATATTTCAAAGATGCCTTTTATCATTTTGAAGGAGGATAATTCGAATAAGATTGCGAAGCTTCTTATGGAAGCTAAGGAAGCGGGTATTCAATACTCAGTTTTTACGAACACGATGACGGAAGGTACTTGGGAAGATCAAGAAGCAAAAACTCTCGCAACTAAATCAGAAGAGATCGTTTATTACGGAATCGTTTTATTCGGTCCAAAAGAAGTCGTTACAAATTTAACTAAAAAACTTTCTTTATTCAGGTAATAATAATGAAACAACTAACAGGCAGTGCAAAAAAGATACAGGATTTTTTGATAGATAATGGTTTTTCTTGCGAAGTCAAGGAACTTCCAGATTCAACACGCACAGCCGATGAAGCTGCGAAAGCCATTGGCTGTGAGGTTGCGCAAATTGCTAAATCTCTAATCTTTATTGATAAAGCATCGAATCATCCTATTTTGATTATAGCGTCAGGAATAAACCAAGTCGATGTTAAAAAAATCGAGGAGGCTAAAGGACTTCATCTCGTAAAAGCTGATGGTAAATTCGTCAAAGAAAAAGTAGGCTTCGCTATTGGCGGAGTTCCGCCCGTGGGTCATCATGAAAAAATGACGACATTTTTGGATCCCACGCTTTTGAACTACGAGTGGATATGGGCTGCCGCCGGCACGCCCTTTGCTGTTTTCCGACTGAGCTCACATGAGATACAAAAAATGACAGATGGTGAGTTTATTGAATTAAAGTCTTGAAAATATTGACTCAAAATATTAGTCTCCATTGTTATATTAATCGGAGCAAAAAAAATGTCATTCTCCTCTAGTATTTACAAATTAGCCATTATATTGATTTTTTCTATGGCGGCGCCCACGCAAGCAGATCTTTACACTTCTGAAACAGCCTGTGATCTTGCTCAACGGGCCTATTTATTCATGGAACCTTACTTAGAACTTGAAGATCTTGACCTCTATAAAAATGAACAACAATACTTAAATGCCTTCCCCTTTTCTTTATATGAACTCACCACTGTACCCTCACAGGGAAATTTTTATATTAATGACGTTAATGACACAATAAAAAATCACCTTAGAAATAAATTGTGTTGGGAGCCTGTAAACAAAGCCGTGATCACAGCATTTGTAACGCCAGGAAGTATCGCCTTAGATATCGGAGCGCATATTGGTACTCATACAGTTACCATGTCGGAATGCGTCGGAGAAGATGGAATGGTCTTTGCATTTGAACCCAGTAGAAATACTCATAGAGAGCTTGTTTATAATTTAGTTGCTAATGGATGCAGAAATGTCTACCCCATTCACGCAGCTATTGGAAAAAGTAAAAGTATCGTCGATATTATTGTTTCGCATCCATGCAATGAGGGGGGATCTTATGTAATCAATACAAATGGGGGCTCCGATAGTTCCGTTCAATTACCCTTGGATGTTTTTAATCTAAACAACATTTCCTTTATAAAAATCGATGTAGAAAATATGGAAGCAGATGTTTTCGATGGTGCTGCTCTAACAATTATGAGAAACAAACCTGTGATACTCGTTGAAATTCAAGGAAATGGTGAGAGGCCAGGTCAACTTGGAGAAAACACAGAAGAAATGGCTCTTATCAGCATCGAAAAAATTAAAAGGCTTGGGTATACTCTTATCCGCCTCGTAAATTCAGTAGACTATTTAGCTTTACCGGAAAAGTAAAAATTTTCATGAAAATACCAATCCTACTAATCTTCATTGTAGTTAGTGTTTGGAGCCTATCAGCAGAACAAAGTGTCTTCATCGAAGAAATCATCGAAATTAAAATTCCTGGCTTACAAGGGGCTTACAATCCTTCCCTAGTTGATTTTGAAGATGGTTATTTGATGGTATTTCGCTATGATATTTACAAAGAACCCATAGGATCGTATGTCAATGATTTTTATCAATATATTGGAGTCATTCTTCTCGACCAAAATTTTAACCCGAAAGGCCCTTGGCAACCCTGTATAGGCAACAGAACATACGATCCAAGACTTTTGAAAATAGATGAAACAATCTATATGATTTTTGCTTCACCGGCACCTTCTGATGAACATTCTTGTCTTTCATCAAGGTTGAATTTATGCACCGTGAATTATTCAGAAGAAGGGATTTCCGTATCAAATCTGAATGCTTTAAATGTTTCATTCCAGCAGAAGTGGGAAAAGAATTGGGTTCTTTTCGAGTACCATAATCAACTTCATTTGGAGTATCAGATATCCCCTCATGTGATCTTACAACCCTCTTTAGTGGATGGATCTTGTGATGCACTTATTTTTGAAGAAAACGACAATTTCACTAAAACCATAAAATGGCCTTACGGACTAATCAGAGGGGGCACCCCTGCTTTGCTTGTGGATGGTAAATATTTGGGGTTTTTTCATAGTTCTCAAATCGATCCTGACACTCACAAATACACCTACTACATCGGCGCCTATACATTTTTAAATGCACCTCCATTTACAATCGAGCGATGCCTCCACTAGTCCTTTTGTTCATCCCGATTTTTATTCCACTCCGAAAAATGCAAAGACTCAAAGTGAAGTCATTTTTCCCGGAGGATTTGTAATAAAAGAGAATAAAATCTTTTTATGCTATGGAGAAAACGATGATGCTATCAAAATCATGGTATTAGATAAGGCAGCACTTTTTTCTAGCATGCAAAATATCGAATAAATTATCCCTTATCAAACCAAAAAGGGATATTTTCATCTTTGCTGGGCCGTTGGGGAACCTCTGAGCGTTGGTACATATAAGTTGTAAAATTCCCTGTTGCTTTTACTTTTGTTCTCCAAGCGGCTACAGACAATAGAAATTGTTCAGGATAAAGTGTCATTGCAGGATAAACTTCGGCTGTTAATCTATACCATTCTTGAATAAGATCATGTCCCTTGCTACTTTTAGAAGATACCCCTATGGCTAATGCACTGATCTGTTCGATGTTCGATAAATCCCCGATGCTTACAGAACTATATGCTAGGGACGTCTCTGATAAAAGCCCAAAGTCATAATCAAAATTCATTCCTGCATTTGTACCTAACAGAAAAACACCTTCTTCAGACAGGATGGAGAAAACTTTTGAAAGATCGTTCGTAGGATGCATAGTGCAATCGAGCCATAAAATATTTTCATAACCAAGATTCGAAGCCTCAATTAACGACAATACCTTAAAGGAATAGGGAACATGAGCTAAGCGTAGACCTCCCTGTTCAATGAAAGGGTATCCCCCTATTCGAAACAAGACATGTCCTTTATAACCTTCTGTTTCGAGATCCCGAATCACCTCGCGCATTTTTTCTGCATAGATAGCATCTTTATCAAACGGATGCGGACTAGGATTGTAGGAAACATAGAAAACAATGCATCGAGACAAATCTGTGGGCGACGCATCTCCTAAACAAAGTCTTTTAAAAATCGGCATTTCTTCATTAGGTCCTACCATCATGAGTTTTTGAAGGACTCTATTGCAAAAAGCGTTAGACCGATCCAATTCTCTTATGTCATACTGTTCACAAAATCTTAAAAGGTATGGCAAATTGAATAATGCGTCCAAATAAGGCCTACGTCCATATTTTAAATAATTTTCTACTGCGAGATAATCTTCTAAGCTCGGATTATATATATCTGTTATTGAGTTCCATAAAGTTTTGAGCTCATCATCTTTATAAACCGAATCCACCTCTGTGAGGTGAAAAGATGCTGCGATTAGAAAGGGAGAAATAAGGTACGACAGCATATGACTACTCCAAAAGAATATTAAAGGAAAATTGAATCGTTGATTGATTGACATAGCCTGCACTTTTTCGAGCATTATGATAAGCCATCCATTCGTATTGCAGCGAGGAATCAATCTTCAGCCCCATAAAAGGAAAGGTGTGGCCAATTCCTATATTTATCGGAATTTGCTTTGTATGAGTAAGCCAATTGATTGTCCATTCGCCGTTAGAAATAAAATAGGAATTTTTCGAAAAATGATACGTGATAAAGGGCTGTAACAAAAGATAATTCTGATTCGATTTATGAGAATTTCCAGCAAAAGAAATCGGATTTTGAGCTAAAAATCCGAATTGCCAAGGATGAAATCTCAGAACACTTATTCCTAAGGCCGGGCCCGCCTGCCATTTTCCTTGGCCCGCATCTAGAGTCGTCGCTGTAGGAAAAATAGCCATAGGACCAATTCCCCACCTTCCCCATGCGGGTTCTTCCGTGATGAATAAATCGAAAAATTGGGTATCCCCTAGGGATGTTCCTTTTTTTGTTGTAGCGGACTTAGGGAGAGTCGGTATCTGAAACTTAACTCTGATCAATTGTTCCCATGGAAAGGTATCTGTTCTATTAAAGGCAATAAGGGGTTTGATTGTAAATGTATTTGAGGAATGATCCGATCCATAATTTTTAGGAGAAAAATCATTTTCTGTCTGAAGTTGTGATAAATCGGTAATCGGATTTGAAGCTCTTTCAGATAAATCTCCTTTTAAGGCAAAGGCTTCTTCGTGATAAAAAAAACAGGCAATAAGGATAAAAAGTAAAATCTTTGATTTAATCAAGGCTGTCCTTACAATGAAAATTTTAACAAATAAATAACAACAAATAGTTATTATGTCAAGATATAGAATTTCCTTGAAAAGTAATAAAATTTATTTTATCAAGAATTAAAAATACAAAATAGGAGAAAGCGGGATGCGTAAATTCATAGTTTTAGGTATGTGCTGGTTTGCAAGCTTGATGGGAGAGCCTGCAGATTTCATTTTCTATGGTGGAGATATCATTACAGTAAACGATCAGCAACCGGAGGCCGAAGCTGTAGCGATTAAAAATGGAAAGATCGTGTTTGTTGGGGATAAAAAGGAAGCTTTTGAACGAAGAGGAGAAAAGACAGAACTTATAGATCTAAAAGGTAAGACATTGATGCCGGGATTTATCGATCCGCATACACATATCATCCTGGATGCTTTGATTACCGCATCCGTCGATGTTAGTCCCTTCAAGTATAAGACGATTGCTGAAGTCAACCAAGTATTGAAAGAAGCCACGAAGAAGGGAACTGTGTTGGCATTTGGCTATGACCCTTCTCTTATGACTGATCCCGGAGAATTAAACTTTGAAACATTGGATGCCATTTCAACCGAAGTACCGATTGTTGTGGTCAATAAGTCTGGACATATCGCCTATGGCAATCATAAAGCTTTTGAAGTTGCAAAAATTGATGATGCAACCCCTAAGCCCATTGGAGGCTCCTACCAGAAGGATAAGGAGGGTCATTTGACCGGAATAGGCTATGAGGTGCCCGCTGTTGGAAGGTTGGTTGCTGCAGTCAATAAAATCACTCCGGACCAATATCCAAAAATGACAAGAGACGCCTTGAAAGTTTTTGCCGCTGCCGGTTATACAACTGTCACCGATCTCGGCTTAGGGTTGCCGCTGCCTACGCAAGAGGATCATATCAGGTTAATGAGCGAAGCAGCGAATGCGCCTGATGCAATCATGAGGATTCAAGGTTTTGTAGTGACGAATCTTTTAGATAAAATCCCGGAATTACAAAAACAAAACAACGATAAGTTTAGAATCTTGGGATTAAAAATCTGGGCTGATGGTTCCATTCAGGGCTATACAGCGGCAATGAAGCAGAACTATAAAGATTCAGATACAAAAGGGACCTTGAATTTTAGCCAGCAGCAATTAACAGATTTGGTGATAAATGCTCGAAAGCAAGGAATCCAGGTTGCTGTTCATGCGAACGGAGACCAAGCCATTGAAGATACCCTTGTAGCTTTTGAAAAAGCCCAAGCCGCTTATCCAAGCGACGATCCACGTTTTAGGATTGAACACGCCTCCATTGTAGATCCTGACCAATGGAAACGGGTGGCTAAGGTAAAGGCTACCCCCTCTTTTACGGAGCACCATGTTTATTATTGGGGAGATGTATTTCAGGACAAGATTTTAGGTAATCCGCGCGCCGAATGGCTCGACGCTGCAAAAACTGCTAAGGATCTGGGGTTAAAGTTTAGCTTTAATGACGATTCACTTGGACCTGCAAAGCCCTTATTATTTATTCAGGTTGCTGCCACGCGCAAGACAGATGAAGGGAGAGAGCTGAATGCTGACCAGAAAATCACAATCGATGACGCCATAAAAGGGGTAACGCTTTATCCTGCCTGGCAGAGCTTCAGGGATAAAGATCTAGGTAGTATTGAGCCTGGAAAGTTTGCTGATTTTGTCGTGCTTGATCAAAATCCAAAGAAGACCGATGTCAACAAGATTAAAGATATCAAAGTCGTTGGACGTTGGTTAAATGGAAAAGAAATTTAAAACTTATATCATTGTCTTTGCAACTTGGCAGCAAAGACAATGATATTACCGCTTTCTATTTGAATGATTTTTGGAGATATTCCTGTAACTTAATAAAAATGTCATCATGAAACAAAATATTAAAATGCATGGCATCTTCCACGATATGGTAAGTACCTGGACTCTTACGAATGATCGTAGCTTCCAGGGGCGCATTCCAATCCTTCCCGGCCACAATTTGATATAATACGAGATTTGGATTCGAATGGATTTCATTTGAAATTTTATTGATTGTGCCTTTTAAAGTTTCGCTACAAGGACTGTGTAGAGACTCAACAACTTTCAATCGACCTGCTATAGAAATGACTGATAAAATTCTTCTATCTTTATCCACAAAAGCAGTATAGGCAGCTTCAATGGCTCCCATGGAGTGCCCGACTAATACTATCCCATTAAAAGAATAGCCATTATCTAGCAAAATCTTTTCTATCCTATCAATTGCATGCTTTATAAGAGTGCGATTGTCCTCATGATTCGTTTCATCATAAGGCATATAAAGACTGAAAGTGTGTCCGATATTTGCATTTTGAGCGACCTCAGCCAGATGTTGCATGACGAAGGGATGCGAGTAGAGTCCATGTAAAATTAATGTAACCGGGTTATTTCTTTTATCTGATTCACACTCGCCGTGCTGAAAAAGATAGACCTTCCTTCTATAGCGGTTTTTAAGATCAAATAGAAATATGTCCTTCCTAATTTTCCGGTGATAAAACCATTTGATCAAAGCAGGGATTACATAATAGAAATTTGTAATCATGATGTCCTGCACTTTTTTTAAAAAATGCTTAATCTTTGAAAAAAATAATAATTTCATGTGAGCACTGTTTTTTTATTGCCACTTCGTATAACGATAATTCCGGCGAAAGCAACCAATAAAGCGCCTATGATTTCTACTTCAGTCGGAATGGTCCCCCAAAACAACCAATCGATTATCCCAACAAAAACAACACTACTGTATTGATAGATTCCAATCTGGGAGGCCTGAGCATATCTATAACCTGTAACAAGCGACAACTGAGCTGCCAGTAATATAACTCCAGCCAAAATTGCATAAATAATGCTCTCTCCGTTTGGAAAGGATTCCACAAAAAACAAAAGGGGAATTTGGAGCAAAGTTCCAATACCTAAGTAGTAGAAAATAATACGAATCCCGGGATCTGTCCTTGTTAACAACTTCATCAATAGGTAGGCAATTGCCAAAAAAATACCTGCAAGAATTCCAATGAAATTCCCCGGTTGTGTAAAGATCGATTCCGTTGGTTTGATAATAATGATAACACCCACGAATCCTAACAGGACTGCATACCAAGTGTTTTTTTCTATTTTATCCTTTAGAAAAAATGTCGCTAACAAGGGGATAAATAAGGGAGCCGTATTGAAGAGCAGCGTTCCATTTACAATGGGAATGTAGTGCATCGAAATGGTATAGCAAAAGCTTGCGGCTGTACCGAAAAGAGCTCGGCCAATTAATGAAGTATAATGTTCGGATTTCAGATCGGCAAACCATCTTCGGGCAAGGAAAGGAAATAGGATGAGCGTGCCTGTCAGATAGACAATGAAGCTAACCCAAAGTGCAGACCCTCCTTGAAGGGCAATTTTTGTAAATATCCCAAAAACCGCCATGCAAAAAAATGCCACTACGCCATATAGGCTGCCCTTAAAAATGTTAGAAGTATCTACTGAAGCCTGCTTTATCATATATCTTATATTTATCAAAATATTATTTTAAAATCTATAGAATTTAGATATTATGCTATTACAGACCAAAAATAAACAATAAGTTGAATAAAAAAGCCCGGTCTTTGCTAGGATCGGGTGCATTAATGTTTTAAAACTGGGATAAAAATTCAGGGACGCTCATGTTTTCGCCGGGAAGATTTTGATAAAAATAATCGTCCGGTTTCACACTTATCATATATGACCAGTGAGCCAAACCCTCAAGGGTATTTTGAGCGCTATTCATCTGCATAATAAATTGGTATTTTCCATGAATTTTTGTAAAAATTCCAATACCGGCAACAATATCTGTACTTTGACTGCTTCCTGAAAGAGGAAAGAATGTAATATAAACATCCCCGCAAGGAGTTATTGAGCCAACTAAATTAAAGGATGACAAAGTTGACTGATTTATACTAGCGTAGGCGGTACCAAAAAAATAACCCTGATCATAATTACCTATGACCCATACCGTTTGATCGGAGACAGGCGTCGAAGTTCCATCAATATATTCATATGCCAATAATGTCGATGGTGGAACAATCCAGATGGTATTTTCGATATGTTTTTTATAATTCTTACTACTTTTAGGGATAGCTGCATTATCATCAATTTCTTCAGAAAAAAGGGATTGTGACATCACCAAAAGGCCTATCAGACCTATAGTAAATAATCGTGTCTTCATATTTTTTTCCTCATTGAGTTTTTCAAAGTTTACTTTTTGTTTACAAAGAATATTTGTATAATTTCCCTTTGAAAATATCAATACTTTAATGAGAACATCAGTGGAATCAGTCGCTCTTCGCGATGCTCGAGCTCTGCAACAATATTTCATTTACCCACTGCGCAATGTCATCAACTTAAAGAAAATTGTATATACCTCTGGAGTGACTCGATTTATCGAGTCTTTCGACCTGAAATTTATTTCAGGCTTCTTCGTGGATAGCTATCTCGCCCGTAATAAATTCCGGAGCGAAAGACTCGATAAATCGAGTCACTCCAGAGGCATATACAATTTTCTTTTAAGTTGATGACATTGAGCAAAGCGAAGGCCTGGGCTGTCACGAAACTGGCTTTCAGCCCACATGAAATGACTATAGAAAAAAATAAGACATTCGAGTAGGGTGAAGAGAAAAAACATGATAGGATATAGATGAGAGGATATGGACGAGGCTACCGAAGGTTCCGTGGACCACCCAACTTAACTGCGGCTATTGTTCTTTTGCTTTTGATCGCAATCCTGTTTGGTCTTGTAATAGCTTTCTCCCCATTCAAAAACTGATCAATCAATTCCATCCAAAGTCTTTAAGCACCCCCTTATATTGCTTAGGGGAAAATAATATAACGATATTCTGCATTACACTCCGCAAACCACTCTTTTTTTTCTGAGATAAGACGCAGTAAGGGAAGATACCGCTTCCATAAGCCGTTATCATCTTTATGTGTGTAAAGTTTGAAAATAAGCCATCCGATTTCACCTTCATCATGGTTTTCAAGAAAGCCTACTAAAACTCCATCTTCCCATTTCCCTAAATGGCCATATAATTCAAATAAGCCCTTATCACCCTGCGAAGAACAACTCCTTAAATGAGAAAAAACATTATGAAAATCCCTGAACCCATTTCCACAAATGAGTTCCAAAGCCGTTTCTTTCAAATTAGGTTCGGATATCATTTCACAAGGTATCACGGAAGGGAGATTAGAATTATTCTGCCAAATGGATAAAATTTTCTCCGGTGTAAATTGAGATCTTAGAAGTTCTTTGCCAATATGCTTACACTTCTTTCTGTCAGGTAATATGGGCCCCAAATGATGCGCCCACGCACCGCACAGAAGAAGATCGCAACGGTTCGCTTGTTTTAAAAAACGAATCATCTCTTCTTGGATCTTCACATTTTTACAATATTGAAATATGATCATGAAGATGATTCCAGTCGGAAATTTAGACAAAAAATTATTCCTATTAGAAATCAATGTCATTGATTTATAGATTAAATGGCGTGTTGAAATATCGCTTTCTACTAATACGTCGGCGATCATTGCCTCCACGGAGTCTGGAAATCCTTCATTAAAAAGATCTGCTTGAAGCAAGCCCAAGATTTCATTTCGATAGTCTACAAGCCATCTAGGAGATACTGTACAGAGCAAAGGGAGCGTTTTTTCAAAAAACGATTCAGAGAATTTTGCAGGGGCTATCCTTCTATACTCTTCAATATCGTATTTTTTTTGTAACGATACAAGGGCGTGTAAGATTTCCGAATTTTCGGAAACGAGAGAAATACATTCAATAATGCATAAAGTACCACACTTTCTAGCCATCTCAGGTATCTCGGAAAGGGCTCTTGCTTTTACCTGAGGTCTTTCTTCAACGGAAAGATTATAAAGAGAAAAGGGATTGTACGAAAGACGATTAACTTCTAGTAATTCTTTTAATAGGGAGGTGACACGACAATTGTTAACACATATTTCTTTAATCTCTTCTCGCAACTTTTCTGAAGGTAGATAACAAAACAATTGCCCAACATTTATTAATTTATTCAAGTAATGGATTCTCTCATTTTCAGACCAGAAGGTTAAATGCATGCACAGATTTTGATAGAATTCGGGATGGCTAATTTCCAGGTTTTCTTCTTTATAAAGATATTGGAAAACATGAGGTTTAAAATAGCTATAAATGGATGGATATATCAATGTAAAATGAAGGAGTGTACTCATCATAAAATGGTAGCTTGTTCCTCGGAAATAGTGGTCGTCTTCTGAAAAGGTAACCTGCAGTCCTATCTGTAGTAACTTCAAAGATTCATCAAAAGATAAATTCTGTTGTATAATTTTATGCCCATATAAATAAGTCGATTCACATCCAAAGAGGAAATTCAAAATATCCAAAAGAGAATTATCTGGTATAAACCCCATTTCATTTCTAACGTATTGAAAAGATTCATCATCAAGAATTTCAATTAACTGCGCTTCCTTTCCATCTATAAATAGTTTAGAAAGAAACTCACTTATGTTCAAAAAAAAGTCTTTCAGATAACTAATAGGGAGAGCTCTCAGGATATCTACTGTTCGAATCTCCTGTGCAGAAAATCTAAATATATCTTTAGCCATTTCAAATACAGAGTGGCTAGAAAACGGGCGTCCCGTTTGTATACTTTTGAATCTATTATCGCTTCGAGGGTAGCAAGTATAAAAAATTTGCATTAATATCTGTTGAAGTTGCTCTCCAATAAGGACAGGATTAGAAACATCAAAACACCATGTGAATGTGTGCACGTTCCGAATTTCATTGAGGCGTGGGGCGCGACCTTTCACAAAACTTAATCCCGGAATAGCTACGGTAGCAATATGCGCCAACATAAAGGCTAGAGTCCATCTTAGTTGTTCGTTCACACCGATAAATTTCAAATGCAATTCCGCTTTATTGCTCTTTGTGTTGTAACTTAGATCTAAAATAGCGCTGTGATGAAACATCGGAACATTAAATCTAAGTTGAACGTGAGGGTAACGAAATTCCACATGCACTAATGTGGCCACAGTTCTACTATTATTATAATCCGGAATGGGCAACTGGAGCAATCTTTCTACAATAGGTCCTATACTGGAGGATAAAATCTGAGAAATCAAAGGACAGGTTTGTTTCCTAAGTACCGACAATAATGTAATACAGTTTTGATGACTCAGTGTCCATAAACCTATAAGACCGTTAACTTTATCCAGATTCATAGAGCAAGATCCAAGCATGGATTCAAGCACGGAACAATTCGGGGAAATGACCATAGAATCTAAAGTCTTTGAATCCAATGCGTGTTCCCATTTTTTTCGCAACTTCGCTAGAAATGCATTAACAGTTAATGCGAAATCTTGATTCCCCCACTTTTTTAAAGAGTCTGCAGACTCTTTATTTAAAAGAGTACTCAGATAAAACTGCAGCTCGAAAAAGGGACCAAAAAGCATGATAAAACGACGCTGTCGTTCAGGAAGATCAGTCGGCTGAAATTCAACGCTGTCGACAAAAGCTTTTAAGGCACCATCACAGAGATCCATACAATGTTGATAAACCGTGAGGATGGTCAGTCGTCCGATCACTCCTGCAGAATTAAAACGCTCAGCTTTAAATTCAGTAAGAAGTGGTTCAAAAACTATAGATTCAATTTTTTTGAAGGTGCGCTCAAATTCAGTAATTTCTCGCTTTGCGAAGAGAGTTATTTGAGATTCAATGGAATCGAGATCCTTCATTTTCCTCTGGCACCAATCCAGGATTGCAGCATCGTGACCCACAACTTCAAGCATTCTTTTCAACAGTAGCTCTGGAGATAGCTTTTGATCCAGCAATTCAGGAAATACTGAATTCATAAAGAGATCTAGCAGATCTCGCTTCGCTAGCCAATGGACCAGGCGAATAAGGGGTTCAAAAGAACTCGTCCCTTTAAGTAGGTTCAGCCAGCCATTACGGACAGTCTTGTTAAGAATCACTCGTCCTACCTTATGAAGTTCGATAACATGTTCTCCAATCAGTGGATCAAGGGCTAAGGCGCCAAGTTCCCGGATAGCTTGTTCTTGGAGTCGGGATTCTCCGGCCATTTTGTCAAAACCTTCCCCTTCTAAGATTAACCGACTCTCTTTGGCTGTATGCATCCGCGCTTCAATAATCTTTGCGGAAAGTAATTGTTCCAACTTTTGTCCATTGACTGCATGGAAGTAGGCATTTTTTCCTAGAGTGCAAATCTGTGCAGCAAGGGCCTTGATCCGTTCTTTCAGTTGAGGATTCCCCTCCTTCATGTGATCTTTGATGAATAGCTGTAAACCGTATAGCATAGAAGCTACTGCTCTACGCACTATCGCAGGATCGGAGCTTTTGAGATCTTGTAGAGCCTCTGAAATAGGGTGGATTTCGATTTTTTCGGTGAATAAAATTTCTGCTTCAGGAGGGTACCCAGGATGTTCAAGAGAAATGGCACCTGAGACAGGGTGGTTCTGCCAACCCTGCTGTATGAAAGGTTCATCACCCGTTTTTATAAGATTTTGTTGAGGACAAAGATGGAGCGATTCTTCCTCTTTGAGCTTCATTGCTTCAGGGAGAGCAACGACAGGAATACATAGGCTTTGAAATATTGAAATAAAATGGGAGAGATTCTCGCCCCCTTGCTCAACAAAAACCGCGCGTATATTGTTCTTATCTGTCAAAGGCAAGAATATATCTAACGCCTGACACACGCTCGTCGCGAAAATGGCTTGACCCTTTTCAATATTCGAGACAACGGCATTGCTACCGGAAGCAAGGATTTCACCGAGATAAAGATCCTCTTGACTGATTCCTGAGAGATCAATGTAAGAAGGATTCTTTCGTTCTAAACCTACTATCGGCCGTGCTTGGACGATATAAACATGAGAGTTGACTACGACGAATTCAATATCCATCGGTCCCGGGTAAAATTTTTCTAATTTATCTTTGATCTGTTGTAATTGTAAAAGTTCACCCTTGTTAAGACAGCATATGTGGCGCATGTGTCCCGGATTAGCAACTAACTCTTGAGCCCCTTCGGCAGTAGGCCCGATGCGATAATTTTTATGACGAATACTTTTGAGCATCTCTCCTGTGGATGTTATGAGTATGCGATCGCATGCTACCTTTCCTTCAACAATCCCTTCCCCTTGTCCGTAAGAAGCTGTGATTATTGCAGTTTGTGGTGTAGGGCCTAGGGGTTCTTGAGTAAACATGACTCCTGATACGGCAATAGGATCTCCGGGACGCAATTCGCCGACCATTCTTTGTAGCAAACAGGGTACAAAATATGAGGAGGTGACATCACAGCCATGCATGACACGTTGATCTACAGAAGGTCCAAAATACGATGAAAGGCACATTCCGATATTATCTAAAACACTTTGTGTTTCAGGGATAACAGCAACCATTGTTTTATTTGCACCTGATAACATCACTTTATCCGAATCTTCATTCTTCCCTGTGCTACGGACCATGATTAGGAATTTTTTTGTGTTCGCATTCGAGATAAAATCTAGCGTTGAACACTCTAAAATAAGCTTTTGGGAGCATATAATTTCTACACGTTTGATGATCTGGTTAAGAAATTCTCTAGATCTAATAGAAATTGAATTCCCCGAATGAGTGATACGAAAATTTTCCCACGCAGAGCAAAAATCCTCATCTAGGAAAAGGTATTTAGCGATTTGGTTGGATTCGATAGCTTCAAATTCAGGGATATGTTCCGGAAAAAGCTTTTGGAGAGCCATGAGGTTTGCGGTTTTGTTTCCGAAACGAGAGGCATCTTCCAAAATTGTAATTTTATCGATGAGAGCATTGTAAGCCCGTGGGTCAAGCATTTCACGATTGGCATCTATTTCCTTATGCAAAGTCAATAATGAGGAAGAGTCGAGATTTTCACAGAAGTTTGCAAGAAATGAGAAGCATTGTTTCCGAATTTGGCGCTCTTCTTCAAGTCGCAGTTTTTTGATTAGGGGTTCTAAAGAGGAATTGTTGCCATGAATAGGACTTAGTCTAAAGTCTGTAGAGGGTTGCGTTGGCCTTTGTGTATATTGAGTTTGAAGAAAAAGAGCCAAATTTAAGGAATTTATACCTGGATTAATCATGGTTGTACCTTATTAGTTTCTTAAAAGGAAAATTAATTAAGTATAAACTACATTAAATTTACATTCAAGTTATAGATTGAGTGAAAGTCAGGGCTTTGTTCAAGAAATTCTTGTCTAATATTTGATTTATGAGTAGTTTGAAAAATAACAATTTTAGGAGGATTTATGAAAAAATATGCCAAACTATTCATCTTCAACTTCGTTTTCATCCTCGGAAGCTTTGCCCCTTCCTATGCCGCTGCACAAGCTTCTATGGATCGCACCGAACCCGCAGCGGATTCTACAGTCAAGAAGGCTCCGCAAAAAGTCCGCGTATGGTTCGACACTAATCTAGCTAGCACAATGAGCACTCTTCAGGTCAAAGATCAAAGAATGAACCGAATGGACAAAAATGATGTTTACCAATTTAGCTCGAACGGAATAGAAACTAGCGTAGGAGATCTCCATCCTGGACTCTACTATGTGAATTGGACCGTCATTACAACCGATGGCCACCACAACAATGGGCAGTTCGTTTTTACCCTGGAATGACTCTATTTAAGAATCTAGCGCATCGTAGGCGGGTAGAGTCAAGAACTCGTGAAATTGTTCGGAAAAAACAAGATTTTTAAATAATGTCTTAGCTTTATCATAGAGCTTTTGATCAAAATGACTTCCTTGAAGTTTCTGTATTTTTTCCTCTTCTTCATCAATCCATTTTTCGACAAGATTTTGGTCGACTACTCTGCCGTCAACAAGAGTTGCTTTGCTGATTATCCATTGCCAAATCTGAGCGCGTGAAATCTCTGCTGTAGCAGCGTCTTCCATTAAATTAAATATTGCTGCCGCCCCTTTTCCGCTAAACCATGAAGCCAGATATTGCAAGGATACGTTGATATTATGACGCAGGCCGCTTTCGGTGATTGAGCCGTTTGGCACGATAAAATTAAGTAGGTCCTTTGCTGTCACTTTTACATCAGAACGGAGTTGTTCTTTTTGGTTTGGTTTGTTGTGAAGCCCTTCAGCAAAGATTTCATGCGCCACTGAAACAAGAGCCGGATGAGCTACCCAAGTCCCGTCAAAGCCATCTTTTACTTCTCGCATTTTATCTTCGCGAACTTTTTGGAGCGCCTTTTCAGTCACTTCAGGGTCGTTTTTATTTGGAATAAAGGCTGACATTCCTCCCATGGCATGAGCACCTCTTTTGTGACATGTGTGCACAATAAGGCTTGAATAGCTACTCATAAAGGGAGTTGTCATGACGATTTGATCACGATCGGGCAATTTCAAATCCATATCTTGACGAAATTTTTTGATGATACTGAAAATATAATCCCAACGACCCGCGTTAAGACCTGCAGAATGGTCTTTAAGTTCGAATAAAATCTCTTCCATTTCGAAAGCGGCCAAAATCGTTTCAATCAAGACAGTGGCGCGAATAGACCCCTGAGGAATACCGAGCTCTTTTTGAGCAAAAACAAAAACATCATTCCAGAGTCTAGCTTCGAGGTGGCTTTCAAGTTTAGGTAAATAAAAATAAGGACCTGAACCCTTCTGAAGAAGCTTTTTTGCGTTATGGAAAAAGTATAATCCGAAATCAAAAAGGCTTCCGGAAATATGTTGCCCATCGAATTGAAGATTTTTTTCAGTGAGGTGCCATCCTCTTGGACGGACGAATAAAACGGATCTTTCCTGATTGAGGGAATATTTCTTTCCTTCAGGCCCTTCAAAAGAGATTTCACCCTCCACAGCATCGCGCAGGTTGATCTGACCTTGGATAAGATTATCCCATGTGGGGGAATTGGAATCTTCGAAATCGGCCATAAAAACATCCGCGCCAGAGTTCATTGCATTGATCACCATCTTACGATCTGTCGGTCCGGTGATTTCCACCCATCGCTTTTGAATATCATTGGGAGTGGATGCTACCTTCCAAGATGAATCTTCACGGATATTTTTTGTTTCGGTAAGAAAGTCGGGAAATTCCCCCTCATTGATTTTGAGTTGTCTTGCGTCGCGGAGCTTTAATAGGTCGAAGCGTTTGACACTAAACTGTTTATGAAGTTTTTCTAAGAATTTAAGAGCTTCCGGAGTTAAGATTTTGTCTTGATGTGCTGTTTGATGCATAAATACCCCCAAATTCCCTTCTAACATCAACGGGACCAAATGTCAATTTTTATGGACGAAATGGACGACATGGACTGAATGGACGAAATGGACAACATAGTCCATGTCGTCCATTCAGTCCATGTCGTCCATTTCGTCCATCAAGGTTACATCATATAGCTTAAATTAGCTTCGTCCCTGGTCATTTTTAGATAAGCGTCTTTAAAATCTTCCAGACACATTTTTCCATCCATGCCAGCCCTGCGGAGCCAACAGATGTCGGATTCCCCTACCAAACCTTCTAGGAAAGCCGGTGAACGATCCTTTGTCATCATGACAATCTCTTTTAACACCGATTCTTCGACAAGTCCTTTCTCGAGATGTTTCTCTAAAAGGTGTTTTAGAATATCAAACCTTCCTGAAGCATTAGGATATCCCATATCAATATGTTTGCCAAATCGGCCATGACTCAAAATCGAATCGGGCATTTTAAATCCTCTACGCCCTACTCCGATAACCATGAGGTTAGGAAGACCGCCACCACTGTCTTCTAAGCCTGCTTCAAGTTCTTTGATAAAATTATTGAGAATCGACAAATCATGCGTTTCTTTACATTTGCCTTGCATCCAATACATCCAATCGATTTCATCAATTACAACGACATGTAACTGCGCCTCATCTTTTAAATCGACCGCAGAATCTTTGGCAGGCTTGATCATCCTCTCGATTTTGTCTTTAAGCGCATCGGGCTTAAGAGGGAATAATTGCGATGCAGAATAATACTGAAATCGCTGCCCATCCAATCCAAAGAGGTCCTTCATTCCTTTTACAAGCTTTGTCTTCCCTGCTCCGGATGGCCCATAGAGGAAGATCCCTTTAGGGAAGGGGTGATTCAGGTTCATCAAATCCCCACGAAACGCATATCGCAATTTGAGATCTACTAAGAACTCTAAAATATTTTCCGGCAGGCCAACGATGTTCAGCTTTTTGAGATCCGCAATGACTGCTTCTCGAGAAACCATTTGCTGTGGAACAAATTTCTCTTGAGCTGATTTAATTTTTTTATCTTTATTGAGCAACTCATCAAAACCGGCGACAAAATCTTCAGTTCTTACCAAAGAATCGGGATGTCCGTTGATTTTTTCAGCATCCACGCCATTTTCAAATAGTCTTTTTAAGGAATAGGACGCAGCAATGCGAACCAGATCTTCAATAAAGGCGCCGGTCTTTCCTATCGTTAGTTTTGCAATCTTCTCGTAATCGAAATCAGGCGATAAAAATCCCTCTTTACGTATATCCTTGGTATGTATTTCCAGAATTTCTTTTCTTCCGTCCTTATCAGGAATACCGATGTGGATCATGGTGCCAAGACGACCTGGCCTTGTCACGGCTGAATCCAGTTTATCGGGATGATTAGTCAATCCTACAACGATGATATTATCTAACGACCCGTCGCCTTGTCCGGATATTCCGTCCAATTCAGCTAAGAAAGTTGTGAGAACACTCGTTTCATACCTCTGAGTGGCATTTTCACGGGACTGTAAGAAGGCATCGATCTCATCAATGATGAGCAAATGCATTGGGCTCTCTTTACCCAAGGTTTGCTGGTCATGGCGTGCGGCAGCAAAGAGCTCACGAACTTTTTTCTCCGAATCCCCTACATATTTAGTCCAAATGTTAGATCCAGTAATCAACTGAGTATTTTCCAAGGAAATTCCCAGGATATTCCCTAATTTCCTCGCTAGAATTGTTTTACCGGTACCTGGAGGCCCCGAGAGGAGAATTCCCCTTGGGGGCTTTTGCCCAATAAGTTTTGTGTGTACTGCGTACTTGCCTTTTGAAAGAATGATCTTCCCGATAATATCTTTGAACTGATCCGAAAGGCCGCCGATGCCTAATTCGCGCAATTTCCTGCTAACATCAACTGCATCGAGGTCTATAGGTTTAAGGGTGATGACGAGATTTCCATCTTTCTCACCCACTAGAGTGATTTTGGTATCTTCATCAATAGAATAAAGCGCGTCATAATTTAACTTCATTCCATCCTTTTGACTGGAATTGATTTCTTTAATCGTAAACTTTACTTTGTCCCCTTTATCTGTAATGTCTGTTATAAGCTGCTCAAGATGTAATAAATTGTCTCTTGGGAGAGCATAACGAAAGACTTTTTCAATATCTTCAGAAGAAATGCGGATTTTTTGCTCGGACGAATCATCGTTGCCGAAAAGCATTTTGAAGATCCCCCCGCCTTGACCCGTACTAGGAACGGCCACTTCGACTTTCATCGTATCTACTTTAAAAGGTTTGTGAGAATCAAATAATTCTAGACGTACTCTTCCGGCACGATAAAGTTTAATATCTGTATTTTCACCTATTTTCCAAACAGGTTTTGTACCACCCTTTCTCATTTTCCCTTGGCCTGAAGCTGATATTTTTTTAACTTCTATGAGCAAAGTCTGATTCTCGAGCTCCACGACTAATCTGCTGCCGATCGCAATGAGTTCTCCAGATTCACGAAGCATTTTAACGAGCTCATCAACACTTACCCATGCGAATTGATTGTTTCCTAGCTCAATATCAGAATCTCTATCTATAATTTCCAAGGTGATCGAATCAGCAGTTCTTAAATTTTTTCCTGTTCTAGTTAAGATCACATCATCCGTTGAAACGATGGTAATGTCATGCTGTTTTTGAAGTCTAAATCCTTTATCGATATTGGGCTGATCATATGAACCCTCTTCTTTGACACCCCTTTTCATCGTCACCCTATCTAGGGTCATCTTATAAACCCATTCAGGGGAAGCTTCGATTTTTATCTTATCGTCAATACGATTTAATTCATCACCGAGCCTTTCTCTTAACGTTGCAGCAATATCATCCAAATTTGCCATGATCGGTAACGGTGTGCCTCCAGATTTCCACGCATTCTTTCCTAAGTCGGAGGGTGAAACACCAAATTCTCTTTGTGCAATGTATTCTATATCGACAATTCTAAAGTAAAATTTACTTAATTTATTGGGGTCTATTTCTTTGATTATCTGAAACTCTGAATTTCTCGGATAATTGAACTCAATTTCTGTTTCGAAATTAAATTCTCCAAAAAAAGGCAATTCATCTGCAGTCAGACTCTCATTTTCGTTGCTTCCTTCGTAATCCCATTTTTCAACTACAATCTTTAAAGGTCCAACAACAGGATGTAAGACAAAAAGCTCCTGATCTTTGACCAATAGCTGCTCCCCACATTGCTGTCTGACAAGTTTTTCTAAACTTCCTTCTAAAATTGCAGGCTTTCGATCTCCTTTTTTCATGGTATTCAATACCCCGCCTTGAAGGACGGTGAAACGGACCCTTTTGATATCTGCAACAGCATGTTTTGTAGGATCAAATGGCCTAATGACGGTTTCTTCTCCATTTTTATTATCTATAAGAGCATCTACAATTTGTCGGTATACTATATCTGAAAACATCGCCTTGCAATTATCCAAAGTCGGATCTTTGGATGCTCTAAACACTCTATTTGCAACACTTACAAAATAGTTAGTCTTTACTTGATCCTGAAATAGATTAGAAAAAAGTTGGGGAGAGAGGAATACGCGATTTTTCGCTGAACGCTCATAGTTACTATCGAGAATGACTTTTGCTATGGATTTTACGTCCGTTGTTTCATAAGGACGATAGTATTTTGTTACCGCAGTCTGTATCGAATGATTTACATTCGGTTCTATTTTGGTATCTATGGCCATAATAACCCCCCTTGTGGTGATATTCTGTATTCGACCAAATAGCACACAGAGGATTATCAAGGAATAATTTTATTTATATGGAGGGGATTGTACGCCATATCCAAAAATAACAGGATAAGCAGGATCGCAAGCGGCAGGATAAAAAAAGGATAAAAAAGATAAGAAAGAAAAAAGAATTGTTATTTTACCTCTTCTTTTTATCTTTTTTTCTTATCCTTTTTTCATCCTGCCGCTTGCGATCCTGCCTATCCTGTTATTTTTTTGTCTAGGGCGTCCATGCTAATGTCTATTGGATTAATAGCGGGAATGTGAATATCTGCTGTTTCTAAAATTCATCTGTTTGATAATATAATTGGAAAAAGGAAAAATCCATGCCAAATTCAATTTTTTACGCTTCTATAAAATCATTTTTTGTAACTTTATTCGCTGTGTTCGGCTTTGGTTTCGGACTCATCCCTTTGATCCTTCTTCTTTCATCGCTTTCAAACCTCGAAGAAGATCTACAAGTTAAAACTTCCTATACGCCCACCATTGTTGCAAATGCCAACGATTCAAGAAAGGTTCTTTCAAACGACTCACCCGTCATCTTTAAACTCGATATCGACGGAGTCATTGGAACCGAATCTTTAAATACCAAATCCATCGTGCAACAGCTCATCGAATCCCGCGAAGGACAATTGAAAGACGGCCGGGTCAAAGGAATTCTTCTGCATATCAATAGTCCCGGCGGTACTGTCACCGATTCCAACGGCATTTATACAGCTCTGAAGGAATATAAAAAGAGATATAATGTCCCTGTTTATGCCTATGTAGACGGCATGTGCGCCTCAGGAGGCATGTACATCGCTTGCGCTGCCGACAAAATTTACGCTACAGATGTCTCTGTTATAGGAAGTGTCGGCGTGATGATGACTCCTTTTTTTAATGTCACTCAACTCATGGAAAAAATCGGGGTGAGAATCGAAAACAATCACCGCAGGAAAAGACAAAGACGAACTGAACCCTTTCCGCCCTTGGAAAGAAGGTGAAGCTGAATCCATTAAACAACTTACCGATACCATGTACATGCAATTCTTAGATATTGTCGCCTCTAATCGTCCTCGAATCGACCGTGCCAAATTAATCAATGAATACGGCGCCCATATTTTTGCAGCGGAAAAGGCTTTTGAATTGGGATATGTAGATGCAGCAGATGCAACTCTAAACAACACACTCACACTCTTAGCTGCCGCTATGGGCGTCAAAGAAGGCGAATATCAAGTGGTTCATATGGAGAGCAAATCCTGGTTTACCGATCTCGTTTCATCGCGCTCGCCGCTTTTAACAGGCGAGTTAAAACATGAATTCAAATTGAATTCAGAATTCGGGAAGAATCTGTTTTATTATGGGAATCAATAAGAAAAATAATGGATAAATTATACGTTTTAGATGCCTCCGGTTTTCTTTATCGGTCCTATTTTGCCATTCGTAATATGACGAACGGTAAAGGAGAATCCACCAATGCCATTTATGGATTTATCAGATCGGTCCTTAAATTAATTAAAGACTTTGATCCCAAATATATGGTAGCTGTTTTCGACGGTCCCGCCGGAAAATCAGCCCGAGAAGCCATCTACACCGATTATAAAGCCCATCGCAAAGAGATGCCGGAAGATTTGCGCTATCAAATTAAATGGGCGCAAGAGTTCTGCGATCTTATTGGATTCGCCAAGCTTGTCGTCCCAAATGTCGAGGCCGATGACACCATGGGCAGCGTCGCGCGCTGGGCCGAAACTTTAGGAACAAAAGTCTACTTATGCACAAGCGACAAAGACCTCGCACAACTAGTTAACGACCATGTTTTTCTTTTAAATACCCATAAGGAAAATCTTCTTCTTGATAAAGTCAAAGTCGAAGAGGTCTATGGGGTGCGTCCCGACCAGATTATCGATCTTTTATCCATCACCGGCGACTCATCCGATAACATCCCAGGACTTCCGGGATTTGGTCCTAAAACAGCCGTTGCTTTGCTGAAGGAGTTCGGAACCTTGGATGCGATCTTGCAAAACCCGGAGAAAGTTGCTGGGAAGAAGAAAGACACCATTATACAAGAAGGCCACAAGGCGTTGATGAGTCGACAGCTCGTCGGCTATTAATACAGAAGTGGAATTCCCGAAAGAGGAGTCATTTTTCGAGATTAAGTCTCCAGACCGTGAGAATCTGATCAAGTTTTATACCTCCATGAATTTCAATTCTCTCATAAAAGAGATGAGCCCTCCTTCGACACAAGAGGTCGAAGTTGTATCCTATAAGCTTGTCGACGATGAAGAAAGCTTCAAAGAACTTTTGGAAAAGCTTCAAAAGGAAAAAGAAATCTGTTTCGACACCGAAACAACCCATCAGAACCCCATGCTAGCGGAACTTGTGGGCATCGGCTTTTGCACCGAAGAAAAAAAGGCGTATTATGTGCCTGTCAACGGAAACTTAGGACTAGAACGTGTCTTAAAAGGGGTAAAGCCTCTTTTTGAAAACACCCACATCGGCTTTTTTGGTCAAAATGTCAAATATGACGTACACGTCATGGGTAATTACAACATCCATGTAAAAAACATCTCTTTCGACACCATTCTCGCATCGTATATCCTCGAATCCCATAGCCGACAGCATTCCATTGAAAACCTAGCATTGAACCGTTTTGGAAAAGTGAAAATAGCGACTGAATCCCTCGTCGGTAAAGGCATCAAGAGCATCACCATGAGGGAAGTTCCTATCCCCCAAGTTTGCGAACATTGCTGCGAAGTTGCCGACTACACCTTCCGTCTCAAACAACTCTTCGAAAAAGAACTAAAGGAAAGAAAACTCGATAAAGTCTTCTACAAAATCGAACTTCCCCTCCTTCAGGTGCTTGGCAGAATGGAACGCCATGGCATTTACCTTGACCTGCCCATTCTTGAAAAACTGGGGGTAAAAGTCATTGCTGAAATTCAACAACTTGAAAAAGAGATCCATATTCTTGCAGGAGAAGAATTCAATATCAATTCTCCAAAACAACTCAGTGAAATACTTTTCACGAAGATGGGGATTGCGGCTCCCAAAAAAACAGCTACAGGATTATCGACAAATGCCGATGTCCTAGAAGAACTCTCTGAAGTCCACCCTATCGCCAAAAAAGTTTTGGAATACCGGACCGTTGAAAAACTGCGCTCGACATACATTGAATCGCTGCCACATGAGATCAATCCTAAAACCCACAGAATCCACCCCACTTTCAATCAATGGATAGCCGCCACAGGGAGGCTTTCGTGCACAGAACCCAACTTGCAAAACATACCGGTCCGCAGCGAACTGGGCAGGGAAATCCGCGAGGCCTTCCGACCTGAAAAGGCAGGATGGAGCTATCTTTCTGCCGACTACTCACAGATTGAACTCAGACTAGTCGCCCACTTTAGTGAGGACCCCAATATGCTGGAGGCCTTTCGTAACAACGAGGATATCCATACCTTTACAGCCGCGACGATCTTGGGAATCCCTATTAAAGAGGTCACAAAAGTTCAGCGATTCCATGCTAAAGCGGTGAATTTTGGCATTATTTATGGGCAGCAGGCCTACGGGCTTTCTCGGGAATTAGGCATTTCTATGGAACAGGCCTCGGATTTCATTAAAAAGTACTTCCAGCGCTATAAAAGGGTTCAGGAATTTGTGGAACATTCCAAGGAAAAGGCCCGGCAGACAGGAAAAGCCGTGACCGCGACAGGCCGGGAGAGGGCTATACCTGAAATAAACAACAAAAACGGGCAAATTCGCGCTGCAGCTGAACGACTTGCAGTTAATACCCCTTTACAGGGAACGGCGGCCGATCTAATAAAATTAGCTATGATTCGTATTGATGAAATACTGGAAAAACAAAAGAAACTTGGGTATATGATCCTTCAGATACACGATGAGCTCATTTTTGAGATTCCTGATTTCGAAATAATCGACTTTAAGTCTTTGGTAAAAGAGAACATGGAAGGTGTTTTCAAGCTTAAAGTCCCCCTTATCGTCGATATAAATGTTGGCAAAAATTGGAAAGAATGTTAAATTTAAAGAAAGTAGCCGTAACTGGCGGTCTATCTTGTGGCAAATCTACGGTTTGTCGCTTCCTAAGAGAGCTTGGTGCGAAAGTAGTTTCTTCAGATGAAATAGTCCATGGGTTGTTGTTAGCGGAGACCCCCTTAGGACTAGAGGTCATCAAACTCCTAGGTTCCGACATCCTGACTGAAGGCAAGATTGATCGCTCTAAAATTGCGAGTAAAGTATTTGCCCACCCAAAACTATTATATTCCCTCGAACAACTGGTACACCCTGGCGTTTTCAATGCTATTAATGAAGAATACAATAAAGCTAAGCAAGATAAGAATATCCCCCTTTTTGTGGCAGAAATCCCCCTCCTTTTTGAACGGGGAGCCGAAAAAAACTTCGACGACACCATCGCTGTTGTGTCCGATTCGGAAAAAAGCTTGGATAGATTTTTAAAATCAACAAATTATGCAGAAGAAGAATTTGATAGAAGAATGGCAAATCAAATGAGTCTCTCAGAGAAAATAAAAAGAGCCCAATATGTCATTTACAATAACGGCTCATTAGAGCAACTTTATGAAGAAGTCAAAAAAATATACAACATCTTAACAACCAACACCCCAGTCTAAAATTATGGAAAAAGAAGAAACAAATCATGATCTAACACCTGCTTTTAATGATCAAACAGAGGAAAATCAAAAACCCCCTGCAAGATCACCCGCCGACGGCCCCCCAACCATTACAAAAATCGCCGAAATCCAAAGAATGAACATCGACCAGCTCAACCAATTTGGAAAAAAAATTGGCCTGAAGCACTTGGGACAATTGACAAAACCACAAATGGTTTTCGAAATCGTTAAAGCCCTCTCAGAAAACCCTAACGAAATCCTCTACGGTGAAGGCGTTCTCGAAGTCCTCCCCGATGGCTTCGGATTCCTCCGCTCCCCTAACTATAACTACCTCCCCTCCCCCGAAGATATCTACGTGTCGCCGGCACAGATCCGACGCTTCGACCTAAAGAAAGGAGATACCGTCAGCGGAACCATCCGGCCCCCTAAAGAAAAAGAGAAATATTTCGCTCTTCTAAAAGTCGATACCATCAACGGTATCAGCCCCGAAAAAGCCCGTGAAAGAATCCACTTCGAAAACTTAACTCCGCTCTATCCCGATAAACGCCTAGTTATGGAAACGACACCGGATAAACTCGCCATGAGAGTCCTCGACTTAGCGGCTCCCATCGGAAAAGGTCAGCGCGGATTGATTGTAGCGCCTCCTCGAACAGGTAAAACGGTCATCCTTCAGAACATCGCCCATGCTATCGCGACAAATAATCCTGAAATCACCCTGATCGTTCTGTTGATCGACGAACGTCCTGAAGAAGTTACCGACATGCAAAGGTGTGTTAAAGGAGAAGTCGTATCTTCTACCTTTGACGAACCCCCTGAGCGTCACGTTCAAGTTGCAGAGATGGCGATCGAAAAGGCCCGCCGTCTTGTGGAGCATGGTCATGATGTCGTTATTTTACTCGACTCCATTACCCGTCTAGCCCGTGCTTATAACACGGTCCAACCGCACTCAGGGAAAATTCTTACCGGTGGTATCGATGCGAATGCTCTCCATAAGCCAAAGAGGTTCTTTGGAGCAGCCCGTAACATCGAGCAAGGTGGATCTCTTACTATTATTGCGACGGCCCTTATTGATACCGGCTCACGCATGGATGAGGTGATCTTTGAAGAATTCAAAGGTACCGGAAACATGGAATTGGTGCTTGATAGACGCTTGGCAGACCGCCGCATCTATCCTGCGATTGACCTTGTGAAGAGTGGTACGCGTAAGGAAGAGTTATTGTATCACCCGAATGAATTGGAAAAGATCTATCTTCTGCGTCAAGCGACAGCAGATCTTGCGTCTGTGGATGCGATGAATCTTCTGTTGGGCCGCCTGAAGAAGACAAGCAGCAACGTCGAGTTCCTGTTGTCAATGAAGGATTAGGGTTGGTGGATAGCCACCATAGCCACAATTAACAGGATAAGCAGGATCGCAAGCGGCAGGATGAAAAAAGGATAAGAAAAAAAAAAGATAAAAAAAAGAAAAAATAACAATTCCTTTTCTTTCTTATCTTTTTCTCATCCTTTTTTTTTATCCTGCCGCTTGCGATCCTGCTTATCCTGTTATTTCGTTTCTAAACCGACCATCCACCCGGTTGGTGGATAGCCACCATAGCCACAATTAACAGGATAAGCAGGATCGCAAGCGGCAGGATGAAAAAAGGATAAGAAAAAAAAGATAAAAATGAAAAAATAACAATTCCTTTTCTTTCTTATCTTTTTCTTATCCTTTTTTTTATCCTGCCGCTTGCGATCCTGCTTATCCTGTTATTTCGTTTCTAAACCGACCATCCACCCATCAAAAAAGCGAGAGGGGCGTGTGTTTTTGGGGATTCGGAATCATTAAGCTGTATGAGTTTCTATATGATAATATTTGTATACAAGGCGCGTTGACTTTATCAGTTAATATAAACGTTTGTTTGCAAACAAGATTCGATCCCCATACCCCCTCATTCCATTCATAAATAAACAAATTCATTTTTTTCTCTCGCAACTTGTTCTTGCAGGCTTCGAATGTATCCCCAATCTGAAAGACAATTTGCGTTTTTTCATCAAAAACTCTCTGACATACCAGACCGATTGTCGCCACTTTTTCATAACCTCCCAGAACATTTCTAAAAAAAACTCTGCAATGATCATATCTCTTATCCAGATTATAAAAACCATAGATATACTGTAGAGCTATTGCAAGAGGCTCGACTTTACGTTCCGACTTTGCAGGAAGAGGAATAATATCAAAATGCTGTTTGCTGCCATGTGTTCTGCTAAAATAAATGCCCCAAAGATCTGTGGATGTTAGCGTTCTTTCCGGTTCAAGCTCCTTTACCATCTGACTATTTTTTAGCATATATTCACCATGCATCGCTATTAGCTTTTCCGAGCTTTTAAAACCCGCACAACACTTTTCAACACAACCTTTAAACCACTCTTTCCACTTAGGGGTCACAACAACATGATCAAGCTCAGAACGCATCATCGTTTCAGCGGCAAGCAATAGATCCTGAATCAAGAGATGCACCTCTTTGTTTCTCTTTCCCAAAATTAACTGGGTTAATAGTTCCTTTTTCTTCGTTGTAATCACTTGATGCTTACTCAGAGGATTCTTATATCTAAGATTAACAATCCTCCTCTCTCCATTTCCACGAAGAATTCTTCCTTTAGCTTGTTTTTCCTTTTCATATGTCCATTCAGATGTAGCTATAATGTTTAATCCAACATCAGTAAAGTTCAATCCGGCTCCTCCGCTTTTTGGAAGGAGGATCAAAATCGCCGCTTCATTCTGAATCCGCTTAAATTGTTCAATCTTATAATCGGCATCTTTGATTTCAGAATGAGAAATAAATACATGATCATCATCAAGACCATAAAAGGCGCTGGCGAGCATTTTTACGAATTCAGCTGTTTCTTTATGCTTCACGAAAATCAGAGCTTTTTTGCGACTTTGCATTTCACGAGTTAAGTCGCTTTTTTGATCCATAAAAAGACATTTTAAGAAGGCAGATTGAGAAATAAAGGCTACTTTCTCTTGAACGGACATTTTATGAAAATCTTCGTAAAGTTTAGGGATATTATCTGATTCCAAGTAAAATCTATGATGAACTAAACACCTTTCAACACCGTGGCTCCTCTCGAAAAAATTTCTTGTTTTGAGAATTTTTTGAATTTCAGCAGCCTGTTCGCCAACAGGGACAATTTTCTTTTTAATTTCAATTTTCGTCGGCATTTGACCTTTACAAACAGTAACTACCTCATCATCTTCCCAAGTTTTTCTCTCAATCAATGGGTCAATAACGGACTCCCTCAGTCTTATGTATTGCAAGAGAGTGGCTTTGAGGAGTTCTTCATCAATTTCTTGCACTTCAATTTTTCTTGGGGAACCTGTGGGGTTCTCAATCATTCCTTTTCGCAGTATTAGCTGTTCTTTCATTTGATACATCAGGGCTTTAAAACGATTGATCAAATTATGAGGAATTTTTTCGGGATTTAATAAATACAATAAATCAAAAACATCTGTCACTTCGTTGACGATAGGTGTAGCGGTAAGGGCAACAATTTGACTTGCATTTGCGGTTGTCCAACACTTAATCAATTCACCGAAGAATGTTAATTTTCCATTGTCTTTGCTCTCTTCTTGGGTAAGAATCTGATGCGCTTCATCCAGAATCACTAGGGAAGGTTTAAATTTCTTAAGAAAAGAACTTCCATTTTCGCGTCTCATCAATGAGGAAATCTGCGACTCAGAACAAACGATGATCCCTTTTTTTTCATTTTCTAAAACCCCTTGAAGTTCATCAGGCGTATCTATAAGCGTTATGACGCCAGAAGGGAAATTCTCAAAATATTTATTAAACTCAACAACATTGCTAAGGGAACCCTCAGGAACTACTGGAAGCACCTTTTTCAAGGCGCGTAGGATCGTGTGGCTATAAATCGTTCCTCGAGTTTGGAGGGTTCTAATAAACTCTTTAAGTTGTTCGCAGGTTTTACAGTCAGATAACCGTTGTTTTAGAGTTTTTAGCTCTAATGCATTAAGAAAAGAGAGAGTTACATCCATCTCTTGGCTGATAAGACGCTTCATTTCTTCAACATTTTGTTCTTCGAAAACCGGAAAAAAATCAATGATGTGTTCCATTTTCGTTTCCATTTCCGAACGACTTTGAGCGAATTCCTTTTTTCTCTTTTTTTATTCCACTGTCTTCTTCCGGAAAATAAAATAAATGCTCGATTAATTTAACAGCTTCCTTTTCCTGAGGATAAAACGATAAAGCGCATCTCAATGCCGACCTATGAACGGTTTCTTCAAATTGCTTTTTCCATTCGGGCTTTACCCTGTTCGGGGCAACCACAAGACATGTGGACTCGGGATTACTAATTAATTTTCGCAATAACAGTTCGGAACCCACCCTTGTCTTGCCGAGACCTGTGTCCAAGCAAATGGCTCCATTATAGCCATGTTTTGCCCACTGCTTGCAACGCAGAATCGTCTGAGCTTGATAAGGTCTCAGAGGAAGAAGACTTTCATATTGCTCAGCTTTATCAGGATAAAGATAGGTTAAAGGTTTAAATTTAGGAGGTTCCCTTAACTTCTTAAAATCTAGCAAGCCGCTCTTCTCCATTTTGATGGCAGATATTTGAGCAAATTTTTGTATCAATTGGACAGTCATGTTAAAAACAGAACTGCCATTTTGTGGGAGGCACCTAGCCCAATCAGGAATATCGGGTTTATGGAATTCCTCCATTGGTTTTCCCTTTTTAACTGCTGAAGTCTGTTTATTTTTCTTTTTCGATGACCTTCCGTCAGATATAATTAATCCAGGATGACGCAAAGCTACTTCTGTGTTTTCTTTTATTTTTGTTCTATCGCGACTTCTTTTCTTTTTGTTATCCGAAGGTGTGGCATCACTTATAGAATCGTCAACCTCTTTTGTTGATTTGGTGGGAAATTGAGAATTTTGAAACGACGCAAGCAATACTAACTTTTTCCCACTTGTAATGTAATTTGCTATAGACTGCATCAATTCATTCAACTCTATGACATCTATTGCCAAACCTTTATTCTGACAAGTTTGGTAGTTTATTTTTTCTCGAACCGCTTGGGATAGAAAAGCAATATTATCTTTTGCCTCTTCCTTATTCGCCGAACTTTTAACAACTGCTTCTAAGCCTCTTTCACTCATGTAGGCGCACCAAGGAAAGACAGTTTGCTGTCCCGAATTTGTAAACGCTTGGATAAACAAACAAGGAACAATTTCAATGATATTTACACTTTTATTTCCATCAGGACTTTCCAACATCCCCCTGCGCCATTCTTTAACTGCGGCACGGATCGAAACACATTCATCACTAGACAATGGAGTCGCTCCATTTATCTTTTCAAACGAAGCCTCATCCTTTAATTCGGCTATCCATGTGTCAATGACCTCATTTTGTGCTAGATCTGGTTTGACAAGATCCAGTCTTGTGTAAAGAATAACATCCTGGATCGATTCCTTGATCAAACCTTCATCAATTTCTTGTAGTTTTGCTTCATTATATAATTGCTTAATATAATTTTTAAGAAAACTCAAGGCCCCGGAGGCTGTCATCGGAGGAACGATGATATAATTTTTGTCGATTTTATTTAAAAATTTTGTTGTAAGAAGTCGACGATCATCGGATCGCAGCACCACATCTTCTACCCCCAATGCTTTTACAGAAGAAAAAATAAAATCATTCGAATCAAGAAAGACACCAGAAATATTACAAGCCGATACCCCCATTTCTAATCCAAAGCACGCTGCCATCCTACTGGCTTTTCGAAATACGAGACTTTTTTCATCCTCTTTTTCAATTAACAAAGTAGTGAGCAATTGTTTCACAGGCCCAGAAACATCCAATAATTCAATACTACTTACAAGTCCCTTGGAAGCAACCCATACTTCCCCTTTTTCTTTAGCAACACCTTTAGAATAAATTTCTAAAAAATGTTCCTTCACCAAAATTTTTCTTGCCGTGATGAGTTCTTCAAGAACATGAGAGCTTAATCCTACCAGTGCTCGAGGATCAACTTGAGAACCATATTCCACTCTATTAATCTCAAAGTCGAATCTATCTAAGAATTTTTTTTTATGTTCTTTTGAAAAATTTAATGAAGACGCAAAATGCAAGAGCAGGTGGTTAAAATTATCTTTTCTCCACAAAGCTTTAGCTTCATCTGAAAAACATATGTTGTTTACCATAATGTATGAAACGACTGCTAGAATTAGCTCTTGGCACATTTCCTTCTGAAAGAGGTTATTCATACTTTGGAGGAAGAATTCTTGTTGTTCAACTCCAAAATAAACAATCTGCTTCTTGAATAACTCAGCATCCACATTTGGAATGAAACTTGGATTTTTATTTAATTCCGCAAGAAATATTTGCTTTGCCTTTTCATATTGATCTTTATCAATAAAAATTTTATTTGATTTATCTTCTAACTCTCTATTTTCTTTACATTGCATCAACCAAGCAGCAACATCTATGTTTGTTATGTTATATTTGTTCAAAACTTCAGTGGTATGACGTACAAGAAGACTTTCAGGAACTGCTGCTTTTGTTCTATTCCAACCGACGACATAGGCTTTTCGAGCTTGTTCTAATATATAAAAATTTCGTGCTTCAACATCGGATAATAAGTCACTTTTTTCTGTATATTGAAAATCTTCATCCTTATCGAAAAATTTATCAAATTTCGTGACAACATCATCGAGATCACATCCGGCATCTTCTGCAAGGAGCCTTTTTTGACGTTCTGTCCATGCTTTAGGATTGATGTCCCCGACTGCGAGGTGAACTAAAACAGAATCAAGCCCCAATTTTGCTTGAGCTAGAAGGGCTAGACTTGGGCCACCATGGGATCTTGGGTTTATTTTGTGTACAATTCCAAAGAACGCAAAACGTAGTTTTCGGATAACAACCTTTACAGCACAATTATATTCTCGGATCGAGTTCGAATCTGACTTCACATTACCCAGAAATATGTTCCAAATTTTTATCCAAAACGGGGAATGGTCATGGGGTATAGGAAAATCAAGGATGTAAATGCCTCTGTGATCTCTGAGATTAAATTTCTCTATAATCCGATATTGCTTCGTTTTTTGAATTTTAACCAAAAGATCATTCGCATACTTTGCGCATTTTTCGAGGTTGAATGCCCGCTGTTCTTGGTTAGGAGCAACAGGTTCAACATTCAATACAGGTTGTGGAGGAAGTTGGAGATCATCAGGTAGGATAGCATCTCTTTTGGATAGAGGAAAACCTAAGCCGTCTCCTCCTTGTACTTTCCCTGTGTCATCTACCCAATAAGGACCTAAACCCTCTCCTCCACCGCCTATATTATTCATCAAATCTACTTCATTTTTTCATAATATTCTACTGCTTTTTCATGAAATACTCGCTTCCGCTCTTCATCTGTACAGTCTAATGCAGCGTCCAGATAAGCTTGATAAAATAATTTATAAACTTCATTGAGTTCAAGTATATAAGTATCTTCAGATTTTAAATAAAGATCTCTAGCTTGCCTCAGAAGAACAAGTCTATCATCGATATCTTGTTCTCCTTTTGCTACCTTAACCAACACAGCTCCCAATTGAACAGTAATGGATCCCATAAATTGGGGTGTTGTTCCATTGACCTTCTTTAATTGTTCAAGATATTTATTCGCTTTTTTTAGAAAATTTTTACTCTCGCTTTCCTTTCGAGAATCGGTTTCCTCAAGTTTCACACCTTCGAAAGAAATAGATTTTTTTATTTTTTTCCCTTTGTTTAATGGGGAAATATCTTTTGTTTCATTAGCTGATTCCGGATTTTTTGCAAATTGGAGATTCAATTTAATGAGTTCCCCAAGGATGTAACGATGTTCTACAATTAAACTTTGAGGGGTGAATCCCTTGTTCTCATCCGCAGCATGTTTACAATCATAAAGGGCGAGACAAAGAATTCTGTTTCTTTCATTTTGCTCACTTTTCTTACACTTTTCTAATAATAATTTGACTCTTTTTCTGCGTGCATGGATCAATAACTCTAAAATCGGATCTCTAGCTTTATGTATATCTTCCCGTAGGTGGGTTTTTTTCCAGTTAGGCCATTCTGAACATAGTCTCTCTGCATTATTTAAAATAGCGATGGTTTTATCTAATAATGATAATGGATCATCAGATTTTGCCCTGAGATACAGTCTCGCCAACAGAAATAATCCATCAACGAATGAAAGTTCTTCAGAACAGTTAAAACTTTCGAGCTTTTCAAAATCTTTGATCGCTAGCTCTTCATTTTTCTCGATGAACCTGTTTCCCTTCATATAAAGGACTCCTCTTCGATAAGCTGCTTCGTGGGAACCCAATTGAATAGCCCCTTCAAAAAATTGGATGGCCTCCAGAGATCTTTCAAGATTTATTTCCTGCTCATTTTTCAATATTGCTTCAGCGACTGCAGTTCCGTTGGTTTCATCTGTGGGATTTAACTCATAGGCTTTACGAAAGCACTTTTCAGCCTCACTGAAATCTTTCTTATCGAACCAACCCTCATCCATGTATAACACACCCAAGTTGTACCACCCATCTGCAAAACCGCGTTCACCCGAAATCCTATACAGTTCGCAAACTTCTTTTCTATCTGCAGTAGATAATTCCTTTTTATCCTGTTTTAATTCAGCTAAATTGCAAGTGGATCTCGCACAACCTGCAAGGTGACCCTGAGTGTAATAATATTCTGCCTTAGCAAGGTCCACATGTTGTTCGTTCCAACCCAATTTGTAAAAGGTTCCTAAGGCCGCATAGGCTTCCCATGGTTCAGGAGACTCTTTAAGGTAGAGGAGATAATGCTCTATTGCTTCATCTAAATATTGATTCCTTGATAATAGATTAGCTAAATTTAAGCGTGCAAAGTCACAGCCTAGCTCTGCCGATTCTTTATAAGAATTGACGAGGTTAGATAATTTATTTGATCTCAAATTTAAGTCGCCTTGCTCTGTATGCCAGGTGATTACATAGAGTAGCCAAGCATAAAAAGATTTACCGATAGCTTTCTGACCACGACTCAGAATTTCTTCAAACTTTTGAAGTATAATGACTCTGTTATCATGATCGGGCTCAAAAGCATTATATAATTTTGATGCAACTTCATATGCCTTAGCATAAGAGCGCGATTTCAGATATTTTTCGATTAAGGCAAAGTCTTTATCATAGCCCTGGGATTGATGAGTTTTTTTAGATTGTGGTGAAAAATCCTCTTCATCACTCACCTCTACACGGTCACGTTTCTTCTCAATTTTTTTGGACTTTTGTTTGCTCTTTCCTTTAGGTTTAAAATCTTCATCATCGCTTCCTTCATTGTATTTACCTGCAACATGTTTCGTTCTTTTAGAAGTTTTCAATATTTGGACTTCATCATCATCATCACCTGTAAGGTCAATGACGACCGCCCTGCCTATCTCTAATGGACTTGGTTCTTCTTGACCTGTCTGATTGAATCTTTTTTTTGCAGGTAATAACTCGGTTTTAACCGAATTAAATTCATTGCTCTTACCCCATAAACGTGGAGGAAAATTATTATTTACTGGATCCATTTTTAAAACACCTTTTATATTTTTAATTTCTAATATTGATAATCATTTTTGTGACTTTCAATTATTTTTTCATTCTCTTGATTATCAGTGATAACTATACCTCTACCCCAATTATCATACAATCCATCCTGGTCCATAGGAGGTAGCTCGTTAGAAAAGCCGAATAATTTTAAGGTTATCCCAATACAATCATTTGGGTATTGCTTCATAAGAGTTGTTTCAGGATAAATATATTTTGGAAAACGAGATTTGGGATTTCTTACACAATTTTTGAAACCTTTTTCAATTTTCACGCAATTCGGGGAGGCATTCAAAATAATTTCAGACCCAAGCATAATCAGAATACCACCTACGGGTTCGGTAACATTTGGGGGAAGAGGAAACCACATTCTATATTGTTCAACGGCCTTTTTTTGTCCTTGCATAGGTCCAAGATTAAGGGTGATTTTCTGCCCATTTACATTTACAGACTTAACAATATTGCCAAATTTTTTTTCGAATTTTCCAAGAAGCAGCGCCCATACCTTCGCAAGAGGGATACTGCCCGTTTGTTCCTGAATCTCTTGGAAGGCTTTATCAATATTCGATATCTTCACTGGATGATTGCTATTTTGCACCTGTCTTACGTCATTATGAAATAGGAATTCATCGTGGTTTTCCACGTCTATATATTCGGAAGGAACCGTGCCACCCAGCTCAATAATTTCCCTCTCTTTTTCTGCACATCGATCCCTCAGTCTAGTAAGAACTTCTTCTTTGTCTCCGACCCTAAATTTTCTTAATTCAGCCTTAATCTGCACAAAAATTTGCTTTAATTCCTTTTCAGCAGTATCGAGATCAAGAAGCGCTTTAAGTTCTTCATCTTTCAAATCATCTACTTTTTTAAATACTGTTTCGAAATGAAAACTTAAAACATTATCATCTAATTTATCTTCTAGATAGGTCTTCGCTTGCTCATGTACTTTTTTCAATTCTTCAATTACTTTTTGTTTTGACTTATACAGTTCTACCAGACTTTCTAATTCTTCATTCCCTTTTAAATTGAGAGGGTTGTCGATCTGATTTAATTCTTCGTTTATCGCTTCCAATTCAGCATTTAGATTTTTTACGTTAGAACGAAGTTCACGGAGTCGATCGGTAGTTTCTTGTATTAACACTTGTTTTGCAGCATTCTCTGCATTTTTTGGATCTGCATCCCACTTATTTTTCGAGTTGATAATTTGAAGGGCATCGGCAAATTTGACACAAAAATCGGAACTGATCAACGACATGACTTTCACGTAAACTAGTGCGAATAATTGACTGATGATCCCTCTTTGTGAAGAGTTAATAGTAGTATCATCGTAGATATTGTTTCCATAGGTCCATTTTCTACCGCTTGAATCAAAGATAACTTGATAATCTAAATTATTATTTACTATTAATTGATCAACTAGGTCGTGAACGATACCATTATTAATATAATGATTTGTGTCAAACATTACAAAAACCTCAATATTATTATTAATTAATAAAATATTATATCACAATCTTACGTTTTTTGCAAAACATTTCTATAATATGTAATGTTTATATTTAATATCGTTTCCAACCTAAAATACCACGAAGTTCACGAAGAAAACGAGGGACCCGCGACGATTTAAGAAAAATAATACTAATTTCTTGAAAAATCTTCGTGTATCCTTCGTTTTCTTCGTGACCTTCGCGGCTAAACAGGTCAGTGATGCTTTATTTTAAATCGGCATTAACAGAATTAAATTCCACGCTCTTATCCCAAAAACGTGGAATTTTTTATTTTTTTCTTTTACTAATAATTAGAGATATAATTGTGATCATGATCTTTAATTATCTGCAGATTACTTTTGTCATCAGTGATCACTTCTCCCAGCTCACGCCAGTTACGATCCAATCTAGCGTGCGGCGTCACTACTTCTTTTCTTATAGGAATTAATAATACTTTTTTCTCGGCTGTTATCCCGATGTTTTGATTACCGTCTTCATTTATGACAGTTGTATTTGCAGAATTAAATTCGCCAAAAGCTTTGGGGACCCATTGCGGAACTCTAACGAAATTTTGAAAACCCTGTTTAACTCCCAGGGATCTTTGTGAGGCATTCAAAACAATTTTAGCGCCAAGCATAATTACAACCCCACCTACGGTTTCAGGAACCCCCTGTGCATTTCTGGAGGTAGGGACCCAAATCTTATATTGTTCATCAGCTTTTCGTTTCTCTACAGGTACAAGATTAATTGTGATTTCCTGTCCATTTACTTTTATTGACTTAACAATATCATGACCAAATTTCTTACCGAATTTTCCAAGAAGTCGCGCCCACACATTCGCAAGAGCCATACTGCCCGTTTTTGCAAAAATCTCTTCAACAGTTTTGTCAATATTTTCAAAACCTGTTTTTATGAGTTTCGTCGATATATCCAATGGTGGATTAGATGACCCTTCAGGAGTTTCTTGTGCAAATGGTACGTTGTTATTATTTACTACAGATTCGAGCTCATTTGTCCTTATCACTCGTTCTTGGTCTGACCCACTGTTTGCATTATTATCATTAATAATAGATGCAAGTTCATCGTGGCTTTCCATCTCTATGTTAGCCGAAGGAACTTTACCATTTAGGGCTGTAACTTCAAGCTCTTTTTCTCTACATTGCTCCTTGAGCTTAAGAAGAGCTTCTTCTTTAGTTTGAATTTCTAATTTTACAAGGGCAGTTTCTCTGTCGCAGTTTTCTTGCTCCTCACTTTTCTCTTTCTCTAAGTCCATTACTTTATCTTCGAAAAATTTACTGCAGTTCCCCTCTATAAGAAAATCCACAGCATATTCTAAATGACATGAGCTTAATTCTGCATTCATCTGCTTAACAATTTTACTCAATTTTCTCTCAGCTTCTCCGAGATTATGAAGCGCTATAAGCTTTTCCTCTGCAAGTTCTTCTACATTTTTTAAAATTGTTCCTAAATGGATACTTTTAAAAGTACTCTTCTTTTTGTCTTCTATGTACAACTTCGCTTCCTCGTGGATTTGTTTCAATCTTTCTACATCTTTTAGTTTAGCATCACGTTGTTTCACAAGTTCTTCTAATTTTAGAATGATGTCGGTTTTCAATACCTGATTCAAATTTGCAATTTTTGCTTCTAATGCATTGACAGGTTCTTTGATGTCAGTTAATCGCATATTTAACTCTTCCAATTCCCTCTTAACATCTTCTTGATTTGAACGCAGGTGAATGAGTTGATCGATGGTTTCTTGGATGTGCACTTCTTTAGTTTTGAGTATATTCTTTGCAAATTTTTTACCATTCTTATATTCTACGTTGATTTTAGAGATGGCGAAATCAAATTTTTCACGAAAATCTGAACTAAACAGGAGCCTGATTTCCACATAGACTCTCGTGAACAATTGACTGATGATCCCTCTTTGTGAAGCGAGAATGTCATTAATATCGTAGCTATTGTTTTCAAAAGTCCATTTCCTACCGTGTTCATCGAATGAAACTTGATAAGATAAATTTGGATTTATTATTAACTGATCAACGATATCGTGAAAGATACCGTTATTGATATAATCATTTTTATCTAATTTCATAAAAACCCCATGTTTAATTATTAATAAAGAAAAAATTATACCATAAACTCTCTTTTTTTGCTAATTATTTTTATTGTATTGTAATGCTTATAATACACTCTTCCCCTCAAAATACACTCTTCCCCTCAAACCAAATAGCGAAAATGCCTTATTAGTCATAAATAATGGGTGGATGAGAAAAACCTCTTGCATTCTGGTAGGTTCCTAGTGTAAGAACTTGGATAAATTATTATTGGGGGAACAATGGTTTGGAGAAAAGCATTAATTGCAATGAGTGTAGTTGTTATCGGGTCTGTGGTTGTATTTGGCAGTCATAGCCCAGTGCATGACGCTATTCAAAAATATATTGAAAATGGAGAAATTGTGACTCTTGAATCGAGGTATAGTCCTGAGCAGATCATGCGTCTCCATCAAGAGACTTTGCTACCCAATAAAAATTACATGTTTCAGGATCCCTCTTTAGAATTTCAGCCTTATCTTTTGATGGAGGTGAAGTACACCCAAGCGAATGGAAAAACTAAGGAAGGAATTCTTCTATGGTCGATGGTGGATGGTGAAATGGTGATTGATGCTGACACCTGGGAAAAGACACATGGTTTTCATGATGCTATTCTTGCAGATGCTAGCCGTAATGACATGATCATTCTTCAGTGGCTTTCGCAGCAACAAGATGGAAAAATAGGCCTAAATCAGCTCCAGCAGGCATTAAATGTTGAGCCGGCTGTAATGGAAAAGATGGTAAAGCAGGCAGCGGAAAAGTACTTGATCACGCAGCAGGGAAATGTTGTGACGATCCATTTTGAAAATCCTACATTTAACGTCATGCCCTTGACACGTATTAATCAGCGGCTTGTGACCAAGCCATATGATCATGTTAAGCGGACGGAAGCAAAATTCACCATAAGTCAAATTGATAGAATTGCGAAGGCTGCATTTGGGAAGGATTTTAGTGTGAGGACTTCACAAGTGGTTTATTTGCCTGTGTATAATATTGATGTCTTGAATCCTGATGGCTCGCATTTGATTAGCCAATGGAATGCTTTAAATGGCCGTCAAGCGGATAATATGATGTTCGGAGGCTAGGGGGACATAGTACGTATAGAAACGCAATAACAGGATAAGCAGGATCGCAAGCGGCAGGATAAAAAAAGGATAAAAAGAAAACAGAAATGTTTATTAGTTTCTTTCTTCTTTCTTATCCTTATTATCCTGCCGCTTGTCGATCTTGCTTATCCTATTATTGCGTTTCTATAAGAACTAGGCTATAAGCTTTTTGCGGAGGGGTTCGATGCCTTCTTTGGTGAGAGCGGAAATTTCAAACAGTTGCCCTGGCTTTAATTTGTGTTCCTTATGGAATTTCACGATATTGTCCTTTGCTTCGTCTGCATCAATCTTGTTCAATACAACGAGATAAGGCCTTTCCAGTAGCTCCGGATTGTAATGCCCAATCTCCTCTCTAAGGACACGATAATCATCACTAGGATCCCGACCATCGATTCCCGATGCATCAATGACAAACAGCAAAAGATTCGTTCTTTCAATGTGTCGCAAAAACTCTAAACCAAGTCCGCGATTCTGATGAGCATCTTCAATAATCCCGGGAATATCGGCAATCATGATGCGGGTGTAATTTTCCCTCTGGATATATCCTAGATTAGGTTGCAACGTCGTAAAAGGATATGCGGCAATCTTGACTTTTACGTTCGCCAAGGCCGAAATCAATGTAGATTTTCCAGCATTAGGAAAGCCTACAAGTCCGATTTCCGCAATCAGTTTTAGCTCGAACTCGATGCGAATTTCTTCACCCGGAGTCCCCGGCGTACAATTGTTAGGAGCCTGATTTGTCGGCGTGCAGAATGTCGAATTGCCACGGCCTCCTTTGCCTCCCTTACAGATTTCCCAGCGTTCTTTATCTTTTGTGAGATCGCGAAGGAGTTCGCCTGTTTCGGCATCTTTGACGAGGGTGCCGCAAGGGACTTTAATGATTAAATCCTTCCCATTGCGACCGGTTTGCTCGTAGGGCCCCCCCTGACGACCGGTTTCAGCCTTCAATTGATGGCGATGGCGATACCAATCCAGAGAATTGAGTTGTGAGTCTACTTCGATGATAACAGAACCGCCTTTGCCTCCGTTACCGCCTGTAGGGCCTCCTTTAGGGACGCGTTTTTCTCTTCGCCAGGCAACGATTCCGTTCCCCCCATTTCCGGCGACAAGGTGTACTTTTACGTGATCTGTAAACATATTTTGTATTTTATTTTAAGAGCCGCGGAGCGGCTCTTTAGAAATTATGCGCCGGCCCCTACGGAGATGTAGGTTTTATCGGTCTTTCTGAAAGTAACAACACCATCAATAAGTGCGAAAAGAGTGTCGTCTTTTCCTCTGGCTACGTTTTTACCTGGTGTCCATTTGGTTCCGCGTTGTCTTGCGAGGATGCTTCCTGCTTTGACGACTTCGCCTGAACCCACTTTTATTCCGAGACGCTGTGCGTGTGAATCACGACCGTTACGGGTTGAACCCTGTCCTTTCTTATGTGCCATTTATTGTTCTCCCTCTTCTTTCTTAACCTTGCGCTTTGCAGCGGTTTTTTTAGGTTTTTCGGACTCTGTCCCTGCACCGCACTCAGTGATTCTGACGCGTGTGTAATGTTGACGGTGTCCCCATTTTGTTTGTGTATGTTGGCGAGGCGTGTATTTAAGGCTTTGCTCTTTAGGACCTACGGTTCTTTCAAGGATTTCACCTTTAACGGTGAATCCAGGAACTACAGGTTGGCCTACTTGTGCGGTAGTACCGTCGTTTACAAAAAGAACTTCTTGAAATTCAAATGTGGATCCGATTTCTGCTTTAAGCAGCTCAACGTCAATTACATCACCTTTAGCGACGCGTAACTGTTTTCCACCGGTTTTGATTATGGCGTACATGGTTATCTCCAATTCGTGTAAATTGATATCAATCATAAATCAACTACCTATTGAAATCAATGGAAAAATCTCGATATTACATTTATTAAGGTAAACGGGCCCGAACCCCGCCGTACGTCTAGAAAGAAAATAACAGGATAAGCAGGATCGCAAGCGCCAGGATCAAAAAGGATAAGAAAAAAATAAAAAATTCAAAAAAACAACTCTTTTTTTCTTTCTTATCCTTTTTTTGATCTTGCCGCTTGCGATCCTGCTTATCCTGTTATCTCGTTTCTAGACGTACGGCGAGGTTCGGGCCAGGGGAAAAGCCCACGGTCTCGTAAAACTATGCATTTTTATCAAGTTTTTTATTTATTTTTTAACCTATTAATCCTTAAAAGGTTTAAAATAAAGGTGGGAGAGGTATGGATAATAATAAGGTCATTTCTCCTTAACCCGCCTCCCCTGTAAAAAGCAATTTGGAGGTTTATATGGAAGATAATAACATTGAACACAAACATTTATGCAAATTGGGATTTGGAATAGCCGCTGCTGTCGTTGCAATATTAGGAGTCTTATTTTTTGCCTTGATGGGATACCTGGGATACCACAAAGAAGCTCTTGATCTAGCGACGAAAAGCGGTTGGTTCTCTCTTACACCACAAGGAGTCCTTATCGCAGCCCTCATTCATGGGGTTAAAGGCTTCGTTGCCGGTTATATATTTGCGTTTGTATACAATTATTGCCCATTCCATAAAAAATAAAGAATGGAGAGAGAGGAGGGAATATAGCATTCCTTCCTCTTGTTTTATTTCTGCTATATCATTAGGATCGGGAATATGGACTATGTAGTTGTAGCTTATTATACCCGAGATACCGGCTATGAGGCTGAGGTGAGGAATTTAGTTGCCAGCTTGGAGCAATTTAAGCTCCCCTATGATATTGTAGGGATTAAGAATCAGGGATCGTGGCAGAGAAATACCCATTATAAGCCGTATTTTATTCGTCAGATGTTGTTCAAGCATTTTCCTAAGGACATTGTTTATGTGGATGCAGATGCGATATTTAAATCGCACCCACATGTTTTCGATTCATTCACGTGGGATATTGGATTTGTTTATCACCCATCATCGAAGGAAGTTCTTTCAGGAACATTGTATTTATCGAACAATCCTGAGGGTTATCGAGTCATCGAGACTTGGCAGAGGTTATGTTATCGGAATCAGGACTCGGTGGAGCAGGCGTTATTTCATCTAGCCCTTATTGAGAATAAGTTTTTGTTAAAAGCAATGAATCTTCCGCTTAGTTATTGTAAGATTTTCGATGATCCTACGATCGCGGATCCTGTCATTGAGCATTATCAAGCAAGCCGTCGCTTCAGAAATGAAGTGGATGGAAAATAGAATCCTCAGGAAACTTTTATTCTTTCAAAAATTTTTGGCAGTATTGATTGGTTTTTTCTACGCATTCCAAAAGGATAGGAGTCACTTGCAATACATCTTTAAAGATGCGGGTATACTCGTCGGGCTCGTATTCGTGGACAATAGTATTGCGCAAAAGGCGAAGGCCCGTGAATTCTTTTGCTGAGTTAATAATATTTCGTTTTTCTGCTCGGTTGATACGGTCGACAAGAGTTCCTTCATTTACAAGTTCAAGCGTGTCGATGATGCGAAATACTTTTTGGAGTAAAAGGTCGCTTAATCGAGAATAACGTGCCGTCAGTGCTTCGAAAGCCTCTAATTCGCTAGGAGAATAGGCCTGTTTATTTCCAATTTTACTGCATCTTTCATACGAGGCTTGGATAAGATTTGTGGATTTGACGAGTGAGGCTAATTCTTTTTTCAAGATTTCTATGAGTTCTTCAGTCATAACTTAATTCCTGTTTTTAAAGCTAAGCGTACAAAAGGATCTGAGAGGTCTTTGGCAATCACAATATCAATCTTTTGTTCGTCAATTTTTTCAAAAATTCGTGATAATATAGATATTTTATCACCACTTGTTAATACTTGCGAAAGAATTAAAATGTCTATATCACCACCACGTTTATTCACATCGGTACGCGACCCAAACAAATAAATTTCACATTTGGGATCAAATTCGATAATTGACCCCTTGATTGCGTTTAATTCCTTTTCATCTAGTCTCATAACAAGAAATCTAACATTCTGAATCTATCTAATCAATAAAAAACAATTTTCAGTGAATCCACAAGGGCTTGTAATCAATAGTGCATTCCCCTATATTTCTCCCATCTTTAACCAACGGAGAATGAATTATGGATCCAAGTTCGAATAACTTATGCAATGTAATTGTAGGCGGTACAACATTTACTTTTTCTAAAACTTCATTTGAACAGCCTCATATGAATGACACCATCATCAAAACAACTGTACTTGGTGTACATAATAACCGTGTCCCCTATTTTGAAGTGGACCCTGATGTATTTAAGAAATGGTTAGCACCTTACATACGTCACAATGGCATGCTTCCGGAAAAAGAGGATCTTAAGTCCCCCACCGAAAGAAAACACCTAATCCATGCTGCAAATACATGCGGCTTAATTGCATTAGCACAGTACGTCGAAAGTGACATACCTAAACAACTCAATGCCATGCAAGTCACAAAAATCACTATCTATTTTGGAATTGATTGCGGTGACTTATTCATATTTGATTATATTCAAGCCCCATTCAACCATAAATTAGGCGATATCGCCTGTCCCGACAAATCATGCAATGTGTACTTTCAAAAATTTACCAGCCCTTCTAGTATTTTATATCATTTGATTAATTCTCATAATGGAACCACAACATTAATATATACTGGGTTTAATAACGAACAGAAAGGTTTCATTAAATGTGAAATGAAAGAATACGAACGGTTAGTAGCCTTTCCTCAGGATGAGCGTTATATTAAACTTGTTCATCCAGAATGACTTTAGCCAGAAGGGCTTGAAAGTAACAATGCATTTAGCTATAACTCTCCTTTTTTAACAAAAGGAGAGTTATGGATCCAAGTTCAAGTAATTTATGCAATGTAAATGTCGGAGGTACAACTTTTACTTTTTCTAAAACTTCATTTGAACAGTCTCATATGAATGACACCATCATCAAGACAACTGTTCTGGGTGATCATAATAAAATCCTACCCTATTTTGAAGTAGATCCGGATTTGTTTAAGAAATGGTTAGCACCCTACATTCGCTATGGAAGATTTCCAGATAAACAGGATCTAACTTCACCTTCCGATAGAAACCACCTTGTGGATGCTGCGAATACCTGCGGTTTAATTGCATTAGCACAGTACATTGCAAGTGACATCCCTAAACAACTCAATGCCATGCGAGTCACAAAAATCACTATCTCCTTTGAGATTTCAAAGGATAGATTCAATCTTTTCAATGATCTTAAACCTTCCCATCTTATAGGTGGGATCACCTGCCCCGACAAATCATGCAATACGTATTTTCAAAATCATATCAATGCTTGGTATATCTTCCATCATTTGATTACTTCTCATAATGGATCCATAAAATTAATCTATCAGAGCTCATCAGTGGATCAGAGGGGTTTTATTGAATGTGAAATGAAAGAATA
Organism: Waddliaceae bacterium; assembly: GCA_963822595.1. Classification (GTDB taxonomy): domain Bacteria; phylum Chlamydiota; class Chlamydiia; order Chlamydiales; family Waddliaceae; genus CAVRUH01. Next base: position 151,780 of record CAWGIG010000005.1, on the reverse strand, counting down.
TGTACCGTTGGTAGCTGTTCGTGAGGATAGCCTTTATTTTAATCTTGTGCATCCAAAATGACTCAGAGCGCACCAACATAACGCTTTTGTTTAGCCAGAAGGCTTGAAAGTAACAATGCATTTAGCTATAACTCTCCTTTTTTAACAAAAGGAGAGTATATGGATCCAAGTTCAAATAACTTATGTCATGTAAATGCAGGCGGTACAAACTTTACTTTTTCTAGAACTTCATTTGAACAGCCTCATATGCATGACACCATCATCAAGACAACAGTTCTCGGTGAACATAATGAACGTGTCCCTTTTTTTGATGTATCCCCTAAAATATTTGAGAAATGGTTAGCCCCCTACATTCGCGGTGGAATACTACCAGATAAAGCGAAGCTAACCTCTTCGTTTAAAAGAGCACATCTAATCCATGATGCGAATACCTGCGGCTTAATTGCATTAGCACAATACGTAGAAAGGCTAGAAAAGGTCGCGGAAGTCAAAAAAATGAGAATTGGATATATAATTAAAATTTCACATTCGCACGAGTATACTCACTTTATCCGTTTCGATAACTGTACCCCTGCTCGTTATTTCAATTCAATCCATTGTCCCGACAAGGCATGCCATACGATGTGGACCAAAGATATTAACGCTCCAGTGAGTCCCCCCGGCGTTTTCCTTCATTTTTTAGCTGATCATAATGGATCTAAAACCGTAATTGAGACAACAAAAGACAGTCATCAATACGGCTACATTGAATGTGAATTGAAAGAATATGTTCCGTTAATAACAATTAACAAGGATAACAGGTGCGAACTTGTGCATCCAAAATGACATCCAAAACGCATTTCAAAAAAAAGGAGCACGTTAAGTGCTCCTGCATGAAATGGCCAGAGCCGGATTTGAACCGGCGACACAAGGATTTTCAGTCCTCTGCTCTACCGACTGAGCTACCTAGCCATAATCATGCAGACAAGATAGATGATTTTGGCTTTTATTTGCAAGCAGATCTTGTATATCCTAGTGAGAAACTACATTTTGCGGGGAAGCCTTAGAGGAAATGTCAACCATTTCCTTTAAGATATTGATCGCCTCTTGCATCTGAGGATCATCTTTTTTATTATCATCATTTGCTTCGGCAATTGACCACTGCCCCTCTTGTTTGAGGAATTGAGCATAATCACTATTGTTATGTATCCTTGAAGCACTATGCTTTCTTAGATCATTGAGATAGGCATTCCAAAACGTTATCCTTTGCTGAAGATTCGGTGTATAGTAGCGTTTATACCAGGGTTTGAGGCTTGGTTCAACATCTGTCAATTGATCATCATAAGCAGGGGCAATAGTGTCGTTTGGTAAAGGATTTTCTGAAAAAACCTCTCCTATCTGTTTATCTTCAAGTCGACCAGGGACTACAATGTCCGCTTTTACACCTTGAATCTGGGGTGTCTTGCCGGAAACCGTATAATATTTTCCGACAGTGACTTTAAAATAAGAATGGCTTTCATTATTTGTGACAGTTTGTGTTTGAATTGTCCCCTTTCCATAGGTGCGATCATCACCGACAATGATCCCTACTCCATAATCCTGAATGGCCTCGGCAACAATTTCCGCAGCAGATGCTGTAGCACGGGAAGTGAGAATGATAAGAGGTCCATCATAGACCCTTTTTCCATCCATATCTCTATAGAATTTTTCCTCGCCGTTAGAATACTTCGAAATTACAACGACGCCATCTGTAATAAATAGTCCGGCAACTTTTACAGCTTGAACCAAAAATCCGCCGCTATTATCTCTAAGGTCGAGAATGAGACCTTTTAACTGCCCATGCGTCTTAAGATCGGCAATAGCTTTTCTGACATCTTTCTCACTGGTGACTCCATTTTCCCCTTGATAGAACGATGTTAGGGTAATTTTGCCTAAAATCCCCCCTTCAAAAGGGATATAAGATGATGTAGCTCTTTCGTCATTCAGTTGAATGATCTCTTTGTTGATATTGACATTGACGATTTCATTATTCGGCATTCTTTTTAGAGTAAGATTTATCGTAGAATTATCGTTATCGCGCAATTTTTCCATCACAGTTTCTAATGAGTCATTTTGAACATCGCTTCCATTAACTTTGATCAATAGATCATTAACATGAACTTTACCTGTTTTTTCAGCAGGTCCATCCTTGATTAATTTGGAAATGACTATTCCTGAGGGTTTTCTTTCAAGGACAATGCCGATACCTTTAAAGTCTTTTTCCAGACGCACCTTCATATCATGGGCTTCGGAAGGACTAAAGAAAGAGGAATGAGGATCAAGACTTCTTTGCCAATGCCTTTAAGACGTGAGTTGCAAAAAGATTTTCTTTCTTTTGGGCGCTCATATCTTTTCCGTTATCGTCCTTATATAAATATTCATTCTCATGATGATTGAGTTGGTTTTCTATGGAAGTGAGAGCTTTTTCCTTGTTTTGGGCTAAAGCTTGTTCACCGAATCTTTTGCGCTCTAAATTGACATATTCTTCAAACTCACCTTTGATTCTGTCCTTCAGTTCTGGAACATCTTTAGCGAAGGGACGTTTAACCTCGGAATCTCTCCATTTGTTCGCAACATCGTCACGCTGTGTTTCAATGAAAAGTGAATTTGGATGAGTTAAAAGATCCTGTCTAATATGTCTCGCTCTTTCAATGGCATGTTGAATCACTTTATCGATATTTTGGAATTCAACTAAATCGCTATCTGCGTACTCTTTAAGCAAAAGTTTTTGATCCGGATTGATGGTCGTTAGTTGATTTACTTCAGACTGGAGCAGATAAATCCGCTGAGGATCAAATTGATCGATGTATTCCTGGATCGACTGCTGCAACAGTTGAGCTGTGACTTCTTTTTTATCCACATGCTGTGCAAGCATTTCCTTCATGACTTTTTTCACGTCGCCATTTTTAAGCAGCTCCGGATCGGCCGAAGATAGAGCCAAGTTCAATGAAACAAAAATCACTGAAAAAAAGAAAAAAAATCTACGGCTCATTTAAGACTCCTTGTTGTCTAATTATATAATAGCAATTTTTTTAATTTTGAGCAATCCATACCTATAATAAAAAATATTATTGCACTAATAGGATGGGATGTGATAAATCAGTTTCTAGAGAAGCACTCAATGCTTTAAAGAAAGCTTAAACAAAACAATTTTAGGAAAAACACTATGAAAAAATTTGATTTTAAAAAATTAGCTCTAATGGGAATCACTGGCGGCGTTATGTGCGCAACACAGGTAAATGCTTTAACAACTGATCAACCAATGACAGGAACTTCTAGCACATCTACAACATCTGCTAAAATGAATGAAACACAATTTACTTCGAAATTGAATGCTGAAGGTAAAGCTACTTATATGAAACTGGATACTGAAAGTAAAGCACTTGCATTGAAAATGGTTAATGATGGAACATTCACTGATGCTAATCAAGCTGTAAAATCAGCTTATGATCGTATGGAAGCAAAGCGCAAAATGAATCATTAATTTGCATTCATTTTTGACAACTAAAAGAAAGCCGGTTTTTACCGGCTTTCTTTTTCCCTAAGACTACGTGAGTAGTTGACAATCAATAAGATATAGAATATAATGATTTCTCTGTTACAGTAATTCAGAATTATAGTATTTTTTTGGTATGCAAAGTTTTGAACATGATACATTCTCACTGGAAAATTTCTCGGGGCCCCTAGGCTTCTTGCTCCAGCTTATCCAAAAAGATGAGTTAGACATCTCCGATATTCCAATTCAAAAAATTACTACTCAATATCTAGCAAAACTCAAAGAACTGATGGTTCCGTCTGTAGATGGTGGGGCTGAATTTATTGGGACAGCAGCCTTTTTACTATGGATGAAAAGCAAGATGCTCCTTCCAAAACACGAGCAAAGCGCCGAAGGAGAGGAAGAGCTTGACCCCAGTTTCGAGATCATTCACCAGCTACTTGCCTACTGCAAATTCAAGGAAGCCGCCAAAGATCTAGGGGCACGTGAGCATAGACAAAGCAGCTTCCACCTGCGAGCGGTAGGAGAAATCCCCGAGGTGAAAAAAGGGCTGGGCATTGAGCACCTTTCCCTTGAAGATGTCGCCGAATTGTTTAAAGATGTCTTAAAAAGGGCACCGGCCGGAAAAGGGAAAGATCCAAGAAGAAATTTGGCGTGTCGGAGACAAAATTAAGTATATTCGCAATCTTTTTCAAAAGAATGACAAAATACCCTTTAAGGAGCTATTCACCCCTGAAAAGCACCGATCTGAATTAATCGTCACCTTCTTAGCCGTTTTGGAGTTGATGAAATTGGGGGAAGGGGCCGTGACCAAGTGCCCAGAAACTGGGGAAATCGTCATCATTTCACAAGGATAGGACCATGACACAAATAAAACAAACCGTAGAAGCCCTTTTATTCACGAGCAGCGATCCGATTCCTCTTCGCAGAATTAAAGACGTTATTGAAGCGATCCAGCCGATCACCAACGAAGAGCTGCAAGCAGTCATTGGGGAGCTAAAACAGGAGTACATCGATCAAGGCAGGGCGTTTAGGCTCGATGAAATTGCAAAGGGGTATATTCTCCGCACCTGTGAGGAGTTTAGTCCTTATATCCAGCAGCTGCATAACGGAAGCAGAAAAGACAGGCTATCCCATGCCGCCTTAGAGGTTTTGGCTATAGTCGCCTACAAACAGCCTATTACACGCACACAGATAGATGAAATCCGGGGAGTTGACTCTTCGGGTATTGTTTATACCCTTCTCGAGAGGCAATTGATCGAATCGGTAGGGAAGTTAGAAGTCCCCGGGAGACCTACTTTGTTCGGTGTCACGAATGATTTTATGAAACACTTCGGCCTCCGCGATTTGAAGGAATTGCCGGCAATATGAGGGCACAAAGCCAGCCCTTCGATAGCCCAGGCAGAGCGAAGCGCAATGTCATCAACTTAAAGAATAGTTTATTATTTCATGAGGGCTGAAAGCCAGTTTCGTGACAGCCCAGGCATAGCGAAGCGCAATGTCATCAACTTAAAAAATAGTTTATCACTTCATGAGGGCTGAAAGCCAGTTTCGTGACAGCCCAGGCAGAGCGAAGCGAAGGCCTGGGTCAGGGTGAAAAAAATGAAAAAGCCCTGCAAGGGCGACTCATCCATTTTCCATAGACATCATTTCACCGGAATGAGTCGCCCTTTCAGGGCTCTGACTTTTTTTTATCGACGTCAACCCAGGCCTTCGCTTTGCTCTGCCTGGGCTGTCACGAAACTGGCTTTCAGCCCTCATGAAATTTATAAACTATTCTTTAAGTTGAAGACATTGGCGTCCCCTTGAGCCTAGGCAAAAATAGCTCCTACGGAGCTGCATGCATGAGTCATAGATTATTACGATATTGCCTTTGAAACAGCCTTAAGTCTCGGATTTCCCAAAGGCCATTAAATTGAACCTAGAGAGACTCTATAAATTGAGTCTCTCTAGGATTTAGAACTATATGTTCGCGTGGTTTGCTTCTTTCTGCTCTCTATTGTGGAAGTAGAGCATGATCGGTCCTGCAATGAATAGGGAAGAAAATACCCCCATCACAATACCAATCGCCATAACCAAAGAGAAGTCAAAAATCGAGCTTCCACCAAACAACACAAACGGAAGCACAGCAACAAAGGTTGTTGTCGATGTCAGAATCGAACGACTCAGAGTTACATTCACCGCATGGTTAATGATATCATAGAACGACCACTTACGGTATACCTTCATGTCTTCTCTAATTCTATCAAAAATAACGATGGTGTTATTCAACGAATACCCCAAAATCGTCATGATCGCTCCCACTACAGTTAAATCAATCTGCAGAGGGACGCCTAACCAACTCAACATAGAATATATCCCCATTGTGATGATGACGTCATGCATCAAAGCAATGAGTGCTCCGATAGCATATTTAAACTCAAATCGCAGGGAAATATAAACCAAAATACAGAAGAGTGCCAATAATAAGGCCCAAGCTGCATTTTTACGCATGGTTTGAGAAAACTGACCGCTCATTACTGACCAATCAACATCCAATGTCTTCAGCTTAGATTCCTTAATCTGCAGATCTTTATCGGCAAGAGCATCTACAAGCCATTTAATTCTTGGGTTCTGCTCATAACCATAAGTATATTGCAGTCCCTCAATAATCTTCGGCATCTGATAAAAAGGATGTCCTGGTTCTTCCATACCTAAACTGAGCTGGATCCTCAAAAGATTCGGCTGGCTAAGTTGGCGAATAGCATAATCATTCGCACCTGCGCCATGAGCTTCGAGGGCTTCGCCCGCTAATGTACGATAAGGAAAATCATTTCCTTTATCTTTCAAGTCAACAGTCAATGAATAGCCGCCTTTGAAGTCCATGCCTAACATCGCATTGCTTTGCTTATAGAAGAAAAAGCCTCCTAATACCATGATTACAACCGAAATGGTAACAGCTATTTTTGCCTTGCCGAGGAAATCAAACTTGGTATCGCCGATCAGGCTACGCATCTTCAATTCTTTGTGATTAGGATTTTGTACCCATCCTGCAAAGAAGTAACGTGTCAAGAAGAGGGCTGTAAACATCGATGATGCAAGACCAATAATCAACGTCGTTGCAAACCCTTTAATCGGTCCTGAGTCAAACTGAATCAGAATAAACGCTGCAATCATGGTTGTAATATTAGAATCGAAAATCGCGCTAAAGGCTTTTCTGTATCCTGCTTGAATTGCTGAAGCAATCCTTCCGGAGATTTTAAATTCTTCACGTATGCGTTCATAAACAAGAACGTTGGCATCTACAGCCATACCGATCGTCAACACAATACCAGCGATTCCCGGCAGTGTAAGAGCCGCGCCCAGGTTTTGGAGAACTGCCCACATGATGAGTAGGTTGATAAGCACGGCGCAAGTGGCGACTAGACCCGCAAAACGGTAGAATCCAATCATCACGCATGCCACTAATACCATTCCCATTACAGAAGAAGCTAGACCCCTTGTACGCTCATCGTGACCCAGCTCGGCACTCACATTTTGCTCAGACAATATTTGCGGAGTAAAGCTCAACGAACCGGCTTTTAAGTCGGCAGCTAATTGCGTCACTTCGCGCTGAGTAAAGTGTCCGGTGATGGTACCGCCTTCACGGAGAGCCCCTTGGAGCCTTGGATTGGTAACGACGGTATCATTCAAGATAACAGCCATTCTCCAACCTGCACCTTGTGAGTAGGCTTCTTTGGGTGTTCCTGCAATATGATCTTCGGCATACTGCGAAGTCCATGCATAGAATTCATCTTGAGGATTCCCTTTTCCACCCCTATCGTAGGAACTTTTTACCGAGAAGGAAAGAGAGTTTCCACGGAGAGGGTCTGCTGCGATATGGACATTCGTGAGGTTAGAACCTTCGAGGGCGAAGTTATGAAACACAACAAGAAGCGGATGGGTTTGTCCATGCCATTCTGAGAAATCTTGTCCTCTGAGCACTGCAATAGAGGAAAGTGTGTCATTAAAGGCTGCGCTTTTGAAAGACTCTTTAGGATTCGCCAGTCTTAAACCAGAATCATAAAGCATTTTTGCCACTTCAGTTCGGGGAATACCCGCTTCATTGGCGCCGAGGTGTTCCCAAGCAATTTGATTAATGCTCTGAGTATCCTTTCTATTGGTGACAACGGCCTCGTTCCAAACGTTTTGTAGGAATTGGTTAACGGTATCGCGAAGTTGAGGATTTTCAGTCGAGTACTTCTCATTCACAATGTGGAAGTACATGGCTGAAGCTCTAATCAACTCAGAAGCTGAAAGCGACTGTGATCCGGGGAAGTCTAGAATAATGTTGTTGTTTTCAATACGAATCGTTCGCTCGGAAACACCCATTTTATTGATACGCGTGTAAAGTTCATTTACCGCTTGTGTCAAGTCATCGGGGTTTGTCACAACCTGATTATTCTGATCACGCAGACCGATACGGACTGTTTTACCTCCGGATAGGTCTAGTCCCCAACGGAGGATTTTACGGTCATCTCCGCGGAAGTACTTTACAAGGCTTAATTTTAAATTAGCTAAATAGACATTTTCTGTCGGAGCCGGTACTTCATAACGGCGGGTGACGTTCATATCTACTTGTGCGGAATTATATTCATCGCGCCATTTAATGAGATCTTCCTGAATGCGATCATCTATTTTATTTAATGTGGTGATGCGCTGTTCGACGTTGGTGAAGTCAAGTGTTGCAAAACGCTTGCTGCCTTTAACGTGGAAATCCTCGCGAGTGGCCCCGATTAAGTTGGCAAAATAGTCGCTCAATTCAAAGATATAGTCGTTTTTGAATTCAGGAGCTATGCCGAATGAAGAGCCGGGATAAACAATAAAACCCCTTTGCTGCATTGCTTGGGCAAGTTTTCCGATTTCAGTCTTCAATTTGATATTGTCGGGTGAATCAGGAGAAGCCTGATATTTTTGAACCAATGTGTTCATCCCTTTCGCAACGACGTACATCGAAGTTTTCTTGAAACCTGCAGGAGGCTCCTCTTCGAAGGAAACCGGCGCATAGACCACGAGGCCCAACTTCTGCTCATCGCCTTTTAATTTTTGAAATTGGCGATAATCTATAATCGGATAATTTTTTCCAATAAGATCTGTATGGGTAGGAGTCCATGACGAAAGAAGAAGATCTTTAATTTGTCCGCTATATTTCTCGGAAAGGTATCCCAAGTTAAAGTTAAGAAAACTTTGCGCGTTTGTCAACTGGCTAAGCTGAACGGCATAATTTTCACTTTTTGGAACAAAAGTTTCATCAGATTCACGAGATACACGAGCCAATTCGTTGATGATGAAGCTATTAATTCTGTCGCGTGAAAGAACTTCTTGTTCTTTGGTACCTGAGGAAAGGCGAACTTTTTCAACATCGTTGAAGAAAACAAGGTCTGCCTCTTCAGTGCTCCAATTAAGGTTGACACTTTCGATGAAGGGGTTATGTCCTGATAGGCTAATCTTCTGAATATTCTCGCCGGCTTTTTGAGTGCTCTCGCTCTCTACAAGGGCTTTTTGAATTTCTTTAACCGTGAGAGGTTTTCCACCTGATTTAAATGTAGCGAGGTTTTTCTTGATGATTCCCGAAACTTGATCAAGGGTTTTAATTTCGCCATCGATTTGAGCTAATCTTTGATCTGAAGCAGAATCGCCTTTTTGTTTGGTGAGATTTGCTTTAACTTTTTCCATTTTGGAAACAAGTTTATCGATTAGTTCTTCCCCATTTGCACCGCTAATTCTGCTAAAGCTTGCGAAGTATCTTTTTGTGATGGGACTTGATTCGCCGAAGGCATCATTGAAATCTTTGATTTCTCTAGCCAGCGCCAGTACAGCTTCATCCATTTTTGTATCGTCAAGATTGCTAGCAATAGCGGATAGTAATGTAGCGTCCTGGTTAGTGCCACCGAGGCCTAAGAGAACTTGAGTGATACGGTCGTAAATGTATTCTCGATACCTTCGGAGAAATTTGTCCATCTTCCGTTTTTGGGAAAAAGACGAACTGTTCGTTAATTTCTTCAGGGCTAAGATGGACGTTGATTTGTCTAGAAACCAAGACTTGACCGGCTTCTGGGGCTTCTCCGGGATGCAATTCTAGCTGAGCAGGAACAAATGGAATGAGTTTTCCTGCTTTGGGTAGAAATCTTTTAAAAAGTTGGGCTTCTTTGTCGTTGGAAAAACTCACGACAAAAATTCCGGGATCATCTTTTTTCAATTCAATATTTGTCGGTTTGATTCCGAGCAATTTACAAAAAGAGTATAGCCAATTTTTTGAATCGACTTCCAATTGATTGACTCGCTCGACAATTCCCTGAGCTACTCCTTCAGCGCGTTTCGCGTCTATAGACTGCGACAAAGGCTTTGTGTAATAGAAAACTGTAGGTAGTATATTGATGAGTGTGAGGATCATGACAGCCACTATTAAGAAAAACTGCCAGCGTTTTTGCTTCTCCATAAAAGATATCCCTTATCTGAAATTTTTTGTAACAGTAGAATAGCAGATTAACATGAATCTTTAAAGAAGAAAATAAAAATGCACCTCGGAAGGAGGTGCATTTGTTCTCAAAAACTCCCGTAGGGGGTTTTTAAAGTTAGGCAGTGACAGGTACGTCTTTTGCCGGTTGCTTGACTTCCGCTTTCTTTTCTGTGATCGCTTTGAAGCGTTTGCCAAGACCAAATACGGACAGGATCCAGAGGAACACGATGCCGATCGCAATCGGAGCAATGATCGGCACGAGCTGGTAGAGAGCGCTTCCGGAGAATGCTGTGAGCAAGCCCATTTGGATATAGGAACCTAGCCGATTTACCGCCACGGCCGCCGATCACGTCAACAGCAGCTTTACCTTTAACTTTCAGTTCAGGATCGAAAGGAATGTAGGCCATTTCTTTTGTTGGGTCGAAGAGCGAATATTTCACCGCTTTACCAAAAGCATTTACAAAGAGGCCGAGTACCTACGGCGAAGACGATGAGCTCTCTGTTAATCACCCCTTGGGTCAATGCGTCGACAATCTTCATCCCTTCAGGGATCATGGTGTTGTTGTACTAGATCACTCCGAAGAATCCCAGGATACCGGTGATCAGATACACAGGCGTAATCAACGCACATGTGCGCCAGCTAAAGAGCGCGGAACAAGTTGCTTCCGACCAACATCAAGAGCATAGCGATACCGCCAGTCATGGTGGAGAAGTCCGCCCATAACTTTGTTGTATTCAACTTCTGTTGGGTAAGCAATTTTAATTTGCCCTTTCCATACGCCTTCAAACAGGTTGATGGATACGCCGTAAGCAAGAACGAGCATCGCAATCAAACCTAAGTAAGGAGACTGGAGGATATATTTGAAGCTTTCCATCATGGAGAGTTTAGCTTTTTTCTTCTTGGTTTCACCCATGGCTTCTGGATCGTAAAAACGCTTGTCGGTTAAGACATTGCGGTTCATCCAGTAGAATGTGCCAATAAGAAGTACTCCGGCTACGATAACGAATGCCATCAGGTATTGTAACATGAGTCCTGTGGACTCAGAGCGGCTTAAGCCCATTTATGGATTGTTTCGGAGATGATAGATAATCGCAGGGCCGGACAATAGCAATCCGAAGTTACCGAGGAAGCCGAACATTCCGTAGAATCGACGAGCTTCTTTAACTGGGGTGATTCGCGTTAGCAAACTGCCAGAATAGAAGGGATAATACGGCGCTTCCCCAGAGTTCAGACAGAATGTAGAAAAGGGTATATGTCCAGTTTCCGACCAGTGGGATGATCCATTTAATATTAGGATAGAGTTCCTGATATTCTTGAATGGTGTCTAAGCTCATATGGATTGAATCTACAAATGGGTAGATACAATAAGGATAGAGACCGAAGAAAAGAAGAAATGGCAATGCGGTCGCATAAAACAGACCTTCGCGGTTGAAAATATTAGCGGCTTTTGTGTAGAGAACCATAAATAGAACTGCGGAGATAGTGACGCCAATACCTTTTGCGAAAGCCAAGCTTTCGGCTCCGGCACCTGGAGCATTTACTAGGATTGCATCTTTAGTGTCGCGCAATACTGTATAAATGAACAGAATGCAGAACATCATGATGCCCATAGGGAAAAATTTCTTTAATTCATGACCATGAATTGGCCATAATACAGCCCTTAGCCCGGTGAATTCCGGTGCTGTTGCTTCTTTTGTACTCATAGTTTATATTTCCTATTGTTTGAATTTCGTACGTTAAAAACTTTCCTCAACAATTTTAAAGAGGCTTCAGTTTAATTATTGTAAAGAGCTTTTGTGAAAAATGCAAGGAAAATAGGCTATTCCCAGCAAAAATGAGGGGTTGCGGGCCATATAATTTATTGTAAATAGTCGAAAATGTTAAATAAAATTTTTAATTTGGAAAGAATCGATAAATCAGAATTATTTTTTTATAATAATTGACATTTCATTTAATTCGATTTTTTGGTTAGAATATTTCCATGAACTTTACTGAAATTCTTCCTAGAGACGTTGTAATTGAGATTGGCAAATATCTTACGCCGAGAGAAGCATTAACCATGCTTCTGGTGGATAAAAAATGTTACGCGATTTTTGCTGATCGTATCCTCTGGACCCATTATTATAACACTCATTATCTAACCCTCCCTCCTGGTTTGAATTTCCGATCAACGTATCCAATATGGTGCTCACTTAGCAACGCCGCTAAATTGAAGCTTAAAGAATCAAATTTTCCTCTCTCCAAATATATTTCAATATTATCCATGCCAGAATTAATTCCATTGCATTATGGAGTAGAGAGGGGCCTCAAAGAAAGTTATCCTTATTATGCAAAATTATCGAAAGACGAATGCATCCTGGATTATGTCATCGACAATGCGCGAGGTGATATCACTACTATAAATCACTTGGCCATAGACTATCTTTCACCGCATTTAGGAGAGCCGAAGGTTCGCGAAGCTTTTCTAGCTATCCTATTGAAGCCTCATTTAGCTCCCTCATTACACAAAGAGATAGTGGATGCTGTTTTGCCCTACTTACATGAACCCGAAGTCCATGAAGCCATTTTAAAACGTCTCCATTTAAGTGAAGGACCGCCCATTGTTAAGGCAGCTCTTGATCGTATGCGTTTAACTCCCGAAATTCTAAATGTAATCATTAATTATGATTCTGGGTGTCTAATGGATCTCAAGAATAATGTTTGCCATCACGTAAATGACCCATTTGTCGTGCAGTATCTTTTAGAAAGACTAACTACTGAGCGAAATGGACACTTGATATTCAAGTTGATAGTTGCCCTTGAGCCTGTTGCAGATCAAGAAATTGTGCAGCTCGCTTTTTGTAAAAAGTTTTTAAGCTTAACTGAAGGGACGGAAACATTTTCTTTGCTAGAAGGAATTCTTTGTAAAACAAAGTTAACTAGTAATGTCAAGGAAATGTATGGAAAGACAATCATTCTTGTATCTCAACAAATGCAAGCTGATTCGATAAATGATCGTTCCAATCGTGAGCAATTATTAGAAGCATTAAGAAGCCCAAATCCCTTTAAAAAAGTTGCGGCAGCAACACTTTTAGAACCCCATGTTCCTCATGACCCTGAAGTTGTTGATGCTTTTCTAAAATGTCTTCTAAACTGTTCTAATCAAGTCAAAATGATCATTGTACCAGTATTGAGCAAGGTTGTCTTTCGGGAAGATGTAAGAGCCGTTTTATTAAAGCATTGTGTTTCTAAACAAGGGCCCTTTTTGGCTACTCTACAATGCCTTCGTCCCTATGTTGATGAGCCAAAAGTGCGTGAAGCTTTTATAAAAGCTCTTAAGTTTGGGATTTTGCGAACAATAGTATTATTCTCGAAAGCCTAGCTCACCAAATTGAAAATATTCAAGGTGTGCGGACATTGTTTTTGAATGCTGCTAATAATCAATTATACATAGAACACCGCTTCGCCCCCGTCCAAGATGATGCTATAGATATTCTTGGACGTTTTATTCACATACCGAAAATTCAAGCCACTTTAGTTGAAATCTTTGATAAAATATCCTATGACAAGGCAAAGGCTGCGTGCATTCGTGCCCTTTGTCCTGCGAATAAAAAACCCTTGATCAGCTATGACCAAATTTTTGCAGCCTGCATGGATGCGTCGAGGGAAGTTCGTACGGAAGCACGTCGTGTTTTGCGTTCAATAACCAGTAACCTGTAAAGCCGCGAAGTTACGAAGAAAACGAAGGAAACGCGAAGATTTTAAAAAAGATATTATTTCCTTTTTAAATCTTCGTGTGTCCTTCGTTTTCTTCGTGAACTTCTTGGTATTTTAGGTAGGAGATAAACAAGCACAAAAAAAAACGCACCCTATGAATTTTGGGTGCGTTTTTACCTATAAAGACAATGTGTCTAGATTAAACCATAGCTTCTTGGAGCTGTTGGACGTTTGACAATGTGGAAATTGCTTCTACGTAGGAATTCCAGAGTTCGTGGTCGACTTGTCCGCGTCTGATGGTGGAGAGAAGCTCTCTTCTTACTGATTTTAGGTCTTTTCTTGGAGTTAGTTTACGGATCATTTCTTTATCACCAGCGAGGCGTGCCATGTTGAGCATACGTTCGATATCTGTTTTTGTGAAGAGGAATTGATCACGACGTTTTCTTGAACCACGAGGAGCTCTTGATTTAGGAGGTACTGTTTTAGGTTCGTTAGCGTCTAAGATGAATTTTTTGATCATATTAGCGAGGCTATCGGGATTTTCGCCTTTCATTTTACGCATTGTAAAGTGGTGGATGTAACCGCCTGTTCCAATAGGGAGATATCTACAGATATCATTTTCTTTTTTAGCACCTATTTTTTTTACTGCCTTTGAGATTAGATTTTCTAACTCTTGACTGTCAGTTTTAAATTTCCCGGGGGAATTGCTCATTGTAAACCTTCCTTTATTGTTGTTACATTAAAACATAATAAGGGTGATAACACCCATAATTTCGAAAACTGTATATGAGTTAATCATTTTTCCGAATTTTTCGCAAAAAGAATTGTTAGAAAATTGAATATTTGTTTGAAATTTCAATCATTGATTTCTTTTCACGTACCAAATACAATAATGAAAAAATCACAAAAGATTTGCTATGCCACTTAAAATTTTTCAATCAAAAGAATTAACACCACCTCCCAAACCCCGTTATACGCTTGCTATTGCTGCAGGAAAGGGGGGCGTCGGAAAATCGACAGTAGCTGTTAATTTGGCTTTAGCATTAAAGAAGTTAAATTTTAAGGTAGGTTTAATTGATACAGATCTTTACGGACCTTCGATTAGAAAGATGCTTCCCGAAGATCAGGGACCTGAACAACAAGGGCAAATGATAATCCCGGCAATGTGCCAGGGCATTAAGATGATTTCCATGGCCTATTTTCGAAAAGAAAATGAAGCTTCCGTCGTAAGGGCTCCCATAGCCAACGGAATCATCTCTCAATTCCTGAAACAGGTCGAGTGGGGAGACCTGGATTATCTTCTAATTGACTTTCCACCGGGAACCGGAGATATTCAGCTGACCATCAGCCAGCAGGCAAATCTAACAGGTGCTGTGATGGTCACAACTCCTCAGGAAGTAGCCGTGATGGATGTTCGCAAAGCAATAAACATGTTCGACCAGGTAAAAGTGCCTATCATTGGAATCGTTGAAAATATGAGCTATTATTTTCATGAAAAAAGTGGAGACATTATATCCATTTTTGGAAAAGGCGGCGGCGAGAAGTTAGCCAAACAAAGCGACATCCCCTTTTTAGGTGAAATCCCTATTGATCCTGAATTATGCGCCTCCGCAGATAGCGGTAAGCAGCATTATGGCATAAAAACAGCACAAGCCTTTGATCTATTGGCTAAAAAGGTCGTTGAAGAAATAAATACAAATGAAAATTCTTCTATGGCGAGTAAAGTATTTCAAAAAGACCCAAATACGATGAGTATTATTTGGTCCGACGGGAGTTCTCAGGATTTTAGGTATAGTGAACTTCAAAGGATGTGTCCTTGTGCAGGATGTGTGGATGAAAACACAGGTGAACGCGTGCTTGATCCGGCTACTGTCGATGAGAACGTCGGAGCGAAGAGTGTCACTGCCGTCGGTCGCTATGCGATAAAAATTCAATTTACAAGTGGATGTTCCACCGGATTATACGAATTTGAAATGTTGAGGAGTTGCCGTGTATAAATATCTTACTTTTTTTTTGTTAATATTGGTTTCTTGTGGCGGATTGAAAGATGAAAGCGAGGAAAACTGGTCAAAGAAGGATGGGAGGATTAAAGTATTATGCACGACGGAGATGATTGCGGATATTGTGAGACAAATCGGCGGTGATAGGGTCGATGTTGCGACTCTGATCAAGGGGGAATTGGACCCGCATAGTTATCAGCTTGTGAAAGGAGACGATGAAAAGCTGAAATTTGCCAATATTATTTTTTATAACGGACTTAATTTGGAGCACGGGCCTAGTTTGAAAGCCTACTTAGAAAGAAGCGACAAAGCTATTGGGCTCGGAAACTCTATTCGGGGCGATAATCCCGATTTAATACTCCATTATAGAGGCCAGTTAGACCCGCATATTTGGATGGATATCTCCCTTTGGGCTAAAACAATTCCTTATATTACGGGAGCCCTTACGAAGTTTGAACCTAAAAGCGCCCGATACTTTCAGGAGCGCGCTCATAAAGTACAAGAAGAGATGTTAGAGGCGCATGCAAAAGTCAGAAAGGAATTGATGTCTATTCCGGAGTCAAGGCGTTATCTTGTAACCAGCCATGACGCCTTTAATTACTTTACTCGAGCCTATCTCGCCGAAGACAATGAAAATACCCAAGAAAGATGGCAGAAGAGATTTTCGGCACCTGAAGGACTGGCTCCCGACAGCCAGTTAAGTACAATGGACATTCAGGCCATCATTGATCACTTAAAGGCTCACCATATCCATATTTTATTTCCTGAGTCTAATGTTAGCCAGGATTCTATCCGCAAAATCCTCAGTGCCGGTAGAGAGCATGGGATGGAGTTGGAGATCGCCACGCCCTATCTTTATGGAGACGCTATGGGCGAACCCGGCTCAAGCGGTGACACCTATTTAAAGATGATTCAGCACGATGCAAAAATGATTAAGTTACACCTTCTAGATACTTATGAACAAAAAAAATGACAAACCTGCGTTAGAAATCCACCAACTTACTGTCAATTATGGCAATAATCCGGCGCTATGGGATGTCAGTCTTAAGGTACCGGCAGGAAATGTCGTCGGGATCATCGGACCCAATGGCGCGGGTAAAACGACATTTATCAAAACAGCTCTAGGGTTGATTCAACCCCTTTCGGGAAAAATCGAATTTTTTGGAAACAGTTTAAATAAAATGCGCCAGAAGATTGCCTATATTCCCCAACGCGAATCTGTGGATTGGGACTTTCCTATTACCGTACGCGATCTTGTATTGATGGGAAGATATGGCCGTCTGGGCCTGTTAAAATGGCCGCGAGAAGCTGATTTGGCAGCTGTCGACCATTATTTGGAAAGAGTCGGAATGTCGCAGTATGCTCATCGTCAGATCAGTCAGCTCTCCGGCGGCCAGCAGCAACGTGTTTTTATTGCTAGAGCTTTAGTGCAGGAAGCTGAAATTTACTTTATGGATGAGCCCTTCATCGGAATTGATTTGGCGACGAAGAAAGTCATCGTAGACCTTTTGCATGAACTGAAAAAAGAAGGTAAAACCGTTTTCGTTGTGCATCATGAGCTCGACCAAGTCGACACTTATTTTGATT
This sequence comes from Waddliaceae bacterium, assembly GCA_963822595.1. Taxonomy (GTDB): domain Bacteria; phylum Chlamydiota; class Chlamydiia; order Chlamydiales; family Waddliaceae; genus CAVRUH01. Next base: position 134,504 of record CAWGIG010000005.1, on the reverse strand, counting down.
GGGTCATTATGTTCAATATCCGCCTCGTGGCTTGCGGGCCTGTTCAAGAAGCATTCACAACAGAAACGCTCAACGCAGCTTACGGGAAAAGCTATGCGCTCTTTGACGAAGCTCTTAAGCTTGCGAGAAGTAAAACAAAAGGACTGCTTTGAACCTTTCTCCCCTCGACTATTTCTTCGATCCCGTTTTGAGAGCTCCTACAATAGGCTCTATGCTCATGTGTCTCTCCGCGGCATTAGTCGGAGTCGTAATTTTCTTACGCAAGCAATCCTTGATAGGTGAATCTTTATCCCACGCAGCCTACCCTGGTGTTATTTTAGGAGTTATTTTTGCCGCAATTTTCGAATGGAACGACAGCTATACACTAGGTATTCCCGTCCTGATTATGGCGGGCGCATTTATCACCGCATTATTTGGGTTGTGGATGATCCACTTGTTGGTAACGAAGGTGGGAATCAGGTCAGATTCTGCCCTTTGTTTTGTCCTTTCGACATTCTTTGGAATAGGACTTACCTTGGCGAGCAGAGTACAATTCACTCACTCAGGACTCTACAAGCAAAGTATTAACTATCTGTATGGACAGGCAGCAACGATGACCGATGTCCATATTCTCATTTATGGAATATTGTCTTTCGTGATCATCGCGACGCTTGTTGCCTTTTTTAAGGAGATAGAGGCGATCACTTTTGATAGAGATTTTGCTAAAAGTATGAATATCCAAGTCAATGCCATTGACTTTCTGATTTTTATATTGGTTGTTTTTGCAGTAGTTATAGGCATCCGTTCGGTGGGAGTTGTCTTGATGTCGGCGATGCTGATAGCTCCTGCAGCGGCCGCTCGGCAATACACCCATAACTTATCTATCATGTTTCTTCTAGCAGGCCTCTTCGGTTTAGCAAGCGGATATTTAGGGAATGTATTATCGGTAGAAGCAGGGAATATGCTTACACTTAGGTATCCCGAATACCGAATTGCGTTACCTACAGGTCCGATGATTGTTATCGTCGCTACGATTATTGCGGTCCTCTCGTTGTTCTTGGCCCCTGAGAGAGGATTAATCACTCGCATCATCCGCATTATTCGTTTCCGTTATCAATGCCTTTGCGAAAATATATTGAAACAGATCTGGCGTCATGGACCTAGGATGCCGCTATCTATTGAGGAAATGAAAAATTATCAAAACGTTTCCGGTTTATTTATTCGGTTTTCCTGCCGTCATCTAGTTAAAAGCGGTTGGTTAAACCCTATCAAGGACAATAGTTACTCCCTTACTGCCGACGGAGAATATAGGGCCGCGCATATTGTGCGTCTCCATCGCCTGTGGGAGGTGTACCTAGCGGATTATCTTGGAGTAGGAGTCGAGAAAGTACATAGAAGCGCTGAAGAAATGGAACATATTATTACTCCGGATTTAGAAAAGGAGCTAACGCTGCTTCTTAAAGATCCCAAGAAAGATCCGCATCATCAGCCCATTCCCCCTAAAGTTGAGGAACCGGCTTGATGAATCCTTATTCCGGAGAAACATTTTTTGGTTTTTTTGTGCAGCTTGTCATGAGGATCTGGTCATTTTTTACCGGAAGCATTGGGGTGGAGGATTTAGCGACGGATGAGATACAAATCCTTGTATTGCTAGGAATAGCCGCTTCAGGAGCTATTGTGGGGACGTTTTTGATCTTGCGAAATATGACGATGCTTGCAAATTCGTTATCGCATACTATTTTATTGGGAATTATTCTTGCGTATGTTTTCTTTCATACTGAAGAAAACACGATCAATCTAACGGCGCTATTAGTAGCAGCATTTGGAACGGGACTTGCGACTACTTTTCTTACGGAATTTTTGACGAAGACAGTGAGATTGCAAGAGGATGCGAGTATTGGCATTGTATTTACCAGTTTGTTTTCTTTGGGGATCGTTTTAGCAACGGTGTTGACGAGAAACGTGCATATTGGAGCGGAAGCTGTCATGGGTAATGTGGATGCCTTGCAGATGGAAGACTGCAAGTTAGTTTATGCTATTTTAGCGATGAATATAATATTGGTGGGTTTATTTTTTAAGGAATATAAAATCACGACCTTTGATCCGGCGTTATCGAAAGCTCTGGGGATTTCGACAGTTTTCTTTAATTATCTTTTGATGACACAGACATCAGCGACATCGGTGGCCGGTTTTAGAGCTGTGGGGGTCTTGATGATTCTCTCGTTTATTACGGGGCCTGCGCTAACGGCTCGTTTGATCACGCATGATCTGAAGAGGATGATTTATTATGGAATTGGTTTTGGAGCCCTAGCATCTATTGTTGGCGTGGCGTTATCGCGGCATATGCTTTCTGTATATGGCATGGCCTTATCGACAGGCGGATTAGTTGTTTGTGTTATAGCTTTTTTATTCATTCTCACGTTCATAATCACAAAAATACAAAATTTTTTTCTCCGCGTCCCAGCGTCTTCGCGTCCATAGCTTCAATCTAATCAGTCGCTCTACGCGATGCGCTCCGAGCTCTGATACAATATTTCATCTACCCACCGTTCCGATGCGTCACGGTGGGCTTTAATGGATACGTCCTTCGCGATGCGCTCCGGACTCAGGAGTAATTTTAGTGATTTCATGAGTCCGGAGCGCATCGCGAAGGACGTATCCATTAGAGCCCACCGTGACGCATCGGAACGGTGGGTAGATGAAATATTGTATCAGAGCTCGGAGCGCATCGCGTAGAGCGACTGATTAGATTGAAGCAAGTCAACGAATAGATATCTTTTTCTTGAACCTTATTTGCTAATAGATTAAATAAAATATTATATTCTTTGGAGGAAAGTATGATTATTTTAGCTGTTGTAAATGGTACTGAGAATTTGCTTTGCGATATTGCCCCAATCCCTATCATCGGAAGGGTCGCAGGGGTTGTTAGAGTCGGCTTAGGATGCATCGAAACAATTACTGCTTTGGCTCTCGCTATCTTACTGATTCTACCCGCTATATTTATTCCATTCTTAAGAAATGCTGTATCTGAATGTAACTCATATACATTCAAAGGCCTGGAAAATATCATTGCAGGAATCTTCGAAACAATACCCTTTATCGGCGGGATCTTCTAAACCTTAAAATTTTCCGCTCCGCGATGCAACTTTTTAGGGTGATTGATTTGGAAGAAAATGTTAATTCTGTTTTCTGCACGCAACAGTGAAGCTTTTGCTCGAGGAATATCAATATGGTTATCCGGGTTTTCTAATCGCTTCTTTGCCCTTTCGGCAGACGCCTCAGCCCTTTCTATATTAATTTCCTTAGGAGACTCCATGGCATCTGCAAGAATCGTCGCTATATTGTGTGATACCTCCAGAAAGCCTCCGGAAACAGCAAATAACAACTTTTCTCTGTTTGCTGTAGTTATTACCAGTCTTCCAGGCTGCAAAGTCGATAACAAAGAGCAGTGATTAGAAAGAACTTCAAGATACCCGAGGCCACCGTTGGCGATGAGAGAAAATACCTCCGCTTCGAAAACGATTTTTTCTGGAGTGATAACAGTTAATTTATACATTACTTTGATACTTCTTTGCGTTTTCGAATACCTCATCTATAGGACCTGCCATATAGAATGCCTGTTCAGGAATCGAATCCATTTCGCCATTCACAATCATCTCAAAACCTCTAATGGTTTCATCCATTTTCACGAATCGTCCCCCTTTTCCTGTGAACGCTTCAGCAACAAAGAAAGGTTGGGAAAAGAATTTTTGGATTTTTCGTGCTCTCGAAACAGCTAACTTATCTTCTTCCGGAAGTTCATCCATTCCCAAGATGGCGATAATATCTTGCAGGTCCTTATATCTTTGTAAAATTTTCTGAACGTTTACAGCAACATTGTAGTGCTTTTCTCCCACCATCTTCGGATCTAAAATGCGCGACGAAGAAGTCAATGGATCGACAGCAGGATAAATTCCAAGCTCAGCAATCTGTCGAGAAAGGGTCACAGATGCATCTAGATGGGCAAACAAACTTGCAGGGGCAGGATCTGTATAATCGTCCGCAGGGACATAGACAGCTTGAATAGAGGTAATGGATCCCGATTTTGTCGAAGTGATGCGCTCTTGAAGGGCTCCGATTTCGGCGGCGAGTGTTGGCTGATATCCCACTGCGGAAGGCATTCTTCCTAACAATGCGGAAACTTCGGATCCTGCTTGGAGGAATCTGAATACGTTATCCACGAATAGCAAAACGTCTTGATGTTCGACATCTCTAAAATACTCGGCCATCGTCAGACCGCTAAGAGCGACCCTCAAACGTGCTCCAGGAGGCTCATTCATCTGACCAAACACAAGGCTCGTTTTGTTTAAAACTCCCGATTCTTTCATTTCAAGCCAGAGGTCGTTTCCTTCTCTTGTTCTTTCACCAACACCGCAGAAAACAGAGTGACCGCCATGGTGGGTAGCAACGTTGCGGATAAGCTCAAGGACGATAACCGATTTTCCGACGCCCGCTCCTCCAAAAAGTCCCACCTTTCCTCCTTTTGGAAAAGGAGCAATGAGATCAATGACTTTGATACCGGTTTCCAGAGGAGAAATTTTTGTTTCTTGCTCTTCTAATGTTGGAGAAGCTCTGTGGATGGGCATGCGAGGAACGTCTTTTGTAATAGGCTCCAGACCATCGAGAGGATCTCCAAGTAGATTAAATATTCTTCCCAGCGTTTTTTCTCCGACAGGGACGCTGATAGGTGCGCCGGTGTCAATGGCATCCATTCCTCGGATAAGTCCTTCTGTGGAAGAAAGGGCGATGCAACGGACCAAATTATCCCCTAAGTGCATGGCGACTTCTGCGGTAAGATTGATCCCCCGCTTTTCGTCGATAATTTTGATGGCATTTAAGATATTGGGCATGTTATCCGAAGAAAATTGGACATCTATGGTAGGTCCGATGACCTGACTTATTTTTCCATGATTATTCATTTCAAGCCCTCTGCACCGGCGGTAATTTCAAGCATCTCTTTGGTGATGTTTTCCTGCCGGACTTTGTTTCTGGTTAATGTAAGTTTTTCTTTCATTTCGGTAGCATTTTTTGCTGCGGAACGCATCGATACAACGCGCGCTGCAAGTTCCGACGCATAAGCCTCATCTAAAACGTGTTGAATTTTTGTGATGCAATAGCGCGGGATGATTTCGGCATAGATTTCAGCGGCGCTCGGCTCGTAAAGATAGTTGGCTTGAGGAGTTTTTTTTCTCTCATGACTCTTTTCAATATTCAGAAATTTTTCAACCCTAATTTCCCTTTTGAGAATGTTGATGAAGTGAGAATAGACAAGCCAAACCTCGTCGAATTCCTTAATTGTAAATCCACTAACAAGCTCTGTCGCCAGTTTTTTGATCTCTGAAAAAGTGATTTTTCCACCCCATTTGATGATTTGACGACGGATAGGCCATTTTTTTGACTTGAAAAAATCAACCGCTTTTTTTCCAACAAGAAAAAGTTCTACCTGCTTATCGGAGTGTTGGTTCAGAAATTTCATTGTATCTAACAAGATATGAGCATTGTAAGAACCGCAAAGGCCTCTGTCTCCCGCTACAACCAACACGCCTATTTTTTTAACCTCTCTTTTTTCAAATAGAGGATGTTTGAAGTTATCGCTAGAAACTTTTCCCAGGATTTCCCGAATTTTATCCGTATAAGCTTGTGATTCTTTTGCCTTTTTTTGGCTGCGACGTAAGAGGCTAACTGCCACCATTTCCATGGCATTGGCAATTTGCTTAATATTTTCGACGGACTTGAGACGTCTTTTTATATCTCTTATCGAGCTCATTTAGTTTCCATATATTTTGCAACAAATTGCGATTTAAATTCTTGAATACCCTTCTCCAAGTTCTCGGCAGTCTTATCGTCCAAATCTTTTGTTCTTGCAATCGTTTCTAAAATCTCAGGATGATTCTTCACCAAGAAGATATTTAATTTATCCTCGAAAGTTTTAATGAGATCCAAAGGAATATCGTCTAAATAACCTTTTGTACCTGCGAAAATGATCATGACTTGCTTTTCGAGAGAATAAGGCTGGAACTTATCTTGTTTAAGAATTTCCACCATCCGTTCTCCGCGCGTCAGCTGCGCCTGGGTGGCCTCATCGAGATCGGATCCGAATTGTGCGAAAGCCGCTAACTCCCGATACTGCGCAAGATCCAGTCTAAGCCGGCCTGCCACTTTCTTCATCGCTTTTGTTTGGGCCTTTCCGCCAACTCTAGAAGCGGAAATACCCACGTTGATCGCCGGTCTTATTCCGGCAAAAAACAAATCCGATTCAAGATAAATCTGACCGTCTGTAATGGAAATTACGTTTGTTGGGATATAGGCTGAGACGTCATTTGCTTGAGTTTCAATCACAGGAATAGCTGTTAATGACCCCGCGCCAAGCTCATCATTTAACTTTGCACCACGTTCAAGCAATCTAGAATGCAAATAGAAAATATCTCCGGGATAGGCTTCTCGACCTGAGGGACGGCGTAAGAGTAAGGACATTTGCCTGTAGGCCTGAGCATGTTTCGAAAGATCATCATAAAAGCAAATGGCATGTCTGCCGGAATAAGTGAAATATTCTCCCATCGTACAACCTGTATAAGGGGCAATATATTGCAGAGAAGCTGGATCGGATGACGTAGCAGAAACGACGATAGAATATTCCATCGCCCCCTGATCTTCAAGCAAAGAGACAATTTTCGATACCGTAGATGTTTTCTGACCTATGGCCACATAAACGCAGATCAAATCCTTGCCTTTCTGATTGACAATCGTATCTAGAATGACGGAAGTTTTCCCGGTTTGTCTGTCACCAATGATAAGTTCACGCTGCCCTCTACCGATAGGAATCATGGCATCGATCGCTTTTATTCCTGTTAAAACAGGTTCACAAACAGGTTTTCTCTGAACGACATTAGGTGCAGTCCCTTCGATATTTCGATACTGATCCGTTTTGATAGGACCTTTTCCATCAATAGGTTCGCCTAGAGCATTCACAACCCTACCAAGAAGAGCTTCTCCGACAGGGACCGACGCAATTTTTCCGGTTCTTTTTACTAGATCACCTTCTTTGATTCCTTCATCGATTCCAAAAAGCACCACGCCGACATTATCGGTTTCAAGATTCAAAACCATTCCAAGAGTGCCATTGGGAAATTCGACGATTTCGGACATCATGACATCGTCTAAACCCCAAACACGAGCTATTCCATCTCCGATTTGCAGAACAGTGCCGGTGGAATTTTGTGTGATATGATCTTGAAAACTTTCGATCTTTTGTTTAATGGCCCATGAGACTTCTTCCGGTTTTATTTGCATAGCTCTTTCCTTAAGGTTTCTAGTCTTCCTCTGACGCTAAAATCTATCACATTGTTTCCTACAGAAAGAATAGCCCCACCGATTACTCTCGGGTCAATTAATTCCTTCATCATGATCTTTTTCTTATATGTGGCTTCCAATTTTTTCTGTAATTTTTCCTTTTCTGAAGGATCCAGCGGAACGGCCGTTCTTATTGTTGCCTCAACCACTCCTAAGCTTTGCATGACTTGTTTTCTATAGTCTATAATAATTGCAGGGATGCTCTTGCATCGATTGCTAACAAGCAGCAAATTAAAAAATGAGTGCAGGATTTTATCTTTTCCATCATCAGTTGCTTTGTCTAGCAAATCGGCTTTATCTTTAAGGCTGATCTTTGGAGAAATGAGGACGGTGAGAATCTCAGGATTTTTTTTCCAGGCATCGAGAAGGCCCTGAAGAACACCAAGACGCTCTTCCTTTGGCCCCTCCATCTCAAAAAGTGCTTTAGAATATCTTGTTGCGCCTTTTTGCAATTTCATTTTAATTCTGCCTTATCAACAAATTCCATAATTAATTTCTTTTGCTTGTCAGAATTTAGATCCTCATGGATGATTTTTTTCGAGGCTGCAATAGTTAGATTTACAATTTCTTCTTTTAGGGCTGATCGGGCGTTAGAGACTTCTCGTTCGATATTTTCTCTCGCCTTAGTCAGGATTTTGTTCGATTCATTTTGAGTCGTTTGCTGGATTTCATCGGCGATTTTTCTTCCTTCGGCAATCGCTTCCTGAAATTTCGCATGTGCCTGAGAATCAATTTCAGACAGCTTTTGCTGATAGTCAGCATGGATTTTGTTAATTTCTAGTTTTTCGTTATCAATGAATGCGAAATCCGATTCAATACGCTTGCGGCGATCATCAATCATTCCATAAATGCGATCCCACGCGTATCTTTTTAAGATCCAATACATGAGCAGAAACGCAAGTACTTGAGTCATTACATGACGAAATTCTAATTCCATATTTTCCTAATCTAACCCATTTTTCCGAGCAGAATAAAAAATACTACCAGCGCATAAATCGTGAGTGATTCGATCAATGCGGCGCCAATAATCAAATTGGTTAAAATTTTTCCTGAAGCATCGGGTTGTCGGCCGATAGCTTGCAAAGCTCCATTGATTGCTATTCCCATTCCAATCCCGCAACCAAGGGCCGCGAAACCTACCCCTAAGGGTGCTGAAATAGCTACTGCAGTTCCTAAATCCATAAAATCTCCCTTGAGTTAATTGGGGTGTGCTTCTTCCACACCCGGTAAAGACAACAAAATATAAATTGTCGTTAATAAAGTAAAGACTAATGCCTGTAAAAATCCGGTAAATAATCCAAGCAGCATAAAAGGTAGTTGGAGAGGCAGGCCAACAGGGATCACGAAGTGGGACATTACCGAAACGCCGAAGACAGTCGCCAAGGCAATAAAGATATCTTCCCCCAAAACATTACCACAAAGACGTAAGGCTAATGTTAAAGGCCTAGCAAACTGCGTGATAATTTCAATAGGAAGCATCAAAGGGACCATAGCCCAGCCCAGTCCCCCTTTTGGCGAGCCGGCAAGATGATAAAAATAGCCCATCAATCCCATATTCTTAAAATTCAAGTACTGAACGAGCGAAAACACGCAAATGGCCAATCCGGCGGTGATGCTAATGTTTGAGGACGGCGATTTCAAAAAAGGAACCAACCCAGCCCAGTTCAAACTCAGAATGTAAATAAATAATGTTCCAATGAAGGGAACAAATCTCTTCCCTTCCGGCCCGATGATCTCCATGACGACACTATCGACGGCATCGGCATAAAATTCAAAAAAGTTTTGAAACGGCCCGGGAATCATCTTCCGTTGTCTGGACCCAAAATGAAATAAAATAGCAATAAAGCAGGCGATTAAAACTGAAAATATAGGGTCTTGCCAATCTTTTAACGTCTTCGCAAAACTATCATTATGAAAGCTTTGAGAAACAAATGTCAGGATGTTCGGCAGCTCTTTATTCTCGATCTTCACTGACTACCACCACCGGTTTCTTTTTTTCAAAAAGCCACACTCCGCAACCTTTCAGGATGATCACCAGAAAAAGAGAGAAAATCCCAGCAGAATACTTGCAGGTGGAAGATAATCTATTTTGAAGAGAGCGAATCCCAAAAGATAGAGGATGGGAAATTTTATCCCGAAAAGTAAGGCCACGTTAAAATAGCCTATTGCTGTTGGAACCAAGAGACTTACTAGCAGTCGTTTAATCAAGATATAAGTTAAGAGTCCCCCATGCAGCCCCCGCAAACACTCCTATTCCGGCAGGCAAGCCATAGGACGCGCCCACAGCCGCCATCGCAATGAGTCCCAAAATAATGGTGTAAATGATTACTCGATTAACAAATTCAATACCCATCTCCAAACCTTTTTAAAATTCGTATAAATTCTCTGATTCCTGCAGCGAAACCTAGTACTAAGAAGAGGAACATTAAATAAGGAGCGGTTCCCCAAAGCTTATCAAGCCAATCCCCTATAAACCATCCTATGATGGGAGGAATTGCAAGGACGAAGGGTATTGTAACATATACCCCGGCCTGCCTAAGTCTGTTGCGATCATCATCTTCTTGCATGATATACCTTATGTAGCGGAAAAGAGGGGTTGCTGTAAAGGAGATTATGCGCATTTAAACAATTCAACAGGATAAGCAGGATCGCAAGCGGCAGGATAAAAAAAGGATAAGAAAAAAGGATGAAGAAATTAATTAAGAAAAGAATTTAATAATCTTTAACTTTTATTCTTATCTTTTATCTTTTTTCTTATCCTTTTTTTATCCTGCCGCTTGCGATCCTGCTTCTCCTGTTAATGTTGGCTATACAATCTATCTTCGCGCACAATCCCCTTGACAAAGCTATTGAATAAGCTACAATGGACTATATTCAGGAGTTTATAAATGCTTTCTAAAACAGGCGACCAGGAGAGTCCAGTCTGGGTTTATCCGCAACATAACCCGGAATGGATCGAAAGCATTATTAAAGAATTTAAAATCCACCCCGTCGTGGCAAAAATTCTTGCTTCAAGAGGTTTTACGACCCTCGACGAAATCCATAAATACCTCTACTCCAAACTCCCCGACCTCCATGATCCCTTCCTCCTCGCAGAAATGGAACCGGCAGTCAAAAGAGTTTGCGAAGCTTTAGAAAAATCGGAAAATATCCTTATTTACGGCGATAACGATGTCGATGGAATGACCGGCACCGCACTCCTCGTAGATTTTCTTCGGTTTATCGGAGCAAACGTTTTCTTCTACATCTCCAACCGCAGAGCCCTCCGACAAAGTTTAATCGTCGAAGCCCTTGAATATGCCATCAAAAACGAATGCAAGCTACTCATCACCGTCGACTGCGGAATCACCGCAGCAGTAGAAATTGCGAAAGTCGTTGAAAAAAATGTCGATGTCATCGTCACCGACCACCACGAACCTACGGATAAAGTCCCCCATTGCATCGCCACGTTAAATCCAAAACTGCTTAATAGCACCTACCCGAACCGGGATCTTACAGGTGTGGGAGTAGCTTTTAAGCTCGCACATGCTGTAACCAATAGATTGATCAAAAACGGCATCATCTCACCGAAAAAAGTAGACCTGAAGAGATATCTCGATCTAGTAGCTTTAGGGACTGTTGCGGATATGGGACCCCTCTTAGGCGAAAATAGAATTCTAGTGAGCTACGGCATCAGACAGCTTAGAAAAACAAAAAGAATCGGTCTAGCAAAACTCGTCTCCGTTTGTGATGCAGATCTCACCCAAATTAATACATTCACTATCGCCTCAAAAATAGCTCCGAGATTAAACAGCTTGGGAAGAATTGCCGATCCTCAGAAGGGCGTCGAAATGCTTCTCATCCGCAACGCCGTCGCTGCAGAAAAAATGGCTGTAGAACTCGATCTCAACAATATCGAAAGACAAAAAATTGAACGAACAATGTCGGTGGATGTCGAAAACACCATTCTTGAACACCCAGAAATACTGAAAGAAAAAGCCATTGTCATGCAATCCGACAAATGGCACCCCGGAATTATTGCAATTCTTTCCACTCGCATCTCAAAACATTACAATCGTCCAACGGTGATGATCTCGATCGAAAATGATATCGGCAAGGGCTCCCTCCGTTCTATCCACGAATTTCCCCTCCTGGATGTCCTCAAAGATTGTTCAGATATTTTAACGAATTTCGGCGGACACGATTTTGCCGCAGGCCTTACAATTAAAGTCGAAAATATCGAAGAATTTAAGCGAAGATTTATCGCTGCTGCGGATCGTCTTCTGAAAGACAGCGATGTAAAGACAAAACTCTATTTGGATTCGGAAATCAAGTTTGAAGATCTTACCTTTGATTTTATGGAATCCATCCGACTTCTTGAACCCTTTGGAAACGAAAATCCGCAACCAATTCTCTATACAACGGCAAAGCAAGCTTGGCCGCCAAAAGCCATTGGCAAGAATAACTTAAAGTTATATCTCGTGCAAGGCGAAGGAGACAGAATGCTCGAGGGGATTTTATTTGGAAAAGCCCATTTGATCAATCAATTGCGAAAAAAGAATATCACCCTGGAAGTGGCTTTCACACCGCAAATTAATACTTTTCAAGGACCCAGCATTCAGCTGCTCGTGAAAGAATTCAAGGTTATTGAATAGTATCGGGGCATTCCCGATCTGAATGGACGACATGGACGAAATGGACTTCATGGACAACATGGACGCCATGTCCATATCGTCCATGAAGTCCATTCCGTCCATGTTGTCCATTTCGTTTTCAAAAAAAAGGTCGTACAGAAATATAATATTTCGTACGACCTTAACAATTGAAACAGATAGACAGAAATTACCCTGCTTTGCGGGCGCTTTTCTTGCTAACGAATTTTTCTTTGTACTCTTTAACGTCTTCGTTATGAATGACCCAAGCAGCACCTTTACGGTGAGCCTTAAGCATACCAATACGAGTAGCGTAATAAATCTTCTGAGCAGGAACTTTCAACATTGAAGCAACTTGGTTTACTGAATAGTAACCCTTGTTGTTGTCAAATAGAAGCTCGCCATTATAAACAGACTTCTTACGAGAATACTTATTCTTACGATATTCTTCTAAATCATCAAGAGAAATCTCCCAACGAGTAGCATCTTTCGTTGCTTTTAATTTATTTAATTTTATAGCTACATAAATCGCCTGGCGAGTTACGTCATTAATTTTAGCCGCTTCTGTGATCGAAACAACCTTTTCCTTCTTGTCTTTTACTTTTGTTTTAGACATTTTTAAAACCTCCGTGTTTATTGAAAAAATAATATTTCTTAAAATATACACTACTATTCTACCAAAAAAAGAATTGATTGCAAGCTTTTTTTACAAAATCTTAATATTTCCTTAAATTTCTTCCCAGTGTATGATTAGTTTAAGAGACAAAAATTAACTCGGGCTTAACATATGCGAAAAATTATTTTAACGTTTATTTTCCTCCTTCAAATCCTTTCGATCGAGGCAAAACTTCCCGATTTAGACCGAGCTAAAACTCTCAAAAAAACGGACGAAATCCTCAAAGCCCACGCCACCTACCATGAGCTCACTCCCGAATTAATGCAAAGAACTCTCAATAACTACCTCGAAGAGCTGGATCCCACAAAAACCTACTTCATCGAACCGGACATCCAAGAATGGACAAATGCCTCCCCAGCATCTCTAGAGAAGATATTAAATGAATTTAAAAACAAAAACTTCGAGACTTTCGAGAAAATCGACGACAAATTACGCGTTGCCATCGAACGCCATCACAAATTAGAAAAAGAAATCGATGTAAAGGATCTACCGAAAAAGGTAAATCCGAAAGAATTCAGAGATATGAAGTGGGTACAAACCGAGGACGAGCTTCTAACACGCCTGAAAAAAATAAAATCGCTTCAATTGGACGCGATCGCTAAGCTCGACGGCGAATTGAAGGAAAAATCCCTCCAAAGGCTTGATAAACACCAGCAAAAACGCGAAGAAGCCCTCTTGGAAACCGATCCGGATAAAAAAGAGCGTTTCATGCTCTCTAATATCCTCAAATCTGTAGCAGGCGCTTTGGATACACACACCGGATATCTAACACCCGATGAGGCAAGCCAGTTTATCATAGCCGTCCAGCAAAGACTCTTTGGAATCGGCGCCCAGCTCCGTGACGATATCAATGGATTCTCCGTCATCAAAATCATTGATGGGGGTCCTGCGGCTAATGGCAAAGAGCTGAAAGTAAAAGATCGCATCATCGCCGTGGACCATGAACCTGTCGTCGGCATGGACATTATCGACGCCGTAGATCTCATTAGAGGTCCGGAAAATACCTATGTTACATTGACAGTCGTACGGGAAGTGGGCGAAGGAGAAAATAAGAAGGAAGAACATGTCGATGTCAAAATCATGCGCGGTGAAGTGGTTCTGAAAGAAAGCCGCTTTGAGACATCCTACGAGCCATTTGGAGACGGGGTCATCGGTTATGTCAGACTATTTTCTTTCTATCAAGACCCTGAATTTTCATCTACGGAAGACATCAAACGAGAGATTGAAAAATTACGAAAAGAAAAGAAAGTCGAAGGAATTATTCTCGATTTACGAAGCAATACCGGGGGCATGCTCTCACAAGCCGTCGGGGTATCAGGATTATTCATTACGAAAGGGATCATTGTAGGCATTAAGGACAATACGGGGCAGGTTCAATATTTACGTGACCTGGACGGTACCACGGTATGGGATGGACCTTTAATTGTTTTAGTTAACAGGATCAGTGCATCCGCATCTGAAATTGTAGCGCAATCGCTGCAGGATTACGGACGAGCGTTGATCGTCGGAGACGATCACACCTATGGAAAGGGGTCATTTCAGACGTTTACATTGAATTCGGATAGGAGCGGCGACGTGAATCCCGAAGGGGAATATAAGGTCACACGAGGCCGCTATTACACCGTATCGGGAAAAACTCCGCAAATGCTAGGCGTGCAGTCTGATATCGTTGTTCCCGGGGCCTTGTCTTATGTGGACATCGGGGAAAAATTTAATAAATACCCCCTAGATAATGAATCGATAAAAGAGAATTATGATGATGATTTATCGGATGTTCCCTTTTTGGAAAGGGCGAAGATTCGCGCGCTTTACAAATTCAATCTGCAAAAAAAGCTGGATATGTATAAGCCCTACCTTGAAATTTTGAAGCAGAACTCCGCCTACCGCATAGAGCATAATAAAAACTATGAGGCTTTTATCAAGGAAATCCAAAAAGAAGAGCCTGAGGAAGAAGATGCCGAAACAAAGTTCGGTCAGAATGACCTGCAGCTCACCGAAACCTACAATATCATGAAAGACTTGATACTGCTGCAGAAAGAGAAATAGTTGGATGGACGGCATGGACTACATGGACGGAATGGACGACATGGACATCTTGTCCATTCCGTCCATGTCGTCCATTTCGTCCATGTAGTCCATCCCAAAAAAGCTTTGAAAACTATATCCCTTGTAGGTTATAATCCCCCCAAAAAAGGATCCATTTTATGACTGTTCGTGTTCGTATTGCACCCTCCCCTACAGGAGACCCGCACGTAGGCACAGCCTACATGGCGGCATTCAACCTCATTTTTGCACGCCATCATGGCGGTAAATTCATCTTGCGTATCGAAGATACCGACCGCAAAAGAAGCCGTCTCGAATACGAACAAAGCATTTTCGATGCGCTTCATTGGTGCGGGATTACCTGGGACGAGGGTCCCGATATTGGCGGCCCCTATGGACCTTATCGCCAGTCAGACCGACTCCCTCTTTACAAGGAAAATGTCCAGACTTTGATCGACAAGGGTCACGCCTACAAATGCTTCTGCACAGCCGAAGATCTCGCCGAAATGCGCCAAGTGCTAGCCTCGCAAGGCCAAGGCAGATTAGGATACGATCGACGTTGCCGCAACCTGAGCCCCGAAGAAATCCAGCAGAAAGAAGCGCAAGGACTGTCGCATGTTGTCCGTCTTAAAGTTCCCCTAAAGGGCGAATGCGTGTTCGAAGACGCCATTAAAGGGCGGATCACAGTACCCTGGGCGGATATTGACGATCAGGTGCTATTGAAATCGGACGGATTCCCTACCTATCACTTAGGTGTTGTTGTGGATGACCATTTGATGAAGATTTCCCATGTGATCAGGGGCGATGAATGGATCAGTTCTACACCCAAGCACATTCTTCTTTATGAATACTTTGGATGGACGGCCCCGACATTTATGCACATGCCCCTACTTTTGGGCATAGATGGCAAAAAGCTCTCAAAAAGAAAGAACCCAACATCCATTTTCTTTTATAGGGATAGCGGCTTTTTGCCGGAAGCCTTCATTAATTTTATGACGTTGATGGGCTATAGCATGCCTGACGACACCGAAATCTATTCCATTGACGATATCGCTAATCGCTTCGATGTGTCGCGCATTGGGGTATCAGGCGCCGTATTTGACACAAAGAAATTGGAATGGCTTAATCAGCAGTATATCATTAAAAATATCCCTCAGGATAAGCTGTGGGACCGTATCAAAGAATGGGGATTTAATGATGTCTTCATGCAGAAACTGATGCCATTGTGTCATTCGCGCATAAAAACATTCGGCGATTTTATCGATTTATTTGATTTCCTCTTCATTAACCATTTGAAGTATACAAACGAACTTTTTGCCGCTTCCGGAGCTAGCCCCATACAGGTTGCATACTTATTGCAAGCTATGATATGGAAGCTAGAAGAAAGCGATGACTGGGGAAGCCAGAGCCTCCACAATGCTTCGCGTGATGTCGCCGAGATCTTTGGAATCAACCATAAGAAAATGTTGATGCCTATCCTTTTCGGAACCGTCATGGGGAAATTGCAGGGACCTCCGTTTTTTGACTCCGCCGCGATTTTAGGAAAAGACAGAACCCGAGCTCGTTTCCTGAAAGTCATCGAATTCCTCGGGGGGATTTCGAATAAAAAAATACAAACACTCCGCGAAGGGTGGGACGCAAGAGATTGCAAAGCGTTGTTTATAACGGGTTAAAAAATGGAAACCCTCCTTAACTTCATTAGTGAAAATGCCCAATCTGCTCATTGGGTGATATTTTTACTCATCATGCTCGCCGGAGTTAACGTTCCTGTGAGTGAGGATATCCTTGTTCTAGCGGGAGGGGCCATTGCCACTACCTATATCCCTGAAAACACCTCTAAGATCTTCGTATGGATCTTTCTAGCCGCATGGATGTCTGCCTGGGAGGCCTATTGGATTGGAAGGCTCCTAGGCCCTAGATTATATGAATTTAAGTGGTTCAGTCATATTCTTAGCTTTAAAAGGATAGAAAGGCTCCATCATTTCTATGAAAAATATGGAATTTTCACGTTTTTGGTCGGGAGGTTTATCCCCGGCGGAGCCAGAAACGCCCTCTTTATGACTTCAGGTCTTGGGAAAATGCCCTTTTATAAATTCATTCTCAGGGACTTCCCCGCCTGCCTATTGCAGGTATCTGTTCTTTTCTATCTAGGTCATCTTCTAGGAGAAAACTACACTTCCGTCATAGCCACATTTGATGCTTATAATACTGTTTTTCTCATCCTATTTATTGTACTTCTCCTTCTTTTCATTTTGTGGACTTATAAAACGCGAAATGAACAAAAGCTATGAACGAAATTGAAAGACAAAAAATCTATAATCTTGGCATGAATCTTATCAATATAAATCAGGCTGAGGCAGCTTTTCTTTGCTTCAAGTCACTCTCCGAAAAATACATGCTTTACGACATTGTTCGGTTCGCAACTAATGATTATATCTTACCCTATATCGTCCGTCTTCATCACGTGAAGCTCTTTACAGAAAGATGGATGCTTTTTAATAGAGATAAAATTCATAACTTGGAACTCGCACAACGCAATCCTAAAGTGTTGCCCTTCGTTCAAGCACGCGTTACTCCGGATTATAAACAAGCCATTGTTGAAGAAACAGAATCGGCCCTTACTATCTCTGAACAGTGTATTTTTCTTGGTGGAGACGAGAATTATTGTCATTGGATCAACCGTTATATCATGCGACTATCCCTCATCGAAGATTACCTCAATCTCCAAACGCTCCCACTCGTTGTAAATGCCGAACTAAGTAAATTTCAAAAGGAAAGTCTGAAACTTCTTAATATCTCAGACGAAAGGCTCCTCAAGGTCCCTCCCAACACGATGATTACTTTTGAAGATTTAATTATACCAGTGTGTGTTCGAGACACTGACCTGTTACCCCAGGCATGTGCCTGGCTCAGAAGAAAACTTGAGAAGTATCGATTCGCTCCGACAGGAAGGAGAATCTATGTTTCGAGGGGGGAAATCCCCGGGCGAATCCTCATAAACGAGAAGGAAGTATTGGAGCTTCTTGCAAAATATCATTTTGAAATAATAAATCCCGGCGATTATAGTTTTGCTGATCAGATTAGAATATTTTCTGAAGCCACAGCCATTGTGGGACCCCATGGTGCTGGGTTGGTGAATTTGGTTTTTGCACCTGAAAAAGCTTTTGTCGTGGAATTTTCGAACAACGTTTTAGAAAGAATGATTGATTTTCAGGAAATTTCCGAAGCTCTTTCTCTGCGGTATACGCGTCTAATATCCCAGAATCTCCGTTTTATTGCGGGCAAGAGTATGCACGACTTTCATGAATATGACGTGGACCTTGAAAGCCTTAAAAAATCACTCGAAAACGGTATTACTTCCTAGGCATTAATTTTACTATTTGTTAAAATAACGAACGATGTTAACAATACCTAATTTACTATCTCTGATGAGGATTCCACTGGCGTTTCTGTTCTTACAGCAGAACCTTTGGCTCCGTGGCCTAGCTATCGTGCTAGCTATGGTTTCCGATGGATTGGACGGTTATATCGCCAGGCGTTTTGGATCGATCAGCCGTTTTGGTACATTACTTGATCCTTTGATGGATCGTTTTTTCGTCTTTTTTATCATAGGGGTTCTCATCACTGAAAATCAGCTTACTTTTATTGATGCTTCGGCATTGATTTGCAGAGATTTCGCTGTTCTTCTCTTTGGATTCTACCTTGTCTTAACCGGGAAAATATCCAAATTCCGTTTTCGTGCAATATGGTGCGGAAAAGTAACGACCTCTCTTCAATTTCTTTTTCTTTTGGCGATGACCTTTCACCTGCCAATTCCTGAATATACCTATAGTGTGTTTGTTGTGTTGGGATTTCTTGCTTTGATGGAACTCTATCTCAGTAAAACAGATCCGCTAACCGCTGATTGATGGATAGATTGTATAGTCCCCATTAACAGGATAAGCAGGATCGCAAGCGCCAGGATAAAAAAGGATAAGAAAAGATTTAAGAAAAAAGAATTATGAAGAAGTTTTAATAAAATTTTTTAATTTATATTCATATCTTTTTCTTATCCTTTTTTTATCCTGCCGCTTGCGATCCTGCTTATCCTGTTAATGGGGACTATGCAATCTATCTAAGCTAATGCAGGCTCTTCGGTCGAAGAAACTGGATCGGGTTTTGTTTGCTCGTCGGCAACCAGTTGATTGAACTCACGACCCAAAGCTTTCGTTGCTAGGATCCAGAAGAAGATGGCTATAAGAAGAATAACAGCCACATAAGGGGCGCTGAAAGAAAGGCTTCCAAAGAACATGATCAACCCTTGATGAATCAAAGACCCGCCCGATTTGCCCAGTCTTGAGCCCACACCATCGATAGCTGCCTTGCCTTTAAGCTTAAGCTCGTGATCAAGCGGAATAAACGCCATTTCCTTAGTTGTGTCAAAGACGGAATACTTGGCTGCTTTACTCAAACAGTTCTGGGCTCCGCCAAAGAAGACAACGAGCGCCAAAGGAGTGGCTCCGAAATAGGCTAGCATGCTCCAAGAAAAATACTCTTGGAAAATAAGAAACGTAAAGAATCCTGTTCCGGTAATCAGCAGTATCATCGGTGTGATCAGCGCGGTAAATGTCCAGCCCATACGCGTCAAGATGCTAGCCATGAAGAATGAAACGAGGGCAGAAATAATTCCTACTGCCGAAGTAAGGTTATTTAAGTAACAATTGATATCCCTAGGATCGGAATAAAGTTTGACTAATTGGTCTTTCCAGATGACTTCGACAAGATTGATAACGAGATTATATCCCACGACAATCACGGCAATCCAAAGGAGATATTTCGAACTCGCAAGGTAATGGATACTTTCGCGAATAGAAAGATGCTTTTTCAAGCGAATTTCCAGCTTCTTTTTATGAAGTTCTTCGTAATCAGGACCATTTAAGACATTGCGATTCATCCACCAAAAGGCCAGCATAACTACAATTCCGGAACTGATAACAATGAGCAGGAGGGCCGACATTGTTTGTTCCCATTCCGTCTCGCCAAAAGGAAATTTGAAGCTGAGGGGACTTCCATAAGAGAAATAATTAGCAGCCTGCCCGGCCAAGATGGCCGCAAAATTAGAAGCCACGGAAAGGACCGCATAGAATCGTCGCGCTTCGGTCACCTTTGTAATTTCATTAGCGAATCCATAAAACAATATCGAATAAACAATGCTGCTCCAAAGTTCGGCCATGACATAGAATCCGGTAAATGTCCAATTGGAGAACATGGCAACCAATCCATAGAAGCCCTCCGGTAGTGATTCTTGCATGGATTGCCCTAATTCGACAGGATGAAGAACATCGCGCAGGGGGTAAAGAACAAAGCCGAAAAGGGCAAAAAAGATGAGGAAGCCCGAAATCATGATATAAACGACCCGCTCTTGGCTATAGCGATTTGAAAGCTTGGTAAAGACATAGGTAAGGAGGATAGCCATGGGCAAAAGAGCCCAAACTTTAATAAAAGGAATAACTGCGGCGCCTGAAGCGGTGACGACGACGGCGTCTTTCAAGTTTCGTAGAATACTGTAATTAAAGCAGATAAGAAAGCACATGATAATCATTGGAATGATTTTACGGCATTCATGTCTGTAGACAGGCCAGAGGAACGATCTTAATGTACCGAACTCTTTAGATAATGTTTGCGACATACCCATTAGCCTTATTTTAAAGTCATATTGTACCTTTAATCCGATTTAATTTCCAGTTAAAAATTGGTCTTGACAGAACGGACGGAACCATAGACCTCATTTTCGTTAATTATTAAGAAATTGTTATATAAATTGAAGATAAATAAATAAAAACTGTATAATTAGTATCGGATAATAGCAAAAGGAAAAATAATATGAGTCCATTAAATACAGGTAGTAATGATCCTTTTATGAGTTTTGAGATACAAGCAGAACCTCCTCCCCTCCAGGGCTTGAATTTCGATGTAAAAGAATGGAGACCGGTAGATGCTCAAGGGCAAAATATTGTTCAAGCAATGGATCGTGAAATTAGAGGGCGAGAGGTAGTACAATGCATCGGGATGGTTGAAAGAACCAATCCGAATGATATTGATTCCCCACCGAAAGTGAGCAGCTATTACAATTCCACACTCGGAAAGGATTGCTTTAGAATGAAACTAACCTGGGAAATTACCGTAAAAAATGACGATGGTACAGAAGAAAATATTAAGATCAGTCAAGACAGAGACACCACATTAGCGCTGCCTAGTGTAAACTTTTCGGTCTTACAAAAAGATTATGGCTACAGAGCTTTCTTATTAGGGACAGAATATGGCAGAACTATTTCCTCACTCTATGACAAGAACGATCCAAAATTTCAAGAAATGCAAAATGAAAAACATAATCTGCTACGAAATGACACAGTTAGAATTGAAATTCGACCCTCATTTATGAATCGGATTGATCAATTGCTTGATGGGGTAAATACTAATTACGATATTATCTATAAGTACTATTCGCTAGCTCATGTTACTTGGAACGATGGTAACGGAAAAAAGGTAAAGGGAATTGATAGAGACTATAGCAAAGAAACATATAAAATAAACGAATTGTCTAGGATTATCCGGCTAGCGCCAGGCACAAAAGCGAAGAAGGGGGAATCGTTCACTGGTGAAGAAATTTTGCAAAGAGAGAAAACAATTGAATTGGATAAATCAAGGGGAAGGTTCCAAATACTCCACGAATTGGAATCAACAGACAATGCCGAAATCATAGACGCCCTTAAGACGCATAATATTGAAGAATCTGATTGGATTGGCCGCTTGGGAAGAAAAGCGCGAAATCTTTTTATGGGAAGTATGGAACATTTTGGGAAAGGGTATGTTCCTGCATCTCAGTTTTCAAATTACGTGAATCAGATTAATGAATTAAAGGAAAAAATACAAAAAAATGATTATCCAAATACTGAGAAGGGTAATGAACAGCGTGTAGCTGAGAAAAAGTATCTCAATGATATGAAAGCCGATTATGAAAAACTTCAAGGTCGGATAGAAGAAATGAGTCGGTGTAAGAGTCAATTGGAGGCATTATTGCCAAAGCATGATGTAATTAATTTTTATTTGAATCTTACAGAAGGCATAAAATGGTCGCCTTCTATTATCGGTGAAAAAATTAAAGATCTGCAAGCGCTGAAGGCCGAATTGGATAAAGTTAATTGGTCGTCGTAGACAAAAAATAACAGGATAAGCAGGATCGCAAGCGGCAGGATAAAAAAAGGATTAACAAGAGGATTTAATACAGTTTTTTTAAATCTTTTTCTTATCCTTTTTTTATCCTGCCGCTTGCGATCTTGCTTATCCTGTTATTTTGTGGATATGACATCCTGTGTCACGCGTCTTTTTTCTTAGACTTAAGTTGTTCCAGCTGTTTTTTAAGGTTTTCGAGGGACTGTCTCCTATCTTTAGATTCTTGCAGAAGTTCCGTTCCGATATCTTTAAAATAGAGGTCTTCGTAAACTAAAAAACCTTGTTCATCCCATTTTCTTAAGTCAAAATGGTCCACAGAATCATAATACACTTTTTCAACTTCTAAAACTCCGTTAGCATGCCATTTTCTGGAGATACCCATAGGGGTGTTATGATCATATTGGTTTTCGCTAATCTGTTGTCCGTTCGGCCGCCAATCCTTTTCCGTCCCATGAAGCTTTCCTTCGGAGAAATAGATTTCTCTGGCAAGGACCCCATTCGAATGATAGAGTTCGACTTTCCCATCAAGAAGGCCGTGGGAATAATTGATTATCGATTTCTTTTGTCCATTATCATAAAAATATTCTTGCTTTCCATGCCACTCCCCTTCTTTAAATCTTTGAAGGCTGTAGAAAGCCCCCGAGGCGTAGTACTGCCAATTTTTGCCCACGCGTTTTCCGTTGTAAAACCAGCCTTCGGCAAGGAGATTTCCCTCTTTAGAAAAAAAGCGACTAGGACCATGGAATGGTTTTTCTGCATTGAAAGGTTCATTGATCATTAATTCTAATTCGGAATCTTGAATAATTAATCTTCCATTTTCGATGCTATAATGATCCCCAGGCATTTTTTCGATGGGCTTTGAGGCGGGGGGGATGCTTTCAATAGCTTCGTGAATGACCTGTTCAATGATATCCAGTTGCAACTTTGCTGCAAAATTTATCAATTCCGCCTTTGTTTCCCCGAATTCCAGCTTTTTTAAAAACTTCTCTTTTTCCGAAAATAACTCTGGGAACCATGTGTGGGTATGCATTTTTCTAAAGGTTAGTTTTTTATGAATATCAACCATTTCATTCAGAAAATATTTATAAGCAGGCTCTTCTTTCATTTTTTTCCAAACATCGGCGGTCGGATCGGTTAGGTCCTCAGCGGGGGCGATACCCGTTTTGATCACTTCTGCTCTTATGGCTTGGTAAGAGGAAATAATCTCGAAGCAAAAGGAGGAGCAAGAATTTAGGCTTTTTTTCCATTTAGCGTAGGTTTCATTTAATTTTTCTTTAGAGATCGGCATTTTTCCTGCGATTTGAATAGAAGCGTGAACGAAATTAATAAGATCGAATTCCTTCTTGAGGTGTTCTTCAGCAAACTCTTGAAGTGTGGGATTGGGGATTTCAGGAATGGGAAGTCCGCCTTTGGTGAGGTTGAATAATATGTTTTTGGGAAATTCTCTAGAAAACAATGCATAGGCTTCGCTCTCATTTATCCAATCCATTCGGGAAAAAATTTGTTCCCCTTCTGCATTTTTCATGGGGATAAAACGTCCCGAGCTCAGAGGAAATTCCTTAATCTGCCGGTCTTGCAGGGGAGAATCTAAAGGACGAGCCTGTATTTCTTTGGGGTAGCGGGATTTATCGGTGTAGGCAAGATCGACACCGGCAAGAGCGATTGGATTGCATCCGAGGAACTGAGCAACATTGAGAAGATAATTTGTGGTGCTTACCCTTGCTTGAACGGCCATGGAATCTGTGATTCCCAATTCGGGTCTCGAACCAGTCTTGGATAGCGGAGATGGAAACCGTTCTAAAAAAGATGAGGGGACCATGAATGCATCTAAGGGCGTGATATTCAAAGCGATTCATATAAAAAAAAGGAACTTCATAGGCGTAATTCGTCATGATGCGATTGATAGATTCTTCATTAGGGTCGATAGCTCCGCCAAAGTTAGGAATTGTTCCCAATTTATTAAGAACATTCATTCCGGTTCCGGCGCCAAAAATGAGGGCTTTCGATTTCAACTCTTTTATCTGGCTACTGATTTTGCTTAGGGAAGGCCCTGCGCCGCAGATGAGTGTGGGGATATTGGAGAACACGTTTATCATATTTTGGCCGCGATAAGCATCGGTTATTAGATAAAGATTGAAATAATAATTTTTATAGAGATCTCTAATTTTTTCTTCGCGGATTTCGTCCAAATTCTCATCAATGGCTACGAACCTTAGATTGAACATTAATCTGATGAGTTCCGAATCTTTATTTCGCTCATCATTATACATATTCAAGACGAGAATTTTCAATGGGACGCGAGAGAAAGTCCAGCAGATCCAATCGAATTCTTTAGGAATCACGGGAGATGCTGATATTTCAGGGGTTTTAAAAGCTTGCACAACAACTTGTGGGTGTGTAAGCATTTCAGTGGCTCGTGGTAATTCCAGAAAACGATGGATGAGGGCAAAATCATCTTCCAAGAAAATGAGATAATGGTTTTTGTTTTCCTCAAGCCATTTTTTTGCTACGTCATAAAGGTATCCGAGACCGAGTCCATATATAAAGATCGTCTGGATTTTTTTTAAATTTTCAACTTCTTGAAACAACTGTTTTGCCTCATTTGCTGCACCTCGTTGAGAATGGAAATAATGAGCTTCGCCTCCGACAGTTTTTTTTAAGTTTGTCTCGTCTAAATCTGTCTGACAAAATTGATAGGCGGAACAATCGGCTTCTTTGATGTCTGAAATAAAATTCTTTGAAAATCTCGACATGTGTCCGAGATTTGTTTCGAATAAAGATTCTGAATTCATGATTTCTTACTTTCTAAATTATCGTCTTTCTTCATAATGTCAGAAGTTAGTCTCAACGCTTCTTGCATGAGGGCTATGTCTTCAGCCATTTTTCGTGTGGCTTCCTCCAATTGTTTTCCCATCATGCGTCGAGCGGCTGGAGTCTTCCATATAGGTTCTTTACCATCTACCGGGTCTGCACTTCCATGTTTCCGCAGCTGTTCTTCCATCTTTTGAAGCTTTTCCATTTCAAGTTTAAGATTTTCGATATCTTTTTTAATGTGAGGATTTCCTTTACCTTCAGAAGTGCTATCAGGAAATAATGGGGATAATTTTTCAAGTTGATTACATAAATTCCCTAGAGATTGAGTGAGTGCCGTTGTCTGTTTAGAAATGGCTTGAAAGTAATCTTCATTTTGGAAACTCGCTTCAGGAAGGAGAGAACCGTTGAGATTCCATTGACGCACAGAATAAGGATTGGAATCATGATCATAGAGTACCTCTCGGGCAATATTTCCATTGCCATACCAAGCGCGACAAATGCCTATTGCAGAATTATTTTTATATTCGGCTTCAAATTCTAGGAAGCCCCCCATATTCCAGAGCATTTCTTTTCCATCGCGTTTTCCATTTTTAAAGAACAGCTTCCGGTACATTTTTCCATTGAGATGAAAGAGTAAAACATCGCCATCCAACTGCCCATTTTTATAGTTCATAAGAGTTTTTCTCACTCCATTCCTATAAAAAAATTCTTGTTTCCCGTGCCATTTGTCATCTTTGAAATTTTGAACGCTATAGACCTCACCGGAATCATAAAATAACCAGGCTTCCCCCTCTTTTTTTCCCTCAATGTAATTGCTATGGGCAAGAATTTTCCCTTCAGGACAATAAAATACAGAGGGCCCATGAAATAAACCATTTTTAGTAGATTGTCGACTCTTAACTTTTCCGCTTGGGTACAGAGATTCTCTTGCCTCACCATTTGGAATATCCCATGAGGGCACAGTTTTGGGGGCTGACTTCTCTGCGCCGGGAATGTCACTTACGGCCTTGCGGATAGCAGATTCTTGTACGATATGTTTGATCAGAGAACGGTTATAATGACATACTGACATTAAAAATTCATAGCGTTTCTTGTTGATGGAAATCTTTTTCATTCGAGCTTTATGCTGGTCTTGTTCGTTTAATTCTTCCACTAAGATTTCGGTAAAGCTTTTCCCTGCAAAGGACATATAGCTTTCATTAAACTGAGCCAATAGGTGGGTGTAGGCGGCTTCTTGATTGAGTTTTTCAATGATTAAACCGACCGTTCCCCCATATACGTTTTTGGGTAGCTCTTCACCTTTTTTATCTAATTGGATCATTTTATTAAACTCGCGAGTCAGGGTGCCGCAGTACTCCTCGCATTTCGCTAAACTCCCTCCCAGTTCGCCTAGAGTTCGATTGATATCAATTGCAGTGACACCTTCGGGCATTTTTGCATTTTGCAACTCACCATGAATCCAAGTCCCGAAATCATATTGCTTTCCAAGAAATTTCTCTGCTGCCTCCTCTAAGGGCATGTTAGGGACCCTTTCAAAACCTATTCCTCCCTCAGTAGAGTTGATCAGAGTAAGGTCCGGATGACTTAATGCATACTCGGTATACCATATGGATTCCATCATCCACTTCCACAGAGTGTATGTGTCATTGCCAAAGATATCTTTTTTGATCATCAACTCCTCATTAAGCCCTTTCGATGAAAGATTCTTATTAAAATCATAAAGAGGATGCCCTAGAACTCCCTTGCCATAGGAGGCGAGATTCGTATAAGCCAAATCGACTCCTACAAAAATAATGGGGTTGCATCCCAACGCGTTGGCAATAGCTAGGCTAAAGTTTACGACATTGTTCCCTTCCGGCATCCTTTCTCCATTCAAACCAAGCTTCTCTTCCACCCAGGATGAAATATCGTATCCGGCAGCTCCGCGAACATAAATATGCTCTCCAAAAATGGAGTCCAATGCCTCTGAATACATTCTAGCACGATAAAAATAGGGAACGGCAAAAGCTTGGTTCATTGTGAGTCGAGAATATTGAGCCGAATTAGGATCGATTCCGACACCGAAATGGGGATTGAATCCTGTCTCATTTAGGACATTCATTGCGGAGCCTCCTCCGAATATAAGGGCGCGATCTTTTAATTTTTCAAGAAGTTCACGATTCTTATCGAGGGAGGGACCTCCGCCGCAAATGATCGCAGGAATCCCTTCGAATTTCTTAAAGAGTAAATCAGATAGCTGGGCATTAGGAATATCGAAAAGATTACGATAGAAGTTATTGAAAAAGCCTTTTCCAAGGTATATATGTTCGGTAAGGAACCATAACTTAATGTTTTTAAGATACTGGAGATGGTTTGATAAGATCGTATATTTTTTTTCTTTTGAAGTCTTATAAGAGGCGTTAGAGGAAATTTGAATGTCGCCCAAGAAAAAGAAAAAGGGAAGGGAAGAAAGCCACTCCTCATTTTTCTCTTCTTTATTTTTCTTTTGATCCCACTGAAATAACTCAAGCCATACTTGTTTGTCGAAGATAAGCTCTTTACCAAGTTCGGTTTCAAACAATCTGTAGATAACTTCAGGATCGTCTTCGAGGAAAACAATCTGCCTTTCTTGATTTTCTAGAAGCCAATCTTTGGCGGCGCGATAATACTTGCCGCTGCCGACGCCATAGACAAAAAGGGTCGTTACGTTATACAGATCCAGTCCTTTGAACCACTTTTCAGCTTCTTCTGTTGTTTCTTCGGGGATTTTGATGTCTGAACGTTCGGATGATAGTAATTGCTTTACACCTGTTGGACAGTATGTCCCCCATCTTTGCACATTTCTTGGAAGAATTTCGTTACTCATAGTTGTCCTAAATTCCTAAAGCGGCATCCAACCTTTGTCCCCGCCGCTTAACCTTTTAAATTTTTTCTTTCTTGATTCCCCGAATTTTTTCTTATCAGTCTTTTTGCTGGGCTCTTTATCGCGCATTTCAATAGACTGTTGATACATAGTATAGGTTGTTTGAAGGTTCAATAGCTCTTTCTTTAGCTTTTGGGATTTATCCAGGAATCTCTGTTGGTTTCTGCTCAAATCGTTGGCACTTTTTTGTATTTCTTCAGCAGATTGGCCGGCATTTGATAGATTTTCATCGGCAATTTTTTTAAAAAGAGCTATCGAGTTTTCTAGTCGTTCTAAATCTTTTTGCATCTGAGGTGTTACCGCTCCCTGCATCATGGGAGGCCCTTCATTCTTTTGAATCAAAGCGATCATATCGGCGATCTTTTCAAGAAGGTTTTCGTAAGGGTCTTTTCCTGCCATAGTCTTATCTTAGGTTTATTTTTCACCATATAATATTTATTATAACATTAAAAGAATTCTTTTGTGTTGGTGGTTATAGGCCTCATAGACACAAATTAAACAGGATAAGCAGGATCGCAAGCGACAGGATAAAAAAAGGATAAGAAAAAGATTTAAGAAAAAAGACAAGAAAAAGATCTAATATTTTTTAGATCTTTTTCTTGTCCTTTTTATTCTTTTCTTATCCTTTTTTTATCATGCCGCTTGCGATCCTGCTTATCCTGTTATCTTGTGTCTATGAGGTCTAAGCGACTACAGTTTGGGTACTTACAGGTGTTGCCGGTTCTACTACAGCATTACCGGTTATTGCGGCAAATTCTTTGCCAAGACGCATTACCGCAATCATCCAAAGAACAATAATGAAACATAAAATTGCCGCAACATAAGGTGCACTTTGCGCAAAAGAAGAAAATAGGATGAGAAGCCCACTATGAATCACTGAACCGCCGGATTTCCCAAAACGATTACAGATGCCATCAATGGCTGCTTTTCCCTTGAGCTTGCATTCAGCACTCAATGGAACGAAAGCCATCTCTTTGGTGGCGTCAAATACGGTATATTTGGCTCCCCTCGCCAATATGTTTTGTGCAGAACCCATGAAAACGATGAGGGCCAAGGGTGTCATCCCACACAAGGAAAGGGCGATAGCCGCTAAATGCTGCTGGAAAAAATAGATCCCAAAGAAACCAAAGCTGGTCACCAAGAGAACAATAGGCGTGATAAGAGCCGTAAAGGTCCATCCTAATTTTCTAATAGAATTACCAGAAATCAAGAGGGCAGCCACGGTTGCCACAATTCCTATAACAGTAGAAACTTGATTGATATAGAGATTATAGCTGCTAGGATCGGGATACAGCGCGTGAAGTTGATCCTTCCAGAGGACTTCGACTAAGTTAATAATCACATTATAGGCAATGACAACGACCGTAATGCATAGGAGGTATCTAGATTTAAGAAGATAGGAAAAATTATCTACGAGAGAAAGCTTTCCTTTTATCTTTTCGTCTTCAATGGCTTTTTCCGGATCATAAAATTCAGGCAAATTAAGAACACGTCTTTCAAGCCAATAGAATATTGCAAGAGCAGATAACCCCGAAAGAACGACCAAAGAGACAAGAATGATGAGAGATTGCTCCCAAGCTGTAGTTCCAATCGGCATGCTTTCATTGAAGATCCAACGGGAGAAGTATACGGAAGTTTGTCCTGCAACAATCCCTGAAGAATTGGCCCCGAATCCAAAGATAGCATAAAAGCGCTTCGCCTCGTTTAATTTAGTAACTTGGTTGGCAAATCCCCAGCACAGAACAAAAAGGATAATATTTCCCCAAAGTTCCGACATCACATAAAAGGTGGTAAACGTCCAGTTGCGGAACATGGCGATAAAGCCCTTAAACCCTAGTGGAAGGATCTCTAAAAGAGTGTCGGCAGCGGCATTTGGATGGAGAGAATCTCTCATAGGATAAAGGAAAAAGGCAAAAATAAAAAAATAGCCTAGGAAGAGGGACATCATGATATAAAAGACTTTTTCTCGACTAAATCGGTTCGAAAGCCACGTAAAAAGTAAGGTTAATATAACTGCCCCGGGGAACATCGCCCAGACTTTGATGAAGGGAATAACCTCTGCGCCTGATGATTTCGCGGTAATGACAAGGGTATCCTTCATTGTGCGTAAAATGTTGTAATTGAAGGATATAAAGAAGAAAATAAGAAGCATGGGCAAGAGTTTTTTCATCTCATGCCTGTGGACAGGCCAAAGAATTCCTCTTAACCTTCCAAACCCTTCAGATCCTATTGCGGACTCCGACATCAATGCCCTTTGATTAACTGTTCATGCATATATTACAGGAGAATAACCATTTTTTGCAAGGAAAAAAAAGCCGCGAAGAAACGAAGAATGCGAAGGACACGCGAAGATTTGGGCCATTGGCATTACCCCCTTTTTTCTAATACTAATTAAAATTGTAATTTGCTATAATAGAAATAGATAAGGAGATCATTTATGACAAGTCCTATCTCACCTAGCACGCCATCGGGAACTTCAGGAAGTTCAGGTGTCGATCCAACACCACAAGTAGTATCATCGCCATCGACTACTGTGGATACAGCAAGTCCTGTAACACAGGCTCAGATTGCCTCTGCAGAGGCAGCTATCAGCTCCAATTACCCCGTGTTGGCTCCCCCGCTTAAAGATAATATGCTAACAATTTCAAAAGCAACAGATGCTAATATAGTAGAATCGGAAAAACTTTATGAAACAAGCGCTGAGATAGCTGCGGCCGATGTTGCAGCGGGGGCTGGGGATATTGTCGGTGTTCTGAGTCAAATTGCAAACTTCATTCAGGAGGTTAATTCTTGGGTGTCTGATGCAAAAGCTGAACAGGCCAATGTTTTATCAGCTTTTAATTCTCTCCAAAGCGCCATTAACGCATTTAATTCAAATATCCCCGATGGGGGGCAAGTTAATAATATTAACACTGCAATCACTACCTTTAATACATTACAGAGCGATACGCCGGCTGCCTATTTAGCCTACATGCAGAGCCAGGGAGGTGGAGATGAATCCAAAGGGATAATTAATGTTACGAATAGTATTAACGCGGCTTTTAATACCTGGAATACCTATTTAGGTTCACATCCCGGAGTTGCAACCGTTGCCAGTGACGTTCAAACAGCGATATCCAACTATACGAATACTATAAATTCTGCTAATGCAGTCCTAGATGAAATCAATACAGAAAGAGCAGCTAGTAATTTAACCCCTGTCTCAACGTTTCCCGATCCCTCAACGGCATATACACTCTCTAATCCTGTTTCGGACTATCCCCCACTGAGTTCTATTACCGCTACCCAAGGTCAATCGCCAATCCCTCTAATGCTCGACCCTACGGGATTGAGTGCAACTCTCTTAGCTACTCAAAAAAGTCTTACTTTAGCCGTTTTACCTACACCCGCCGACGCTGATACTAGCCCCGTTTATCAAAATTTAGCGACGCAATTATCAATTGCCACCACTAAGGAGGGGGATTTACTAAATACTCAAAAGGAACAGTTTAACAACATTTTTGACCCCAGTGAAATCAATAGACCCGGGTTACCCTCTGCGTTTAAATATAAAGTGGATCCGAATTTTATTGCCGCAGGTGGTACTGGAAAGGCAGGTTCCGGAGTCATTGGAGCGGGAAGTACTCTCAATCGAATCGTTCCATCAGGACTCATAAAAACGATTTTGAATCTTGGCCAGGTAGCGGCCTCGGACGGGTTGATTGCGGCTTTACAGCATGCTAGCGTAATCACTTTAAACGCAAGTTCTATTGCGGCTTCAGTACCGGCAGCCTTGAATTTTGGAAGCAGCTTGTCCAGTATATCGCAAAAAAGCCCTACATTTGCTGCTGTGATTACCTCTGCTGTGGCTGATAACTTACAATCTGCTTCTGCATCGAATGCGTCGGTTCAATTATCGAATATTCTTCTAAAAAATCTGACAGGCGCAGCATCTGCGGCGGGAATTCAAGGAGTTCCATCAGCCGGTCAAATTGCTCAAATTTCAGGAAGTTTAGGAGCAGCTGTTAACCTCAATCTATTGGGTGTGAGTTTAGCTGCGTATCAGCAGGCATTGGGGATTCCAACACTCAGTTTACAAGTATTGGCGAATACTGATGGATTATCCGCTGCCGATGCCGTGGCTGTTTCCCGTGGCAATAGTAGCTATGTTGATTCAGTGAACGATCCTGGGTCTGTGGATTTTGCGAAGCAATCCTTAACAAATACTCTTGCGACACAGGGTGGGATTACGAACGAAACAGCTGCCTTAGCTGTGAATAATGCTATAGATAATAGTTTTAACGCAGGAAGCCAGCTACAGAGCGCACTACAAAATCAATTAACTCAGCAGGGATTATCCTCCGATGCCGCTGCTTTGCTTGCCTCTCAAGGCATACAACTCCTGAATAGCCAAAGCGGGGTCCCAGGATTGAATCAAGCCATCCCGAGTCAAGTCCAGGCTGGTTCGGCTGCCAGCGAGGCATTGGAAGCTATTATTCAAGCCAATGTTCAGCAAGGAGAGCTAGCAGCAAATTCTCAAGCTGCAGAAGATATCGTGAAGCATATTGTTCAAGATAGAGAAAACACTGCCGCAATTTTAAAGGAATCTATCATAGCGGAGATAACATCGGGAAAGGACCAGATTAATCTCAAACTTCGAAATTCCGCTGTTGCTGCCCTGAGCGCCGGTGGCTATCAGGCAAATGAATCTCAATATATAGCGAATCAATTGATTAACCAAATAAACGGAAATCCTGTAACCCCTCTTAGCAGTACTCCCCCTATAAAAGTTATGGATAAGGATGAGTTGACCAAATCCCTTAGCGCACAGCTTGACACAGTACTTACCGGATTAGGCGCTGCGCATGCCGGTGCGGTACGCGATCATATATTGAAATCAGTATTAGACGTAAAAAACCCGAATTCTATCGTTAATCAGATTAAGGAGCAAATAGTAACACTGAAAAATAATGCCGATGATCTGCAAAAGACACAGATCCACGATAATTTAATTGCCCTACTCCGGACCCTCACTCGACCTAATGCCGAGCTTGGTAATGCCATTTCCAGCATGCAGAACCACGCCGCCATCCCCTTGAACGTAGCGGCTGCAGCACATGCCGTCCCGCAAAACCTTCTGACAGGATCTCCGGGTTAAAAACAATAAAAAAATACTTGTAATTAAAATATTGTTTACATATAATGAGAATAGAGACATATGGATATAGGTGTGTGGTTCCCAGAGAGTTATGTTAAAATAAAAGCTTACACACTTAAGAGCGAACAAATGATGATTTATTGGAGAGGAGGAAAATTATGACAGCTTTAATGCCCATCACAATTAACGGGCAATCAACCATTAACGGACAACCTTTGTTAGCGCAAGCGGAAACTACGTCCGGCCCGATTTTAGGCCAATACACGGCTGACATGCAGGTCTTTAACGACATCTTTAATCTCAGTTTGACTAGCAGCAATGCGCAGTCGATCCTTAACGGAGTAGATCCGAACTCCCCAACGGGGCTTACCTATGCGGCGCAAATGCAAGCGAGTATTGCTGACCTAAACAATATTGCAGCCAATGGTGTTCCGAACCCGGCATTAAATGGCTTTAATGAGCCTCAGCGTATGACCATTCAGATGGCTGGCGCCATGAGTCAGCTCTATCAGACGCTTACCGCTGTAGGTATTCCCACAGATGGATCAACCATTACTTCCGCACAGTTAGCCAACTGGTATAACTTCGCCTATAGTTCAAGTACTGTCCAGAGCACTCTAGCCTCAGCAACTCTTGCGGTAGGACCTGCAAATGCGACCTTACAATCCCTTACAGAGCTTGTTTACGTTCAGGAAGGTAATAACATCATCTCCACAAATCTAAACAACCTCCAAAGCGCCCTCAGCACCACCAATAACGTACTCATGACCCTTACAGACGTACAAACACTTGCAAACCAAATAACAGCAACGAATAAAGAATCTTTTCAGTCCTTTGTAAACGTAGCTTTAGGAGCCACGAATGGAGTCAATTGGATGGATAAAAGCTATGCCGCCACGCAGAAATTCTTACAAAATGGAAACGGTAAGTGGTTGCTAGCTGTAAACCCCGGGGAATATAGCTTTTATAGAAATAATGGGTATAATGTAAGATCGTTTAACGGAGCAAATGGAACGGTTAAACATTTCATAGACCTATCAGGTCATGGTATTGGACTTCAACCAGCAAGCAACCGTTTTACTTTACAGGCATTCGGAGCAGACCCATCCGTATTTGGAGTCTTGATACCTTCATTAGCTTCGGCCTTTTTCGGAGGAATATTGCCACCTCAGGTAGCTGCGGGCTTACAAAATAGTATTAACCCTTATGTTTTGCAGTTCCTCAATTATCGAACACAGATCGCTAATGAAATACAGCAACTGAGTGCCGTCACCGGACAATTATCTAATCCTCAGACCCTCTACGGAACGCTAAAAGCCGTTTATAGCAACATGAACACAGCCATAACCGTCAACCATGGATACATGCCTTCAGCATTGAAAATGTGGATTTTAGACGGGCAAACCACTTCAGGAAATACCGCCCTAGGTCCAAGCGGCAGCGTTCAAACTAACATTAACAACGCAATTACCGCAGGGCAAAACCTAAATAACTCACAAACGGAACAGACACGACAATACCTCTTCGTATTTGAAGAATTTTACCAATCCGCTTCATCGATACTTAGCACGATTACTCAGGCCATTACAACAATGGCACAAAATGCAGGAAGATAGTTTTATAGTTTATTAAGTAGGAGTAAATATGTCTTATGTAAACCCAATAGCACAGCCGGTAATATCGGTTCCCTCCGTCCCCGCGACAAATCCGCCCTCATCGACGTCTTTGACGTTTATACAAAACGTCAGTTCTACAGGAAATATTATTAATCAAAATGTCCCTGATACCACAAATATTGCGAGTCAGATATATGCTGAGTCAAGCGGCAACATTGTTGCAGTAAACACTTTCTTTCAAAATTTCTCTGGACCCTCCCAATACTTTAACAACCTCCCCAACAATTGGGATTCATTTATTTCGCAATATAGAAACTCTGTGGGCTCTCCCGTTTCGCCTACCGCTTACACTTCCGGTCCTGTATTTACAGCATTTTTTAATAGTTATTTGACGGCCATGGGAATGAGTACAACAGGTGGGACCGATCCTCTTACCGGAGATGGTTCAGCTCTTGCAAACCTGAATCCCCCTGTTACAGTTGCAGATATGCAAGGCCAGTTTCAAAGTGCTTTCAGTTACTTCATCCAAAACTATGCAAATCTCTTTCCTAATTCCGGAGGTGCTGCGCAGAATAACAGTAACGGAAACGGGTTAACGCAAAATAACCTCGGTACGGAATCGCAATTTCTTGCCAACTGGGCAAGTTATATGACACAAACTGCCTCGTTAACAACACCAACAAATTCACCGAATGGGGCATTGCCTTCCTATCAGCAGATCTGGACTGCATTTGGATTACCCGCTTCGGGTTTCGCTGCAGGTTTACAGTCCTTCTATAACCAAACCTTATTGAATACAGGCTCAGGGAATTCTGCAAACGGATACTTTATCCCAAGCCAGGACTTAAGTTCCTTCATCGCTTTTGCGCAACAGCAGTCAGTGAACGCAAATACCACATCGAAAGTATCGGAATCGGGAGGTAGCGAGGTTGTCGTGATCAACAAGATACTTTACCTTTTGGTTGAACTGATAGGTACCCTGCAAGGCGTATCGGCTTCACAAGCGGGCACACTAAACTTCCTTACAAGATGGGAGGCCACTTACACTGACCTATTGACTAAGATCCCTACCTTTACGACAGGAGATGGCACCGAACTTGGGGGCACTTCATCAGCTGCCCAAACTGTAAGAAACAACATCAACCCCGACATGCAGTCATTGCAACAAACAGTCACAGCGAGACAAAATGCTGTAAGCGACCAGGCGAAGTCTATGCAGTCAATTATTAACCAAAGCCAGACCGATTCGAACTCTGCAACCGATTCAGCAACCGCCTTTCTTACAGAGCTCGACACCATACTGCAAGCTATATTTAGTAAAACTCCTGCTTAAACTTAGCGGCGGGTGGATGGGAAGAATTAAAATGAAATTGGGGAGGTTTTAAGATGGCCGGAGAAAAAGAAATCAAGCGAGCGGCGGCCGCGGTGGGAGAAAGTATGGGTCCGCAAGCCGGCAAACACGTTCAGAAAACGATGAAAGACGTTTTAAAGAATGGTTTTGCCCCTCAGAGCGCTCTTGGATTGAGTGATGCGATGCTTGAAGGGATCTATGGACAAGCTTATCGTCTTTACAATACCGGAAAGTACACCGAGGCTGTCATTTTGTTTAAATTTTTGATGATGGTGAAATCTACCGAGCCCAAGTACACCATGGGCTTTGCCGCATGCTACCATATGTTAAAGGATTACAAGCACGCTATCATT
The DNA here is from genome assembly GCA_963822595.1 of Waddliaceae bacterium. Taxonomy (GTDB): domain Bacteria; phylum Chlamydiota; class Chlamydiia; order Chlamydiales; family Waddliaceae; genus CAVRUH01. The sequence goes on along the minus strand of CAWGIG010000005.1, from coordinate 98,401 downwards.
GTTTATACGATGTGTGGAGTTATCGATCCCGAAAGTCCCATTCCCCACTATCACGTGTCCGATTGTTATATTCAGTTGAAAGACCCCGTATCGGCAATTGTTGCTCTTGATATGGCTGTAAAGCGTGCCGGAATCAAACCTGAATATCAAGCTTTAAAAGATAGAGCCCTCTTGACCATTCAGAGCTTAAGGAAGGAAATGGGGAAAGGTCAGGAACAGAAGAAAAAGTTCAAGGAGAAGCATAAGAAAACTTAAAAAAGCTCTCTTATCTTCTTAATTAAGGAGGAATATATGCAAGTCCCAGCTTCAATTCCAGGGGGACAGCCGGAGGCGTTACCGACACATGGATTCGATGCGCAAACCATGCAGGCTATATCCAATATTTTTGGTACTAGCGAGGATACGATATCAGCTGCGATTGCTCAGTTATCTCTGGTTTCCGGAACACCTCAAGGAAATGCCATTCCAACATCCGCTAATATCCCTGTTCTTCAGCCTCAGAACGCACAGGCAAGCACGGTGATACCACAGACCGCTCCCGATGTTCCAGGATTTGCCCAAAACTATGAAAAAAGCTTCAATGCAAATCTTGCTACGATGGCATCCGCGAAGAATCTCAGCCAGGATGAAGTGAATGATTTGAAATTTATGGTAAATAATCCAGGTGTACCTCTCGACAATGCCAATGAGCAATCCAAATTGCAGGGAATACTCCAGCAAATCAACCAAAACGTTCAAAGTGATTTGACCTCCCAGGGGCTTCCCTTCGACACAGATTCAGCGGGAAATTTAGTGCCTCCTTCTTCCATGCAAACAGACTTCCAGGGACAAGAGGCAGCTGCCTTTGATTCAAATTTTGAAAATGAACTCAATAAGCTTGTGAATTCAGGGCAACTCTCTTCCGCCGATGCCGCCATGGTTGAGTTTGCCCACTATAATCCCGAATCGACAGATCCCGCAGTTCAGAATCCGACCATTCAAAATGCTCTTCAACAAACTGAAAATGCAGCCGTTCAGGACATGCGCAGCGCAGGGTTTGTTGTCCCTAACGGATGGGAACCACCTACAGAATCCGCACAATACAACACAGAACTATCGGCAAAATTCAGCAATTCCATGGAAGCGGCAATACAAACTCTCGGCAAACAGCAGGGTTTAACTGATCAACAAATTCAGTCGACAATCTACCTCTTTTTCAATCCTGGAGCCACTGTGGGAAATCCTGCACTTCTCAAAGAAGCTCAAACTATGGTTCTAGAAAACTTCGGCTCGCAACTTGGAATCCCCAAAAGTTTTAACCCCGGACCTTATCAAAAGGCTTACCAAGCTCTTCTAAAAGGCAATTTCAGCCAGCAGTTTCAAACCAATCTCAGGGCCATGCCGCTCACTTCACAACAAATGGCTCAGGTGCGCGCCGCCCTTAACAACCCAAGCCTCCTTTCAGGAATGGATCCTGATATTAAATCTATCATCGATGAGGTCAATCAACAAACCGTCAGCCAAATCCAGAATAAATTCGGACTTCCTGTTAGTTGGACCCCTGATATCACCCTCAGTCAAGCCGCGCAGCCCAATCCTGCCGGAGATCTCGTAGCTCAAGGGGAGGAAATGGTCAGAGGTATTAGATCTGAAATGGGTAATTTGCCCCCTGTACCGGGTCAACAGTCCTATCTTAACGCATTGCTAATTGTCGGTAACGCTTTGGAACAACTTAAAAGTATGGTTAGCAAAATGCAAGCCGCGAACTCACAAATCGGATTAGGAGCTAGCAAAACTCAGTTATCCATTCAGCTAGCCGGTATTAAAGAACAACAAGACTTACAGTCAAAACTGGATGCAGCCGAGAAAAAAGCAGGTATCACCCAAGCCGGAGGCCTAGCAGGTATGATCATTGCCTGTGCGCTTATAGCTGCTGTTGGAGCCGTCTTATGCGCTGATCCATTTACAATGGCTCTTGGTATTATATTACTCGTCATCGCTACCGTCATGTTAGTCCTGATTATTGTAAGCGCTACCGCTCCAAATATCTCTCCGGGAGGTAAAACGGCTCTTATGGTGCTTAACATCGTCGCGGAGGTCGTAGCCATGATAATCATGACTGTCGTGACATTCGGTGCCGCTACAGGACCGATGGCAGCTGCAGATGTTGCCGGTGCAGGTGGCGCAATCGGCGGCGAAGTTGCTGGTGAAGGAACTGAAATTGGCGTTGAAGTGGGTTCAGAGCTTGGTGAAACAGTTATTGAGGAAAGTGAGGAAAGTGCTGAAGATGGCCTTGAGGGAGGCGTTGAGGGAGGCACTCAGGCAATCGATGAAGGTACACAAGGTGGACAAACAGTTGCTAAATCAACTCAAAAACTACAAGATGTCGTGGATGAATCAGATGAATCAGAAGAAGATGTAGAAGAAGTTACAATTCAAGTTAATAAAGAAGTTGATCAAGAAGTGGGAAAAACACTCATGGATACTTTGAAACAAGGCCTTCAGAAATTCAGACAAGGCCTTAAAGAAGCGGAGGAATCAGCTGATAAAAATCCTGTGATAAAGAATATAAATAGATTAAATAAAATCGCTGGATTTCTCAATGACGCAGCCCAAGGCGCCGAGAAGATACAGCAAGGTCTTGCTGAAGCTCAAGTTGCTCTCATAAACGGGCAGTTGCAAGCATTAACAGATATAACGAACGCGATTAATAAATTAATGGAAAAATTTATCGACCTGATGCTAGGAAGCCTAAGTGATCTAGGCGACTGGATGAAGAATATTAACCAACAGGAGGGAAGTATGGTCTCGAGCGCTACGCAATCCCTCAACGGACTCATGCGTTCTTAAAAAAACCTTAAAAAGGAGAGGAGCAAAAGATGGAACCGGAAAAAAACTCAGATGTGAAAAGTTTGATAAAAAAAGCTGTGCAGGAATCCAATCCGGATGCCTCCCCTGATACCCGTAAAAAATGCGAACAGGTGATGATAGATGTGATTGAAAATGGGAAAACACCGGCCGAGGCGATGGGGTTAGGAGAAGTGGAACTCGACACCTTTTACGGGATAGCCTACAACTTGTACCAAGGGGGCAAATATGAACAGGCTAAAAATATATTTTTTATCCTTTCCAATCTGGATGGCGGCGACCCCAAATACTGGTATGGCCTTGCAGCATGCAATCATAAACTCAACAATTTCGAAAAAGCCAGGGAGTATTATTTGGTTTGGTCCTTTCTGGAACCGGAAAACCCCACCCCTCTCTATCATGCTTCAGATTGCTGGTTGCGATTGGATCTAAAGAGGGAGGCTATCATCTGCCTTCTTATGGTAATAAATCGTTGCGGGGACTTACCTGCATATCAAAAAATGAAAGAAAAAGCCAAAGCCACTCAGGAAAAATTAAAAGAAGAAGTTGGCTGGGACAAAAAGGATTAATATGGGTATAGGAGCAGGAACAGGGTTAGGAGGGGGGCCAGTACCTCCTCAAATTCGGGAGAACTTGACGACGGCTTTTGTCGAAACTAACAAAGCCGCTTTAGCTATCATGCCGCCCGAATCCTACGAGGTTATTGCTTTTACACAGCAACAGAAGTATGGTCGACAAGAAACCATGTCCAACGATCCGGTGCTATCTTCTCCTTTACAACAGATGCGAATGGCTAACTTGCAGTCCGAAGGTGGCGAGGATCAGGATTGGAAACCTATGTATGAACAGCTGGTTACAACCCTTCCACCATTGATTCAGGAGTTTCTTTCCGCGGAAAATAACAAGCCCTTTTCATCGCGAAATACCAATTTTGTGGCGTTAAATAATGTACTCGTAGGCGCGGCAAAATTCATGAGTGGAATTGAAAATGCGTCCATCTCTCCAGCGCCTAATACGCCTGCAGCCATTAGGAACGAACTGAACTCCCAACTACCGGCAATTGCTCTTCAGGGTGCAATAAATAATTTCGGAGTCCTTTTATCTGATGCAAAGAGTCAACTCAGCGACTTAGGGGCAAATTTTGTGGGTCACGACCAAGCTTCCAGTCAATTGAATCAACTCAGTACACTTCTAGGGGCTTTTGATGTTTTAAGCAAAAAAGCGGCAGCAGGCGAAGATGTCAAACAAACTTTTACTGCCCTCTCCCATGCCACCCATCAATTGGCCCAGGGAGGAGCATCCGAATTTGGCATCTTGGGTGCTATGTTGGGCACATTAGATATCATTGCAGCTTCATTCGCATTGGAAAACGGATCCCCCACCTTACTCATCGCCTCTCATCTGGCAAATTTGGACCAGAGTGGACCCCTTAGCTCGATCATCGGCGGAACAGTCCAAGGATTGCAAGATTCCATGGGCTCAGGCCTCAGAGCTCAACTTGGGGAGCTGAATAGTTTACAGAGCGGATTACGCGCTCTCAGAGATGGATGAAGGAGAAGATAAATGAAAAAGAAAATTCCACCGGATTTAATCAGACTCCTAGAGAAGTACGGAATTGCATCTTCCGAAATTGACAAGGAATATTCTGACGCCGAATTAAATCAACTGCTTGAGCAAGTAGACCACATGATAGCTCAGAAAAAAAGAGGTCGTCTCGACGTTGCCAATCAAGGAAATAAAAGGCTTTTTGGAGACATCGTACAAATTATCTTCCTGGGAATCACAGGGGCTGCATCCCTTCTAGCTGAAAAAGGAATAGGGTCACTTCCGGCAAAGCAAGAGAATGAAAAACGAATCGGCAAAGAATTTACTTTCGATCTAGTCCTACATACAATTGTTGCCTCTAATCTCCTTACGATTTTGTTTGATGAAATTACAAAAACCACTGATACCAACGAAAAAAATCAGAGAATCATCGCCGAAACCTTAAAGCTAACAGCCCTTTTAATGATCATTCAGGTAGCAGCTAAAGGAAATGAGGACCGTATGGCATCACTTTTTGAGGACTTCAACGATAAAATTAGCAGCAGCCTAGAAAAGATCGGGGACTTTCTAAATGAAGAAATTGTTACAGGAAACGTTCCCAAAGGTACTTCAGAAGAGCTATCTCTCAAAATGCAACAGGCAAAACTGGCCTTGCAAAAGAGAGAATTCAATCAATTTATAAATGCATGTAAAGGAGCGCTTGGGCTCCTGGACATCACTCCCGATGTTCTTGATAAAAATTTGAAGGAGATCGAGAAATTTGCGCATATTCTTTGTGAAGCTATTTCAATAAAAGAGGAAAGCGCAACGACCATGGCCCAGGCGATGTAAGTTTTAATGATTTTTAAAGGAGGTATTTTATGCCAATCGAAGGACCAGTACAAGGAGCAGGACAAGGGGCGTTTGCTCCCATATTACCGCCATCGGTTTTTAGTCCTGAGGATGTAAAAGCCCTGGTAGCGAAGGCCGACGCGGGACTAACCCCGGATCAGCTGGTTGCCAATCCAAATGTTCTACAAACAAACAGAACAATGTCGGCAGTACCGACGGATGCTAATGTTCCCGCGTTACCACCGGGTAATCCAAATAATCCGGGTAAGCTTGTAGCTAGGAATGGGAATGAAGGTGGTATTGGCGTCGCAGCTCCCGGTCGTCAAATAAACAAGGAATTTGATGCGAGTGATAACGTAGCATTCTTGATTGCCTACTCAGCGTTTATAAATATGCAAAAAAATCTTGCAGTAGCCGTTGGTCTTCTCGGAGCCCAGAATGTTAAACAGGAATTTTCTACTGCCAAGGAGATAGCTACTCAAGATATAAATCTTGCTAACCAAGAAGCCGCTCAGGGTTATATAAAAGCTGCCATGGGAGCAGTGACTGTTGCGATGAGTGCTGTTACTGCAGTTAGGATGGGTAAGACTGGATTGGGAGACAAAAATCCTGTCTCTGATTCTGACGTCACCCGTCTTTCGATGCAAAACCAAGTGGGAACCGGCCTAGTAGGTATAGGAGAAAATATTGGCACTTCGGTTGTAGCCACAGAAAAAGGCGCAACCCAAGCTATTATTGAAATCCTTAAAGAAACACTGTCTCTTGCTCAGCAAAAAGGCGCAAGTTTAAATGAGACAGCGAAAAATGCGCAATCTGCGGCTGACCAGGCTATTCAGGCTATGCAGCAATTATTACAACAAAATATTCAAGCAAGAACATTAGGTAATCATTAGGAAATAGGTAATAAAATGCTAAAAAAAATGATGGAACTGTTTGCCAAGGAACTAGGGATCGAAGAGGGCTTAGGGACTGAGATCCCGGGAGTCTATCTAATCCCTATTGATGAAGGGCTGAATGTTTTTGTTACGGAGCTTCCCGGGGGCTTTTCGATGAAGTGCTCTGTTGTGGATTGCCCGAAAATGGACGTTGGAAGTTATTATACCTACATTATGGGTGCTAATTTGCTTGGAAAGGAGACCCATGGGAACGTCCTAGGTCTCAATGAAGATGGCGAAGTTTTGACCTTGTCACGACATGTCGATTACGAGGTCAATTATAAAGAATTTAGCTATCTTCTAGAGGATTTTTTCAACCAAGTTGAATTTTGGAGGGAAGAAACATTAGCTTTTGGAAAAAAATGATTGCAGATTGTTGCCCGATAGAGGTACATTAGAAGCAGGAGAGTGTTATCTATGAGCGCGAAATTAGTAGCTGAAGAAGGAATTCTAAAGGGCTTAGTCCTCACAATGGAAGGTGGGAATGAGTGGGTTATCGGACGCGATCCCGATGAGTGTCAGTTACTTATAGAAGATCCTGCTGCATCAAGAAAACAACTCATCTGCCGCACTTCCCCGGATGGAATTATTGTAGAAAATCTAAGTGAAACAAATCCGGTAAAGGTCAATGGGGAAGAGGTCGTCTCGCCCCGCCTCCTAAAACAAGGAGATACAATCTCCATCGGAGATGGTCTTTATCGCTATTATGCAGAAGAAGGAGCAAAAATAATGAACCTCGAACCCAAAGACGATGTTGTAGATAAAGATGAATCACCTCATGATTCTGTTTTTGGTGAATTCCCTACAGGAGATAAAGGCGTCCTTGCCGAAATCGATTTTGACCTCCGCGAAACCGGACGTTGGCTCCTCAAAGTTATCGGCGGACCCAACAACGGGGCCGAATTTTCCATGCAGCAAGGTCAAAACTATATCATTGGTACCGACCCCAATACTGCCGATGTTATTTTCCATGACACCAGCGTCTCCAGACAGCACGCACGTATTTCAGTCAGTCAAGAAGGAAAACTCACCATCGAAGACCTAAACAGCCGCAATGGGACGCAAGTCGATGGAGAACCTGTAAAGGGCAGTATGCCCATTGAAACGAATACACTGATCACCATGGGAACGACGTCGTTTGTCATCTTCGATCGCGAAGGGGAAATGCATACGATTATTTCACCTCTTCTCCCTTCAATCGTAAAAGTTCTCCAGAAAGGAGAAGAACAACCTAAGTCTGATGAAGAACAAGAGCTTCTTGCACCGCAACCTCTGCAAGAGGTAAAGGAAGAGTCACCAGAAAACAAGTCCCACAATGCCCTGGGAGCCTTTATTTTGATCGGAATTCTTACGGGTTTATTCGTCGTTATCGGCATCGGTACAGCGACGCTCTTCCAAAGCAAAGACGTGGAGAAAGTCGAAGTTGACCACACGGCAGAAATACGCGCGGCTTTGAAAGATTATCCAACCGTCTCCTTCTCATACAACAAGAAAAATGGGAATATCCTTCTCATTGGTCACGTTCTCACAGAGACAGATAAAAACCAAGTGATCTACATTTTACAGAGCCTTAATTTTGTCGGTCCCATCGACGATAAAGGGATTGTCATCGACGAAAATGTTTGGAGAGAAATAAATAGTATCATTGCCACACGCCCCCAATGGAAATCGATCAACATTCACTCTAGTAAAGCGGGAAGATTCGTCATTTCGGGATACCTCAAAACACGCGCCCAAGCCGAACAGCTTTCCAACTACGTCAACGCAAACTTCCCCTATCCTGACCTTCTCGATTGGAATGTTGTGGTCGATGAAGAGGTGATGCAGAAAATTCAAGCTATTCTCGATGATGCAGGAGTCCATAACGTCAAAGTTGAATTGGAAAACGGCGATGTTTCCATTTCAGGCGGCATTGAGAAGGATAAAATCGGAACACTGGATAATCTCATTCAGCAAATTAAGGCGATCCCAAATATCCGATCCGTCAAAAATTACATCAGCGAGGCAGCTCCTGAAGAAACCATGATCAATATCACAAACAAGTATCAGGTTTCGGGAACCTCCCACCTTGGCGGGGTGAACGTCGGAGTCGTTATTAACGGTAAAATCCTGTCAAAAGGCGATATTTTAGACGGCATGACCATAACGACCATTAGATCGCATGCTATTTACCTAGAAAAGGACGGGGTCAGGTATAAAATAGACATTAATCAGTAAGTGTTTCCCCTCCTTGGTTAAATGAGCGTATGTAGCTTACTGTGTCCCACAGTAAGCCTGGAGCGAGGGGTGGCAAACCCTTCCGCCAGGCTTACTGTGGGGACACAGTAAGCTACATACGCTAGCTTAACTAGGTTGGGGCAACACCGGTTAAATGAGCGTATGTAGCTTACTGTGTCCCACAGTAAGCCTGGAGCGAGGGGTGGCAAACCCCTGCGCCAGGCTTACTGTGGGGACACAGTAAGCTACATACGCTAGCTTAACTAGGTTGGGGCAACAATAGTAAGTAAAAAAATGATTATTGAGGTGTTGTCAAAATAATAGGGATATGCTATAATTAAGGTATAAGAGAAAAGAGGTCACTTATGTTTGGACTGGAAAATAAACCGAAGAAGCCGAATCAAGAGTTCCACTTTGATCTTGAGAAAGATCTAAAGGACTCCAAAAAACATAAGGCCTTGAAAGCCAAGATAGAAGCGAAGATTCAAGAGATTAAGAACCTTCTCAGAGGGGGGGAAAATAAAACGGACTTCGAGAGATTAGCGATCATATTGCATGGCTACAATGCGATGTTGAGAGTTTTCTCAAGATTCGAAGGCGCAAAAAAGTAGCGGAGCAAGCGCTCTGTAGGGGTGCATTTCTTCAGTAGATACAGTTTTCGTAATTGTTCTACAAAGGGAAATGCCTCCCCACTGAGCTCTGGCTCAAAAGTTTAATAAGTATGAGGATCTCCAGAACGACAAGACCCTCGGGTCTTGCAGGAAATGTAATTTCCAGTAAGGATATCCGGTCAAACTTATTCTCTTTAAGAAATGTCCTTTATTTTAGGAGGATAAGGTATGTCAGGATCAGTCGTAACCCCATTAACCACGCCGGATGCATTCCACGGCAACGTAAGACAAACCGGGTTTAGTGTACAAGTATTATTCAGTTTGATTAACACTGCCACAGTGAGTGCTAAAGCAAAACTGCTTCAAATGCAACAAGCTCAAAGCTCTATCAGCATCGCTGATATGTTTGAGATGCAGATGTTAATGAACCACCTTTCACAGTTATCAGAGATGACTACGTCAGTTGTGAGTGCGTCTAATACCGCAATCCAATCTATGGCTAGAAACGTCAAAGGATAACCGTAGATAGTGGTTAGGCTATACACAGGCAGTCTGTGTATAGCCTCTATTGAACGGAGTCAAGGTAAAGTTTGAAGGAGCATCTTATGGCAACGTCCACACACAAGGATGACACAAGCATGACGAGTACGATCACAGAAAAAATCGAAGAATTAAAAGAAGATTTTTCCCTCTTCATCGAAACGGGATTTATAGCCGTTAAACAATTGGATGGCTTTAGTGCCGGTAGCATTTTTCTGGCAGCTCAGATGATCAGTCCGGACAGCACAGCGCCGCAAATTGGTTTAGGGTACATTGCCCTCAATAAGCTGGAACTCAAAGAAGCGACTCATATCTTTGAAAAGGTCATAGAAAAGGAGCCTGAAAACCATTTAGCTCAAACGTTCTTAGGAATTTGTTATCTGCTCCAAAAGCAAAAGAGAAAGAAGGGCGAGAAATTGATCCACGATTCGATCGAAAAGACCACAGACCCAACCATTAAAAACTTAGGAAAAATCTCGCTCGAATGGGCTGAGAAAGACCTAAAGAAAAGTAAAGCACCATTCTTTGCACCTCCCCTGGAGGGCAAAAAAGATAAGTAGTGCGTGGTAATAAAAAAAATTTAATAGAGGATTCAAGCCATGCCATTAGATAAAATAGAAAAAATAAGCAGTGTGCTCAAGAAGGTCGTCCAAGCCCCTGAAAAGTTGGCCGATGCCGATCATTTTGCAGCATTGATGAAGCAAAGAAAGATTGCCCCTGAACCGATACTAGCGGATAACACGGAAGCGACCCAAAAAATCAATTCCCTTGTCGATGAAGTTCGAAATACTAATAACAAATCGAACCCGATAAGCGGGAGTACCAACGATTTAGTCGTCCAATCGCAACAGGTTATTTCACAGATAGACGAGCTCAAGACCAAGCTCCAAACGCCTAATCTGGAACTCAAAGCACCGGTTAGAAACATCTTAAGGAATAAACTCGAGCACATCGACGAAAGCCTAAAGATCGCTCTTTCCAAAGCCGGCGGCGAGAGTGCCCCTTTTGAAGCGCCTAAGGGACTCATGTCCCCTATCGATCGCTTTTTGGGACTGCTGACACATGGACAAAATCAGCTGCAGACGCTGGCGTCAGAGATTGTTAATTTGCAAGGAAAGGATGGAAATCTTACTCCGGCAAATATGCTTTTGATACAGGTAAAAGTTGCAAACATTTCACAAGAGATTGAACTTTTCACTAGTATGCTTAACAAAGCCTTGGAATCTACAAAAGCGATTATGAACGTCCAAGTTTAAGCACTGTTGGCATGCTGCACCTCAGCAAAGCGTTACAAAATTTTAAAATAGTAGTGCATATATGAGCATGGACAATCGTTATGACAGTCTTCTTGAGAGCCTCGATGATGTAGAGCTTACCACGGTCAATGGAAGAATCACTGAAACCGTCGGGATGTTGATGAAAGCAATCGTCCCGAACGTCAAAATCGGTGAAATCTGCCTCATCAAACGCGACGGGGAACCCTTAAGAGCAGAAGTCGTCGGTTTTACGCGCGACGAAGTTTATCTTTCCCCTCTCGGAGCGATGACGGGAATCGGGCCTTCATCGGAAGTCATCCCTACGCACATGCCCCTTCACATCAAAGTCGGCTCTGCAATGCTCGGAAGAGTTTTAAATGGACTCGGCGAACCTATTGACACAGCGACTAAAGGGCCATTAGAACTTCACGAAACATACCCTGTTATTCAAACCCCTCCTGATCCGCTAAAGCGTAAAAGAATCACGGAACCGATCCCTGTGGGCATCCGAGCTATCGACGCCTGCCTGACGACGGGACAAGGTCAACGTGTCGGCATTTTCGCGGCTGCAGGTGGAGGTAAGTCCACCCTCTTAGGCATGATTGCTAGAGGCGCCGTCGCCGATGTTAACGTCATTGCGCTGATCGGTGAGCGTGGACGCGAAGTGCGCGATTTTATTGAAAAAGACCTTGGTCCTGAAGGATTGAAAAAGTCAGTGCTCGTGATTTCGACTTCTGATCAGGCCTCTCAGACCCGTCTGAATGCTGCCTACGTCGGTACCGCCATAGCCGAATACTTTCGCGATCAGGGAAAGAAAGTCATTCTGATGATGGATTCCATCACCCGATTCGCCCGAGCTCTGCGTGAGGTCGGCCTTGCTGCCGGAGAGCCTCCTGCACGTGCCGGATATACACCTTCTGTCTTTTCAACCCTTCCTAGACTGCTGGAGCGTTCAGGAAACTCGGATGTCGGTTCTATTACTGCTTTTTACACCATCCTGGTTGCCGGCGATGACATGAACGAACCGGTTGCCGATGAAGTACGCTCGATTCTTGATGGACACATCATCCTATCCGCAGAACTGGCGCATAAATACCACTATCCCGCCATCGAAATTCTCCCTTCTGCAAGCCGGGTCATGCAAAGCATTGTGCCGAAAGAGCATTTGATGCTCGTCGGAAAGTTAAAAGAAGTTCTCGCCAACTACCGAAAAAATGAGCTGCTGATTAAAATTGGCGAATATAAACGCGGAGCCGATAAGGCTGGAGATTTTTCTATCGATCATATTGAGAAGGTCAACAACTTTCTAAAACAGGGCCAGGAAGAAAAATGCAGCTGGGCGGAGACGATGCAGCTATTGAAAGCGTTGTTTAAATAACGCAAGGATTTTCTCTCATGGCTAAAATGGTCTATCCCTTGGAACAGGTGGTGGTCATCAAGAACAAACGGGTTGAAAAAGCCGAGAAAGTTGTTATCGAAAAAAAAAGAGCCCTAGAAGCTGAAGAGGAAAAACTTAAACAACGCGAAGCTGAAAGAGATAAAGTTCTAGAACATAAGAAGGCTAAATTAAATCAACTCAGACAAGAACTCGACGGGGGCACGACAACCGATAAAATCCTCCAGATGAAAGCGTACCTCAAAGTCGTCGATGAAAGAGTGAAGGTAGAAAATAAAAAGGTCGAAGACCAAAAGGAGCAGGTGAAAATTGCCGTTCGTAATCTCGATGTCGCCAAAGAAGAACTGCGCCTCAAAAGAATTGAAGTCGACAAACTAGAACAACATCGAGTAGACTGGGTGAAAGAAGCGAAAAAAGAAGAAACGCGTAGCGAAGAAAAAGAAATGGATGAAGTTGGCAATGTCATCTATATGCTCCATATGAGAGATAGTAAAAAAACAGCCGCAGAAAATTTATAGGAGGGAAACCCTATGGGAATTCCAATCAATAGTAACGTAAATTTCGACCCCGACAATAAAAGTGTCTACAAAGATCAGCCGTCCAAGAACTTTGAAAAAGTGAAACGTAAAGAACGGGGCGAAGAAAGACAGCAGGATAGCGGAAAAAAATTTAAGCCTATAGATGAAAGCGATGTCAAAGCCGAATTCGATGAGGCCTTCGCCTCTTCCAACAATTTGTTAGCCGGAACACCCCATACCGAACTTCATACGACCATTTTTGATTTAGACGAGGGAGAGCAACAAGGGGCTTCTCTCGAAGAAGGTGAAATTGAAGAGATAACTCTGAAACAAATACCGCCGGAAATGCAAAAAGAATCTCTATCAGCCCTTTTCGAAGGACTGGGAACCAAAGAAAAATTGGCATCGATGCAAAAAGAGGTGATTTCCCATAAATCCGTGGATATCAATCCTGCGGATGAAAAACCGAATTTTTCGACCGTATTTGCCAGAGAACAGCCCGATCTTACTTCCATTAACCCTTTCGCAGGTCTCCAAACCGCCACAATCGAAGCGGGAAAAAGCGTCTCCGACCCCATGCGCACTAACATGGTCGAGATGCAAGAACTCTTCGACCAAGTTGAAAGTCAGATCACGATTCTTAGCAACAGCAAGGGCCAAACCGACACAACTCTAACATTGAAACAACCTCCTATTTTTGAAGGTGCAAGCCTTACCGTCTCAACAGATGCCAATGCCAGAGGTCAATTTAATATTACTTTCGAAAACCTCAACCCAACTGCAAAACATCTGATCGATATGACCGATAACCAAAATACCTTAAGAAATAACTTGGAACAAAAAGGGTATATGGTGCACATTGTAATTGCGACGACGACAACTGTCGAAAATAGTCAGGTCGTTAAGGCTGAACAATTTGGAGCCAGAAGAGATGACGATAGCCAAGGACAAGGTCGCGAAAAAGATGAAGAACAAGAAGGTTAAAGGTTAGATATCAGTGACTTACGATTGGCTTAGAAAAATACCGGGTTCTTTGCTGGAACAAGATGAAATCCCCCTTCTAGGAGATATCCCCTCATTTCCATTGGAAAAATTCACAACCGAGCTAAGAAAATCCCTCCAAAACAATTCCATTACCATTCAAGCCTCAGAGCCTCAATGGAGGACGGAAGCCGATCTTTTTGAAGGTATCGGTACTCCCTATAAACTGCTGTCCATGGTCATTTCCTCCTTAGAGGGGAAACTCCACTGGGCTATTGCCGAAGAAGAGCTCTCTTGCTTAATGACAACCCTTCTGAAGCCAGGAAACATCGATGCCGACTATCTAGACGGATTTCATCATTTCATCGGCCTAGAAGCTCTCAATGCGTTAAGGACCAGCAAATTTGATTCAAAATTATCGATCCAACTCCTACGTGAACCTCAAATATCCCAAGGCGCTATGTTGACAGTGGATGTATCCGCTTCTATCAATGAAATGCCTTTTCACGGTCGCTTATTTATCGATAGCGACCTCAGACGAGCGCTTAAGAGCTTCTATTCCAAAGAGTTGAATAAAGATGTGTATCAATCTCCTCTAGCCGATAAGCTTAACGCTTACGTCGGCGTCGAAATAGGAAAAACAACGCTAACAGCCTCCGAATGGTCCAAAGTTAAAACCGGAGACTTGATTCTCTTAGATAGCTGCTCCCTCAAACCGGGGGAAACTAAAGGTAGAGTGACGATAACCTACCAGGGCAAACCCTTTTTTCTAGCTAAATTTCAAGAGGGAAGTATTAAATTATCAGAACGTCCCCTATACAATGAGGTAAATATGGCTACAGATGAACCCGAAGATGACGAATTCGAAGAAGAGGAATTCGAAGAAGAAGAGGAAGAGGAAGAAGAAGGAGAGGAGGAAGAAGTAGAGGAAGACGAACACAAAGAAGATGATAAAGAGGAAACCGATCAAGCTTCCGTCGCTGCTGTCCCCGAGGAAAAGAAAAAAACAGTAAAAAGCGCCAATGAAATCCCCTTGAACGTTGTGGTCGAAATTGCTCGGCTCCAAATGCCTCTCAAAACTTTAATGAACCTACAGCCCGGAAACCTCCTTGATCTCGATATCCACCCTGAAAATGGTGTCGACTTGGTCGTTAATGGCAACCGTATTGCCAGAGGAGAACTCCTTCAAATCGGCGAAAAACTCGGAGTCAGGATTCTAGATAAGTAGAAATTGGAACGCGCTATGACTTTTCATAAGCAACCAACTTTTCCCCATTACGCCAAGAGCGATTCTCATATAAACATACCTGAGAAAATCGGTCCTTATAAAATCGAGGCGATTCTAGAAAGAGGAGGGATGAGCCTCCTCTTTCTAGGTAAAGAACCGGAAACCAATAACCCTGTCGCCATTAAGGTCCTTCTCCCAAAATTTCTTTCCTCCCCCGAAGTGGTCGAAAGATTCCTCAATGAATCCCAAATCATCGCCCTCACTAATCATCCGAATATTGTCAAATTATTACATCATGGTGAATGGGAAAATGGCCTTTATATAGCCATGGAGTATATTCAAGGGATATCTCTCAGGCATTATCTCTTACAGACTCCCATTTCCCTAAAACGGGCTCTAAATATTATCATCGACATCTCCTATGCCCTGTGCCACTTGCATTCATATGGAGTGATCCATCGCGATCTAAAACCTCAGAACATTCTTGTTTCACAAACCGGAGAAATTAAAGTTATCGATTTTGGTATCGCCCAACTTTTAGCGGAAAAACCCTATCTTGATGAACCCACAAAACAGCGGCTGATCGGGACGCCCATTTACATCAGTCCCGAACAAAGAAATCATCCCGAGTCGGTAACCTATCCTTCAGATATTTATTCATTAGGTATCATCGCTTATGAACTCATTATGGGAAAACTGAGCTATGGAATCATCCATCTATCGAATTTGCCTAAGGGGATGCAGAAAATCATACAAAAGTGCCTCCTGCCGGATCCCAAAGACCGCTATCAAGATATTGTGGACTTCATTTCCGATGTTACATCTTTTCTTAATTCACCCGATCTTGAAAAAGAAAGCGACATTCAAGACAGGGCCATTGAATTATCCGAAGGACTCAAAGAAGTTCAAATTAGCCTCGTTCCCAGCGTCGCTCCCTTTTGGAATGAAATCGAAATTGGGTTTCAGTACCAGCTAGGAACGGGAACATCAGGAATCTACTTTGATTTTTTTGAATTAAAAAACGGATCCTATGCACTCATCCTAAGTGAATCTTCTACGAGAGGGGCTGAAGGAATCGTCTATATCGCCACACTTCGCGGAATGGTAAGAAGCCTTGCAAGCATTATTGAGAACCCTCTTGAGTTAATTAATCGCTTGAATAAGCTGCTCTATGAAGATAAACTTGCTCCTGTTTTCTCTTTCAGCATTTTAGTCTTGGATCCGAAAAAAAACGAACTCCATTATGCTTCTTGCGGATTTGGTGAGCTCTGGTCGTTATCCGAGCATCCTACAAAAGAAACCACGAATAATATTGCTTTAGGAATAGATCCGGAGTTTTCCTTTTCCGAAATAATACGGCCTTGGATTCACGGTGAATCCTTATTTACCCATACTTTTGGCATCTATACAACCAAGGACGCCGAAGATGCCGCATTCAGTGAAGAACAATTCATTCAAGCCCTCAAAGAAAATCGAGAACGCACTCCCCGAGAAATAGTAGAAAATATTTTGAGAAGGTCGCTCGTTTCGATAAATTCCTATTACCCTTCCCGCACACTGGCCTGCATTTCTATTAAAAGAAAGTCCTGACGAAACGAAAAAAAAATCACCACAGAGACACAGAGGAAGAAGAGAGAAGAATAAGCTATTTGACGTTTTCTTTTCCTTAGATTCTTTTTTCCGCAATCGTTCATGCAAAAGCTTAGGCTTTTGCATGACAATCAACCAAAAGGATTTAAGTGCAAATTGAAAAATCGATGCGATTTTCCAATTTGCACTTAAATCCTTTTGGTGGGTTTTCATGAATTCCAAGGTCTGTTTTCAGATTCGTCAGAAGTGGAAAAACTTATTCTCCACCCTTGAAAATGCTATGTGTCCAAATTGAAGTTGGAAAACTTATTCTCCACTTCTGACGATTATAACAAATATGTTATGGAATTCATGAAAAACCTACCAAAATGATATGTGCGCAAATTTTAAAATCGCATCGATTTTAAAATTTGCGCACATATCATTTTGGTTGATTGTTCATGGAAAAGCCTAAGCTTTTACATGAATGATTGCGAAAAAAAGAATTTAAGCAAAAGAGGAGGTCAAATAGCGTATTCTTCTCTCTTCTTCTCTGTGTCTCTGTGGTAATTTTTTTTTGGCTCCTGCGTATATTGTAGAATTGTTTATAGCGGTCCTTCAACGTATTTTTTTTTTGACACGTGATTTTTTTTTTGTAAAAACAAATTTTTTTGTGGAAAATAAACAGCGATTTTGGGATAACGGTGAATTGTTTAAATGTATTGTCACGAAACTTAATAAGAAGACTTGGCATGAAAAATCAATTTCCTATTCGCATTTTATTGATGGGGGCTATTTCAACTAGCTCCACATTATCCGCAAATCATCCGAATGGTGATGATGAATACTGGAATGTCCAGTGGAACACAGATTCCGAACAGCATAAAGATGCGAAATCCAAATCTGATTCCCCTAATTTTTATCCACTGGAAGAACCGGCAATCATAAAAACCCCGGCATTAGAAAAAGCCAATGATGATAACGACTGGGGATTAGAAATTCAAAAGCCTGCAAACGCCGAAAAACTGATTGCTCAGGTGGATGCGATTCCTTTCACGCCACCGACAAACACTACCGCTGCCCCGGCAGCCCCTACCGAAGAACCCGTTACTCCAGAAGCAACAACTCCGCAAGCACCCCCGCCGAAAACGATTTCCATCAATTTTAATAATATCGCTATCGTCGAATACATCCGCTTTATCTCACGTATTAGCGGAAAGAACTTTATATTTGACGAAAAAGAACTCACATTTAACATCACTATAGTCTCAGAAGGGCCTACGACAATTCAAAATGTCATGACAACCCTTCTCCAAGAACTGCGTGTGCACGATTATTCGATGATGGAAGATGGCAACACAATCATCATTTATAAAAATGATGAAGTCCGCAACGTAGCTAAAGTCAATCTCAATGAAATACCAAACGAAGAACCGCGCAAAAACGAAATTATTACTCAAGTTTTCCGTTTAAACACGCTGGACCCTGCAAAAGCCGCCGGCCTCATTAAACCGTTGCTTTCAAAATCCGCTTTGATGGAGGTCTCCACCGATACACGGCAACTTATCATCACCGACATCATCGCCAACATCAACCAAATTTCTGTTTTACTAAAAGGTCTTGATTCACCAAACAGCGGACAAGTCATTGGACAATATGTTGCAAGAAATGCTTTAGTAGATAATCTGATCGATCTAACAAAACAGATCATGGCGCCCATCGCCAATGATCAACCCCTTACCTTCGTTCCACACCCGACCGCACAAAGCATTTTCATCATTGCTTCTCCCTTCCTCGTTGAAAGATCTCTTTCAGTTCTTCAACATCTTGACCAGAAAAAGGGCGAGAATAAAATTTTTACTCTGGACGACTTAAAGTACACTCCGATTAACCAAAGACCGGAAATCCCTACGGAAGAAGGAACTCCCACTCAAGCGGGCCGATGGGAAATCGATCCCGACGGAAAATGGGTATTCCGTCCGAATGGCTCCATCCCCGGGGAACTTCCCCAAGGCCGATGGGTCCTAGATCCTCAAGGCAACTGGTATTTCATCCCTGAAGGAGCAACAGCTCCCTTCCAAGAAGGCACTCCAAAGGGAGGCCAAAATCCTCGCGGAAGCTGGCAAAAAGATGCCAATGGCAAATGGGGATTTGAACTCTTCTCGGGAGAATCTATTCGCCCGGAATACTTAAGAAGAGAAGTAGAACACGTGGAAGAGCTTCCGGTAGGCCATATTGAGCGTACGAAATTTCTCCTTTACAAACTCAAATACCGAAATGGTAAAGATGTAGTCACTAGCATAGAAAGCATCGGCAAAAGTTTAGAGGATTCCGGAGTCATTAACAAGGACCTCGCTTTAGCGATAAGTACCTTACAATGGATTGAGCCTACTAATTCCATCATCATTACAGGGACATCCAGTTCCATTCAAAAAATTAAGGAACTTCTTGAAGAAATCGACACTCCCTTGAAGCAAGTATTTATCGAAATGCTGATTATAGAAACAGACATCGATGATTCGCTCAATTTTGGGGTCAACTGGGGTGCTCACGCCGCGGGTGGTGAAACATCTATTGCGGAAGCATTTCTTAGCGGAGCCACCTCTCTTGGCGGGACCTTATTTAACGCAGTTGGAATCACCGGCGCCGCGCCGGATGTTGGTGCATCCTCTCCTGCGACAGGTTTCAATTTAGGGGTTATTGGCCAGAAACTTACACACAATGGGACAGTTTTTTCTAATTTGGGCGTTTTAGTCAGCTTCCTTGCTGACCAGACCACAACGAATATTATTATGAATCCCAAAATTATTACGGAAGACAACAAGCCTTGCGAAATATTTGTGGGTATTAACACTCCTTTCCAGAACGAATCGATTGCGAACGACCTTGGAAGCATCATCACTACAAACTTCCAGTTCCGTGATGTAGGTTCCACCCTTAATGTGACACCTCACATTGGCAGCAACAATATCATCAACCTTGAAATCAAACTGGAAAATAGTTCAGTAACTTCAGCACCTACTACGGCTGGTTCAAACCTTTCCACTGCACCTGCGGGACCAACCACAAGTATTAATAGGACAACGACAACTGTCAATATACCTGATGGCTACTTCTTGATATTGAGTGGTATGATTCAAGATCAGCTGGTCAGGGAAAACGTTCAGGTTCCTTGTTTAGGAGGAATCCCCGGTATTGGAGCAGCCTTTAAAACGAAGAACCGTACAGATGCCAAGAGAAATCTTTTGATCTTTATCCGCCCTGTCATCATTGATTCTGACGAACAGATGAATGTGATTACCAAACAACAACAGGATATCTATACTCAGAAAAGTAGATACAAAGAGGATTGGAAATACCATATGGATCAAGCTCTCGAATGGCTAAACCTTAGACAGAAATGCGATCCTTGTGACGTTTGTATAGACTAATGCGTATTGTTATCTTGATGGCAGCCTTGTTTTTAACAGGCTGCCATCCCAAAAGCCTTGTCCTTGAGCCCGGAATCACCTATCTCCCTCAAGCGCGGCAATTTAGAATCCTTCCCTCCGATTTCCCCCCATTAAAACCCGATGAATTAAAAGAAGATTGGGGTAAGGAACTCAAAATTGCCATACGCTTTGCGAGGGAATTAGATCTTTATCGAGCCATTACGAGTTATAAAAGAGCTCTTTTTCTTATTCCTCACGACAAAACAGATCGGGTGCTCCAAATCGAATACTGCATCATGTTGTGCTACTATCTTGGGCAGAAATATGATGATACAGTGAATGCCTTTGAAGATAGTCATTTATCAAAAGTATCTACATCTTTTCCGGCATTTCGCGATCTTGTAATCATTTTGTATGACTCTTACACAGAAATCGATGAAGACGAAAAAGCCGAAGCAGTTTTTCAGCTTATAGAAAAAGGGTCTCCGAACACTGCCAGCGATTTAGAATTATTTGAAGCCATTGAGGAGGGAGATATTCCTTCCGTTTGCTTGCAAGCCCAGGAACACGCCCAAAAAGAAGCCATCGACAATTTTCTCTCATCCTATTGCACGCAAGCCAAGTCAGTGAGAAAGGCTCAAACGCTCAATGCCATTCTACCGGGCGCAGGGTATTTTTATGTGGGGCAGAAGAACTCGGCACTCACCTCTTTTTTAATTAACGCCTCCTTTATTGCAGCCTCCGTGTATTTTTTTGATCACGGAAATTATGGTGCGGGCATCATCACTTCAAGCCTTGAAGTGGGATGGTATGTGGGGGGAATAAATGGCGCCGGCCTTGCGGCCAAAGAATGGAATCAGTATATATATCGCACCGAGGGGAAGGAGCTTTTGATTGAGCTCGGATTATTTCCTGTGCTTATGATTGGATCATCATTTTGATATGCTTAATAAATCACTACTCTTTATTTTTCTGATCGTAACAGCCGTTGTAAATGGCGATCCATGGGGGAAGGATGCGGATTTGGTGCCGCAGCCGCCCCCGGTAGTGATTAAGCCGACGCCATGCCAGACGCCGATCTTTGGACCCATTGCAGAGCGTCTTATCCGCTTTCATAAGGAGGTTATTTCTCCTGCAGATGGTCCGCGTAGCAATCACAGGCCGAATAGCTCTCAATACATGTTAGATGCCATCCGCAAGTATGGATTTTTCGAAGGTGTGCCGTTGGGATGTGATCGGCTGATGCGCGAGAACAGCGACCCATGGATTTATCCGGTCGTTATTTCGGAAGACGGCAATAAATTCAAATGGGACCCGGTAAAGTAAAGCAATTGATGGACGACATGGACTGAATGGACGATTATGGACGACATGGACCGGTGCAAATGGTCCATGTCGTCCATAATGTCCATTCAGTCCATGTCGTCCATTTTTAGGTTTTTGCCAAATTGCTTTCTGATGGAATTTCCTGTGAAACTGCATTTTCTGCGGACGGAGCAATATTGTTTCCGGCAAGCTCCAGCGCTCGGCTGATAGCCCTGTCCATATAGAAAACAGGCTGGCGATCGTCGATCAAAAATAGATTCTCTTTTCCAATTTGCGCTACAATACCCGAATCGCTAAGAACCTCCCAAACAGGAAGCGTCAAACCCGTCATCATCAAATATCTTCCGGAACTGTTCAAATATTCATACAGCTGCTGAATAGCCAAACACGCGGTGGCATCAATATCTCGCGCATTTTTCAAATGCAAAATAATCACCCGAGTTCCCTTGGAATCCTCCGCAACAGATTTTAATGTCGTTTGGAAAAGTTCAACAGCCCCGAAAAAGAGTTCCCCTCTCACCTTAATAAATCGAACATTCCCCACCTCATCGGATGTGCACAACTCGAGTTTTTTTAATCTGCACGATTTATCAATTACAAATTGTGTCACTTGCGGAACGGAAGCTTTCGATAGATAAGAGATAATCGAAAGACACACACCAATATAAAATGCGATATCAATGCTAAAGAAAATACAAGAAAGAAAAGTGATCCAAAAGACAAGAGCATCCGCACGCGTTGCTTTCAAGCAAAGCATCAATTGCTTTTTATTCACAATATTAAAAGAAGTGACGATCAACAGCGCTGAAAATGCTGCCAAAGGGATATGCATCACAAAATCAGCAAAAATAAAAAGACTCATCCACACAAAAAGAGCTGCAAACATGGCTGCAACGCGAGTTTTAGCCCCGCTGTCGATATTTAAATTCGTTCTGGAAGTGCTCCCCGATATTGGCATCGATCCTACAAAAGCCGAGACTAGATTTCCGACACCGAGCGCTAGGATGTCTTGAGATATAGAAGAAGGCTCTCCTTTCATTGCAGCCACAGTTTTGGAAACAGAGCTTGTTTCCAAAATACTCAACAAAGCCACCGCAAAGGCAAAAGGTAACAACTGATTCATTAAGGTCGGATCAAAATAGGGAAAAGAAAAATAGGCTTCGATATTCGCTAAATCTCCGACATCCCCGACTACCAACACTTCCCGAACATCCCCCGGCACCTGGATCAAATAGACCACAACTGAAGCGATAATAAATGTTATGGCCGCGGCCGGAATCCTTTTATCCCATTTTTTTAAGAAAAATAAAGTAAAAAGACTTCCCAAGCCCACAAGAAGGGTCATTCCATGTAAATATTTCAAATGGGTGACAATATATGCACCCTTTTCAAAAAGAGATTGCACCTCATCACTTCCGGGAATCCCAAGAAAAATATGAAATTGATTGATGAAAATAGCCACAGCGCATCCGGAAATATAGCCGATAATCACAGGCTGGCTCACAAATTGCGTCAGCCTTCCCAAACCAAAACTGGTGGCCAAAAGCTGGAATCCGGCAACAAGGAAGCTCAATTGACTCAATATTTGCATTGCCATCAGATCCTTCTCAGGCCCTGTGAAGTGGCGATAATGGCTATATAATATTTCAGCTGTCGCGAATTGAATCAAGATGGCGATTGCATTGCTGGGTCCAAGAATAACATAACGGGAGGATCCTAACAGAGTTGCCATAAAAGCTGAAAAAATAGCGCTAAACAGGCCTGCAGAGAGGGGTAGCCCGGCTATGAGGGCATAGGCCATAGCTTGAGGCATCGTTAAAAGAGCTACGGAAAGGCCCGCCATAATATCGCGCAGAAACGTCGGGACAGAGTATCCAGAAAGCTCCTTAATAAATGGCAAAAGGGTAATGCTGTCGAAATAATGATTAATTCTCATAGTTTATAGTTTACAAAATTAGACATTTATTTTTAAACCAAATTGGGATATACTCATATCATTATAAAAAAAACTACCCCATTACCATGAAAAAGTTGCCCAAATTAGCCATTGTAGGAAGACCTAATGTAGGAAAATCCGCCCTTTTTAACCGCATTTGTAAAAAACAAGTCGCCATTGTCGATGAAGCAGAAGGAATCACTCGGGACCGTCTCTATGCCGCCGCCGACTATTTTGGCGTGCCCTTTCAAGTGATTGATACGGGAGGAATCGACCCCAAATCGAAGGCTCTCTTTAATGAAGAAGTTAAACGACAGGCCGAGATTGCCATCGAAGAAGCTGATACGCTGGTGATGGTTGTCGATGCGAAAATTGGGCTAACAAATCTCGATCACGAACTGGCAAAGATCTTGCTGCGAATGAAAAAACCGGTATGTTTGGCTGTCAATAAAGTCGATAATGAAGACCATGAGCGCCATTTTCATGAATTCCATACTTTAGGAATCAACAAGATGATCGCCGTTTCGGCTTCTCAAAACTGGCATATTGCCGAACTTCTGGAAGCTGCTTTTGAAGACTTGGAGTTAGATAAAGACGAAGCCGAAGTGGATAAAACCATCCATGTTGCCATTGTCGGTAGAACGAACGTAGGGAAATCATCGTTAGTCAATTATATTTTAGATGACAACAGATGTATTGTGAGCCCCATTCCCGGAACGACAAGGGATAGCGTGGATATCTCCTTTACCCATGACAATATTGCTTTCACTTTTATCGATACTGCCGGTATACGGCGTAAGAAATCGGAACATGAGGTTGTGGACAAGTTTGCTTATATTAGAACCGAAAGAGCCATTGAACGCGCTGATGTATGCCTTCTCATTTTAGATTCCCAGCAAGGAATCACAACCCAAGAAAAACGCATTGCCAATATGATTGAACAGGCAGGAAAAGGGTGTGTGTTGCTGTTTAACAAATGGGATCTCGTGAAAGGCTTCCGTATGGAACATTGTTTGAAGGAAGTTGAGGATGAAGTTCCTTTCTTGCAGCATTGTCCGAAGCTGATGATATCTGCGTTGACAGGTCGTAACGTCGAAAAAATATTTCCTATAATCAAGGATGTTTATGAAGGAAGCTCGTTACGGATCCCTACGCCGCAGCTGAACAAGTTTATTGAAAAATCCATTCAGAAACACCATCCAGCGATGCTTAACGGAAAGCGTTTGCGCATTTACTATATGGCACAAGTGGATATACATCCGCCTAAGTTTATCATGTTTGTCAACAACCCTAATCTGATGATGGATAGCTTCAAAAAGTTCCTCTACAACCAGTTTAGAGAAGAATTTGGCTTCCCGGGGATTCCGTTGTTGTTTAACCTAAAGGGAAAGCCACCGAAAGCCAAAGAATAATCATAGACATCGGTATTCACAGGTCAACAGGATAAGCAGGATCGCAAGCGGCAGGATAAAAAAAGGATAAGAAAAAACATAAGATAAGAAGAGAAATCAGATAAATTTTCTTTTTTCTTTCTTATCTTTTTTCTTATCCTTTTTTTATCCTGCCGCTTGCGATCCTGCTTATCCTGTTATTTCGTTTATATACGGACCATTACAATTTCACCTCTTGTAGCAGCTGCAAGATTTCTTCTTGGGTGAATTTCTTGATGAACTGATGATCGTCAAAACCAATGACATCTTCCATCATTTTCCCCTTCTGAGATATCAGGTAATCAATTCTCTCTTCAAACGTTCCTTTTGTCACTAACTTAAATACCTGAACACCGCGGGTCTGTCCTATCCTATGTACCCTATCCGTCGCCTGGTCTTCTCTAGCTGCATTCCACCACCTGTCATAATGAATCACAACAGAGGCACCGGTTAAGTCAATACCCCATCCTGCCGCTTGCAACGACCCCAAAAAGACCTCACATTGAGGATCTTTATTGAATCTCTCGACTTCCTTTCCTCTTTCCAAAGTAGAACCCCGAATCGTCGCAAACTGAATCTGATTTTCATTCAAATAGTCTTCCATAATATCTAACATCGCTAAATATTGAGAGAAAATCACCACCTTTTGCTGACTTTCACGGGCCTCGCTAAGGAGCTCCAGAAACAGATCCCACTTTCCGGAAGAATAATTTTTATAATCCTCTGGTCTTTTCAGAAAAGCCGCAGGATGATTGCAGATTTGCTTCAATGCCGATAGTACTGCAAAAATATGAATGTAAGAAACCTTTCCGCCTTGAATGTCATTCATAATTCCATCCCGCATCTTCACAAGCACATCATTATAAAGTTGCACTTGCTCGTTAGATAAATCACAATGGGCAATTTCCTCAACCTTCTCAGGAAGATCCAGAAGAACATCCTTCTTTCTTCGACGAATAATGAACGGCTTAATGAAGCGTGAAAGCAGCCCTTGTCGCTTTCTGTCATTATCGCGCTCGATCGGAACGACAAAAAACCTTTTGTAGTCCGCTTCCGGAGGCATATAATTTGGCAGTGTCAAATCAAAAAGAGACTTAAGATCTTGGAGTCGATTTTCAATGGGCGTTCCCGTTAACCCCAGACGCATTCTAGCTTTTATTTCCTTTAAAGATGCAAACAGAAGACTTCCGGGATTTTTTGCGGCCTGAATTTCATCCAGAATCACTATTTCAAATTCAAATTTTGAGAGAAATTCGTACTCTCTTCTCCAGACACCATACGAAGTAAGAAGGACATCATATTCTCCCAAAATCCTTCCAATGCCGTGAAAAGTACATACCTTCAAATCAGGAAGATAGATTTTCAACTTATCTTCCCAGTGATAGAGAACAGACGTCGGACAAATAATCAGAAATGGCTTAAATTCCTTCTGCTGATTGCGTACAGCAACAAGAAGCGCCATGGCTTGGTGTGTCTTTCCTAAACCCATATCGTCGCATAGCAAGCCCGATAAATGGCGATGATAGAGGTTCCAGAGCCAATGCACACCAAATTCTTGATAAGGACGAAGAGTTCCTTCCATTCCTTTGAGATCGGGTTCGGAGACCGTCCCACCATTCAGAAGTTCATCAACAAACTCTTTTCCCTCTTTGACCTCCACATCGTCGAAAGCCATCATTCTGAGCAATTCCATGGGGGTCATGGTTAATTTATTGCTTCTTAGATCAACCTTCTTTTTTGATATCCAACGGAGCGGATAAAATCGATCATCTTGAAGGTCGATTAAACCCCCTTCAGAAAAAAGATAAGGGGATTTTGCATGGGAGGCTTGCCATAATGATCCGAATTTAATGAGTTTATTATCAGCGACGTAGGTTAATTTCAGAATAAAATTTCCTTTTTCCCGTTCGACGGTGTCGGCAATAAGATGCAATTCTTTAGGTGCTAGAAGACGTGGATCAATATAAGTTGCAAACCCTTTTATAGCCTTCAGCTCCGTAGCAATAAAATGAGGAATTTTTTCTTTGGTGATATGAATAGCATGGCGAAAAGGCTCCGGCAGTCTTGCATCCCCTTGCAGTTCACAAAAACCTTTTCCTGGTGTATATGTAAACTCATCCAAGATTCTGATATTTTTATCTCCAAATCTTTCAAGCATCACATACTCGGGAGTGATCACTATGGTTTGATCTTCTTGAACAACCACCCTAACACCTGCCTTAGAGACGGGACAAATCGTAGTAAAAAATCCGGGTATAATCTGCAGCTCGTCTTTATGCTGACGGATGAAAAGCGGAATTTGATCGGCGCGAATAACCATTCCGGGAGTGACTGCGCTAGGAATCGTGGATCCTGTCTTTGCGAAGAACCCCTCGCCTCTGACATAAATCCATTCCCCAAAGTCTCTACAATCATGTGAAAGTTCATCAAACATGGACTTTCTTTTAAAGGTCAGATCACCTTCATCACTGACTTCATAGTTCAATTGCGTTTCGATTCCGGAAACATGAAATTGAAATCCATCCATATGTCCGATCCAAGAACGGTTGTCGCGAATAAAATCCGGCACATCTTCGGGATGGAAAATTCGGTGGATTTCATTGCTTTGAATACCCTCAAGAGGATAAAAACCATCATCTTCAAGATAGGCCCAATCGCCGAATAAGCGGGAATAAGGAGTGTTTAAGTCACCCGGCTGAAATAAATAGACCTCTTGGTGCAGATTCCAAAGATTATCAAAATAAAGAGAATAGGAAACATGAACCGGATCTAAATGCAATACAGTCCCTTTAATTTTGGATTTTATCAAAGCGTAGTTTTCTGATAATGCCTGCGAAACCATTTTTCCCGAAAGGCGAGGCCCTTGCAATGTCCCTTGCTCGACGTTAGAATAAAATCCTTTTTTGGGGATATACATCCACCCGTTGATGATGATTCCATCTTTTTGGGGGTCCTCTGAAGCCTCTTTATTGCCTCTTTTGTTTTCGACAATCAATTCGCCTGCGACTTTATCATACGTAATTTTCTGAACGCCCCCTTGATCTACCTGATGGACCTTCAAGGGGGACTCCACTGTCTCTAAAGCAGGGATGATAAAACCAAGGTTTGCCTCTGATAGAGAAAATCCTAATTCTAATTCTGAAAATGAGATGACTATTTCGTTAGGAAGCCCTTGGGAGTCGTATTTAAATGAAATTTTGTAACGTGTTCCGTCATCTTGCATGAGGAACAGCCATTTTGCCAAGTCGTTCCAGTAGGAGAGTTCGTATCGAAGTTCGAAAGAAGGCCTTCCTTGTCGCCATAAGGCCAAATCTTCCTCGGATAGATTTGAAAACTTTAACGAATTTTCTTCGGTTTGTTTGGCTCTTTGATAAAAGATATTATGCAGATGCTCTGCGCCTTGCTTATTCTTTGCTTTTGCAAAAAATGCAACGACGCCCTCTTGAGATAAACAGGTAAAATAGTTGGGTTCGATTTCTTGAATCAGATCCGGATCATCGCCGCAAATATCGAGAAAAAGGAAACCGATTCTATTCCAAAGGGAGCGTTGGAAACGGTGGTGGATTGGAGAGTCGGCCTGGTTGAAGATACGCAAATAGGACGCGGCGATATGAACGCAGGCTTCCCCTTCGTTGCAGGAGCAGAAGCTATCTTTGATCCAACCTTTGGGGTCGAGTTGGAGGAAGGCCCACACTTCTTTTTTCGATTTAGGTTCGATGACTTTGATTTGGTAGGTAGGGCCGGAAAATTCAATTTCTTTAACGCAGCCTTTATCGAGGTATTTTTGGGCTTCCAGCTTATATTTCTGTAAAAACTTGGGTAAAGTCATAATCCTTAACATTTACATTTGACCATCTCCTCATAATAACACATTTAGATTTAACGTTTAAGAGTAAAAGCTATAAAGGGTCATTCATAAAGAAAATGGTCTTGCACTTCATAATTGACCCTTTAGTAGGGGGGGTCTCCTTAAAAAAATTGAGCTAGCCAGACAGTATGCCCCTGATTTCTCGGTATATGATGTATGTCAACGGTTTGAACAGAGCTTTTTTTTAGGATTATTAACGAAAAGGACCGAACAAATGAAATCGAATGGTATAAATAGGGATATTGCCTCCATAATCTTTCAAATGATACGTCCGATCTTTATAGCTCAAAAGAGAGAGCGCACACGCCTATTGCAACAAGTAATTAACCCAACACTTATACGGAATAGTCTTTAAACAAGTGGCGCGAGTTTGGTAGTTTTTAATTCTTCAGGCAGCCGTTTTGAAACTATCAGAGAGTCCGGAGCGCATCGCGAAGGACGAATCCATTAAAGCCCCGGGTGACGCATCGGAACCCGGGGAATAGCGTAAATAAAATATAGAGCCCGGAGCGCATCGCGAAGGGCGACTGATTCCGGTGGTTGAATCAGTCGCCCTACGCGATGCGCTCCGGGCTCTATATTTTATTTACGCTATTCCCCGGGTTCCGATGCGTCACCCGGGGCTTTAATGGATTCGTCCTTCGCGATGCGCTCCGGACTCAGGAAAATCTAGACTCTTAAGCCAGGATTTCTTCCGGGTTGAGGTAAGCGTATTTAAGGTCGTGAGCGACCGATTCGTTGGTGATTTCACCCATGCAAACGTTAAGGCCGTTGCGAAGGCCGGCATCTTGCCGCATTGCTTTCTTATACCCTAGGTTGGCAATTTTCAAAGCGTAATCCATCGTCGCATTCGTCAATGCAAGTGTCGATGTTCTCGCACAGGCACCCGGCATATTCGTCACGCAGTAATGCAAAATACCTTCTTCCACATATGTCGGATTGCCATGTGTCGTCGGTCTCGAAGTTTCTGTGCAACCCCCCTGATCGATAGCCACATCCACTATCACAGAACCCGGTTCCATCGAATGCAACATCTTCCTCGTCACCAAGCGCGGAGCCGTTTTTCCCGGTATCAACACTGCCCCAATCACTAAATCAGCAGTTTTCAACACATGCTCAATCTCTAACGTCGTCGAATAAAGCGTTTTCAAATGAGGTCCAAAGTGTGTATCAAGATTACGAAGACGATCCAAGCTCTTATCTAGAATGGTTACGTTTGCACCAAGACCCAACGCCATGCGCGCTGCCTCAGTCCCTACAACGCCTCCGCCAATGACGACCACATTTGCCGAAAACACTCCTGGAACTCCCCCAAGAAGCAATCCTTTGCCTCCATTGTTCATCTGAAGCGACACAGCGCCCACCTGAATAGCAATACGTCCGGCGATCTCGCTCATCGGAACCAAGAGAGGTAATCTTCCTTTTCTGTCCGTGACTGTTTCATAGGCAATAGCCACCACTTTGCTCTCAATCAGATGTTTTGTTTGAATAGGGTCCGGCGCTAAATGGAGATAACAAAAGAGGATTTGCCCTTCATGCATGAGTGGAAATTCAGAAGCTTGCGGTTCCTTTACTTTGATGATCATTTCTGCAGACCACACTTCTTTTGCACAATATACAATTTTTGCTCCGGCTTCTTTGTATAAGGCATCGGAAAAACCAATTTGTTCTCCGGCTTGGGTCTGAACCATGATTTGATGTCCCTCTTCAACAAAAGTGCGGACCATGGCCGGAGTTGCTCCAACCCTAAATTCATACTCTTTCACTTCTTTTGGAATTCCAATTAACATAGAGCTCTCCCAGTGTGTATTTTTTATTAAACTAAAGACGGTTCAGGAGCCTTTTCATGGCTGAATTCAAGGGATAGTATTTTAGACACCCCTTTCTCCTGCATAGACACGCCAAAAATAACGTCTGCGATAGACATGGTTCTCTTATTGTGCGTGATGATAATAAACTGACACTTACTTACGAACTGTTTGACGACATTCAAGAAACGTTCCACGTTTGAGTCGTCAAGCGGCGCATCGATTTCGTCGAGGATACAGAATGGTGCAGGTTTGACCTCGAAGATGGCGAACAGAAGCGCCATCGCTGTAAGGCATTTTTCCCCGCCGGATAGGAGAGTGATGGATCTCATCTGCTTTCCTGGAGGTTTTGCAACAATTTCGATACCCGCTTCCAGGACATCTGCGCTTTCTGTCAGATGTAGATCGGCTTCGCCACCATTGAAAAGAATTTGGTAATTCTTTCTGAAATTTTCCTGAATTTTTTCAAAGGTTTCTTTAAAGATTTTTCGGCTTTCAGCATCTAGCTGAGTGATAATTTCAACGAGTTCATTCTTTGATTTCT
Source organism: Waddliaceae bacterium (assembly GCA_963822595.1). Lineage (GTDB taxonomy): Bacteria > Chlamydiota > Chlamydiia > Chlamydiales > Waddliaceae > CAVRUH01. Next base: position 67,584 of record CAWGIG010000005.1, on the reverse strand, counting down.
CAAGATCTTCAATTTGACTGCCAAGGAATGTATACCGCTCTTTATGCTTATCGCATTCTTCGATAGAGGTCATATTGATATCGCCCGCTTCCTCGATTTTGCGTCTAAGAGCTCTCACATCTCTTTCAGCCTTTTCTATGGTGCATTGCAGAACCAATTGTTGCGCTTTGAGTTCTTCAACAGTGCGGTGGTATCTTTCATTCAATTCTATTTCTAGAGACTGTCTTGAGGACTCCATTTGGGCAATTTGAATGCCATACTGATGAAAATCTTGCTCGATTTGCTTGAGCAAATGACGGCTATCATGGATCTTTTGTTCGATGGATTCAATGACATGTCTTCTGTTTGAGACTTCTTTTTCGAATTCAGCGGTACTTGCAAGAACATCGGCAAGCATCTTCTCAACTTCTTCAAGAGTTTCTTGGAAGTCGGAATTATCCCCTTGAATCTCATTTTGCTGGTTCTGCATGCTTTTAATTTCATCCTGAAGATGTTTTTCTTGCTGCTGACTTTCCATCTCCTTCACTTCTAGAACATGCATGTGATGGTTGATTTTTCTTTGCTCTTCGAGCATGCGCTGGTAGCGAGGTTCGATATCTTTGAGTCCATCTTGCTGCGTTTGAAGGAATGCCATCCTTTCGACTAACTCTTCCGTTAATTCCGATTCCAACTGTTTCATTTCCTCTGCTTTAGCGACTGCTTCAGCATGCCTTTGTTTGAGGTCATGAATCAGAGTATGAAGCTTTTCTGTAACGCTATCGATAGCTTTGATTTCTTCTTCTTGCTTAGCTTGTTCCGCTTGAAGTCTTGTCAAATCCGTATGAAATCTTTGAAGGCTGAAGTTTGCTTCAACGAGCTTCATTTCCTCGTTACGGAGCAATTTCTCCATTTCGGTTTTTCTATTTTGTATCTCGTTTCTTCTTTGAGAAAACGTATTCAAGGACTCTTCTAAAACCGTTTGGCTTACTTCATTTTCGCGAATTTTCTTTTCAAGAGTATTCAGTTCGGCTTCGCGGATAAAGATATTATTATCTCCTTCAACGCTATAAAAAATAACCCCTCTTTGATCGATGTAGGCCCCTTCTTGTGTCCAAACTTCCACGCCTTGCGCTTTACGCATCAGTTGAAATGCGTCTTGAGTATTTTCAGCAATATAGACGTTCTTTAAAAAGTGGCGGGAAATACTGTTGTCTTTGACTTGATCTAAAAGATGCGTTCCTTCCGTTAAGGGCGCAGCATTTTCTGAAAGTTGTTCGAGACAGACAATGGAGTAGTCTTTGAGGTTGTTTTCTTTCGCAAAGTGAATAACAGATTGAAGATCCTCTTGTTTTTCTACCACTAAAGTCTGTGAATAGGGACGCATCGCCACTGAAAGCGCTTTCTCACTCCCTTTTAGAGGGGTGATCGATTCATACAATCCCTTGACTTTATTGAAGAGCGGACTATTCGCTGTGGCTGATTCCTTGAGGAGACGTTTGCTTCCAACGGAAAAACCTTCCATTTGTTCTCGAATGCGTAAAAGGACTTTTTGTCTTGCTCGGTTTTCAGTGAGTTCTCTAACCACAACATCTAATTTCTTCTTATTTGCATCGATTTCTTGAAGAATCCCTTTCAGCTCGAATTCGAGGGCGGCAACCCCCTCCTTTTGCTGGTCGACGGACTCGGTCCAAGACTCAACACTCGCCTTTTTGGCTTCAAAATTCTGATTGATTTCTTTAATTTGCTCGTTGAGACGCTCTTTTCTATCGATAAGGTGTCTTTTTCTTTCCTGATTATGCTCCAAACGGAGGCTATCCTGCTTTAATTCGCTGGCAGACTCGCTTTCTTTCCTTAGGACTCTGACGAGCTCTTGATGGAGAGCTTGCTGTCTTTCTCGGATTTTTGAGACTTCTGATTCAAGATAAGTCAGTTTATCTCTATTTTCGTTGCGTGATTTTTCGAGGATTTGCAGTTCGGCTTCAACTGTTTGGAGATGTTTTCCGTTATTTTCGGCTTCGATTTTCCATTGCTTTCTTTTTTCGATGAGCTGATCGAATTCTTGCAACCAGCGTTTTTCTTTATGAATGACTTCTTGCAGTCTTTGTTGATTCGCTTGCCATTCTTTTGATTTGATTTCTTTTTCGCTGCGTCTTTTGTAGACCTCTTCCTTTTTACTTTGGAGCTCTAATTGTCCTTCTGTCAATTTCTTTTTGGACTGATGAAGTTGTTCTTCTTCAGCTTCTATAGAAGAGAGGATAGCATTCATCTCGTTCTGTTTTTCTTCGGCTTTGTTCTTTGCGGATTCAGTACGATTTTGAAGGTTTTCCCATTTTGTTGACATTAGAGCAAGCTCTAGGTAGTCGAGTTCTGCTTTGTTTTCCTTATAGTGTCTCGCGATTTCCGCTTGTTCTTCCAAGACGATAATCTGCCTCTCCACCTCTTTGTGGATGTCTTTTACACGTTCGACATTAGCTTCAGTCTGTTCTAATTTTCTTAGGGCTTCATTTTTTCTGTGTAAGAAACGTTCGATGCCGGAAGCCTGTTCGAAAATAAAACGTCTTTCTATCGGCGAGCTATTGATAACTTTTTCCATCTGATTCTGGGCGATGATCGCGAAATTATCTTTTCCGATTCCGGAACCCATGAAGAAATCTTGAACATCTTTCAAACGGGTAGCCTTATTATTGATGAGATATTCGCCTTCTCCACTTCGATGAACACGTCTTTTTACAGAAACTTCTTCGAATTGTGTGGGGAGAGTTCCCTCCACTTCCGTCATCGTCAGAGAGACTTCGGCGATATTTAAAGGCTTACGCGTGTTGGCTCCAGAGAAAATGACATCATGCATTTTACCTCCGCGAAGGGATTTCGCAGACTGCTCCCCCAGGACCCAACGGAAGGCATCAGATATATTAGATTTACCACATCCATTAGGACCGACAATAACAGTTATTCCCTCGTGAAACTCGAGGACTGTTTTGTCTGCGAAGGATTTAAAGCCTAAAAGTTCTAATTTTTTTAAACGCATGGTATCAATATGTAAAAAGTAAAATCTAATTATTACTCAAATGATCATTTTTTCCTACTTAAATAATACCTCTATAGCTATATTTACTTGTCTATTAAATAGATAAGGAAGTCCACTTATGCTCGATATTAAACTAATCCGTGACAACCCAAAGGGTGTCGAAGAGAAACTGAAAACCAAAGAACCGACGGTAAATCTCACAAATATCGTCGAATATGACCACAAAATCCGCCTCTTAAAAACGAAGGTAGAACAGCTAAAATCGTCCAGAAATGCCTGTTCCAAAGAGGTTGGCGAAAAGAAGCGCAAAGGAGAACCTTTCGATGATATGATGGAGAAAATGTCCGAAATGGCTACGGAAATCCAATTAATCGACCGGGAATTGAGCGAGTTGGAGGAGAAATTCAAGACCGAAATGTCAATTCTCCCGAACCTCCCTATGGACGATATCAAGATATCTCCCGATCCTAAAGAGAATGTCATCACGAAAGTACATGGTCAAAAGCCCAGTTTTTCCTTCCCCTTTAAGAATCACGTCGAACTAAACGAAAAATTAAACCTTTTTGACTTCAAAAGAGGGGCTAAAATCACAGGTGCCGGCTGGCCGATTTACACGGGACTAGGCGCTCAACTAGAATGGGCCCTCATCAACTACCTTATAAGCTGCAACCTCAAAAAAGGGTTCAAACAGCATATGCCGCCCCTTTTGGTCCGTCCCGATATTCTTTTTGGCTCGGGACAACTGCCTAAATTCGAACACCAGCAATTTAAGCTCCATGATGATGAATTTCACCTCTACCTTATCCCGACAGCAGAGGTTTCCCTCAATGGACTTCATGCGGATGAAATTCTTTCCGAAGAGGACCTTCCGCTGAAATATATGGCCTACACCCCTTGCTTCCGCAGGGAAGCAGGAGCGGCAGGGGCCAACGAAAGGGGGCTTATCCGTACCCACCAATTCAACAAAGTGGAGATGTTTAGCTTCTGCAAGCCTACTGAAAGCCCCAAAATCTTTGATGAGATGATTGCCAATGCTGAAGGGATCCTCCAAGGTCTGGGCCTCCATTATCGTCTATCTCTGTTAGTCACCGGAGATATGTCTTTTGCCTCAGCGAAGACTGTCGACGTCGAAGTTTGGCTTCCGGGACAGGATCGGTATTATGAAGTATCGTCTATTTCGAATTGTACCGATTATCAGGCGCGCCGATCGAATATCCGCTATAGGGAGAAGGGAGAAAAGCCTGAATTCGTTCATACCTTGAATGGATCAGGACTAGCAACCTCTCGCTTGATGGTGGCTATCCTGGAAAATAACCAAAATGAAGATGGGTCTATAAATATCCCTGCGGTATTGCAGCCCTATTTGGATGGATTAAAGACGATCACTCCAAAATCATGATCCCCTTAGAAGAATTTCTAATCCACCCCGGGCCTATTTTTGATGTCCGCAGCCCCTCGGAATACGCCCATGGACGTATTCCCGGGGCATTGAACCTCCCCCTATTTACAGATGACGAACGTGCTGCCGTAGGGACTACCTATAAGCAGGTTGGTCAGCAGGAAGCAGTGATGCAAGGCCTATCTTTTGTCGGACCAAAGCTCACGACCTTTGTCGAAGATGCACGCAAGCATATTCCAGGAGAATATGCAAAGGTCCATTGCTGGCGCGGAGGGATGCGCAGTTCGTCGATGGCATGGCTTTTGAAAACCGCCGGGATCAAGACTTTGACCCTTGAGGGTGGATATAAAACATTCCGCCAATGGGTTTTGGAGATGTTTGAGAAACCGTACAAGCTCAAAGTTCTTGGAGGGTTCACAGGTTGCGGCAAAACAGCCCTATTGCAAGAGCTTCGTAAGAGGGGCGAGCAGGTGATCGATCTTGAGGGGCTGGCAAACCACCGAGGGAGTGCTTTTGGAAGCCTAGGAATGCCCCCGCAGCCCTCCTCGGAGCAGTTTCAGAACGAGATAGCCTGCCAGCTCCATGCTTTTGACAAGGAAAGGCCTATTTGGATTGAAGATGAAAGCTCTTTGGTCGGCACTTGCAGCATTCCTAAGCCTTTTTTTGATCAAATGGGGCAAGCTCCGCTTTATGTGATTAATCGTCCCCTGGAGGTTCGTTTAGCTAACCTTCATGAGGCTTATTCGCACATTACGAGGCAGGATCTGATTAAGGCAACCCAGCGCATCACTAAGAGATTAGGCGGGCAAAGAGCCAAGGAAATCATTGAAAATCTAGAATCTGAAAACTTTCACCAAGCCGCCGAATTAGTACTGCAGTACTACGACAAGACCTATGCACACTCCATAACAAGGAGGGACCGCCCAAAGATAACGATTGAAGCGGGGTTTATGACCTGCGAAGATTTTGTGAAAACAATGGACGGCATGGACTGAATGGACATTTAAGCGGCGTCCACTTCCCTGTTGAAGCCGTTGATGATCTTTGAAAAGGCTTTTTCGGGATTGAGCAATTCTTCTATATTTGGATTCTTGTCGCAATAAGCCATGAGTCCCTCTAAGATCGTAGACCGGTCGTCCGGAGGAATCATAGCCAAATACTGCTTAATTGTTTCTATCAAAGTAAATTCTTCCGTGCCTTGTTTGTAAGGGTTGTTTTTGATGAAATCGGCAAATTCTTGACCCGTCAGCCACTTCGTTTCAACCTTATAGAATAAAGCAAAAGCTACAGAAAGCATAATCAACTTTGTAATATTTTGAGCTTGAGCCATCTGTTCTTTCGATATAGGCTCACCCTCGTTAAATTTATTGACGATGAGAGCCGCTAGAAATTGTTTAATTTCATTCCCTTGAACTTGTGCGAGGATATTTGTGGCGAATTTGCGTGCAAAATCGATATCGATTTGTTTATCACTTTTTCCACCATTTGTGCCTCTTTCCATTGCAAAAGTCGTTGTATACAGCATCGCAGGAAGAAATAAGTTAATGACCATCGCACTCGATTCTGCAAGAGCGGGCTGAACAACCTGAGTTGCAAGCTGCGCTGCGTCCAGAACAGGCGTTGGTCCCACAATCGATGCGCTTGCCGCATTCACAACACTAATAGAATTTAGAATGACACCTCCGGCAACAATCATTGACATCGCTATGAAGGGTATGGCATCTTTATCATGCGTGTGAGTGTTAACATAATCAGACATTCCTGAAACAAGATTATAATTGTTATCTAGCACACGTTGAATACTCGTAGGCTCTGTTTCCTGAATTTTTAGCTGGTACTGCGGAGATTTGATCATTTCGGCAACTTGATCGGAAATCGCTTGAAGATTTTGTATATAACCCTTCCAAATTTCAGATCCTATCTGTGCAAACTTTGCCTCGACCGAAGATATTATCCCGCTTATAGAAACATCCACATTTCCTGCATCTAAGGAAGGAGTCGGTAATATAGGCTGGTAAGCATTGGCAAGCAAAACCTGCATCACATCTTCTTGATCACTCTTGGAAAGTGTGTTCCAATAACGCTTATCTTGAGTCGCTGAACCACCCGATACACTTTCACCGGATGTCACCGGACCCGTAGGTTCTATAGGCCCGCTTTTATCCAATGGTCCCCCTGAAACACCGCCGGGATTTGTCATAAAACACAACCTCCATCGGGACTACCCCTATATTTAATTCTAGCTGTTTTCAAATAAAAAATCACCATAAATATAAGCAAATCTTTCGTTTTTAACCGAAATGAGGTATTTTAGACTAAAAAGGACAGAAATATGCCAGATACGAAAGATATACCTGAACATTTTCATGGAAAAGATGCGCTAGGCCATGTCGCCGAAGCGAAAGCCCAGGGGCTTTTATCCTCGACAGAAGTTCATGGAACTGAAATCCCCGGACACATTTCAGCATTCGCTGATGCGGTAAGGGAAACTTCCATCGTCCTAGTCATGATTTGGATCATTTTAACCAAATTCGGTTTTCAATTTAAGCAGATAGCTTTCATTCTTGCCGTATTCTCTTTAGGCTGGTTATTTTGGAAAGGAGGAAGAAGCGCTTGGCTGGGATGGTCGCGTCTGGAAAGGATGCACCGCGTTGTAGAACAGGAAAGATGGGAAATCCAGCATCATCGCGCTCAAGAAAGAGAGGAGCTCAAAGAACTTTATCGAGCCAAAGGTTTGGAAGGAAAACTCTTAGAAGATGTCATGGATGTACTCATGGCAGATGAAAATCGCCTTCTTGGCATCATGGTTATTGAAGAGCTTTGCCTTTCATTGGAGACCAATGAACATCCCCTAAAACAAGCAATAGGAGCTGTGATAGGAGTCTGTGGAGCCGCGGCATTGTGTTTATCGTTTCTATTCCTTTTTCCAAACTTCGGCATCTGGATCGCAAGCGCTCTAGCCATATCTTTAGCTTCGGTCATTTCAGCAAAATACGAAGGAAATAAAACTATTCCCGCTATTGTATGGAATTTAGGAATATCTGCTCTCACCCTAGGTTCAGCTTACTTTCTTCTCGATTATATAAAACCCAACTAAAGGCTAAACTCGAATGGAGCAAGTACGAAAACAACAAACGAACATTTTTGAAGAATTCTTCGAATTGGGCCTGCCGGAATCGGTGAGTCCTTTTCTTACCCCGGAATCACGGCATTGGGGGGCAAATCTTACCCTAAAAGCATCGATACTTGCAGGATTCCTCCTGCTGATTTGCTTTATTTTTTCTTTTTTTCCAGACACCCATCCTCTCTCGAAATTTCTACTCATTTGCGTGTATTTTCTCGCAGGAATACCCTCCTTAATTGAATCTATTGAAGATTTGCTCAGCTTAGAAGTGAACATCGACATCCTGATGACCCTTGCTGCCTTTTCTTCAATATTTATCGGCAGCGGTATGGAAGGAGGGCTTCTTCTCGTACTATTTGCATTATCAGGATCAATGGAAGATGCCGTAACGACCCGTGCCAAAAGTGCCATTAGCAGCCTCCACAAATTGTCTCCAACGACAGCTAGCATTGTTAGACCTGATGGCAGCCTCATCGAACGCTCCATAAAAGAAATCCCGGTGGGCACCTCCATATTAGTGAAATCGGGACAGGTCGTCCCCTTGGATGGCATCGTCATCGAAGGAACATCTTCGGTGAATTTAGTCCATCTGACCGGTGAAAATTATCCTGTAACAAAAACAGTTAATGATGAAGTCGCCGGCGGGGCTTTAAATCTTGAGGGTGCCATGACATTGCGTGTCATTCGCACCAGTTCGGACTCGACACTTTCAAGAATTATTCAGTTGGTGACACAAGCTCATGAAGCGCGACCTAAACTGCAGCAATGGTTTGATCAGCTTAGCCGAGGATATGCGATTACGATTATCCTTCTAGCCGCCTTATTTACTTTAACGCTGCCGATTTTATTGGGAATTCCTTTCTTAGGACCGGAAGGTTCCTTATATAGAAGCCTAGCATTCTTGATTGCAGCCTCACCCTGCGCCCTCATTATCGCCATTCCCATCGCCTATTTAAGTGCCGTAAGCGTGTGCGCTAGACGGGGAATCCTCCTTAAAGGAGGGATTGCTCTGGACGCCCTAGCGAGCTGTACAACGATTATTTTTGATAAAACAGGTACTTTGACAACCGGAGATTTATCATGCATCAAAATCGAAGGTAAAAGCTCGATGAAAGAGTTAGCCTTGTGCATTGCTTATGCTTTGGAAAAAAATGCTGTGCATCCTATTGCAAAGGCTATTCTTGCCTATGCCCAACAAAAAGGGGCGATGCCCGTGCAATTGAAAAAATTCGTTTCCATTTCAGGATACGGGCTGGAAGGTTTTGTAGAAATTAACGGAAAAGAACAGCATGTTTGTGTAGGGAATCCTGAATATATTGAAGAAAAACTTCCAGAACACCTAAAAGAGAATCTGAGAAAAAGAACCTTAGAAATTCGCGAGAAAGGAGAACTCCTTGCCGTTCTGCTTATTGAAGAAGAGGTTTTTATATTTAGATTCACCGATACTCCAAGACCCTCTATTAAACAAACCATTCAATCGTTAATGAATCACTGGAAGCTTAAAATTGTGATGTTGACGGGCGACCATGAAAATAGCGCTAGGAGAACAGCGAATGAAATTGGCATTACAGATTTCAAAGCCGATTTACGCCCTGAAGATAAATTGGAATATATTACTCAATTAGCAAATCAATCGAAGGTGGCGATGGTCGGAGATGGGATCAATGATGCACCGGCGCTTACCCGAGCGACGATAGGAATCTGCATGGGGAAAGTGGGAACGACAGCAGCTATGGATGCTTCGGATATCGTCCTTCTTAATGATAATATTGAATTGCTGGATTGGTTAGTTGGAAAGGCCCATCAAACCCAAAGGATAGTGAAGCAGAACCTTATATTAGCAACAGTAGCCATTATTTTCGCGAGCATGCCCGCCTTAGCCGGAGTCGTTCCCTTGTGGCTTGCGGTAGTCCTTCACGAAGGTGGAACCATCCTGGTCGGCCTTAACGCCTTGAGGCTGTTGGGGGATCGTGCGTATACAACCAAAATAACAGGATAAGCAGGATCGCAAGCGGCAGGATAAAAAAGGATAAGAAAGAAAAAAGAATTGTTATTTTTCTTTTCATTTTTTCTTATCCTTTTTTTATCCTGCCGCTTGCGATCCTGCTTATCCTGTTATTTGTGTCTATACGCACGATTTGCTGGACGAATTTTGGCGTCTTCCTTACAGTGAAAATACGAGGTTTAAGATATGAAAAAAACAGAAGCGACCAACACACAGCTTGAGCTTGCCATCCAAAATGAAACCGAAAAATTCAAGGAATACTATCTCTGGCTTGAAAAAGCAATGCCCCCCTTGTTCTTCGAAGAGGTCAGCCCTCAAAATATCATGCTTATCGCTCACAACCTCATGGGTTTTCCCCTTCAAGGTTACTTTTCCACCATCCACCTCAAAAGAGCCGCTCTAGTTATCTGCCTCAATAGCGCCGACGCCGATCTCCGCGTCTTAGTCGATTACGAAATGTACGGCATCAAGACCTACCAGGCCTATTTATCAAACACTCCCGCCCCCTTTCCGGGCGTTCCATCGCAGCTCAGAATCACGCAAATTTTCTTTACCGACCTCATTGAATGCGTTGAAGAAGCCTTTCCGGATATATCCAAACAAGAACTTCGCACCTTGGTAAAACAGCGCAATCCGGAAGTCACTGACAAAGAGTTTGATAGCATCATTAACAGCATGAATGTCCGCTTCTTGCGCTCGCTACCTGTAGACAGACTCATTCTAGCCCTGGACATGTTTTTTAGAGCCAAAACCCGCGACAACTGTCAATATGAAGTTCGCTATAATGAAGACTGGGAAACCACGGGAGGAGCCTCTTTTCACATCGTCTTGGCTTGGAAGAATACCCCTAAACACCACTTTCTCTATCGAATGGCCCGCATCATCTACAGAAATAATCTGATGATGAAGAGAGTCAACGCCACTTACATAGATCCCTACAGCAAAAATAGCATTCTCGTCATGTCATTAGGTCTTCATGGAATCAATGGAGAAGCCGCTTGGGATATCGCCAACATCAATGACTTCCTACGCGAACTTGTCACTCTGAAATATTTTGCGAGCTTCGACAGAATCGATTCAACCCTCATTCGAACAAGTGCAGTGCCTGGGAAATTCGGCAATTTCCTTAGAGCCATGATCAATTTTGTCCACCAAAACCTGGTTAATCTGAATCCAAACCTCTACACTATTGATAAAATAGAAGAGGATCTCTGTCGTCACCCTGAGTTAACGCGGGCCATTTGCGATGCCTTCTTTTATAAATTCGATCCGGAACATCACTTTCAAAAGACTTATCTTGAAATTCGGGAAAAATTTCTTAAGGATATCAATAACCTCGATACGGGTCACCCCGAAAATGATGAAAGGCGTAAAAATGTCCTGAAACAGGGTATGAACCTTGTTCACTATTCCTACAAAACTAATTTTTTTCGATTGAATTACACCGCCATAGGCTTTAGATTAGATCCAAAATATCTTGATGACATCCCTTTCGAAAGAAAAACAAAATTTCCCGAACTTCCTTACGGAATATTCTTCATTAAAGGGATGCACTTTTTTGCCTATCATATCCGATTTAAAGACCTTTCTCGTGGTGGTCTAAGGACTGTCTATCCAAAAGTTCAGGAACATATCGCTTCCGAAGCAAATAACGTCTTCACAGAATGCTACAACCTTGCTTTCACTCAACACAATAAAAACAAAGACATTCCCGAAGGTGGTGCCAAAGGGATTATTTTTCTAAGGCCCTTTGATCGTTTAGAATCGGAAGCTTTAATTCTGCAAAAGGAACTGGATGAAATCAATTATCCCGAAGATAAAGCATTGATAAAACTCGAAGAGTTTAGAAAGGAACAAACTGCGGAGTTTCTCTATCAGGCACAACGCGCCTATGTCGAAGGCCTTATTACCCTGATTAACTGCGAACCCGATGGAACAATCCGCGCTAAACACATTGTAGACTATTGGAAGAGGCCGGAATATCTTTATTTAGGCCCTGACGAAAATATGCATGACCCGATGATTCAGTGGATCGCCAACTTTAGCAAGAAATATGGATACAAGCCCGGAAGTTCATTCATCTCAGGAAAACCGACTTATGGCATTAACCACAAGCATTATGGAGTCACTTCTTTAGGAATTAATGTCTATATGGAAGCTCTGCTTCACCACATAGGAATTGATCCTCTCAAGGATAAATTTACGATAAAAATGTCAGGAGGTACTGATGGGGACGTCGCCGGAAACCAGATCTGCAATCTTTATCGTTTTTATCCTGATACAGCGAAGCTCATTGCCCTTACAGACATTTCAGGAACGATATATGACCCTGAAGGACTCGATCTTTCTATTTTAGCCGACATGTTTAAAATGGCACAGCCGATCAATCATTACCCTCCGGATCTACTCCATGATGAGGGTTTTCTTGTTGATAGAACGAGACGGAGACAGCAAACAACCTATTCACAGCAAACGCTTTGCTGGAGAAAGAAAAAAGGCAAACTCGTTGAAGATTGGCTCTCCGGAAGTGATATGAATCATATTTACAGAAACAACGTTCATCAAAAGATTGCCGATATTTTTATTCCGGGCGGGGGACGTCCAAGAACTTTAGATATCAACAATGTCACGGATTTCCTTACAGATACAGGGATACCTACCGCAAGAGGCATTGTGGAAGGGGCTAACCTCTATCTTACGCCCAAAGCTCGACGTTTCTTGGAAGAAAAAGGCTGCCTCATCATTAAAGATAGTTCGGCAAATAAAACAGGTGTCATTTGCTCCTCTTTCGAAGTGCTCTGCGGCTTAACATTAGGTGACGAAGAATTTTTGAAACAGAAAGAGCAATTAGTCAAAGAGATCCTTGAAAGACTAAAGGAGTGCGCTTCAAACGAGGCTCAACTTCTTTTGAGAACTCTTAAAGAAGAGGGAGGATATCTGACAGCTATCTCTGACAAGATATCGGAAAGGATCAATCAATTTACTTATCAGCTTCTGGATCATCTTGAAGGGATTCCTTTGAGCACCAATGCCAATGATCCGCTCATCAAAACCTTTCAGAGCTACTGCCTAACGACCCTGAGAACACGATATGAGAAAGAGCTCATGATGAATATTCCTGACCATCATAAAAAGGCGATCATTGCCTGTCACCTTGCTGCAAAGCTTGTCTACCGCAAAGGGCTGGATTGGTTACCATCGATTGTCGATGTGTACCCAGTGATTCTTTCGGATAGCCCGAATCTTATTCAATAATACTAGAAAGCTTTTTTTCTTTTATCTGGAGAAGGTCGCCCATCCGCTTTCTCTCTCTGATAAGCTCCTCAAGCTCCTTTTTTTTGCTTTCAAGGGCTTCGGGTTTCATGCTTTTGTAAGGATTGTCGTTCCCAATCTTCCATGAATTTTCATCTATTCTGCTCTTTAGATTTTTTACTTTCGAACTGAGATCAACAAACCGATTCTCCAATTCATGCAATATAGCCGAAACCTCTTCGGATTTTGTCTTTTTTATTTTGAGGAGATGTTTTGTCAATTCAGCTTTTTGCTTATTCATTTCTTTTTCGACTTCGAACATGATTAATGATAAATCGTCATACTCCTTTAATAAAACGATGTTTTCAGCCTTTAATTTAGCTACCTCGTTGCATCTATTAAGTTCATATTCAAGTTGATAGTGCGACTTATGCTCCTTGTCGAAACTCTCTATTTGTTGTTTAAGATCTAAAATTTCTTTTTCAGCGGCAGATACGGCTTCTTCATCCAACAGGTTTCTATAGGGAGTTCCTTCATCTACTTCAATTTCTTCCTCTTCATCTTCGGATGGGGCTTCGGGTATGGCAATAGGAGAAACTTTATGAATAAGCTGCGTTAATTTATCGCTGGCATTTTTGAAGGAAACCCGGAAATTCTCGCTAATGATAACCCGAACAGTAAAGAAAACTTTATAAAGTAGGGTTTTAAAACCTTCCCAAACTTCTTTAGTCCTCGCCAGGATATCCTGGATATCCTTATCTTCGATCTGTGGATTTTCTATCAGTTTGTAGATAGCATGGACCCTATTCATGCTATTTACTAGAACCTCATTACCCCATATGTATGAGAGACTTTGCTGTAAAATAACAGACATAAACACCCCCTTGTAGCTCAAAATCCATCTATATCGAATTTAACCATTCAAATCCATGGGGGATATCGTGTTTTAATCTAATTTGGCACTCGGTTCGATTGAGTGCTAAATTTTCTTGACCGAAAAAAGGCCCTATTGCTATAATAAAGGTAGAAAAGGGAGGATCCAGCCTTGAACGCTATAGAGCAACTCAAGAAAAAAACATCCATTAAGGAAGAACGTCAGTATAAGGTGCTTATTGCTTTGATAGAGCATTACATTCTTACCGGTAAACCCGTGGGTTCCAACACCTTAAGGGAATCCGGCCTGGATCACCTTAGCTCGGCTACCATCCGCAATTACTTCGCTTCCCTGGAGGAATTAGGCCTCCTAGAGCAGCAACACGCTTCCGGAGGAAGGACCCCTACTGAAAAAGCCTTCAGACTCTATGCCCAAGAAATGCAGAGATTCCTACCGAAAAATAGGCTCTCTTGACGAGACCTTTAAGCAAATCCGCCAAGCCGAAACCAAGGAAATCGCAGCTTTTTTGCAGCAAAGCGCTGAAACCTTAAGTTCTTTAACAAATTGCGCTGTTTTTGTATCAGCACCCCGCTTCGACCATGATTTTATTGTCGATATCAAACTTGTTCCCGTCGACACTTTCCGCTTTCTCTGCGTGATCATTACCGACTTTGGGGTGATTCAGACCGAATTAATGCACACGGAAGAAAAATTAAGCTCCTTCGGCATCAAAAGGATGGAGACCTATTTTCAATGGAGACTAGGTAAGGGCGAAAGACCTGAAAACCTCTCGGACGAAGAGGAAGCCCTCGCTAAAAAATTCTACAACGAGCTGATTGTCCGCTACATTGTCGGTTACTCCAACTTTATCAACGAAGAAGTTTACCGCACCGGATTTTCAAAACTTCTGAGCTATCCCGAATTTAACGACCCCCTATCCTTAGCCAGCAGCCTCTCTTTATTCGAAAACCCTAACAGCATCCGCTTAGTTTTAAGAGAAGCCAGCAAAGCTAATCAGATCAAATTTTGGATAGGAAGCGACCTCAATGGTTACACCACGACATCCCCTAATGCCGCAGTCATTGCTATCCCCTACAGAATCAATCAACAAAGTATCGGAGCCGTAGGTATTCTCGGCCCTGTAAGAGCTCCCTATAAAACACTATTCGAACTCATGCATATGTTTTCGGATAGTATCAGCGAGGCGCTCACGCGTAATATTTATAAGTTTAAAATTAATTTCCGCCAACCTCAAGAGGGAACCCCTTATTTGCAAAAAGAGGAGCATCATTTGATCGGTCAATCCCGCTTGATGCTGTTGGAGGACAAAACATGAAAGAGGAAAATATTTAATGAACGAACAGCCCCAAGAACCGCCAAAGGAAGAGCCAAAAGCGGTAAATGAGATCGATAAATTGAAAGAAGAGCTTAGCGAATACAAGCACAAGTATTTGAGCTTGCTAGCAGATGCTGAAAATGCACGGAAAAGACTGCAAAAGGAACGAGGAGAGCTCGTCGACTATGCCATACGAAATCTGATCGTCGACTTTTTACACCCGATCGATCATTTAGAAAACGCTCTTAAGTATACGCAGGAGGCCTCCGCCGAAGTAAAACATTGGGCCCTTGGGTTTCAGATGATTTTAAACCAGTTTAAGGATGTACTGGCAAGCAATGGAGTAAAACACATCGAGGCGCTCGGAAAGCCATTTGATCCGCATCTTCACGAAGCTGTGGAGATGATTGTGACGAAAGAACATCCGCCGGGAATTGTTATAGAAGAAAATATACGTGGATACACCATCGGCGACAAGCCTCTCCGCCCGGCCAGGGTGAAGGTGTCGATTGAGCCGAGCGAAGAAGTATCCGAAAAAAAATAAATTAAAAAGAGGTAAATTATGACTGAAAAGAAAAAAAGTAAAAAAATCATAGGAATAGACTTAGGAACAACCAACTCCTGCGTCGCGGTTATGGAGGGAGGCACTCCCAAAGTTATCGCGTCTATGGAAGGTACAAGGACAACTCCTTCTGTCGTCGCTTTTAAAGGTGATGAACGCATTGTAGGTATCCCTGCAAAACGTCAAGCGATTACCAACCCCGAAAACACGGTTTCATCCGCAAAGAGATTCATCGGACGAAAGTACAATGAAGTTCAATCCGAAATCAAAACCGTTCCCTTCAAAGTGACCAACAACGCCACCGGCGAAGCTGTTTTCATGATTCAAAATAAAACGATGAAGCCTGAAGAAATATCTGCTCAAATTCTTATTAAAATGAAAGAAACTGCTGAAGCCTATCTTGGGGAAGAAGTTACAGAAGCCGTCATTACCGTTCCTGCTTACTTCAACGACTCGCAAAGACAATCCACAAAAGATGCAGGACGTATTGCAGGACTGGATGTCAAACGTATTATCCCTGAGCCAACTGCAGCCGCTCTAGCTTATGGTCTGGACAAAGAAAAAACAGACAAAAAAATCGCTGTCTTCGACCTCGGCGGCGGTACCTTCGATATCTCCATTCTTGAAATTGGCGATGGCGTTTTCGAAGTGCTCGCCACAAACGGCGATACTCACCTGGGCGGCGACGACTTCGATAACGTAATCCTGAATTGGTTGCTCGAAGAGTTCAAAAAAGAACATGGAATCGATCTCCATAACGATAAAATGGCCCTCCAACGCTTGCGCGATGCTGCTGAAAAAGCCAAAATCGAGCTTTCTGGCACACAATCCACAGAAATCAACCAACCATTCATCACAATGGATGCATCAGGTCCAAAACACTTGGCCATCACCCTCACACGATCGAAATTGGAATCCCTAACTCACAATCTTATTGAACGAACCAAAGAACCTTGCTTAAAGGCCTGAAAGATGCTAAGCTCACACAAAGAAGACATCGGTGAAGTCATCCTCGTCGGCGGTATGACCCGTATGCCTGCTGTTCAGGAGATGGTCGTAAAGATCTTCGGAAAAGAAGGCCATAAAGGGGTTAACCCCGATGAAGTTGTTGCTATCGGCGCAGCGATCCAAGGCGGAGTTCTTACAGGAGTCGTTAAAGACGTTCTCTTGTTCGACGTTATCCCGCTTACCTTGGTATCGAAACCATGGGTGGAGTGATGACTCCTCTTGTCGAGCGCAATACCACCATCCCTACTCAGAAGAAACAAATTTTCTCAACTGCCGCTGACAACCAGCCGGCTGTGACCATCCGCGTTCTGCAAGGGGAACGAAATATGGCCAACGACAACAAAGAGATCGGACGCTTTGACCTGTCAGATATCCCTCCTGCACCTCGTGGGATGCCTCAAATCGAAGTCTCTTTCGACATCGATGCGGACGGTATTCTCCATGTGTCTGCGAAAGATATGGCTTCCGGCAAGGAGCAAAAAATCCGCATCGAAGCGCAGTCGGGCCTCACAGAGAATGAGATTGAACGGATGATCAAAGATGCCGAACTTCATAAAGAGGAAGATCTCAAGCGTAAAGAAGAGATTGAAGTCAAAAATGAAGCCGATTCTCTCGCTTTCAGGGCGTCCAAATCTTTGGCTGAATACAAGGATAAGATCCCTGCGGACGTTGCTACCGACGTTCAAAGCAAGATCGATGCTGTGAAAAAGGCCCTCGAAGGAGGAAATATCGATGCTATTCGCGCTGCCAAGAAGGAGCTGGAAGAGCATATGCAGCATATTGGCGAAGCAATGTCAAAGGCACAGCAGGGTGCAGCGGGCGGAGCCCCAGGCGGGGAATCCCACCACTCTCATAGTGAGCAGCCTCACTCTGAGCCCGGCAAAAACGATAACATCGAAGAAGCCGAAGTCGAAATCATCGACGACGAAGAGAAAAAATAGTCTTATTTTAGAGCTCGGCGTGTCTCCACGCCGAGCTCTTCCCTTTTCCTTTCACGGATTCCTATAAATTCTTAATATTCTCTTAACCTTTACTTGAGATAATAAATATCAAATAAACATTTAATAAATAGTCATGTTTATGCTATAATGTTTTATAAAATATAATGTAAGAGGATTAAATGGAACCTAGCAGTATTGTAAACAATAATAATGTACCTAACCCGCAACCGCTCCCTGCACCTCCTGCACCTACTTGGCGCCAGAGTTTATTAATAAGTTTGGCTGGAAACTGGTTTACGGTTAAACCAGTTGCTCAGAATGAGGGACTGCAGGGTAAAGAAGTCGTTGACAAAACCAAGGTACTAAACACATTATTTTCAGACCTTCCAAATGTCCTATTTCAGACAAATACATTTCAGAAAATTATACTAGAACATCAAGTCGTCGTAGAAAAATTAGAAATAAAAAATTGCTTAGAGGAATTATTTAAAATAATTTTTCTGAAATTGTCTGTAGATCCAGATATAGATTACAATATGATCTCTATTTTACCGAAATATCGATTCAATGATTTTATAAATAATCTAACAAAGATAGTAAATAGACACCTAAGCAATCTGCCTGAAGGGAATGACGAACAAGCTAAAAATGGTAAAAAAGATGCTTTTAAAGCCCTAGCAAGGGAATTGTTAGAAACGGCCTTCCCAAATAAAGAGAACGATGAACATCTTCCTGGTGTATTAAAGAGTATTTTAAAAAGAGATGTCTGGGCAAGGGCTATAAGCGTTATGGTTCCCATGATCGATGATTTTACTTGGGATAAACTAATAGAAACATTCGGCGAATATGGGG
This sequence comes from Waddliaceae bacterium, assembly GCA_963822595.1. Lineage (GTDB taxonomy): Bacteria > Chlamydiota > Chlamydiia > Chlamydiales > Waddliaceae > CAVRUH01. The sequence goes on along the minus strand of CAWGIG010000005.1, from coordinate 49,224 downwards.
CGAAATTCTTCGATAGTAAGTTAAATGAAAAAATCGATCCGAATAAACTGTTGAAATATGAAGGGGTCAAACAACTCTCAGAATTATTGGCTAAAAATGCGATACCGATTATCAAAGAAGACGACAATATCAACTTTGAAAAATTAGGTCTAAGTAAAGAAAGCGCAAAATTCCTAAACACAGCCCTCAATACCCAAAAAAATAATTTGTCACCGGCTAATTGGTCATGGATTGAAGGGACACTGAAAAACGCAATTCAACACATTCTCTGCACTATTTTGGAACCTAAACCTGCTCAGGAAATAGAAGCGCGTTACAACGAATTTGTAGACTCTCTCGCTCAAACAGCACTCGTGAAAATACCTGAATGGAACACATGGGAAGCTGAAATCCAAAGCTACTGCGACAATGCTACAGCGGAAAATCTTAAACCAATGCTTGATCAGCTAGAAAAAATGCAAAATTCCAATGGTAACAACTCCGTTAAAAAAGCAATAGCATTAAGCAGTCATACTGCTTTAAGAGATCTGCTAGAGACTGATTTATCTGGCAGTATTCTCGTATTAAAAAAAATGTTAAGAGAAAAAAATCTTGAAAAAGACAAATTAAAAGAACACTTTATTCAGATTTGCTATTCCCAATTTGCAAAGGATCTCTTGGAAAAAGAGCTAAAAGTCGAAGACCTCAAAAAAATGCTCGATATACCCTCGTTGGTTCATGATAACCTTTTCTCCCTTCTTTATAACATGGTCGGAGGCTACTTAAAGGAAATTAAAGATCACATCGATTATATTGAAAAGGAATCCAAAGTAGCCGAAGCTAAGATACAAAAATGGAAAATTGAAGAATTGGATACCCTCATTAACAATACCTTGGAAACGTTAACGGGTAAATTAGAAACAATGGCAGAAGACCCGGAAAATCCAATCATTAAAGAATATGAATTCCTGAATAAAATTACTTGTCATTCTCTTAGGAAACCAAAAAGCGGACAAGTTCATAGCGAAGACCTTGCAAAAATCAAGAAGGAATTCCTGACGTATGTTAATAAAATCATAAAAATTGTCATAGCCAACAAGCTTGAGAGCATCAAAGGTCGTACCCCCGAAGAAGCATTTAAATTCATTTTCGAAGAATTGCTCCACGGGGCAGATAAAGCTATTCAGACAATTGATCCTAATCTTAACATCGAAGAGGAAGATCAACTAAATATTGATAGTTTGATCGAATGCATCTGCAATGAAGTTAAATCTCAGGAGACACCGCCTCCACTTCATGCTATCAAGCCACAATTATCAGATTTCAAAATAAATGGACAAAATTCTTTAAATATTTTATCAGGCCTATTTTCATTTCCAGTCGATTCAGAAAACCCAGTCAATCCTAAGAAGATACGGGATAAAATTATCAATGATGCCTACAAATTGATCACAAGCGAAAAAAACAAAACAAATTTCAATATAAATGACATCAAAAATAAATTAATTATCGACTGGGGAATAAAGAAGCAAACAAAAGTAGTTGTTGGAACAATTTTATCTAAAGAATCCTTTGATGCGCTTCTTCCTCTCTCATTCAGAGACCAAGGCCTTTGGGAAATGGTTAGTGAAGAACTGCTCTCTCCTCATATAAAGGGAATCTATTATCTAAAACAAAAGATAAACCAATTCTCTGATGAGGATATGATTAAAAACTCTGCGCTCAATGGCCTAGTCGATGATCATCTACCGAAATTAAAAGGATTACTTCGACTGGGATCTAAAAATAATTCTGGCGATAAAGAAAAGACCGAGAAAAGTTCTATTGAAAATAGATTCCTTGACCAAGTATGGACTGAGGATGGAGTGCTATCGCAAACTTTGGACACATATCAGACTCAGCTTTTGGTACCCTTTGCGAAAGCCTTCATTGCTCACCACACTAATCCGAAAAATGGTCAAACTTCAGAAAAATTAATCGGTGATCTCCTTAAAAATGTTATTTCAACGGGTTGGAAATACCTCAAAAAAGCTAACTTCGCCCACAATAAGAAAAAGCCAGAAAAAGTAGTTAAAGCCATTAAAAAAGGTGCTCAGGCAATAGCCGATATAGTAGTTCCAAATGAACTTTGGAACAAGCTAATTCCTGCGGAATTTACAATTTTTACCCGAGATAAAGCCGTCGGGTATATTCATCAAATTCTCCTTAAAGGCCTTGAGTATTACATTAATCTCCACGAACTTTCAGGTAATGGTACTGAGGAGCGGACAGATGAAAGATCTTGAATATGACACTTTTCTTACTCAAATAGTCGGACATATATTAGCGGTTCTCACTAGAGAAACATACATTTCACAATAATGAGTCGATTAACACTTTGATTAATACTTTGATACACCTACTTCTTGAATGGGATAATACAACCCAAGATAAGCCCCTCAGACAATTGTTTGAGACTCTGCTTTATGTTTTTGGCGCATACCTTTTCTCTGCATCATTAAGTTCTGAGGATTTAAAAAAATCAATTCTTGATAGTAAAATTGACCCCCAAATCGCAAGTAGTGTTTTATCAGTTATCAACAACAATAATATTATCAATGATAACAATATGCAAACCGTCAAAGATAACAATATCCAACCGGCCTATACTCTCGGTAATCTTGAGAGCAAATTAGCTCTTCTTGTAGGTGAAATAAAAGATTATCTTGATTGGTTCATTGATCCCACTGAGGAAAATCTTTTAAAGACAGTACAAAAAAAGGCGGGTTTTCCCGCAGAAAGGGAAAAGTATCTCAAGTATACCAATAAAAAAGAAATTACTGACTATACAGAGTTCGTGTATTGGTTGATCGCAAATGAAGTAATAAAAATATTTCTTCCTGATGATCTTTGGGGAAAGCTGGTTCCTCCGTTGGTCCAAATCTTCGTTGACAAGGGTAATGTTGCAAGTCTACTGGTATCAATACTCAAGGATTATAATATTTTGAGACAAAATTTAATTATAACTTTTGATGAAATGAGCAAAATTATTAACCAATCAGACTTTGATAACAAAGACAACCTTAGCAAATTTATTTTTGAGAACTTAGTGGGAAGTGCTAAAGAATTTATTCAAGGATTAGAAGGAAAAGATTTAGGATCACTGCCTCCTTTTGAAAAAGAGACGTTACTTACTCTTTTAAAAACCGATAATGAAAGTATCAAGGATACCCGAGATATTCTATTAGAAAATTCTTGTTTTGTTGCTCTTAGCCGTGTACTTCTAAATGATAAAGGACAACTCTCATCAGATAAAATGATGCAGGTATTACATGGTGTTGTCCAAGAATACCAAGGGGCGAAAAACGATCTTGAAATAGCAACCTACTTGTTTGATCAAGTTTTTGATCAAACATTTTGGGACGGAATGTTCCATGGTGTAATGAAAGGTATCTTCAACAGAGACATAATCATCTTAACGTTTATTAAACCCCGTGTCGCTGAAATCCGTAAATCAATCGAAACATTAAAAGAAAAGGAAAATGAAGCCGACGCATTTTTAAACGGTGATGGCATGAAAAAACATGGAATTAACCAATTACTTGCGCAAGCTTTTTATTCGTTGGATGCTATGATAGATGAATATCCTAAAATGGATGGAAAAATTGCTGAGGATCAACCTTTACTCATCAATGACTTGATCAAGAAAGCTTTTGGCTCAGGTCAAACTGCTCCAATTATTAAAGATGCCATCCACTCCATCATCAAAATAGCCCTCCACGAGAAGTTAATAATCACCCAGGGCGATGATTCCCAAAAAAAGGTAATACAACTTGTAAAAGATATCGTGGGTGTATTTAAGTCTCCCAATTCGATACAAAAACTTCTTGAACTGTTGCTCCCAGAAAAATTAGTGAAAGAAATCGTTCCACCATCCCTAATTAACCTATTCTACAAAGTAAAAGATGACTTGTCCACAGAAAAAGAATTTACTCTTAGTAAGATTGTTGAGTGGTTCTTTAAAAAAGATAGTGAAGAGATTGAAAGTATAAAGAAAAACTATATAAACTATACACTTCCAGTTCAAAATGATCCAAAAATCCAAAGGTTAACGGGGTGGATAGAACGCCTCTTAGGTGATCAGAAAATGATCGAGGATCTGATTTTTGAAAATGGACAGATCAATGAGGATATTGGAAGTTATTTAGACATAGTCATGGACGAGATTAAACCTCATGTCGGTGAGTTGCTTAAACCCAAATTTCTCAGCTATGTCTTAAATGAGGCCTTAAAAGATGTCAACGCCATTCAATTTCCTCTTCGGGCTGATGGTGTTATTATGAATGATGCTGAACGTGAGAAATTTTTTAATGATGAAGTAGGTAATAAGTTTATTTCCATAATATTAAAAAATGCGAAAAAACCTTTCCCCTCAATGGCGGAAACGGCTTTAAAATCAGCTGTAGTAAGTGCTATGGAAAACTTTACAAAGAAAAATAATAGGGTCGTGTTCGTTAATAATTTTATTAAACCTCCAAATAATCCTATCATGGATGGAAGGATACAAGGATTGGCAAGTCAAATTGATAAGGTAAATCCTCCGGCAAACTTCGATGAAGCTGCCTTTTTAAGGGAGAATGAAATTATTTTCAAAAAGAATATCGCCCCTTTTGCAAGAAAGAAAATTGACGAATATGTGGATAGTCAAGTCAATTGGAGCGGTTTCAGAAAATGGATAACAAGGCTTTGCTACAAAATTGTTGTTTCTTTGGTAATGAATATTTCCTTGAAGCATCGGATCTGGAGATTCGTGTCTGATCCTAATAGTGATGTTGTCATCCAAAAGATCATCTGGAAGTTTCTGACTGTTGCTGATAATTATAAAGGTGAAGATGTCGTTGAGGGTAGTTTGACGGAGGCTTTCAAAGGCTTTTTCGAACAGCAAAATCTTATTCCTGGAATGATTAGAGGATTATTAGCAAAGAAAACGGCTGCATGGATATTCCCTCAAGATATTGTTGACCTTGTGGCACCGGTTCCCCCTGCGCAACCGGCTCAAGCAGTAGTCTAACAAAACCAAATGTGGATAAAAAGAGAAATTGCCGCGGCAAGTTGGGCGAATTTATATTGCCGCGGATCTTGAAATAGTCTGGATAGAATGTACAATACCCCCATCTCTACAGGCCATAGAATCAAGTAGGAATCTAGATAATAAGCTCCAATAGCCGATACCAGCACCTGCCCTACAACAATCCAATAGACTTCCCTAAAACCATAAAACTGCAACAATGACAAAATGACCGGATGGGCAAAAGGATCCAATTTTCTGCAAATTTCATAGGTGGAGAAAGCCCCAAAAAGAACCATGGCATACGCGACGCTAACGCCGGAACCCATCTCGCTGGCAAATAATCCCACAGGAATAATCATCCCCTGAGTTATAAAGTGTTTCAAAAGGGGTTGTCGAAAGGGTTTTCTCTGAAGCCAAAAATATAACAGCGTGATGGCATAGTAAAATCCGCTTTTCCATAAAACCATGAACAAGAAAATAGAAAAGACAATGCATGTTCTCCAAACATATTTCTCAATATCTTGAAGAAGAAATTTTCTTACCGCAATTTGATTGGGGTGGGCGATTTTATCTTTGGCTATGTCTTGAATATCATCATCTACACGTACAACGAAAAAAAATAACAAAATTCCTACTAAAGAGACCAGGAAGTTGATAAATGAAAATGTTCCGCCATTAATCATCTGTCCCGAATAGGCGATACCAATTGCTGCAATGAGATGCGAAGGTGTTAAAAACCTAGTTAGAATATACTTTTTCATTCTTTCATATTAACAAATCCTTGAAATAGAATAAAGAACAGAACAAAAAAAACCACAGAGACACAGAGGAAGAAGAGATAAGAATAAGCTTATTGTCACTATTTTTTTGTAAGAATTGATTTTTTGTGGCGAGGTTCCTATGACTCAATCTAACCCCCGATCATAGGTAAGACATGGGAAATGACGCTTGGAAATACTGATTATAAGACACTTGCCAACTTCTGATAATTAGAGAGGGTAAGAATGGCTTCATGGAAAACAACCAGAACGATTTTTCCCTATTTTAATGGACCGCATCGGTCCTTAAAATAGGGAAAAATCGTTCTGGTTGATGGTCCTATAAAAGCCTAAGCTTTTATAGGAACCTCGTCACAAAAAAGGAATTCTTACAAAAAAATAGTAACAATAAGCATATTCTTTTCTCTTCTTCCTCTGTGTCTCTGTGGTGTTTCATCTTCATGCCGCTTGACGGGAGTGGCTCTATTCGTGTAGAATTGTTCCTATGCATAACATCATTTTACATTTATCACAGGTATTTAAAAAAGCTGTCCAAACTGCTTACCCGGAACTAAAAGACGAATCCATCGAAATCTTTCAAAGTTCCCAGGAAAAATTCGGCGATTATCAGTTCAATAGCTCCATGAAACTGGCTAAAATCCTCAAATCGAATCCACGTGAGGTCGCCGGAAAAATCATCGAAAATCTCGGCCCCGATCCCCTCATTGCCAAATTAGAAATCGCAGGCCCCGGCTTTATCAATATCACCCTCGACCCGCAATACATTAGCAAAGCTATCCAGGCAATGTCCCTAGATTCTCATTTAGGCCTCGATATCTCGGGAAATAAACAAAAAGTCATCGTCGAATTCTCCTCTCCGAATATTGCCAAAGAACTTCATGTGGGCCACCTCCGTTCCACCATTATTGGCGATAGTTTAGCGAGAACCTTCGAATTCATGGGTTTTGACGTCCTTAGACTCAATCATATCGGCGATTGGGGCACCGCTTTCGGCATGCTCATTGCCTATTTAAAAGAAGAAGCCCCCAAGGTATTGACCGGCGAAGAACAGACCGATCTCACCCATCTCGTCACCTGGTATAAGGCATCCAAAAAGCGATTCGATGAGGACCCTGCATTTAAAAAGCGTTCGCAATTGGAAGTAGTATCCCTTCAAGGTGGCGATCCTTCGTCACTAAATGCCTGGAATATGATCTGTGATATCTCCAGAAAGGCCTATCAAGCCATTTATGACCTCATGGATATCAAACTCATGGAGAGGGGCGAATCTTTTTACAATCCCATGTTGGCAGATACCATTACGGATCTGGAGAAAAAAGGACTTATCGTTGAATCGGACGGTGCCAAATGTGTTTTCTTAGAAGGCTTTAAAAATCGGGAAAATGAACCCTTACCTCTGATGCTGCAAAAATCCGACGGAGGCTACGGTTACGACACAACCGACGTCGCAGCCATGCGTTACCGTGTAGAAGTCGATAAAGCCAACCGCATCATCATTGTGACTGACGCAGGTCAAAGCATCCACTTTGCCATGATCAAAGCGGCCTCAGAAAAAGCCGGTTATCTAGATCCAAAAAAGGTCCGATTTGACCACGTTCCTTTTGGAGTCGTGCTTGGTCAGGATGGAAAAAAATTTAAAACTCGCGAAGGCGAAGTCGAAAAGCTCATAGATCTCCTTTACACCGCCATAGATAAAGCTCGCGAGATCATGAAAAACCGAAATCCTACCATGGATCCTGCTGAACTGGAAAAAATTTCGGTAGCCTTAGGACTTGGGGCTGTCAAATATGCTGATTTATCCTGCCATCGCACCGGAGACTATACCTTCAGTTATGAAAGGATGCTCCGTTTTGAGGGAAATACAGCCTCTTATCTGATGTATTCTTATGTCAGGGTCGCTGGAATTAAACGAAAAATCGGCGCGGACATAGAAGCTGTGAGAAAGAGAAGCCAAATTCACTTGACGCATCCCGCAGAAATTGCGTTGGGATTGCACCTGCTCCGTTTTGTGGAGACGATAGACTTTGTTGCAGAGGAATTATTGCCGAATCGCCTTACAGATTATCTCTATATCCTTGCAGAGAAATTCAATGCATTCTATCGTGATTGTCAAGTTGAAGGAACACCCGAAGAAGATTCACGGCTGCTATTGAGCGAGCTTGTCGCTCGAACGATGAAGCAAGGCCTCCACCTTCTCGGTGTTGAAACCGTAGAACGTATGTAAATCATGAATGAATTTGAAAATCTCATCAAGCAAGCCTCTGAAATAGAAATCAAAATGGGCTATGCCTTTAAAGATCGTTCCTTGCTGGCTCTGGCTTTTACACACCGCTCCTTCGTCAACGAAAATAAAGAAGTAAACGAGCACAACGAAAGACTCGAATTTCTTGGAGATTCCGTGCTGGGAATGATTGTAGCGGAATACCTCTATAGATACCTCCCGTCGACTCCCGAAGGTGAACTCTCTTATCTGCGTTCACGCCTTGTAGAGGCAACATCTTGCATGAATTACGTGCAGAAATTGGATGTCGAAAAGTATGTTCTTTTAGGCAAAGGGGAACGTTTAAACAGCGGACGAGGAAGAGACTCCATTTTGGCCGACCTTTTTGAAGCTATCATTGGAGCCATTTATATTGATGGAGGACTAGAATCTGCTCAGAAATTTCTCTTCAAGAACTTTTCGCGAGATATCGAGGATATTCTAAAAACCCCTATCCAGAACTGGAAGGCGCAACTTCAAGATTTCTGTCAAAAGACCTATCAAGAGACCCCCATTTACAAGGTTTTGAGCGAAAGCGGACCGGATCACAGCAAAACTTTTTCAATTTCCGTGATCATTAATCAAGAAGAAGTTGGGTCAGGAGTGGGCCCTTCGAAAAAAGAGGCACAGCAGGAAGCGGCCAAGGATGCTCTTTCAAAAATCAACCCCGATAGCTTACAAAAATGACAGTCAAACAAAAAAGCGTTTGGTATTGCTCTGAATGCGGGCACAAGCAGATGAAATGGAATGGGCAATGTCCTCAATGCTCGCAATGGAATACTCTCCACGAAGAAGTGGAAGTGACCGGAGCGGTCCAAAAATTCAGTGCGCAACCTACAGAAAAAAGCCGTCCTCTACGATTAAAAGAGATCTCACAAACGAATGTTAAGCGGATTCTTACAAATGTCAAAGAATGCGATCGCCTTTTCGGCGGCGGCATTGTGCCGGGATCTTTGACATTGATTGGGGGTGATCCTGGGATTGGAAAATCGACGCTAATGTTGCAACTTTCGCGCGCGTTGGCAAATCAAGGTCTGATTGTCCTTTACGTGAGCGGTGAAGAATCGGTGGAGCAAACGTCCATGCGGGCTGAACGGCTCGGAATTGAAACCGACAATCTTCTGCTCCTTAATGAGACGAATTTCAGCCACATCAAAGCCCATATTGATAATGTTAAACCCGATATTTTGATCGTCGATTCGATCCAAATTGTTTACAAAAACGAGATCACCTCTTCTCCGGGGTCAGTTTCTCAGGTAAGAGAATGCACGACAGAATTTATGCACATCGCCAAAGGATATGGAATCGCTACATTTTTGATTGGCCACGTGACAAAATCGGGAGAAATCGCCGGTCCAAGGGTTTTGGAACACTTGGTGGACACTGTTCTTTATTTTGAGGGAGACAGACAGTACAATTACAGAATGATTCGAGTCGTCAAAAATCGCTTTGGCCCTACCGATGAAATTGCAGTTTTTCAAATGCGCAGCGACGGTTTAGCGGAAGTACCGAATCCTTCCCAAATTTTCCTGGAAGAACGGACAAAAAATATGATCGGATCCATCATTGTCCCAACAATCGAGGGATCGAGATCCATTCTTATTGAAATACAAGCTTTAGTCACCGACACAGTATTCACGACCCCATCGAGGAGATGTACAGGAATCGATCAAAATAGACTTGCCCTTCTTCTTGCTGTTCTTGAAAAACGGATGGGATACAAACTCCACCAATGCGATGTCTTTGTTTCAATTGCCGGCGGGATGAAAATTACCGAACCTGGAATAGATCTAGGAGTCCTTTTAGCCGTTGCCTCTTCGACCCGCAACCAAAAAATCGACCCTCAAACAATTGTCGCAGGCGAAGTTGGTCTCGGCGGCGAAATCAGATCGATTGTACGCATTGAAAGCCGCATCAAAGAATCCATTCATATGGGCTTTAAACGATGCATTATCCCAAAAAGGAATGTCAAAGGCATCCCGGAAGAAATTTTAAAGAAAATTGAAATTGTCGGAGTCGATTTTGTCGAACAAGCTGTTGACGCCCTTATTAACTAGCGCTCGGGGTTCCGCTCTTTCCAGAGCTCAAGTAGTTGAGATCGAAAAAGAACTACAGCTTTATCATCCGGAAGTTTACTTTGAGACAACCTTCGTGACTACGATCGGTGATAGGGATCAAAAAACATCACTCAGAACACTCGCTAAAACCGATTTTTTCACGAAAGATATCGACGAAAGGATCCTGCAGGGACACGGAAGAATCGGCATCCATTCTGCAAAAGACCTCCCTGAACCGATCCCTGATGGACTGAGCATCATCGCAGTGACGCGGGGTGTAGATACCTCGGATTCCCTTGTCATACCTGCCGGAGAAACGATTGAATCGCTTAAAAAAGGAGCTGTCATAGCTACTTCATCGGAGAGAAGAGAGGATTGTGTTCGGCAACTGCGAGATGATTTCCAATTTATCGATATTCGAGGAACCATACACCAGCGACTTGCAAGGCTCGAAAGCGAAGACGTCCAAGGGGTCGTCATCGCCGAAGCGGCTTTGATTCGCCTTGGACTGACTCATTTAAACCGCGTTAAACTCCCCGGAGAAACAACTCTTGGCCAAGGGCAGCTCGCAGTCGTCGGTAGGGAGAACGATCATGAAATCCAGGAACTTTTTTCATGCATCGACTCAAGAAAAAAATGTCTCTATGTGGGACTAAAAACCCCAAAAAATGATTTGTTACGTCGGTACATCCATGCCCCACTGATTAAGATAGTTCCCAAAGAAATCGATATGGTTCCTGATGTTTCTTCATTTACCCACTTCATTTTCACCAGCAAAAGTGGCGTCGATCTATTTTTTAAAATGATTCCTCCCGAAATAATAAAAAATAAATTTATTATTTCGGTGGGTCGGAAAACAACACAAAGTCTCAATCATCAAGGTTTGGAAGTGCATTTAACGGCGAAAAATGAATGTTCCGAGGGCATTGTGAATGAATTAAAGAGTTTAGATTTAAAGGATGCCAAGGTATTTTGGCCCCATTCGGCTTTATCGAGAAGCGTTATATCGGATTATCTAGAAAATGAAGGGGTGAGCTTTCAAGAGTGGATACTCTATGATACTCATTTTAATGAACTTAGTGTCATGCCGGACCTTGGTGGTATAGATGAAATCTTTTTTACGAGTCCCTCCACTGTGGACGCCTTTATGCACTTTTACAAAGAGTTGCCCGTTCACATCACATTGACGCCGATTGGCAGTGTTACTTGTAGTTATTTAGAGAATAAGACAAAATGGAAAAATCACATAAATAAGGAGTCATCTTATGTCACTCAAATATGAATTGCCTCAACTTCCCTATGGATTGGGAGACCTTGAGCCTGTCATCAGCAAAGAAATTATGGATTTGCACTATAACAAGCACCATAAAACCTACACTGATAACCTCAATAAAGCTATGGAACAGTATATTGAAGCTGAAAAAAACAAAGAAACAGAGAAAATGATTGCGCTTCAGCCAGCCATCCGATTTAATGGCGGCGGTTGGCTCAATCATTGCATTTTTTGGACGAATCTAGCACCTAAGAGCAAGGGAGGCGGAACAGCCCCTAGTGGAGCTCTTCTAGATGCCATTAATCGCGATTTTGGGTCTTTTGACATTTTTATGCAGAAATTTAGCGCCAAAACGATAGCGATCCAAGGATCAGGCTGGGGATGGCTCGGATTTAATAAGGATACAGGCAGACTAGAGATCGCTACGACCTCCAACCAAGACCCCGCAGCGTCGTTAGGGCTTATTCCCTTGCTAGGCGTTGACGTCTGGGAGCATGCGTACTACCTCCAATACAAGAACGTTCGTGCCGATTATGTAAAGATGATCTGGGAAATTATCAACTGGAAAAATGTCGCCGAACGCTACGAAGCGGCCAATCCAGCGAAATAATTTTTTAATCTCTGGATTGACTCAATTTATTGAGTCTCTCCAGAGTATACCAGAGTATAGTTGCCTTTAATCATAATAACTTTTAAAATGGATTGTTAATATAATTGAGGTATTGAAATGCGTTTATTTTCACGCGACAAACCGAAAATAAAAATCCAAACTACCAAAAAAGACGGCTACAGCGGCTGGCTAAAATGCACCCACTGTAACGAACTCATACATACCAACGAACTGGAAAAAAATCGCAATTGCTGCCCTAAATGCGACTACCACTACAGACTCTCCGCAGAAGAAAGAATCGCGTCCCTCGCCGATCCCGAGACCTTCCAGGAGATGTTCACGAACCTCCAACCTACCGACCCCCTAAAGTTCTCCGATACAGAGCCCTATGCCAAAAGGTTGGAAAACGCTATAGAAAAATCCGGTCAGGGTGAAGCGGTCATGGTTGGCCCTTGCACCATTGGCGGACATAAAGTGGCGCTCGGCGTTTTAAACTTTAACTTCATGGGCGGATCTATGGGTTCCGTTGTGGGAGAAAGGCTCACCCGCCTTATCGAATACGCCCTAGAGAACCAAACGCCGTTAGTTATCGTATCGACATCCGGCGGGGCCCGTATGCAAGAATCTATTTTATCCTTGATGCAGATGGCGAAGACCTCGGCAGCCCTTGCAAGACTTCATGAAGCCTGCATCCCTTATATCTCTATTTTGACAAATCCCACTTCCGGGGGTGTGACAGCTTCGTTTGCATCTTTAGGAGATGTCATTATAGCGGAACCTAAAGCCCTCATCTGTTTCGCAGGTCCTCGAGTCATTGAACAAACCATTGGGGCCAAGCTACCCCCAGGAGCGCAGCAATCGGAATTCCTTTTAAAGCACGGAATGATTGACTGCATCGTTGTTCGTCATGAGCTGAAAGATAAGGTCATAAAATTGCTTGATTTTATGTCAGGAAATGAGTATCCAATCGAAGGTGAAAAGAAAAAAAGTCGAAAGAAGGTGGAATTATCCAATGAATAAGTCCTATATAGAAATACCTACACAAACTGAAGATGTTGACAGTCTCCCGAGTTATGGATCCGCTATGGCCGCCGGAGCTGATGTAAGAGCCAAGATAAGCGGGATTATCACCCTAATGCCAGGGACATCTGTATTAGTCCCCACAGGCCTTAAATTCGCCATTCCTGAGGGCTATGAAATTCAAGTGCGCCCACGCAGTGGCTTGGCATTGAAGCATGGGGTTACCGTTTTGAATACGCCCGGAACCATTGATGCAGATTATCGTGGGGAGCTAGGGGTTATATTGATTAATCATGGCAAAGAACCTTTTGTTATCACTGATGGCATGCGTATAGCGCAGTTGATAGTCTCTCCCGTCATCCAAGCGAAATTCTTTTTAGTTGAAGAACTTAGCGCAACAAATCGTGGTATGGGCGGATTCGGCCATACCGGTACACACTAATAAGTTTCAATTTATGATTAAAATTTTCAATTATTTGAATCCCGATCTTATTTCTTTCTTAGATTGTCAAACCAGGGATGAAGCGCTCGATAAAATGGTTGAAAATCTCCTTGAAAAAGGAAAAATTAAGGATAAGGAACAATTTTTTCAGGCGCTTTTGGGAAGAGAAAAGATCGTTTCGACGGGTATAGGAATGGGGGTCGCCATTCCACATGCTAAGTTTCCTGAATTTGATGACTTTTTTATTAGTATTGCTTTGTTAAAGAAAGGGGTTCCGTGGGGATCTTTAGACGGGGCGCCGGTGAGGATTATTTTTATGATTGGGGGACCGGACGACAAGCAAACCGAGTACCTTCAGCTCCTTTCGGCATTGACGATTGCGATAAAAGATGAAGAAAGAAGAAAAAAGATGTTAACACTGAATTCGCCAATCGGTATGATCGAATTATTTGAAAAGTTTTGAGCGAGGTCCTTATGGATTTAAAAATTAAAGAAGTTGCTGAGCTACTGAATGTTTCAGAAACAACCATTAGACGCTGGCTGGCAGACGGTAAGATCCCTGCCTACAAAATAAATCATCAATATCGATTCAACCGTGCCGAAATTGAGCATTGGGTGCTGGGTCAGAAACTTGGCGTCAATATGGGTTCATCCCCCTTTGAAGGTGTCCAGGTCAAAGAAAAAGAAAAGACAGCAAAAGGCGGAAGCCTTCAATTCTGTCTTTATCGCGCCCTACATAAAGGCGGCGTCTTGCATGACATTCCCGGAAAAACAAAAGAAGAGATCATTCGAGCCACGATGAAGTTGATTTCTAAAGATTTGGAAATCGATGCGGAAGTTTGTACTGAACTTTTGATTGAAAGAGAAAGATTACAGCCTACGGCTTTGAATTATGGAATAGGGATCCCTCATACTAGAGACACGCTGCTTAATAACCATTTTGATGCCGTTACCATCGTATTTCCCGAAGAACCTATACCTTATGGTGCTTTGGATGGGGAACCGGTACATACCCTTTTCTTCTTGTTCGCTTGCGATGACAAAAGACACTTACACCTGTTGGCAAAAATTGCTCATTTAAGCAGTCAGCCTGAGGTGGTAAAGTTTTTGAGATCGAAGCCCTCCAAAGAATCTCTACTTGAATTTATCAAAGACTGGGAAAGCAACATCCAAAAAGTTGCAAACTAGGAATGGACATCATGGACGACATGGACTGAATGGACTACATGGACACGATGGAATGTCCATGTAGTCCATGATGTCCATTCAGTCCATGTCGTCCATACCGCAATTACCTCATCAGGTTAATTACTTCTTTGTTGACCCGGTTGATGTAATCGACATAGTTAAATTCCAAATCTTTTTCGGTCATCTCTAACCAAATATCCGGGGTGACTCCAAGATTTTCAATCGGATTCGTATTTATCCGCTCGGCAATAGAACCCGTAAATCTGAAAGCGTCAACGCCAAAAATATTCGAAAATTCATGCCCGAGAACATATCCCCCGGCACCGGCTGTTTGAGTGCCAAGGATCGTTGCACGTTGATTGTCTTGCATGATGGCCGGGAAGAAATCACCGCAGGAGAAATCCAAGCTATTTACCAATACAAGAATCGGTTTTGTATACTGAGCTTTTGGATGGGGCTGGAGATAATCAAACCCGAAGAGATACGAGGACTGTGTAAACATTCTTCCTTCATGCCATTCACTAAGGATGAAATTAAAAAATTTCCTAAAATTCTGTATCATCACAAAAGACACAGGATATCCACCCAGAGTTTCCCCCATCGCTTGCATGGCTTCTTCGTCAGTTGAAATTTCCTCTAATTCATCCACAACCTCAAGAGCAAAGTAAATATCGGAAGAGGTAAGCATCATCTGCTGTTTTGGAGTCATCAGAGGTTTATCGGAAAGCATGGAAGCTAAAGCATACATAAACCAGGCGCTTCCCCCGGGATTGTTTAGCTGATCAATGACTAAGGCTCCTGTTCTCATTTCGAAAAGATTAATGATTTCGATCAATTCTTCGACCTCTTCTTCACCTAAGGAATAATGAGGAATTCTTAAATAACCGATCCGTTTTTTAGCGCTAGTTTCATAGATATAGGCGTCTATATAAGCATTTGGATCCGATTTCCAAACCACTTTTCCTAAGGGTGGTAGAAAGCTCTTTCTATTTCCCAGAAAATCATATATGTCATCTTCTTCACTCGCTTTTTGGGCCAGATTTTTTAAAGCCTTTTTACCTAATTTTGAAGCAGATTTTCCGAGCTCGTAGTGAGGGCTTGTCATATCCTTATGAAAGAAGGAGTGTTCTCCAAGAGGTCGGTTGCGTGAAAAGATCTGTTTAGGCTTTTTGGGAGCTATGTCAACAAAATTTCCTGAAAACATTTCAGCGGCGTATGCCCACTCTAGGTTGTAAGTTTCAACATTGTTTGTGCCAGCTTTACGGACAGTTAAAAGAACGGGACCCTGAGGTATAAAATTACCTTTCAGTCCAGCTTGCATTGTAAAGGTTCCTTCGGCTAATGCTTGATCGGAAAGTGAATCGGGATTTCCATATTCCTTTTCTTTAAACTCTTTCACGACTTGATCAATTGGTTGATTATTGAAAAGGAGGACTTCATCTCCAACATCTAAGGAATAGTCCATTAAAGGAGCCCATTCATTTTTCAAGGCTGCAGCGATGAAATATTTTCCATGGGTGCTGGTCATCCGGAAAGGAAGGGCCGAAACTTCTGTTGAGAAGAATCGAACACCCACATGATAATCTTTAGTGGAGTTAAAGAAGTCTTTTAAAATGTGTTGATATTCTTTAAGAGTGAGATGATCATTTTCGAGAACTTTGATTTTTGCTTTTTCGATCTGATAGGTAAGTTCCCAATCGGTGAAGGCTTTTTTCCAATCTTTAGGAGCATAGTTCACTTCGAAAGTTTGTTTAATAACTTCTAAGTCGATAAGCATTCTCTCTTTGATTTGGCTTTGCGATAATTCAGCCTGAGCTGCGAATGGCATTAAAAACAAACCAAAAGTAAGAATAATTTTCTTGAAATGATCCATTAGGAAACTCCCCTATTATAATTAAAGTTAGAGACCAGTATAAACGATAAAAGATTAAAAAAAAGAAAATTTATAGATTCTTAACATTCGCGTTAATGCCATAGACAAAAATAACAGGATAAGCAGGATCGCAAGCGGCAGGATAAAAAAAGGATAAGAAAAAAAATAAGAAAGAAAAAAAAGAATTATTATTTCCTTTTCTTCATTCTTATCCTTTTTTATCCTGCCGCTTGCGATCCTGCTTATCCTGTTATTTGTGTCTATGGCGTCTATCTAGAGTTGGTCTTTTCTTTTCTGATCGAGAGTTCATCCCGCTCTTTTTTCTTAGTTTTTATCTGCTCACGAGGGAAAGTGTCGTCATCCGAAAATTTAAGAGCCCCGTTCTCAACGGTCACTTTGCAACGGCGTCCCTGGGTCGGGTTCATCAACAAGATTTCTGCTAACGGATCCTCAAGATACTTCTCAATCGTACGACGCAATGGCCTTGCACCCATTTCAGGTTTAAAGCCCTGGTCAACAAGAAATATTTTGGCTTCATCATCAAGCGTGATAAATACTTCACGCAGCTTGAGCCTGTCTTGTACCTTTTTGATTTCCAATTCAATCACTTTGAGGAGCTCAGGTTTTTCGAGAGGTTTGAAAATAACCATATCATTCAAACGATTCAAGAATTCAGGTTTAAAGTGTTTAGTTACTGCTCCCTGAATTTTTTCCTTAATATGCTCGTAATCCAAAGATCCATCCACAGCGCCAAATCCAACTTGCGTGCTCTTCTTAATTAGGTCTGCACCTAGGTTAGAGGTCATAATAATGATGGTATTGCGGAAGTCAACCTTTCGACCAAAGGAATCAGTAAGACGACCCTCTTCCAAAATTTGCAAGAAGAATATCCATCACATCTGGATGTGCCTTCTCAATCTCATCAAAAAGAACAACAGAGTAAGGACGCTGTCTAACCTGCTCAGTCAGCTGTCCCCCTTCTTCATGTCCGACATATCCGGGAGGAGATCCTGTCATTCTGCTGACGGCAAATTTCTCCATGTACTCGGACATATCCACTTGAATGAGGGCATCTTCCCCACCAAATAGGTGGATGGCCAAAAGGCGTGCCAGGTGGGTTTTACCGACGCCGGTAGGACCTAAGAATAGGAAGGCGCCGATAGGGCGATTGGGATCTTTAATATGGGCCCGACTGCGGCGAATGGCTCTGCATACAGTATCGAGGGCATCATCTTGACCGATGATAAGTGTTTTCAGATTCTCTTCCATTTTGAGAACCTTTTGAGTTTCGCCTTCGGTCAATCGATTGAGAGGAACCCCTGTCTGCTTCGATACAACGTAGGCAACATCTTCTTCATCGACAATTACCTCTTGTTCTTGCTTATTCACTTCCCAAGCGGTGCGAATTTTTTGCAGCTGTTCACGGAGATTTTTCTCTGTGTCTCGGAGATTTGCAGCTTTTTCATACTCTTGTTTGCTGATAGCCTCTTCTTTTGCGATACGCATTTCTTCGATGTGGGTTCGTATTTGCTGATATCTTGCGGTTGATTCATCATGGCAACACGCATTTTAGCGCCGGCTTCATCGATCAGGTCGATGGCCTTATCAGGGAGGTAACGGCCATGGATATAACGGTCTGACAACATTGCAGCAGCCTTAAGGCGTCTGTAGTATAGCGGCATTTGTGATGCTCTTCGTATTTCTCTTTAAGTCCATGAAGAATCTCGATGGTCTCTTCAACGCTATGGCGGCTGCACCATGATTTTCTGGAAACGTCGTTCAAGAGCAGCATCTTTTTCGATATGTTTTCGGTATTCATCAATGGTCGTAGCTCCGATACATTGGATTTCTCCACGAGAGAGGGCGGGTTTCAAAATATTAGAAGCATCGATGGCCCCTTCTGCAGCCCCTGCACCAACGATGGTATGCAATTCATCGATAAATAGAAGAACGTTGCCATTCTTTTTAATTTCATCCATGACAGCTTTAATTCTCTCTTCAAACTGACCGCGGTATTTTGTACCTGCAATCATGAGAGCTAAATCGAGCGTGATGAGCTTTTTATTTCGAAGATTATCGGGAACTTCTCCTCTAACAATCGCTTGGGCGAGGCCTTCGACAATAGCTGTTTTACCAACACCTGCTTCGCCGATAAGAACGGGATTGTTTTTTCGACGTCGGCAGAGAATTAATATAAGGCGCTCCACCTCTTCTCTTCTTCCGATAACAGGGTCCATCTTGCTTTCACGAGACATCTCTGTCAGATCATATCCATAGGCACTTAAAGCAGGCATTTTTTCGGAAGGCCCACCGTTCGAGGTTCTCTCGGAAGAACGAGGACCGGGAGGGACAGGTCCATTTGTGTTTTGCTGTCCCGTTGCACCTATAGGGGGAGCTGTAAGTTGAAGGTTTCAAGTTCTTTAAGAACTTCTTTTCGTAACTTCTTTGAGGTTAACATTTAGATTTTCAAGAACTTGAGCAGCAACTCCGTCCGTTTGTCGGAGCAATCCCAGAAGTAAATGTTCTGTGCCGACGTAGTTATGGTTGAGGTTGGCAGCTTCTTCGTTGGCATATTCGAAAACTTTTTTGACTTTACCGGTGAGGGCGGGATCTCCGTAAACTTGGATTTCGGGACCATAACCGACGAGTTTTTCGACTTCACTGCGGACTGTTTCAAAATCTATATTGAGATTTCGCAACACATTGACAGCAACTCCTTGACCTAGTTTCAGCAGTCCAAGAAGAACGTGTTCCGTTCCAAGATAATTATGGTTGAGCCGTTGCGCTTCTTTCTTTGCTAATTTTATGACTTGCTTGGCTCGATTGGTGAATTTATCAAACATAATATTTTATCCTCTCTCTAATTCCAATATAACGCCATTAACAATTATACTGAAGCGAAATACAGTCATTTACAGCCACACCATGAAAACTATTTCCTAGGATGGTCAAGGAAGAGGGGGGGGTTAATGATGCTAACAAGGCAGAATGCCCCACCCCATATTGAGGAATGGCCTCTTTTGCCAATAGAAAGGAAATCGTGTCAGGTGGGGTCTCAATATGCATATGCCGTGAAAGGGAATCCAGGGCTATTTTCTTCATATCCTCCTCATTACCAGTGGGACGCATCATCACAGTTAGGCGCGTTTCTTCAGAATTTTGATTTTGTTGCGGAAAAATACAAGAATCAAAAACAACCCCAAGAATGGGTTCTTCCTGATTGGAAGGTATTAAATACCCAAAACCCTCCTTTTGATGCACTTTTTTCCTATATCCGAGGCTAATTACCCCAATCGAATTCGCTGGAATTCGGCTAAAAGCCGAATTTGGCCAAAGCAAATTCAGATCTTTTGCTGGAATTGTGGAATAAACATGATCGGCAAACAAGCTTTGCCCCGAAGATAGGCATACCTCAACATGATCCAAATGAAAAGTTAATCCTGTCGCCATCGTAGATAGCTGTAATTCAGACTCCAATCTTCGTGCCAATTCATGCGTTAAGGTTTCCATTCCCCTTTTAAAAGAAAATAAACTTGTTTTCTGGATACTTTTGATGAAAGATGAAGGCGATTGATCCGTTTTTTTTCGAGAAAAGGCCCCTCTAATAACCGACCCATGATTCCTTTCCCATTCGTAAATCAATGGAAAGCAAGACCTTATAGATAACTTTCGAATGTCTCCGGCATAAATTCCCAAAGTCATTGGGTCGATAAGACCCTCGGCAATGGATGGATTGAACCTTCGAGAAAAAAAATCATAAATAGATTCGTCTTCCGCGGGATTCACAGACGTCGTGAGATCCTTAAAGATCCCCGGAATGATTCCTTTCATCAATGGAGAAAACAATAAGGAAAGCGGACCTGAAGGCAGCATTTGCAATTTTTTATCCACATAAAGAAATCTCTTTGTGGTTTGCCCGGGAATCACTTGATCTTGGAGTCCCAATTCTTCGATGAGTTTCAAGGTGGCCAGTCCGGCACCTTTAGGCCGGCAGCTTCTAGGACCCTGCTCGAAAAGAAATCCATCTTGCTCAATAGAACGGATCCATCCCCCAGGGCGTTGGCTTTTTTCTAGGATAGTAATTTTGCAATCGGCAGGATATTTTTGCTTGAGCTTCCATGCTAGAGATAGGCCGCTAATACCCGCTCCCAATACAACAATATTTTTTATTTTACGCATCTAAAGCCAAGGTGATTTAAGCCGGTATCGGCGCATGTTTTCATGCGTGCCGAGATCCGATAGCCCTTGCAATAACTGCTATGGCAAAGGAACGAACCGCCGCGATGGGAATATTTTACTGCATAGGGTTCATCAGGGTCAAAGCTTTTTTCAGGTCCTTTGGGATTTTCGGTAAGCTCATTTTTTGCAAGTTCTTGGTAATAGTTAGCATGATAAAGATCAGAGCACCATTCCCAAACATTTCCAGCCAAGTCATAAAGACCGTAGGGATTCGGAGGAAATGTTTTCACAGGAGTCGTACCCATGTATCCGCCTTCTTTCGTACTTTTGTAGGGGAAATTTCCCTGCCAAATATTTGCTTGAGGTTTTCTTTCAGAAAAGTCTTCCTCTCCCCAAACAAAGACAGCAGAACTTCTTCCGCCAAGAGCAGCAAATTCCCATTCCGCTTCCGTTGGGAGTCGTTTTCCTGCCCATTTAGCATATGCGTTGGCATCGTACCAGGAGATGTGAACAACAGGATGGTCTTCTTTACCTTCGATAGAACTCTCGGGCCCTAACGGATGACGCCAGTTGGCCCCAGGTTTCCATTCCCACCATTGACGGATATTATTTAAAGCGACCGGTCTGTTTGTCGGTTTGAAAACAAGGGAAGCTGCGACGAGAAGATCCGGAGAAGGCTCAGGAGTTCCAGGGGGGACTTGACTCATGATCTCTTCTAAAGTAGGTGCTTTCTCGGCTGTGGTGACATATCCGGTAGCATCGACGAACTCGTTAAATTGGCGATTCGTAACGGGAGTTGTGTCCATCCAAAATCCATCGACTTTTACTTGGTGTTTAGGTTTTTCATCTCTTCTTGCGTCCGCAGTTTCGGAACCCATTGTGAAGGTCCCACCGGGAATCCAAACCATTCCTTCAGGAGCTTGCTTGACAAGAGATGGAAAACGCTCGGGAATATTGGAACAGCAGCATGTTCCATTCAATGAGAGTGAGGTTAGAAGCGCAGCAAAAACGAAAATTGTTTTCATGTATTTCCTATTAAAATTGATAAACCAAATCTAAGTTATAGCCACGATAGCCTTTTTGTCCAAATCGATAAGAGAAACCTACTGACAAGGAGTCATATGCGATGCAAGTGTTGACATAGTTTGTGATTAAATAAAATCCAACTTCGTCGTAATGCTCTATATATAAAGGTATGCCTTCGAAATCTGAGTCAATGAAGGTAAATTTGTAATTAATGGTACGATTGCATAAATCGAATCCTTCGCAGGATGTCAATGCAAGTCCATTCTTAAACACGAAATTGTGCAAGTGATAATCGTAATTTATCGACCCTAAATGCAAAGGTATCGAAGTGTAATAAGTCACAGCGTTTGTCAAGGTGAAAACATGATTCCAAATGGGGTAGTTAATATTGCTGACTATTCCTGATGAAAGTAAATTTGCGCCTGATATCAAATCTACAGAGCCTCCGGAACCCAATCGAACCACGGGAGTTAGGCTCCAGTAATAGTTGATAGGGAATCTAAACGCTAAACCAAAAGATCCTGAAAAAGACCATGCTCCGTCATATTTATTTAGGATCATGGGCATATCAATGATGAAAGCCGATTGACGATTCGGGGAATAGGAATATCTGAAGGGAATGTTGACGCATGTTGTTTCATAACCTGAAACAAGCCCTCTCCCGACATTCAATCCAACCTGGAATTGATGACGAATTGGCTGAGCACTCCAGGAACAGTCGCAACCGCTCAAAGGAGATAAGTTACCCAAAAGATAATCCCCTTGCGACATAAGTCCCATGAGGCTGTTTGGATTTCCGGCTATGGGGTCAATCGGAGAATATTTTGCAAAGCCTCTGAAAAGTCTTTTGGTTCCATTAGTCGTGGATTTTAGATATTCTTTTAATAGGAGAACGCTTTCATCCCTTGTGGACCCGGAAAAAGAGGTGCTTATGCCTAACTTGGGGATATTCACTGTTAATACTGTGGAGTTCGCTGCGAAAGCTGTAATTACGGGGATTCCTCTAAGATTGATGCCGATGGTAACAGCCGAAGTTGGAGTATAGATAGGGACCAGTTCTTCTAGGGCAGAAGTGCGTAAATCATAAGTGAGGGTACCGATGTTGGGAGCGCTCACATGTGCGGTCGTTCCGCTAACATCGATGAGTCCGTGGAATGGTTGACGACCTTCCACTATTACAGTGAAAACAACCGTCATAAAAATTAAAAAAGAAAATATATATTTTCTGTTCATGGAGAGTTCCTGGTTAAAATTATCAATTTATATAAATCAAATAAACATTTTAAGCCACGAAGAAACGAAGAAAAGGAAGGACACGCGAAGAGATGAAAAATAATAATGGTAAAAAATAACCAAAAAATCTATATTTTTTTCGCACTGGCGAAGTTTTGTGCAAAAAGATTGTCTTTAACAAATTAGTTTTTAACAAAAAAAATGAGGTAAATAAAATGTCTGCTCCCATTAAACAAAATGTTTTCGTTCCTGAATATCCAAATCAGAAACCCTTTGAAGAATATCATGCCGTTCCTGCTCAGAGTTATTTGCAAAGTGCAAAAGTAGCGCTTGAAGGATTTATTCAAGAAAGAAACAATTGTACCTACACTGTTAGTACACTTAAAGGTACAACCAAAAATATTCGCCACCTTAATGTCACCGCATCTAACGACGAAATCAAAATCGATTCTACCGATCGAAATTTCAATTGTTCCATAAAGCCGAGTAAGTATGGAGCTGACAAAAATCGCTTTTGGTTTTTCGATAATGATACTTTGAAAGAATTAAATGTAGAGCGTGTGTGTAAGTTGTAGCGAAATGCGAGTATAAAAGAGAAAATGGATCGTTGCGGCTTGTGCCGCGCGGTTCCATTTGGGATTTTCTCAAGCCTGTAAAACTGTTTTATTTACCGGCTTAAATGACAGGATGAATATTGTTCCTTCACCAACCTTGCTCTCGCAGGAAATTTTAGCTTCATGAGCCAAAATTATTTTCTTACATATATCTAACCCCAAACCTGTGCCGGTATCTTTTTTTGTTGAGAAAAAAGGCAACCAAATTTGGTCCATGTTTTCAGGAGGAATGCCGCATCCGTTGTCAGAAACTGTTACAATAATTTCATCGTTTACACCAAATAGGTTTACAGTAATCTTCCCTTTTCTATTCGCAGGAATGGCTTGCGCAGCATTTCGAATGAGATTCACTAAAACCTGCTTTATTTTTCCTTGATTGCACATTATAGGAGGTAAGTTTACATCCATTTCGGTATTTATGACACAATCCTTCAGATTCGTGTCAAATTTCATAAGCATAACGACTTCGTTAATAACGTTGTCAAGGTTCTCAGGCTTCATTTCATACTTTTGCTCATCCACAACGATCTCGCGAATTTCATTCAAAAGATTGAATATTTGATCTCGGGCTCGAAGGATGATATCACAATACTTTTTAATGCGTACATCCCCCTGCTCCAAACTGGGTATGAGCTCCACAAGGGATAAAGGCGAAAGTAAATTTTTCATTTCGTGACTTATTGCAGAAGTAAGTTTGCCTACGATGCTGAGTTTTTCACTCACCTTTAATTCTTCTACAAGCAAAATATTTTCCAATCGTATAGCAGCCAAACTCGAAATGCCTTTCAGGATCGCTTCATCGTTTAAATCGAACAATCTACCATTAATTTTATTAATCACCTGAAAAACACCTATCACATTTCCCTCGGAATTCATCATAGGAACTGAAAGAAGAGTTTGTGTTTTATAGCCTGTTTGTTTATCGATTTCAGGATTAAATTCAGGATGCTCATAAGCATCGTTGAGTCGTAAGTTTTTTTTGGTCCTAGCAACTAAAGATGCAATGCCTTTATTGATGCTAAATCGAATTTCTTTAATGGATATACCACTACCAACTCGCGACCAGAGCTCTTGAGTCTTATTATCCACAATAAAAATAGTCGCCCGATCCGCTTCCAAGAGCAAACAGGTTTGATCTATAATTATTCTGAGCAGTGTATCGAATTCGGTTTGACCGCCAAAAAGCTTTGCCAAATCAACTAATACACTAAGACGAACGTTTTCTCTATTCAGGTCTTCCAGATAGGTCTTAACATCGCCTTTCAATTCCTGCATGATCTCCGCCTTCAAACCCATCTATCAGCTCCTAACCAACTTTCTTTTCCTTATTGCGCTTCATGCTCCTTAATCATTTCAGTAATTTTTTCTTTTATTGCTGAGAGATTAAATGATGCAGGTGCCTGCATGGGTGGATAATCCATAGCTGTCATGGCAAGTTTTTCAACTTCCTTTTGAACGCTTACAAAACGCCAGAACTCGCGGGCATAAAAGTCATTCATGTATCCTCCACCCATATTATTCGTACTCTCGCCGCGTGTTCCCGGTGTACGCTCAAATGGATCCTGTCGGAGGTTTACAATGGTGGGCATATCTGTAGTTATCTTCTCGCCGGGCCAGCCCCAAGGCTGTTGGATAAATTGATATTTGAAGTTATCGATCCGGAGAGCTCCAAGATGAGGTCCGGCAAAGTAGAATACTTCATGACGTGCAGAGGGTCCTTTGCCCAATAGAAGGTCCATTTGATTGTAACCATCTAGATGATTCTTATACGTTCTATCACCTAGTTTTACCCCTTTGAGTAGCTGATCGATGATATTAGGATTTCCTGCGGCTGCCACAAGAGTGGGGAACCAATCAAGGCCTGAGAAGATGCCATTTTCAACGACCCCTTCTTTAATGTGACCTGGCCAGCGTGCAATGCATGGTACTCGGAAACCACCTTCCCAGGCAGTCCCTTTTGTGGCCTTAAAGGGTGTCATTCCGCCATCAGGCCATGTGAATACTTCGGCACCGTTGTCTGTTGTAAACACCACAATGGTGTTATCAACTTCGCCAATATCTTCAAGATGCTTTAGCAGTTGTCCCACGCTATCGTCTAACTGCGCCATGCCTGCTTCTTCAAGACCATAATTATCTTTAGAATTCATCATCGCTTGATATTTAGGTGGGAGGTAAGTAAAAACGTGCATACGTGTGGTATTGTGCCAAACGAAGAACGGCTTACCATCTGCTTTAGCCTTATCCATGAAATCGCAAGAGCTTTTAACCAGCACGTCGTCAAATGTTTCCATATCGTACTTGGCTTTGCGTCCTTCCTGCCAACTTTGCATATCCTTCATATTAGGAAAGGGTGCTAAAGGACCTTCATCAACGATTCTTTGTTTTCCGATTTTGCCCCAACGTGGTTGTTCTGTAGTGTCCTCAACTTCAGTCGCCCATGTATGTACAAGATTACGTGGACCCGTTTTATCTATCCAATCTTGAGGATAATCGAACCAATAAGGATCGGACATCGCATCGAGGTGGTATAGATATCCAAAAAACTCATCGAATCCATGGACTGTCGGCAGAAATTTGTTTAAATCACCCAGATGGTTCTTCCCAAACTGACCGGTGGCATAACCCTGTTCCTTTAATGCAGTAGCGAGAGTGCATGCCTGATCGGGTAATCCTACGTCAGCTCCGGCCTGACCTACTGTTGTCAACCCAGTACGTATTGGAAGTTCACCCGTAATAAAGTTTGCGCGTCCCGCTGTGCAGCTTGCCTCAGCATAATAATCGGTAAACAACATGCCGTGTTGCGCAAGTTTATCGAGATTAGGTGTCTTTCCTGACATGATTCCACGATGATAGGCACCTATATTGAACCAACCTACGTCGTCACCCATTATAAATAGGATATTCGGTTTCTTTGTTGCGGGTTTGCTTTCAGCAGTTTTAGCCACCTCTTCAGCAGGCTTTGCATCTTGGGCTTTGACAGGTCCTGCAAATCCGAGAAGAGCAACCAAGCTGGTCACTACCGTCAACTTGCTGAGTAGGTTTTGCAACATAAAACACCTCATGTGGGTTATAGATGACTCATATATCTATTTCACCAACATGTCAATCAATTTTTTAAAATGTATTTAAGTTGCACATTCTTAGTGTTTCTGATAAAATACACAGACATGTCTAGCCGCAATTATTACATTATGGGAAAAAATAGCATCCGTGAATTGCTACGCACTTCTCCCGAAAGAATCGTTGAAGTTTATACCTGCCAAGGCTCTGAAAAAGACCCTTTGCATGCAGAACTTTCTAAACATCGCATCCCTATTCGAGAAATAGGCAAAAACAAGCTTATCGAAATGGTCAACTCGGAATCCCATCAATCTTATGTAGCTGCCGTTAAAGAAAAACCTCCGGTTGATCTGAAATATTTTCTAAAACAGGCAACTGAAAAAAAACAGGGCCTTGTCGTGATGCTTGATTCTATCTATGATCCCCAAAATATGGGGGCTATCCTGCGCTCTGCAGAATGCTTTGCCGCAGATCTAGTGGTCTATTCCAAGAATAGAGGCACAGATATTACTCCCGTGGTCAGTAAAACAAGTTCAGGAGCCACTGAGCTCATTCCGATTTGTAGAGTTTCTAATCTTGCTGAAACAGTCAAATTGTTTCAAGAGGCTGGTTATTGGGTGGTCTCCGCAGAGGGAGGATCCAAATCTACCTCTATCAATACTTTTGAATTTCCTGAAAAAACTCTTTTAATTCTTGGATCTGAAGGTGAAGGCGTGCAGCCCCTTCTGAGTAAAAATTCTGACTTTCATGTCTATATCCCTATGTTGGGACAAATCGATTCACTTAATGTTTCTCAGGCATCTGCCGTTTTTCTATCCCACTACCGAAAACAATTCACATAAAACTTCCACTCTGGCTTCGCTGCTGCAGTAGAATCAGTCGCTCTACGCGATGCGCTCCGAGCTCTATGGTAACATCTCATCTACCCCGGGTTCCGATGCGTCACCCGGGGCTCTAACGGATACGTCCTTCGCGATGCGCTCCGGACTCAGGAATCCCACCGTTCCGATGCGTCACGGTGGACTTTAATGGATTGTCCTTCGCGATGCGCTCCGATCACTTATACTTAATTGTTCTGAGTCCGGAGCGCATCCATTAAAGGCCCGGGTGACACATCGGAACGGTGGGATTCCTGAGTCCGGAGCGCATCGCGAAGGACGTACCCATTAAAGCCCCGGGTGACGCATCGGAACCCGGGGTAGATCATATGTTACCATAGAGCTCGGAGCGCATCGCGTAGAGCGACTGATTTTACTGCGGCACTTGCGAAGTCAAGGAAATGATGAGGGTACAAGTATGGCTGCTGCCAGGGCTATAGGGTTTTCAATCCTCATGAAATCTCTATTGATCCCCTTCTTGCATGATGTGGGCTATGGCTTCATCGTGTTGTGCGCTTGCTTCGTCGAAGGTAATTTTGAATTCCCCAAGATCAAGTGAGTACCAAATCTCCCCGCATATTAACTTGAACTTATCGTCCAATCCAAATTCTTCCTTCGTTTTAAGCATCATTGGTGGACGTCTATAAGTAATTGCATCTTTCAGACTTTGTCCTAGCTCTTCTTTCTCGACTGAAGTCAATAATTTACACTCATCCAATAAGCATGCGATTTTCCCAAGTTCATCATTCAAACGTTCATGACTTTCATAAATGGGGGAATCCGGAGCTACCGGCAGATTAAGATCAGTAATATCACACTTTTCGAATCTAACGACCTTTACTAAAGAAGCCTCAAAATCTTCTATTGAACAAGTATGGAAAGATTTTTTGGCATTTGGTGCTCTAATTGTTTTAACATTGGAATTACGACAGACAATACTCTCGGCTTTCAATGCAGTTAAATTTTTAAACAACCACCCAGATAACTCAATTTCTATAGCTTCAGGGAATTCCTCGGTAACTAAGTTTTTGCAGTCAGATAAATAAATCTTTTCAGCCTGTGGGGTAGTCACCTCCGTGAGATTACCACATTCAACACATGACACATTTTTTGCTTTTGGGGCATTAATTTTTATAACGTTGCAATTCTTGAATTCGATGCATTCCGCTTCCGGGAAATCGATGCTTCTATAAAAATCGCTTCCATTTACATAAATCTTTTTTAAATTATTAAGCCAAATATCTGGAAGTTGACTTACTGGACTATTCATAATGCATAGCGTATGTAAATTGGGTAAGAATTTGGAAACATCTTCCAGATATTCGGTTGTTTTATATTTAAGACGTTGGTTATCCTCCATATTATAAATAGTTAGTACTTCAATGCCACAAAGTTCATGGAGCTCCCTAAGAGTTTCCATTTCCTGACTAGATTTCATAAGAATGCATTTTCTCCCACAATGATGTAAAATAGAAGACCAATGTGGGTCTATAGAAAATCTGCTACATTGTTTCGCTAAATATAAAATCCTTTTTGCCTCTTGAAAAAGATCCGTGTCCTCTAAAAGAACTTCAACAATATCCCATTCGTAGTTCCAAAAAACAATAAATTCCCATATTAAGTCTTTAAGTTGGTACTCACATGCTGCGTTGAGCACCGCTTTAAACGTGTCGAGGTCTTTTATGTCCAGAATGACCAAAATGAATTTTAAACATAGATTGACTAGCATCGGTAAATCGTGTAATTGAGCAAGGCGCATGAGATCAATGACATAGTCTCCAGTTATCATCACTTCTCCACCGGCGAGGTATGTTACTAATGCATTAAACGCCTCTTGATTGTCGATATCCTCATCAAATGCGAAAGTTATTTATTTGAGCTTCTTTAAAGCAACTTGAAAACTCAACTTTAAACTTTTCACTATGCGCGATCAGTCGCTCTTTTGGAATCTGTCTTTGGACACTTCCCATTTTCACATTTATTACAGGAAATAAGGCAGGAAACTTTTCTATGAGAGTATTTTGAATAGCTATAGCTTCTTGAGGAAGATGATCTGTTATAGCCAAGTGGCTTATGAGTTGTCTTGCTTCTGTTTCATTAGCGCCAACCCATTCCGGATGATCTCTTAAGATTGTAATCGCTGCCACTAGTTGTTTTGGGTCTTCGGCGCAATTATGCTGGTTTAATTCCCAAAGTACAGGGGGTTGAAACTCTATATGTCTTACGTCCACAAAAACTTCCTCTTAATTATATTTTCTATTGATAAAAAAATAATAAGTAATATAACAAAAATTAATATTAAAAATCAACTTTTAATTTATAATGACAAATGCAAATAATAATCCTGTATAAGCATATGTAGCTTACTGTGTCCCCAAAGTAAGCCTGGCAAAAGTGGTCGTAAACACTTGCTCCAGGCTTACTGTGGGGATACAGTAAGCTACATATGCTTATATAACCTTGGAGAACAAATTAACTCTTATCAATAAATAACTATATGATAGTTTTCGTTTAGGACGAGGTGGGGAATCAGATCTAATTCGGCCGCGCCGCGACATATGGCTAGCGTTCCTACCAGGATAGCGGCACATCCCATCAAGAGGCCATAGTGACGTTTAGCCTTTTGAAGAAGACCGTGAGCCCGCATCGCAAAAAATAGCGAGGGAGAAGTAATGAGTGCGAAAAAAAATCCATTCACTAATCCCACAATGGGATCCCCGCTTATCGCGCATGCCGAATAAACAATAATCGTTTGTCCGCATGGAAGGGCGATCGTAAAAAGTCCAAATAGAAATGTCGATAAGGGTTCATCTTTTAAGATAAGAAACGAAAGCGAACGGCTGACAGAAGCCGTGCGATGCGATACCCAAACAGGCACAGGAAGACTTCTTGCGCTGATATTTGCTACACCCACCGCTAAAATAACAAGTCCAAAAATAAAACTAGTCAATGCAGGGACATGATATTGCTGAAGAGCAACATTTAATACTGCCCCGAACCCGCCTGCGAGAAGTCCGGCTAAAGAAAATGAAAGAGTGCGTCCTAAAAAATAAAAATAACGATACCGATGCCTCCCTAGCATCATCACCAGAGGTCCGCACATGCCAATACAATGGAGATTCCCAAAAAGGTAGATGGGAAGCATAGAAAGAAGCAGCATTATATTTTCCCGGAGGAATCCTGACGCATCTTTTGCACTTTCATCATATCGATGCCTGCATATCCCGAATCTCTTCGATAGGCAACAAAAGTAACAAAGCCTAGAATGCAGAGGAACATCAAAAACATCCCCACTAGGGTCATTTGAAAAAGATATTTTTTCATTTATTATCTTCCGTAGTCAATTCAGTTTTTATTAAATCCCATTTCCTGAGGAGAGAATCGTAAATTCCTTCTTCTCTGATTTTTTTTAGAGCTCTATTGAACTCTGCAATAAAGCGTTCATTGTTTGGAGTGATTAAAGTAACGACACGAATCCCACCATCTAATAAAGGTGAGGTTGCCACTCGTAACTTTCCTTTATAAAATCCTTGAATGTAGCTGTAGGCAGGAAGAACCTCCATTAACACTGCATCGATCACATTATGATCTAGACTTTCCAATGCTGCAGAAATATCTTTGAAGGGGATCATTACAAAATCAGACTCTTCGCTAATTTGATAAAGTTGCTGAGTTCCAACTTCCACTCCGATAACTTTTCCTTGTAAATCATAAGGATCTTTTATCTTCGAATCCATCCTTACAACTAAAACAGGGCCTAGAGGATAGATTGGATCGGAAAAATCGAACTCTCTTCTGTTGACGACATTGGGAACTTTTGACGAAAGGACAGCATCATAACTATCGTCATTAAGTCCATCGAAAAGAGCGTATGGGCCTACTTCGAAGAGGTCCAACTCGAAATTTGCTTCATGAGCGAGTGCGACTAGGATGTCTTGACAAAACGCTGCCATATTATGATCCCTTCCTCTTAAGTCAAGTGGATACCAGGTTTTGTCGTAGGCAACAGTGTAGATTCTCTCACCGAGAATAGATCTTTTCGTACATGCCCTTATTCCGAAAGCTGCGAGAAGTAGGAATAGGAGAATGAAAACGACGTAACGATTTTTTTTCCATGTTAAATTAATCTTCATTGCCCTATTATACATGTCTTTCTAGATTATATCACGAATTTTTCTTATATCCGTCATTGGAATCGAAAGAATTATTATTGTGTTTTTGAATGGTTTAACTGGAGCCCATAAGCCTCTTATGTCGTTGCACTTAAACCATAAAATGATGAGAAAAAAATTTGTATGTTACTTAGATTTAACAAGATATAAACGAAAAATGAAAACAACTTTTTTGAACAAAAAAAAATTTTTCCTCCTTCGGAATTTGAGTTTCAGTGAGTTAACGATTTGTGAAAAAAAACAATCGACATATTACTTGCAGGCTAAGAACCGTCGTGTTAGATTTTCCGATCGGAACAGCTCCAAAAAGGGCTGTGGAAACGTTGTTCATAACTTTTAGGGGATCGAAACTATGACTTTATGTGAAACATGTGACACTTGTGAATCTTGGGATCAATTTATTGAATGTGTAAAAGCGCGTTGTTCGCCAACGGCTTTTGGCAATTGGTTTGCGCCGATCAAAGTGATTGAGTGGTGCGCCGATGCGATTACCCTTGAAATTCCAAATATTTTTGTTAAAGAATATTTGTTGAATAATTACAGAGACGAGCTTTTAGCTTTTCTGCCTGTAGATTCAAAGGGTGAGCCGTCTATCAATTTTATTGTCTCGAAGCGTATAAAAACCTCTTCAAACGAAGCTGTTCCGCTTTCTCCTGCAAAAGAACTTCCGGAAGTCCCGCCGAAGTATGAGATGAAGCTCAATGACAACTACCGATTTAATACATTTATTGAAGGACCATCCAATCAATTTGTAAAATCGGCAGCCATGGGCGTGGCGGCAAGACCGGGCCATTCCTACAACCCCCTATTTATTCATGGTGGTGTAGGCTTGGGAAAAACACACATACTCCATAGTATTGGGCATTACATTCGCGAGCATAACAAAAATCTTCGAATCCAATGCATTACCACCGAAGCCTTCATCAACGACTTAGTCGATAGCTTAAGAAATAAATCCATAGACCAAATGAAGCGATTTTACAGATCGAGCGTCGATGTCCTCCTCGTCGACGATATTCAATTCTTGCAAAATCGCTTAAACTTCGAAGAAGAATTCTGCAGTACTTTCGAAACATTGATCAATCAAAAGAAACAGATTATCATTACGAGTGACAAACCTCCCTCGCAACTAAAACTTTCTGAGCGAATGATTGCCCGTATGGAGTGGGGACTTGTTGCACAGGTCGGCATCCCGGAATTAGAAACTCGGGTGGCAATTTTGCAGCACAAAGCCCAGCAAAAGGGGCTGGACTTGTCTAATGATGTGGCATTTTTTATTGCAGAGCATGTATATAATAACGTTCGACAACTTGAAGGGGCGATCAACCGTCTCAGCGCTCATTGCAGACTGCTCAATATGAAGATCACTGAGGAACTTGTCTCTAAAACTCTAAAAGAGATGATGCAAAACTCCCCAACGAAAAAGATTTCCGTAGAACAAATTCTGAATGCCGTTGCAACGGTCTTCCAAGTACGTGTGACCGATTTAAAGGGCTCTACAAGGACAAAAGAAGTGGCGGTTCCCCGTCAAGTAGCCATGTATCTCGCCTATAAACTGATTTCCGGAACCTTACAGATGTTAAGCGATTCATTTGGGAAAACACACTCCACGATCCTTCATGCTTGCAAGACCATCGAAAAGAAGGTGTCGCTAGACGAAACCCTCAGACGACAAATCGGGATGGTTGAAAGAAACATCAATGCATGATATGGATTGCAAGAGAAGGCCTCATAGACAGAAATAACAGGATAAGCAGGATCGCAAGCGGCAGGATAAATGAAGGATAAGAAAAAAAAGAAAGAAAGATTTTTGAAAGATTGAAATTTAGATAGTTTAGATTTTTTTAAAATTGTTTCAAAAATCATTCTCTCTTATTTTTTTCTTATCCTTTTTTTATCCTGCCGCTTGCGATCCTGCTTATCCTGTTATTTTTGTCTATGAGGCCTTCATATAGCTCGACAAAGTGTCAAGCCATAGACTGCCTTTGGGTAAGTTCCAAAAAGCTGCTCAGAACACTTTCTCAGAGTACTTCCTGTTGTAAGCACATCGTCCACTAAAAGTATCGTTTTATCATTAAATGAATACCCCGGTTTTAAGTCGAATGAGGTTCCGGATAATTGCAGCCTTTGATTTTGCTTCAATCCCGCCTGACTGAAATCGCCGCTTTTCCTGCGCAACGCATGCACAACTGGACACTTGAGATACTCCCCGAGATGGATCGCAAGAAGGTCGCATTGATTGTAACCTCGTTGAATCCAGTGGTTAAGTGCTATTGGAACCGGAATAATGACATCCGGCATCGGCCAATCAAGCCTTAAAAACTGGGCCGCTAGATAGGCTGAGCAACCTCTTGCCAGGTGCTTTTGCTGTCCATATTTGAGTTGTTTCAACATCGTAGCAGCAGGTCCGACATAATCAAAAGCGGATGCAATCCGATCCAACACAGGGGCTCTCTTTTGACAATCAGGACAAACTCTTTCTTCAGGACAATAGGTAGGTGAAAAGCAATAAGGGCATCTTTCGATGGGATCTATGAGTTCCATCAAAATCAAACAATCCTCACAAAAAATGTTCGAGGATTTTTTGAGCGCTGCATTGCAATGAAGGCAAATGGGTGGAAAAAGAAGGTTCAGAAAGGAGTCAGAACAATGACGTAAAAGGGGTACAAACCTACTCAAATTTGAAAGGTTTCCCTAAAATTTTTGACATCTTTTCTTCGAGAAAGACCTTTATTTCGGGATATTGTTCCGGATACCCTCTTCGGAACCATACATCGAACTTGTTTACGATCATGATAAGATCCGGTTGGTAGTATTCGGGTAACTTCATCTTAGGATCTTTAGTGAGTCTACCTACATCCAGATGGATAGGTTTATCGCCGACAAAACCTGTATTATGAAGGACGCCGTGGTCAATGTCGTAGATCCCTTTGCTATATTCGAACAGGTAAAGATCCAAAATCTGAGTGATTCTTTTTTCAACCAGACCGATATCGTTATTTTTTAAAGCGTCCGTGACAACTGCACGAGTGGTCTTTGCTTTTTCTTGAATGACAAAGACAATCGGATCGAGGTCAATTTCCCATTTTAAGCCTAATTTGTCATAAACAGTCAGGTTCTTGCTGAGGTGTTGGGTTTTATTCAAGTGAAGATAGACGATGCCTGACTCGCTTTTGAGTTCTTCGTACGCAAGTTTATAACCGGAGAAAACGACCATAATAAGTTTATTTTTTCTTTCTCTAATTTTCTCGCGGTAATCTTTTAAAAAATCCCATTCCGGGAGGGCATCGATAATCCATGAGGGTCTAAGATGTCTGAATTTGAAAAATTTAATGACGTATTTATCATCTTCGCTTGTAAAAACGTATGATTGTGCCCCTTTTCCAACATAGTTGAAAGGTTGGCTGAGAATGGAATCGACTTCGGCTTGATCTTTTTTGGAAAGTGGCTGGATTTCCCAAGAAGGATTATAAGGCATATCGTAGGTCATACTGGAAACACGGAAGCCGTCAGTAAGCCTGTAATAGCCTCGAGAAATAAAAAAAACAATAGCGATAGTCAAAGTCAATCCGATCAATCGGCGCAACCATGTTTTCGATGATGATTCTATCATGATAATTACAACCCATTAAACTGAAGATTTATTGAAATTCTACCATAGTTGTTATTTTTTGTATGATCAAAATATCTCGACCAAATAAAATATCGCTATATATTCATAAAATAATTTATATGTAAGAAAAAATCTTATTGAGGTCAGTAGGTTATGATTCATCAATCTCATGTCAACGAATTTGTCAGATGGTTCGGTAATTACCACCCTGTTTTTCTCCATTATCCTATCGTTTTAATCTTCATGGCTGCTCTCGCCGAAGCCTTCTACTTCCTGACAAAAAAAGAACAATATGCATTCACAAATAAATTTTTACTCGTCTCGGCCTGTGTTTTTGTCCTACCTACTGTCTTATCCGGATTATGTTTTGAACAGCTCATGCATTTTGAACAAAATGAACTTATTATTATTTGGTGGCATAAATTCTTCGGAGGCGGAACTCTGGTGTTTACCTTTATAACAACCATTCTGCTTCTTTATTACGGACGCATTCGATTGTATTATCTAAGCCTCGTCATTGCCCTTGCAAGCGCCCTCACTGCATCTTATCTAGGCGGATTGCTCACCTGGGGTAACTAAAATTAACATATAATGAAGTGATTTCAAAATTTGTTCGCCTCTCTTTATGCAAGCGTATGTAGCTTACTGTGTCCTCACAGTAAGCCTGGAGCAAGCGTTTGCGGCCTCTTACGGCCACGCTTACTTTGGGGACAAAGTAAGCTACATACGCTTGCATAACAAGGGAGGCGAACTTTTGAATCCACTTGAGTATAGCTAAATTATTGGAATTTTAGGTATTGTAATCCTCCGATAAAAGGCAGGTGTAATTATGATTCCTTCTATACAATCACTCCATGGGGCGACTCAGCCCGAAATAAACGTATTTCCTCCGGATGAGGAATTCACCCCACAATTTCATGAAAAGCCTTATGTTTTTGAGAACTCCTTTGATTGGAAAGCAACAAACTGCTCTTTAACTTGTACGAATAAAGAAATTTACTTTGTAGAGGTTAGCTATTGCAAATATTCTATTTATCTTAGCGGTTCTGAAATAGGATGTATTGAGAAAAAAAACGAATCAACAGGTTGGTCTTTAAAAACACTTGCTATGGTTGAATCTATATTTAAAACACTAGCAGAAGCTGTAGAAAATTGTCTGACCATAGCGCCACCCTTTTCAGGAATTCATTATTTTAGAGGGATTATAGATAACAACATTTTGTTTGAACGTCCTCCTTCAATACAAAATTTTAATGAGATTGAAATCCTACGGGACGAGCCAATAGGATCTTATTTTATTGTTAGGTTTTTTTTTAAATCTAATCCCTTTAAGGCCTATATTAAATTGAATGAGAACGAAGTAGGATACCATTTTCTTTTGCCCGAATCAGTTCAGATACAAACGGAATCAAACATTAAATTATTAGATTCTGGATTAAAACAGATTCGGTCACGCTACCCAAACTTAACGCAGATCAGTTTTTGCCAGTCTCTATTAGACATTTCAGTACTCAAACATCTGTCAGATAATGAAATAAAACGAACCATCAACAGCTGGACACCCGAATTCTTAAAAGATATTAAACATATTTCATACAGTCACGAACATACTGAGGGAAGAAAAGGTCTTATCATTATCATTGAATTATTGTTGCATTTAGCCAAGATTGAATGTGTATCTATTAAGTTTTCTTTTGAAAAAACTTATATTTACAAAGATACCACTTCAGATAATGCTTGCAGGACTGTCCTAAGTAGAATGAGGCAAGAACTTGAGGGTGAAGCTTTAAATTGGGCCATAGATAACTTTCTAGAGGTTGTTTTTTCCAAAACCAGTGTACGCAAAGAACAACTAGCAGTCCCTGTTATAGATTCCTCCTGGCATGAAATTTATAATAACGAAGAAACTCAACCTAATATTCAAATTCAACTTCGCGATTCCTCAAAAATTATTTGTGTACACACAAACAATCTTGCGAGATTTTCTCCGATGTTAAAAACATGGTTCAATGGTCCAATTAAACCGATATACGATAAACCTATCAACTTTCCTGATTGTTCAGATTGTATTGTCGAGAAGTTTTTGCTAATGTGCTACGGAAATTCTCCCGATTTTTCCAATTGCGATCTGCTTGAGCTCATTAAATTTGCGGATTATCTCCAAAGCCCTCTATTAATGGATGTAGCGAACCAGGTCTTCAATACTCGCAATATCGATTCGCAAACATTAAAAAACTTGATCGACCTCGGTTTATGGAAATCTTTACGACATAATTCTCACTTTTTTGAATTAGTAGGAACAAAGTGGGTAAATATCGTCAAAACCCTACCGATCGAAGAAAGGGAGCGCATTCGAGAGTGTTTTCTAAAAGATTGTGGGGAATACTTCCGCTTTTTTAACAGAAATTTGATAAAAGTTTAAATATCATTTGGACATTGACAATCCCTCACAACTAAAATATCTTTACTTTAATCTTAATATCAAATATTATTTTTCTATAATTTAGCGATATATAAGGAAAAATATTAATGCAAAATGAACAGAAACAAATAATTTCAAATCCAGAAGCGACCTCGGGATTCAAACATTTAGGACTCAAAAACGAGATTTTAAGAGCTTTAGAAGAAAAGGGTTACGATAAACCTACTCCTGTACAGGAACAATCCATCCCAATCATCCTCAAAGGCTGCGATATCTTAGCCGGATCTCAAACAGGCACCGGAAAAACCGCAAGTTTTACCCTTCCCATCCTCCATAAACTAAGCTTAAGACCCAAAACGCATGGCATACGTCCGATTGGAGCTCTCATCCTAACCCCCACACGCGAACTGGCTGCCCAGGTTGCCGAAAGCATCCAAACCTATGGAAAACATCTTCCACTCAAATCTTTTGTCGTCTTTGGTGGAGTCAACATCAACCCCCAAATCCATGCTCTACGCAATGGAGTTGATATCCTTGTGGCAACTCCCGGCAGATTGCTAGATCTTGTCGGACAAAAAGTCGTTGATCTTTCTAAAGTTGAAGTTCTTGTGTTGGATGAAGCCGACAGGATGCTTGACATGGGATTCATCCCGGACATCCGCAGAATTTTGAAGCTCTTACCGACAAAACGACAGAATCTTCTCTTTTCAGCGACATTTTCTGAAGAGATCAAGAAATTGGCTGATGGATTTTTAGTCTCCCCAAAACTTCTTGAAGTCACCCGACCGAATAGCACCACAGAACTTGTTTCTCAGGTGGTTTATCCCGTTGACAGCAAGAGAAAAAAAGAGCTCTTATCTCATTTGATTACTTCGCAGAACTGGCAACAGGTTCTTGTTTTTACAAGGACAAAGCATGGGGCAAACAGACTTGCACAGCAACTAGAAATCGACGGAATCACTTCTGCAGCCATCCACGGCAACAAAAGTCAATCGGCTCGAACACGCGCATTAGCCGATTTTAAAAACGGCGGAGTCAGGGTTTTGGTAGCGACAGATATTGCTGCTAGAGGTCTTGACATCAACCAACTCCCGCATGTTGTCAATTTCGAATTGCCAAATGTTCCTGAAGATTATGTTCACCGTATAGGCAGAACAGGACGTGCCGGAAATGAAGGTGAAGCTGTTTCTTTAGTATGTATTGACGAACATGGATACCTTAAGGATATCGAGCGGCTACTCAAAAGAGAAATTCCTAAGGCGGTCATTGCAGGTTTCGAACCCAATCCGAATATCCGAGCCGAGCCTATTTCCAGAGGACGTCCTCAGCAGAGATCTCGTCATCCCGGTACAGCCCCCCGAGGCAATCGTCCCCCTGAGAGCCGTCAGAAGCAAGGAAAAGTTCGCTTTGGCTTAAGAAGCGTCAAGAACTACTAGATTTTTTTTGGGGTAAAAATAAATTTCTAAAGAAACCGCGCTTGCGTTCTTTCGGGATATGATAGTTTAATCCCCAGCCATTGAATTCATGCATTTCGCATCCGACGATACCTTTCCCCGTTTCTATTTTTATCGATTTAAGAGGGGTATCCTCGGGTTTATCTTTATAATTTTTCGGCCACATGATAAGTTCCTTTTTCTTCACCATACAAGATTTACAACTTAAAAATGAATAAAGACTTTATAAAATTGAGAACCTCCATAAAGCCCGATTTGATGCGAAAAGCCCTCTTCCGAGGATCTCTACTAGGAGGATCGGGAGCCATTATTCTCTTTCTATCCGGAACTTTTTTACGCGTACAAATT
Organism: Waddliaceae bacterium; assembly: GCA_963822595.1. Classification (GTDB taxonomy): domain Bacteria; phylum Chlamydiota; class Chlamydiia; order Chlamydiales; family Waddliaceae; genus CAVRUH01. The sequence goes on along the minus strand of CAWGIG010000005.1, from coordinate 9,694 downwards.
TTGTCGATATGGGGATTACCTCTATTTTTCCTTTCACTGGGACTAATTACTTTAGGAATGCTCCCCTATAGAAGACTGACTCGCCTCGAAAAAAATCCAGATGGGATCATAGTTTCTAGCGATGATCTATTTATTTATCGAAGGAAAGGGAAGGTAATTTTAACGACACCTTTATCGATGATAATTTCCTGCGAATATGTCGATGATGAAAGCCTTTATGGGATAAAGATCAAAGCAAACGGAATAGAATATTTTTTACCGTATTTTAGTGAAAGAGCTTCTAAATCCCTGATTGAACAATGTCATGCATCTTAATGATGCCGACGACTTTCTCTTGATCATCGATGACAGGTAGGACCATGATGGGATGTTTTTGATCGGCTTCCATCTTTTTTTGAGCATTCCAAGCGAGTTCGTTAGGACCACAAAAGCGAGCGGTTTTTATCATGACCTCTTTCATTGTTGACTGGAGAACTTCAGCGCCCTTCATTTGGAGAGTACGACGTAAATCTCCATCCGTGAATATCCCTTGAAGTACATTTGAGTCATCCACAACAAGCACGCAACCACATCTTTTGTTGGATAACTCCACTAAAGTATCAATCAATTTATCTGAAGGCTTGCAAAGAGGGATGTCGTTTCCTTTCAGCATGAGATCGGAAACTTTTACAATCATCCTACGCCCGATTCTGCCTGCAGGATGAGATTTGGCATACTCTTCAAGGGTGAACTCTTTGGACACCATGAGAGCAACAGAAAGGACATCTCCGATAATGGCTTGCATTGTCGTGGAAGTTGTAGGCGCCATATCGTAAGGGCAAAGCTCAGGCTCATGAGGAAGGACAAAGGCCACATCTACCGCTCGGGCAAGTCGGCTATCGCCATTGGAAACTATCGCAATGATTTTTATCCCGCGATTCCGAACAAAAGGTATTAAATTGAGAATTTCATCGCTCTCGCCGCTTTTGCTTACGATGATAAAGACATCTTCCGGATTAATGATCCCAATGTCGCCATGAAGGGCATTTGTCGGAGAAAGAAAAACAGCACGGGATCCTGTGGAAGTCATCGTAACAGCCGTTTTCTTGGCAACAAGACCGCTTTTTCCTACTCCTGTCAATATGATCATCCCTTTACAGTCGTAAAGAATATTAAACACCTCTTCAAGAGTGTCCAAATTGACAGAATTAAAGAAATGATTTAAATGTTCCTGTTCTTTAGTCAGAAGTTCTTTAAGGATTTGTTTGCTCATACCTATGGATTTTAATTGATAAAATGATTAGTCTCAAGGGCAAAAGACGGAGGTATTCCAATGACTAATAAATTGATCCCTATTACCGTAGCCGATGGCGATGGAATCGGTCCTGAAATCATGGGTGCTACATTAAAAATCCTGGAAGCTTCCAAAGCCCCTTTAGAGATACACCGTGTTGTGATCGGAGAAAAGGTCTATCTTCAAGGCCAATCTGCTGGAATTGCCCCTGAAACATGGGATACTATTCGAAAAACGAAAGCTTTTTTGAAAGCGCCCATTACGACTCCTCAGGGCGGCGGATTTAAAAGTTTAAATGTTACCATCCGAACTGCCTTAGGATTATACGCTAACGTTCGCCCCTGCATTTCCTACCATCCTTTCATTATAACAAAACATCCGATCATGGATGTCGTTATCGTTAGGGAAAATGAAGAGGATCTTTACACAGGAATTGAATACCAACAAAGCCAAGGCTGTGTGCATGCATTAAAAATTATGTCCTATTCCGGCTGCGAAAAAATCGTCCGCTATGCCTTCGAATATGCTAAAGCCAATCACAGAAAAAAAGTAACGTGCTTCACAAAAGACAACATCCTGAAAAAGTCGGATGGGCTCTTCCATAAAATTTTTGATCTTATCGGCAAGGAATATCCCGATATTGAGAAAGAGCACTGGATCGTTGACATTGGAGCAGCCAAGTTGGCATCCATGCCGGAAACGTTTGACGTGATTGTCATGCCAAATCTTTATGGAGATATTTTATCTGACGTAGCAGCGCAGATTACGGGTTCCGTCGGGCTGGCGGGCTCTGCCAACATCGGACCTAAGGGAGCTATGTTTGAAGCGATTCACGGGTCAGCGCCGCGCAGGGCGGGTCAAGATATTGCGAATCCCTCAGGACTCATTCTTGCTTCGGTCATGATGTTGGTGCATCTAGGCTTAACCGATGAGGCTGCAAAAATTCATAATGCTTGGCTTAAGACGCTTGAGGATGGGATTCACACTTACGACATTTTTAAAGAAGGAACGAGCAAGAAAAAAGTGGGGACTACCGAATTTGCTGAGGCTGTGATTGCTCGTTTAGGCCAGAAACCAAAGATCTTCAAAGAAATTGAGTATAGCCAATCCAAACTCACAGAGTTTAAAGACGCTTCTATTCAAGCCACAGAAAAAAAAGAGACCGTAGGCGTCGATGTTTTTGTTGATTTCACCGGAACGCCCGACGAGTTGGGAAAAAACATGCAATCTTTTGAGAGTGATGGATTAAAGTTGAAAATGATAGCAAACCGCGGGACGATGGTATGGCCTACGAAGCATCCTGAAACTTCCTGCATTGACACCTGGCGCTGCAGATTTGTGAATGCTACTAAAGGGAAGCCGATAAGTCATGAACAAATTGTAAGTTTGTTATCTCGGCTTGCAGAAGGCGGAGTTGATTTCGTGCAGACAGAAAATCTATGCACATTTAATGGAGTGCCCGGTTACACGCTTTCGCAGGACGAACAGTAAACGATAAGCGGGATCGCAAGCGATCCTGCCTATCCTGTTGAATTGTTTATTGGAGCATAATCTACACAATCAACAACTTACGTTTTGATAACAAATAAAACCTCCCTTTTTTGGTGATTGTTCTTGATAATATACAATTTCATTCTTTACAGGTGAGAATACATCCTTAATAGGAGGTATCTCATGGATTTGCATTCAATAAACACTTTTGGTGGCAGCATCAATAACAACTCAATTATGACAATACAGAACTCTATAAGAGGTTACCTGGCAAGAAGAAACCTTGGAGATAAAAAAGTAAATCAAAGCGTCAGCGATCTCCAAAATAGAGCCGCGAAACTCGTGAATCGAATCATCAAAACCGGAGAAAGCATCGAAACAAAATGGCATTACTCTCAACTAGGCTACGATGACCATTCCTTTGCTCTGATGCAGCTTGATTATATTAAATCCTGCATGAGCCTCAAACATTTGGAATTGAGAAATATCCCTAGAAACACTTTTGTCAATACGAAATCCGAAAATGATTTTATCGGAGGACTACATACCCATGAAAACGAGCTGGGAGAAGACTTAAAAAAAGTTTTCATGAGAGCAGGAAGTATGTCCCTGAAATATGGATTAAAGACCATTCTTGGCGCTGATAAATATTTGATATTATCCGATCCCATAAAGGAGAAATTAGAGGAATACAACGGTATTTTTAATCCGACAGGTTGCACAATTTTTACCCAAAGTGAAGAAGAATTGGGGGGCTTTATTAAATTGCAAAATAGTGAAAAAAAAGAAGTCATCGAAAAAAAGAGCACCTTTGAAAAAAACAAAATAAAGTTCGCCTACATTACTAATTTTAATGATAACACGATTACCGATACCCTTAATGGAGCGGAATTGAGGATCCCCTACAGCACAAACCTAGGACACCGTTGGCTAATTGTCGTGAAAGGGTTCTTTAAACAAAATCCTCTTTGCTATCAAAACTCCCTAACAAGTTTGAGTCAAAAATATTATAAAATGTCCCTCCTGTTTGATAAACGCGACCAAATTCCCGAGCACTTTCGCAAATCTTACCTGAAACTTTATTCTGTCAGGGATCTAATTCTCAAAACAGAGACCGAAATTATCAAAGACCTCGAAGCGGAATATCTCTTAGTCAATACGATAGCCAATTCATCGATAACCACTCTTTACACAAAATTCAATTTACTGACGCCCTCGCAACAAGCAAGGGTACTCGCACTTTTGCTTATGAAAGAGAGCAACATCTATGCCATTGCCCTCTATGAAACAATCGCTAAAGACGTGCCCGAATTCACGAGAATTGTTAGAGATTCCTTACATTATACTCTTCAAAAAAAGTTGGGTCTTGAATATGAAAAAATGCAGAAACCTATTGATAAACTTCCAACTCTAGACGTGAATGGGCTAGATTACGAAGCTCGCATCAATTATTCGAAAATGGATCTCCAAACGAAAGCTAAAGCAAGGGAAAAGGTGGGTATCGCCAAAAGTCAATTCAATTCCGAAAGCGGTAAAGCGCAAAAATACCTCGACACTCTTCTTTCAGTCCCTTTTGGGATATATATAGAAGAGGATATTAACAGCAGCTCTTCCCCCGATGCAATCCAAAAACATCTCAAAGAACTTAAAAGCAACCTCGATGCTTCTGTTTATGGACAAGAAAATTCCAAGAAGGCAGTCTTAGAATGGAGAGGTCAAAGGATTCAAAACGGAGAATCCAAGGGAGAATGCATTGCTTTCGTAGGACCCCCAGGAACAGGAAAAACAACCTTTTCTTTAGGAATTGCAAAAGCTTTGAATCGACCTTTAGTCTTCATCCAATTAGCCGGACGCAGAGATGGGTCCTATTTATTAGGTCACAATTACACGTATGTGGGAGCAAAAATTGGACGTATCGTTGAGGTGTTGATAGAGGCAGGGTGTATGGATCCCGTGATTTATATTGATGAGGTCGATAAGGTTACCGGAGATGAAATCATGCAAATATTAACGGCTGTAACAGATTTCACTCAGAACCATGCTCATGAAGATCAATATTTATCAGGAATTAAAATAGACCTGTCTCGAGTTCTGTTTATTTTATCTTTTAACGATAAAGCAAAACTCGATCTAGTCTTTAAAGATCGTCTGCACATAATTGAGGTGGACCCCCTTTCACAACACGATAAAATACAGGTGACTGGTAAGCATTTGATGCCGGACATTTTAAAATCCTGCGGCTTCAAGCCCGGTGAAATATACATCGAAGATGCCGACCTTAAATTCCTGATAGAAAACTATACCTTTGAAGGGGGAGCAAGAAAACTCAAAGAAAATCTTTTCTCAATCGTGCGACAAATCAATCTGCAAAGGCTGTTGGAACCGGATTCCGTAAAACTTCCCTATAAAATCGATCAGGCGAGTATTATCAAATTCCGCGATGAGCCTGAAATCGATTTCAAAAAAATTGCTCCAAAACCTCACATAGGAACCATTAATGGACTGTATGCTACAACTGCCGGCATTGGGGGGCTAACCATTATTCAGGCGCTTTCGAGTTTATCTCATGAAAGGCTTGCGCTACAGCTAACCGGAAGTCAGGGCAAGGTCATGCAAGAAAGTATGTCTGTGGCACGTACCGTTGCTTGGAATGTCATTCCGAAAGATGTTAAGAAACGTATTCAAGATGAACCCCCGGAAGGATTACATATCCATTGTCCTGAGGGATCGACTCCAAAAGATGGACCTTCAGCCGGCGGAGCCATTACTACGGCTATTATTTCACGTCTATGCGGTATTCCGATAAGGAATGACGTGGCGATGACCGGTGAAATTGATCTTTCGGGTAACATTACAAAAATCGGCGGACTTGATGCCAAGCTTCACGGAGCAAAGAAGGCGGGAGTACGTCTGGCGTTAGTGCCCCGAGAAAATGAGAAGGATTTAAGGAAGTTGAAGACGAAGTATCCGGAACTTATAGACGACACCTTTGAGGTAAAACTCATTGATGACATCTATGATGCCTTGGAAAACGCCTTGGTGAATTGTCCATTTGTGAGACCATAATAAAATATGGTCGTTTCACTATTTTTTGAGCCCCTCACCAGTCGTTAAAGCTTCCGTCTGTAATCGATTTGCTCTACATCGGATGCAGTAGCACATATCGCACTCACACGACTTTGTAGGGTAACATCGAAAGGCCTTGCGATCTTCAACTGCAGCACGGGGCACCCTAGACATAACTTTCTTGCGAACTGAACGTGTATGAGGGATACTGACCTCCCGCGCTACTGTAACAGGATAATCGGCGTAGACTGCAGGTACTTTTGTTATAGTTGTCTCCCAGCTCTTATACTGGTTTGAGAGATGGTAGGTAGGCCGACCGGAACTTGTCTCGTAGGCAGCCTTTACCAATCGCCTCTCCCACTTAGTTTCATTCTTAGACTCTGTGGTATAGTAAGTTTCATCAACGTCCTTCCATTCCCAAACCTCGTCATAAACCGTTACAGGCACCTTCCGCCACGTAAAATCTTCGAAGTCGACCCAGGTTGTTTCGGTTGTTAGTTACGTAATTATCTCCACCATGACAATCTTTCTCGCGGTCAACAATATTGTATTGCCTTTGTCCATGCGTATCCGGCTCGCCCGTACTTACGCTACACTTTGTTTCCCAGGGATTATAGCCGTTCGATTGGCTCCCATGAGGATTATGACAGCTATGAAGACATACACTGCAGTTTTTATTAAGGCGTTGGTTGTCGATTAGTTCGCGGAAATTATCTCGAAGGAGGTCGTCGGTGTCAGACAGATACTTACGAACCTCTATTTTTCGCTTCTCAAAAGCGACTCTTTTCGGATTCACTGTACCATATCGATTCCATATATTTATTAGTGCACTCAACGCAGCGACAATGAAAGCAACAGCCTGCTTCATTACCTTTGAAACATTCTCTACAAGCCATTCTAATGTCTCTTATCTTTTTGTAAGGGTCAGTTATCGATGCTGGTTGGTGGTCAGCATGCAGATGCTTGCATACCCTGCATTTGACAGAGGCGGCCTGATTATCGATTTGTTTGATAGTAGGGTCCATAGAGATTGCTAACTCTTGCTGAGCGTGGTCGTACTCGACTTTGATGCGCGCGAGAAGTTCTTCCCTATCAGGATTTCCAAGGGTGTGTCGCCATTGTTCTAGCAGCTCCTCTCTTCTACCAGAGCTATTCCACGTAATCCAAACCGAGTAGTCTTTAGTTCGCAAAGCGTTCCAAAACTCGACGCACAGTGCCATTTCTTTAAGCAGAGAAATTCTTTTTTGAAGATCTGGAACAACATTTTTAAGTAGACTAGTTCCGTAATAGGACGTTGTCATCATTAAATGTCTTGGTAGATAACGTGCATAATAACGGAATAGAGAAAGGGCACCGGTTACTGTGTCAACCCTTCCCTGTAACTGCCCTCCACTCATGTTCGGCCAACCCGGTGCCGAGAAGTGGCCATCGACGCGATCAACTTCAATCAGGCATGCAACATCTTCGGTAAGCACCGAAAGTGATAGTACTTGAGACATCCCAGAGACGTTAACTGGTTCCATATTTAAAACTCCAGAAAATATTAGAATCAGAATTATATAAAATCGTAATATATTCTGTCTACCGTATTTACTACTGTATTTTTTACTTTTTCAATACTTTATTAGTTATTTTAGTTTTTTGAAGCATCTAAAACCGTTAGAAATTGCTGTTGTTGCGCTAAATATCTTTTTCCAGGTGCATCTACAAGTATATTTGAAATAAATTCTTCTGTCTTTGGATCTGCAGCTAATCGAATTCCATTTATCGAATAGCTTAGTGCATTGCAAATAACTTCTGCAACTTCTTCTCCATCCGGAGCCTCATCTGTCCGGACTATTAGACGAAGCATTAATTGATGAATGATTTTGGCGTATTCTGAGACCTCCGAACAAGATTCAATTTTGCAATTGCTTATCCACGGAGTATTTACAGTACCGATTTCCACAATAATAACTTTAATATTGTGGAAATCGGTCTTGTTTCCATAGAGAAGCAATTGCAAAATTGAATCTTGTTCGGGAGGTCTCAGAATACGCCAAAATCATTCATCAATTAATGCTTGGTCTAATAGTCCGGACAGATGCTGGGCGGATGTGAGAAGAAGTTGCAGAAGTTATTTGCAATGCACTAAGTTATTTCAATAAATGGAATTCAATTAGCTGCAGATCCAAAGACAGAAGAATTTGATTCAAATATACTTGTAGATCCACCCAGAAAAAGATATTTAGCGCAACAACAGCAATTTCTAACGGTTTTAGATGCTTCAAAAAACTAAAATAACTAATAAAGTATTGAAAAAGTAAAAGATAAAGTAGTAAATACAGTTGACAGAATATATTCTGATTTTATATAATTCTGATTCTTAATATTTTCTGGAGTTTTAAATATGGAACCAGTTAACGTCTCTGGGATGTCTCAAGTACTATCACTTTCGGTGCTTACCGAAGATGTTGCATGCCTGATTGAAGTTGATCGCGTCGATGGCCCACTTCTCGGCACCGGGTTGGCCGAACATGAGTGGAGGGCAGTTACAGGGAAGGGTTGACACAGTAACCGGTGCCCTTTCTCTATTCCGTTATTATGCACGTTATCTACCAAGACATTTAATGATGACAACGTCTTATTTTTGAACCAGTCTACTTAAAAATGTTGTTCCAGATCTTCAAAAAAGAATTTCACTGCTTAAAGAAATGGCACTGTGCGTCGAGTTTTGGAACGCTTTGCGAACTAAAGACTACTCGGTTTTCAAGAATATTGAGTGGAATAGCTCTGGTAGAAGAGAGGAGCTGCTAGAACAATGGCGACACACCCTTGGAAATACCTGGATGGGGAAGAACTTCTCGCGCGCATCAAAGCAAGTACGACCACGCTCAGCAAGAGTTAGCAATCTCTATGGACCCTACTATCAAACAAATCGATAATCAGGCCGCCTCCGGTAAATGCAGGGTATACAAGACGTCTCTGCCATGCTGACCACCAACTCCGGCATCGATAACTCACCCCTACAAAAAGGGTAAGAGACATTAGAGTCACTTTGTAGAGAATGTTTCAAAGGTAATGAAGCAGGCTGTTGCTTTCATTGTCGCTGCGTTGAGTGCACTAATAAATATATGGAATCGATATGGTACAGTGAATACCGAAAAGGTCGCTTTTGAGAAGCGAAAAAATGAGAAGTTCAGTAAGTATCTGTCTGGCGCCGACGACCTCCTTCGATTTTCCAGCAAACTAATCGACGACCAACGCCTTAACTTTTTTCAGTGTATGTCTTCATAGCTGTCATAATCCTCATGGGAGACAGAGCGAACGGCTATAATCCTTGGAAAACAAAGTGTAGCGTAAGTACGGGCGAGCCGGATAGACATGGACAAAGGCAATACAATATTGTTGATCAGCGAGAAAGGCTGACATGGCGGAGATAATTACGTAACAACAACCAAACAACCTGGGTCAACTTCGAAGATTTCACGTGGCAGAAGGTGCCTGTAACGGTTTATGATGCGGGTTGGGAATGGAAGGACGTTGATGAAACTTTACTATACCAGCAAGAGTCAAAGAATGAAACTAAGTGGGAGAGGCGATTGGTAAAGGCTGCCTACGAGACGAGTACGGTCGGCCTACCTACCATCTCTCAAACCAGTATAAGAGCTCGGGAGATAACTATAACAAAAGTACCTGCAGTTGCTACACCGAATATCCTGTAACGGTCACGCGAGAGGTCCGTTGTCCCCCATACACGTTCAGTTCGCAAGAAAGTTATGTCTAGGGTGCCCCGTGCTGCAGTTGAAGATCCGCAAGGCCTTTCGATGTTACCCTACAAAGTCGTGTGAGTGCGATATGTGCTACTGTGCATCCGATGTAGAG
>CAWGIG010000004.1:0-464275 GCA_963822595.1 Waddliaceae bacterium | reverse complement strand
CGAGAGGCCTCATCAATCTCAAATTTTTTAATATTTTGAGATATATCACCATCACCATTATAATAGCCGCCTGGTTGTTGCGCTGCCAACAGAGCAATCTCCGCTCTCACTTTTTTATCATAAATTTTGAAAGTTTTAATATGTTCGGCAGGCATTACATGTTTTGCTATTCTAATTCTAGCTTCTAAATGCTCTATTTCAAAGTTCGCGAAATAATTGCAACCTTGGCCACCTGCTGCCATGGCTACTTCAATTCTGGCTTCTTCACTCTCAAGTCCGTAATTTTGGATGCTCATCGATGTATTATACCCATGATTTATTGCAGAGAGAATGGCTATTTCCTTGAGAGCATTTTGATCCTCAATTTTAAAATCCCTAATGTTTGAGGATATGCCTTCGCTATGACGTTGAGCAATTATCTTTGCTATTTCGACACGGTATTTTTCGTTGCTGATTCCAAAATTTCTAAAGAGCTTCGCAGTCCAGCCTGGATTATTCATAGCTGCAAGTTTTGCAATTTCAAAAAGGGCCTCTTGATTTTCAATGGCAAAACTTTGAATATTCTTGGAAACCGAATGACCATCATTCATAGCCGCTTGTTTGGCTATCTTGATTCTATCATTCTCATCAGAAATAACAACATGACTGATATTTTCTGAAATTACCCCACCATTTTTATTGGCAACATACATCGCAAACGCAACTCGTAATGATTCATCTTGAATTTTAAAGTTTCCAAATAATCTGCATGCATTGGAGTTGTCATCAACAGCTGCTTTAGCGATATTGAATAGAACTTCCTCATCTTGAATTTCATAGTTTTCAATGTACTCGCAAGTCTGATAACCCCTTTTTTTCGCTGCTGACATGGCAATCTCAGCTCTTGCTTTTGCATCAGTAATGCCAAATTCATTGAAACACATCGATAGATATTCTTCAGCCTTTTCAGACAAAGTTTTAGCCATTTCAATGCGAACATTCTGATCTTCAATATTAAACCGCTTAATCCAACCAATTGCCATAAAGCAATTATCATTGCCGTAAAGTTTGCCGATTTCAATGATTTTCTGTTGATTCGATAAAGACGATGTCCCCCTTACATAAGGAAGTTTTATTGAATGTTTTTGCGCTGCGATTTCGATAATTTCAAGTTGAATGTTTTCATCTTCAATGCCAAATCTGTGAATATATTCTAAAATCGCAAAACTATTTGTTTCCGCTACAAGGCGCGCAATTTCAATGATTGCCGATTGATTCTTAATATAGGCGAACGGTATCCACAAAGCTATTTCGTAACCTTGATCTGGAATAACATCCTTGATAATTTTAACTAATTCATCTTCCGATACATTTCCGAAATGTTTTACCCATTTCAAAGCCTTTTCATCATATTTTGCTGCCTTTATGGCAATCTTCCGTACAATGTCCTGATCATGGATACCAAAGTTTGCTAAATAAAGTAGGGTTGTATAACGTTTTTTTTTAGCAGCATAATTTGCCAGTTCTATCAAGGCTTCTTGATCGGTAATTTGATATTCTTTAAATCTCTCGAGTACTCTTTCTAAAAAGAAACTACTGGTGATGAGGCTTTTAATAATTTCAATTCGATCTTTTTCACTGGTAACTTCGTATTCATTAACGTTACCAAATGTGCTAATTCTACTACTTCCTTTCTTTGCCAATTCTTTTACTATCGTTAATTTCAATTCCTTATCGGTATCGGGACATTTTAAAAATTGGTCAAGTTCTCTTTCATGATCATTTTTTAATAGCGCTCTACAAAAGATTTCATAAACATTTGCTGAACCCTTATATTTTTTAACACGTGCAAAAAAAGATCGAAAGTCATCCATCTCAATTTTTATACTGCAATCGGGCATCCAAGTTTTGATCTGATAATAAAATGGATTCGAATCCATATTAATTTGTTCATCTAAATTTATCTCAAAGAGTTTGTTAACCCAATTACTGCATATTGGTTCCATTTTCAATCATCCGACTTAAGTTAGACAGAAATCATAACACAAAAGAAAATGTTTTTCTATACGGTAATTTTTTACCGTAGTTTATACGGTTTTTTTATTTCTAAGACATAGCTATATTACCTGGAAATTCTCAACCAAGGAGACTACAAATGAATCCTATAAGAAATTGCTGTAAACAGTCCTCTTTAATGCTGATTAGAAGCTATTCTTCATTCAGCAATCCCTTATCCCGTCGTGTAACAGAAGTTTTTCATGATACCCCCAGAATTTTAAATCCAGGTTTGGTCAGAACGCGAACATACTCCACACAAAGTTCTTCTAACAGCTCGTTTAATAATAAATTTATCGTCGTGGCAGGAGCACTGACATTGTATGGTGTCGGTGCTTATATCTACAACCAAACTAAAAACGATGACCTGACCTATTGCATAGGAGATGAATTGACCATTCCCCGTGATATCGTCCTCAACAGTAACTGGAGGACAGATATGCGAGATATCATAGAATTGATGGTTAAACGTGGCGATGAAAAATCTCTTATAGAAATCCTCTATTTGCTTCGCGTAAAGGATCACTTTGAGAATCTAAACACTACTGATACACAAAAAGCCATATGCCAAATTTTGATTGAAAATCGGGAAATGCAATTGATTCGCAATGTCCTTCCCTTACTTGACAAAAAAATACTTTATTCTCCGAATTTGTTAAATGGACCTATTATAGAAGGGGATCTTAAGCTTTTAAAAGTTTTGATTGAGCTAGGTGTCCCCTTATCTAGAGATTACAATAAAAATATAATTGGCCCTGATCAAAAAGACGATCACCTTTTAACTGCAGTATTATCTGATCAAATGGTAGTTGTTGAATTTTTGCTTAAGTATGGGTTTAAAATAAACGAGCCTTCTCCAATTTCTACGTTAAATATATTTAATGAAGGGGATGTAAAAATCACACCTGCATTCTTAGCAGTTTATAAAAATAAGCCTGAAACGTTAAAAAAATTGCTTGACTTAGGAGCTGATATTAGTTTAGGTGATAAATATAACCCTCTTATTTATTCTATTCGACATGGAAATAAAGAATGTTTCAGAGTCATGGTGCAACAAGGGTTCAATTTAAATTTTACTAATGTGAAAGGACAAACTCCTTTGATGGTTGCTGCTGAGATAGGAAGAAACGATATGGTGGTCCGTTTATTGGAAAGCGGAGCCTATCCAAAATGTGTAGATAATGATGAGAATACATTATGGGCAGTTGCGGCGACTTCATCTAGGTTGGCCAATGACCAAATTTGGACTATTCTCAAAGAGCGAATTCCACTAACTATTGATAGTGTAAACAAAGAAGGGTTAACTCCACTATTACAAGCTATTTCTCAATTTAATAGTGAAGCTGTTAAAGCTTTGATAGAACATGGTGCCTCAACAACATTTGTATTGAAACTCGATCAGAAATCATGCACAGCGATGGGTTTCAAACCAGGGGAAGAAATTACTGCAATCCAATTTACTCAGGCGATCATGGAAATTGTAACAAAGGATTATCGTTTCAAATATGGTCAAGTGGATTCACAGGTTAAAAATTTAGAATTGCAGAAAATCATGCAAATACTCTCTAAGAGTTATCGAAAGTATTTTAATGAGGATATCTCGCCAGGTTCTAGATAAAATATCGATAGCTTGCTGTGTGTGCACAGTAAGCTATCTCAAGTTTGGCGATTTTCAAGACGGCTGAAAGCCAGGTTTTTGATAGCCCAGGCAGAGCGAAGCGCAATGTCATCAACTTAAAGAATAGTTTATCATTTCATGAGGGCTGAAAGCCAGGATCGTGACAGCCCAGGCAGAGCGAAGCGATGGCCTGGGTGCGGGGTGAAAAAATAAAAAAGCCCTGCAAGGGCGACTCATCCATTTTTGCATAGACATCATTTCATCGGAATGAGTCGCCCTTGCAGGGCTCTGACTTTTTTTATCGACGTCAACCCAGGCCTTTGCTTTGCTCTGCCTGGGCTATCAAAAGGCTGGCTTTCAGCCCTCATGAAATGATAAACTATTTTTTAAGTTGATGACATTGCGCTTCGCTCTGCCTGGGCTATCAAAAGGCAGGCTTTCAGCCCTCATGAAAACGGCAGACTTTACACTCATGAAAATTCAAAATTCTCTTGAGTATATCAGAGAAAAAATTAAGTTGTTATTAATCATTGATTATTTGATAATATCTAGTCAAGAATAGGAATAATCATGATAAAATTAGGCTTAATAAATACTTTAACAGTATTAAGAGACACCTCGGTAGGACTGTTTCTTGGTGATGAAACACACGAAGTCCTCTTGCCAAATCGCTATGTTCCCGATGGAGTGGGCGTAGGCGACTCTCTCGATGTTTTCATATACACAGATTCCGAAGATAGACCCGTCGCCACGACACTCACCCCAAAAATCAAGTTAGGGGAGTTTGCCTGCCTCGAAGTAAAGGAAGTGACCTCTTTTGGCGCATTTTTGGATTGGGGCTTGGCAAAAGATTTGCTAGTGCCTACAAATGAGCAAATGGAAAGAATGCAATCCGGAGAAAAACACGTCGTCTATCTCTACCTCGACGAAAAGACAAATCGACTAGCCGCTTCTACCAAATTAAAGAATTTTCTAAAAACCGACACTGTAATTAATGAAGGCGACGAAGTCAGTCTGTTAGTTTGCAGGCACTCCGAACTAGGAATACAGGTGCTAATCAATGACACGCATCTCGGATTGCTTTATCATGATCAGGTTTTTAAGCCACTGCATGTTGGAGATAGGGTCACAGGATACATTAAACTGATTCGCGAAGATGGAAAAATCGATGTCAGCCTTCAGAAAACAGGCTATGTTCAAATTGAAGATTCGCAACAGATTATTCTAGATGCTCTCAAAAAGAATAAGGGGTCCTTAAATCTTTCCGATAAAAGCGATCCAAAGGAAATCTACGCAAAGCTAGCAATGAGCAAAAGCGTCTTCAAAAAAGCTGTCGGCGGCCTCTACAAAAAACAGCTCATTATCATTGAAGAAAAGAGAATCGTCCTCAAACCTACATAGGGATTTTAGCCATGGATAATATAGGAAATTTTTTAAGATCCGTATCTTATGAAGATTTTTCCTTTCCAAGCTATATGGTTGCTAATATGGACGAGTTTACAAGAAGCTCGGCTCCCGATCCTATTTATACCGTCGAAACGACGCATCGAGTGTATAGAGTAGGAAAAAAACTGATCCTAGGGGCACTTTCCGTCTTCATTCCTCTTTATGGTATTTATAGATTAATCCATGTTTTAGCAGGAAAAATCATTGTCCCTGCACAGTACAATAAAAATCATCCTATTGAACGTCTGTCGCTGGCACAGGCTCTATGCGGAATTGAGATTACCGCTACCCTTCACGACGGAACTCAAGAAAAAACAGTTTATCTATTCAAAACAATTATCAAAGACCAAAAAGGTGGCATCTCATTTGTTAGAAGGGTCAATAATTCAATAGAATTGAGACAACCCCTAGAAGAAAATAAATCCAATAATTATTTCGTTCCTAAAAGAATTTGCATTTTGGTAGATGGAGAGAAAATCGATGCATGGATTTTAGGAAGAAAGAAAACTCTCAACAATCGCAGATGGACTCTGTATTCTAATGGAAATGCGGGGACTATAGAAAATACTCTTGCTTTTGGTTGCAAGGAATTAGTGAAGCAGATGGATCATTTGGAATCCAATCTGTTATTTTACAATTACCAAGGCGTAGGCGGAAGTGAAGGGCGTGCGACACGCAATGGAATCATTAATGCGCATAAAGCAATGCTGCAATTTTTAGAAGATGAAATTTTAGGAATTGGAGCCAATGTGATTATTCAGGATGGTTGGTCGTTAGGTGGAGGGGTTCTTGGAGAAGCAATGAAAACGCACTCACCTAAAGATGGAATTAAGTATCTCTGCATCCAAAGAATGTGCTTTTCCAAATTAAGTAGGGTGCCAAAACCCTTGTTTGGTAAATTAATTAGATTTTTTGCTTGGGAGATAGAGACACTATCGTCAGCAGAAATTTTGGAACAAAAAAATATTGTTCAAATTATCATCCAGAAGGGGAGAGTGCATGAATTACATGCCGTCATTGAACATGACAGAGTGATTTCGCGGCAAGCTTCACTCGCATTTGAGCTCCAAAATAAGGCCTGGAATTTAAAGAAGTTTATCCTCATATCATGTAATCACTTCAATGTTTATGAAGTCAGTTCGATAGACCCCGAGAGCAGATTGGTATTTGCAACGGATGAAGAAAAAGAAACACAGTTCAAACGTCTTATAAAAGTTAAGAAGTCGCAAGAAAATCAAGAGATATTGGATGCCATTCAGGAGGCTCTAGAACCTGATTTCGTCGGTTTTCCACATTAATGAAACTAAACCTTTTTATAGGCGCATAGATTTGGAGTAAATCGATAAATCGACTCTCTCAAAAAAAATCGTTACTAAATAAAAGTATCGACAATGTCTTTCAATGTGTCAAATTGCTTACCTTCACAAACAAGTATCCCATCCTGTTTTTGTTCGATAGGATGATGCTCAATGTCTTCTCCGATGGCTCGATCTAATGTTATTTCACCTTCTGCGCTTATTCTGACGCATATTTTCCCATAATGAGGATTGATTTGAGAATCTTTTAATGTTGATTCCACTACTTTAGGGTCAAACCAAATCAATTCCATTGTCTCAGCTAAACGGTTATAGGGATTCTCAACCAAACATCTCCAGTTTGAACAACCAAAAATGTAATTATTTATAAAATAGCTTCTCAAATCTGTGGATATATTATATCTCATCAGAACATGAGATGTCGCTTTCACTATTTGTATAACTCGATTCAAGCTTGGCACAATCACAGGTATATTCACTACTCGATTAATCAGAGCGCTATCAACAAAAAGGAGTGGAGTGAAACATATTTTTATAAAGGTACGACCATTTTTATCAATCTCGTTTCTGCCCTTAAAAATATAATTATCACTATCTTTAATGTAAGTGGTATTAAAGAGTTCATTTGCAACGTAAACATCCCTGGATCTCGCCGGATTGAAATATACTGCATTCGGTCGTGGACTATAGCAAGAAGCGGTTTTCGGTGCCCATCCCTTCTCCGACGGTACGAGTTCAAAGCGGAAGCCTCTCCTCTTTCCGGATTTAATGAGTTGCTGGTCCTCATTAAACAGCCCTTCATAAATTATGGCCATGTCAGCATCCTCTTTTGGATCTAATAAGTTCATTTTCGCTCCTTAGAATACAGTTAAATGTAACGCCTTAAGTTATTTTCAACCACAAAAAATTGAACCTGATCCTATTTCATCCCTTACTGAAACTATCGACAATTTGCTTCAACGTGTAAAATTGCTTACCTTCACAAACTAACATGCCATCCTCTTTTTGTTCGATAGGATGCTGTTTAATTTCTTCTCCTATTGCATGATCTAAAATTATTTTACCTTCTGGGCTTATTCTAACAAGTACTTTCCCATAATGGGGAAAGATTTGTCGATTTTTTAATGATTCATCATTTGCATGTGGGGAAAACCAAATCAATTTCAATGTCTCAGCTAAACGATTATAGGGATTTTGGACCAAACATTTCCAGTTAGAAAAACCCAAAGCAAAAATGTAATTATCCACAATCATTTTTCTCTTATCCATGGGAACATTATATCTCCTCAGAACAAGGAGTGTCACTTTTACTATTTCGATTACTCGATTTAAGCTTGGCACAATCACTGGCATGTTCACCACTCGATTAATCAGAACGCTATCAACTCTGGGATGGGGAGTAAATGTAAATTTGTGAAATGTATGTCCATTTTCATCATTCTCCATTCTTGATAGAAGGGTTAAATTAAAAGAATCTTTAATGTAAATAGGATTAAAAATTTCACTTGCAACGTAAATATCGGTTGATCTTTGGGGTATGAAATACACTGCATTAGGGCGCGGACTATAGCAAATAGTAGTTTTCGCGGTTTTCAGTTCCCAACCCTTCCCTGGCGGTACAAGTTCAAACTTGAAGCCTCTTGTTTTTCCGGATTTAATAAGTTTCTGGTCCTCGAGAAACAGCCCTTCATAAATTTGGGTCATTGTATCGAATTTTTTTGGATCTAATAAGTTCATTTTCACTCCCTACAACATTTTAAGGAAATCATACCCCCATAGATTATTATGAACAATAATAAAAAAAATATTGTAACTTTTTGAGGCGTTTGATAAAGCTTATAGACATATAGGGGATTTATTTTATGTATGAGCCTGCAAATAAGCCACTTTTGCCGATCCGTAAATTCATTGCTCGAATCACGATCAATTTTCTTTTAGGTCTACTAATTGTTCTTTTCTCCTTAGGTATAGGGATGATTGGATATAGATATCTCGGAGAGATGTCATGGATCGATGCTTATTTAAATGCTGCCATGATTTTGTCCGGAATGGGCCCTGTTACAGAATTAAAAAATACCGATGCAAAGTTTTTTTCAGGAACTTATGCTCTTTTTAGCGGAATTGTCTTCCTTGTTGTTATTGTGATTATGTTCGCACCCATTTATCATCGCTACATGCACAAGTTTCACATTAAAGATGTAACGAAGTAAACTCCAATAATGACTCCCTGATTTTTTTCTTTTATTTATTTTATTATGTGTGTTATATTTTTAACACTATTTAATTTTCATTATAATTCATCAACAATTAAGGGGGTTTTTATGAATAATGTGGCTATCATCGGTGGAGGCCCTGTAGGTTTGTCAGCGGCAATTTGCTTAGCAAACCAGGGTATCAGGTCAATATTGATCGAAAAACACCCAACCACCACCAATCACCCTAAAGCAAGGGGTGTGAATGGCCGCACTATGGAATTATTTCGTTCCTGGGGTTTAGAAGACCAAATGAAACAATATCAAATGCCTCAGGAGGCGCATCGCTTCACTTGGATAGAAGATTTTCAAGGAAACGAAATCACTCGTGTTCAGGCTACCGTTGACTACAGCCCCTATAGCCCGACTGGAAATGCCATAATCGCACAAGATGATGTGGAGCAGGAATTATTTAAAAAAGCTCAAAGCATGCCTCTGATTGAATTACGATTTAATACTGAGATGACGCATGTCACACAAGATGATAAACTAGTTACAGTTGAAATTCTTGATAAGAATACCAATCAAAAGGAAACATTTTCCGCTCAATACTTGATCGCTGCTGATGGGGCTAATAGTTCGTATAAGAAAGGTATTGAAAATAGATATGGAGGGGAGAGAGAACTTAGGAGCCTTTTGTAATATCTATTGCGAAATGAACCTGAATAAATATGTTGAAAATAGACCTAGCGCCGGTTTTATGTTGACCCGACGCGATGTGCTTGGAACCTTTATTCTGTCAAAAAAGGGGAATAAAAATTGGCTTGTTGGTGTGCGCTTAGATCCTGATCGAAATTTAACGAAAGAATTATTTACGGATGATTATTGTGTCGAGTTTGTCAAAAAAGTAATCAATGATCCTGAAGTTGAAGTCCGACTTATAAACAAAGCATTTTGGAATATGGCAGCTTTGATTGCTAAACAATATCGCGTTGGCAGAGTATTTTTAGCAGGAGATGCTGCGCACCGGCTTCCACCAGCCGGAGGCTTTGGTATGAATACCGGCATACAAGATGTTCATAACCTGGCTTGGAAACTTGCGATGGTTATTAAGAATCAAGCTGATGAATCACTTTTGGATACTTATTTTACTGAACGTGTTCAAATTGCAAAAACCAATAAGGATTGCAGCGAATATACAACGCCAATAGGTTTGATAAAATTTTTACTGCTTTGCTTAAAAATGACTTAGCGACCTTTGAAGAAGCATTAAAAGATCAAACGCATCATCATCAATAATATCCTTCTGGACTTGGGCTTTATTTATGGGTAGTGAATATCAAAATCAAGAAAATTATAAACCTTCAGCCATGATAGGTGCCAGAGCGCCTCATTGCTGGTTAATGAAGGATAATGAACAAATATCCACTTTAGATTTATTCGATAATCAATTTGTTTTAGTGTGCCATCCTGAAGCTCTCTATTGGCAAGATAAATATCGCAACTTTCCTTGTAAAATGGTTACTATCGGCGAACAGGGTGAATACTTAGATAAAGATCATAACTTCCTAGAAAAGTATGAAATTTCCAAAAAGGGGGCCGTTCTAGTAAAACCTGACGGACATGTCGCCTGGCGCTCCAGCGATGAGAAGGAAGAAATAGCCCATTTTTCTTGGTTATGTTAAGAAACGGGTGACATACTTTCCTTGACCTTGTAATCAGTCGCCCTTCGCGATGCGCTCCGGGCTCTGTTTCTTTTTCATCCATCCCCCCGGGTTCCGATGCGTCACCCGGGGCTTTAATGGATACGTCCTTCGCGATGCGCTACGGACTCATGAAATCATTCAATTTTTCCGGAGTCCGTAACGCATCGCGAAGGACGTACCCATTTTTATCCGGAGTCCGTAACGCATCACGAAGGACGTACCCATTTTATCCGGAGTCCGTAACGCATCGCGAAGGACGTACCCATTTTCATCCGGAGTCCGTAACGCATCGGGAAGGACGTTCCCATTTTATCCGGAGTCCGTAGCGCATCGCGAAGGACGTATCCATTAAAGCCCCGGGTGACGCATCGGAACCCGGGGGATGGATACAAAAAGGGGCAGAGCCCGGAGCGCATCGCGAAGGGCGACTGATTCAACCGAGACAAAAAGTATCCTTCAAAAGCATTCTGTGGGTGACTAAAACATATTTTTTAGACTTAATCGCTGAAAAAACTTCCTCCATCTCTTCTTCATTGCAAAGTGTATTGGATTTTATAAAACTCTTTTTATTAACATCCTGATCAAGAAACTTGAGAAACTGATAAATTTTACTCGCGGTAGGAACTTGTTTGTAAAAAATTAAAATCATGTCGTGTGTGACAAGTTTTTGGACGATATTATTCTCGGCATCTAAACAGAATGCAGCCCGTTGATGTATTTTCTCCAGCCAGCTGTATGGGAAGCCTTCGTGAATGTAAATTTCGTCGATACCAAATTTTGCATGAGCATAATTATCTTGTGTTGCCATATTTCCTCAAATAGTTTGTTATAGATATAAGCTAAGCAATAATGCAACCTTTCTTTGCGTGTTTTTTGCTCATAGCTTCTTGATGAGAGTAATAAGTTTTGATATGCTCTTGCTCTAACGGTATGACTAGATCATGTAAAGATGCGATTTTGTTTATACATTGAGCACTATCTTCCTCTGTGTTCAGTCTGCATAGTATATCTAAATTCGATTCAAAGCCAAAGGGTTTACGAGTTAACCCCTTTTGAATTGTAGTGAAACTACCTGGAACAAATTCGGGAATTTTTCCCATAAATGCCAAAAATTCTTGAACAACAGCCGCTTTTTCTTCACCGTAAATTCTATTATAAAAACCAAAATCTACATGAATGACAGATCCAGGCGTTGGAAAAAAACACGTGATCGATTGTTTTTGATCTTGAGTCGTAGAGTTTCGAATAAAAGTTTCAATGCGTTTGATCACCTCATCCAATGTTTTGACAGAATGTGTTTTAAAATATTCTCTCACTTTCATTTCTTTGGGGATAGTAGGCACAAGTTGGGGAAATAATCGTTCTAGCAATCCTCTCCACAAAACGTCCTCAATGGCAACCTCTTTCCATTTTTTACAAACTTGCATGCAACTTGCAAGTGCATGTATATCTAGATAAGAAAAGGTGAGACGCGTGACATCTTTTGAAAAGCTATTCGCTGGGTGCATGTATTAAGATCTCCTTTGTCTTCGTGAAAGTGTCGACAATTTCTTTGATTGTATAAAATGGCTTATCCCCACAAACCAGTATGCCATCGGGTTTTTGTTCGATAGGATGATGTATAACGTCTTTTTCGATGGCTTGATCTAAAGTTATTTCACCTTTGGAGTTTATTCTGACCAGCATTTTACCATAATGAGGGTTGAAAACTTTAAGTTGTAGTTTTAAAGTAACTTCATTTGCTTTAGGATTAAACCAAATCAAACCCATAGTCTCAGCTAAACGGTTAAATGGATTTTGTGCCAAACATCTCCAATTAGGCCAAGTGAAAATATAATTGTTTATAATTACTTTCCTTATATCCAGGGGAATCCTAAATCTCAAGAGAACATGAGATATTGCTAGCCCAATTCGTATGATTTGACTTAAAGCGGGGACAATTACAGGCAGGTGCACTACTTGATTAATAAGGGAGTTATTAAGAGGGATTTTCGGAGCGAACGTAATCTTACGGTATGTATGCCCATTTTCATCTTTCTCTTTTCTCGTTTGAAGATGAGCGCAAAATCCCTCTTCAAGGTAGTCGATATTAAAAAGTTCATTTGCACGATATACATCTGTACATTTTTCGGGGCAGAAATACACAACATTTGGGCAAGAAATAAAGCAGTGGGGTATTTCTAAAGCTTCTTTCTTCATTGAAGGTTCAATTTCAAACCGAAAGCATCTTGTCTTTCCAGATTTTATAAGTTTCTGGTCCTCCTTAAATAAGCCTTCATAAATCTGTGCCATGGTATTCTTTTTATCTGGATCCAGTAAGTTCATTTTCCCTCCTGACAATAATATTGCAAGGCATTGTAATCCCTTAAGTTATTTTCAACCATAAAAAACGCGTACATGTACCTAAAATGCCACGAAGTTTACGAAGAATCGCGTGTCCTTTGTTTTCTTCGTGAACTTCGGGGCTTTAGAGTTTAGTGAGCGACATTAACAAAAAAAGTACAGATCAGACTCTAAGGAGATCACCTATTTCTAAATGAGAAAATACGAGATGTGCCATATCTCTAGGAAAAGAATTCATTGGATCTATGAATTCACACTCTTTTATTCAGTAGGATCTACAGGAATGACAATCCAGCCAATAAGATAAAATAGGATTCCTGTTCCTGCAAGCAGAACACTGCATAGCAAGACGAGTCTGACGATGGTTGGGTCGACATCAAAGTATTCCCCGAGTCCGCCGCAAATTCCGGCTATCATATAGTTTTTACGTGAACGATATAGTTTTTTTGCATTCATTGATTTTTTCCTTTGTTAAAAACTTATTCATTAATATTGGTTAATTATACTTCCTGTATCGGCTTTATTGCAAGCTAAGGTTTTAAAATTCGTATCCAATTCCTCCACCAAATGAAATGCCTCCAATTTGAATATTTCTTGTATAGACACGGGATTTATTACCATGAAAGTGTGTTTTAGCATAAGAGTATTCTCCGAAAATATCGATCACAAAGTGATCGCAAAGCAAATAATTGATCCCGGTATTTACAAAAAACCCAACTCCATTTCTTGATTTATTTTTATAGATAAACGATGAGTGGTTGTGTTGATGAATATAGAAATAACGAGGTCCAATAGCGAAATAATATTGCATATTATCATTAATCGCATAGACAGGTTTAATGCCGATATTAACCGGAACCGACCATAACTCTGTTCTTTGATGTCCATGAATGGATTTGCCGGAGCGTTGAAAATATTCTACAGCACCATATGCATTGAGAGTCCAACTACAAGTCGGATTGCATAAAGGATAAGAGCCACATAGCTGAACATCCAACCCGCCACTATCATAGACCTTCCGCATTTTGGAATCAGAAAAAAAGAAATAGCCTGTTTTGACCTCAATTATTTCGGTAGCTGAAATCGTTGATGAGATGGTTAACAACGACCAAAAGAATGTTTTGAACTTAAAGATTGGATTTATCATTTTGTGTCCTTTAATTTAATGGGTTGATGACGATCTCGATCGGGGAGCTTTCATTTCCTTCTGAGTCATATGCTGTAACTTCATATGTATAGGAAACTCCCTTTTTTCTATTATGATCCTGATAGCTACCTTTAGTGGCATCTACCTCTGCGATTTTAGTTCCATCACGATATATATAATAACCGATGACTCCGGATGATTGACTTGGTGTCCACGTCAGTTGATTATAAAGTTCATATTCTAATCCAAAATCATTTTTCTTTTGCTTCCCTTGAAGATTTGATGGGGGATTAGGACCAAAACCTAAAAAGTCGAATTGCACAGACATTGGATTTGTATTCGTTATATAAGTGAGCGTATAATTCGGTGTTGGTCCGGCAAATGTGACGGAATCGAAGGTTCCTGTAATTTCAGATGAAGTCAGAATTGTGTAAGTTCCTGGCTGAGCGTTTGCGTCAATCTGGAACTCCAAAACACCTGCTAACGTAGCGGGTCCAGTAACACTAACAACAGAAGGGACACTGCTGGAATCAATTTCGATATATACAAGACTTCCGAGGGTGTTATTGTTTGGGTCTGCTGGATTTAGTGTCAAATTACCTAGGGTAAGTGTTTCTCCAGTAGCTGGAGATATCGTTCCGGAATTAACATAGACATCTCCCGTCAAGATCCCGCTCCCGCTGAGTGTACCTCTTTGTGTGCTAAAACCAATATTTCTGCAGACAGAGATAGATGCATTATCAACCTCTCCATTCACTTGGAAAGTCGCATTGGTGATAGTGAGGCTCCCTTGATAATCAGTTGTTCCATTGTAAATAACAGTTCCATTTCCAGTGACATAGACATTTGTTCCTTCTCCGCCGAAAATGGTATCATCCGTAAAAGCAACTCCTGTGCCTAGTGTCAAAAGATCATCGGGTCCGAGCGCTATCAATGTGAGAGAAGAACCTGAGCGAAGAAAAATACTATTTCCCAATGCTGATCCATCGATGCCATCTGAACCATCAGAATTGCCTGTTCCATGAGTACCGGCTTGTGTCGTATTGTTTGATGTGTTGAAGTTGGTTGGAATCCCTGTAAATGCTTGAATCGTGAAGTTCAAAGCGCTATCCACAAAGATGGCGGCTCCAAGACCGCTTCCACCACCACCGCCTCCGCCCCCCTCACTCGATCCGTAGGTATTGGCGCCGAATCCACCGGATCCTCCACCAAGATATCCTATATCAGTTCCACCCGAGGCATTGGCACCATTAGAGGGTCCACCACCTCCACCCCCACCCCCACCAAGAGAATCGCCCCCTCCTGCAGATGTCGAGCCGGATTGGTTGACTCCGCCGCCGCCTCCGCCGCCGCCAAGTCCTCCTGATCCACCTAGAACGGTATAAGATGCATCAAAAGCGCCGACGCCAGCACCACCACCACCACCGCCGCCATAACCACCACTCCCGGCTTGTCCGTCAATTCCATTTGTAGAACCCGCTACGACGATACCACCACCACCACCGCCCGCGCCATCTCCTCCATTGCCTCCGGAAGGTACAGCGCTACCACCTGGTGCTATTGAACCTTGAGGCTGCAATCCATTCAATCCGTTGCTCCCGCCACCGCCACCTCCAGATTCTCCTCCGCCACCGCCTCCTCCGGCTTTGTTTCCTCCACTATTACCTTCTCCCCCAGAACCTGCGGTAATCGCGAGACCATAACCGTTTCCATCTCCACCGATATCTTGATCAGAACCCCCATTCCCCAAATTCGATCCTGTCGAAGCACGGGATCCCAGGCCTCCTCCTCCACCACCGCCACCACCGAGTGCATCAGTTGAAAGAGTAACATCCCCACCGTCTCCACCAAAACCGCCTCCTCCAGCACCTCCGGTGCTTCCTGTGGTTGTAATAGAACCTCCGTTTCCGCTAAAGCCACCCCCACCCGCCGCCGCCTTCATTGCCTGTAGAAGAAAGATATATAACTTCCCCCGTTTCCACCAACAGCGGAGCAGTCGTTTATCGATACATTTATTAAGGTAATTGAAGGAAGAGAACCGTTTAAAAAGCTTTGAGGAGCATAAATAGCACCACCGGCACCCATGCCGCCGCCGCCGCCCGAAATTCCGTCTCCACCATTACCACCTTTTGCGGTCAAATTTTGAAAGATCATGTTTTGGATCGTCACATTTCCTATGGGGATAAAAAATCCGCTGTAAGCACCACTATTACCATCAATTGTGACTGTAGGGGTAGAGCCTGAGTTGCCAATTGTGATATTCACAGCATTTGAAGAATTGTTAATAATCGGTAGAATTCCATTGAGTTGAATAGTCATTGGAAAATCAAATTCAATCGCATAATCATCGGATGTTGTGTTTAAACTTTCATTCATTGTATTCAAGCAATATCTTAGATCCCCCGTCTCTCCTGCACCTCCCGGATTATTATCAGTGCTTAAGGTCACAGTCAGAGTAGTTAAGGCGTATAAGGAATGCGAGGTGAACAAAAAAACCAGATATTTGAACATGAGAAAACCTATAATTATTTTTTAGTATCCTAGTACACATTGAAAATTTGTTCAATGTTTAAAATTCGGAAAAGGGGAGAATTCGATTTTTTGTTGAGTATAGTGAGGTCTCATTGCAAATGCTATTGTTGCATATCGAATTTTTCCGCTTTGAACAACAATGTGAGGCGTTGGATAGATGGAAAATTCGGTTAGAAGAATCCCGGGAATAAGCAGGATAGAATTTAGATCTCTTTGCGGGGAGGAAAAATCTTCGACTATATATGAGGTTTTATAAGGAGAAAGCAGAAGCGATGTGTTGTCCGTGCTATCGAGAAAAAGTGAAAACGCAGTGCCATCGTAATGTGGTCTTGTGGCTATGTAAGAAGGGAAATATTTGACTACCTTGAGAAGGATAGGGGGTTCACCGTAGTTCGAAGAAAAAATGGTTTCCAGGCCTAACTCAAGAGCCACCTCCTCGAATAAATTCCCGTAGGGCTTTTGTGTCTCGAGACACTCTTCAAAAAAACAGATAATTTCTGGAACTTGCTTAAATTCTGGGTAGTGAGAACAAATAAATGAGTGGTAATGGGTCGAATAATAGAAGGAGACCTGGTTTCTTCCTTCCTTTTTTGACTCGTCATACAGACCAAAAAAATCAGTCGAGTAGGTGTTTCTATCTTTTGAGCGAATAAAACGTTCTTTTGCGATGTATAATTTTTTTTCCCAGGTGGGATTTGCTTGAAGAAATTCGATGAAAACATTAAAAGATGCATAAAGAGAATCAAACGTTGCGGTTCCATGCTTGTTATTGCAAATTTCTACATAACCTGTTTGTTTGAATTGTTCTGCCATAGGTATTCCACAAAGGGATTGAAATGCAAATAAGAGAAGAATCCATAAAGTCTTTTGAATAATCATGAAAGCATCGTATAAGATATTCATTGAATTTGTCAAATAGGATCGTCAGGCAACTCACAACAAAAAACTTTCAAGATTCTGAAATCTTTTCAAATCCTATAAGGCTAATATCATCTTTGAAAGATTCGCTAAAATTTCTAAGGGCTTGATGGATCTTTTTGATTATTGTGTTAACAGATTCTTTATGGTGATTTTTCAATAAAGCATGAAATCGATGAGTGCCAAATTGTTCCCCTTGTGGATTTTTCAACTCAATAATGCCATCGGTATATAAAAAAACCTTATCACCTTCTTCCAAAAAACCTTCAGCCTCTTCAATGAGCAATTCTTCCTTTATCAAAAATTTATTTAATCCTATAATCATTCCTACTTTATCCAGAAGCTTAAATTCACCATTCTTTTTAAGGATGATGGCCGGGGGATGACCAGCGCTGCTATATTTAAAATGTCCCGTAGAAGGATCTAGAATAAGATAGAAAATTGTGAAGAATCGGTCAAACCTTTCCCAGGGGTACTCTACATGTAATGCTTTTATTATTTTTTTTGGAGAAAGGGTTGTAGCCGAATTTACATGTTGGTGAAAAAATTGAGAAATGGACACGGTTACAAGAGCCGAAGTTACATCATGTCCACAAACATCTATCATATAAAAGATGATTTTTTCTTTTGCTTTAATTGCGTTAAAGATATCCCCACCCAGCATATGCGCCGGAATCCATAATGAAGCAATATGAAAACCATCAAATTCAAGTTTAGAAGGGGGTAAAAAGCTTTTTTGAATAAGAGATGCAGCGCTTAGGTTAAGATTAAGAGCGTTTTCCTTTTGTAAGAGCAGAGCATTTTTCAAGCGTAGTTCTAAAAGCCTTGTCACTTGCCAACCTAAAAACCGTAAAGCTTTTAATTGTTCTTTATTGAGTTTATTAGGTTTATGATCGATGACACATAGCGTTCCCACACTTAATCCATCTGCCAATTCCAAGGGCATGCCTGCATAGTAGCGTACGCCTGGGTGACCTTTAGCAAGAGGATTATCTTTGAAGCGGTCGTCCTTAAGTGAGTCCGGAACTTCTAAAATGTCTTTTCCGAGTATTGCCCGAGCGCAAAATGAATCAATACGAGGGTTTTCTTTATGTGTTACCCCAATCGCAGATTTGAACCATTGCCTGGTGTGATCAATGAAAGTTATTGTTGAAACGGGCATTTGACATATCGTGGAAGGAATGTAGACGATCCCATCATAGATTTCCTCAGGATTTGTATCTAGAATATGAAGTTGATGAAGTAGCTTCATTCTTTCAGCTTCATTAAGAGGTATGATTGTTTCTTCCATAACAGATTAGCACCAAATAACTTAGTTCAACGTTAAGATCTTAGTAACATATAGATTTCGATTTGTAAAGAAATATTTTTGAAAGGTTGCAAACCGTCTGTCCAGCAGAACTTTCGATTGGACAATCTTATCGGCCAATGTTATACAATTTGTACCTTTTCAAAAGGATTAAAAATGAAATATAGATTTTTAGTATTTGGATTTTTCCTGTTTTCTCTTTGCTGTTGTACTGGAGAAGCCATGGAAGGGATCGACAAGATATACTTAATCAACCTAGATCATCGTCCCGACCGTCTCGCTTCTGTTCAAAATGCTCTTGCTCCATATGGAATTTACCCTTGCCGATTTCCGGCTGTATATGGGCGTAAGCTTCCTCTTGAGACACTCCTTAACTTAGCTTATCCTTCAACTTCTGAAAATTTTCTAAAGGGTTGGGTGACAACACCGATGAAAGATGGCACCCTGGGCTATACATTTTTGAATAAGAATGGTAATAAACCCGTATTTTGCGAGAGCATGACTATAGGAGCAGTTGGTTGCGCTCTAAGTCATTTAACTATTTTGCAAGAGGCCTATGACAAAGGTTACGAAACAATTTGGGTGATGGAAGATGATATCTGGATTCAAGGAGATCCTCGATTATTATCCGGGCTGATAACTAAGTTAGATTTAATTACTGATAGAAACTGGGATTTACTCTACACGGATTCAGAAGAAGAGATCTCTGGGTCTTATTGGTGGATGCGACGCCCTGAATATGCCCAAATAGACGAGGAGCGATTTTCTTATCGACATAACGTCGATGAGGATTTCGTGAAAATCGGAAGTCGAAACAGGACCCACTCTATGATCATTCGGCGCTCAGGGATGAAAAAAATCCTGGATCATTTGGAAAGCAACCATTTATTTCTTCCTATCGATAACGAAATTCCTTTTGCACAAGATATAAATCTATATATGCTCTCTTATCCGGTTGTCACTTATAATCGCACAGAAGACACCGATATTCAAAAACCACAGGAATTTATTTCCGATAATAACCCCAAGTTAAAAGAGTATAGGAAGAGTATATTACAAAAATCTCATCTTTTCACAGGATGGTGTAGCTCTGAAAAAGCCATATGTCTTATGGACTTTATTTATCACCATAAGCCTAATCTTTGCGTAGAAATAGGTGCTTTTGGAGGATCAACTTCATATCCAATCGCTTCCACTTTACGTTTCTTAAAGCGGGGGCATCTTTACGCAATAGATGCATGGAGCACAGAGGAAGCACTGAAAAGTTTTTCTTTTGGCAGTTGTGATTACATGTGGTGGGCCACAGTCGATTTTAATGCAATTAAGAAAAATTTCGAAATGCAGTTAGTAAAATTGAAGCTTACGCCTTGGTGTACTATGATACAAAATTCATCACTGAAGGCAGTCAGTGAATTTCCGGATGGCGTGATTGATATGCTATATGTCGACGGCAACTCATCCGAAACGGGAAGTCTCGAAGATTTGATCGCCTATTTTCCAAAAGTAAAGCACGGCGGCTATATATGGTTAAATGATGCAAACAGCCCCTTGAAATACTCCTCTATGGTCTATTTGACGGATAATGCTACTTTCATTCCGGAGGAATCATTGCGCAATAATTGTGTGGTATTTCAAAAAGCTCCACTTGACTAATCAAAGAGAGATCGGTGAGATCCTTTGGCTCATTCCTGCGCATTTTCATCTTTTTGATATCTGATAAGGCGCAAAATTTGACCCCTCGATAGAAGAAGTAATGATCGGGATCAAAAAGAAGATCGTCCAGTGGGAATGCATGAAAAGATAAATAGGAATTATGACTTTCTACAGAGGCTGGACTGAGATCGGGAATTTCAGGCTCATAATGCAGTATATCGAAATCGTTGCAATCTCGTAATCCATAGGCGGCCAAAACCGCTCCTCCATCTACACAAAACCAATCATTTTCTTTTTGTTTTAATCCGATTCGATAATACTTCAAGTAATGTTCAAAACGAGGAAAAAACATATCTTTTCGATAGTTCAGACAATGGACACTATTTTGATTAAAAAGAGCACGAGCCAAAACGATAGCTTCCTCATGTGTGTCTGTAGCGTGAGTGACGTGCTGGTTGTGTTGAAATAAGCTTCGAATCTTCGCTTTACAAGCTTTAATTTGATCGAGATGGTTGCTTTCAACAAGAAAGGCACGTATAGGTTGTTTTGAGGTCTTTTTTTTAGGAAAACAATATTGCGCCTTGACGCGGGCTCCATCGAAGTTGTTTTTTGCGTTTCCTATCCAATGATCTCCATCATACATCGTTAAGATCAGATTTAGGCCGCCGTTACATGTAAAGGGAATCTGTACCTTATAGACAATGTTGGCATAGCTTGAGATAATCTCTTCAATTTCTTGTTCATACCCCGTGGCACATGGAAATATCACCATCACATGGCAGTTAGGCTTCAGCTCACAATATTGCAAGGCCATTGCGTTGAGGTACTTGGTCTCAAGTTTAAGGTTTTGAAAAAAATTGAATCCATAATCGCGAATATCCGAGCAGCGCTTCACGACAACTTTCTTATTATAAAGGAGGCAGGCGGTTAAGCGATGGGCTCCATTACAAATGACCCCTCCATGATCAAGAGGAACTGGATACATAGGATCAAACCCGTTAAGATCCATTGAATCTAGAAGAGAGTTAAAGGCGTTGAAATAATCTGTAAAGTTCCTTTTGGGAGGATCATCTTCATAAAAATTATTCCATACGTCCAAATGGCGGAAATAAAGCATTGTGCCGAACTCACAGCTTGTTCCCCACATCCGATGCTTTGCATAGATGTACTTTGCCATAATATCAGCACGTTGTCGGACAACGAGATCGATTGGGGAAATCTCTTCACCCTCTAGATTCAAAAAAGTAAAGAAGGTAATAAGGAAAATAGCTCGCTTTAAATAAAGGGTCAGGCCTCGTACTTCTGATTCGTAATGTGTTTCAATCTTCATAGATTCAACGGATAAGGATAGTAATCTGCGCACTTTCGCTGCCTGATGAGTTAATTGCAGTAATAGCATAGGTGTAGGGGACTCCTTTTTTTCTATTATGATCCTCGTAGCTAAATGTGGAGGCATCTACCTCTGCTATTTCTTCTCCGTCCCGATAAATAACATAACCAATGACCTCGGATGATGGACTTTGTGTCCATGTCAATTGATTATATAACTCAGATACAAGTCCAAAATCATTTTTCTTTTGTTTACCTTGAAGATTTGAGGGTGGTTGAACTAAATCTGGGAGATCTACGCTATTGATCCATCCAGTAACAGCCATATAGCCAGTGAATGTAAGAGGAGTACAGTGCCCGTAGGTGTGACGAGGGCTGCATAAGCAGGTTGTGATCCCATTTGATTCTGTCCCCCGATAATGGCATTTCCTGAATCATCAATCGCAACGGTCATAATGTTTCCACTTATGGCCATATCGCCTTCGAATGTAAGAAGAGTCACGGTACCTGAAGAAGAAACGAGTGCAGCAAAGGGAGGTTGAGAATTGGTTAGATCCTGTCCACCGATAATGCTATTTCCTGAATTGTTAGTTGCGACGCTATTGATGATTCCATTTGTTGTTATGCCTCCTGTTAAAGTGAGAGGAGTTATCGTCCCCGAAGAAGAGATGAGGGCGGCGTAGCCGGGTTGTGCTTCCGTTAGATCCTGTCCTCCAATAATTCCGTTTCCAGAGGAATTAATTGAAACAGAAACGATTTTTCCGGTCGTCGCCACTCCTCCTGTCAATGTAAGCGGGGTCAAGGCTCCTGAAGATGATACGAGTGCTGCGTAAGCAGGTTAGTTCCAGTAAGATCTTGTCCTCCGACTATACCATTTCCAGAAGAATTGATAGAAACAGAAGCGATTGTTCCATACGTAGCAATACCTCCTGTTAGCGTAAGAGGAGTCACGATACCCGAAGGTGAGACGGATGCAGCATATGCAGGCTGAGAATCGTAGTAACCTTGACCTCCGATGAGACTGTTTCCTGAGTCATTGATAGCGACTGTATTTATGATGCCACCTTCGGCTATTGGATCTGAAAATGTCAAAGGGGTAAGTGGAGTTCCTGAAGAAGGAACGAGAGCGGCATAAATAGGTCCGGTGGTGTCTCGTCCGCCGATAATTCCGTTTCCAGATGAATTGATTGCAACGCTATTGATGACTCCGTGTATACCTGGCTGTCCTGTAATTATAAGAGGTGTGATATCTCCTGAAGAGGAGACAAGAGCTGCATAGGCGGAGCCACTTAGATTTTGTCCTCCTATAAGACTGTTTCCGGTAGCACTCATGGATACGCTTAGGATGACTTCTGTCACCGAGAGAGGAACGACCGTGTCTGGAGAAGAAATAAGAGCCGCGTAAGCAGGCGAAGAGCCTGCTAGATCTAGCCCTCCAATGATTGCGATGTTATTCGCGGAAGCATGAATGGGTATTGTTAGGAGAGCTATCGCGCACAAATTCCGTAAAAATGAGACCATAAAAGAGACCTATAGATTAGTTTTAATTATAGGCAAAACTAATGTAAAATCTTTTAAAAAGCAAATCTTTTGGAAGAGGGGTCAGGCCTCGTAGTTCCGTTTCTAATCAGAAGTGCGAGGAAGAGTGGTCAGGCCTCGTACTTCTGATTAGAAATCGGAACTACGAGGCCTGACCCTAAGTATTAATCACGTTAAGTGAGGGTCAATAGCTTTTCTGAAAAATCTAAAAATCGAATTCAGTAGACAAAATTAATACGTATACGTATAATATATGATATACGAACTTAGACTTAGGAGAAAGTTATGTTTAGCCCCACCTTAGGATTTACCCTGTTGTTTGTTGCGAATCCACAGAAAAGCAGTCTCTTTTATCAAGAAATTCTCGAGTTAAAGCCCATTGAGGAGTCTCCGACTTTTGTCATGTTTGCTTTGAAAAATGGTGTCATGTTGGGCTTATGGTCAAAATACACCGCTGAGCCTAGAGTAGACGCACCTGCTGGAGCGCTTGAAATATGTTTCCCCGCAGAAAATGTAGATGTTCTTTATGAAGAATGGGGAAGAAAGCATGTAACTATTGCTCAAAAACCCACTGACATGGACTTTGGACGAACCTTTGTCGTTCTCGATCCTGATGGACACAGAATCAGAGTATACAAACTCCATGAGGAGAAGTAATGGCACGATATTGGATAGGAGTTGCATCTAAGGAGCACGTACAGAGAGGTGTATTAGGAGGATTTGCTCAAGTCTGTCATGGAAAGGCTGGTCCATTGAATCAGATGGAAGAAGGAGATTGGATTGTCTATTATTCTCCCACAATTAAATTTGGACAGAAAGAACCCTGCCAATCTTTCACAGCAATAGGAAAAATTAAAGATGTGGATGCCTACCCTTTTGCTATGAGTGAAGACT
The DNA here is from genome assembly GCA_963822595.1 of Waddliaceae bacterium. GTDB lineage: Bacteria > Chlamydiota > Chlamydiia > Chlamydiales > Waddliaceae > CAVRUH01. The sequence continues at coordinate 440,299 of CAWGIG010000004.1, read as the reverse complement.
TTATTCCTTGGCGGCGTGATGTGTCTTTTGTGAAATCCCGAGAGACTTCTATCCAAACCCTGTTGAATGAATTATCTTTCATAAAGGATAAGCAAAAATGGGGGTTTCCTTTCAGGAGAGGCTGTTTTGAAATCTCGCAAGAAGACTTTCAGGTCATTGTTAGAGCAATGGGGGTTGTGCGATGAAAAAAAATGTTAATTTTAAAGAGATCAGTGTTCATGACACTCCTGATCGTAGTCCTGGATTTCTTTTATGGCACGTCAGCACTGCGTGGCGGGGATCTATTGAGTTAACGCTTAAATCAATCGGTCTTACACATCCGCAGTTTGTTATTCTTGCAACACTTGGGTGGTTAACTAGAAAAGGGGACCGCGTTACCCAAGCAGTCGTTGGTAAAATAGCAGGACTTGATCCAAACACTGTTTCTCAGATCATAAAAGGACTGGAGCAAAAAGAACTTATTATGCGTAAAAAATCTTCCGATGGAAGAGTAAAAAATCCAATTTTGACAATGAAGGGTTCTGACATCCTTAAGAGAGCATTGCCTGCAGTTGAAAGAAAAGATGCAGAGTTTTTTCATAACCTTACGGTAGGGGAAAGGGAGTATATAATCGACATCTTCCAGAAGTTAATACCTAAGAACTAAGAATACGGAGATAGCCGAATAAAGGGGTCAGGCCTCGTAAAGGGGGTCAGGCCTCGTAGTTCCGATTTCTAATCAGAAGTACGAGGCCTGATCCCTAAATATTCGTTGTTGTGAATGACGGAGTTATTGTGAATCTTATTATAATGGGAGTCCAGAGGGGCTATGCCCCTTTGGCGGGGATTTTTAAGGGGCAGAGCCCCTTAAATGGAGGTGGAGAGAATCGAACTCTCGTCCTAAGCAAACTCTATATTGACTGCTACATGCTTAGTGTTCTGTAATTACTAGCTTCGATGCAGAACACGACACTAAAGCTAGCTTGCTTCATTTAATCTCGACTCATTACCCTAGAAGCGGGCGGATAATAAGCCACACCAAGTAAATTACGATAGACCCTAAAACCCTCGGTCCAGTCTTAGGCTATCGGAGCTGCCTTAACGGTTAAGTTTAGGCTGCTGCTAATAGGAGCTCTTCCTGAGGAAGTGCAACTACTACGCTATTTTTGTTAGCATTTATTGTTTTATCGGATTTTTAAAGAGGCCAACCGACGTCCTCTGCATGCATTCAATACTTTGTTTCCCAGTCGAAGCCAGGACACCCCCGTATTGTTCTACCCTTATTATACCAACTTTATACATTCTATGCTAGACTAAAACTTTTTCTCAGTTTACAATGGTTTCCCAAGAGTACCACAAGGAAGATAACCCCATGTTCGATGAAATAAAAAAAGAATCCTTTGACGAAAGAGAAAAACGCATCCTCGATTTTTGGGAAAAAAATCACATTTTCGAACGCTCCGTAGATTCAAGGAAAAATTCTCCGCTTTTCGCCTCCTACGATGGCCCTCCATTCGCCACCGGCCTCCCCCATTACGGTCATTTCCTCGCAGGTACGATCAAAGATGTCGTTTTCCGCTACAAAGCGATGAAAAATTTCCACGCCCCACGTCGCTTCGGCTGGGACTGCCATGGCCTCCCGGTTGAATTCGAAGTCGAAAAAGCCAAAAACCTGTCCGGAGCCGCCTCCATCGAAGAATTCGGTATCGGTAATTTCAACGAAGAATGCCGCAAAATTGTCCTCAGATACAGCGCCGAATGGCAAGACCAAGTGAAAAGAATGGGACGATGGGTCGATTTTTCCAACACCTACCACACCATGGACATTACCTTCATGGAATCAGTCTGGTGGGTTTTTAAACAACTTACCGAAAAAGGATTGGTCTACGAAGGCTTCAAAGTGATGCCCTATTCCGCAAAACTCGGTACCCCACTTTCTAACTTCGAGGCGGGTGAAAATTATCGAGAAGTCGATGATCCCTCCTTAACGGTAAGTTTTAAGCTCCTCGATGATGATACCGAACTTCTTGTGTGGACGACTACCCCTTGGACCTTGATTTCCAACCTCGCGGTAATGGCTCAGCCCGAAATGGCGTATGTCAAAATCCTAGAAAAAGCGACCGGCAAAAAATACATCCTAGCAAAGCAAAGACTTCCTGAGTACTTCAAAGACGAAGCAACCTATACTGTTCTCGAGTCCTTTACAGGAACACATCTTGCAGACAAAAAATATGAGCCTCTATTCGACTACTTCAAAGATCATCGCGACCAAGGGGCCTTTAGAGTCATTCTCGAAGATAGCATTTCGGTGGACGAAGGTACCGGATTGGTTCATTCTGCCCCTGCGTTTGGTGAGGTAGACTTCTACGCCTGCCAAAAAGCCGGAATCAAATTGGTCTGTCCTGTGGATGGCAATGGTCAATTTACCAAAGAAATTCCTGAATACACGGGCAAATTTGTAAAAGATGCCGATAAAGACATCATCAAAACTCTCAAACAGCATGGGCGCGTGTTTCATCACACGACATTCCATCACCGCTACCCCTTTTGCTGGAGATCCGACACGCCTCTCATCTACAAAGCTGTTTCGACATGGTTTGTAGCCGTCGAAAAAATTAAAGATAGAATGGTCAAGGCAAATCAAGGAATCCACTGGATGCCCGAGCATTTAAGAGACGGACGTTTCGGCAAGTGGCTTGAAGGGGCTCGCGATTGGGCCATAAGTCGAAATCGCTACTGGGGAACTCCTATACCGATCTGGCGCGCCGAAGATGGTGAAATCCACGTGATCGAAAGCATCGCAGAATTAGAGAAGTTAACGGGACAAAAAATTACCGATCTTCATCGTCACTTTATCGACCACTTGACTTTTACAAAAAATGGAAAGACCTTCAAACGTATCCCAGAAGTCTTTGATTGCTGGTTTGAATCAGGTTCCATGCCCTATGCGCAAAACCATTATCCTTTCGAAAACAAAAACGAATTCAAGGATATTTTCCCTGCCGAGTTCATTGCGGAAGGCATTGACCAAACACGCGGTTGGTTTTATACCCTCATCGTGCTGTCTGTGGCCCTTTTTGATAAGCCTGCATTTAAAAATGTAATCGTCAACGGTATTGTCTTGGCTGCCGATGGCACCAAGATGTCCAAACGTTTGAAAAATTACCCGGATCCAATGGTGGTGGTCCAAAAATATGGCGCAGATGCTATCCGTCTCTACATGATGCACAGCGGCGCCGTTCGCGCCGAAGATCTCCGGTTCGTCGAATCAGGCGTAGAATTGGTTCTGAGACAGATTTTGATTCCATTCTGGAATTCCTACAGCTTCTTTATTACCTATGCCCGCATCTATAACTGGGAGCCTATGGCGACCTTTGAAAAACCCGATGCTGAAATCGACCGCTGGATACTTTCAGCACTCCAGCATTTAATCCATCAGGTTGAAGAGGGGATGAACGACTACAATCTCAGCCAAGCTGTAGAGCCTTTTGTCGGATTTATCGATCAGCTTACCGACTGGTATATTCGCAGATCGCGTCGTCGTTTCTGGGAGTCAGAAGCGACCAAAGATCGCAATCAGGCGTTTGCAACACTGTATCAGGTGCTTGTAGGTCTTTCTCAAATAGCAGCACCCTACATTCCATTTATTTCGGATGCTATTTATCAAAATTTACGTACTGCTTCAATGCCCGAATCGGTCCATCTTTGCGATTTCCCGAAATTCAGGCCGGAAATCGAAGATAAGGACCTTGAGGCCTCGATGGCAGCTGTCCAACAGACGGTCAGTTTAGGACATTCCTTGCGAAAGGAGCACAAGTTAAAGGTGCGTCAGCCTCTTGGAAAAGCGTATATTGCCTCTTCGGATGCGCGTCTCTTGGCTTTCCTACGCCACCAGCAACATTTGATTGCTGATGAATTGAATGTTAAAGAGGTGGAGTTTATCGCCGATGAATCGCAATTTGTTCAGTTAAAAGCAAAGCCGAATTTCCGTGTCCTTGGGAAAAAAGTGGGTAAATCGATGCGTGCTGCCCAGGAAGCTATTTCTAAATTTGATAATGCGAAACTTGAAACTCTACAGAAGGGTGGCAATGTCACCATAGATGTGGAAGGCGAGAGTTTAACTCTAACTCCGGAAGATGTTGAAGTCGAAAGAATCGTTCATGAGGGAATGATTGCAGCGAATGCGCAAGCCATCACGATTGCTTTGGATACAAAGCTTACCGATGAACTTCTCCTTGAAGGTTTAGCTCGTGAAATTGTGAATAAGATCAACACAATGCGGCGTGACCAGCATTATGACGTGGTCGATCGTATTCATGTGAAGATGAAAACAACAGAACGTGTTCAGCAATGCTTTGAAGTTTACGGAGATTCCATCAACAACGAAATTCTAGCGGTTTCCATAACATATGGTGATTTTGCTGGAGAAGAATGGGATCTTAACGGCGAACTAACAACAATAGCTCTAGAAAAAGCTTTAAAAAAGGAGTGACGATGAATCCTGTAATTGGTCATAAAGGGGATTTGCCCCCGAATGATATGGTGCTTATTCAAACATTTGATATTCCGGAGTGCATTGGGCGCACTATGAGTGGTGAACTTAGTCATCCTGAAATTTATCGGTTGTCAAACTGTAGAAAATATAGCGATATTCGAATTATTCCCGATTATCCTGCAACATGGGAAACACTGAAAATAGTTTCTGCTACTGTAAACATGGGGCGGTTATCATGTAAGGTTGCCTCCGTAGGGAGCGCAAGCAAGGTCCATGTCTACGGAAAATTGATCTTGAACCAACCCTAGCATTCATATACACAAATTAACAGGTTAAGCAGGATCGCAGGCGGCACGACAAAAAAAGGATAAGAAAAAGAATTGTAGTTTTTGCAAACTTCTTCTCTTTCTTATCCTTTTTTATCCTGCCGCTTGCGATCCTGCTTATCCTGTTATTTCGTTCTATGCCTTCAATCAAACAAGTTATCGTTTGACTATGCGCCTTCTCATACTACGTCTGTGCCAACCATACCATATCAGAAAAATCCCCGCGGCAGTGCCCCAAACGATAAGTCTAGGAGTATTGATAAGAGGATAAGGCTTTTGCGCAGGGAACCCTAAACGATCGCCTGGAGGCCAAATAATCAGACTAGGTGCCCCTTGCAAATTATCTTCCGGAATAAATCCAAACACCCTGCTATCGGCGCTAATCGCGTGATTATCACCAAGAACCAGATATTTCTTTTCAGGAACCTTCATGCCAAATGCTTTGATAAATTCGACATCATAGGATCCATCTTTCTTTACCGGAGCGCCTTTATCGCGGAAGGCAATATAAGGATTTGCTTCAGTTGACTTAGACTCTTTTTCCGTTTCTTTTTCCAAAAACTTCTTGAGTAGGGGATCATCTTTTTTCAAGAACGGTTCTCCCATTACATACAAATCGCCGTCTCTAAAATAGGCATACCTGTGGGGAAGAATTGTAGGTGTCTGCGTCTCTCTATTGATTCCGGGATGCATCTCCATGCAGATGTTAAACAGCCTAAATACATTTTCCGGATCGTGACTTAATAGAGGATGATCTGAAGGAAGCTCGGACAAAATGCCTCCCCAGCCTACGGAGTAACCTTTTCCAAAATAAAACTCATAAGTACCATCCGGGACATCTTTAAAAGAAAAACCGCGATATTCCCCATTCTGAACTATAAAACGTGCGGTATACATGTTCGCCATCAATGCATCCAACTGTTTTTGATCGAGTGGAATTAATGACGTGTTAAAAGGCATGCCGACATAAGAGTTCATCTGATAAATCTGATCTTTAGCATGAGGCAAACGGGGAGTGTGGTGCAATTGCAAATAAAGTTTTGGTTCGCCGGTAACATCGATATCTTTCTTCGCCGCCGAAGAGACTTCTTTAGGATTCAGAACCTTTGCCATTGCAAAATTACCGATTCCCCAGATATCGCTAAATGTTTTAATGGTGCTGTGAGGCTTTTGATATGCCATCACATCATCTTTTACCCACGCGTCGCCGGTAAAAACTTCCCCTTTACCTTCGCTGATATTAAATCGACCCAAAGGGATTTTTACCAAGGAATAGACAATCTCGTTACGTCGTAAAATCCCATCCAAATACAAATAAGGAATATTCTCAATTTTATCCATCCAAGGGGCTTGGATGAAATCATGATCGGGATGTCCATCTTTATCCACCAAATAAATCTTTCCGCCATAGAAGTAAATGCTGTCTCCGGGCTTTCCAACCATCCTTTTAATATACCGTTTTGTGTAGGGGAGTATTTTGAAGTAGGTTGTGATTTCGTCAGCTCCGGGAATATTCTCTCCTGACCAAATGATAACGCCTGTTCTCTGCACCAAGGTCGGATCAAAATAAAAATGTTTTGTTCTTAGTGGGACATTTAACCCGAAAGCTGTCTTCGTTACGGTAAGATGATCTTGTTCTCTAAAGGTCGGTCTCATGGACCCGGAAGGGATTTCGTAAAGCTCGAACCACATTTGCCTGACCACTGTCGCCACTGCAAGAGCAAATATCAAGGCAAAGCCTATATCAACAGCATACTCGAAAAATGTCTTTTTAAAATGTCTGTCAGCGAACTTTTCCAGCTCTCGTGCAAGCTTGTCAGCTTCCACGCGATTTCGATCGACAATCGCATCGTCAAGCTTTTCCATGTCTAATTTAATTGCCGCCGCTTTCTCAGGATCTAACGCCTTTCCCTTTTTGAGAAACCATTTATAGCATAATTTCAGAACGTTTCTAGATTTACGGAGACTATATGTTCGATTCATCGTTTTTCAACCTTCATAGGGGATGTTAATTTTCGTCCTGAATCCACGATTCGGACTTGCGCTTTACCAATAGTTCCATTGACCTGCAGCCAATAAGGAAAGTAAGAGGGATACTTAGCACTCTCTTCAGGTAAGTAGATCAAGACAATACGGTCAGATAATTCCGATCCATCTTTGGGCCAACGTGTGGTATAAGCATCGAACGGGACGTTTGGAATCTGTTTTCCATCAACAACCAACGCAGGCTGCCATAATTTGCTCCGGGTGACTCCCACCGTTTTTCTTTCATTCACGGGAACTTTCGTCAATTGTAAATTCAGAAGTTTTGAAAGAAAAACATTTGCCTCAGACATGTCATACCAGGCCTGGTAATAGAAATTATAATATTTCAACATTTTCCCCGAAGGGATATCAATCGTGTACATCACCCAAGATGTATTTCCCGGAGCCGAATCCTCCACCCACTTCTTCCAGTCAGTATAGCCATTGCAAGTTCTATCGGGAACTGTAACCTCTTCAATAGTAATGATATCCTTTTGCTTATCACTCACCAAAAGAACTGTATAGTTTCTATTCTGATAGGTAACAATATAATCTCCCTCCAAAGCATTTTGAAGATTGTCTCTCAATAGTAGAGTATCCCCCTCGCTATAGATGAAAAAAGGGATCAAAATAAGGAAAAGTAGGATCTTTTTCATGATTTCCTGGTGGTTTTGACATAGGGAATAATACTATTAAATTCAATTGATAACAACACAATAGTGTGATATATCTTGTCTATGCCTACCTCTGGAATATATAACCAACCGCTGGCCCTTTTAACGGATCTGTATCAACTTACCATGACATACGGATACTGGAAAAATGGTCTCGATAAAAAAGAGGCTGTTTTTCACCTGTTTTTCCGAAAAAAACCCTTCGGCGGCGCTTTTGCCGTTGCGGCCGGACTCGAACAGGCTGTCAATTTCATCACAAACTTCCAATTCGAAAAGAGCGACCTAGACTACCTGGCTACTCTAACTGATTCCACAGGCACAAAACTTTTTCCAAAAGAATTCTTAGACTATCTGAAAGACTTCAAATTCACCTGCGATATCGACGCCGTCCCCGAAGGAACTGTCGTCTTCCCCTATGAGCCTCTCTTACGCGTTTCAGGTCCCCTTGTCCAATGCCAATTTTTAGAAACTGTTCTCCTCAATCTCATTAATTTCCCATCCTTAATTGCAACAAAAGCCGCAAGAGTATGTTTTGCAGCAAAAGGGGATTCGGTCATGGAATTCGGCCTGAGAAGAGCGCAGGGCATCGATGGGGCCCTTACCGCAAGTCGAGCGGCCTATATTGGTGGATGCGATTCAACCTCAAACGTTCTTGCAGGAAAACTCTTCGATATTCCTGTTTCAGGTACACAAGCGCACAGTTGGGTCATGATTTTTGATGACGAAGAAGAGTCCTTTAAAGCCTTTGCCGAAACATACCCGAGCAACAGCGTCTTCCTCGTAGATACCTACGACACTGTCGAAGGGATAAAAAAAGCGATCCGCATCGGAGAATGGCTGCGTTCGCAAAGCAAGGAAATGGTCGGTATACGTCTGGATTCCGGAGACCTCGCTTATCTCAGCATAGTGGCCCGAAAAATGCTTGACGATGCCGGTTTTCCCGAAGCTAAAATTGTTGCGAGCAATGAGTTGGATGAGAATATCATCAAAGAGCTCAAGCAGCAAGGTGCTAAAATTACCGTTTGGGGGGTAGGTACCAATCTTGTAACAGGGAAAGATCAAGCTGCGCTCGACGGAGTCTATAAACTTTCTGCTCTCCGTGATCCGGGACAGCCCTGGCAGTATAAATTAAAGTTATCCGAGCAGCTTACAAAAATATCGAATCCTGGAATCTTGCAAGTGCGTCGATTCCAAAATGAACAGGAAAATGTTGCTGATGTCATTTATGATGTCGCTTCAAACATATCTCAAGGGTGCACAATTGTAGATCCCTTTGACCCGACGCGGGAAAAATATCTGGGACAACAGCTCCAAAGTCGAGATCTTCTTGTCCCAGTTCTCAGGCAAGGAAAGAACATCTATAAGTTTCCAAAAATATCTGAGATCCGCGCTAACACTCAAAAAGAATTAAGTCTTTTCCATACGGGCGTAAAACGTTTTCTGAACCCTCATCAGTATGTTGTGGGAATGGAAAAATCTCTCTATGAGAAAAAAGTGGAGCTCATCAGAAATATACGTAATAAATAAGGAGTAAATAAATGGATGTTGGTTTACGACTATATGATCGAATGGATACATCTCCGGATCCAATTTATATTACGATAGAAGAAAATCCAGCAGAAGTTGCATTTACAACCGAAGCGTGTTTGCAGAGGGAAATTGCCTATGTGATTACGACCCTGGTGATGACGTTATTGAAAAAAACCGAGATAGCTTATCCTCATGAACTACAAGGAAGAGTCATGCCAAACTGTCTTCCCAGTAGGTTTGTAGCTGATCTAATGGGGGCGCAATTCACCAGCAGGGTATACGAAGGGAATGGTGCAGGGGAATATCTGGGGCAAATTTTAGTTGTGGATCGAGCTGGAATATCATGGGAAAGGCGCAAAATATATTTCTTTGAAAACACACCTCCAAGTTATTTTTGCCTCTGTTTTGCATCGAAGGTGGTGACGAAGGAGTACATGTTTCCATCGGAGAATTTGGTGCATAAGATTGAGCAGCTGAAGGAGCAGATACCGGTAGTGGAGCAGATATGGGCGCATTTTCATGTGCTTGTTAAGGAGTTATCGGCGCAAATATTCAAGGATGAGGATTGGAAAGAGATTAAAAAATTTCTGAAGGGGCAACCCTCTAGAAGTTTGTGTATAAATTCGGGAAATCCGCCATTTGCATTGAATCATGTGATGTTACAGAAATATGTGATGGCATTAGCGAAGGAGGAGATCGATTTTATATCATGTTTTAGGCGGGTGTGTGAAGAGTGGGATGGGTTTAAAAGAAATTGGAGTAATGAGGAAGTCCAGGGGATGCGGCATTTGAGAGAGTTAAAAGAAATATTATTGAAGAATGAGTGAAAGCGGTAAAATGGAATATTTCTGCTTGATTTTCTAAATCTTTGGTGTTATTCTATGCACTTTATTGGGGGCAATAGCTCAGTCGGTTAGAGCAGCGGACTCATAACCCGCGGGTCACTGGTTCAAGTCCAGTTTGCCCCACTTTTTTTTCAAAGAAGATCAAAATCAGGGTCAGGCCTTACATTATAGTTCATTTCTATTTTGCTCTAATATTATTTGAGAAGAAATTTTGCCTAGTTCCCATGTATTATTTGTATTTGAACATGAAAAACCTACCCATGCGTGGTCTTCATTGGACAAGTAAGTCAGTTTACCAGTCAGATGACCTTCCTGAACAAGTCGTTCAATAAGATATCCCATAAGCGCCGCTCTGTGACGGCATTCTCCTTCACCTAATGTTATAAAGTAATCTAATCTCAGTACTATATTATAAGTTCCAACAGCGTCATGCTTCGGAAGAGTTGACCAAAATTTATCACGAATCACCTTGTTGGTTGCTCCATCATTATATTTTAAACGGTTAAGAGTGTAATTGAGGACTTCAGATAATTTTTTTGGAGTATCCATGTTCATTAAATCAAGAGTTCCTAGAAAAATTAAATATTCTTTATCTAATAGGGAATCTTCTAATGAATGATCAATCAATAGAATATCACCTGTAAGAATGACTCCTCCGTTAATTCTATGTGCACCATTTTCTATTTGAGGCCAATTAAAGAATTTTTTTTGGTAAGGACATTTTGAAAGAAAAATTTGTAAGAAACCATATCTTCCGGGTCCATCGGGAAATGGAAATGTTTTTTTTCCTTTGATTTTTTGGAGACTATATCCTAACCCATGAAATGTAGAACGTAAATCAAGATACAATTCGTGAAATTTAGAATTCTCAGAAGAAACAATTTCAAAAGCTCTTTGAGGGGGGACATCTTTATCGAAAAGCAAATCGACTCCCGTTTGGGGATTGCTCCAGATGAGTCGTCTTCCATCGCCCGCTGTTAGCATATATTGCGAATTTTTTTCCGCTAATTGATAGGCGTTGGAAAATCGATCTTCTGAATAATATTGAAGATTCTTAGTACCAATATTTGCCTGATATCGCACAAGATAATTGAGTCCTAAAGCTATTCCTAAAATAGAAAGACTAAGCCACTGAGTTCTTCCAACAGGACAGTTCATTCCATTGTTGTAAATCAAAGGAATCCATGCCCAGGATGCGAGACCGGTTGATATGCCACATAGGGTGCGAAGGAAAACATCAGTAATCCGATGTAATTTTTGTCCTTCAACACGATAAGGACTTCTTAAAACTGAAAAGGCTATAGCTATTCTAGCGTTAGCTAAACTTTCTGTATGACTATTGTTATCTGGCGAAGTTTTTTCTTCTAAGGGAACAAGATGTAATTCCTTTTCTGAAAGAATTTTTCCTTGATTATGAAGATCATAAAGAGCGTGAGCTTTATCTCTCTCAATGATTCTGATTTGCCTTTGGGCAGTTAGTAGTTTTGAAGCTGCATAAGTAGCGCCAAGTACAGATGCTGCGACGCCCCAAGCTGGAATTGGTCCCATAAATTTCCTCCTTAAAATGCGGTTAATTATAATACAATCCTACGATAAAAGTCTAAGGATGAATAGGGATAGCAATAAATACGTAAGTCATTTATTATCTTGCTCAAAGCGGTTGAATGGTATTGAGTCGGGTGAATGTCTCCCGCCCTCAATAACCCGCGGCGGGTCACTGGTTCAAGTCCAGTTTGCACCACTTTTTTTCTCAGGGAATCCCACCTAATATGGAAAGAGATTTTGGCGAGCAGCCTATTAAACAAATTATTGAACAGCACGATCTTAAGAATAGCGATCTAATTTCAGCTTCTACAGAAAATATTACCTATAAAATGCTCTCTCGCGCGTGTAAGGGACGTCTTCTCACCCCTCATGTGCAACAAAAAATCTGCAACGCTCTGAACAATGCTACTGGAAAAATATTTTTAATTAAGGATATCTTTAACTACTAAATTTAGGGGTCAGGCCTGAAAGTATGTAACCTGATCCTTCAACGTTTCAGGTCTGACCCTAATTTCTAATTTAAAAAAATGAATGTTTTTTATATATGATATTTGATAAACTATTAATTAAAAATAAATAGCTATATCTAATTAAAAAATATTTAAAAAGGTGATTAAAATGGAACCAACATACAATGAATTGGAGTTAAAAACGATACCATCGTTATGGCAGTTAGATAAGCATAATAAGCCTACCAACAAGATTCAGTTTTTAAATGCCATGTCCTACCTGTATGACCATCCAGAATGGGTTAAAGCAAATAGAGGTGATGCGAAACAGTATTGTAAATTATTGGTCAAAACTGACATTTCAGGCACCGAAAAGCAAGTCCAGAGCTTTGCTAATAACGTTCAAATAGCTTTACAGCTAAGGCACCCAGAACTTTTTGAACTGATCACTGTTAATATGGGTGATCAAGGAAGACAAATTCCAAAAGCTCGATTAAAGCAAGTCAGTGAAAAATTTAAAACTTTGTTCAGTTCTAGGAGTAAATTTAAAGAAATAATTGAAAGAACTATTACGATTACAATTCCTGACGGGATAGCACCATCAGCAATTTTCTTGATTACTTAGCCACTGGAAAAATATCCGTTACTAAGGAAAATGCTTTGGATTTTATTACTTTAGCTGATGAACATTTCATACCTGATTTAAAGGATCGTTGTTCCGAAATGCTCCTGAAAAGTTTAGTAGTACGAACCAGCGCAATTAAACGTATTCAAAAAGGAGACGTTGAAAATTTAATCAATACCCTACAAATAGCTATAAAATATAGACTTATTGATTTGATATGGAAGAGTTTATTTGAAGCTAAATTTTACAATTTAAATAATAGTGAAAGTCTACAACAAATGAAATCTCTTGCAGAAGATTGTGAATATCCTAATGAAACCAAAGAAATCATTGGATTACTTGAAAAATGCATAGCTCTTGATATCGGACTTCTTTCCGGTCATAAAGACAACCCAAGAAAAACTATAACCCTACAGTACACCAGAAATTTTGAAAGAGAACCACTTGATTTTTTAAAATTTATGGATGAAAAGTTTAGAATCAGAAGTGTTTTTATAATGAATGAAACGGTTTTTAGCAGCACTGTCCAGATTAGTCACCAGCACCTCGAAAAACTCACCGCTTCACTTCCAAAAATCGAGGAGTTATTTTTAGGTGTTGACGTTGATTATCTTCCAACGACTTTACTTAATGGATTAAAAGAGTTTACATGTATAGGCCTACGTTCAGTGCTAACTCTCGAACTGCCAGAGGTTGAAAGAATTAATTGCACTCTAGCCAAAATTATAAGTCTAACTCTACCAAAGGCAAAGAACATCGAATGCCGGGAATGTGAATTATTAACTTCAATTAACTCCCCTAAAGTTGTTAAAATTAACAGCAACAAGTGCACTGCTTTAAAAAGTCTCTCCTTACCGAACGCCGAAGAAGTTGAATGTGCTGGATGTACTTCGCTTACCGATATTTATGCGCCCAAAGCCGAAAGAGTTAATGTAAATGAATGTAAATCAATAAAAACTCTCATAGTAAAAAAAGATTGCAAGATTTTTGGCTTATCGAAAGAGTGTGCCGTCACTTACATTTAGATAAAATGGGGTCAGGCCTAAGGACAAAGCTGAAAGTATGTAACTTGATCCTTCCAACTTTCAGGTCTGACCCTAATTTCTAATTTCTCACTTCCTGGAGCTTGTTCTGTTATTTTCTTTGGAACTCTTAACAATAACTTGCGATTTCTTTGGAAGCAATCTTCCCATTTTTTTCCGCAATTTTTCCGCAAATGACTGGAACTTTTGAGAAGCTTTACGAATCTTCTGGAATGGTATTGTTATTTCCTTGAGAGGAAAATGTGATTCTGGAACACTCTCATAACCCACGGGTCACTTGTTCAAGTCCAGTTTTCCCCACTTTTTTCTCAGGGAATCACACCTAATAATATGGAAAGAGATTTTGGCGAACAGCCTATTAAACAAATTATTGAACAGCACGATCTTAAGAGTAGCGATCTAATTTCAGCTTCTACAGAAAATATTACCTATAAAATACTCTCTCGCGCTTGTAAGGGACGTCGCCTCAACCCTCATGTGCAACAAAAAATCTGCAACGCTCTGAACAATGCTACTGGAAAAATATTTTTAATTAAGGATATCTTTAATTATTAAAGTTTAGCATGCCATTCTTTTAAGATAGAATTTTTTCTGTAAATTTAGTATTAAAGAATGTCATAATGCCATGTTTATCGCCAAAAAGGTAAAAATTAAATGATGATTGATTTTATTGCTACTGCACCTAAAGATGTGGCTCTGCTAATATTACGCAAACTCAATGAACAAGATCTTGCTATTTGTTGCATGGTGTCAACGATCTGGAATGAACGGGCGAGTGACGATTCTTTATGGAGGTATATTTTTCCAGGCCTTCATATGGAGGGTGATGATGTAAAGGGATACATCAACGAAATTGCCGTAAAATCGATAGGGGGTGTATTACGGTTATTTCAACAGACCTTAAGTGACGTTCCACCTGATAAAATTGTAAATTTCAGGTGTCTTTTTCCCTTCAATCCTGAAAGATTCATTGAATTTACCTTTGGTTATGGTAACGTTAAACATGAAAAAAAAGTGAATCCTGATATTACGGAATACTGTATCTTCACAAAAAGAGTTCATGTTGATGACAGAAAGGCAAGACTTCGAATTTGCCAAGATTTATCCAAACAGCCTTATCTAATTCCGACTGTTTTAAAGGGTCATCGGATCATACTTCCTAACAATGAAGAAATAACCAGTCCTCAACTCGCTAGTCTAATAGAAGCTATATACCAAAAAGTAATATCTGAATTAATTCAAGCTGGGAAGGTGAAATACCAAACAGTCTACTCAAAAAGCACCACACCCATTAGAAGACAAAAAATTAAACCTATTGTCGGCAGCTCTTTTCCTAGAATGTACGGCAGCAGACGTAAATAAAGTCAGGCCTTGTGTGTTGCGAACCTTCAATGCAGTTTGTATCTAGGCGAAAACAGTTTTGTAAAAATTTGTTCCCACCTAATCAGTTAAAACAAATCGTTTCCACTCTTGAGGTAGTAGAGTACAGGCACTATCGGGTTTTTTAAATTTATAACGTTTTCTAGCTATTATATCATATCCGATATTGCTTATCCGAAATGGTAATAATTTTAATAAATAGGCAATAACCCTCCATAATCCTCCTAGATTTTCTAGGACTTGAATAATGGCTTTCGATTTATAAAATAGAGCTTTAGAATCTGGGTCATAAACAACAATGCTATCCGGTAAAAATCTGATGTCTTTAAGTTTTACAAGCTCTTGAAACCTTTTTCCTTGAAGGGGCATAAAAACAAAGGGTGTTGCTTGGATATTTTCAGACAAAGTAAATCTGATAAAACTGTGGCAAAGACCACATGAACCATCATAGAAGACTTGCAGTGAATGATTATTTTTTTTCGGCTTGATCCATTCTGGATTAAATGTAAATAAATGCAAAATAATCATTCCAAAGCTTAAATCTGGAAACTTAATGAGAAATAATAAGCTAATATGCATAGCAAAAAGCATCAACCATATCCAAGGTCTAAGGCGAGTAAAATAAGCTAAAGGAGCAAATGATAACTCTAATAAAAGCGCGCTCCAAGTCAAAATTTTTATTCCTATGTCTGGCACGGATAAAAGAATGTCTGTAATTAAATGTGAATGCGCAAGAGGGTTGTACAAAACATATTTAAAAGCGCTTCCGTCTAACCAAGATGGGCTGATTAGTTTAGTATATCCACTATAGGAATAACCCAAAGCCATAGATAACCAGGCCGCAAAAAAAATACCTTTGGGCATTCTCCAAGCGTGTTTTGCCTTATCATATAATGGCAGACATGAATGAGCTAATAGTAGCCAGCCAACATATGGAAGACTAGGATTAGCTATTAAAGGATTCCTATCGAAAATACATGTGAGAATGTACCAACTGAGTATTGCAGCATAACGATCCTTTTTTCCAACGAGTAAACAAATACCGCTTAAAGCCCCTATTACTAAAAGAATGCTAACGGTAAGAGGTGAATCATTTAACAATAAAATATTCGGAAACAAATGATATAACGGGCTTAGCGAGCCGTTAGGTAACATCCCTTTATTTGAAAAAAGCTCCGTTCCCCAAGGTAGCAAATACATAAAATGAATAATTAGATAAATTCCAAAAATCATCCGAAATATAGAATATTGACCATACGTCCAGCTATTTTTCATCAGCCCTCAAAGATACTTCCTTAATAAGTTCTAGGTTTGAATAATTCTTTCCATTCTTAGGGACTACTTCGATAGTAATACCATCTAGGATTGAATCCCGATTGATTCCCAGTTCTCCTAAAAGAGGACCATTTTGGCTAATGGCATATTTCAAAATGGACTCATACGCTTCACTCATCAATTTATTTTTTGACAACACAGGTCCATATGATAAAATAGCCCCATACACATTTCGTCTATTGTAAGGACCTTTTAGGTTTTTAGTTAATTGTGGAGTTAATTTTACTCGATGTAAGGTATTTTCTTGATCTGTCCATATTAAGAAAAATTCGGAAGAAAATGTTTCAAGTCCTTCCGAAGAAGAAAAAACTTTTGGTGCAGGAGATGCTCCCCAAGCGGCGCCTAATCCTTTCATCCATGTTTGGTTTAATAGATCACCCGCCATTTGAAACAATGAAATAAATGCCAAAAAGGATGTTATAATTAAGTGGGATGATTTTTTCATTTTTTTGATTTTTTTGAAATATCACGCCCTATTAACATTTCTGCAAAACGATGCTCCTCTTGTCCTAATCCGCATTTGGCATCCCATAATTTAGGATTTCTAAAAGTTCCAAAAAGCATGTCCCAAAGAGGTAGGTCAGCATAATTATAGGCATGTACACCATGTTGATGATGAACGCAGTGACTTTCAGGTCTTTGAAAAATATATCCAAGCCAATAAGGTGTCTTAATATTCCAATGATAGAAAAGCTCAGCTAACCCTGAAAGTAAAACTGCATTTGCAGCAGCCTCTGGAGTTAATCCTAAGCAAATATAAAGAATAACACTACAGATTACGCTGTCTGCAATCAATTCAAAAGGATGTTTGTAAAAAGCTGTAATAATTTCCAATCTTTGCGGGCTATGGTGCATTTGATGAAACCATCTCCATAAAAAGTCGCTCGCATGTCGCCAGCGATGCCACCAATAAAATACAAATGTAATTGTTAGATATCCAACTATTCCACCCCAAAAACTACTTAAATGTGCCAAAGTACCATGATGCCACTTTAACATCCAATGATCCCAACTCAGACCTGCTAAGTAAACCGTTCCTACTTGTAATCCATTCAACAGACCAGCTCGAATCCACCAACACTTAACTTCTGGCCAAGTTCTTCCAGGTCTTTTCTTTTCATACCAGATCATGAATATTGCGATCAAAAATACTACTATTACTATTAACATTTTACACCGAAATATTTAATTATATCACAAATAATAACAAAAGACGATATTTAATTCATTAAATAAAATAAGTTTAAATTTTTAATCTATTATTTAATTACAAAAAAATTGACGTTCGTGATTTCAAAGAAGGTAAAAACGGCTAGCCTGTGGGGTGCACTACTGTTTCTATACACACTTTCACAAGTCACGTATTTTTCCTTACTTAAGTTTAGGCCTTCGTCCGCAATTCTTTATCAATAATCAATTAATAAAAATTAAAATTTACTATCATTCATATAAAAACCAATTAATTCAAATTTATTTTGACTTATTATTTTAATATTTGATAAATTATGGGGTAAATTATGAGTTGGTCTTATAATGAGCACTAATCAAAATCCAACCGGACTTTACGCCCATAAAAAGGAGTTTGTATGGACAATAGCTGTTTTAATCACCCTTACTTTAGGAATGACTCAATGTTAAGCGTTTTTATGCATGTGGATTACAGAGATCTGAATAATCTTAGGTTGGTGAATCATCGATTTAAGCTTGTCGCTGATGATTCTAGATTATGCACAGAATTAGAGTTTAAGGTGAGGATTGCCTATAAAAAATATTTAGAGGCAACAGGAAATATATTAGAACGTCCATCAAATTACGAAGAACTGCAATTAAAAAAGAGCGCTATGGCGAAAAGCTTTAATCTTAAGTTGCAATATATAAAAATATTTAAAGATTGGAAGTCAAATCTACCTATAAAATGTGTAAAAGCTGCTGAGGATCTCGAAATTACAACCAAAAAAGAAGTAGAACAGTTAGAATAAAAATACATAATTGAAATTATGGATAAAATTTTCTTGTCATTCTTTTCCAACGTTAGGGGAATTTGATTATCCGACAACGGTGCAACGGTCCAAAACTTTATCCATTTTAAGCAGGAAATTCGATACCTGTTATTTTAGCGCATAGTTTCATCAATTCATCCTGCAATTTAATATCATCTGCTTCAGGATTGTAGTTTGCTTCTTTCATGTGAAAGAAATAACGTCCACTTACTTTAGCATTTTTATCATCACTAACTGCTAACCACACCTGCGTTTCATATCCCTTTTGCAAATCATCAGGAGCGCCAGCTCCTCCCATCTTAGTCGGAACCCAACCGGGATCAACGGCATTCGCATAAATTCCGGGCCATATGCGTGCTACAGCCTTGCAAAACATCCATACAAGTATCTTTGAGTCCGGGTAGCTAGTTCCATTAGTCGACTCCATTTTCTTGAGGTTAGGATGACCATGTAAATGTTCGCTCGAGCTTAAATACACTAAACGTTCTGGTTTTTGAATGAGGCTTGTTAAAATATAGGGAGCAAGAACGTTGACAGCTAAAATTTCATGAGGTAAAGCCCTATAGATTCCAGCATTGTGAATAATAGCATTAAAGCTTCCCATGTCATTAATTTGTAATGCTAAAGATTTAGTTTCTTCTAGATTTCCAAGATCTCCGATGACACATTTTTCGGCATTAGGAACTTTTTGCAAAGTTTCCTTAGCTCTTTTTTCATTGCGAGCATGAACAACGACTTGATGACCTTGATCGATCAATGATTTTGCAGCCAATAGACCTAGACCATCAGATGAGCCGGTTATAAATATTCTTGCCATGGATTCTCCTAGAGATATCTTTTTGTTAATTTCTTATGTTAAGCAACTCCCTCTTTTTTTTTCGAGTTAAAAACTAGGATTGCAAACGGCCTTACATAATTTTTTAACAGCCGCAGCGACTTGCGTCGCGCGGATTATTGATAAGGATCCCAAACCAAATCGAATGAAATCGGACAGGTTGCTGATGATGAATATCTAATGATTGTCCCGACTTCTAAGGGAGAAATAAATTTTATATTTGAGAACCAATGCGCGGTCACAGAGGATCAATTGCATTAAACCAAGGATCGCCTAGAAACGGGGTCAGGCATCACAGTGTCCTAATTTTCTTGATTTCGATTCGTATTCAGTATACTTATGGCTGAGGCCTTTGCATTGCTCGACGGGGTATTTCTTCGCTATTTTTGAAAGTTTATCTTGTGCTGCCTGATGAAGTTCAATTTCAAGACTATGGGCAAGCTGCAATAAAACCAGATAAACATCGCCGAGCTCATCACTTATTTCAGCAAGCTTTTGGGGGCACTTCACATAACTTTGAGGCTCTGTCATCCAGCGAAAATGCTCCATCAGTTCCCCAGCTTCAACCCCAAGGTTCATTGCCAGGTTTTTGGGGGAATGAAATTGTTCCCATTCTCGTTCAGTATTAAAAACTTGCAGCCTATCAAGTAGATCTTTATCGAGGGACGATGCTATGCTTAGAGCCTTTTGATACTGGACTTCATCCATCTCCATCCACTCTATAGGCAACCCAAGTTCCTCGGCCCGACCGATTTCTGCCGCCACTCCTTTGGAATTTTCCCAACCCGGTAACTTTAGGACGATCACGCGATCGCATTTTGATAGCATTGTATGGTCGAATTCTCTCCAAGTCTTCCAATCTCCATGGATGCCTAATCTATCGATAGGTAAATTATGAGTTAAGGGCGAATAAACCATAATGCCTTGCCTCATGAGTTCGAAGGCAACTCTAGTGACCAAAATATGACGTGTCTCTTTGACACGTGAATCAGGATCAAAATAAGGACAGGAAAGATATGCCACATCCATAAATTACTCCTAGTAGAATTTCATGCCCGATATTATATCATACTTTACATTTAATTCCAAATGAAATAGGAGGTAGCGACATGTAAGTGTCCTTGTTGCCCGTCAGAAAGTAAGGGGTCCTAGCCGTTCGTTTGGAGTGGCTTAGAATGTCAAGCCACCATCACAATCGATTGTTTTACCTGTAATCCACCGAGAATCATTCGAAGCTAAAAATGCCACAGCATCAGCAATGTCAGCTGGTTGCCCCAAACGGCCCAAAGCAGTTTTATCGATGAACGATTGTTTGGCATCTCCAGGCATTCCTTGTTCTAACATGTCCGTCTGTGTTGTCCCCGGTGCAATTGCATTCACTGTGATTTGGCGTTTACCAAGTTCTTGAGCCCAACCACGGGTTAAGGCTTCGATAGCGGCTTTCGTTGCCGAATAAAAGCTGAAATTGGCGAAACTTGCTCTTGCTGCGCCGGAAGAAATATTGATGATGCGGCCACCATCATTGATAAAAGGAAGTACCGCCAACGTGATGGCGACTACACCCCTGACATTTATGTTGAATATTTGATCAAATTGATCAAGATTTGCTGCTTCTAATGGTCCACCTAGAAAGATTGCTGCATTGTTTACGAGAATGTCGATTTTGCCTAGCTTCTTAATCTCGGCGATAAGCGATTCCGTATCCTGCTTGGAGGAAACGTTAGCTTTAACTGCAATGGCATTTGAACCAAGCTCTTTAATCTGTGCAACCACAGTATCAGCAGCCTTCTTGTTACTTGCGTAAGTGATCACAACCGTAGCACCTTCTGAAGCTAAGCGTAGGGCAATAGCGGCTCCGATACCCCGTGATCCACCGGTCACCAAAGCTATTTTGCCTGTAAATCTCTTTGAGTTTGCGGCTAATGATTTTCCTTGTGCTGCTGTCATGATATCCTCCTTATCCCTAGTTTAATTTACTATATAGAAAAAAGGCATATAAAATATCCATAGAAATTAAACACAACGTAAATAAAATAGATTCTAATTGTTGACATAATTTTTCCTAATACATATCTATAAATTATTTCAAATAAGGGTTTTATATGGTTCACATCGTCGTTGGCAAAGAAAATAATCAAGATATCAAAATCTATTTCAAAGATTGGGGAAGCGGACGACCTATCGTATTTAGTCATGGTTGGCCTTTAACAGCTGACGCCTGGGAAGATCAGATGTTATTCTTAGCCTCTAAAGGATTCCGCTGTATCGCTCATGATCGTCGTGGCCATGGAAGGTCCAGCCAACCCTGGAACGGCAATGACATGAATACTTACGCCGATGATCTGGCCCAACTGGTAAAAGCACTTAAACTCAAAGATGTCATTCACGTCGGCCACTCAACAGGAGGGGGCGAAGTTGTACGCTATATCTCTAGACACGGATCTGAAAATGTAGCAAAGGCAGTCTTAATCGGTGCTGTTCCACCATTAATGCTAAAAACAAAGAGCAATCCCGGTGGTTTACCGATGGAAGTTTTTGATCAAATACGCAATAACGTCCTTACAGATCGATCCCAATTCTTCAAAGATTTAAGTGAATCTTTTTACGGTTTCAATCGTCCAGGATCTAAAGTTTCACAAGGTCTCCGCGATTCTTTCTGGCTCCAAGGTATGCAAGGAGGTTTCGTTGGAATTTTTAACTGCATCAAAGAATTTTCGGAAACCGATTTTACCGAAGATCTAAAGAAGATGGATATGCCCACACTATTTCTTCATGGAGATGACGATCAGATTGTGCCGATCAATGATTCGTCAATGCTTGCAGTTAAACTCGCCAAAAATGCTCATTTGAAAGTTTATAAGGGCGCCCCCCATGGAATGTGCTCCACACATAAAAACGAGATCAACAACGACTTACTTGAATTTATTGAAAAGGGCCGTTGAAAAAGAGTAAGGGGCAAGTCTTCGCAAAATGACTCTTTCATTCAGCTATCATTTTGTTAGTTTTACTAACATTTCTATTAAATTTTCATAAATAAAAATTTATTGAAAATATTGAATTTTTATTATATTATAAATATAGAGAGTTCAATAGGAGGTCAATATGGGAAAAGATCTACCAAATATCGAAAGTGGATCAGCCGCAAGTAATTGGGAGCCAAAGTCAAAAACAACTGAAAATGGGAAAGTAAAAATAGGAAGTTCCCGAGGACATTCATTAACAAAGGAAAATGCTCCAAGTAATGTAACAGAAGTTGGAACAAAGTCTCTAACACCTCCACCTATTCCGGATAGAGGACCTCTTCGAAAAAAATTAAACGAAAAAAAAATTAATACCTTAGAAAGTCAAATGAACGAAGCAAAGAAAAAGCTTGATACATGCCAACTAATGGTTGGGGCATGTAAAAGCAGTTTGGAATTAGCAAAACTAAATTTAGAATCAGGAAATCTAGCAGTAGATTCCGAAGAACAGGGGGAGTTAATTTCAATATTAAAAGAAGCGGAGAAAGGATTAAAGGAAGCGGAAGAAGAGTGTGGTAATGCTCAAAAACATTTTGATGCCATCAAAAAAGAGCATGCAGCTGCTGTTAAAGCAGCTGCTCCTAAATCAATAGTCGAAGTAGCTCCTGAATCAAAAATCGAAGAATCAAAGCCTAAAATGGATCCTGATGAAGAAGCAGTTAATAAACAATTACACGACTTTGAACTAGAACTTAATCGTGCTCAACAAGGTTTAAAAAATGAAAGTAAGGAAGTGAAGGAAAAGTTAGGGGAATTAGAACTAGCTCATACGGATGCTAAAAGATTCTTCAAATTGTTTAAAAAGAATTGCGATTTGACTAATCCCCAAATTTTTAAATCGAGAAGTAAATTTTCAGTCAGCTTCAATGAAAATAAAAGATGCATTGAGGTAGGACATCCACTCTTAGAGAAAAAAGCTTTTAAGCGTCTAGAAAAGGGGGATTCACAAGCATACCGCGAGCAGTTGGTTCTTGATCTTAAGAATATGTTAAAGTAAGGGGTCAAAAAATTTTCCTTAGAACTCTTAGCATAGCTCTCTCTTTATATTCTTCGACAATTGAAGGATCAGCAGCAATACTGCTGAGCACTGCTCTCACTCGATTTTCGAGCTCATTTATTGGAAGGTTTCTACGCATGGCATCAGCAACATTAGGATCGCTGTAAACAATCAAGTGAATCTGAGAAAACGGACTATACTTTTGAACCTCAATTGCTCTTCGCGCAAAATACCGGCCGTTTTGGTCTCTAAGCTTCATTTATACAGTATTTTGTGTGGGCATCTGCTCATTGGGCATGCCGAATTTAAAGCAGAAGGATAGTGCCTACAATGCTGTTTAGGGGCTATTATCACTATGTTATTTGACGAGCCCTTCCTGTTTTAGAGTTTGTTGAATGGAAGGACGAGCCATGATGCGCTTCAGATAATCGTTGATATTTTTATATGGGCTTAAATCGACCTTAGCTTTAGGACACCAGTTTAGGATGGTGACTAAGTAGGCATCCACAGCGGAAAAAGCCCCTTCAAATACAAACTCTTTTCCAGCTAAATGATCATCGACAACTTTTAGGCGCTTGGCGACTTTATTTTTAATTTCCTTTACCACCTCTTCCGGTCCATTCGGATAATTAAACAAGGATCCGATGCCTTTATGCAATTCCGTAGAAATGAATGCGAGCCATTCCAAAAATCGATAAAGATCTCCTTTTACAAGTCCCTTGGAATCGCTTAAATAGGACAAAATTGCAATATTTTCAGTCAACGTCTGACCATTATCCAGAATAATAACCGGCACATAGCCTTTGGGGTTAATCTTGTAAAAATCTTCGCCCTTTTCTGTCTTGTGCGTTTTTAAGTCAACAGATTTGAGAGTGTAGGGAATGTTCAACTCATTTAAAAGAATATGGGAAGCCATGGAACAAGCACCGGGTGAATAATAGAGCTTCATTATTTTCTCCTTTTTTTATGTTACCTTTAATTATAACAATGCGTGCGAAATGTCAATGAATTTCACGAGTCAATGGTCTTTTTCGTTTTAGTTGATATTTAATACAAAAATATGTTAAAATATAAAATTAATTTAAATTAAATGATGATAAATAATAT
Organism: Waddliaceae bacterium; assembly: GCA_963822595.1. Taxonomy (GTDB): domain Bacteria; phylum Chlamydiota; class Chlamydiia; order Chlamydiales; family Waddliaceae; genus CAVRUH01. Next base: position 416,089 of record CAWGIG010000004.1, on the reverse strand, counting down.
GATTCCTGTTCCAAATCCTATTTCTTATACTGTTCCTGATTGGCTTCCCCCCATCCCTTTGTTGGAAGGGCGGCATGTGGAAGCATGGATGGAGCAAAGGAATTGCACCCATACTCCTAACGGGGCCAGAGCAATCGCATTCGGTCGAGTCGCCGCCGTCTTTGGAAATTTGAGCTTACTTTTAATTCCAGGATATACCGGCATAGCACTAGCCTCACTAACTTGTCTTCAGTTGGGCTATTATAGCTTTCAAATTTTTCGCCCGACTACCGACTCATACGTGAAAACTTGTTTGGCTTGGCTTAGAATCAATCCTCTTTTTGAAGAATTATGGGAAAGTATCAATAGCGAAACACCCTGGACATTCCGGGTTGTAACGGAAGCGGAATTTGTTGCAAATGGGAGAATGGATACCGGTTCGTGGGCAGACTGCAGTCATTTTCTACATGAAATTCGAGTGACGGAGAAAAAGTTTAGCGCGATTGACTTAACCAGTGTCCTTCTCTTTGAATGTTGCAACGCATTTCAGAGTTCACGTTTACAAAGTATCAGTGATCGTTCATTAAGAGGAGATTTATCAAGAGAAGAATATACGCGTCTTAAAGAATTCACCGAACATGATTCAGCTAGAACGCATGATCAAATTGTCAAATTCGGGATCCATTACATGGGTTGGATCGAACCCGTAATGCGTCGTTATCCTCAGGCGGAAACTTCTACCGTTCAAAATATTTGGGATTCAGCTAACAGACCTAATTCTAACGCGAGCGGCTCCCATTCGGATCATTATCGTTTCCTATGGAACAGAAATTCTTCTTTTAGTTATATCCTCCTTCATCCAGAGGCCCTTCGAGATCATCCGGATCTCGTTTCATTCCGACATCCTGATGGTGGCATTTCTTTGATCCATCACTTTGGGATGGCTTATGTTGGAAATAAATATCGTGAAATACTCACCTTATGGAAAGAATTAGGTGGAAGTTTTCTCGTTAAAGATAATCAAGGGTATTCTCCATTATATTGGCTACAGCATTTGGTTTTGAGACTTATTACAGAGGGGAATGAAACTGAACAGGATCTTTTCGGTCAGAATATCATCATTCTGAAAGAATTCATCCAGTTAGAATCTCAAGAAGAAAGTAATAGTGATAGTGAAACGGAATTATTGATTCCAGAAATCTAAGTCTATTTTTGTTGGCTTTTCTTATTCGCTATTCTTTCGTCCAATTTAGCTTTGAGCTGAGCTGCTCTTTCAGCGTTTTCAGTTCTAGGAGGGTTTTTAGCTTTTCTTTCCTCATATTTAGCTGTGAGTTGTGCAAATGCCTCTTTGATTTCAGGTTTTTCTGCCTTTAGGGCAGTCCATGCCTCCGCTGTGGCTTTGGGATCCGATCTAACTTTGATTTGGGGTTGTCCTATTTGAGCCTCCACATTACTTAGGGCTTGATCCAGTTCTTCTGAGAGTTCTTTATTGGCCGCATTGCGGACGGCTCTATTATCAAGAAACTCTAAAATTTTGAGAAGTTGATCAGGGTTGCATTTTTGAAGGTTTGCTGTTTCTGTTAAATCCAAAATAATCTCCATTTCCTTACCAGCTAGTTCATCCGATTTTTTGAGTGCACCTTCACTACCATTGCTGATGAAGGATTGAAGTTTACCTAAAAAATTCAAACGACTTTCAGTATTAGGTTTAACTCTGTAATTTAGGTATTTTTCTTCAGTTGGGAGTTTGATTGTTTCTTGTTGAGTCGGACTATGAGGAGCTTCAGTTGTTTTTTCTTCAGTTAATAAACTTTTTTTAATTTCTTTCATTTCTTCCGATAATTTACCCTTAACATCATTAAATAGATTGCCTTTTCCCGCACCTACATCACCCACAGTCAAACTCTGAACGATTTTACCTAGCGCCACCATATTTTGTCTAAATTGAGGCGTCGTGAACTCCGGATTTGTGAAAGCACTAATTTGAGGGGAAACTACTCGAAGAAAAATAAGACTGAGAGCAACACCTTCTGGGTCGAGGCTTTCTTTTTTGAGATTATCTTTTCCTTTTTGTACTTCGTTTTTAATAAAAGAACATAGGTCTTTTAGATGTTTTATATTTTCATCAGATCCGTTATTTATTAAGCTACTAACCATATTCAGGACTTCGCTTGTGTGAGATGTTATATTTTCTAAAGCTACTGAAGCTTTTTCAGAATCCCCAGACGTCATCATTTTGCTTAAATCATCGGTCTCTTGAGATACTTTTTTAGCGATTTCCAGAAGGGGCTTCTCTAGCTGAGGACTAATGAGTTTACTTACGAAAGCCGTAAGAAATCGGGTTGTTACATCTGAGAGGCGCAAGGGTTGAGCAGACGAGACCTCTCTAGCGATTTGAGGGCCGGCTAACGCTTTTGCTAGATTCATGGCGCCTTCAATATTATGGGTAAAAACCTCGTGAACGATATCCTGCATAAAAGATATTTGTTTTTCTTTTGGAGTGCTGTCGTGAAAAACTTTTAATAATTTGGCGCCAAGATCCGGATCGTTTTTTGAAAGGTCAATCATGGCTCTTTTTGCGAATACTTCTTTATCCCCTGGAGACATTTTTGCGATTTCAGATTTTAGTTTATCTTCTAGTTCATCGGGCTGCGTGCGTGCGTGTTCAACAATACTATTGAGGATCTCATGTTCAGATTCTGTGAGTTCGCGTAGGGGTTTAGGTACACCATTAACGGGGACCTTAGGAGTATAGGATTTGATGGCATTCTCAACATCGCCTACTTGTATACGACCGGTAGACATTCCAAATCTATCACGAAGGAAATCTTTAGTTTTCTTTTCGGCCGATTTAACTAAACTCTTTTCTTCCGTGTTTTTTCCTTCTTTTAAGTTTGTTTTCATGGAATCAATGATACCTTGTATATCCCCTTCGAGTTTAAAACCTTTAGGAATGGTTCCCTCAAATGCAAGAATCACGACAGCTCTTTGTTCAGGTGTTAAAGCTTTAATATTGGCCGTAACCGTTCGTCCATTAGCTACGGAACTTTCGTTAACTAGATTCTGCACCTGACTTTGTTGAATAGGAGTAAGATTGATTGTCTTAACATTGTTCATGCCCGCTGTAGACATAAAAACCCCCGCAATTATCTAATTTAATTATAACAATTTTTTATTTATAAAAATATAACTATTATATTGATTTTTATTAGATTTATAAAGTTTGTATTAAGATAGTTAATAATAGTTGTTAAGGGAAATTGAATTTCTTTGCGATTTTTTGCTAGAGCCCTAAATTTCATTTTGTTAATGTGGGCACAAAATGAAAAAAGAGGTTATATAGGGTCTTTATGCTCTTGCTGTGTTTGTTGGACTCACCATGGGGGATAAAATCGGTGCAGGGCCTTTTAATGGAATGATTATTACCGCTAATATCGTGACTTCTTTAGTCATTGACCACTAGATTAGAGGATAAGATTTTGCTAACGATTTTTTTATTAACATTATCGAATATTTTTATGACATTCGCGTGGTATGGACACTTAAAATATCGGAGTTCTCCATTATTTCTGGTCATTTTGATAAGTTGGGGAATAGCATTCTTTGAATACTGCTTTCAGGTTCCTGCTAACAGAATAGGAAGTTATCAATTTTCTGTTGTACAATTGAAAACCATCCAGGAAATAATCACCTTAACTGTTTTTTGCTTTTTCTCTTATTTTTATTTGCATGAAGGGGTAAAAATAAATCAACTTATAGGATTTGTTTTTATTGTTTTAGCCGCGTTTTTTATATTTAAATCCTAATTTAAAGATTAGGTTTTTTAGGTAAGTCGTTGAAGGGTTCCTCTGTAATAGTTCCATCTACATTTCGCTCATTTACTCTATTGAAACTAATCCCTTTTCCACTTTTCTTCGGAAGCGGTTGAGCGGATTCTTTTTTCCATAAATCATCGACATTTTTTAAATGTTTCTCTTTCTGGCTATCTATTTTATGAATTTGTGCTCTCAACTCAACAATTTCACTTTTTATAGCTCGAATATCATTTTGCATGCGTGCAGTCGTTTTTGAATCACCTTTTAAACCGTTCTCATAATCATAGAGCTCATGTTGAAGACCTTGAATTTCACCTAGCAGTTTTTCTTTGGTTGCTAGTCCGGTCCTTAGTTCCCGACGACCCTCATGAATTGGTTTAAGATCTGGTTCAACATAATTTAGATTCATCTTCGCATTTTTTTCGCCTTGTGCAATTTGCTCATCTAGATAGGATTCTTCCCCTTGATCCGTTTTTGCTTTTGACTCTTTGATGAGTGGTTTAGAAGCTTTCTTCAGTATGGATTTAGGAAGAGTCAGTTCATATTCTTTTTTGATGGCATCCAATTTTTTTTGAGCCTTCTTATAGTCACTTTGAGCGTCCCTCACTTGAAAACTTAATTTAGCAAGCGTTTTCTCTTTACCTTTCGAATCATCCTCTCCGCTTGCTAATTTGTAGTTGATGTTAGATACTTCAAGAATTTTTTTACATGTTTCAAGTTCTTTCTTAGCTTCATTCATGTGCTCATTCAATGCTTTTTTATAATTGTCTTTTGATGTTTTAAGTTCTTTTTTGGCTATCTGTACATCACGTTTTGCTTCTTCATAAAGTTTTTGATCTGTATCTGCAGCTGGATGCGATTTTTCCAATTGTTTAGTTATTTTTACTGTTTTAAAGATTTCTTCGAATAGCTGCAATTTATTATCAGCATCAATGAGTTGATTTTTTAGGGCGGTTGTTCCTACTGTTGTTACATTACTTTGAGCATTTTCCTTTTTTAAGGAGTGTCCTCGGGAACTTCCTATTTCTATTTTTGCTTTTTCAGTAGGTTTTGGCGTTAGGCCCCACTTATTTGCGACTGATCCTGCACCCTCAATATTGGTTGAATCTCCCTCTCCCATATCGACCTCCTACAAAGTTTCTATTTATTACATCTCATTGTTGCATTTTCTTCAGCTTGTGCAGTTTGTTGATCCAACTAGGGTTCTTCGACCTGTCACCTTTTTGCTTTGGAACAACACCTTTATCAGCCACTTCATATTCTTTTTTGAGGGTATCAAATTCTTTTTGAGCTTCCTTATACTCTTTCTCCGCAACCCTCAATTCTAAACTTAATTCTAAAAGTAATTTCTGATTATCCTTGGAATCCTCTGCTCCTTTTGCTACTTCCAAGTGGCTATTAGTAAAATCAAGAATTTGTTTGCATCTTTCCAGTTTTTTCTTTGCACCATTCATGTGCTCACTCAAAGCTTTTTTATAAATGGCTTTTGAGTTTTTAAGCTCTTCTTTGGCTATGTTGAAATTACGTTCTGCTTTTTCATAGAATTTTTGATCTATTTTCGCAGCCGGATTCGATTTTTCCAGTTGTTTCGTTTTCTTTACGACTTTTAAGATCTCTCCACATAACTGGAGTTTATGATCAGCATCAACTAGTTGATTTTTTAGAGCATTAACTTTCAATTTTTGTCGCGGGCTTATACTATCGGTAACGGGGTGAGTTAGAGACTTTACGGCTTGTGTTACATTATTTGTAACCTTTTCCTTTCCAATTTTCGTTTTGACACCTTCAGTTGTTTTAGGCTCTAAACCCCAGTTATTTACGACTGATCCGGCACTCCTAATATTAGTTGAATCACCTTCTAACATAACCGACCTCCTATAAACCCCATAAATTAATACTATTAAAAAAATATATTATTTGCAATTAAATTTTTATTACTAATAATGGTGGATTATATAGATGTAATGTCAATATAATAATGATTAATAACTAAAAATATCACGAATTTCACGATGAAAACGAAGGACAAGTGAAGATTTAAGAAAAATGATGCAGTTAATTTCTCCAATTCCTTGTATGCATATAAAGGACGTAGAGGCAAAGACTGATGAGGATAAGGTAAAGAAGATTGATTGAAATAATAAGATTAACGATAAATTTGGTATAATTTTCGTTTTCAAGCTCGTGCTTTTCGAGAGCATTATGTTTTACAATTAAAATCCTATCAATGACATCGCGAATTGTATCCATCGAATTCTTTCCGGAGTTCGTTGACACGATCTCTTTAGCCGCTTGAAACCCAGAAGAATTGTATTTGTCTATAACCGTTTGCAGCTCATCAAGTTTGGCTGTTGTCAAAGTTTTTAATTGCTTAATATAATCTTGCATGTGTTCTAGTTTTTCCGAATTTTCAAGATAATCGCGGGTTTTTTTTGAATGTATATAACTGAGTCCTTTTTCATAAGGTTCTAAATAAGAAGGGTTTCCGGTGATGACATATCCTCTTTCACCTGTTTCAGCATCTTTAAGCATGGATAAATACTCTTGAAAATTTGCCATATCCGAAAGTTTTTCGTTTCTTTGTTGAGCGGAGAATGTAAGTTTATCTACAAAGACATAAGAAACATAAGCATTAAAGAGTAGTGTAAAAAACCCAATTACTATCCCAATCATTAGTAAAATTCTATTCATAATTATTCCTTTTCAAAATTTTCTTTTATATCACTTTGATTAAACGTTTTACCCTAATTTGTCAAATCCAAAAAGGGTGCATGGAACATATAAAAAACCACAAATATCTTAAAATAAGTTACTTGGATATAAAAATCTATTGTTTTTAAAAAAAATACTTAACTATTCATGTTTACAGAAATTTTTTGATATTCTAGTATCCAGATAAAGGGCAAAAAGCCCCCACAAGGATTGAAATGAGCTCAGAAGAAATTTATCTTATCCTCGCTGTTTTAGGATTCATTTTCCTAGTGGTCTGCCTTACGCTAATTGTAATTGCAACTTTGAAGACCTTGAATGCAATAACAAAAACTTGCTCTTCGATTGACAAGCAAATTTATGGCTTAGAAAACGAACCCGGAAAAATTCTCCATCAAGTGACGAAACTTTCGGAAAATTTAAATCATAAAATGAAATGTCTCGATCCATTATTTCATACGATTCATCACTTCGGAGAACGCGTCCAGGAACAAGCAGCGAAGAAGAGAGAAGAAGACTTAATTGAATACCTGCATGATAAGGTAAGCAATGAACCAGATACATCATCAACAACAGCTCATGTCCTTGAACTTGTCGATTTGGTCATTCGAGGTTTAGATTTATTAAACAAATTTAAGAAAAGGAGATAATTATGTCTAATAATTCACACTCAAAAGAAATTCTGCTTGTAGCAGTTCTTGGAGTTATTGGCGGGGGTGTCCTAACATCTTTGTTGATGTCAAAGAAAGGAAAAAAAGTAATAGATGGTATCGAGGATAGCTACCATGATGTCAAAAAGAAAACGACTACGATGCTTAGCAAGCTCGAAAAATCTCTTGAAAGAGGGGTAAATGAAAAAAAAGAAGAGTGGGCTGAAAAAGTCAAAGATACCATTGACCAAGTAAAAAAACAGATTGGCTCCATAGACATATTTGAACCAACCGATTTGGGAAAAGCCGTTATATCTTTTACCATACTCGGCGCTATAGTAGGTATTGTGGGTGCAGCTCTAATAGCAAGAGAAAAAAATAGGTCAACGAGTGAAGGACTTCTAGATACTCTTTCTTCAAAAGCTTCTGCAGTGCAGCCTTACATCTCTGAACTTTGTCATCTTATCGAAGGAAGCACCGAATGCGTTAAGGATCAATTGAATCATCACAAAGAAAAAGCAGAAGAGTATGTAAACTCTTTGAAATCGGGTAAGGGAAAGGGCCAAGAAATTCTCGATTATGCTATTTTAGGACTCAAACTTTGGGATACTCTAAAACATAGTAGGAAATAAAGAAATAGTGCCTCTCTCTTAGGAGAAAGGCACCCGACGTCAATTAACGATGACTTGCAGTAGCTTTTTTCTTCTGCGCAGTTTTGTGTGCTGTTTTCTTGCGTATAAAAATTTTGCTTTTTGAAGCAACTTTTTTCATGCTTTTTTTAGCGGTTGTTACTACGCCTTTTGTAGCTTTTTTTGTAGCTTTTTTCGCTTTCTTTGTCATTTTCTTGGTTTTATTTTCACCTTTTTCTTCTTCTGATCCTGCATCCTCAGGATTCCCCATAAGAGCTAGACGATTGATTCCAGAAGCGAAAAGTCCACCTTCTGCTATTTTAGAAAGGCTTTTGTCTGCGTTGCTTTCTTCTTTTAGAGTCTTGTCTAACAAGTCAACGACTTCACTCATAGAAAGCTCTTTAGCCCACGTACGAACAGTGCCATAGGCAGAGATTTCATAATGCTCAATTCTTTGAGCTTTGGAGATCAAGGCTGCGTCACGTACTGGAGACTTCTTTTTAAATTCCTTAAGTACATCTTTGCACTCTTGAATAAGCCCTTTTGTCGCGGAACAAAATTTCTTTTTTGGAGTTAAACCCATTAATTTAAAAACCTTTTTAAGGCGTGTAACTTGTTCTTTTGTTTCCTTTAAATGATTCTTAAAGGCATCTCTTAGCTCGGTTGACTCCGCTGCAGTAACCATCGTTGGAAGAGCAGCTACGATTTGATTTTCTGAACTATACATATCATGTAGTTCATCAATTAAAATATCTTTAATGTTTTTTTCCTTATGCATAAAAATCTCCTATGTTTGTTGGTAAATTTAGAATCTCATATAAATCTTTATGTGTAAATACATATTTTTAGAAAAATTTGTCAAGCATAGAGTTCGAAGATTTAGTTGCGTAAAAACCCTTGAAATGGCACATCTAAAATACAAATAAAAATTTTAAAAAAAATCGCTATTTAATCATTATCTGAGGAACCTTATGGAAACGCAAAATATCCTGTCGCCAGAATTGCTCCAAAAAATAAACGCTTATTGGCGTGCTGCAAACTACCTTTCGGTCGGTCAGATATATCTCTACGACAACCCCTTGCTTCGAGAACCCTTGCAGCTGTCGCACGTAAAGCCATTGGTAGTCGGTCATTGGGGAACAACGCCCGGTCAGAACTTTATTTATGTTCATTTGAACAGAGTGATCAAAAAATATGACTTGGATATGTTCTATATTTCGGGCCCTGGGCATGGAGGTCCCGCGCTTGTAGCCAATACCTACCTTGAGGGAAGCTATACCGATATTTATCCAAATATTAGTCAGGACGAGGAGGGGATGAAAAAGCTGTTTAAGCAATTTTCATTTCCGGGTGGCATTTCGAGTCATGTGGCTCCAACGACTCCAGGATCCATTCATGAGGGGGGCGAACTAGGTTATTCGCTGAGTCATGCATTCGGCGCCGCCTTTGATAATCCGGATTTGATAGTCGCTTGTATCATCGGTGATGGGGAGGCGGAAACAGGTCCGCTTGCGACTGCATGGCACTCCAATAAATTTCTTGATCCAATTACGGATGGTGCCGTCTTACCTATCCTGCACCTCAATGGCTACAAGATTAGCAATCCGACAGTTTTTGCGCGGATCGAGCATGATGAATTGGAAAAGTTCTTTCAGGGCTGTGGCTGGACGCCTTACTTCGTTGAAGGAGACGATCCTGAAAAGATGCATCAACTCATGGCAGCAACAATGGAAAGGGCAATAGAGGATATCCATCAAATTCAAAATAATGCTAGAAGCAAAAATGATAGCAGGCGTCGACTCTGGCCGATGATCGTTTTTAAATCACCTAAGGGGTGGACGGGGCCTAAGGTGGTCGATGGCTTGCAAATTGAAGGCACTTTCAGGTCACATCAGGTGCCTATTTTGGTTGACGCTGAACATCCTGCACATGTCAAGATACTGGAAAATTGGATGAAAAGTTATAAGGCCGAAGAGCTATTTGATGAAAATGGACGTCTTTTACCAGAACTCGCTGAACTTGCCCCTAAGGGCGACCGACGCATGGGCGCAAATCCTCATGCTAACGGTGGTATTCTCCTGCGCGAATTACTGATGCCCGATTTCAGGGACCACGCGTTACAAGTGCCGTCTCCAGGTGCCATTAAAGGCCAAGATACTAAAGTGCTAGGAGGATTTCTACGCGACGTGGCCAAAAAGAATCAAGCTCAGCGTAATTTCCGTATCTTTGGTCCCGATGAGACGCTCTCAAATCTATTGGGGGCGGTTTTTGAAGTTACCAATCGACAGTGGGATGCAACAAAAATTGAAAACGATGAATTCCTTTCTCCTTCAGGAAGGGTCTTGGACTCAATGCTTAGCGAACATCAATGTGAGGGCTGGTTGGAAGGATACTTACTCACAGGACGACACGGATTATTCAACAGCTATGAGGCATTTATTCGCATTATCGACTCGATGTTTAGCCAGCATGCTAAATGGATTAAAGTGTGCAAAGAACTGCCCTGGCGAAGGGAAATCTCCTCTCTTAACTATCTCCTGGCCTCACATGTTTGGCAGCAGGATCATAATGGGTTCACCCATCAGGATCCGGGTTTCCTTGATCATGTGATTAACAAAAAGGCCGATATCGTGCGTGTTTATCTACCACCCGACGCTAACTGCCTGTTATCGGTATTTGATCATTGCTTACGCAGTCGGAATTACGTCAATGTTGTCGTAGCAGGTAAACATCCACTTCCTCAGTGGCTCAATATAGATGCAGCTGTTACACATTGCACGGAAGGAATTGGTATTTGGCAATGGGCAAGCAATGACCAAAATAGTGAACCTGATGTCGTGATGGCCTGCTGTGGAGACACTCCTACATTAGAGATCTTGGCTGCAGTTTCAATCCTGCGTGAGCATCTTCCGGATCTGAAGATTCGCGTTGTCAATGTAGTGGATCTGATGAAAATGCAACCAAGCTCCGAACACCCTCATGGTCTAAACGACACGGATTACAACTCTCTCTTCACGAAAGACAAACACGTTATCTTTGGCTTTCATGGTTATCCTTGGCTTATCCACCGACTCATGTACCGAAGAAATAATCAAAATATGCACGTTAGAGGGTACAAGGAAGAGGGGACGATAACAACCCCCTTCGATATCAGAGTTCAAAACGATATTGACAGGTTTCATTTAGTTCAAGATGTGGTCGATCGCGTGCCGCATTTAGGAGCTAAGGGAGCTTATTTGAAGCAGATGATGCAAGATAAGCTCATCCAACACAAGCTTTACATTATTGAACATGGTCAGGATATGCCAGAAGTTCGAAACTGGAAATGGATGGTCAAAATGAAAGGTTGAAGTCTCCTCCTATCATTTTATTGTTTGTTAAGTGGTGAAAGTGCTACGATGGCTGATTTTAAAATATAGGAGATGACTGATGAAACAGATTTCTAGTTTTCCCGCAGTTGGCGCTTTTGGTGATCAAACTCTTAATAGAATGTGGGACTCGGTACCGACTAATCAAAATTATGCTTATTCCGATTTAGCTCTTTACATCGCCCTCTGCGCAACCTATCTGGGGGCCTCAGGCGAGTCGGCAAAGGAGTTGCGAAGCCTGCTGCATCTCAATGGTAAGGACGATCTAAAGGCGCTTCGCCCCATAATGACCCAGCTGATAAAGAGCGGTGTTTTTAGTATCGAGACCAAGGTGTCAGTAGGTAAAAATGTTCCCTTGCTGCCCCCATTCGAAGAACAAGTAAGGGCACTCTTCGGTTCTGAGATAGTGGCATCTGCCGAACCGAACTTCTTGGATCTTATGGCGCACCTCACCTTAGACGCCCAGTGGCAAAAAAAATTCAATCCAATGGAGACAAAACCTGCCAGGTTTCAACGCCTCGATGGCACTAGCGTGACTGTAAGCATGATGAACCAAAAGAAAGAAATGCCTTACGGGAAAGACAACGAATTTACTTGGGTGGTCCTTGGTCATGTCTCTAAGCACCTGCAAACCCAGGCTCCGGTTCTCATGCTCTTCCTACCCACGGAAGGAATGGATTTTCAGGAAGCGGGTAGACTGTTGACGCAGGCTCGGATTCAAAAGGCCTATGAACAATCCGATGATTCCGACAAGGTCATTCTTTCCTTGCCAAGGGTCTTCTTTGATAGCGTTGTTTCCGTGTCGAAACTATTTAATGAAACAGAACTTAAGCATTGCTATTCCGACCAAGCGAATTTCGGAGAAGCGAGCAACGTCGTTCTAAAGATTCAGGATGTGCATCTGGGCGTCTCTCAGTCTTGGGACGAGTTTGGTCAAAAAATGGAGACCGTGGCTCGCATGCGCGGAGCTTGTCTATGCCGTCGGAACAAAATATGGAATTTTCGCGTCCCTTTTATGAGGTGTTGTACGATCCTGATACCCAACTTGTGCTTTTGCGTGGAAGGATTGTGGATCCCCCTGCAGCGGGAACTCAGAGGCCCGGGCGAGTCCCTGTGGAGTTTCAGGGATTGTTGGGTGCTCCGAGGCCGGAATTGGCGCTTAAAATTACTGAGTTTCGGGAACGGATTGCAGATCTAGTCCTTACTTCTTTTCCTGCTGTGGATTTGATCACCGTTGGTCGTTACAAAGAGATCAAAACTCAGCTCGGAGAATTGCTGGGGCTTTGTGATTCTAAGACACTCAGTCAGATCTATGGATTCATGTACGGTCCTTTAGCCAATGCACTCAACGAATATGCGGAGCGCATGAAAGCGGTCGTCCATCGCGTCGAGCGCTGGCACCGCATCGAAAATCTGCGCGCCGCTTTGGTAGAAAAAAAACAGGAATGTCAAGCTGAACTTGGCGATTTGAAAGAGCTGCTAAAACTCCTGCTAAGCGAATCATCGTATCCTGAGCCAACCCTGTATTGTTTTCCTCAAGAAGGCCTTAATATATTCCTGAAGTCTTTCGAAAATGAGAACGATCCAGCGAAGCTTATAGCCCTCTTTCAAGAACCCCATGTGGCAGAGTGGATTGAAATACGTACAAAGCACTACATGCAGGAATTGAGGTATCATTTGGCCATCCTATTTGAGCCCTCAATTGAAATGAAGGAGCGCTTCGAAAAAGACACCAAAAAAGTCCTTAACTTGCGAGCTGCTGCAAAGCTATCCCCCAATTACTTTAGGAACGATGTAACCTGCAGAAGTCGTTTAACCTATGAGTTCGGATTTCAAGGTCCTATTTCCTTAGATTGGGGTAATATTCTGAATCCTCACTATCTTGTTTCTGGCAATTCTATCTTCGGTGGCGAAAGATCTGTTGTCTCTTATGCACTAAGGGAACAGTATAGTTTGATAGCTGAACCTAACGGAGCCTACAAGAGGGAACTATTCCATCGGGTGATGCGTGAAGGGATGGTCTTCAACTTGCCATGGAAAATGCAACTCTTTCTACGTGACGTCTGGAGTATCGCCCCGGCACAGCAAATACTTATAGAACTTTATGCCCGCGCCCACGAGCTCGTGAACCAGCAGCCCTTGGCGTGAAGTTAAACTATGGTGATGTCAAAAGCACGAAGCAACCCAGCAACTTCGGGAAAAGAAAATTTCGCATTCTTAATTTTATTTGACGTGGGGTCGATATTATATTGTATGCTAGTGGAAAAATCGGCACTACTTAGATCACAATTGTGAAAAAGAGTGCCGAATAAATCAACATCGCTAAAGTTAGCGCCTTTTAATATCGTATTTGTGAAATGACTTTCTTTCAATTTGCTGCCATTGAAAAAAGTATTTTTCATGTTTAGATCTGAAAAATTGCAGTATTGCAAAAGACAATTCTTAAAATTTGCTGAGAAAAAGGTCTTCTCACATTTGAAGAATTCAGCTCCAACAATCTTGCAATCCAAAAATTGAACATCGTGAAGACGACAGCTGTCAAGCTTTACAAGGCTGAAATTGCAATTTGAGAAAGTGCAGGAACTGAATTGTGCATTCCATAAAATAGCTTCAGAAAAATCACAACTATTGAATTTGCAGCCGGTGAAAGAGTGCTTTTCTAAATTTTTCTTGGAATAGTTTTCCGATTTGATTATCTGCCCTTCAAAATTTTGTTCGATTTCAGTCATATAACGCTCCATAAGCCACGTGATTATGTTATCGGTTTAAAGCTATTCTTGGAATTGTTATTTATTTGACCCAACGCACATTGACAAATTTTTCTTGTAATAGAAGCCATTAAGTTTTATAATAGTGTGATTTAATTCATAACTCACTCAGAGTTAAGGGTAATATATAATGACAAGATTATTAACTCCTCAAACTATTTACCGATTAATTTGCATAATTTTTTGCATGATTGTAGTTGTCTCTAACATTCTTTCTGCAAAAATGATCATGATTCCTTTTCTTCTGATACATGTACCCGCAGGCTTGATCGTTTATCCATTAACATTTTTGTTAAGCGACCTTGTTACAGAGATTTTTGGAGCGAATAAAGCAAAACAGATGGTTTATATTGCGTTAGCTATGAGTCTTCTCAGCTTTGCTGTCATTCAAATTGCTTTATTTTTACCAAGAACCAACGCATACGAGGCCATATTAGGACTTTCAGGTCTTCGGATCTTTTCTTCTCTTATTTCTTATTTAACCTCGCATATTGTGGATATTCAACTTTACGCTGCGATTAAAAGATGGACAGGCCCCAAATTTTTATGGCTTCGCAACAATGGTTCTACTTGTGTTTCACAAATAGTGGATACTGTTATGATAGATCTAATTTTCTTGTGGTGGGGTCTAGGAATGACAATGGCGGAGGTTGCGCCTATTATGGTATTTTCTTATTTATATAAAGCTTCCTTTAGTATCGCTTGCACGCCTCTTTTTTACTTTCTTGTATTTATTGTTGGGGGAAAATGGCAAATCGACAGAAAGATGTTTCGATTCTTCTCAGCTAAAACCATCGTTGAATTAAAAGGATAGTGGCTTTCCTAGCTGGCCTTCATAAAACGTTTCCATTTCACCAAATAGAGGGTGAATCATTCCCTTGGCATTCCAGGCAAGAAATAGTTTTTAATTACCTTTTGCATACAAATTTTCATTTTTAATTTGACAAATATTAAAATAATAGTATATAATATTAAGAAATTAGTTAATAAATTTAAAAAAAAGGATTATTGCCGATGGATGCGCCTCAAGTACATCAAAGTATGGAACTAAGTTTTCTTACCTACAATGTTTGGAGACATAATAAAACGGAAAATCAGAAACGATTATGTGAATTTATTGCCAAGAGCGACGCAGATGTTATATGTCTACAAGAGGTTACCCAGATTTTTTTTGACCGATTAATGGGTTATGAAAACTTTAGAGAGCGTTATGATTTTGTATATCCAAAATCAAAAGGTGACGGTGAGCTACTCTTGACAAAGAAGAAATTCAAAGCTACTTTATATGAACAAGTTCCCTTGGCACAAACACGTCAATTTAGACATTTTGCTTATGGACAAATAGAAGTGAATGGGTTGCGAATCGGTTTGGGAACTGCTCACTTGGAAAGTGAATTCTTCTCAAGCAAAGCAACAAGCATAAAAGCGGCGCAGCTTAAGAAAATTTGTAAAATATTTGATACATTGAAAACGGATTGTTACATTTTCTGCGGAGATTGTAATCTTACAGGAGGTGAGCAACTTCGTGCAGAAAAGGGATGTATAGAAGAACTTAAGCTTATTGATGTTTGGAAATATTTTCATGAGACAACTGAAGATTATAAAGATGAAAGTTATAGGAAAAATGATATTACGTGGGATGGAGATCGCAATCCTCATGTTCGAGATAGAGAGTTTCACAGGCCTGATAGGATTTTTTTAAGATCTAATACAGACAGAATTGTACCAATTTCTATGGTTAGACTTGTGACGGATATGTCGGATCATTATCCATTACAATCCGTATTTCAACTTGATCCTAATTAAAGAAGCGCCTTCGTTCGCTTCGCTCACTACGGCTGAGGTCTCGCTTCGCTCAGGACGACCAGAAAATCTTTAAGAAAAAAAGATCGAGGCTACCCTCACGTTCTACCAAATCGTAACCCGTTTTCAGGGATAAAAAGTTAGTAACTAGGACAAACGACGTTTCCGAATTGCAAATAATCGGTGAACTTTTGTTTTAATGATTCTGAAACCAAGAGAGGGGATTTCTTTTGGTCGGAAATATTATAAGCTACATTCATTAAAGAATCTGCTACTTTTCCAGAGTTTCCTAACCAATATAATGATTCTATATGTATTTGAAGTCGGTGGATTTCTTTTATCTTCAATTCTTTTGTATTTTCTATTATTTGAGTATGGGTTTGATTGCTGTCTTTTGGGGCTATTTTTTTTAGGATGGGAAGATAAACTGAAGAAGTCGTAGATTCGTCATATGAAAAAGCAGATGTAAACAAGGCAGTATCGGCTGTATCAAGATCGATCAAAAATGTAACAAAGTCCCTTTTGATTGTTTCTTTTAATTCTGCTAATGATGTTGCGTTTTTTGTTGATTTTTCTAACTTAGCACTTAGCTTTTCGCCAAGATAACTAATAGCAGATTCCGGTACGATTTTCTTGGATTCGGCTTTATAAGGGCTAGCATCAGGAGCTATTTTATTCCATAATTTTGCTTTTTGATTTAAATTCCAGAGTTCTAATTGTTCGGACATTTTCCAACCCTTTGCGGCCAGTAAAGGAGAGCCAATGCCTAAAATTGAGGATGCTATTCGAATGATAGAGGATGCTATCCCCACTAAAATATCTAGTGGATCAAGGTAAACTAATCGGCAAAGGCGATAAAGGAAAAGTTCTTTTTTTTGTTTTTCGCCCTTTGCCACTGGGAGAAGAACGATCATTAGGATGTTGCCAGCTATATTTAGTATTCTGCCGGCGATTGAAAAAGGTTCAGCAACTATAGTTTTTATTGATGTCAAGATGTGAGAAGCCCCTGAAGGGATTTTATTCTGTTTTATCGACTGATCAATAAGTTGAATGCTTTTTTCGCTACAAATAATATCAAATTGTTGTGAGCTATTTACTGTTATAGTCATTTCTTTACCTTAATTTATGTTAATAAATGAATATGTTAACATAATTTGTAAAATTTGTATAGGAAAAAATAGAAAATACCAGTCAATAAGTCTCGTCCGACCTTGGGCGCTTGGCTGAAAATCGAACGAGTTCCATTAATGGGTCTGGTCTAAAGGCGCAGGGGAGGGGAAAGGAGTACACAATGCTAAATTAAAAGGTGTGCCAATACTTGCGCCACCTCCATATATATTATAACCGAAGTCCTCTAGCATTCCGCTTTTACCATTGGACAACTGGACCCAACGATCGTAATTAATCTTTCCCTGAACTATAGGCATGGGAATATGGTAAAAAACTTCTTGGTTTACTTGATCGATCTCTGCTTCAAATTCGACATTTTCTGAATGTGACCCAATTGTAATATCTGCAACCACTTTGATTCTTCCGGGTGTATCTTTGACACCCATGCTCGAATTAATCATAACTCCCTCACAAGCCATCTTCGGCTTGATGCCTACATCTTCAGCTATTTTAAGGTTGTGAATTGATTGTCCTGGAAGTGCCGTTATATTTCTGAGTTCTACAATTTGTTCATTAATATACGTGCCAAATCGTTCGTTCCCTATGTTAGGCAAATGTATCATTTTTCCAGCTTCTATAGGGGTTAATTTTGTAACTGATACGACGACTATTGGCTTTAAAACAAGTTGACACCCTAGAAAACGATTTCCACGATCATCGCATGGAAAATCTTTGATTAATTCACTTACCACGCGATTTATTTCCATGGTCCTTGGATCATTTGGACCATACACAACCTCTCTATCACCAATATGAGCTTTTATGAGCTCTTGAATTTTAGTTAAAATAGTTTCTTCTTGCAAATTGTACTTATCATAATTATTTACAGGTTCCATAAAATATATCCCATTTTATTAATTTAAAAATAAATTGTATTATTTTTGAGATTAATTGGCAATGTTAAATTTGATGATCTTGTTGAAACTTAGCCTTATAATAATTCATTGATATTGAAATTATTCACAATTTCAATCATCATTATCTAAAAATTAGTCTGAGTTATGTTTATGCCTTATTATTCTAATGAATTGACACAATCAGGCTCCATTTTTTGGTTCTGCGCACTTGCGGGATCGGGAATGTTTCTTATTCAATTTATAATTAATGTATTTGGCATTGCCGATCATGATAACTTTGATTCCAGTGACCCTGTATCTGATCATGCAAACCATGACTCCCGCAGATGCCAGAAAACTCAAATGGCTATCAATGCAGACGATCACTGGATTTCTGATGATGTTTGGATGGACAGCCATCACATGCCAAAATGAATTCGGACTTCAAAACAATCTTACAATTGGAATATCCGTTGCTGCAGGCTTATTTGCAGCGCTAGTTATTCGCTCCATTTTTAAATTTGCTAAAAAACTTAGAAGTTCCGGAAACATATTCAGAATTGAAGATGCGATTGGGAAAGAAGGGTATGTCTATCAATCGATTCCTAAGGGCGGCAGAGGCAAGATTTCGATATCACTAAACCATTTTACATATGAAATTGATGCCATCTCTAAACATCATGAAGACTTGCAGTCGTTTATGCGGGTAAAAATTATTGAAAAAATCGACGACAAGACTGTTGTCGTTACACCACTATAAGGAGGTCCTTATGTTTAACATTTCCTATTTAAGCATTACTGTAGCGGGATTTCTTTTATTCCTGTTTTCAACTATCTATTTTCTCGCGAAATTGTATCGCCGATGCCCTTCGAACAAAGTCTTAGTGGTTTATGGGCGCGTAGCCGGAAGCAAGACCGTTCAATGCTACCATGGTGGCGGAACATTCATATGGCCGTTGATTCAAGGATATGCTTTCTTGGACTTAACACCTCGAACCATTCATATCCCATTAAAGGGAGCGCTTTCTCATCAGAACATACGTGTGAACGTACCAAGTACGTTTACAGTCGCCGTAGGCATCACACCTGACGTGATGAATAACGCAGCCGTTAGGATGCTGGATTTGGGTCATAAAGAAATTGAATCGATGGCCACTGAAATTATCATTGGGCAGCTTCGCTTAACAGTAGCTTCTTTGAGGATTGAGGAGATCAACCAAGATAGAGAGCGCTTTTTAGAGTCCATTAAGAAATAATATTGAACCTGAACTGCACAAAATCGGCCTGACTCTATTGAACGTGAACATCACCGACATCACGGACGAATCAAATTATATTGAAAGCATTGGAATGAAAGCCTCTTCCATGGCTGTGAATCAAGCTAAAGTCGATGTTGCAGAGCAGGAAAAGCAAGGAGATATCGGCAAATCATTAGCAGAAAGAGACCGCCGCGTATCTGTCGCATCTTATAATGCAGAAGCAGTCAAAGGGGAAAATGACTCCAAAGCTCAAATGGCCCTGACAAATGCAGTTTTGGCTGAAAAAGAAGCGGAAGCAGCACAGCGCAGTCAAGTAGCTAAGCAAAATGCTGAAGCGATGATTCAAAAAGCGCGTGCATTAGCACAGACCCAACTTTTGGAAGCCGAGCAAATTGTTCCTCAAGAGATTAAGAAGACGGAAAATGCAAATTGACGCTGAGGCTGAAGCTCAGAGCAAAGTTATCATTGCGCGCGGTGAAGCAGAAGCGATCTTGTCGATCAGACAAGCTGAAGCGGAGGGGATTCAAAAGCTATTAGACGCTAAGGCTACTGGTTATAAACAGCTCTTTGAAGCTTGCGGAGAAGACGCTAAGAGTGCAGCTACAATGTTGTTGATAGAAAAACTTGAAGAGATCGTGAAATTGCAAGTGGAAGCGATCAAAAACATCAAGATTGACAAGATTACCGTTTGGGATAGCGGCAGCTCGGATGGAAAGGGATCATCGACTTCAAACTTCATTAGTCAATTTACAAAATCACTGCCGGCTCTCCATGATATCGCATCTCTAGCAGGATTAGAGCTTCCTCAGTATCTTGGAAAAATAAGTCCGGATTCTCTGAGTGAAATTAATGGCAAAGTCATAAACAGACCCGATTCTAAATAAAACTCGGGCATGTCCCTATGATGATATTTGCGAACGCAAATGTCACAGTTTAATGGTCCTGGCGATATACCCTTTTGAAGTTTCAAAAAAGATGCTGGAGTTATGAATCGAGAGAAGGCGGATCTCAGGGTTAGCTAAGAATAGGGTCGGAATCAGCAAAGCACATTGACATTAGCAAGGTATTTATGAGCATTCTAACGGAAAAAGAGCTAGAAGAACTACGCGAAAAACTTCTTAACAGGATTGAAGAGCATGTTTTGAAATATCATGTCTCTTTAGGAAGTTATTATGGTTCTTCAGTACTACCCCTCCCGATCGGCTCTGGCACATTTGTCAAATTTACCGTCTTAACGCATGTGATATACGGCATCCTTACTGCTGCACACGTTGTGAGAGGTTTAAAATTTGGGTTATTAGATCAGCCCGCATTCGTAGGTTTGTCTAAGCTCCAAAATGGGGAGACTATCGCTAGCTCTGTATCGTTTTCATACATATATTGCTGTGTCGATATTCAAGGATTTTATTCTGATTCAGATGAAGGTTACAAACCAGATATCGCGTTTATTGCCCTCGGCATCGACGGTCACTTACCAAATCACGAATTGATCACTGAATCATCCTTTTACAACTTAGATAATAACAAAGAGTTGGTCATGTATGATCCTCAAATCGCCTCCGCATTCTATAGAGGTGCGGCTCCTCTAAGACCAGATGGACTTCTAGATACTGCTGTATGCACAGGTGGTGGGGAAAGATTGAGATTTGATGATAAAACTCATCTTCGATATTGGGAAATACCAAATGACACTAATAAGTCTATTGCAGGGGGTTCTGGGGCCGGTTTTTGGCGATTCAAATGCGAAAAACAGCAAATAACTCCATCGCTTGAAGGAGTAGTCGTCTCAGAAGAACGCTTGAATTACTCTTATTTTGAAGCACTGGCCACCCCCTACCTCTACGATGACTTTCTGCCTAGCCTAAAAGACTTTTGTAAAAATAATCTTGGCAAACCGGGGTGACTCCGATTTTCAGGTTTGACGTATTTAGCATAATAGAAAGCCTTCGTCCCCTACGCTCGCTACGGCAATAGGCCGCAGTGGCTTACGCCACGCGGCCTATTGAATAATGGGTCGTGCATGATATAGGCTTAAGTTTCGTTCATAGAGTGACTCCCGGCCATCAAGATATTTCCTCTTCCGGCATTAGGATTTTTCAATAAGCTGTGGTTGATTGGCTATTTGAACGTTTTCTAGGGTCTTTTTGATAGATATCTACGCCTTGATCAATCAACATCCCAAATCCTGTTGATATCATCATTTCGCCAGCATAACCGAGTGCTGGACAAACGGGTGTCGCAAACATAACGAAAGCACCCCCTAACATTAATGAAACAGCAATCACAAACTTTAGAGGAAGTTGTTCCTTTCCTTGGTCTTTTTCTTTGTTTCCAGCTTTTAAATGCAAAAACTCATAATCTTGAAAGCTCATACTTGGCTGATCTATAAAGTAGGATTCCATACACATAGCGCGATGATGTTTTTTCTTCTCTTTACTTTGAACCAAACTTTTTAACTTTTTAAATATGTCTTTAGGAGGTTTACTTCCCTTCTTTTTGGCGTTGTTTTCGATTTTATCAATCTCTTTACTTATATCAATCTTCTTTCCAGTATAAGTTTCAACCTCTGATTTAATGTCCAATATCACATCTAGTAAACTGTCACCGTCCTGCTTGTCAGAATATTTCCAAGCTTTATCAACAAGCTTTTGTATCTTAACACCAAAACAGACGTCGTTAAAACCCATATGGATTTGTCCATAGAGTGGAGGTGGCGTCACAACTGCCAGCGGAAAAGTGCAGAGAACACTAAATAAAACCACATGCTTAAAACCATTAAACTTATAAAAACAACCCACCGCATTACTCCTTTCTTTTTTGCGTCGATTTCGTTACCAATGATTCTGAAAAATTGGAATATACCTGTTGTGATTGGAAAAGCGAAAACTGCGTTAAAAACCACTAGCAATCCTAAATTTTTCAGCTCTAGCATTTATATACCTTTTTTTGGAGCATTATACTGTTGAAATACTTAAATTTAAAGAAATAAAAGTATTAAATTTATTAATTGATATCGGGAAGTTTGTTTGCATCAGAATAAACATGCATAAACCTGCAGGTATGACCAATTTTGTTTAGCTGATCATCTATGATACATCTCCTCATTTTCTGTGTTTGGGGTCAGGCCTGGCATTCGGGCATTTGAATTTTTCAAATGCCCGAATGCCAGGCCTGACCCCTTTTTCTTTTTGACCCCTTTTTTGTTTTTGGCCTGACCCCTTTTTAAGATTCTGTCATTGAGACTCGTTATATGTTTACAACTTATTTATACTATTTTCACATTTCGACTTAATAATTTCTTTGATATTATCTAAAACTTTTAAAACATAAAAAATTAGAACCATATGAAATGCAATAAAAATGATAATTAATCCTAACACACAGGTTTGGTAAAATGATAAGGTATCAATTTCTTGACCATAAAAGAAACGAATAATAATTCCTATTACTAATAGAAACATCAAATGAAACCAATTCATAACAAAATTCTCCTCTTATTTATTAAAAACACCAAGCTCCAAAAATGAAATGGGTCGTAACCGGCGATTCTTTGTCTCGCCTTCTTTCAAATAATATCAGTTGACAAATCTTACCTTAAGCATCTCAATGCCAATAAGGATTTCGTTGAGATTGCTGATTTTCTTTTCTGTGGATTGCATCTTCTTTAGCCAGTGTTGAACTTCTTCCCCGTTTAGACTCTTTTTTAAATTGTTTTCATATCTTTCTTGCTTAACTTCATTGCTTTTAATTTTCTTGGTGATAGATTTCTCAAAATATTGGATATTTACTTCAAAGATCTTCCTGCGCATCTGCGATTTCTCTTCATTTCTTTCATTGCTGAACATATTGTATTCAGATTGAAGAATTTTTAATTGACTCTCTTCCAAACTGGAAAAAGCAAAACTATTATAGCAGATTACTTATAGCAGAAAATAGAACACATAATTTTAATTTCATAAATACCCACTTTTGTTAACAATAAACATATTAACAAATATCATAAATTATTAACAATAAGATATTTACTTAAAAATTAATCAATAAGGGAAGGTGTAATGGTATGTTGACCCTAACCTATTACGGCGTCTTTTAATATTTGAGTGAACTATTTCATGTTTGATTTTTATCCAAAGGTTAAATAGAATATTAGTTCACAAGGTCGGTTTAATATGAGCGAACTAGTTTCTACCCTGACGGGCGTTATTGTAGGTTGGGGGCTTAGCTGTTTAACGCAGGCGTTTAGTTATGATGCTTTAGCTAGACAAGCCTGCTCAGAACTTCTAATAGAGTTAAATGAACGTTTGCAATCATTAGCTAAGCGGCTTCAAATCAGTACCAGAACGCCTACGGATGATCATATAGCATTGATAGAAATAGAAAAGTGCCTCAACAAGCTAAGGGTTGCTTCTTTCGGCTTAAGAATTCAAAATCAAGCTCTAAAGGCTTCGATCTCTTCTAGCTTTAAATCTTTCTTAAGATATCATACTGGGTCGGGTAGCGTCAGAAGTGAACCATATCACATTGCAGTTGATATATGTCAAGATTGGGGTTTTGGCTTGCACCCTTTTACCCCATCTGAAAAGTTGCTTGCAATCCAGGAATTCATGCAATTTCCTATCTACAAACGAGCGTGGATTGGCTTAAAAACGGGGTCAAAAACGGGTCTAAAACGGGTCAGTCCTGACAGAAAAACAGGTCAGGCCTGACAGTAAAAACGGGGTCAAAAAACGGGGTCAGGCCTGGTATTCTGGCATTTGATCTTTACTGCAATACTATTTTGGTGTAGATTGTCGTACCTAAATTAGAAAAATGGGCTTCGATTATGGCACGAAGATTACGCTATCATTTACCAGGGGGTACTTACCATGTAATGTTGCGTGGGAACGATGGTCAAGATATCTTTTTTAACGATGAAGATCGATGCAGGATGTGCTTATTAATTCAAGAAGGCGTTGAGAGGTTTGGTCATCAGGTGCATGCATTTTGTTTGCTTTATGTCCAATCATGTCCATTTAGCCATTCAAGTGGATCATATCGAACTATCACGGATTATCCAAAATCTTTCATTTCGTTATACCAGATATATTAATTGGAAGAAATAGCGTATTGGACATTTATATTTCAGGGAAGATTCAAATCGATTCTGGTTGACAGCGAACGGTACTTAAAGGAACTTATTAGATACATTCATTTGAATCCTGTTCGGGCGGGGTTGGTTAAACGACCAGAACAATATCGATGGTCTAGTCATAATACTTATCTAGGTGTTTCGGACTTGGTATGGATAGTACATAACAATCTTTTGTCTAGATTCGGCGATGGTTTCCAAACAGCAATATGCAGCTACGAGAGGTTCATCCATAATGTAAGCAATAATCCAAATGAGATTGATTTTAAGCGGGGAACCCAAGAGGGCATTTTGGGTGATGAGGCTTTTGTAAAGATGGTGAATGAAAAAGCTGAATCAGTGTATGAGGTTAATTTTGGTGTGCTGGATCTTGCGAAAACGGTTTGCGAGTTTTATAAAGTGGATATTAATTTATTAAAAATTCCTGGGCAAGCGCGTTGTTTATCACATGTCCGAGCTGTCCTTGCATTACTCGTGCAGGAAAACCGTGATTTAACGCTTGAAGAGCTTGCTCAAATTGTTGAACGCGATGCTAGCAGCCTAAGCAAACACGCTGCGCGACTAACGGCTAAGAGTTTAAACTCAGAGAAATTAAAGAGTGAAATTTCGAATATAAAAGCTTATCTATTGCAAATGCCCGAATGCCAGGCCTGACCCCGTTTTCAGACATTTGTGATTAACGATTGATTTTCGTTGTTATTAATTAAATAAAAGAGATCGAGTTAATTAATTAAATAACTTTGGCTTTTTATTATTATTTAGTATATATTAAAATAATTGAAAAGAGTCTTATGATTAATTTTAAACAAATGTTTTATTTTTTACTGACGATCGCGGTTTATGGAAGCAACGCATCTGCAAATTCACCCTCTGAAATTAAAGCTAGCGAATTAGTCGAACTAGTTGGCCTTCCCTTCGCATGGCAAGAAAAGCAAGCTTTTCAAATTCACAATACAAACTCGAAAGGTGAAACAGTTGGTACGGCTGATTTTAAAAATTCTATTCCTGGGAGAGGTAATGCAGAAAGGATAGCGTGGTATTGGAGTGCAGAGGATGGATTCCAAATTATTGCAACAGAGAATGACTTGCTTAATGCATATGGAATAGATTGGAAAAAAGTACCGTTTCTGTTTTATTCATTCGTGATTAATGAATCTGGCGTCGTTGCAGGTTCATTTGTAACGGGCAAATGGGAAAAGTTCCCTCAGTGTTCCTGGCTTTGGTGGTCTTTGGAACATGGTATTCATCTGAGCGCTATACCTGACCAAGATTGTTATCAGATTGTAAAAGATATAGACAACTCCGGGAGGGTTTTATTGAACAGGCCAGACGGATATGCCATAGCTAACATTAGCTCAATGGACGACCTGGAAGTGTTCGATTTTCCTATAAATGAATTTAACGTAGCAATCAAGAATTGGTTAATAAACTTTTGTTGCAATCATCATGTCGAAGATGTGGGTCGACTGGTAAGCGTGAAGGAATCTGAATTCCTAAATATCAGGTATTTTAGTAAGAGTCACCCCTATCAACCGATGGTTTGGGTTCTGTCCTGGACAGAAGATGGAGGTATACAAGGGATGGGGAGCGGACATTGTATACTGCGATATAATAATATGGGTAATAATTTTGCGTGGCCTAAAGGTGGAGTTCTGATCACTTTTACATTCACAATTAATAGCCAAGGTTTATACATAACAATCAAGGAAAAGTAATCGGTAATCGTTATCAGGAATCACAGTATCACAGTTCTTAACATTTGCAAATCGTTAAAGAGAAAAGGTGTTCATTCAGCTATTCGCGTCACATATGCTTATTTTTCAGCCGAGGACAGAATAGAGTTCATCGAGATCTATTACAAGGGTGATCAGGAGAATGAGGATATAGAAAGGAACAAAAAACATTACAATAAAATAGTCTAGATGGCAAAATTGGAAAGAGCCCGGTCTGCGATCCTGCAATTCTTTATTTGAGGCCAAGCCTGACATTCGGGCATTTGCCAAGCCACAAATCATTTATAATGTTATCATCAAGCTAATGGCGATTCCCCACATGATCAAAGCGACTAAACCATCAATAATCCTCCAGGAACTCTGCTTGGATAAAAAGGGAGCCAAAAGATAGCTTCCATATGTAATAGCAAAAAACCAGATAAAAGAAGCACTTATTGCTCCTAAAGTGAAATAGATTTGATGATCCGGAGGTTGTTGCGTGGCAATACTGCCTATTAAAATAACTGTATCCAAATAAACATGTGGGTTGAGCAAGCTTAGAGCTAAAAGCATAAAAATGGTTTTTTTAACGGAAGGCAATTCTTGCTCTTTTCCATTTTCTAAACTCTTAGGTTTTAAAGAGGATTTCAAAGATACAACCCCATAAAAGAATAAGAAAATAATGGCAAAATACTTCGCTACCACAATTAATAAGGGATACGCAGAAATAAGTTGTCCAAAGCCTAACACTCCAAGAATGATCAGCAGAGAGTCAATCACCGAACATAATAAAGCTGTCATCAAAAGATGACGACGCATCATGCCCTGACGTATCACAAATGCGTTTTGTGCGCCAATAGCTACAATTAAACTTCCGCTAGTTCCAAAACCTTTCAATAGTGTTATAAGCATGTGCAACTCACCGTCATTAAGCGCGCTTCAGGAGACGCTATATTGAGAATTCCTTTTTCTAGGGGCGGGCATTGGATTTTCTCCAACAAGTCTCTGCCGAATCTTTATTATTCCACAACCAGCAAATGATTTTCTGATCATAAGCATAGACGATTTGATTGGATTTTGCAACTATCTTTTCTCTATTGGGCTGTTGAATCTAAATTTTACAAAAAATTCAACGCACTGTGATTCAGCACGCCATAAATTAAGGGAGGACAGACCTAACATGCAATTCTTTTCAATACAGGAGAAGGGGAGAGGCAGCCGGCTACCTCTACTTTATAATCATGATCGTATTAATTTCACCAGATCCTTCCATTTTGTTGTTTCAATATTAACCCATTTTTGAAAGGCTATTAGTTTTGAATAACTGATCGATATTCCAAGATTCCCAGTCGCACCTTGATGTTTTTTTGATAAGATGTTTGCAACTGGATCTGTTTCAGATACGCTATTTGGGTCTTTCGCGACCTGTTTGTATGCCTCTCTAAAGGGAACGCCCGCACTAGTCAACTTAAGGACTTGATCTGTAGCGAATAACTCAGGCGTAAAAGCTGCAATGCAAGTTTTCCTGTCAACTTGCAGTTCTGAAAAAATCTGAGTGAAAACCTTCAGGGAAAGGCATGTTGTTTCTAAACCGTGCATGATTGGGCGCTTAGTTTCTTGAAAATCTCTATTGTATCCGGACGGGAGTGCCCTAACGATTTCAAGTGTTTGAAACAACTGACCTTGAAGTGTTGCTGACTTAGCACGAATCAGCTCAAGAGGGCAAGGATTTCGCTTTTGAGGCATTAGGCTGCTACCTGGACAGAATTTTTCAGGCAATACAAAATAACCAAATTCAGGAGCACTGAATATAATGATATCAGTCGCCACTTTGCTTAGATCATTCATGATTTGAACCAAAACATGAAGCAATGCCGCCTCAAATTTTCCACGACTATTATTCGCATAGAGGACATTATTTTGAACAGTCTGAAATCCCAAGAGTTCAGCACAATACTGTCGATCAATTGGTATCGAAACCCCATAGCTAGCCGCAGATCCCAAGGGACATTGATCAATCAGCTTATAAGCCCCTTCTAGCAATTGAATGTCATCGAGAAGGGATTCAGCAAAGGCCCCAGCCCAAAGTCCTACAGAAGAAGGCATAGCTCTTTGAAAATGGGTTCTTCCAGGTATAGGTACAGCCTCATGGGAATCGGCAAATTTACAGAGAACATCACAAGTGTTTAAGACCTCTTGAGCTATCTCGCGAATTTGATTTTTCATGTATAGGCGCATATCCAGCAAAATTTGGTCATTTCGTGAACGAGCCGTATGAAGTTTCTTGCCAATGTCACCCAACTTTGCTACCAAGGCATTTTCAATAGCAGTGTGGACATCCTCATCCTCTGGCTGAATGACAAATTTTCCCTCATTAGTCAATTGAATTATATGACTCAATCCTTGTACTAATTGATTACATTCCTCAAAAGTTATTATGCCAATCTTGTGAAGCATCTTTGCATGTGCCATGCTACCCACACAATCGTATGGAATAAGGGCATGATCCAACAATGGATCATCCCCCGTCATAAAAATTTCAACTAACTGATCCAACTTATAGCCTTTTTCCCATAATTTCATGATAGAGCTCCTTTAAACTTTTTATAAGTTTTTAGTCTGAGAGCATTGAGCTTAATGAACCCTTTTGCATCGATTTGGTCATAGTTTCCCAAACTATCCATACTCGCGATGTCCTGATTGTAGAGGGATTTAATCGATTCACGTTTGGTGATGATCACATTTCCTTTATAAAGTTTTAAATGAACTTTTCCTTCTACATGTTCTTGACTTTTTTCTATAGCTGCCATTAAGAAATCCATTTCAGGACTAAACCAAAATCCGTTGTAAATGAGTTGTGCAATTTTTGGCATCCACATCGTTTTAAGATGAAAGACCTCTCTATCCAACACCAGAGCTTCAAGATCATGGTGGGCCTCCCATAAGATCTTACCCCCTGGAGTTTCATAAACTCCCCTGGATTTCATTCCCACAAATCGATTTTCTACAATATCGATTCGACCAATCCCATGCTTGCTCCCAAGGTCATTAAGGAAGTTCAAAAGCTCTACTGCTGACCCATTCACCATAGTTCCATTTGAGGAATTTGTTACCGCAATGGGTATACCATGGGAAAACTCAATCATAATTTGAGACTCTTCATCGGGTGCATCTTTTGGTGATACCGTGTGTTGAAACATATCTTCTGCTGCCTCTTGGAATGGATTTTCCAAAATTCCACCTTCATAGCTGGTATGCAAAATATTTTCATCCATACTATATGGTTTTTGCAACGTTGAAGTAATGGGAATTCCATGCTTGTGAGCATATTCGATCATGTCTGTTCTTCCTTTGAATTGTGCAAGAAATTCTTGATCTTTCCAAGGGCTGATGATCGTAACTCCGGGCATCAATGTTAGGTATGTCATTTCAAAACGCACCTGATCATTTCCTTTACCCGTTGCTCCGTGTGCAACATATGAGGTATTTTCAAAGAGTGCAATTTCAATCTGCTTTTTGGCAATCAATGGTCGGGCAAGTGAAGTTCCTAAGAGGTACCTTCCTTCATAGATCGCATTTGCTTTGAGGGCCTGGAAAACATATTTTTCAACGAATTCCTGTTTAAGATCCTCAATGTAAACTTTGCTAGCCCCTAATTTGAGAGCTTTTTGCTTGAGAAATTCCATATCCTCTTTTTGCCCGATATCTGCCAAAAAGCAGACAACATCAAATTCCTTTTCGATTAGCCATTTTAAAATGACGGAAGTGTCAAGACCACCGCTATAGGCTAAAATTACTTTCTTCATATAATCTCCTTAATGTATTTGTTAAAAATTATTTAATTTATAAGGTTTAGGACGCAAAGATGTAATAATCCATCGCGTCAAAAAAATTCATTCTAATTAACCCCAAGGAAATACATTTGCGTTTTACAAAGGAAACGTTGAGTAAAGCTTGGTAGTTAGTTATTGTTTAAAAAAAATAAAAAAATGGGGTGGCGTTAACGCCGACGGCGGAATGAGCGTCTGAAAGACAAATTGATTAAAGAAAAGCTAAGAGAACACATCGATTGTGAGTTCTCAGGCTCCATTCTAGAGCTTAAAGTGGTTTGAACATCCATATTCGCAACCTATTGTTAATGCGATTTTAAAATACGAGTTTTATTATACCAAAAATCGAACTAAAGTTCAATATTTTTTTGCTTTTTTCGCTTTGATACTCTTGTAGGGGGTCGTATTGAGAACGTATGAGCCCTCGCAAAAATAATTATTGTTATCACGGGCGTAAAAGCTAAAGAAGTCTTAGAGGCTCACGATCCGGCAAAAGATGCCTCTCGGTGAGCAACTAGGGGTTGTAAAGAACTATTTCCCCTTTCAACACAATTAGAAGGCGATGAATTAAATTAATTGTCGAAAAGTTTTTAGATGTTTGGACCGGGTCAGGCATATTTGCAATTGAAAATCTTGGAATTACAACTCCCAAAATTTATAAAGTAAAAAAGTTCGCTTGCAAATCCTTAAAGGGAAAAGGCGTTCATTCGGGGATTCGCGTTACATATGCTTATTTTCAGGTGAAGACAGAATAGAGTTTGTCCAGATCTATTACAAGGGTGATCAAGAGAATGAGGATAAAGAAAGGATTAAAAAATTATTACATAAAATAGTCTAGATGGCAAATTTGAAAGGAGCCCGGCCTGGGATCCTGCAATTCTTTGTCACGAGAAAAATAAATATTGTTAAAGGCTAAATAAAAATCGCAGGGCTGGCCCCTTTTTTTTATGATAAAATTGTTAAAATTGGATATTATCAAATAACAAACAAGGAGTTAGAAGATGAATATGCCAGGGATTATCGGTACGGAGGAAATGAAAGCACCACACGCACTTCAAGTAATGTGTCAAGCATTCAGAACGCCCCATCAAACCAAGGATTTACAAGGTGTTCTTTCACGAGGTGTGAAAATGACTGCTGTTGGCTATATCAATGGCAGCTTAAATGCATTTGAAGGTGAGACACCTGAAAAAGTTATATCTCTGTTTAGAGATATTGTAGCTCCGGCTGGGACCTCGGTAAATGGAGGGTCTTCGAATATAGAGAAAATAGATGATCGCACGTGGACCGTAGAGGTCCTTCTCTCACGTACAAAAAATGGCGAGAAAAGTAGTTGCGTGATCATGGCTGTTTGCACACTTGCAGATCAGTTGATCAGCAATATTGAATTTGAAGTTGAGCCTGCCTAAAAGTAATGGTTCAAACGTGACATTGTGACATTCTTTTTAAGACAGAATTACTAAAAGAATGTCATGATGTCAAGCCTTACACTTTCCCCTTTCCTCACGAACCATGTCGATAACTTCCTCTATCGAGTCAATCACGAGTTGCGGCTGTTCAGTCTGTATATAGTGGCCGGCGTGCGTATTCTTAATTTGTTTGGCGTTCAGAAGGCGAGTCAAACGCTCCTGGCCGATCAGATGGGCCTGAAAGACAATGGGTCCGAAGTCAATTGGAGTATCCGATGGTAAGATGCCTTCAGCGATCAGATTTTTAAAGTCGTAAGGCTGGTCAGAGGTGAGTACGATTGCCGGCATCGGACGCAAGGCTGTTGCGGTGCGAACTTGTTTAAAGCTCGACACTAAGTCTGTTCTCTCTTGGATTGTGTAATGATCAAGATCGGGAGAATAGTTGCTATTGAGGCGGACCCATAACTCTTGCTGCGTTTGATTCAACGAGTCATACAGAAATTCCGTGAGGGTATCTATAAGGACTAGACCTACAACTTCGGAGGGATAGGTTTCGGCGAATAGCCGAGCAATCAAACCACCATAGGAGTGACCGACCAGTACAAAAGGACCCGGGATCTGGGCTGCTGTCAAGAGAGCGTGAAGATCCTCAACAGCATTCTTGGGTGTGACTGGCTGTGGAACCGAAGTAGAACGGCCCGCTTCAATTGTGTGGCCCGTTATTTTAACAGTGCCAGGGCGATCGTAGGCGCAGGCTTTGGTGAACCTGGCGACTGCAGAGAACACGCCCGGGCCCGGTTTCGCCGTATTTGTCACAGTTTGCCAGATATCGGAACGGTCGGAGCGCCCTGATATGAGCACCACTGTAGGAGATCCTGTGCCTTGGCACTCTAAATACATCTTGCGCCCGCCACCGATGTCGATTAAAGCATTATCGCCAAATGGCTTCTTATCCACAGAGGAATTTTGTTCCGCCTCACAGTCAAAGTTATACAAAAAAGTTATCGTGCAGGCTACTAAAAGAAGTCTTACTTTCTGTTTCATCATTTTGCATGTCCCAATGTTTTGTATATTTATCCTCTCACAGATTCAAGATCAAGGATTTTAGGGTATATAAGCCCGTATTTTAATTTTATCAAGAAAAGTATTAACTTTAAAATAGTTTAATAATAGTACGGAGCAAAGCAGCCCATATCTTCTTAGGATTGAGTGGCCAGCTTTGAAGAGTTGACAGGATTTTATGGTCGCGGACCGGGTCAGGCATCACTGTATCACAGTTCAAATAGTGAAACTGTGAGGCCTGATCCTATTTCTTTTAAAGAGCTTTCGCGTTGCGTTCAATTCAAAATTTTTGCTAAAATTTCCCAAGAATCTCGCAAGATAATGATGCCTTTAAGAAAAATAGCAACACCCCAACCTTTTGACTCAATGGAGCCTTAACAATGTCTTCTATAAATAAAATTCTCGTGATTGGAGCTGGTATTGCTGGACCGGCAGTTTGTTATTGGTTAAGAAGATTTGGCTTTTCTCCTATCCTCATTGAAAAATCTGCGAGCATACGAAAAGGGGGCCAGGGACTGGATGTTCGGGGTGTTGCAATCGACCTCGTTAAAAGAATGGGTATTTATGAGAAAATATGCAATATGTCCACCCATGTGGAGTTCGGACAATATGTCGACGCCGAAGGCAATATCCTGCATGAAGAAAAAGGTGGAACCTTTGGCTTTAGGCAAGATGAAGAAGTTGAAATTCTCCGCGGTGATTTAATCGAAATCCTGATAGACAACCTTGAAGGTGTTCCCTGTCATTTTAATCAATTGATCGATAGTATTAAACAGAGTGATAATGATGTAGAAGTTCAATTTAAAGATGGCAGAATCGAACGTTATGACTTGGTCATAGGTGCAGATGGCATGCATTCGAGCACACGACGTATGGTTTTTGATAAAGACGAATATAAATTAATTAATCTTGGTGCATACTTTAGCGTTTTTAGCATTCCGAATTATCTCAATTTGAGTCATACCGAGGTTCAGTGCGAAGCCAATCAAAAACTGATATCTATCACTAGCGACAATAATCCTAAGATGGCAGAAGCGGCTTTCATGTTCCGTGCGCAGAATGTCTTGAATAACATTCGCGATGAAAAAGAGCAGCAGAAATTCCTACGCGACACTTTCCAAGATTTTGGATGGGAAGCATCAAAAATCCTTGAGTTAATGTCAGATAGTGCTGATTTTTATTTAGATTCCGTCACACAAGTGAAAATGAAATCGTGGACTAAAGGGCGAGTTGCTTTGTTAGGGGATGCAGGTTACTGTGCCTCTCCACTCTCTGGTCAAGGAAATAATCTAGCGCTGGTTGGCGCTTATATTTTAGCCGGAGAGCTAAAACAAGCAGACGGTAATTATAGTCGCGCATTTAATCGTTATAATGAATTATTACATTCATTTGTTGAAGCCAATCAAAAGCTGGGAGTATGGGTCAGCGAATCTTTTCTCGTCTCAGAAGAGATCTCAAAAGAAGTTGCAGAAGAACGTTCAAATAAGATTATGCAAGAGGTGAAAATCGTATCGAATATGATACCGTTGCCAAAGTATGAACCATAACTACTTGGAAAGAGTGTAAGGGGTCGGCGCAGAAGGGACAAATAGCCAATTGAACCTAAATTTCCGCCTGTTGAAAGTATTGGAGACTATTTTGCATTGAGTGTCAAGCCACGCATTAGGTTATGCATGGTTCTTTTATTTTTCCATTTTCAAATTATCGAGAGTGCCAGGAACATGCCACCATACACTAACCAACTTGGCTATGATGATTGCGACAAATAGCTGACCAAACATTGCTTCCACCGCCGTAAGGGATTTTGCCAGATGGCTCAGAGGTGTAATGTCACCCATTCCCAAGGTCGCCAAAGTGGCAAAACTGTAATATAGAAAATTAAATTGCTGTTCATAAGCATTCAGAAGGGTAGTGCTATCAAAATTCAATATGCCTGCCCCATGGAAACTACCAGGATTCAGCATATTCTCGATGAAATAAAACTTAGCCCATAGTATTCCCGATAGTAAATACACCATCAATGCTCCGAAAATAAGCTCGGCATTTACAAGGCCAGCACGTAAGATTTTTCTCATCAAAACAATAATAGCAAGCAACGTAAAAGCCAAAGAAAACCCATACGCAATAATCATGTAGGGCAGCGAATGATATTGAAAACTTAATGAATCAAAATAAATGTAGGGAATGAGGAAAAAAAAGCCCATAATCAAAATTGATCTTTGAGCTTCGATTGCATAAACCGATGAAAGAATCAAAAGAATAAAACTGCATTGAAGAAGTAAATGGGTGTAGAAATTTTTTTCAAATATAGGGACAATAAAGAAGATAGCTATAACTGCTAAAATCGCTCCAAGAAATCCTCCTACACGACATTTATTTGTATTAATTCTATTGAAATTAATATAAGCTTCTTGTGTATTAGCATCCATCGATATTCCCTAACAATAAATTCAAGAATTACAAAAAAATGATTTTACCAAAGTAAATAGTTTATTGCAAATGTGTTATAAATGTCCAAAATTCCAGGTCTGTCCCTCACAATATTATTTATTGTGTTTTATAACAATTTTTTATATAATTCAAGGTTAGTTAAAAATAGATAAATTAATTATTATGAAAAATTTTTTTTGTGGAGTCATTTTGTCAATCTTAAGTTTAGGGTCTGCTGCAGAATATGATGGTATTAATACAGATAATGTTTCTCTGTTACCCTCAGTTATAGATCAATATAACACTGTTTCTGTCAAATTACCAACAGTTCAATTAGCAAATCATTCATTACAGGTTTCTACTCCAGATGACAAGGTCTACACGGATTGGACAGGAAACGATCATTCCAACTCATTTACAATGCTTCAGAAGGTTGCTTCTATTTGGAAGGAAAATCATATAGCCGATCAATACCTTATCTATGGAAAGATCCAAACAGGGAGCGAGATTCCTTTTAACTGGGAAGTCGTGCCGTATTACACTCCAAATACTGTTTTTGGTAGGATTTGGCAGCAGCTTTGTGTTCTATGGAAGATCTGTTTTGGGGGATCTGCACCTACTGAAACACAAAAATTTCACCAAATTCAAGATTACAAGAAGTTTTTTGCTGAATTACAAAATATCCCTGAAAAAGTAAATACGATAGTTATGGGAAATGATCCATTTTGCAAGCCAGAAGTGATTAATAGGCAGTCTGTATTGGAAGGTAAAAGGATCAATATCTTATACAATCATGCACCCATAGGTTTTGGAGGCGAAAGATTGCACTTCTTAGTCGTTCCTAAAGAGCATCGTATTGATTTTGGTGCTTTAGAAAGCGAGGAATATGTGGAAGCATCGGAACTTGCACAAGCCCTTGTGAAGCATTTTTCTAAAACAAGACCCCTTCAAGAAATTCATCTTTTCCATAAGACTGGAAGAGATGCTGGTCAAACTGTGCCGCATTGGCACATGCATGTAATTATGACTTCCAACTCAGCACAAGGTGTGTTTGGAAAGCTTACTGTCTTAAAAAATATGCTTCTTGGATCATCTCCAATGAATGCGGTTGAATTTGAAAATAAGGTTGCATCTCTCAGCGCCGAACTGAAACATATAAAATATGAGTATTAATAGATCGTTACTTTCTGGGTCATCCTTTATTCAATTCGCAATAGGGGGCACTCTCTTACTTGGCTGTGCGGCCATATCATCTATAGTGAAAAAATGCTTATCTGCTGAAGCGCCTCAAGACTTTCATGAACAGCTTGGACCAGATATATCCTATAGGGTTTTCTCATACTTAGATGCTCCGTCATTAAAAAATGCACTATTGGTATGTAAAGAATGGAATGCATTTATATTTCCTAGAGACAATTTTCAAAAGGATCTTCTCTTTGACCTCTTTAAGCAGTTTGTAGAACAAGAAAGTTATAGCATCATTGGATTTAATCCATCGCTTTTCAAGGCACAGATCTGTTGTGACTTAGAATCGGCTAAAAAAAGTGCAGAAACATTTTCATCCTTTAGTGCTAATCGTACCTTAGCCTACTTGGAAATATCAAAAGTTTGCCCCACCTATAAAGACCTTATTGGTGTGGGAATGCAAGAAATATTAGCTCCGATTTGTCGAGTTGAGGCCTATTTGAAGATTGCAAAAGTCTATCCTAACTATTTCCAAGAGAATCCTGTAGACTTAGACGAAATTCCCATTCAAGATCCAAAAATGAGGGCTTTATGCTATTTGAAAATTTCAAAGCTAAACCCTCAATATTTTATCAGGGCGATAAACGCTAGCCTTCAAATTGAAGATGCATTTCAGAAAGAGGAAACTCTTTTTAAAATTGTAAAATGCCAAGTAAAAGCTGATCTTTCAGCGGCCAAAGAAAATGTAAAGTTACTCACTCACACTGAATTTAAAAAGGCCCGGATCTTTGCGAAGATTGCTAAAAAGGATATTTCCTACATAAGTCAGGCAATGGATTCAATAGATAAAGGTCCAAATCAGCGATTATGGGTAACCATTCCTCTCATTATGAAACTTGGGAAAATAAACTCTATATTTTATGATTTAGCCAAAGAAATGGCAGAAAAAGCCGAGAATCAAGATTTTGGTCTTTTTGAGTGTCATTACACTAAATCTCGCGCTTACCGTAAAATGGCGAGAAAATTTCCAGAATACTTATCGCGTGCCAAATCCGCGGCTCTTTTAATGGAGAGTGACTATTATCGAGATAAGATGCTGCAGAAAATATCCTTAATGGAATCCAAAAAGAGTCTTTACGAGGCAAGGTTAACGATTGGCCATATAAAATGTAGTATAACCAGAAGTATAGCCTTAGCTAAAATTATAACTAAAATAGCATTGCCGTCGAAGTGAAAGAGGGAACTGTATTTTTCAGGCGCCAACCTGGTCATACGACAGTATGTAGCTTACTGTGTCCCCACAGTAAGCCTGGTGCGAGTGTTTGCAAACTCTTGAGCATCGCTTACTGTGAGGACACAGTAAGCTACATGCGCTTGTATGACCAGGGTGCCTCCATACTGTTGGTCTTACCCTCGGCAGGCTTCTTCAACAACTGCGCAGACACTTTCTATGCAGGGGCGGTCAGTCTGAATTTTGTTATCAACAACTTTTTTAAGGCCTACGAATC
The DNA here is from genome assembly GCA_963822595.1 of Waddliaceae bacterium. Lineage (GTDB taxonomy): Bacteria > Chlamydiota > Chlamydiia > Chlamydiales > Waddliaceae > CAVRUH01. The sequence goes on along the minus strand of CAWGIG010000004.1, from coordinate 378,839 downwards.
TACATGCCTTTTTAAGACCCTTTGAGGCTCCTCCAAGGAGGGCCTTTTTAATTTTGACATCTTCGGTTATCATCTTTATGATTAACTCACGAAGGGAATCATATTTTTCTTCCTTTAATATACTGCTCAACGCTGTATCAATGCTTTCTTTACTTTGAATTGTTTTAGCTAAAACGAATGGATTAGTGATCCCTGTTAATATTTGGAATATTGTAATTCCAACTGCTCGCATATCTAACGAAAGACGTGTGTCAAAGGAGACATCGTCTGGAGCATTGACCGCACTTTTTACTTCATTTATATTGCTGTATAATCGAGTATATTGAATATTCTGATTACCAGAATTTTCAAATATTGCACCGGATAAGTCGATAATAGTAACATCATACCCGTTATCTTTATAGAGTATGTTATCAGGCTTGATGTCATTGTGTGCTATACCATTAACGTGTAAAACGCGGGTCCCTTGAACAAGTTGGTTCACAATGTATAGTCTTTGATCCAGTGGCAAATCCTTTTTTTCTAATAATAAATCTTGGATGCTGCCATCAAAGGCGGTAGTTTCAAAGGCTTTTCGAATTACTGGTTTGTCCCCTTTTTTATTGTATAATCTTTGAACGGATCTGACTTCTGTAAGGGGGGGCTCTTGAATTAATCTTGATTTTGCAACAGCGTTGATTTGCTGAAGTTTATTGGATTCATTTGTCAGCAATTCGCCGCTAGGATCCGCATCCGGATTTGCAATTTTAAGCGCTGTGAGATTCCCAGTCCCTAAATCATGAAGAAGTTTTACCTTTCCGAATCCACCTTTACCAAGTTGTTTTACAACGTGTTGTACTTTTACCGATCCATTATCGAAAGAATATAGATATTTGCTGTTCTTGCAATTATTAAATTTAACTTTTACCCAAGTGTTCTCATTTAAACGAGATCGAAATAGAGGATCATTTTTAAGCTCTTTTGCCTCCGCGTGAGGATCAAAGAATGAAGGACTTTCATAGTCTCCAAGAATTTTTATATCATGAGTTAAGCGGAAGATGGCTTTACCGATAAGCATAAGGATAGGGAGAATAATGGTGAAGTAGAAGAGAACTTTTAATGCTGTGACGTACCAGGGTTGTTTCTGATCTTTTGGCATTTCAACAGTAAGGGTACTTTCTTCGCTGTTGATAACCCGAGCTTTTCTTCCGCCTAAGTAGAAAAAATCTTCGAAGGCGTTTGCGGCTTTCTTTCCTATGGATAAATTGGCATCTTTGTAATCGACTGGAATCCAGGTGTTTAATGGTGTATATTTTTGTATTGGTCCCATAATAGCCTTGTGTATAAGTTTTAATTTTATTTAAAGAATAATCTTACTATACATTTGTTAATTTTTGATTAAGATTTACTATTATTTACGAAAAATTTTAGGTTTTTTATTGTTTTTTATGATAAAATTGTACGAATCAATACTTTATATAAGGATAGTTCATGAATTGGGCAGTCAATGGTCTTTTAAGAGGGGAGTGTCTCCGCCTTCCCTATGTGGGTACCGCAGCTCTTGTGGGTATTACTTCGGCAACGATGGCCGTTGGATTGAATATTTTGGGTTTTTCTTATAATGAAAACGTCGTAACAGCGGCATTTACTGTAGCTGGAGCTGGTGGGGCAGTTATAACAGTTGTTGGTGCAGTGGCTTACTCAATACTTGCAGTTGAAATGCAAAGAGGCAATGACCGGATTCGACATGGTTACTAGCATTTCTCCAAAAGATCTCTCATAGAAAGCTCCATGAGGAAGTGAGGCACGGGATGCCAGCTAGCAATAAACTCTTTGATAATCTTAAAGCCCACTTTTTGGTAGACATGGATAGCTCGTTTATTCGTCGCTTCCGGATCTATTAAAACCCTTTTCATATGGGAAAACTGGATAGTTAAAAATTCACGAATCATTGGCACACAAAAACCCTTCCCTAAATAATCTAGATTGCAAATGAACACATCTAATGTGGTGCCATCACTTCCTTCAGGAGAGGTAATCAGAAAGGCAAAAGGAATGTCTTTATCATAAGCAATCCAATAAGTAGTGGTGGTTTCTCCTGCAAAAAACTTTTCCAGCCCCGTTAAGGTATTTTGAAGCCCCTTTCCATGAATCCACTCAGCTACATGAGGTTGTACAAGCCATCCATGAACAAGAGATCGATCATTCGCTTTTACGGGTTTAAATGTTAACTGATTTCGCATGGACTAAATTTTTTTCAGTTTTTTGATATGAACCACTTGCACATCAATAAAGCTAAAATTGAGTAGTGCGCTCCCCAAGCTGCCGACAGAATGATGAAATAGCCACCGAATTCTCCTATGTGAACCCAAATAGGCGATGGCTGGAATCTCATCATCACCCAGCAAATCGGTATTACCTGGCTCGCGATAGACTGGCTCACTGTTATTGTTTGCATAAGTCTCGGCGATATCTAACGATTCTTCTTCTGTAACAAAATATAAACGCTGTCCGTTATGTGTTTTTTCCATGCAGTTTTTAGAAATGAGCTTGCAAGTGGCTAGGGAATGCCCTGTAGCACCAAAAATATGGTAGGGCTTCTCTAACCCGGCAATTTTCAGGGTCACAGTATCTCCAATGTGAGGACCATCATTACTACCCCTCAGTAGCTTTTGGGGTTCGTTTGTGCTTTTATGGAAAAAAGTAAAATAGGTGAGTGTTACTGCTGTTAATCCAGCTACGGGCCACGCATAAGAGTTTATAAAATTCATAAAAAATTCTTTCTTTATAAAATTAATTACGTTGATGATACAATGTGCATATAATAAAGATCAAGAAAATATACAATAGGTAAATTTCAATATGATTTCGGCTCAAGTAAATAATAATGGATATGTTGAATCCTCCGCAAGTCCAAAACAATTTTTGGGGTGGGAAGAGGAAGATTTTGTCCGTCGCGAAATTCAAACTTTAAACGATTTCTTTTACAAAAACGACATCAATCGTATTGTAGATAGTCACAGACGTTTGGATCTTACATTTCATTCTTTACTCCCTATGCAACCAGATTATCGCGGAGAAAAAATCAATTATGCTGATTATCTAGATAGGTCCACTTTATATCAGGTGTTCGCTTATGAAGGAAAACTCTATGATATGAATGGTCATCCGATCAATACAAAACCTTTGGATTTTGATACAGGTGCTATGTTAATCATGACCCAAAGGGGGGTCCTTTTTTTGAGCCATAAAATACGAGGGCAAATACACCACTCCACTTTTGTTGGGGGGGAACCCGTAGCTTATGCGTGTATGTTAGAGATTCGCGATGGCGGAATGACTAAAGAAAGCTCATGGAGCGGACATTACCAACCAGGTGAAGAACAAGCTGAGCAATTTTCTCGCAGAATCAGGGACAATTTCTGTATTACCTATTCAAAAGAATTGACACCCATTTTTTTGGAAGGAATATGGGGTCAGAATCCGTTTAAGGAAACGGTCTTCGAATTTCCGAATACTAAATGTGTTCTTTCCGGACAGCCCCTTCTCGATCCGGTTCGTTTGCCCTGCAATCATGCGTTCAACCGAAAGCCTCTTATTGAATGGCTGCGGAAAAAGAAGCATTGCCCACTTGATCTTGAAAGGTATACTGAATCTGATATTTCTCTGGATGCTGATATCGCCTTGCGAGTTCAGGCTCAGTTTCCAAAAATACAAAAAGCAATTTCTATATTTAACAAACGTTTGGACGAGCAAGTTGCCTTATTTATGGACGACGATCGTGATGAATCTTTGGCAAAAGTTGAAACAGTTTTTATGAGGGAGGGTGTTCTTTTATTCATGAAGAGAGATTGTTATCTAAAAAGAATTGCTACCATCGCAGTGAAGTTAGGCATCTGTAAAGAAACAAAAGGGAAAGATTCAGAATATCATTTCGTAATTAACAGCATGGGTATTGGGGGTCTAAGTGTTCTTTCGGACGCATTAGATTTGACCAGAAGGTATAATGAAGGAATCCCGAAAGTTTGGATACAACCCTTAAAATTTTAAACACCAGTGGATAGTTCGTTTAAATGAAATAGCTTTTTCAATTATTGAGAAAAGTGTTATGAATGTTGCAAGCATTAATAATCAATTCCTTGGGAGTTTTGGTGATGAACGGTATACCTAGTGGATATGTATCAGCAATGTTGGCCCCTAGTGCGATTGTGGAGGCTAAAAGTATGACTGGGACTATTCCAGAGATCGTTTTAAAGGCATTAAGGTACACCTGCTATGGTGACACGATAGGTCAAGGGGTCGAAATGTGGCCGAGAAGTCGAATTTTGGAGAACTGGGAGGCTTTAAAGCAGGGTCTAGTGTGGGATCGCCGACCGCCTTACGATGTTGGTCTTGCAAAAGGTCGGTATACCGATGATACGGAAATGAGTATCGGAGTAATACGTGCGATTCAAAAGGAACATTTGCCCTCTCCGGATGCATTCGCTCAGTCTTTCTTCGAAGTCTATGACTCTTTTAGAAACGAAAATGGAGGCATTCCACGTGGGGGTTATGGTCAAATCAAAAAGATCGCTTCCCTGACAGATCAAAACAGGCTAGCGGCGCTTAAAGCAAGCCGAGATTTGGGAGAATTTCGTAATGGTGCGCCCGGTAATGGGTCCTGCATGCGCGTCTTACCTGTTTTGCTGCTCTCTGATGACCCGCAAATCATTTTTAAAAACATCATCTCACAAACGCTAGCAACGCATAATCATGCGTGTGCAGTCTTAGCCAATTTGGTTTACATCGATGTTGCTAATGCTTTTATGAAGCAGCTAATCCGCTGCGAGGACATCATCCATTATGCTTTAGATTTATTTCAGGATGATCGAAAATGGCATCATCTTTTCCCTTCTCTATCCCTCTGCAAAAAAGATTTATTGGAGTTGAGTGCAAAAGCGGGTATCCCCCTTTTTGGAAATTTTGATGTGTTACAGCAGACGTTCATCCATAGATTAAAAGTGCTTAATTCTATAGATGGTCCTATTGACGCAAAGGGTTCAAATCTTGAAGGTGTTATTAGCGTTATCATGAAGCCAAATGCTGTTCAGGCGGACGAAACTCTATTTGGGACACTTTACTGTTGGAAATGGACTCAACTTGATTTGGAAAATAATGGGCAGTCCCATTTTTCTTTGATCATGCGTTGCCTTTCTTTTGGAGGTGATGTGGATACGTTGCTAGCTTGCGTGATTCCCGTGTCATTCATTCACTTGGAAAATCGTGGGGAACAAATTAAACTCCCTGAATGGGTCGCTATCGAGTGCGAAGAATCAGCTATGTTAGAGAAACGGCTTGTACTTTAACCTTAAGGTTTAAGAAGCAGCCAGCAAATAGCGATAATGGGAATGTGTTTCCATGTCAGAGTTGAAATGTATTGTTTTGCAATGGTTGGAACCATGTTCACTTGACCGTTCAGTGTAGATTCAATAATGGCTCCAATCCTAACTATACACCAAAAGTTCTCTTGTCCCGGAAGCTCGGTTAAAACTTTGATATTCCCTTGAGCAGCCGCCAAGTTATAGGCGCAAGTTAATGCATCATAGGAAACATTCCCTTTCTCTAGCAATAAATGGATGGCTCGCATATCTATACTGGACATAACAGCATCGTCTCGATGCAAATCCGAAATGGGACCATTTTCAAGTAATTCTTTTATCATTAAAAAGTTGTTTACCCTACAAGCCCGTCTTACAGCTAACCCTCGTTGTTCCTCACTAAGCAAGAAAAGGCAGCCGGCAAACATTGAGTAAAATATTTTAAAGTCGCCTTTGTTGATACTTTCCCTGAGGTTATTATAAGCGTCAACCTCTCCATTTTCATCAATAAAATCGGGAAGTTTGCCCATTAAAAACTCTCTCATGCCTAGCCTTTCTTCATTAGAAAGATCTTTTAAGCTAAACATTATCTCCCCTTGAAGCATCCTATAGGTGCGCTCTATTTCTTCGGGCGTGGTATTTAATTCAGGGTCAAAACGAAATCTTAGGACACGATAAAAACCGGCCAGCCACCTGTAGGTTAAAGGATAGCTTTCCAAATCAATCCGTGCAGCTATATCCACAATTAATTTTTTAATCTGCCGATAATTATAGCGATTCCAACAGGACAATATGGATGCATTCCATTCTCTACAAACTAACCGAGCATGTAGGTCCCCGTTTCTTGCAATTTGCACAAAAATTCGCGCTTGAACTTCTGAAGGAAGATCTGATAACCCAAGAGCTTCCGCTGCAGGAGCCTCTCCTGAAAATTCAACCGATTCAAAACCTGAATTGAATAAACTATTATTAACTTCCATTTAGTTAACCTCTCTATAAAGAATTTATTTTATAATCCCAATGGATCTAAGCAATAAGTTAGCGCCTTCTTCCTTTAGTTTATAATTTTCATCATAAAAATGTTCCGCCACGTAATCTTGTGCGTTGTTAATATTATGATCTTCAATTGCTTTTACTAAAAAATCGTAGTAAGTAGGATCGTAATTTTGAGAATTGATCATGGTTTGAACGCCAGAAACTAAACGATTTGCATTTTCATATCTTTGTAAAAAAAACCATTTCGTAAGTGCTTTACTAAACAGCGGATCGTTTTTTTGAGCATAAGGATCATGAGCATTTAAAGTGGTATTAAGCCCAAGCTCAATCCCAAGAATATTTCTGACATAATTTAAGGCGTGCCATTGTTCACCGGCCTCCGTTTGACTGAATTCCAAAATAATAGATTCTTTATATTCTTGTATAAATCTCAATATTTTCACTTCAACAGTTTCAGCTGTACCATTAACTTCTGCGTATAGCTTTGCTGAAACCTCAAGCCATGTTGGATAACAGCGGGTAGATGCTTCTGCTAATTCCAGCAAGATATCTCTTTCCTTATCTTTAGAAACTTCACCCGATTCTATTTTTTTTATGATGCCTTTTAGAAAAATGGATAATTGTAGGCAAAACATTTTTCTTTTGTCGGGCTCGTTAGGATAAATATTAACATCTTCAGTAGCTGTCCATTTACATAATCGAATTAAACACTCTTTTTTTGAAGGTTGATTAGGGTCTTCTACAATCTCAAGTTGATTAAATTTTTTAGAAAGATTCATAATGTTTATATATCTATCTGATTCTTGATCTTGTGGAAGTTCAATTGGTTTTGGTGCTAAATATAAGCCATCATAATCAATTTGAGTTTTGCTGAAATAACATATCGACTTTCCTATAAACCAAGCGAGTCCAGCTGGGATGATAAATAATGCAGCCACGAAGCAGTGAAAAGCTATTTTTCCGATTCGCCATGCTAGGCTTTCCCATGGCTTACCACTCGATGCAATAGCAATGTTGGAGGCTATTTTAAACAAAGGTGATTTTAAAGTGTTTCCTATACTATTTGCAGAGCTATAACTGTAATCATTTAAATTTATATTCATAATTCTCCTAAATGTTATTAATTTTTAAACTATTATATTAAATTTTTAAATAAAAAGGAAGCGTTAAATTAACCCTTATTTAATTTCATAACAATTAACAATTGTGAAGGGTCCTGATTGAATGCCACTACAGGCATCGCTATACGTAAAAGGAGCGTATCCACCCAAGGAACTGATAGCACCATTATATGGAATGGAATCTTTCGTCATTACTTCTACGCTGACTAAAGGCAGATCCATTGCTCTTGCCTTATTGAGGGCCCAGGATATGATTTCTTCTCTAATCTTTTCTTCATTAAAATTGGAATATATTCGCTCTAATAAAATTACAGGAGTATTTTTTCTAATATCCAATAAGAGGCGAATAACACTTCTAGCAACAATCTTACCTTGTTTTTTTACGACGATAGCGCGTATTTCTCCGTTCATTAAATAGGAAAGAAGGCCTTTGTTAAGATTAGGTGTTCCATCAACTCTCTGACAACTGCCTTGGATTTCAATTCCTAGCATCAGCAAGTCGCATGCTTCATCGCTTTCGCTAATGGAATACTTCCCACAGCTCATTTTAGGACTCAAAGTAGACAAGTCGTGGCGGAAATCCGCTTTAATAAAACTCATTCCCTCTACTTTTGAAATAAATTCTTCAGAAGTAATTTCTCCTTCACACAGTTGAATTGCATAGTGTTGAAATATATCCAATTCCTTCTCAGATTCAACTACGTCCCAATATTCATTTTTCAAATAGGCAATAAGGCGAGGTACCAATGTTCGTTCTACGTGTTTGTCCCTGTCGATTTTTTGTAAAAAAAATGTCCTATAATCTCGGATGACTTGAGACTTTTCAATCTTAAAATCAAATGGTTTTGCCGACTCTGTCCAATCCGTTTTATCCACAAGCGTAAAAATCTTTTCTACGTGTGCGCTTTGATCTGCGTTGTATCGCATATGGGGAAGTGTCCCTTGAAGTACAGCATTTACATAGGTATTAAGGGCAAGAAGCATAGACGATCTCTCACTACTTGGAAGGTATTTTATCGATCTCAAGTAGGTAAAGAGAGCCATAGGGTTTCTAAATTTTGCAAAAGTGTTCTGATATTGTTCCGCAAAATTTTGAGTATCTTGAATCGTAAAAAATGATTGGAAGTTCTCTATAAATGATTCCTGAGGATCTTTTCCCAATTCAAGACAACTTAAAAGTTCTGATTTACCAAAGATTTTAAGAATATTGGTAAGAGTCTCAAAAGTCTCTGAAATTATTTCGATAATGCGTTTTTGTTTTACCGCCCCTTTCTTCTGTTTCTTTGCTCTAAGATTTAAAGTGCTTTTTATTTTGGTAGCAATGAGATGAAGATGTTCCTTATTCAATGCTTTTCCCAAGCATGAAATTTCATGCAATAATTGAACTAAGGAATTGTACCTTTTAGGATCTTTAAATTTTGTTTTTTCAATCATTGACAAGAGTTCAATAGCTGCTTCTCTTTCAAACAGAGAAAAAACAAGTCCAAGAGATAAACGTCCCCATGAATTGCTTAAAGGGATTTCGGGATAAAAATCTTGGTAACGTAACAAGCTGGTAAATATGAATCGGTTATTTCGATTGTGATGCTCATAGATATCTTTGAGCACTCCGAATTTTTCAATAGAGGATATTCTTTCCTCAGGTAAGTCATAAAACATGCCGGCAGTGTAGGCGATCCATTCAAGAAGAACGCATTGAAGATACTCCTCTTTTTTAAGAATGTCATCGAGAAAAGGGACAAGCAGGCGGAGTTTAGGAGTGGAACGCACAAATGTTATGAAGAGATCAAGAGCATCTTTATCTATAGGTGTGCCATCTCTAATTCTAATGATCGGAATGATGGTGTTGATAGGTTTTGGGAAGCACAGGGAGAAATTCGAAGTACATTCATCTTTTAATGTTGAAGGTGGTCTTAAAAGTTCCAAATACATTTGTCGCTTTGTTGCATCGCTTTGAATATGTTTTAAAATGTTTGGATTATCTAAGTTTTTAGGTCTTCCTATTTGTAAGAAATATTGCGCCAAAAGGATAAAGTTTCGCTCATTGGCTAATTCTAGAGCAAAGAAAGGACCCCCCGCTTGTATGTAATCCAAAAGATCTGGAAACCGGGCCAATGCATTCATGAAGATTTCAAAACGGGTTTCTTCACTAATGACTCTAAATTTTCTGAAGTTTGTTATTGCTGTTATGGCTCCCAAAGTGCTTGAAAGGGTTATTTTTCTAAATAAGTCTATCAAATCATCATCATTTGCCTCTTTTAATCCTAATTCATCAAAATGATTGATTATTCCCATTGCCGCATGGCCAGCGAATTCAGCAATTTCCTTGCAGTAGGTAAGTTTTTGTGAAAAAGAACTCATATTTCGGAGTTCTTGTAAAATCTCAAATTTATAAAACAGAGTTTGATCTTTTAAAAGCCTGCAAAGATCAAGTTTCTCTAAACGAGTTGCTGTGTCAAGTTTTAAAATGTCCAAATGGTTCACAAGTTCAAAGCAGATATGTTCATTTAATTCAGCAAGTCTCTTAATAAAAGCCACTCGTTGGGAAACATCTTCTATTTTTGCGATTGTTTCTTCAAATTTCCATTTTTGATGAGATTGATAAAGAGCAGGTATCCCATTTGGTGGTTTATTACTAATCGATTTATATAATTGTATTTTTTGTTCAAGGGTGATGTCTTCTAAACCAAATTTTTCGAAATGTTCTAGAGTTTCAGTAGTATATTCACCCGTGATAGTCTCTTCATAAAAAACCACTCTTTCTTCGTTTGTGAGCTCATTCAATGCAAATACACACAACTCTTGGGCGTATTGTGTTGCATAATAAGGTGTCTTCATGGCCATTTTGCATAAAACAACCCTGTCATGAAGAGGCAAGGTTTCCAAACCTAAGTGGTTAATATGTTGGGCTACGATCCACTCCTTCGGGTTATCGCATTCTTTTGACACTAATTGAAATAATTCATAGATTTCGCTCGGGGTCATTCCTTCAAACCCATTAAGATCAATCAAGTCAGGCAAAATATCGAAACGGATATGTTTTAAAATTGTCTTAAGTAAATATATTCGTTCAGCTTGATTTATTTTTTTAAATAAATCTGGCGCTCTATAATAAGGGCCCATTTCGTCATACAGGGCGTATCTTTGTTCTTTACTAAGCCCCAAATTATCCCACTCCTGATAGATAGTCAAAAAGGCGTCTTGATACCCCAAACGAAGATAGTACCGTGCCAATGCAAAGCCTTGATTGTTTTGCTTGGCAAACCTAAATTGGGAATCAGATGATTCCTCTAAGAATCCTGAGGTTACATAGTCAAAAAAGAGATTTTGTAGTTGAGCGCTAGACGTCTCGATTCGGTGTTGTACTATATTTCTGATTCGAAAATAGAATTCGGAGGCGCTTTCGATAGTTAATCTTACATTCTGTAGCTTTTCCTTTGTGACTTTAGAGAGATCCTCATAAGAAATCTTATTAGTCTCAGCAATTGCTTCTAAAGAGGATAGGATATCCGCTTCCGTTTTATTAAGGAAAACTTTGGTTCCAAAGGAAGGATCCATAATTATATTGCCTATTCTTAGTTTTTTTTATAAATTATAATGTTTAATTTATTTTAATTCAACAAAAATATTTGAATAATATATTAAATTTTATATTAAATGTGATAAAACTTCTAAGTTTAATGTCAGGGTCAGACGCAATGCCGTCAACTTAAAATTTTATATAATAATAATTTTAAGTTGACACCATTGGGGTCAGACGTAGGGTGTTGAATTAATTAAATCTCTATAATTATTGTGGAGAAATATTGACTGGTTGAATGAGCTTTTCTTCATGCCTGAAAGGCTTTAAGATTTCAACAGCCCAGGGGAAGGCCGCCTTGAAAAGGCAACGCCCCTCTGGGCAGTCTGAAAGACGGGAACATCTTTTTGCAAGGGTAACTTTATCGGAAAAATTTTGCCATTTACCCGCCTGTTGCAGTCTTTCAGACTGCCATTCTTTTTTGATTTACCCAGGGGGGCTTTGCCTTTTCAAGGCGGCCTTCCCCTGGGCTGTTGAAATCTTAAAGCCTTTCAGGCATGAAGAAAAGCTCATTCAACCGGACAATTTACTCCACAAAAATTTTGATGATTTTTTTTCGGGTCAGACGTGGCCAATGATTACTTAAGTTCGTAAGATAGGGGAATCATGAAAGGCCCCGATTGAATGCCACCACAGGCATCGCTATACGTAAAGGGAGCGTATCCCCCTAAGGAACTTATAGCGCCATTATATCTAATACAATCTTTAGTCATTACTTCTACGCTGACTAATGGCAGTTCCATTGCCATTGCCTTATTGCGGGCCCAGGAGATGATTGTTTCTTTAATCATTTCTTCATCAAAATTAGAGTATATACGCTCTAATAAAATTACAGGAGTGTTTTTTTCTATGTCCAATAAGAGACGAATAATACTTCGCGCAACAATCTTACCATCTTTTTTAACCAAGATAGCGCGTATTTCTCCGTTCATTAAATAGGAAAGAAGGCCCTTGTTAAGACTAGGTCCTCCATCCACTCTCTGACAACTCCCAGTTATTTCAGTTCCTAATAGCAGCAAGTCACATGCCTCATCGCTTTCGCTAATGGAATACTTACCACAGCCCATTGTAGGGATCAAAGTAGACAGGTCGTGGGGGAAATCAGGGAATGAATTAATAAAATTCATTCCTTCTACTTTTGACACAAAATTTTCAGCCGTAATTTCTCTTTCACACAATTGAATTGCATAGTTTTGAAATATTTCCAATTCCTTCTCAGATTCAACAATCGTCGAATGTTCATTATTCAAGTAGGACATGAGTCGAGGTACCAATTTTTTATCTATATGACCGTCCCTTTTGATTTTTTGTAAAAAAAATGTCTTATAATCTTTGATTACTTCAGACTTTTTAATCACAAAATCAAATGATTTCGCCGAAGCTATCCAATCCTTTTTATCCAAGATTGAAAATACCATTTTTACGTGTTCACTTTGATCTGTATTGTATCGAATATTGTGAAAGGTCCCTTGGAGTACAGCATTTACATAGGCATTAAGAGCAACATGCATACGCGATCTCTCTTCCTCCGGAAGGGAATTGATCGATCTCAAATAGGTATAGATAGCCATGGGGTTTCTAAATCTTGCAAAAGTGTTCTGATATTGTTCAGCAAAATTTTGAGTATCTTGAATCGTAAAAAGTGATTGGAAGTTATCTATAAAAAATGGCTGGGGATCTTTTCCCAATTCAAGACAATTTAATAATTCGGATTTACCAAAGATTTTAAGGATATTAGTAAAAGTTTCAAAAGTCTCTGAAATTGTTTCGATAACTCTTTTTTGTTTTACCGTCCCTTTCTTCTGTTTCTTTCCTTTAAGACTTAAAATGCTTTTTATTTTGGTTGCAATGTTGTGAAGCTGTTCCTTTGTAAATGCTTTTCCCAAGCTTGAAATTTCATGCAATAATTGAACTAACGAATTGTACCTTTTAGGGTCTTTAAATTTTGTTTTTTCAATCATTGACAAGAGTTCAATAGCTGTTTCTCTTTCAAAAATAGATACTAATCCGACAGATAAACGTCCCCATGAGGTGCTTAAATTGATTTCGGGGTAAAAATCTTGATAACGTAACAAGCTGGTAAATATGAATCGATTCGATCGATTGTGATGTTCATAGATGTCTTTGAGAACTCCGAGTTTTTCAATTGGGAATATTCTTTCTTCAGACAAGTCATAAAACAGTCCAGCGGTGTAGGCGATCCATTCAAGAAGAACGCATTGAAGATGCTCATCTTTTTTAAGAATGTCATCCAGAAAAGGAACAAGTAGGCAAAGTTTAGGAGTGGAACGCACAAATGCTACGAAGAGCTCAAGAGCTTCTTTATCTAAAGGGACCCCTTCTTTGATTCTAATAATCGGGAGAATGGTGTCAACAGGAATTGAAAAGGTTGAAGAAAAATGGGAAGTGCATTCGTCCTTCATTGTTGAAGGAGGTCTTAAAAGTTCCAAATACATTTGCCGCTTTGTCGCATCGCTAGGGATGCTGTCTAAAACTCCTGCATGATCTAAATCTTTAGGGTTTCCCTTTTGTAAGAAATGTTGTGCCAAGAGGATAAGTATTCGCTGATTGGTTAATCCAAGTTTGGCGAAGAAATCGGCCTTAATGACGATTTGTTCTTTAAAAAGAAATCGAAACCGCGCAAATGTATCCTTGCAGAGTTCCAATCGTGTTTCTTCACAATTGAATACAAATTTTTTTAATGTGGTTATTGCTTTATAAGCTCCTGACGTGCTTGAAAAGGCTATTTTTTTCCATAATTTAATCAAATCATCTTGATTTGCCTCACCTAATCCTATTTCATCAAAATAGTCTAATATTCCTAATGCAACCCTGTCGGCCGATTCAATTATTTTTTCGCAATAGGTAAGTTTTTCTGAAATTGAATTCATATTTTGGAGTTCTTGTAAATATCCCATAGATTGAAAAATATTTTCATCATTTAAAAGTCTGCAAAGATCAAACCGTTCTAAAAGAGTCGCTTCGTGAAGTTTTAAGAGGGCTGCATGTTTTACAAATTCTGATCTAGTGTAAATATTCACTTCAACAATTTTCCTGACAATTGACACTCGTTCAGAAACATCTGCAATTTTTGCGATTGCCTCTACAAATTGCCATTTACTAAAATTTCGATTAACAGCATACATCCCATTAGGTTGTTTATCATGAATCGATTTATATAATTTTATTTTGAGTTCTAGCGAGATGTCTTCCAAACCAAATTTTTCGTAATGTTCTAGAACTTCAATAGCATCTTCACCTGTGACACTCTCCGCAAAAAATGCCACTTTTTCTTCGTTTGGCAACTCATTCAATGCAAATTCACACAACTCTTGGACATATTCTGCTACTGATGCAGGTTTTCTCATCGCTGCTTTGCATAAAGCAACCCTATCTTGTAGGGGCAAAGTTTTCAAACCTAACTGATTAATATGAGCGGCTAATCTCCATGGGCGATTGCATTCTTTTAAAATTATGTTGATCATTTGATAGATTTCGCTAACGGGAATTCCATCAAATCCATTTTTAGCAATTATTCCTTCCAAACAATCGAAACCTCTTTGTATAAAAATTTTCTTACATAAATATATTCTTTCATCTTGATCTATTTTTGGAAATAAATCTATCGCTCCATAATATGTGCCCATTACGTCATATAAGTCGTATCTTTGTTCTTTACTAAGCCCCAAATTATCCCACTGGTTATATATAATCCTAAAGGCGCCTTGATACTCCAAACGGAGGTAATGCTGTGCCAATGCTAAACTTTGGTTGTTTTGCTTGGCAGACTGAAACTGAGAATCAACAGATTTCCCTAAGAATCCTAAGCTTACATAATCAAAAAAAAGATTTTGTAATTTAGCTGTATCAAACCGATACTTTACTATATTTCTGATTCGAAAATAGAATTTGGAGGCCATTTCGATGGTTAATTTAACGTTCTGTAGCTTTTGATTTGCTAGTTTAGAAAAATCATTAAAAGAATTTCCTTTATTTTCAGCGATTGCTTCTAAAGAGGATAGGATTTCCGCTTCCGTTTTATCTGGAGAAGCTTTGGTTCTAAAGGAAGGATCCATAATTATATAGCCTAATTTAAGTTTTTTTTATAAATTATAATTTGTAATTTGTTTAATTTCAACAAAAAACATATTAAATTCAATTAAATTGAAAATACAGTAAACAATGGTGTGAAATTAAGATAATTTTTATGTAAACACTGTTTGAAACACAGAGTTCACAGAGAGTAAGAATTTTTTAACAGATGCTTGAAACTGAGATCAGTTTTATTGATAAACGTACTTATTTTCAAGTATTTAAAAATTTTATATTTTACTAATGAATTTGTTTCTATCAACTAAAATGATCTCAGTTTCAAGCATCTGGTTCAAATTCTTACTCTCTGTGTTCTCCGTGAACTCCTAAATAACTCTTTTTTCAATAGAGAGAGTTAATAATAGACGTTAGGCAGTCCATTTCAACGCAGAGCGGCCCAATCCCTTCGGGCCCCCTTTCGGGAAATAACTGTGACCTATATAATGTTTGCGGTATTTCGTGTGTCTTAGATCGTACCGCCACTGGTGTTTTTGTACCCGTCGCAGAGCGTGATCAGCGGGGGCTTGCGATTTTATCGCTGGGAAGCTTGCTATCCCGTTTAGGAGACTGCCTCTATATTTTTATAGCCCCCGCCGCACGTTAATACCTTTTTTATACCAACAAAAAAAGGAATTAAGAATGAAGAATACTTCAAAAAAGATTAAAACTAAAGAAGAAAGTACTAGTTCATTACCAGTACTTCATCCTAATACTGCAGGCATCGATATAGGTTCGCAATCGCATTTTGTGGCTGTGCCATCAGAAAGAGATCAATTTCCCGTACGAGAATTCCGGACATTTACCGGTGATCTTCTCAAAATGATCGATTGGCTTAAACAATGCCGCATTGAAACAATCATCATGGAGTCAACAGGTGTTTTCTGGATACCCGCTTTCGAGTTACTTGAAAGTAATGGGTTTGATGTAAAGCTTGTCAATGCCCGTCATGTTAAAAACGTAAGCGCACATAAGACAGACGTACTTGACTGTCAATGGCTGCAACAACTCGGAACATTTGGTTTAATGAAAGGGGCATTTCGACCTGTAAATGAGATTTTACCACTAAGGGCCTACCTTAGGCAGCGAGATATGCTTATTAAAAGTGCTGCAGAACATATCCAACATATGCAAAAGGCCCTAACACAAATGAATCTGCACCTACACAATGTTATCAGCGACATCACCGGCAAGACAGGTATGGCGATTATAAGGAGTATTGTATCGGGTGTTACAGACCCCAAAAAATTAGCCGCTCTAAGGGATGAGCGATGCCACAATCCTGAAGATGTCATAGAAGCATCGCTTGTAGGAAATTACAGAGAAGAACATTTATTCAGTCTTAAACAGGCCCTGGATCTCTACGATTTCTATACAACAAAACGATCAGAGTGCGATTTAAAAATCGAACGGGAGGTCGGAAAGTTTGAGTCTAAATTAAAACCAGAAGACGAAAAGAAACAAGCAAAAGAAGCAGAAAAGACAAAAAAACCAAAAGAAAATAAAAAGTATCAGAAACATGAATACCAGTTTGACCTCACATCTCAACTGGTTAAACTTGCAGGAGTAGACCTGACAAAAATTCCATCAATAGGTGCAAGCTCAGCACTTACAATCATATCTGAAATAGGACTAGACATGAGCCGTTGGCGAAGCGCCAAACACTTTGCATCATGGTTAGGACTATCCCCAGGAAACAAAGTATCAGGGGGCAAAAGATTAAGTGGAAAAACCAAACCATGTGTTAACAGGGTAGCTGTATTGTTAAGAATGTGTGCAAACACACTATACAGATCCGATTGTGCATTTGGGGCCTATCTGCGTAGGATGAAAGGGAGATTAGGATCCCCAAAAGCAATCACTGCTCTTGCACACAAACTAGCGAAGCTTATTTATCTCATGTTAAAATACGGAGTGGAATTTGTTGAAAAAGGAGTTCAATTTTACGAGAAGATGTACCAGGAACGTAGATTGGCAAACCTTAAGAAAAAGGCCAAGGAAATGGGGTTTGAACTAACCCAAATGACAGCCTAAGCTACTACAGCTCAAAAAAACAAATGAAAAACAAAAAGGCATGAGGAAAATCTTTTTTTTGTTTTTAAATAAATATATTGTCAAAAATCTCAAACAATGCTTTTTAAGATAAAAAACGAGTAAAGCAAGTCTTGTTTAGTCTTCAAACTCACCCAATTCACACCATGAGTTATTTAGGAGGCGGAGAGGTTCGCAGAGACGCGGAGAAAGAAAATGATTGTTTCTCTTCTTCATTCTCAGCGCCTCTGCGAACCTCTTCCTCTCTTCGTTGAAAATTGTTTGCCTAACGTCTATTAGTTATTTCCCAAGGGGGCGATAAGGACCATATAACAAGTATTTTATGTTGACACCATTGATACCGTAACGACTACAGTATTTTACTAATTTATAATGGTTTATAATTTATTAAAAATTAGGAGTTAAAATATGTTAGAAATAAATCAATATAGTAAACAAAATACAAATATTTTTGAAGTATTATGCCGAGAGGAATTGAATTTAATTCTCTACCGTCTTTCTTCTAAGGACATAAGGGCTTTGATGGTGGTCGATCGTTGGTGCTATGAGAATATTCCCGAAGCTCTAAGATGTGGAGTAGCTTTTCGATCTTATAGGTGTTTACCTCCGAGAAAACTACAGCATGGATTCTTCAATTCCTTAGATGTTACCGCTGCAAGGATCGAATGCATTCCTGTTGTTGGTTATCTTGTTTCGATTCCTCGCACCTTTGGTGGATTGTTTTCCTCCATATATTACGGACTCCAAAACGATCCCGATTCCAAAAGGCATGCTATACGAGGATTACAAAATTTCAAAAGAGGCCTTTTAAATAGCATCCCGCTTTTTGGTGAATTGTGGGTAACAGGTAATAATTTTCTTATTGGAGTAGAGTCGCGGCATGTAACATTAGTCAAAGTAGACAAGCTCCGTGAATTCAACATCGAGGCAATCCAAAAAGCATTGGATATTGTAAAGTGGATCGAATATACGCAACAAAACGTTTTGCCTTACATAAATACTGATTTTCCACCCTTTGATTGCTCTGCAAAGAGGGTGTTATTGCTACAGGAAATGGAAGAATGGCAAGGTGCCACTGCCGATGATGAAGGGCATGCTCTAAAGTTTTACATCAGAAACCGTAATGTGACCGTTCCTCTCGTAAAAGAAGTTTTCGAAATAAAAGATCGGTTAAAAGAATTAATCGAGAAAGAAGTTATTTAAATAATTTATTAATAAGTTAATAAATTAAAAAAAACTTGAATTTATTTGATAATTATGTTATAATATTATTTATGAATAAATTTTGTGATCTTATAAACAACAATGAAAAGTGGCATGATCGGCTTGATCAAATGATTGATCCCTTACAAAGGAGCTTTGGGATTGATGTATTTTGGCATGTAACTGTTCACCATACGGGTCAATTGAGTTCTCTTTGTTCTTATCACGATGCCATGCAGCATTTTTGGGAAAATAAATGCTACAATGATATGGATTTTTTTATTAGTCCGTGCCAGTTAAAAAACGGATATTTTTTGCTGAATTATGATGCTGGCTATGAAAAGTATCTCGATGGGATTACTGGGAAATATTTTTTACATCACCCCTTTTTAATGATCCGAAAAGAGGGAAAAAATAAAGCCCATCTATTTGGATTTAGTTCGAAAAAAAATAATCCAGCCCTTCCTTCGCTTTATATGAACAACTTACCTCTACTGAATGGTTATTTGGATCACTATCTGCAACAAAATCGATCAGTCTTCCATAAATCCTATGATAGTGCAGTGGATATGGTGGTTTTGCGAGGACAGAGTGATTTTTTCGGAAAAAAATATGGAGAAGAAAGTCTCGGCGGGAAAAATTTGTCTATTCTTAAGGAATTAGGTTTAAATTCTTTTCATCTTAAGGCAGCTTCAAGATTGTCAGCGCGTGAAAAACAGGTCTTTTATGCCTGCGTGGAAGGGAAGACAGCTAATCAAAATGGAGAAGAGCTTGGCCTCTCTCCCCGGACCGTTTATTTTTACCTGGAACATGTGAAAGACAAGTTAGGCATATTCTCTCGTGATGAGCTCATTCAAACAGGAAAACTCCTTGAAATGAGTGGTTTTTTTGATGAGTATTTATAATATTCATTTTATCTTCCTGATGGCATTGAGCTTCCCTGGTTCCAAGATGATGCCATGATTGTCATCGGCTCCAAGGACCATTCCGTTGTACACATTAAAGCACGGATTCACAAATACCCTTTCGTTCCCTTGACGGATAACTTTTCCTTTTTTTGGATCGATCAACAAAAGGCAGCTATACTGATTTGTAGCGTAAATAAGTCCATTGAATACTTTAGCATCTGTAATGACTAGGTGCTCCTTGAAATCCTTTCTTCCATGACTTGAAATGATATAAGATGAAGTCAACACGAAGAATTCATCTCGATCTGTATCGACTAGTAATATCTGATTAGTATGGGTTTCATTTCTTTCAATCTCTCGCTTGTGATTAAGACCATAAGCGTATATTCCGGAATCGGTCAGGCAGATGGCTTCGTTGCGAAGAAGGGCAAATTGTTTGACTCCGGAAACGATAACTCTCGCCTCTGTTTTTTCTTTAGTGTCCCAAAGGTATAAATCGCTTGTGTGGAATGCTCCTAGGGCTCCTCCGATGTAATCATTGACTTGAATGTTTTGTTTAATGCCACATTTTAGATTTGTTTCCCAGAGTACTTTTCCATTTTCAATAGCTCGAAGGTTGCTAGGAAGAGCTTCATAGGGTCTCTCGCATTCACTTATATAAAAGACACCGTTTTTAACTTGACAGCGTTCAATAGTTTTTTTTGATTGATAGACTTCTTCCGGAGAATTTGGAAACTCATTTTTTTTCCATCGGATGATTTTGCCGTTCTTTGTCATCAGGTATAGGAATCCACAGTCCTCGAAAGGGTCGTAAAGGTCTTCGATTTCTCCCGGCAAAGGAATTACTTTAGGGGGTGGAATAATATACAATTGATTATTGGCGACAAAGGCAATTTTTTCGTTCACTTTAAAGCATCGAGTCACTCTATTAAAGAGTAGTAGGGTGTCGTAGGGAATGGTAATTTTTCTTGTTTTCCAGGTCTTTTGGATAAGGAGGCAGCTTCTATTGAATCGTTCGCCATAGAGGATGCGATAGTCTGCTTGTTTATCTGCGACTCTCTCGCCGTAGTAAACTTGCCACATAGGGTGCTTTCCAAATGCAGTTTTCCATAGTTTGCATGTCATAGAGGATCTGGCTAGAGAAAGGACGTCTAGTTGATAGCCCATTATTTCTAATGTTGTTTTATTCACAAAAAATCTCCTTATTTTTAGATAGATGTTACCACAGGAATAAAACTGCAAATACCGTAAGGTTTACGGTATTTTTCTTCGCTTTATGCCTTCGGGGGGCATCCAGATCGCAATGGTGCTATCCGAGAGGGTAACTACTAATTTAAGTTCTTGAAGGAACATGTTTGTAATTTTTCCCGTGAGGTTTTGAGCAATAACAATGGGCATTGAGTCTATTTCTCCAAGGTCCCACTTCCAGATGGTATTGTTCTTGTCAGCAATAATAATCTGATCTCCGGAGCCACAGAACATACTGACAGTACATTCGAGATTTCGTTCGAATTGAATACTTCCTCCGAGCAAACACCATGTTTTAAATGAGTTGCCTGATGATGTGATCAGCCGGTCGCCTATCACCTTCATTTGATCAATAGGTTCATCAATTTCCTGAATAAACGTTGGGACAATGTTATAGTTAACCAGCTGGTTTTTCTGAACGTCCTGAATTGAGATCTTAGTGCTGGTTCCATGAATGATCCAATTGGGTTCGCGATCATAAACAGCAATTTGCAGAGGGTGGTTATGATGATAGATTGTAAGTAAATCTGCTCCTGTAGACCTATCAAGTACCATGACTCTAGAGATATGTTTGATGATAATTTTGTCTTTTGTGACTTTCACTCCTCGAAGATCCTTGTCAGGGGAATATGTTCTCCATTTCCTTTGGCCACTGTTTAAATCAAATAGTTCGACCCCGCCAAATTCTGTGATGGTAATAAGTTCGTCACCATTCACTTCCTGGAACGCATTATATCCCCCTTCCCCTTTGATTTTTTGTATGCAATCGCCATTGTGATTCCACACGAAGATATTTCCGCTCCAGTCGCCGCTGATTAGTTTTTCACCCCAGGAAAGAAGGAGATTAGGAGTATTTGTGTGATATCCATTGAGTGAGATCTTTTGAATGTCGCTGTCTTCGGTTAGATTTTTCAAGGAAATTGTAGGTCCTAAATTGGCAAGTTTGTTCAGCCACAGGCAAGCTCTACTATACATAGAGACCGTTGCAGTAGCGATGCAGCGCATTTCAGATCGAACTTCCCAAACTTTAACGAATGCAGGAAAACACACAAGGACATGAGTTCCTCTAAGTTCTATCTTATTGAAATAGTATTGCGGATAAGGTATGTCCTGTGCGACATTTTGTACCAAAGTCGAAATACGCATCAGTTCTCCTTGAAAGAATGTGCGGTGAAGTACAAAGTCAGCGTATGGTTGTGCGGAAATAATCCCATATCGTTTAAGCAGGATTGCTTGCCAATAGGGAGCGTTTTTCTGATGGGTGATCACACGTGCCCATGCTTTACATGTAACAGTTGCATTCACGATATCAAGCACGTTCAGGAAATTAAATATCACCCTTCCCACATCCTGTGGAAAATCGTACGACTGAAGAAAAGGGACTGCGGTTTGTTGTATTAAATTCATGAGAACATATTCATATGATTCAAATAATATAGTCAACATGTAAGAATGAAAGGGGACTTACTTTGAATCAAGCTTGAATATTGTCTCGAATTCTGGTATATTCTCTCTTCAATGGGACAACCGTTGAAATATTGTAAAGCAGAGGAAATATGTACAAAGTAGTCGTTGATTATACGCCTAGCCGATGCTGATAATGCCGTTGTAAGTGAAGGTATCATTGCATTCAATGAAAATATATTAGGTGAGCGAGACAAAGCATTTTCCATTTTTTTGAAAAATGATTCGGGAAAAGTTTTCGGCGGGATACAAGCATTTTTTGATACGGAATCAGTCTACATCGACGTATTGTGGGTTGAAGGAAGTCTTCAAAAACAAGGATACGGCACAAAATTGTTAGATGCAGCAGAACGAGAAGCCATTAAAAATGGATGCATTTTTTCTATTAGTGGATACTTGGGACTTTCAAGCGGAAGAATTTTATTTGAAAAATGGCTATGAACGGATAGGGGAAGTAAAGAATTATTGGCATGGTCATTCAAAAATATTTCTAAGAAAAACTCTAAGATAATCAATGAATCAGTTTCTCATGATAGGATGCTTAATGGCATCATTTTTAACTTTTATTGGAAAGGTGGAATCTATGACAGTGAAAATTAGTGACCGTACTATTGGTGAAGGTCATCCTTGTTTTATCATCGCCGAAGCCAGCTCTAATCATGGTGGCGATATTGAAAGAGCAAAAAAAATGATCGAGGCCGCTGCTTGGGCAGGTGCCGATGCTGTAAAATTTCAAGTTTTTACTGCCGAAAAAATAGCTGCTAATACTGACGATCCTCGAACAATCGTCAGAGCCGATGAAAAAGCAGTATTCGTCGATAAAGACACCAAGTTGATTGATCTCTACCGGAAAAACGAACTCCCACGCCATTGGCTGCCCGAACTTGCTCGATATGCTAAAGAAAACTCAATCATTTTTCTTGCCACCCCCTTTGATGAAGAAGCTGTTGATCAATTGGAATCGGTCCATGTCCCTGCCTACAAAAATGCAAGCTATGAACTGATGGATGTTCCTCTCCTGAGGAAGATGGCCACGACGAAAAAACCAATCATCCTTTCGACAGGTATGGCTACTCTTGGGGATATCGAATTTGCTTTGGAAACGATTGATGGTGTGAACAAAAGTGATGTCATTATTCTTCACTGCAATAGCACCTATCCTGTCCCATTAGAAAACATCAACCTTCGTGCGATGAAGACTTTGCAAAACGCATTTCCTCATTGTCCGATTGGTTTTTCCGACCACTCTTTAGGAATTACCATTCCTTTGGCTGCGGTAGCCATGGGAGCAAATGTGATCGAAAAACATTTCTATCTGGATGATGGAGTTCATACAGTCGACGACAAGTTTTCATTGACTCCCCAAGAGCTTAAAGAAATGGTCGACGGGATTAGGTCGATTGAAAAAGCATTTGGTTCCACGGAAAAAACGCCTTCGGTCATAGAAAAATGGGAAAAAATTCAGGCACGTAGAAGTCTATGGGTTGTGAAGGATATCGAAGAGGGGAGTACGATTACTGCGGATAATGTACAATCTCTGCGGCCTGGAATTGGACTATCACCTCAATACTATGATATAATCATGGGAAAACGGGTGGTGCGTACTCTCAGAGCAGGCAAACCATTAGAATGGACCGATGTCATGGAAAAATAAAGCTAGATTTTTGCTTTTTTTTGACGTCTTTTTGCTACATCTAAGGAAGGTTGGTAATTTTTCTTTGTTTTTTTTATTCGAATCTTCTCTTCTTTGATATCTTGGCCGAGCTCATACAAGTAATCCGGGCAGATATCAGCTCCATTGGGCCAACAGATGCTTACTGGGTATTCACTATCATCTAGAGCAACTTTTTTGAAATATTCTATATTTTTAAGTGGATGAAATAGTCCTTTGCTTTTATTTATGATAGGCTCAATGTCAACAATTTTAGTTTTTTTATCGCTGAACAACAGCTTTAGTTTATAATCATCAAAATATTCTACTTTTTTTACTCTCATATTCAAACCAATGGTTTAATTTTTTTAATGGCCTGTTCTTTCTGGAGTCTATTCCAGTTATCCATAAGCTCCTTTTGATGTATAAGTGCCCATTCCATAACAACTCCATATATACGAGGAGGTAAGTGGAGGTAAGTTCCCTTTCATCTGCTCAAGAGGATCGATTGAGAATAGTGATTCATATTCATTATAAATAGCATGGAAATGGGGAGGATTGTGCTCTTTCTCCGCTGCATACATTCGAATCACAACACCAAAAAATCGGCTTATCTCAGGCATTTTTCCTCTTATTTTTCATTATAACATAAATTATGATTATTTGTTTAACTAAGTATGATACATCATTATCATGATTCATGCAAATTTCTTCAATAGGCGAAGCAGTCACAGCCGAAGGACCACGGATTCAAGGGAGAAATATCACTACAAGTTGTACCCAATAAGGAATCGAGAGAAGCTTTTTGGGAATGCTTTCCATGGCAGCTGCAAAAATTGTGTTTGCTTGGATTAAAATATCCGCCATAGTGGCGGACTGGTGCCCAATCAGGGCTGACAGGTAAGTCCTTACATTGGTCAAGATCGGAAAATTCATCTGCTCCATAAACAATTTTACCTCCCAAAATTGTTAACAATGACGTGATATTTTTGATGGATTCCTCGGGAATGGAGAAATAATCCAGCGACAAAACAGCCATATCCGCATACATTCCAATAGAAAGAGATCCTTTATTTTTTTCTTCTCGAGAAAATTTAGCGCTGCCTGATGTATAGAGACGTAAAGCTTCCAATCGTTCAACTTTATTTTCGTCGCCATATAAAACGGTTCCCCCTACTGTTTTTCCAGAAACAATCCAATATAAAGACATCCAAGGATTATAACTTGCCACTCGCGTCGCATCTGTTCCTGCCCCGACAGGAATGCCCATATCGAGCATTTTACGTATGGGAGGACTTCTCTTTGCCGCTTGGCTTCCGTATCGATGAATGAAATACTCTCCTTGATAAGCCATGCGGTGCTGAATAGCAATTCCACCATTCAGCGCTTTAATTCTTTCCAGGTTGGCGTCTGTAACCGTTTCGGCATGATCAAAAAACCAGCATAAATCATTGAAGGGGATGTCTCGGTTAATTTCTTCAAATACGTTCAATGCTCTGTCAATTGTCTCGTTATAGGTGGCGTGTAATCGAAAGGGCCAACGGTTTTCTACGAGGAATCTTATCACTTTTTTGAGGTCTCCCTCCATATTTGAGGGCATTTCTGGTCTCTGATATAAGAAGTCTTCAAAATCAGCAGCTGAAAATGCGAGCATTTCTCCTGCTCCATTTTGACGATACATGTCATCTCCGGAATAGGGCGTAACCATTTTAGACCATTTCTGGAAATCCGTAAATTCTCCCCCTGGCTTTTGCGTGAATAAATTATATGCGATGCGAAGGGTGAGCTGATTATTTTTATGCAGGTCCTCAATCACTTGATAGTCTTCGGGATAATTTTGAAATCCTCCACCAGCATCAATGCAGCTTGTAAGACCAAGTCGATTGAGTTCACGCATAAAATGACGCGTTGAGTTTATTTGATCCACCAAAGCTAATTTGGGACCTTTTGCTAAAGTAGAATATAGGATCATAGCGTTAGGTTCAGCTATGAGCATGCCCGTGGGATTTCCATTTTTGTCTCGTTCAATACGTCCACCGATAGGATCAGGAGTATCTTTCGTGTAGCCAACGGCTCTCAAAGCGGCAGCATTGAGTAAAGCTCGATCATATAAGTGAAGTATAAATACCGGAGTGTCTGGAGACACCGCATTAATTTCATCAAGTGTCGGCATTCTTTTTTCAATAAATTGAAACTCTGACCATCCTCCGATCACTCTTACCCATTGGGGAGGAGGTGTACGTCGCACTTGTTCTTTTAATATTTTCATAGCATAGGCAAGAGAGGGGACTCCATCCCAGCGCAATTCCATGTTGTAATTCAGTCCACCTCGAATTAAATGCAAATGAGAATCGTTGAGTCCCGGAATCACACGTTTATTATTCAAATCAATCTGTTGAGTAGTCATTGTAGCTAGTTTTTTGACTTCATCATCTGTGCCTATAGCTGAGACAATTCCATTTTTAATTCCAATGGCAGAAACTTCAGGATTCTGGAAATCAAGTGTAGTAATTTTACCATTGAATAAAATTAAATCCATATTTTGATTTCTCGTGGTTTTTAAGCGGGACCAGCCTCAGAGGCGTGTTCACCTAGTGCCCATTTGGAAAAGCTAACCTGAATTCCATAGGGGGATTCTGATTTTAAGATTTCCATGACACCGTTATACGTTTCTGAGCGCGCCCAATCTTGTTGCAACTCAAAAATAAATTGAAGTGAGGTGATGGGCACTGCACCTGCTTGTATTAGGCGCTGAACACTGCGTTCATGAGCTTCTAGCGATATATCACCGCAGGCGTCAGTAGAAACATAAACTTCGAATCCTGCTTTGAGCATATCTAAAGTAGGGAACAACACACAGGCTTCAGTCCAAAGTCCGGCTACCACTATTTTTTTTCGCCCTGTTGATTCTATGGCTTTGCGAAAATTACTGTCTACCCACGCGTTGATAGAGGTGCGATCGATTATTTTCTGGTTGGGAAATATAGAGGTTATTTCAGGAGAAAGAGATCCGCTAAAGCTGTCTTTAGCTACTGTGGAAAGGACAGTCGGTATATTGAAGAGCTTAGCGCCTTTAGCCAAAACAGCTGAATTGTGCATGATGGAAAGGCGATCATGACTTTGTACACCGAAATACATGGCGGGCTGAAAATCGATTAATGTCAGAGCGCAATTTTTTGGGGTTAATAAATCAGCGTATTTATTCACAATTGGCTCCTTTTAAAATTTTTTGTTTATATATCCAGAGATAGCAATTTAGCAGGTATATGTCAAAAAAATATTGCTAGTAAGAATAAATCATGTTATGGCCTGTAATAGGCAAAATAAGGAGAAACATGAATAGAATATTGAAATTATTAAGGATAATTCCTCTTGTTGTTATCTTTTTGATCCCTGTATTTATAAAGGCTGAAAATTTACCGACAGTCGGGACACAGGAGAATTTGGGTAAATTAGAGGGGATTGACATCGTCGTTTTAGTTCAGAGTCCTTCGGCACAAGCCACGCCATTGCAAATCGTGTGTTTGTTTGAATATACAGAGGGAGATATAACGACATCCCCTCCGGCATTGCCGAAAGAATTAAATGGTATGCTACATGTGGATGAATCCCTGAAAGGGTTAATCACTGAATTAAGAAAAACAAATAAATTTGAGGGTCATGCTCTTGAAACCTTACTCATTAGTCCTCCGGCAAACACTATTCCTGCAAAAAAATTATTGTTGATAGGGCTAGGAAACCGAAAAGCTTTCAAACCAGAGATGATGCGGATGATTGGAGTTATAGGCATGAGGGAAGCTTTGAGGCTGGGTGTCACAAGCTATTCACATGCAAGTGATTTAAAAGATGCTGGCATTTCATCTCCGACTTCCGATGTTGCAGGTTATGTCATTCAAGGAGCAATAGAAGCTTATCGAACACAGATGTATTTGAGGAAGCAAAATGCTAGCGATACATTAACAGTGAACAAGGTAACATTACTATCCGGACCTTCCTATTTTGAAGATTCAAAAACCGGAATTAAAAAAGTAATGGCTAATGAGTAAACTTGTTACGGGATTGCATCACGTTACAGCTTTAGCATCTGATGCGCAAGCTAACTTGAATTTTTATGCTGGTCTTTTAGGTCTTCGACTGGTGAAAAAGACCATCAACTTTGATGCACCGGAAGTCTATCATTTGTATTATGGAGACGAAAACGGTTCGCCAGGAACGATCCTGACCTTTTTTCCCTATTCCGGCATACCTCAGGGAAGAAAGGGGAAAGGACAGCTAACAGTGACTTCATTTTCCATTTCAGAAAATTCAATGGATTTTTGGATCAAACGATTAGATCGATTTCATATTAAATATGTAGGTCCCCAACAAAGATTTGAAGAATTAGTGCTCTACTTCGAAGACCATGAGGGATTGGGGCTAGAGCTAGTAGCAAATAATATAGATGATAGGGAGGGATTCGGCAAAGGAAATATTTCCTCTGAATATGCCATCAAAGGATTTTACGGCATCACGCTTTCCGAGGAATGTTATGAGAGAACAGCAGGGTTATTGGTTGGTCAGATGGATCATACGTTAATTGCAGAAAAAGGAAATCGATTTCGATTTTCACCCAATAGCAAGCCAGGTAGTCTTGTTGACGTCCTTTGCATGCCGGATGCATTAAATGGGCTACCAGGATGCGGTACGATTCATCATGTGGCTTTTGCTACAGCGAATGATGCGACGCAGTTAGAAGCACGAGACAAATTGTTAAAAGCGGGTCTTAATGTGACTCCTGTACTAGATCGAGAGTATTTCCATTCCATTTATTTTAGAGAACCTGGGGGCGTGTTATTTGAAATTGCTACGATTCCACCAGGCTTTGCAATAGATGAACGTGTTGAGCATCTCGGTGAATCTCTTAAATTGCCCTCATGGGAAGAACCAAACAGGCGCATAATAGAACAGGGGTTATCGCCGATTCAATTGGATATAAAAAAATATTTTTGACTAATTCTAACATTCGCGAAACAATTGCCTGCAATGTCTCGTGATTTCCCCGCGGCCAATAAATTGGCCTCGGGGAAATCATCAATGAATTGATTCACTCGTGCGCCACGAGGCGCTATTTTATCAGTGACGTGTAAGTCGTCACTAGGGAGTTAAACCCAAACTTGCTATACCGAGTCATTGGACTCTAGGAGGTAACGAATTGAGTTAAGCGTATGACAGGGAAGATGCAGGCCGTGTGATTGAGCCCCGTTATAGATAACTTTTAGGAGGCCGACGCTGTGAGTGTTGACGGAAGGCATTACTATATATCTCGCTATAGGGAATGAGATATACAGCTCCTCGGGGTCGGTGAACAGGGCATGTATCGAAGATAAAATGGTGAACGTGGGAAGTCCTTAGCTCTTCAAGGAAGAAGTACTGATCTGCAAATGTAACAGTGAGCAGCTCGGGATGGCGACAGGATGGCAGATGGATTCGTAGTACCGATGAAGGGGCGAACAAGGAGACGTGAGTCTTTGCGGAGTTACTGGAGGGAAGGAATCCTCGGCATTAATCAATCTGAATAAGGAAACGTATGAGTACAATAGAGACTCCAAAACCCATATGGGATACGGATACAAAACTTGAAAGAGTAGCTTGGCTCTCTGCAAAAGACCCTCATAAAGAATTTACGGCTCTGATGCATTTCTATAATGAGGAGTCTCTTCTAAAATGCTTCCATAAGCTTGACGGGAAGAAAGCGGTTGGAATTGATAAGGTTACAAAAGAACATTATGGGGAAAATCTCATAAGAAACCTAAATAACCTTCTCGATCGCATGAAGAAGATGGCCTACAGACCTGGGAATATAAGAGAAGTACTTATCGAGAAGGAAGATAAGCCAGGAGCCTATCGACCACTCGGTATCAGTAACTTTGAAGATAAAATAATCCAGATGCAGACAGGGAAAATATTGGAGAACATATATGATCCAATATTTAAAGACTGTTCATTTGGTTTTAGACCCGGTAAGAGCTGCCATGATGCTATTAAAGCACTGCATAAATTTCTTTTTAGAAATGAAATTGAAACAGTCATTGATATCGACATGGCAAACTTCTTTGGTACCATAGATCATAAGATCCTGGAAGATTTCATGCGAATGAAAATTAAAGATCCCAAGTTCATGAGATACATCATAAGAATGTTCAAAGCAGGCATTTTATCAGATGGAGAACTTAAAATAACAGAAGAAGGTGTTCCTCAGGGATCGGTATGTAGCCCAATCATGTCGAATATCTATGCACACTACGTATTAGACACCTGGATTGAAGAAAATGTTCAACCAAATTGTCGAGGAATAGTAAAGCTGTTCAGATACGCAGATGATGCAATCATCTGTTGTGAAAAAGAAGGAGATGCCAAAAGAATCTTGGAAGTACTAGATAAACGTCTTGCAAAATTTAAACTTAAATTGAACAAAGATAAAACTAAAGTTGTCCCCTTCTCGGTGGTAAAAGCCCGACAAGGTATACAACAAGGTACTTTCGATTTCTTAGGTTTCACATTCTTTTTCGGGAAAACAAGATTAGGAAAATGGATACCAAAAGTAAAGACTGCGAAGAAAAGATTTGTGACCAAAATAAAAAGGGTTGCAAATTGGATAAAAGAGAAAAGAAACACTATTAAATTAGTCCCGTTGTGGAAAACATTCTGCTCGAAACTGAGAGGACACATCCAATACTACGGTGTTTCCTTTAACTTCGAATACATAAAAGCATTTGTAGAAGAAGCAGTAAGAATCTTCTTCAAATGGATCAATCGAAGGAGTCAGAATCCATCCATGACATGGAAGAAATTCGATATGTTTCGCACTAAATACCCACTTCCAGCCCTTACAATCAAACATAGGCTATTTTGAAGAGGACAAAGCGAGTGATTTGTCGGGAGCCCATTGCCTTAATTGGGCACGATGGGATCTAATGAGGGGGAGCCGGGCAACCGGTCTCCTCTACTCTCTCAAATTTTAAAAATCGATATTGTTTTCTATGTTTAAAGATGTTATTCTTTTACAAAACAAATTAAAGTTAAAATGAATGTTAATGAAATAAATTTTTCACCGTCGACCTTTATAATAGACAATGATACTTTTAGGGTATTTAGCGGTAATCAGGATGACTATAAAAAAAAATCATCTGATGCGATCTTTGCAGCATTGCAGAAAGTTAAGGCATGTGAAAAAACAGAAGACTGTTTAACCACACTTTTTTTTGAGGTTTTAAAAGATTTGGCGGAAGCCCGAAAAGCAATAGCGCATTCTCACCAAACGGAATTCGCGCATTGTTTTGGAGTTAGAAGAGATGAAGCGGAATATGGTCGGTTTCATACTTGCTTACATGATGTGTATCAACCCTACAATAAACTGATCCTCTCACATTTTTCAAGGCTATTAGGGTCTACCGACATCCGTAACATGAAACATGAGAAAATAAAAGTTAGGGAAGAGGGAGGCTTTCAAGGATGCAGCTCTTCGTTCGAAATCGAAGTTTTTGATGAAAGTGAATATTTTGATGTTCGGCAAATGCTTAATGACAAAGATAGGTATCCTGCAGATTTTCCTAGACATCTTTTATATAAAGAAGAGGAGCTTCAAGCGGAGGAGAAAAAAGCTCTAACGAAGGCAAATCAGAAATTTTGCGAAAATAACCCTGTAAAATTCACAAAACTAAAAGTTGCAATTTTATTTCGAGTATTGGATAAGAATTTCCCTCTTATAGAGAAGTGTAAGGGTTCAAATCTGTTTTACACGCTTAAAGAGAATAGGGAAAATCTAAAATCCTTTTTCGCTCTTGGAACCGTCAGGTTTATGGTGGATGGAAAAATGATGGTTGTTTCTGAATATCTTGTTTGGTTATATCGTGAAGCAGGAATGAATCCTTTGGTTAAAATGAATAACCATACCACGGCCATGGTTATCCATCAGGACTCGTTTCTTATTCAACCCACTTTGATGGAAATTGCCAGAATA
Organism: Waddliaceae bacterium; assembly: GCA_963822595.1. Taxonomy (GTDB): domain Bacteria; phylum Chlamydiota; class Chlamydiia; order Chlamydiales; family Waddliaceae; genus CAVRUH01. The sequence continues at coordinate 347,192 of CAWGIG010000004.1, read as the reverse complement.
TTCGCCAGGGCAGTTCTGTGCGATCGAAATGATGTTAGTGAATTGAAAAACCGTGTAGGTGTCTTTCGGGCCTATTTTTCCCATACAATGCCTTTTATTCGGGGAAGTTCTTCGGTTGGAGAATACTTTGAGACACTCCTTTACCATTTCCATGGTTATAGGGTTGCTTATAATCCTAAAAAATTAGTTGACCTGGAAGCTTTAACAACACCTTTGCTGTCTACATACATGTCAAATTATAGTTCAATGATTGAACTGGAGCCACGCTGAGATTTTTAATTTAATTCTTTAACTCTTTGGTTACCCTTTCTGAAACAAGAGAGGAGATGATGATGACGATAAAAAGTTGTCCGATCCCCCCCTCGCATATTGCCAGGTTTCTAGCAATGATGCTGACCGGATATATATCTCCATATCCAATTGTTAAAAGCGTTACAAAACTGAAATAAATAAGTGATGAGAATCCATTGTAAACATCGAAATTAAAGGCATGTGGATCATTTAATAATACGAGTTCATATAACCTGGCCCACAAGATACCTAACATGAGATAAAGTGTAACCGCTCCGGCAATACGATGTTTCACAGAACTTGTTTCAGAAAAAAATTGTCGAATAACAAGATAAGCATAAAGGGCAATCATAGAAATCGAAAGAAAAATTTCCAGATATCCCAAATCATCCCGCTGAACTCCTCTCTGTAGGAATCTTGCCCCTATCGATAAAATTACTATTGTCAAAGCAATAGAGCGGATGATGGATCCACAAGGAACTGAAAAAACACCTATCATGAGGATAGTAGAAACAAAAATTTCGAGGGGAATGGTGGAGAAGACTCCGGTTTCTATCGCATAAGGGGTCACGAAAACCATGATAGAAAGGGTCAATAATAGTCCATAGGGACTATATCCCGATGTCCAGATTGCTGATAGTGCCTGTTTTACTCGCATATTCCTCTTTCGTCTAAACCTACCTTAAGAAGTTAAATTTATAGAGGAGCCCAACGCCGACTGAGTGGTTATAGAAATGACAACCCCCTTGATGGAATTTGTATTCTAAAGAAATCTCCGTATTACAAAAGAGAGGATAGACTAACCCTGTCATCAATTGCCAAGAAAAATGCTTCCACTTTTGATTAAAAATAATGCGAGAATTTGAGGAATGCATGTGTTGGTTATCATAGCCGATGCCAGCTCCAATAAACGGTTGGAGATTCCAAAATGTACATCCCCATGAAGATACAGGCACATCCCATAGTAAGTTACCCATATACGAGGAAGTTTGGAAATGTCCATGATCGGAAGAGCCTTGTCCAATGAAATGGATTTTACTTATAGCATTTCTTCTATAGGCATATTCAGCTTCTAAACGCAAGCCATAATCCCAACAATAACCCAATGAACCGGCAATAATATATCCTGTATCATAGGCGGATTTATTTCCCTGAGTTGAAACATTTTGCAAGAAATTTGCCCCACTGAAAATTTTACCATAAAACTGCTCTTGAGCTTGAACGTCAGCGGTGACTAAAAATAAAAGCGACATTACAGCTAGTTGAATCTTTTTTTTCATATTAAATCATCTCATTGTTACTTATCTTTTTTCTAAAACACTTTTCAGAATTTCACTACCCCGCAATCCGATCATCATCGCAGATGCGGCTGTATTGATATCAGGAATTACCGGGCAGATGGAATCGTCCATGACAAAAACGTTCTTTGTTCCGTAAACGCGCGTGTCACCATCTACAACACCTCCGGCATTCAGAGCAGCCATTTTACAATGCGAAGTAAAATGGTGAACATCCAGAGAAAGATTACTGTTATTTTTCACGTAGGCCTCAACCACAGAGTCGTTATAACCTGAAAGGATAACTCCGTTGATAGGGTCGGTTAAAAGGGGTTGATAGTAAGGCGGCTCCATGGTGGCTAATTGATTAAGGAGGCTCTGAATATATACCTTCACGGCATTTTTCATGTTTTCCAGATCCACTGGATTTTGGTAAAAGCCGTCGTCCGCCGCGGCTATCTGAAAGGCGTTGTCGCTTTGGATGGTGACACTTCCTTCACTTACCGGATTCAAAAGCTCAAATCCAACGAGAACTAGAGGGACTGTTCCCGGAACATATTCAAACAAAATTTGCAGCATGCGCGGGTCGCCGGAACTACCGCCCACAACAGGCAAATAGACACTATTGATAGTAAATGCATACGGTGCCCCTGCCGGTATTCCATTATCAGCAGGATTTGCTAACAACGTAATAAAGATGAGAGGATGATTTTGTAGATGTTTTCCAACGTTCTCATTAATGAAAACAGGCTTGATTCCCGCATTCTGCAGCGCTTCAGAAGGTCCAATCCCCGAAAGCTGAAGCAACTTGCTGCTATTGATTCCACCCGTCAAAACAACGGCCTTTCGGGCTCGAGCTTCCAAGAGCTTACCATCTTTCATATATCTTACTTTTGTTGCACGCCCATGTTCATCAAAAATAATTTTCACCGCTACTGCATTGAAAAGCATAAACAGTTTTTGTCCGTTAAGGCCTTGACCTTCCGGCGTCATCACGGTGCTATCTAAAAAGGCTGTCGCACTACTCGCTCGTTTGGTACCGGTGGGGTCAATAAACCATTGAGCCCGAGGGTCGATGCAGTTTTCTACACTAGGATCATTATAGTCCGACACAATTGGAATTCCAGGAAAGGCTGCCTGTGATGCCGGCAAGAGAACATTCGTTGTTACCTGCGAGATTGTAGGTGTCTGCAGCACGCTGAGTTTTCCGTTTTCCCCACGTGCGTCCGGTGTGATTGTCAATCCTTGGTAGTTCTCAAGCTCATCGAATGTTGCCAGAATATTGTCCAGACTCCAATTGCTGCTGCCGGAAATTCCTTCCCAAAGTGAGTACACAGCGTTCGAGCCACGACCATAGTATAATCCATTAATGGATGAACCACCGCCTAATCCCATTCCTGTGGTCCAGTCACTTGTTCGACCATTTAGACCTGCCATCGGCACGGTTTGGTTCCAACCTGGCCAAAAATACTTGTATCGTCCTGTCCCAGCTAGGAGCAGTGCTGGGAGACCTACCGCTTCTATTTCTGGATCACCCGTTATATTGGGTCCGCCTTCTATTCCTAATACTGAAAAGCCACCCTTTTCTGAAAGCTGGCTCATCACGACGCAACCCGCTGCACCCCCGCCGACTACAATGATATCGGCTTCTAATTCATTTCCCGACATTCTGCATCGATATGGAGAAGATGAATCACCAAAAAGGTTGGTTATAGTGGTTACTAGAGCGAGAGTAATAAATTTAATTTTCATAATTGTTTTCTCCGAAAGATGTGCATTTTCAATCACGAAATTTTTGTTGTCAAGTTTTTTTAATGAAAATAGGTGGGACCTTCGAATTTTAATTACATCTCACTTTCCTTGCTGTTAAAAAAAGATGTTCCCCAATACGTTTAATTCTTTATCTATAATTTTCATATATTTTTAATATTTTTTTGCTTTATAATATGCTCTATGATTTATTTTATGAATAAAAACCTAATTATAGGTGTGTTCACTTTAATGGCATTTGTCTCCTCTCATGCTGCAAATGACAGTGTGGCATTAAAACAACTTTTGGGGGAGGAAAGAGCACTTCATCCTGTTCTCAATGCTCTGCGTCTTATACGTGATGGTGGTGATGTGCCTTATACACTGAAATTTTACAAGTCACCGTCCCTATTTGCGCCTCGGGATTATAGAGTTACAATGAATGATGCGGAAAAAAACGATCTTCATTATATCTTGGATGTTCTTGGTAATGATTCCATCGTTTCGATTGGTTTCAAAAAAGGATACATTAAGGATGTGGGCAGCAGCATAGCTCATATTCATCCGTTGCAAATTCTTATCGAAATGTTAAATGATCCTGTGAACAATCTTAACCTCCATAAGATTCGCCAAAGACCATCACTTTGGGAGGCACTCTTGTCGGATTATGTCTACCTCTTAGATGACGAAAATCTGTCGAAAAACGTATTGCCGTATATCGATGAATTTAGTTACCAACTCGACATCGATCCTGCGAGCATTCTTGCTTCCGTTGAACAAGGAAATTGGATGGAATTTATCGAACTATTGTTAGCTCAAGTTTCCCCGAAAATGGGAATGCCAGAACCCATGACATTTCATCTGGATGGTGTGTTATACTATCATTTCTAAATATCTTCCTGAAAAACACCCTTTCAATTGACATTATATTAAAAAATAGTTTATAATATTGATTAATTAATATTTGGAGTAATAATGATTGCAAATAACAATGGTCTATTTTCTCTTCCTTACTTACAAGAAAATGATCTCCAAAAAGCGGACCAAGATCTAATTATTTGCCTTAAAAAGGAGGGGATAGAGGGGATTACCAGATTATATAGCGGTTTTGACGCTCAAGGTGATAATGTAATCGCCCTTAAAGCATTAGAAATATTCAGACGAGCTATCGTCATGCAATGCACTTGGGAGGGAACCTCCTTAGAAGAACTTCAAGTAAAAATAGTCGATATCGAACCGAAAATGAAAAGCAAAATGGGATGGTTTGCTCGAAAAAAGACACCTGTTAAAGTTATTTCTCCTGTTTTAGAAGCGTATAAACTATTTGTTGTGCGAGTTTTAAACTATTCAACAGGTGAGAGCATGATTGATTCCAGCATTCACGGTTATTTTGAACTTGCAAAGAAATTTCATGCAAATGGTGTTAAACTGGATATCGCCACGTTGCCATCTAAAGTAACACTTCTAAATTATTCAGTCAGCGGTGATCATCATGATTTTTCCAAGTGGTTGATTGCAAATAAAGCTCCCGTTAATATTGCTGAATTAATTAATGGTCGAACCCCTCTTCATACAGCTTCTTTAAGGGGGCACGCTGTCATCGTTGCAGCTCTTTTAGATGCCGGCGCTAATCCAGATGTACCGGACACATTATCCGGAAACACTTCCTTACATCTAGCTTGTAGCAAATTCGTGCCTACGAAAATTGATCGTGCGAAAGCAGCTCGCCTTGCGCTCTACTTAGTCACAAGAGGTGGCAATCCATCCATAGAAAATATTGAAAAGAAAAAGCCGAATGAATTTATTAACGAACAAAATTTAAAATCTGGATTTAAGATCTGGTTAAATTCGACGAATCAAACGTTGAAAAGAATTCCTTCCGGAGTAAGATATATGATCTATAGTCACCTGACAAAGGGTGAACTCCTTACCACAATGCGTATCAATCGAGAATGGAGCAATACCATCGTTCAAGACGTGATCGCCTTGTTTCAACAAAAATCCAAAGAGCAAGATCCAAGTAGAGTTTAATGTAAGTCACTTAACAAAAACAAACTAATAATTGTTTTATGTTACAAATATAAATAAACCTTACAAGCTTCCATCTTAATCTAATCTTAATATTGACAAACATAATAAAATATTTTATAATAATATTTAGATAGTTTTACTTATTTGGAGGATCTTTATGTCTATGATGGAAGGTTTTTCTAAGGTAGCGGGTACAGCTACAGCTGGCGTTGATGTAGCTGCCAGAGCAAAAGTAAGCAAGCAAAGTAAATCAACTCTGGAAGGCCGTAAATTATCAAGTGACCCCCCTCAGCCTGTTGCCCACAAAACCGAACTACAAGGACAAGCAGTCCTTGTCAATAGACCTGTTCCTGCACCACGTCCTACAAATTTTGTAAGTAATCCTGTAACTACTAACAAAGAGCGTGAAAGTCTCGTTGCTACTTTAAAGGGAATCGATTTAGAGGAACAAGTTCCAAATGAAATTTCTCATGGGCAGCATGAGCAACTGATTGGTGTTTTAAAGGGGCTTGATATGGAAAGTGGACTATCAGAAGTTGAAACTCAAGAAACACAAGGTGACCAAAGTGTTGAAAACGCATCCGATTCTAAAGAGTTAAGAAAAGCAGCTCATTTATTAAAAGAAATTTTCACTACAGAGGAAACCACTGCCGATCGTTCGAAATTGGCACTTAGTGTTTTAAATGATGCTTTCGTTAGTAAATTTCCTGAAGCAAAAGAAGTAGTCGCCTATATCAAAACCATGTCCGATTTAAGTACAGCCGTTCAAAGCAAACTTGAGCAATTAAACGAAAAGCTTTCACAACCCGAAAATAAGAATCCAGAAGCTATCAATAAAGCTGTTGCTGAATTTTCAAAAGATCCCGATTTAAAAAATTACTTCGAACATATGCAAAACGCCGGTATGATGCAACTAAAAGCTGCCAGCCTGCAAAATAAATTAAATAATAATAGTTCATATACTGATACCGTCCAGAAAACGGTAAATAATCATGATCAAAAAGATGTATTAAAATCAGCCGCTCTTTCTTCCCCAGACTCTTTGATAGGGAACGCAATGATGATGTTTGTACAACGAGGCCCTCGTTATGTTCTTTTAGCTAAAGAATTAGAAGGATTGCAGCCCAAGGGAGGCGGGGATAGTCCCTTTTTAGAATCTACAAAAAAAATGGCCGCAGGGATGAATGAAACAACGAGAACTTACGAATCTTCTCAAGCTGCTTCAGAATTAGAAAATAACATTAATAGATTGGCAGCCGATCCCAAGCTTAAACTTGTTTTGAGTGACGGGAAACTGACAACGGTAGGTAGAAGAGCAAGCCTCCTAGGAAAGCGGGATAGCGTTGGAACATCGAAGGAATCCCATGAAGCTGGCAAACGGCTCTTGAGTTTGCTGAATACTTTGAAAGAATCCGGAGCTGACATTACTCCGTTCATGGGACAACTAGAGAGTAATGTGTGGTTTTCAGGAGTAATGGTGCACCAAAATGATATTAAGCAAGGCTTTGATGACTTAAGTAAGGAAATAATCAGACCTACAAGTACAAGTGAAACACGTACCATAAACGTTGAGCTTAAATCAGCAGATTCACCCGAGTTACAATCCACTAACGCGGTTGTAACTCAAGCTCTAGGTGCCCCAATACCACCAAAAGACAAAGGTGAAATGTCTACGGATGCTAAACCTGAAGCTGTAGATGTGGAGCCTAAATTTGCTAGTCTGGATAAATTTGATTCATTTGCGCACCAGGCGGAGATCCTTATAAAAGATTCGATAAATGGTGGAGCCCACCAAGCATTCAGTGACATTGCTGAGGATTTGGGAAAACTTCTTGGCTCAAAGGAATTTAATCCCCAAAAAGCCGCCCAGATTCTTCAGAAGCTGGATCAGGGACTAGTACATACAAGCAATGTCTTAGAGGTTCTTGGAGGATACCCTTCAAAGGCTTATGATCTACAATATATTGCAGAAGCCAGAGAATTACTCACAGAACTGAAGGTCAATGTTCCGCCATCGGTAGTTTTGGCAAATACTGAATTAAGAGTTATCCTTGACAAGCTCGAAACAACTCTTGAAATATTTGATCAAACAAAAACCAATACAGATTCTAAACTAGGACTGAATGGAACTGCAAAAGCAACTGTTGTATCGAGCGAAGGGGAATCAGTCGAAGAGACGGTTCCTAAAGACAAGGGAGAAATGTTTCCTGAAGAAGCTATTGCACCACCAGGTGAACCTTTGGTCAGAGAGAATAAGGAAGTTCGAAAAGAAGCAAAGAATGAAACTCCTAAGGAAGCTGCAGAATCTTTATTCAATGAACTTTCGAAAAATCCAATAGCCTATCAGAAAACGTTAGCAAATCTTGTAAATCCAGAATCAATACTTAATTACGAACAGATCGTTTATCTCGAGGTTCTTTTAAAGCAACCACAGCTAGAACCGGCCTCAAAGTTAGCGTAATTAAATGTATGAAAATATGCTAATCTAATGAGCGCCCTTAAAGTCCAAGTCGGATGCAAAGGCCCCGAAAAAACGAAGGAGGAAAAAACATTAAACGTACTGATATATTAACTCCGCAACTTTACAACAGTAAATACCCATCAAAATTACGGCGCAAGATTTACAGAATCAATCGGCTAAATTCGCAAGCGACTAACGCTTTTAAACAATATTACAGAAGCATTTGTTAGTTTAAAAGATAAAAGAGATAGCGGTTATTAAATAAAGTAAGGAAATAATTTAAATAGCTTTTATTAGCATTGGGATATCGGATGGTTCAAAATTACATAGGGTTATTGAAATAAATGATAAATTATCAGTAGTTTTGGCTGACGATAAATATGGTATAAAGAAAGATTGAAATATCGGACAACCCTAAGGTCCAATTAAAGGTAATGATAGCTAAAGGAGAAGCAAGTGTGGGAATGACTTATAGCAAGCCTTCGGATGCTTTAGATAATACTGCAAAAGCTACGGCCGAACTTTATAGGATTGCTGTTAAAAAACTTATTCTATTACAACCTTGATCCAAAAAAATATTAATACAAATGCAGAATCTTTTAAGCGATTTAAGATAGTATTTTTGATGAATAAAGCTGCTAAAAAGGCAAATGTGACCAAAAAAATTACTTATATATAAATTGGAGAGCATGGATAGCAATGAATTCCAGTTATTTAAGCTAAAACACCTTAAAAATCAAAGATAATTCAGGAAAAAAGGATTTTCTTCGGAAAAAGCTCATTCCTGATTTATTAATAGCTTTTATAATTTAAGGCTGTTGGCCTGAAGAAAATTCCCTTTCTTTATAAAGTTCAATCCGCCGGTCTGGTCCCCTTCCCATAGGGGAAAGGCGCCAGATCCGATTGCACTTGCTATCATTAAGCGGTATATGATAAAGAAAAAATAAATGAGGAGGAGAAATGTCCGATCAACAGAGCTCTGCGCAAAAAACATTTGGAGATATCGCACCTGCACTTGCTGACTATAGCGACAAAGTTCTTTTCGGGGATGTATGGAAACGTCCTGGGCTTTCTCCGAGAGATCGAAGTCTTATTACGGTTGCAAGCCTTATCTCGCTTTATCGAACAAACGAATTACCCTTCCATTTAAAAAAAGCTCTGCAGAACGGCGTAAGCCGTGAAGAAATTGTCGAGGTGATCACACATCTTGCCTTCTATTCAGGCTGGCCAACAGCCAGTTCAGCTATAGGCATTGCTAGGCGCGTATTTGAAGAAGCAGGTGTGTAATTATGAAAAAACGTAAACTTGGAAAAAGCAATTTAGAAGTATCCGCCCTCGGGCTTGGCTGTATGGGTATGAGTTTTTCATATGGACCTCCTAAAGATAAAAAGGAAATGATCGCGCTCCTTCATGAAGCCGTTAAACGAGGCATTACATTCTTCGACACCGCTGAGGTCTATGGTCCCTTCACCAACGAAGAGCTCTTAGGGGAAGCCCTAGCCCCTTTCCGCGGAAAGATCGTCATTGCAACCAAATTCGGCTTCAAACCCGCTAAGGAAGGTGAAGAGCGTTGGAGCGCTTTAGATAGCGATCCCAAACATATCAAAAAAGCTGTTGAGGGATCACTTAAGAGGCTAAAGGTTGATACGATTGATTTATTATATCAGCATCGCGTAGATCCTAATGTGCCCATCGAAGATGTTGCAGGAGCTGTCAAGGATCTGATTAAAGAAGGCAAAGTCAAGCATTTCGGTCTTTCTGAAGCCGGCGTAGAGACCATCCGACGCGCTCATGCTGTTCAACCTGTGACAGCCTTGCAAAGTGAATACTCGCTATGGTGGAGAAAACCGGAAGAAGCAGTCATGTCGACAGTTGAGGAACTAGGGATAGGATTTGTTCCTTACAGTCCCCTTGGTAAAGGGTTTCTAACGGGAAAAATAGACGTTAATACAAAGTTTGATAGTACAGATTTCCGTAGCATGGTCCCCCGCTTCAATGAAGAGAATCGTCAGGCAAACCTTGCTTTGGTTGACTTGCTAAGTTCTTTTGCAAAACAAAAGAAGGCAACACCTGCTCAGATTGCCCTTGCTTGGCTACTTGCAAAAAAACCTTGGATCGTTCCGATTCCGGGGACGACGAAGCTAAATCGTCTTGAAGAAAATATGGGAGCAGTAGAGATCGAACTTACACCCTCAGAAGTGCAGGCTATTGAAAGTGCCTCCTCAAAAATCAAGATTCAAGGGGAGCGGTATCCGGAATCTCTTAACAAGTTGACAGGTCGCTAATAACGAACTTCGTCTTGAATCTTTTCTTATTGAAATCTATTTTCCTTTTTAATATCTTGGTCCACTCTTAATCAAAAGAACTTGCGCGCGCAAGGAGAGAGTATAAAAAATAATTCAAGGAGAGCATTATGATTGTAGCTTGTTATTTGGGATCAGCAGTATTTGCAGGGGCTGCGGCATGGGGTTGGAAAAAGGCCAACACGAATGAAAAAATGGCAGACCAATTACAAAGTGGTATTAATAATAAACTCCCCGAGAAAGACGGAGAAACTACCTATGCATCGATCGTTTGTAGAAGGTTTAGAAATAAAGAGTTAACTTTGTTGCCCCCGGATGGAAAACAAGTTCTTTTGGGGCGCATAACTTTCGTGGACTCGACAGAAAACGTGGGTATTGGTTACGGACCTGCCTTTGGAAGTTCAGGAACGAGTGTTGCTGTGACAGCTACAACCACAACAAGCAAACATAAAGAGAAGTTTGGATTTCCTGAACAAGCAATACTAACCAGCGACCACGGAGATGTTGTCGCAAATAATCCTGATCTTGCGATTTGGGATGGGGCAGAACAAGATACGAACAAATGTCATCCTGATAGAGTAGCTGCTCTTCTAAGAAAATTAGGGAGTAGAGCCAATCATGGTGCAGGTAATTATAAAGTAAGAAGAAAATGGTTTGCAGATGGTGCGGTTACTTTTTTTGCAAATGTGACCAGAAAAAGAGCCGGTTTTGTAATCAACTCTCCGGAAGGTGAAATGCCATTTGTTGTTACTTCGAAGAGTCCAACGGTTTATGTTGGGGGAGTACGTGCAAAAGCTGCTAACTTTCGCCAAGGAAGTAAGGTTTGTATCCTTGCTTCGGCTATTCTTGGTACATTTGCGTTGCAACAAAACGGTGTTGTAATAAAAAAATGGTTACATTTTTAGGATTATAAAAATTGTGAAGGCTATATTCTACAAATACAGCGGCATGGTCAGATGCAAAGAGACGCCTAGAAGGATCTTTGCATCGTCCTATGGGTAACAAATTTAGGTTTTCGTCATATTCACCCAGATGAGCTAGCCACCATAGACTGTCCATGAGAGCTGGATTATGAAAAATGACGTCCAGAACGCACGATTTTTCGAAGATTCCTGTGGTTGTAATGGGAATCATGCGAGGATGATCTTCGTATCCCATAAATGTAGTTTCACCTTGAGAATACTTGGAACCTCTTTTTGAGCCCAGTACATAGGAACTATTTTTATAAAGTTCATAAGCTGAACTATCGCGTGGGTAATGGAAGTTTCTATCTCCGGCAGAAATCCAATAACGTCCTTCTAATTTTTTGAGGATTTCTAATTCATATTGACTGGATAATAGTCGGGGATTGATGATTCCCAAAGGATCTTCATCATGAGCAAAATGACTGTTTAGAATATCTAATTCATTTTCTTGCGTCAAGAATATCAAAGTCGCAGTCTGTAAGCATTTTGGAAAGGCGCTAGTCCATGTACCCCATGTTTTAGAGGGAACTTGAGGAGTATCTGAATACCATTTCATATCCGTGCATTTCAGACTAAATAGATCTTTTCTAAAGGCTATTGCAAGACCTTCTTCCGTATCCGAAGAGGGTTTTACTAAATCTTCCCCATTAGTGGTGTTAAACCCGATAAATTCATACTCAGGCAATAGATCGCGTAAGTCACAAAACTGAGTGTGCGTGATTTCTTGCAGCGCAATTACGTCGGCATAAGAGATCAAGGTGCTGACGACGTGTTTACGCTCTTTCCAAAGATGGGTAGGGATGTCTAAGCCATTGAGTTGAATGTTGTAGCTTAGAAATTTAAGGTTTTGATCGGTGTTAGAAGAGTTCTTAATGGGAATAGTGGTTTTACTTTCAAGTTTTTCTTGAAAATTCATAGGAAGATTCTCTAACGGTTGGGCGTGCAATAAAAATCCCTGAAAAAGAGCGATAAAGAGCATCCATAGGAACATGATTAACCTCAAGTTATTCGTTCATTATGAAGGTTACGAGAGATTTTTCATAGCGTATAAAATACGTGTCAAGGAATCTTTTGAGTGGCATTCGCGATAGCTTCTGTAAGGTTCTTGCTAAGTCCCTGGATCGAGGTCTGTATGCTGTTATTGAGGAGACGTACTCCTTCATTGAGAGTGGCAGAAGTTGCTGAAGAGATTTCCGTGCCTTGTGCGGTTATGATCGAATTAAAGGTGTCGATGATAGATGTGATTTGATTTTGGAGATCGCCGCTTAATTCTGAGACAGCGAATGCAATTTGGTCTTTCAATACTGCTTCTAATCTTGTCACACCATAGAAGATCGCGCCCGCAATAAGTCCCCCGATAATTAGAGAGGGAATGGTAACTTTTACAAAGGTCTTTCCTATGCATTGCTGTGTACAGCACGATTCTTTTTTAGGCTTTTTTACCGGCAACGGGTACTCGACAATAGACATCTCAATATCTCCACTGGGTCCTGCGGTGGGTCCTATCGACATACAAATACTCCCGATCTTGTGATGATTTCAACTTAATTAGAAATATTATTTTACGCAATGGTTCGTTTGAGGAAGAAAAAATTCTGAGGGATCACCAAATAAATGGATTGATGAATTGGAGTAAATTTATCATTCTTTTCTTTGGGGTGTCCATTTTATTCGAAATTGAAATGGCATCTTTGACTAGTTTTCTTGCAGTTTGTGGATCCCGATAAATTATACGCCTTGCTATTCTGAAAAGCTCTTGTGCTCGGTAAAGATTATCGTTCAACCTATATGCGGAACTAATCGCCAATTCTTCTCCGAATGCGTTCACGTAAGGAGAACACATTAAGACATATCGGCGATAGCCTTCCTTGGTATCGAGAATGATATCGATTCCCTTTTTATATAAAACCTTATTATTATTCAGCAGGCTTATCCTACATAGATTAATCCCTTTTGTCTCCTTATCATCCACTGCTTCTACATATTGCAATGCAGCTGCAAAGTTAATTTTCGATAGTTTTTTGATCATTTTGTCGAATAACCAACAGCGGTAATCTTTGAATTTAAGCTTATGCTCGATTCCAAGTCGGTAATACTTTTCAGCCTCTGCTTTATCCCAAATTTTAAGAGTATGGGCAATTCTTTCATAAGCTAATGGTTTATCGTAGGTTTGACTAGAAAGTTGAATAGCTTTTTGAACATGCTCTTTTGCCTTTTCAGGTTCTTCCGGAAAGCGAATAGCAGCAAGTTCGCAATGTCCTTGTATATGATAAGGAGTAAGTTCGAGGTCTTCAATAATAGATAACACCCATTGGGGATCATGCTTAAATAAGGGAAATGCTTCTCTTTGTATATGATAAAGATTAGAAGCATCTTCACTCTCAAAAACTACCAGTGCTTTTTGAATAAGCAATTTCCTTATCGGGAAAGAGGCTACTGGGGCAGTAGCCTCAAGAATATTTTGACAAGCATAAATGGTCAACGATGAAAAATCCAAATGAAGAGCGACATTATTCAAATAAGCTCTTTTTTGCATTTCAGGAAGATACTCGATTACAGTGGTCTTTGTTATTGCTCTAAGTTTTTCATGAGCGATCATTTCATTTATTTCAAGAGCCTTTTGAGCATCCAAGGGCGCTAATTGTTGCACCATACGAATGAGGAATTCATCTTCCGGATTTTCTGGATCAGTATTTTTAAGCTCTTGTGCTCCTCGAACCAATATGCGTATAGCCTCAGAACGATCAATCTTTTCTGCGATATTGTGGCACGATGAAACTTGGGCATGCGTGCTCAGATACTTCTTTCGCCATTCCATTCCCTGGTCAGGGTCCCGAATGCCCAAAGCTATTGAAAAATGCCAATGAAGAGTATCGTCAGTAGGAAATAATAATTTCGGTATAATTCTAATCCCTAAATCGATGATTTGACCTGAAAGGAGCTCATCTAGAAGTTTTGAACTATTTAATACAGTCCAATGATTTGATTTGCTTGTGTAAGAAAACTGGAGAAGATCACGCGAATTCAATTTCTGGAGAACTATAAGTTTTACATCTCTTGGTTGTTTTTCAAAATAACACTGTTCATTCTGTTGTTCAAATGCCCCATCATAGGCTGAAGACTGAATTTGGCTGATCATATTTCCTACCTCAAAGGTTTACAGGAATATCATCTTTGGGATTAAACGTAAAGCCTTAGGAGTCTCACCAAATTTGTGGGTCGATAAATTGGATTAAATTTGTGATAAATGTTTTTCGATCTTCCATTCCAATCGAAATTGAAAGCGCATCTTTTATTAGCTTTCTGGCAGTTTGAGGATCATCATAAATAACACGTTTTGCTATTCTGAGTAGCTCTTGGGCTCTGAATTTTACATCGGTCAATCTATACGCGGAAGTAATCGCAAATTCCTCACCGAATAAGCTGACCTGCCAGGAACATATTGAAAAATATGTTTGATCACCATCCTGTGATTTCAAAATATGATCAATTCCTTTTTCATACAAAGCCTTGTTACTGCGCTCTAGACCTATATTACATAGATTGATTCCTTTTTCGTATTCTTCAACAATAGGCTCTACATTTTGCAATGCCGCTTCCAGGTTAATCTTCGATAGTTTTTTAATCGTATCTTCTAACATCCAACAATTGTAATCTTTTAAGGTAGTCTTTTGCTCAATTGCCATGCGGTAATACATTTCAGCTTGAGCTTTATCCCAAATACAGAGGGTATCAGCAATTTTTTCGTAATCCCGAGATTTATCTGAATTTTGAGTCGATAAATGAATAGCTTTTTTAACATGTTCCTTTGCCTTTTCAGGCTCATCCGGGAAACGAACAGTGGCTAGTTCACACTGTGCTTCTATTTGAAAATGAACATCTGAGATGTTTTCAATAATAGATAACACCCATTTAGGATTTTCCTTAAATAGGGGAGATGCCATTTTTTTTATTAGGAAAGGGACATAATAAGTTCTTCCACTCCCAAAAGAAACTCCTAATGCTTTTTCAATAAGCAATTTCATAGATGGAAAAGAAGCAGTCGAAGTAAGTCCTTTAAGAACATCCACAAGGACATCAATGTTCATCATCGAAAAATCGAGAGAAAGAACAAAATCGTCAAAAAATGCTTTTTTTTGCATTTCGGGAAGATATTGAAATACTGAAATCTTAGCACTATTCTTTTCTGACACATCATCAATCATCTCGCATATTTCAAGGGCCTTTTGACAATCCAAAGCTGCTAAATGTCTTGCGTACAGAGTGAGATACTTATTTGTCCAATTGAATGGAAGACCTTTTCTAACTTCTTCTGCACCTCGAACCAATACCCCTATAGCCTCAGAACGATTTATCTTTTTCGCTATCCTTTGGCGACAAGATGCTAGGACAGACGCATTGAGATATTTCTTTCCCCATTCCAATCCATGCTCCGGGTTCCGAATTCCTAGAGCTATAGAAAATTGCCAAGGGAGGATAGTATCATTATCAGTCAACGTTAATTTCGCTATTTCTCTAGATCCGAATTCTAAAATTTGTTCTGAAAAAAGCTCATGAAGTAGCTTTGGGGTATTGAGTACAGTCCAATGATTTGTTTTACTTGTGTATGAAAAATGTACCAGGTCACGCCAATTTAATCGCTGAAGAATCATGAGGGATACTTCAAGGGGTAACTTCTCGATATCAGATTTTAATTTATGTTGTCCAAATGGCCTTAAAGTATAATTGTCGACAGCAGGGACATCCATTTTTTTTCTTACTGTTC
This sequence comes from Waddliaceae bacterium, assembly GCA_963822595.1. Lineage (GTDB taxonomy): Bacteria > Chlamydiota > Chlamydiia > Chlamydiales > Waddliaceae > CAVRUH01. Next base: position 331,350 of record CAWGIG010000004.1, on the reverse strand, counting down.
GACCCAGGTTAGTTGAGTTGCGTTAGATTCCGTTAACAATTGTTTGACCCTCGGAATTCTTTGATTGAGATTTATTGTCTGATCTCGGATGAGATAGGCGAAGGGGAAGAAAATAGTATCTTTTTCGATCCATCCCACAAACCATCCAAATTCTATTTTTTTGCCATCTTCTATTACGTGAGAACCACACCATCCGGTTTTACCATACAATTCCCATCCCTCAAGAGATACTTCCTTAAATATAATTACTTTTGTTTTTTGGATGGCGTCAGGGGAAAAGGGTGACATTCCGAGGTTTATTTTTTTAATGAACTCTATTTGCTCCTTTAAGGAAATTTTTAGGGAGGAATTTATCCAAGCAACCCCCTCGGGTCCTGGTTGTCCTAAACCTCCTGACATGTCCTTGTTCCCATATTCTAACGCATTGAGGTAGCCTTGTATCTTATTCAAGCCTATTTCTATTGCTAGGATCTTAGAATACCAAATGCAAGAATTTTTCATCCATGATTCGGGGGTATGTGGAGATTTCCATGATTCTAAAAAATCATCATATCCTTCTTGATAGTCCCAGGTGGGGGTATTTTCATCACTTAGAATTCCCGCATCATATCCCATCAAACTAAGGGTGATCTTGAAAGTTGAGCAAGGGCTAAATCGTTCATGAATCTTGGGACCTAGTTCCAAAATGGTTTCATTAGTTATGCCATTGATAAGAAGAAAATTTTCCTCGGCAGAAAATCCGTACGAACAAGATAATAGGAATAAAAGGTATGGGATTAATTTTGAAAGAAGATGGATCATGATAAAAAGACCTGTTAAGGCAATAACCTAACATGATAAATGCATTTCATTCAAGAAAATTGAAATCAAAATCAGAAACGGTCTCAGAACCGTCTGCAGAGCGGTTGTCACCAATAGTTTTAGCAAATTAAGGTTATATACAAACTGATTTTAAAACACAGAGCAATCCGGATCCTTATCGCCCCCTTACCGCGAAATGACTAATAGACGTTAGGCAAACAATTTTTAACGCAGAGAGAAAGAGGTTCGCAGAGACGCTGAGAATGAAGAAGAGAAAAACAATCATTTTCTTTCTCCCCGTCTTTGCGAACCTCTCCGTCTCTGCGTTGAAAATGGGCTGCCTAACGTCTATTATTAACTCTCTCTTTTGAAAAGAGAGTTATTTAGGTGTTCACAAAAAACACAGAGAGTAAGAAAAAAAATTATTGTTAAAATATAAAATGTTTGCTAATCCTTGAAACTATCAATAAAAATGATCTCAGTTTCAAGCATTTGTTACAAATTCTTACTCTCTGTGTTCTCTGTGAACTCTGTGTTTCGAAACAGTGTGTGCATAAAAATTATCTTGAGTTGACCCTTTGCATAGAAAAAGTCTTCTCCTTATTTTTATGATGTGTTAATTTATTTTATTCTATTTAAAGTAAATACTCTTCTTTACAAAACATGATTGAAAATATTTCGAGTACAACGGCACCCAGCCCTCCAGTTGCGAATTTTATTCCATGTGTGCAGGTAGTCCCTGTGCTTCCTAGAGATGTATTTTTGATGATTTTTTCTTTACTATCATTTAGAGATTTATCTCGTTGTATGCGCGTATGTAGAGCTTGGAAGGATCTTACCAATGACGATAAGTTTTGGAAAAAAGTTTTTTTTCGATGCTCCGTGGAAAACGCAATCGATGATTTCCAACCGCTAGTGAATGAAGGCATAGTAACTTGGAAAGAAGCCTTTCGCTTCTCAAAGATTTCATCATTATTCGCCAAGATATTTGAAGTTGCATGTACTTCTGATTCAAAAATAATCCCTAGAGATATGCTTATTGAAGATGTCACATCTCCGATTTGGTATCACATCCCCAAATTCATGATTAGGCATGGAAATTTAGATTTTACGATTGTTAATTCCATAGACGTTAGAATGATTAACATTAAGACGAAAGAAGTTCAAATTTTAAAAGGCGAATCAGATGCACGGTTAACTCATCTCGCAGTCGATAGGGGATTTGTATTTACCCTAAGAACTGATGGAGTAGTTGTTCAATGGGATTATAGAAAAAAAGAAATTGTCCAAATAATCGAAAGTTCTTATGCACAAAAGGATTCACGATTTGATAATTTGAGACTTTATCTAGCTCGAATCTCAGAAACCCTAAAAGTACAAGAAGCAATTTGCGATCGTAAATGCTTTGAAGTAAATAATGGGTATATTTTTCTAAAGTATCGTACATTTAACGAACGATATGAGGAAGTTATACCTTATTTGAATGTGGGGCAAAGGAATGTTATTGATTTACCTCGCAAAAATCTTTTCTTTACTGAATTTTATAAGAAGAATAATTTTCTCTTTACATGGCAGAACGGTAAACTTATTCGCTGTAATTTTTTGAAAGATGAACAACTTCGAACTGTCCTCTTGAATGAAAGTTGGTGTTTTTCGGATTTAGATGTGGAACAAAATATTTTGTGCACACTTGGAAGTGATGGTAGGATGAAACTTTTGGATCTCAGTAGCGGAAAATCTTCTTTTCGCTCAGGAGAAGGCTATAGTTACTATTCCTATTTTACTAAATTCACAGTTATTGGCAATTTATGTATCGGTGTCAAGGACAATGGTTCAAAGGAACTTTTTATTCTGGATCTCAATACCGGGCATCTCAAAGGAAAAGCCGATGACTTTTTTGATTTTGTAAAGGGCGAAATAAACAAGAAAGCCTTTAAAGCGTTAATTCAATATTGCCAGGTCAATATTTCAAGATTAGAGATAACAAAAAATCCTATAGCTCGCGCTGTAGAAAAACTAATGGCAATAATATTGCCCAAAGGAAAGGGATCTCAATAAACTTATAGGCCTCACCTCACTTCAGAGATCTTGGATTTAATAGCTTCTAATGCTTCGGGAAACGTTTTCTTGTAATAATCGCCTCCAAAATGTCCCTGATCAGGCGATTCATGATAATCCGTGTTAAGTTTTTCATGAACAAGGCGCGCTTCTGCAATAGGGATCCACGGATCATTTATCGCGGCAAATTGAATGATCCATTTTTGATTCTGCTTTATTGCATTCCAATCCCAGGGAGTGTCGAAATAACCGCTTATTTTTTCGTTTTCAATTCCCAAATCGGTATGATAGGATCCCACTAAGACAGATCCTAAAAGTTGATTCTTCTCAGCATATCTCATTGCAGCAATGGCTCCGGATGAATGCCCAATAATAATAGTATTGGCATCGGCCTTGAGGGTGTCTTTAAGGAAGGGGAGCCAATAGGAGGCTCTTGCTAAGAACGGATCCGGAAATTGAGGCGCTTCTGTTTTGATACCTATTTTTTCTAGTTCCGTTTTGAGATAAGGGAACCAATTGTCCGTTGGCGAGCCTCCGCCATTGCCATGAATTAATATCGCTTTAATCATTATGGATGAGCCCGATACCATATTTTTATAAACCTGTCATATTGCACAGCAAGAAAATCTTCTTCAGATTTCTTATACATGAAGCCACAGATTTTCACGGGAACATCTTCAGTTTGCGCCTCAAACTCTACTAAACCTGTTTCCAAATTAATGATGTTGACCTCTTTTGTAGGTCTGGTTATCGCCAAATATGAGCCGAATAAGTTTATAGATGACCAAGGTTTAGGAATGGAACAGACCTTTGATTGCCCCTCTGAAAGACTGTAGCATGTCAAATCTTTTGTTATCAGGAATCGATTATTGCTCTCTAAACAAGGGGAATTGGGAAATGTATGAAGAACTTTTGTAATGGGATTTTCGAAAGTCAAACTATTATCGGGTCTGGCTTTTGCGACTAAGCCTCCCTTCACTGATATAATTCTCGGGTACTGAACACTCATACGTTTATGATCGTGATACTCTTTAGTGTCTTTTAGCTCTGTTTGCTTCAATAAAGAACCATCTAACCCAAAATATAAAATTCGATAATTTTCTCGAAATTCTTCATCTATTAAATAATCCGTTGGCCCGCTACAGTAGTCAAAACCTGATTCCACCTGGTTTCGCTTACATTCATAGACAATCACCCCAACCGTATCTCCTTCGAAAAAAACTTTATCAATCACATCGGAATTATTTCCGAAACGTGAACTGAATAATACTTCATAATTGTCAGAATTGCGAACAGTTAGATAAAACGGACTCCAGATTGCGGTCCAGTTTTTCTCCTCGTGCGTTAATATGTTTGGTAAATCATTCATTTGATATAAGGTTCCAATTGACTTACTATGGGCAACAAAAGCGGAAATGGCAACCTCATCGGAAACTTCATCGAAATTAGATTCTTTAACTTCATCGAAAACTTGTTGTCCATTTAAGTTAAAGATTAATTTGTTGCGTATTTCGATACTGTCTCTTTTTGGAAAAGAAAATTCCAGCTTTCTTTTTTTTGCTACATCCGTACTTTCGACAAACTCACCTCCGGTTACAACAGCAAACTGTTCCCAATTGGATTCCAAAGAAGTTTTATCAATGGTATCTACAATAAAAAAATTATTTTTCGTTTTAAAATTGAAGATGATGCCTTTTTCATGAACATATTGGATATTGTTATTTGTTTCTCGGGAAATTTGATATTGATTATATCGAAATAGAAGGCCTGTGTCATCCCAGACCTCTAGTTTCTGTCGGCTCCAATAGACATTTATAATTTTTCCGTTCGCAATAGACATTTCATGATGAACGGCCCAATCAGGAACCCGTACTTGAAAATTTGATTTATCCATTTGCTGTAAACTGTATGCATAAAGCAATTGGTTGTTTTCTTTCTTTGGACGATATTTAAATAATAATGTTTTCCCTATAATAGCAATATTTCGCCATTGTTCGTAGGGGAGTATGGACCATTCCCCGGATTTTGTGTTATAGATTCTTAATGCCCTAAGATGAGCCTTTTCACCATATGTTGAAAAGTCACTTAGGATGTAAATAGAACCATTGATGAAACATGAAACGTTAGAATTATTGACAAATTCGTTTACTGTGCAAGATGACCATACACCGGTTTTGACAGGCTCCATAGGTTTCCTCCTTGGATTTGGGAAAAATCGATATTAGACAATTCCCATCTTTCGGTCAAGTTTGGCAGTTTCTCGTAGAAAAAAACTGGCCTAAAATAAAGAATCTCAGCACAATTAGTGCCTTTACAATATAGGAATTTGCAATATGGAAAATAGAAAAAAAACGATAAAAGTATGCGGTAGACGCAGATCATCCGTTAGTGCAAACCTTATTTTTACCTTTGAAAGAGGGGATGATACCCATTTCTCGAGAATTTTTTCCTTGAGAGTTTGGCCTGATTTTGACCTATTTTCTTTAAATTTTAAGAGATTTGACAATAAATGCTACATTAGACTATGACATTATTTAGATAAATGCTATAATGCAATCACTCAAATATAGGAATTCTATGAATGAAGAAATTTTTCAGGCTCTTTTGGAATGGAATCCTTGGTTCGAAGGGGAATTTCCTTTAAGTCTTTTAGGGGTGAAAAGAGAATACAATATTTTATCCTATCTCGAAATTGAAGAGATTAAGATTTTAATCGGAGCGCGTCGCGTCGGAAAAAGCACATTACTATATCAAGTAATCAAAGCCGGCCTAGATAATAAAAAGCGTGTTCTATACATCAATTTTCAAGATGAAGTCCTGTCGAAATATACACTTTCCGAAATTTACTACTGCTTTTTAGAAAGATCCAATATCGATTACCTAATCCTTGACGAAGTTCAGAATTGCAAGGAATGGGTGCATTTTATAAGAAAAATGTACGACGGAAAGAAACTAGAACAAATCTGGATTAGCGGCTCAAATTCCAAACTGATCAAAAAAGATTATGCTGAGATATTAACTGGAAGAAATCTAACCATAAAAATAGCTCCTCTTTCGTTTCTTGAGTTTTTGTCATTCAAAAAGTTTGAGTCAACAGATCTGCCTTTTTCATTAGAAAAACAGGCGAATGTCAAACGTTTATTTTCCGAATTTTTGAGGTACGGTGCATTTCCTGCAGTCGTTCTTAGGGAGACATACAAGACTGAACTTCTCCAAAATTATTACGAGGACTTTATTTACAAGGATATTGCTTCACGTCATGATGTGATGGCTTCAAAAGTAAAGGACCTCGGGATTTATTTGGCTTCCAATATTTCAAAAATATACAGCTATAGAAATATTTCCAAGTTTTTAGGTATTCATCAACAAACCGCTACGGATTATATTTCCTACCTAGAAGAAACATATATTTTTGATATCATTCATCGTTTTGACTATTCACTGAAGACGCAGCATAGCTACGACAAGAAAACATATATGGTAGATGTCGGAATGGCAGGAGCAATTTCCTTTAGTTTTTCTCAGAATTTAGGGCGTATTCTCGAGAATGTAGTCTATTCGGAACTGAAACGCCATAAATTCGAAATATATTATCATAAAGAATTCAGAGAATGCGACTTTATTATCAAGAAGGGAATTGAAATAATTTTAGCTATTCAAGTTTGTTCAAACTTATCCAACGAAGAAACCTTTGAGAGGGAAGTCGAGGGTTTGCTTGAGGCCATGTTAGAACACAACCTGCAAAAAGGCTATATACTTACCTTGGATCAAGAAGACCATCGATTGATAGAAAAAAATGGCACATCCTTTGAGGTTATCATTCAGCCTACTTGGAAGTGGCTTTTATCTTATGTTTAGCGAGTGAGGCATGTGGCTTGTAGCTCCCCGTGCGCTAATTTTTTTTCACTTATTAATTTTTATTTGCAATTAATTAGCTGAATACGATACACTTACGTTTATGAACAAAAAAAAGTTAACAAACATTCATTCGGCTTCAAATCGTGGTTGCTTTTCCACAAATGCGACTCCGTGCTCTATTTTCTTTTCAATTTCTCTTCCAAATATTCTAGTGTGCTAACAGCACACAAACAATAAACCAGCTCTATACATCTATTCTATAAACAAAAAATTTAAAATTCAAAATAAGGAATTTATATATGTCAACGTCTGTTGAAAATTCACAGGCATCAAAATCGGTATGGTCTACTTTGGCCCCGTATTTGATTCCACCAGCGGCAGCAAGTGCTGCCATTATTCCCGTATTCTATGGATTTATGGGAAAAAGTGCCCTTCAGAAGGGTTTAGAGATGCCACGCTTTAATTTTAAAGAAGCGGTTATTAAAGGCGTTAAAGCCTCTCCAATATTGGCTATCCAAGTGGTTGCCCAAACTGCTATTGAACAAGGGATAGGTAAATATTTTCCCGCGGGAGAAAGCAAGACTTCATCCATGGTTTTGAGCGCCTTGATTGTCGGTGCCATTTCGGCTCCCTCCTTGGCTGTTTTCAATGGACAGTCCATGGGGTATTCATGGAAAGAGTCAATGAAAAAACTGACTGTAAAGCAAACCGGTGCGATCGTTGCGCGTGAAACAAGCTTTCTTTTTGCGATCAGAATAAGTGATCCTGTTAGCGATGCTATGAAAGAGCATTTCGGGGATAACAAGGCAGTTGGTTACTCCTCAGCGTTCATTACCGGGGCTATCGGTAGTCTTGTGGGGCATCCGGCTGATACTATACTCACTTGCGGACAGGCTGGGATCAAAGTCCAAGCCCGTCACTTGTTGCGTGGCGCGACAGTACGCGCAGGTACGGTGGGAGCCCTTTCGGTCATTTACAAGTTCGTAAAAGAAAGCCTCATGGCTAAATTTAAAGACTAAGTGAATCGATTTTTTGAAGCAGCGACCGAAAGGTCGTTGCTTCTTTTTTTATTCATTTGATAATATTCACGCAAGGATTCTGCAGCGGCTTATCAGCTAAGCGATCCGCAATCCATGGGACAAATAAGGGCTCCGCAGCCCCTGGAGTCGTAAAGTGTGACTGTTCACCGGGTAACTGAACACGTTCAATTTGAGCACCGGACCTGCACATCTGCTCCTGGTACAACTCACCCATAATGATGGGTACAGTTGTATCTTTAGAGCCGAAATAAATGATTACTGGAGCAACTGGATTTACAGGAGCGACTGAGCCATTCTTAAATGCTTTAACCCAGGCTATAGTATTTTTTGGGACCGGTCTTAACAGAGATTTAAAGTTGGCGCCGAAGTTGAAACTAATTGTATCCGCAGCAGCGTGAATTCCTTTGTTACTATAGATTTCATCTAATACCGCTGCACCCTCATCGGTAAAGATATCTGTCAGTTTAAGTTGATCTGGGTAGGCCGCTTGAGTTCCCCATACGCTCATTGTGTAGTGAGTAAAGTTCAGCATATCCGTCGAGAACTGAGCAGATAGTTCGCTCATAATTTTATCTGCTGAAGCTTGCTCGATTGGCTTATCGCCGAGTTTAACAGCGACATCATCCGGAGCTAAAGCTACGAAACCCTTGAACACGATATCATCCGCTGCTGTCCCTTTTTGTGCGATGTAATCGCGATCACTAGCCATAGCAAGAACAGCCCCTCCACCCTGTGACCAGCCATACGCTACAGAAGTTTTACCGGCTCCCCCCAATTTTTCAGAGCTTACAGCACGGACTGAGTTAATGACGTCACGGCCGTTGGTAACAGCCAAGGCATACTGATGACGACCTCCGCCGCCAAGACCTTGGTAGTCTGTACCGACAACAATATAGCCTGCAGCAATAAACTTCACAACAGCAGGTAAACCATAGTCAGTGGAAGAGTTACCTCCGATCAAGAAGTATTCGTTTAGCGGTACTGCAGGGTTTTCTTCTTGTGAAGGACCATTGTTCTGTGCTGTTCCGGTAGTGCCATGCGCCCAAGCTATAACTGGACGATCCTCGCTGGCCCCTTTTGGGGCAACAACAAGCGCCGTAGCAATAGTCTGCTTGTTGTTTACATCTGAAGAGATGTAGGCAATTTTCCATGCATCTGCATGAGGGATTTGAGTGGCGATCTGTTCTTTTAAAACGATTTGTCCTAATTTACCCTCCGGTTTAATCTTAGCAGCCTCTTGATAAAAAGGAGCGACGCTTGGTGTCGCTAAGGCAACTTCGAAGGAGAAAATTAATCCGCAAGCTATGGCAAGATAAAGTGATTTCATTGATTATTCTCTTGATTATTTGAAAGTTTTATATAGCAAAAATTTATTTACTTGTCGATACAACGATATGATCCGTAAGAAAAAAGTTGACAGATAGCTATATTTGAAAATAATGATCGAAAAAACCGAGGTAAATCATGAGTATTTATAATGGATCTGTTGGCGGAATGTGTGTAGGTGCAATCGATTTAGCCATTAATTTTAGACCGCATCCTCAGCATGCCTGGCATGATGATGACACATGGACTCTTGTAAGGCCTTTTCTCTGGACCTTCAGCGGCATGGTCACTCAAATCGGCATAAATACAATAATGCACTTTAAAGATGAACGGTCATTTCACGGAGCCCTCTCTGTCGCATATACAGTAGGAGAGGTCTTTTGGATAGCAAGAAAGTTGTATGAAAATGAAATGCCATCCAAGATAATGTCCGTTGCTGCCCGATGTTTTACAAATCTTACTTCGTGCTGCCGTAAACGTGTTAGGAAGCATGATGACGACTATCTGAAGAGTTTAGAAACAGTGCTGCAAAGGGATTGGGAGTGTGCTAAAAAAGGAGAAAACACAGATATAACATTTAAAGTAGATAATAACACTTTTACTGCACACAAGGCGATTTTACGAAACCGTTGCGAGTACTTTCATGTGATGTTTAAGAATAATTTTAGAGAGACTAATGATGGATTCATTGAAATCAAAGACCAACGTCCACGTATTGTTGAATTGGCTTTAAAATTCATTTACTGTCAGTCTTTGAACGATGACATCATTACAAATTATGAAATGGATTTGTTGAGCGATTTCGCTGATTTGTGGTTGTTACCTGGATTAAAGGATTTCTGCAATGCACAAGTGCAAATGCGTGTTCGTAAGCTGATGCGTAGGAATGGACTACCTGACGATATTGCGATATCTGAGTAACCTAAATCGTTTCTCATTTTCATATTGACACAATTTCGATATTTTCCTATCGTTTGTCCAAAATTTTCAGAAATGGTCTCATTCGTAAGGGGATCGTAAGTAAAAAAATAAATAAAGGAAAAACAAATGAATCTAAATGTAGGATCATCATGCACAAACGCTGCAGAAGCAACTATAATCCGAGATAATGCAGTTGAGCAACATTGTAGCGCACAATTTAGAACAGCCTTAGAGGTTATAAAAGCAGCATCAGCCAATAGGCTTGAAGCTTGCTATGTCCAAGGTGATGCTTGTGTTATCAATAGGCTAAAGGCTGCAAAATTTTCTGCGGAACCTTGCAACGTCACCGCACACATTACTTATACAAATGCTTACGATCCTTTTGGTGAAACAATGCATGCAGTTGAAGATGCCCAAGCTATTTACGTTCCGTTGAAGAACGTTCAACAACAAAGAGGCTTCTTCGCCAGTCTATTCACTCGTCATATAACAATTTTTTCAAAAATAGAAATTACTGAATCGGATACAGATTTTGATATGTTTGCAGCTTTAAATCGCAAAAATTAACAAAACGAATGGACGACTTGGACTTTTTTACTTGTTCATTAAAAGTTGTTCGCTTCCCTTCTTAAGCAAGCGAATATAGCTTACTGTGGAGACACATTACGTTTGCATAACAAGGGAAGTAAATGAATTTAAGTTTGCTTATTAGGTACCCACATTTAAAGCGCGAAATAGCGCTTTGATGGTGCGGTAATTGATTTTCTGGAATATGAGATAAGAAGGTTCATATTTTAATTCAAATTTTTCCCAAAAAATTCTTTGTCCATCTAAATGAAATAATTTTACGGCTGCTTTAAATATCACGCGAATCAACCAGGATCGAAATTTGCCTATACCAACGATACTTACAATTTCTTTTGCAGTTATAGGCCCGACATAGGCATAACGGCATCCTTCCATCTGTAAAGCATTTAAAGCTGTAGTAATAAGTAATTCCGAAGTGCCATGACCGGAATCCTTTGAATAGATTAGATTGTTAAGCAGCCAGCCGGATTGAGCACGAATTTCATTTAATATTAAAAACCCTATGACACGATCTCCTTGTTTGGCATAAAACCATCTTTTTCCTTCACGATCGTGAAAAAAACTCAGATGTGAGATAAAAATTTGTGGCCCATGTCGCGATCTTAACCATGTTTTACCCAATTCTTCTATGGCATTTTCTATGCTGGGATCTCCGCCGAAATATTCTTTGACAACGATTCCTTCCTTGATTGCATGTTTCACTTTCTTGCGAACAAGAACACCATTAGATCCGGTTCTTTTTAAATGATTTTCCGCGGGATCTATGATGACCTTACTGCCAAATTGGATTAAGATACGTGGATGTTTGTTGCTCATAGCGTTAGCAAATTTCTCTGATACGATGGTATAGACAACATCCCACCCTTGTTCTTTACAATAGCTCTCAAAAGCTTCGACTAATGGTAACTGATCCGTTGAGGAGCATACGGGATCTCCAAAGACAACAGCACAATTCATCTCTGTGCGATAGCCTATGAATCCCTCGATGGAGGGGATAGAAAACCGCTTGCAATTAGGATCTAAAATCGCATCGGTGTTTAGATCTCCCCATAGCCTTAATTGCCTGACTAATAAGGTTCTCTGTTCAGTATTAAGCTCTTTCATGCATTCGACAGTCATTTTGTTCCTCAATTCTTAAATATGTCTATTGATAAATAACTTTCAATAACAATTTTATAAAATTTAAAAATTTCTTTTAAATATTGCCTTTTTGAGGTAATAAAAGATCCATGACAGATAGTAATCAAGGTCAGGTCCTTTTCACTTTGGGAACGTACCAGGTCCTTAAACTTATCGGAAAGGGGGGAGGGGGCGAGGTCTTTTTAGCTTACGATACGGTAGGTAAAAAGAATGTTGCCCTTAAACGACTTCAAAAAGATGGTCCTATCACTGCCTTGCAACGAGAGCAATTTCTTAAGGAAGTGCAATTTACAAATCGCCTTACCCACCCTTCAATTATTCCCATTTATTCCATATTTTCAGAAGGGGATGATCTTTACTACACCATGCCGTACATCGAAGGGACGACCTTGAGCGAAGTTCTCTCCTCCCCTCCTCTTGGATCCATATCAAAATTATGTTACATTTTTCTGCAAATTTGTCAGGCTGTGGCGTATGCTCATTCTAAAGGGTTTATCCATCGAGACCTTAAACCGTCAAACATCATGATTGGACCCTATGGCGTGGTGGTCATTCTCGATTGGGGACTAGTCGCTCTGGCGGATGAGAAGCGAGAAAGGGATGGCAAGGTGTCGGGATCTGTGGAGTATATTGCCCCCGAGCTTATCTTTGGGGAGCCTCCTAGCTATCAGACAGAGGTTTATTCATTAGGAATGATTCTCTATCAAATGCTGACTTTGCGCTCTCCCTTCCACAGGACTAACATAACCGAATATGCAGAAAATTTGAGGAAGGAGGCCCTTGTCGCTCCGGAAAAAGTGGCTCCTTTTCGGAATATTCCCCCTGTTTTGTCCCGAATGGCTTTAAAATGCCTCGCCGAATCCCCTGGAGATCGCTACAAAACGGTGGAGGATTTGTTAAGCGACCTTGAAACCTATCTGGAAGGAAGTCCCAAATGGATTGAAATAGCAAAACTCGATTTGAATCGTTCTACAGACTGGGACTTAACTGAGAGTGGGGTTAGGCTTTCAAAAGACTTGTTTTTCCGCGAGCTGAAAGTAGAGGCTAACGTACACCTTAATGAGGGCAAGCTGGGATTTATTCTACAGGCTTCAGAAGCTCCTCCAAAGAAGAAAGATGCCCGTTGGTTGACCCTCGAAAAAGATGTTTGGCATAAGATTCGTATCGAAACAAGGGAAGATAGCATCTTTGTTTATTTAAATGATCGCCTTCAGGACGTTTTCGTAGATTTTTTTCCGAAATTAGGAACTCGCTTAGCTCTTTTATTTGAAGAAGGTGCCGCAATCGATTCGATCAGGGTCTTTATGAGTGGCACTGCATTTAAAGCGGATCATCTTGCAGCAGGCAACGCACTTTTATCGCATCATCTTTATACAGAGGCTATGCTTGAATATCGTCGCGTTGGAAATGCGTTTAAGGGAACTCATGAGGGAAGAAAGGGTCTTTTTTTAGCCGGTATAGCTCTTTTAGAACTAGCAAAAGAGAAAAAAAATAAGAAGACATATAACGAGGCCTTTTTGGAATTCGAAAATCTCCAAGGAACCGACGCCGGAGCCCTGATGTTCTTGGGGAAGGCTCTCATCTTTCAAGCACAAAAAAAGTGGGAAGAGGAAGCTGACAGTTACGAGGCAGCTTTTCATCGGACCCCTCACCATCCTTACTTAAAATGGCTACAGTGGGCCTTAATGTCTCGTCTTACGGAATGGAAGAAATGGCCTAGGGAACAGGCTTTGCGATTTTTTTATCTTGCGGCCCGTTATCTTTCGTCGGAAGAAACAAGTGTGGAGGCTGAAAAAGCCCTAGCAGAATTTAAAGAGCAGTTAGAGCCTCTCTTTTTTTATCCACAATCTCAGCGTTGGTCGCTTGCTATACATCTCGCTTTTTTGATGGGAAGGCATGAAGCAATCATAAAAATCATGGATGATGCCCTCAAAGCAGTTCCCGCCACCTTGACTCTCATCCAGGATGCTCTTTTTGCGCTTCTTGAGTTAGGCGAATTTGAGAAGGTACAAGAAAAACTAGACGTTCTTTCGCAAAGGCATTTAGACGCACAAGCAGTGTTAAAGCTTGAATGGATCCAACAAGCCCTGCTTGTTCATAGGCAGGGATTTTCACAACTTGACGAAGATTTGTTTAAAAACCTTCCAAAATCGTTAGAATCTGAAAACATGGAGCCTATTTGGCATATTTTACAAGAAGCCCTTCAACAAGAAAAAACGAAAGAGATTCATCGATGGGTAAAGAAATTGATGAGCCATACCCTTTCAGACGAACAAATTATTTTGCTAGATTGCTATGAGATTTGGGCCTATTTATTGGAGAATGATTCAGGTGCAAGTTTGAAGTTATTGGAACGGTATCCGAAAGAATACTATACCACCCATGCCAACACTTTAGCTTTTCTCTACGGTTGCTGGATAGCAGAAAATAAAGGAAAAAAAGCTGCGATTAAACATTTCTCACAACTCTCCCCCATGTCTTATTTCTGGAAAAACTTCATTAAACAAATAAAATTGAAAGAAACGGCTTCAGACGACTTAAAACTATCACCCTGGGAAAAGCGTCGATTCATGCGCCGTTTAACCCTGTTTTACCATTGTGTGGCTTAAATCAGTTTCTCTACGTTATTTAAACCCCTAGGCGTAGGCCTCTTTGCGGCATCTGACAGATCCGACGTTTGTTGCGAGAGTTGAATCTGCTGTTGTTGCACTTCTCTTTGAATAATCGTATAAGTTGTTGAGCCTGAAGTAACTAGAGATGCATCCAAAGCTGCTCCGTTTTTACCAACCGCACCCCCTGTTACTGTAGGATCGGCATTCGCTGCCGTGATAGGGGCAGAACTCGCTTCTTTCGCTTGGGACGGCGTGGGGTTAACATTACTATTTACTGGACTTACCATATAACCTCCTACGTTATACAACCTTATTATAGCATTAAAATAATTAATTTGCAAATCCTTGGATTTTAGGGGGGTTGCATTAAATAAAAACTTATGACAAAGATAGATATATGGGAAATAAGCCTGCTATTACTATAAGAGGGATGAGTCTTGAGGATATACCTGAAGTTATAAGCTTACAAGCACGCGCTTTTCCCGACATGTCTATTTGGACAGTTGAAGAACTTACTCAACATCTTGAGGTCTTCCCGCAAGGCCAGCAAGTGGCTGTTGATGAAAAAGGGCGGATTGTAGGTTCGGCTAGCTCCCTTATCATTGACTGGGATGATTATTCAGAGTCAGCAAAGTGGTATGTAATCACCGGCCATGGAACCTTCAGCACCCACAACCCGCGAGGCAAAACCTTATATGGCGCGGATTTGTGTGTGGATCCTGATGTTCATCGGCAAGGAATTGGAACACTCTTATACGATGATCGTAAAAAGATAGTTAAAGACCGGGGTCTCAAGCGTATGCTGACCGGGGGACGGATTCCCGGCTATACCAAAGTCAGCAATGAGATGACCCCCAAGCAATATGTTACACAAGTCATTCAGCGCAAAAGGAAGGATGAAACTTTAAGTTTTCAGCTCAAAAACGGATTTGTTGTATTAGACATAGTTCCTGAATATTTAACGGATAAAGAATCCAAGGGATTTGCAACCCTATTGGAATGGCTTAATCCTGAATATGTTATGGATGTGAGCTTACAAGAGAGGGAAGAGCATCATTTAATAGAAGAGGAAGAGAATGAAATTCTCAAAGATAGTCAAAGGACCCGTCGGGTGCGTATAGCAGCGATGCAATATCTTTTAAGGCCTATCGGTTCTTTTAAGGAATTTGCAACTCAGGTTGAATTTTTTGTACGAAGCGCTAAAGACTATAATAGTCAATTTGTGGTATTTCCGGAATTGTTTACTACGCAACTACTTACCTATTTGAACGAACCGGCCCCAGGACGTGCAATACGTCTTTTGGCTCAGCTCACGAACGAATATGATGCGCTTTTTAAGCGACTCGCTACCGAAAACAACCTGTATATTATAGCAGGAACACAGCCTGTTATTGAAAGGGGGGAACTATTTAATGCGGCCCATTTATTTACTCCTCATGGTCGTGTATTCCGACAAAAGAAAGTTCATTTAACGGCTACAGAAAAGAATCTGTATCAGATGAGTCGTGGCCACGGCTTCTATGTCTACCATACCGATTTTGGCAAAATTGCCATTCTTGTTTGCTATGATGTAGAGTTTCCCGAAGCCGCTAGATTGATGGCGGAAGCCGGCGTTGAGATTCTTTTTGTTCCTTCTTGTACAGATGAGCGCAAAGCCTTTTGCAGAGTGCGCTACTGCGCTCAAGCTCGCGCCATTGAAAACCAGATTTATGTCGCTATGGCATGTACTGTGGGTAATCTTCCTTTAGTTCCCGGGATGGCGACAAATTACGGTCAGGCTGCAATCTTTACCCCTTCGGATTACTTTTTTGCTCGTGACGGCATTGCAGCAGAGGGGAATGTCAACCAAGAACAAATGATCGTTTCAGATGTTGATTTGAATCTTCTGGATGAACAGCGAGTCAATGGCACAGTGATTCCGCTCAATGACTTAATTAAAGATGCCTATGATCGCGTCATTCATTGCATTGACCGGCCCAGCGGCAATAAAACTCCTTAATAATATTATTGGTGCATAAGGGGTGAATCAGATAGAATTATCATTAAGAATTGATTAATTTAAAAAAAATTAATTTAATATTATTAGATTTAATTTACGTAAAAATAAAAATTAATCTATAATAAAATTAGTTAGATTTTTAGAATTTGACGATTTTTTTAATGTGGAGGTGATTTTATGGGTCTTAGTTCTGGAGAAGCTGGAAAAATAATTCGATGGGACATAGTAGAAAATCTGCAGAAAGATGGCGATCACATAAAGCCTGTTGATCAAAAAAAATTAGATAATTTAGATGGCCGAAAGTTATATTTGGTTAGAACTGATAAAGATAATTTACAGTTAGTTGCCATGAGCCGTCCACAAGCGGTGGCAGCTTGGTTTATAACGGGTGCTAGAGTTCATTTAGTCTCCCATGATATACTCAAAAGCTTATTTAATTTAACCGAGACCATGCATAATGTAAAAAGTAGCTTTAGCTTGTTTGGTGATAAAATAAAATTCGAACCCTCACAAAAAGTGAAGGAATCTTTGGGGCGTGAAAAAAGAAGTGCGAATAATGAACCTGATTCTTCAGAAGTAAGGGCGAGTGATAGACTCCATAAATTCCCGGAAGAGAGAGATGATGAGATCGTAGAAGTCCATTATACTTTTTTCGGAGAAGAGGGGAGGGAAGAACCGCAAGAAGTGGCAAGTGAACAGATTGACTCTCCACAACGAAGACGATTTAACACTGATCAGCTAGAAGCAGTGCGGAAGATAGATAACGAGCTACGCGCGAAAGAACAAGCAGAAAATAGTAGTCTGTCCGGGTTAGCAAAACAAGCAACAAATATTTTATCTGAAAAAGTAACGGATGTAGTGGATGCCGCAGCTCCGGTAGCAAATGAAGCAGCCGATGCTTTTAAGGATGCAGCTGCTAAGGTTGTTGCAGGTGTCAACGGAGTTTTTGGGTTTTTTAGGAGTAGTCCATCCAATAATGTTGCTGTGCCACCCGTACAAAGGGAAATGGCAGCCGGTCCAATACATCAAGATTTATATCTAGAGGGAGATAATGAGGCAGCGCCAAGTAAGCCGAAAGAAGCGACCGTACAAAATCACAAGCAACAAGTACCAGTTGAACAAGGTAGAAATAGAGGGGTTTCGTTTCCACCAGAAGTCACCGTAGAGCTACCGACATTTACAAACGATATGCCAGATCAGACTGCGAAAGAAAGTGACAATAGATCTAAAGTTGCAGGAGAAAAGTACTGGGAAAGCGGGGTGAAAGGGGTTGAATTAACCGCAAGGCAAATTGAGGTAAAAAATAAAGTAAATAATGCAAAAGAAAAGTTAGGTCTTATACCAACGATAGATGAGGTAGACAATAAGAAATTTTTTGATGAATTAGTTTCGGATCAAAATGAAGTTGTTGATGCTGCTAGCTTAAATAGGGCGTTTATCGCTATTTGCATAGCTAGGAGTGCTAACCCTAAAAATATCAATAATGAATTTCGCGCAGAAGAAACATTTCTTAATCTTTTGAAGAAGATCCACGAAGGCTACAACCCTGAAAGAGATAAAGTCGTAAGGGAGAGGGATGGTTTACTAGCAAAGATGTATAAAGCCGGGGAGAGAATTAAAATGCTTGAACATGAAATTGAATCCCTTAGAGAAGCTCACGGATTTCATTTAAGTTTAGCTGGGAATACTAATTCGATGATTCCTAATGCGCTTACAGAAGGAGAAACAAGGGTTAAAGAAGCAAAAGATGAATTCAACCAATTAAAAAAGGATTTTGAAAAGAAGAACTTTATTTCTTCGCTTCTTTAAAGTGTTTTTGCACTTACTGGTAACTACATTCTCATATTATAATTGAGATGATCCATGATCCAGATTGAAAAGAAAATGACGATAAAAATGATAGAGACGGTGGATACAAAAATGATTAAATTCCAAAGAGGCCCTTTTTCTTTCCACACATTGATGAAGAAGATCAGTTGAACGAGGGCTTGAATTAACGCAAGGGAGAAAATAACGATACAGGCTGTTTTAATACTGAAATGGAAAAATTCCGGATTCGTAATGATAAAGTAGGCGCACATTGTTAAAATCAACGAAGTAATAAAACCTGTAACTCGAAACGTTAGTTCATTAGACATAAAAATCCTATTTTAAAAATCCTATTCCATAGACAACAGTAAAAATAAAAATCCAAACGAAGTCAAGAAAATGCCAAAAAAGAGCCATCCGAAAAATTCTTGAGATACTATGTTCATTAAGCGGTCGTAAAACAATTCGAAACATCATCACAACCATCCATAGTAGTCCCACGAAAATATGGAGTCCGTGCGTTCCTACCAATGTAAAAAATGATGAAAGAAAAGCGCTGCGTTGCCAGCTAGCTCCTTTATCTACGAAATCAATAAATTCTGAAATTTCGATGTAGAGAAAGGAAGCTCCCAAAAGAAATGTAAGGCCAAACCATATGATTGCCCAATTTTTTAAATGACGATGAACAGCAAGCATCCCTAAGAGAACAGGTAAAGCTGCTTGTGAGCAGAATGAGTGTTTCGGCAAGGACGGATGGTAAATGAAAAAGCTCTTTAGCGGTAGGTCCATTGAAAGTATTTTCATGCAAAACAATAAAGCAGGCAAAAAGCACTGAAAAATGACGAGGTCAGTCATTAAATAGACCCAAAATCCAAAAACTTTTGTATCGCTTACTTCCAGTCCATTTCCATAGTTATCCTTTAGGGTAAGATTTTTCAATCTTGGCAACTTCTGCAGCTGTCAACACATATTCCATCTCATCATCAAAGGAAAGAGCGATGATGCAAGCGATGACTCCAACAAGCCCGACAATGATTAGCCAAATAATTTGCCAGACAATTGCAAAACCGGCTAAGAAAGCAAAAGCGGATATATAAATTCCCATGCCTGTGTTTTTAAAACATTCGATATCTTGATATTTTTTTTCACGGCTGCCATCCCTGTTTTTTCATAGTCCCAAAAGACTTCATGACTTGTTATGGGAGGAAGCACAGCAAAATTATAGAAAGGAGGCGGAGAATGAGCGGCCCATTCAAGTGTTCTGCCATTCCAAGGATCTCCGGTGGTATCCAATTATTGTTTTCTATTTCTTGATACTTTTGATAACCATATAAACTTGGGTGATAACCCCGCAGGAAATCAAACAATAGCCAATCATGGCTGTGATGTATAAGAGGCTGCCAACCTGTTGAGGAATCATAGTGATCAATACGTCGCGGCGCACCCATGAATCCCAATAGATAAAGAGGGATAAAAGCAACAAAAAATCCAACAAACCAAAACCAGAAATGCCCGTTTATCTAGACGTTCATCGAGTTTAAATCCGAAAATTTTAGGAAACCAAAATGTGATGCCGGCAAAAATTCCAAAAAGGGCCACTCCAACAATCATTGTATGGAAATGAGCAACTAAAAATAAACTATTATGGACCTGAAAATCAGCAGGAGGCGATGCCATAAATATTCCTGACATTCCTCCTATCATAAATATGATTAAAAAACCGATAAACCAATACATGGGAGAGGCTAAATGTATCTTTCCTTTATACATGGTAAGAATCCAGTTAAATACTTGAACACCGGAGGGGATGGCGATCAACATGGTCACAATGCCAAAAAACGAATTTACATCCGGACCTGCTCCCATCACAAAAAAGTGGTGAAGCCAAACCAAATAGGATAGTGTGGTGATTAGTAACTGCCGCACATACCATAGAGACATATCCGGAAATTTGTTTTTGAGAAAATGTAGAGACAATTTCGGAAAACATTCCAAAGGCCGGGATAACCAAAATATAAACCTCCGGATGTCCCCACATCCATATGAGATTCCAATACATCATCTGATTTCCGCCATATCCTGTTGTAAAGAAATGCATACCAAAAGCGCGATCCAACCAAAGAAGCAATGTTACTGCTGTGAGCACAGGAAATGCAGAAATGATAAGAACCATTGCGCATAAAGAATTCCAGGTGAAAAGAGGCATTTTCATCAAAGTCATCCCCGGGGCCCGTTTTTTTATGATTGTGACAAGAAAGTTAATTCCGGCAAGCAGACTGCCAAGTCCTGATAGCTGCAAGCTCCAAATAAGATAATCGACACCGACGCTTGGGTTAAATTCAAGCTCCGAGAAAGGAGCAAGAGCAAGCCAGCCTGTATTGGCAAAATCTCCACCAATGACAAAAAATAAATTAATGAGAATTCCCCCTGCGACTAGTGAGCCATAATCCTAAGGAATTCACGAAAGGAAAAGCAAGATCTCGTGCTCCAATTTGAAGAGGCACAATCCAGTTCATGAGTCCGAAGAAAAATCCCATTGTGACGAAAAAAACCATGATGTCGCCATGGGATGTAAAAATCTGCTGAAAATGGTCTGCGGTGAGATATCCTTGTGAATCCGATGCAATTGACTGCTGAAGCCATATCATTCCGGCATCTAACATTCCTCGAAAGAACATGACAGATGCAAAGATCATGTACATGGTTCCAATTTTTTTAGGATCTGTGGATGTAAGCCATTCATTCCATAGCCAACCCCAACGCTTGGTTTTAGTGAGATACACTGCAAGCACTATGGCACATCAATAATAATAGAAACGGTTCCCCCTATCGTGTACCAGACGTGGGGAATTGCGTCTACAGTTAGTTTTCCAAAAAAGAATTCTTTCATAATACCGGCTTTGTTGGATACATATATTTATGAATTATTTTATGATATAGATCATTTTCCACTTCTGAAAAGAGAATAATGGACTTATTCACAGAAGGCTTGACGAGTTCATCATAAACATCTTCTGTTAAATGAAGAGATGATTTTTTAACCTCTGCAACCCAATTTTCAAAATCCTTTTGAGATGATGATTTTACTGCAAACGTCATATCTGCATATCCTTCCCCATTGATCTCAACAGCTCTTCCAACATATTCCCCTGGCCCATCGGCCATTAGATAAAGTTGTGTGGACATCCCTGTCATAGAATAAATTTGTCCACTCAATTGAGGAATCCAAAAAGAGTTCATCGGCGAACCATCTGCCGTTAAGCTCAAATGAATGGGAGTCTGTTCCGGAATTTGAAAATAATTCAACGTTGCAATGCCTTGTTCCGGATAAATAAATAACCATTTCCAATCCATTGCAACTACCTGTACATTAATGGTTTGCATTCACTTTCAATAGGTTTATAGGGATTCAATTTATGGGTAGCATTCCATGTGACGATAGCCATGACGACCACGACGAGGGAAGGAAGTCCCCACATCAACAATTCGCCTAGGGGACCATAGTATGTAATCAGGATCATACTTTGGCTTTTCTTTTTTGAGGCAATATTTCCACACTACAGTGAATAGCAAGAATGTAAGTGGGTATAATGATTACCAGCATCAGACATAATGTTGGCAATGATCAGTTCTAATTCGTCCTGGGCAATGATCCCTTTAGGATGAACGACTAAAGCATTTTCACTTGCCAACACGATGACGATACCAATCACACCGAGTACAAGAGCTAGCATACCTATGAAGAATTTTGTTTTCATGATCTGCATTAAAATTATTTTGTTAATTAAGATCAACAGAGAAATTCATGAATGCACCCAAAAAACAGAGAACACTCTATTTCTCTGTCACATGTTTGGCGATTTTCATGAGGGCTGAAAGCCAGGCTTTTGATAGCCCAGGCAGAGCGAAGCGAAGGCCTGGGTGCGAGGTGAAAAAAATAAAAAAGCCCTGCAAGGGCGACTCATCCATTTATGCAAAGATATAATTTCACCGAAATGAGTCGCCCTTGCAGGGCTCTGAGTTTTTTTTATCGACGTCAACCCAGGCCTTCGCTTCGCTCTGCCTGGGCTATCAAAAGCCTGGCTTTCAGCCATCATGAAAACCGCCAAACTTGAGACCGAGAGCAATCTGTGATCTCTGTGAACTCCGTGTTTTAAATTAGTTTATGCAGGCACTCCTTTTTCCATTGCTTTTGCTCTGAAATAATCAAATGCTTCACCTATTCCAAAACCCATCAAGGATAATAAAATACTCGCAATCTCTCTTGGTATTCCAATAGGATAAATACGAAATACTAAGAAACCCATTGCCCCAAAGAAAATGGAAAGAAAGGCCGCTTTAAAATTCCCTTGCCTCTTGAATAAAGCAATAAAAATCGGGATGAACAAGCAGCTAACCGATAGGTCATAGGTCTGGATTAATAAATCGACAATATTGTCGAAATAAAAAGCAAAAAATATGGCAGCAATCGAGATAACACAAGTTATCCCTTGCACAACACGTATAGAATCTATCCGTTTAAAATCTGCGGAAATATTCGAACTGATAGCGCTAATGAGCGATGTTGCTGTAGAAATGATCGCTGCAATCACGGCACAACCTACCAAGCTTGAAATCCATGGATTTGTTGTCGCTGCGATTGCTGTCATTAATACACTGCTGCCCGGAGGCACTTCAAGATTGTTGCTCTTGGCCAAGCAACCGAAGAATACGGGTACAACGCAAACGATCATCGTGACAATTCCTGCCAATAGAGAAGCTCTTGAGACCACTTTGGGGGATGCCCCCGCAAAGCAGCGTTGTCCCATATCCTGTTCAATCACCATGAACAATAAGGGCATTAAAAGCCATCCACAGAGCTTTGTGGAAACATTTGCAAAATTCTCCAATTGGGGCAATGGTATCGCTGAAGTTGAGGAATCTGTATAAAGGACAAATCCAAAACACAGCAGAAATACGCTGGTGAAAAATGCTGCTTGTACCATATCTGTCGAAATGACAGCCTTTAAACCACCTTGTGCGGTATATATGATAACTATCGCCCAAAAAGCAATAAACAGCGGGGTGTTGTTCACCCCAAGACTCCCTAGAAACTTGCTCGAAGCAATAATCTGCGCCACAAGAATCATGAATAAGGATATGATGGATAAAAAGGAGGCTAATTTTCTCAACATAGTGGAACGATAGACCACCTCAAAGATCTGGGCCACTGTTGTGACCTGGAAACCAGCTAATTTACGGCCGACTCCTGCTCCTAGAAGAATCAGGCCCAGCGCTGCCCCAAGGGGATACAAAATAACCGGCCAGCCGAACTCATAAGCTGAATCAGCAGCGCCAAGGACCACTCCACCGCCCACTTGCGTGGCAAGAAAAGTCATCATCAAGGGGAAGAGTTTTACACTCTTCCCTGCTAAAAAGTAATCGTCTTTGCCACTCACATTTTTTGAGGCTCGTTGTCCCACGAACCAATAAAACAATTGAAGGGCAAAGAGTAAAATGACAAATATTGTAATGTTCATGTTTGTTTACTCCTTTGACAATTTATTTTTTATTTTTATTCGACGACCACTCTTTACCCAAACCCGCTTTGATTTACACAATCTTTCGATTAGGTCCCTGAACCCTGGTTCAGTGATCGTTTTGCAATTTCTAAGGTCTAATTTATATAGATTGCGGAGACAATTTGAATCTGGAAGATTTCTTATTCCTTCATCTGTGATCTGAGTGTTCAACTCAAATGATAACTCGACTAGCTTAGGAAGCCGGTTAGCAATGACTCCTAACATGAAATCATCAGAGATGAAATCCTCACGAACTTGAGTTCCTAACCTTAGTATTTTAATATTCGGGCCCTTCTCAATAAGTAGGATTATTTGACGATTTGTTGGACTAGGGTAATAAAACTGAAGATCTACCCTGTCTAAATTCCACCTTGCCACAAAGCTTATTGCAACATTTAGTTCTTTAAACAGATCGTAAAGTCTTATTTTTCCAATTTTTATCTGATCAGCAGCGATCAGAGCTGATATTTTTTTAACGATATCCACAGGAAGATTCGAAAGAATCTTCCGTTGGATATCTTTTGGTAGTCGTTCCCATTGTGGAAACGCGATAATATTATTTGATTGAATATTCATTTTTTTCTCCTAAAATTTTTTTCCTCAAAGCATAGCAATGCACCAAGGATTGATGTAAATAATTTATTTAATAAAAGTTTATTTTTCTGCTTTAAATAGGGGCAGAAGTAAATTTAAATAAGGGAACAATTAATGAGCGGGATGCTCGTGATGATGGGAATGATGGATGGAGGGAACAAGGGTTGACAAAAGATTAAAAATGCAATTGGATGCCGTCGGATATTTCCGTGCTCCAAATTCAAATTGATTGTTATTCATTTTATTCTCCTAAATGAGTCGCTTAGGCAATAATTTACCCAAGATGCACTTATTATAAGTGATTTGTGTAATTATTTACAAGTGTAAAATGAAAAATATATTTTAAAAAATTATGGAGTAAACATTTGCTTGAGCTGGTAAAGGCGCGTGAGGGCAGTAAAAAGGACCAGTACGTAAAAGATAGAAGAGATTATCAAAAAGGCTGATGGGAATAGAATCATGATACCGAAAAAGATAAAAGCTTCAGCGCGTTCGATGAGACCCGGACTATAATAAAAGCTTTTTTCAGTATTATTTTGGGTGAATATGCCCACAACAAGGAAAGAAGTGACGCAGATTAAAATACTTCCAAGCATCAATATACAACTTAATCCTCTAGCCTCTGGGTTAAATAAATACAATCCAAGAATTACACTAAATTCAACGATTCGATCTCCTGTAATATCAAAGGCTGCGCCAAATGGAGTCGTCCGATTTTGAAAACGAGCGACAGATCCGTCCAATGTGTCTAAAAAGCCTGAAAGCATCAGGAAGGCAAAGGCCGAGTAGCTCCATTGAAATGCAAGCATCGGACAAACGATCATTCCTGAAATCACAGCAAATAAAGTGATGGTGGATGGAGAAATTCTCGAAAAAAATGGCAAAAGGGGTGTAATGAGTGCCTTTTGATAAATATTTCTTCCGTAGCTGTCAATCATATTTGCTCTTGAAATAAGTGATCATAACGTAATATTATATAAAGTATCCAATTTAAAAAAGATATTCGATCGATTAGTTGGAAAACAATTTTAACAAAGGATTTTGCTATGACACCAGTACCAGCATCAGGGACACAGCCTTATGTAAGCACTACAGTTCCTCCAGTCCCTGTAGAGCAAGATAGAACGCAACAGTATTTGGAAATAATAAGAGATTACATCTTATTCTATGCAAACAACAATCTATTACGTTTACAACGTTTCAAAGAAGACCAAATAGAAGAGGTTAATCTTGATGAAATTGGAGATTTTAGGCTGTTCAATTGTTTTTTCCGCGCTTACAATGCATTTATTGATGATGATAGGTTTACTGAGCAGGAACTAAATGTCTTTCGTTTGAGAGGTGATGAAGACCATCCTAGAAAGTATTTTTTACGAGTATCCAGTGCCATTCTGGAAAACCCCAATAACTTTTCCCAGAATGCATTGCATAGTTTTTTTATTTTGTATTTAAACTTTTTCGATCTTCTTCAACATGAAAGAAGTTGTTGTGGTTGTGTCATTCTTTAAAATTGCATAGATATTCTCTTTGATGTATACTGAAGTGAGCTCAAAAATCGGTATTTCGGGCACTTGAAAGCCCCGGGGTTCAACGATCGCAAGTGCCCTTATATTGTTTAGATCTTCAAAAACCTAGCTTGAGGATAGTCATGAATAATATCGTTAAATTGGATTATGTTTTTTTTCAAATGGATGGAAATGGAACGACCGTCATCGGTGATACAACAAAGGAAATGAACACGCTTATTTCTGAGGTTGCAGGTGTTATCAAAGGAATATGGGATGAACATCACCCTGAAATGACCTATAAGGATTACATACAAAAAGTTGTCCACCCAGGAAATAAACATGACAAAGAAGTAAAGGTTTTACAAGAAAAAAAAATTGGAAGTTTTTTAGAATATCTTGGAGAAAATAATCATCCTCTGCATGTAAAAGCCTTTAAGTTATATCAAGATCTCGCCAAAGATTATTTGGATGCAGAAACACAAAGCGTCAAATTCACCGTTTTTCCTTCCATCATGAGTTTGATCCATAAAGTTAAAAGTGTCTGTCCTTTTTCTCTGACATTGCGCACTTTCGGTAAGGATGGTCCTGTCATTGCAAAAGAATTTCAAAAATGCGGTTTGGAGATGAAGCGTCACGCAAACATGATTGACGGCGGGATACAACTGGGTGGTGAAGAAAAGGTTGTCACGGGGCCTGAAATGTTAAAAGTGCTGCAAGAAGACCATACCATAGGACAAGATCAAGTGCAGCATTGGTTTGCAAATGGCCGGACAGCAGGATCCGGAAAAATCATACCTTGTGTTGAAGATGCGCAGTTTGAAAATCGAAATGTGGTTACCATCTTTTTGGATGATAATGTAAATATCCCCCCTAGAACATCAGAAAATGAATTGCCCATAGCGGATCCCGCGGAGCCCAACATAGCGTTTCCTCAGGATATTTATGGCCGGCCGACATCATGGCATTCAAGAGGGATCATTGGGATCAAAATAAATCCTGTTAAGGCCGCTTTGCAGGAAGATTATGTGGTTAAAAAGGTTAACAAAGAGCTCGCCAAGCGTGGTTTTATGGAATTGAAGTAAGGGGAATGGTACTTATAGAAACGGGGCGGATAGATTGCATAGACACAAATAACAGGATAAACAGGATCGCAAGCGGCAGGATGAAAAAGGATAAGAAAAAAAGATAAGAAAGAAAAAAGATTTGTTATTGTTCTTTTCAATTTTTTCTTATCCTTTTTTTATCCTGCCGCTTGCGATCCTGCTTATCCTGTTAATTGTGCCTATACAGACCATCACTAACCTCAGAAAAATAGCTTATCATCTTCTTTGCGCATCAGTGTACCAAGCATGAAGAATTGCACTGCCTTTTGGTGAGTCTCATTATCTACTTTTAAAGGACTTGGAGCAACAGTGGGTGTATCAGGATAACGTGCAGGAATTTGATCTTCTTCCAAACCAAATGTCTTCAAATCCTGACGAACTTCATTCTCTAGGTGTTCCCATGTTGGATTGAGTAGACCATAAAAGAATCCACCGAAATACTTGCCAAGAACTTCCTGTAAAGGATGCTTAATTCTTGAATTCGCACATGTAAAACCATAATATTTAAGCAAACAGGTTGCATATCTTAACATATCAAACCGAAATTCATCGCAGCCTTGTGTTGTTCTTGCAGCCATTTGGATTTCACCGTAAATAGTGTTTGCCATAAGACAATATTCTTTTCTGACTAATGAAGTTAATGTATTCCAGATAGGAGGAAGAGGGAATCCTCTCTCTTCATATTCTCTATGGACTTCCATTTCGGACTCTTTCATCCATATAGAACTGGCCGTTTCTTGCTCAAATTGCACTAATTGTGTCTCTAGTTGGCCAAGTTCCTTAATGAGGGTAGGATCAACAGCTAAGTCTAACTTTTTTCGGATATTGCCGATTTGCTGGACAAGTTCACTGCGTTTGTCCATGTAGGCATTAAAAGAATCAACGTTCCCCTGAAAACAAGTGCAACAAATTATCATTTTTTCCATTTCAACACGTTCTTCATCAGAAGTTGCAGCTTGATAGCGTGCCAAAAGATCTTTTGTGCCTTCATCTGCAACAATGGGATATAAGGTAAATCCAGTTCTTGTAAGATCTTCAACAGGGAAGATTAGTGCTAATTCAGAAAATACAGGGAGGGCTGTCATCTGAGGTATCATGATATTCCTTTATGGGTGTTATGTTTCGAGAAACAGTATCAAAGGACTCTTTATTTGGCCAGCACTCTTACTCATTATTCTGTCGGTACTTCGCATGCATCTTCTTGAAATGCAGTTACAGGAAGTATTTTGGAGGACTTAAGAATTTTATTTCCCAAGTCAATACCAAAGTTCCAACCATTTTCGTGGTCAATAGGATAATGGATTCCTGCCCAAATGCGTGAATAACCCGCTTCTTCAGCCAATTCAAACCAATGGGCTTTATTCTCAGGGAAATAGAACGAAAGAATTGTTGCGCAAGCAGGCGACCAGGTCGAGTGTCCTGAAGGATAACTGGGGTGCTTCGGGAATGGAATATGCTGCGTCACTTCAGGATTTACTATTCCCGGACGTTTGATCAAATAAGTGTATTTTGAATTAAATATGGCTATATCTATATCGACTCCGGCTTCGGCCAGGAGAGATCTTACATAAACGGTTTCTGAAAAGGGTATATCTTTGCTGAACATATAGTCATTGGCGATTGCCATCCAATTCCCGCTTTCTGGACCAGCCATTCCAGCCCAATATTTTACAGCTTGGAGTTGTTTTTCAGTGGCGTTATTCGATTTTTCCTTCACAATTTTAGATTGTTCCATCCAAAAATTATCGGTTTGAGGAGGTGGTTTAGGAGCCATATATTGTTTAGGATTGTCTAAAAGCCAAGGCTTGCAAGTGGCGTAGCATAATCCTACAAGAGGTTTTGGAAAATCTTTACTGTTAAGATCTTTTTCGGCTACGGGAGATTCTTTAATCATGGGCTTTTCTTCATCGAATCGAGCTTTGAGTTTTGCGTAGACGATATTCGCAAGAGATTCGGAATATTCATCTGATTTTACAGTCGGAACAGATGAATAAAAGAGCTGTAAGATTTTTACAGAAATAGGCCCAAGGCTTCCGGTATAATCTTCATGAGTATTATAACTTAAAAAGGCAGCCTCTCTTTGTGCTGTATAGAGATAGGCATAAACTCGAGTAGTATCTGGCCCGGGATTGTTGTGATCAAGGTCTCGAGCAATTTCATCCCATTTGACTAAATCTTTGTTTGTCATTTTTTCGGTCGACTTTTTGTCAGAAAGCGCTTTTATTTCGCTCGGGCTGTATTGAAAATAGGTGGGTAGAGTTTTGCAATGCTCCGTATTTTCAGCATGCATGTTTCCCGCTGAAATTGCAAAGATTCCGATAAGTAATAGCTTTTTACAAGATGTTGTTTTCATAGATCACCTAATTTTTTTTCATCATAGCTATAATATTGATTTTTTTAACAATAAAATCATGGAAATTATTCTGTAATTTCCTTTAGGAAGGCGATGACATGTGCGCACTTGACATCATGACCCTCTAAATAGAAAGAGCTCCCGGCAAAATGAAGAAAATGTTTATCGATGTGAAATTCAACACACTGAGGCCATGGCAGATCTTTGATAAAGCGAGCCTCCTTGGTAGAAAAACCCATGGCTTTAAGTTCTTTAATGGATTTGTAATGATTTTCCGCACTGCCTATCCATGAGTGTTTTTTGGCGATGACATCGGGATTATTTTTCAGATAATAGTAACTATGGGCGCCAGTATCGAAAATATAGTCCTTTATTAAGTCGACATGAAATCTTAAATCGTTTTTGTTCGGCATTTTTGGCATATTCATGCTAATGAAAGGCACCCAAAAATAGGCTACATCTTGTTCACGGATGTATTTGTAACTCCCCATGATTTGGCTTTTACCCATTAAAGATCTTAATTTAAAGGGTCTAATAGGGAAAATATCGCCATCTAAAATGACAACCAGATCATCATGATCGTAACCAAAATGATCTAAAGCAAACTGAATGACATGAGAATGTCTGACGCTAACCTGCTGACATATGCATTGGATCGTGCTATGATTGAATCCGATGTGAGAATGTATATTTGGGTTACTTAAAAATTCTAATAAATAAGCATTGAGAGGGTCAATTTCATGCCAACTTGGATCAAAGCGGATGCATTGTATGCCGAGCTGTTCACAGGTTGTACGGATGGCAGTTTCATTTTCTTCTGTTCTAGCATCGTTGAAAATGATGAGTTCGTAGTCCTCACTCATAAACTTTCTTAAAGTGCGATCTTGCATCACGATGAATTCTGGCTTATTGTAGTGAAATGTTAAAAGACGAATTTTTGCCTGTAGTTCGCTGAAATGAAAGCCGATAAAAATTAAAACTAGACAAAGGTTGATTTTCACAATAAAACTCTCCTATGAGCATAGAACAATAACGAACAGCTTAATAGTTTGCCAGAATTTTTCCGTGGAGGCTTGTGAATAAGTTCTTCGTTATGTTAGAATGTCGTTACCTGTAGTTTAAGGAGTTACAATGACAATCATCGAAAAAATTAATGACGGAATTAAAGAGGCTATGCGGAATAAAGATCAGCTTAGGCTGGATACATTGCGCATGCTGAAATCAAAAATATTGGCAGCTGATGCACGCAGCAACCTCTCGGATGAAGAAGTTTCGAAGCTTTTCAAAACGTACTTCGGTAACCTCCAGGAGGCTTTGGAACAGGCCCAAGGTGCAAACCGCCCCGAAATTATAGAAAAATTAAAAGCAGAACTGGAAATCGTACAGGAATTTCTACCTAAATCGATGACGCCTGAAGAAACAAAGGCAATTGTTTTGCAAGCGATAGCCGAATCAGGAGCCAAGACAAAAAAGGATCTTGGATTAGTGATGAAGAGCATTATGAAGCTTCAAAGTACTGTAGACGGAAAGCTTGCCAAGGATATGGCGAGCGAATTGCTTGAATAGTCCTTTTCGCATAGACACTATTAACAGGATATACAGGATCGCAAGCGGCAGGATAAAAAAGGATAAGAAAAAAGAATAGAAATAAAAAAAACAATTCTTCTTTTTTTCTTATTTTTTCTTATCCTTTTTTATCCTGCCGCTTGCGATCCTGCGTATCCT
The DNA here is from genome assembly GCA_963822595.1 of Waddliaceae bacterium. Taxonomy (GTDB): domain Bacteria; phylum Chlamydiota; class Chlamydiia; order Chlamydiales; family Waddliaceae; genus CAVRUH01. Next base: position 300,354 of record CAWGIG010000004.1, on the reverse strand, counting down.
GTTAATAGTGTCTATAAGACCTCTGTTAAAAAGCCCTTGCAAGTAATTTTGAATCATGATATATTTTTTCTATTAACAAAGAATAGGTTTAATTTTTTAGCCATGTTTAGCAAGACACAGTCCAATATTTGTGCGCAGATTATCATTAGACTCACCATCATGAGGTGCGGATCTATGTAATTGGCTGTGGCTAAATATAGGTTAAAGGCAGAGACCGCACTCTCGAGAGAGGTGCGGTCTTTTTTTTGCTCTCAAGTTATTAAAAACAAATAAAGGTAAGGATTATGAAAAAGAGATGGCTCGTTGTAAGTACAGGATTAGCATTGTTTTCAATGTTTTTTGGATCAGGAAATTTAGTTTTTCCAATCACTGTTGGCCAAGAAAGTGAAGGACATTATCTCCTCGCTGCCTTGGGCATTATATTCACTGGTGTTGTAGTTCCCTTTCTAGGAGTATTAGGGATGATGCTCTATAAAGGGGATATCTATACCTTTTTTAACTGCTTTGGCAAAAAAGGGACTTTATTATTTTCCTTTTTGGCTCTTGCGCTCATGGGACCCTTTGGCGTTCTTGCGCGTTGCCTAACAGTAGCTCATGGCGCGTTACTCCTCTTACTACCCAATGCTTCGCTGCCCCTCTCAAGTCTCTTGATGTGTGTTGTGATCTATTTAATGACGGTTAACAAAAATAGGATCGTTACAACCTTAGGGACAGTATTGACGCCCTTTTTACTTTTAGCCATTGCAATGATTGCATTTTTTGGATTATCCCAAGGGAATTTTCCGGAGGCAACGACCACTAATGCTTGGAATGCTCTAAAAAATGGTTTTTTCCAAGGTTATCAAACCATGGATCTTTTGGCGGCATTTTTCTTTTCTCAGTTTGTAATTCAGCATCTCCACAAGAAGCTATCATCGAATGAAGGAGAAGACAGTTTGCTAAAGCACTTTTATAAATCTTCGTTGATCGGTGCCGGCATCTTGTCTTGCGTTTACTTTGCTTGGGTATTACTCGGATGGAATTATTCCGCACTGTTGACCGATACGCCCCCGCAAGAAATGTTGGGAATGATCGCCATGGCCTCCTTAGGACCTGTCGCAGCGCCTTGCGTGTGCCTTGCAGTTTTATTTGCCTGCTTGACCACCGCCATTGTGCTAACTTCGCTCTTTGCCGACTTTCTACGTTGCGAGGTCTCTAACGAAAAAATGGGCAATAAGCTTGCTTTGTTTATCACATTAGCTATCGGCTTTGTGGTCTCTACATTTGATTTTGCCGGAATAGCCCGCTTTTTAGGTCCTGTACTTGAAGCGGTTTATCCTGCGCTGATTGCATTGACGTTGGTCAATATAGCCAGTAAATTTGTGGGCCTCAAACCCTCGCACTGGCCTTTTACATTAACCTTAGCAGCCAAACTATGCTGGATATAACTATGTCAAAAAAAACAGTCCTTTTATTAACCGACTTTTCGTATCAAGCAAAGGGTCGGGAATATTTTCGCGAAGATGTGGAACTCAGTTGCTATTTGAGAAAACATTTTAATGTTTGCATCAGCCATATCAATGACATGGACAATGTCGTTGATCAAGTGGATGTGATACTCCTCAGGAATACCGGACCCCAAATGTATCATCGCGAACAACTCAGTGCATTGAGAAAAAGAACCGATTTAGTTCTATTTAATGATCTTTTAGGGAAGGGAGATATTAACGGAAAATATCATCTCTTGGAGTTGTTTCGAAGGGGATATCCTGTCATCCCAACGTTTGAATCGAAGGAAGAGGTTGGTGTCTTCGAAAGGTACTTATTGAAGCCGCTAGATGGCGCCGATTCCTCTGGAGTGAAAATTCTCAATCATGAGGAGTTGCAAAAGGAGGAGTGTCAAAATGTGCTGATACAGCCATTAATGAAGTTCCAGTATGAGGTCTCATTTTATTTTATAGGGGAACAGTTTTACTATTCCCTATATGCTCCTAATCCTGAAAAGCGTTGGGAGTTAAAACCTTATGATACTTCAAAAGAGGATGTCGAGTTCGCCTTGCAGTTCATCCGTTGGAATACCTGTAAATATGGAATTCAGCGTGTGGATGCCTGTAGACTGCCGGATGGAAAGCTTTTGTTGATGGAGTTAGAGGATTACAATCCTTTTTTGTCTCTAGATTTGCTGGGGAGTCAAGTTAAGGAGCGGTTTTTAGAGGGACTTTGTGTGTCATTAGCGAATAGGTGCTGATTTTTTTTTATTTACTTATATTTAGAAAAGTATATTTTGAAAAAAAAGGCACCATCGATTAGCTACACACTATTTTTAATTAATTTTACGCATTACCTATACTGAAGTGAGCTTAAAAATCGGTATTTCGGGCACTTCAAAGCCCCGGGGTTCAACGATCGCAAGTGCCCTTATATTGTTTAATATTAGGGCACTTGCGATCGTTGAACCGCGGGAGCTTTCAAGTGCCCCAAATACCGATTTTTAAGCTCACTTCAGTATATAATTATTGGAATAACTAGGAGGTAATCAATGCATACTATATGGTCCGGATCTCTATCATTTGGTTTAATTAACATTCCCGTGCGCCTTTATTCAGCATCCTTTTCACAAAGAATTGAACTAGATATGCTCCATAAAAAAGATCTTTCCCCGATTCGCTATGGGATTATTTGCAAACTCGAGGAAAAAGAAATTCCCTACAAAGAAGTTGTAAAGGGATATCAATATGAAAAAGGCGAATATGTAACCATTACACCTGAAGACTTTAAATCATTTAGTTCTAAAAAATCTGACATCATTGACATTCAACTATTTACAGAAGAATTACAGATCGATCCTATTTATTACGAAAAACCCTATTATTTAGAGCCCGGAAAAGGTGCTGAAAAAGCCTATGCTTTGCTTCGAGAAGCCTTAAGTGAATCGGGGAAAGTCGCAGTAGTGAAATTTGTTTTAAGGAATCGCGAGCATTTGGCTGTTCTGACTGTCCACGAGGATGCATTAATCTTGAATCAAATTCGCTATGAAGACGAAATACGAAGCCATGAGGGTCTAAAAATTCCAAAAAAGGCTAAACCCAACCCCAAAGAAATGAAGATGGCTCTCGAACTTATTGATCAATTGACTGAAGAATTTCAACCCAAAAAATTTAAAGACAATTATGCAGATGATTTAATGGAAGTTATCAATTCAAAGTCAAAAGGAAAGAAAAAAGTTGCCGGTAAGCAAAGTAAGAAAATCGAAACCACAAAAACTGCCGACCTGATGAAAAAACTCAAAGCAAGTATTGATCAACTTCATAAAGTGAAAAAAGGTCACACAAGGACTCCTCATCGTGCTCGATAAATACAGAAAAAAAAGAAACGTGAAGGAATCGGGGGAACCTCCCGGAAAGAAACTAAAAGAAAAAAAGAACCATTCTTTATCTTTTGTCGTTCAGAAACATGACGCGAGAAGGCTCCATTATGATTTTCGATTAGAACTCGATGGTGTTTTAAAAAGCTGGGCCGTTCCTAAAGGCCCTTCTCTAAATCCAAAAGATAAACGATTGGCTATTGAAGTAGAAGACCATCCTTTGGAATATGGGAAATTTGAAGGGATTATCCCTCAAGGGCACTATGGAGCAGGAAAAGTTGAGATCTGGGATAAAGGGACCTATGGACCAGCTCACGGATCCGATCTGAGAAAAGGGCTCGCAAAAGGAGAGTTAAAAATCATTCTTTCAGGAAAAAAATTGAAAGGAGCCTTCGTTCTCGTTAGAATTAAAAAGGATCCTAAAAAAAATCAATGGCTCCTGATTAAAGAAAAAGATGATTATATCGGCGAAGGGATAGAGGCGCCAAAAGTCAAAACAAAAACAATCAGTAAAATGCCGCATCATATAGCACCCATGTTGTCCACGCTTGTAGAAGAACCCTTTGATGATTCCGATTGGATTTTTGAAATAAAATGGGATGGTTACCGAGCGATTACGGAAGTTTCCGGAAAAAAAATAGAAATCTACTCGCGGAATTTTATCTCGTACAAAACTCGTTTTCCAACGATTGCGCGTGAGTTGGATAAAATAAAGAAAAATGTGATTTTGGATGGAGAAGTTGTTGCGTTAGATAAAAGCGGACGCCCGAGTTTTCAGCTTTTGCAGCAGTATCTGAAAACAGGAAAAGGAGATATTCGGTACTATATTTTTGACATACTTTTTTTGGATCATCAAGATTTAAGGAAAACTCCCTTATTAGAAAGAAAACAGATATTAAAGGAGTTTTTGGAAAAATTGGATCAACCTTCAATCCTTTATTGCGATCATGTGATGACAAAGGGAAAGAAGTTTTTTAAGGAAGGAAAAAAATTGGGCCTTGAAGGAATCATGGCAAAGAAAAAAGATAGTATTTATCAATCCCTGCGATCTAAAGATTGGTTGAAAATCAAAAATCAAAAAAGTCAGGAAGTTATTATTATAGGTTACACCAAACCTCAGGGAAGCAGAGCAAAATTTGGTTCATTACTTTTAGCTATAAGAAAAAATAAGAAGTTAGAGTTTGCAGGGCATGTTGGAACTGGATTCGATGACCAAACATTAAAAGATATATATGAAAAACTCAATCCTTTAATCGTCAAAAAATGTCCTTTGGAAGAAGAGCCTCATACAAACACACCGGCAATATGGGTGAAACCAAGCATCGTTTGCGAAGTCACTTTCACTGAATGGACCGAAGATCATAAATTGCGCCATCCTTCTTTTAAAGGAATAAGAACGGATAAATCACCGAAGGAAGTCATCATGGAAAAAGAAGTCCCTAAATAAAAAAAAATAACAAAAATAATCCGGACTCTTTTCTCACACATCTAGACAAAATATTCTTCAAAAAGAAAAAGTACACAAAGGGTGATTTAATTAATTATTATTCCGAGATATCCGAATATATTTTACCCTATCTGAAAAATCGTCCTATCGTGATGCATCGCTTTCCTGAATGGGATTGATGGCGAAGCAATTTTATCAAAAAGCAGCTCCGGACTTTTTACCATCTTGGATCGCAACGACAACTGTAGAACATTCAGAGAAAGATGTTAACTATTTGCTCATTCAGGATAAGCCAAGCATGCTGTACGCCGTAAATTTGGGGAATATTGAACTTCATCCTTTTTCAAGTACGATTTCACATTTGGATAAACCGGATTATTTGATTATCGACTTAGACCCAGAAGCGATATCTTTTAAGCAAGTGGTAAAAGTCGCGAAGACTCTTCATGAAGTTTTGGATGAAATAGGCGTGTCAAACTATTGCAAGACTTCAGGAAAAAGAGGATTGCATATTTATGTCCCTTTGGCCGCAAAATATAGCTATGAACAAGCGCAAGAATTCGCTGAAATAGTGGCTCGAGTTGTTAATCAAAAACTACCTAAAATAACATCTTTAGTTCGAAAACCAGAGAATAGGCAAAAGAAAGTATATATCGATTATCTCCAGAACAGTCGCACTAAAACAGTTGCGGCACCTTATTCTGTTAGACCTACTCCTGAAGCTACAGTATCGACTCCTTTAGAATGGAAGGAGGTCAATGAATCTTTAGATCCCAAAAAATTTACAATTAAAACAATGGCCAAAAGACTTAAAGACAAAGGCGACCTTTTTAAATCTTTCAAAAATCAAAAGACGAATATAAAAGCCGCCATCTCCAAGCTCGAAAAAATTCTCAGTTAAAAAATTTAATAAAATGATTAAACATGAAGTCTAATTCTTCTGTGTTTAAAGCCCTAAGCGGTTTGGTCGATTTAGGAACTTCTTGATCCCAGGAAGAAGGAATATGCGTCACCATCAGTGTTGAAACCGCTTGATTGGGGCGGGGATTGACCTGATGCCATAGCCATGGGTGGTTCATCGCGTAGCTATCGCCCGTAGAATGAGTGAGGCGGCATAATTTTGAGGGTTTAGCGTCAAGCCCAGGACCCTCTGCAAATCCGATGTATTGATCATAGGTGCCATCAATCAGGCGCATGCTGGAAGCCCAACCATGGGGATGATAAAGATTTTCACCGGATTCACTGCTCGCTTCTGATGGAGTGACAGATTCTGCAGGTAAAAAATAATGGAGACTTGCTCTCACGCATTTACCATCTAACTTCTGGCTTTTGATATCACAAAAGATACGCATTAAAAAAGGGGGTTGATAATCGATGTATAAGGATTTCCAATTTCCGCGATTGCTAAGAAGATTTGGCAACATGGCTTCGACCTCTTCCAGAATTTCGAACATGTTTAGAGTTGTTTCTGTTTGAATTCCGGGGGGTGCTAGGTTTTGTGATACAAGCATTTTTGCGATATCGACATCACCTTTGATAACCATTTGCGGGCATGGGGGATGGAGTATGCTTCCAACCATGCTGTAATGCCTTAAAGGAATATGCACCGAAGAGCCAATCATAACACCTCCAAATTGTTTTATACTGAAGTGAACAATACTAAAATTCAAGTATAATATCCAGGATTGTTTTTTTTAAAATAGCTATTGTTTTCTATTATTTTTTTTATTATAATCGTCATTTAACTTTTAACTTTGAGGATTTATGATTACAAAATATTTTTTAATTTTATGCTGTGCCTTTGTTGCCTTATTTGATATATCACAGGGGCATGCTCATGAGAATCGATTACCCGAAGAGTTATTTGTTAATGAAAAGGTTTTTTCTTGGACAACATCATTTGAGATTAAAACTCGCGAAGGGCTGAAATTGGGAACGGTATATAGGAAGATTTTTTCTTGGACGCCTGAATACCATCTCATAGATAACGATGAACAATTATTGGCAAAAGCAACGATGCAATTCTGGTCCTTTGGAGCGACTTTTGATGTAACTGATTATCGCGGATTGGCCTTGGGGACTGTGGAAGAAAAATTGACATGGTTTTTTCCAACTTTTGCAATCAATGCTCCTTCCGGTCAGCATCTAGCTGAAGCTCAGCTAAGTTTTTGGGAAACTCAATATAGAGTCACGGATGCTAGGGATGGGCATTTAATCGCTACGTTTTCTCGTCCGTTTTTTAGGTTATACAACAATTGGACTGTTCAAATTGTGGATCCTGCTGCGATACACGAAAATAATATTCATCCTCAAATGTTTCTGACTTTGATGGCATTTCAGGTAGATAAAGAATATTGGGAACAATCGCAAGGGATGTTGATGAGTAAAAATATTTCGGATAAAAATGAGAAAAGAACGTTTCTCAATGAATTCAGAAGTAATTTGGAGAATTATCATGACATGGTTTATGGCAATGAGCCTACCGACCAAGATTTCATAGACATTCAATCTTTTACAGAAGGTTTCGCTAGCACAGAATCTGAAGCGAAGGAAATGTTGGTTAATCTCCTTGAGTTGTTTGAATCCGAACAATTGACCTTAAAACAAAAGGCCGCATTGTATCTGATGTTGGAAAACAAGCTGAAGTAAATAGCGAAAGAGAAAAAATAGGCCATACTGGCCCTTTTTTTTGTGAGCTATAGATTATTGATTTCCTGAAGTTCTTTAATTCTTATTTTTGCATAGCCGTGATTGGGGGAGTGCATCACATAGATTTTAGAAGATTCGATATCCGGTTGCCAACCGAAAGTGAAGTCATTTGAATCAATAAACAGGCTATAGGTAATTTTCCCTACAAAACATACAACTTTAGGTTTGTATTTTTTTATTTCAGCGTGCAAATTTTTTCTGCCTGGAATAGCTTCGACTCGTTTAAGTTCGTTAGCTGTACGAGAGGGTCTGCTGACCATATTCGATATACCAAATCGATATTTACTTTTAAATGAATGCATATAGAGCTTCTTCAGTTGCTCGTCATCTTTTAATAGATCACGGGATTCCTTTATCAAACCAGCATCATGCAAAAGATACCAAAACATCTTATTGTTTGAAAAAGGAATCCCGCGTCTATCTGAACCCGGATGTGGGTTAACTCCTACAAACAAAATCTTTAACCCGTATCCTACTTGATATTTAATCATAATGGTTTATCAAAAACTTTCTAATTTTTTACGAAATTCTTCATTGTTCAAATCGAATTGTGTTTTCAATGAAAAACAGGCGTCAATAATGCTGTGAGCTATTTTGCTAAGCTCGACATCATTCATGTCATCAAAGGAAGTAAAATCTTCTTTTCTAATTTGAAATGTATTCGGGGCTGATACAAATATTTGATATTCATTTGGCAAAGAATTTTCTAATCTTCCCCACATCGTAGAATGCAAATAGCTGAAGAGATCGCTATATTTTTTTTTCTGAGTGTATTGCTTAAAATGATCAGTTGCTTGTCTCGCATCTAACGGATCGTAACCAATATACTTAACTAAAGACTCATAGACCTGGCCGAAAGTCTTTACTAAAAGCAATTCGTGAAGAGATTTTGAAAACTCTTGGTCTGGTATGGAAAGTTCATTTTTATTTTTTTTAGTTTGGGGCTCTGCAGCTGTATCTTGGGGTGAAAAGGAAGTACATGTAAAATTTATTTTTTTTATTTCATCTAGGGTAGGGTCTATTACATCAATGTCAAAGTCACATTTAACAAGAACTTCATTCACTTCTCTAAAAAACTCTTTCGCCAAACCGCGATTGGGGTAAAAAAGAGAAAAATTCATCCCCACGGAATAACTTAACGATAACTCACAGCCATCGCTTCCTGACAAATAGCGATGAAGTACGTTTTCTTTAAAATACTTTTGCATGATTTCGTTAATTCTTTTATCTGTTTCTCTAACACCCGTAAGATAGGGTGCAGGTGTAGGTTTTGCTGAAGAAGCCGGAGAAATAGAAACATTCATAGAACCTCCTGTATATTTTTGTGATTCAGCATGTGCTGAGAAAATTTATATACTATAATGGTCGAATTTCAGCAAGTTTCTATGGTGAACTGAACTCAAAAATTTGTTCGTTTCCCTCGTTATACATGCATATGTAGCTTACTGTGTCTTCACAGCAAGCCTGGAGAAAGTTTATGCAACCTCTTTTGCCAGGCTTACTGTGGGGACACAGTAAACTACATACCCATGTATAACATGGTTGGTAACAAACTTAATAATAACAATATTGATCAAAATACAAAGTTGTGTTATAATTATATCATAATCTTTAAAAGGAGCTTTTTACCAATGAGAATGTAAGTTTATATCCCACTTTAAATTTTTAACCCAGGGTATACTTATGTCTCAGCTCCTTGTTCAATTTTTACATCTATACAAATCTTTCGGATCTTTTCCGCTGTTTGAAGATATCTCTTTGTCAATCAATCAAGGAGAAATCTTTGCGCTCATTGGGGAAAATGGCTCAGGAAAAACCACTTTATTACGTCTGTTGACAGGCGATATGTTGCCTGATGCTGGTCAATTCAGTAAAGCGCCCCATTTAAAAATAGGATTTCTACCCCAAGAAGTAATTCTGAAATCCTCCGATATCACCCCCAGAGCCTACCTCGAAGAATGGTCTCTTTCAGAATTAGAAAGGAAAATGACCGCTTGCTTAGAGGTTCCCGATCGATTGACAGAGTGGGCGGAACTTCATGAGCGCTACGAACAGCTCGGTGGCTACCACAAAATGCCCATCGAGAAGGTTTTGAAGGCCCTCAAGCTAGATTCATCCCTCCTTGATCTTCCTATTTCAACATTAAGTAGCGGACAAAGGATTCGCGTAGCGTTAGCGAAGGCGCTGATCGAAAACCCCGATTTGCTTTTGCTTGACGAACCCACGAACCATTTAGATGAAGAAATGCTTGGTTGGCTCGAGGAAACATTAAGGCTCCGTGAAGGGGCTACAATTATCGTTTCGCATGATCGGAAATTTTTGAATATGATCTGCAACCGTTTAATCGAGATTAAAAACGGCAAGCTGACTCGTTATGGGGGGAATTACGATTTTTATCTTCATGAACAGGAGCGTCTTCTGGACGCACAAATCAAAGCTTTTGAATCTCAAGAGGAAGAAAGATCTTTTTTAAAACAGAATATCAAAGCAGTGACTTTTTCTAGAGGAAAACCGCCACCTCCGAAAGATCGCAATGTTATGGCTTATGATAGAAGAGGGGAACACCATCAAAAATCCCTTCAGCGTAAGCTAGATGATTTAAAAACGCGCCTTGTGGAATTGGAGGCTAATCCATTGGAGCACCCAAGACCAAAGAGCATTAAAGGGCTGCGGTTTTTTCATGCTCCGCTTGCATCTTCAATGGCAATTGAATTGGAAAATGTGAGTAAAGCTTTTGGAGAAAGAAAGTTGTTTTCTGCATTTACCAAAACCATCTGCAAAGGGGATCGGATTGTGCTAACAGGTCCTAACGGTGCAGGAAAGACTACTTTACTACGGTGTATTGCCGGTCTTCTTTCTGTGGATGAGGGACAGATTCGCTATGCCCCCACATTAAAAATGGCTTATTTGGATCAAGAGGTGGAATTGTTGCCGATGGAACAAACACCGCTTCAATATTTTGAACGAAAATATAATTTATCTGAAGAAAATTTAAGGCGTGAATTGCACATGGCAGCATTAGGAGGCGCTGAATTGCTGAGTCGTCCCTTTTCCTTGATGAGCGTGGGTCAGCGCAAGCGTTTGATGCTGCTTGCGTTGGTTTTGGAGAAGCCTAATGTCTTATTGTTAGATGAACCTACTAACCATCTTGACCTTTTGACATTGGAGGCATTTGAAACGGCTCTTCTGAAATTTGAAGGGGCTATTTTAGCCATTTCCCATGATTCGACATTTGTGGAAAAAATAGCCACCAAAATTTGGAGATTATAATATTGATAAAATGCCCTATACCTGGGAAGAATACATAGACCTTTGGCACACAATTTTCAACGCAGAGACGCGGAGGTTCGCAGAGGCACAGAGGAAAAAAAGAGAAAAACATTCATTTTTTCTCTGCGCCTTTGCGAACCTCAGCGTCTCAGCGTTAAAAATTGTTTGCCTAACGTCTATAGAAGAGATTGAATGCGAGATGATTAGTGGCAACGTGTTTTAAGATATTGACGTTGAAAGAAATATTGACTTTCTGTCATTTAAGAATAAAAGTAATTGATCTCCTCGTTTTTCTTGGGACCGATGACTCTCCAATTCAAGCGGAGACTGTGTTGGTCAAAATGAATTTGCCCAAAATAAGTATCTCCCTCACATAGATGCGAATCAATAGACGACAACGAATGCTTTCCATACGGCGCGAGATGAAAAAGAAAAACAGGATTGTCCGGTCCTCGCCGTAAATGCTCCAACGAAATCACTCCGGCATTGCGATCCAATGTCCAACGGAAGACATTGCTGAAACTTACCTGTCCCCCCGATTTTCCTTGCCATGTTCCTTTTTCATTGAAGATCAATTGATTGAACCCTTCTCTTGCTAAGACGACTTCCCCTTGCCCCTTGCCGTTCCATCCATTTTCCTCCTTCAATTTAGTCTTCGCATGAAATGTGAGTTGCGAAACGCTCATGAGCTTTTCCCAAAAAGCTTGAAGAATCTGCGCCTTATTTTCCTGATGGGTCGGAGATGTTTTCGGGTCTTCTTTGATGACATAGTACTCTTTTTTCTGATGCGCCGGTAAAAGCGTATAGGCTTTTTTGAGTAACTGTTCTAGTTCAATCATTAACGGATAGGCCGGATTAAAATGGTAAAGCCGTGTTTTCCCTTCATAGTGGCTAGTGATAAGTCCTCCCTTTTCTAAGCGATTCAGCGCTTTTTGGAGCGGCGTGAGGGGAGTCCCTAGGGATCGATGCAGCTGAGTGCCATAGCACTTCCCGTTCACAAACAGGAAAATGAGTATTCTTTGCACATTTTTGTTTCCACATAAGACTTCAAGCATAAAAAATCAAACCTCCTTCGAAATTGTCCAAACTACTTTATAGTTTCATTGGTTCCCTGAAAAAGCTCAAAATTTAACCTAAGATTGAATTTACATAAACCGTTTTCTAGTTTAAGCCATATTATTTTCGATTGTAAATAGGGCAAAAATCGAGATAAAATCGCGGTTTTAAACTTAAAAAGGGGCGTTTTAATGGAAATAAGACACAATTGGACTCTTGACGAGCTAAAAGAGATGTATGCATTACCTCTCCTTCAACTCATTTCAAAATCCAACGCCATTCATAACAAGTATCATGATCCCTCCCGCGTCCAAGTTTGCAGTCTTATTTCTATTAAAACTGGGGGGTGTCCTGAAGATTGCAAATACTGCGCCCAATCGTCCAGGTATCAAACTTCTGTTTCTGCTCAACCTATGATGGAATATGAGGATGTCCTCAATGAAGCCAAAAAAGCTGTTGATCGAGGAGCCACTCGGGTCTGTTTAGGTGCAGCTTGGAGGGAAGTTCGGGATAACAAGCCATTTGAAGAGGTCCTACGTATGATAAAAGGAATTGCGGATTTAGGCGTCGAGGTGTGTTGTACTTTGGGAATGCTCAAGGGGCATCACGCAAAACGGCTTAAGGAGGCAGGGTTATATGCTTATAATCATAATATCGATTCATCCGAAGAGTTTTATAAAACGATCATTACCACACGGACGTATGCAGATCGCCTAAATACACTAGATATCGCTGAAAAAGCCAATTTAAGTATCTGTTGCGGGGGCATTTTGGGGATGGGGGAAGATCCTATAGATCGATTAGAAATGCTACTGACTTTATGCAAAAGAAATCCGCAACCTGAATCGGTTCCGATTAATCGCTTAAGTCAAATTCCCGGTACACCCCTTGCTGATCAACCGACTGTATCGATTTGGGAAATGATCCGAGTAATAGCTATTGCCCGGATTGTTCTTCCGTTGTCCATGGTTCGACTATCATGCGGGCGGTCCGAAATGTCTATTGAACAGCAAGCGCTATGCTTTGTTGCAGGTGCGAACTCTATTTTCTCTGGAGAAAAACTTTTAACGGTTGCTAACACACCCATCGATCAAGATAAAGAGATGTTTGCAATTCTGGGACTGAAGAAAAGATGACGAGTCATCTAGAAAATAGATTGTTGAAGTGCGCTGAAATGGGAAATTTGCGCAAATTGCAAATAAAAGAAAATCTTATCGATTTTTCATCGAATGACTATCTTGGGCTTGCTCGATCTTCAAAGCTGTCAGCGTCTGCAAATGGATTTGGATCAACAGGTTCCCGATTGCTTACGGGAAATTCGGTTGACGCAGAAGATTTAGAAGAAAAAATAGCCAAATTCCACGGCTACGAAGCGGGACTGTTGTTCAATTGCGGGTACATGGCAAATGTGGGTCTTCTTTCAACGGTAGCGCGCCAGGAAAGTGCTGTTTTTTTTGATGCGAAAGTACATGCCTCCACTCATGACGGTATTCGTCTGAGTCGTACCAAAGCCTATCCCTTTAGACATAACGATGTCGAACATCTTGAAAACCGCCTTAGAAATATTTCGTCAAAAGGGGATCGCTTTATATGCATTGAATCGATTTATTCTACCGATGGTTCAATAGCGCCTCTCAAAGAAATCGTGGAGCTTGCACGTAAATATGAAGCCAATCTGATTGTAGACGAAGCTCACGCTGTGGGTGTTTGCGGATCACAAGGGCGGGGTCTTGTTAATGAGCAAGAACATGTTTTTGCTCAGGTTGTAACTTTTGGGAAAGCCCTTGGTACATTTGGCGCCATTGTTCTTGGAAAAAACACCTTAATACAAGCGCTCATCAATTTTGCCACCTCTTATATTTATACAACGGCGCTCCCTTTTCACACGCTTGCTGCCATTAGATCCAGTTATGAATTATTCCCCGAGATGGAGCAGGAACGTCAGCATCTCCAAAAGCTCATACAATTAATTCCTTATTCATCTAGGAGTCATATTCAATCGGTACCTTTTGAAGACAATTCTCACTTACTTGAGAGCAGAGATTTTGATGTTAGGGCTCTTAAAAGTCCCACAGTTAGAAGAGGGCAGGAAGTCGTGCGTATCTGTTTACATGCATTTAACACGGAAGATGAACTGAATTGTCTTCTAAACAAAATCAAAAGGTATAGAAATGGATAGAATTATGGTTGCAGGTATAGGAACCGACGTCGGGAAAACAGTTGTTAGCGCGATCCTCACAATACTTCTAAAAGGGGACTATTGGAAACCAATCGAGTGCGGTAATTCCGATACGGAGACCATGAAAAGTTGGATAAATAATACAATTCATCCTTCGGCATATTCCTTAAAAGCCCCTTTATCCCCCCATCATGCAGCGCGCTTGGAAAACCTTTCTATAGAAAGGGATTCTATTACTTTACCCAACACAAAAAGGCCTTTGATTATTGAAGGAGTTGGAGGAATTCTTGTTCCGGTAACGACAGGAACGACAACGATGGATCTATTCAAAAAATGGGATTGTCAATGGGTGATTGTCTCGAAACATTATCTTGGAAGTATCAATCATACGCTTTTGACGATCGAGGTCTTAAAAAGGCTTGAGATATCGATCTTGGGACTTATTTTTAATGGAGATCCTAATCCAGACTCTGAAGAAGCCATCTTGGAAATTTCGAAGGTTCCACTGCTAGGGAGATTACTTCCTGAAGACCATATAAATTTAAAAACAATACAGAGGTATGCAGAACTATGGCGTCCACACTTTTAACAGAAAAAGACCGTGCCTGCATTTGGCATCCGTTTACCCAAATGCAAACTGCTCGACCACCCATCCCTATTGTGCGAGCAAAAGGAGTATACCTTTATGGAGAGGATGGAGGCAGCTATTTGGATGCGATATCGTCATGGTGGGTGAATCTCCATGGACATGCGCATCCCTACATTATACAAAAAATCCAATCTCAAGCAGAAATATTGGAACATGTCATTTTTGCAGACTTCACGCATGTTCCTGCCATCGAGTTGGCTTCAAGGCTTCTAGACATACTTCCCGGCGCTATGTCAAAAGTTTTTTATTCCGATAACGGATCAACAGCCGTAGAAAGTGCCCTCAAAATTGCCTTGCAATATTGGTATAATCAAAAAATACCTCGAACCAAAGTTGTGTGCTTTAAAAAGGGTTATCATGGTGATACTTTTGGGGCAATGTCTGCTGCGGGGAGAAACGAATTCAATAGACCTTTTTGGAGCCATCTATTTGAAGTAGAAATGATCGAGCCTCCTCTCAAAGGCCGGGAAGAAGCCTCTTTATCGCAGTTAAAAAGCATTCTAGATAAAGAAGAAGTCGCGTGCTTCATTTTCGAGCCTCTTGTATTGGGTTCCGGAGGCATGATTATTTACCCCCCTGAAGGATTGGATGCTCTTATCAAATGTTGCAAAAAAAATCATGTTTTAACGATTGTAGACGAAGTGATGACAGGATTTGGACGGACAGGAACCCTTTTTGCTTGTCAACAGCTGCAAGAGGAACCAGAGATCATTTGTCTGTCAAAGGGGTTAACAGGAGGATTTTTGCCTTTGGGGGCAACTGTTTGTACCGAAGAAATATACAATGCCTTTTTAGGTGAGAATCTACAGCAAGCCTTTTTGCATGGTCATTCTTATACCGGTAATCCGCTTGCATGTAGCAGCGCTCTTGCAAGTCTGGATCTTTTATTAGAAGACAATTGTTACCGGCAACGGCAGATGATTCGAGATTGCCATGAAAATTTTTGTAGCAGTTGGGGATCGCATCCGAGGTTGAAGCGATGCGAATCTCTGGGAACAATCCTAGCTTTAGAATATCATACAAACACACCCTCATATTTTGAACCCTTGCGCGATCGTCTATATCACTATTTCTTGAGCAAAGGAATTTTGCTACGGCCTTTAGGTAATGTGCTTTATATTTTGCCACCCTATTGCATCCAAGAAAGCGAACTCAAGCTAATTTACGAACATATAATATATACCCTTGAAGGAGACTTATGAGCGCATTTAGATCTTATGCTCAGCAAATTGAGCAGCTTTTGACTGTTATTGTGAATGATAATGCGTTGCATGCTAAATGGCTAAACACACTTTCTTTTCTAGAAAACTGTGGAGCGCGAAAGATAGCTGCCTGTGAACATCCAACGCGTGTAAAAGAGGAAATGCTGAAACACGCATCAGAAGAATTTCGACATGCTCATTATTTAAAACGACAAATTCCAAGAGTGACAACAGTATCGATGGAGACTTATTCGCTTTCGAGCATGTTGGGAGGAATTAATACTTTGCATTATTTGACAGCTTTGGATCTAAAGGCGTCTCGATATTTGATGAGTTTGGGACTTTCTAAACATGCTATTAGAGATGCAGCATATTTGATTGTGACTTATGCGATTGAACTTCGAGCGGAGGAGCTCTATCCTATTTATGATAGAGTGTTGCGAAAAAGCGGTTCGAAAGTTACTGTTAAGTCGATTTTATTGGAAGAAAAGGAACATCTCGAAGAAATGAAGGAGGGGTTAGAGCGTCTTCCCTCAGGCTTTATACATGCAGGTCACATCTGTTCGATAGAAAGCGAATTATGTAGACGCTGGTTGGATAAACTGGTTCTTGAGTATAAAGTCAACATCTGATAAAAAATGTGGCAATCTTTTAACTTACAGGAGGATTTATGAATATAAGTGGGAATGGTTGGCTAGTAAATGCTATGTGTGGAAGTGTGCAACATGATAAGGACAATATATATATAAAAGATGGAAA
Organism: Waddliaceae bacterium; assembly: GCA_963822595.1. Classification (GTDB taxonomy): domain Bacteria; phylum Chlamydiota; class Chlamydiia; order Chlamydiales; family Waddliaceae; genus CAVRUH01. The sequence continues at coordinate 283,740 of CAWGIG010000004.1, read as the reverse complement.
ATATGAATATGGAGAAGGATATTTCAAAAAGGATTATACTTCGTCGGTTGAATCTGTACTAAAATTCATTGAATCAAGAATTTTAAATGCCAAAACGACCAAAGACCCTATAGTTGCTATCCCCTATTGGGAATCGAATGATCCTAGAGGGAAGGATCGGGCAATTGTATTAGTTGATCCTAGCACATCGCATACACGAGTAACAACTGATCACGATTTTAGTGATCAAACGGAACAGTTGAGGTGGAGACATGGTCTACCAACAGCCCTTTTTACTAAAATTATTTCAGAGGTTGGTAATATACTAAGAAACGCTCATTTACTAGCTAGGGAAAACCTCATCATAGAAGATAAAGTTTTAGTGAGTGTTAAAGGAAATGAGACTAGATCATGGACACAAAAATTTGATATGGACGATGATCCCCGTTCTTATCCTCCAAATGATACAGCTAAAATTAGGAAACGTATATTTGGAAAAGTTCCGGTTGATTTTACAAAAACAGAATCGGCTTATCATGCAAAGTTTGTTCCTGCCTATAAATTTAAACTTGGAATTGTTTAAATAAGGGGTATTGTGCATTCTAATCAGTCGCTCTTCGCGATGCGCTCCGAGCTCTGAAACAATATCTGATCTTCCCCACCGTTCCGATGCGTCACGGTGGGCTTTAACGGGTACGTCCTTCGCGATGCGCTCCGGACTCATGAAATCTACCCACGGTTCCGATGCGTCACCGTGGGCTTTAACGGGTACGTCCTTCGCGATGCGCTCCGGATTCATGAAATCTACCCACCGTTCCGATGCGTCACGGTGGGCTTTAACGGGTACGTCCTTCGCGATGCGCTCCGGACTCATGAAATCTACCCACGGTTCCGATGCGTCACCGTGGGCTTTAACGGGTACGTCCTTCGCGATGCGCTCCGGATTCATGAAATCTACCCACGGTTCCGATGCGTCACGGTGGGCTTTAACGGGTACGTCCTTCGCGATGCGCTCCGGACTCATGAAATCTACCCACGGTTCCGATGCGTCACCGTGGGCTTTAACGGGTACGTCCTTCGCGATGCGCTCCGGATTCATGAAATCTACCCACGGTTCCGATGCGTCACGGTGGGCTTTAACGGGTACGTCCTTCGCGATGCGCTCTGGACTCATGAAATCAACCCACGGTTCCGATGCGACACCGTGGGCTTTAACGGGTACGTCCTTCGCGATGCGCTCCGGACTCATGAAATCTACCCACCGTTCCGATGCGTCACGTTGGGCTTTAACGGATACGTCCTTCGCGATGCGCTCCGGACTCATGAAATAACTTAACGACTCCTGAGTCCGGAGCGCATCGCGAAGGACGTACCCATTAAAGCCCACCGTGACGCATCGGAACGGTGGGTAGATCAAATATTGTTTCAGAGCTCGGAGCGCATCGCGAAGAGCGACTGATTATATTGCTACGACATTGTATTTAATGGTTGTTGATAAGCTGAAAGTTTTATATCATGCGAAAACATATATTTAAAATGTTTTCTGAACCCAAGGATGAGGATGCAAAAAACACCTCTGATGCTGATCCCCGGTCTTCTTTGTAATGAATCAGTTTGGAGGCATCAAATTGAAAATCTCAAAGATGTAGCCGACGTGAGTGTTATCATGACAACACGCGAAGATACCCCTGATAAAATGGTCGAGGCGCTCCTATTACAAGCTCCACCACAATTTGCGCTGGCCGGTCATTCTATGGGAGGCTGGTTGTGCTTGGAAATCATGAGACGTGCGCCTGAGAGAGTATTGAAGCTCTGTTTACTCAACACATCGGCGAGGTCTGATACACCAGAAAAACTGGCAAAAAGAATAGAAATGATTGAATCAGTGGGAAGGGGAGAATTTCTTACTATAGCCCAAAAGCTTGCTGAAGTATTTGTTCTTAACAAATCTATTGAGCCTGAAGTATTGAAGATGTTTCATCAGGTTGGAGAGGCTCCTTTTATATGTCAGGAGAAATCGATGATGTTGAGAAAGAGTTGCGTGCCTATTTTGTCAAAGATTGCAGTGCAAACTTGTGTGATTCATGCCGAAGAAGATCGGAACTTCACCATGGAAGAACATGAAGAGCTTGCTTCAAAAATTCCAGATGCTCATCTTAAAATTGTTCCAAACAGCGGTCACATGAGCCCGATGGAAGCACCGGGTGCTGTGACCGCCCTTTTACGCGAATGGCTTCACAAATGACTTTGATCCTTTTTTAACAATTCAGTACATGTTGCAAGCAGCTTTGCTATATTTTTTTCAGCGTTAGGTCCCTCGTGATCATAACGGCCTTGGTATATATTTTGGACAAGATGGTTTAGGTTTATTCTTTCTAGATCTTCAGTTAATTTCGTCGTTGCCTCAAATTCCGAAGAAAAATCCCCATATACACCATTTAGAAGACGTTCAAGAATGATTTGAATAGCTTTACTATAGGTTTCCCTTTTTAGATCTTGGAGAAGATTCATGGCGCCTTCTTGATTACCCAGAGTCTGACGTATGTTGCGTTCGAGATCGGGATTAAGTTGAAGTTGAAGTGTATGCTTGCTTGCTAACGGTCCATTATCGATGAAATTTATAACCTCTCCAAGCCATTGATCTTTCGTTTCGGAAAAAATATTTGAGACTTTTAAAATAGCTTCTAAAGCTGAATGAACACCTTTGGGGGTAGTATTAAAAAGATTCAGATTTTCTCGCGAGATACAGCACCTGTCGCATGATCCTTCTCTTATAAGTTGTTTGAATTCATCATCAAAAGCTTTACATTCTTCTGCAGGAGACAAAATGCCGAGGCCTACTGTGCTACAAATCTCTGATGTACACTTAGAGTGAACATGCAGATTTTCTGAAGATTTTTTAGTGATATGAAGAGTTCTACCATTTAATTTATCTCCTAACCAACCTTTATTGGATCCATTATTCAAATTAATAAATATTTCCATGCAAGGTTTTCTGTACTCGTAATTTTCGTCAAGTATCCCTTGTTTTACATAACTATAAGTAATATTTACGTTCAATGGGCTCATATATCCTCGATTTAAGGGTTAAAATTAGACAGAAGATAATGCTAAAGAAAATATGCGTCAAGAAAAATGCCACGAAGGTCACGAAAAAAGTGAAGGACACGCGGGTGTTCTTCACCTTCTTCGTTTCTTCGTGGCGATCGGTTGGAATAGCGTCTATCTTTCCAAAATGAGTGTTACCGGGCCATCATTCAATAGGGAAACTTTCATGAAAGCACCAAACACTCCGGTTTCAACATGAATTCCACCTTTACGTACTTCTTCGATGAATTTCTCATAGAGAGGTATAGCTATTTCCGGAGGCGCAGCCTCAGTAAAAGAGGGTCTACGGCCATCTGTGCACTTGGAATAGAGTGTAAACTGTGAAATAATCAACGCTTTTCCCTTTATATCTAGAAGGGATTTGTTCATCTTCCCTTGTTCGTCTTCAAAGATGCGGAGATTGATTAATTTATTCGCTAGCCATGCAGCTTCAGCGGGTGTGTCCTTATGTGTCACGCCAACTAAAACCAGAACACCAGCGTCGATAGCGCCAACTATCGCGTTATCGACCTCTACATTAGCATGACTAACCCTTTGAATGACAATTTTCATGTGAAACTCCTTTGTGGTATAGAATCATCTGCAAAAACAATTTGATTTCGCAAGATGAAAATTCCTAGTAAATTGGTGATCAAAAGTAACGCGCCTGCCAAAGACATCACTAAGAGTGCTTGCGATTGATCAAAAAATGAGAAAAAGAGCAGCGCAATGACTCCATAGGTTATATAGAATGGCATTCCATACTTTGGATATAGAAATCTAGCGCATTTTATTCCGACGCAAAAGTAAGCAATCATGGTTGTATACCCAACGATGAAAAGGAAAATAGGCATAAAGATGTGCATCATCGGAAAATATTTGCTCAACGCTGTTTGTACAAGCAGCGAGCCTTCTATAGGATCGATTGAGGTCCATATTCCTGAAACAAGAACGACGAGGATACTCATCGTGCAAACAAGATTGTCCACGCAAACTCCAAGCACAGCAAGCCGCGCTTGTCTTTCAGGGAAAACTGTATCCGATTCGCTCTGAATAATGGAATCATAGCCTATACCTATATCTGCAGAATAAGCTGCTCGTGCAATGCCATGCTGAATTGCCAAAACCACACTGCTACCTGCAAAACCACCAATCGCTGCATGTCCAGTAAAGGCCGAAGTAAAGACGGTTTTTAAGACGCTCGGCAATATGGCAATCTCTTGAAAGATCACCCACAGGCTCATCGAAAGATAGGTTAGCATGAAGACAGGCATGATCCAGCTGCATAACTTGCCAACGCGCTTCACTCCACCGGCGCTTGCATATAGGATCAAAACAAGGAGGGTAAAGATTACCCAGTAGCGATTAATGTCGAAATTGGTCGATATGCTATCGGTAATCACGGCGAATTGGTAGATTTCAACTCCATAAATACAGAGAAGAATCGAAATAAAAATGGGAACCCAGCGATTTTTATAGGCGCTTTGAAGAAAATACATCGGGCCGCCATCATAACTTCCGTGATCATTCATCACGCGATGTTTGAGTCCGAGAAAGATCTCGGAATATTTGATGAGGGTTCCGATGAGTGCGGCAATCCATACCCAGAACAGTGCGCCTGGTCCTCCGATTTGGATGGCAGTGACAATGCCTACGACATTGCCGATGCCTATCATGCCGCCTACAGAGGCAAAAAAGGCTCTGAGGGGATGGACTCCGCGAGTCTTCGTTTCAGTTTTCGATAGAAGATGGAAAAATGTTCTAATGATCGAAGGAAAAGCTCGGATTTGGAAAAACCGAGCTTGAATAGTGAGGCAACAGCCTAATAAAGCGATTAACATAAACCCGATATAGCCCCAAAAGAAGCTATCCAATCGTGTTAATGCGTCAAAAATAGTGTCTAACATGATGATCTCCATAAAAAATATTAATGTAGTTTCAAGCAATAATCTTGAAATAATTTAAATCAGTAACTTTAGGGCTAAAAGGGGGATTATTTTCGTTTAGAACAAACGACTTTGTGTTTGCGTTTCACTAACGCAGAAGGGGAAGAAACGGATAGGGAACATTGGCATAAATTAAGATCGTCAAGTCCTCTTTGACTCGCTAATCTCTCAAGAAGGGTACACATTTTTTTATCTCCTTAAAATTGTTGAGTTAGTGCTTTTGAAAATTATACACGAGATAGCGTTATTAAGTAAAGGGGATTCCAGGCATCGCCTCGCCCGAAGGCGAGGCTTCTATTTAATTTTTATTCATTTACAAGCTCTTTTTGAGCTTTCTCTTGCGCAAATAACAACAGAAAACCTCCTGTTCCTACACAAAGTGCTACAGGAATAACAGCAACACCGTACATCAGAGCCTCCGATGTGCCGGGTCCTCCCATCATGTTGATGGTTCCTCCAATGATCGAATGAAAGGCATAACCAAAAGTCATGATAATCATATTCGCAACAGCTGTGGTTAATCCCGCCACTTGTTCGCGTACATATGTTGACGCTTTGTATATGGCCAAAATTTGATAAGCGCAACATACTCCAATAATGATGAAGTTTATAGTAAGAATTCCGGATGCTAATGGAAAAAATAGCATACTAGAAAATCCTGCTGCCATGATTGCCCCGGCTCCAATAATTGTGGCAAGATAACTGCCTACCTTATCGGCTATCATGCTCAGAACGGGTGCTCCAAAACACATGCCGATAAAAATCATCGACGGCATACTTGCAGCAACGGTTCCATCAAATCCGTACACTTGTTTTAAAAATACCGTTCCCCAAACATCGGCAAAACCTTCCAAAGGTCCCACCATCATCCCTGCAAAAATACAGGACCAGATCACTTTCTTGTTAGTCAGCACTTCTTTAATGTCAGATATCACAGGGCGTTGTGACGCACTTTTTGCATCCGGCACTATCCAGTAGGTGATCATTGCAAGAAGTACCCCAGCTGCAGCAAACATTTGTATGACGGCTTGATAGCCAAAAGTTTCCCGCATATAGCTGACTGGGCCTCCACCATAGATGGCGCCAATTAAACCAATAGTTACGGAAAGACTAAGCATGCGAGGGAAGCGTGCTTCATCGAACGTCATCCGAATGATTTTAAAGACGCCTAGTATCGCTGCAGATGATCCTACACCAACTAAGAAGCGGCCAAAAATGGGGTAGATCCAGTAGTCAGCAAAGAGTAGTGGCATTAACCCTCCAACGCTAACAAGAATACAGGCAGTCATCACCTTTCTAGGACCATACCGATCGAGCATGATGCCTATGGGTAAATGCATCAGGGAGTAGCCGATGTAATAAACTCCCGAGAATTGACCGAAAGTTGCTGCGTTGATATCAAATTGCTCCATAATATCGTTTATCATGATATTGGGCATGACTCTTAAAATATATTGGTAGGCATAAAACACAGATGCGATTATCCATACCGTCCACGCAATCATGCGTGTTTTTGAATGTGACGAATTCATAAAATTATCCTTCTTTAAAAAAATATTAATTTTCAGGTTTTTTAGAACCTGGTTTATAACGAAATAGATGTATAGGAATTAATTGTTTTTATTGTGCCTGCCGGCACAGAAGGAGTAGTGATAAAATAGAAGGAAGCGCCCTTGACACCGCATTGCGGGAAGGCTCACCAAAAATCAAATGTGATTTGTTTCTATTTGTAATCATGGAAACATTTTATCACATTTAATTAATTATTAACAAGTAAAAATAATGGACGAAATGGACGAAATGGACTGAATGGACAACATGGACGTCCATGTAGTCCATTCAGTCCATGTCGTCCCTTTTTTTTCAGGAAATAACAATATCCTTCGCGAAATAAACAGGATTCAGCTTCTCACCAGTGGAGTATTCGATGGTGTCGTCCCAGGGCAAAGTAGCGCCGATACTGTAGAGCCGTGTCGCTAGATATTCTCCAATCTTGGATGGCGTCATCTTGCGAATCTTATGCAGCAACTGACTTGCAAACATTTCCCCAAGGAGGTAGTTCTGATAATATACGGGCGCGCACGCTAGATGCAGCTTTGAAGCCCAATCAGGCTGATTTCTGCCAGGGACACTTTTTACTTTTTGAAATCGCTCGACCAAATCCCACCAGTGGCGATTAAGGTCTTTACCAGGTTCCTGATACATTGAGCGTTCAAAATGAACCATCACCATCACCCAGCGGGAGAATACCAATAAAGTTGCAGCCGTATGACGACGGGATAATGCATCGATTTCGGTGGCCTTAACCTTATCTACCCCGACATACTGGTTTAAGAAGGCTCCGTCCTTGCTGAATCTACCAAATAACATGGCGCTAGCCTCTGTCGTGAGGGTGTGTGAGGGGGTTCTAAGGACATAGGGAAGGGTTTGATCGATGTTCTTATCGTAGACGGCATGCCCTAATTCATGCAGCATCGTTGTCATCCAATATTCGTTCGGGCGTATGTTACAAAGAACACGTATATCCATTTTGTGGTCCAAGCATGAGCAAAAGGCGTGTTGGTTTTTCTTTTCTCTTTCAAAAAGATCGGATCTCGCAATAATTTCATCGACGGGAAGTCCAATGGCTTTGAAAAATTCGGCGCTAATGGCGACGATATCTTTATTGGCATAGTATTGATCGAGATCTAGATTTTGTTTAGGGGCCTCTTGAAAGAAGGGGTCTTGATAATGCCAGGGCATCAGATCTTGTGTGGAAATGCCGAAACGTTTTGATAGATTTTGATCTAAATCGCCTTTGTATTCCTCCCAAAGAGGGGATGTTATTTTATCGAGTTTCTCCAGCAAATCAAAAAGTGTAGAAATGTTGAGCTCTTGTAGTTCGAGTTGCATGGAAAAGAAATCGGAAAAACCGGCATCTTGGGCGCATTGATTTCTCAGGGAGATCAGCTTTAGGACATCTTTTTCAACTTTTTCTCCGATTCGTTTGGAGCCTTCCCAGGCTTCTTTGCGTTTGGTAGAATCATTGCTTTCTACCAAGATCTTTTTGAGATCATTGTTTGATAGAGACTGACCGTTAGCGATGGGTCTGAAGTTGGTGTAAACTGAATCGATCTCTCCTTCGAGGCGAGAAATCGTTTCGATCATACCTAGGGGGATTTGATTTTCTTTATAATGATTGAGGAGGAGTTTGCGTTGTCTTTCGAGAAGGGGGTTGGGGTCGGCATTCTCTGATTTTAGTTTTTGGAAATCTTCTTTGGAAGAAAATAATTTTCTTGTGGTGATTTTGGCTGCTTCGTATTCTTGGACGTATTTTTCTTCGCCAGTGACAGCTAAGTTCCACCAGGCGTGGTGGGATGTTGTTTCATTTTTTGCATATTGTTGGGTAATAGTCTCGATGAGGGTTTTGAGGGTCATTTTGGCTTTTCTCCTGTAAATAAGAATTTATATCATAAATGTTGATAATTGAAAAGAATGGTAAATATTATTTGAAAAATGAATAATTTATTTATTTGCGACAAATGATGAAATATATTAATATTAATCACTATTAAAAATTAAAAAGGATTATAATTATGTCTTCAATTACAGGTAGTTTAAGTCCACGAGATGGAAATTTAGGTGATGTTCATGGTCCAAGCATCCATCAATTATGGCAGACAATTGACGAAGTAGTCCCTGAAATTCTTGCGTTAAGTGTTGGCCAACAATCAGATCCTTCAAATCAATTATTTGCGGATTTAGATAAGGTTTCAGCGACACCTTTTGTCGATGTTTTTGTTACACCTGAGTCTTCTACAGAACCGCCTGTAGTTGTTGTTTTGGAAACCCCTAAAATCCAAGAATTAAATACTCCTGACACCTCATTCAATGATGCTACAAAGAGTGTTGATACACCCTTAACCCCGCGCGCGCCAATTGTTTTTCCAGGATTTTCAGTGGGTCGCAAATCTGACCAGGTAGTTGAAGTTAAGCGTCCCTATTTTAAAAAGGTGGCCATTGGAACTGGATTTGGAGCTATTGCGGCTTTAGTTGCTCTTGTGGCCTTTGCGATTTTTTTTCCGCCGTTGGGTGTAGGATTTTTAGTAGGTTTTGGTGTTGCCGGTGCGGCATTATTCACATTGAGTGCTATTTGCATCCGAAATGCTTTTAAAGCTGCAAATCACGTTAGGTTTTAAAAAGATTTTCTATAGAATAAAGTACACTCGATCTGTGTTTTATTATTTTAGTACCGTTTTAGGGACGGAATAGCTTGTGATAAAGAGGATACCCCCGATAAGCATCATGGATCCTCCTACGATTGTGGGGAGGTTTATTCCTAGTGTGGCAACGTATCCGGCGATAATCGAGGGAATAAACTGAGCTACAGCCTGGACACTTCCCTGAATCCCTAGCACTTCCCCTTGAATATCAGAGCTGCTCGAGATGCTGATAAGTGCGCTCGAGTTTGCCATTGTCAATGCATTGAAAAAAGAAAATAAAGGTGCCACCATGAAAATCTGAGGAATAGTGCTGGGCCAGAGTTGTAAAAATAAAGCAAAACCCGTTGCTAAATATGTAAACCTCAATATTTTATAATTTTTAAACCTTTTAGCCAGCGCTGGTGTCACAAAAAATTGAGTCAATATCATGCAAATACCAATATAAGCAAAGAAATCTCCACTGTTAGTCGCATTGAAATTAAGTTTCTGAATTAAAAGGACTTGGAAAAAAGTGAAAAAGAACGTAAAGCCGCTCCAATATAAGAACTCCGTACAATAAATGATCCTTAAATGTTTACTGGTAGCCGCATTGCGTATATTTTCTATAGCCTTACCCCAGGTGAGTTTCGCCAAATGGTTAATGCGTTTATGTGTCTCCGGCAAAAAGTAATACACCGATAAAACATTGATAGCACTCAAGATAGCCGTAAACCAGAAAGGTGTCGCCGTTGTAAACCAACTCGGTGTGCTAAATAGACCTAAGAAACTTGCGTTTGGCGTGGCAAGATGGGCTCCCATATAGGGTCCGAGAATAAATCCAATCCCAAAACAGGCCCCCATAAAACCAAAATTCCGCGTGCGATGTTCCGGTGGACTTGAATCCGCAATGACGGCACGTGCGATGGTCAGGTTTCCACCTGTGATCCCATCCAGGGCTCGGGCAAAAAAGAGGAGAGGAAGATTTTTTGTTAATAATGCAAAAGCGAATAAGGCATAACCTATGGCAGTTCCGGTGATGCTGAAGATGAGGATGGGTCTTCGGCCATATCGATCGGAGAGTTGTCCAAAAACGGGGGCGCTAAAGAATAGCATTAGGGGGAACATGGCATTTAACCATCCAAGGAGTTCTAACGAAGTGTTATAGCTATAGCCTAAAGGTTCAAAGAATTCTCTAATTAATTGCGGCAGCACGGGAAGCAAAATACTTAAACCAATGACATTCAGGAATGTAGTGAAAATAACAATGGCTAAAGCCTTGTTTTCTAGCTTCTCTGACATCTTTGCCCTCAATGGGTAGATATAGCATAAGTTTATTATATAGCCTAAAGTTTTTATTTGATAGTATGAAGGTAGGGTAATCATAGGTAAAAAGTTGAAATTCACTATCAATCAAAAGATTTTTTTTGCGGCAGTTTTTGGAGTTTTAGTAGGTTTTATTTTGTCCGTGAATGCCGAGAGTTCCTATAGCAAGGGAACTATTGAATTTTTAGGAATTGTTTCCACTCTTTTTATCAGTATGTTGAAGATGGTGATCATTCCATTGATTTTTTCTTCTATTACAGTGGGAATTGCGAGTCTGCAACAACATAAACATGCGAATAGGATATGGAAGATCACACTGGCATTTTATATTTTTTCAATGTGTTTAGCGACATTAGTAGGTTTAACCGCTGTCAACTATTTTGAACCCGGCAAGGGAGCACCTCCTGTTTCTTTTGGCACGGCAGAATCTGTCCCTCTAGAAAAACTGACAACAGAAGAATTCTTTAAGCAGTTTGTTTCCGGCATCTTTATGAATCCTATAAGTGCCATGGCAGAGGGTAAAATTTTACCCACAGTAGTCTTTGCCTTTTTCTTTGGAGTCGGGTTACTCACTTTGGGGGATAAAGTAAAAACAGTATTTTTGTTCATGCAACAGATTTTTAGAATCATGATGAAAATCATCGGCTGGATTATTGAAATACTGCCAATAGGAATTTTTTGTTTATTAGCGAAATTAGTAGCCACGCAGGATCCCGCGATATTTATTTCTGTAGGGATATTTATGGCAGTGGTCATTGGAGCTACCTTATTCCATGGATTTGTTGTGTTACCTTTATTGCTATGGTTCTTTGGAGGGATGGGTCCCATCACGTTTTTCAGAGGAATAAGCTCAGCATTAATTACCGCTTTTTCCACGGCATCGAGTTCCGCGACTTTTCCTGTGACATTGCGTTGTGTAACCGAAAATTTAAAAGTGGATAAAAGTATAGCTGGATTTGTTTTGCCGATTGGCGCCACCATGAATATGGATGGGACGGCGCTGTATGAAGCAATTGCGGCGATTTTTGTGGCTAACCTGATAGGTATAGATTTTCACTTTGGGCAACAATGTATCGTTTTTATGATGGCCATGATAGCCTCGATTGGGGCTCCGGGAATACCGAGCGCCGGGATGGTCACCATGGTGTTAGTGTTGCAATCAGTGGGTCTTCCAGCCGAAGCGATTGCAATCTTGCTCCCGATAGATCGCATTTTGGATACGGTACGTACAATGGTGAATGTTGAAGGCGACGCCATCGGTAGCATTGTCGTCCAAAACTTTATAGATTAATAATTTTAAGGAATGTTGATGCTCTTAACAAAATTAGCAAAACAGAGTCAGTCCATCCGGCAATTGATAGACAATATTCATTCACGCAAGGATGACATAGAACGTTGGTTGCAATCCCTTGAAGGTGGCAAGGAATTTCCTTTATATTCCTCAATGGACATTCGCGATGCCGGCTTCAAGATGGGGGTGATTGATACTAATTTATTCCCTGCCGGATTTAACAATCTTTGTGAGCATGGGTTGAACGTAGCCATTGTTTTATTTCATGAGGCCATTTTAAAGCGTGTGAAGAATTGTAAGAATATTCTCATTGTTATTGAAGAGCATACCCGTAACGTTTGGTATTTGGAAAATGTACGTGTATTGCAAGAGATTATTACAAAAGCCGGATTTACAGTGCGCATCGCCACATATTTGACATTTCAACCCGATTTTTGCGATAAAGTAAAATTTTTGGAACTTGAAACAGCCACAGGAAAAAACCTTCGAGTCAATTGTTTTCAAGCTATGATGGATGCCTATGAAGCCGGGAGAGAAAAATTCGATCTCATTATTTTGAACAATGATTTGATAAATGGGATTCCTGACTCCTTAAAAAAATGTGAGATTCCGATTTGTCCTCCGGTTGAAGTCGGTTGGCATGCGAGGTTAAAGTCGAATCATTTTAAATTTACTCTGGACATACTTCGAGAATTTTCAGAACTTGTTCCTTTGGATCTATGGTTAGTCTCCGCTCTTTATGAAGTTGTGGATGAAGTTAACATCAATAATGAACATGATCGGTTGAGAATTTTTAATGCCGCTGAGAAGTTGTTGGTAGAAATTCAGAAAAAGTATGTAGAGCATGGTATCACTGAAAAGCCCTATGTCGTGATTAAGGCCGATGCAGGGACTTATGGGATGGGGATTTTGGCCATCGAAGATATTTCCCATATTAAAGATCTGAGCAGTAAAGAGCGCAACAAACTTTTCAAAGGAAAGGGGGGAGAGGAAATTCATCGTTATTTGATTCAAGAGGGAATTCCTACCATTTATGAAGTGGATCATAAAGCCAGTGAAGTCTGTTTGTATCAAGTGGAACAGAATTATGTAGGGTCATTTTTTCGGACGAATTCCATCAAAGGCGCTAGGGAAAATTTAAATGCAAATGGGATGGAATTTCACAAAATATGTTCTTTTCCCGAACATCAAGAAGATGTTGAAGTATTTTTGGAAGATGATATGTTTGATGTATATCGCATTTTGTGCAGAATTGCCGCCATAGCGGCGCATCGAGAGATACTTCAATTAAAGGCGGAAGTAAAATGAATATTCTATTTTTGATGGATCCACTCTCGACGGTTAAAATTGGAAAAGACACAACTTTTGCGTTGATGTTAGGAGCACACCGAAAGGGACATAACATCTATTATTTGAAGAAGGGTGGGATCACCCGTTTAGATGGAAAAACATTTTTTCATGTGACACAAGTGGTGCCACAACGCAATCATAAAAGCCCCTTTATCAAACAATCTCCAAAGATTTTGAATGAGTCGGAAGTAGATGTTGTTTGGATCAGGACGGATCCACCGTTTGATGCCGATTATCTGGCTCATACATGGTTGTTGGATTTAATTAGCCCTAAAATTCTAGTGCTCAATAGGCCCTCGGGGATTAGGTCTGTGAATGAAAAAATCTGGGGATCCCAGTTTGTGGATATTGTACCGACGACGTTGATCACTCGTGACAAAGAAAAGATGATGGAATTTTTGCAAGAGCATCAGGAGATTATCATTAAGCCAATGAATGGCTTTGGCGGTCAGGGAGTATTTAAGTTAACAGTCGGGGATTCGAATATAAATGTGACTGAGGAGCTTCTTTCAAAGAAATTTAGCGAGGAAATTATACTCCAGCGATTTATTAAGGATTCGAGTAATGGGGATAAGCGCATTTTGTTGTTGAATGGAGAGCCCTTGGGAGCTGTTTTGCGTGTTCATCCGGCGGGGGATCATCGGAACAACTTTTTTAGTGGGGGTACGGCGGAGCCGACAGTGATTACGCCGCGGGAGCATGAAATTATAGCTACATTAAAGCCACATTTGTTGCATTTGGGACTCTATTTTGTGGGCATTGATGTTATCGGGGGTTATTTGATAGAGGTGAATGTTACTTCGCCGACATGTCTGCAAGAAATGAATCAGCTTTATGGTCACCAGCTCGAGGACCAGGTAACAACTTTCGTCGAAAAATTGAAGGGTGGGACGTATAGAAACGAAATAACAGGATAAGCAGGATCGCAAGCGGCAGGATAAAAAAAGGATAAGAAAAAAAGAAAAATAAGTTAAAAAATAACAATTCTTTTTTTTTCTTATCTTTTTCTTATCTTTTTTTTATCCTGCCGCTTGCGATCCTGCTTATCCTGTTATTTCGTTTCTATACGTACTATATTAAGAAAATCTTGCATTGCCTGGAGAGACTCCTCGAGATACATAATCCCACCATGGCCCGTCTCAAATGTTCTTTCATTTGTTTCAAGCCTGCTCTTATAGGGATAAATTTGATCCCAATTACAAGTGATATCACAAACATCTCCCGAAATAAAAGCTGCATGAAACCTGAATGGTGTTCCGACGGTGACCAAATTGTGGATTTTAAATGTTAGAAGATATTCTCTATTTTGTGATAATTCTTGAATATTCTGCGATCCCATTGAATGACCCATCATATCGATCTGTAAAGAGTGAAAATCTTTTTTTCCATACATCAATCTAATTTCATGGATTTTTGGGAGAATCCGCTCTAAATCATCCTGAGATTCTTTTGCCCGCTCTTCATTAGATGCATAACAAGGTCTAGCTGGCAAATTAATGGTATACACAGGCCTTTGATTGCCATTCTTTTTTAGGAAGTGCAGGAATGGTGACCAGTTAGATTGATTAGTATGACGACCATTACCATGAAAGAGAAGGATAGGTCTAAGTCCCTTCTGTTCTTGCGTCAGTACTGTGGGATTAGCTCCGAAAAGATGAAAGTTTTTTCCGAATCCAAGTATCACAATAGGTATATACTGAAGGAAACAAGAAACTTCGCATAAATAGGTTTTCTTTAATACTTTGTTGATAGTTTCCGGTGCTTTGTATCCCTGCCATATCTTTTGTTCTGCTGAAGTGATCTCGGCAATCGGTAAAGTGGCTCCCTGCATCATTCGATAGGCTGCTTTAGGACTTATTACCCCGACAGAAATGGCTAGAGAGTGGACGATAACTTGCAGCGGCAGAGCGAGCAATGCGGCACAGTTGAGTCCAAGGAGTTTGCAATGATCGGATAACCTTTTTGGATTACCATAATTTCCGAGAGGGAAGAGGGATGCAAGTGAATAGAAAAGGACCTTTGCTATTTCGTTAATAAGGTTTGCGATACGCCCGGCAGTCCGGACAGTGGCAAAGGCTGCTGTTCCGGCTGCCATGGCGACCACTTTTAACCGACCCATTAAAAAGCCATCGGAATAAATCCCTTCAGCATGACACTTAAAATGTTCTCTAAATGCTAAATCGAATGAATATGTCATATAATATTTAATTTTTTTAATTAAATATATTATACAATAATATTATTAAGGAAGATTTATAAAGATGGGGGCAAGCCCCCTTTCATAAAATTTCAGCTGTCAAAAGGAATGGTAACACAAATGACGCCAATCACCACCAGAGAGAGCACGAACATTTGCTGTCCCCATTTTTTATCGTCATTACAGCTAAACCCTTTCAAAGCTAATCCAAGCCACAGAAGTCCGAAAGACCCCGAAATCACTAAAAACCGCGTTCCCGTATATCCAAAGTATGTCAACATCATCACTGTGGGTATAAAGCACATAATATAAACAATCGTATGGATTTTTGTGCGGTAGATTCCTCTCGAAACAGGAAGCACCGGAATACCACCCCTTGTGTAATCTTCCAAATGATGCAAAGCAATCGAAAAGAAATGAGGCATCTGCCAAAGCACCATGATCGCAAATAAAATTACAGCAGCGATGTCAAGCTGATCGCTAGCTGCGCAATACCCAACTACAGGGGGGACCGCCCCAGAAATGCTTCCAATAGCTGTTCCATAAACAGTGCGGCATTTCCAAAAACTGTAGATAACGACATAAACAAAAAATCCTACTGCTGCGAGCGTCAAAGCGAGCATATTCGTAAAAGCAAATAAGATAATAGCTCCTAAAATTCCTAGAACAGTCCCATAAAGTATCGCATTAGGTCCTGAAATTACCCCTAAAACAAGGGCTCTTTTTTTTGTACGTTCCATTTTAAGATCCACAGCTCGATCGATGTAATTGTTAAACACACAACCGGAAGCCATAACGAATCCTAGCCCTAGGAGGGTTGCTAAAAAAAGCCCTATATCGATTTTACCACGGGAACCAAGAAGAAATCCGGCTGCTAGGGTAAATAAATTTCCCATTAGGATTCCAGGTTTTGTCAGCAAATAGTAATTAATCATTTTACATCTCCTACATCATTCGTGCGTTTAAATCAAACATTATCCATAAAGTTCCCACAACAGTTATGAGAAGGATAATAAGCATAAAGTAGAAAACTCCTGTTTCCCAACGAGGTGAAGCTTCTTGTCCAAGATGAAGAAACAGCAACAGTTGACAGATCGCTTGTATAAGAGCTAGACCCATAATAGAGAGAATCAGATTTTGTCCTAAGATGGGCTGGGTAATTACCAAAAGAAAAGACGCGGATGTTAAAAGAAAAGAAAGAGCAAATCCCATTAAATAGGATTTTAAGCTTCCGTGCCATTCTTTTTTTATTTGATTCAAGCTTAGTTCGTCACTCATCTTAGATAACTCCCATTAAGTAAACAAAAGTGAAAATAAAAATCCAAATTAGGTCCAAGAAGTGCCAAAACATGCTAAATATCACAAGCCGTCTGAAGGTGTTGATTGTTATTCCCTGAAAATGGAGCTGTAACATCATGACAGCCATCCACAATAATCCGAAGGAAACATGCAATCCATGGGTACCAACAAGCGAGAAAAAGGAAGATAAAAAGGCACTGGCCTTCCAGCTATGTCCTTCTTTAACGAGATGAGTAAACTCTCGAAGTTCAAGGGCAACAAACGAGGCACCTAATAAAAATGTGACTGCAAACCAGGCGATGGCATAGTTTTTTCTATTCTTTACAGCCGAGAGTACCCCAAAACCGCAAGTAACACTGCTTGCTAACAAAATCATAGTTTCTATAAAGGCTGTGGTGAGATCAAAAAGGTCCTTCGAGGTGGGGCCTCCAAATGTACTATCGTGAAGCACGGCATAAGTTGCAAAGAAACTCCCAAACAGTAAGCAGTCGGTCATGAGATAAATCCAAAACCCTAAAACGGCTTTCGAAAAAGAGTCTTGGTGGGGGTCCGGAGTTTTTGTGAAATGATCATGCTCAGGAGTATAGTGAACGTTAAACGTATTGTTCATGCTAGTTGTTCGCTCCTTACATGTTTTTCATAATCTTTTTTAACTTCAGCAGCGGGGATAACTTCGTGTTCGTCGTTTCCTGAAAGGCGAATGATGACTGTCGCTATAATTGCAATAAAGGTGATAATCGCCAGCCAAAAAATATGCCACGTCATGGCAAAGCCGAAGATGCAAGCAAATATTCCAATATAGAAGCCATGGCGGTGTTCTAGGCAGATGGATGTCTTCGTAGCGTCTTTAAGGGTTAGGAATTTCACCTCTTTTAATAGCCCAAAGAGGATCGATCTGATCCACCGTGGGAATTTTTGCAAAATTATAGTGGGGGGAGGGGAGGGGATCGACCATTCGAGGGTTCTGCCATTCCATGGGTCGCCCGTACATCCCGTGATTTTTCTTCCGATGTTTAATACTCTCAAAAGAGCCCCACAGATTTGGATACTAGCTCCGCATAAGAATGATGAATGCACCAATAGCAGCGAGAATGAACAAAGGCTGCCATCCTGTGGAAGCTTCATAGTGGTCGAGACGTCTCGTCGCTCCCATAAATCCAAGCATGTAAAGGGGCATAAAAGCCAGAAGGAATCCAATCAACCAGCACCAAAATGCATATCTATTCAATTTTTCATCAAGAAAAAACCCAGTGAATTTTGGGAACCAATAGGTAAAAGCCAGCAAAAAAGCCAAAAAGCACTCCGCCGATGACCATGCCATGAAAGTGGGCGATTAAAAATAAGCTGTTATGGACTTGGAAATCGACCGGAGGGGATGAGAGCAAGATTCCTGTCATTCCTCCTACACTAAAATTGAGGACGAATGCAAAAAACCAGAGCATCGGGGATGTGAAGTGAACGCGTCCTCGGAATTTTGTAAACAGCCAGTTGAAGATTTTAACTCCGGTGGGAATCGCAATCAACATTGTCATGATACCAAAGAAAGCATTGACGTTTGGACTTGCCCCCATCGTGAAGAAGTGGTGGAGCCAGACGAGAAAGGAGAAAACGCAATGAGGACAAGAGCCCACACCATCGACGCATATCCAAATAAGCGTTTTTCACAGAAAGTTGGAACGACTTCCGAGAAAACCCCAAAGGCGGGCAAGATGAGAATATATACTTCAGGATGTCCCCATGCCCAGATAAGGTTGACGTACATCATCGGATTGCCGCCGACTCCCGCGGTGAAGAAATGCATGCCCAGATAGCGGTCAACGGTGAGCATGAAAAGAGTGGCTGTCAGAATAGGAAATGCCAAGATGACAAGCACCATAGCGCACAGAGAGCTCCAAACGAATATTGGCATTTTCATCAAAGTCATCCCGGGGCAGCGCATTTTGAGGATCGTCACCAAGAAGTTGATCCCAGATAACGTACTTCCTACCCCAGCAATCTGCACAGCCCATATCCAGTAATCCACTCCCTCGTTAGGACTGTATTCCATCCCCGAAAGTGGAGGATAGGCGAGCCATCCTGTCGCTGAAAAGTGTCCGATCGCCTAGCGAAAGAAGCGTTAACATGGCCCCCGCGGCAAAAAGCCAAAAGCTCAGAGCATTTAAAAAGGGGAAGGCTACATCTCGGGCGCCGATTTGCAAGGGGATAATGAGATTTAATAGCCCAAACATAACTCCCATGGCCACGAAAAAGATCATCGTTGTGCCGTGGGCTGAAAAGACCTCTTGAAAGTGTGTCAGAGGAAAGAATCCATGGGAATCACCTACAGAGAATGCCTGCTGGAGGCGCATCATCAGGGCGTCGGCAAACTCCTTTCAAAAACATAATGAGAACAACAACGATATACATGATACCGATTCTTTTGGGATCAACGGTCGTGAACCATTCTTTCCAAATCCATTTCCAGAGTTTGAAATAGGTGATGAGTACGATGAGCGCGATGCCGGTAAGTCCTCCTCCAAAAACGGCCATGTTTTGGATGAGTCGTGCTGAAAAGCATCTAGGGTTAATTTTCCAAACATATTTTACTCTTTAAGTTCCTTGTGATTTGCAGGATGCATGTATTTCATGATGATTGAAGAAAAAAGATTTTCGTCTGCCAGCTGATAGAGTTCCACTGGATGATTCATGGTAGGTGCAGCCAAGTTGTTATAGCTATCGCCATTTAGATCGTTGCCGGAGCTTTTTACCGAATTGACCCATTCTTCGAATGCTTTTTCGGATGCTGCTACTGCAATAAAATGCATTCCTGAAAATCCTTCTCCGCTGATATTTGCCGAAGATCCTCTGAATTCACCCTCTTCGTTGGCGATGAGATAGAGTTCTGTTTTCATTCCTGCCATGGCATAGATTTGACCCCCTAGATCTGGGATCCAGAAAGAATTCATAGGAGCGTCGGAAGTGATTTCAAAGTGAATCGGAGTGTCTGTGGGGATTTGGAGGTAATTGACAGAAGCAATTTTTTCTTCGGGGTAGATGAACAACCATTTCCATTGCAGGGCGACCACTTGGACATTGACGGTCTTTTTATCGGAGATAATCGGCTTATAGGGGTCTAAGGCGTATGTTTCGTACCAGGTGATGACAGCCACGATAAAAACCATCACAATAGGAACGCTCCACCAAATGACTTCTGCAATTGTGTTATCGACAAGGTCGGGATCGTATTTTGCTTTTTCGTTGTCGGCTCTATATTTCCAAGAGAATACGAAGGTGAGGATATATACTGGAATGATGACAAGAAGCATGAGGGCTTGGATGATAAAAAGAAGGTTACGTTCACGCAGTGCAACGAGTCCTTTGGGGAATAGGAGGGCGATGTTGTTGCTATGGAAAAGAATAATTTCAAGAGGTTGTAAAAATAAAACCAGCAGGAGAACGATTCCTGTTATAAGGAGCATGTAGAATACCGGTTTCTTTGGCTTGACCATATAGCTTTTCGCTCACTTTTTTATATAAATATTTGACTATACTGTTTTGTCAAAGAATAAATCTAGAGAAAAACGCAGCAGGGCCATCGCCATTACTCAGTCGCCTTTCGCGTTGCGCTCCGGACTCAGGAATAATTCCGGACTCAGGAATAATTAAGTAATTTCCAGAGTATGGAATATTTGTGTGATTTCCTGAGTCCGGAGCGCATCGCGAAGGACGTATCCATTAGAGCCCCGGGTGACGCATCGGAACCCGGGGTAGATTAGGTGTTTACCAAGCTCGGAGCGCATCGCGTAAAGCGACTGATTGGTAAAATATGGCGATGGCCCTAGGCTATTACATACCACGTCTTCAGCGTGAGGAAGCGTCGATCGTTTCGTTTTTTTTGACCTTCTTTGTTATGAATTATTAAAATTCATTGTGATATCCACGAAAGACTCAGGATTATGGATTTTAATCGATTTACTTTCTTTCGCATTTAAATCCAAGTCTTTTAAGTTAACAGATCGTATGGTCCGGTTTTCAGCAGTATGGAAATTGTACTTAAGACCGCTAAGATCAGCAGCGCTAGTCCATTGAGTTTCTTCATAGGCAATCTTGCCTTTTTCATTTTCACGAACGGCTCCTTTAGGAATATCAAACTGATTCAAGATCTTAAAAGCTCTCTTGACGTTAGCTAAAGCATCGGCTGCAGGTAGAGTCACTTGATTCAAAAAGCAAGCTCTAATAAATCTTGAAGGAGGAGTGAAATCGCCAGGCAATCCAATAGCCCCTGAGCCCTGTCCAAATTGTGATAAATTGGACCCATTAATTTCTATTGAAGGAGAATTCAAAGCTTTCAAACCCACATAATTTCTTGCATTGAGCATGTGCCAATCATAACCGGGTGAGTTCGTGATTGTTGCTAGAGGCATTTCATATAGCTTCAACTCACCACCAACATATTCAATGACTGCTTTATTTCCCTTTTGATCTACCACCACATAATGCAAAGGAGGAATGATTCCCCAAGGGCCAAATGTCACCCCAACGACTTTAATTTCTTGAAGGGCATTGCGCACCTCATCAACAGTAGAGAAAGTGCTAAGAATCCATGTGATTAAATCTAAATTGGAAATCGACTTAGATTTATTATCTGCCTGTTGATACTTAGCATATCCTGGAAAATAAAAACCGCCGCAAGCAAGTCCTTTTTCATTGATACCATCCGCAACTAGAGGAAGGCCAAAAGGATTGAATCCAACGAAGGCGTACTTGTTCGTCCAGGTTGAATCTTTCATTTGTCCATCGAATTTTATGCCTCTTGGGGCAAAAAACAGATCGAATGAAACAAGATCTGCTCCAAATTCCATCGTTCGAGCGTAAACCCAGCTCCCATCTTCTGCTTTATTCACAATCCCTGTGCAAGCTTCTACTTTGCCCCAAATGACTAACGCAGCCAAAATCCAAATAATGCGGAACATACAATCTCCTTTTTTCTTTCTTAAATATTTAGAGAAACGCATTAACCAATGCTACAGCGCTTATGGCAACAATAACAGCGGCAATAATATATAGGCTCGATTTCGGGAACCTCCACTGATTAGACATTTCTACCAATCGGAATTTTTGCATTATTTCAATTCGACCATAGATTTGGGCAATATTAATATCTTTGTTTCTGGGAAGAAATACTTGACGCTCGGTAAAAGCGGCTGGATTTTTCGCCAAAAATAATTCAAATGTTGGATTATGCCTAAGAATCCCTTCATTTAATTTTTGTATATCTAAATCCAAAGCAGACATTTCATTCCATTCAGAAATTCTTTTGGTGAAAACAAGAAAATCTTCCACATCCGGTTGATTCCTTTTTTCAGGATCAACGTTCCCATATCCAATACCCACTTTAATGCAGCTTTTCGGATTCAATGGAAAAAAACAAGTGAATCGACATATTTGATCTTTTGAAGCTTTATCCAAAAACACTTTAATATGATCTAGAACTTTATCTAGCGATTTTACAGAGTGCTTCATGATGAAAGTCTTTATGTTACCCTTTGCTGGAAGGGGTATATCCTTAATAAATTGTTTCCACAAATTATTCTCTTCAGCTACAGAACTCCACTTTTTACTGACTTGGCAACATCTTCCCAGGTCTTGAAAATCGAGATTTGAAAAGATAATAAGCGAGACATCCTTTGGGAAAATAGAAACTGGATCCATAATTCAACACCTTTGATTAAAGAATGAAATTTAGATACCATTTTTCTATCCCTAAACTCAATGAAAAAATGAAAAATCGTATACTGAATTGAACTCAAAAGTCGGTATTTGGGGCACTTGAAAGCTCCCGCGGTTCAACGATCGCAAGTGCCCTAATATTAAACAATATAAGGGCACTTGCGATCGTTGAACCCCGGGGCTTTGAAGTGCCCCAAATACCGATTTTTGAGCTCAATTCAGTATACATGTTCATCAAGTTCCTAAATTACTAATGATTCTTGATTTTAAACTAAATTTATGGCATATTTTTTAACTAAATAATAAAAAGAATTCGTTTTCGCGAGGATAAAATGAACATAGGCAATTTTCAACACTATTTGGGTAGTTCTTACGGTCTTGATCAATATAATGTGACAACGCAAGACCTACTAGCTACCGGATCAGCCCTTCATACCGATGAAATGCAGACCCTTATTCAAGAAATCATCGCTTATATCCCCGGAACCATTGATGAACCAGAATTAACTCAACTCCCGCCTGAGAAATTAGTTCCAATTTTAATAGACCGGTTAAATACGTTCTTTTTGTCGAGAGGAATGTTCAGCAGTCTAGAAGAATTTGGCCCTCTTTGGGAAGGATTCATGAATGCTTTGCGTACTCTTGATGTATTTTTGAAACTGGACCCAAAGGCGAAAGGCAACCATTTTAAGGCCTTACAGGACGCCATTTTAGAGAAGATTTGCCTGATGCCTTCTACCGAATTCATCACGGAATACTATAGATTAAAAGTTATAAATAATCCTAAATTTAATCTGGATGACCTAATTTTATTAAAAAAAATAGAAGATGCTTACAAATCAGGCACATTAGGTTTTAAATGGATAGATCGGGATGCAGTCAAGATAAAGCTCAGAAGTTTTCAGAGTTATATTTTAGGCGTTATTCGTGAAGAAACCCATCATTTACCAAGAGCTCTTAAAGAAAATGAAAGATGGACTGTACAAGATTATGAGATGATGTGTGACTTCATACAAGTTATATCAAATTGTCTTTATGAATATACCTTTACTAGTAAATTAAAAAGTATAATTCTTCGTTCCCTCCTTTACAGTACTCCTGTAGAATTCAAACGTGACGAAAAATCGGCAGATAGGGAGTTACGTCTAGACCCTACAGTATTCACTGCCACTCCCTCTAGATCTTTGTTAAGAGTTTTAGAAGAAATATCGACTTTGGACAAATCGTTTTACGATTATGAACTCCATCCTCTTTTAGAACAATTTAACCACATCATGGATGAAAGTCCTGTCGAGGTGAGAAAAATTTACCATAGATTCAAACTTAACATTTTAGAAAAAATTGCCGCCGATTGTTTAGATTACCCTCATCAAAACCCCTTTCAGCCAGCTTTGAGAAGTCCCAAAAGTGTTGTTAGAAATTGCTGGCTTTGTTTACATGAAATGGCTGACATCGATGATAATAAAAGACAAGAGGAAATCGACTCCATTCTTAAACGCATTCTTAGAACAACCATCCTCGTTCGTGATAGAATAGATTTTACAATGAAGAAAAAAGAATTGATTAAAATTCTTACTCCGGAAGAAGCTTCCATATTATTGAATCCCGATCTAAACAGATTTTTGGCTGGTTGCCAAAAATTGTTACAGAAGGATAACAGTGCAAATTGGAACGGAATAAACTTCACCCAAAGTCCCCAGTTTAACGATCTAGTAGCAAAGAGTATATGCTCACGCGAATCCGCATGGTCCGTTGAAGGGATTGAAGTAATGCGAGGCTTTAAACATCCTGATATTCCTTCTTTCGTTGAAGAATATAAACATTATCTTGGTAAATTTGAACAGTATGGCCATCCAGATAAATCAATCACCATAAATCGACAAACTATTTTTTACCATAGTTTCATGGTTCCGGAATATATCATAGAGGACATACGAAAAGATTCATCAATTTCTAGCAAAGGTGTGAGAGCCATTTTATTTGGGTTTTATTGTGGCTGGGAAGAGGACTCCACATTGTTTAGATATTGGAAGAAGGATTGGATGGATGCTGTCACAAAAATACATCCTGAAATTGCTGAAGAACCTGCAGCCTTCTTCAAGCATTATTTTAGTGAAGATTTCGACCAAATGCTCAGCGAGTTTTTTGAAAAAATAGTGAAAGATTTTGGACCGACGGATGTATCTTTGAGGGTTGAAGGCAGATTAATTCCAGCGCATCGAAAAATTCTGCAAAGTTATTGCAGTCTTTTGCCCCCTAATTATTTTTCAGGGTTGTTTTCCGGGTTTAAAGAAAGTGGAGTGATTGACTTGGATCATTCAGGGTATGTGGGTGCTCCTGTATCTATTCCTTTAACCTATAGAGGAGTTTCGTTGTTATTAATGGACATCTATTATCTTAAAAAGAGTTGGTTAAATCTTTCTACTAGAACATTCAGGGATGAATGGAAATGTTCGCGGAATTATTTATTTCCAGGGATAGAATCCTTCACGCTCTTGGAACATCATCAGTCTCATAAATTAGAGCTCTTTAACTTAGCTCTTCAGTCCATTCTGAATACGAAATTATCAACCAATCCTTCAGTACTTGCAGATGCCCTGGCAGATTTGTATGAGAAATACAGGAATGCTCAGTTAATGACGATGTGTGAAGAGACATTTAGGATTGCCGTGGGCACCCTAGACAATCTTATGGATCTTATCCAACAAAAGGTCTATCCGGAACTTTATGTCATTCAGATCAAAGTCAATCTCGAAGAAGAGCAAAAATCACTTTTCAGAAACAAGGCTTTTAACTTCATGAAGGCCGTAGAGGGGAAAATGAGCTATGATGTTTTTAATAATGATCTAGTGTATTTGATTCGTATGTTGACATTTGCAGAGGTAAAAAGGGTGACTGAAGAGGAATTCAGCACCCTCACAGCATGGATCAAGCATCTTGCATCACACTTGCCCGTACTGATTCTAGACACCCGTGAGATGATCGACCTTAAAAATAACATCCAGAATAATTGGGATAAACTGAACAAAATATTAGGAACGAACATCGCATTCGTAATAGATATGGGAGAGTAAACAAAGATTACAAGTAACGGGCACTCATAAATGAGTATTTTCCGTCATCTTGCAAAACTCCGGCGCCAGCGGCGTCTGAATATTCACAGGGGGCTGGCCCTCCAAGCGCATAGAGAGTCCTTCCATATTCTGGGCCTTCCCCATCTTCACAAAGGAGAGGAACCCCAAGCTCATTGGCCTTTTGCCAAGCTAATGCATTTAATGCAACTTGATGCTGCTCGGAAATGGGACCCCTGAAGTAAAATCTTTCCCTAAAAAGAACGGCTTTTTCACCATCCCAAAGCAGTTGTAGTTTGCATCGGGCAAGGAAGGGGTCATCTTTCCCGGTAGAAACTTTTAGCACCCTATTCCACCCGTTCATTAAATATCCAAGAATTCCCCTGTTTAAACTAGGATCGCCATCGAGCGCTTGACAACTCCCATATACCTCAGTACCAGATAGCAGGAGGTCATAAGGGTCATCGCTATCAAACACCATTAAACCTTCCTTTGCTATTGGAGTCTCTTGCAAACTTTTAATCTGTCCTCTAAGGTCATTTAAAAACGCGGGTTGTTCGATCCCTTCTACACTTTTTACCAAACGACTAAGGATGGCAATAGTTTCCTTTACTTTTTTTGTATCGTTCTCCGCGTATTCAATCAGTGTCAATTGAAAGCGTAAGGGACTAAATTCACCTTGTTTAGCACGAGGTTGGGTCTTTAGCTCTTGGATTAATGCTTGCTTAGCTTTTTCATCCCCAGCTAAATATTTTTGGACATAATTGACCTCCCATTCTTTCATTATAGGGAGGTGATTTTCTCTTAATTTAAGGGCTAGCCAATCTTTTGCGCTTTGTTTGCTTTGTTTCGCCTGAACTTGGGAATCAGTATTCACCGTACCAAAAAGACCTTTTTGCCAGATTTTTAATATTCCATGATGATGGGCCTCAAGCTGCTTTAAGTGGATACTGTTTTCTGTATTATAGCGTTCGTTAATAAAAGTTCCATTCAACACTTGTGTAAAAAAACTTTTAAATGATTTCATTGCTTCAAGGTCATTAAAATCAGACAGTTTCGCAGCATAGATGAGAACCGCTGTTGGAAAGCGACTAGATCCAAATGTGTTGAAATATTTTTCTGTTAATCCGTCAACTTCCTCAAGAGAAAGTTTTTCCTTCAACAATGTTTCAAGTATTTTCATAGGAGTTTGGTTCTGGAGTAGCTCCTTTGGTTCTCCAAACAAAAATATCGAGTTAATGGCTCGGATGTCATCTAAAGACGGCTCTGGTAGGATTTTTCCTAAAACAGCTTCTTTTTCTTTAACATCTAATTTAGACTCGGTAAGACTTAATAGCATTTCAATCAAAGAGTTATACCCATAATTAACATGATATTTACTACCATTCTTTTCAGTCGCTTTTCGCATTTCCTCAATTACACTCTTGTCAACGCCCTGTGACACAAGATCCAAGTAAAGTAAGTTCGTAAGGGATTTCCAAGAATCTTTGGAATCCCATTTTGCGCTTTCGGTTGGAGGGGAAACTTTAGCTATTGTAGACAAACGAAACAAAACTTGAGTGAGCCTATCTCTTAAATCCGTCCTTTGCATGTTCAGAAGATTCCGAAGAATCCCATTTTCCTTTGTCCACTCTTCCTGCACATTATCAAACAGAGATATATAAAAGAGCGTACTAAGGAACCAGTTCATTTTAGAGCCCTTCGTGAGCATAATATCTTCGAATTCATTCTTATAATTGTCTTTAAAAAACTCTCGAATTTTCATCCTCGTCTCTGGATCAGAACTTCTTTGAAGATCTTTTGCTAAGTAAAGCAATGACCATTTTTCAGGCTCTTCCAAAATTTGACGATTAGTCAAATTATGTAGAACAGCACCAGGACGATTAGGCAAGTGATCTAAAGCCTCACAAGACTGTATAAATGCTATTGCAAAAATTTCACGTTGAGTCTTCTGATCAGTAATTCCAAAATTATGGATACCTGCAGCAGTTGCTGCACCATTACTCTGAGCGTAAAGTTTAGCGATCTCGATGAGCGCCTGTTGATCCTGGATTCCAAAATTCTTGATAAAACGAACTGTTCCACCATTAATCTCCCGAGCGCATATACTAGCAATCTCGATGAGTACTTTCTGATCTTTAATCTCGAAGTCTTGAATTTTTTGAGTTAAGCTCATAGGACTTCGGTGGGCACAAATTTTAGCTATTTCAATAAGGGTGTTCTGGTCTGTGATGCCAAATTTCTTAATGTACCCGGCTGTTGAGTTATTTTTCCGAAGAGCGCAAAGTTTAACAATTTCTATAAGCACGTTTGGATCTTGGATTACGAAATTCTTTAAAGAGTATACAGAACGACCAGGTTTCTGCTGAAAGCAAAGTTCAGCAATCTCAATAAGTGCTTTTTGATCTTGAATACCAAAATTCTTGATGTTATGTGCGGTTGCATCGCCATTCATCTGTGCACAGAGTTTGGCGATTTTCACACGCTGAATTTCGCTTAGATCAAATAAAGAAATGTTCAGGGTCAACCATGTACAGTCAAAGTTTATTAAAATTTCTGCTAATCTATAACGAAGTTCATTACTCTTGATGATTACAGGATCGATAAAATCATGTTTCTGAAACAACTTCGCTAGTTGTCGAAGGCTTTCACGATCATCTTTTACGTTGAATATCCTTTTCTGAACTTGGTCGACGACAAATTGTATGATAGATGATGGATCCTGTGCGAGAGATCTATCATTTGCCAGTTCGCGCAATTTGAGAATGGCATCATCGCTATTAGTTTCTCTAGAAGCCCATGCTAGAGCATCGGTTATGACCCCAGGCGGGATGGAGGTATTGCCCACATCGTTTTGACTGAACCATTCAAGAAGTTCTTTGTTTATATCAACACTATTGGTAGGGTCCATTAATTACCACACCTTTAAAAATAGAATAAATTTTAATTATATTTATATTATAGCAGTTATCGGAAATTAAAAGAAGGTGAGGATCCGATGATAGCTCCTATATTCAAGGAAGGTTTTTTTATATAACACGTATTATGAATGGGGCCGTATGAATGGGGCCGTGCCTGCATTAGGCATAACTCTAACTTGAGTTATGTCTAATGCAGGCACGGCCCCATTCATTATCGCTAAATGGGATGATGAGGATGTGCCTTAAAGAAATATCCTATAATCCGATTTAAAAAGTTTAGCTATACGCTTTGCTATAGTTTTACCAATAGGACGCTTACCTTGCTCCATTTTAGAAATATTAGTCTGCTCAATCCCAAGCATTTCGCCAAGCTTTGTTTGTGTCAATCCTTCGCGATAACGCAAGCCTCTTAATGCAACAGCCCATTCAGGCATATCACCACTAATTTTTTTTGTTGCTTCTTTCGAAGACATAGGGGGGCTATCAACCTTAAATGGAACGTAACTTTCAGTAGGGTGCTTTCTCGTGTGTGCCCGCATAATATACCTCTATTATTTTGTATTTTCTATCATATATTTTCCAACAAACGACATAAGTTGGCCGTCCCTTCTTTATGTGACAATGATAATCATCATTCGCCATTTTAGTGTAATTCGGCCAATTTGCCCGATATGGCCCACCATATTCCAGTTCTTTAAGCAAAAGTAAAAAGACGGCGCCCACTTGCGAAGGTAGATTTTTATCATGCTTTTTCGCTTGGCCGATGAGGTTAACTGTCCATATATTGCTTGTCATATATTCTTATTATAGGTCAAATTTAGATCTAATGCAATAGCAATATTTTCTATACTTAACGTACGTTTCGATACCAATCCCCAATAGCCTCAATGAATGGGGCCGTGCCTGCAGATCTTATTTTACTACAGAGCAATCCAGGTTCTTATTTTCCCCTCAACGGGAAATAACTAATAGACGTTAGGCAACCAATTTTCAACGCAGAGACGGGGAGGTTCGCAGAGGCGCTGAGGAAGAAAAAGAGAAAAACAATCATTTTCTTTCTCCGCGTCTCTGCGAACCTCTCCGTCTCTGCGTTGAAAAGTGGTTGTCTAACGTCTATTAACACTGATGAAAAAAGAGTTATTTAGGAGATCACAGAGATCCATGAGAACATTGAGAGATTAAGAGATGTCTTGAACTTACTTTTATTTCTCGTTGTTCTCAAGGTTTTCTGTGATCTCTGTGGTAAAACAAGGACTGCAGGCACGGCCCCATCACGTCCCATTCATTATTAATGTTATGTTAAAATTATATTAAGATGATTAATTAAAATAATTTATTTATTATATTATTTAATTAAATGTTATAATTTAATTAGGTAATAATTTCTTTTTTTAGGAGGTCATCTATGAATATTATGGATGGTTCAAGCAGCGACATTCCAAACCAAACCCCGGGAATAAAATTTGAGAAAGGTCAAAAAGAACAAATTAGGGCCTGGGCCAAAGATTTAAAGTCTTCTCGTAACATAGAGGGACGAGAAATAGTTTTCGATGAAGCTAAAATCAAAAATTTATCACCCGAGCAAAAATCAGTAGTCATTGCTGCGTTTGATGGGCAGGTTCCCGGAGGTCTGAAAATCAGTCAAGAAAGAGTTAAAGTAATTATGGGTGAATTGATAAACAAAAAGGAACTAGGTTTGTCTAAAGACTCCGTTGATTCTGGGCAAAACCAAAAAAAAGAAAATGAACAACCTGTAGTTGAAAAAGAACAAAGTAAAAATAAAGAACATTGGACCGATTCTGATTCGAATTATAAAAGCCTCCCTCCAGGAAGTCTCACTAGTGATAATAAAATACTACAAAAAGCAGGGAACGGACATGTACATGCTCGTAAAGGAAATGATCCTGGGTCATTAGTTATGGCTGTCAAAAAAGAAAATGGAGAAATTAAAATTTTGAAGTTTATGCCATCAGAGACACCTGGAAAGTGGCGTGTGGATAAAAAGACAGACTGCACTTACGAACAATTAATGGAAAAATGTAAGGTTATGGCGGGAGGTGAAAAACCCCGTGCACAAGCTGCAGAGAAAAGTGAAAAGAAACCAGAAAAGGCACAGGTACAACCATCTCCTATTAGAAAGACTAACCGAACAGAAGAATCTCAATATTTGTCAGCGTTGAAAGCACCAAACCTAGATAGTTCTGAATTTGCGTTGTTGGCCATTGGCTATATTGATGCAAAATTGCGTAAAAACCCAAATTTGGATGCTCAAAAAGAGTTAGACCCAATTAAAGCCAGATTTTCATCATCTGATTTTTTAGATACAACAACACAACTCATCTTATATTGCAAAACACATAAAGATCTTATCGATCCTCAGATAACTGCTGCTCTCGAGAATAGAGCACCCCAAATTAAGAATGATCCCAATGCTAATCATAGTAGACGATTCTTTGAAACAAGATTAGCAAACCATCTTAAAACGGAAGTTGAAAATACCGGAAATTATAAGAGTGTTGCTGGGTTGTCTGAAACCATGAAAAAACTTAGTTCAGAAAGCGATAGGAGTGATGCTGTTCTTAAACTACCTTCAAAGATGAGCAATTTGAGAAATGCTGTATCTGTGATCGGGTTAGTAGCTACCTTTAATGACAATATTGAAAAAGGATTAAAACTACAATCCGAGAAATATCAAAAAAAAGATAGAGAAAAAAAATCAAGAGCTAAAATAGGAGAGGAAGATACAACAACCACCCTTAATGTTACACGCAAAGTAGCAGGTGAAACTGAAGCTGTAAGAGGTAAAGCTGAAGAAAAAGACAATGAAAAGACGTTTAGTAGAAATGTTGGTATTATGAAATCGATAACCCCCAATTTTACTGACTTACGCAGTGAGGTAGATATTGTAAATAGAGTAGTGGATGGATCTAGAGTAGAGGATGTGCAAGGGGGGTTTTCTTCAACTCATGCAGAAATCCCATTTGTCAATTCAATATCAGGTACTACTTTTTCTTTAGTAAAATTGTTAGGTGAATATATTGATGCTAATCAAGAAAATCCTGAACTTGAAAAACACGTTAACAACATCGTTCAAACTTTTATAGCTGTATATATAGAAAAGGGATTCCACGGTATTGGAGAAATGGAACATGTTTTAAAAGAACCTCATATTCAAGAAATATTTAATAAAAGCAAAATTAATTTAGATGTAAGCTTCCCAACAGCTGTATTAAAAAAAACCTTCGAAGAAGCGCAAGCATTTACCTTAACCAATTGCTTGAAAAAGGCCATGCAATCACAGTTAAAATAAACACAACCTCTAGTACACTACAAACTTTATAGTGTACTAGTTTCGCTCCGAAAAATGAATAGGGCCGCGAATGGGGCCGTGCCCGCATTAGCCATAATTCTAACTTGTGTTATGCCTAATGTGGGCACGACCCCATTCACAAAAAATTGAAAGGGGCCGTGCCTGGGGCGTTCAATCTAATAATTACTTTACGTTTTGACCTAAAAAATGATGAAAAATGATGTGCCAAGTTGTGTGGAAAATCTACTATGAAAGATCTGGTTTTTCGGTGCCAAAAAGTAGCAGAAACCCACCAAATTTGACTTTGAGCAAACCGACAGCATATTCAAGCATGATTTGATCATCTAAACCAATAATTAAGCCCTAGGTATTATGGAGAGTCTTTTTTATACTTATTTAGTGAAAATGTGTTTCTGGGTATATCTAGAACGTTTTTTTTTAGTCGTTATCAATGATTAATTAAATTTTTACATTTCACAAGTATATGAATGTTAGCATGTTATACAGATTGAACGCCCCAGGCCGTGCCTGCATTAGGCATAACTCTAACGGCCCCATTCATTTTTCTTGTCGAACTTTTCGAAGAGCTTCTTCATAGGTTTCTTTTGTAGTTGTAAAATCTTTTGGGATTTTTTCTGATTTTTCAATAAAAAAGTAAATGATTTCACCTTTTCTCATTATAATCTCACCGACATATGGCTCAGCGATGGTTTTGTTATTAGAATCAACAATAGAAATTAATAATTCATAATTTTTTTCATTAAAAGGAGTATTGATTAAATATTTTTGTATTTTCTCATTTTGATTAACTTTGAGAATAAGTTCATTTACCAGATCCACAACTAATTTTCGTGCTTCATCTTGATTTAGTTTTTGATATGAAAAAAAGTGGAGGATAAATGCATGAATTTGATCTGGGATCGCACTTCCCGAACCTACTAACAGCAAACCATGTTTTTTACACTCTTGTTTTTCATATTCCTTCGTAATCTCTTTGACGAGTGCTTCTTTAGAGGAAGCTTTTGCACATGAGGTAATTATAAGCATAGCAAATATTGATATAATAATTATTTTAAGCATTATAACATCCTTTTTCGTTTTGATTTATTTTTCTTCTCTAACTATGCGGAGGGCTTCTTGATATGATTCACTATTTGTTTTATCAAATAAGTAGCGTCCTTTACTATTATCATAGTAAAAGTAGGATATTTTTCCTTGTTCAAGAGCAACTGATGTAACATATGGGAACTCTTGATTCTTATTATTTGAGTCTTTAAAAATAATTGTTAATTCATAATTGTTCACATTAAATGGTAGATTTGCTAAATACTCTTGTATTTCTGCATTTTGTTTCACAAGAGTAATTAAATCTTCTGCTAAATCAACAACAAGTCGTCGTACTTGATTCTGATCAAGCCTCTGATATGAAAAAAAACTTAAAATGAAGGCATGAATTTTATCGGGGATTGCGCTACCTCTACCAACTAA
Organism: Waddliaceae bacterium; assembly: GCA_963822595.1. GTDB lineage: Bacteria > Chlamydiota > Chlamydiia > Chlamydiales > Waddliaceae > CAVRUH01. Next base: position 250,588 of record CAWGIG010000004.1, on the reverse strand, counting down.
AATTAAATTATGATTCTTATTTTCTTTTAGTTCGTATATGTTTGTAACTTTCATCACCAATAATTCATCGGGAGAAAATCTTGTGCAGGAAGTAAATGTGAGGATAAAAAATATTAATAAGACAAAAAAATAATTCATTGTTGATGAGAACTGTTTTGCATTATTTTCATTGCGGAACTATACGCTTGGCTTCTTCATAGGTTTCGCTTTTCGTCATTTTAGAATCATATCGATCATTTAGATTGTCATGATAGTTGTAGTAAATAATACCATCTATTAATGACACATAAGCGACATAAGGTGATTCTACCAGTTGTTCACAAGGCTCAAAGAAATTTATTCGCAAGTCGTAATTTTTTGCTGTGAAAGGCTTATCTGCCAAGAAATCTTGGATTTGTGTATTTTCATTAACCATTTGAAGTAAATCTTCAACAAGATTAATAACAAGTTTACGAGTTTCGCTAAGTTCAAGTTTTTGATTTCCGAAAAAATGCAAAATGAATCCATGTACTTTATCTGGGATTGCACTACCAGAGCCAACCAAAAGCAATCCGTGTTTATTCCTCTCCATCTTTTCATATTCTCTGGTTATTTTTATTACCAAGCCCTCCTTTTGTGATGTCGGAGCACAAGAGGACATTGAAATAGTAGAAAGGAGTAGAACAATAATTTTTCTATGCATTTTAATTTTTCTACTATTTTTCTTCACAAACTTTGCGAAGAGCCTCTTCATAGGTTTCATCAATAGTTCTTAATTTTTTCTGGTTTATATCTGACTTATCTATAAAATAATAAACAATATTACCATCTTCAACATCAATTTGACCTAAGTATGGTTCCTCAAGAATCTTATTATTTGAATCAACGAGTATAATGCGGAGTTGGTAATTTTTTGCATTAAAGGGGCTATTGATTAAATATTCTTGAATTTTTTCATTTTGATTGACCATTTGAATAAGGTCCTCAACAAGATCAACGACAATCTTTCTAGCTTCAACATGATCTATCTTCTTGTATAAATAAAAATGTAATATAAATTCATGAATTTTATCGGGAATAGCACTGCCAGCCCCTATTAGCAACAACTCATGTTTTTTAGATTCTTTTTGTTCATACACCTTTGTAATCTGTTTTACGAGAGCTTCCTTAGTTGAAGCTTTCGCGCAAGAGGTAATTGTAAAAAAAGATAATAAAGACGTGAGGAGTAAAGCTTTTTTCATAACGTTGTTCCATATTTTTTAACAAATTTATTTCCATCCTTGAAAGGGGCCGTGAAAGGGGCCGTGCCTGCATTAGGGTTATGCCTAATGCACGCACGGCCCCATTCATTTTCTAATTTCTTATTTTGGTAATTATTATTTTTGTTCTCGAACTATGCGAAGAGCTTCTTCATAGGTTTCATCCCTTGTCTGAATCAATTAAGTATCTGTCAGTAATATTATCATGGTAAAAGTAGAATGATATTTCCATCTTTAACGCTTATTTGACCTAAATATGGTTCTTTAATGATCTCATTATCAGAATCAACCAATAAAATATCCAGCTCGTAATTTTTTACATTGAATGGTTTATTGATTAGATATTCTTGAATTTTCTGATTTTCATTGACCATTTGAATAAGGTCCTCAACAAGATCAATAACTATTTTTCTAGCTTCAATATGGTCTATTTTCTTGTATAAATAAAAACATAATATGAATTTGTGAATTTGATCAGGGATAGCGCTGCCTGATCCTACTAATAGCAATTCATATTTTTTTGATTCTTTTTGTTCATACACTTTCGTAATCTGTCTTACAAGGGCTTCCTTAGGTGGAGCTTTAGCGCAAGATGTAATCGCAAAAATAGACATAATAAACAAAAGAATTATAATAATTTTCATAGCGCCCTTCCATATTTTTCAATAAATTTATTTCCATCTGCTTTTATTACTTTCCAATAATTTCCTCTGTCGAAGCCGTGATCGAAGGGGGTACCGGGATCTGAAGGAAGTCTTCGGATGTCATAGTTGTCACTAAAACAGCTTTTAATGATACCGATAAGATCTCCAATGTAAGGGACATAATCTCTCGAATTAATATAGTTCACGGCGCTTCCTAGGCCCACAGAGGAAATCATTGTAGCAGATCCAAAGGTTTTTATGTGTAACATTTTTTTCTCTTCAGCTGTCAATCTATCCAATGCACAACTCAAGACCGTACCCCCTTGACTATGCGCATAAATATTTACTCTATTACCACTGTTCACCCCGCCAGCAGCGGCAATACGCGCACGAATTTCATCCACACATTTATCAACTGACCTAGTTGGTAATCCCATCTTCTGAGCCACAGTTTCGAAAATATCACTGATGAATCCATGCGTGGCATTGAAAGTATAATTAATGTTTATACCTCCGAATAAAATCGATATATTCTGCGCGCGCGCTATCACTTCCTCCAGACTCGTGCATATTCCATTTATGAATATATTTTGATCTTCCTGGGGACCTTCGGATCCTAGGCTCTGATTATTTTTTGAATGAGGAAGGCGACTCGATGGTCGATAATCACTAATACTTCGATTTTCAAGCATTTGTCCTGTATAGGAGACAATCTCACGTACAATAGGAACGGGTAACATATGATCGCCAATAAGCCTCAAAGCAGCACCCAACCATTGAACCGCTTGGCAGATGTAACTGTGTTCTCCTTGTAACATCAACCCATAAAGGTCTACATTCGTGAGAGGATTATTCGAAACATAAGCATACAAGTTCGGTCCCTCGGAAAATCCTGCAGGATCGGGAGTCATCCACCGCCCTTTCTCAACGTCGTAATAACGTCTTCCAAAATAGACAAATCCTGTCTCCTCATCCACTCGCTTACTACTAAATCTCCAGGGGTTTATCAATTTGCCCGATCCATTTAGAATTGTCTCTTCACCAAAGGCTGTGTAACGATAGTCTTCAATGAGAGTTCCCGCTTCATCAGCTAATGCAACGACGTTGCCATTATGATCATGCGTCGGAAAATAAACCTTTCCATCAAATTCCATGGCAACAGCGGCTCCCAATTCGGCTCCTTTACCAATCCCTAAAACCCTCAATTCAGTGATCGTATTTCCTTCCACGCTTCCGATTTCATTGGCTCCGGTGTAGAGATAATGGACGGTTTTCAACAAATTTCCTTCACGAGTATATAGGTATTTCGAAATTCGCCGATTTCTCTCATCGTAGTGATAGACGCTCTTCAAAGAATCCTTAATGACTGCTGTCAAGCGATTCAGAGCATCATATTCAAATTTTTCATTTTCTCTTTGGATGAGGCATCCATTGGAATCATACACATAAGAAGGATCAACAAGTTGATTCAAAGCATTATATGTAAAGGTCTTATCGTTTTTTCTTAATCGATTGTATATCGAATCGTAAACATATTCATGAGTTAAAGCTCCTTCTTCCGTTCTCAGTTGCTGCAATTCATCATAAGTATAGTAATAGTTATCATTTCCGGCTGAATCTTTCACATTTCTATAAATAAGATTGCCTATCTTATCGTATGTTAGATTGTGTGATTCCCATTGATCTGAGGTAATATCTATGATTCTTCCCATCAGATCATAGCTTAACTTAGATTGATCGGATCTAAGGAGGTTCCCTCTTAAGTCATAGTCGTAGTAGTTGAAAGTGTATTCTTTATCTTGTTTAACACGTCGGACTGTTTTGAGATCTAATCCATTGTAGGTATATTCTACAGACGTATTATCCGGCAATTTTAGCTCTATAGGCCTTCCTTGCGCGTCATAGCGATAGCTGAGGCTGAGTCCATTTCCTAAGGTTTCTTGAATTAAGCGATTTTCGTTATCAAATGTTTGAAGGGTCCTTGTGCGATGGATTTCATCAGAAACACAGACCGGATTACCTCGAGAATCATATTTGTAGATGTAATGAAAGCTATCATCGGATGACCGATAACTCTCAAGACGACCAAAAATATCATAGGTATGCAGAATTTGGACTCCATCAGGTTTAATAACCTTTTCTTTTTGTCCTTTAGAATTGTAAATCGTTCGAGTGATTTTCTGTTCAGGAGTCCCTAGAGCCTCTATGCATTCGACTTCTCGATTGCCGCTATCATATTTCCATGTAACAATAGCGGATCTGTCCTCTTGACCGGGACTGATGATCCTATCGACTTGTTTTGCCAAATTTCCTGATAGATCGTAATAGAATTTACGATCTTGAATGATATCTCCAAGAGAATTTTTTCGGAGAGTTTGTGCTTTTCTTCCAAGGGCATCGAAGATGGTTGCTGTGATGCTGCCATAGGGGTCGATGATTTCTTCATAAGGGACTGTTTGGCCGAATTCATTTTTATAATGATAGTCGTAGAAAATAGTCGTGACATTTCCGCAAGGGTCAGTGATTTCCACGGGTTTTCCCTGAAAATCATATTTTGTTTTTGTAATAGAGGGACCTGATTCGACATAATGAATGACTTCGGTGCGATTCCCATTTTCGTCGTAGCTGTAACCGATTTTTCGGAGGGGAGTTCCGTCAGAGTCTTGAATGGTTTCTTCAACAATACGACTGAGAAGGTCGTATACTATCGATTTCACGCTGTAAGTTTCATCAGAATACGTATATTCATGTGAAATGCGTCCGAGAGAATCGTAGTCATAGCGCATGAGGAAAGATCCATTGGATTTTTCGATCAATCTGCGGGCGCCATCATACTTATAGTTCGTTGTTTGGCCTTCGGAATCGGTATGGCTAAGGAGATTAAAAGCGTCATAGGTAAAGCTTTCAGAGTCTAGAAGGATCCCTTCCGGTGAATAACGTTCCTTAAGAGTGACTCTTTCTTGAAAATCATATTCGTAACATGTAATTAATCCTGTGGTGCTGATGGATTTTTTTAGAGTGCCATCCATGTCATAGATATTTTTCTGTTCCGTGCCATCGGGATTTACAGTAAAGCTAGGTTTTCCAAGAATATTGTAATCCCTTTGAGTTACGCGACCTCGGGGATCCACGATTTTTGTGGGATGACTCATGATGTCGTATTCGGTGATTATTTCAGGGGATACGAGGTTCCCATTTTCATCCTGAACCAACGGAAGAATAGTTTTGATAGGGCGATGGAATTCATCAAATTCATAGCGAGTTTCATTTCCATAATAATCAACAGTTGCGATTCGATTGCCCACTAGGTCGTATTTATGAGATGTTACGAGGCGCAGTCCGGTTTCAAGAACAACCTCTTCGCGAATTAATCGATTGGAAAAGTCATAGACAAATTCCTTGTGGAAATCTTTTCGCGGACATTGCTCGTAGATGAGGTTAGAATTAGCATCAAATTGGCGTGTGGTGGCTTGACCTAGTCCATCCAAAGCAAGGATTTGATTCCCCATGGAATCGTATTGCCAGAATTCAGAAAATACGTAATTATTATTAGAATCGTAGGAATCTCTTTGTTCCAGTCTTCCAATAGTGGAGAAATGGTTAAGAGTTCTTTTTAAGAGGCATTCGGAACCCGTTGAAAGATCCAAATAGGTTTCCTGGATATCACAAGGAAACCCTACTGGCGTTGTTGTAGGTATAATTCGTTTAATGGTTCTTGCGGTGACAGATTCTAGATCTTCTTTTTCCCGTTTTGAACCATTATCATGGCTTTCAAAAATAATACTGCCATTGCCGTCATATTCGTAGAAACTTCTTTTTTCGATTCGTTGCTGTGCTGCTAGTTAATTTGCATATAAGTAGGTCAGTGCGGTCGGCGTAGAAATATTGGATCGACCTTCGATTGTTCTGATCGCCGATCATTAGATTTCGTTCATTGTAAAGGAAAGATTTGACGAATTGCTCGCCTCCGCTTTTTTTTATTTTATTTACATTATTTAGTTCGATGGTATTAAAATTCCATCCTGAGATATTTCCGTAAAGAGAGTCTTTAATGACATTGCCCGATGCATCATATTCATAATTTTTGTAAAATATGATCTTTTCATCCTTGGTGTAAAGGGTCCGGGAAAGGAGATAGTAAGAACTACCCCAATATAAATGTTCCCGTGACAAGAGATCGCCATTATCGCGGTACTTTGCTATCTCAGAAAGTTTGCTGGCGAGAGATTTGTAGATAGTTTTGTGATTCAGAGCGTCAAATACCTCTGTGGTATAAGAATTGTATAAAAATTTATGGGTGATGATGGGTGAATTATCGGTTCCTACCGGAGCTTCCAGATATTTTACGCGATTAATTTTATCGTCTGTTTTAGATTCTATTTTTATGTGGGTCCCCCCGAAATGGTTATCTCCTTTTTCATAGTAGGCGATATTTAAATAGCGTGAATCGGGTCTTTCTTTTCGGATAATTCTGTTTGTTTTGTGTTCATAAATATAGTTTTCCTCAGGAGCATTTGGACGAATCACCCGGTTTAAATAATATTGATGGTGACCGAATTTGTCTTTTAAGCTCTGAAAGTGATAGGTAACCAATCTGCCATCAGAGGAAGTTACTTCAACTTTAGGATTTTTTTTAAATTTATCTTTTTTGAAATATTTCCATTCCAGACTGCTTATGAATTCATTATGTTTGTTGGTATAAACAATCTTTTTGGGTATTGGGTTTCTGTGGGGTTTGAAACTATGAATTTTATAATTGAGTTTATCTCCATTAAGGAAAATTTTAGTTTTGGGACCCCATAGGTCTTTTTTTGCCTTATGAAAGATGATTTTATCACCAGCAGATGTTTTACAATCACAGTACTTGTCACAATCTCTGTATCGGATTGTATTGTTTTTAATGTTGGTTCTGCCGCTGATTTCCCCAGAAGAGGTGTTTGTACACATGTGGAGGGTACTGATATCTACTTGATGAGGATAGAGTTTATCTACATGCCGCCCTATTCTTCCTTCAAAAGAATATGCCGATCCGAATTCACTAAAGATTGTAACTTTGCTTCTAAGTATTGATCCTAAATAGAATGATCCTTTGATAAAAGAAGTATGATTTAAGTTCCATGAATGAAATAGAGTTCCTGGACTATCGTTATTACTGGAATAGCTCCTTTCAAGGGTAAGGGGACGTGGACCCGGAATGATGAGATCCACCTGGCTATCGCAATAAGCGCCCGAAAAAACATTTACAACACGGTTTACTATTAAAGAAGGTTCGCAATCGATATCAGCAAGAGGAGGAAGATCAGATTCAGGCTCTGCATCTGCGATTAATGAATTGGAAAATAGAACCAGAAAAAAAAGGATAAACTTCTTCATATTGAAAACCATGTTTTAAGATTTGATTGATCCAAAAACATATGCGGAGAGTTATATTGAAGATTTGGTTTATAGGCAACATTTTTTTTCCTCGAAAACGTTGTTGATTTCATTTTCTGAGTGTGGTAAATAAATACACCATGAGCCAGAAAAATAAACACATTGAGAAAGGTTCCTTTCAAGTTAAAGTAGGCCTAGCGGAAATGCTGAAAGGCGGCGTCATCATGGACGTAACGACTCCGGAACAAGCAAAAATTGCCGAAGATTCCGGCGCGGTTGCTGTCATGGCTCTGGAAAGAATTCCCTCCGACATACGTGCGGAAGGCGGAGTCGCTAGGATGTCAAGTCCTGATCTCATTCGAAAAATTCAAGATACCGTTTCTATTCCTGTGATGGCTAAATGCCGCATCGGCCATTTTGTCGAAGCTCAAATTTTACAAGCGCTTTCCATTGACTTCATCGACGAAAGCGAAGTGCTGACCCCGGCGGATGAAGAAAATCATATCGATAAACACGCCTTCAAAGTTCCGGTTGTTTGCGGATGCCGCGATCTCGGTGAAGCCCTCAGACGCATTTCTGAAGGTGCCGCTTTGATACGCTCGAAAGGCGAAGCAGGCACTGGCAACATTGTTGAAGCTGTTAGGCATATGCGATCCGTGACTAGGGATATTAAGCGTCTCCAAACGATAGATCCAGCAGAATTGTTTGCTGAGGCAAAAAGATTAAATGCACCTTACGAGTTAGTTCTTCAAGTGGCGCAAAAAGGAAAACTTCCCGTCCCACTCTTTGCGGCGGGTGGAATTGCAACTCCGTCGGATGCGGCTTTGATGATGCAACTCGGTGCAGAAACGGTTTTTGTAGGATCGGGGATATTTAAATCGGAAGATCCTGCTGCTCGCGCAAAAGCGATCGTGAGTGCGGTTACCCACTATAATGATCCGAAAATTCTTTCCACAATTTCGCAAGGCTTATTGGCCCCGATGCGAGGTTTGCAGATGCAAAATATTAAAAAAGAAGATCAATTCTCACCTAGAGGCTGGTAAAACCCATGATAGTTGGAGTTTTGGCCCTTCAAGGTGGTTTCGAAAAACATATTTCGATGCTTCGTTCGATCGATGTCGATGCTGTCGAAGTGAAAACACCCGAACAGCTTGACCTTTGCAGGGGCTTAATTATTCCCGGAGGGGAATCCACCGCGATTATTCGGCGGATGGACTTCATTGGATTTATCGAACCTCTAAGGCAATTTGCCAAAAAGAAACCCATTTTAGGAACCTGCGCTGGACTGATACTCATGTCTAAAAATATTTCCTTCGATCATGTTCGAAGTCTGGGAATTTTAGATGTAGATGTGGAAAGAAATGCCTATGGAAGACAAACCGATTCCTTTACGACCACAATAGAATTAGCAGGTGGAGAAATCCCTTTTCCTGCAGTGTTTATTAGAGCTCCTCGCATCACGCGTTGCGGAAATGAGGTACAGGTGTTAGCTTCATTAAATGGCGAACCTGTTTTCGTACAAGAAGGGAAGCATTTGGGTTTGACTTTTCATCCGGAGCTTTCTGAAGATTCTACAATTCATCGCTATTTTGTTGAAAATTGCTGCAGTATACCCTGGGAAAATTTAAATGGATAAAAAGGACCTCTTTAAAATTGTGAAACAGGGGATGGTTGATGTACCTGATAAGGCGACATTTCGTTTGCCTCGGAATATAGCAAAGTTCCGTTTGCCGTTACCTAAGGACAGCATTGCTTATGCAAGGATTTTTAAGCCTTTTATTCAGGATGGATCCATTACCGAGACGACCCTTCCATTTAAAACAGTAATCAGGCTCTGTGAAGATGTCCGGAATCTAGGTTTGCCGAAAAATTTCATCATTAAAAGGCATCCCAAAATAGGTTTTGGTATTTTTACGGAAGATAAAATCATCAAGAAAAAGACAGTAGTTGCCATATACACAGGGAAATATATCCTGCATCGGATCAAAAGTCCTGCGAGAAAAATGTCGCTGTATATGTATGGGATTCAAGAAACGATTCATTTTAAACCTGGACAATACAAAAGATTAATTAAAGAGAAAATAATTCGATCGAGCAGGGAATATAATCCTCAGGATGAATATGAAATTACCCTTGATGCTGCTAAGCAAGGGAACTGGACTCGTTTTATCAATCACAGCGATAAAGCCAATTGTTCTGTCGAGTTAAGGAAGATTGAGGCGTCGAAAAATAATTTTATTATTTTACCTGTAATCATTGCGAAGCGGGACATCAAACCTGGCACGCAGGTGACCACTGACTATGGAAAAGAGTATTGGAAATCTTGCGGGATAAAAAAACGTCACGTAAACCCTAGCGAATTCTATTGAATAAACTATGCAGCTATTGAGGCTAACAAATGTCGACTCTTTACTTAATCTGTGGCCTGCCTGGGTCAGGAAAAACGACTTTAGCAAAAGATCTAGAATCTACCTGTATGGCGTTGCGTCTATGCCCGGATGAGTGGATTAGCATAATTATTAAAGATAAAAAAGATAAAAAAGAGCTTGATAGGCTTCGAGAGCCTGTCGAGGGATTGATGTGGGATTTAGCTAAAAAATTACTAATTTCCGATGTGAATGTCATTCTTGAGAATGGATTTTGGTCTAGAGAAGAGCGTCTTCATTATTTAAGGAGCGGCAAGCAAGTTGATCAAAATGTGAAAGTCATACTTCACTATTTGGATAGTCCCATTGAAAATTTATGGGAAAGAATTCAAAAAAGAAATTTCGAACTTCCTGAAGATTGCTTTCATGTAACCCGAGATGAGCTAAATCTGTGGAGGGATTTGTTTATACCTCCTGATCAAGACGAACTAAAATTATATGATGGATATGAAGTTCACTGGTTTAGCCAGAACACCTAGAAGGTGTTTTTGGGTATCACGTCAAATTGTATAAACAAAAACCTCGCAGATGCGAGTTAATCTAAATTTAAGCGCCGATAAAATAACGTTATGGATGATTGTGATCTACGTGCTCCTTTATGGACACAATCAATCATCTTTTAAGGACTTTATGGGTACATAAGTTTGGAATAGCTCGCATGTGCGAGCTTTTTTGTTTCATGGCATTAATGATCAATAACTCTCCTAATTATAAATTAATTTTAAAATGTATTGATTATTTATTGAAATTATGTTAAAATAAGTAAATCACAAAGAATTTTGTTTTTTATAAACAAAAAGGGGATAAAAGTTGAGTTTAGATAGGCTTTGTTTGCATTCTATACATACAGGATTTTCTATTGGTCACCAACTTATGAAGCTAAGATTTGGTGATTCTTTATTGGTCCCTGCAAGAAATGTATTAGAAAAATCCCTGATTAATAATCCAGAGCTTCGGCCCGAACTTAAAGAGATAATGAAGGGAATTTGCCTTGGTGGTTGTTTTGACTTTGCAAAACAACTCCTTGAAGGGGAACTTACAGTCCAACGTTTAATAGAAATAGCCGAAGTATATAGAATCGGAGCTAAAATTGATGCTGTTCATTTACAGATTTCTCACAATAAGACCAAAAGGTGTTTAAATTGGGAAATATTTGTTAATGATATTTTGAGTGGCATGAGAGCGGATGGAAGGATCTGTGAAATGGAATCTCGAGTTATTTCCACATTATTTAATGAAATTCTAGAAAGAAATGTAGAGTCAAAGGCAAAACTTATCCAACAACTTAAAGCGTTTTACAGTAGTCCAGAAATTATAGAGGAATTTTACCCTAATAAATCATCTGCAGTGGCAGAATTTGTTAAAAAATATCCTAATATAGATTTTCTTGAGCAAATGATAGATAATGCTTTCAAGGCAAATAATCTTCAGGAATTGTATAGAGCATTAAATCTTGAAGGTGATTTAACTGAAATCTTATTTACCCTTTTAGAAATGAGTGTTACGTGTCTAAAGAAAAAATGGGATTTTGATGATCCAGTTCCTAAAAAGCGCTTAGGTGTATGGAAAGAACGGTTCTCAGTAGCAGAGCAGAGAACTTTTGCTTTACATAATGCTAGTTTAATGGCAAATCATGGACTATCTTTGTCACAATTGAATGGCTTGCCTATGGCAAATGATGCTGATAATCTAAATAAACTAAATGATGTTGATGATGGTGTATATTATTTAAGAATGTCTGTAAGTAAAGCTGGACATGCTTTGTTGTTTTTCAAAATAGAAGGGGAGCACTTTTTGTGGGATTTTAATGTAGGATTAATCAGTCTTGGCAAGGAAAACTTCATGACAAATATTCTCAAAGAATTAAAAATGTATCCTGGTCCCAAGGGAGAAGCGAGGTCAAATCACAAATTGTGTATCTTTAGATTAACAAATGCACCATAGCCTCCCGCGCACAAATTTACAAAAAAAACGTCACGTTAATCACATTTTTTCTTAACATCGCATGTGTCGAAGTAGAATCAGTCGCTCTTCGCGATGCGCTCCGAGCTCTATGGTTACATCTGATCTACCCACCTATTTCATGAGGGTTGAAAGCCAGTTTCGTGATAGCCCAGGCAGAGCAAAGCGAAGGCCTGGGGTACCAGGTGAAAAAAATGAAAAAGCCCTGCAAGGGCGACTCATCCATTCTTGCTTAAATATAATTTCACCGAAATGAGTCGCCCCTTCCAGGGCTCTGACTTTTTTATCGACGTCAACCCAGGCCTTCGCTTTGCTCTGCCTGGGCTATCAAAAGGCTGGCTTTCAGCCCTCATGAAATAGATAAACTATTCTTTAAGTTGATGACATTGCGCTTTGCTCTGCCTCGGCTATCAAAAGGCTGGATTTCAGCCCTCATGAAATGATAAACTATTCTTTAAGTTGATGACACTGCGCATCGGAATCGTGGGTTGATTAGGTGTTACCATAGAGCTCGGAGCGCATCGCGAAGAGCGACTGATTCTACTTCGACATCTAGGACGCCAAGAAAAATATCCGTATGAAGTACGGTGTTTTTAAAAAACAAGGGTTGTTAAACTCCTGTCAAAATATATTAGAAAAGGAGTTTTATATGAATCCAGTTTATCACTTTCCAGATGCAGTCACATTGAAAAATAGTATCGAAGCGAACCGTGCTATGATTGATCGTCACTTTGACAAGAATAATCCTTATTTGTGCCAAATAGAAGAATTAGCGGCTATTCATCTGGCCGGTCAAGATAAAACAGAAGAGGAAGTCAGCAAACTAGTGACATCATTTTTTATGATGCCTACTGTTGATAGAAGTAAAACTCTCTCACTAACTAACTTGATTACATACCACGCGATTGATGATGATTTAGTCAATCGCATTAAGACGACTTTGATTGAATGCGCAAGATTTCCTAAAGTGGGGCCTTCAGAAGACCCAACTTCTGTTGCAGCAATTAGATTAAGCAGAAAATGCGATCCTTCAATGAGCGATCTCTACATTGCTGCTCAGTATGGTTTTACCGAAGAAACAAAAGAAATTATTCGTCAACAACCGGATAGTATTCACTCGAAAACGTCTTTCGGAACCTCTATTTTGCAAATAGCCTGTTTTCTAGGACACCTAGAGATCGTTAATTTATTGTTAGATGCCGGGGCGGACATTCAACATTGTGATAATAACAAAGCTAAGGCTCTTGATGCGGCTATCCAAGCGCGTTTGACATGCGATCTGACGCATGTTAAAATTGTAAAGGCTCTTCTCCAGAAAGGTAAAGATTTAGGATTAACAATAGAACAGATTTCAAATTCGTCTCCTCTGTATGAAGCTTGTAAACTTGCTAAGGTCTCTATCGTTTCGTTACTTCTGGAATACGGTGTAGAGTTAGAAAAGCAAGGTTATCCTTCTTTAAAATGGGCAGTCCAAATGGGATTTAATAACATCGTTAAGCTTCTCCTTGATAATAAAATCCCTGTCGACCCACCAACAAAAAAAGAGCAGTCTGCTTTGTATGAAGCTACTTTTTGTGGTCGCTTGGATGAATTTTTAACACTTTTAGAATCAGGCGCAAACGTAAATTTGCAAGATGATGGGGGCGTTTCTCCGTTACATGTTGCAGCATTAAAGGGGAACATGCGCTTTGTGGAAATCCTTGCCAAACGTGGTGCTGACGTGAATATTGAAGATGCGAATGGTTATACCCCTACGGGATATGCCTTATCAGAAGGACATAAAGATGTCGCAGCAAAATTGAAGGCTCTGGGAGCTAGGAAATAGCTTATCGGTGTACTAAAGTCTGATTGAGCATTGTTTTGTGAGCCGACATTATGAGCGAAGAGGTTGCGGCCCAATCCAGGCAGGGGTCCGTAATAGAAACGCCATATTTTAGGCTCGATAGATTTTCCGGTATTTCTTGGTTGCCTGAAAATAAATGACTTTCTAAAACCATCCCCTTAATGTATTGATTACCCTCTACAACCTGTTCTAGGACCTCTTTGAACACTTCCACTTGTTTTTTGTAGACCCGTTTCGAGTTGTCATGCGAACAATCAATAATCACTCTTTTGGGGAGCTTTGCTTTTTCCAAGAAAGATAAGGCAATATCGATAGATTTACGATCATAATTTGTTCCCGATTCTCCGCCTCGCAGCGCAATGTGGGAGTACGGGTTGCCTTCCGATTGAATAATCGCCGAACAGCCGGCATCGTTTAAACCATAATAGGAGTGAGGTTCAAGGGCAGCCAACACACCTTGTACCGCAACCTCGATATTTCCATCCGTATTATTTTTGAAAGCGATAGGTATCGCCATCCCTGAAGCCGCTTGCCGATGTATTTGCGAGGTAGTGGTACGTGCCCCCACACATCCCCAAGAGAGGTAATCTCCGAAATAATGGACAGAATTAGGTTCTAAGATTTCTGCAGCAATAGGTAGTTCCATATCGGTGATTTCAGAAAGGAGTTTTCTAGTCATGCGTATGCCGGAATTGATATCGTTTGATCCGTCTAAGTGAGGATCATAGAGCATGCCCTTCCAGCCAAGTGAGGTACGGGGTTTTTCGTAGTAGGCTCTCATGACGATAAAGAATGAGTCTGAAACGGAGTTTGAAAGGTCAGAAAGCTTTTTTGCATATTCGATTACCGCTTGAGAATCGTGAACCGAACAGGGGCCTAAAATCAATAAAAGCCTATTATCGGAGCCATTTAATATGTTTTTTATAGTGGTGCGAGATTTTTCTACAAAACGCATCTGCTTGAGGCTTAGTGGGTATTCTTTAAGAACCTCGCGAGGTGATAGCAAGGGTCTTGTAAGATGGCCCGTAAAATGGTAGACTTTTGTCATTCTATCCTTAAGAAATTTATTTAGAATAAGCCACACTTTAACAAAATTGCGGCACTGAATACAATAGAAAATCTTCAAGGTAGACGAGCAACAAAACAAAAGGACTAAATGTATGAAAAGTATGTTAATCGCGTTTTCTCTGCTAAGCTTTGTGAGCATTGCAGCGGCAGAGCCGGCAGTAACTAAACCAGTTCCTGCTCCGGGAGTAACTAAAGATGTTCCTGCGATGGTAGACCAAAAGGCAGCCCCTGAAGATCAAGGCTTTGATCGAAAAAAGGTGAGCTATGCTTTGGGTTATAACTACGGCAAAGCTTTGTTGAAAAACGACAAAGATATCGATGTCAGTGAAATCGTCAAAGGTTTGCAAGACGGTTTGAATCCTGCAGCAAAAGAAAGATTCGATGAAAAAGAATCTCAAGAACTTCTCATGAGCTACTACACACATCTCAGAAAGAAGTTTGCTGAAGAGCAAGAAAAGCAAAAGGAAAAAAACGTGGAAGCCGGAAAAGCATTCATGGAGCAAAACAAGAAGAAGCCAGGTGTTGTTGAAGATCCTAGCGGCTTGCAGTATCGCATCATCCAAGAAGGCGCAGGTCCTTCTCCTAAGAACGATGATGCTGTTGAAATCGAAGTAAAAGCGAAAACAATCGATGGTAACACCTTCTTCGACACAAAAGTTGAAGGTCAACCGGCTAATGTTGTCGTTTCACGCGTTATCCCAGGTTGGTCTATCGCCTTGCAAAAGATGAAAAAAGGCGCCATATGGGAAGTCTTTGTACCACCGGCACTCGGATATGGCGATAAGAGCGTTTCCGAAGAAATCGGTCCTGATTCGACGCTTATATTTGAACTCCACCTCGTGGATATCAAACCGGACGCTCATGCACAAACACAAGAGCATCCTAAGAAATAGTATTTCTTGAGAAACTGAAATGGGGCACCTGCCCCATTTCAGCTATAAATTGCAACGAGTTGGATTATTATGGTAGCTGCTCAGCAAATAAAACATCGTCCAAACAAAGAAGAAGTTGGGGGAGAGATCAACCGACGTCCTCTTGTCTTCATTCTTTTATTTGCGATTTTATTTTGGTTTTCGCCTCACCCCCAGGGTATATCAGAAGAAGCTTGGCGTCTTTTTGTGATATTTTTGTCGACGATTCTCGGAATTATGTTCCGGCCGATGCCTGTATCTTCAGTCGTTTTTGTAGGAATGACGGCAACGCTGATTACAGGGACTTTGGATTACGACACTCTTCTTTCCGCCTATAGCAAAGATAGCGTATGGCTTATTTTGATGTCTTTTTTTCTTGCAAGAGGACTCGTTAAAACCGGATTAGCTATTCGCATTTCCTATTATTTTGTACAGCTTCTTGGAAAACACACTTTAGGTCTTGCCTACGGAATCGGTGTAAGCGAAGTGTGCCTTGCGACAATTATTCCTAGTCTTGTGGCCCGTACCGGGGGTGTAATCTATCCCATCGTGTTGGCTACAACAGAAAATATTAAAAAGGATCATCCCGGTCAAAGCGTTGATAAAACTTGCGGTTTTTTGATGATGTCCGCGTTTCAGGTTTCAGGAATCAGCAGCGCCATGTTTCTTACTGCTATGGCCGCCAATCCGCTTATTGTGGGTATCGCTGAGGAAATGGGAATTTCAATTTCCTGGGGACTCTGGGCCTTGGGAGCCATTGTACCCGGAATCATTAGCTTGATTGCCGTCCCTTATGTCCTCTATAAAATCATGAATATCGAAATCAAGCATACTCCAAAAGCTGCCGCCCTCGCTGCTGAAAAATTAAATGAAATGGGGAGCGTCTCAAAAAACGAAAAAATCATGTTCGGAACATTTATTATCGTTTTATCTTTGTGGATATTTGGCGGTCATATAGGCATCGAGAGTTTAACTGCAGCAATGTTGGGCGTCAGTATTTTGCTCATATCAGGCGTCCTCACCTGGAATGACTGTATTAAAGAAGAAACAGGTTGGGCGACCCTTTTCTGGCTAGGTGGACTTATTGCTATGGGATCTGCTCTCAAAACACTTGGACTTTTCGATTGGTTAAGCGCCATCATGGTGAATTTTGCCGAGGGAATGGACTGGAAATATGGATTATTAGCGCTTGTTCTGTTCTATTTTTATTCGCACTATCTCTTTGCAAGCAACACAGCTCATGTGACGGCGATGTTCTCGGCATTTTTAGCTACAGCTGTGCAAATCGGCTCACCAGGATTGCTGGCGGCTTTGCTTTTAGGGTATTGCAGCAACCTCTTTGGAGGATTAACTCATTATAGCAGCGGCCCCGCGCCCATATTTTATGCTTCTCATTATCTGACTTTGCAACGTTGGTGGTTCTATGGACTCATTGCTAGCGTGATCAATATTTTAATTTGGCTGATCATAGGCGGTAGTTGGTGGAAACTGATCGGTATATGGTGATTTAAAAAAAATAATTAAAGAAAGGAATTCAAATGGAAGAGATGAATGCAATAGTAGACCAGATTAGAAACTGGGTATGGGGAGCACCTTTGTTGTTTCTTCTGTTAGGCACCGGTGCCTATCTGACAATACTTCTACGAGGCATGCAGTTTCGTTATTTGGGATATGCGATTGTTCAGGTATTCGCTCATAGGCGAAAGGGCGCCGTGGGAGATATCAGCCATTTTGAAGCTCTGATGACAACGCTTGCCGGCGCCATTGGAACCGGAGCAATAGTCGGTGTTGCATCTGCTGTTATGGTCGGAGGTCTGGGTTCTCTTTTTTGGATGTGGATAACCGCGTTGCTAGGAATGGCGACAAAGTATGCGGAATCCGTATTGGCTGTAAAATATCGAGATATTGATAAGCGCGGTGAAATGATCGGTGGTCCGATGGAATACATGGAAAAGGGAATGGGTAAGAAATGGATGGCGGTCATCTTTGCCATATTTGCTTCTGTAGCCGTGATTGGAACCGGTCTTTTGGTTCAAGTGAATGCGATGTCGCATGCCATGAATTCCATTTGGAGTGTGGATCCTTGGGTCTCGGGGATTGTGATTGCTCTTGTCACAGGATTAGTGATTATCGGGGGAGTAAAGAGTATCGGACACGTCGCTGCGGTTCTTGTTCCTTTGATGGCAGTGTTTTATCTGACAGGTGGCGGGATTATTTTGGCATTGAATTATGCAAAGATACCCGCGGCATTTTGGACAATTATTACAAGTGCCTTTGAACCTGCGGCAGGATTAGGAGCGGCGACGGGACTTGGATTGATATCTGTTATTCAGATGGGAGTCTCTAGGAGTGTGTTTTCTAATGAAGCAGGATTGGGTGTTTCTTCGATTGCAGCAGCAGCAGCGAAAACGGATTCTCCGGGAAGACAGGGGATGATTACGATGACAGGAGCGTTGCTTTCAACAGTGATTGTTTGTACGGTTACAGGTCTTGTTTTAGCAGTTACTGGAGTTTTGGATCGACCAGAGTCTGCCGGGCTGAATGGAGCGACGATTGCCATTGAGGCATTTAATTCTAGCTTTACGGGCGGAGGATATATTGTTTCGATTGGATTGCTTTTATTTGCTTTTTCGACAGTGATAGCTTGGGCGTATTATGGGGAGAAGTGTTTTGAGTATCTTTTCGGAGAGAAGTCGGTTATTTTTTATCGGATTATGTTTACGCTGTTAGTGGTTCCTGGTGCTGCAATTGAGATGGGAGTGGCTTGGGGGTTAGCGGATATAGCGAATGGATTGATGGCGATTCCGAATTTGATAGCGTTAGTTGTTCTTTCTAAGGTGGTTGTGGAAGAAACTAACAAATTCATCGCATTGATAAAGAAGGAAAAACTTGAGGGGATGAAAGCTTAGCAATTTATATAAACCGAATTTAAAACACAGAGCAATCCAGGTCCTTATCCCCCCTGACCTGGAAATAACTAATTAGACGTTGCAGTGGCGCTGCGAATGAAGAAGAGAAAAACATCTCTCTATTGAAAAAAGTTTAATAATAGACGTTTTGCAATCAATTTTTAACGCAGAGAAGGAGAGGTTCGCAGTGGCGCAGAGAAAGAAAAAAAGAAAAACAATCATTTTTTTCTCCGCGTCTCTGCTTACCTCCTCATTCTCTGCGTTGAAAGTTGGTTGCATAACGTCTATGAGTTATTTCCCGGAAAAAGGGCGAAAGGCCCAGGATCGGTTTGTGTTTTAAAACATTTTTAACATAAAAAATATTTTAATCTAAAGCCCTTTTCGTCCTTGAAGGGAGTATCTGTTAACTAGACGCCTTAAATCTAAGTGGTTAACTATAAGATAGTTCCAATGTAAAATGCTATCATCTATTAAGATAGCTAAAAGCCCTATCAATTTTTTTTTCTAATTTGTTTGCTAATTAAAATTTTAATTAGTATATAAAAAAATATTGAATGATCGCTTTAGGAGGGTGGCCATGTTGAATAAATTTATGACGGCGTCAATATTTACTTTATCGTTAATGTTGATTGGTTCTTATGGAAATGCAGAGCAAGCTTTGTCTCAAAAAGTTCAGGATAGTAGTGGAAAATATGTTGTTGAATTTCCAAAGGACTGGAAAGTTACTGATGGAAAATCTTTAGGAGTGGATTATGTTGCGGAAGCGCCAGCTCCCGGAAAAGATAACTTCACAAACAATGCGAATATTCTTACCGAACAATTAGATTCTACGATGACACCTAAAGAATATTTTGACAAGGGAATGGTTGATCTTAAAAAATTCGATGGTTTTAAGCTCACAGGAATTAATGATGTCGATATTAACGGTTTTAAAGGTGTCGAGGCGGAATACAGTTATCTTTATAATGGTATTCAGATAGATGTATTGCAATATGCGGTCATTAAGGATAAATCAGTTGTAGTGCTGACATTCGGCGCCTCACCTGCGGATTATCCTGCTGTAAAGCCACTCTTTTCTGAAATCGCAAAAACTCTAGTCGTGAAATGATTTAGTTGTGTGCTCTGGAGTGAGTCGTTAATTCGACTCATTCCAGAGTGTTTGTTTTCTTTGGCACAGTTTTTTTAATAACTTCGGGCATTCTCACAGGTTTTCCTGTGTTTGCATCAATAAACACAAGCGTTGCATCGCCTTTTGCATATAGAACCCCCTCAATATAAATTTCTGAACGCATCATGAGACTGCTATTTCCTGCATTGCCTCCATATAATTTGACTTCTAATAATGCCGGATAGGTGATTGGCTTGATAAAGTTACAGCTTGTCGACGCTAAGACGCAATTTATCGCCTGGGGGTCTTTTGCTTTGATGGAATTTAACCACTCTATACGCGTTTCTTCAAAGTAGCTGAAGTAGTTCGTATTATTGACATGTCGCAACATATCACAGTCTCCCCATCTTATGGGGAACTTAGATGTGTGTAAATAAACAAAATTTTCGCTCATTTTTTTTCCTTCAGTAATTTTTTTTCCAAATGATGTTAGCTTGTCCGTTCCCATCATCACCCATCTCAGCTTGAAATCTGAAATTTTTCTTGAGATGCGTTTCAATGCCGACGGTGTGGGTATCTCCGCTTGAATTCGTATCTGAACTGCTGCCTGCATTGTGGCTTAAAGTTAAAAAGGTTTTTTTGGAAATGTATTTCCCAACATGAATGGACATCCCTTCACTATCGCTAGATCCTGAGAATTCTATGCGATCGACCCCTAATGAATTTTGGATCCGAGTAAGGAGGTCAGGTCCTGTGTCGGCTGATTCGATAAGGTCGGTGATTGATTCATTCAATTGAGTCCCTTGAAATTCGGAGATTTCAGAAAAGCCTTTATTAAAGAGAATCCATGAAAGGATTTCGCGTTGAGGCAATGGAGGAGTCGATCTAAAAGAAATGGCAGGATTGGATGTGGAACCTTTAACGATAACTTCAGCGGTAATTTGATCTAAATCTATTTCTGCAATAACATACAGTGTGGTGTCTTTTTCGATGTCGCCTTGAAAGTTAACGGAGCCTGATTTGAGATTTAAGTTTTTACCTCTGAATTGGTAGCTACCTTCTTTGAGATGCATCTCTCCATTAACGAGAAATGCATCGGCTGTCCCTGTGATTGCCACTTTTCCCTTCCATTCGGATTGCAGACCTTTTCCATCAACAACAGCATCTTCTCCGGTTTTGACCTCTATATTGAGTTCTAATGGCCACTTAAGTCGATTTTTAACATATTCAGTAGGGGCAATTTCATTTGCAGGTTGATTGACGTAGGTGATAGCGATAGATTTTCCTGAGGTTTTGCTTTTCTCGGGAAGTGTAAAGTTCATGTAATTTGTTACAACGTTACCTTCTAGGATAGCACCGTTGCTATTTCCTTTGAAGACACCAGTGCCGGTGACAGCAGCTTTAAAGAAATCGAGATGGAGCACTTCGGTATTTTCAATATTGAATCGCAATTCGAAAGGAAGGTTTTGATCTAGCAGAAGTTTCATTTCTCCGGTGCCGAAAAATTGTCCGTTATAGATATCTTTTCCTTTGAATTGATTTACCACAATACGATCTTTTTCGATTGAAACTAGGGCTTCGATATCTTTAAAGGAACATCCGAGTTCGTAACTTTCGTATGCCATGTTTTTGATCGCGATGTTTCCGAAAGTTGTGCCTTGAGAAAAGTCGATTCCGCAGGTAAGTTGTCCGCTAATATTCGAATTTTCTATGCGGAATAACTGCAAAATATCTGCAATATCTACAGTGGCGACCGCTTTAGGTGACAAAGGAATTTCCCATTCCAGCAAGCTATCGAATCTGTAGGGATGACCTTCCTTTGTAAATTCAAGGCTCATCTTTTTATTGCTGGCGATGGAGATCAAAATATTTTCGAAGGAGTGACTACCCCATTGAATCTTATCGCTTGAAAATGTGGCGTTAATTTCGGGCTTAAGGATTTTTCCGGTGAGAGAAATTTGTCCGGAAAAAGTTCCTTGAAGAGGAGATGCTTTGGCGATATCGCTGGAAGAAATTGTGAGGGAAGAACTCAGGATATTCCAGTTTTCATCGATATGGATGTTACCACCTGCATGGAGGGGCCCTGATGTTCCTTTTAGATCGCTGAGTGCGATTGAATTGTCATCTTCCAGTTTAAATTTTCCTTCAATTTTTGCCGTGGAGGATGCATCGATGCGGAAAGATCCTTGATTTTTGATGAATTCTAGCGAAGTTTGGAGGATTTCTCGGGGTTGGGAGTCTTGCCAGAATCGTGAATTGACAATGATATGTTCTATGTTTGGTTGTACGTAAAGGTTTCCTTCGAAGGAGATAGGGTCATCGTAAGTGTTAAGGCCTTTGAAGGAAGTTTTTAAATGGTGAACTTTGAAAGATTCAATTTCCAGGTTCATTGGGAGATCTTTCCATGATCTATCAGAGGAATCAATTTTATTTTCCGAAGGGGTGGTGATTTCCACCCCGTCGAGGACTAATGAATGGAGAAGGATGGAACCTTCTTTTAGATCGAAAGGGGAGATTTTCAATTGAAGGGAGTTAATCGTAAGAATTTTGTTGTTATTATCCGAAAGATTGACTTCTTTTGCAGAGAAGGAAAAAGGAGGAAATAGGCTGACGTCCTCAAATTCGATTGTATAACCGGTATTTTGATGAAAAAACTCTTTGACGTAGTGAGTTGCCTGCGTTTTTGCGTAATCGGTCTGAATGAAGACCATCACGCCTAAAAAAAGGGCAAAAAAAGTATAAAATGTGTATTTAATAAATTTTATCATTTTATATTAAAAAGCTTGTCCTACGCTAAAGTAAATTTGAAAACTCCTATCTATACCGGGGCGACGATCTAAGGGAAAGGCAATGTCTAATCTGAGAGGCCCGACAGGTGTGTAATATCTGCCGCCGATACCAATGGATTTTAAGACCTTTCGATCAAATGCGGGGAAAGACGGTTTATAAACATTTCCTGCTTCAAAGAATCCTACCACGCCCCATTGGTCATTCACTTTCCAACGTCCTTCGAGAGTATAAATAATCATAGACCTACCGCCTATGGGTTTACTGTTGTGATCTAAGGGGCTTACCGTGTAGTAGTTATACCCGCGCAAGGTGTTTTCCGATCCTGCGAAGAACTTTTCAGGTATTGGAAGAGAATGGTTGGGCCCACCGACGATCGATCCCACATTTATTTTTGACGCTAAAACAAACTTCCCATCTTCCGCAAGAGGAAAATAGGCGGTCCCGATAAATTGATTGATGCAATAGACAAAAGGTTTATCCAGGAATTGAACGGTGGGGACTGATTTGAAAAACATGGTTGCCCCTTTTTGGGGGTCTAAAATGTTGTCCGTATCGTTCCATCTGTAAACAAAAGGGACTTTGAACAGGTTGAAGTCTCCGTTATTTTCGGACTTTGTCGTATAAAGTTGTTTATACATGACTCCTAAGGAAAGACGTGTTTTTTCTGTGACTTGTCTTTCTAGAGCTGCACCCATTGTAAAGGATTCTTCATGAAAACCCCTTGTAAGATCTCTTTTTAATTCCGTCGCCAAAACCAAATCTTGATCGGGCCTTAAATAATCAGGTTTGACATAGCTAACTTTCACCTCTTGGGTTTTCCATAGGAGATTAGTAAATAAACGAATTCTTTCTCCCATCGAAAAAAGGTTGCGATTTTCCCATTCGGCAGTCACTCCGGGACCTCTTTGTGTGGAATAACCCACTCCGAAGCCGATACTTCGGTGTTTTGCTTCGTCGACATCGATCTGTATGGGAAGCGAGGTTTCGTCATCCAGCAGTTCTTGGGGGGTAATTGCAATTGTTTTGAAAAGCCCTGTAGCTTCTAAGGCTGAAATTGTTCGTTCGATCAAAGCCGGATCGTATATTTCGCCTTCAGACCACTTGATTTTATTTCTAATGAAGGTTTCTAGGACTTCTTTTTCTCCGATAATGGTGGTTTTGCCAAAAGTTGCAAGGGGTCCTTGGTCTACTTCTAGGATGACTGAAACTTCTTTGGTGGCTTGGTCGGCGATAACATCTCTTTTTGTTATTTTGGCCAGGGCATAACCTGAGTTATTGAGGATGTCGATGAGGTCCTCTTCGGCTTGAAGAATGGTTTCAGGAAGTGCGGGTTCGAAGAGAGAGATGCAAAGATCCTCGTACGTGATGTTTATAGACTCGGGAAGGATAGTGAAATTGACTAAGGGGTAGACAGGTCCCGGTTCAATGAAAATATTGACTAGAGGAGGGGTTTGTGTGAAGTCGTAATCGATTTTGACGTGTGCGTTGTAGTAGGCGAGGCTATGCAGGGCTTTGATGAGGTTGGGGACATCTTCTTCGGCGCGGTGTTTTAGGGCTAGTTCGGTTTTTGGGGGGCGGTCTTGGAGTTCAACGAGCTTGGAATTATCGTGGAGTTTTTCGAGGACTTCGGGGATGTCGGTTCCTTCAAAGTTCACTTCATAATTTTCTAATTCAGCTGCAAAAGCGTTCGTAGCGGTAAATAGAAGACAAAAGAATGTAATTCTAGCAATAAATTTTAGCATAATATAGGTTTTTGCCCTAATTATCGCTGAACTTTATTATTTTTAACAAGCTTAGTTTTATTCTTTATTAGGTAACGTGGGAGGCTTATCAAACTGCATGAAGTAGTATAGAGCCGCGGAGATACCCGCTAATATGAGCGTAATTCCTAATAATTCTAATGCCGTTGGGAGAGTTTGTTCAATAGTATAGACAAAACATAGACCAAAAATGGTTTCTAAAATAGAGAGCTGTCCGGCTAGTCCCGGGGGAATGTTGAAGCTGGCGGCATTCCAAAGGGCGAAAGCCACCCAGGAACAGAAGATCCCTAGCAGCATAACCGATCCGATAAAAAGCCTGCCCGACTCGTGTTCCCAATGAAATTGATAAAAATGCTCCGTTCCTAAAACCAAATACCTCCCCACAATCACAACCAAAGTATAAATAAGAGTCATCACGCCCACGAGAGCCGTCCACTGATAAGTGTTAACGCTGGGATGAGTCTGCATAAATTGAGAATTATAGACGACATACCATGTCCAGGTGACGAGCGCTATGATGCCGAAGAAAATCCCTTGGACGTATCCCCAAAGGGAAATATCTCCCGTTTCACTTTGCATGGATTCTATATTCATCACCCCAAGTCCAATGAAAATAGCGATGGATGGCCAGATAAAAATCGAGAGCAAATGCGTTTCTTTTTTCATCCAAGCGCTAAAAACGATAATGGTGATGGGGCTTGTCCCCATGATGAGGGTGATTAATGAAGCTGTGGTGAGGCGAATCCCTAAGGTTAGCGCACCGAAGTGAATCATATTCATGATGAGGGCTGAAATGGCAGCTTCCTTCCAAAATTTCATGAAGTGCGATTGCTTTCTTACGAGAATGAAAAAGAGGATGGCAGCTAACGAGAGAATGCCGAAAACAAAAAAACGACCAAGAACAATGTCTGTACAACAAAAGTCCTCTAAAAATAGGGGGACGGCAAAGATCGCCCCCCATAACATGCAAGCCAATAATATTTGAACGATAGCTAAGATCATTGTTTTTTTTGTTTTACTCTTTATTTAGGCAAAGGGACGAATTGCAGAAGCAGGATTCCGAAAAAGAACAAACCTGCAGCTATTAAGGCAATTTTTCCACCCGGTACCCGGTACGCGCTCTCTAATTTTTTATTATACCTTCCTACCCATACAAGTGCAATAGGGATCATACCCGATAGAATTGTGTCGCCGTAGCCTCCGCTGAGGTCCAAAAATTGGAGCAAAGCACGAGGAAACAAGATTCCCAATACAAGAGCAGGAAACACAGTTAAGAAAATGATCAGGTTACGCCCCATGTTAACATTAACTTCTTTCAGACAATCCTTAAGGAAATGGAACAAAGCCATAGAGAGGCCTAGGTAGGAAGTGACAATAGCCAAAAAGGCAAAGGTGTCGGCGAAAGCTGTTATAAACCAGTGATTTAACTGTTTGTGCAACGGAGATGCTGCGCAATGGCCATGGATCCAAGCTTCGCGAAGACAATTTTCACCTTCAAGGGGGACAACGCCATGAACGACAAACACCCAAAGTGAATAAATGACGAACGGGATCGTAGTACCTAAAATGATCGCTTTTTTCAGTTTCACTGCATCATAGTTCAAATAGGAACATACAGAAGGGACTACCATTTGGTAGCTGAATGTCGCTAAAATCATCGAAAAGGCGCCAAGAGATTCCACCCAATGGGAACGCCATGCGAGATTTTCTGCTTTAACATAATTTAAACTTATCCCGACAAGAGCAAAATAGCATAACCCTAAAGCGAGCATGAACCAGAAATTGAGGCGTCCCATGAACTGAGCTCCAAGATAAACAGCAGAACCGAATATCAAGGTGAAAAGGATACAGCTGATTTCATAACTCAGGGTCATGTTTAATAGCGATTGCGACCAAACTTGAATGAGGGTAGCGCCTCCGGCAGTATAGGCAACAAGTGAGGCGTAGTTCATAAAGAGATAAACGATTACAGCGAGTACTTTCACCCAATTTCCGATCAGGATGCGTGAAAGGGAAGGGAAGTGAGTTTCGTTTTTGATCCACAAGGTGGCTTCCATAAGGCAAAGACCTGTGAAGGTCATAAAAATCCAGCATGTAAAAAGTCCGATGAAGGAATGTCCGAATCCAATTTCGGCAGTTTGCACGGGCATTGCTAACATCCCGCCACCGATGCAGGTTCCTGAGATCAAACAAGTGGCAGCCCAGAAAGTCCCTTGGGCCTTTTTTACCTCAAGATCTTCTTGATAAATTGCAGATGTTGTCATTTAATAGCTCCTATGCTTTTTACGACAGTTTTCAATAGTTGTTCGGTAAATTGGAACGTTTCCAACTTTACGTCGAGATCGGGATTGTATTCAACAAGTTCAAAAGCTAACGGAGGAAAATCTGCTAAAAGTTCCATAGATGCAATAGCTTCATTTGCATCAATTCCGTTGGGAACAGGAGTGCCAACGGCATCCACTTGTGTGGGATCGATGGCATCTAGATCAAAGCTGATGCCATACCCTACTGTGCGTTCTGTAAGGGATTTTATTGCTTCTTCTAGACAAACATTAAATCCGCGGCGCTGGACTTCTTCGATAAAGTAAATTCTTACTTTTTGATTTTTTAACAAATCGGCTTCGCCTTTTTCATAACTGCGGATGCCGATCAAGATCATGTTTTCGGGTTTAACTTTTGGAGAATTCGTGAGAATTTGCAAAAGTCTTTTGTCGCCATGTCCAAGAAGCAATGCCACAGGCATCCCGTGAATATTTCCCGATGGAGAAGTTTCAGGAATGTGTGCATCCATGTGTGCATCTATCCAAATCAAACCGATGTCGCCTTGTGTCCGTTTAGCTTCAGCTACACCAGACCAAGTGCCGATGCCGCTGGAGTGGTCGCCGCCGAAGGACAAAAAGAAAGGTTCGAATAAAGAGATGTTATAGGCTTCTTTGGCAAGCTCATTATTAATGTGAGCGAGCTGAGTGTAGTTGTCTTTTATTAACGGCTCCGGAAGAATCATTTTTTTCCAAAGCAAGCGGTCGTCAATTTTTAAATGTTGTTGTAAATAGAGAGGGCCTTTTCCACATGCGCTGTTTCCTGCACCAAGTCCTGATGCGAGTCCGATACAATGAATCATTAATCTTTCCTCCTTAAAAATGTCAGAAAATTTATCATTATCTTAATATAAAAGCAATATTTTTACTGTGCAAATTTATGTATGATGATGTTTAGCGAGATTCAACTATATTGACTAAAATCGGATCGTTACATAGAATTCTTATCTAAAATGAAGAGAATTCAAAACAAGTGAATACAATTGCGACAACGTTGCTAAGGGAGTTTTATGAATAAATTTGATTTGGAGAAAATTTAGTGTATACACCAATCGCAAATGATTTTCCTTCACAAGAAGAAGATATTGAGGTTGATTTGGGGCCAAGATCTTTTTTTAGCACTTCGCGTATGTAAAACATGGCATAAATCCCTTACAGAGCAATTAGCTGAAAATTTTATTAAAGAAGTAGCCTGGGTTAAATAACCACAATCACGTTACTTTTTGTAAAGGAGCATAAATCCCTAATTCTCGAAAGCGAATTTTTTCCAGTTGAACTGTGGCAAAACTTTCACATGATGCGATCTTAGGGATAAGGCTCCTATAACCGCTGAGCAAGCGATGACAAGCCCAAGAATCCTGCTGTCAAACTGCAGCAATGTTAAGATTACTCCGCTCATAAGCATTCCCATCGGTTCAAATATGGAATTGATCATAACGCGTAGTGTCGGTTTTACATTCGCGGGAGTTCCTCTAATAAGAAGACTGAAATTGCTGTTGTCGATAATCTCGGCTGAACCTTCCACAATGAAATATCCCATCAACGGAAATAGAAATAAATCAAAATAAAGCCATCCCGAGAACATCAAGAGATACATCAACGGAGTAAAGAGAATGATGGTCTCCACTCCGAATTTTCTGACGAGGTGGGCATACATAAATACACCGAAAATCACGTTGACGATGCTGACGATAGAGATGCATTCGCCGAGGAATTCTGTCAACTGAGCTTCATTAGCGCCGGCAAATCGGACTTCAAATGTGGACATGTAGTTAAATTCGGCGATCACCCACATGAAGATTGCCATGAAGTTCCCTGATATCACGAGAAGAGTGTATTTAGATGAGAATATAGATTTGATTTTTGCAAGCAAAGGCATGGTTGGCTCCGTTTCTTTAATCGGATCCACAATAGTGACATTTGGTCGGTTGACAATCGTTCTCACGGTAAGCGCTGCTAAGGCCATGACAACCAAAATAAAAATAGAAAGGTATTCGGTGGGAATCATGCCCCAGCGCATAATCATTCCTGTAGTCGTTGCGCCTAAAAAAACCATCGAGCTAAACATCCCAAACAAGCGTCGAGCGTCGTGCGGAGAAAAATATTGGTCGACAAACGTCCAGTACGATGCAATGAGCGGGTAGAATAAGAGGGCCGTTTGGATTCTTAGGAAATACCAAAACCACTCAGAATGGGTATCCATAAAGAAGCTGTAGAAGAAAAAGGTAGAACTGTTGATGACAGCGCTGCAAAAGATAAGGGATAGGAAGACTTTGTGAGCGGCTACCCGTTGGTAGACATTGAGGAGTACAGCGGATAAAATCATCATCCCGCAAGGGATGCACATGTAAATTGTGGGCAAGGAACTGGCACCAACATGATAAATGAAGAGGGCATCAGCGTATTTGAAGGCTATTGAGGCCGCAAGGGACCACAAAAAACCGGTTAATGCAAAAAGCAATACCTTGATTTCTTCTCCAGGACTTAAGGAAAACAACCGACAAGTGATTTCTTTCATCAACCTCTTATTTATAACCTCCCCGCAACAATTATTCCTAAGATTTATGACATAAATTATACCACAGACTTAGATTTTTTTTCTACTGTTTTTTTTTATATCCTTTGGATATCATTTGGCAAGAAAAATGTTACAAGAAAGGGGTTTGTCGTGAAAAAAGAAAAATTGGTCATTATCGGATCAGGTCCAGCAGGGTTTACTGCAGCTATTTATGCTTCTAGAGCCAATTTGGAGCCATTATTGTTCGAAGGATTTTACACTGGACCTGCTGGCGGGCAGCTCATGATTACCACGGATGTTGAGAATTATCCTGGTTTTCCTGAAGGAATTATGGGACCGGATTTAATGCAAACTTTTAGAAATCAAGCGCTTAGGTTCGGGACGCGCGTCGTTACGGACGATGTTGTAGAGGTAGATCTATCGGAATACCCCTATAAAGTCATTGCAAAGAATGAAAGTTGCACTGCGGAGGCCATAATTGTTGCTACAGGGGCCAGCGCTAATAGGCTCGATATCCCGGGGACGAAGGATGGCGAATTTTGGCAGAGGGGGGTAACAGCCTGTGCGGTATGCGACGGGGCGATGCCTATCTTTCGTAACAAAGAATTGTATGTGATCGGTGGTGGCGATTCGGCTATTGAAGAGGCCACATTTCTGACGAAATTCGGGAGTAAGGTCTATATCGTACATCGTCGAGATTCGCTTAGGGCTTCGAAAATCATGCAGGAGAGGGCTATGAATCATCCTAAAATTGAAATACTGTGGGATAGCGTGATTACCGAGGTAGGAGGAGATAAGGTGGTGACTCAGGTGAGTGTACAAAACGTCAAAACAGGCAAAATTGAAAAACGACCAGCGGCTGGGGTGTTTTTTGCTGTGGGGCATACTCCCAATACTGCTTTTCTAAAAGGTAAAATTGATTTGCATGACAATGGATACATTAAAGTTACACCTGGAAGCTGCCGTACGAATGTAGAATTGGTCTATGCTTGCGGAGACTGTCAGGATCATGTGTATCGCCAGGCGATCACGGCAGCAGGAAGCGGGTGCATGGCATCCATTGAAGCCGAGCGCGATCTATCCGCTAAGGGATCGGGAGTATGAGGATACTTTTTTGTTGTCTGTTAGCTTTACCTGTTTATATAGGGGCTACAGACCTCTCTCCGTGGACAGGTGTTGACCTGGAATTGCATCCGAGAATCACGGGCATTCTTGAGAAATACCCTTCCCACACCAATTATATTATGGGAGTGGGCTTAGAGGCGTCCTATGACGTCTGGCAGGCAGATTTTGAGGTGAATATTGCCCGCACGCAGAAACGTGATTTGAGTTTAGACGATATCCGCTTTACCGGAAGATACCGATGGACAAACGATATTGTGGGGGATCCTTATACTCTCGTGACAGGATTCACTTTTATTACAACGACACAACAGGCATTGGACGATCCTAATTTATTTCATAATGGAAGATTTGAGGCCGAGTTTCATGCTGCTATTGGTAAGGAATCGGATTATGGAGATGTGTGGACGACCCGTTATTGGGGAGTCGGAACGCTTGGGGTTGCCGATCGGGGGTTTCCTTGGTTACGCGGGGTAGCCGCTTGGGAGAAAAATTGGTGTGACAATTATGTTCTGGGTTTGTTTGTGAATGTGTTGTGGGGATTTGGCACCAAGAGTTTCCATGAGCATGATTTTCATGGGTATGGATCGATCCATCATCAGTCGATGGATGTGGGGGCAAACTATCGAGTGCTTTGGGTGAGTAATAGTGTTGTGACCTTTGGGTATTCGTACCGCATTTTTGCGAATAATTTTCCGAAGCACGTGAATACGTTTGTGGTAAATCTGATGGTGCCCTTCGGCATCTAAGAATGGTTGGGGATAGCATGTATAGAAACGAAATAACAGGATAAGCAGGATCGCAAGCGGCAGGATAAAAAAAGGATAAGAAAAGATAAGAAAGAAAAAAGAATTGTTATTTTTTTTTCTAAATTTCTTTTTTTTTCTTATCCTTTTTTTATCCTGCCGCTTGCGATCCTGCTTATCCTGTTATTTCGTTTCTATGTCGTCCATAAAAATCGCCACTGCTGTGGCGTATTCTTTGGCATGGCTGATGGTGAGGATAACCTTTGTATCAGGAAAACTATCTTTCAGTTTATTAGAAAAAGTCACGCACGGTTTGCCGAACTTATCATTAATGATTTCGATGTCGAGCCAAGAAATGCCTTCGCGGATACCGGTGCCGAGGGCTTTAACGACAGCTTCTTTGGCAGCGAAGCGCCCTGCGAAATTGCGCGATGAATGTTGGTACTTGAGGCAATAGTTTTGTTCTTCTTTTGTGAATATTCTATCCAGGAACTTTTGACCGTACCGTTGAATGCTCTTCTCGATACGGTCAATCTCGATGATATCATTACCTATTCCGAGGATCTTCATCTATGAAGTATAATATCCTTTCGGAGAGTTCTCGAATCTTGAGAGGGATTCTTCGACTTCTTCATCCGATAACATGGATTGTTCGGCAGTGTTGCAGAAAATCATACGACCCGATGACGTGTGTTTTACCGACAGAACTTGGGCCTTGATAGTTTCTCCGATGTATTCAGCGCCTCCGTTGATGACGACCATGGTGCCATCTTCGAGGTATCCTACACCTTGGCGAGCTTCTTTACCGTAGCGTTGAACTTTGATAGTGATGTGTTCGCCGGATTGGCTAATAGGCTTTAGGGAGTTGGCTAACATATGAATGTTGATGACAGTGATGCCTTCAATGGATGATTGTTCGATGCGGTTGAGGTCGGCGGTAAGAATGCTGGAGTCGGTCAGTCTTGCGAGTCTCACGGCTTTAGCGGTGGTGTCTTTAATTTCAGGGAAATCGGTGTCGTTGTATCGAATTTGGAGTTGAGGAAGTGTTTCCAACTTTTTAATGACCTCCAAAGCTCTGCGTGCTTTGCCTTTTAGGGCATCGTTGGGTCCTTCGGCGATCTGATTTTGTTCTTTGATGATGAACTGGGGGAGAACGAGCAAGTTGTTGACGATTCCTGAGGTAGCTAAATCAATGATACGTGGGTCGAGGAGGATTGAGGAATCTAGCAAAATATCTTTTTTCTTTTGGGTTGTCGGTTGGAATTTGATGAAGGGAATACTGATATGAATTTCATCCGCGGCTCTGACTGTGAGCATGATACCGGTGTACATGCAGAAGAGGTAAACGCTCACGAGGGTGATTGTGGCTGCTTGTGGAGAAACAAAGAGGTTACCTAGCTCTAGAACCCCGGAAAACGCGTAAACGATCGCATGGGCAAGTAAACAGCCAAAAAAGAGGCCTAGAACCAATGTATTGAGGGCTTTAAGGTTGGTACGGCGATAAAAGTATTCGGCGCCTAGTAAAAATCCGTTAAAAAGGAGACCTGCTCCGATACCTAGGATAATGGTATTGGCATTTGTGCCGCCGCCGATATTCGTTGTTACAACTGTAAAGAAAATGATGCTTAAGAGGGCAAAAATGAATCGAATGAGTGTAAATGACATGTTCATAGTATTTGTAATCCCAATTTGTTAATAAAAATACCATTTATACATTTTTTTCTCTTTTTTGTACAGCTTTCCTTTCACCGATTCTAACCACAGAGATCACAGAGATTTTTGTGATCACAGAGAGAAAAATGAGTAAAACAAGTTGACGGAATCTAGGAAGTCCTATAAATTTTTCAACAATACCAAACATTGTTTGGGCGCCACCGAGATCACAGAAATATTAAGTGATTCTTCTCTCTTTTTTCTCTCAGTGATCTCATAAATCTCTGTGATCTCTGTGGTGAAAAACGGTAATCAAAGGAGAAATTATATGCAACTCAGTCATTCGAGATTAATTATGTTATCAGGCGCTTTGTGGTTATGTGTAGGCCTTTTTCTTCTCCCTTTAGGGATAATGCTTCTTCTGCATGGAGAGGTACGTCCTTTAACAACTTCTATTTCGCCGCTTTTGGGGGGGATAGAGGAAGCTACTGTAGCTTTGCTGGCACTTGCACTGTTCATCGGCTTTATGAAGGGAAAATATGTGTTAGGAAAGTCATCCAAAAGGATTGTAGATCGCATCCGAACTTTTCCGGATCCTACAAATCTGACCAATATTTTTAGTCTCCCTTATCTGATCCTTATAGGATCGATGATCTTGCTAGGAATGAGCATTAAATTTTTGGGTGTTCCAAATGATGTTCGAGGTGTTGTGGATGTAGCAGTCGGAGCTGCGTTGATTAACGGCGCTTTTGTGACCTTCCGTCACTTGTGATACTGGGAGCCCTTGGCGATCTCGAAAGCGCGATAAATCTGTTCTAAGAGGATGAGTCGTGTGATTTGGTGGGTAAAGGTCATTTTTGAAAGGCTGATTTGTGGAAATTGGCTTTTTATTGTGCGAGTGAGGCCTTCGGGGCCGCCGATGACGATGGCGAGTCGGGAGTTCCCTTTTTCGATCTCTTTGAGAAGGAAAGGGGAGAACTCTTCGCTCGTCATGCTTATTCCTTGGGGATCCAGGAGTACCACGCGGGGTTCTTTGGCTATTTTGAGTTCTAATTGGTCGTTATCTTTGACCCAGATGAATTCGAATTCAACTTGAGAGCTCAGTCTTTTGACATAGTCGGCAACGGCTTCTTCTAGCCAGCTCTCTTTGGTTTTGCCAACGGAAAGCAGCTTGATCCGGATCAAAGGTATTCCTTTTTAGCGCGATCCATGTTCCGTTTTTCATCCCGTTCCTTGATGGTCTCCCTTTTGTCGATGTTCTTTTTGCCGCGGGCGGTGGCGATTTTGACTTTGACCCGCCCTTTTTTGAGGTACATGGCAAGGGGGATAGCTGTGAGTCCTTTTTCGTGAAGTTCGGTTTTAAGGTGAGCGATTTCCCTTTTATGCATGAGGAGTTTGCGATCGCGTTTTTCTTCGTGATTATGGATATTACCGAAGCGGTAGGGGGCGATAGACGCATTTATGAGCCAGAGGGCGTCATCGATAACTTTGATGTAGGCTTCTTGAAGGGAACCGCCATGGTTACGAAGCGATTTTACCTCTGTGCCCTCGAGAACGATACCCGCTTCGAAAGTTTCGATGATTTCGTAGTTGAAAGAGGCGCGTCGGTTGGAAACGAGATCTGTATTTTCTGATTTAGTCATGATAGTAGGGTATTATATTTCGATGGCGCAATTAATTCCAGTGTATTTTCGCCACGAAGGAAGTGAAGGACATCGAAGATGGATAGATCGCATAGATACCATTAACAGGATAAGCAAGATCGCAAGCGGCAGGATAAAAAAAGGATAAGAAAATAAAAGAAATTTTAAAAAAATAACAATTCTTTTTTTTTCTTATCTTTTCTTATCCTTTTTTTATCCTGCCGCTTGCGATCCTGCTTATCCTGTTAATAGTGTCTATGCATTCTATTCGTGGATTTTTCTTGACATTGGGTTGCTTTCTCGGTTAACTTTATGGTCCAAAAGCGAGGGTATATTTCATGAAATTCGTTATCTCCACACAAGAGTTAAATTATCTTATTTCCAAGTGTCAAAACGTTGTTTCGCAGAAGGCGACGATGCCTATTTTAGCCAACCTCATGATTGAAGCGCGGGGCAGCGAAATCATTGTGACGGCGACCGATCTTACGGTGGGTATTCGCTGCATCACCGAGGCAAAAATTCTTGAAGAAGGGGTGACGACGCTTCCCGCTAAGAAGTTTGCTTCGTTAGTGAGAGAGTTGACTTCTGTGAATGTTCAGGTGACAACCAGCGAAAATGAAGTCACCGAACTGAATGCCGATGCTTCCCGTTTCAAATTGAACGGAATGAACGCTGCGCAATTTCCTAGCCTCCCTGACCTCACCGACTCTATTCCAATCAAACTCAGTCAGGCAAAGTTGAAGGAAATGTTTTTCAGTACCGCCTTTGCAGTCTCACGCGAGGACAGTCGCTATGCTTTGACAGGCGTGTTTTTACACATCGAAAACGGTAAAGCGATTTTTGTCGGAACCGACGGCAAGCGTCTCGCTAAAAATGAACTCCCTCTGGAGATCGATTCAACCATTTCGGGCGGCTATATTGTCCCTCTTAAAGCTGTCGAAGAGATCTTAAAAAATCTTGAAGATACCGGCGATGTAACCCTTCACCTGATGAGCGATAAAATCGCTATCGAAACAGAAAATACCATTCTGATCACTAAACTACTTTCAGGGGAATATCCTGATTACAATCGAGTCATCCCTGAGGCATCCTCATCGAACGTCACACTCCACCGTGAAGAGCTCATGCATCTTCTCCGTCAAGTTTCTCTTTTCACCCCTACCGAAGGCATACAATCGTCAGTACGATTTACCTTTATGAACGGTGAGGTGAAGCTTAATGCAAATGCTGCTGAAGTCGGGGAAGGGAAAGTAAGCATGCCTGTGAACTACCACGGGCCCCAATTAGAAATTGCATTCAATCCGCATTTCTTCCTCGATATCTTGCGCCACACAAAGGGACAAACGGTAAACATGGCGTTGACAGATCCATTCAATCCCGGCGTGATCACAGAGAGCGTGCTGGAATTCGAGCCTGAATCAGATTCTCTGCCGGTGCCGGAGAGAAAGGGTAATTCCCTCTTTGTATTAATGCCCATGAGACTGAGTGAAGAATAGCCATGCATCTAAGGTCGCTTCAGTTAAGGAACTTCCGAGTTCATCGCGACCTCTTACTCGAGTTTGAACCTGGCGTTAGTTTAATCTATGGTCCCAATGCGGTTGGGAAAACCACTATTTTGGAGGCGATTCATCTGTTGATGATGGGGCGTTCCTTTAGGTCTTTTCAATTCGATGATCTTGTTGGAAAAAATGGTCCAGGCTTCTATGTCGAGGCTGTTTTTACGAAGCATCATGTCGAACAGCGATTAAGTGTATCCTTTGATGGCACCGATAGAAAAATAGAACATAACGAAACGCAATTCCGCAGGTTATCCAATATTTTGGGGATCATTCAAGGGGTTTCGATGACTCCGGATGATGCAGCTCTCGTTAAGGGGGGACCTGATTTACGTCGACGCTACTTAGATTTTCAGCTTTCGCAGACAGATTCAAAATACCTTGATCAGTTGAATCGCTTTAGCCGTGCGATGCGTCAGAGAAATCATCTGTTAAAGTTGCGCGATACATCAACCATAGATGGATGGGAAGAGGAAATGTCGAATGCCGCAGCATACATTGCGAGGCAGCGTTATATTGCCGTGGCTGATCTTCAAGAGTTGTCTCGGAAATTATATGGAATATTTTCCGGCGATGCAAAAAAAATCTCCATAAAATATGAGTCGCGAGCACCCTTTGAAAATGAAGAAGTCATTCGCAATTTTTATCTAGAGAAATACAAGGAACTTCGTTCAAAAGAGATGGATGTAGGAAATACCCTCACAGGGGCTCATCGGGACGATTTGAGTATATCTTTAGATGATCTTGATGCGCGACATTTTGCAAGTGAGGGGCAGCAGCGGATGTGTGTGGCGGCGCTTAAATTTGCGGAATGGGAGCGGATGCATCTTCAATCGAACATTTTTCCATTGATGCTCATCGATGATGTTGGCGTCAGCTTAGACGAATCGCGTCGTGACAAGCTATTTTCGCATATTAGTTCTTTAGGACAAGTCTTTCTGACAGCAACCGACAATAAAATTCATTGTACGAAAGCTATCGCGTTAGTGTAGGTCTCAAATACACAAATAACAGGATAAGCAGGATTGTATGGGCGGGTAGATTGCATAGACACAAAATAACAGGATAAGCAGGATCGCAAGCGGCAGGATAAAAAAAGGATAAGAAAAGATAAGAAAAAAAGATAAGAAAGGATAAGAAAAAAAAAGAATGTTAATTTTTTCTAATTTTCTTTTTTTTCTTATCCTTTTTTTATCCTGCCGCTTGCGATCCTGCTTATCTTGTTATTTTGTGTCTACGCAATCTATCCGCCCATAGCGTTTCTATACGAACAATCTGATCTTGAAGTTTAATCTAAAGTGTTCTTACCGAAGGGCGTGACCATAAAACAGGCCTTGCCATCGTGCATTCCAGTGCAGACCATGCCGGATTGAAATAACCTCTCAAAGATAGTTGTTTTAATGAGATTAATATCTCCTTTGGAATATTTTGGAAGCACATATTTCCACCGTTTTCCGGTACACTGTAAAGAAACAGGCTGGACTTCGCCGATCGGAGCTGTAAATCCCGCTATGAAATCATCGAAATAGATCCACCCCATCTTGAGTACTTTTTTAAGGCTCTTCTCCGTTGAACGAATGTCTTTGTCTTGTATATGCGAACCTGAGAAACGATAAAGGAGCATTGCCTGTTCCAATATCGGTTTTTTAATCCAATCGTTGGCAGAATCGAGGGTTTCTAGAATATTGTTCTCAATATCGAGAAATTTCAATTTAACGAGTGTCTCAATAACTTTTTTTATATAATAGGGAGGTAACTTGTTGAACTCTACTTCAGGAAGGAATTCTTTGACGTTTTCCGGAGAAAGCTCATTATTAACAAGGGTGATCATTTTATCTTGGGCGGCAAGAAGAATTCGAGTCATATCTTGAACAAATCCAAAATCTTCAGGGTGGGTTCTTACAATATTTTCAGTGTCTTTGATGGTTACAGGATGGGTATCTCGTTCAAATTGCAGGTATTTTTTCCATTCGTAAAAAGGTGTAATGACCTCTTCCCATTTATCATCTACCATGCTGTAGCTTAAGCAGCAGGCTAAATTAAATTCGAGAAGAAGAAGATACTCTTCTAATTTTTCACGTGTTAGTGAATATTTTTTTAAGAGACTTTTACACTGCACTTTAAGATCAGGCGAAGCAAAAACTTCGTTCATGATCTCCCGAAGTATCGGATCGTCGAATGTGAGATCGTCTAGGTATCTTTGGTAGAGCTTTGGAGTATGGAAGAATTTTTCAATGATTGATAGGAAGATGTCATCCGAAGTTTTCGGAATGGGGTACCATTGGGGCAACACATGAATCGGAACTTTATTTAGGAGGCCTTTGAGGAATTCCATATCGGCTTGGAATTCGTCGTCGTATTTTATAATTTCAGATTCAAAGTATTTTCTCATCTCTTTGTTGACTTCGATCTGTTGATCTAGCACTTTAAGGAGTTTCATCTTTGAGAGTTTTTCCAGGACAGGCACAAGTTTTTTTGGGCTGGTATTCAGCGATTCCGCAAGTTGCTCAATTTCAATTTTTATCGAACTGTGAAGAATTTCGTGAATAACATCGACTTCGAATACTGTTAAGTCAGCCATTAATAAGCGATTTTTAATGTCCTTTTCATAAGGATAATCGGAGAGATTTATGCGATTTTTCTTGGTTTGCCCCTGTATCATACTTTTAATCCCTTCTAGTTATGCGTATAAACTTTTTTCTTTTCCGTTATCATTATAGTTATCTAAATCATTTTTGTCGATTAACACTTTAGAATAACATTAATTAATTTTTGAAAAAAGAGTCATTTTCACTGAACTTCGTGGTAATTTTAGGTAGTAAAAAAACCATTAAAAAAACATTTTATAATAAATTTAAATATTTTATAATGAGGTTATTAAGAAATAGGGTCTTTATGAAAATTAATTACACTGGTGGAACATCAGGAATAAATGGAGGACGAAAGGACGAACCCTCCGTTCCGAAAGATTTAAGAGATCCAAATATTGAGGATTTACCAAGAGATCAAGGGAAGCCGGTCGCTTCAGATAGATCTCAAATAAGGACCATGTTGGCTCAAATTTTGATGGTTGAAGGAGAAGAAGTCATGGGTAAACTTAAAAAGGTTGAAGCAGGTTTGTTTCTGTCGGATAATGAATTCGAAGAATACATCGGTGAGATCGCCGATGCATTTATCAATGATCTTAAAGAAACAAAACCAAATGAATTAGAAACTTTGGAAGCCTATACAGCAAGGGTAAGGCAACACCTTTTCTTGGATTGCAAAGACTATAAAGAACGTGTCAAAAGAGGATTCAAATTGGTGCAGAGTCCTCTCATCAAAGATGAGTGGGCAAAGAATGAGGAGAAAAAACTTCCTCCCGGAACTGTTCTCTAAAAGGACCAGGCAATGGATCACATTGAAAGGAATGATATTCCCGAAGAGGCTATGGAAAAACTCAGAGATCCTGAGCTTATACAAAAGCAGGTGTCTGAGGGAAAAACTTTCCAAGAGATACTAGGCTACACATCCGAAAAGATGGAGAAGTTTTATGAAGGGGCTTACAATCTTTTCCAAATGCAAGAATACGAGAAGGCTTCCGATGCCTTCATTTTCCTGACTACTTTGAATCCTTATGTACACAGTTATTGGTTAGGACTAGGGATGGCTGAACAATTAAAAGATCATTATAACTCGGCGTTGATGGCTTACTCCATGGCAAATTTAACCAATATGGAAAATCCAATTCCTCATTATCATTCGGCGAAATGTTATTTGGCTTTAGGTGATAAAATCAATGCTATGATTGCTTTAGAGACAACGCTTTCTATAGCAGCAGCTACAGACCAGCATCTTGATTTAGTCGAAAGTGTCAAAGCCGCCCTCAAAAAGCTGCTCAATTCTTAGGTTTTATTGACACAATTAACAGGATATGCAGGATCGCAAGCGGCAGGATG
The DNA here is from genome assembly GCA_963822595.1 of Waddliaceae bacterium. GTDB lineage: Bacteria > Chlamydiota > Chlamydiia > Chlamydiales > Waddliaceae > CAVRUH01. Next base: position 211,062 of record CAWGIG010000004.1, on the reverse strand, counting down.
AAAAAGGATAAGAAAAAAGAATAAGAAAGAAAAAAAGAATTTTTATTTTTTAAAATTTCAACTTTTTTATCTTTTTTTCTTATCCTTTTTTATCCTGCCGCTTGCGATCCTGCATATCCTGTTATTTCGCTTCTATCCGCCTGTGTCGCCAAAAACGAATAGAGGGAAATTCCGTCTGTAATTTTTCTATCCATTCCATGTTTGTAGAGGGCATCATAAGCGCTGTGGCAAGACCATCGGCTAGCGTGCAGGTAGGAGCGACGACACTTGCGCTTGCGATCGCTTCAGGGTCTGAAATCAAAGGTGCGCCGGTTTTCGGATCGATGATGTGGGTATATTTTACATTTCCGGCCATCCAATTCTGGTGGTAATCACCGCTCGTAGCGATGGCTTCGTCATGAAGCTCAACGATGGCAACGGCATTTTCTGGGTCAGGATCTCCTAATTTGCTAATAAATACCCGCCAAGGCCTATCATCAGGGTGTTTTCCGTTCGTATAAATTTCGCCTCCCCATTCTATATAGAAATCATGGAATCCTGCATCGGAAAATTTTTCTGCAATCAGATCGACACAGTAACCTTTCGCAATACCTCCGAGATCTAAAGACGTGGCGTCATGATCTTTCCGGAAAAAGCCGTCGGAAAAATGAATTTTGTCCCAACCTACCGCTGGAAGGAGGGCTGCGATTTCTTCTTGCGGAGGAGCAATTCCTTTTTCTAGGTAATTTTTCCAGAGAATTTGAAGAGGTCGAATGGTGGGATCAAACCTGCCCTCAGTCAAGAGGACGATTTTTTCTGTGATCTCCAGAAATTGTTTCAGTTTCTGTGAAATCTTCTTTTTTTCGTGTTTTTTGAGTTTATTTAACAGGGAAATTTCTGAATAAGGATTCCAGTAGTTATAGATTTGATCGACCTCGTTAAAAGTTTGATCTATAAGAGATTGGACGTTTCTTTTTTCCAAGAACGAGAGGTTTTTTCCGATGAGAATGCGGTAGGGCACCGTCATTGTAATCCCGGAAAATCCTGTAACGGAAGGTTTGTGCTCGGGCTCGCACGAGGCAAAGAGGAAGATGATTATAAAAAAAAGGGATGAAGTAAAAACTTGCAACAAAAAACTCCTTTGTGTAAGTTCAGTATCATAACATGAACTATTATTTGGAGGAATCATGAATAAGTATCTTCTTAAAGCTATTTTAGGCTTGAATGTTTTCGCATTGCCTTTGTTGGCTGATGCGCCCCCACCTGCAGCAACTAAACCAGCTGCTCCTGTTTCAAAAGACGAGGAATGCGCGAAAGAAATTTTGATGCAGCATTATCCTTCGAAGTTTGTAAGCGTTACATTGAAAAAATTCCAAGTGCCCGAAGATCAGCAAGCTGCAATTTTGAAAGAATTGGCTGACAAAGATAAGAACATTGTTAAAATGGTAGAAGAGAAAGCCTCAAAGATGGACCCAAATCCTTTAAAGAATCCTGAGCAGCGTCAGCAAGCAGTACAACTTTTCCGTGAAACATTGACGGCAGAGTTTGCAGCGGTTTTAAATGCTCATGGTGTTACAGATCAAGATAAAATCCAGCAAATGCTTGATGATATTCAGTTACAAAAAGCAAAGCAATTCACGATGTGCATGGAAAAACTCCATCCTGAAATTTTGAATAAGAAGCCTCAGCCGGGAGCTCCTGGTCCTGATTCAGACGACGATGACGATGATTCTGATACTGACTAGTATTTATCTCGCTTCCCGTTCATAAGGGCGGAAAGCCTGTTTCGTGATAGCCCAGGCAGAGCGAAGCGAAGGCCTGGGTTGACGTCGATAAAACAAAGTAAGAGCCCTGCAAGGGCGACTCATTTCGGTGAAATTATATCTATCCGAAAAATGGATGAGTCGCCCTTGCAGGGCTTTTACTTTTTTTCACCCCTGCACCCAGGCCTTCTCTTCGCTCTGCCTGGGCTGTCAAAAGGCAGGCTTTCAGCCCTCATGAAATGGGTGCCTATGAACTGGCTTTCAGCCTCATGAAATGGGCGACCTCCCCGAAACTGGCTTTCTGCCCCATGAAATGGGCGACCGCCCCGAAACTGGCTTTCAGCCCTCAGGAAATGATAAACTATTCTTTTATCTTGAGGTGAAGTAATCGCTGCCGCGGAGTTGTTTCTTTCCGAAGAGAAGCCAGGGAAGAACAAATATACCAAATGCATACAAGGCATTGAGTACAGGCAATAATATCAGATGATTCAATATCCAATTTCCATAAAGCGATAACGGCTGATCAAAAAGGATCAGGATCGTCATTTCGAATACCGTTGATATCAACGAAAAAAGAAGCGTCAGTATAGGTAATGTCATCGCTGAATCAGGAAAAAAATTATGTTTCAAGCGATGGATGACCATAGAAACCAATATATAATTAATGGCATTAAATCCTAAGCGCGGTTCTGCTGACAACAAATCAAGAATCAATCCGCAGAATAGAGCTCCCCATAAACAAGTCAACAAAGACTTTCGGTAATTAAGTATAATCAGAAAAGGAGCAAAATAGAGAAGTTGCAAAGAGGGGAGCAGCGAGGGAACGAATAACACGCCTAAGATCCCGATCAAAAATGCAAAGTCTAGTCTTTTGCGATATAAATTCATTAAGGATTAATACGCCCCTTGAGTCTTTACTATCTTAGGAATGGTGCGGAGGATAAGCTTAAGGTCTAGGGAGATGGAATGGTTGTCTACATATTTTTCATCGAGTTTTATCCGCGTTGAGTAACTGGTATCACTCCGGCCGGAGACCTGCCACATGCCTGTGATTCCGGGGCGAATGGATAGGATTTTAGCAGCTTTCATTCCGTAGTGTTTGACGATTTCTTCGTGGACCACGGGTCTTGGCCCGACGACGCTGAGGTCTCCTTTGAGCACGTTCCAAAATTGAGGAAGTTCATCTAAGGATGTTTTGCGAAGGAAGGCTCCGACACGCGTAATTCTGGGGTCGTTCTTGAGTTTGTGTTGTTTTTCCCATTCCAGTTTTAATTGAGGATGACGCTCAAAGATCATCTTGAGTCTTTTTTCTGCATCGGGGTACATGGTGCGGAATTTTAGGCATTTGAATGTCCGTCCACCCCTTCCTATTCTGTCTTGTGTGAAGATAACTTTTCCTTTCGATGTGAATCGAATGGCTAACGCGATTATTACAAAAAGGGGAGAGCAGATAGCTAAAGCCAGTAAGCTGAATAAAACATCAAAAATTCGCTTTATAGGAATACTTTTTACTTTAAATTTTAGTAACTGTGGATTCAGGATTGTCTGATCGTTCATTTTAAACCACTCAATTTTGATATCCTTTATAATGAAATCGCGTTACTTTTGCAAGCCCCCTTTACTTATCGGCTGATTTTAAAACACGGAGTTTACAGAGAACATAGAGAGTAAGAGTTTGTGTACCAGATGCTTGAAACTGAGATCATTTGTCTTTAATATAGAGTATTGCCGAAATCAATTTCGAATTTGATATGGGTACCGAGTTTTTTGTTGAATTCGGCTAGGTTTTTCTGAAAATTATTTTTTAGATCGATTCGTGCATCAGTGTCGAGCATGAGTTTGGGCAACTTTCCTGGAAGGACCACTACTAGATCTGAAATGATGTCGCTTTCGTCTTTTGTAAGCTTCTTTACTTCGATAAAAGATAAGAGATGTATCATTTTGACAAATCCAGCATTGAGTTCTTCATAGGTCAGCGACTTTTTCATATCCATCTGCAGCAATATGTTAAAAACTTTGTTTCTAAAGCGTGCTTTCCCTACTTCACCTAGGGGAAACACAACATTGAACATCTTATGCTCAAAAAGTTCCCAAAATACTCCTTTCTCAAGATACTCAGCATGGTATCCACAAAATTGAAAATAATCTTTCTGCCGATGAATGAAGTGACTAGAATCTAACTGGGGATAGGCCGTTGATTGAACGAGTTCAATAAGATATTCCTCACCACCAGGAATATGTATTTTATTTTTTTCGGAAACTCCAATCGCCATTCGACACATACGAGTTAACTCCCCATACTGAGTCTTCATATACAGATCGGCTATGAAATCGGCCAGCCTTGAAAGATTTGTAATCGATTCTACCTTCAATAGATGTTCAAAATGGAGATAAAACAACTCCTTGAGATGGGTTATATTCACACTTTGATCCAATAGAATAGAAAAATTCATTTCAGGAAATAGATATTTGCCCTGATCTATGAACGTTGTATGACATGCTTGAATCTTTTCTCGATTTATATGGTCATACATCAGCATCAAATGCACTATGAGTCCTCTATAAGTCAAAGTTCCAGCACATTCATCCGATTGATCTAAATAAATATTTTTGAGTAATTTGTATTTTTCAGACAACAATGCTGAAAAGAAGTTGTTTTCCAAAGAACTGCAAAAACTTTTAATCACTTTTTTATGCACCTGGATCTCGTCTTTTCCGACATGAAAAACAATATCCGGTTCTCCAAAGTCTCTTGCAATATTTTCAGCAAATACCTTAGCGTCCTGATCGAATTCTTCCATGAAAATATGCTTGAAGAACAATTCTGGGGCTTCAGCCACTTCAGGATGCAATTGAGTGACTGCATGGACCCAATCTTTTCTCCAATGCTTTAAGATAGCTGAAGATTCGCTCCACCCACATTCGAGCCCAAACAATATCGCCTTCATAGATTTTCTAGAAATCGATTTATTATTAACAATTTCGTTTTTCACATAATCAGGAACTTCAGGTATTGTTTGATTTTCATAGCACTTGATATACGTAATATCAACTTTCCCAATATTCTTTTGCAAAACACTGGATGTCGGGATGAAGAATACGATTTATTAATAAACTACCAACATCGGAAAAAAGAGATTCTCGGGAACATATGCTATTTGCTACCAAATCGTTAAATGCGGGATTCTCGGAGAGGTCAATTTTTACGGGGATTGTTTGCAGTATCCCATCAATGCGCAGCGAAGGTTGTAACAAACTGGTAGATAGAATTAAAAAGTAGTGTAGATGCGGCAGCAAAAGGTAGCTTTCGGGTGAAGAGCGGCAAACGTTCTTTTCTGCTTCGGCGCCATTTCTTTGAAAATTTTTAACATGCTTTATTAATATGTTGATAATATCAACAATAATCCCATCCATTTCAATTGGGTTTTCTTTGTAGTGCACATCAGATATTTCGCTGACGCAAAACCAGCAAATTTTTGCAATATTTGTTGGGGATCGAAAAACTATAGAGTCACTTACTTGGTATCGATGTTTAAAAAATTTTAAACAATTCAATTTAAAACAGTGATAATTTTTCACAATACTAGCGGGGCTTTCGCACATGATCTGTTGAAATTGAAATAATAGTGTAAGAATGAGTATGTCACTAAAAAAATCATTCCTTTTTTGTTCTTCTATCGGTAATTTTTCTAGAACTCTTATGAAAGCCGTCTTAGTAGATGCCTTGAAGGCTTCTGGATTTCTCAATTCAAGTACAAGAAGATATTTAAGTTGTGCAATCAGTTCCTTTTTTGCATGAAATTCAATTTGTTCAACACACTCATATAATTCACCTAAAAACTCGAAATCTTGGAGTGTCCATATTTTGTCCATACGATGAAATATATGACGACCACCTATATTGAATTCCTCAAGAAGCAATTCTAAAATTTGACGCTGGAGTTCTTTTAGGATTACCTGACCTTTTTCATCAATACTATTAAAATTCAATACAGACTGGAAAATTAATAAGTCATCTAAAAGATATCTCAAGTCATCTGTTCGCCCGTTTTCATCTTTTATATTGATCTTCTTTCCAATATAACATTTTTGAATGATCGATCCGAGTAAAGGTACCTCATTCATTATCTCCAATGTACAATCCTGCAAATCAGCAAACTCTTTGCATATCATTTCTTTTTTTATAGAGTTCGAATTGAAAGCTTCTGCCTTCCTTATTAATGATGAGCAAATATCCATAATATCATATGCATTTCTAAGAGATTTCCAAAATGTTAGAACATTATTTGGAAGAATGAAATCGCTAGAAAGAAAGAATATTTTCAGTCTTTCCTTTAATATAGGGACTAATTGATTGGGTCGGAATCTAATTGGATCGAGATTGTGGTTTTCTCCAGGAAGGAGTTCTATCATTTTTCTGCACATCCCAAGCATTTCAGGTGTATAATAAGCAAGTTCTCCTGGAATACCCATTGTTACACGTTTCGCAAACGCGATCATTTCAGGGGTTGAATGGTTGTTATTTGCATGACCTGTAAATACACGACGATGAAATAGCTTTAGTCGAGAAGAGTTACCACGTCCACGAAAATTAGGAAACGAGGGTCTCCATCCATTTCCATGATTATTTGGGGGTATTCTATTATCCATTTATTTTCTTACTCTCTGTGTTCTCTGTGAACTCCGTGTTTTAAAACCTGTTTATAAGAATTCTACGGTAAAAAGCGGTCCTTCATCTTAGGATCAGGGATCACGCAGAGATCTTGGGGGAAAAAACGGTGGCGATTTCTTGCGACGATACGATAGCCCCAGTTGTATAGAAAGGGTGGCAGGAATGAAATCCAACCTAATAATGCCCAGCTCCCCCCCATCAACCATAATATGCGAAAGGCCGCATGTCCCAAAACAGAAATTTTTTCTTTTGGTGTGTTAAAGTTTTCGATCAGAATAATGCTATCGAGATTTTTCATGTCCTCGGGGAGTGATTTTAGCTTTTCGGAAGCCGTTTTCCCTTGCAGAGGAGCAAAAGCGAAAAGCTCTTTTTTGTCCCTTTTCAAAATAAACTGGACAACTTGATCGCACAAGCCGCATTGACCATCATAGAATACAAGATGTTTCAAAGTTATTCCTTCTCGCGTATTTTGCTAAAATCAAGGAGCTGTTCAAACAATCCAAAAACATTCTGCAATAAGGCAATTCTGTTATTTCGAATTTTTGGATCATCAGCCAAAATTCTCACCTGATCGAAAAGTGTTCCCAATGCAGGTTGGATTTCAGCGACAAGCTTATAAGCTTTGTCATAGTCGTAGTTGCTGATTTCTTGTTTAAATTGCTGGTGCGTTGCTTGATAAAGTTTGTAGAGGTCTTTTTCGGCTTTTTCCTGCAACAGATCCTCGGTTAACGTTTGCATTTCCATGCTGTCAATTTGACCTTTTGCTCTTTTATAGACCTCGTAGAGGGATATAAACTCGGGTCCCTGATTCCTATAGTTGTTCAAAGCTTGGACGCGACAGAATGTATCGTAAATATCTGAAAAACCAAACGATACGCTAGCGTCGATTTCATCTTTTCTAAAACCATAATCTTCGAAAATGGTTTTGATTCGATTGATGAAAAATTCTTCGATTTCGCCAAGAATTTGGTCTCTATTTTTCATGAGAGATTCAGGGAAATTTTCGGAACAGGCTCTTAAAGTTTCAATTAAAGGAAGGCGTTGCTTTTGTGAAATCAAAAGTTTAGTGATTCCAAGGGCCTGTCTTCGAAGGGCATGGGGATCGCTTGAAGAAGTGGGCTTCAAACCAGCCGAGAAACAACTCAGAAGGTTGTCGATTTTATCTGCAAGACTTAAAAGAATACCCGTTTCTGTCCTTGGCAGAGGAGCACTTTCTCCGCGTGGCATCCATTGCTCTTCGATCGCTAGCGCGACTTCCGGGTCTTCTCCTTGCATGACGGCATAATACTTTCCTATAGTCCCTTGGAGTTCGGGGAATTCATGCACCATTTCCGAGGCGAGGTCGGCTTTCGATAAAAGGGCTGCTCGCATCGCTTTATTTTTTTCACTAATTCCCAGAGTTTTTTGTAGAAACTCGACATGTTTGACTAATCTGCAAACCTTGTCGTAGACGCTGCCGTATCCTGCAAGAAAGGTGACGCTTTTTAGTTTCTCGTTAAAATTCTCCAGGTTTTCCTTTCTACCTTTTTCATAGAGGAAAACGCCATCGCTGAGTCTTGCGGAAAGCACCCTTTGGTTTCCTTGACGGATTTGATCTGTAGGCGTGTTGTCAGCCGTGATGATGAAGTAATTCATCAACGAATCCTCTTTATTGGCCACAGGGAAGTATTTCTGATGCTCGACCATTTCTGAAATTAAAACCTCTTTCGGAGCCTTCAAAAAGTTTGCATCGTAAGTTGCAGCTGTCACTTGAGGCCACTCGACGAGATCCACAACCTGCGGAAGGACCCTTTCTCTTTCAATAATCAGACCATGGATTTCCCCTTCAAGAGCATTTAACTGCTCGGTGATTCGGTCTAGCCTTTCCTGTCTGTGCGCCATCACATGGTGCTTTTTCAATGTCAAAATATATTCTTTTGGAGAATGTATCGGGAATTGTCCCGGATTCAGTTGACGGTGTCCATAGGATTTGTGGCCGGAATGGATGGGGCCGACTTCGAAAGGAAGAACTTCTTTTCCGATCATGGCGACAACCCAACGCAGCGGGCGCGCATAAGTGATGTCCAGATCAGACCAACGCATCTTCTTGGGAAATTCGAGGCCTAGGATGAGTCCGGGAAGGTGTGCGGCGAGAATTTCCGCGGTGGATCGCGCTGCGGTTTTTAAGGTAGCAAAGAGGTATTCGGCATCTTTGATTTTTTGAATTGAAAGGGCCGGATCTTTTCCTGCTTTAATATCAGTGAGAGAAATCGGTTCCTTGCCGATAGAACGGAAGTAGCCTTCACCTGTCGGGCTTACTTTGCCTTGAGCATCGAAAGCTTTGTCGATGGAGGGACCTCTTTTTTCTGTTGTTTGCTCGGGGGTTCCCATGGAAAGTTCGCTGATGACAAGAGCGAGGCGTCGGGGTGTAGCATAGGTCGAAATGATTCCGTGAGCAATGCCCTCTTTTTCCAGGAGCTGGGTCATTTTTCTTTCGAGATTTTTGAGTCCTATTGTCACAAAGGCTGCGGGAAGTTCTTCTGAACCTATTTCCAGGAGAAAATCTTCTTTGGCAGTCGGAGCCATTTCCAGCAAATTCTTGGAGATTTTTTCGAGAGGTGGATTTTTATGTTCCTTTTTTGGGAATCTTTCAAGCAAAGGGAATCCAATTTTTTCACGGCTTGTTATGTATGTTTCAGCGATCATTTTAGCGAGATCGCGGATTTTTCCGATATAGTTTGTACGTTCCGTTACAGAAATAGCTCCGCGTGCATCGAGAATATTAAACGCATGTGAAGCTTTCATCACGAATTCGTAAGCCGGAAGCGGAAGATGGTGTTGAATCATCATTTTCGATTCTTTTTCAAAGTCATTGAAGTGTTTGAACCACATATCAGTGGTGGCGTATTCAAAGTTGTAATGGCTCCATTCGACCTCATTGCGATGATAGATATCTCCGTAGCTAAGATGATCGTTCCATTTGAGATCAAAGATGTTGTTAACTCCTTGCAAGTACATGGCGAGTCTTTCGATCCCGTAGGTTAATTCGCCTGAGATAGGTTTTAACACTTGAGAGCCGACGCTTTGGAAGTAGGTGTATTGGGTGATTTCCATGCCGTCCATCCATACTTCCCATCCAAGACCCCAGGAACCGATGGTGGGGTTTTCCCAGTCGTCGTGGACGAAGCGGATGTCGTGTTTGGTCAAATCGACGCCTAGCATTTTGAGAGAATCTAAATATAGCTCTTGCATATTGAGAGGGGAGGGTTTGAGGATGACTTGGTATTGGAAATAATGTTGGAGGCGGTTGGGATTAGTACCGTATCTTCCGTCGGCCGGTCTACGGCACGGTTCGATATAGGCAGCCCAATAGGGCTCGGGTCCTAGGCAGCGTAAAAAGGTGGCAGGGTTCATAGTTCCTGCGCCTATTTCGAGGTCGTAGCCTTGGTGGATGATGCAGCCTTGTTCTTCCCAATATTGCGAAAGTCTTCTTAAAATTTCTTGAAATGTAATCACGGGGTTTTTTCCATTTATATTGACCCCTTATTATCTACATCTAGGGGTCATTTTTCAATAGAAAAACACTTCCTACTGAAGAATGGCTAAAACTTGCTTCATAACGGCTGCGTGCTTTGGTAAAAAGGTGTGTAGTTCGCCAAATTTACTTTCATTATAGATGTGACTGAACAAGTTTCGGTGATCAATCATTTCCATTAATTGTTCATAAATGGGCTGTTTTATTTTACCTGTCCGGTAAAAGGCTTTGATGACGGCTTTAGGGGAGACTTCATCTATTCCTTCTTTTTCAAAAAGATACTGTTTGATCACTTTCCAAAGCAATTCTGTAGAATATTCAAACTTTTGTACTTGTCCATTTTTAATCAGATCCACTAGTGAGGCATTGAATTTATCAGTATTTTGATTCAAAGATTCTTGAAAACTGCTGATGGCATTTTCCAGCAATTTTAGACGAGATTGATAGAGCTCAGATGATTCCATATTTGTATATCCTTGAGGGCAATTGATTTAAAATTTGTTTCAGCATCATAGAAGTCTACTATATCGACTTTATATGGTACTATAGAAGATTCGATTTTATCTTTGATGTTGAAAATAATTTTATTTGGTAGTGGCTTATGGCCTAAAACGCCTATGTCGATATCCGCGGACGCCGCATGTTTTTGGCGAGCGCGGCTTCCAAATAAGAATATGGCATAGGATTGAGTATCAATAGAACTAAGTACAATATCCTTGACCATTTGCAAATATTTTTCATCATTATTCATTATGTGCTTATGTTAGTAAGAAATCCTAAAAAAATAAAGAAAAAAAGCTATATTATGTACAAAAAAAGGCCCCGGGTTTCCCCGAGGCCTTTTTGGCTTTTGCCTGTTGAACCGACGATTAGTTTACAATCGTGCTTTCTTGCTGAACAATCGGTGTCTGTACTGTGTTAGAAGTCAATTCTACAACAATACGGGCATCCCCAGATTTGACTCCTTTTGCGTCTACCCAGAATTTCAATGACTGGTGGGCGCCGAAGTTATTCACAGGGCCGAATGTTACTGTGTTTCCGGAAATTGTTCCTGGATTGTCACCTGAGGTGCTGACAGGTACAACTTCAGCTGGGAAGCGTAGGACAAGTTTCACATTGTCATCTGCTTCATAACCTTGGTTAACAACAGTCACACAGTAAGATGTGCACTCGCCGATGCAAATAGGATCATTTGTATCGCAGATGCACATGTTAAATGCAGGCTTTCCTCTCCAAAGTGTCGTTACACAGGATGATGCGCAGCATCCTTCACATGTAGTAACGCCCACATTGTTGGTGTAGCAACCAGGTGTGCATGTTGTCAAAGTAAGAGAGAACGAGACTTTCTCGCCTGGCTTAATTTCATTTACTGTCCAAACAGCTTGGTTGCCATTCATAGCAGCGCCATTAGCTGTAACAATAGATGTTTCGCATGGGGCTGTATCTGTAACGCGAACGTTTGTAAGATTCTTATCGCCTGTGTTTGTCACAGTGATTTGGTAATCGGCATTTTTACCGATTTGAGCTTCTTTTGGTCCGGTTTTTTCTAAAGCAACATCGCAAATGCAAACGCATGTGCAAGCTTTGCAAGAGACTGAATCGGCATCACATGCAGTAACGACTGCTGTGTTGCAGAAATTACCACGCTTTACAGCTGTGAGGCATACTTGCACTTCTTTTGTTTCGCAAGGCTGAAGTTCGCACAATTTGTATGTGAGTGTCTTCTGGCCGCTAGCATGTTCCATGCCTTCTGGAACGTTGTCCGTGACTATAACATCATGTGCAGTTCCTGTTCCGGTGTTGGTAACGGAAATAACATATGTTACAGGGTCGCAAGGGCAAACTTCTTCAGGTCCGCACTTATGGCAAGCAAGAACTGGTTTTGCGCAGAGGAGTGAGCAGAATCTTACCCGAGTTGCGCGAGCGCAGAAGCAAGCGCAGAGCTCACCTTCTGTATCACATTCTACCCAAACAGCAGCAGGACGTGACTCGCCACGGTTCATAGCACCGAAGTCCCAAGTGAGTTTACGGCCATCAACTTTTGCAGGGGGTTCACTTTTCTTGTAAGTGACGCCTTCCGGCAGGGTTGTCATTACAACAGCTTCGCAAACATCGTCGCAGGCTTCTACAGTAAATTCAATGGAATACTGATTACCTAGGCAGCAGCACTCAGGATTTTTTGCTCTTACTGTGATCCCATCAAGGCACTCAAGAATGTTGCTATTTGGATGGCAGCATTTTGCAGGAGGATGGCAAACAGGTGCGCAAGCTGGAGCACATGCAGGTTTATGAGCTGGTGCGCAGGCAGGTTTGCATGCGGGAGCGCATGCAGGTTCTACGTGACAGGCCGGTTTGGCTTCATGGCATGTTGGTTGAGAGGTATCCAGACAACAGTCTGAACAGCCTGTAAATAGCATTGCAGCGACTGCAAGCGTCAGCATTGAGGATACTATCCCTAAATACTTGTTCATTAATTACACTCCTTTAGAATGATTTTGGTTTGTTAGCTTTATTTGTCTTAACAGCTAGAAGGTCCTTAAACAGCGTTTAAGGAGCTTTTATCCGTTAAGATCTTAATAGGCGTAGTTGCTTGGATCGCAATAGTTATTGTCCCATACGTGCGGTTTTGGACAGCAAGGATGCGGTCTTGGCTCCGGACATACTTTTTCGCAGCATGAGCCATCGTCTACACAACAGCAGCTTGTGAGTGTCAGGACAGTGACTGTGAAAGTGATTACTAATCTGATGGATTTCATTGATTTCCCCCTGAATACCATTGTCGTTGGAATATGCTGACAAAATAAAAAGTAGGGGGATTAAAAAATCCCCCTACCTATCTTACATGCCTATTAACGGCAGCAAGAAGATTGTACTGGTGCGCAAGGTGCGCATGGCTGTGGGCAGCAAGGCTTTGGAGCGCATGGCTTAGGACAGCATGGCTTTGGGCATGGTCTTGGACATGGATCGCAAGGATCACTGCAGCAGCAGCTAGTTAAAACAAACGCAGTTGCACATAGTGCAAACATTGATGCAAACATTTTCATGACAACACTCCTTTCAGTTGTGTTTTTGTTAATAAAACCCTTCGTGCTTTTTAGATGAATTCTTTTGAATCCGCCTATCGAGGCACGACTTAAGAAAAAAGGTTTTAAGTAATTTAGATATAGAATTGTCGATAATTGTTCAAGAGAGATTTTTTAAATTTTTTTGAAATTTTAAATAAGTTTTTGATAAGCAGATGGTTATGAAAAAAAATATATTTCACTTTAGTATTAATTTTCCTGACCAACCTAGTTTGGAACGAAGATTGGAAAAGTAATCATGATGAGGGAGATTGACTAAGCGATAAGGACGGGATGAAGGCCTAATACAGAAAAACTCGTCTCTAGACATGTGAAAGCTCGTATAGCCATCCGCGATGACTTCGATAGGTTCCAGAGGACTTAGGTATTGGATTTGAAGAGATTGTTTTGGCATGAGAACAATTGGGCGGTTAGAAATGGTATGTGGGCAAATGGGAGTGAGAACGAACGCATTGAGCTCAGGTGTGAGGATGGGGCCCCCTGAAGATAAGGAGTAGGCAGTGGATCCGGATGGTGTGGAAAAAATAATTCCGTCCGCAGAAAAGGTATTGATATAGATACCGTCCATATGGATGGCTAGTTCAACAAGTGTAGGGTTTTTAGCGCGGTGGAAAACAATTTCGTTCACCGCGTAGCATTTTTGATGGTTTCCTGTTTCACCTTCCATGGCGATTCTGTTTTCGATAGTGTAGTTGCCGTTCAGGAGTTGATTCAGGGCAGGGTATATATCCTTTAAGGGCGCTTCTGTCATGAAGCCAAGATTTCCCAAATTAATGCCTAATATAGGAGCTTCGATTTTGGGGTGATTGTGGATAGCTCTAAGAATGGTGCCGTCGCCACCCAAAGTAATGATAAAATCGATTGCTGAAGGTTCGTATTTAGAGAGGGGATGAGCGCCGATGGTTTCCGCATCATCCTCTTCGGCGATGGGGGTTGCTCCATTATTTTTTAAGTATTCAACAATACCGATGGCCACAGATTTGGAGTCTTCTTTTATTTTATTTCTGTATAATAGAATGTTCAAAAATTGTTCTCCTATGCCTTATTAGATCCTCTGGACGTGTATTCCGCAATGGACTTGAGTCCAAAGTGGGTGATGATCTTTTTAGTAATTTTGTCGGGTGTAAGGCCAATTTCGTCGATAATGTCTTTGTAGCTGCCGTGTTGGAGGAAGGTTTCGGGTATTCCAATATTGAGGACTTGGATATTATTGAAGCCTTGTGTCATTAAAAAGTTGTTTAAAATAGAACCCATGCCTGAGACTACAGAATGCTCTTCTAGAGTGACAATACGTGTGTGGTTGATGAGGAGTTTACATAGGAGATCGGAATCGAGAGGTTTGACGAAGATAGGATCCATGACGGCTGCGGAGATTCCTTTTTTAGCCAGCTGTTCGCGTACTTCTAAGGCTGTGTTGTTCATATGTCCGAGAGCTAGGATAAGGAGGTCTTCGCCTTCGGCAAGGATTTCGCCTTTTCCCAGTTTTCGATATTCCAAAATACCTTCAGGTTCTTCAGCAGCCATATTGGGATAACGGATTGCAGCAGGTCTTCCCCAGGTGAAGGCAGATTCTAGAAGCTCTTTTAATACTTTTCCGTTTCTTGGCTGTGAAATGATCATGTTTGGCATCGCATTGAGAAAAGAGATATCATAAATTCCATGGTGTGTGGTTCCGTCGGGACCTGAAATGCCGCCGCGATCGATGGCAAAAACGACCGGAAGTTCTTGGATGCAGATGTCATGGAAAAGATTGTCGAGAGCTCTTTGTAAAAAGGTGGAATAGATGCTGACAAGCACCTTCATTTTTTTGCCATAGGCGATCCCGCCTGCAAAAGTAACAGAATGGGATTCGGCTATTCCGACATCGAGGCATCTATCGGGAAATTTTTTCATGAAAGGGTCTAATTGGGAGCCTGCCGACATCGCAGGGGTGATGACAATGAGGCTTGGGTCGTTTTCTGCCATTTCGAGGATGTGTTTTCCGAAAATTTTCGGGAACGTTGGCTTCGGGGAAGGCTGTGGGTGAAATTTTCCGGTGTTGGGATCAAATGGGACGACGCCGTGATAAGATATCGGATTTTTTATTGCCTCTTCCATCCCTTGTCCTTTGTTTGTCAGAACATGAACGACAACAGGCCAGGACGAGTTTTTGAGTCCTTCAAAGGTTTCGATAAGTTTTTTTATGTCATGACCATCGACGGGTCCGATGTAGGCAACACCATACTGTTCGAAAAAGGATGCGGGGCTAAAAAGATTTTTTATCGATTCTGTGATTTTATGTCCTTGTTTCGTGAGGCTGGGACCTAGAGTCGGGATTTTTGCAATGAATGAATCGAGTTCTTGGTGCAATTTATTTGTGAGGGGATTGCTGATCATACGGCTGAGAATTTGTGTGATGGCGCCGACATTTTCTGAGATGGACATAGCATTGTCGTTTAGGACCACGATAAATCTTTTGAGGTCTTTTGGGATATTATTGAGAGCTTCCAGGGACATGCCACAGGTGAGTGTAGCGTCGCCTATGATCGGAACGATGTATTCTTGACGTTTTGTAAGGTCGCGATTTTTGGCAACTCCAAGGGCTAATGACAACGCAGTCCCGGCGTGTCCTGCGTAAAAATGGTCGTGGGGAGATTCTTTAGGGTGGGCAAAACCGCAAAGGCCTTTGAACTGTCTTATGGTGTTGAAGCGGGAGTTGCGGCCGGTGAGGATTTTATGAGAGTAGGTTTGGTGGCTAACGTCCCAAATGAATTTATCATCGGGTGAATTAAATACTTTATGAAGGGCGATCGTCAGTTCTACCGATCCCAGATTGGAAGCGAGGTGACCCCCATTGATCGAAAGCACTTCGATGATCCTCTCTCTCAGCTCTGAAGCAAGCTGTTGTAGCTCTTTCAGAGAGAAGTCCTTGATATCTGCGGGGGACTCTATGCTGGGGAGGAGTTTTTTATTTACCATCGTTATGACTGTGTATTAAAAGGTTGTGTTGTCGGCTTCCCGTCTGCTCCGAGAGCTAGTTCTCCGTTTCGGTTTTTGACGAGGGTTTCAATGCGCCTTTCTGCTTCGTTTAAGCGCGTTCCGCAGGTATTGATAAGCTTATCGGCCTCTTCGTAGAGTTTCAGGGATTCATCTAGGCTGACAGATGCCGAGTTCATTTGTTCTAAAATCTCTTCAAGACGGGTAAACGCCTTCTCGAATGTAATTTCGGCTGTTATATCTTTATCTTTCGCAGTCATTAAAAAATTTCCTTTACTGTAGCGGATGCTTTACCATCGGACAACATGATCTTTAAATCTTGATTTACAGTTAATTGTTCTATTGAAGTTATAACTGATTGATCCTTTTCCGAAAAGAGAATACTAAAGCCTTTGCGTAAAAGATTTTTAGGATCTATCGACTTTAGTTGATCAACCATTTTTTGAAGGCGTTCTTTGCGTAGGCTGGAGTTCCGATTCCAGAGGTTATTCAGTTGTTTATCGATAAAACCCAATTTATTTCTATACTGAATAACGACAGTGGTAGGATTTAGCGATTGGAGGACTTTTTTGCGTCCTTCTAGCATCATCTTTTTTTGAATCATCATTTGTTTTACAGATTGGTCGATAATTTGTCTGGAATCGTCGATCTTTTGCATCCATCGCCCTAGCATCGTGTAGGGATTCTTAAGGATAGGTTGCCTGATGATGCCTTCGAATCGATGTCTATATTGTCGAAGAAGATGCTTGATGGTGTGCAATAAGCGCTGCCGGGTTTGTTCGAGGAATTTCATTTGTTGGAGGCGCTCGCCGATCACGATTTCGGCGGCTGCCGAGGGTGTGGGAGCTCTGACATCGGCGACATATTCGGCAATGCAGTGATCTGTTTCGTGTCCTACCGCGCAGACGATAGGGATTTTGCTTTGGAAAACAGCTTCGGCGACGATTTCTTCGTTGAAGGCCCAGAGATCTTCGAAGCTTCCGCCTCCGCGTCCGATGATGAGGACGTCGGCTAGTTCATATTTGTTGAAGTCGTGGATAGCTTGGGCGATTTCTTTGGCGGCTCCTTCGCCTTGGACGCGGACCGGATTGAGGATGAGGTGAAAGCCGTAGTATCTGCGGGTCAGAATGTTTAGAATGTCTTGGATAGCGGCACCTGTGGGGCTAGTGACGACACCGATTTTTTTGGGGAATTTGGGGAGGGGGCGTTTGCGTTCTTTTTTGAACCAGCCAAGTTTATTCAATTTTACTTTGAGTTCTTCGAGTTTAAGGAGGAGTTCGCCGATGCCGGCCAGTTTGAGTTGATCGACAACGATTTGGTATTTTCCGCTGGGCGGGTAGACGTTGAGGGCGCCGTGGACGATGACTTTATCGCCATCTTTGGGGGTGGCCTTCAAGGAAGAGGCGTGGCCGCGGAACATGACAGCGCCGATTTGGGAGTTGGAGTCTTTGAGGGAGAAGTAAAAGTGTCCGGAGGTGTGCATTTTTGCGTTGCTGATTTCGCCTTGGAGCCAGACTGACGGAAACGATGTTTCAAGATGATTCTTGATGCCGGCAGTCAATTCCGAAACGGTGAGCACGGGTATTTCTTGCGAGACGCTGTCCAATGTCAAACTCCTATTAAGAGGATAAGATTAACCTAAAATAGAAAATTTTACCTAGACCTTTATTGCTTAATTGGAATGGCGCAAAGTGAACTAAAAAAAGCATATTGTTATTACCTAGATTTCCGGACAATTCCCGTACCATTATGACAGATATCCACAATCGACGAAGTCGATTCATGAATATGGAGTGAATCGATTTATCGATTCTTTCCCGAGACCAATTTATTGGTCGCGGGGAAATAGCGAGATATTGCAGCCTTGTTTAAATGATGAGTATCGGAACAGCATGCAAAATATCGCACTTCCCCGCGACCAATAAATTGGTCTGGGGAGAGAATCGATAAATCGATTCACTCGTGCGCCACGAGGCGCTATTTTATCAGTGACGTGTAAGTCGTCACTAGGGAGTTAAACCCAAACTTGCTATACCGAGTCATTGGACTCTAGGAGGTAACGAATTGAGTTAAGCGTATGACAGGGAAGATGCAGGCCGTGTGATTGAGCCCCGTTATAGATAACTTTTAGGAGGCCGACGCTGTGAGTGTTGACGGAAGGCATTACTATATATCTCGCTATAGGGAATGAGATATACAGCTCCTCGGGGTCGGTGAACAGGGCATGTATCGAAGATAAAATGGTGAACGTGGGAAGTCCTTAGCTCTTCAAGGAAGAAGTACTGATCTGCAAATGTAACAGTGAGCAGCTCGGGATGGCGACAGGATGGCAGATGGATTCGTAGTACCGATGAAGGGGCGAACAAGGAGACGTGAGTCTTTGCGGAGTTACTGGAGGGAAGGAATCCTCGGCATTAATCAATCTGAATAAGGAAACGTATGAGTACAATAGAGACTCCAAAACCCATATGGGATACGGATACAAAACTTGAAAGAGTAGCTTGGCTCTCTGCAAAAGACCCTCATAAAGAATTTACGGCTCTGATGCATTTCTATAATGAGGAGTCTCTTCTAAAATGCTTCCATAAGCTTGACGGGAAGAAAGCGGTTGGAATTGATAAGGTTACAAAAGAACATTATGGGGAAAATCTCATAAGAAACCTAAATAACCTTCTCGATCGCATGAAGAAGATGGCCTACAGACCTGGGAATATAAGAGAAGTACTTATCGAGAAGGAAGATAAGCCAGGAGCCTATCGACCACTCGGTATCAGTAACTTTGAAGATAAAATAATCCAGATGCAGACAGGGAAAATATTGGAGAACATATATGATCCAATATTTAAAGACTGTTCATTTGGTTTTAGACCCGGTAAGAGCTGCCATGATGCTATTAAAGCACTGCATAAATTTCTTTTTAGAAATGAAATTGAAACAGTCATTGATATCGACATGGCAAACTTCTTTGGTACCATAGATCATAAGATCCTGGAAGATTTCATGCGAATGAAAATTAAAGATCCCAAGTTCATGAGATACATCATAAGAATGTTCAAAGCAGGCATTTTATCAGATGGAGAACTTAAAATAACAGAAGAAGGTGTTCCTCAGGGATCGGTATGTAGCCCAATCATGTCGAATATCTATGCACACTACGTATTAGACACCTGGATTGAAGAAAATGTTCAACCAAATTGTCGAGGAATAGTAAAGCTGTTCAGATACGCAGATGATGCAATCATCTGTTGTGAAAAAGAAGGAGATGCCAAAAGAATCTTGGAAGTACTAGATAAACGTCTTGCAAAATTTAAACTTAAATTGAACAAAGATAAAACTAAAGTTGTCCCCTTCTCGGTGGTAAAAGCCCGACAAGGTATACAACAAGGTACTTTCGATTTCTTAGGTTTCACATTCTTTTTCGGGAAAACAAGATTAGGAAAATGGATACCAAAAGTAAAGACTGCGAAGAAAAGATTTGTGACCAAAATAAAAAGGGTTGCAAATTGGATAAAAGAGAAAAGAAACACTATTAAATTAGTCCCGTTGTGGAAAACATTCTGCTCGAAACTGAGAGGACACATCCAATACTACGGTGTTTCCTTTAACTTCGAATACATAAAAGCATTTGTAGAAGAAGCAGTAAGAATCTTCTTCAAATGGATCAATCGAAGGAGTCAGAATCCATCCATGACATGGAAGAAATTCGATATGTTTCGCACTAAATACCCACTTCCAGCCCTTACAATCAAACATAGGCTATTTTGAAGAGGACAAAGCGAGTGATTTGTCGGGAGCCCATTGCCTTAATTGGGCACGATGGGATCTAATGAGGGGGGAGCCGGGAAACCGGTCTCCTCTACTCTCTCATATTCATGAATCGACTTCGTCGATTTGAAGAAATAAAACCAATGGCCTCTTCTTTGACATAAAGATGGCGGATTCGATTTTTTTTTATAATTTAATTTTAATACACATTAGATTTCATTGTTTGTGCCATCCCACGTCTAACCCTAAGTACTCAATATTAGTTATTTGATTTTTCCCTGCTTTAATGCTTGATCCACAATTTTTTCTTCCTTTTCATCCTTTATCTTTTTCAATTCTTCTCTATCTTTCTCATTATCCATTTCCATTTTCATTAAATCGGCTGAATAGCCAAAATTGCTTTTCACACCTAAATATATTTGATATCTATCAAATTTTTCTAGCGTTTTTTTACGCTTTTCGGAATCTTGTTCCGAAATAACTGAAGAAAGTTCTTTCCAAGCTTTTTCGTGTCCGCCTTTTTTCGCACCCTCATACCATTTCACAGCTTTATCAAGATCTTTTGTTGTCCCAAAGCCGTATCTATAGCATTGTCCAACTTCATATATACAATTTATATTACCCATTTTTGCTGCTTTCATGTAGTAATCGAAAGAAACTTGCGGTGCCTTTTCCACGATCTTTCCTTCACAGTAAGCGTCAGCTAAATATATAATAGAACCGATATCGCCTAGCTGCGCAGCCTCTTCGTAAAATTTAATAGATTGTGTTGTATCTTGTTGTACGCCGTATCCTTTCTGGTACGCTTTTGCTAAATATGTAATTGCGTGCACATCGTTGTTATCTTGGTTATAGAGCGACATCTCTTGATTAAATTTACTTTGGGCTGCTAAAAACTCTTTTCTTTGAACGCTTTGTTGATATCTTTGAACGCTTTGTTGATAATGATTTTCTTCAACGGGGTCATTCTCACACCATTTTTCATACGAAAATTGTACTGGATCAGAGGCAATTTGTACGGTATGGGTAAAAATTTCGAAAGAAGCGGAGATGACTGAAAAGGGTAAAATAATAACATTCTTGGGTGTTTCAATTAATAATTGATATAGACCCTTTTGGAAGCTGCATTGATTAACAAAAAAATAGCCGAAAACATTGCCCAGACCTTTAAGGATATTCTCTGCAATAAGAGCAACCTGTCTTGCAATTTTTAAAACAGCTGATACAATACCTATTCCTAGGCCGGTCAAACGTACCCATCTTGCATTTTTAGATGTATTATTAACTGATTTATATAAAGCAGCTTTGATAGATGTTTCAATGGTCTCAGATTGATTTGAATTACTTATATCAAACATGTTAATATCCTTTTTATTATAAAGAAAAAATAATATCATCTTTCAGATTTTTTTGTCTAAGTAATTCTTTTTTCTAATTAATTCTAATGAAGGTTAGTTTTTGCGGTAAGACGATTATACCGTAATAAATACGGTATTCTCCATTTACTTGATGTGTTATGTTTCTAATGATGAAAGGAAAATATCAATTTAAGGGGAAAAATCATGACAATACAATTACCTAATATAGTGAGTGCAATAACGCTATTTCCAAAGTTTAATTTTAATAGGCCTAAGCAAGAAAAATACTTCGCTGCTGTAATCAAAAGCAATTATACAGACCCCTATATTAACCTAAGCATTGAAACTTATCTCGCACGAAAGGTAAATACGCTCTATAATTCCCACATTCTTTTCCTTTGCACAAGTTCGGACGCTGTTCTTATCGGAAAAAATCAAAGTTATTCGCGCGTATGCAATATCAAAAAAATGACAGAAGATAATGTCCCGCTCGTCCGAAGAGATACGCAGGGGGAAGCCTATTTTGTTGATAAAGGCAATAGACTATTCAGCATCATGGATGGGCAAAGCGCTGTATTTCATCACCAAGATTCATTTTCTATTCTGAAACATTCCATTAATCAATTGAATTTAAAAGGAAAGACGGCAAAATATCGAGGCGGTATTATAGATGAGGTATGTGTGGAAGATAAGATAGTCTCGAGACCAATAGTCGATATAGAAAACGATGTTCATCGTCATCTGGGTGCAATCTATATTCATACAAATATGAATAAATTTGATAAATATCTACATCCTCAAGCTCGAAGGATAGATAACTTAACAGATATCAATCCGCAAATAACCTCAGAGGACTTCGATCGCGCTATCATCCAATCTTATTCTGAGTGCTATAAATCCATTGAGGTCATCGAATTAAGCGAACATAATTTTAGCCAAGTTATTGAGGACGTGTCTCTATTTAACAAAATATTTAATCAATATATCAGTAATCAATTTATCCTTAATGACAACTTTATAACGGGGAATCATGATTAATTTATACTGAAGTGAGCTCAAAAATCGGTATTTCGGGCACTTCAAAGCCCCGGGGTTAAACGATCGCAAGTGCCCCAAATACCGATTTTTGAGTCCACTTCAGTATAACTATACCGTAATAACTACGGTATTTAAATTAGATTATATAATTTATAATCTGATTTAAATTTAAAGGTAAAAAATGTTATTAATAGAAAAAAATCATAATGCAAATCTTTTTTCGAATTTAGGATTAAATCATTACTCTTTAGAACATGTCATAGGTGAGCTAGGGGGAACATTTGATGGAATACGCGGAATCGTCAGAATGCGTCAAACTTGTCATGGTCTTAAAGAGATAATCGACAAGATTGTCATGAAAAGTGAGATCTTTCGTAACGGTTTTATACAAAAACCAAGAGAATTGCGTGCTTTCTACACCCAGAGTGAACCTATCGCAAGATTGCAACAACTCTACTATAAAACGTTAAATTCGATGATTCCAACTGATCTTAGATATAACGAACTAATCAGATCGATAGACAATCTTGGAAGATCGTATCAAAGTCTTTCTCTACTTGAGCGCTTAGCTGCATTTACAGGGTTAGATTCCTCGGAGTATTCGACCGAAGGCTTTACAACCTTGCATTATGCTTGCTATTATGGAACGGTGGGTGAAATCAAACTTCTTCTAAATCTTGGCGCAGATATCGAACAGCCATGCGCAAAATTAGGATCTACGCCGCTATGTTTTGTCGTACAAAAGGGAAAAATAGATTATATTAATTTTCTTATCAAAAGAGGAGCTTGCCTTGAAGGTGCCAAGCGGTCTAAAAAAACACCTATTTTGTGGACCAAGGATTTGATCAAACAGAGAAATCCAAATGCTCTTAAAACGATCCGACTCTTAATAGAAAAAGGGGCCAATTTTTTAGCCAAAGATAAAAGTGGCAATACACTCTTGCACTATGCTGCAAAAGCGGGTTTTACAGAGTTGATTTTAGAACTTATTAGAACGTGGAATTTTCCCGTCAACGTTAAAAACAATCAAGGCAAAACGCCTATGTGGCTATCCCATAATCTAAAGACGCTCGAGATATTTTTAGGACATAAAGCAAGCTACATGACGGAAAGACCTGATTTTAAAGAGAAGATTCTAGATGCAGTGATTGAAGCTATAGAAATGGATAATTGGGATGATTTTTTGATTCTTATTTGCAAGAAATTTGAGAAAGTTGAAGGATATACTGGTTTGCTTCCTCTTATTGAAGAGATTATCAGTCAGCCAAAGGTACAGGCAAGACTGCCCGTCTTGGAATTGAGTGGAGTGCATGAAAATCCATTTCACGATAACAGCGAAAAAGTCTCTAGCATTCTAAAATCGTTGGCCCCAGGAATTATCTCTTTTCGCTTCCGACATTTGATAAATGGAAAAATAACTTCCCTCCTTCAATTCCATCGATTGCAAGAACTACACTTAGATCCGGGAGAATATTTGAATGATAATGAATTGAGCCAACTTGCAAGATTGATTCATTTAAAAAAACTTTATCTGTGTGGGATGCCGGCAGAAATATCAGTAAGCACATGGAGAAAATTTAATCAGTTATCATTTCTTTCTATAATGGGAAGTTCCTATGTTTCAACAACAGAACTGAACAAAGGTTTTATACAAAGTTTAAAAGGTTTAAGACAATTCAATGCACTACAAATTATTAATATGACCTGTGAAGATGAAAAATGTTGGTTGTCAATATGTGAATTGAAATCCCTTCGTGAACTCTTTTTGCATGATACTACCATCACGGATGAATTTCTTCTCCAACTTCGAAATCTTCCCGATTTGCGCGTTTTATCCTTACAAAATAATAAAAATATTACAGAAAAAGGCGTGTCAGCTCTGAAAGAGATGAAACTTACAGACCTCGATCTTTCTTACAATCCACAAATTTCAGAAGAATTAATCGATTCGATACCAGCTACACATTCTGATTTATTTGAGAATGATTTACTCGTTAAAATATGGAAGATCATTCTCGATAAACAACTATTTTTTAAGCTACTTGAGGAAATAAAAGACGAATTTAATTTTTCAGTGGAGTACTTGAAAGAACCTAAAAAAATGATGTTATACTGCACCATCATTCTTATTTGCAAAACTCACCTTTACCAATCTTTCCTAGACTTAATCAATTTCGCAAAAGGGGATTTAGCTTTGTCACAAGAGAACCTTGATATTTGCTTGAAAACCAACATTGAAAATGATGGTTGTCCCAAAATTCGTCAATTTCTGATTGATGCTGGCGCGCATCAAAAAAAATAAAGGAGAAGTGTTATGAACCCAATTGAAGCAAGAAATGTATGTATCTCTCAGCCTGTCCATAAACCGGATATTGATCCTATTACAATGATAATTCTTAAAAGAGGGGGCATTGTTGATCTGACTCGTAGGATTGCGGAAGATCCTATTGGTGTGTATAAGACCTTGAAAGATCGAAGAGTTTCCGGTGGCCCACATTTTTCTTTTCCTGAAGCTGCGGAAGTTATTTATGATCTAGCAAAGCATTTGAATGGGACACCTCCCTCCGATAAAACTCTCGATGAATGGAATTCGTTAAGAACATCTTTTTTCCGGAAACTAAGAAAAGTTTTAGAACGTGATTTTCCGTACTTATATACTTTTAATTTTATTCATGAACACTTAGCTTCTCTCCACTATTACTATCTGAAGGCTAGGTTTTATGAAGGTCGTTGGAGTAGTGATGTCAGTTATCCACCCGACACAATGAGGGAATGTACAATTTTCTTCCATAGAATAATGGATGATCCTTCAGTTATTCCCTTTCATACAACAAAGAATCTACCGCCAGGCTATTTTGCAAAGATTCAGTCAGTAAGGGCGTATCCAATAGCGGCATCAACGCTACCGGAAACCCGTGCAGATGGACGTAATAAGTCTCCAACGCACATGGAGGTTCATGATATGCAACATGTGGAAGATGGGGAAAAAGCATTTAAGAATACGGAAGGGCAAGATGAGCTTGAAAAAATGGAAAGGTTTCAGAATAATTATCTGAAAATAAAAAAGGCTTTTGCTGATTTAAAGATCAAAAGCTTATGGAGTGCCTGTAAGTTGATACTCTTTGAAGCGTCGCATGAGCGTGGGGCAGTAAAATATGTTCCGGCTGATCTCAAAAATAGGATTTTGAAAGAAG
Organism: Waddliaceae bacterium; assembly: GCA_963822595.1. Classification (GTDB taxonomy): domain Bacteria; phylum Chlamydiota; class Chlamydiia; order Chlamydiales; family Waddliaceae; genus CAVRUH01. Next base: position 185,720 of record CAWGIG010000004.1, on the reverse strand, counting down.
ATTTTATTTCTACAATCGTTTATGAAATTGAAAATAATCATTTCGAGAAAGCGGATTCGAGCATGATTGAATGGCTCGAACCCGCAAAAGCTCAATTGCTACAAATTATCGATTCAGGTGCCCTTCGATAAATTTAGCACAGCGCTCATTGGATAATGATCAGATGGAGCAAAATTCTTATTAAGAACTTTGGCGACATCCATAACAATGGGTGTTGTACCTTCTGCTAATTTAAATCCACTGACTAGGACATGATCTAGCTTCATGGGTTGATCCGTTGTCCCCTGAGGTTTGTATACCAGAAGATATGGTTTCATTTACGATTTAGAATGCCGAAGTTCTTCCTCGCACAGCGTTTGGGACTTTGCTGCCGGGTACGCTGTAAGTTCGATGGTGGATGCTAGCGGGAGCTAACTAACTAATACCAGTATGTATGATTTTTTCATACATATTGGAAATTTCTATTGCTCAAAATTTTGTCAGTATGTATGATTAAATCATACATACTGGATGGTGGATATGAATAATTTACGGGAACGAGTTTCTGGCGAATCATTTGATTATACACTTCTGATGGAATGCTTGTCAGACTATAGTTCGCCTCGCTCAAAGATTACGCAACTCTTACGGTCAGGGGAGATACTTCGGCTCAAAAAAGGACTTTATATTTTTGGTCCACAACGAAGACGTTCCTTAGTAAGTCTTGAAATTTTGGCGAATCAACTGTATGGTCCTTCCTATGTTTCACTCGAATATGCACTTGCTTTTTATGGACTTATTCCCGAATTTGTGGCTGAAGTAACGAGTGTAACAACAAAGCGTCAAAAAATGTATGAGACTCCGATAGGACGTTTCTCTTATACTCCCATCCCCATTAAACTATTTTCAACTGGATTTACTTTAATACAAGTAGCAGATTATGGTTCGGCATTGATAGCAACACCTGAAAAGGCAATAAACGACCTATTATATATTCGTGATAGTAAAATTTCATCGAATTCTGACCTTGAAGCACTTCTCTTTGAGGATCTGCGTATGGACCAACAAAGCGTTGCGCGACTCAAAATTGGTATTTTACAGGAGATATTAAAAGCCGGTGGCAGCCCTGTTCTTTCTTATTTAATTACCTGGTTAAGGAGTAACAAGTGAACCAAGCTATTCAAAACATGTTAAATCGTTACAAGTGCGAAACACGCCCTCAATTTGAGCGCGCTCTTAAAGAAATTCTTCAGGAATTAGCATTGGTAGGTCTTTGGCGATCTCGTTTTTTTGAACATGCGGCCTTCTATGGCGGTACAGCGCTTCGCATTCTTTATGGCCTTGATCGATTTTCAGAAGATTTGGACTTTACACTCATTAAACCAGATGCTAATTTTTCACTAGATTATTACACCTCCTTTATTCGTAGTGAATTGGAGGCATATGGATTTGATGTAGAGGTTGAAGGACGTCAAAAAGTATGGCAAACAGCTGTGCAATCAGCATTTATTAAGACAAATACTTTAGGAGAATTATTAAAAATCGGAATCCCAAATCATCTTGTCAGGGGTTTTCATCCTCAAACGCAACTTAAAATAAAATTTGAGCTCGATACCGACCCAGCGCCTGCATATCACACCGAAACTCGTTTTCTTAATAACCCAATTAACGTAGGAATTCGATCTGTCGTTTTAGAAGATGTCTTTGCAGGGAAAATGCATGCTCTTCTTTTTCGGGAATGGAAAGGGCGCGTTAAAGGACGAGACTGGTATGACTGGTTGTGGCTTGTTCGGAGAGGCGCTACGTTAAACCTCGAAAGGTTAGCAATTCACTTAAGAGCTTCAGGGTTTTTTAAACCTGAGGATCTTCTCACAAGAGAGAGCTTTGAGCAGCTTATGCTAGAAAAAATTGCCTCACTTGATTTAGCTAGCGCACTCAGCGACCTTAGACCATTTATCTCTGATTCAGCACAAATCGCAGACTGGACTAAGGAAATGCTTTGTCATTTTGTGGGTGAAACTCAAACAATTAATAGTTAAACACCCTTGAGGATGTAGACGAAATAGCTCTTGCTCAACAATGGTTTTTTCTGATAGAATATACTTTTTATTTGTAAAAAATTATGACTGTTCGTTCTATAGCCTATAAAATAACTTCTTTCGGACGTTCCGATATCGGACTCGTTAGGCATAATAACGAAGATGTCTGGGATTCACTCTCTGAACAAAAATTTTATATCTTGGCAGATGGAATGGGCGGGCACCGCGCGGGCGAGGTCGCTGCAAGAGAAACAGTCGAAAGATTATCTCGCTATATAAGACAATCTCCAAAGATCAATAAGGGAAGTCTCGATGAAGATGTCGAGATCATTCTCGATCTTATTCAGAAAGTGAATCAGGATGTTTATCTAAAAGCGAGAAGCGATTCAGACCTAAGAGGCATGGGGACGACATTATGTTGCACTTATTTTCACGAGAAAGGTGTCGTTTTTGCTCATGTTGGAGATAGCAGGATATATCGCTTTCATGGCAAAAAACTGGATCAACTGACCCGAGACCACTCTTTAGTCACTGAGATGATCGACCTTGGCGAATTGAGTGCCAAAAACGTGGATGGAGTTCCTTATAAAAACATCATCACTAGAGCCATTGGAACCGAACCCATTGTGAAAGTTTCTATTGGAATTTCAGAGTTTGCTGAAAATGATCAGTTTATGATGTGTTCCGATGGATTATCCGACTTACTGTCGCCGAAGAAAATAGAAACGATCCTGAAAAGTACCCAGGATCTTCAAAGCAAAGTGGATCAATTGATAGATGCGGCCATCGATCTGGGTGGGAAAGACAATATAACAGCCGTTCTAATGCGTGTAGAAAATAATGAAACAAAAAATTTATCTCGATAATAATGCCTCAACACCGATAGACCCGCGGGTTTTAGGTGCTATGGTGGCATATATGGAAAATTCTTACGGCAATCCTTCCAGTCAACATCTGTTCGGCAGAAATGCTCGCGCCGCTCTCACAGCCTCGCGCGATGCTATCGCCAGCTTTCTTGGCGTGAAATCCAAGGAGATCGTTTTTACATCCGGAGGGACCGAAGGCCTTAACATTATCCTTCAAGGATTACCCACACCAGGTCATATTATTACTTCCGATGTGGAACATGCGGCAGTTTTCGAAACTTTGAAAGCCTTAGAAAAACGCGGATTTCAAATTACCTATTTAAAAGCGGGAGCTCATGGCGCCGTTTTGCCGGAAGCAGTCTCGGGAGCATTAACTCCTGCTACCTGTTTGATCACTTTGATGTCAGTGAATAATGAAACCGGTGTAAAAACAGATGTCGAATCGATTGCATCGATTGCGCTTCGAGCCGGAGTCCCTTTTGTAGTCGATGCTATTGCCCACTTAGGTAAAGAACCAATCAGGATGTTTGAAGGAATAAGCGCCATGTGTTTTAGCGGGCAAAAGATACATGCTCCGATGGGAACTGGGTTTGCTTTTATTCGCAGCGGATTCAAATTAAAGCCGCTTTTATTTGGAGGCGAGCAGGAGAATAGTCGTCGTTCCGGAACAGAGAATGTTCCTGGAATTGTGGCGTTAGCCGAAGCTATCAAGTTATTAAAAACTGAAATGCCTGTGGCTGTACAGAGAATGAAAAAATTGAGGGATATGCTGGAAGAGGGGATGCGGAACCGTTTTCCTGGTATAGAGATTAACGGAAATGGTCCGCGTGTATGTAATACGAGCAATATAAGTTTTCCCGGGGCTGATGGTGAGGCTATGCTAGCGGCATTTGATATAGCGGGTATTGCGGTGAGCCACGGTTCGGCGTGTTCATCCGGGGCGTTGGAGCCTTCCCGCGTGCTAGTTAATATGGGCTACCCCAAAGACCGTGTAAGATCCGCGATTCGGTTTTCTCTGAGTCGTTTTACCACCGAGCAAGACATCGAAGCCGCCATAAGTACAATAATTCCGTGAGTTTTATCTTAACTAAATCTTAAAACTTTATAATATTTAATTATTTTACAAAAATATTAAAATTATTTATAATAAAGTTGTAACTGGGGTTTATTAAAGAGGTAAAAATATGACGGATCGGATTACAAGTCAAAGAATAGATCCATTCCAGAGCGTCCCTAACGATCCAGGATCGTCCCTTGAACAAACTCAAAGAAAAGGAACTTTTGCGGGTTCACGCACAGCAACCTCTGGTGGAGTGCGTGAATCAAAGTTAGACCCGACTATGCTGAAGGAAAAGACTGTTCAAATTTTTAAATCCATTGGAATTTTCGCACAAGGGGTCAGAGATAAATTATCGAATCTTGTGGGAGAAGAGAAAAATAAACCAACATTTATTGCCAAAAATGTAGATAAAACAACTGATTACCAAAAAGAGGTAACACAAAGATTCCGTGAAGAAGTAATATTGCTCTCCAAGCAAATCTCATCTCAGCAGCCACCAGCCGCTCCACCTCAAAAGTTAGGGAAGGGTGGTGAAACGATACAAGGAAAAATATCTAAATTAGAAGCAAAAGAAGAGAAATTAGAGATTAAATTGAAGAAAGATCCAAATAATTCCTCTATCAAAGACGATTTGTCAAATGTAAAAGAGGAACTTTTCAGAGAACGAAGATCACTAGAATTCTATAAAAGTTTGCAATAGGCAAATGATTTTCTTCCTTTCAATTAAAGTGTATTTATCGTAATGCTTGTCACTTCGAGTAGTGATGTTTCCTTCGCCGTTAATTCAAATGGACCAATCACAACAGATTCCCCTTCGGTGGGGTGGTGTCCAATTTCCCTGTGAAACAGTTCGGACAAGGTTTGGTCGCCTCTTTTGTCTAAGATGACACCGAATTCTTGATTGAATTCTTTTACTAGCATATTTCCGGGGAAGGTGCGGGCAATAAATAACAATTTCTTTTTCTCTTCAGGTTCGCGAACCTCTTCACCTAAGATTTCACTCAGCACATCCTCGAGAGTGATCACACCCATCGCTTTTCCGTGTTTATCGAGCATGACGGCAACGCTTTGGTTGTTTTGCTTAAATTGGTGTAAGATTTGAGAAATCTTGGTGTTTTGCGTGACAAACCAAGGTGGCCTTGCATGATCACGGATGCGTCTGGTGTCCGGAATCCGAATGAGGTCCCTAGGAAAAGCGATTCCCACAATGTTCCGAATGTCGCGATAATATATTGCCACAAAGTTGTGGGGGACATTTTTTAAAAGCTGACGCATTTCACCGACGGTGGCATTTGAAGAGAGTCTGGGAATATCTTGGATAGGAGTATCGACTTGGTGGGCTTCTTTTTGTCGGAGTTGAAATATTTGTGTCGTTACTTTGTTGAATTCTTCCGTTTCGTTCGTAGAGATGCCCTCTTCGCTATGTTCTACGAGGATGGTTTGGAGTTCCTCTTGGTTTAAGAAAATTTCGCTGCTCTTATTGGAATTTCCCAATAAAACATTACAAAATTGGGTGATAAGTCCCGTAAACCAAAGAAACGGGGTCATTAATTTTGCTGAAAGATAAATAAGAGGGATTCCAAGCATGGCGACATGTTCCGCATAATGGCGCGCTGCGAACATCGGGGCGAGTTCTCCAAAGATAACCACGAGGACAACTTGACTCAAAGGGGCAAAATCGGGGTTAATACCTAGAGCCGTGTGGAATTCTCTAGAACATTCGGAGCCGGCAAACATGGCAAAATTGACACCGATAAGAGTCGTTCCGAACAACCTAAAGGGATTGTGTAAAAGGTAATTTAGCTGGATGGCTCTTTTATCCCCTTTGCTGACATAGTAGTTGAGTCTTACTTTGTTGAAAGAAACGCATGCCATTTCCATCATGGAATAGAATGCTAGAACGACTATCGAAAACAAGTTAAGAAATAACCACAAGAAGGCAGATGACTTCATCATTCAAACCCCATTTCCTTTTTCTTCTTTTCCTCTCCGAATGTAAATTCTGCGCACCCGATTTGAATCGGCAGCAAGAACTTGAAAAAGAAAATCGCGCCACTCATATTTTGCCCCGGCCTTGGGTATATCTCCTAATTGTTCTGTCAACCATCCGCCTAAAGTCACCATGCCGCCGTCACTAGAAATTTCCGTGTTAAAAATCCGATTGAATTCGGAAAGTTCCATTTTTCCACTGGCTATAATAACATTTTTTCCGGCTATAGTATAACTTTCTTTTTGATTGCGGCGATCGCTGATTTCACCTATGACAACTTCAACAAGATCTTCTCGTGTAATTAATCCTGTGACTGTCCCGTACTCATCTACAGCCATGCCGATTACTTGTCCCATGTTGTCAAATTCTCTCAAGACATTAGAGGCAATAGCCGATTCAGGAACATAAAAAGGTTTGGAAAAAATAGTGGAAAGATTTTTTGATTCTTTTATTTTGTCGCGATTAAGAAAGTAATCGCGGGCGGATATCATGCCTAGGACATTGTCAATCGTTTCTTTGCAGACGGGGATTCGGGTACATTCCTGGTCGACAAATAGATATTCAAGTTTCGTGAGGGGCTCCGAAAGCTCAAAAAAGATAATGTCTTCTCGCGGCCACATAACTTCTTTCACAGTCGATTCCCGTAGATTGATGTAACCTTTCACTAACAAGGCTTCTTCGGAATGAAGGACTCCGTGTTTTTCAGATGCATCCAGGACGTGCGTCATTTCTGCAGAAGAAATACTTTCCTCTTTTTTTAGAAAGAAAAAAAGAACTCTAGAAATAGGAGCGGTTACTGTAATTGCCATTTTTCTAAGAGGTTTGACTTTTTTATGAAGAAAGGTAATCGAGGGGGCAATCAGATGGGCAACGGCAATGTTATTTTGCATGCAGATGGTTTTAGGGATGATTTCACCAAAAACTAAAGTGACGATTAAGGGCAAACCCACTTTCCATAGCCAACCCGAGTCTTCTCCAAACAATACCGAAGAAGAGTTTTGTATAAGAATATTGACAAGTGTATTGAACATAAAAACGGTCACGAGGAGGTCTCGTGGTCTCTTGAGAAGATTAGCGATCATTTGATTGCGAGGATTTTTGCTAGAACGATAAGACTTCACACGTATCGGTGAGAGAGAAAAAAGGGCTGTTTCCGATCCTGAAAAATATCCTGAGAGGCATATCAAAAATACGATGAAGGGAATTAAGATGGAGGTTTCAATCATGGGGATTTTGCTCGGTTTTGAAGTAGACTTTCGTTTGTCCTTCAGGGACCATGCCAAGACCTTTCATGAGGGTCAATTCAATCCATGCCGGATCGCTTTGGCTATTGATATGCATCATGAGTTTTTCATTTTCTGCTAAGGCCAATTTTCTTGTTTCTCTTAGTTCTACTAATTGCTGGTATAGCTTAACGTATTCGATGTCTCGATGTCTTACGCTCTGTTCAAAGAACATATAACACAGAATCATAAATAGTATCACCCACCAAGATCGGAGAAACATTTCCTCTATGACACGAACGAATCCAAATACCACAAAATATCTCTTTGCAAAAAATTGTTTTCATTGTAAGGTATATTTAAATTTAAGAAAAAAGAAAATTGCTAGGAAAGGCAAAACATATCACTTTTTTGCACACAAAACCATGCCTTTCCTAGCACGTTTCTATTTGTTCGTGTGTCTTACCACAGAGATCACAGAGAATTCCGAGGACACTGAGATTAAAAAGAGTTGTCTTCTGATTCCTCAAAATTTTCTTTGAAAAAAATATCTACCAAATCTGTATCCTACTCTTTTTTAATCTCAGTGTTCTCAATACTCTCTGTGATCTCTGTGGTGTAAATCTTGTTACTTGGTATTTATGGGGGTCCCCAATTTCGAGAGGCCGAATCTTATTACTTTGATGGGGTGGCTTAGAAAATACTTCAGAACCGCCCAATAGGTCACCTTTGAGAATAGCTTATACAGAGGTTTTGGCTCATTGCTTAAGGCGTCTTTGATGAGATCCTTATGAATATAAAAAAAGGGGGAGGGGAGGTCTTTAAGTGGAGCAAATTTAACATCTAACGTTTCGGGTCCTATCATCGGTGACCCTTCTTTTGGACGACATTCGAAGAAATGGGTTTCGGCAACCAACTTATTAACAGGGGTATAAACTCCTACATTGCACACAACATCAACGTGGACTCCTGTTTCTTCAAAGACTTCTCGAATTACAGCTTTTTCAGGAGTTTCTCCAGGATTGATTCCTCCACCCGGAAGAACCCAAATCGGGACATCTCTGCGCTTGATAACAAGAACTTCGTCTCTGTTTTCATTAAAAACGACTGCTAAGGATCCTCTTTCCATAGAGATATTTTAGCATAAATAGAGATAAAACAATAGAAATTAATCGTTCTTTTGCAGGCGCTGTTCAAGTTTTTTTAGATAAGGTTCTAGCTTGGTGCGCTCCTGTGATTCTAATCTATCGATGAATAATACCCCATTGATGTGGTCATTTTCATGCATAATTGCCTTGGCATCCCAATCTTTGAAGCGTTCTTCATGAGTGTTTCCATCGAGAGAGGTGTATACAACAGTGATTTCTTTAGGGCGTTTGACCGTCCCTCGTATCGTGGGGATCGATAAACAGCCTTCGGGAACATCCCATGTCTCCTCGCTCGGAGAGGATAATTTTGGATTAATAAAGACCTTAATGTCCGGAGACCTCACCTCATCTTTATCCCTTTCGATAGGTTGTCTAATGATAAATAAGCGTATGGACCGGTCAATTTGCGGTGCAGCGAGGCCTAAACCATCATATTGATCCATGGTCTCTTTCATCTTTTGGACAAGAGCTTCAATATCGGGAGTAATTTCAACAATAGGGTCGGCTTTTCTACGAAGAATAGGGTTTCCGTAGTAGACAATGGGTAACATATTGAGCTCTCCAGGTGTGATGAGATCAGGAACGCGACCTTCCGCAAGGCGTCCGTTGCGATATAACCATTGATTGCCGATTTTTTGAAAAGCGCTTTTTTCGGTAAAAACGATTTGTTGATTTTCTTGTGTGAGGTAAACAGTGAATATAACTGTGGCTAGCGTATCTTTTTCTTTAAAATCTAAGATTTCGAGTTTGTTATATGTAGAATAGGAGGCGTGTTGGGAAAGGGCTCTTTTCCATGAGAACTTGTTTTCTGTAAATTGTGGACTAGCAGGATGGGTGGTGGCGATGATGTAGTCGGGAAGATTTAGGGCATAGGCGGAATATCTTGATCGCATAAGCTGAAGGGCGTTTTCGGGAAGGTCTCCATCATGGTATGGCTTGCAGCATAATTCGTAGGTTTTGCCGCTTCCGCAAGGGCACTGTTTCGGGGTGCCGTTCATGGTATTGTATTGGAGATGAGTGTATTTTGCGAGGAGGTGATTTTCCATTGGCCTTCAACATTAATAAAGACTTGGGTGAAGATCCCGTCGCGGGTTTCCCCGGGACAATCTAGACTTGTGCCGGGATTTCTGAATCCTCTGAGTCTCCATTTAACGAGGGCAATAACGAGATCGGGTTGTACATCGCGAAGGCGGACCGTAAGTATTTCTAATTTTGAGTCTTTTAGGAAGTTTTGGAGGATTTGGACGTGACGAAATTCGATTTCATTTTTACCTAAAAAGTGGGATCCGTAGATATTGACGAAGTCGGCATCTTCGGTGAAATTGTTTGCAAAGCCATGTCCAGCCCGATTGTTCCAGGCATTTGCGTAGGCATGGATGACACCATCAATCGCATCTAAATCGGCAATTTCAACGGCGGTTAGGGGGCTAAAGCAAAGGATGAATAGGGAACAAAGGGAAGTGATTTTTTGAAGATAATTCATATAAACCTCTAGAATGATTGCCCAGGATAGGACTCGAACCTACACACCTCGCGGTACCAGATCCTAAGTCTGGCGTGTCTACCAATTTCACCACCTGGGCAAAGAACAACGTGAGTGTAACTCGACCCGCCACTTTTCGTCAAGTGTTTGTTGTTTTGTATAGATTGCATAGCCACCATTAACAGGATAAGCAGGATCGCAAGCGGCAGGATGAAAAAAGGATAAGAAAAGAAAAAGATTAAAAAAAATGAAATGATTAAATTAAAAATCAATTATTTCTTAATATTTTTCTTTTCCTATCCTTTTTTATCCTGCGCTTGCGATCCTGCTTATCGGGTGAATTGTGGCTATACAATCTATAATTCGACGATAACGTCGGTAAATTGTTTGTCTATGTTTGCTGCGTATGAGTCTGATTCCAAATCGGATAGTAGTGGAATGGGCTCCGGTTGAGCTTCCGTTATGGTGCCGTTATGTTGCAGACATTTTTCACCGATTCTTATAGCTTTAAGGTCGAAACCAAGAGCGTCTTCCATTTGGGAAAAAAGATGTCTCCGTCTTCTTTGAATAGGCATGGATCCTCTGCGTTTTAACATCCCAATTGTAGGAAGACTCATAATCGATGTTGCATTTTCACCTATTGGCACTTCTTCAAAGTCGTTTGTTAAGGATCCGCTATCTTCTTTATTTAATCCGTTATCTGCAATAGCTGAATCTGAATCATTATCTTGAAGAGTGGTTTTTTTAAGATCATCATAATAAGTGAAAAGAGGATGGCTTGGAGGTAAATCTTCGATCATGTGAGGCACAAGGTTTTTCTTTTCAATTCTAGCCAACCCGCCATCTTTAGGAATTTTTTTAATTATTTTCACGCATTTTTGAATGTCTGCAGAATCTTTTTGATCGTTGGGTTTTTTTTTATAGATTTCCATGGCTTCAAGAATTTTATCTAAATATTCTTCGCCTAGCGGCTTTAAGCTCGCGAGGTTATCTTTAATTTCTTGTTCCTTCTTATCTTTTCTATCAGCGAAAAAGGAACCTACGCCCCCAACAACTTGAAATATAACACCAATTACAAATATAGCTGTAATCGCCTGAAGAGTTCTAGAATCAAACGGGTTAGAGGACCCTTGCTGACATGGAGGGCATGTTGAGGATCCATCCGTTGAGGGTTGTTGAGTAGGGGAAGTTGTATCAAAAGCGCTAGGTATATATTGAAAGATATTAATAATGATAAGCATAAGGGAGCCTATGCCCAGCATTCCTATAAAAATAGGCGACACTTTGTTTCCGTGTTTAGTCCACCAGGTGTTATTTAAACCAATTTTCTGTTGTTCTAAGAATCGATTAATTTCTACAAGCTCTCTTATGAGCTTTCTAAGAGTTATTATATTGATCTCAGATGGATTGGCAATAAACTGTTCGTTGAGCTCGTGGATAGATTTGTTGATTTTATCCAAAAGCTCAAAACGAGTTCTGATACCGGAATCAATAGTGGCAAGAGTGACGGCATTGTTCATAAGCTCCCTATTTTCATCCTATGTAATTGTTAAAATTCTTCTGAATCCTGGTTTTTATTTTGTTCTGCTATATTCCTGGAAAGCTGATTGATGGTTCGTTTTTGTTCTTGAGTCATATTTTTCAAAGATAAGATTTCTTCTTCCGTACTTGAAAGAGCTTTTAGGACAGCCGTCAATTCGTTTATATTTTGTTTAATTTCTTCTTTCAGGTTTTGGTTTGTTTCCTGTTCTTGAATTATAGCAGCCGCGGTTTCAAGTGTTTTTTGCTTCTCTGCTTCAAGGGAGGCTGTGAGGGCATCCATTTCAAATTTTAAAGATTCTATTTCTGCTTCTTTTTGATCCAATTGTGCTGTTTGATTCTCCATTTGATTGTCTTTTTGTTCTAATTCAAGATACAATTGCGACATTTGATCATTTATTTTCTCATGTTCTTGCGACAATTGTGTGAATTCTTCGTTTTTATCTGCGAGACGTTCTTGGATGAATATCAGGGAACCGATATTTTTTTGAAGTTGTTGTTGGAAAGCAATGGATTTTTGTTGTTCAGTTTCGAGAAAGTTTAGGGAATTATTTAAAGCTATGTGAAGTTCGCGCGTGTGTATTTTTTCCGTTTCCAAACTCTCGGAAACTTGTTGATATTTGTGCATCACTTCGGCGAGCTCTTCGCTTTGTTCCTTTAGAATTGTTTCTAGGGATGTGGCTGTTGTTAGGCTTTCATCCAACTGGGCTTTTAAGTTAAGCATCTCCGTTTCGAGTTGACCATTGCTTGAGGAGCCTAACTGAAGGGAATTTTGTAGCTGATGAAGTTCATTAATTTTCTGTTCATGCTGGGCTGAAAGTGCTGCAATATCGACTTCTCTTTGCTGCAGTTCTGTTTGATAGTGGTCTATGGAGTTTTTCAGATCGGCAAGCTGCAAAGAAGTTTCGTCTCTTTCAGCTTGATGGGACTCGATCACAGCGGCTAATTCTTGTTCTTTTGATTCAAATTTCGCTTGTTGTTGGGCAAGTTCCTCTTGGAGAGAGGCCAGTTTTTGTGAACTTTCTAAGAGTTCCTTTTCTAGGGATTGGGCGTATTGTTGTGCCTGCGTGTGTGCTGAAAGTGCTTCTTCGAGTTCTTTTTTGACCTGGGAGGTGTTTTCTGACTTTTCTTCCACCATTGTTCGGAGTTTATGGTGTTCGTCGCTGAGGTTGTCATTTGCGGCGACAAAAATTTCTAACGTGCTTTGAAGTTCTTGGTGTTTATCAGTTAGGTTTTGGTGAGTTTCGGCAAGTGATTGGTATTTTTGATGATGTTCTTCTTCTGTTTTTGCTATCTGTTGTTTGAGGTTTTGAATTTGTTCTTCGTTCTCTTTTTTTGCCGCAAGAAGTGTTGCAATAGACTCGTTGAGGGCGAGATTTTTATTGATTTCTTCATGTAAGTTTGCAGATATTTCTTCGATTTTGTTTTTGAAGACAATTTCGGTTTCATATTGAGCTTCGAGTTCTACCATCAAATGATTGGTTCGATTTTTTAGATCTTCGAGTTCTTCAGTTGTTTTATTGAGAGTTTCTTTTTCGGAGTTGAGTTGTGATTCAAGAGCGCTTAGCTGGCTTTGATAGCTTTGGATTCCTTGTTCTTTGGAGTTGCGTTGTACGACAGTCATTTCCGCGAGAGATTCGATTGATTTTTCCATGTCGCCGATTTTCTTACTAAAAAGTTGCCGTTCATTTTCAAGTTCTTGAATTCTTGAGGAATATTCTTCATTGGTACGTGACTTTTCAAAAAGATCCTGGGAAAGATTTGCTACAGCGGCTTTGTCTTTTGGGTTGCTTTTGGCAAATAAATTCACTTTAAATTCATATAATTTCTGGTTGGTCTCAAAAAGTTGTCTTTTCAGGTTTCGAATTTTTTCAGCTTGTTGTCTATTGGAATCTTCTAAGGAAGATAGAGCGCTGCTCCTTAGGGGGGCATTAGAGACCATTGTCGAGCTATCTTCATGGGTGATAACGCCGTAGGTTACGACCATGGTTGTCAGTACAAGTAGAACGCTTAAAGCTATAGCGGTTGTTTTTTGACGGCTGCGCTTTTCTTTATCTCCGGGTTTTGGATCTTGTCCGCTCCCTTTTTTTGGTGTATTTTGCATTTGTGGATTGAACCCCGGTTTTGATTGATAATAATGATAACCCATAAAATTACCTAAGTTTGTAAAATCTTTAGCTATACACATAAACCTTAGGCGGAAAAATCTCAAGATGATTTTTGCAATTTGAAAAAAAAATCTTGATTTGTCTCAAAAATACGTGTATTAAAATGGTTAAATATCAGGAATTTTCATGAATCAACATACAAATCGGCTTATCAATGAAAAGTCACCTTACCTTCTACAACATGCTCACAACCCGGTAGATTGGTATCCTTGGGGCGAAGAAGCTTTTCGCGCGTCGCGCGATTTCGATAAACCGATCTTTTTATCCATAGGGTATGCCACGTGCCATTGGTGCCACACCATGGAAAAAGAATCTTTCGAGAACGATGAAATTGCAAAAATGTTGAACGACACTTTCATCAACATCAAAGTAGATCGTGAGGAACTTCCCGAAGTCGATAGCCTTTATATGGAGTTTGCTCAAAGCATGATGGCTGGAGCTGCAGGATGGCCTTTAAATGTCATATTAACACCTGACCTTAAACCCTTTTTTGCTGCAACATATCTCCCTCCCAAAAGTTCGCATGGGATGATGGGGGTCGAAGATCTTGTCCATCGCATCAAAGAAGTTTGGAATGGAAATGAAAGGGACCGCATTGAAGATCAGGCTGACAAAATTGTTGAGGTCTTCAGCGATAATGTCCAAACGCGCGGGGAAAACATTTCCGATAAGGAAATTGTGGAAGAAGCTGCCGAGCTCCTTTTTAAAATGGCGGATCCCATTTATGGGGGCATGAAGGGGATACCGAAATTTCCTATCGGTTATCAATCGAACTTTATGCTGCATCATGCATCGGCAAAAAATGATAGCCGCGGAATTTTTCTTGTCGAGAAAACGCTCGACATGATGCATCGTGGAGGGATTTATGATCATCTTGGCGGTGGTTTCTCACGTTATAGTGTGGACGAGCAATGGTTGATCCCTCATTTTGAAAAGATGTTGTATGATAATGCTATTTTAGCCCATTCCTATCTCGAAGCATGGCAGCTCACTAAAAGGCCGCTTTATAAGGACGTTTGTTCAGATATTCTTAATTATGTGATGCGTGATATGAGACACCCTCAGGGTGGATTTTATACTGCTGAAGACGCCGATTCGGAAGGGCAAGAGGGATTGTTTTATACATGGAAGATAGATGAAATAAGAGATATTCTTGGAGATGAAAGTGATTTGGCTATTGCCTATTATGGAGTGAGTGAATATGGGAATTTTGAAGGAAGGAATATTTTAAATACTCAAGTGCTTGTTGAAGAATTTGCGGGGCAAAAAAAAGAAGACGTCGGCCATTTAAAGCAACAGCTCTTGGATATCCGTAAAAAATTATGGGAAGCTCGTGAGAAAAGAGTTCATCCTTTTAAAGACGATAAGATTTTGAGTTCTTGGAATGGATTGATGATCCATTCTTTTGCCCGTGCAGGAATCGCTTTCGGAGATAGCTCATTTATAGAAACTGCGTTGCAAGCAGCGAAATTTATTAAAAAGAATATGTGGATGGGGAATAAATTGTTCAGACGCTGGAGGGACGGGGAAGCTTCCTTCCCTGCGGCTTTGGATGAATATGCTTATCTGATTCGGGGCGTGCTGACACTTTTTGAGGTGAATGGCGATCCCGAATGGCTTTCTTGGGCTATGCAAATGACTGAAATTTTGGAGGCTCAATTTAAGGCCATTGACGGAGCTTTCTATCAAACCGATGGAACGGATTTGAGCATTATCTTGCAGAGGTGTCAATTCTCAGATGGGGCTGAGCCTTCGGGTAACGCAATTCACACCGAGAACCTATTGAGGTTGAATCAGATGACGTATAATCCCAATTATCTTCGTCAGGCAGAGGATGTATTAAAAGCGGCCCAGAACTTTATTGAAACGTATCCTCCGGGTTACTGCTATCATGTGATTAATTTAAATAGATATTACGATGTGAAGTCCCCGACGATTGTAGTTTCGTTGAATAGTAGTGAAGAGCATCGTGCTGAATTGGAAGAGGCTATTTTTCAGAGTTTTATTCCCCATAAGGCAGTTATTTGGAGAAGGGAAAGCGATGAGTACTTGATGAGTATGCTTCCTCATCTTAAAACAAATCCTCCCTTAGACAATAAAACGACGCTTTACATTTGCACCAATCGCATTTGCAATAAGCCCCTCACAAATTTAGAGGAAATGAAGACAGCTATTTCAAAACTTTGAATAAAAAACGCAAATTGCATATACTGTCATTTTCAAGGAGAAATATGAAAAAAATTACTCAAAAAATAGTGAGAATAACATCAAAAAACATGAGTATAGCTGCTCCTGCTTATAAAGAAACAAAGGGTGAGTACGATTCTGATTTTTATAAATGGGTAAATACTCAGGCTCAATTGCTTAAAAAAGGGGAGTTTTCAAAGTTGGACACCGAAAATTTGATAGAGGAGATAGAGAGCTTGGGGAAATCTGAAAAACGAACTTTGAAGAGTTATTTAGAAGTACTTTTAATGCATAAGCTAAAATGCGAGTATCAGCCTGGAATGCATACCATTTCATGGGATCTTTCTATCAAGGAGTCCCTTCATAAGGCGCAAACGACATTGTCTGAGAATCCGAGTTTAAAGTCCCAATTGAAAGAAATCATTGAAGACGCTTATTTTTCTGCTCGATTAAAAGCCGCTGCGCAAACCGGATTAGACGAAAAAAATTTCCCTAAAAAATGTAAATGGTCAGTCAAAGAGATTTTCCCAAATCTCAAAGAAAAATATACCAAATAAAATTGCATTCTCACGTCATTAAATTCTTCCAATCTTAATCGATTTCGTTTATGCTAAGGAAAACTAGCGTAAACTCTTGATACTTATGATGAAGAAGGTAGCTCAATTCAAAAAGCAGCTTGAAGGAATTCTACTTTCTGGAGAGCTTGCACAACTTGAACAGTTTCGCGACAAAAAAAAGTGGACCGGGATGACCCCCGATGAAAGGGAGCTTCTAGGAACTTTGTTTGTCATGCAAGGAGAAAAAGAGCTAAAAGAAGGGGATCGCCATGTTCTGGAATCCTTTAAATTAGCTTCGAAAGTCGCCCCAAAAAGTTCGCATATTCTCTACCGTCAAGCGATGGCTTACGCCAGTCAAGATAGCAATATGTATTGTTTGACTTCCGCCTGCCGCCTTTTTGAAAGACTTCTTGGGATAGATCCCGAATTTTACGACGCGTGGCATCATTGGGGCACCGTTTTCGTTAAACTTGGCATGTTTTCACATGAACCCGAATATTTCGAAGAGGGTGACCGTATTTTTGCGAAAGCCGAAGCCTTAGCCTATAAACAACACCCTACAAAAGTTGCTCAATTATACCGTCACTGGGGAGTAAACTTATACTGCCTAGGTAAGTTGTCCGGGGAAGCAGGGGATTTCCATCACGCCGTCACAAAATATCAAAAAGCCATCGAACTCGGGATGGAAACTGTTGAAATCTGGAATGATCAAGGAAACGCCCTCGTAGAACTTTCTTCCTTGCTGAATAACCAAGATCTATTGCTGGAAGCCGTTGAATATTATTGGAAAACGATTCACCTGTCCCCCGATTATGTCGAAGGATGGTGTAATTTAGCCTATAGCTTCCAAAAACTGTTTCTTTCCACTTACATCGAAACGTATTTTAACCTCGCCATAGAAAGCTATGAAAACGCCTCAAAATTACAGGCGAATAATGCGACTCTTTGGATGAGATGGGGTCAACTTCTTTGTATCCGAGGAAAAAATAAGCGCGATGAGAAAATGTTGGATGAAAGCCTTGATAAACATGAGACTGCTGACCTGTGTGATCCCGATAACCCCGTTATCATCAATGCGTGGGCTGAGGCTCTTTTGGCCTATGGTTCCATCACGGAAGACCTGAATTTACTTCGATTGGCGGAACAAAAAATCCTCAGAAGTCTTGAAAAACAACGGGATAATCCCGAAACCTGGGGACTTTACGCCTACAGTCAACTTGAGTATGGAAGCTATTTTTCCGACCACAAATACTACGTTAAAGCGATTGAAAAATTTCAACATGCCATTGCCCTGAATCGGGATGACCCTATCCTTTGGCATGGGATCATGATGGCAAATTGTTTACTCGGGGATGCAACCTCGGAAAAGAGGGCCTTTAAACAAGCGGCCAAGCATTGCATGCGTGTCGTCGATTGCGGCGGACATCATAATCCGTTTTTTTGGAACGATTGGGGCGTCATTCTGATGAAACTTGGGACCATGACTCAAGAAAAAAGGTATATCGAAGCTGCCTTGGCTAAATTCGAACAGGCGATTCGCCTGAAGAAGCACGATTCTAACTCCGATAACATAGAGATTGAATGGCTGTATAATTACGGATGCGCCCTCGACTTCTTAGGCGATTACCAAGAACCTGCAATCAACTATGATAAAGCCGTTCAAATCTTATCAAGAGTTATCGAAATTAATCCGAAATTTTACTCTGCCCATTTTAACTTAGGAATGGCCCTGGCCCATTTGGGGGAATTGAATGATGATGCCGAGTGTTTTTATCGTAGTTTTGAGCATTTTGCGATTTATACTAGCTATGAAAGTGAAGATGAATCGGCATGGTGCGAGTGGGGCGTTGCCCTCTTGAATTTTGCTCTTCTCGTTCTAGATCCCATGCATCCCGATGAGGGGATTAGCGTCTTTGAATTGGCAGAAAGTAAACTCATTCATTCCTTAGGCTTAGGACAACTGAATGCATCCTATCATTTGGCATGCCTCTATTCATTAACCGGAGATTATGTTTCCTCCATGAATTTTCTTGATAGAGCTTCCCGAACAGGAGTCATCACAAGTCTTGATGAATTGATTCACGATGATTGGCTCGAAGGTGTACGTCAAACAGATGCTTTCCATAGATTTTATAACGATCTCAAAGGGAGCAGTGAGTGATGGTTCATGTCGATGAAGAAAGCGAAGGGCATGATGAGCTCCAAGACAATTCGATCATCGATACAAGGACAGCGTTTATAGATGATTTGCTGAACGAAAAGCTCGAAAGAGCCTTTCATAAAGAAACATCGCAGCTTCTTCTTCATGATGTTGTCAAAATTGCCATAGAACACGACCCTATCGACCTTGCTTACGCGGTCTCAAGGCTTCCTTTGGCTGCCAGAATCGTCGTCTATGAAAATCTTCCCGATCTTTATGCCAAAATTAGATTCATGATCAATACGGGCCGGAATACGCGGTCGGCAGTTTTTAGACATATTTCCGAAACAGAAATCAAATCGCTCGTTGAAAATATGCCTCCGGATGAAGCCGTTGATCTTCTTGAAGACCTTCCCAACCGAAGGCTTAAAAGAGTTTTTGATCTATTATCCCATGAAAAGGCGCAGAGAATACGAGAGCTGCAAAAACATGATAGGCATTCTGCCGGCCGACTCATGACCAACGAGTTCTTTGCTTTCCCCATGACAACCACCCTCGGGGAGGTCGCCCGCCATATTCGCGACAATCCCGGAATAGATGTTTCCCGTAGCATTTTTGTCCTCACTAACGAAGGAAAACTTGCCGGATATGTCCCTGTAAGAAATTTGATCGTTAATCCTCCATTTCTTCCCCTAAGAAATGTGATGCAGCCGATAATTCATACCGTGACCCCCGAAGCTTCCAGGGATGAAGTTGTGGACCTTGTAGAGCGTTATGAAATCCCTATGCTGCCTGTGGTCGATGAAAATGAAAAACTCGTCGGAATCATCGCCTATGAAGATGTTGTCGAAATGATGGAAGATATTGCCGATGAAACCATTGCGAATATTGCCGGTACGGCAGAAGATGTCAGCGAGCATGAATCTATATTTAAAAGATTTATGTGGAGAGCTCCTTGGCTAATTGTAACTCTTTGCGCCGGTCTTTTGACCTCGACAGCGATGGCTCATTTTAGCGGCAGAATGTGGTTCGCGTTTGTTCCATTTTTCGTTCCTTTGATCAATGGGATGTCCGGAAATGTGGGACTCCAATGCAGTTCGATCCTTGTAAGGGGGATGGCGACCGGTGAGCTTTCAAGAGGAAAATGGAACGATGCGATGATTAAAGAGATCATGATCGGCCTATTGATTGGGGTTACCTTTGGGGTTACTTGCGGTTTTATGGTGTTTTTGCTCAATACAATGGGGATTATGCAACAGGATTTTGATCCCATTGCTTTAGGAACCATTGTCTGTTCCGGAGTTTTTGGCGCCTGTTTGACAGCCTCTGCAATTGGAACGGTTTTACCCTTCTTTTTCGTCCGGGTCGGCATTGATGCCGCTGTAGCTTCCGGTCCGCTTGTTACGGCGTTTAATGACGTTTCCGCCACTTTAATATTCTTCTTAGTCACTAAAATCGTTTACTCTTTCTTCTTTTAAATGGGAAAATCATCGATAAAATTATTCTGGATAAACTTTAAGGTTGGCCTTTGGAATTTTATCGAATTTCTCAAAGTTGTTGTTAAATATTATCCCAAATGGACGTTTGCAAAGGCAGATCTTGATCTTTTAAGGGGGTATATACTCGAAAATCCCTATAGAATGAGCAAAGAATTTCTTCTTGAAAGAGGGGAAAAAGAGATCTATGCCTATGGGGAAACTCCTTTAACAACTTTGGAAAAAATAGCAAAAGAATGCGAAATTACCCCTAAAGATACCGTCTTTGAACTCGGTTGCGGGAGGGGAAGGACTTGCTTTTGGCTGAGGGAATTTATGGAGTGTTCTGTGGTTGGTATCGAGTTTTTACCCTATTTTGTCGAACAAGCAAATCGAGTAAAAAACCATTTTCGGATCAAAAATATCGACTTTCTATGTGAAGATATGCTTCTTTCAGACCTATCTAAAGCCACTATTATCTACCTTTATGGGTCCTGTTTAGATGATTTTTTTATAAAAAAACTCATAAAAAGGTTCGAAAAGCTAAAATCCGGAACAAAAATTGTTACAATTAGCTATCCTCTTACCGATTTTACTGAAAACTCAAAAATTAAGCTTTTAAAATCGTCAGAATGCCTCTTCCCATGGGGGAGAACGGCTTTTTTCATCCATCAAGTAAATTAAAAAATTACCTATTATATAGAATTTTTTTTCCTTCGAACAAAAAAAATCATTTTTTTTTTCAAAAAATGAAAAAAAAATTTTTACAAAAATCCGAAATGTGTTAAATAAAAAAATATACCCAATGGAGGTTATATGACAGTAAAGAAAGCAAAAAAAGCAGCTCCAAGAAAAGCTGCTAAAAAAACAGCAAAGAAAGCAGCTCCAAGAAAAGCTGCTAAAAAAGCAGTAAGAAAAACTGCTAAGAAAGCAGTTCGTAAGACTGCTAAGAAAACAGCTAAGAAATAGTTGTTTGTCATATAAGGGGTCAGTTTTGACCCCTTTTTCTTTTTCCTAAGCAATTCCTAAGTAATTAATTATAAATACTTTAATGTAGAAGATTAAAATTGATTTAATCGCAATTTTGTCGTATGATCGTGGAAAAAATTAGTAAGTAGTTTTATGTTTAATGAGATTCAACCTTTTATAAGTCCGCTGAAATCTGTTGCAAACAAGAGGGAACTTGAGAGTTCTCTTCCTAGAACAAGAGTTTCAAAAAAATTGACTTATCGCTCTGAAGAAGAGGTGGATGATGTCAGTAAACGAATGGATGCTATTAGTTTAACAACTCTTCCAAACACTCTTCCTCGACCTGAACCGCGTCGCTTAAATATAGAAAATCAAGAAATAGATGGGGAAAGAGCCAAGCAACTCGGGGAACAATGGCGGGTTTTGGAAGCGCAAGACCGTGAAATTGAAAAAGTTTTGAACAGACTGAATGATCAAGACTTAAGTAAAAAATGCCGGTCGATGATTCGCTTTTTATTATCAAGTCAAAATCATGAAACTAAAATGGCCAAATTAGGAATGATTCTTTTCTATTTGGATTCCCATGATGGCCTCCCAACAGCCTCCTGTTTCATCGCCTATCGGGCTAAATTAATGCAAGAAGAGATAGAATCCTATATAAAAAATCATCAGGAAATGGGGATGGACGCTTTGTTTCCTACTGGGAAGACCCATTATATTTTGCGGGCGTTTGCCCATATGGTTTTTACATCGACACAAGGATATAATCGAGGGGGACTTTATGCGATTCTTGAGCTATTGACAAATCCTCATTATCAAATATCGATGTATCTTCAGCCTGAGCATAGGGGCCATATTATTAATGTTGTTAACACGATACTTTCGGATAATGCTTTTGATCAATTATTTGCCAAAGAACTTAAAGTTCATGATGCTCTTGAGGATTTCATCCGCATGGATCTCAAATATCCTCCGAAAGCAAATATTCGTTCCGTCGATGTTTTCTATGCTTGTATGATGTTTCTATTTGCAGATGTCCGCCAGATCAATTCACCCAATTGTTACGCTGTGAGTTCATTAATTTATGCTACAGAAAATCATACATTTATAACTTTGCAGAATCTAATAAATGGGATTTGTGATCCCGGAAAAATGGGTCTCATCTTGAGAAAGGTAGTAGAGAATCGTCTCGCAAATTGTGAGGATCTCGATCGGTTGGTTTCCGCAAGGGCAGCACAAGAATCAGTATTAGTCAAATATTGGAATAAAATCTTCAATTTTAAGCCTGTAAGTTTTGACAAGCCCTTACGTTTAGGCGAGCTCCTTCATTCTACCCTCAAAAGTAATAGGCAAATCGATAATAAGAGTTTTTCTGAGATGTTACTATCCACTTTTAAATGCCCGGCATTGGTCACTTTGCAATTGGCTAAGATGGAAATTGAATATACCAATTTCGATGAGGAAGGCTTTGATAAAAGCCGAATAATAGAAGGCTTTAGAGCAAACGCTTCCCATAAATGCTATTTCCGCTCATTTTCGTTTGCAATTCATGAAAAATTTAAGTAGCAGAATCTCCTTGGTCAACTGTAATGAAAAGGTTGTTCGAGTCCAGAATGGGGCCTTATATGTCGGAGATAAAAGATTAGACCATTTTAAGGGGAATTTAATGAAGTTTGACCCCCTTTTTAAGAATTCTCTAAGGGTATTTTGTAACGAAAAGATGAGTATATTGTGGTCTATTTCAGAGCTAAATGATGCATTAAAGGATGTTTTTAAGAAAACCGAAGGAGAGATAGGGAATAGCTCCAGAAATTTCAGTAGAGATGTCATTAGGGCGATAGGGTCGAAGCAATTTAGGATTTTATTAACTCAATTTGCTGCTAATCAAATCGGAAAATGCGGAATTACTGCAGGAGACTTGAATGCCACAGATCTGTTGATTTTTGATCAATATGGCGGAGAAGAAGCTACATCTCTGCAAATAACTTATGGAATTGATACAGAAAAGGTTAAGTTCAATAATTGTAACACCCCCTATGAATTTCTCGAAAAATTATTGGGCTGGATGGGAACAACCAATATTCATCGGATGAGAACACTTCCTAAACTTCTTATAACAACGGAAAGTCATGCATGGACACTCACGCCAAGTTGCTGGAAATTGCTCTTGGACCATTATCGCCATTTTGAGGATTTTATCAATGAAACCGTCCTTCATCCTGCCACAAGGAGATTTAAAAGTATTGTCTCGCAGGAAGTTTTTGATAATGTCATCGAAAGATACACCTCAAATATTTCGGAGAGGCTATCATTAAAGGATAGTTGCACAAAGAAGGGGCTTACTTATTTGGAGTTTCGAGATATACTCTTTGATCGAATAAGTTTACGAAACAGAGCAAAAATCGAGGAAATTTTCGAAGACGAATTCTCTATGGTTAGATTGTCTCAAGATGAGATGCGACACACCCTTCAGTTATTAGGAATCGAGCATGATCCAAGGATAATTCCGCAACTGTATGCGTCTATAGAAGATTGCCGGGACCATCCCTTTATTTTGGCTAAGAAACTGCGACTAGCCCTGATCAAGGAAGGACTATGCATCGTCGATCCTTATCAGCTCGAATTGCAAATATCCCATGTTAAAGACCTTCCTTTGACAATATGTATGGGGGATTCGAACTGGATAAATCAAAATACAGAGGCTCCGCAGCACGTTTATATCGTGATGCGCAGGCGTAATTTTTATATTCGGAAGGGTGACAAGGAATACTTGCACCTAAACGATAAATATAGGAATTTTGAAATCACCTTCCCAAAGGAATAAATGCATCACATTCAAGATTTAATCACTCTTTTTAACAGCTGTTTTTTTGAGAAATATAACACTCAATTAGTCAAAGGGACGGATGAGCCGCTTTATCTTCCTGCTGATGAAAACCGGCCGCATAACATGTTATACTTTGCGCATGGCTTTTTTGCCAGCGCGTTGCATGAGACTTCTCACTGGTTGATTGCAGGGGAAAATCGCCGAAAACTGGAAGATTTTGGTTATTGGTATGTTCCGGATGGGAGAAGTTCTTCTCAGCAAGAGCTCTTTCAAAGTGTGGAAGTTAAACCTCAGGCCATGGAATGGATTCTTTCTATGGCAGCGGGATCTCCCTTTCGGGTGAGTATAGACAATCTCAATGGTTCAGAGGCTGACACAGCCGCCTTTAAACAGGCAGTATATGAACAGGTTAAGGTATACTGCGAGAAAGGTCTTCCACTTCGTGCAGATCTTTTCCGCCGTTCGCTATGCGCCTTTTACGGCACATCCCCCGACCTAAAAATCGAAGATTTCCGACTCGATCTGTTGTAATTTTTCGTGACCTTGTAGGATTTCAACTTATCCTACAAGGCCCCCTACTATCGCAACTATAGACCACGTTCCAATTCCATATTATTACCTCGATTTATTGCTGCGGCAATGATGCAATAGGCAATTGCACCAATAACTGCTATACCCAAGCCACCAACGCCAGTAATAGCAAAAACTGCCGTTACTACACTTTGACTATAAGCAAAGCCCAAAATATGTAATCCAATTGCCATAACCGCCGAAATCACGCCTGCAGTTGCTGCTGGACGCACAAAAGGTATAGGGAAATCGAGAAAATCACCACTTATAAGACCTCTTATTACCGAACTCATAATATTAACTCCTTATAATGCTTTAAAAATAAAATTTATAACACAATAGTTAATTTAAAGATACCGTATTTTATACGGTATTTTTTAAATTTGTATTTAACTTATAATTTTTTTATAAATTAAATTTGGTGTACTTCATGAATAATATACAATGTCCTGCGTTACCACGAGATCTGTGGGTAATGACCCTCCGAAATAGGGGATTTTCAGCTGTTGATTTAGTTCATTTGAAACGCGTCTGTCGATTATTTCGCGAAATCATTCAAGATCCTAGTTTTCAAGCTGGGTGGAAGTTGAACTTCATGGCGGATTTCGATCCAATGCGTTTCAAGTATTATGTGAACTTAAACTGGCAGCAAAAATATAACGAATACGCCCTCGCCGATAAAGAAAGAAAGGCAGAGTTTAAGTATTACCTGCAAGTCCGAGATACTGATGTTGCCTATGAACCACGAAGAGCACTTAAATGGTTAAAAGTATTGTTAGAACGCAATAACGAGAGTCCCGAGGAATGTGAAGCAGCAACTGCGTTCTGGAAAAAGAGGGAGACAAATTTTGACGGGGAATTGCAATACTACCTTGGGTGTCTCTTCGGTAAAGCTGTGGATTTTTCGCTTGGTTATAGCCTTATTTGCAATTCGTCTTCTAGTGGGTTTTCCAGAGGTCAATTTGAACGAGCTAAAATGCATCACATGGCTTTCGGCGAATATACCGAGGCATTTACATTAGCTAAATGTGCCGCTGATCAAGGCTTAGCTGAAGCTCAAACATTACTGTCAAAATTTTACTTTGAAGGGATTGGAACCTCAGTAGATTTTGCCGAAGCCTTTCGATATGCTAAGCTTGCTGCAGAATCAGGGGATGATGGAGCCTATTACAATATTGGAATTTTTTATCTGCGCGGAATAGGGACCGAAATAAATAACGAGCTTGGAATGGATTATCTCAAACTTGCAGCAGACCGAGGAAATGCTGAAGCACAGCACGAGGTAGGCGCTTACTACTTTAACGCTCCGGAGCCGATAAAAGACCTTAAAAAAGGTCTTCTTTATTTAAAAATGGCAGGCGATCAAGGCTTAGATAAGGCACTATTTAATCTTGCAAAATGTTGTTACTACTTGGGAGATAAAACAGAAAATCACGTTGCAGCGACCTGTCGATATCTTGAGACGGCAGCTAAACGAGGTAATTCCGATGCTCAATATGTTCTGGAAGGTTTTGTGAAAGATAAAGACGGCAAGATCATTGATCGAGATTGCGATTTTCGCTTCAACATGGTTGCTGCAAAAGCGGGAGACGCTGTGGGACAATTACAAATAGCTATTCGGTATTTGAACGGAAAGGGTATAGATCAAAGTCGTGAGGAGGCATTGAGATATTTTAAACTCGCTGCAGATCAGGGCCTCGTGGAAGCGCAACTTGCCGTTGGATGTATGGAGAAAAATGAAAATGAGTCTTTTAAATATTTAAAGATGGCTGCAGACCAAGGGAATGCTGAGGGTCAATTTGCTACAGGAACACGATATGAACTTGGAAAAGGAACAGAAGTTAACCCTGAAGAGGCTTTACGCTATTTTTCTATGGCAGCAAACAAAGGCCACGGATTAAGTTTATTACATTTAGGCATGCTCTATTCAAAGGGTTTGGGCATCAAACAAGATGATAAAATAGCATTCGAATACTTTGTGCAGGCCGCTGAAAAGAAAATTCCACAGGCCCTCTACAAGGTAGCTATGTGCTACAAGTTAGGTAAAGGCATCCCTGAAAATATAGAGGAAGCCTTGCGCTATCTCCAAATTGCAGCAGAGCTTAGGGATTCTGATTCTCAGTATGCCCTTGGAAAATATAATCTAAAGACCCCAAAGTTTGAGTCCAATGGGCTTCACTATCTCAGGTTAGCGGCAAATAATGGTCATGTAAAAGCGATGTATGCTGTGGCAATGTGTTACCTACAGGGAAAAGGGACGGAGCAGGATGAAATAAAGGCCAAGCAGGAAATGCTTCAAGCTGCAGAACATGGACACCCCAAAGCCATTCAATGGTTACAATCGAGCAATTAGAAACTGACAATTAATTGGACTTGTGAATTATATATAAAATTGCGAATATCCAATTATAATGAATTTTTGAGGAAATAACATGCGTCTCGGAATTAATTTTGGATATCAAGACTGGGGAAAGGGTTTAGCAAACGCTGTCGCAATCGCAAAAGAAGCCGATAAGCTGGGTTTTTACTCAGGGTGGACGGGCGAAGCCTATGGAACCGATTGCATCACTCCTCTCACATGGTTGATGTCCCATACCGAAAAAATGCATTGGGGCACCGGCATCATGCAAATGCCCGCACGAACTCCGGCAATGACCGCCATGACGGCGACAACTTTGGATCTCATGAGCAATGGTCGCTTTATTCTCGGTTTAGGCCTTTCAGGACCCCAAGTTGTTGAAGGATGGCACGGTCAATTGTACGGAAAGCCTCTTGTTAAATCGCGCGAATACGTTGAAATTGTTCGACAAATATTAAGGCGGGAAAAACCTCTCGAATTTCATGGGGAATATTACGATATTCCCTATCAAGGGGAAGGGGCATCCGGCTTCGGCAAACCTTTAAAGCTTATCGTTCATCCGAAACGGGCAAACCTTCCTATCTATCTAGCTGCCATCGGACCAAAAAATGTCGAATTGTCCGCCGAAATTGCCGACGGGTGGCTACCGATTATTTTTACCCCTTACCGTTACCGCGATACTTACCAAGCTTCCCTCGAAGCAGGTTTTGCAAAAGCTGGGGGCGGAAAAAACCTCAGCAATTTTGATATTGCCCCTACAGTAACGGTCATGATCGGCGATGATTTGGATGCCCTAAGAAGAAGTTTAAAACCCATGCTCGCGCTTTATATCGGTGGCATGGGAGCTAAAGGAAAAAACTTCTATAATGATCTCCTTTGCCGCTACGGATTCGAAGAGGAGGCAAAACAAATTCAAGATCTTTATCTAGCAGGAAAGAAAGAGGAGGCGGCAGCTTTTGTCCCTGATGTACTTGTGGATGAGATTGCCCTTTTGGGGTCCCCGGAACGTATCAAGGATCGTCTAGCAGTCTGGAAGGAGTCTGGGATCACCACGTTGATCCTTGCAACCTCTCAGCCGGAAGCTTTACGCCTCATGGCAGAACTGGTTCTATAAAAAATTTGAGGAATAAATCATGAAAAATAAACAATGGTCACCTTATATTGTGGGAGCCCTTATTGGATTACTTTCCACATTTTGTTTCTTCGTTTTTCACAAGATGCTTGGGGTTTCCACATCTATAGTTAAAATAGCCGCTTTAATTTCGAGTTTCATCGATTTCGAGCATTTTAATGAAAATGCGTATTACACGGAGGAATTTAACAATAAAGCGTGGGTCGATTGGCAAATGGCTCTGGTGATCGGAATTTTTATCGGGGCTTTAATAGTGCGGGGTAAGACCGCAAACCCGATGACAATATGGCACCAGAAATTAGGAGACAGTCAAGGGAAACGCTATCTAGGGGCTTTTTTAGGAGGAATTTTCGTTTTATTTGGAGCTAGGCTTGCCGGAGGGTGTACTTCAGGCATGGCTATTTCAGACGGATCTCAATTAGCTCTGGCAAGTTGGCCCTTTATGTTTGGAATATTTGTTACAGGTATTCCGACAGCCTTTTTACTATATCACAAAAGGAGCGCTGAATGAATATTGAAATTTTTGCATCCCCAATGGAAATCTTAGAGGGACTTTTTATTGGAATTCTTTTCGGAATGCTATTACAGAAAGGGGGAGTGACTCGTTTTTCTATAATCGTCAATCAGTTTTTGCTAAAGGATTTTACCGTGATGAAAATTATCCTGACGGCTATAGCCATAGGCAGTCTAGGCATTTATGGATTACAAGTTTATTTCGGAGAGGCAAAGCTTATTATTCATCCTACAACTCTTTTTGCTGCCCTTTTAGGAGGAGGTATCTTTGGAATTGGTATGGCATCGCTCGGGTATTGTCCCGGGACATGTGTTGGAGCCTTGGCCAGCGGTAATAGAGACATTCCTTTTGGTTTGTTCGGAATGGTAGCTGGTGGAGCGATATATGCTGAACTTTATCCCTGGGTGACTAAAGAAATTAAGCCCCATGAGTCCCTTAATCAGATCACTCTCGGAGATTATTTTCATCTATCTCCCTGGGTATTTATTGTGATAATCTTAGGAATTGTAGTTTTAACGTTCTTGATGGATAAAAAACGGGATACTGAAGTGAACTCAAAATGGTATTTGGCCCGGTTCAACGATCGCAAGTGCCCTAATATTAAACAATATAAGGGCACTTGCGATCGTTGAACCCCGGGGCTTTGAAGTGCCCGAAATACCGATTTTTGAGCTCACTTCAGTAAAAAACAAAATGCGCCATAATCCTATTAATCTCATAAAAAGGTAATGAAGCTTTGCTTTGTGAATAGAGTTGTGTTATAATCTAAGTCAAAAAACTCAATTTACAAATAATAATGCTGCCTACTAGCCTGCTAAATAACCCGGCAAATAACCAATACTACGCCCCGGATGCTGAAATCAAAATTCTCGAGAGGCTCCCTTCTTCTTTACCCTCTCCATGGGATCCTGCTTATCTTCTTTATCTCGAATATGAGAATCTATGCTTGGAAAAGGAATGGCTGCCACAGCTTAAAGATATCGATATTGTTCGGCGTAGACTCAATATCCTCGTATGCAATAAACAAGAAAACATAAAATTTCATGATTGGGTGACAGAGATTGCGGCATTATTGCGCACTAACGGATACTTTATTGGACTCAACTATTCTATTCAAGGGAGCTCTGTCGCTCAAATTCTTGGGCAAGAATGGATCGAAGCTGTAACCACCCGCATCGAACAAGAAACCGGGCGTTCGCTGATCTCTCTTAAAGAGTGGATAAAAACTCTCACGTTTCGACGTAATGATATC
Organism: Waddliaceae bacterium; assembly: GCA_963822595.1. Taxonomy (GTDB): domain Bacteria; phylum Chlamydiota; class Chlamydiia; order Chlamydiales; family Waddliaceae; genus CAVRUH01. The sequence continues at coordinate 156,243 of CAWGIG010000004.1, read as the reverse complement.
GACGCCAGAATAGAAATTATCGGTTCGGAATATTTGGCTTCAAGTGAAATAGCATCGCTCTTGGGAAATCGTCCCAATCATAAAGTGACTAAAATAGGCGACATCGCTGTTTTAGTATCTTATGGCAATTGGGATCTTTTCATTCGTCTCAAAAAAGGTCGTAACCATGTTTTCGATGGGGATGCTGCAGACATTCATATTCCCTTTGATCTTTCTAAGCAGCAACCGTTTTTAGAGGTACAGTATCCTTTAGCTTTTTATCGTTCTCTCGTATTTGGAGCAGCGGATATAAGCGTTACGAACGATCTCAATGAACACATCTACAGAGCCTTTTGCTATCGCACCATCTGCGGCAAAAGATTGCTGCGGCATGAGGTCATGACAAGGATCTTTGATGCAACTTTTAACGTAAATTCTGTGAAGTTGGAACACCAGCTCCAGCTTTCTTTTGAAAAACATGCAATGCCCCCACAAAGTCTTGCGCGCCACCAATTTCTGATTCAGCTTATTTGTGATCAACCTGATCGCCACACATGGCATGGGGTTTGTTTTAAAGCTAATGTTGAACACACCCCCTCCCTCTGGTCGCGTATCCTCAGCTTACAGGACATTAATAGCATTCGGTCTTGCCTCCTATGGCTCGGATTCATAGCCTTGCGTGAGCGATGGTCTTTTCCCGTTAAAGCTTCTCTATCAGAACGCGCCGGAACGTATGCGCTCCGTTTGGAAGCAGATGGAAAATGCATTTGGCTTTCTTTGAAAAATAATCCTTCTTCGATGAGTTGGTCTTGGGTTCAGGCTATTCCTTGGGGCGAAGTACAAAAAGAACAGCCATCATCTGTCTATGATGCTGAACTCAATCAAATCCTTCCCCAAATGATGCCTCAGTTGACTTTGGAAACCTCGTTAGAACGGTTTTTCTCCATGCGTTTAAATACACCTTTTTTAAGATGGGAAAAGATTGTGAAAAATGAGAATTGGGAATCTTTATTCATCCTGGAATGTCTTGAAATTAACGCATATGAATCACAGATAGTACAAATGCTTCCTTTTGCGAATGCTTTTGCTATCGATAGGGCTATCCAATGGCGATGTAGTAAGCCGCGAAGTACGCTCCTTTCTATGTGGTTAGAGAACGGTATTTGGGAATCTTTCATTAAGAATGCGAGCAAAGAAAAACTCTATGAGTGGGTCATGTATTGTGGACAATCGGTCTTCCTAAAAATGGAAGCATGTTTCCAAGACCGAATTCTCCAGACGCTCGTACGACAGCGTCTTTTATTTCAAAAGGAAGTCGAGCTTTTAGAATTGGCGAAAGCCCCGGTAAATTTTTGGCAAAAGGTATTAAAGGATCCGGAGGCACCCCATCATGCGCCCATGTTGCTAAAGTGCACCGTTCAATATATCCCGATGCTTAGCCGGCAACTGCATCAGCTAGCTCTTACATGCTTTCAAACACGTCGGCCGGCCCCAGAAGCTGTGCAGCTTCTTGATTATTGGATAGAACAAGGCTCTGTTTCCCAAGCTCTTGTTCTGTGGAAACACTGTTCCAAGGCTGGCTTGCTTTTTAAATGGACCAATGGATGGAAATTGCTTATGCAGTGCATCGAAAAGCAAGAAATCGAATTTCAAGCGTTAGCAGAGAGCTGCAGTAATATCGAGTGCCCGGATCCAAAAGCTTGGGCTGAAATAGCACCCTCTGTGGCGCCGAGAATTTCTAACCCAGTAGTCGTTCAAAATCTTTTACGTAAGGTCCAGAAGATTGAAAAATCGGATCTTTTTTTGCTTTTTCTCGATACAAATCCAACGCTCGAAGAGGCATGGAAACTATGTCATCTTGATGATAGTGCAAATTGGCCTTCCATATATGATAAACTCGCTCCGAGAGTGCTGGAAGAAAAGAATCTCTCTTGGCTTAAAAGATTTTGGGAGATCTTTTTAAGGACCAGGTCAAGTGAATTTGAAAAATTGATTAAACATACTTTAAGAAGTGAAATTGTTCAGGCAGATTTTTCTTTAATGATCCTAAACGCTTGTCGGGAAGATGTCAAAGGTGTGGTAGGACATATTCCCCTTCTCTTAAAAGCGATTGTTGTTTGTGATGATACAGAACAGAAAGTGCAGCTTCTAAAACAATGGATCAAATGGATAGAAGGAGAGTGGGTATAATTTCATTAAAATACCTAAAGCCGAATATGCCATGGTGTATCAATTGCTGAAACCCGTAATGGAGCTTGATGGGGTCGTATGCATGAATTTACTTTTCCATTCGTGTGCAGCTTTTGAGGATCCTTCACATTTCATTGCAGGATTGGTATTGTGTAAATGGGGTTCTGCTATATTGAAGATGAATGCAATGCTTCAGTGGATGGATTTATGCTCTAAAGGGTTATCAAAATTAACGCCGGCAATGCAGTTAAAAGGTTTCGGTCGCATGATGCATATATCTGCTGTCACGCGTGATGTCAAGCTCGGAAATCGAATGGAAGTTGCAGTCATAGATTATCTTGAGAGAACCCAAAGGAGATCTATAGAGGATTCTTATGTATTGTTCGGGCAGATCCTAAAATCTTTCAATGCACATAGTGATATAGACCGTCTGGAACGGTATTTGGATTTAGTCATTGCAGGGGTGCCTGATAATTTTCATGGAAGCGAAGGAATCCTAAGTAACCTTATTCTAAGAGCTGCGCAAATATGTCACTTGCTCATTGTTTATAATGATAAGAGGGGTACAGATTTGATAGATTATCTCCCGTTTGGATGGAAGAGATCAAGAATTGGCCAAAAATATGTCATTCCCGTTGTAGGTTGGATAAATGGTTTGAGAAAAATATCAAAAATGCCTTTAGATTCTTTTGTGAAGGCTACCTTGATGACGGAAGGAAGTTACTTCAAGAAATTTGGTAACGATAAGGAACAATTATACAGATGTTTATCTGAGATTCTCGATTGGAGTTTATTAGAAATTGAGAGGTTTCCTAGTTCACGGGAATGGTTTACCTTGTTGGTTTTAGACTTGGGTAAATTAATGGAGGAGGGAGAAAAGAACAAACTATGTTCCCGTTTTTTAGAAGCGATTACGCCTTACGATTTGAAGGTGAGGAATGATTCGAAGGTTGAGGATGATGGGGATAAAGACCCTGTGATGAGGAAGATTAGGACGTGCAAGAATATGGGGTTGTTAGGTACAGCAATAGTGAGTTTGAGCCCCTTAGCGGCCGTTGTGAATAGTGTTGCGGGTCGATCTCTTCCCTTGGTGGGTTATGTTGAGGAAAATGCAATGCGCGCGGGTATAGTCATCGCTAGCACAGCTACAGTATGTATGGTCCTTGTTCTCGTTGTCTCCCGAGTTGCTATCCTGTTTAGCTCCCTTTTGCCCACCAATGAAAAGCTTGAATAATGAACTGCATTCTCTCCAGAAAATCCAATTTTATTGGATATTTTGGTTAAAATCTGAATTGTTTTCACTTATTTATCCATAATAATTGGATATTCTGGTATATTGAAGGTAAATGAGGAAATCTTAAGTATGCACAAGATTTTACAATTTGCTGAGACAGCCTATATAGAGTCACAAAACTTAATGCCTATTCTAAGTGAATATAGTAATCCCGTCGATTTTATTTCCAGACTGGTGAAGAGAGGAGAATTAATTCGTTTAAAAAAGGGATTTTACATCATTGCCGAAAAGATTGAAAAATCACCCGTTCCTTATGAACAGATAGCAAATCTACTTTATGGGCCATCTTACATAAGCTTTGAGTGGGCGCTTTCATATTATGGTATGATACCTGAGGGAGTCTATGTTGTTACGAGTGCAGTTGCAACTAGGTCTAAAATCTATACAACTCCTCTCGGTACTTTTGAGTACGCTTACTTGGGACACTCCCGTTATGCGATAGGCATCGATCAGCAAGAAAATTCCTCCGGCAAATTTTTGATAGCAACTCCAGAAAAGGCCCTTGCTGACCTTGTGCATAAGAAGAGTAGAAAGCTTTCAAGCAGGAATCTCTTAATAGATTTAATTGAAGGTAGAAGAATTGATGAGGATTTTCTAAAAAAATTGGATAAAAAACACATGGCAGAAATCGCGGAGTGTTATCATTCAGAAGCCGTAAGAAACTTGCTTAACACTATTGGATTAATATGACGAATTCAAACATTGGAAAAATGGTAGACCACTATCGGAATACAAAAATTCACGAGCAAACGAAAATTCGCGAGATTTTGCAGCAAGCTGCCTTATTAGGTCTTGAAAGACAGGGTTTTTTCAAAAAAGCTGCATTTTATGGTGGAACCGCTTTGAGAATATTGTATGGGCTCGATAGATTTAGCGAAGATTTAGATTTCACCTTATTAAAACCAGATCATAAATTCGATTTTAAGCCGTTTTTAGAAGGGATGAAGATTGAATTAGCTTCATTAGGTTTTGAAATGGAGGTGACGCAAAAAGTTAAAAACATTGAAACAAGTGTCCAATCCGCCTTTATGAAGATAAACACAATTAAACTTTATTTAGCAATTGGCGAAGAGAAAAAAAGCAAGTCAGTGAACCATAATGACAAAGTTCAAATCAAATTGGAAGTCGATACTGATCCACCTCCATTTTATAGATTACAAAATCGCCTTGTACTGAATCCGGTTTCATTCTATGTACTAACACTCCATCAAAGCGATTTATTTGCTGGAAAGATTCATGCAGCATTATATCGAGCTTGGAAAGGGAGAGTGAAAGGTCGAGATTGGTATGATGTGGTTTGGTACATTCAAAATAAAATTCCATTAAGTCTGAAATATCTTGAATCCTGCATGCATCAGGCGGGTGCTTTAGAATTAAAACAAAAACTGGATCGTAAAAGTGTGATATCTATGCTTCAAGCAAAAATTGTTAATATTGATTGGGTAAGCGCGAAGGCAGATATGAGGCCTTTTATATCTGACCCAGAGAGGTTGGAAATTTGGTCGCCAGAATACTTTCTGAGTTTGATTGATCATCTCATTGTTGAGTAATTTTTCTTTTATCAAGCTGAAATGTATTGAATTTTAAAATTGTTTGATTTATGATTGGATCCATTTTTCAATTCTTTTAAGACTAAAATGGAGTTTATTATGTCATCAATATCAAATGCTTTGAGAGCTTCTTCATCTTCGGTAAAACTTCCAATGATGGCCGAAGGCATGTTAAGAGTCCGTCAAATGGGTACATTGGCTAAGCCCATCCTATTTAGACAAGAAAATCCAAATTCACCTCTCCATCTTTCTGCTAACAGGTTTAAATATCACTCGTCGAATGGTCCAAGTTCAGATGCCATTCAATTTGTTCGTGCCAGTGAAGTGGGTGAGGCATGCTCCCAGTTCATACACGCATATATCAGAGAAGGGGATAATAAAGCAGGATATGATTTGTTATGGTTAATCAAAGAAGCTGCTGGTTGTGTCTATGATATCCCTGAAAATGACTCTTTTAATCATGAAACTGTAACTAAAATTTTATCTAAATTCATTGGTTGTTTAATGGCAAACGAAAATGAATTACTTGAAGATGCTCCAATTTTTTTAGAAATACTGTATCATCCAAGTTCTATAGGTGAATTTCTATTTGAAAGGTTATTAGACTCATTTTCTAACACCCTTTTCATAAATTTTACTCTTAGACAATTGAAAAATATTCCGATGGATCAATGGCCAGATAAGACAAGAATCATAAGGTTACTTCTTGAAGATAAGGATTGCAAATTAACCGTTGCAAGGGCTTTAGCTGCAAGTAATGACCCTACAACTTCAGAAATCGGCAACCATTTATTAGATGCCTTTACCGCAAATTCTTTCAATGAAGCCATTCCACATTTTGAAGCTCTGGAAAAGTTAGTGCCGTGCTTTCAAGAAATGTTTTTTGAACAGGTTTTTGGTCGTCATTTCATAAAATTCAGCAAAAAAGATATTGAGGATCCCGAATTTACAACGCGCTTGAATTTTAATGAAATGAGAAAGGTGTTCGTTCAAGACTCTCTGATGATAGGTGTATATGAAACAAATATGGTTTTTGGACACAAGAGAGTGGCTCCGCATCTTCTTGCTTTTGATATGAATACTCAAAAGATGGTTTGGGGAATGGCTCTGACATCAAAAAAAGGCACTTTTCTCGATATGAACGAAAGACCTAACTATATTTTAAATAGAGTGGGGGAATACATTTCGCTTCAATTTTTAGGGCAGAAAACAATGCACATCATTCATCCAAAAACGGGTGAATTTCATTTCTCCCTTGACTTGCCCATAGCCTCCAAAGAAGATCATGACTCCGTCCATATTAGCCCACAAGGTTTTGCTTACCAATATGTAGAAAGAAAGCTAATGGGGGGCAAGATTGTTGACAAAACATGGAAATCATCCTTTGAATCAAAATCTTCACCCGGATCTTTTCGTCCATTGTCTACTCACTGCGCGTTTCAACCCGTATTCTCTACGCATAAATTTGTTTTATTTGGACCTACAGGAGATCAAGTTATCCTTGAAAATTGCCTGGAGGCCATAGCTCAAGATGATAAGCTTTACGCGATTGAAAAAGACCCTACTAACAAAGATAAATGTTTATTAACCGTAAGGACTTTAAAAACTGACTCTGAAGTGGTTTCTAAAGTTGAAAAAACGATTTCGCTTAATGTAAACAAAGCTTTTTTTGGCGCTCTTTGCAAAAATGGACAAATGATTCTTTTTGCAGGAAATACTTATAACACTGCACCCTTTTTTGTAGATCTTGTGACCCAAGAAGTAAACTATATTAAGCAAAAATTTCCTGATTATTCAGAACGCATCTTTAATTCTGATACCGCAGAACTTTGGACTTGGGATGTAGAATCGGAAAAAATATGGAAAGTATCCTCAACTGAAATTAAGCTCATGGGGTCTTTAAAGGGTCGTAGTGGGATGACTCTTTTACATGTCGATAATAAAGATCATCTCTTTTTTATGTAAAGTCCTTTTGACAGTGACTTACTGATATGCTAAAAATATGTGAATAATTTTCCTATAGGGGAGATATGAATGTAACTTTTGAAAATAGGTGCGATTGTTGCAACGCACGTGAAATTTCAGATAAGCGTTTTGGCTCCCGTACGACCTTCTATGCTATCAGGAGAGTCTTTTGGTATATAGCTAGTGAAACACCCAAAGATGAAAGAGACGAATGGTCAGAAAAAATAGATGATATTGCTTCTCTGATGCAAGGGACGCTTGTCGACCCAGGTCCCGATTTTACCGGTAGCATTATCCGAAAAAGCTTTTTGGCTGATCGGCTATTTTCACGTGCAAATACCCGATCTTATAATGCCGTCAAAAGGTGGCTGCTGTGTGAAAATTTAATGGATGTTCAGGAGCGATTTTTAGGCTCCCTTACTTCAAAAAATTTTCTTTACGCAGATTTTTGGCTCAAACATGGAGCTGATATCAATAATTCAAAACATTTCGCTCCATGGTCTGACAGGAAGAGAATTAATCGAGTCCTTTGGTCGATACCAAAACCTAGCCTTAAATCATATCTTCAGTGGGCAAAAAAATATCCGTTAAAAAATGAAGATGGAAATGACGAAATCAACCACTTTGATAAAATAATGTTTTTAATTAATCATGGAGTAAATATCCACAGAAGGGATAAAAGAGGAAAGTCCCCCTTATATTACGCTTTTGACCTTTTCGAGAATGGCTTCAAAATATTAGACCGGTCCCAGATAAAGGATCTTTGCCAAATTATGGTTAGTTTAATCGAAAGAGGAGCATCAACTGAAGAATCCGGTCTTACACCTGAACAAGTTGAAAAAATGGAAAGCTGGATTGCGGAATTTTATTGCGATTTTTAAAGACAAAGTTCCTTTCACTATAAATATTTCTTGATGGGATACCCTTAGTTTGTTATTTTCTCTTTAAAATGAGATTTTTTATGAAGCGCATTTTCACCTATATAATGTTTATTTGTGTATTAAATTGCGCCGCCTTAGAGAGCAGTATTCTCACTGAACTCAATGCCAATAACGATCATGGAATTTGGTTTGATGAAAGAGTACATTTCGATTTAACAAATAATCTTGAATTCTTTTATAGAAGTGAACAGCGCTTAGGAGCTAACTACAAAAAATTTTGGTTCTATGATTATGAAGGAGTTTTGCAATATAACCTTATTCCCTACCTTCCGGAATGCTTCAATAAATTTTCTAGGTTTTCATTCGGGCCCGGATTTAACTTCACCCAGCAATTTTTAAAAAATACAAAGGCTCATTATGAATGGGTATGGATCAATCGATCTGTTTTAGAAGCAAAAGTCACGTTTGAATTATTTGAATGGACCATCGATCAGCGGATGAGAGGCGAGTATTGGGATTATACAAAAAAACACAATAAAGATTACGGCCTATATAGACACCGAATCATAGCTTATTCTCCTTGGAAATTCACATGTCTTCAACTGAATCCATTTATTCACAACGAATGGTTCTTTAGAAATAAAACCTATAGCTCCTCGCACACTTCGGGGCTCGTCGGTCCTTACTACGAAAACCGCTTCCGAGTGGGTTTTCAAGCAACTTTCTCCGATAAATTTTCAGCGGCATTTGAATGGCAATGGAGGGCCAGCAAACAAAAGCCCAGTGTTGAGCCACGGTGGTTTAATACTTACCAATATTGCATCGATCTTTATTTTAGATTCTGACGAAACTGGAGGCAAAGTGACTAAAATCATAGTTATGCGGCATGGAGAGTCCGAAAATAATGTCTTGGATATTCTTTCTTCATCATTAGATAATACCTATCATCTTACAGAGAAAGGACGTCGCCAGGTATTGGAAAAAGGTACGCTGCTGAAGAAAACCGAAAGAATAGAGTTTATTATATCCTCTCCTGTTGCCCGAACAGTTGAAACTGCTAAAATTATTGCTGAGTGTCTTGATATTCCAACAACATTAATTCGAATCGATTCTCGATTAAAGGAACCTTATTTTGGAAAGGCAGAGGGCAAAACATACAAAGAATACTTAGCATTAAGAAGCAATCAAAAGGATCTCTATAATTTGGAAGGGGTAAATGGTGAAGCACCATCATCAATTTCTGAAAGGATTGATGATCTTTTGAAAGAAGTTATTGCTAGCGAAAAATTCATTGGTAAAACAGTTCTCTTTGTGACACACAGTTTTGCCATATGTCAAATCCTTAAGATTTTTGGGAAAGATCGAAATGAATTGCCTAAACAGGCTGAATATTACATTTTAGAAATAAATTAACCCTATATTATTTGCTATAGTGGTCGTTCTTAACAATGATAACTGAGCATGGTGCATGGTGAACAACCCTATCAGGTACAGATCCTAATAACCATATTCCAAATGACTTTTTCGTCTGATGTCCCATTACAATGAGATCGACGTTGTTTTTTCCTGCCCAATGGATGATTTGTTCCGCAGGATGGCCAAGCGCCACCTCGGTCCTAATTGGAACATCTTTCTCTTTTGCTTCGTTTCGTAATAGGGTAAAAAACTTTTCATAGTGTTCCCTTCCCCTTTCTAGATTATCTATTGTTTCTACATCTTCAGGGGGTTCGAGAACGCGTACCACCGACAATACCTCTAGATTAGCCTCAAATTTCTTAGCCATATCCAATCCAAATAAAAAGGCAGAATGAGATCCATTCGACCCGTCGTAAGCAACTAAAATTTTTTTAATCATCCTTTCTCCTTAATTTCTTTTTCAGCTGTTTGATGCTGATGTTCATACAAAAGATGTCTAGGCACGTAAAAGGCATTTGCAATAATCGTTGGAATAACAGCGCTCCCGATCACAGTAGCCACCAAATAAGAATACTGTTCTGCGCTGATAATTCCATGAGTTAACCCAAATAGTGAGGAAATAGTACCGAAGGTCAATCCGGTCGACATCAAGAGGGTGGTGTAGATAGACTCTAATCTTGGATATTTGGCCCAACGAGCTGTAGGATATACCCCTATGATTTTCGTGACCATTTTAGCTACCAACAAAATGATAAAAACGAGTGGTGCAGCCAATAGAGCAGGAATGGATACAAGGGATCCAGCGCGGATAAAATAAAAGGGAGTTAGCAAACCCAGCGTAAGTGTTCGAATCCTACGAACAAAGGCATGGTGTTTACCAAGCAATCCCGCTAAGATCATTCCGATAATGTAGGCAGGTAGAACAGCCTCACTACCCGACCAAGAGGCCAAGGCACCCATAGCAAATAAAACCAGCAAGATGTATTTTGTTTCGATCTCGGAAGGAAGATCGCCATAATGCTCGAAGAAATACCGTGTGATTTTAGGGAGAAAAGTAAACACCAAGATACTGATCCCGATAAAAATGATTGTTTTTATAGAAAATGGTGAAAAAAGCAAACCTAAAGCGATTACGGTTCCAAGGTCATTAATAAAACAGGCACCTAAAATAACCTTGCCGAATTCTGTGCGATTCAAACCTAATTCAAGCATGACTGCATAAACAACAGCAACAGAAGTAGTTGAAAGAGCGACTCCGCAAAGCCAGCTGGCCATCAGGCTCCAATGTAGGATATAATATGCCACAGCTGCACAACCAAAGAATGGAGCAAAGAAAGCAACAAGTCCAATGACACAGACCTCTTTCCATTTCATTCGAAAAACAGTAGGATCTAACTCTGCACCGGCCAGAAAAGTTAAAAGGATGGCTCCGCTACCTGCTAAAAATGAAATCCATGATTCACCGGCACCTAATGAAAAACCACCCAGAAAGGCGACAATAATACCTTGTGCTACAATCCCCACAAGGATTTCTGACAAGGCCGTTGCGATACCGAGTTTAACAGAGAGAAATGTAGAGATAAGAGCCAGTCCTATCCATAATGAAGCTAATGCCCAAACTTCAGTCATCTCATCCTCTTGTGATGTTTTCGATCGGAACCCTCTTATTATTACATTAAGATCAATTATGTCAAATATTATTTTATTGATTGACAAAAGTTTCCTTTAAAGATACATGAACATGTATAGAGCAAGTATGCTTCTATTGAGGAACATGTCTAACACATATAAAAAACCCTCGCTTATAGCCATTTTTACCCTTTGTACAATTGGTTTACTTGTTGCTTTTCTAGGTTTAGCTGTTGTTATCGGTTGGCATTTAATTAAATTGAACATCATAGGTTCTAATGGATATATAACATCGATGGAATACAATTCGGGGCTGTGTTTTTTTCTTGCGGGTCTTTCCTTTGTTTTCCGAGTCATTAATTTAAGAAAAACTGCGTTACTATTAGCTTTTTGTGTCATTGTAATAGGAACGATGGAGCTTCTTGAATATAATTTCCAACTAGATTTAAACATAGATCAATATTTCATCCCTTCATACGATCTGATTTCAGCTCATCAGGGAAGCATGAGTTCGAATAATGCATTTTGTTTCATTTTAGTCGGTATTGCCATTGGCATCATGAGTATTCCATGGGACTTTAAATTTCAGCCGATCTTTATTAAGATCTTAGGGGCTTTAATCATATCTTTGAATTTAGTTTCTCTAGTTATGTACTTCGTTGGCATTGAAGTTTCCCCCGGTTGGACAGAACCCCCCGAATTGGTCCCAAGAACATCAGTAGAATTTATAATCATTTCAATAGGCATCATTTCTTTAAACATACAACACAACCCATACCCACACCCCTTCTCTACCCATCCCGACTACACTTGGTGTCGTATTAGGTTCCATCTTCCTCTGGCAAGCAATGGATGGACAAGAAACACTCAATTTCCAAAGAATGAACCGTGGAAATCTCGTGCATGTAAAAACGATCATTCAAACACATATAGAAAATAGTGCTGAATCGTTAAAACAGATGGCAGCGCGCATGGAAATGAGCGAAGGAATCCACAAAGAACAATGGAATTTGAAGACTATAACTTATTTTGATGTTAAATCAGGGCTCAGGGCTATTGAGTGGATTGATAAAAACGATCATTCAAAAATGATAGTTTTGTTTGAAGGTGATCCGCCGGTAAATAACCTAAATATCATATATGATGAGAAACAAAAACACACCCTAGAAGTTCTTTCAAGGGAAATGGAAAAGGGAAGTTCACCGATAGTCAATTTAGTGGAAGGGGGCAAAGGGTTTCTAATTTATGTTCCTATTTTTTTTAAAAATCAATTCCAAGGGGTCATAGTTGGAGCTTATGATATTCGCGAATTTTTAGACGGACTTTTAGGGAACGATATTTTACAGCAGTACTCCGTCAGCATTTATGAAGGAAAGGATCTACTTTACACAAAAAGCAAAGTAAAAACAACAGGTGAAAAAATATCCCCAGTTGAGGAGGAATTCCCTATTTATAACAATACTTGGAAAGTTGTCCTCAAACCAGATGTAGCACTTAGAGATCTTTTCGATACTTATTTACCTGAATTAAGTTTTTTTATGGGGCTAATCTTAGCAACCGCCACTTTCTTTGCTTTCCACAATTTAAAAATGCTTCAACTTGTCAACTCAGACCTGACCCAATCAAACAAAGAGCTCCTTGATGCAAGAATCAAAGCCGATCAAGCGAATATTGCAAAGACTAGGTTCCTTACGAACATGAGCCATGAACTCCGCACACCGCTGAATGGTGTTATTGGAATGGCCTCTTTATTGGCCCAAACAGAACTTAATGAAAAGCAAGCCAAGAATACTCAACGTATCGTTGATTCAGGTAAAATGCTCATGACAATTATTGATGACATCTTAGATTTTTCTAAAATCGAAGCCGGAATTCTTAAGCTCTATCCGATACCGGCGGACCTCAAAGCCATTGTCAAGGAGTTGGTCGATTTAATAAATGTAAATGCAGCAAAAAAGAATATCGAAATTATCACGAGATATGCTCCTGAAGTCCCTACAAATCTTGTTTTTGATCCTAGATGCATCCGGCAGATTGTTAAAAATCTTTTAAATAATGCGACAAAATTTACTCCGAATGGAAAAGTTCTTATTAATATTTCGTGTAAAGAGATCAAAGACAATCAAGCAACGATTCATTTTGAAATACAAGATAATGGCGTTGGCATTCCCTTAGACAAACAAAATCTGTTATTCGAAAAATTTTCACAGGCCGATACGTCGTCGACACGAAAATTTGGAGGTACAGGTTTAGGTCTAGCTATTTGCAAACGGCTTGTGGAACTCATGCGAGGCAATATTGGTTTTACTTCTGAAAAAGGCAAAGGATCGACTTTCTGGTTTGAAGTTTCTTTACCTATAATTGAAGAAGGGCTCATTTCCAGCGTAGAAAACGGAGACGCAATGGGAAGAAAAGAAAATTTAACAAATAAAGTTTGTGAGTATTGGTTATCGTCAAAAAGTAAGATCTGCGATTATCATTTAGTTTTTGATCAGCTATCAACTAATTGTTTTGCATTAAGACTTACGAATCTTTTGATGTTTCTTTTTTGCAGAGTTTTTTTAGGATGACTTGATTGCGGTTATGCTCGTGCAGCGGAATCGCTGGATGTCCACCGTAAGCTCCAGCCTTATCTAATGATTTCACCACTCCGGATTGAGCGGCCACAATCACGCCACTCGCAATCTCAATGTGACCATTGACTCCGCATTGCCCCGCAATGACAACACATCTTCCTGTTTTGGTAGAACCCGCAATTCCGGTTTGGCCGGCTATTAGATTATCCTGACCAATCCGAACATTGTGCGCAATAGTCACAAGATTGTCGATTTTTGATCCCTTGCCAATAACCGTCGACGTAAATCTTGCCCTATCAATAGTTGCATTAGATCCGATTTCTACATCATCTTCAATAACGACGTTTCCAATGTGGTTGAGTTTAGTATGTTTGCCCGTTTTATCCGTCGAATAACCAAATCCACATCCACCGATAACGGCTCCGGGCTGAAGAATTACTCTGTTTCCAATCTGACTTTGCTCGCGTATCGTGACATGAGGATGAATCGTACACTCACTTCCAAGGCGACAATTCGGGCCTACATAAGATCCTGCGCCAATAAAAGTTTTGTCCCCAATGACAGTTCCGGCATCGATCACAGCGTGGGGTCCCACAGAGACCTCTTTGCCAAGCTTGCAGGTTTCGTGAATTACTGCTGTAGGGTGAACTCCAGTGAATCCGGTGAATTGATTGGATTTGCCTCTGAAAAGTTCTATAGCTTCTTGGAATGCCCTTGTAGGGTCTTCGGCGATGAGAAAGTTTTTTCCTTCGATGGTTTGAACAGTAGGGGCGATGAAAATAACACCCGCCTTCGAGTTGCGCATAGCAGTCTCGTAACGGGTAGGTGTATATTTTGGGTTGGAGAGAAAAGAAGCCTCTTGACTCGACGCAGAATCCAAATCGGCAATATCTGTGATGACGTGATTACCGTCGCCAACAAGTTGCGTTTTTGTTAATTTCGCCAGTTCCGTGAGAGTAAAAGACTTCTTTTCCATGTTTTTATTTATCCTCTTTGAAGGCTTTATCCATTTCTTTTACGACTTCATCGGAAATATTGAGGGATTCGGCATGGAAAAATGACATTTCTTCATTTAGAACGAGGTCTAGTTTCTTTTCTTTAGCAACCACTTGAGAGGCTTGTGAAATTTCCTCGCTCATTTTTTGGATGACAGCGAAGTTAGATTGCTGGAGTACTTGGTAGTACTGGCTTTGCTGCTGTTGAAGCTCTTGGCTTAACACGCGAAACTTGTGTTTAATTTCCGCTTCAGCTTCAGGTGACAGACTGTCAAGGTAGTCAGGGTCATTGAATTTGTTTGAAATGTCGTTAAGAGATTTTTCTTTTTCCTCTAAAACGCTTTCCATTTGTTTTTTCATCGTTTCGAAATTCTGTTGTTCTCTTTTTCCTGCTTTGGATTTTTCCACGCAGGTTTTGAAGTTGACAATTCCAACTTTCGTGTCTGCAGCTGCTTCTGCTGGTAATTTGCATGCCATCAACATTGCGAGTGTTGCTAGGCTTAGTGTTATTTTTTTCATTTAAATTTCTCCTTTAAGGTTTAGAATTTTCCGCCAATGTTTAAGAAAAATCTCTTTACATTGCTGCTATCTGTTTTATTAAGTGGGTATCCCATTCCAACTGTAAGGGGAGGGCCGCCTTCAAATATTTTGATGCGGCAGCCAAAACCTGCCGAATAGTACATCTCTGCAAAATCGAATCGGTGGTTTGACAAGGCACCTCCGTCAATAAATACAAATCCTTCCAATCGAGAAAACAAAGGACGTGCGATTTCTGCGGAAACCATCTGCATAGATATGCCTCCTTCCGGATCGTCATCATCATGAACTAGTTTGGGTCCAAGTCTGTAAGGACGGTAACCACGCACTTCGTACTCACCGCCAAGGAAAAATTTCTCGTCGATTGGAATGTCATGAGGTCCCTCTCCAAAGAGAGGTTCTATGAAACAAATGTTTCCTCGCAACTTGAGTACGGCTTCGCCCCAAAGGTCATAATACCAGTTATTGATGTAACCACAGGAAGCAAACGTCTTGCCACCTAGCCCTGCAAATTCAGCTTCAATCTTTGACTTGAAGCCGGCAGTGGGTCTAGTAGGATTGTTAGTGGAGTCATACAACCAAGAGCAACCTATAGCAGAAATGAGGCCTGAATTGCGTTTTTGTTTGGCTATTTTAGCATCTATAGTTTCTTGATGTTCCTTCCTTTCTAAAGCAACGTCCTTAATTGGTTTTAAATACTCTTTAGTTGGATCAGTATTATCATCTTCTCTAAGAACTGTTTGTTGGCCATGAGGCTCCCGAATGTGGATCGTCGAGTAATGAACTCTATAATGTGTTCCTAGTTTTACGAAGGCATTCCATGGATAAGAGGCATGCAAGGTCAACCCTGTTGAACCGATGTGATAATTTTTTGAAATGTATTCGTTAAGCGAATTCTCCAAATTAAATCCAACGCTCCATTGCGTGTCCATAAAATAGGGTTTTGTCCACGATAGGACATAAGAACGGCTTTTTTGACCGATCGTCGCTGTAATGTGGGCGTATTCACCGCCCCCGCGAAGGGCTGACATGCCTTCCTCTCTTACTCGACCGAAACCTAGAATATTGAAGTTCTTTTCCGTTAGATTGAGTCCGCCGAAAATGTTTTCCGATGTGCTGAATCCCAAGAAGGCTCCGATGTTGCCGGTAGTGGTTTCTTCGACTTCGATATGGACGTCGCGGTAGGTAGGTGGCAATAACGCGTTTTCCTCAGACCTTACAGCATAGACATTCACATTTTTGAAGTAGCCGATATTTTGAAGTCTTTGTTCGGTAATTTTTAATTTTTCCGAGTTAAAGACTTCTCCGGGAACGATCAATGACTCGTGAAGAATCACTTTTGTTTGTGTGGTGCAGTTTCCAAGAACTTTTATAAGTCCTACGCGATATTGTTCGCCTTCGCTAATTGAAAACTGAATCGAGTAAACACATGCGTTGCCTGTACGTCTTGGTTCATAGTTAACGACAGCTTCGATATATCCATAACGGCCATAGTAGCTCATAAGAGCGCGAATGGTTTCGTGAACTTCATCCGTTGAGAAGGGATCGCCTTCGCTAATAGGAATGCGGGTGGAAATTTGTTCATCGGTGAATATTGTATTTCCTTCGAAGGTGATGCAGCCGAAGGTATATAAGGGTCCTCTATCTGCCCTGATCGTCAAGATAATACGATTAGCTTCGCAAGCTTCCTCGATAATAAAATCGACGGTTGCATCAGCGTATCCTTTGTTTTGCAAATAGTTTAACACTTGGAATTTGTCGTGTTGGATCATTTCTTCTTTGTAGGTTCCGCTTTCCGTAAACCAGCTGAGAAAGAAATTGTATTTTCTTGTCACTATTAGCTCAGATAATTCCAATTCTTCTTTTCGAGTAAAGCCATCGAAACACAATTTCTTGATCATTCCTGCGCGGCCTTCCTGAATGCAAATCGTGACATCGACTTCGTTAGTTTCCGGATCTGGTGTCACGTTGTATTCGAGTTCTGCTTCGAAAAAACCTTTCTTGACGTAGTATGCTTTTACTTTATGGAAGGCTGTGTTGAACTCTTGGCGGTCAAAAACAGACCCTCTGCCTATTCCTAGTTCCTTATCCAGTTTTTTTTCAGAGATATGGGTGTTTCCTTCCCAATGAAGAAATCTAATCTTTGGCTTGGACCAAACTTTTAAGGTAATATAAATCTTTCCATTCTCTGATTCGACCTCAGGCTCGACGCGATCGTAGTCTTGCACCAGCAATTTAAGATCTGTATCGAAGTCTGTCTGGGAGAAAAAGCAACCCTCTCTGGTTTTTAACCTGGACCGGATGCTTTCTCCTTTGCTTAAAGGGTCGGTAGGAATTAAAACATCGATTTTTTCGATGATTTGACTGTCAAGAGGCACTGTTTGCGAAAACAGATGTGTTGATATAAAAACAAATGCTAGAAGAATTACGCGGTAATATCCCATTGTCTTAATCATGATCATTTCTCCATTTCAAAAAGGGATGATCATAGGCGATAACAAGGTATTCTTCAAGGTTAAAATGATCCTCGGCCGGATAGGGCTCTGGAAAGTGTGCCGCCATCGACATAATCGAGAGAGCTTCCCATGGGGATCCCGAAGGCAAGTCGAGAAATTTTTATGGGGAAATGATGCAATTCCCTTTTTAAATACAAAGACGTCGCATCCCCTTCAAGAGTGGAATCAAGCGCTAAAATCAACTCCTGAATATTGAACTTCTGAATCCGTTCTTTGAGTTTATGCAGATTGAGTTTCTCGGGACCTATCCCATCCATCGGCGAGAGAAGGCCCCCCAAAACATGGTATAAACCTTTGAATTGGCGCGTTTCTTCAAAGGCTAGAGCGTCTTTGGATGAGGCTACGAGGCAAATCACCCCTATTTTGGCGCGGGGTTCGATGCAAAGCGAACAGGGTTCATCTCCTCTCAGGCAGCCACATTCGTCGCAATGCTTGAGTTTTTCCGGGATCGTTCGGATCGCTTCCGCCATTTCTTCCAAATACTGGGGATTCCAGTCCAGGAGGTGGAAAGCAAAGCGTTCTGCGCTTTTATTACCTACTCCAGGGAGTCGTTTTAGGACCTCAATGACTTTGATCAGGTGTTTTGGGTACTTCATACTGAGAATAATATCAGAAGTATCCGGAATCATCAATTTATTTCGTACTTTCTTTATTTTGAAAATTGTGCTATAATCGACCCTTAATTTTGGAAGAGAAGGAAAAATGAAAGCTCGAATCAAGGCTATGGGGTCTTACCTCCCCGAAAAAGTGTTGTCAAATCTCGATCTCGAAAAGATGGTGGATACCTCTGACGAATGGATTAGATCGCGCACCGGAATACAAGAAAGACGCATTGCAGCCCCGCAGGAAGCCTCTTCCGATATGGGGATTTTGGCAGCCCGGCAAGCCCTTGAAAGGGCTGAAATGAAGGCGAATGAAATAGACCTGATCCTCGTGGCGACCATGACCCCCGACCATTTAACACCGAGCACTGCGGCTATTATTCAGGCAAAGTTGGGGGCTGCTGGTGTGGCTGCCTTCGATATCCAAGCTGCCTGCAGCGGATTCCTCTATGGCCTTTCGATCGCAAAGGCATATATTGAATCGGGGATGTACCGTAGAGTTCTCCTTATTGCTTCCGAAAAGATGTCCGCCTTTATCGACTATCAAGACCGGAACACCTGCGTCCTCTTCGGAGACGGCGCTGCCGCGGCGGTGGTGACCAACGAGGGGGAAGGATTCTTCATCGACTCCATTATTCTAGGGGCCGATGGTCTTCAGGCTGAATTAATTGGCATTCCTGGTGGCGGATCAAGGACGCCGGTTCATGGCAATTCTTTTGAAGGGGGAGATCATTTTGTGAAAATGAACGGTAAAGAGGTGTTTAAGCATGCTGTTCGAAGAATGACCGGCGCCGCGAATGATTGCCTGAAACTAGCTGGTTTAGAAGTGGAAAATATCGCCTGGCTCGTTCCTCATCAGGCAAATGAACGGATCATGGACGCATTAGTCAAAAATTTTAATGTTTCTCCGGAAAAAGTCACGAAAACATTGCATAAATATGGAAATACTTCGGGATCGAGCGTTGCCATTTCCCTCGATGAATTAATCCAAGTAACGCCTATCGCCTACGAAGAACACTTGCTTCTCGTTGCGTTTGGCGCAGGATTAACATGGGGCGCTTCGGTACTCACTAAAAAAAGGAATAATAATGAAATTAACAGATCAAGTAGCCATAGTCACAGGCGGAACTGCGGGTATAGGCAAGGCAATTGTCGAAAGATTCGTCAAAGAAGGAGCCAAAGTGGCCTTTTTCGGTCGCAATGAAGAGCGCGGTAAAGAGATTGCCAAAGAAAATGCCAACTGTGAGTTTTATCAGGTGGATGTCTCAAACGCCCAGCAAGTTAACGATTCTATAGGGGAAGTTTTAAAAAAATGGGGAAAAGTCGACATTTTGGTGAATAATGCCGGGATAACGCGTGATAATCTTTTATTAAAAATGACGGAAGAAGATTGGGACAATATTATGGCAATAAATGTTAAATCTTGTTATAATCTTTCGAAAGCCGTCGTGCGGTCCATGATGAAAGCCCGAAGGGGGAAGATTATCAATATGAGCTCAGTGGTTGGGCTAACTGGCAATGCGGGGCAGGCAAATTATGCCGCTTCAAAAGCAGCGGTTATTGGTTTTACGAAGGCATTGGCTAAAGAACTGGCCTCGCGGAACATTTGCATTAATTGCATTGCCCCCGGATATATCGAAACAGCGATGACCGCGGAGATGACGGAGGCCCAAACAGAGGCGTTACTTAACAGTATTCCCATGGGTAGGATTGGAAAACCCGAGGATATAGCAAATATGGCCTTGTTTTTGAGTAGTTCGGAGTCCGACTACATTACAGGGCAAGTGTTCACCGTTGACGGTGGAATGGTGATGTAAAGAATTATGACAATAAAAGAGGAAATAAGTATGACATTAAAAGATGAAATCATTGATATCGTTGTGGAGCAGCTTGGTGTAGACAAGGCTGATGTTACAGTTGACAAGTCATTTGTTGAGGATCTGAACGCAGATTCCCTAGATTTGACAGAGCTAATCATGACTTTTGAAGAGAAATTTGGATGCGAAATTGCCGAAGAAGAAGCTGAAAAGCTTAAAACTGTCGGCGATGTCGTTAAGTACATCGAACTCAAAAAAGTCGGCTAAGCCACCATGGACTACATGGACGAAATGGACGGTATGGACGGTATGGACAAATGATCACCGTCTATATTGTCCATTAAGTCCATGTCGTCCATGTCGTCCATTCCGTCCATTTCGTCCATTTTTCGCATAATCAAAAGGAGTTAGTTATGTTTAAATATATTTTATTATCAAGTTTATTAATTTCATCAGTATTAGTTGCTGAAACTAAAGTACTCTCATTCGCAGGAAGCACAAGACAAGATTCCTACAACAAGAAACTCGCCAAAGAAGCCGCCGATATGGCCGAAAAAATGGGCGCTAAAGTCACTTACATTGACCTAAAAGACTACCCGCTTCCATTTTATGACGGAGATCTCGAGAAATCTGAAGGCCTCCCCGAAAACGCCAAAAAACTGCGTCAGCTCATGATTGATAGCGATAAAATTATCATCGCTTCTCCAAGCTATAACGGATCCTTCACTGCTGTTCTCAAAAACACAATCGATTGGGCCTCTCGCAGCGAAGATGGAAGTGCCTCACGTGATGCCTTTAAAGGCAAAAAATTCTTGATAATAGCAACCTCTCCAAGTCCTCAGGGCGGAGTCAAAGGTTTGCACCATCTACGCGATGTGATCACTAACATCGGCGGCGAAGTCATGGAAGTGGAATTTGGCGTCCCAAATGCAAGCAAATCTTTTGATAGTCAGGGAAAACTCATCGATCCCAAATTAAGAGAGACCTTGCAATCCAATGTTCAAAGGCTAATTAATTAAAATTTTAATTAGTTGCCTAAAAAAATACCTGCAGATAATGTGAGATCTTCCTAACAAGGAGGTCTCATATGTATGCTACTCTAGAAGAAAGGCAGACAAATTCCCCACTAGCTTTAAATGCGCTTCGAGTGCATCAAGCGATCGTCACAAATGGTAATGCTCGTGCATGGGCTGCGCTATATATTTTATCCTCAGCTGCTAGCGCTGTGGATTACCTCATAGGTACGGTTTGGAGACTTCCGGTATCGATTATTTCGCTTTTCCCATTAAAAAGAAGAGATCTGCCAACATTTAAAGAGGTATTTATATGTGCAGCAAAGACATTTTTATGTGCTATTGGCATTCTTATATTCCCTATTATGGGATTGTATAGTCCTGAAAAAACACTAGATTTTTTGGAATATTGGGCATTGGTTCATATAAATATTCCCGCTCAAAAGATTAACATTCCTCCCCCGATCTCCACGACGATAAAGTATGCGAGTGACGACTATGTACCTATAGAAACGACTGGTGGTGAAAAGATAGACAGGCTAAAGGTTCCTTTGGATAAAAAACCTTCTCGTCCTATAAAGCGTCCTTTAACTATTGATTTAACAACATCCGATATGCTTTTGAATAAGCATACCATTAATATCATTCCTGAAGAGTACGAGAATAAAATTCTAGTGCATAAGCGTGATGAAAATTGGAATAATGTTTCAAAGATCATGTATTCAGACGCTAAACTTATCAATAAAACTGAAGGCACCATGGATATTTCTCTTTTTCCTAAAAGATGGAATACGGCGGAAAAAAGGTTTCCGTTTGTTTTCCAGAAGGCAAAAATTAATGGACTTATATGTATGGCAGCATGTAGCCGATTTGATTCATGTTCCTAGCAATGATCGGGATGCTGCAGATGTAATGAAAGATATCATTAGAACACTTTATCGCCTTTCTAGAAAGCAACCCGAAGTTGAAAAGGTTGCTGCGGTGGAACCCGCAAAAGTAAATGCAAATTCAGAGCCTAAAGTTGAAAAGTCTCCACAAATATCCCCAAGAAATGTTTTAATACCGAAGATAGATATGGACGTTTGGGAAAA
Organism: Waddliaceae bacterium; assembly: GCA_963822595.1. GTDB lineage: Bacteria > Chlamydiota > Chlamydiia > Chlamydiales > Waddliaceae > CAVRUH01. The sequence continues at coordinate 134,192 of CAWGIG010000004.1, read as the reverse complement.
GTTACGAGACATTCGCCAAGAGGATTTAGTCAATACTAGCCTTGCGGATGGAAAATGGCAAATGCCGTGGGAGGGACCTGTATTTTTGGCGACACATCTTTCTGAATGGGTAGAGGTCGAGTTATTGCTTTGTTTGTCAAAGACCTTATATAAAGGTGAGCCATTAATGGATGTTGTTGCTCGTCGGTTGAATATCAACCCCAACCCTAAAACTGAGCCAACAAAAAACAAAAACCTGCAAGTCATTGAAGAAATTATAAAAACCGTTTATCCTACAGGAGAGTAAGTAATTATGTCGATTTTTGAAAATTATACAGCTTCGAAAAAACTATCGAAATTGGCGCAAAATCCTTTTGACCTCTCTAAAGAGGGAAATTTGACACCGGAACGTATTGAAAAATACATCATCGATGGTTGCGGTTATAAATTTCTATACGGGACAGAAAAAGTGACCGATGAGGTCATCGCAACACTTGAAGAACTCGCAAAAGAATCACATGCCGTTGAAAAAATGGAGTCCATGCAGCGCGGAGATGTGATGAATTTCATCGAGGGCTATCCTTCCGAAAACCGTCCTGTGTTGCATACCGCTCTCCGAGATTTTTTCGATCATCCAAATCCTTCCGATGTCGCTAAAAATGCGGCAAAATTGGCTAAAAAGGAAATCGATAAACTCAAAGCTTTTCTAGAAAAAACAGAAGGACAATTTAGCGATTTAGTCATGATTGCCATCGGAGGATCTGACTTAGGTCCTCGAGCCAATTGTTTGGCTCTCCTTGTCGATAAAAAGGCCGATAAAAATGTGCATTTTATCAGCAATGTCGATCCCGATGACGCATCAACGGTCCTAAAAGATCTCGACTTAGCTCGTACACTGGTCGTTGTCGTTTCCAAGTCCGGAACAACCCTCGAAACAGTGACCAATGAAGAATTAGTTCGGGCCCGTTTTGAAAAAGTAGGTTTGAAATCGAATGAACATTTCATATCGGTAACGGGTGAGGGAAGTCCCATGGATAATAAGGAGCGCTATATCGAGTCCTTTCATATGTGGGATTGGGTCGGTGGACGCTTTTCAAGCAGTTCGATGGGTGGCGGACTCGTCCTATCGTTTGCCTGTGGATTCGATGTTTATTGGGAGTTCCTACGAGGAGCTCACGCTATGGACAGGGTAGCCCTCGAAAAAGAGCCGAAGAAAAATCTTCCCTTGTTTGCCGCGCTTCTAGGAATATGGAATCACAATTTCTTAGGTTATCCCACATTGGCTATGATTCCCTATTCACAGGCTCTTTATCGCTATGCCGCGCATATTCAGCAGGTTGAAATGGAGTCTAACGGAAAGTGGATAGACCAGCAAGGGAAGCATGTGGATTTCGAGACTGGTCCTATTATCTGGGGAGAGCCAGGTACAAATGCGCAGCATTCGTTCTTTCAGCTGATACACCAGGGAACGGCAACGATTCCTGTGGAATTCATAGGATTCAAAGAAACGCAGTATAATGAAGACTTTAAATATGAAAAAACAACCTCGCAGCAAAAGTTACTGGCAAACATGTTTGCCCAGTCGCTTGCTTTGGCTACGGGGAAAACCGATTCAAACCCGAATAAGTTCTTTCCAGGAAATCGTCCCTCGCATATTCTATTAGGTAAAAAGCTCACCCCATTCGCTCTTGGGGCCCTTTTTAGCTATTATGAGCACAGGGTGGCCTTCGAAGGGTTTATTTGGGGGATCAATTCCTTTGACCAGGAAGGGGTGCAGCTAGGTAAAGTGTTGGCAAATAACATTATCGATAGAATGGGCAATAAGGCAGGTAAGCCTTATCCTTTAGGGGATGTCCTAATAAAACAACTTGAGACATTATAATGGCTTTAATACAAATTGAAATTCCTCGACGTTCTCACCGCTGTCAAGACGGCGGTGAAGAGTTTTCTCCGGGTATGGAGTATATCTCATTGGTTTCAGAAGACCCTACAAAGGGCTATCAGCGCTTTGATTATTGTCCTGCCTGCTGGGAAAAAAATAAAGATAAGCCCGGCGTTCACTGGAAGTCAAAGGTTCCCGAGCGACATCATGTCCCTCAAGAAGAGCAGTATAAATCGAGGAATGAAAAGGCGTTATATCTACTCAAAGAGGCCCTGAAGGACGATTCCCAGGAACTTCGCAACGAAGCTTTTGTTCTTGCGCTTCTGTTAAACCGATGCAAAGTGTTGGTCCTCCGCCAGCAGTTGGAAGAAGAAAAAATGACTATTTATGAAGTCATAGCTTCGGAAGAAATGCTTTGCGTCCCAAAAGTAGAACTTTCCATGATCCAAACAGAAACACTGCAGAACGAACTTGCAAAAAAATTAAAGATGTAATGGACCGGCAAATAGACGAATTTCTGAGCTATATCGCCTCTGAAAAGGGTCTGTCTCAAAATACCATTCATGCTTATCAACGCGATAGTCTTACCTTTCTTAGATTTCTGCAACACTGTGGAAAAACCTCCTTCAAACAAGTTGAGAAGGGGGATATCGTTGATTTCCTCACGGAGCTAAACAACCAGGATTATGCCACGTCCAGTGTTTGCCGTGCTTTGGTGACCATAAAGGTCCTTTTTAGATTCTTAAAAAGAGAAAATTTAATCGACGATAATGTGGCACTCTATTTGGAAACGCCGAAGTTGTGGCAGCTGATCCCTGAAGTCCTAAGCTATGATGAAGTGGAGCGATTATTATCACAACCGAATCCCGAGATGCCCCTTGGAGCGCGCGATCATGCGATTCTCGAACTATTGTACAGCAGCGGACTTCGCGTTTCGGAGGTCACTACGCTTGGAATTTATGATGTCGATGATACGTTTGTCAGGGTTTTTGGAAAGGGGAGTAAGGAGCGGCTTGTTCCGATTGGGAAGAAGGCTTTGAGTGCTATAGATTATTATTTGAATCATGTCAGAAGTTCCTTCGAAAGTCAGGAGATGAAAAATCTTTTTGTGACGAAGACAGGAAAGCCGATAGATCGCATTCTGATATGGAGGATGATAAAAAAATATGCCAAGTTGGCTGGGATAGCAAAAAACATTTCCCCACACACTTTGAGGCATTCTTTTGCGACGCATCTTTTAGACAACGGAGCGGATTTGCGAGTAATACAGGATATGTTAGGGCATTCGAGTATCAGCAGTACGGATCGTTACACGCACATCAGTCGCACGCATCTCCAAGAAGCCTTCGACAAGTTTCATCCGAAAAGATAGTTATTCGTCAACTCTCTCAAGCATGTAGATTCGACTGTTATTCGTTAGATAATTATTAGGGGATTGCTCATATGGTCTGCTTGAATAGGAATCATTAATATAATACCACTTGTTATTTATATTCGCATTTGCAGTGTAATGACCTCCCCTAAGATCACCCGTTTTTCCGACATTGCCAATGACTTTATAGGCTACATCTTTTTCATCAATTTTAACAGTAACTTTCCCGTCCTGTGGAATTTCTATTCCAGCATGATTAAGACTGTCAAAATATCTAGAATCTTCTCTTTTTATAGTGATAACTAAAAATGGTGGAGCGTCTCCAGTGAGTTTTCTTTCTTTAATGTAATGACTTGCATTATGGAAAATAGTTTTAAGATCCTTTATACCCTTTTCTTTTAGTTTTTCGAAATTAATTCCGAATTCTTCGAGGTATTTACAGTCAGCTAAAATAGGTTCCGGTTTATCAAAGTTACTATCAATAATTTTTTGCAATTCCCCAATTGGATCAAGGAATTTTTTATTTTTTTCTTTTTGATACTTAGCTATATCGATACCATATTTTTCAACAACGTCTTTAAATGGGTCACCGGATTCTTTTTTTGATCCATAATTGTGATTAATAACTTCTTGTAGACTAAAGACTTTTGTTTTTTCTCTTTTTTCTAATTCTTTTTGTTGTTTTAATCGCCTTTCTAAATCTATAGTCGTGATGCCAAGTGTTTTTACTTTCAACGCTTTTTCAAGATCTATGAGATCAGCCATGCAAGTGTTATACCGTTCCTGCAATGATTTTATTTTTTCTTTATCTTCATTACTAAATTCGAAGAGTGGTGGAATAGGTATAGGTTGTATCTCTAGAAAAGATAATTGAGGTCCGGCAGCCTGTTCACTCGGCTTCGTAGTAAAGTTATCGGCTTCAAGATATTTTTGGACCTCATGTAATTTAAGTGTACAATTTTTTTCTAGATTAAGTGCTGTGAAAATTACATCTAATATTTCAGTGGCATCATTCTGATTTTTTATATCAAGGGACTTACTAGCAAAAATCGGAGCGACAGAATCACTAAATCGGTCGCGTAAGTAATTAATTTGAAACGGTTCTAATCCAGCTTCTAGACCAAGGCAATAGTTTTTTAGAGCTTGTACAACATGTGCATTGAGTACCGGAGTCTTTGCATTATTAGCGGCGAGTCGAGGAATATTAGTAGCGTCCAATTTTTTTTGGGCATCATTTAGTTCTTTCTCAGATTTTATTTTTTCTTGGATTACTTCGGCTGATAGTGTTGCTTCTTGTGAAGTTGTTACAACGATAGCTTTCGTATATTCTTTTTCAGCTTTGTCGTAGACAATTTTAGCTTTATCTTTGCTAGCATTAGCTAATGCATAGGCATCATCAGCTTCTTTTGAAGCTTTAATAACTTCCTCAGGATTTTGGTTTAGATATTGAGGATCAACAGGTGTATTTTTCAAGAGTTCGATAAAGCTTTTCGAAGCAAATAAAATTTGTAAAAGAGAATCTATGTAACAGTTATTGCTATGATTTACTAGGGGCGCGGGTATAGTTAGGGCGGGAGCTGTCCCGAGGCGATGAAGACATAATTCGAGATCAGCTTTATTTGCAGGATTGCGATGTATTACCTTTAATAATTCAAACCTAATTTTTCCTTTAATTTCGTTATAGACATTCTCTAAAGCATACGCTTCGGTGGTAGAGAATGTTCTTCCTTTAAATTTTAATTCAAGTTCTTTTTTACGTGTCTCAAGCCAATACTTCTTATCTAAATGAGTAATTAATTTTCCCCAGTCCTGCGGATCTTCACTTTCTTTTATTTTATCTAATTCGATTTTGCTTTTTATATTAGGGACGGCATTTGATGCCACCGGGGTGACGACTTCGGAACCACCAAATAATCTTCGGAAGAAAGCAGTAATACTAGAAAGGATATCTTTAATCCAGGTCCATAAGTTTCTTCGGGGCGGGGGTGGAGCCGTGGGGGGAAGAGTAACAGTGGGCAATAAATCCTTAGCTAATTTTGAGATTTTAGTCTCCGGAACCACTTCTGTACTTGGCAAACAATCTTTTAACTCGAACTTAATTTCCGTGCTATTAGGTATTGTCATTAAAAAACCGATTTTAAATTATTCAAACGGTTATTATAACAAATTTATTGGTTTTTTGTCAATAGTATTAATGATTTATGGAGAGTGTAAATAAATAAAAATGGACTAAATGGACTCCTCGCTAATGTCCATGTCGTCCATTTAGTCCATGTCGTCCATTTCCGTCCATTCCGATGAGGACGATTTTACACGGCGTTCTCTTCCTTGGAGGTCTTAACTAAACGGCTTCCCATATAAGCTCCGTACAGGAGAGATGACGCACCTGAAGTCACCTGAAGGCATAGGACAGAAGCCACCCCTAGGGCTAATAAAACCGGAATCGGTTGTTTTTTAACTATATTGACAATTTTATCGATAGTTTCATCGGATTGTTTATCCCAAACTACACCGATAATAAGGCCTGTAGCAAATATGGCGGGGTTCATCACAAAAAGGACAACTCCGACCATAAGTTTAAAGATTTCTGTGGCAATTTCTTGAATTCTAGGCCAGGCGGCTTTGAATTTCTCCTTAAATGTAGGGTTTTGCATAACCTCATGATCTACAGGTCCTGTTCCTAACGGTGCTGCTTTTGCCGGTTCCATAGTATACTCCTTATTTGGAACTTTAAATATACCCCAAAATGCCTCGAATTTCAAGAGCTTTAAGAGGTAATGCTATTTAAATTTTATACTTGACAAATCGCTTTAAATGCTATAGAATGAAAATGAGAGAGGAACATATGAAACCCGAAGAATTAGGCGATTACAAGTTATCTCAAAAGGTGAAAAAGAAGCTTAAGGATAAGAATAAGCTTCTGAAAGAGCTTGCCTTGGGGAAAACGGCCCAGGAGATTTTGGAATTTCCTGAAGAAGCGATGGCGAAGTTTTACCGTGCAGCACATTATCTTTTTGAGCGTGAAAAGTATGCTGATGCCGCGAATGCATTTCTATTTTTGGTGACCCTGAATCCTCATAATCACGATTACTGGCTGGGATTAGGCATGGCGACCCAAAAAACCGGGGATTTCGAAGGGGCCATCGATTCCTATGAAATGGCAGCTTATTATGATGTTAATAATCCGGTTCCTTATTTCTATTTGGCAAAATGTTTTTTTGCCATTCATGAACATGACAATTCTCTTCATGCTTTGGATTTGGCCATCGAGTATGCCGATGAATATGAAGAGTTTAATGATCTCAAAAAACAGGCAATTAAAGCCAAAAAACTCCTCATCGAAAATGAATTAACTGGCTAAAAAAGTCCTGATCTTTTAAAAAAATGGAATGCAACAAATTTATTTGACCCCATCAAAAGGTCAGCTATTTCTTCGCTACTTGAAAAGCGCCTCCGGTTATTGGAAAGGATCTTCCGGGAGGACCGCATGGCTTTTAATTTTGATTTTGATCGTTCTTATTCTCTTACAGTTGTTGGTTCAGTATTTGATCAATTTCTGGAACCGTGACTTCTTCAACGCTCTCGATAAAAGGGAAACGGCTTTGCTTTGGAAGGAGGCTTGGCTTTTTTTGCCCTTAGCGCTTTCTAGTATTTTCCTTGCTATCGTCTCGGTATGGGGAAAGATGACCTTGCAACGGAGTTGGAGGGAGTGGTTGAGCAGGCATTTGATCCATTATTGGTTGAAAAACAATCATTATCAACGACTGACAATCATGAAAAACAAGCAGCTGAATGCGGAGTACCGTATTGCTGAGGACGCCAGGATTGCGACGGATCTTCCTATTGATCTATTTCTGGGGTTGATAACCTCAGTTCTGACAGCGATTACATTTATTACTGTTCTTTTGGATGTCGGAGGCGATCTTAAACTTAGTTTATTTGGGTTTAATTTTTCGATGCATGGATATCTCGTGATATCTGCGATTCTCTATTCATCGTTGCTAACAAGTTCGATGATTATTGTTGGTCGGCATTTAACCGAAACGGTGGAAGGAAAGAATCATAGTGAAGCGGAATTAAGGTCGTCTGCAAGTCGATTGCGGGAGCACGGAGAAGGGAAAGTTCATTTGGATAGAGAGAGGGAAGAGGCTATGGCTGTCGAGAAAACCTTAGATTCGGTTATCGTTTGGTGGAGAAATTTATGTTGGCAGCTGATGAGGACGACTGTGGTATCGCATGGGAATGGTCTTATTGCTCCGATTATTGGTTTATTGCTTTGTACGCCGCAGTATATGGCGGGTGGAATGTCTCTTGGGCAGGTAGTGCAAGCTGCGGCGGCATTCGTGACGGTGCAGAACTCTTTCAATTGGCTATTGGATAATTATCCGCGTATTGCGGATTGGCTTTCATCGGCAAATCGAGTTGCCTTTCTTCTATTCGCCTTAGACGAGCTGGAAGAAAAAGAAGATTCTGCTGCGGTCAATGATTAGGAAAACATATGTAGCTTACTGTGGGGACACAGTAAGCCTGGCACGAGAGGTTGCAAACTTTTTCGCCAGGCTTACTGTGGGGACACAGTAAGCTACATATGCTTGCTTAATCAGAAATGCCCTAAATTTATCTTTTATATTTAATTTGTTTTTCATAGATTCATTTTTGTTAAATCACTTAAAGGCTCCTATGGCAAATCCTCTTATCCCCATAAACTTCGACTCCCTTCCTCCTTTTCAATTCCAAGCAAACGCTAGGCAACACATATTTGATTTGGCCCTGCGCCCTTGGGGAGATACTGTTACACTAGAAGCCATATCATCCCTTTTCGAATATCATTTAGATTGGATCGAACTAGAAGCCTTTCAATGTAACGACACTGCTATTAGGGAGAAAATTTGCTTCATTGGCCTGCCTCTCAAAGAAATCGTTTCGCGTTTAGTCCATAAATTCCAAGGCTCAGCAGAAAAAGTTGCCTTAAGAGCCTTAGGCGCCGCTCATTGGCTAGAGGCTCTAAGTGCATCCTCTCCAAATACCGCTCACCCCCTCAATCAATCTATTCCCGAGGGCATCCTCAAACAGATTTTTTTTGAACTCGAACCCTCCGATCACGGTAGCATTAGAGGCGTTAGTAAGAAATGGAGGAGAATAATCAATGATGTTTGGAATGATTCTACCAAAAACGATTGGCTAACGGTAAAATTTAAGGACTTCAAAGGTATTCAAGATCAGATCGAAACCATGTATCGATTGCATTCCCGCTGTGATTATTTAGATCTCCGTCAAGTGGAGCGGTGGGATATTCCAAAATTGTTAAAATTATATCCCCATTTAATTGGATTAAAGCAAACAAGCTATGTTAAGACGTATCACAATGGTTACAACTACTCTAAACCCGAGCGCCCTTTTCCTTGTCCTAATCTGATGCATCTCACCCTAAATAATTATGGTATTTATAACGAATTGGATCTGTCGCGTCTCGAAAAATTGACTTATGCAAAGATAATTGATTTCAATGTAGGTTCAATTAGCTTTCCACCCCATATTGAAAAGATTAAATTGATACGAGGTCAATTTAACAGTATAGAATTTAATGACACTTCAGAAAAGACGTCCATAAAATCACTGAAAATTAATTTTTGTTCTACACTCGCGACTTTAGATTTAACGGATTCTTGCTACGCTAGTCTTGAGAAATTAGAAATAATTAATTGTCGATTCTCAGATCTACGTTTGAATAAGGAATATAAAAAGTTACGCTATATCAATATTCAGCTTTGTGACTTTGATCACATTGATCTATCCGAAATACATATGCCGGAACTCCTCCATTTGAGAGTAGGAAACACAGCCCTTACCCCGCCAAGCTATTATTTAGCGCCTAAATTGCAAGAATTGAGTTTATACCATTTGACAGAAGATGCGGATTTAAGTTTATCTGATTTTCAGTCGCTCCATATTTTATCTTTAAGTGGCTTTACTATTGAGAGATTGATAATCCCGGAAAATTTAAGAAAACTCACACTTCAAGATTTGATCATTCATGATTTAAATCTTCGGGAAGAGCTTCCTTACCTAGAATATTGTTCTTTAGAGTCTGTCATTGGTATGCCAGATACGGTCTCATTGGCTTCTTCTTTGGGACTACAATCTTGTATTATAGGCGAAGTGTTGAATCTTTCCACTCTGATTTTGCCAGGATCCTTACAGGGTTTGAACTATCTGGAAATATATCAATCCAATCTTTTTAATTTGATAGGGTTGAAAGGAGATTTGGATCAATTAACTGAATTGTATCTTTCGGGTGCGCCTATTATGGGATTTGATATTCTAGATTTAATGAAAGCAGCAAATCTTAAGGCCTTATATTTGAACGAAGCAAACACATTGAAGAGGCTTTCTCTTCCTTTGGAGGAAGATAATCTCCATTACCTTGCGGTTGAGAATTTTAATATAGATGTGCTGGATGTGAGTCGTTATGGAGCTCTTGAAGAGCTATACGTATATCCCTTGGAAGAATGCGTAGTTATTTTGGGGCCAAACAATACGATCAAAGCAGAAACGTACTCAATGAATGTAACTGTCATTGTAAAAAATAAGAAACAGCGAACAAAAAGCTGCTGTTTCTTATGCTGAAAATATGAGTTACAGTTCCATCTTTTGGATTTTTGCCTTCAGAATTTCATTCACGATATTGGGCGAAGCTTTTCCGCGGGTCACCTTCATCACTTGGCCTACGAGAAAACTAAAAGCCTTATCTCTTCCAGCACGGTAATCGATCACCGATTGTTTGTTTTCAGCTAGGATTTGGTCAATATGTGTTTCTATCTCCGCAGTGTCGTGAAGGGGCTGGTAATCGGGATTTTCGGCAATAATTTTCTCCGGATCTTTCCCTGGCGAAGCCACCATGTCATCAGCAACTGTTTTTGCGATGCGTCCGGTAAGTGTTCCATCATCCACCATTTTCACTAATTTCCCTACTTGCTCGGCACTAATCCCGCTATTTAAAATCGTCTTTCCGGATTCTTTGTAACGCCCTGCAAATTCGGTAATCAACCAGTTACAGAGGTTTCGCGGATTGGCTCCGGTTTTTAATGCCTCTTCGTAATAGTCTGCTAAAGGCTTGTCACTGGTGAGCACAAAAGCGCTGTCAGGCGAAAGCTTTAAATCGCGAACATAACGTCTTTCCCTTTCCAGAGGTAGTTCAGGAAGGGCTTTTTTTATGTCTTCGATATATTTATCAGTCAGAATAATCGGTACGAGATCGGGTTCAGGGAAGTAGCGATAGTCATCGGCATTTTCCTTACGACGCATCAAGATAGGTTCTTTTTTATCCGGATCCCATCGGTATGTTGCTTGGTGGATGAGTTCAGAAGGCTTGGCATCAGGGTTGTCTGTGTATATGCGAATCTGCCTTTTTACTTCCGACTCAATGGCCATTCCCAAAAAGTTAAAGGAGTTCATGTTCTTGATTTCAATTTTATTCCTGAATCCCGTTTCACCCTTTTTGCGAACAGAAATGTTTGCATCAAAGCGTAACGATCCTTCTTCCATATTACAGTCGGAGGCATCCAAATACATCAGGATAGCTCTGATAGCCATGGCATAGGCGACAGCATCTTTCGAGGAATGCAAACAAGGCTCTGAAACAATTTCAATGAGGGGGACCCCGGCGCGATTGTAGTCGACTCCCGCAAAGTTAGAGAAGTGTTTTAACATCCCTGCGTCATCTTCCAGGTGAATCCGGTTAACTGCAAAAGTTTTTTCTTCACCGTCAACTTCTGCAACGACGGTGCCGCCGACAACAATCGGATTCTCTAACTGAGTGATTTGAAAGTTTCTGGGGCTGTCGGGGTAAAAATAGGACTTTCGATCGAATGTGCTCATTTTGGCAATTTTAGCATTGATCGCGCAGCCCATTTGCACAGCTTTTCTAACAGCTTCTTTATTCAAAACAGGAAGGCTTCCCGGCATGCCTGTACAAACTTCGGTAATATTAGTGTTGGGCTCATCTCCAAAGCGATTCGGCGCGCAACTAAAAAGTTTGGATTTGGTATTGAGTTCTGCGTGAATCTCAAGACCGACTATCGTTTCCCATGCATCACTCATGATTCAAATCCTTTTGGCATTTTTTTGTGGAATTCGGTGGCCTGCTCTAAAGCGTTTGCAACCTGTAGTACTTTTGTATCGCCCTTTTGAGGTCCGAGAATTTGCAATCCAAAGGGGAGGTTATCCTCTGTGAAACCATTGGGAATGCTGACTGCCGGTATGCCGACCAGGTTGGCGGAAATGGTGTAAATGTCCTCAAGATACATCTGGAGAGGATCTTGGATCGCTCCAATTTCAAAGGCGACGAAGGGAGATACGGGCATCGCCACAACATCGCATTTTGCGAAGGCCGCTTTGTATTGTTCAATCATGAGCGTACGCACTTTTTGCGCTTTCCTGTAGTAGGCATCCTGGTATCCGGATGAGAGAACAAATGTCCCCAGAAGAATACGTCTCTTCACTTCGGGTCCGAAGCCATCTTCTTTGGATTGGTAATAAACATCGTCTAAAGTTTGGGCTTTAGGGGATCTGACGCCATATCTAATGCCGTCGAAGCGTGCTAGATTCGTCGAAGCCTCGGCAGTGGCGAGGATATAGTAAATGGCGATCGAATATTTTAGAGTGCTGAGGTCGATATCGACGGTGGTCGCTCCCATTTGCTTTAACTTTTCGATCGATGTATCAAACACTTTTCTGGGTTCCGGTGCAAGCTCTTTTAGAAAGCTCGAGGGGATCCCTATTTTTAGTCCTTTGACATCCCCGTTAAACTGGGAAAGATAACTTTCATTAGGTTTTGAAAGGCTTGTCGAATCTTTTTCGCAATGGCTTCCGATGACTTCCATCATTAAAGCAGCGTCTGCCGTATTTGTCGTTAGAGGGCCGATTTGATCCAGAGATGATCCGAAGGCAACTAAACCATAGCGCGAAACTCTTCCATAGGTAGGTTTGAAGCCGACGATGCCGCAGAGAGCGGCAGGTTGACGGATCGATCCGCCGGTATCGCTGCCTAAGGCAATCGGACACAGCCTTGCTGTGACGGCAGCTGCAGAACCTCCTGAAGAACCCCCTGGAGTCCGTTTCAAGTTCCAAGGGTTATGGGATTTTTGAAGCGCTGAATTTTCTGTTGACGATCCCATGGCAAATTCGTCGAGGTTTGTTTTTCCGATGATGATGCCGTCTTCTTTTTCAATTAAATCGACAACGGTAGATTGGAAAGGGGCGCGGAAATTCGTCAGGAATTTCGAGGCGCAAGTGGTGAGTTCGCCTTTCACATGGATATTGTCTTTGATGGCGATGGGGATGCCTGCTAGCTTTCCCATAGCTTTGCCGGAGGCTTTTTTGGCGTCTAGTTCTTTGGCGCGTGCGAGCGCTTTTTCATTGAAGACCACGAGGAAGGCACCGGTTTGTTTGTTGTATTTTTCGATTCTATCGAGAAAGTGTTGGGTGATTTGAGTGGCGGTGAATTCGCCGTTGAGGAATTTATCGCGAATTTGTATGGCTGTAAGATGATGCATCACGAGGATAAACCTATGTTAATTTTGTTTTATAACTGTTGGAACACGAATTAAGCCGCCGATTTGTGAAGGGGCGTTAGCGAGGAAGATTTCTCGTGGCATGGTATCGCCGATGGTATCTTCTCGCATGACATTGGACACATCTTCGAGAACCTGGTAGCAGGGTTTTACCGAGCTAGTATCGATGTCGTTGAGTTGTTCCATATAATTTAGGATTTCCCCTAAATCTTTGAGGAGGTCGTTTTGCTCGTCCTCATTGCAATCGATGCGGCAGAGTTGCGTTAAGTATTTAATTTGTTCTTTATCCAGTTTGCTCATAGTTTTCCTAAGCGTTGTGTAGAAACATCATACTCTCTCCAGGAAAAACCTGCAAGTGGGGATTATGCTTTGGTAACAATAAACAAGATAAGCACGATCGCAAGCGGCAGGATGAAAAAGGGATAAGAAATGATAAGAAAAGATAATAAAATTTTATTCTTGATATCAAGGCTTATTTGTGTAAAATTTCCTGTCAATAATTTTATGAAGGACATGTTATGCAAGAAAATATTCAACTACCTCACTTTGAATTAACAGAAACAATTTTGGGGTTATGTTTCGATGTGATGAATGATCTAGGAACAGGATTTGTAGAGGCTGTATATAAAAATGCTCTCTTTATTGCATTAAAGGAAAAAGGGTACAGGATAGAAGTTGAAAAAAGGTTTGAGGTTAGATTTAGGGACCAAAAAGTGGGTATATACATCGCTGATATTATAGTAGAGGGGTGTGTGATCATTGAGCTTAAATGTTGTGATTCCTTAATTGGAGAACATCAAGCCCAACTTATTAATTATTTGAAGGCTTCAGGTGTTTTGGTGGGTTTATTAGTGAATTTTGGCAGAAGAAAGCTGGAATATAAAAGACTTCATCATCCAAATTATTCTAACAATTACAAAATATCATAAATGATTTCTTTTTTCTTTTCTTATCCTTTTTTTTCATCCTGCCGCTTGCGATCATGCTTATCCTGTATATTGTTTCCATAAGCTTAATCCCCCATCAAAAGGGTTGAAACAAAGTCCAAATACTGGTAATACTTATAGTTTTTCTTACAATAAAGAGGTGGAAATGGACAATAACATCGGTCAACTACATGCTGTCGCTCAAGGTTGGAAAGATAATTACGAACTATATAAAAAACAACCCTTGACAGCGAAAGAAAAGCATAAATTAGGCCAGGTGTCAAATATTTCGAAATTAGCTGGACAGCTTATCAGCGGTGATACAAAGTTAAAGGACGAGTCTTTCAAATGGATCCTTAGGGACAACAACAACGTAGAAGCTCTTGAAAAATTTCCGGAAGCATGCAAAAAAATAAAGTCTTGCTTGCTGGCAGGACGCATCGGACGGTTTGCAGCGACTTCGTTGAAGGTAGAAGGGGATGATCTCACTTTACCCTTCGAAGTGCAGAAAGGGGATAAAATAGTTTCCGAAAGAATAAGTATCTTAGACGGAAAAAGGGTCGTTAACTTCCGCGGCAATTACTCTTTAACCATCGACGCTATCTTCCAAATCTTTAAGAATAAAAATGATAAACCAGGTAATCTTGAATATTTTGGAAAAAATGGAATTACCAACTTTAATGTGAGTGAACTCGGCTGGTGGAATGAACAAAAACAAGATTACGAAAGAATTGATTTAAACCAACCCAAGTGGTGGGAGGACTTACCTGTTTATGAAGACAAACTCACAAAACTGCAAGTTAGAAAACGCTTCAATCTTGAAGATTTTGAAGACGATGAATGGGTGGTAGTGGTAAGAGCCTCTACAGAGTCTCTTGGATTGGATATTGATAAGAGCCATGGTTTTATTGGCATCGTTATTCCAGAAGGAGACGGAACGTGGAGAATTTACGACTTCGGAAAATATGCGGAAAGTTTTCCGACCTCGCTTATTGCAAAATTATTTATGCTTGGCAATACAGTCAAAGCAAAGATAAATTATTTTGATGAAAATGATATTTACTCCCAACGGCTTCAAGCTAAAACACCTTTAATATTCACTCCTGAGCAAGGTTTAATGCTGATGGATGAAATTAAAAATGATATTATAAAAGCGAGAGAAGGGAACATTGTCTTCCAATTCGCTTGGGAGAATTGCGCCTACTGGCCTTCAGATTTGATTCAAAGAGTGTTAAAAGAAGAGAAAAACTTTTTCAGAGCCCCGGCAAATTTAGCCACGCCAAAAATACAGCCTCTAAAATCGATTTTTTCTCTGATTAGTAAATGTGCTAAATGGATACAAACGATTGCCTTCCGAGCCTTGGAATATTTGTTGTTAGGTTGGAGAAAAGTAAATATCATCGAAAACGGTCAAAGTATTTGCAAATGCGTTACAAATAGCGGATTCCATAAGATTCAAGAAATGTACCATCCCGGTTTTCTTCATCAACAAATTCTTTCAGGCCAATTGCCCGGTGTGATAACATTCGGACATCTTAACGTTGAACTTGAGGTAGCCTAACCTATGCCTTACACACTCAAAATAGGGGATAAAGCCCCCCCCTTCAATTTGCCGGGAACAGATGGCAAACAACATCCCCTGAAAGATTTTGATAAATACGATACCCTTGTCGTCTTTTTCACATGTAACCACTGTCCGTATGTTATTGGTTCCGATGAAGTTACACGCAAAACAGTCGAGAAATTTGCTCCGCGGGGCGTTGCCTTCGTCGGGATCAATTCCAACAGTAAAAATACATATCCTACTGATTCTTTCGAACATATGATCGAAAGAATGAAAACACATCGATTTCCCTGGCATTACCTTTATGACGAATCCCAAGACATCGCCCGTGCCTATGGCGCCCTGCGAACGCCCCATTTCTATGTTTTCAATAAGGACAGAAAACTGGTATATACAGGTAGAGGGGTAGACAGCCCAAGAGACACTTCCAAAATGAAAGAAAATAATTTGGAAAAAGCCCTTGAAGAGCACCTCGCAGGGAAACCGATATCGATTCCTTTGACCAATCCCATCGGTTGCAATGTAAAATGGGAAGGAAAAGATGCTCACTGGATGCCTCCGGATGCATGTGACATAGTATAAATTTTAACAAGCGGTTGTACATGAAAATTCTTGTTACAGGATCTTCAGGCCTTGTTGGATCAGACCTCGTTTCTTTATTAAAAAAAGAGGGGCATGAGGTCACCAGGTTAGTGCGTTCGGCTGCGGTTAGAGATAAAGATACTCTATGTTGGGATCCACAGCACTGCGAGGTAGTTCCCGAAGATTACGAAGGCAATGACGTTCTAATCAACCTAGCTGGTGAAAATATTTCTACCGGCAGATGGACCCCCGAAAAAAAGCGAAAAATTAAAGATAGTCGCGTGCTGGGAACTCATATTATCAGTGAAATGATAGCCCGTCTAAAAGAACCCCCAAAATTACTTGTGAATGCTTCAGCTGTGGGATATTACGGCAGCCGCGGGGATGAGATCCTTCATGAAGGTAGCGCGCCCGGAACCGGCTTTCTTGCGGAAGTCTGTCAAGAATGGGAATCAGCTACCGAAGTCGCGGAAAAAAGGGGAATCAGGGTTGTTAAACTCCGTTTCGGGGCTATCCTTTCTTCCAAAGGAGGAGTCCTAGCCCGTCTATTAACCCCTTTTAAGTTTGGGGTTGGCGGAGTGATTGGGTCAGGAAAGCAGTATATGTCATGGATTCATATCGATGATTTATTGGCGATTATTTTATATGTTATTGAGAATGAGTCAATTAAAGGCCCTGTCAATGTTGTGGCTCCTGAAGCTGTGACAAACTATCAATTCACCAAGACATTGGGTCATGTGCTGCATCGTCCTACGCTGTTTCCTTTGCCCGCATTTGCGGCAAGACTTGCCTTTGGGGAAATTGCAGATGAGCTTCTTTTAAGCAGTACACGAGCCTCTCCTGACGTTCTTAGCCGTTCTAATTTTGCATTCTCACACCCCAACCTCGAAGAAGCCTTTCAGGATTTATTACACCACAGAGATCACTGAGGAAGAAGAGAGCACAGAGAAAAAAAGAGTTAAAGAATAATGTAATTGTATAACTAAATTTACCACATTCTTTATACTGAAGTGTCCGAAATACCGATTTTTGAGCTCACTTCAGTATAACTCTTTTTTTGTCTTTCAGTGTGCTCTTCTTCCTCAGTGATCTCTGTGGTGTATTTTAAGTTGCTAGATGCTTGCTGTGTCTCCACAGCAAGCTACCGGCAAAAGGAGGGGACTACTAAAACTTAACGCCGAATTCACCACCGGCATAGGGTGCTGAATCAAACTTATAGTGATGACGTTTATCATAATCTTGGTCTGCAATTTTTAACCGACCGCCAAAAGTATATCCTATATGAAATGTTGCATAGGTCAATGCGCTGCTTTCATAATTGACACGCGCATCTAATCCTGAATTTTCATATACCCACAAGGCTCTTTTTAGAGGCTCATCTCTGCCCGCGCGGTTGCGAGTCCTAAAAAACTGAGCTCCTAAACCAAACTGCCAAGAATCATTAATTTTGTAATAAAGATTCAGATCCACAGGAAAGACAGCATCGATCCGAATGCGATCCGAGTATACGTAAACAAATCCAATAATAGGCCAAACACGGTCCATTTTCATTCCTGTCTGTGCATAAAATCCGAAATTCAGGCCTAATCCTGGGAATAGTTCGTAATTACCATAGGCACCAAAGTCCCAAAGTAAATAGTTGTTAAAATCGAAATGCTCGGTATCTACGGCTGCGTTTAGGAAACCCTTAAAAAGCCAATTTTCCCACCTTCCGGAAAAAGTGTTGAAGGTCAGGCCGACTGAATTAAAGTTCTTCTGATGAAAAAGGGGATTCTCATGCCAGCCCAGGTGAGTACTCATATAAGTAGCCCCCAATGTAATCCCTTCGTGCCTACAATCATCATAAAACACAAAACTGCTTAACTCTGCTACTCCTGAACTATAATGAAGCTTCTCTCCATCAAAGGGATCGGTACGAAATTTCGACGCCCCGACGATATCATACCAAGCCTTGAAGTATAGCGGATTTTCGATACCAAATATGCCAAGGACCTTTTCACTCGCAGGGCATTCGAAGGATAGCGACATTAGGAATGCCGTAAAGCCCACTAGGGACGTTTTCAATCTCATAGCAATACTCCAATATTTAAATCAAAAAATATCTTGTATCGCAATCGGATTATCTAGTCAAGGAACTTTTGAATTTGAAAAAAAGAAATGGCAGGTGGTTGACCACCTGCCAATAATGACTATCTCTTGTTGCACTTTTCTGGGCAAGAAGGATTTTCGCAGATATGCTTCCAGTAGTAGGAAGGGCAATATTCTACGTGTTCATCGCAAACCATTTTCTTTACAGTTTTGCAATCAGGTACTTCATAGCACTCATCAACGTACTTTGTGCAAGTCTCAGTGTAATACTCTGGGACCATTTTGCATTTTTGTACTTCGTAGCACTGTGGAACTTTTCTCCAGCACTTCTTAGTGCATGGGATTTGTTCTTCAACACATCTTTGTGTTGTGTAGCAACGTGGCTCGTAGTGAACCATTAAGCACCAGCATTCTCCCACTTCTTGATCTCCACAAGCATGATCTTGTGGGCAACCGGCGTTAGCTTGACCTTGGTTTTGACCACGGTATTGACCTTGGTTTTGACCTTGCATCTGACGCTGATCTTGCATTTGACGATTGTTTTGATCTTGCATTTGACCTTGAGCAGGCTTAGCAGCTGTGTTAGCAGGTGCTTTTTGTGCAGCAGCAGGTGCATTTGCATTTGGTGCTACATTATTCTGGGCATTGCCATACTGAGTAAACATTAAACAGCAGGCTAATGTTGTCATACATAAAAATGTCTTCATACTTTCCCCTCCTTGGAGAATTTAATAAAACGTCGCATAAACTCATACATGCAACATTTTCTATTTTAATACAAATTATTTTAATGTATTTTTCTTAATGAATTGAAAATAAGTACCTTAGGATTGCTTTTCACCGCGCATGCGGTTGAGCTCTGCGTTTCGAGAGGCTTTGTCTAGAGAGGAAATAAGGGTAAGAGTACGACCTTCTTTTTCCATTTTCGCTATCTGGAGGTGGTGTGAGGCACATTTTGCCACCTGAGCAAAGTGAGTGATGCAGAGAACTTGATGCATCATTCCGATTTGTTTTAACTTTTCACCGATGACGTTCGCTGTTTCGCCTCCGATATTCGCATCGATCTCATCGAAGATGAGTGTTGGAGTCCTTTCTTTGCCTGCTAGAAGGGTTTGAATCGCGAGCATTAAGCGTGATAATTCGCCGCCGCTAGCGCAGTCTTTGATGGAAATTTTCTTTTCCCCAACGTTTGGCATTAGAAGAAACTCAACGTGGTCATCGCCGTGATGCCCTCTTTTCTGGGGAGAAATCTCTACAAAGAATTGAGATTTCGGCATATTCAATGCATGAAGTTCACCTTCAACAGCTTTCACGAAATCTTTGGAGCATTTTTTTCTTTTTTCGCTGAGTTTTTTCGCTGCCTTTTCGTTGGAGGATCCTATTTCTTCGACTTGTAATTTCAAGACTTCAATTCTTTCGTCGCTATTGGCAAGATCATGTAGATTTTTTCGGATTTTTTCATGATAGGCCTTTACCTCTGCCAACGTCGGACCATATTTTTTCTTCATTTTATTGATGAGACTCAGACGGTCATCAATTTGTTCGAGCCTCTTGGGATTGTATTCGATTCTGGCGTGATAATTGAGAAATGTTTGACCAATCTCTAATAATTCGAGCTTCGCTTCACAGAAACTTTCATATGTTTCCTTTTGTGAAGGGTCCAATTCTGATATTTTTTCGAGAGATCTTTCGATTTTTTTTAATAGAGGAATGACTGAAAGATCTTCGCCGCATAAGGTTTCGGAAATTTCTTGAGAGAGTTTGCCCAGTTCCTCAGAATTGGTTAAAAGGGAGTATTCTGCGAATAAGACCTCTTCTTCTCCTTCTTCGATTTTGGCTTGGTCGAGTTCTTGAATCTCTTTCTGCAGAGTTTCAATCGTTCGGAGCCTGAAGGCTTCACCCGATTGCAGTCCTTCAAGCTCTTTCTTTAGAGCTAATTCTTCTGCCCAACTTTTTGAAAAGGCTTCGACATCGTTTTCTAATCCGCCGAAATTATCGAGAATTGCCCGGTGCTGCTCTGTGTTTAAAAGCCTTTGGTTGGCGTGTTGGCCTACGATCAAAAATAGAAGTTCGCCTATTTGTTTGACCAAGCTAAGTTGCGCCATTTGATTGTTGATGAAGGCCCTGCTTTTCCCTGCAGCGGAAAGTTCCCTCTTAATTAAAAGCTCGTTACCATCCTCGTGAAGGATCCCGGAGTTTTTCAGTATCTCTTTGATTTTAGGAAGCTTGTCAATGTCAAAGGAAGCTTCGATCGACCCTTTATCGGCATCTCTTCGTATGATAGTCATATCTGCGCGAGCGCCAATGAGGCAGTTGATAGCCTCCATGATGGCGGATTTTCCCGAGCCTGTTTCGCCTGAAAGGACATTGAATCCTTCTTGAAAGAGGATTTCTGCCTTATCAACGAGAATGATATTTGAAATATTGAGCTGTTTTAGCATTAGTGATCGTATGTGTCTGAAAGAAGTTGTAGCATTTGACCCGGTTGAGACTCTTTGAGATAACCTTTTGAGTTCCATTCGGGTACAGAAAATACCAGCGCTTTATTGACCAGCTGAAGAGGTGTTACAATTAGATCCGGTTTATTGAAAAGATAAATGATGACTCTATCAACTTCGAATTTATCAGGATTAAAATGCCCTTCGATAGCTGTCGATTTATTCAAGATATTGACAAGTTTGTTCTGCTGTTCGAAATTCAATGTCCACAATTTTCCCCCATGGGCAACATCGATGCCACGCACATCGTTAGGAGAAAGGTAGTTTTCAGTAAATGGGCTTTGGGAAACCCCAGTGAAATTCAAAACCATGATTGCCGCCATGCCGATGACGCCAACGATCAAAAGGTAGGTAAGTGTAGTATTGTTCATAACATCCTATTTTGAGAATATTAGATTATTGAGTCAATAGTTTTAAAATGCATTTTAGCAACTTGATGCAGATTTTCCTTGCCATGCTTCGCCACAAAAAGTCTGCCGGCTACCTTTACCTGTTCCGCGGCGCCTTTCGGCAACTTGACCCCAAATTCTCGACTTAAGTCGCTTAATCCCTCTAGAAAACCCTGCCTTGCCAAAATCGACGCCGCTGCAACGATAATATCTTCTTCTCCCTTGGTCCTTTGGGTCAAATCCATCTCAATTTCTTTTTTCTTTAAAGCATTAATCACCACATGATCGGCAGCAAACTGATCGATAATCACCTTGCGGCATCCAGTTTTTTTGAAAAGGTTGTCGATGGTGGTGGCGTGTCCCCAAGCCAAAAGATGGTTCAAATTCTTGAACTTACCATATAGCTCATTATATTTCTCGGGCTTAAGGATGAGAACGTAGTAGTCGCATACCGAGCGGATTTTGTTTCCGATTTTAATGATGTTTGTATCGGTAATCGTTTTGGAGTCTCTGACACCCAGCTTTTGTAATTTTTGTATCGTATCTCCGCCTGCATAAACTCCTGCGACGCAAAGAGGACCGAAAAGATCGCCTTTACCCGCCTCGTCGATGCCGATTCGCGGGGTGGTGTCCATTTCCGGCTTTTCGACTAATTCTTTGTAAGTATAGGTGAATTCCTGAAGAATTTCCGGTTCCAAGTAGAATTCCATGAATTCGGGAATGTTTTTTCCTTGGACGACAAGTTTTCCGGAAGTATAGAGGGTGCAAGTCAACCCCTTTTTTCGCGCAGAAAAGACGGTATACTGTGGCTTGGAAATTTCGAAATCCTGCCCCTTCAAATCCTGGACCATTTTATCGGCCAGTTTTACATCAATTTCTGTCACAAATATATTAGTCATGCGACAAAATTACCTCATTTTTCATTTTGAGTAAAGGTAATAGGTCCCATAGGCACAAATAACAGGATAAGCATGATCGCAAGCGGCAAGATAAAAAAAGGATAAGAAAAAAAATAAGAAAAAGAAAGAAAAAGATTTAAAAAAATATTCATAATTTTTTTTCTTTTTTTAATCTTCTTTCTTATCCTTTTTTTATCCTGCCGCTTGCGATCATGCTTATCCTGTTATTTTTGTGCCTACAGCGAACATTTACTTTCTTATTATCGGCAGATCGGTTATAAGAGAGACAACTCAATAGGTTTAGTAGATAATATGGTAAAATATAGTATTAAAGAGCTGGGGGAATCCCTCAAACAGAAAAGAAAAGAAAGAAATCTTTCTTTAAAAGAAGCTGAAAATGCAACTTCCATACGCATGAATTTACTTCAAGCTATCGAGGAAGGGGAAGTTTCAAAACTCATCTCGCCGGTATACGCCCATGGATTCATTAAGCAATACTCGGCATTTTTAGGAGTCGATAGCGAAAAGGTCTTTCGCGAAAATCCCGAAGTGTTCAATCGCCAGCAAGCTCAAGAATTTTCTTATGGAATCGGAACCCTTGAAATGCGCGGCAGTCCAGGGGGGAGCGTGAAGTGGATGCCAAATGCGATTTGGGTTGTTGCTATTCTTGGTATTTTGGCTGTGGCCTATTTATTCGCCAGGTTTCTTGAGGTTATCTAATGCAAAGCTCTACAAAGGGGCCTCACTTACGGTCCCTTAAGGACTGGGTACGCCAACTTTTTTGCGGCATGTGTATGGGCGTTGCCGATGTCATTCCCGGAATTTCTGGCGGCACAGTCGCCTTTATCATGGGATTCTATGAAGACCTCATTTTAAGTATCAAAAGCATCCGTCCTCCGTTTAAGAATGTTTCGTGGGATTTTCTATTAGCAACCTTAATTGGCATTGCCATATCTATGGTAACTCTTGCAAATGTCATCACGAAAGTTCTCGATCATGAAGTTTACCGCATTTATCTTTATTCCATATTTTTAGGGCTGATTCTTGCTTCGATTGTTTTTTGTGCCAAGCAGGTGAAAGTATGGCACACAAGATATGTTGTTGCGATGACTGGTGGAGCCATTGCAGCCTTTCTCTTAATCGGATCCGTCTCTAAATCTGTTGTGCATGAGACAAAATACGATGTTTATCTTGAAAAATCGCCCTCTTGGACGCGACCGATTTCTAATTATGATGAGAAGAATCAACATCTTGTAGGTATTACTAAAGGGGAATTATCTTCAATGCTTGCAAAGGGATATGTTACTTCTGAAACGCCGGCCTTTCAAAGTGGACGGGAACAGCCTGCAGGAAGTATTGTGGATGCGAAAAGTTTTTCATGGATAGAGCCGTGGACTATGACTTGCGGAGTTATTGGGGTATGCGCATTGCTTCTTCCTGGAGTATCGGGATCGTATGTTTTGAATATTTTAGGTATGTATCCTATTATCATAGCAGCTTTGGCTGAATTTGTGACTGGCGCGAAAAATTTGACCTTTGATTTTGAAGCCTTTCTTATTTTGGCAAATCTGGGCGTTGGCATTATTGTGGGAGCTCTTGTGTTTTCGCGAGTTGTGAGTTGGTTTCTCGTTCACTATCATCAGACTACACTCTCACTCCTGACAGGATTTCTTATTGGATCCTTGCAGGTTGTATGGCCCTTTTGGACTTATGAATATATCTTGAATCCATTAAAGATTGATGCAGGCCCAAAGCTGCACACGATTTCGCCGATGATGCCTTCCGGCAATTTGGCCATAGTTGCCATTTCCATTCTTTTAGTTATTGCGGGCTTCATCCTAGTATTCGCCTTAGAGACCGTAGCCAACACCAAAAACACAATGGGGAAATAGATTGTATAGCCAGAATTAACAGGATAAGCATGATCGCAAGCGGCAGGATAAAAAAAGGATAAGAAAAGAAAAAGTGATTTATGGTAAACTGTAATTAGCCCATAAAAACAAGAATAAAAAATTCTATCTTCTTTTTTTCTTATCCTTTTTTGATCCTGCCGCTTGCGATCCTGCTTATCCTGTTAATTTTGGCTTTACAATCTATCTCCTTCACGACAATCGCTTCCAGACGCTATTTTGGGAGACGCCCCATTGGTATTTGCGATAATGCTCCCTGATCAGAAATGGCATGTCAACAATGCCTTTCAATTCAAAGCTACTTCCAATCGCATCTTTAATATATTCTATAGGCTTGGTACGGTCCTGCGGCCAAAGATGACTCGGCGTAAATTCATCTAACCAAGAATAAGGTGAAGCAATAATCAATTGTCCTCCCGGCACGATCTTTCCCGAAAGGCGATTGAGAAAATTTAACGGATTCGGCAGTCTGCAAATTAAATTGGCAGCAAATATCACTTCATACTGTTTAGAATCTTGAAATATATCCATTACATCCCCGCAATGAAAATGGATACGCTCTGGATTGCTTTCAACAGGTCTCATTACTGTCCTTTCGGATCGCTTTGTCCCTTCTTCTGTGATAAAGAACTCAACTGAGCCAAGATGTTGTATTTGTTTTGCGGCATTAATAAAAGTCTTAGAGTTATCAATTCCGGTGACGTCATCACAATATCTCGATAGCTCAAAGGAAGATCTCCCAACAGCACAACCGAGATCTAAAGCTCTTGCATGTTTAGGTAATGATTTCACATCTAAACATTGTTGAATGCATTTGACCGGAAAATGTAATGAGTCTTTCGGTCCAAAAGCGAATGGCATGAGATCTTCATCGCTGCCATAATGGAAAAGCAAATACTGCTCCAAGAGGGTTTGGCTTTCATAAATAGAAGTGGTTTTTTCCATGATCAAACTTTGAGTAAATTTAGCAAATATGGACACGGTTTGTAATTTTTAATTAATTCTTCTTGTTTACCTTGGCGCATCATCTTCACCGATTTAACCATGATTTCCGGAGTCTTCGTAGAAGAAAAAAGGATGTCATCATGTGTAGCATTTTTCCAATTTTTAAATTTGTCAAAAGTGACATCGCCATTCAAATGATCATTCCTTCCCGTTGCAATATGAAAAGTTCCAAAGATCTTTTCATCTTGAATGTCCGCATTGGCGTAAGGGTACTCTTGAGTGCCGAATCCAAGTTCTCCAAGAATTCCCGCTGAAGGGTCCTCATTGAATTTACCCTGGTATAGATCGATAATTTTTTGATCACCTTTGATTAAGGAGATTTTATCGATTCGACAATCTTTCACATGCATCAATCCAAGGGTGCCATCTTCTTCAAATTTTACCGGAAAGCTCCCTGAAGCATTTTTAGGGACGAAATAGACTTCGCCGGCAGGGAGATTGACTATATCCGGTTTAGAAGGACAGAGGCCATGACTTTTTTGGGCTTCTTGCTTTTGGAGATCGATGTGCAGGTGGTATTCTTTTTTATCAACTTCGAAGTCTATATCGACATAATCGGCTTTTGTCATACCCTTGCGAAGGAGTTCTGTTTCATGGCTGACGTCGTTATAGTCCACAGCTAAGCCGGAAGCTAAAATAATATCGTTTACGCCATGCATCGTTCCGCCTCTGAATCCGAATTTTTTTGCTGTGGCTGTTAATGGAGCTGTTGCGGAATATTTTCCGATGCAAAGGATAATGTCGTAATTTTTATAGATTTCTTTATCGAGAGAATGTTCTTTGCCTTGGGGATCTATGGCGGTTTCAGGTAGGATGAGATTGCTGCCGCCGGTCATTTTATAGGCGTATAGATCGCAGGCAGATAATTGAAATTTGTCCTTAATGTCGTGTTGCAAGCCTTTAAAAAAGACTTCATAGCCTTTTTTCTGAGCCTCATGGTTTTTGCTCTTTAGAAAAGCTAGATCTTTAACATCTTGGGGATTTTCTAGATCGATGAGAATGCAAACTTTTTCCCCTTTTTTAGGTTCAAAGACTGTTTTTAAAAGGCGGCTAAGATCAAACGGGGGAAACTTTTTCATAAAACCCTCTCTTTTACCCAGCAATATCAATAAAAATTATTTTAAACAAGGGGATTATGAGTGACTTATCACATAAGAGACCTAATATCAAGGACTAATCCCTGAATATTTTTTAAGGTATCTTCAATGTCCTTTTTGCCAATAGCGATTTCAACAGTTGGGTAACGTACTAAGAAGTAAAATGCACTGATTTTTTGACAATCTTTGCGGTAATTTTCAAGGGATTCTGAATAGGGAATAGCGTCATCAAGTAAGGCTTCTAAGTTATGTATGCGACGCAATTTCCAACCTTTCGATAGCAAAAATCCTTTTAAAAATTTTTCAATCGATTGCTGCAAACAAAATCCGGCCAATTCAGGGTCGTTTAATTTTAGAAGTTGGGTAGTTCTTTCAAGATCTTTTTCAGCAATTCTTAACCAATCTTTCGGGTACAGCAATTCTTCATGCTGCATAGAGAACCTTTCCATTCTGTAAGATATTAGCAATAAACTGATCGCCCGTAGCTAATCTTTTTTCCAATTCGGAGGGTGTCAACACCAGTGTGTCGATAGGAATTGAAGGATGTGTACCTGAAAGAATGTCATGAACTTCACACCATCTATCGATAAACCTTTCCATGGTATCCTTGATAATAAATAAGTCGATATCGCTATCTTGATCAGGATTTCCTTCAGCATAAGAACCAAAAAGAATTATTTTTGTCGGCGAATATTTATCCACAAGACAATCAACCATATTTTCAATGATTTTATCTATTTTAGCTTTATCTGACCTGTTTTTCATCTTAAATGCCTCTGAAACTATGATAACATTGAGAATAAAAGTTTACAATCCATTTTCTAAATTTTATTTTTGAAATACACTTCTGCAAGCACTAACCCGTGGGCTGGGGCAGTTACCCCTGCCAAAGTACGGTCCTTGGTTATCAGGATTTTAGAGATGTCTTCAGGTTCAATTTTGCCAGCCCCCACCCAAATCAATGTGCCAACAATGTTTCTTACCATTTTATATAGAAAATGATTTCCCTTAATCTTGATTGTCAAGAAATTGGGACGGTCCGTTTCTATGACTATACCCTTCACTTCCCGTACTGTGCTTTCATAAGTTTCATTCTTTTTAACATTGCAAAACGCGGCAAAATCATGAATCCCAATAAACTGATCCAACGCTCGATTCATTTTAGATATGTCCACCGCATAAGGAAAATGCCAAGATGTTGTCTGATATTCAGGAAGGCACACAGGTCCCAAAGATATCGAATAATGATATTCCTTCCCAATGCAATCAAGAGTAGGATGAAACGATGCTTCCACTTGATCTATTGATAAAACCGCAATATCTTTGGGAAGCAACCCATTCAAGGAAGCAAGCATCTTATAAAGATCCACATGTTCATGATTGGAAAAAAAATTGACAACCTGTCCGCGAGCATGAACTCCGGCATCCGTCCGACTTGCCGCTTGCAGCTGAATCGGCTCCTGAAGAATTTTTTCGAGGACCTTTTGCAAGGTCCCTTCGATGCTAGGTCCTGTGGGCGTTTTTTGCCAGCCTAAGTAATTGCTTCCGTCATAAGCAATTTTGAGCCGTATATTATGCGGCTGACGCATAGGTTTTAACAAAGAGGCTAATCCCGTCCAAGAAACGCTGTATGGCTAACAGGATCAGGATCATCCCCATCAGTTTCTCAAGGGCCAAAAGTCCATTCTTTCCAATCACTCGAGACAGAAATCCGGATGAAACCAACACAATAAATGCGCCGATCCAAGAGAGGAAGATGGCTTCAAGCATGATCGCTTGGCTTGACTCAAGGTGCGCGTAGAGCATGATCGTCGCAACGAGCGAGGGTCCGGCAATAAGCGGCACGGCTAAAGGAATGAAGAACGGTTCCCCTTTAGGTAAATTGTTTCTGATGCTGTTGATGCTTGGAAATAGAATCTGCAGCGCTATCAAGAAAAGAATAATTCCTGACGACAACCGCACTGTAGTTTCAGAGAGTTGGAGCAGTCCAAAAATGACCTCGCCGATATAATTGAATAAGACCATCACAGCAAGGGCAAATAACATTTCTCTGATGATGACACGGCGCTGCCGCTTTGGATCGATTCCATCCATAACTTTTAAAAACGAACCTATATTACCTATAGGATCCATGATTAAAAACAAGACAATCGCGACTGTGAATAGTGACATAAAATTTAATCCTCAAATCATTGCAAGGTTTTGATAAAAAGTGATGCGCCCTTTACAAGCATTTCTACGGACATCATCGCCAATAAAAGGCCCATGAGTTGTTCGATAGCAATGAGAGCTCGCTGTCCTAGCGCCTTATGAAGGTAAGGAGCAGAAATTAGTATAATAGAGACTCCAACCCAAGCTACGAGAATACTCATCGTGATAACAAAATGGCTCGAGGCTTCGGCGGAAAAAATCATGATATTCGTCATGACTCCGGGTCCGGTAATCAGCGGAGTAGCTATAGGAACAAGAATCGGCATTTGCTTTATGGTATGGGAAGAGATCGTTTGTGGTTTAGGGAATATCATATTTAAAGCGACAAGAAGGTTCAGGATACCGCCGCAGGTGCTTAGGGTGAATCTTTTTATTTCCAAGCTCTCAAGAAAGATCGTTCCAAAATACTGGAAAAATAAAGCGATGCTGAGCGCTAGCAAAGTCTCGCGGATCATGATTCTCTTTTGAGTTTCGAAATCAAAATCTTTGATTAGAGCGATGATTGCCGGAACATTTCCAATGGGATTGGCGATAAGAAATAAAGCAACTGCTACAGATAGAATTGAGAATGATGATGGATCCATTTATACACCTAGTTGTTGGATGTCTTTGTCAGTTTCTTGATGATTTATAAGGAGATTTCTTTCTGCTACTGCGCCGTAGTAAATTCCCATTGCCACTCCCATGACAAGGCCGGCGATAGGGACAAACCAAGCAAGTGCCGTAGCTGCGATCATCAGGATAATAGGTATGATCGCAAATTTTTCGTGAAATTGATTTGAGGCTTCGATGATTTTGCCTGCAAGTTCGGAATCCAATTTGGAAATCACTAATAGTGTAAATCTCGATACGGTAGATCCTAGGACAACGCCATATAACGGGCTGGCTAGGATAACATTAAAATAATTAAGGGCAACTCCAACGATTAAGGAAACGACAACTTCCGGGGGAGTTTCCAAAGCGAATTCTTTTAAAGAGTTCGCAACATTAGAAGATATAATTTGGTTACTAGCTGTAGTCATAATGCTTGGAAATTTTATCAGAAGGAATCAAGAAATTCAAGTGTTAATTTAGTACTTCTTCAAATTTATGGAGCCCTTTCTTTCCCTGCAGCCACTCGGCGGCAATGACTGCTCCTTCAGCGAAACCGTCTCGGTTTCGGGCTTGATGCTTCAAGCTGATTGTATCGACAGGGGAGTCGAATAAGACGGTATGGGTTCCGGGAATTGATCCGCAGCGGATGCTTGAAAAAGTGACTTTTTTTCCCGAAGCTTCTAATATTGTTTGAGATAATTTCAGGGCTGTTCCTGAAGGGGCATCCACTTTTTGATTGTGATGTTCTTCGACGGCGGCGATATCGTATTGGGCGTATTTGCCTGCCAATTTGGAGGCCTCTTCTAGGATTTTGTTGAAAATCTGGACACCGATGGAGAAATTAGGGCCATAGACAAGGCCGATATTGGATTGATTTACAAGATCGTTAACGGCATTGAGATGTTCGTACCAACCGGTAGTCCCAACAACCACGCTTTTGCCAAGCTTGGCCAGTTGTTGGATGTTTTTTAGAGTCGCTTCGGGATGGCTGAAGTCGATGCAGATATCGGCCTCTTTTAAAGATTCCGCATCATTTTTGGAAGTAACAATGGCGCAAATTTCATGTCCTCGCAAAAGGGCATATTTTTCGACCAATTTGCCTGTTTTCCCGTATCCGATGAGACCTATTTTCATATTACTCCTAGAAAATGTCGATCATAAAGAAATTTCGATTACTTTTCTACCCTTAAGAGCCTTTGAAATGATAAATCAGGTCAATCCTTCAGTCAGCTCCAAGGAGCTACATGAGGTTATTTTGATTTAAGAGGATAGTGATCGTTAAAGGTTCCTTACGCAATTTTATTAAATTTATATAGAGGATACGATTATATCCATTATATTAGTTTAAACTTTATAATGGATACTATGATATCTGATATTTTTGTAGGTCTTTATTAAAAGTCTAAACCTAATGATGCTTACGGCATTTTCCACTTATACGAAATTGCTTATAAGCAACATTTGCGTTAAGGGTCATGTGTGCAAAGGTTGAGCATAAAATATTATCGGTAAGTTCAGTAATGGTACTAAACATGACTCCGGATATGAAAGTTCCAGTTAATAAGCAAACATTTAATCTCCATCCTCCGCTTTTATGAAAATGATTTGCTGAAAATAATGTTGCAGTAATTAAAACACGTTCTATTTTACTAGGTAGAGATTCATTGTCTTTTTGTATAGTCTTAATCACACCTCTTTGAATTAATGATCGAAATAATATTTCTTCAACAATCGGTGCATAAATACAATTTACAAATAATTTGCGACTGATACCCATCATGTTACCCGTTTTAATTTGCTTCATAAAGTCAATTGAAGCAGCTTGTTTATTTATAGGTTTGGCCGCACTGTAGATTCTATGGTTAAACATTGGTACAACTAATCCGGATGGAATACTTAAGATCAGGCCTTGTGAAATATTTTGGAGACTAAGTGGGTACTCATGTTTGAAATATTCACTTAATACACCTACAGCTTCTTTAGAAATATTCATCATAAATAATTTCATTTAGTTTTATTCGGATTGTTATATCAAAATTACAATATTAAATAAAGTTTTTTTAATTAAAAATAAGTTGAAAATATAAACTTGACATTTCAGTCATTATTATGTTATTTTAATTCGAAAAAATTAATGTTTTTAACAATTAAGGTAATATCATGGAACCCCTATCAGGCAATTACGGTGCAAGTTCAACAGAAAGAGTATTTCATTCAGTGTCAAAAAATGTTGGACGCGTTGAAATTATTCAAGATATATCTGGACTGTATCGATTAATCGATCTTCCTATTTTTGGGAAAAGACCTGAGGATTGCGTCCAAATGTACGAAGCTCTCCAAAAATTAGGGCAAAAAGGAGAATTCGGCGAGCTGATTAAAGATTACATGATGAAGCATCTTAAATCTAATAAGCTACATATGGTGGGATTCCCTGCCGACGTTTTGCCTCATGATGCTGGGTCGGTTCCCGCAAGAGGAAAGTACTTTCCCAATACAACGGGTGGGAAAAACGCCATCCTTATCGCTCTTGACCAAATTCCTGTCGCTAGGCAAATCACTTTTAATCATGAAGCCGTACACTTTTTTGTTCATAATATAACAGTGGATCATTCCGCCGATCCTATTTCTCATCTTCCCAAAGAGTTTCGAGAAAGATTTTTAGATATAGTCAAAAGCGAATATGCCAACTTCGCAAAGAATCCTTATCGTCCTGGAAGTCGGGAATGGAGTGTTCATAAACATTTATTTGAAAACATATTCGAAATGCCTTTGTGTTATCCAGCAGATCGACGTATTGCTGAACTGACTGCCTATGCTTTGCAATTTGAACTCACATTTGAGGGGGGAGTCCTTAGAAAACATTGTCCTCGTCTTGCAGATGGACTTCGCCAAGTGATTATTGACGCCCATGACCTTCCTTTACCCCGCACACTGAATCAACCTCATTGTTTAAATAGGAATCTTAACATCCCGGATCACCTGCAAACGGTATCCCTGAATGATTTGAAACTAAAGAATCCAAACGCGCCTTTGAATCAAGTCTTGAAAACGGTTGGATTGGCTACGGAAAAAGCATTTGCAAAGGGCGTGCAGTTTGGTTTGCGCGCTTTTGAAGCTGCAGGAAGACCTTGCGTTGCCCTTCCGGTAGATATCGTTTTTGCTTTTGACGGTAAACAACAAAATGCCCTATTAAAAGCAATAATCAATGGCGCAGCAACCTGGCATCTTGGTACTCTAATGTACCGAGCTGTAGCCTTAGCTGGAACTGTCCCTGTAATCGTTATCTCAGTGGGCTGTTTTGCAGCTGAGGTTCTTCCGGATATGAATGCAAAGGCAGATAAGTTACCGACATCCGAAGAGATCTCGCGTCTTGCAAATTATGATCCAAGCCTCGAAATGCTTCTCCACACAGTCTACGGAAGACAGAAGGCTTTCCTTAATACTTGTGGATGGGTTCAAAAAGGATTCCAAGCCATGAATCCTGTACGCTTTTGGAATCGTTTCATGAGAAAAAATGTCGACCAAAGCATCGATGACTGTTTTGAATTTGAAGAAGTCGTGATTGACGGAGTTTTCACGAAAATGGAAGATAATCTCGCCAAGTTAGAGAAAATGTTGTCTGACCACTTTGATGGATATATACCCCAGTATCTTCCACCGGTATCTATCAATAATAACAATAATCAGGTATCCGATCAGAGAGGTGATTTCGAACCAAACTTGGACACGCTTGTTCCTTCAGCTGTTGACGCTTGGCCAACCAATAGTCATGTCAATTTAACTCAACTCGATGCATGTGATCTGCCCTGGACTGTAAATCGGAACGGGGAGGCTCAGGTTACATCCTTGCAAACTTATACAGAAATGAGTGCTCCAGAGCTTGAGGCTCTAACAAACTTAGCTCAGACTTTAGAAGTTCCTGTTGTATCAAACGATCTTCCTACCCCTCCGAACCGTGTCTTGCTTCACAGTGTTAACACTCCTGCACGGGAAAGACCAAGCTTTAGTGAACTGTCGAGAATCACAGATGTTCGACTCGGAGAAGGAATTGGCGGCGGGCACGGAATAGTTTTCACCTTAGAAAGCGGGGCAAGGTTTAGCATATCTACAACCGGAAGAGATATACGGACGGGAGTTCGCGTTCCCATGGCCAAAGGATTTTTGACAGCTCTAGCCACAGGTCTTTGCTATACCGCTCCAATTGCCGCTGCCTTGGTAGCCTATAATATGTTATTCATGCGGAAAGATAAATCTGCATACGATCCTAGGAAGGAAGAAAAAGCAGCTCAAAAACTGGCAGGCAAGATCGATAGCTCACGTGAGGATTTCGAGGGATTTCTTGGACAATTTCAACGTAATGAAATAGATAAACAAACATTTATAAATTTAGCGAATCAAATCGTCGATTATATTCATCGCACAGGTGACAAGTCAGCTTTTAAATCCTTTTTTGATATTACCTCAATTAAGCAAATAGATCTTGATTTGAAGAGACTCACCGAAGATGCTTTCGCGAGAAGGGAGGTGAATGAAAACTTTGCTCCTGAGATTAAGGGAAAGCCTGTAAAGGATTTAGTAAACGACCTCATGCGTTTTTCGAATAAAAAAGTACTGACTCTTCAGGAAAAATACCAACAAGAAGCATTGAAGAACGAACTTTCAGTTCGGGTTCAAACAGGAAACCTGGATGAATTGCAACATATTGAAAGTCTCGCAACGCATCCGGTAGCGATAGCGTTAGATCCTGAAGGGGTTGCTAAACCTAAATATTTGAAAGAAAAATATTATGCAGGGGATGAGGGCGAAAAAGAAAGACGTAAGGAGAGGGTTAAAAAATGGTCAAGCAAATTAGAGGACGCTTATAGCCGTTTTGAGGAACATGCCAAAAACGGAAATGTAGCTGAAATGGAAAAAGCTGCCCATGAGGTCTATCACCAACTGGAACGCGCTGATGGCCATCACGATGTGAATTTGAAGGACTACGGACTTTATAACTGTTATTCATCAGGTGATTACTACAAAAATGCTTATGAGTATTACAAAAACTACATGGCAACGATTAAGTCAAACATGGAGCAAACGTTAGCTCGCTCTCATGCGGTAAAATCGGGAACGGTATCCGAGGCAAATCCGGCTTATTTTAGTTCTACAGAAATAAAAGAGTGGAAAAAACAGGCTGCGAGTAATACTTTCAATGAGGCAGTTATTGTTTTTAATTCTCCTACAGCCGCAACCACTGAAAAGGATGCCGCGTTCCAAAAAATGTTCGGAGCTGCAAAAATCCTTAATGAAAATGGTGAGAACGATCCACAAATCCAAAACGTCATTACGATAGGAAACCAATATAGTTCATATAGCCAATTCCAAGCTGTCGTAAAGAGACAGGAGGACATTCGATCGAATTTGCAAGGACTTCAAGATGCGAGAAAGCAGATGGAAGAATCCCCGGTGGTTCCCCCTGAGGAATATCAACGACTCTATAAACTTGCGAACGAGCATGCTGAAAAACTCATAGAACTTAGAGTAACCGAAGAGGACATTAATCAATTAACAGATAAAAATACAGATGGCCAGGAAGTAGTCAGTTGGATTCATAGGTTGCCTGCAATATATAAGCATGATCAAATAGAGTTTGCAAAAAGAGAATCTACCTTTAAAAGTTTAGAAGCCTTCGAAAAAATCAGAGAACAGATGGGTGTGGAAAATATCAAGAAAAAGGAATATGCCCGGCTCTATAAAGAAGCCTTTGATGCTGCAAATAAAATGATTGACGAGGGATTATCTGAAGGAGAGATTCGCAAAATCACATTGACCGATGAAGACGCCAAAGATCGAATGATAAGGATCCAAGCGATTAGAGAAGGTTACCCGAATTTTCTTAGAGTAGGTGAATATCAAGATCGGACGTTGCATCAATTTTCAACTCCCATGTCACGATTAGCGTTGCATGTATTAAACGATTTCCATCGGTTTGATAGGCCGATGATGCAATTTGGAGTTAAGATTTTATCAACAGCAAACTCGATGGCGCCTGGAGTTGTTCCTGCAGGAATTAATCGCTTAGTTGCGGGTGTTTGGAAGGAAAACGCCGCTGTCACGCATGAGCTTTCCCAAAACTGCTTTAAGGCACTGAAATCAAATGTGGTTTCCTCTTTAATACAAGATGCAAGCGATCCTAAGGGACTTTTACAAAAGTCCTTCAATAAAAAGGCTACGGCTATACAGGGTGCAAATGTAGTCGTCCAGGTCTTAGCTACTGGCGTTACCGCCTGTGTATCCAAAGTATTTACGGACGATGCAAAAGCCGAAAAAGTGAATCTCGTTATCAGTGATGTTGCTTTAGGCGTAAATACAGCTGCAAATGCTGTTTACTATGTTAATGTCCTACAAAAAACACATAAATATGTGAAACTCGGTAAACTAGGTTTAAAGTTTCATAAAGTCGGACAGGGACTATTCGGACTTGCAACAACTTTATCATTCGATATTGGCGAGTTTCTTGCAACAGACCCCTCCGAGTGGAATCGGGGGCAAGAATTCATAAAAACTGTCCAATCCTATCTTCCAAATTTCCGTGGCAATCTACCCGAAAGTGTTGAATATTACACTGCAAAAGATTTTTTAGTAGTTGCAGGTTGTGCGTTATTGGGGGCAAATCCTGTCATTTTAGGATTGGGTCTCTTTCAAGGTGCTGCAATGCTTTATAACGCATATTCAGAAAAATATATCGATGATGCGTTAACAGCTATCATGATAAATCTCCGCTACTTTTCAAAACAGTCTCAAACAAAAGAAATAAAAGAATCTATAGAAAAATCAGTTAAGAATCTTGAGATGTATATTGACCGCAGCGTTAAGATTTTAGATTCAGACTCCAAAGTTAAACAGCGGGCGAAAGTCCTTGCTTTTGAATATAGGCTTGTTAAATATCAACAAGGGAAGCATTGGTTTCTTATCAAGCATGAAACAGAGTTTGAATTTAAAGAACCCGACAGCTGCAAATTCAAAGAGTCAAACATTGAAGTGTTTGATGTGATCTCGTCAGTTTTTAAACGCTATGAAGCTATAGCAGAGATGATGCGTGTCGTGAGTACGTATCCGATCACTGACATTCGTAAATCATTGGCCGAAATCAATAATCTTTTGGAATATACAGAAAAGTGTTATCAGAAACTTTCTAAAACTAATAAAGTGAAAATGTCCGAATATATTCAAGATGTAAAAGCTTCTTTTGAATCTATCAGAACCCTCTTTTTGAAGAACTTCCTAGTGTTTTACGTCAAAGGCCAGAGGGAGGTGTCCCCCTGGGTTGCATTGGATGGATTTGATCGTATTTCAAAGGAGGAACGTGGCGTACAGGAATGGTATTCGTTAGGAGTCATTTGTGGGGAATTTTATAAAGAAAATAAGATATTAGAACTTTTAGAACTTTCATTATTTTGTTTTGAGACTGTTTATGGCTGCATCGTGCTAGCAGAGAAGAATGGGAAGGAACTCGATGATTTTGAAATTGAACTGAAGGGAATATCGGGAAAAGTTATCGGTATGCTAAAAGGGGGACTTAGCGGAAGTCGTGAATATTCAGAAGATACGGTACATTTTACCCCCGTAATCCAAAAAATTCTCGATGACTCCAAGAAAAAAGGCAAGGAAGAGTTATGTTGAACATAACCTTTTTTCTCTGCGCCCCAGCGTCTTAGCGTCTCCGCTTTGAGCCCGGTCGCTGCGCAAGAAAGATACAACGCGGAGGCGCGAAGACGCGGAGACGCAGAGAGAAAAAATAGGTATTGAGAAAAATACAAAAAACGTGAATTCTATGTGAAAATTTTTCTACCTGCGGAGACCATATGCTTTCTCAAAATTTTCATACCAAAGTTTGTCTTTTTTTCTTGTCGTTCTCTTTTTATGTTTGCGCCGGTCAATCCACTATCACGGAAACAAGATTAGATAATATTAGCCTCATGCGCAACGCCCTACATGAGGGTGAATATAATGGCTATGACATCATTATCATCAGCTCAACTTCCGATGAAGAAGCCGACTTCCAACAACGCATGCTCGAAAAGGCCTTCTCCGGCACCTCTAATAAAAATGGAAGAGAGCCAATCATTTTATCCGTCGTGGATACCACTGAAGGGGGGCAATTAATCGGTTCGGTCTTCACATGGCTCAGAGCAGAAAGAATGATGTACGAAAAACATCCCGATCTCTTGAATGGTTATCCCAGCCTCCTGAGTTATATAAAATCCTGCGGACTTAAAGCAGCGGCTTTTCATAACGGTGGCAAAGGGGAGAGATGCAGTCCTCTAACGCAAAGTCTGGGAAATTCCAGAGGCGCTCAGAAGCTTGTAGGATCGGTTATCAATGCCAAAGGCGAAAATATTCATCTAGATATCCTTTTAAGTGTTGTTTTGCAATGTTCCAGCTTCGCTGTCACCAATCAAGGAACGCATTTCGATACCTATTGGACTTCCCAGATTGCCTTTGGCTCCTATCCACATGATAAGCTCCTTCGTTCTAATTTCGGACTCGATAAATTCCTCGTAGGATTCGATAAAAACAATTTAATCGCTCAAAATATCGCCGATTTCGGGACTGCCTCTCTGGATGAAGATGGGCGGATGACAGCCTTTTATGGAAATAAACGTTTTGCCTCAAGAGTAGGAACGGAATACGTTGTTGATAAAGAAAAAATCACTCGTGAATTGTTTAATAAGGGAACAAAAGTCGCTTATGACTTTGGTTCGTTTGCAATCTGTCTGGATATGTGGGAGATCCTTATTGATTACTGGAATAACAAATGCCAGCTTCAAAGAACGAATTCTAGATGTGCCTTGAAGCGGGATATTGATCCTCATTTTATTCAGCCCTTTTTGAGATTTCTACATGCCTTAAGCGATCTAAGTTGC
This sequence comes from Waddliaceae bacterium, assembly GCA_963822595.1. GTDB lineage: Bacteria > Chlamydiota > Chlamydiia > Chlamydiales > Waddliaceae > CAVRUH01. The sequence continues at coordinate 96,715 of CAWGIG010000004.1, read as the reverse complement.
GGCGAAAGCATCGATTCTACCTTTACATCTACCCAGGAGTTTGATCAATTTCTCAAAGAAACGATGCCGGCAGTCCATGCTTATATTTGGGAAGATGTTTTACATGAAAAAGATCCCAAAAAGAAAGCAGAGGCAATCACATGCATGGAAGAAGTGATGGATTTCTATCTGATGTACAGCAACAATCCTTGTTTTGCAAATTTAAAAAAGGTTTTTGGACACATCGATCTTGGAGATGAAACCCAATGGTTCCGTTACAGACGTCCCATTGACATCATGAATGAGAAGTTAGAAATGCTTTCCGATATCATTGGCTGCCAAATCGAGGTCCAGCTTGATGGAACAATAAGAGCTATACAAGTGGATGAAAAAGTCTCGCAAAGAAGCCGAGAAGCTCGTTTGATGCGTGGGATTGATGATCACGCTATTGTTGATTTTGTTATGGAAGGAAGGAAGGTAACGTTAAGCGTTGCTGAACTAAAGGAGGGTATTTGGACGAATGGAATTTATGTGAGGAATTCGATCATACAAAATAGTGATTTGGCGCAAGGCTCTGTCATCATTGATAGTGTAGTTAATAATGTTTCGGGCAAGGTGATTGCCATACATTCTTATCTTGAGTCTTCCAGGGCGCCTCTTATTGCTGTCACAACGAGTATTGTACATCAATGTGTGGATGGAAAACCGATCACGGGGGATAAAGAGGTTATTTCTGATGTCTATAGGACGAAGTTATCACCGCCTTATCATGGAAGGATGCGTGCTCCGATAGGGTATGATCCCAAAGGAATGCCTATTGGATCTATCAGGGATTTTATACAGAAACTTCCGTATGATTTGACAGGAGTTACGGAATTCAGCGATAAAACAGCAAGAACAGAAGATGGGCACTTCACTTTTGATGAAATTCGTGAAATAGAACCTATTAAAACGGCCGATAATCAATTCCGGGAATCGCTATATATACCTTGACGAGGTATAACATTTGGCAGCATGAAAACCCAGAGCTTATCTAGAAACGCAAAATTGACACAAAATCTCTGGCTTTATGGATGAGTTCTATCTTTGATTCACAAGAGAGTTTTACTTTTAAGTTATCAAGATAATTTTCGACGGTTCTTTTGCTCAGCTTTTGTAGTTCGGCGATATAGGAACAGGGTAACCATTCGCTAATCGTCCGAAAGCATGTTCTGAATACGCTTGTAATGTCTTAATTCCACCTAAGGACCAAATTTCCTCGATAAATGTTTTTCTAAGCATTGAAAAGAAAGTAAGAAGTCAGCTCACAGTTACAAAATTATAAAATTGATTGTAAAATACTACTTGTAAATAATTTAATTTTAGTAATATAATATGTGATTTAAAATAATCAAATGAGTAAATTAATATGGGTCCAGTCATTAGTTTTTTTAAGTCTTTTTCAACTGATTTAAGCCCTGAGCCAGTACCCGATCTTAACCTTGATGCCCTTCGCTACATCCTAGGTCTTTTAGAAAGATCAGATATCGTTCGAGCTTCACAAGTGTGTAAGTCATGGAATAGAGCTGTCAAAGAAAGTGCGTCTCTAAAAAGCAAAATCTTCGTCAAATTCCCAAAACCCCTGCAGGAGTATCTCTCAAGGTTAGAAAATTATGGGAGGATTCCCATTTTTAAGGTAAAGGGGGGAAAAAGCGAAAAGGTTAGTGATGATGGATTATTTCAAGGAATTAGCCTGCACGAGGGCCATTGCATGTATGTATTTGGCATTGCAGCGAAGGATATGACAGCACCTGTGATGTTCATTCAAGAACCTTGGAAGAGAACAGCCATCGCGATTAAATATCATTTGACCCTTCCAGATGGCAAAGAAAACGATTTTGCTATTGTGCTACACGATCTTGGACCAAATATGCCCCATATCTGGAGCTCGAGTCAAAGTTGGGAATTCAAAGATGTAAATTTATCTTGTTTATTTCATAACAATTGGCAAGCGAACCGATTTGGGGAATATGACTATCTTAAAAATCTGCTAAATGGAGAGGCTTGCGGAAGAATTAATAAATCTTCCCTTGCTGTCATTGAGCCTCCAACATTTAAGAATGATAAGGGAGAAGAGATCCCCTATATCCGAATTTGTTCAAAATAAAAGAACCCAAAAAATTACTTTCCCTTGTCAATTTTTTTGTTGTTTGATACTTTCCAAAAAAAACAATGGAGGTTCTATGGGTCCTATAGGTGGTTCGTCGGCAAGTGCTCAAGTTTTTACTAATCAACCAACCAAATCTTTTGATGAATATCGTAAGCAATATGAAGAAAATCGCTCAACGGAATCAATTCCACTGGAGGTACAGAAGCAGCTTCTGAAGCATTACGAAGATCAAATTAAAGCACATAAAGATAGCATAGATTACATAGATCGAAATGGGATAATTCCTTTTATGCCGCCTAGCGTCACTCAAGCTATTTATGAGTATTATGATTATGAGGGAGCGGTAGCTTCCTTAAGGGATAGCATCAAGCGTTTATCAAAATAATTTCTTTTGAACCAAGTTCAACGCAGAGGCGCCGAGGTACGTGGAGAAGTTTAAGTTAGAATTCACTCTTAGTCTCTTTGAGTTCATTTGATGGCAAAATCTATCGGTTTAGCTATTAAATGATCTCAAACAGAATAAGAGTGAATTCTAACTTAAACTTCTCCGCGTACCTCCGCGCCTCTGCGTTGAAATTGTTTAAAAAAATTTAATTAAAATTATTTATAATAAATTAAATCTTTTCCAATTGACTATTAGTGATTTACTAATATATATTGTTTCTGTTTTTAAGATAATTTAAGGAGAAATCTAATGTCTCTAAATTCAAATATTAAAGATTTAAATCAACCACATTACTACTGGACAGGCGCTGAAGCGACCTATCAAGAGAACCCCGAAGAATTCATCAAATCCAAAGGATATGAGGATGTTCAAGTTCTCGAAAAAGACAAAGAATTGGGATGGGATTATCTACTGTTAAAAAAAGGGGATGAATATACCGTAGCCTTCAGAGGCGTCCGCTGGTGGCATATCGAAGATTGGGCCATGGGATTCTTCCGCATGTTAACCGACAATCGTGACAGCATCAAATCCATCGAAAAAACCATCGAGAAATGGGAACAGCATTACAGAATGAAAGTCAGGGTGTTAACCGGCCATTCTCAAGGGGGGTGGCATGCAACGCATGTTTTCAAAAAACGAAATGATATATGGCACATCACCTGGAATGGACATAAAAACGAACGGGGCAAAAAAAATGTCAATATGAGTACCATTCAGGATTTCTTATCTACAGTAAAAATTCTTGGAGGAATCACGAGTCGAACAATTTTGCTCGGTGATGGATCTCATAGCAATTTGGACATCGAACCCCATGTCGTAGGAAAGACCTTCCAGGAGCTTTTCGAAAATGTAAAACATCTAAACCCTTCAAACGAGATCCTAGACAAGCTTTTGAATCAAGAGGAGCGGGCAAATGATCTTGCAAATAGCATTCCTAAAGACAGCTTGATGTCCCCTGAACAATTCATGGAAGGTCTGCAAAACTTAAATGACTCTGCAAAAGAAATGCTTGATGATCTGGAAAAACATGATAACCGTGCGTTCATAAAAACGATGGCTTTCATAGAAGAAGCTGGAACAGAAGTGTTTAGACTCATGCAGGGAAAACAACAAGAAAAAATGCGTCGAGAGAGAATAAAAGAATCTGAAAGACAACACCAACATGCAAAAGAAAGGCTAGAAAGATCGGAAAAAGAACGTGAAGTTCAATGTTCCTATTCTGAAATGCGAAGCATGCTTTCGCATCAATACAGTCCTCAGGGAATCAACCAATCCATCGATGATATCCTTAAATATTCAAAAGAATTTTGCGAAAATGTCACCAATCTTACCGAGAGCATTCAAAGAACAACTAAAACCAAATCAGAAATTAATTTAGCCAAAATCGATTTAAATCGATTGGATGATCAACAAAAAGAATTCTATCGTAAAGCTCTCAAGAGTCAAGCCAAAATGAGCAAAGGCCTGCGAATTGTCGGGAGTGTTCTAAGTACTGTTCAAGCAGCATTGACTCCTTTTGCTAAGGCCCATCCCTATGCTATGGCAGCAGTTGCAGTTGCAAAATTCGGTAATAGTATTTTAGAACAGCATACTGCGAATAAATGTAACAAAGTCGAATCTAGATATCGTCGAGGACAGCAAAGAAGCATGCGCACGCATGAGAAATTACATGATGCTGCAATGGAAAACATGGCGCATAGTGAGCATCAGCATGCAGAGAGGCAAGCGCAAGTTGGAGTGCTCCTTCAACATGTCCATGATATTGATCCTGTGGTTGTAATTGAAAGTTTAGAGACGTGTAACAAAGAATTTAACGACACTCGAAATGATATTGTTTGTTCCTTAGGCCAAAAAAAGGCCGCTTTAGTAGCGAAAAATCGAGAGATTGAGCAGGCTAGAGAGGCGAGTAAGGGAAAACATAAAAAAGATCGAATCAAAGCAAATGAACGTCTTCTCGCGCAGCAGGCGGATGCATTCGCGCTTCAACAAGAAATTGAATCTTTGGATAGTCAGTCAAAAGCGTATGATTCAATAATCGAAAAAACAGATAAAGAACTAAAGGAAGCAAAGAAATATCACTCTGTAAGTCAATTGGGTTGGGGGCATTTAAAATCTGTTCAAAATGATAATAATACAGATAACGTAGCTTTGAATAGGGAACTGCAGATGGCCGGTGAAAAATTTCATCAGGCAAATCGAGCCAATCACGACGCTTTCGCAGGCATGTTCAATGCAGCGGATAATCTTGCAGGGGCTATGGCTCGATTGACTGGCAATGGAAAAATTCACAAGGCTGCTGTAGGATTACAAAAGCTTGCAGGACTTGGGAATCATCTGAATGAAATTAATTATCTTTATAGATATTTTCAAGATCATGCGTTGCCTGCTTTAATTATATTGAAAGAAAAATATACTTCAGGTGGGTTCCAAGAAGCATTCAAACTTCTAAGCTGGAGTACCTTATCAGCATCCTATTTTGTTCCAGGTGCTAATTTCGTCACAGCATTGTTAAGCGCTATTACCCTTCTAAAGGAATGGGGATATCCGGTCGAGCCTGGATTGGAAAAATCGATAAGGGAAATAAAAGAAGATCTTAAAAAAATCCATGAATCTTGGGAAGCCGGTTTAGTTACATTGACGAAAGGCAATGCCGCGTTGCAAGAAGATGTAGGAAGCATTCAGCTGAGTTTAAATAGAGTTCAAAAGATGCTCTTCTTAAATATTGAAAAGGGACAGGATGAATCTCGCGAGAGAGACAGGGATAGCAGTTATAATTTTTTTATAACTGATATTGAACGAAAAGCACAGCACATACAAGTAAAGACGGGCATTGTTATTGGAAAAATCATTTCTAATCAAGTTGCTACATTGAATCCCCACTTAAAACATATTTCTGGATTGGATTCAGCCACGATTGCAAATGCTCGAGGGGTGGATCTAGACACATTTTTGACACGTATTGAAGAAGAATTAAATTTCATTACTTCCGGCGTTAATAATGGATATAACCTTGGAAACAATGATAAAATCGAGGGAAATAGAAAAATACCTTATGAATGTGTCGACATTTCAAGAACTAGAAGAAATCCTGAGAGCATGACAGGGCTTCTAGCAAGACAGCTTGATCTCGATGTCCAAATGCCAAACTGGAGGCTTTTGGAGGTTCTTACGACGAGCTTTCTCAGGATGATTGATGAGTTGGAAAAAGAAGATTTACTAGCAGAAAGAATTAAAAAAACCGGAGTGCGTCAAAAATTAGTTGGCATTTGTGAAACGATCATTACGTATCAGGATAGACTGGGGAGGCTAGCGGAAGGAATAAAGGAAAATATCCAATCGCTATTTGAGGATCAAAAGAGCCTCTGGGCTAGAATGATCCAAAATGCTAAAGAGGTCCAAAATAGAAAATCTGTTTACATCAAAGACAAACAGCAATTTGATATCATTAATTTTGATGCCAAAAAGCGTATAATGATGTTTGAAAAAGATTTTGTTGGTTCCAAGAAATTTTATGTTTACAAAGAATGCGTGCAAGATAGTCTTTTTAGTAAGATTCCCCAGTTCGAAATCACTCGTGGGGGTGATTTAGAGGGGGTTCCGAATGTAAACTTTCATACGATTTTTGATGAAAGCCTATTTAATTCCGTATTCATGGCTAGGACGATGCGTGTTGTAAGATATGCTGGTGCGTCTACTCTTTGTCTTGGAGGTGCCGGTTTTCTTGTTGGTCCTATTGGGGTGGTTGGTGTTCTGTCGTTACAAGCAATCACTTGGTATCGTAGATTCACTGATAATAATCTCAATATTACCGATAGATTGGACGTCATTGATTACCACGGAAATTTGGAGTTACAACAGCAAGCGATGGAGCATATATTTATGATGTCCATCCGTGATTTGCAGTTATCGAAGCAAGAAAAGATAATATTTAAGATGCCTCGATCAGCTAACAAAATAAGAAAATCAACAAACAAGAAAATTGGACACAAATACAATCTTATGTTTGATCCTAAGGATAGAAAAATCAAAAAATTTGCGAATAATATTTCAGAAGCCTCAGCATCAGGGGCTTATTCATTTTTGGATCTGAGTATTGACCTTGGTCGGACTGTTGGTGATATCCAACAGTTAGATCCTAAAATCAAAATTCGATTTGCTAATGATAGTTTCATTCAACCTGAAGAAATCAAAAAGATTCCAGCTCCAGGTTATAAGCAAAAGGACGCTTTGGAATATGATAATGCATTGAAAATGTTGATAAGTCATTATTTTGTGTTTCTCGATCATTTGCTGAATCCGGATGTAAAAATGGATGACAATCCATTTCAAGCAATTGCTGCTTCAAGTTGTATCTTACCAAGTAAAAATAAGGAATGGATTCCTCTTGCTTTTCCTGAGACGCTTATTAAGAATTTGGAGAAGAAGCTAAATCCGGAGTTGCGTTACCTTGAAGCTTCGGGTGATGGGACGCTGGTTGCGGATTGCTATGACTTTTCAGCGAAAGATGGTAAGCTACAAATTCATTTTAACTATATTTCCTCCAGAGACTTATATAAAAAGGACCCGGAAAACAAAAAATTCTGTTCTATTACAGTTGCTCAGATCGATCCGATGACTATTCAAGCTTTTAGCGAACCGGGAGAAGAGTCCGAGGTACGAGTTTCTTATAGTGAATTGTTGGTTCAGGCGATGTACGGATCATTTGGGAATTTAGGACTTCCTGGGCGTGAGAGCTTTCAGTTGAATTCGAAAGTTTTGGCTCCGAAGGAAATTCCTTTTGAGGGAATGTATCGCTTGTGGAGTTACATGCCTGATCAGATGATTAACATTAATGGTGCCGAGTATTCCGAGGTTCATAGCGTTAATTTAACGAAATTAGTCAACAAAGTGGCTTATCGTAAAACGTTATTGGCTTCGCAAATGCAACCTCTAATGTTCCCCCAAATTGCCAAGGATTATGAGGAAGTTGTCTCGATTAGCCACCAACAGAAAGGGGAACTTTTAAAAAATGAAGAGCAATATCGGCAGGATTTTTATCTCCTGCTTTCATTGATTAAGTTGTTTTCCGCTGTCGATAATAAGACTTTATTCGAAGAGTTTAAGGATCAATTGGGCTTGCTGCCTCCTGACATGCAGGATGTTCTTTTCAATGAATGGTTTGAGAAGGGTGGAATTCCTAAAGTTAGCGAACAAAAATTAGACAAATTTTTAGAACTCTTGAAAACTCCCAGCTTGGAAGTGCAGGATCTGTTAGAGAATCGTGAACGGATTCTTAAGTTAAAAGAGGAATTGCAAAAGAAATAAAAAAAATTCCTGGAAAATAAATCGCAATCTATGTGAAATTTGTAAATTCACAACTCAAAAAGGAAAATTTGTATGATGCGATCTATTTTTTCAGGAATTTTTATATTTACTTCTTGCGCTTTGTTCGCAAGTAACCACCCTCCGGCAGGACACTTTGGCGTCACCGGTGAATACTTGTATTTTATGCCAAGTGTGGATGACACTTATTTTGTCACGAAATCAGGTGTGAGTTCAGCTTACCCTCAAGGAACTCGTCGCAAGAACGATTTTGGTTTCCACTCAGGATATCGTCTCGCTGGGGTTTATGGATTCTGCGAATGTGACGGATCAGCTTATGTTGGTTATACACATTTAGGCGTCAGCAAAAGAAGAACCATTGAAGGGGATAATCTATGGGCTGCCCTCGGCCGTGAAAATTTTACAACAACCTTCGAAGATTATAGCGGTAATGCTAAATCCCATTTAAAGTTGAATTATAACCGCGTGGATGCATTGATTGAACAAAGTATTTGCAGCACATGCGATTTTAATTTCCGCCTCTTATTTGGATTAGAGTACGCAAATCTTTCTCTTCGAGAAACTAATAGATACGAATTCAATGCCACTTTCGGGAAAATTAATCAAAGAAATTATACTTGGGGCGTCGGACCTGAAGTCGGCTTTTCCTTCGATTATCGTATTTGCCAATTTATCGATTGTCTCCCCGGAGCCTTTTCGATTAACGTCGTTTCCTCGGGAAGTATCCTTTCCGGAAAAACAAACAACCACGATAGTAGTACTCTAGATGAAGATTTCATTTTAGACGTCAAAGATCATGGTTCCTGGAGGTTGATTCCCGTGTTCCACGCAAGAGTGGGTCTGAACTATACTTTCCCTATATGTGAAAACCAAGCTTCTTTAGAAGTTGGATATGAGTTCGACACATATAATAGAGCGCTAGCACGCGTTACATATCCTGGTGATCTTTCCAATGGTCATTCAAGATCGGATTTTTACAACTTCGATTTGCAAGGCCTCTACGTTTCAGCTACTTATAGTTTCTAACTTCAAGCGAGTTTTTGGTTAGCCAAAAACTCGCTTTTTTTGAAATGATCAAATAATGTCATTATTTATGCAACGAGCACTTGATTTGGCCAGTAATGGCAAAGGAAGTGCTCCCCCAAACCCTTGGGTCGGTTGTGTCATCGTTCATCAAAATAAAACAATCATTGGGGAAGGCTATCATCGACGTGCGGGCGAAGACCATGCCGAAGTTGCAGCAATAAAAGATGCCATTCAAAAAGGAAATGAAAAACTCCTTAAAGGGTCAACCCTCTATGTCACCCTCGAGCCCTGCCATCATACCGGAAGAACACCTCCCTGTGATCAATTGATTGTAAAACATGGGATAAAAAAAGTCGTCATCGGATGCCTTGATCCCGATCCACGAGTGAATTCCGCCGGTATCGATTATCTGCGTCAACAGGGGATAGAAGTAGAAATCTGCATGGAAGAAGAGGCGCAGCGCTTGCTAGCTCCATATTTACACCATCGAAAAACAGGGCTTCCTTATTGCATCATAAAAGCAGCCTTAAGCATCGACGGTTGTATTGCCACCGAACATGGAGACTCGAAATGGTTAAGCAACAGGGATTCCCGCGGAGAGGTGCAGAAATGGCGGTCGGAGTCGCAGGCAATTATTGTTGGGGCAAATACAGTCATAAAAGATAATCCGCGTTTGAATGTCCGTGATTTTACAGTTGAAAAACAGCCCCTAAGAGTTATTTTCGATGCCCGAGGTAGAGTAACGAAAGATCAACTGCAAGTGATGGATACTAAGACGTCAAAAACTCTAATATTTACTTCCTCGGCTAGTGATGAGACGAAAAAAATCTGGGAAAAACAGGGGGTTGATTATCAGATTGTTTCCGAAATTTCGTCCGGACAACTCAATATCATAGAAGCATTGCAATATCTGGGATCAAAGGGAATCTTGCAATGTTTGATTGAAGGCGGCGCTGGGCTTTACACCTCTTTTCTAAATGCCGGGGTAGTCAATGAAGCCTGTTTTTATCATGCAAACTTAAATTTAGGTCTTACGGGAAAAAAGTGGATAGCCTTAAAGGAATCCCCTTTAATAAAGGATATAGAACGATGGAAGCTCATAGAAACGAAACAGGTGGGGGAGTCAGACGTTTTTACTCGCTACCTTATTCCGCCCGGAGAGAGGGGGAATGATGCACAAAAATTCGATCCTATTGCTGAGTGCGAACTTGCTATCAAAAATTATGGAGAATGGACATTAAAGTGTTATGAGTCGGGTCTTTCGATGCCGCATAGAGCCTTAATTAAGAATCTTAAAAATGCTTCGGAGCCTGTTTTGGTGAGGGTTCATTCGGATTGTTATACCGGGGATACGCTGGGTTCTCTCTTGTGTGATTGCAGGGAACAGCTTGAGCTTTCCATGGCTAAAATTGCCGAGAAGGGGAGTGGGGTGATTATTCTTCCTGCGGGGCATGAAGGGCGGGGTATTGGATTGGTAAACAAGGTAAGGGCTTATCATTTGATTAAAGAATCTGAAGGTAAAATTGATACATATGAGGCAAATAGACAATTAGGGTTTGAGGATGATTTACGAGATTATTCGATGGTTCCTTTGATATTGGACAATCTTGGAATTAAGCAAATTGAGATTTTGACGAATAACGTGCAAAAGATTCAGGAATTAAAAAGGTATATCGTTAAAATAACACCTTTAATAGTAGTACCGAACCCTTTGAATGAAAAATACATGAAAGTTAAATCAGAAAAATATGGTTATACTGAAGTGAACTCAAAAAACGGTATTTGGGGCACTTGCGATCGTTGAACCCCCGGGCTTTTTACCATAGTTAAACCCATACACGAAAATTAACGCGGGGACGCGGAGACGCTGGGACGCGGGGAGGAAGAATAGGAATATAGATAAGAACGCCCTATATGTTATACTTCTCCTCCGCGTCTTTGTGTCTCCGCGCCCCCGCGTTAATATTGCTCAATTGACAGTAGTTTATCGATCGCTTGTTTTATAAGTAGTGTGCGCCATCAATAGTGTATTTTCCATCTAACCACAATTCTGCAGGGCCGGCACCATCTGAATATTCATAAGGGGCTGGGCCTCCAAGCGCATGAAGTGTCTTACCATATAATACCCCACCACCTTCTTCTTCCTTGCAAAGGAGAGGCACCCCGAGCTCTTTTGCTTTCTGCTTGGCCAATTCATTTAACGCTACTTTATGCTGCTCGGAGAGGGGACCTTTACTGTAAAATCGCTCCCGAAAAAGGACGGGTTTTTCCCCATCCCAAAGAAGTTGTAGTTTGCATCGGGCAATGATTGAATCATCTTTTCCGGTAGAAACTTTTAATACTCTGTTCCACCCGTTCAAAAGATATCCAAGAATACCCCTGTTTAGTTTTGGATCACCCTCCACAGCCTGACAGCTTCCATAAACTTCGGTGCCAGAGAGTAAAAGGTCATAGGGATCATCACTATCAAAAACCATGAGGCCTTCCCGCACCACAGGAGCTTCCTGCAAAATCTTAATCTGCCCCTCTAAGTCGTTGAGGAGTGCCAGTTGACCAATCCCTTTTACGCTTTTTACTAGACGATTAAGGATAGAAGCAATCTCTTTTACCGATTTATTATCGCTCTCAACATATTCCATCAATGTCAATTGAAAACGTAAAGGACTAAATTCTCCTTGTTTTACTCGAGGTTGAGTCTTTATCGCTTCATTTAACTCCAATTTGGCACTTTCATCTCCTGCTAAATACCTTTGGATATAATTGTCCTCCCATTCATTCATTATAGGGAGATGGCCTTCCCTTAATTTAAGGGCCAGCCATTGTTTTGTGCTTTGTTTAGTTTCTTTTGCCAAAGTTTTGTCTTCGGTTCCTACGGTGCCCGAAAGACCTTCCTTCCATTTAATTAATATATCCTTATTGTGAGCATCCATTTGTTTTAAGTGGAAACTCTTTCCTAGATTATAGCGTTCTTCTTTAAAGGTTCCGTTCAGGACCTGAGTGACAAAACTCTTAAGAGATTCTTTCGCCTTACTGTCATTGAATTCAGTTAGTTTCGCAGCATAGATGTAGAGCGCTGTAGGATTGCGGCTTGAACCAAAGGTCGAGAGATACTTTTCTGACATTTTTTCAATTTTACCTAGAGATATTTTTTCTTTCAGTAAATTTTCAAGGACTTTGTGAAGATTTTCTTCTTGCAGTAACTTCTTGGGTTCACCGAACAAGAATAAAGTATTTAATGCTTGAATATCATCTAGGTTGCAATCAGGAAGGAGTTTCCTTAAAATTGCATTTTTTTCATCCTTACTCAGTGTACATTCAGAAAGTCCTAAGAGCATTTCAATTAAGGCATTATGTCCCGTATAAACATGAAATTTACTTCCTTTTTTCTCTGTTACTTGGCGAATTTCATCGATTAATTTCTTATCTATTCCTTGTTCCTCGAGATCCAGATACATCAAATTTGTAAGCATTCTCCAAGAATCTTTATGCTCCCACTTTTCAGTCAGTATAGGAGGTATAGTTTTACCGTTCTGAGCAAGTCTTAGGACGACCTGAGTTAGTTGGTCTCTTAAGTCAACTCGTTGCATGTTCACAAGAGAACGAAGAAGGCCATTTTCTTGAAACCATTCCTGTCTGACGTTATCAATCAGAGACAAACAAAGGAATATGCTCACTGACCAGACCGCCTTGAAAATATCAACATTTTCACGCGTTATATCTTCTATTTCATTGTTAAACTTATCTTCAAAAAAAGTTTTAATATTTTCCTTTGTTATGGCATTTAGTTGAAAAAAAACTTTTACTTTTTCGATTAATGCACCTTTTTCCGGATTATTCAAAGTAAAACTTTCGGGAAAATAATTTATAACAAATGGGGATCTCATAAAAGCAATTAAGATGATCTCATGAAGTATTTTTTTATCATGGATATCAAAATTATTGATAAAGGGGGCTATTTCCAAAGGCGCCCCCTTCTTTGCACAAATTTTAGCAATTTCGATTAAAGCGTTTTGATCACTAATATCAAATTCTTTGATATGTTCTGCTACGCCTCCACCGTTATTTTGAGCACATAATTTAGCGATATCGATTAAAGCAATTTGATCGGTGATGCCAAATCGTTTGATATGTCTTGCGGTGTAATGACCATCTTGTTGAGCACAAATTTTAGCGATCTCTATTAAAGCAATTTGATCCGTGATACCAAATTGATTGATGTATAAGATTGTGCCATTACCACTTTGTTGAGCGCACAGTTTTGCAATTTCGATTAAAGTGTTTTGATCAGTAATGCCAAATTGTTTGATATGTTCTGCTGTGCCTCCACCATGATGTTGAGCGCAAATTTTAGCGATCTCTATTAAGGTGATTAGATCAGTAATACCAAATTGTTTGATATGTTCTGCTGTGCCTTTACCATCACTTTGAGCGCAAATTTTAGCAATCTCGATTAAGGCAATTTCATCGGTGATACCAAATTGTTTGATCAGTTTTGCAGTGTTACGACCATCATTTTGAGCACAAAGTTTAGCGATCTCGATTAAAGCATTTTGATCAGTAATACCAAATTGTTGGATGTGTAGTGCTGTACCTCCCCCACCTCCCCGTTTCTCTTGAGCGCAAAGTTTAGCGATCTCGATTAAAGCAATTTGATCCGTAATACCGAATTGTTTGATGGCTATTGCTGTGCCACTACCACTTAGTTGAGCGCACAGTTTAGCGATTTCGATTAAGGTAATTTGATCAGTAAAACCAAATTGTTTGATATATTTCGCGATGCTTCCAGCATACCCATTTTGAGCGCAAATTTTAGCGATCTCTATTAATGCCATTTGATTAATAATACCAAATTGTTTGATGTATTGAGCTGTGGTACCACCATTTTTTTGAGCAGAAAATTTAGCGAACTCGATGAGTTTATCTTGATCTGTTATGCCGAACTTTTTGATGTGTCTCGCAGTGTCATCACTGTTCTTAAAGCAAAGTCTAGCGATTTCGATGAGCGCGTCTTGATCGGTAATCTCAAATTTTTCGATGTTCTTCGCTGTATCAAAACCAATTCTTTGAGCACAAAATTTAGCAATCGCCACACGTTGCTTTTCGTTTAGATTGTAGAAGCTAATATTCTCACATACCATTAGATCATTAAATTCTATGGAAGCTACTGCAAGTCTATATCGATGTTCATCACTTTTAATTATTCGAGGATCCCAATTGTTTATTACGAATAATTTTGCCAGTTCTCGAAAGGATTGCCTGTTGTCGTTAACATTTAATATTCGATTTTGTACTAATTGTGCGACAAATTGTTGAATGAGCACATTATCTGTCTCTGTTCTATCTACCTTTAATTTATTTAAAGCAAGGATAGGCTGATCGTTATGATTATCCTGATTTGCAGCCCAATCTAAGGCATTTTTTATTAGATCCGGAGGAATAGATGACTCACCCGTATTTTTATTTTCTTCCCTTAGCCATTGGATAACTGCATTGGCACTTTCAGCAGTAGGATCCATAAATTCCTCTCTTAATAACTCACTCCTATTATATAACTAAATATAATTATTTGTAAATTTTATACTATATAATTATTTATTAGTAATTCCGCGGGGTAATGCCAATTCTTCATTTTATAATAAGTACCGTGCACCATCAATAGTGTATTTTCCCTCGAACCACAGTTGCGCAGGGCCGGCGCCATCAGAATACTCATAAGGGGCTGGGCCACCACGTGCATGAAGTGTTTTATCGTAAAATTCGCCTTCACCATCCTTACAAAGGAGAGGCACCCCGAGCTCTTTTGCTTTTTGCTTAGCCAATTCATTTAGCGCAGCTTTATGCTGCTCAGAGAGGGCCCCTTTACTGTAAAAACGCTCACGAAAAAGGACAGGTTGTTCACCATCCCAAAGAAGTTGCAGTTTGCATCGGGCTAAGAATGAATCATCCTTCCCGGTAGATACTTTCAATACCCTGTTCCATCCGTTTAAAAGGTATCCAAGAATACCCCTGTTTAACTTCGGGTCACCATCAACGGCCTGACAGCTTCCATAGACCTCTGTGCCAGATAGCAAAAGATCATAAGGATCATCACTATCAAAAACCTTGAGGCCTTCCTCTACCACCGGAGACTCTTGCAACGTCTTAATCTGCCCTTCAAGATCATTGATGAATGCCAGTTGATTGATTCCTTTTACACTTTTTAATAGACGGCTGAGGATAGCAACAATTTCTTTTACCGATTTATTATCGCTTTCAACGTATTCCATCAATGTCAATTGAAACCGTAAAGGATTAAATTCTCCTTGTTTAGCACGTGTATTGGTCTTTATAGCCTCGGATAGGGCTAGTTTGGCATTTTCATCTCCTTTTAAATAGCGCTGGATATAATTTTCTTTCCATTCTTCCATTATAGGGAGATGACCTTCTGTTAATTTAAGGTCCAACCATTCTCTTGTGCTTTGTTTACTTTCGTTTGCCAGGGTTTGGTCGGTGCTACTTACGGTTCCCGAAAGACTTTCTTTCCATTTCATTAAGAGATTCTTATTGTGTGCATCCAATTGTTTTAAGTGGAGACTCTTTTCTAAGTTATAGCGTTCCTCTCTAAAGGTTCCGTTTAGTACATGAGTAACAAAACTCCTAAAAGAATCTATAGCTTGTCGGTCATTGAATTCAGTTAGTTTCGCAGCATAGATATAGAGCGCTGTTGTATTGCGGCTGGAACCAAAAGTTCCGAAATACTTTTCGGATAATCTTTCAATTTCCCCGAGAGATAATTTTTCCTTTAGTAAATTTTCAAGGACGTTATCAAGATTATGCATTAGCTTCTTTGGTTCACCAAAAAGGAACACAGCGGTCATGGATTGGATATGATCTAGCTTGCAATCAGGAAGGAGTTTTCTTAAAATGGCATTTTTTTCATGCATACTCAGTTTACATTCAGAAAGCCCTAAAAGCATTTCAATTAAAGCATTATGTCCAGTGTAGACCTGAAATTTACTTCCTTTTTTCTCAGTCACTTGGCGAATTTCTTCGATTATAGTCCTTTCTATACCTTGTTCTTCGAGATCCATGTACATCAAACTTGTAAGGATTTTCCATGAGTCCTTAGGATCCCACTTTTCACTGACCATTTGTGGTATCGTTTTACCGTTTTGAGCAAGTCGTATGAGGATCTGAGTGAGTTTAGTTCTTAAATCCAATCTTTGCATATTCATGAGAGAGCGAAGAAAACCATTATCCTGAAACCATTCCTGTCTCACGTTATCAAGCTGAGAGGAATAAATGAATGTACTCATCAACCAGTGCACTTTAGTAATGTCAATATTTTCATGCGTCATATCGTCTATTTCATTCTTAAATTTACCATTAAAGAATTCGCGAATCTTTGCGGTTGTAATTGTTTCAGGATTTTCAAAAAAATCTTTTGCAAGATGAAGTAATGAACGCTTTCCCGAATTATCCAAGGCAAGACGTTCCGGTAAATGCATGAGAATATATCTGGATTCCATAAATGTAATTGCAAAGATCTCGAGTAGTTGTTTTCGATCCTGGATGTCAAAATTATGGATAAAGTGGGCTGTTTTATGACAATCGGACTTTGCACATTGTTTAGCGATCTCGAATAAAGCAATTTGATCGGTGATCCCAAATTGTTGGATGAATTCTGCTGTTCCATTCCCAATCGTAGCGCACAGTTTAGCGATCTCGGTTAGAGTCGTTTGATCTGAAAATCCAAAATTTTTGATATATTTTGCTGTCCCGCCTCCACTTTTTAGAGCGCATATTTTAGCGATTTCAATTAAAGTAATTTGATCAGTAAAGCCGAATTCTTTGATGTGTTTTGCTGCAGCATGTCCACATTGTTGAGCGCATAGTTTTGCGATTTCGATGATAGGAATGGGATCAATAATGCCAAATTTCTTGATGCGCCTTGCTGTGCCTCCTCCATCAGATTGGGCACAAATTTTAGCAATCGCTATTAATGTATTTTGATCAGTAAAACAAAATTGATTGATATTGTCAGCTGTGCCGGAAGCATGGTGTTGAGCACACAGTTTAGCGATTTCGATTAAGGTAATTAGATCAGTAAAGCCAAATTGTTTGATATGTTCAGCGGTTCCTGCACCATGATGTACAGCGCAAATTTTAGCGATTTCTGTTAAAGTCATGGGATCAGTAAAACCAAATTGTTTGATATGTTGTGCTGTGCCTCTTCCATCACTTTGAGCGCAAATTTTAGCGATTTCGATTAAAGTGATTTGATCAGTAATACCAAATAGTTTGATATGTTCTGCTGTTTGTCCTCCACTTTTTTGAGCAAAAATTTTAGCGATTTCGACGAGTTCTTTTCGATTCGTGATCCCAAATTCTTGGATATATTTCACGGTGTCAGGAGTATTTTCAATAGCGCAAAGTTTAGCGATTTCGATAAGTTCACTCTCATCTGTAATACCAAAGTTTTTGATATTTTTAGCTGTTTCGCAACTATCGCTGCGAGCACAAAGTTTTGCGATCTCGATTAGAATGATTTGATCGGTGATCCCAAATTGTTTGATGTGTTCCGCTGGGCAACCCCCCCATCTTTGAGCGCAAAGTTTTGCGATCTCGATGAGTACATCCTGATCAGTAAAGCCAAATTGTTTGATGTGTTCCGCGGTACCTTTACTACTGCCTCGAAGGCATAATTTCGCGATTTCAATGAGGATTTTTTGATCATTGATGCCGAAATCTTTAATGTTTTTTGCAGTACTTCTTCCGTCCGATTTTGCGCAAAGTGTTGCGATTTCAATGATCGCCTTCTTATCTGTAATGCCAAATATCTCGATGTTTTCTATTGTAAATGTCACATTCTTTTGGGCAAAAAGTTTAGCCATTTCAAAGAGAGCGTCCTGTCCGGTGATGTCAGGATTTATTTTATTAGGGTCAATGGGTTTTATATAAGAATGAAACGCATACTCAAATAGGGAAAAGATCCTTCTTTCTTCTAAAGTTGAAGGTTTGGGCAGTTCATACATACCTACCATCTCGGATCGTATAAATGCGACTGCCAAAAATTCACGTATGAAGTTTGCATCTTTTATTTCAAAGTTATGCATATTTCGGATTGTGCTTTTAATATCACGCTGAGCGCAGAGTTTCATAATTTCGATGCGAGCATTCTGATCATTAATGCCAAACCCCTGGATATAAAGTTCTAACATCGAATCCTTCTGTTGAGCACAATATTTCGCAATCTCTATAAGCGCTATCTGATCTGTAATGTCAAATTCTTCGATTGACAAAGCAATTTTTCTTGCTTCACGTTGAGCACAGTATTTTACTAATCCAATTCGTTCACTTTGATCGGTAATGCCAAATCTCTTGATATTAAACGGAAGGAATCCGGCATCGTGTTGAGCGCAAAGGTAGGCGATTTTTATCCGTGTCGTCTGATCTTTAATATCGAAGTCGTCGAGACGATAGGCTGTGGCATAGGCATACTGATTAGCGCAAAGCAGAGCGATCTCTATCCGTTTATCCTCCTCCGTGATTCCAAATTTTTTAAAGTTAATTAATAGACCATTTAAGTCCTTCTGAGCGCAAACTTTTGCAATCTCGGTAAGTCCATTCTGATCCGTGATGCCAAATTTCTCTAAATTTAACATAAAAAGACAACAGTGTTGAGCACGAAGTTTAGCGATCTCTATTAATTCATTTTGATCGATAATATTAAAATCATGGATAAAATCTTCCAAACAAGAATTTGCTTGGGCAGTGCAAAGTTTAGCAATCTCGAAACGCTCTTTTTCTGTTAAATTAAATGATTTAATGGTCGCACATACTGCTGTTGAATTAACTTCTACTAAAGCTATTGCCAGTTTATATCGAAGTTCATTGCTTTCAATTATTTTAGGGTCGAAATTGTTAGTGACGAATAATTTTGCCAGATCTTGAAAGTTTGGGCTGTAGTCTTTTATATGGAATATTTTTTTTTGAACTTGTTCAGTGGCAAATTGTTTGATGAGCTGATGATCTGAGTCTGCTTTATTAGTTTTTGCGAGTTCATTTAAAGCAAGAATGGGTAGAATATTTGAATTATCCTTATTTGCAGCCCATTCTAAGGCGTTTTTTATCAGAGCCGGAGGAATCGAGGTTTGACCCGGATCTTTTTTATCTTTTCTGATCCATTCAATGACTTCTTTAGCGGTTTCCGTTCTTTCCGTGACATTCATAATCTACCTATTAATTAACTCAGCAAGTATAAAATAGAATAATTAATAAGTAAATTGAATAATTTTAAATGATTTTGTTGTATGAAGTGTAATGATTGATCAATTCTTCCCCGGGACCAATTTATTGGCCCCGGGGAAGTGCGATATTACGCATTGTAGATGAAGTCTTTGCTCTTTTTAGGTTCTGTTAGATCCTGAAACCCAGGAGCTGTTTTCGCACCCTTGGTTTTAAAGAACTCCTCTGCCGTAAACTCATCCACCTGAATGGCCTCATTTCTACCTTCGGCTGCCTTTTTAATGAGATCTTTCTCCACAGAATTGATCACACCAGCTTTCTCCGCTACATCGGCTAGGCTATAGGGGTCTCCGTAAGGGAGCTTCTTTTCCCTCTGAGCCTTGGTGATCTTCTTCGATGCTTCTTGAGCCTTTAGCAATGCCTTAAACGCTTTAAATAGACGGCCTGTTCCTGGAGTATCCTCGGATGGGATAAAAAAATCTTCCGTGATACGATGAAATTGATCATCGATCTTCTGCACCGTATGCGCCGTCTTCATCGCCAAAGCATCCGATGGCTTCCTTCCCACAGGATTGATTCTGAGAATAAATAATCCAATGGTTCTCATCCATAATCCAATCACAGGGAACGTAAAATTCTCATAAATCCCTTCAAAGGCCTTTTGAATCTCATTCAAAGCATACTCACAGGAATATTGTACCAGCGGAAGATCCTCTTTTCGGTGACCTTCGGCCTCATATCGTCTTAACGCAGACTGCGCTATAAGCTGCCATGCAAGGGCATCGGCATAGCGTCCTGAAAGCATTCCTCGGGATTTTAACTTACCTCCGACTAAAAAGATGGCAAGATCGGTCAATACAGCAAAACGAGATGCTGCCCATCCTAACCGGCGGTAATAGGTTCTAGTAGGTCCCGATACCGGCACACTCACTGTAAAACCTCTTGTGAGTGTTCTAATGGTTTTACGTGCGTTGGACACGATAATATGACCTACCCATTTAGTCATGTTTTTCACAAATTCCCAAGAATTTTCTTCTTCAACAGCAGTGACAACCTTATAGGCATAAGGATGGCAACGGATGGCTCCTTGAGCAAAAATAATTAAGGATCGCGTCATAATGTTCGCACCTTCTACAGTGATTCCTACGGCCGTCGAAGAGTATCCCAAACCTAAAATATTGTTTGGTCCGAGCATAACACCGGCTCCTGCGCAAATGTCCATCGCATCATTCACGAGCATACGAGCATTTTCTGTTGAATAACACTTAAGAACGGCAGAAATAATCGGAGGTTGATGCCCTCGAGATATCGCTGAGCAAGCAAAAACGCGTGCGCCGTTAAAGGCATAAGTTAAGGAAGCAATTTTAGCAATTTTATCAATGATGCCTTCCATCATTCCAATAGGAATTCCAAATTGATATCTTACCATGGAGTAAGCCCCAGTAACTGCGGATACGCTTTTCATAGCCCCGATGGCGCCTGCTGGTAAAGTGATCGCTCGACCTCCCGCTAACTGTTCCATCAGCATGCGCCAGCCTTGTCCGGCATATTCAGCGCCCCCGATAATGTCATCGACACTAATGACGACGTCTTTTCCGTGAAGAGGTCCGTTGTAGAAGACGTCACCAATAGGAAGGTGATAATTTCCTATAGTGATTCCTGGAAGATCCTTCTTTAATAGGGCCACAGTAATTCCAACATCTTTTCCCTTTTTAAGAAGTTCGTTGGGGTCCCTTAGTTTAAATGCTAGCGAGATCAAATTCGATACGGGAGCTAACGTGATGTAACGTTTGTCGAAGTTGATTCTGATTTTTAAACTGCCATCCTTGTCTTTAAATACCTCCCCTTCAGATTTCATTGAGGCAGCATCGGACCCTGCTGTCGGTTCTGTGAGAGCAAAGCAGGGGATGAGTTCGGATTTAGCAAGCTTCGGAAGGTATTTGTCTTTTTGCTCCTGTGTTCCATAATGGACCAGAAGCTCGGCAGCACCCAAGGAATTGGCGATTGTCACCATGGCTCCAAGGGGTCCGGTGAAGGGTCCGAGTTTGTTTAAGATAGTGCTTATGGCTAGAGGAGAAAAGTCGAGGCCGCCGTATTTTTTTGGAATCAACAATGCCATAAAGCCTTGGTCGATAGCGTATCTTAGCGCATCTTCTGGTATGCTCCTTGTTTCGGACATCGTATATCTGTTAACCATTTTGCAAAGTTCTTCGGTGGGCCCATTCAGAAAAGCAAGTTCTTCTGGGTTTAATTTGTCGTAAGGTTCTGCAAGGATTTTTCTGAAATCGGGGTTTCCATGAAATACATCCCCATCAATCCAAAGAGTTCCCGCTCTAAGTGCTTGTCTTTCAGTTTCAGAGATTTTAGGAAGAATTTTTTTTGCTTTTAAGAATCGCATAAATGCTTTGATCATAGGTAACCGCCTTTTTTTTATCTTTTTAGCATATTCAAACATTTTTTAGTATAATAAATATAATTATTTTTATAGGATGAAAGGCATGGATGTAGTTGAAGCACTAATGACAAGAAGGACATGCAGGGCGTTTCTAGATAAACCCGTACCCAAGGAAACCCTTGTTGAAATTTTGGAAAAAGCGACACGCGCTCCTTCCGGCGGTAATCTGCAGCCTTGGCGGGTTTATGTTGTTACAGGTAAGGTCAAGGACCAGATCATTCAAGGTGTAAAGCTTGGCTTGCCAGAATACATGGGCGCTCAATATGAAGTTTACCCTCCTAATTTAAAAGAACCCTATAGAACGCGCCGTTATGAAATAGGGGAGGCTTTGTATAAAATTGTAGGAGTCTCCCGCGAAGATAAAGAAACGCGTCTGAAGTGGTTTGCGAGAAACTATGAATTTTTTGGAGCCCCCGTGGGGATGTTCTTCACCATGGATCGGATCATGCAGGAAGGTCAGTGGGCAGATTTGGGAATGTTTATGCAATCGATCATGCTTTTAGCGCGCGAATATGGGCTGCATACCGCTCCGCAGGAGTCGTGGGCTGCATGGACACCGTTGATCGTCGAAATCCTAAAAATCCCGGACAATGAGATGCTTTTTTGTGGGATGTCCATAGGTTATGAAGACCCTAATCATCCTTTGGCAAAGCTGAAGAGTCCTAGAGTGCCTCTAAGTGAAATCGTTTCTTTTCATGGTTTCTAAATTTTTTTTTTCTCTTGCTATTAAACTAAAGTTTTAATTACGGATGAAATTAGGATTTTGATTGGAATATTCAATCTCGAATCCATCAATAGGAGGTACTTATGTATTCCGATGTTATGTCTCCGTCATTAAGTCACCGTGAATCAACACCCAACCTAACTCCAAAACAACAAATCAACAACGAAAAGGTTACAATGATTCAAAGCGCCATTCGTGGATTTCTGGCAAAAGAACTCTATGGAAAAACTAAAATAGACTCCCAATCTTTGTTTGTGTTCGATAGAGCGGATCGATTATTAAGAAGCCTGACTAAAACTTCAGAAAGAGTGGAACAAAATTGGGAAAAGTCGTTAATTAGTCAAACTGAGGAAGTTGAAACAATAGGCGCACTAGAAAAAGTAAAAAATGATGTGGTAGATTTAGCAAAAGATTTACGTAGCAAAAACGGTGTAAAGTTATCTTCGTATAAAAGTGTCGCAGATTACTGCGATCAAACTTTTTCAAGGATCGTAAACGCAGAGGTTGACTATGATAATGTTTTAATGACCGCGGGTTTTTCGAGCTTGCAGAAAGCTGTAGACTATCTGAGAGAAAGCTCTCAGGAAATAATATTATCTTCAAAAGCGCGCAAGCTGATCAAACAATACGACCTTCTTTTCACGCCTAAGGAAATGACGATATTTGATGGAGATCCCTTATTAACAATAGAGGATCCAGTTCTCTTTAAAAGCGAGAATTCTATGAATATATTCGTTAAAAAAGAAGATCTACTTTCCGACATCCCTGTTCTTAAAAGAATAGAAAAGCCCAATCCTTTTAGCAGGGTTGAAACCTTCCAAGGAGCAGAATTGCATTTCGCAGCAAAAAATCAAAAAGGTAAACATTTTTATGTGATCGTGAAGGGGAGTTTTAAAAAAGACGCATTAAACATGGCGCAGACGTGTCCGATGATCAAGGAAAGATTAATGGATATTGAAACGGAATTTTTAGATAACATTGAGATACCTTCTGAGTTTGTCAAAAATTACTTAGATCAATATCCAGCAAGAGAACTGTTGTTAAAGACAAAAGCGGAGGTAGTCTGTGAAATACAAGAAGATTATGAATATGTTAAAACCGCATCCGCCGAACCTATCAAACAATTCATGTGTAAATTTGAAAACTTCCCTTTAATCCATCAAGTAAGGATCCTGTCAATTTTTCTTTCCGTCCCCGATAAAAAGATGGCTAACATGCTTTATCATCTTTATATAAGGGATAATCGGGATTTAAGAGAATTGCTACGAGCTACCCTCCATTATACCTTGGTAAAGAAGTTGAATTTCATTCAAGAGGAATATAAAAATAATCACGGAAAATTCCTGTCTAGGAAAAGTCAAAAAGTCACCTATGATGACCGTATCTTTCTATCTAATATGGATGATGCTACCAAAGAAAAGGCCTACGAAAAATTAAAATCGATCAACGATCGAGGAAATGAAGCGGATAAGTGTGAAAAATACCTAGATGCCCTTCTCAAAGTTCCTTTTGGAATTTATTCTCCTGAAACGGTAACAAAAGAATCCAATCCTTTGCACATAAAAGCCTATCTAGACAAAGTGAAATCGGATCTAAATGACGCTGTATATGGTCAGGATAAATCCAAAACAGCCATCATGGAATGGCTAGCGCAAAGGATTTCGAATGGAGAATCCAAGGGGGAATGCATTGCTTTAGAAGGTCCTCCAGGTACCGGCAAAACCACTTTTGCTCGAGAAGGTATCGCTAAAGCACTCGGAAGGCCATTCGCTTTTATATCGATGGCAGGACAAAAAGATGGTGCTGACTTAGTAGGCCATGGTTATACTTATATCGGTTCCATTTGGGGTCGATTCGTCGAGATCCTCATGGAATGCGGACGGATGGATCCTGTCATTTATTTCGATGAAGTAGATAAAATCAGCGAATCGGGAAAAGCGGAAATTGAAGGAATTCTAACTGCGTTGACAGATTTTTCTCAGAATGGTGTTTATAACCTCGATAAGTATTTCTCAGGTGTCAAGTTTGATTTTTCCAGAGTATTATTTGTTTTCTCATATAATGATTCAAACAAAATAAATTCTATTCTCAAGGATAGAATGCAGATCATTAAAATCGAACCCTTATCGCAAAAGGATAAGTTGCAAGTCGCTCGAAATCACCTGTTGCCCGAGATACTAAAATCTTGCGGATTTTCCGAAGAAGATATTCTTATCGATGATGAAGAAATTAAGTTTATCTCTGAAAATTATACTTTCGAGGCAGGAGCCAGAAAGTTGAAAGAAAATCTTTATTCTATTGTAAGACAAATCAACCTAAAGCGACTCTATGAGCCCGATTCGATAAAACTTCCTTTCAAAATTGATCAAAAAGCTATTATCGAATTCAGAGATGAACCAAAAGAAGATTTCCAAAAAATAGCTTCAGAGCCACTGGTAGGGACAATTAATGGCCTTTATGCAACAGGAGCCGGCATAGGAGGAATTACCGTCGTTCAAGCCTATCGTACGATAGGCAAAGAACCTTTAGAGCTAATTTTGACAGGTTCGCAGGGAGATGTCATGCGTGAAAGCATGAGCGTCGCTCGTACCGTTGCATTGAATTTAATTCCCGAAAGTAGAAGGGGTCAAATTCATGAACCATTTTTAAATGGGTTGCACATCCACTGTCCCGAAGGTTCGATGCCGAAGGACGGGCCCTCAGCCGGCGGCGCTATTACAACCGCGATTGTATCGCAGCTTACAGGCATTCCGATAAGGAATGATGTCGCGATGACTGGTGAAATTGATTTGCGTGGACGCATTACAAAAATAGGGGGGTTGGTGGCTAAATTGCACGGAGCCAAAAAGGCTGGAGTTAAGCTCGCTCTAGTCCCCAAAGAAAATTTGAAGGATTTGGAAAAAATCCAGAAAAAATTTCCGGAACTCATCGATGATACTTTTGAAGTAAGAACGATTGAAACAATTAAGGAAGCACTTGACATTGCTTTGGTGAGCAAGCTGGTGTGATTATTTCCCTTTGAAGTGTGGCTGGCGTTTTTCGAGAAACGCCGCCACGCCTTCGGCAAAATCTTCTGAGAGGAAGGCTTGGGATTGCATGCGTCTTTCGAGATCGATTTGTTCTTCGTAGGAATTGCTAGGGCTTTCGAGATATAGAGTTCTTATCGATGATAGAGCTTGATTAGGCCCATTTGCAAGGCGTGTGGCAATTTTTAACGCTTCTTCCATGAGTGCTGAATCGTCGCAAACTCTGTTAATAAGGCCCCAAGAAAGGGCGGTTTCTGCCGGAAGCTTTTCGGCGAGCAAGGAAAGTTCTTTAGCTCGCGCTAAGCCTATCAGTCGTGGAAGCAGCCAGGTGGAACCCCCGTCGGGAACCAGTCCAATGCGCGCAAACGCTTGTAAAAAATAAGCCGAACGCGCTGCCAGGATGATGTCGCAGGAAATAGCAATGCTCATTCCAATACCCGCAGCGGGGCCATTTACGGCTGCAATGAGGGGCATTTTGAATTGCCTCATATGGCGAAGTAAAGGATGGAACAATGTTTGCAGCGCGGCGTCGGCGCCGATTGTAGCGATCTCGGTAGCTGCGGTTAAATGGGCCCCCGAGGAAAATCCTTTGCCTTCTCCGGTAACGATGGCGGCATGGAATTCGTTTTCGGGCTCTTCGATATATTTTAAAGCCTCGATCAATCCTCTTACCATTGTCAAGGACGTCGCATTAAGCACTTCGGGTTGGTTCAAAGTTAATATAGCGACGTTATCGTGTTTTGTGACATAAGCTTGATCGAAATCTTTACGCATGATTAAACCTAGATTTTTATTTTTACTCTCTGGGAATAGTGATTTTCTTGTCTACAAAAAATTGCTATAATGTGGTATGCTTGTTTTAAAAAGCAGGAATATATGAAACAAGATATTAGATGGAAACAAAGGTTCCAAAATTTTGAGAATGCTTTTTTATTTCTCAAAAAAGCGCGAAAATTAGAATCCTATGATGAACTTCAAAGAGCGGGTTTAATCCAATCCTTTGAATTTACATTTGAATTGGCCTGGAAAACCTTAAAAGATTATCTCCAAGATCAGGGGATGGAAGTGCAGTTTCCGCGAGAGGTGATTAAGCAAGCGTTCTCTACTCAACTTATCGTGGAGGGAACATTATGGATTGAAATGTTGGATAAACGAAACCAACTTGCTCATACCTATAATGAAGAGCAGGCGAAAATTGCAGTCCATATTATCAAGGAGAAGTATTATCCTTTATTGGAACAGGTCTATAACACCTTGAAGAAATTATGTTTGGATTAACAACTCAAGAATTACAAATTATCATTGATGCGATTGAATCTCATCCGCAAATCGAAGAGGCTATCATTTTTGGTTCTCGTGCCTTGAATACCTTTAAAAATGGTTCCGATATTGACATTGCTTTAAAGGGTAAGGGTATAGAAAATGTTGTTACACAAATATCCGGTCAATTAAATGATGAGTCGCCACTTCCCTATTTTTTAGATGTTTTGGATTATAACTCAATCACCAATGCTGACCTCCGCAATCATATCGATAGGGTCGGTAAAGTCATTTTTGTAAGAAAATGAAGGACTGAATGGGAGTATACAAAAAATTATCTTTTATGTTATTTGATGCCCTATGGACAATAGATTATTTAAAGAACGGAAATCCAATCCGCTACCTATAGATTCATTAACTGAAGTTCTGCATTGTAATGCTAAACAATTAGAATTGTTTCGCAGGGCCATAGCCTACCTCGAAAAAGATGACTTCCTTGTCGAAAAAGATTTTTCTTACTACGACCTTTCCCGCGAAAAACTCCGAGAAAGAACCCTAGAAAAAATAAATCGCATAGCGGAGCTCAAGCGCACAATGGCTGATAAAGAGCTTTTCGAAGCGATTCTTTCTGCATTACGCCTCATTGATGATTCTTTCGGTATGCGAGTTCTCGTGGATTTCGGACTGTTTTTGAATACTATCGAAGGGGCCGGAACCGAAGAACAAGTCTCCAAATATGTAAACGGGGTTAAGAACTTTGAATTATTCGGCTGCTTCGGCATGACAGAACTAGGAAATGGTTCCTACCTTCAATCTTTTGAAACGACTGCTACGTATGACAAAAACACAGAAGAATTCGTGATTCACAGTCCAACTCTTACCAGTATCAAATGGTGGATAGGGGGTGCCTCTCAGAGTGCTACACATGCTATCATCTTTGCGAAACTGATTACGGATGGCATCGACAACGGGACACATTCTTTCATCGTCAAACTTCGCGATGACAATTTTGACGTTCTTCCCGGAATTACTGTCGGCGATGTAGGACCCAAGCGTGGTAGAAATGGATTGGATAACGGCTGGATTCAATTCGATCATTTTAGAATTCCTCGCAAGCAAATGCTCATGAAATGGAGTCAAGTAACAAAAGAAGGAAAATACATCCCTAGTGAATTTCCTCAGCTAGCTTACGGTGCACTTATCGGAGGCAGAGTCTTTGTCATCAGGGGAGCCATACACACTGTGAAACTCTCCCTAACTATAGCCATTCGTTATTCCACAATTCGTGACCAACAAACCATCCCGGGAAAATGTCTATTGGACTACACCCTGCAACAAGAAAAGTTGCTCAGCGGCCTTGCGGGAGTTTATGCCTTTCATTTTGAAGCTGATCGTTTAAATAATTATTATGAAGCTGTTCGCAAAGAAATTGAACATAAGGATACAACTCATATTAAAGATCTCCATTATCAAGCGGCGGGGCTGAAAGCTTTTTGCTTGCCGTGGTGCTATGACACACTTAGTGAAGCGATATTGTCAATGGGCGGACATGGCTATTCTCGATTTGCTGGTGTTTCAGATCAACTTAACGACATGACTGTTTTGCTGCCCGGTGAGGGAGATGTTATCGTCATGGCGCAGCAAACAGCTTCTTATTTGATGAAAACTCTTCGAAAAATTAGGGACGGGGATAAAGATATTCCGGAATCGCTGAAGTATTTAGCCAATAATGTAAAAAATAATGTGGATGTGAGTTTAGAGAGTGCATCGATTCTTAAGGCAGCAGAGTTTGCAGCAAAAGCTAGTGTTGTAGCAGCTTTCGATCGATTGGAAGAGGAGTCAGCAAAGAATGATGAGCACGTTGCATGGAACAACTGTCAAATCGAACTCGTGGAATGCGCAAAAGCTCATGTTTACTATGGTCTAATTAAGAACTTTTATGATCAGATTGAAAATGTACTCCCCAAAGCATTAGGGGAAAACGGGACGCAGCTATTGCCTCATTTGAAGAATTTGGCAGATCTTTTTGCTTTGCGTCATTTGAAGGATTATTTGCCTGTATTTTACGAGAATGGATATTTTGATGGAAAGATGGGTGAGCAAATAAGAACAAGAATCAGGAATTTGTATACGGAGATACGTCCTTATGCAAATCAGTTTGTGGATGCTTTTGGAATTCCTGATATCATGTTGCGATCGCCTTTAGGAAGATACGACGGGGATTTCTACAAACACTATTTTGAAGCCGTCAAACTCACCAAAACGAACCTCAAGCCCAAAGACTGGAAAAAGCATCTGCTAAAACGATAGCATTAGTTATCAGTGACAGTAAAAGCGAGCGAGGGTGAAATTCTAGCATGGCATAAATTTCTTCTTTATTTCCATTAATGGTTACATTGACTTCTTTAAATTGATCTAACATGTAGAAAAACTGTTAAACGCGGAGGCGCGGAGACGCGGGGACGCGGAGGTTGGAAAAATAAATTGTTTTCCCTTTCCTCTTCTTCTTCGCGTCCCCGCGTCTCCGCGCCTCTGCGTTAAACACCTGTTTAGTTAAAAAATATCAGCCTTCGCGGCTTTTTCCTGCAATATTTTTGGGGGAGAGAACCTTTTCCCGTACCTACCCGCTAGCTCCTCGACACGATCCTTAAAGGTCTTCACACCATAAGTGTTAACATTCTGTATAACGCCCCCCGTTACACTCGGATACCCAATCCCAAAAATTGACCCGATATTCGCATCACGAACATGCTTGATGACGCCCTCTTCCATGCAACGCATGGTTTCCAAAGACTGAATAAACAAAAGTCTCTCTTTGATATCTTGATCGGAAATTTTATAGTCTGGTCGATAGTATAATTTTATGATCTCAGGCCAAATAAACTTCTTTCCATCAGAGGGATATTCGTAAATTCCTCCTCCATGGGCTTTTCCGCCCCTCTTATACTTGTTGATCAACACATCGGCAATCTCGAAACTAGGTTCAGATGTCTGATTGTTAGCCTTAGCTATCGAATAAAACAATTGTTCGCTAACCTCATCCCACAGCGCCAAAGGCCCCACAGGAAATCCTGCCATACGCGCCACTCGATCAATTCTCGCAGGATGCACTCCCTCTTTGAGCAACGCCGCAGCCTCATTAATATAGGTCCCTACGACCCTCGTCGTGAAAAATCCGAAGCTGTCATTCACGACAATTGGCGTTTTTTTAATTTGCAAAGCAAAGTCAAAAGCTTTTGCCAAGGTCTCGTCGCTAGTCTTTTTACCGACAATGATTTCAATCAACTGCATTTTTTCCACAGGTGAGAAGAAGTGGATTCCAATGAAATTTTCCGGGTTCTTCGAGGCCTCCGCAAGACCCGTAATGGGCAATGTTGAAGTATTCGATGCAAAAAATCCACCCGCAGCTAATTTTGGCTCAGCTTCTTTCGTGACTTGCGCTTTCAATTCCTTGTTTTCGAATACGGCTTCAATGATTAAATCGCACCCTTGGAGATCATTAAAATCAGCTGTTGGCTTAATGCGGTTTAAGACTTCCTCTTTCTTTGGATCCATTTCTAAAAGTTTCGCACTGAAAGCCTTTGCCTTGTCAGCAGATGCCTGGTCAATTTCTTTGATCACAACTTCGATTCCGGCCTTTGCCGACACATAGGCAATAGCACGTCCCATCATGCCACCTCCCAAAATGCCTAACTTTTTAACATTATTTTTAGGTGGAGCAGGTGGGCGGCTTCCTCCGCCATTCAGCTCGTGCATTTGTATGAATAGGGTGTTGATCATGTTTTTGGCTTCTTTGCTGCTCATGAGCTTTGCGATAGCTCTGCTTTCGACTTTTTGGGCAGCTTCGAAATCAATCGTAAGAGTTTGGGCAGCTACTTTAAGGATTTCTAGATGCGCCGGGAAAACACCTTTCGTTTTCTTAAATAATACCGTCGGTGCCAGGGTCAACAGCTGTCTAGTGTTAGGGTCATCAAAATTGCCTCCGGGAATGACATGTTTAGGGTCATCCCATGGCTGACGGGCATCTTGATTTTTTAGTATCCACTCTTTCGCTTTCTGAATCATTTCTTCGGGTGTTTTGGCTACTTCATCGATAATGTGAAGTTTGAGTCCTTCATGGGGGGAGACCTGCTTTGCCTCGAGGATAAAAGGAATGGCCACTTGAGGTCCTAGCAAATGAATCATGCGAACAGTGCCTCCTGCGCCGGGAAGCAGTCCGATTCCAGCCTCGGGAAGTCCAATTTTTACTTTGGGTTTGTCTAAAGCAATTCGGTGATGACAGCTCAAACAGATTTCAAAACCACCTCCAAGAGCGGTTCCGTTAATGGCGGCAACAACAGGCTTTCCAAGTTTTTCCAATCGTCGAAATAACCCTTTAGTATTTTCAATAAATCCATAAAATGTTTTTGGATCGTTTTCTGCGACTATTTTTTTGAGATCAGCGCCGACGAAAAACAATTCTTTTCCTGACGTAATAATCGCGCCTTTAATCTCATTTTTTTCTTTCTCAAGCCTTTCAACAGTCTTCTTGAGCTCGTTCTCGAACTCATCACCCATTTTGTTGACACTGCCTTCCATGTCCATTGTGATGATGACTATCCCATCTGTCCCTTTTTCGTATTTAAAACCGCTCATTTTATCCCTCCACACGTTCTATAATCGTTGCGACGCCCATTCCACCGGCTGCGCATAAAGTGGCTAATCCATAGCGCAGCTTGCGTCTTTCTAATTCATCGAGCAATATTCCTAAAATCGTAGCCCCGGTTGATCCCAGAGGATGCCCCATGGCTATAGAACCTCCATTCACATTGACTTTTTCCAAAGGTATTCCTAATTCTTTCACAAAATGAAGCGCTACAGAAGAAAAGGCTTCATTAATCTCAAAGAGATCGATTTGGTCAAGAGTCAGATTTGCTTTCTCAAGAACCTTGCGCGTAACCACAGGTGGAGCTATCAGCATGATAGAAGGGTCGGTACTCGTCATGGCACTGGCAACAATACGAGCGCGCGGTTTTAGTCCAAGCTTTTCTCCAATTTTTTTATTTCCAAGAAGAATCAAGCTGCATCCATCGACAATTCCCGAGGAATTACCTGCTGTATGTACATGATTGATCTTTTCGATTTCAGGGTAACGACTGAGAATGACTTCATCATAACCCAGAGATCCTAGGGTTTCAAAAGAAGGTTTTAATTTAGCAAGATTTTCTAAAGTAGTATCTGCACGTATGAGCTCATCTTTATCAAGGATAGTTAATCCATTTTCATCCTTCACAGGAACAATGGAATGCTTAAAATACCCATTTTCAGAAGCTTCTGCGGCTAGCTTTTGCGAACGCAACGCAAATTTGTCAACGTCTTCCCTGGTGAAACCATCCATAGTTGCTATTAAGTCTGCTCCGATTCCTTGAGGCACCGAGCTATGCTGCAGATTTGTTTCGGGATCATCGAACATGGGCGATCCATCTGTTCCCATCCGAACTCGTGACATGCATTCTATGCCTCCCGACACCACGAGGTCGTTCGTTCCGCTAGCGATAAGGGCAGCTCCCATATTGGTTGCAGTTAAGCCTGAAGCACAGAAGGTGTTGATCTGTGCAGCAGGGATGCTTTCGTCCCAACCGGCTTTATATACTGCAGCTTTTGGAAGGTTTCCACCTTGTTCGCCAATAGGGGTAACGCATCCCATAATGACAAAACCCACTTCATGAGTCGGTAGATGGTTCCGTTTTTCTAGCTCTCTAAAAAGGCCTTCGGCGAGTTTGATGGGAGTTACTTCGTAAAGGGAGCCTGTAGATTTTCCACGCCCTCGAGGCGTTCTAATCGCGTCATAGATGAACACATCTTCTTTCATAATTTTATTCTCCAAAAAATGTATATATACTTATTGACATCTATTAAAAAATTTGGTTTACATACAAGGATATGAATACGCTAAATTTAGATAATATTCAAGGGATTAATCACTATCTTGATTACCTTGAAAGCATTCCCGTACAAGCCGGTGAAAAAATTCACGAAAGTGCTTTAGAGTTAGTCGGCAATGTCAGCGGATCTCTGCAAGGGGGAAATGAATCGCTAATCAATAGGATAGTCTCGCTGCGATATCGACTCGGTTTGGAAAACAGATCCCACATTAACGAAAACTTGTGTATGACGTTGGACCCTTTATTTCCGGAAAAGCCGGGTAAAAGGGCAGGTATTGAAGAAGTGAGCCGTTACTCGCTATTTGCGCAACGTTTAATAGCCGACATTACTTTGCAGAATGAGTTTTATCAATGGGTTATCATTTTTGGTAATCAACTTCGACCTTTAATAGAATTTCCGGCAACGGTGAAAAAGATCATGGATTGCGGTCTTGGACTCAGGATTGGATTTTATGGAGGTGACGCTCTGCAGATTGTTGATGGGGAAAGAAAGTTGTTGACTCTTCCTTTTGAAGGTGTTCGGATAAATATTTTAAATGAGGATGCCATTGTTAAGTTGAAAAATAATTATCAACTTACAATAGCAAAAGTTTATGAAATTTTTGCGGACCGTGTTTTGCAAATGGGAAATCTTGAATTTCTACCTACGGGAATATGCAATTGGAATCCCAAAAAATTAGGGCCTTACAATCCATCCACAGGAAATTATGACATAGAATATCTGGATCTTATCGATTGGTGGAATTGGCTGCCTTGGATTGAACAATTATCGATTCAAAAGGCCTCTGAAAGGTATGAAGTGGCATGTGATGGAATTCAATGGGTATTTACAGTCAAGGCTTCGAGAGAAAGACCTTCCCTGAATGTAGTAGGGACCCATTCCTATATGGAAGTTGCTATTCCCAATGCTACAGGTTATAACATTTACTATTTTGGAAAATTTTCTACAGAAAGATTTCCTCAAACTACCTTGCAAAACTTAAGCTGTATCACCGCTGTTTTTCCTGCAGCTGTGTGTTATCCGGATGAAAATATCTTTAATCTCCATAGGGAACATATCGGACACTCCTCCTTGGCAACACCTGAAGAGGGAATCAATCTCATGCGGTCAATAAGGAAAGATATTACTAACTCGATGAATGGAAATTTCTATTTCCAATTGATGAATGAAAATTGCTGCAAATGGGTCTGGAAAAAGCTCAGGCACCATCTTGGACAGGAAAGGATTCCCGAATTGTTTTCCATATCGTTTATGGAAGTTGAAGTTGACGGAGCCGTGGGACGCTTATTTAACCGCATTAGGAATCTTCCAGAGAAGAGAAGAAATGGGCTTTTGAGCTTTTTATTTTTCGTTGTGGGTGGATGGAGAAGTAAAAAAGTTATCAAAAAGAATGGGACTGTTAGAAAAATCGGTGTCTTCCACAATCCAACATGGAAGTTTCATGAGAAATTCATGCATCCTCCTCGACTATTTTCAAAAAAGGCACTCATAAGTTCCTTCCAGGGAACTCTCTAGTTTTGTGTGAACTTTATGTAAGAGTTCCACGTAATAGGTTTTGACAACATTTAATTCTTCTATTTTTTGAAAAGCTTTAACAACTAATTTGCTTTCGTCGCTCCCTCGATAGGCGTTAATCCCCTTAATCATCCGTCGTACAATGCAGTCGATGAACTTCTCTGAGGCTTCTGCAGGATGAATCGCTACGCGATCATTAAAAGGAACGCGTAGCAAACCCCGAGTCGCATCATCTATATGCAAAAAAGCCTCATAGATCTCCTGTAGATGTTCATCATGGCAGAATGAATCGAGTTCAAATTTTATCTCCTTCATGTTTTCAATGATCTGGTGGGCATGCTTTTCTGTGTATAACCCCATGATTTGAATCCAGCAGTTTTCGACCTTAGAGAGAATGAAAATGGTATTTTTTAATTTTTTTTGGCACTCTTCGAAAGAGGAATTATCCTCAAGAACTCTGACAATAGTATCGGAAAATGTACTGCAAGCGTACTCGTGTTTTTTTAATTCTTTAACAGACGTATCAAATAGGGTTAAAAATTGATGGGAGTTAGTTATTCGCGTGCTATACTTTGCTGTCATGCTTTTTTCTATGTTAGTCGCCAATTTGGAGATAACTTTATGTATTCGAAGGGTTAGGTGACCGACAAAACTCTTATTAGCATAAAAGGGGTATTCTAAAATTTTAGGATGCGACCACTCTCCTGTATCGACATTCACCAACTCATAAGAAATAATTTGATTGGGACCTTCTTGGAATAGCATATAAGACCTCCTGTCTATATGACTTTTTATATAGAAAAGGTATTTTTAATCAAACTTCTTAAAAAAATGAGTTTGAAAAGAATTTGACAAAAATAATACTTTAGTGTATAATTATACATAGTATTTAATATTATTTACTAAATCTTAATAAAAGATTCAAAATTAGAGGGATTTTCGATGGAAGTACCTGTTAATGGATGGGGTGATTTCAATAACTTTAAGCTTGCTGCGGATAAATTATCTGCAGAGGCGACCATTTTTTGGGAGGGAAGGAACCTGACCGTTCATCAAAAATACAGTAAAGAGACAACCCCTGAGCAGGCAAAAGAGTCCATCGAAAAGACGCTCCCCAAGATGCTGCTGTTAGCCGATATCTATGGATTAGGTGTTAAGGAGAAAGCTGAACCTACAACAAAAATCACCCTCAAAGGTAGTGAAGTTACTCGTTTACGCGGAAAAAAAGAGCCAAAGATATATGAAATTGAGAAACACCTAAGAGGAAAGAGAGACCGTAATAAGTCAAAAAACATGGAAAAAATTGCTCTGGCAATCGAGCACTTTAGCCCTACAACAAAAACTGCTTCGCCTTTAGAGGGAAAAGTCACTAAAGAATTAAATGAAAAACAGCAATCGACTGCAAAAAAAGTAATGAAAGCAGCTTTGGCTGGTTTAGCAGGTTTATTTGTTATTGCAATAGCGCCTGTACTATTACTAACTGCGGGAGCCTATGCTTTAGGAAAATATCTCGTAGATCATGTGAGAGTCTCCAATGACCCCAAAGTAACACATCTCGTCACAGCAAGCAAAGAAATGAAAAATAGTGAAGAAGCTCAAAAGCTTGAGGCAGCGATGACCTTTTATAGTGATCCTAAAAATGAAATAACAATAGAAAATGTTCTGCAAGTCGACGCAGTTTCATATCAGCAAAAAATTGAAACACCAGAGACACATCGAAAGCTTATCGAGAGAACCATATTGCGTGAACTTGCTAAGGATAAGCCGATCAGACCCGAAGAAATGAAGGATATGATTACTAAAGTTCATGAATCTGTAAGCAGAATCCAAAAAAATGTTCAAAACAGCAATATAGAGGATCCTGTCGATACGAAGGCAAAAGAGGTCATTAATAGACCAAAATCAATTGTGAATGCAAGAACAGCTGCTGTAGGTTTTAAAAAATGTTTAGATGAATTTCTTGCAGAACTTAAAAAAGTTCACACAGATACACGTCAAGGCAATGAGTCAATCATTAAAAAGTTCAGAGAGTTGCTAGAATGTGAAGGATATCAAGCTCTGAAGCATGATCAATCTATTGCAGCTATTAATCTTATCCATCGTTTTGCAGCTAGCATCTGGACTGAAGTGAAGATGATGGAACCCTATCGGGAATTTGGACAAAAAGCCCTTGCTCGTGCAGATGAGCTTTATAAACTAAAACCTAATGAGATGCGTGGCGCTCTTGATGCATCTATCAAAAGTGTTGATAATGATTTATTTCAAGTGAGACGTTTGCCGGAACTGATCATGTATACGGTGACACACCCACTTCAGACCATTTACAGCATCGTATCAGAGCATGGTTGGTATTCAAAAGCGATTTCCGGTCTTGTTGGGGGATACGACCCCCATGGTAATTTGTCAAATAATCCTTCTCTCCAAGGAAAGACGACAATGTCGATGAGTAGCGGTAAACAAGCATTCATTGATAGTGTTTACGGTGGATCTCCTACAATTGATGGAAAAAATTTAGTCGTTAAGATTGCACCGGAATTTTTGGCTGTTGTTCAAGCGGCGGAAAATAATCAAATAGATATAGGTAATCGTATCCCAGGAATACCTGACAAAGTGTTTTATACAAATTTTCAAGATCTCTCCAGAGAAGGGGAAAACTCACGCAGTGTTCAGATTATGGAATTAAATAAAGCATTTCCTTTTTCATTTGTTGGAATTACACTTTCCAAGGATTCGGATTTTTATAAAATGAAAGAAGGAGAAGTGAAGTGGGAAGGTGCTGAAGAAATGAAGAATGAAATGTTTGGATATTTGATGAGCGATAAATCTTTTACTTTAGAAAATCGTGCAAAAAAAGAAGAAACAGATAAAGGATTTTATTTCCCTGGTGATAAACAAAAGTGGGAACCCATTTTAAAGCCTGTGCTTGCTAACGCAGTGAAAATGTTCAGTGACAAGGAAGCTACAAATGACGCTGAACAAGCAAAAAAGTATAGAGGGGCTTTCCAGGAATATGTTTATGCTTCGCTGCAGTTTTACTTAGAAATGCAAGTCTTGCAAGAGCTCATACTCCAGGGTATTGACGAGCCACATTTGCATTCTCAAAGGGCCTGCAAAGAAAATATTGACCGCGGCGGCGCCGCTAATGCCGCTTATCTCTATCTCCGTTTAGGTTTAGGTAAACTGAATGACATGACGGATGCACAAAAACAGCAGTTAGTGGTCGGTGCCTTGCATTGTCGAGCTTTAGGCGCTCGCGATCGAGCCATTTTGTCTGATCGCTTACCACAGGTGCTGGATTTCATTGAACAAGTCACGCCGGAAAAATTCTGGGAGTTGCAAAAAAATCTGCCTATATTCAATGACATCCAACAAATCCAACAACTTGATTTTACACCTGCCTTAGCAGTCTAAGAAAGTAATGAGGAAGCTATGGAACCACTAAAATTTCAAGCCCCGGTACTTTTACGAAACTCTTTATAGGCGCATAAATCTGGATTAGCTCGCATCTGCGAGTTTTTTCGTTTAAGGGCGGAGATTGTCGCAGTCGAAAAGCTCGGCCCTGTTCAATTCAACTTTGTTGCAATTCGGTTTAAAAAGCGAAGCATTTGACATTTCTTCACGCTGAAGGCGTGGTTTGTAAAAGCCTTGGGCGATGGCCCCATACCCACCGTTCCGATGCGTCACGGTGGGCTTTAACGGGTACGTCCTTCGCGATGCGCTCCGGACTCAGGAGTAGTTAAAAGATTTCATGAGTCCGGAGCGCATCGCGAAGGACGTACCCATTAGAGCCCACCGTGACGCATCGGAACGGTGGGTAGATTAAATATTCTTTCAGAGCTCGGAGCGCATCGCGAAGAGCGACTGATTAGATTGAAGAAAAGATCTGTGGTAAAGTATGGCGATGGCCCCAGGCTTTTACAAACCACGCCTCCTAAATAACTCTTTTTTCATCAGTGTTAATAATAGACGTTAGGCAACCAATTTTCAACGCAGAGACAGGGAGGTTCGCAGAGACTCAGAGAAAGAAAAAGATTGCTCCTTATTCATTCTCAGCGCCTCTGCGAACCTCCCCGTCTCTGCGTTGAAAATTGATTGCCTCACGTCTATTAGTTATTTCCCGTTGAGGGGAAGATAAGGACCTGGATTGCTCTGCGTGAAGAGAAATGTCAAACGCTTCGTTTTTTGACCGAAAAGGTGAACGTCACCAAAAGCTCGCAGATGCAAGCTAATCCAAATTTATGTCCCAATAAACGTTGCTTTGGACGATTTTAGTTTTGGTACACTACATGGAATC
The DNA here is from genome assembly GCA_963822595.1 of Waddliaceae bacterium. Taxonomy (GTDB): domain Bacteria; phylum Chlamydiota; class Chlamydiia; order Chlamydiales; family Waddliaceae; genus CAVRUH01. Next base: position 58,368 of record CAWGIG010000004.1, on the reverse strand, counting down.
ATTGCCGGCTAATTCTTGTGCAGCAAGCTCCGCATAATGCGCCGATTTTTGTGGTTGGTCCGCACAATGATAAAAGAGCGAAAGCTGCCGATAAAGCTGCCGCTTCTCCCACATAAAGGCATGGCCCTGCCAGGGGGAATCCTCAGTAATTTTACCGTTCAGATAATGACTTAACAATACACAAGATCGAGGATAAGTCACTTCCAAAACCCCCCTAAAATGAATTTCCGAGATTTCCCTTCCCTCCGTTGCATACAGCCAACATCCATATAACGTGTGCAGCAACGAACGCTCTCCAGTCAAATCCTCTAATGAATACTTGTGCAGCAATTCGCCGGCCTCCGCCCATTTTTTATCTAATAAATACGCCCAAATTCTGTAACAATCGCCCTGCAAACTAGGCACAGACCCGTTCTTCAAAAGTTCATATACAACAGGAGTGTTACGCTGATCCAATGCGGTTTCAATAAGATGAGAAATAAGTCTCCGTTCTTGTTCCTCATCCTTTTCAACCGTATCCTGATGTCCGGAAATTAACTGCTTCGCATAGATCAACTCTTTTACAGATGGATGTTTCACTAAAAGTTCGTCAATTGTTCTCGTCGCCGTTTCATTGTCGCCAAGTTCGACTAGGCAGTATAAAGCATTCGATAACGTTGTGTAGGGGATTTCTATTCCCTGAGAAAGCTCGTTGATGATCTCCAATAGAATAAACGGCTTCGCAAGCCAGAAACTCAGTTGGATAGCAATTTGCTGATTTTTTATCGCTAAAGATTCACTTTCTTTACTCTCCAAAATAAATGGAAGGGATTCCCAGTGCTTCTCCAAGCTGACAAAAAGCTTTTTCGCATTCGTTCCTATTTTTGTTTTCGGAAGATGTCTCACTGCTGTTAGAATGAAGTTGTAAGCCGCCTGTCTATGGAAGTGAGAGCTTTCGTGCATCCGATACAAAATCTGTTCCTGGAGTATCGGAAGAAGGGGATGATTAGGATAACGTCGAAAAGCTAATTCAAAGCATTTGATTTCTTCATCATAATCTTGAAGGGCACGATAGACTTGTGCTTTCCCTAAATATTCTAGCGGTGCACCGGGTGTGGAATGAAGTTTTTCAAACTCTTCCAAGGAGTCTTCAAGGAGCCTTTCACGCACTTTTGCATCAGCTATAGACATTCCCTGTTCCAGCAACGTAATTCCCGCGCGGAACATCGCTTCACGACCCTCGACTCTTCCCGGAAATGAATAACCAATCCGACGATATTCGTTAAGGGCTGTGGCATAATCTTTGTGAGCCAAAAAGGCATCCGGGACTGCTAAACAGTTCACTGTGACGTTCTGACTTCCGACAAATATTGTCAGCCCTTCGATAGTGAAATCGGCGTCTCTGCTCAGAAGACCGATGTGCGTTCCGACAAGCGGCAGATGACTCATGTATGAAAACTGCAAAATGTCATCGAGATAGAAGAAAAGGTTGTGATCGATTTTTTCAATACGGATATGATATTCTCGATTCCTTTCTAGAAATATTTCCGGAGCATGTAAAACTTCCACAGTCGATCGTAGAAGCTTTGTCGATTTATTGATGTCGGATCCCAGCCAGAGACAGTATCCGACATTCAAATGCTTGCGTTCCGCAGCTTCGGGTATATTGAAAAGAAAGCCGACACCATGACCTTCGTTGCCGATTTTAACTTTTGCTTCCAGCTTGGTATTCCCTGTGAAGGATCCTTTTGTGACCATATAACTGACCCATTCGGAAACTTCAGGGCCTCGAGTGATAGCAATGTGTTCCGATAGGAGGACATGTTCTTGAAATTCCCAATCTTCTTTCTTTTTGATGTCAAGATCGGCGATTAAAAACCAATCGGATCGACCTTCAATATAATTTTCAAGCTCGCGAATGAGGGCGTTAACCGTTTGGTAACGGTTCTTGGGGTCTTTATCGAGGCATTTTTTTACAATGCGAGATAGGATTCTTGGCACATCGCGATAAGGTGCTACTTCAGAGGGTTCTTGAAAGACTTCTCGACCCATATTTTTTTTAAAGTCTTCCAGGGTAGTGCGGATAAATGGAGGTTGTAATGTTAGAAGTTGATAAAGCATCACACCCAAAGCGTAGATTTCGGTTTGTACTGTTGCAGGCTTTCCTAAACCTCTTTCAGGGGCCATAAAGGTGACTGTGCCGACAACTTTCCCTAACCGTGTTAATTCATGCATAGGGTCGGGCTGATTGACCTCAGCGTCGTCCTCGTCTTCCTTGTCCTTCATGAGTTTCGCGAGGCCCCAATCAAGAATCAGCACTTCCCCGTAATCTCCGACAATGACGTTTTCAGGCTTTAAATCGCGATGAAGAACTTCTTTGGAATGGGCATAGGCAATGGCTTGGCAGACGTTGATGAATACTCGAATAAGGGCAGGAATCGAGCCTCCGATGTGGTGTAGGGGCTCGCCTTTTTTTTCTTGTTCGGCAGTTGTACGGATGATTTTTTTTAAAGTTTCGCCTTGCACGTAGGGCATCGTATAGTAGGCGATATTATTTTCATCTTGGATTGTGTAAATAGGGATGATTGCGGGGTGAGTCAGTTGGCTAGTGATGAGCGCTTCCTTAATGAAGCGGCGGTGCATTTGTTTGTGAGAAAGAAGGTCCGGACGAATTTTTTTGAGGGCAATTCTTCTTCCGCAGACGGTGTCATAGGCCAGGAGGACTTCACCCATGCCACCTTTACCGATATCACCGAGAACCTGGTACGGTCCGATGGAATATTTGATCGATTCCTTTTCCGGAACATGCTCCAGAATGAAAGATGGTTGATCTTTTTTGTTGTTGTTAGTCAAGGCGATTCTGTTGTTTTAGTTTTTTCCATATTCTGAGTGCTTCGTCGGAGGCAAATTGAACGTGGCATGTATGGCCCAGTTCTTCATCCTGATAAGCTCCTGTAGGGGTGCCATATGAGGCGACCATTTGATGGAAGAGCGCATTTATTCCATGTTCATCCCTTTCCGGAAGTGTGTATCGAAAGCCGCATATGACTGTGCGAAAGGCTTGGTTCTTCCAGTGGGAGCTTGCTCTGCGGATAGCTTCTTCGATGGTTTTACCTGTAACACCGGTATCGATTTCGGAGGTTTCTGTCTCGTTCCACCAGCGATAGGAATCGGGACTTTCTTTTCTTAAAAGAAGGTAGGTTCCATCTTGAAGGCGTCCTATGTGCATGACTTTTCTTTTAGTCTTATTTTCTGTCGAGATCGACGTCATCTTTAATCTCCTCCGACTTGTCTTCTCCGTTGGTGTCATGAGGGCCGCTATATTCTCTGTAGATGAGGAAAATTCCGGAGACTATGAATATGACGGGGAGAAAGTAAGCCCAGTCTAAGTTCATGATTGAGGTGACAAAAAGGCCTAATAGGACGACGGAGGTAATGGCAGCATCGTACAACCTGCCTGTGAAGTATTGTTTGGAAGCCATTGAAACCCAAATAGCAAGAAGGATACCGGGCCACCAGAGGTTTGTGAAAAATAAGACTCCGATACTGATAAGAAACAGTCCATTTGCTATTGAGGATGCTTTTTTTTCAGACATGACGATTTTATTCATGGTAAATGCTCCCTATAAATTTTCCACCACAATACATATGTGGGGATTTATACTCAAGTTGTAAGGGTGGATAGGTAGTATAGCCACAATTAACAGGATAAGCAGGATCGCAAGCGGCAGGATCAAAAAAGGATAAGAAAAGATAAGAGAGAAAAAAAGATTGTTATTTTTTTAATTTCTTATTTTATCCTTTCTTAATCCTGTCGCTTGCGATCCTGCTTATCCTGTTAATTGTGGCTATGATTACTATTTTCCAATCGGTCCCCAATACCTACGTGATGTTTTTGGAACCATCCCTCCGGTAATTCGAGCATGTAAGCTGCTTTAAATGAAGATGTTACGCTTTTACTTTGGAAAAATAGAACAATAGGATCATTTCGAGGGTACAATCGCATGTCATTCGGACCCAATACGGGACGGCGGGGATCCATTTTTTCGGGGTAGGCCTTCATGGGGTGGATTTCCCGAATAACTTTGTTGCTATCCAGAAAGGCTACATCGAGATCTACCCAGCAATTAAACATCCATACATTGACTTCTTGAGGAGGGGCAAAGGCGAATAGCATGCCCTCATTGTCTCCAAGCTTGGTTCTTCCCATGAACCCCCAGCTTTTTTGCTCAGGAGTCGTAGCCTCCTCCAACTCAACGGGATGATTTCCAAGCAAAAATAGGAGTGTGGCAATCATTAACATGGGACTATCTAATCACATTTTAAGCTTTTTTACAAAGATTTAATCTTTGCCTTTATATAGGAATTTTTATATACCATGATCAAGATCTAATTATAGAGGCAATGACATGAAAGAGAGAATCGCTGTGATAGATGGAGTCCGTACCCCTTTTTGCAAAGGCCCAGGGGTGCTCAAAGATTGCGAGGCAGATGAGCTGGGAGCTTTTGTAGTCAGAGAATTACTGGCACGGTCTCCTGTTAAAGGGGAAGAAATCGACGAACTTATCTTCGGAAACGTCATACAACCTCCCCATTTAGCAAATATTGCCCGGATCATCGCTGTTAAAGGGGGACTTCCTGTAAGCGTCCCTGCGTTTACTGTAAATAGAAACTGCGCCTCTGGAATGGAAGCTGTCACCTCTGCCTTAAACAAGATTCAGAGTGACGAAGCAAAGATTATCATAGCCGGCGGAGCAGAGTCGATGAGTCATACTCCGATTTTATTCCCTAAAAAGATGCGTGATTTTCTTTTGGGCATGTCTAAAGCTAAGACATTCACTGCCAAAATCGCTAGACTCTTTAGCCTGCGTCCGAGTTTTTTCAAACCCTCTTTACCCGGGATTTTTGATCCTCTTTGCGATTTAAGCATGGGACAGACCGCGGAAAATGTAGCCAGAGACTTGAAAGTCACTCGAAAAGATCAGGATGAATTCTCTCTAAATAGTCACAATCGTGCAGTGAAGGCACAGGAAGAAGGAAAATTTAAGGAAGAGATCGTTCCGATGCCAATCGCCCCGAAATATGAGAAGGTTCAAATCGATGACGATGGCGTAAGAAAAGGGGGAACCTTAGAAGGTTTAGCAAAATTAAAACCCGTATTTGAACCTATTACAGGCACTGTAACTGCGGCAAATTCCAGTCAGATTACAGATGGCGCCGTTTCGTTGCTCTTGATGGGGGAATCCGAAGCCAAAAAGAGGGGGCTCAAACCTCTTGGGTATGTTCGTGAGTATGCTACGGGAGCATTAGATCCAAGCAGAATGGGATTGGGGCCAGTATATGCCATCTCAAAATTGCTTGATAAGACAGGATTGAACCTTAGCGATATCGATTTGATCGAAATTAATGAGGCCTTTGCCGCTCAAGTGATCGGGGTCGTTCGTGCATTAGCATCGGATGAGTACTGCAAAAAGAACCTAGGAAAGGATAAAGCCGTCGGTCAGATCGATTACGAGAAGTTGAACGTGAATGGGGGTGCGATTGCGTTAGGGCATCCTATAGGGGCTTCGGGAGCACGATTGATATTAACATTGCTTAAAGAGTTGAAGCGACGCGGGAAGAATCGAGGCATTGCCTCTCTTTGTATAGGTGGTGGTCAGGGTGAAGCCGTTATTTTGGAGGTGGAATAATGAATACAGCTTTTAATTTGAAAATTGACTCAGAAGGCATTGCAAGACTTGTATTTGATCTTCCGAATTCAAAAGTGAACGTCCTTTCAGGACCTGTTTTGGATGAACTAGACAAAATTTTAGACGATTTATCAACGGACAAAAAAGTAAAAGCGCTTGTGATTACTAGTGGTAAGGGGAAGAATGGAATTTTCATTGCCGGCGCGGATATCAACAGCTTTAAAGGGGTTATTAATGATCCTGCTTTAATCAGACCTTTTCTTGAAAAAACCCACAGAATATTTGATAAGCTTCAAAATTTACCGTTTCCCAGCATTGCCGTGATTGAAGGAGCCTGCTTAGGCGGTGGGGTAGAGTTATCGTTAGCGTGTACTTATAGAGTAGTCGCAGATCAACCCAGCACGAAAATAGGATTGCCAGAAGTCAGTTTAGGAATTTTCCCGGCTTGGGGGGGATCTCAAAGATTGCCCAAATTGGTAGGTTTCAGAGAGGGGATAAAAATGATCATTACGGGGAAACCTATCGATGCTATGAAGGCCTATAAAATCAAATTCGCCGATGCTATTGCCTCCGCCGCTTTTGTCGATGATAAAGTGGAAGAGTTTTTACAAGAATGTTTAACAGAAAAAGGAAAGAGAAAAATCCTAGCGCGCAGAAAAAGAAGGGGAATTGGCTATTTCTTATTAGAAGAAAATCCTCTCGGAAGATATTTGGTATATAACGCAGCTAAAAAGGGAATCATGAAGGAAACGAAAGGAAAGTATCCTGCTCCTTTGATCGTTTTAGATTTGGTGAATAACACCTACACCTCTCCGCTTCAAGCGGGATTGAAACAAGAAGTAGATACCTTAGTAAATAACGTGAATACCGGACTAAAAACCGCGCCGAATCTCATTAAAATTTACTTCAATAACGAAGCTTTAAAAAACAACCCTGGAGTGCCTGAGGGGGGAGTTCCTAAAAAAGTAAAAAATGCTGCCGTTATCGGAGCCGGAACTATGGGGAGTGGTATCACTTGGCTATTTAGCCAGGCTGGGATTCCTGTGCGTATGAAAGATATTAATTGGGAAGCTGTTTCAAAGGGATATGGGTCAGCTTGGAATATTTATAAAACTTTGATTCGCATTAAAAAAATAAAGCCCAACGAAGCAAATCTTAAGTTCTTGCATATTGGGGGTACGGTTGATTATAGCGGATTCAAAAATGCAGATCTCGTCATTGAAGCTGCCACGGAAAATATCGAGCTTAAGCATAAAATTTTGACCGAACTTGAGAAAGAAATCAGACCTGATTGCATCATCGCAACGAACACTTCATCGCTTTCTGTTAAGTCTTTGGCAGAGGTGTTAACACACCCTGAAAGGATGGTAGGGATGCATTTCTTTAATCCACCAAATCGGATGCCTCTTGTGGAAGTGATTCAGGGAGATAAAACATCTCCGGAAGCTGTAGCAACGGCTATTGATATTTGTAAGAAATTAAAGAAGACACCGGTAGTCGTGAAAGATTGCGCCGGTTTCTTGATTAATAGAATTTTGGTGACGGGCATGGGTGAAGCTGTTGCGATGCTTGAAGAGGGTGTTCCGATGAATGATATTGAGAAGGCTGTTCTTGATTTTGGAATGCCTATGGGGCCGTTTACTCTTTCAGATGAAGTTGGAAATGATGTGGCCTATAAGATTGGCATTATTTTTGAGAAGGCTTATGGGGATAGAATGAAGGCTTCTGCGCTTCTTGAAAAGATGGATGAAAAAAAGTTTTATGGGAAAAAGTCCGGCAAAGGTTTTTACATCTATGGGAAAAATTCGAAAGAGGTGAATTCAGGAGTGATGAAGCTTGTGGGATCACAAAAGAAAAATCTTTCAAAGGATCAGATCGTTGAGCGTTTTATCTTGAGCATGATTAATGAAGCCTCCAGGTGTATAGAGGAAAAAGTTGTGCAATCAGCAGCAGTATTGGATATGGCGATGGTATTAGGAACAGGTTTTCCTCCATTTAGAGGGGGGCTTTTAAACTATGCTGATGAGATAGGAATCGACAATGTTGTGCAAAAATTAAACGCCCTAGAGAAATCTGAAGGGGTGCGTTTTATGCCATCCAACCTCCTCTTGCAAATGCAAAAAGACGGAAGTAGATGGTATCCATAGTACCCATAGACACAATTAACAGGATGAGCAGGATCGCAAGCGGCAGGATAAAAAAAGGATAAGAAAAGATAAGAAAGAAAAAAAGAATTGTTATTTTTTTTATTTCTTTTTTTTTCTTATCCGTTTTTTATCCTGCCGCTTGCGATCCTGCTTATCCTGTTAATGGTGACTATGCGATTAATCCACTTCTCGGTTTTCGGTTTCCGCCATAACGGGAGGATTCAATTTCTTCTTTACTCTTTGCAGGGAGGAGTTTTCCTACATAAGATTGCAGTTTACCGATTAACGGATCATCTGAAGAAATACATCTAATCTATGTTGCGATTGAATCGAGTCGAATAGCCAGTGTCTTATCATTCGTTAAATAATGCATGTTATTTTCGAAAAATAAGTTTATGATAAAGTGGATTCAAAATTTGTTTGCCTGCTTTGTTATGCAAGCGTATGTAACTTGCTGTGTCCCCACAGTAAGCTAAATACGCTTGTTTAACCCAGTGTTTTATTGTTGGGACTTAGGCCCTAGATTTTTTTGGGCAACATTCCAGGGGACGCCTGCTCTTGGAGGCACCCCATACTTTACCACAGATCTTTTACTTGACATCGCAAATGTCGCAGTCGAATCAGTCGCTCTTCGCGATGCGCTCCGAGCTCTATGGTAATACCTAATCTACCCACGGTTCCGATGCGTCACCGTGGGCTTTAATGGGTACGTCCTTCGCGATGCGCGCCGGACTCAGGAATAATTAAGTGATTTCCTGAGTCTGGAGCGCATCGCGAAGGACGTACCCCATAAAGCCCCGGGTGACGCATCGGAACCCGGGGTAGATCAAATGTTACCATAGAGCTCGGAGCGCATCGCGAAGAGCGACTGATTCGACTGCGACATTTGCAACGTCAAGTAAAAGATGTGTGGTAAAGTATGGGAGGAACCCATGGCTATACAAAATAGCTTTTACGGAGCTGCATGAGTAATGTCCACTTATACAACGATCGTATTTGCATCATCAATCGTGTAGGGGCCTTTTTGCATGCCGCCGCCGCCATCGCAGTATTCGTATGGAGCCGAACTTCCTAATGAGTGAAGAGTTTTCCCGTAAGAAACACCCTCATCGGCACTTGTCAGAGTAATCCTCAACTTTTTTGCTAGGTCCATTGCAGCTTCATTTAATGCCTCAATAAGCCTGAGGTCCACGTTGTCCGGGTAAAAACGATCGCGATAAAGGACAGGACGTTCCCCATCCCACAATAAGCGCAAAATGGATCGAGCAACAATTTTACCTTTTCCGTCTTTAATCGCCAAAAGACGGTTTTTTCCATCCATGAGATAACCAAGCAATCCTTTATTTAGATTTGGACTGCCATCAAGCCGCTGACAACTACCAGTCACGTCGCTGCCGCAAAGAAGGAGATCGATCGGATCATCCGTGATGACAACTTTAAGATCAAAGGATGTCTGCTTGCCCTTAAGCAACCCCTGTACGTCTTTGGCAAATTCACTCCGAGGATCTAAAAATCCCTGTATCTCTTTTAGGAGCTGAGGGTAGTCATCTGATTCCGCCTCAGCAAAGGCCATACAGGAATATTGCAGCTGTAATATTTCACTCGGCGCTTTTTGAAATTCTTGCCTCAATTTTTTAAAAACAATTTCTCTCTCTTCACTTGTGTTTGCATCGAAATAATTCTCAATAAAGGGTATCTTTGTTTCATGAAGATGCCTATCCTTGATCAGCTTCTTCCAGATCCATTCTTTAGAGTTAAAAATCTCCTTTTCGTCTCCCTGGGAGATCTTATCTAAAGGTTTCTCAATGTTTTGTTTCCACATTTCAAGTACTTCATGATGAGACTCCGCAATCGTTTTAAGATGGGGATTATTTGTAGTATCGTATCGTGTCTCTTTGAATTTCCCCTTAAAAACTGAACTGACGTAACGGGCAAGGCATTCCATCACAACCTGTTCGTTGAGCGTTTTGAGGCCTGCGGCGTAAGTGATCAAGCCATAGGGATTCCGACTTTTTGCGAATATCTGTTCGAATTGCTCTGAAAAATCCCCTTCGAAGTCCTTTATAGGGATAAGGCTTTGAAACAAAGCACGAAATGCAACGACCGGATCATTAGAGTGGGGCCATTGTTTATTTTTCAGCTGCAAAAGCCCTTTTGCGGCAGTAATTTTCTTAAGAAGGACCTCTGTATTATCTTCAGGCAACCCGCCTGTTTTAAAGAAGATTTTATCTAATGCAAGAATCTTTTCTTCTGAAGATAGGATATCGGTTGTGGCAAGCATATAGGTCATATGGAGAAGAGTTTGTACATTAATTCTGTTTAAGGAGTTGCCTCGATTTTGATGTTTTTTAAGATCTCTGGTTATTTGATTGAGTTTCGTTTTAATATCGGCTTGCTTTTCGAGAAGAAAAAATGGAATAGCTATTAACGTCAATCCATGTGTTCCTTTAGGCACATCCCTTTTATATTTACTCAGTTCAAAGAGACCGGGAGTTAGAAGGGATCTCAGGCGAGGCTCGCGCATGTTTTCAAGCTCGTCCCACAATTTGGTTTTCAACATCCAATCGAGATGCTCTCGTTCCATGAGAGTGGTCATAAATAAACATTTCAGAAACCATACTGCTGTCTCATTCTGAATATGAATGGGCAAATTTGAGATACGTTCGGTACTTTTATATAATTTTTCCTTATTTTCAATTGAACAGGGGAGTTCATTGACGAAACTTTTCACTTTTTGAAAAAAAACATTCCGACTCTCTTTAAGCACCATTTCACTTTGAAGTATAAGTGAAAGGATCTCTGCTAAATGTATCGTTTTTTCGCCAATAAAATCTGAAAGGGGAAGAAAGGAATGTATGGCACTCAATGAACTACTGTCTGCTTTAAAACATTCCAGAAACAGTTCCCATCGTTTTTTATGATCGTGGATACCGAAGTATTGGATGTTATTTGCTGTTGCAGAACCATTCTGTTGGGCGCAGATTTTAGCGATCTCGTATAATTGTGTTTGATTATTCAATCGGAATCTGTAGATAAATTGGCTAGTTTTATGGCCGTCTTGCTGTGCGCAGATTTTAGCGATTTCGTATAAATATATCTTGCTTTCGATGGCAAATTCCCTGATGTATACTGCTGTGGTTCCGCCATTAGCCTGGGCGCAAATTTTTGCAATCTCGAATAATTGGTCTTCATTCTCGATTCCGAAGTTTTCGATATATTTAGCGGTTTCTTTTCCATTTTTTTGAACGCAGAGCTTGGCAAGTTCAATTAATTGTTCCTGTTTTTTTAGCCCAAATTTTTTGATGTATAAAGCGGTTGCACCCGCATCATGCTGAGCACAGAGCTTGGCGATCTCAAATAATTGCTCCTTATCTTCGATTCCAAAGTTTTCGATATAGGAAGCTGTGTTCCCGGCATCATGCTGAGCAGAAAGCATCGCAATTTCGAATAATTGTTTTTTATCTTCAATTCCGAAATTTTTGAAATGTTCGGCCGGTCCTGTTTCACCATCTGTTTGTGCACAGAGTTTGGCGATCTCAAATAATTGAGTCTTGTCTTTTATCCCGAATTTTTGGATATATTCGGCTGTTCTAAAGCCATCCCGCTTAGCGCCGGCCATGGCGATCTCGAATAGTTGGTTCTTATCTTCAATGTCGAAGTTGCTGAGATACTTTGATGTTCCTGAAGGAGAACAGAGTTTGGCTATTTCGAATAATTGTGTTTTATCTTGGATCCTGAAGTTTTTGATATATTCGGCTGTATACTGTTCGTTAGCACATATTTTGGCTAATTCGAATAATTGTGCCTGATCATCGATTCCGAAATTTTTAATGTGTTCGGCTGTTCCGCTGCCATTCATTCGAGCGTAATGCTTTGCTATCTCGAATAATTGTGTTTTATCTTGAATGCCGAAGTTTTGGATGTATTTGGCTGTATCCTGAAACTTACACGCAGAGAGCATAGCTATCTCGAATAATTGTGCTTTATCCTCGAATTCGAAGTTTTTGATAAATTTTGCTGTTCCCTGACCATCTCTTTTAGCGCAGATTTTAGCGATTTCGTATAAATGGGTCTTATTCGTGATTCCGAATTCTTTGATGTATTGGGCTGTATATCCTCCTGTCCTCTCAGCACAGAGTTTTGCGATCTCAAATAATTGTGTCTTATCTTCGATCCCAAAACTTGGAGAATAAGTTCCTTTCGTCTTTGCAAAGAGTGTGGCGAAATTATAGAGAGTTTTTTTATCAGGGGACTTAAGCTTTAAATTAAGATTTAAGTCATTAAAATTTAATTTATTTAAATCTAGATTACATAAATCGATATATTTTAGCATAGGAGAGATGTCCGTCATTTCTTCTTGAGAGAGATTTAGAGAAGCAAGAGGGATTTCCATAAGATTGATCCAATCAGCAAGGTATTGAATATCTTTCTCGTGATTCCTTATACCTCCTAATTTCTCTAAAAAGGAACGTGAAGATTCGATTTCCTCTTTATTTTTCGCGGGAAGAAGTTGTCCTACATAATTTTGCAGTTTACTGATTAACGATGCCTCTGATGGGTTTATAAGAGAGGCGATTCTATTGAGTTGAACTGCCACAGATGTATCATTAAGAATATAATCCCTGTTGTTTGTGAAAAACTCAGAAACCTTATCAATCTCAGACTTCTCTCCTATTGGATGACGAAGTTTACACAGTTGTTTCATAAACCCTTCTTGACTAGGACATTTTGATACGTTTAGAAAACTCATACTTCACCTTCTTTAATCATTTTTGCGTTTGTTATAGTGAAAGGGCCTTTTTGTATACCATTGCAGGCGTCGCAGTATTCGTAAGGGGCAGGACCTCCTAAGGCGTGAAGGGATTTTCCATACGAATTGCCTGCATCTGCAGACGTCAGAGGAACTTTCAATTCTTTTGCTAGCTCTATGGAGGCTTGATTCAATGCATTCTTGAGTTTTGAACCACTCATCTCAACGTATATACGCTCCCTATAAATAACAGGGCCTTCCCCATCCCATAAAATGCGCAACAAGCAACGAGCAACAATTTTGCCTTTTTCATCTTTGATCGCTAAAAGTCGGTTTTTTCCATCCATGAGATAGCCGAGCAGCCCTTTATTTAGTTTGGGATCTCCATCAAGTCTCTGGCAACTCCCAGGGACATCGCTGCCACAGAGTAGGAGATCTATTGGATCATCCGTGATAAGAATTTTAAGGTCAGAGGATCTTTTCTTAACTTGAAGCATTCCATTCACATCACAAGCAAATTCCGTCCGTTCATCTAAAGAAGCTTTTATCTCTTTAAGGAGGGGAGTGAAGTTATCAGGTTTCGCCTCTGCTAATGCAATACAGGCCTGTTGCAGCTTCAATAATTCGTTCGTCTCCTTTTGCAACTCCACGGTTAACATTTTGGAAACAATCGCTCTACCTTCATCTGTGCTTGCGTTGAAATAATCCTCAATAAAGGGGATCTTTGTTTCACCCAGATGTCTATCAGCGATCAGTTTGGTTCTGACCCACTCTTTGGGATTAAAATCTTTCAAGCTTTCTTCGTCTTGCGAAATATTCAAAGGTTTTTCAGAATTTTGTTTCCAAAGATTAAGTATTTCTGGATGAGATTCTGAAATCGTTTTAAGATGAAGATTATTGGAAGTATCGTAGCGTGCCTCTTGGAACTTTCCTTTAAACACAGCGCTGACGTAGCCCGCAAGACACTCCATCGCTTCAGGGTCATTGAGTGTTTTAAGACCTGCCGCATAAGTGATCAGCCCATAGGGATTTCTACTTTTAGCGAATAATTCGTCGTAACGATCTGAAACAACTCCATCGAAGTCTTTTATAGGGACAAGTCTCTCAAACGAATTGCGAAATTCAACAATGGGATCTTTAGTTGTATTTGGCCATTCTTTATCTTTCATTTGCATAAGGACTCTTACAGCTGCGATTCTCTTCAAGAGGATGTGAATATTTTCTTCAAGCGATTCATCTTTGTTATAGAAGATTTTATCTATTGCCAGAATTTTTTGGGCCTTAGAGAGGGTAGGAGTCGTTGCAAGTAAATGGATGGTATGGAGGATCGATTGGATAGTCACTGGATTTTTTAATACGTTCCCCTTATTCTGTTGTTGCTTCAGATTTCGTGTTATTTTATTGATTTTATCTGGATGAACTCCTAGTTGTTCGAGTTGGGAGAATGGAATCGCTATTAATGGTAATCCTTTTGTTCCCTTGGGCACCTCACTTTTACTTTGATTTATTTTGAATAGACCAGGTGTTAAAAGGGAGCGAAGACGAGGCTCGTGCAGTTCCGAAAGTTTGAGCAATAAATTAGTTTCCAATACCTTATTGAGATTTTCTTTGGTCATTTGAATGCAAAAAAATAAAGCTTTTAGAAGCCAGGGTGCGGTCTCATTCTGAATATGAATTGCTAATATTGAGATTTCGTCGGCAATTTGCACCCATTTTTCTTTATTTTCTTTCGAACAAGAGAGTCCTTCTATCATGCGCTTTATTCCAATAAAAAATTCTTCTCGACGCGCTTTTTCTTCTCCACCGTTCTTGATTAGGTTAAAAAGTAATTGCGCAATGAGAATCGCTTGTTCTCCGACCACATCCGGAAGGGGACAAAACGATTGTATGGTGTTAAGTACAGTATTGTCACCATTCAAACATTCAAGGAACAATTCCCATCGTATTTTGGGATCTTGGATGCCGAAATTATTTATATATTCAGCTGTTCCAGAGCCGTTTTGCTGCGCGCAGAGCTTGGCAATCTCGACTAATTGTTGCTGATCTTTGATTCCTAAAAGGTAAATATATTGAGCTGTTCCACGGCCATTCTGCTGAGCGCAAAGCTTTGTCATCTCGAACAATTGCATGTTATCTTCAATGCCGAAGTTTTTATTATATTCAGCCGTTCCACGCCCATCCTGCTGAGCGCACAGATAGGCTATTTCTAATAACTGTTTCTTATCTTCAATCTGGAAGTTTTTGATAGATCGGGCTGTGCCACCGCCATGCTGGCTTGCGCATAATTTGGCTAATTCAAATAATTTTTCCTTGTCGTCAAACCCATAGTTTGGGAGCCATGCGGCCGTTCCACCGCCATCCTGCTGCGCGCACAGCTTCGCGATCTCGAATAATTGTGCTTTATCTTGTATCCCAAAATTTGCGATATTTTCGGAAGTTCCACCACCATTTTCCTGAGCGCAAAGTTTGGCGAGCTCGAACAATTGTGTCTTATCTTCAATGTCGAATTTTTGTATATACCGTGCCGTTCCAAGGCCATACTCTTGGGCGCATAGCTTCGCAATCTCAAACAATTGTATCTTATCTTCGATCCGAAAGTTTTTAATATATCTGGCTGTATAACCCCCATTTCGTAAAGCGCAGAGCCTGGCGATTTCAATTAATTGTTTCTGTTCTTTAATTCCGAAGTTTTGAATCAATATCGCTGTTCCACCGCCATGCTGTTGAGCGCAAAGCTTGGCGATTTCAAATAATTGCGCCTGATCTTCAATTTCGAAATTTTTGATATAAGAAGTTGTTCCTTCACCATCTCGCAGGGCGCAAAGCTTGGCGATTTCAAATAACTGTGTCTGATCTTCAATCTTGAATTTTTTGATATGTTCAGCTGTTCCATGACCACTTTCCTGAGCGCACATCTTGGCAATCTCAAGTAGTTCGGCTTTATCCTCGATTCCGAAGTCTTCAATCCTTTGAGCTGTTGCAGCACCCGCTCGCTTAGCGCAAAGCTTTGCGATTTCGGTCAAGTGGGTTTTATCGTGGATTTTGATCTCTTTGATATTTGAAGCTATTACATAGCCGGCCTCCTTAGCGCAGAGTTTGGTGATCTCGAATAAATGGTCCGGATCTTCGATTCCGAAGTTATTGATATTATAAGCTGTTGAAGTGGCATCTTGTTTAGCGCAGAGCATGGCAATCTCATATAATTGTAACTTATCTTCAATTCCTAATAATTTGATGTTTTTAGAAGTTTCCTTGGCATTTTCCTGAGCGGCTAGTTTGACGATCTCATATAATTGGGTCTTATCTTTGATTCCACAGTTTATTATAATGAATTGAAGTGTATCCTCGCAAACCCTCTGGGCAAAAATCTTTGCGATCTCGAATAAATGTGTCTGATCTTGGATTCCAAATTTTTTGATATTTCTTACTGTGTAATAGACATCTTGCTTGGCGCAAAGTTTTGCGATTTCGATTAACTGTATTTGATCTTGGATGCCAAAGTTATTGATATTTCTGGATGTTTCACTCCCATTGTGTTGCGCGCAGAGTTTAGCGATTTCGTATAAGTGTGTCTTATCTTCGATGCCGTAGAGTTTAATTTTTTCAGCAGTTCTACTTCCAGACTGCTGGGCAGAGATCTTGGCGATCTCATATAGGTGGGTCTTATCTTCGATTCCGAAATTTTTGATATTTTGCGGTGTTGCCCATATATCTTTTTGTGCGCAGAGCTTAGCGATCTCGTAAAGGTGTGTCTTGTTTTCGAGCTCAAAGTTATTAATATACATAGCTGTTGCGCCGCCATCGCGCTCGGCGCAAAGTTTGGCAATCTCGAATAAGTGTAATTTATCTTCGATTCCGAAGTATTGGATATATTTGGCTGTTCCATAGACTCCTTCAACGACACAAAGCGTGACGACATTGAATAGAATGTCCTTATCTGAGGTCTTCAACCTAAAACAGGGACGTCCATAAACAAAGTTGAGTTTGAATTTTTTTAAATCATACTTTGTAAAATCAAAATGACTAAGATCGAGATAAGTTAGCCTCGGAATGAGCTTGTACAAATCTTCTACAGGAAGATTTAAGGGGGCGAGAGGAATTTCCATGAGATTGATCCAATCCGCAAGCGATTGGATGTAGTCCTCGGCTTTTTCTTTTAAAAAGGAGCCTGAAGATTCAATTTCCTCATTATTTTTGGCGGGGAGGAGCTGTTGTACATAATGATGCAGCTTACTGATTAAGAGTTTCTGGTTGGGACTTCCTCTAGCCTTTGAACCGATCGTATTGAGTCGAAAAGCCAGAGATTTGTCATTTGTGATGTAATCGATGTTATTTTCGAAAAATGTTGCAATCCTGCTAGTTAAGGATTCGCTGTCCATATTACTTATAGAAAATAGTTTTTCAATCTCAACCAGTTGTTTATCAAACAGTTGTTGATTTGGACACTTTAATACGTTTAGAAAACTCATAATTCTCAATTATTAGTTGCGGAATGTAAATTAATAGAAAGCAATAGATATTATAGAAGATTATAGCATATTTGTCTAATACTTCTTATGTAAAAAACTGATTTTAAAACACAAAGTTGACAAAGAAGACAGAGGGTAAGAATTTGAACCAGATGCTTGAAACTGAGATCATTTTAGTAGATAGAGAAAAAAACAAGTAAAATCTGAAATGTTTGTTAATATAGACGTTAGGCAGCCCATTTTCCAACGCAGAGGCGGAGAGGTTCGCAGAGACGCGGAGAAAGAAAATGATTGTTTTTCTCTTTTTCTTCCTCTGCGTCTTCGCGAACCCCTCCGTCTCTGCGTTGAAAATTGTTTGCCAAACGTCTATTAGTTATTTCCCGGTAAGTGGCGATATTTTTTAAATTTCAATCTTATTTGCTTTGAAAATTGTGTATGGGCCTTTTTGTATGCCATGGCAGGCATCGCAATATTCGTAAGGGGCAGACCCTCCTAATGCGTGAAGTGACTTCTCATACGGAATACCTTCATCTGGGCCAGTTAAAGGGGTCTTTAGCTCTTTCGCAAGCTCTATCGCGGATTGATTCAATGCTTTCGTAAGTCTAAAATCATT
Source organism: Waddliaceae bacterium (assembly GCA_963822595.1). Taxonomy (GTDB): domain Bacteria; phylum Chlamydiota; class Chlamydiia; order Chlamydiales; family Waddliaceae; genus CAVRUH01. The sequence goes on along the minus strand of CAWGIG010000004.1, from coordinate 40,720 downwards.
AATTTCAGGATAAATGCGATCCCTATAGATGACAGGACCTGCGCCATCCCACATAAGTCGCAATAAGCAACGGGCTACAATTTTACCTTTTACATCTTTGATCGCCAAAAGACGGTTTTTTCCATCCATCAGATAGCCGAGGAGACCTTTATTTAGTTTGGGATTCCCGTCAAGTCTCTGGCAACTACCCGAAACATCACTGCCACAAAGGAGTAGATCAATTGGATCATCTGTGTTGACAATTTTAAGAGCAGAGGTTTTTTTCTTGCCTTGAAGCATCCCATTCACGTCATGTGCAAATTCAGTGCGTTCATCTAAACAAGATTGTATCTCTTTAAGGAGGGGAGTGAAGTTATCAGGTTTCGCTTCTGCAAATACAATACAGGCCTGTTGCAGCTTTAGTATTTCGCTCGGCGCTTTTTCCAACTCCTCTGTTAACTTTTTGGAAACAAGCAATCTGTCTTCATCTGTGGTTGCTTTGAAATAATCCTCAATAAAGGGAATCTTTGTTTCACCAAGATGTCTATCAGTGATCAGTTTGGTTCTAAGCCACTCTTTAGTATTAAAATCCTTATTATTCTCTTCTTCTTGGGAAATCTCTAAAGTTTTTTCAGAATTTTGTTTCCATAGTTTAAGGATCTCAAGGTGAGATTCCGAAATCGTTTTGATGTGTAGATTATTGGCTGTATCGTAGCGTGTTTCTTTGAAAGTTCCATTAAAAACAGCGCTGACAAAGCGCCCAAGACATTCCATAACTTCAAGGTCATTGAGTGTTTTAAGACCTGCGGCATAGGTGATCAGTCCATAAGGATTTCGGCTTTTTGCAAATATTTTTTCGTATCGATCGGAAACATTACCTTTGAAGTCTTTTAGAGGGACAAGTTTCTCAAACGAGGCGCTAAATTCATCAATGGGATCTTTAGAGAAATTTGTCCACTCTTTATTTTTCATTTGCATAAGGGCTTTTACAGCTGCGATTTTCTTTAAGAGGGTGTCTATATTTTCTTCGATTATTTGTTTTTCATTATAGAAGATTTTATCTATTGCCCGCATTTTTTGCGCTGAAGAAAGGGTAGGAGTTGTTGTAAGTAAATGGATGGTATGGAGGATCGTTTGTACAGTCACTGCATTTTTTAATTTGGATTTCTCTTTATTCTGTTGTCGCTTTAGATTTTCGCTTATTTGCTTTAGCTTCTCTGGAGGAACTCCTAGTTGTTCGAGTTGGAAGAATGGAATCGCTAGTAACGGCAATCCTTTTGTTCCCTTGGGTATAACTCTTTTACTTCGAGCTAATTTAAATAGACCAGGCGTTAGGAGGGATCTAAGACGAGGCTCGTGCAAATTAAAAAGTTTGAGCAATAGTTTACTTTCTAATAACCAGTTGAGATTTTCTGTTGGCATTTGAATGCATAAAAATAAAGCTTTCAAAAGCCAAGGTGCGGCCTCATTTTGAATATGAATTTCTAATCTTGCAATTTCATCGACAATTTCGCCTCAATTGTTCTTTGTTTTCTTTTGAGCAGGAAAGCGCTCCAATCAAGTCTATTGTTCCAATAAAGAATTCTTCTGGAGCCGGTTTTTCCTCATGAGGTGGGTAGATTGTTTTGATCAGTAATTCTGCAAGAAGAAACAAATGTTCGCCTACCACCTCTGGAAGGGGACAAAACGATCGCATATTCTGAAACATAGTTTGGTCAGTATTCAAACATTCAAGGAACAATTCCCAACGCATGTGTGGATCATCGATGCCGAAGTTTATAAGATGCTGAGCTGTCCCATAGCCACTTTGTCGCGCGCAGAGCGTTGCAATCTCAAATAATTGACCTTTATCTTTGATTGGGAAACAACGAATATATTGAGCTGTTCCACTGCCATCTTGCTGGGCGCAGAGTTTGGCGATCTCGAGTAATTGTGCATTATCTTCGATCCCGAAGTTTTGATTAAATTCAGTGGTCCAGCGACCATCCTGCTGAGCGCATAAATAGGCAATCTCTAATAATTGTGTCTTATCATCAATTTTGAAGTTTTTGATATATCTGGCAGTCCTGCCGCCATCCTGTTGAGCGCATAGTGTGGCTATTTCAAATAATTGTGCCTTATCTTCAATCCCAAAGTTTGTGATCGATGAAGCCATTCCACCCGTTTGTTGGGCGCAGAGTTTCGCGATCTCCAATAATTCTGACTTATGTTCAATACCAAATCTTTTGATATGTGCGGCTGTTCCATCGCCATTCTGCTGAGCGCAAAGCTTGGCGATCTCGAACAACTGTATCTTATCGTTGATTCCGAAGTTTTTTATATTGCATGCTGTTCCACAGCCATCCTGCCGTGCGCAGAGTTTCGCGATTTCAAATAATTGTATCTTGTCTTCTATCCCAAAATTTTCGATATATAACGCTGTATCCCCCCCGTTCTGTTGAGCGCAGAGCTTGGCGATTTCAATTATTTGAGTCTGATCTACAATTCTAAATTTTCGAATCAATATAGATGTTTTAATGCGAACATGTTGAGCGCATATCTTGGCGATTTCGTATAACTGCGTCTTATCAACGATTCCGAATTTTTTGATATAGGAAGTTGTTCCTTCACCATCATTTAGCGCGCAAAGTTTTGCGATTTCAAATAACTGCGTATGATCTTCGATTCCAAAATTTTGAATATTTGCGGAAGTTTCCTGTCCATTTTGCTGCGCGCATATTTTAGCGATCTCAAATAATTCTATCTTATTGTCGATTCCGAAGTCTTTAATACAGCGAGCTGTTGCACCCCCACATCGAATAGCGCAAAGCTTTGCAATTTCGATTAGGCGTCTCTTATCTTCAATCCCAAAGTCTTTAATAAAATCAGGAATTCCCGGTCTTCTATAATGATGATGCCCGGCGCAGATTTTTGCGATTTCGAACAAGTGTGTTTTATCATTGATCTTGATATTTTTGATATTTGAAGCGACTTCACAACCTGCTTTCTGAGCGCAGAGTTTGGTAATCTCCAATAAATGTATCTGATCTTCAATTCCGAAGTTATTGATATTATAAGTTGTGGAAATGGGATCTTGTTTAGCGCATAGGATGGCGATTTCATATAACTGTATTTTGTCTTCAATTCCAGAAAATTGATATTATTAGAAGTTTCCTCACCATCTCGTAGAGCAGCGAGTTTGACGATCTCAAACAATTGTGCCTTATCTTTGATTCCACAGTTTATGATGATGTATTGAAGCGTATTCGGGTAAACATTTTGAGCGCAGATTTTTGCAAGCTCAAATAATTGAGTTGGATCCTCGATTCCAAAATTTTTTATTTCTCTGATAGTGTTATAAGAATTTTGCTTAACGCAAAGTTTTGCGATCTCGAATAATTGTGACTGATCTTCGATTCCAAAGTTATTTATATGTTTTGCTGTTTCACCGCCGTTGTTTTCCGCACAGAGTTTTGCTATTTCGTATAAGTGTATCTTATTTTCTATGCCGTAGATTTTTATTCTTTCTGCTGTTCTACTGTAATACTGTTTAGCAGAGATCTTGGCGATCTCATATAAGTGTGTCTTATCTACGATTCCCAAGTTTTTGATATTTTCAGTTGTACCCCAATTAATATCGCTAACAGCGCAGAGCTTAGCGATCTCGTACAGGTGAGTCTTGTCTTCGATCTCGAAGTTATTAATATATAAAGCTGTTGCACCTCCATATCGCTCCGCGCAGATTTTGGCAATCTCGAATAAGTGTAATTTATCTTTGATTCCGAAGAATTGGATATATTCGGCTGTTACATAGGCTTGCTGCATTGCACAAAGCTTGACGACATTGAATAGAGTTCCCTTATCTGAAGTCTTCAACCTAAAACATGGACCTTGATAAGTGTATTTGAATTTGAATTTCTTTATATCATATTTTGAAAAATCGAAATTACTTAGATCTATATAAGTTAGCTTCGGAATAAGCTCGTACAATTCTTCTGCGGTAAGATTTAAGGTAGCTAGAGGAATTTCCATGAGATTGATTCCATCTGCTAAAGATTGCGTGTTGCCACTTTCATTTTCTTTTAAAATAGAAAATGCATTATTTTGCACTTTACAAACTAAAGGATAATACGCGAAATTTAATATGACTTTAGTTGCGATGGAATAGAATCTGCAAGCAAAAGTATCGTTACTTACGATATAATTAATATTACTGTCGAAAAATTTTGAAATTTTATCGATCGAAGGCTTTTCCAGTGTACCCAGTCTCGAAAGCGTTGTTTCAATCGCTTCTAGGTGTTTTGTGAACTGTTGCACATCGGAACACTTTGATACGTTTATCAAGCTCATAATACTCTATTATTGAAGGTGCGATTGAAAAATAATATTTTTTAAAACATGGTGAATAATAAAACATTACGATGTATTTGTCAAAAATTATAATAATAAATATATTACATAGTCATTTGTAGTATGGAGTGAATGGATAAATCGATTCACTCTGTACAGCAGACCGTACTGATTACATCAACCAGTAAATCAATTTCTTCTTTGGTGTTATAAAAGGCAAAAGAAGGCCGTATTGTCGCTTCTTTGCCAAAGAATCTCATTGTGGGCAGTGCACAATGATGCCCGATGCGCAGGGCAATGTTATTGTCGTCCAAACTTTGGACTAAACGTTCAGTTTTTCCCTTTTCAAGAACAAAGGAAATCACACTTACACGCTCTTTCGGATTCCCAATAAACTGAAGATTAGCAATCTTCCCTAACGCGTTTAGAGCATAGTCAGTTAATTCTTTTTCATAGGATGCGATGTTATTTAATCCAATTTTTTGCACATAATCCAAAGCAGCCTTCAGACCGATGGCTCCAACAACATTCGGAGTCCCTGCCTCAAATTTACTATTAGCTGTTGCATAAGTTGCCTGATCAAAAGTTACGTCCTCAATCATGCCTCCACCGGTTTGATAGGGTTGCATTAAATTGAGCAGTGTTTCTTTGCCATAAACCACACCTATGCCTGTAGGGCCATAGATCTTGTGTCCGGAAAAGGTTAAGAAGTCGCATCCTAATTCTTCTACATTGATCTCAAAGTGAGGGATAGACTGTGCAGCATCAATCAGGACATGGGCACCGAAAGCTTTTGCCATTTTGGTCATCATTTCTACGGGCAACACTGTTCCGATGGAATTGGCAACTTGCGTAATAGCCACTATTTTCGTTTTGCCGCTTAGGAGACGTGCATATTCTTCCAAATTAATATCCCCATTCTTATCTATGGGGATGACACGTAAACGGGCACCTTTCCTTTTTGCTAGAGTTTGCCAGGGCAAAATATTAGAATGGTGTTCGAGATAGGAGATAACGATCTCATCGCCTGGTTGGACAAAGATTTCTCCAAAACTATGGGCAACTAAATTAATCCCTTCGGTACATCCTCGAACAAAAATGATTTCCTTTGCATTTTTAGCATGGATAAATTTTGCGACAGTACTCCGGGCATTCTCATAGTGATCGGTGGCTCCTTTAGCGTACTGATGGGCGCCGCGATGGATATTGGAATTTTCTTCCCGTAGAAATTTATCCATGGCTTGCATTACACTATCAGGTTTTTGAGTTGTTGCTGCATTATCGAACCAAACCATAGAACTGGATAGGATGGGAAAATCTTTACGTACAGATTTAAAATCAAAAGTTTCATTGTTTTGGAAAGGATGAGAAAATTTATCTAAAATTTGCTCATTCATTGGAATCCACGAAGAATAATTCCAGGGAGAGGGAGAAGCCTTAGAAACCTCCGCATAAGGCAAATCTAGCTTGTCTGTAGATGTTCCTAAATGAGCTTCTTGCTCCAATTCCTGCGATGATCTTGGCATTGAAATGCCAACGGCTTGAGGGGAGTGATCGTGATTATATTCCGATTGAATAGGATCACCTCGCACCCCTTGGGCATGATTGACCAAAATTTTAGCTATTTGCTCGAATTTTGGTTCATCTCCAGCCGGGATAAAAAATGGATTAGTCATGATAATGGCCGACCTCTACATCTCTCAAAACAGCAACTGCATCGGGAACCAAGATAGCTAAAGAGAAGTATTTCGTAATGAGATAGTTAGCGATAGAGTGTTCGTCGATACCCATAAAATGGATAGCTAGACCTGGCAGGGTTTGTCCCGGGACGTCGTTCTTGTAGAGCCCGACAACTCCCTGGTCCTGTTCACCTACACGGATACAGATAATATTTGTCGTGCCAAAACTTGGGTTATTAGGGTCATTTTCGATTTCTAATTTGTCCGTTGGAATCATAGGAATCCCACGCCATGTTATAAATGTACCGCCGAACATGTTCGTTGTTGGAGGAGGGACGCCTCTCTTTGTACATTCTCTACCAAAGGCAGCAATTGCTTTTGGGTGAGCGAAGAAAAAAGTAGGTTTTTTCCAGACCAAGGCAAGAAGATCGTCTAAATCATCTGGAGTTGGAGGCCCGTTTCTTGTAGTAATAATTCCTTTGGACATTGCTTTATGCAAAAGTCCAAAGCTCTTATTGTTGATTAATTCAAATTCTTCACGTTCCAGGATCATTTCGGTTGTCAAACGAATTTGTTCTTCAACTTGATTGTAGGGGGTGTTATAAAGATCTGCTATGCGAGTGTGGATTCCAACAATTGTTTGAATGACGCTTAAATGATGTTCAAGGGGGTTTTCTTCATATTCAATGTATGTTGTAGGCAACTTAGGTTCCCCAACATGACCTGATTTAATTGGAATTTTCTTTTCCCCAAACATGGTCATATTTTTTAGTTCCCGCATACGTTCTTCTGCGGATTGTTCAATCAGGTTTTTTATGATGGGATTTTTGATGATCTTTTCGAAGGAGGTCTTGGATAGCCGACAAAGGGTTCCGGTCGACTTAGAGGTCACAGTGGCATTGCCTGGGAAATTGCCGAGCAGTGCGAGTTCGCCAAAGTGGTCTCCCTTGCTTAGATTATTCATCACCTGACTTTTTCCAAACTTACTTTTATAGCTAACTTCATAATTCCCTGAGAGAATTACATAAAACTTACTGTCATGCTCTCCCTCTTTAATGATCACTTCATTAGGTTTTGTGTCTTGTTGCACCATTTCTTTAGCAATGGCTGCTCTGTCATCGGGGCTTAATTGTTTAAAAAGATAATGATTTAAAATTTCTTCAGCCACAGTAGGGTTAGAGTGGGATTTCTTCTCATATTCAATATCGGATTCCAAAAAAGAAGCTCCAAGATGACATTTTACTCGGTTAACACGATAAATACCCGTGTCGACATTCACCCAAGGAATGGCTTTTAGCAGCCAACGCGGCGTTTTAGAAGGAAGCTGCGGCTTGGTTTTATCCGTAGTTGCTAGCTGCCTGGCAGATTTAGGTGAAATACTTCTTGGTTCCACAACTTGAATATGATCAGACATCTTGACCCCCTGTTAAAATTTGTCTAAACTATCGTCTTATACAACCAAATATAATTTTTACACAATATATTTACATTTATTGAATAAATGGATATGGAGTTTAGAAAGAACAATCATAAATCAGGAAACCTATGCCACGAGAGCTATCTCCAAAAGAGTTACACAAATATATAGATGATGGATCGAGTTTCTTTCTGCTTGATGTGCGTGCTGCAGATGAATATGAAAAATCGCATATTGAAGGTAAAAAAGAAACTCCTAAATTGAATATCCCTTACTACGATTTTATAGAAAAAGGGGGCAAAGAAGACTTCAAAGAATCCATTATCCAAGCCATCCATGAAAATTTCAAGACACAACTTCCTAAGGATAAACAAATTGTCGTTGTGTGTAATAAAGGATGCTCTGCATTAATTCTAACGGATATCCTTGCTGAACTAGGATATCAAGCTTCCTGTCTAAAGGGTGGAATGCAGTCCTGGGGAAGCTATACCGAAAATAAAACGATCGTGGATTTACCGAGCCTTACCATCATACAAGTGATTCGCACCTCAAAAGGCTGTTTAAGTTATGTCATTGTTACGGATGGTATGGCCGCGGTAATCGATCCATTTAGAGATACCCAACCTTACCTTGAGATATTTAAAGAGTTAAACCTCAAACCGCAATTCATTTTAGATACACATGCCCATGCTGATCATATCAGCGGCGGGAGAGCGTTAGCCGAAAAGTTTGGAGTGCCCTATTATCTCCATCCTTATGATGGAATTCATCCGATGGATATGCTTCCGGCAAAGTTTGCCTATGAAGCCTCTTGGGCTGATAGAATATTCCGTCTTGAGAAATTTGAATTAAAGGCGTTGCATGTGCCCGGACATACATTAGGCAATCAAGCCTTCCTTCTAGACAATAAGTATTTGTTTACAGGAGACAGCATCTTTCTTGGTTCTATCGCCCGGCCCGATTTAGGCGGGCATGCGAAGGAGTGGACGGTGCTGCATTACGATTCGATAAGAAAATTATTAGAATTGCCGGACGATACGATTGTGCTCCCAGCCCATTTTAGCGACTCGGAAGAGGCATACGAAAGCCAAAATTATTCCAACACTCTTGGAAAGTTGAAAAAGACTAACAAAGGGTTAATGATGGCTCAAAAGTCTTTGCAAGAATTTACGGCATATATTTCAAGCAACCTTCCTCAGTTTAAAGAGGAATACATTGACATCAAGAGAGTCAATTTAGGGCTTCTCCCGGCGGATGATGAACTTGCAGCCCAACTAGAGTTGGGAAAAAATATTTGCTCTTTGAAAACATAACGGAAGGAATGTATGGAAGAAAAAGTGTTGGATGTTAGCGGGCTTTCATGCCCCATGCCTTTGGTAAAAGCCAGAAGCGAAGTTAACAATCTCGGACAAGGCCAGGTTCTTAAAGTCATTGCTACTGACCGTGGCTCCATAAAAGATTTTCAAGGATGGGCGAAATCAGCTAAGAACCTTGAAATAATTAAACAAGAAGAACAAAACCAAGACGGCAAAGCAGTTTTTATTCATTACATCAAGAAAACAGGTTAAGAATTGTGGAAAAAACTCTGGAAGAAAAGCTGTTGGATCTAGAAAATCGCGTTGCTGATCTTGAGAAAAAACAATCTAAAGATCAAGTGACTTTAGTGGTGTTTTCAGAAGATTTGGATCGTGTTCTAGCAGCATTTATTATTGCAACCGGGGCTGCTGCTATCGGCCAGCAAGTGACAATGTTCTTTACTTTTTGGGGTTTGAACGCCCTCCGAAAGCAAAAGATTTATGCTGAAAAGGACTGGCTTTCGCGCATGATGACATTGATGGCTCCATCTGGAGCGTCGAATCTTTCGTTATCTAAAATGCATTATTGGGGGGTTGGGACTAAATTAATGACCCACAAAATGCAAAAAAAGAATGTAACATCATTAGAAGACCTTATAAAAATTGCACAGGATCTTGGTGTCAAATTGATCGCATGCGAGATGAGCAAAGACCTGATGAACATTCATAATGAAGAGCTCATTTCCGGTGTAGAATCGGGTGGAGTCGGCGCCTTTTTGGGCGATGCAATAGAAAGCCGGCTATCTTTATTTATATAACTATACCTATTTGTTTGGAAATCGTGTAAGGACCATTTTGTACGCCTCGGCGGGCATCGCAATATTCGTAGGGTGCAGGGCCTCCTAAAGCGTGAAGAGGTTTTTCATAAGGGGTAACTTCAATAGAGGATGTTATAGGGATATTCAACTTTTTCGCTAGGTCTTTAGCAGCTTTTTCCATTTCTTTAGATAGTCTTGGATCTTGGTTTGCACCATAGAAGCGCTCACGAAAGAGGACGGGGCGCTCGCCGTCCCATAAGAGCCGCAAGATGCAGCGGGCAATAATTTTTCCTTTTCCATCTTTAATTGCCAAAAGACGGTTTTTTCCATCTACAAGATAGCCTAGTAATCCCTTGTTCAGACTTGGAGTACCGTCAAGCCTCTGGCAACTATCGCCGATATCGCTGCCGCAGAGAAGCAAATCAACCGGATCGTCCGTGATAACAATTTTAAGATCGGAGGATATCTTCTTTTTTTCGAGCATTTGTTTAACATCATTGTAAAATTCCGTACGTGGATCTAAGTAGGTTTTGATGTCTTCAAGGAACGGTTTAAGGTTTTTAAATTTCGCTTCCGCAAAGGCAATACAAGCCTTTTGCAACTTAAGTATATCACTCGGGTCCTTTTGCAATTCTTCCGTTAATTGTTTGCAGATTAGCTCTCTTTCTTCTCCTAGATTTGCCCTGAAATAATCCCTAATAAAGGTTATTTCAGTTTTACCAAGATGTCCATCATCGATCAGCTTGGTTTTAATCCAGTCTTCCGGATCAAATTTCTTTTTTTCTTCTGATTTGGAAGTCTCCAAAGGTATTTCGAAATTTTGTTTCCACAGTTCGAGAACGTCTTGATGACGTTCAGAAATTGTTTTGAGATGAAGATTATTCGTAGTATCGTAGCGTTTTTCTACAAATGTGTTATTAAAGACAGAGCTGACATAGTCGCTCAAGCACTCCATCACTTTAGGGTCGTTGAGTGTTTTAAGGCCTGCCGCGTAGGTAATCAATCCATAAGGATTGCGGCTTTTTCCAAATATTTCCTCATACCGGTGAGCTACAACTCCTTTAATCTCCTTTATGGACACAAGCTTCTCAAACGCTGCGGAAAATTCTTCGACAGGATCTTTATTTGAGTTTGCCCATTCATTATTTTTCATTTGCAAAAGGACTCTTACAGCTGCAATTCTCTTTAAGACCGTATCTATGTTATCTTCGATCGATCCATCGTGGTTAAAGAAGATTTTATCTATAGCCCGAATCTTTTCCTTGGAAGAATGGATATGAGTAGCTGCGAGCAAATGAAACGTATGAAGAATGTTCTGTACACTCAATGCACTTTTTAAAGTATCACTCTTATTTTGGTGCTTCTTCAGTTTGAGGGTGATTTGCTTGATTTTTTCTGGATTAACTCCTTGCTGTTGTAACAGAGAAAATGGAATGATTAATAAAGCTAATCCGTGTGTTCCCGGAGGTACATCATTTTTGCTTTTACTGCATTCGAAAAGACCTGGGGTTAAAAGGTTTCTAAGACGAGGTTCTCGCAGCTTGAAAAGTTTGAGCAATAAGTTGCTTTCAAATAGCCAATTGTGATTTTCCGGTGGCATTTGAAGGCTTAAAAATAAGGTTTTTAGAAGCCACTGTGCAGCCTCATTCTGAATATGCCTTTCTGATTTTTCGATTTCCTCGGCAATCTGCACCCATTGCTCTTTGCTTTCTTTCGAACATGAGAGATTTGCAATTAACCTTTTTGTTTCTATAAAAAATGTGGATGATGCGTGTTGATTTGCTTTTTGATCCAACGAGTAAGGGTTGATCATTATAAAAAGTATATTTGTAAGAATGCCAGGACCTGGGAATAAATCCGGAAGCGGGAAAAAACATCCAATCTGAAAAAGACACTCGTTATTTTCTTTGATGCATTCAAGAAACAATTCCCATCGCATTTGGGGGTTATTGATCCCGAAGTTATGAATAAATTTTATAGTTTCAGTGCCGTTCTGCATAGCGCAGAGCTTGGCAATCTCAAATATTTGTACCGTATCTTCGATTCGGAAGTTTTGGATACATTGGGCAGTTTTACCATTTTGATTAGCGCACAGCTTGGCGATTTCATATAAATGGGATTCATCTTCGATCCCGAAGTTTTGGATGTTTTTAGCCGTGCCATAACCATCTTGCTGAGCGCAGAGTTTGGCGATCTCTAGCAATTGATGCTTATCTTGAATCTCAAAGGCTTGAATATAACAAGCTGTTACCCCACCATCCTCTTGAGCAGAGAACTTAGCCAATTCTAATAATTGTCTCTCTTGGAGCCCTATGCATTTGAGATGATGGAGTGTAAAAGGATCTTGTTGTATGCAGAATTTGGCGATCTCTAATAATACTGCCTGATCTTTAATGTTGAAGTTTTTGATATATATAGCCGTTGCCGCACCATTCTGGATGGCACAGAGCTTGGCTATTTCTATTAACTGTGTCTGATCTTCAATTCCGAAGTTTTTTATACTATGTGCTGTTCCACCACCACAATTTTGAGCACAGAGCTTCGCGATCTCTAATAATTGGTTCTTATCCTCGATTTCGAATTTCTTAATATTCTCAGCAATTACACCCCCATACTGCTGTGCAAAGAGTTTGGTGAAATTGTATAGAGTCTCCTTATCTGGAGCATTCAACTTAAAATTCGGTTTATTAAAATTTGGAAAGCATTTCTCAAAATTAAAATTCGATAAATCTAAATTGGAAATATCTATATAACTCATCTTTGGAATAAGCTTAAACTTCATTTCTTCGGAGAGATTTAAATAAGAAAGGGGAATTTCCAAAAGATCAATTCCATCTGCAAGGGATTGAAGGTTGTCCTCTGTATTGATGTTCAAAGCTAAAAGTCCAACATCTATAACTTTATCGACTAACGGATCGTCAGAAGCGAGTCTTCTTACTTTTGAAGCTATCGAATCGATTCGATTCGCCATAGCCTCGTCACCTACGATGAGTTTATTGTTACTTTCGAAAAATTTTGAAATTTTATCAATGATAGGTTTATCTAACGTTTTAAGTTTTGAAAGGGTTACTTCAATCCCATTCAACTGCTGTATAAATATAACCTGCTCGGAATGCCTTAAAAATAAGCTTTGAAAACTCATACTTCACCTACCTTTATATTGGCGTTAGTAATCGTATAGACCCCACCTTTCTTTACTCCGCTCTCGCCCCCATCGCAGTACTCGTAAACGGCCCCTGCTAAAGAGTGAAGGGGCTTGCCATAGGCGGGTCCATTATCGGCAGATGTCAGCGGGAGATTCATTGATTTTGCCAGTTCTTTTGCGAGCTCATTCAATGCGCTGATATGCTTTGAATTGCGGTCATCAGGATAAAAACGCTCACGATACAGGACGGGGCGTTCGCCATCCCACAGGAGCCGCAAAAGGCAGCGAGTAATAATTTTACCTTTGTCTTCCTTAATCGCCAAAAGACGGATTTTTCCATCCACGAGATAACCAAGTAATCCTTTATTAAGATTAGCATGACCATCAAGCCTCTGGCAACTTCCCATGACATCGGTGCCGCAAAGTAACAGATCGATGGGGTCATCTGTGAAGATGACATTCATGTTTGAGAATTCCCGCTTTGGATCAAGCAAGCTTTTTATGTCATTGGCAAATTCAGCGTTTGGATCTAAATAGACTTGTATTTTTTTAAGTAGGGGATTGTAGTTTTCTGATGGCCCTTCTGCAAATGCAATACAGGCTTGTTGCAGCATTAGTAGATCATTAGGAGCTTTTTGCAACTCTTCCGTTAAATTTTGCAAAACAAGCTTTTTTTCTTCAGTTGTGTTTTTTTGAAAATAAGCCTTGATATAAGGTATTTCAGTTTTACCCAGATGTTCATCTTTGATCAATTTGAGCCATAGCCATTTCTTGGGATCGAATGCCTCTTTTTTTTCTTCAGCAGGTGACACCTCAACTAGAGGTTTCTCGATATCTGTTTTCCACATTTCGAGCAAATCCTGACGAGATTCTGAAATCGTTTGGAGATGCAGATTATTGACGGTCTGATAGCGTCTGCCTTTGAAAGAGCCATCAAAAACAGAGCTAACAAACAAACCTAGACATTCCATCACTTGTGGCTCAAGGAGTGTTTGAAGCCTCGACGCATAGGTGATCAATCCATAAGGATTCCGACTTTTTGCAAATATTTTATCATATTCAACTGAAATATCGCCCTTGAAGCTGGTTATGGGGATGAGTTTTTCAAACATACCACTGAATGCAGCCACAGGATCTTGAGCTGATTTTAGAATTTTATATTTTTTCAATTCCAATAGGGCTCTTACTGCATTTATCCTATTTAAAATAATCTGGATATTATTTTCCGCTGACCCTTTTTTGTTATCGAAAATTTTATCAATAACTTTAATTTTTTCTTCTGTCGATAGCAAAAAAGTTGCGGCAAGCAAATGGAATGTATGGAGAATGCATTGTACGGTCAATACATTCTTCAAATGATGACGACTGCTCTTGAGAGTTTTGGTGATTAGCTTGAGTTTTTCTGGCGGAACTCGCTGTTCCTCCAATTGGAAGAGAGGAATAGCGATTAACGGCAGCCCATGCGTGCCCGTATGAACATCTCTGTTCTTTTTACTGAGCTCAAAAAGACCGGCAGTTAGAAGGGATCGAAGACGAGGCTCACGCAACCTCGCAAGTTCATCCCATAATTTACTCTGTAACATCCAGTCGAGATGGATTGTCTGCATCTGTATGCTATAACATAAAGTTCTTAGAAACCATAATGCGGTCACGTGTAGAATATGAATCGGCAAATTCGAGATTTGTTCATTCAATCTTATCAATTTTCCCTTATTTTCATTGGAGCACGAGAGCTTGTCGATTAAAGTGTTTATTTCCTTAAAAAATCGGATTCGATTTTCTTTTAGGTCAATCTTGTTTCTTATCACTACTCCCTCTACTTCCTCATTATTTAGGATCTTATCTAGTAATCCCGCAAGAAGTTTGATGTTATATTCTCTCAAAATACTATCTACATGTCTATTGTTCTCGATTCGCCAAAGAGCATTTTTGTCTACCATACATTCTAGAAGCACTTCCCATACCAATTGCGCATTACTGAATCCAAAATCATATAGATATTTGGCTGTGGTTTCGCCACTCTGCTGAGCGCAGAGCTTTGCGATCTCTAATAGTTGTGTCTCATCTTTGATTCCAAATTTTTTGATATGATTAGTCGTTGCATGGGCATTCTGCTGCGCGCAGAGCTTTGCGATCTCGACTAATTTTATTGGATCTTTGATTTTAAAATTGTTGATATAGTAGGCCGTTTCAGCGCCAGCTTTCTGAGCGCAGATCTTAGCGATTTTGTATAAATGTTCTTCATCGAATTCGAAGTTGTTAATATGTAGAACTGCCTCAACATTTTGTTGAAAGCAGGCCTTGGCGATCTTGTATATTTGTAACTTGTCTACAATTCCGAAGTCCTTGATAAACATGGCTGTTGAGTTGCCCGCGTTCTGAGCGCAGAGAATAGCGATCTCACTTAACTGCCCCTTGTCTGCGATGCCGAAGCTTTTGACATTAAAGACTGTGGTGTTGCCGTCCCGCTTAGCGCAAATTTTGGCGATCTCATATAAGTGTGTCTTATTTTCGATTCCGAAGTTATTGAAATGTTCGAACGTGGGTTTTACATATATTGCAAAGCATAGTTTAGCGATTTCAAATAAATGCACCTTATCTTCGATCCCGAAATTTTTGATAAATCTGGCTGTTCCGATACCATCTTTTTGCGCGCAGAGCTTGGCGATTTCAAATAACTTATTAACGTCTGTAATTCCGAAATTTTTCAATATTTATGGCTGTTACAGAACCGCTATTTTGAGCGCAGAGCTTGGCGATTTCATATAAATGGGATTCATCTTCGATCCTGAAGGATGTAAGGCGAGAGCTTACCCGGCCCTCCGGGTGAGTAGCGCAAAGCTTGGCAATTTCGAATAAATGTGTCTTATCTTCGAGTTCGAAGTTTTTGATATTAAGGCATGTTCCATTGCCATTTTGCTGAGCGCAGATCATAGCAATCTCAAATAAATCTGTCTTATCCTCAATACCAAAGTTTTTGATGAATCCGGCTGTTGTCATGGCCATTTTTTTGAGCGCAGAGCTTAGCGATTTCCAATAATTGTATCTTGTCTTCGATTCCGAAGTTTTTGATGAACTCGGCTGTTTCGTGCTCATCAGTCTGAGCGCAGAGCTTAGCGATTTCATAAATGTATGTCTTTTCGTTAAACCCGAAGTGCTCAATATATTTGATGGTTCTAATGACATCCTTCTGAACGCAGAACTTTATAATTTCGAATTTAGGGGCATCACTGAAACCGAATTTGTCTAAATAATCTAAAAAACCTTTGTCTACGCTTGGCCTCAGAATGCTGAGCTTCGCGATTTCTAATAATTGTGCATCGTCGAAATCGAAGTTTTTGATATTTACCAGTGTTTGAGAGGGACTTTGCTCGACACAGAGTTTGGCGATGTCAAACAAGTGGCTTTTATCTTCGATTCCGAATTTTTTGATATATTTGGAGGTTGTATAGGGATTTAGTTGAGCGTACGGCTTGGCAATATTGAATAGAGTTTCATTATCTGAGGCTTTAAGTATGAAATCTGTATGAAGATCAAAGTTGAATTTTTTTACATCATATTTCGATAAATCGAGATTACTAAGATCGATATACCTTAGCCAGGGAAGGAGATTGTACAGGTCTTGCTCGGAGAGATTTAGAGAAGATAGGGGGATTTCCATATGATTGATCCCATTTGCAAGTGATTTAATGTAGTCATTTGCATTCTTCTTCAAAACAGAAAGTGCATTCTTTTGTACTTTACCGACTAACGGATCATCTAAGAAGTTGGTAATAACCTTAGTTCTATTAGCAACAGGTGCGTCTATTTCGATATATTTAATATTACAGTCGAAAAATTTTGAGATTTTATCAATCAAAGGCTTTTCTAGGGTTCTGAGTATTGAAAGAGTTATTTCAATAGCATCAAGCATTTTTATGAACTCTTGCTTATCTGCACACTGTGATATATTTACAAAGCTCATACTTCACCCTCTTTCATCATTCTCGCTTCAGTTATCGTATAGACCCCACCTTTCTTTACTCCGCCCCCGGTGCCATCGCAATATTCGTAAACGGCTCCTCCTAAAGAATGAAGAGGTTTTCCATAGGAAGCGCCTTCATCCGCACTTGTCAGAGGAACTTGCATCACTTTCGCTAGATCGATTGCAACCTGATTTAAGGCGGTGACATATTTTGAATTGCGGGTGTCAGGATAAAAGACCTCCCGAAACAGAACGGGTTGTTCGCCATCCCACATGAGGCGTAATATGCAGCGAGCAACAATTTTTCCTTTACTATCCATGATAGCCAATAGGCGGTTTTTTCCATCCACAATATAACCAAGCAATCCTTTATTTAGATTAGGATGACCATCGAGCCTCTGGCAACTACCCATGACATCTGTGCCGCAAAGGAGCAGGTCAATCGGATCATCCGTCAAGACGACTTTCAATTTTGAGGATGTCTGCTTAGACTCAAGCAAGCCCTTTATGTCATGAGCAAATTCAGTCAGAGGATCCAAACATGCTTGGATTTCTTTAAGCAGGGGATTCATGTGTTCAGATTTTGATTCGGCAAATGCAATGCATAACTTTTGAAGGTTTAGTAAGTCGCTGGGCAGCTCTTTGTTTAAATTTTGAAGAATAAGGTCTTTTTCTTCAGGTGTGTTCGCTTTGAAATAATCTCTTATATAAGGAATTTCGATTTTACCAAGATGTTCATGCCTAATCAGTTTGAGGAATATCCATTGTCTGGGATCAAATTCCTCTTTTGTTACTTCAGCAAGAGGCATCTCATCTAAAGGTTTCAT
Organism: Waddliaceae bacterium; assembly: GCA_963822595.1. Classification (GTDB taxonomy): domain Bacteria; phylum Chlamydiota; class Chlamydiia; order Chlamydiales; family Waddliaceae; genus CAVRUH01. The sequence goes on along the minus strand of CAWGIG010000004.1, from coordinate 23,267 downwards.
GATATCGTTTTTCCAGATTTCAAGTAAATGGGGACGGGATTCTGAAATAGTTTTAAGGTGGATATTGTTAGTCGAATCATAGCGTAGATCTTTGAAAGTTCCATTAAAAACGGAACTCACATAGCTTCCAAGACAATCCATGACTTGACGATCCTCTAGCGTTTTAAGACCTGCAGCATAGCTGATCAACCCATAAGGATTCCGGCTTTTAGCAAATATTTTATCATATTGAACTGAAACATCCCCTGTAAAGTCCTTAATAGGGACGAGTTCCCTAAACAATGCAGAAAATGCAGCGACAGGATCTTGAGAGGATATTAGCAATTTTCTTTTTTTCATTTGCAAAAGACCTCTGGCAGCGTTTATCCTATTAATCAAAGTTGAAAGATTACTTCCTTGGTCGCCAATGATTTTATCAATGACTTGTTTTTTTTCATCAGATGAGAGGAAAACAGTAGAGGCAAGCAAATGGAACGTGTGGAGAATGGATTGCAGCGTGACGGCATTTTTTAAAATATCCTTATTCTGCCCTTTTTTTAGAGTTCGGTAGATAGTACTCAATTTTTCAGGACTCACCCCTTGCTGTTGTAGTTGAAAGAATGGAATGGCTATTAACGGCAATCCATGCGTTCCCTTTGGCACATCTACTTTATATTTACTTACTTCAAAAAGGCCTGCTGTTAAAAGGGATCTAAGGCGAGGCTCCCGTAACTTCGCAAGCTCTATCCACAATTTACTCTCCAACATCCAGTCGAGATCTTTGCGTTGCATCTGAATGCAATAAAATAAAGTTCTTAGAAACCATAGGGCAGTCTCGTTTTGAATATGAATTTTGAAGTTCGAGATTTGTTCATTCAGTTTTAGCAAATTTTTCTTATTCACTGGCGAGCAAGAGAGGTTATTGATCAAAACATTTACTTCTTTAAAAAATTCCGCACGTTTTTCTTTTTCCTCTTCCTTACTTTCGAGTATCTGATAAAGTGATTGCACAAGAACGTAAGGTGATTTTACCAAAAAAATATCATGTGGAAAATGAATTCGGTATATTTGTCCTAGGGCGTGTTTATCTATCATACATTCAAGAAATACTTCCCACTGCATTTGCTCATTTAATCCAAAAACTTGTAAATATTGAGCTGTAAATATCGGATCCTGTTGCGCTGACAGCTTGGCAATTTCTAATAATTGTCTCTCATCGTTGATCATGAAGTTTTTTTTGAAATGTGCCTCTGTTCCACCGCCATTCTGAGCGCAGCGCTTGGCGATCCCTAATAATTGTTTCTCATCTTTGAAACCGAACGCATAAATAATGTAGGCAGTTGCAAGGCCATTCAGCTTAGCGCAGAATTTAGCGAGTTTGTATAACTGTTCAATTTTCAGCCCGAAGTTCTTAATATGGCTACATGCATGGACATTTTCCAGAGCGCAAGTTTTGGCGATCGTGTACAGTTGTATTTCGTTATCGATTTCGAAAGTTTTGATATAAAAGGCGGTTGTGAGACCTTCACGCTTGGCGCAGACCATCGCGATCTCGTATAAGTGTGTCTTATCTTTGATCCCAAAGTTTTTAAAATGAACGATCGTGTCAATTACATTAACTGCAAAGCAAAGTTTGGCGATCTCAAACAAGTGTGCTTTATCTTCGATTTCGAAGTTTTCGATGTGCTGGGCAGTTCCACTGGCATTATTTTGAGCGCAAAGCTTGGCGATTTCAAATAATTCATTTTTATCTTTGATTCCAAAATTTTTAATATTTTTGGCTGTTTTGGTGCATTTCTGAGCACAGAGCTTGGCGATCTCACACAGGTGGGACTGCTCAACGATTCGGAAGTTCGTGACACAACCACTGACCATGGTACCCTTAGTAGCGCAGAGCTTAGCGATCTCGTATAAGTGTGCTTTATCCTCGAGCCTAAAGTTTTCGAGATAAAGGCATGTTCTATCGCTATCTTGCTGAGCGCAGAGCTTTGCGATCTCGAATAAATGTGTCTTATCGTCGATCCCGAACTTTTCGATGTACTCCGCCGTTCCACCGCCACTATTTTGAGCGCATAGTTTAGCGATTTCAAATAATTTATCTTTGTCTTTAATTCGAAACTCTAAAATATGTAGGGCTGTTCCACGACCGCATTTTTGTGCAGAGAGCTTAGCTAACTCAAATAATTGTGACTCCCTTACGATCCCGAAGTCTATGATATATCTAGTTATCATGCTTCCGGCGCTAGCGCAGATCTTAGCAATCTCGTATAAGTGTGCTTTATCCTCGATCCCAAAGTTTATGAGATAAAGGCATGTTCCATTGCTATCTTGCTGAGCGCAAAGCTTGGCAATTTCGAATAAATCTGTCTTATCCTCGATCCCGAAGTTTTGGATAAATTTCGCCGTTTCACGGCCATTTTTTTGAGCGCAGAGCTTTGCAATTTCAAATAATTGATTCTTATCATCGATCTTGAAGGTCTTGATATTTTCAGGAATTATAGCGCTATCTTGCATAACGCAGAGTCTAGCGATCTCGTAAAAGTATGTTTTTTCCTTGATCCCGAAGTAGTCGATATATTCGATTGTTTTAAAAAGATTTTTTTTAAGGCACAACTTGACGATCTCAAATTTTAGGACTTCACTGAACCCAAGTTTGTCGCAATATTCTAGGGCTATGGTGGGTACACCTACACGCTCAATGCACAGATTACCGATTTCTAATAATTTTGCATCTTCGAACTCGAAGTTTTTGATATTTGCCATTGTTTTAGAGGCATTTTGCTCGATACAAAGTTTGGCGATTTCAAACAAGAGCGTTTTATCCTTGATGCCGAATTTTTTAATTTCCTTGGAAGTTCTATAGCCACTATCCCGCGCGCTCGTCTTAGCGATATTGCATAGATCCTCATCCGAGGCTTTCAGTGTGAAATCTGTATTAGAAAGATTGAATTTGAATTTTTTTAAATCATATTTCGATAAATCTACGTTACAAAGATCGATATAACTTAGCCAAGGAATGAGATCGTACAGCTCCTTCTCGGAAAGATTTAGAGAAGATAGGGGAATTGCCAGATGATTGATCCCATCTGCAAGTGATTTTATGTAGTCATGTGTTTTTTCTTTTAAAACAGAAGATGGCTTCACTATAACTTTAGCTGCGATTGAATAGAATCGACTCGCATCTGTATGGTTTCTTACGATATATCCAATATTACAATCGAAAAATCTTGAAATTTTATCAATCAATGGTTTTTCTACAGTTTTAACTGTTGAAATTGTTATTTCAATGGCATCTAGCATTTTAGCGAACTGTTGCCCATCTGCACACCGTGATACATTTCCAAAGCTCATACTTCACCTTCTTTGATTGTGTTTGCGTTTATGATTGTGTAGGCGCCCGCTTTTTTGATGCCTCGGGCGGCGTCGCTGTATTCGTAAGGCACAGGACTTCCTAATGCATGAAGAGGTTTTCCATACGGTATGCCTTTATCCGCAGATGTCAGAGGTACATTCAACGCTTTCGCTAATTCTACTGCGGCCTGATTCAATGCATTTATGAGTCTTGAATCGTGGTGGTCTTGATAATAGCGCTCACGATAGAGGACGGGTCGCTCCTCATCCCACATAAGGCGCAAGATGCACCGTATAATAATTTTTCCTTTTGCATCTTTGATTGCCAAAAGACGGTTTTTTCCATCCATGAGATAACCAAGCAACCCCTTATTGAGTTTTGGGTCACCTCCGAGCCTCTGGCAACTTCCGCCGACATCGGTGCCGCAAAGAAGCAGATCGACCGGATCATCCGTGTTCACAATTTTAAGTTCTGTGCACTTCCTCTTTGGCTGAAGCATTCCTTTAACATCATTGGCAAATTCAGCGCTTGGATCTACATAGGCTTGTATTTCTTTAAGGGGGAGAATAAAGTTTTCAGAAGAGGACTCAGCAAAGGCAATACAGGCCTGTTGCAGCTTGAGTATTTCGCTAGGCGCTTTTTGCAGCTCTTCTGCTAAATTTTTGGAAACCAGCTCTTTTTCTTCAGTTGTGTTTGCTTTGAAATAATTCTCAATAAAGGGAATTTTTGTTTGACCTAGATGCCTATCATCGATCAACTTGGTTTTGATCCACTCTTTGCAATTAAAATCTCTTTTTTCTTCTTTTTGAGATATCTCAAAAGGTTTTTCAGAATTTTGTTTCCACTGTTCAATCAAATCCGGACGTGCTTCTGCAATTGTTTTGAGGTGGGGATTTTTGTCTGTATCGTAGCGTGTTTCTTTGAAGGTTCCATTAAAAACAGTGCTGACGTAAGCTCCAAGGCAATTCATGACTTCGGGTTCACCGAGGGTTTGAAGACCTGCTGCATAGATAATCAGACCATAGGGATTGCGACTTGATCCAAATATTTCGTCATATCGCTTTGAGACAACTCCCTTGAAGTCAATAGGGATGAGTTTTTCGAAGGAGGCCCGAAATTCCTCATTAATATCTTTAAGAGATTTTGGCCATTCTTTATTTTGCATTTGCAAAAGACCATTTGCCGCTGCAATTCTCTTTAAGAGTGTTCCAATATTATCCTCGATGGATTTATCTTGTTTAAAGAAGATTCTATCCATTGCCAAAACCTTTTCGTCTGAAGAAAAAATATCAGTTGAGGCTAGCAAATGGACCATATGTAGAATGGTTTGTACAGTGACTGGATTCTTTAAAATATCGGACTTATTCTGTTCACGTTTGAGGGTTTTGGCTATTTGCTTGAGTTTTTCTTCCTCAGCTCCTAGATTTTGCAGTTGAAAGAAGGGAATCGCTATCAACGGCAGGCCTTTTGTTCCTCTAGGGGCATATCTGTTAGTTAATTCAAAGAGACCGGGGGTTAAAAGGGATCGAAGACGGGGCTCGTGAAGCTCCGAAAGTTTGACTAATAATTCACTTTCCAATATCCAATTGAGATTTTCCTTTGGCATCCGAAGGCTTAAAAATAAGGCTTTCAAAAGCCAAGACATTGTCTCATTCTGAATATGCATTTCGTATGTTGAGATTTTGGCACTCATTTTGAGAAATTTTTCTTTACCCCCATTCGTACAGGATAGCTCTTCAATCAAGCTTTTAATTTTAATAAAAAATTCCTCTCGAAGCGCAATATGTTCTGGAGCCTTATCGAGGATCTTAAAAAGTAATTCCGCAAGAAGGATCGCATTTAATCCTACACCTTGAGGAAGTGGAAGAAAGGATTTGATGTAACCAACAGCTTTATTTTCTGATTTAAAACATTCCAGAAACAGTTCCCATCGTACTTCGGGGTCATCGATTCGAAATTCCCTAAAATGTTGAGCTGTTCCGGATCCATTATACTTAGCGCAGATCTTCGCAATCTCAATGAGTTGTTCTTTCTCTTCTAAGTTGAAGTTGTAAATGCATTTCGCCGTTCCACCCCCATACTTTTGAGCGCAGATCTTGGCGATCTCAAAGAGTTGTGCCTTATCTTCGAACTGAAATCCTCCAATATACATGGCCGTTCCGCTACCATTCTCTTGAGCGCATAGTTTGGCGATTTCAAATAACTGGGCCTTGTTTTTAATCCCATAGTTGTGAATACGGGCAGCTGTTCCCATGCCATGCTGCTGTGCGGAGAGTTTAGCGATCTCAAATAATTGTTCGTTATCTTCAATTCCGAAATTTTTAATATAATAGGTTGTTCCCCAACCATCACTTTTCGCGCAGATCTTGGCGATTTCAAATAATTGAGTTTTATCGTTAATACCCAAATCTTGGATGAGTGCAGCTACTGTACCGCCATCCCTTTCAGCGCAGATTTTGACGATCTCTAAAAATTGAGTTTTATCTAAGTCAAACTTAACGATATTGTGGACTGTTCCACCGCCACCACGTTCTGCGCATAGCTTAGCCATCTCATATAAATGCATCTTATCTATAATACAGAAGTTCTCGATACAATGGGCTGTTCCACCTCCATTCTGGTGAGCGCAGAGCTTGGCGATTTCCAATAATTGCTTTGGATCTTCTATCCCGAAGTTTTTGATGTTTTCGGCTGTTTGTTCTCCATTTTCCTGAGCGCAGAGCTTGGCGATTTCATAGAGATGTGTCTTATTCTCGATTCCAAAGTTTTTAATATTTTTAGATACTGCAAAGCCATCCTTCGGGGCGATAAGTTTGGCGATCTCGTATAAGTAGGTCTTATCTTCAATTTCAAAGTTTTCGATAAATCTTGCTGTTCCTAGGGTATCGTACTCAGCACAAATGAGGGCTAATTCAGATAACTGTGATTTATCTTTAATTCGGTAAATTTTGATTTTTTCTGCTGTATAACTGCCACGATGCTGGGCGCAGATTTTGGCGATTTTGAATACATGGGCGTTATTTTCGAGGGCGAAGTTTTTGAAGTTATCTGCTATTGCCCGACTATCCTGCTTTGCACAGATTTTGGCAATCTTGTATAAATGTCTTTTATTTTCAATTTGAAAATTTTGAATATTCATGGCAGTTGCCGCGCCATGGTCCTTCGCACAGAGTTTAGCTATTTTATATAGCTGCGTTTTACCCATGAGAATTGCCATCGCCTTATTGCTACTCAGTTCTTCCATAAACTGGATTGGAGAGGAATACCCTAAGACTTTTAGAAAGCTCATAATCTGCAATTATTATTGGTATGAAAATTAAATGTATTTTAAAAACTACATAGATGATATATCATAACAGTTTATAGGTCAAATTATAATAATAATTATAATAATTGCCGACGGAAGCTTCGAATGAAGCTTCTGGTGTAAAGCTAGGCAATTTCGAATGAACATCGATGGCGCCGGCCGTGGTGTTCTTGCCGAACAACGTGCCCTGTGGCCCGCGTAGCACCTGCACATCCGAGATGTCGGGAAGATCGAACGATGCAACGCCCGGCCGCGCGTATAGGACGCCGTCGACATATACACCTACCCCGGCCTCCAACCCGTCATTGGAGGAGGCGACGTTGTTGCCAACGCCACGAATGTTGAAACTGGTGTTGCGCGGATTGAATTCGCTCACCTGCAGGGTCGGCACCAGAAACTCGAGTTGAGTAATCGATGTCGTATTCGTATTGGACAGCTTCGCCGCGCTGACGGCGGTCAGCGGAATTGGCACCTTCTGCGCTTTTTCCGCCCGATGCCGGGCGGTCACCACGACTTCCTCTACGCCTTTGCCATTGCCGCGTGCATGTCTACGCGACTAGGGTCGGTGCCGCGGCTGGCGGGTCGCCGAGGGCGGGAGCCGACAGCGTCACGGCGCAGAGGGACAACCAGATCCGACGAGAAAACACTTTTTGCATAGTGTTGCAAAAAACCAACGCATATCGGCCGTTGGTTAGCATGTATGACTCCTGTTGTACGTAGAACTCTTGTCATACGTTCATTGAACGTACAATCTGGAGCTGTCAACGGGCTGAGCTACCTGTGAAGAAGGCGATGAACACCAGCATTTTCCTGGCCAGGAGCGAATAACACTACTGCAAATAGTATTTTATACTTTCGTATCACGTGGGGCATACCTTCCCTGGCGGTGAACCTGGCCCCGGTGCCGAACTTGTCGCGGGATCCGCGGGCATGGATTGCGCGGCCAGATTTGAATGAGGCGGCAGCAGAAGGGGTGCCGGATCGTGTGACGGCGAGCAATGGGGGATTGGCAGTGAGTGAGAAATTCCGTGTGTCGCGCCGGGAGGTGCTGGGGGCAGCCGGATTGGTGTTGCTCGGTGACGCGGCTTCGCGTGCGGCGGCACCGCAGGCCTCACCGCAACGATTGGCCATGCAAGCGGCCATTTGGGGCTTCCCGCTGGTAGATATGGGACGATATTTCGCGCTCGCTCAAAAAGCGGCGTGGCGAGCAACCGCTTCTATTTGAACGAGACGTTGGCCACGCCCGCGACTAAACTCGCCGCGCTGAAATCGATACGATCTACGGCTTTGCCTGGCTCGATCTTTCCAAAGGCCCGGTGGTTCTGGAACTGCCGGAATCCGATATACGATATTACACGGTCCAGCTTATTAACGCCTATCAGACGATACTGGGCTACGCCGGGAAGGGCGTAAACCGCTGCGGGTCCGGGCCTTTACGCCATCACGCCGCCGGGGTGGGCAGGGGAGTGGTTCCGGCTGGCGCGAAACAAATGGCTGCAACGACCACGCTTGTGCTGGCGCTAGCACTTACGCTGGTTGTGGGGGCGACACGGGTCTTAAAGCCGCGCAACGCTTGCAGGCTGGTTGAGCCGACTGGCGCCATTGACGGGTTATCCGCCGATCGTCAACCGCCGATTGCGGAAGGGGAGGCCCTCAACCTCTTCCCGAAGCTCGATCTTTCCGATGATCCCGAGGCCTATTTCAGCGAACTGGATGTGCTGGTCCACCGCTATCCGCCGCCAGCACAGGAGGCGCCGGAGTTTGATCAATTGGCGCCGCTTGCCCTCGGCACCGGCGCGGTGACCAGGCTGCCGGCCGATACACTGCGCAACGCGCTTACCGGCGCGCTGCAGAAAATCAAGGCGTTTCGGGGACTGTCGACAGCAATGGGTGGCGTGTCGATTATCACATCACCAACTTCATCGCGGACCCGCTGGCCCTGCGTCCACCAATCTCGTCGGCCCCGGCGCCAATGTCGCGCAGCAATCATTCTCACTTCGTGGCGTTGCATGACGCGGAAGGCGAAACGTTGACCGGTGAGGATCGCTACACGATTACCTTTCCCAAGGGGGAATTGCCGCCGGCGCGCGCGTTCTGGTCCCTGGTCCTCTATGGCGATGATCTGCTGCTGGTGGGTAATCCCATCAGACGCTACGCCATCACCGATCGCACCACCGGCCTGCAGTATGCACCAGATGGCAGCCTGCGTATCGTCATTCAGCATCCGGCGCCCGCCAATTCGGCGAATTGGCTGCCCGCGCCCAGCGGTGCGTTTCGGCTGATTTTGCGAACCTACGGACCGGATGCGGCGTTGCTCAGTGGCGCCTACAAGCCGCCGAAAATCCTGCGCATCGGCGGTGGCGAGTAGGAAAGGTCTTCTTTTTCGTAGTTGCCCAGGTGGGGTGAAAGGAAGAACAGGGAAGAAAGGACCTCTTTTCTGAAGAAAAGAAGCAAAAGACTTTCTTGTTTACGTACTATCCTCAGCTGACTTTTTGATCCCGTATGGCGATTGGTCATGCGAAAACATCTGGTAGCTTCAGCAGTCGGTAGGGCATTGGCGTGGTGCGCACTGCGGCCCAAGTGAGTTGGGGCAGCATGGCTGCGAGGTCGTAGCGACGATTGAAGCGATATTCGAATTCGGCAAGGTAGCGTGGCACATGCTTCTGGTCGATCGCGCGATAGGTGCCAACCAAGGCCGCCTTGATGTTGCCGAGCGCCGTGTTCACCCATTTGAATGCGCCAGTGCGCGCTGCGGCGACGCCGGAGCCGGTCTTGACGACGATATGCTTGCATCCGGCGTCTCTGACCGCACCAAAGCATGCCAGGCCGTCGGTGACGACCTCGCAGGCGGGATCGAGGCTCCGCTTGGCAAATGTCGAAATCCCGTGGTTGCAGAAGTTGATGACGCGACGCAGATGAATGCGCACCGGCTGGCCGGTTATCGTGGTCTCGACGGCGGCCACGAAAGGTGTTTTACCGGCCGCGCCGCGACCGCGCTTGCCACCTGTCCGTTCGCCGCCGACATAAGCATCATCGGCCTCGACGCGCCCAGCCAAACGCTTGCTGGCGTCTCGCTCCATCATCACCTGTTTGAGTTTGTGCTTGATTTTCCAGGCAGTTGTCTGCGTGACGCCGAGGCGACGGCCCAATTCGATACTCGAAATGCCCTGCTTGCTCTGGGTGAGATGATATTGAGCGCGAAACCAGGTGGTCAGCGGCAGTTTGGTGGAGGCGAAGATGGTGCCGGCGATTGGCGAGGTTTGCCTGCGGCATGCGCTGCACTGATACAGCCCGCGGGTCTTCACTTCGCTATAGGCTCGACCGCCGCAAGCTGGGCAAACGAAGCCATCCGGCCAGCGCGACGCAATGACCACCGCACGGCATTTTTCCTCGGTACCATAAAGCGCGCCAAACGCGATCTCGCTGAGACCCTTCTGAAACTGAACCTTATTGCGAGCCATATCAGCCTCTTGCCTAACCCAGATGTTCACGCTATGTACCGCATCAGGACGGCTGAGGATAGTGCGTAAACAAGAAAGTTTTTCCCGCTTATCAACCAAGTAACACGCTCTTGTACAACGCATTGTTTTCGTGCATGATTGGCCGAGCAATGGAGGTGCGCAATGCGGGCGTTGATGAAGGGGATGACTGATGCGGCGTTCGAACAGCAATTCGGCAGGGAGGAGCAATGTTTTGCCGCCTTGCTGGCTGCGCGCAACGCGGCCGGAATGGCGTGTCCTGCTTGTGGGAACACGCGAATTTATGTCTCGGGGCGCCGGATCGGCTGCACGTTTGCAACCGGCGCTGGTCGTTGACGTCGGGCACCGTCATGGCCAGCACGAAGTTGCCGCTTACCACCTGGTTTCGCGCCATGCATGCGATGACCAGCACCAAGCAGAGCATTTCCGCGGTCGAACTCGGGCGTCGGCTGGGCGTGAGTTATCCGACTGCCTGGTATCTCGAGAAACGCCTGCATCACGCAATGACCCAGCGCGAAGCCCGTTACGTTCTGGGCGGCCCCGACGACGATGGGGGCGCCGCTCCGGTGGTTGAAGCCGATGACGTCTATCTCGGTGGCGAGCGTAACAAAGGTTCGGGTCCGGCAGGTAAAACGCCGGTCATCGCGGCCGCCGAGCGGCATGATAACGGGCGCATGGGACACCTTGCCATGAAGGTGGTCAGTCGTTTTTCTTTTAGTGCAGTCAAGGCATTTGCCGATAAATGCATCGCCACCACCGCACATGTGCACACCGACGGGCTGCGTGCATTCAACGCGCTGGGCCAAGCTGGGCGCACGCACCATGCCACTGTCACAGGCAGCAAACGCCCGGCGCGGGCACGCGGAGCGCCGTTCTTCGTGGTTAACACCGCGATCGCCAATCTCAGCACCGCCATCAAGGCCACGCACAAGACCATTTCGGCCAAGCACGCTGACGATTATCTCGGCTCGTTCTGCTGGACCACAAACCGCAGGCGCGAAATGACCGGCATGGTGCCAGCACTGTGCCGCGCTATAACCGCTTCCCGCCTCACTCGGCGATCCGTCTACGCAGCAGAGGCCGTGTCGATTGGTTGATAAGCGGGAAAGTTTTTTGGTTCTTTTTTTCAAAAAAGAACTGCTTCCGTTCTGATTTCCACGCCGCCTGATAAAAGTCACCGAATGCCCCAAGGCGTTGGCGTAACACCCTCAATCCCACTCCAGATATCCGATACTTCCAGGCAGGTCCGCTCAGCGTGCCATCGAAACGCATCAGCACGCTGGCGGACGAAGCGGGCGTCGCCGGGACCCTGTGCGGTCGCGATGAGCCGCAGCACGACTGGGCCGCGCACATCCGGCGTCGTCCACCGTCAGGCCGGCGATTCGCTTGGCTTTCTGGATGGCCGCCAGCACGACCGGGCTGGCATATTGCAGCCAGGGCCCCTGTTCCAGCGCCAGTGTCAGATAGGGCAACGAGCGCTTCGTAGAGTTGCGGCGTCATGCCGCGCACCAGCTTCAACTCATCCAGCCGTTCGATTTCCTGGCCCGGCGGACCCCACAGGCGCGCCTTCCATGCGATATTCCGGCGGCACGTTGCTCGTCGGCATCGCCGCCGACGGACTGGCTGCGCCAGTCGCCGATGGCGTTGGCGACCGCGTTGGCGGTCGCTGTCGTCGGCGCCGAGTACGCTGAACAGGCCGGCCAGCAGACCGGGCGGCACCTGGTTGATGTCCATCTTGCCGCGCTCGTCGCATGACTTCGACGTGCACCAGGCCGGCCGGCTCATGCAGATCGTAGGATGCGGCGCCGGGCTGCCACATGTCGCCACCGCCATCCAGCATGTGCCAAATCGTTTCGTAGATGGCGCCATCGGCCGCGGCTTCCAGTTCGCCGCAAGCCGCAAGCGCCGCTGCCATCTGCGTCTCCGCGCGCCCGGCGCCGGTCACCTGCGCGGCCAGCAGCGCCAGCAGCACCATGGTCCACAGCACGATCAGCAGCGCGAAGCCGGATCACCGGGGCCTTGTTCGAGAGCCTCGGGCGCTCGGGCCCGGCGCGGCCGCATGTCAGAAGCTGCCGTTCGGATCGATCATCGTGGCGACCTGGATCACCGGCCACACGTGATGTTCGTTCTGCAGCACGATGTGCAGCTGGACGAGCGCCGGCAGCGAGGCGTCGTCCCACACCGCGTCATCCATTTGCCGCCATCGCTCTACCGGCCTGCCGGTACCGTGATGTCGATATGATCGACGCCTTCCACCAGGACGATCTGTTCCGGCGGCGGTAGCGGCTTCAGCGCGACCGCGTTGGCGTGCGGTTGCCAGCGCAACAGCAGCCGGTGCTCGTCATCGACGCCGACCGCGACCTGGGCGCGCCGCACCGGGTCGGTGTCCGGCTGGTCCGGCAAACGCGTCACGATCTGGAAACGATGTTCCTGGCCGACGAACGTCTTGTCGTCCGCCGCGAGCGGTGCCGCCGTCTGTTGATGAGCAGACGCAACACGCGATCCACGCGTTCCATGTCTGCGACCCGCGCTCGGCGAGTTTCGCGCATGTCCAGGCGTCGATGCCGAATCGCGAGGCCTGTGCCAGGCCCACCATGACGAAGCCGAGAACCGACCACCGCGACGATCATCTCCATCAGGGTGAAGCCGTCTCGCGTTTCATTCGCCCTCTGCCGTACGCATGTCGAGGCGATGTGTGTCGAGCGAGACCTGCGCGGTGGCGCCGTCCATCTTCCCAGCTCTCCGTCACCAGACGTCGTACAGGACCGCATTCGTAGGCTTCGTGTCGTTCGCGCGGTCGCTGTCGGACAAGTTCATTTCGCGCGTGGCGAGCGGACGGATGTGCAGGTGCCAGCTATAGCCGTCGCCATCGACGCCGCTGCTTTCCTGCTGCGCGATCAGCGTCGCCATGGCCGATCGCCGCGAGATGTGATTTTGCCAGCAGCAGCGCCTCGCCGTCTTCGCGGCGGAGCCGGTGGCGGCAAGCCCGCCCGTGGCGCCCTCGTAGAGCACGCCCACCGCCAGCGCAGAGATGGCGAACGCGATGATCACTTCGAGCAAGGTGAAGCCGGCATCGCCGGCGTTCGTTAGGGTGCATTGGCCACCTGTACCTGGCCGGTCAGCCATTGCATGTCGATCTGGACGCGGCGGCCGGCATTGCCGAGCAGCACGCCGCCGCCGCTGGCGCTGCCGTCCGGCGAAAACCGGATCGACCCGCCATCGCCCGGACCTTTCAGCGCCGGCGGAAGCACCGCGAGCTCGACGCCTGGCGCCATGGCATGGATCGGCCCGCCGTCGGCGGCAAAATTCCGTGCGCCGGGTCGATGACGACACGACCATCCGGCTGCGTTCGATCGCCGTGGCGCGGGCTTCCCGCAGCGTCTGCGCCAGCAGCGCCGGCGGCGGCACGAGTCTGCAATGCCGTGGCTGCGCACCGGCCCGCGCATGATGACGACGCCGATGACCGCCCCCATGATGGCGAGCACCACGAGCATTTCGATCAAGGTGAAGCCGTCGTCCCGGCCGCGCATGCCGCGCAAGGAAGCGCGGGCCGCCCGCCACGGCAAGTTAAACCAAGGCCACGGCAGTTCCCCGTGTAATTAACGATATTGCAGCAAGCACCCCCTTAACCTGCGTGCCGAGTCGCAAGGACCGCAGGCATGGAAGTCATTTGCATTCTCGGCGCCACGCCGGGGCCCGTCACCGCCACCGTCGCGCATGAAGGCCGTGTGCGGCAATTGACGCTCGACGTCGCCCGCCATCCGGCCGGCGGCTGGCACGCCCGCTTTCGCGGCGGCCAGTGGGGCTTGCGCTGCCACGCTGTCACCACTGCCGTGCTGCTGGAAGCCGGCGAGGCGCTCAGCGAAACCTCCATGGCGATTGCCGCGGAATAGTTGGCCGTTGCCAGTTTCCAGTTTTCAGCTTCCACTAGGCCACCTGTGAAAACAGACGACTGACGACCGACACCTGGATCATGGCACCGTTCTGGAAGACCAAGACATTGGCGGCGATGAGCCGCGAGGAGTGGGAGTCGCTGTGCGACGGCTGCGGCCGCTGCTGCCTGCACAAGCTGCGCGACGACGACACCGACGAGATCCACTGCACCAACGTCGCCTGCCGCCTGCTCGACCAGCGAGAGCTGCCGCTGCTCCGACTACGCCAACCGCAGCCGCCGCGTTCCGGACTGCGTCGCGCCTGACGCCGGCAGACGTGGCGCGAGATCGACTGGCTGCCGCCTTCCTGCGCCTATCGCCGCCTGCAGAGGGCCGGGACCTGGCCTGGTGGCACCCGCTGGTCTCCGGCGATCCCGAACAGCGTGCACGAGGCCGGCATCTCGGTGCGCGGCCGGGCGATCAGCGAGCGCCAGCGCCGGCCCGCTGGAGCACCACGTGGTCGACTGGCCCGGCCGCGTTCCCCGCGGCCGGCGCCGGGTGGCCTAGCGCGCGGGGCGCCGCTACAAGCGCCCGGCAATCCGCCACGAGGCCAGTGTGATCTCCTACATCGTCTACCGGCTCATCATGATCGTCGTGCAGTTGCTGACCTGGGCGGTCATCCTGCAGGCCATCGTCGCGACCCTGATCGCCTTCAACGTGCTGGATACGCGCAACCGCTTCGTCTGGTCGCTGGCCGATTTCCTGGCCCGCGTCACCGATCCGCTGCTGCGCCCGGTGCGGCGGCGCCTGCCGACCTTTAACGGCATAGATTTCAGCCCCTGGTGGTGCTGATCATCCTGCAAGTCATCGTCGTTCCGGTTGTCGAATATCTCTACGCCGGCATCCACACCGGCATCTGGCAACCGCTGCTCTGATGGCGTTCTGGCGCGCCGTGCCGCTTGGCGTTTCGGTAGCGGTGAAAGTGCAGCCGGCCGCCCGCCGCGCCGGCATTCTCGGCACCGTGCCGGACGCCGCGGGCACGCGCCTGAAAATCGCCGTCACCGAACCGGCGGAGGACGGCCGCGCCAACCGCGCCGCCTGCGCCGCCCTGGCGGCCGGCCTCGATGTGCCAGCCGGGCGCCGTCAGCGTGCTGCATGGCGCCACCGCGCGGCAGAAAACCCTGCTGGTCAGCGGCGATTCCGCCGCCCTCGCCCCCCGGCTCGCCGCGCTGTGACCGCGCGCATTCTCGACGGCAAGGCGCTCGCCGCCGCGGCTGCGCGCCGAGCGTCGCCGCCCGGGTCGCCAGCCTGCCCTACCACCCCGGCCTCGCCGTGGTGCTGGTCGGCGACGATCCCGCCAGCGCCGTCTATGTGCGCAACAAGGACCGCGCCGCGCAGCAGGCCGGCTTCGCCGCCCGACACCATCCGGCTGCCGGCCGACACCGACCCAGGCCGACCTGCTCGCCGCCATCGCCGGCCTGAACGCCGACCCGGAGGTGGACGGCATCCTGGTGCAACTGCCGCTGCCGCCGCACATCGACAGCCCGCGCGGTGCTCGAGGCGGTCGACCCGGCCAAGGACGTCGACGGCTTCCACCCCATCAATGTCGGCCGGCTGCCGAAGGCACGGCGCTGCTGGCGCCCTGCACGCCGCGCGGCGTCATGAAGCTGCTGGCCGCATGCCGGCGTCGCGCTGGCCGGCACCCGCGCGCTGGTGCTCGGGCCGCTCCGCCATCGTCGGCAAGCCGGTCGCCGCCATGCTGCTGGCCGCCAACGCCACCGTCACCATCGCCCATTCCCGCACCCGCGACCTGGCCGCCGAATGCCGCCGCGCCGAGATTCTGGTGGCCGCCGTCGGCCGGCCGGAAATGGTGCGCGGCGACTGGATCGCCGACGGCGCCGCGGTGATCGATGTCGGCATCAACCGCGCTGCCGGATGGCCGGCTGGTCGGCGACTGCGCCACCGCGGAGTGCGCCGCGCATGCCGCGGCCGATCACGCCGGTGCCGGGCGGCGTCGGGCCCATGACCATCGCCTGCCTGCTGGAAAATACCCTGCTGGCCGCGCGGGCGCGGCGGTCCGCGAAAGTCTAGAGAAAAGGAAGGCTTCTTTTTTGAAAAAAAGAAGCAAAAAACTTTTGAAAATGGCGTCCGGCGTTGCGTTTAATCCGGCGAACCCGATGCTGCCCGTAATGAGTAAAAGTTTTTTGGTTCTTTTTTTCAAAAAAGAACAACTTTTTTCTAGCCGCCGAACGCCTCTAAGGTTGCAGCACGTCGCCGCGCCTTGCCCAGCCTGTCACGGGTTTGGCGTGCGTCCCAGCAGCCAGGTCTGATTGCCGATCGACACGCGGCGCTGCACCACCAGCGGCTCGCCGCGATTCAGGAAGGCTCTTATTTCCGCCTGGTTGTTTGGGCTGAGCGCTCCGCACTTCCAGGTCCTGCACCGCCGCGGTGCCACGATACTCCCCTGTCGTCGCACGCAGCATGGCGTCGCTGCCGGCATGTGGTTATGGCGTTATCGGCCTCGCGAGCTGCACGACATGCTGCGGGGTTCTGGCCGGGGTTGGCCGCAGCAGCATCCGGGCCCATCAGGAATAGCAGGCAGCCCGCCGCCACACCCCACGCCGCGAGCGCCCAGAAATGCGCCTTCCCTTCGGCCTGGGCCATCCGCCCGACCTCGGACATGACCTGTCGCAGTTCGGCCTCCAGCGCCTGCGCCCGCATGGCGGCATAGCGCGCTTCCTGCGAGGCCTCCTCGCGCGCCTCCCGCGCGATCGCCAACTGCCGCTCCAGGCTCTGCTCTCGCGCGCCTTGCGTGAAGGACGCGGTGCCGCGCGGCGTTTCCCGCAGCCGCTGGGCGACGTCCAACAGCGTCAGGCGCGCGTGCGAGAGATGCTCGATGAGCTTGCGACGCGCCGCCTCAGCTTCGCCCGGCTGCGCGGAGCCGAGCATCGGGAGCAGCTTCTGCAGGCGAGCGA
Source organism: Waddliaceae bacterium (assembly GCA_963822595.1). Lineage (GTDB taxonomy): Bacteria > Chlamydiota > Chlamydiia > Chlamydiales > Waddliaceae > CAVRUH01. Next base: position 6,303 of record CAWGIG010000004.1, on the reverse strand, counting down.
GCGAAGGCGGTATCGGAAAAGGGGTCGGTTTCGGACAAGAGTGCGTGCTTTCAGCGCATTCCTAACGTGGTGTGCGCCTGCTACGCCACCAAGCTACCTGTTTCCCGCCCGGCTTGCCCTGGTCTATGAGCGCCGGCTCCAAAGCCAGCCTGGGAACCCATGGCCAGACGATCGGTACGCAAAGTAGTGCTCGCCTATTCCGGCGGGCTCGACACCAGCGTCATCCTGCGCTGGCTGCAGAACGACCTATGGCTGCGAGGTGGTCACCTTCACCGCCGATCTCGGCCAGGGCGAGGAGCTGGAGCCGGCGCGCGCGCAAGGCCGAGATGTTCGGCATCAAGCGAGATTTTCGTCGAGGATCTGCGCGAGACCTTCGTGCGCGACTTCGTGTTCCCGATGTTCCGCGCCAACGCGCTGTACGAGGGCCAGTATCTGCTCGGCACCAGCATCGCCCGCCCGCTGATCGCGCAGCGCCAGATCGAAATCGCGGAAGCGGTCGGCGCCGACGCGGTCGCCCATGGCGCCACCGGCAAAGGCAACGACCAGGTGCGCTTCGAGCTCGCCTATTACGCGCTGAAGCCGGATGTGACGGTGATCGCGCCCTGGCGCGAATGGGACCTGACCAGCCGCACCAAGCTGCTGGAATTCGCCGAGGCAGAACCAGATCCCGATCGCCAAGGACAAGCGCGGCGAGGCGCCGTTCTCGGTCGATGCGAACCTGCTGCACTCCTCCTCCGAGGGCAAGATCCTGGAAGACCCGGCGCGTGGCGCCGGATGAGATCGTATATCAGCGCACCATCTCGCCCGAAGCCGCGCCCGACCGCGCCACCGAAATCAGCATCGATTTCGCCCACGGCGATCCGGTCGGCGATCGACGGCGAGGCGCTGTCGCCGGCCGCCCTGCTGACGCAGCTGAACGAGCTGCGGCCGCGACAACGGCATCGGCCGGCTGGATCTGGTGGAGAACCGCTTCGTCGGCATGAAATCGCCGCGGCGTGTACGAAACCCCCGGCGGCACGATCCTGCTGGCGGCGCATCGCGGCATCGAAAGCATCACGCTGGACCGCGAGGCCGGCGCACCTGAAAGACAGCCTGATGCCGCGCTATGCGGAGCTGATCTATAACGGCTTCTGGTTCGCGCCGGAGCGCCGGATGCTGCAGGCGCTGATCGATGCCAGCCAGGCGTCGGTCACCGGCCGCGTCCGCGCTGAAGCTCTACAAGGGCAACGTGACCGTGATCGGCCGCGAAAGCCCGAACAGCCTGTATTCCGCCCGCGTGGTGACGTTCGAGGACGACGCAGGCGCCTACGACCAGGCCGATGCGCAGGGCTTCATCAATTGCAGGCGCTGCGGCTGCGGCTGGCGCCGCGGCCGGGCGCCGCGGCGGCAGCCTTGAGACGCAACGTAAGTCTACGCGACGTTACAAGCGCGTGTCTTACTGGCCGTTGCAACGGGTTACCGCAAGCGGGTCGCAAGCGCACGCGCGACGGTGCAGTATGATCGCAGGTGCTGATACAGGGGCAGGCCGGGCTTCGCAATTTGACGCAGACGGTGCCGCATGCTGACCCGAACGCCCGACACGATGTCGCGTGCCCGCCACGCGCCGGCGCTGACGCGGCGTGCCGGCGGCGCGCGTGCTGGTCGATCTGTCGCCACGCGGCCGACGGGTATGTCGGCGTGGCGCAGGATCTGCGGCTGATTTTCGGCATGCTGTGCGAGCCTGACAGCGTCGAAGTGTCCGGCCTGCTGATGCCGACCGCGCGGCACGATCTGCCGCATGTCCGGCCCGGCCGGCCGGACGCAGCCGGCGCTCGACGGCCGCGCGTGCTGCACTGGATGGAGCGGAACTGGGCCGGCCGGAGCCGCGCCCGTTCCCGCTGTCCGTGCTGCAATACGGCCAGATGCTGCGCCAGATATCGCGCACACCGCCACGAGCTGCTGCCGCTGGCCGATCGCAGCCAGCTGAACGCGCTGTGGCGCATCCTGTTCGCCCGCACGCTGGCGCCCGAGCAGCGCGAGCACGTGCTGGCGCAGCAATATTACGCCACCGATCTGTCCGTCAGCGCCATCATCGATCGCGTGCGCGCATCTGCCCGTGCCGATGCTGAAACGGCTCGATGCGCGCGGATTTCGATGCCGTGTTGTTCTGCATGCCGCGGCCGGTGCGGCTGCCGCACGGCGTGCGCCAGATCATGCGCTTCCACGATGCCGTTCCGGTCACGGATGTCGATACGGTGTGAACTGGAAAATGGCCATGGCGCATTCGCGCCTGGTGCGGGCCTGCGCGCCGGACGCGATCTTCGTGTGCAATTCGCCGCAAAGCCGCGACGATCTGCTCAGCCTGGATCCGCGGCGCGAAAAGCATGCCGTGGTCATCCCGTGCGCGCTGGCGCCGCTCGCGGCGCGCGACGGAAGGCGCCGATCCCGCCACCGATCATCGGCCGCCACGTGCACCTTCCGCGCCGCTCGGGCCGGACGGCGCAGGCGCCGCCGCCGGGCTGGACGCCGCCGGCAGCACGGGCTGCGCTATGTGCATGGCGGTCTCCACGCTGGAGCCGCGCAAGAATTTCGCGCAGCCTGATCCGCGCCTGGGAACGGGTGGTCGGCGCGGCGCGACCCCGATCTGCGGCTGGTCATCGTCGGCGGCCCCGGCTGGCGGGAGGAGCAGGTGCTGAACGCAGATTGCGCCCGGCGTGGAAGCGCGGCCAGATCTTCCATTTGCAAAACGTGCCGTCCGACGATCTGCAAACGCTGATGCGCCACGCTGCATGTTTCGCAGTCGTCTCGTACAACGAGGGTTTCGGCTATTCGCCGCTGGAGGCGACGCAGGCCGGCGCGCCGTGCGTGATTTCCGATCTGCCCGTGTTCCGCTGGATCTTCGGCGATGCGGCGCTGTATGTGGATCCCTACGATGTGGAGTCGATTGCGACGGGCATCGAACGCCTGACGAGCTTGCCCGACAGCGCCGATCTGGTGCGCGCATTTGCGAGTCGCGGCCGAGCCGGTGCTGGCCCGGTTCCGGCCTGGGGCGATTGCGGAGGCCTGGGACGCCTTGTTGCAGAACCTTAACGAGGCTTAGGGAAGACTTTATCTTTTTCCAAACAATAAGACCTCGTCTGGAGCTTCCTCAGGCTAGCGTTTTGGACCGGTCGCTTCCGCCAAGCCGGGAGCCGCTTCTTCGACGCAGCCAACTAATCGAACCAAAATCCCGATATCGCGGTCTGCAGCACAAGCTCGCCATACAGCTTCTGTCCCGCCCCTTCCGCCGCGCCGGCGGCGATCATGAGCGGCAGCAGATGTTCCGCCCGTGGATGACACAGAAGCGCGGCCGGCGCACTTTCCCAGGTGCGCAACCGGTCCGCGCGTGCCGGGCCGGGCAAGGCCAGGCTTTGCGTCAGCCATGCATCGAATTGTTCCGAAGGCGCTGTAAAGCGTGGGTCGCCATAACCGCGCATATTGTGAAAACTCATGCCGGAACCAGTGATCAGCACGCCTTCGTCACGCAGCGGCGCCAAGGCCCGCCCTGCTGCCATGTGCAGCGCCGGATCGAGGCCGCGATCGACCGACATCTCCACCACCGGAATTGCTGCCTCCGGAAATACCACCTTCAGCGGCACGAACACGCCGTGATCCAGGCCGCGCGCGTCATCCACCGCGGCACGCACACCAGCGGCCCCAAGCAACGAGGCCGCTTTTTCGGCTAGTGCCGGTGCGCCGGGCACGTCATAGCGCAGCGAATATGTCTCCTTCGGAAATCCATAATAGTCGTAAATCAACGGTGGTTGCGCTGCGCCGCTGAAGCCAAAACCCTCGGTCTCCCAGTGCCCGGAAATCACCAGGATCGCCGATGGCGGCGCCGGCAGACGGCCCGGGAGGGAGCGCAGGAACGCCGCCATTCCCGTCCAAACGCCGTGCGGATCGTCCATGAAGAAACACGGACCGCCGCCGTGCGGGATGAACAGGGTCGGCTGACGAGCGTGACCGCTCATGGCGTTCTCCTTCGAAGCCTAACTGGCGGTTCGTGATCCGGATCGCCTTTCGCCATGCGGGAGACCTATCGCCGTCAACACTTCATGTTACGCGGTCGGCGCAGATCGATAGCCCACATACAACTCTTTCAGCGTGGCATGGTTCAGCAGCATTTCGGCTTTCAACGTGCGCCGGTCGCATCGATAATACGGCTGAACGCACCCAGTAGGATTTGATGCGGCCGACTTTCCGACAAGCGCCGCGATTTCGCGCCTGATCAGATAGGTCTCGCCAACGAAAAGTGGGCCGTCGATCATGCGGATTTCCTGATCGGCGAACAAACCCACCGCAGGGCCCTTCACCGGAAACCTTGCACTTCGCGCTGGAATATTCCGCCAGCACGCTGACCATTTCCAGTGGCACGATGGCACGGCCCCACGGCGAGGCGACGAATCGTCCGATAATACGGCGAAGTTTCGGTAATCACCGCCAGCTTTGTCGTTCAACGAGAAGGGATATAAACGCGCCCATGATCTGGTCCGGCGCCATGCTACCATTTCGTCCACCGCGCCCTTCATGCCGACATGAAGGTCTGCCAGGATCACCAGGCGCCGGGCGGGCGCAACGTCGCCATGCGCTGTTCCAGCAACGTTTGCCATGATCAGGACCGAGCTCGCGCTGGCTTCCAGCACCGCGTGCCGTCGGATTTCTCGGCCCATACGCGGGTTGTGCTGGCACCCTTGGCGGGTAATTCGGCGAAGGCGCGCACTTCCTCGCCCTCGATAACCATATTCTGGTAATGCGCCGAAATGCAGCCGCGCTCGAACCATGCGCAGCCCCAGATATGCGCAAGCAGAGGCGGGAACAGGCTGAAATGCGTCGGGCCCTTCGATGGGGGCGGCGCGAAAACCGAGTTTCTCGGCTATTGCATCGTCATGGATGGAGCCATGGCCGCCATAGGCCTGATCGGCCAGCATCTGCCGCGGTTCGCGCAATTCGGTCCGCGCAGCGTCAGCTTCGTGTCGAAACTCATGGCAACTTCCTACATTCCCAGCACGCAAGAGAAAAGACTTCTTTTTTGAAAAAAAGAAACGGCGGTCTCAACCGGTCAATGCAACACGGGTTGTGTTGGCATGGATCGGAGGGATGGATGCGAATTGCGGAGCAAGATCAGGCATTTATTGATTGGCGTTCGGAGGTTTTCCGGCTTTGGCGCGACGGGTTACCGCTGGGTCGAATAAGCGATGCGCTGGCTTCGTCGGTGGGACGGATCTATGGCACGCTGCGTCGAACTGGCGGCATTGCGCCCGCGCCGCGACAGCGCAACGCGCGCCATTTGACACTTGTGGAACGCGAGGAAATTTCGCGCGGGTTGGCGGCCGGCGAGACCGGGGCTGCGATTGCGGCGCGACTTGGACGGCACGCTTCGGTGATCAGCCGCGAGATTAGTCGCAACGGCGGCCGCCGGGCCTATCGCGCCACCGAGGCGGACCATCGCGCGTGGCATAAAGCGAGGCGGCCCAAGCAAACTTTGCTGTCGCGGCGGCGACCCTTAAGGCAGGTTGTGGCGCGCAAGCTGCGGCGCGGCTGGTCGCCGCAGCAGATTTCGGGCTGGCTTGGGGGACGCGGCAAGGGCAGGCAGGCGATGCGGATTTCGCACGAGACAATATACAAGACCTTGTTTGTGCAGGCGCGCGGGGAACTCAAACACGAGTTGACGGCGTATTTGCGCACGCAGCGCCGGCTGCGACGCACCCATGCGGCAGGCGCGATGTCGGGTAAGCGCGGGCAAATCGTCGATGCGGTGTCGATCCGTCAGCGCCCGGCGGCGGCCGAGGATCGTGCGGTTCCCGGCCACTGGGAAGGCGATCTTATATATGTGGGCAACAACGCATACGTTGCCACGTTGGTCGAGCGGCGTTCGCGATATGTCATTCTGGTCCGCGTGCGAAGCAAACACACTGAGGATGTCGTGCGGGCATTGGCGCGCAAGATACGCGCGTTGCCCGCGGGATTGATGCGCACGCTGACGTGGGATCGCGGCCTGGAGATGGCCGACCACAAGGCGTTTTCGCTCGCCACCAAGGTTGACGTCTATTTCTGCGATCCACGCAGCCCGTGGCAGCGCGGCAGCAATGAGAACACGAACGGCCTGGTGCGGGAATATCTTCCGAAAGGCGAGGATCACTCTTCCTGCAGCCAAGCCAAACTCGATCGCATCGCCGACCGCCTCAACACCCGCCCCCGCAAAACGCTCGGCTTCAAAACTCCCGGCGAGGTGCTACAACCCATGTTGCATTGACCGGTTGAGACCGCCACAAAAAACTTTTATCT
>CAWGIG010000003.1:0-502376 GCA_963822595.1 Waddliaceae bacterium | reverse complement strand
TTGTAGATAAAATATCACCATTTATATATATTTTATTAAACTTTAATTATAAAAACCTAATTTTAGGAGAGATGATGCATATTAGTGAAAGGGTATTCACCGAAACAGGATATATACTCCCTCCGGAGCAGCAAAAATTATCCGATTATTTAGTAGAAATCATCAAAGCTCCTAATGCTGATTACGAGGCTATCGCCGCTATTGTTCAAGAAAAATTAAGTGCTTTAAAAGAAGTTACCCTCCAGTTTGCCTGCGACGTCCTGCGAAGGTCTATACCATTTACCAAGGTTGAAACAAAGGAAGTTCGAGTGTATGACCGGTCCAACATGGACTATCTCTTTTTTGGTCCGTCAGGATCATCATTCATCACCTATACAGATTCCTATCGACCAGAATCCGTTAATAAAATTACCTATTTGTTTCTCGATCGTCTAAGTCATGGGTATTCTTCTTCCGATGATAAACGAAAAGGCGCTGCAAAATTGCTAGAAGGGTGTCTCTCTGTAGATTACAAAAGTAAAGAAAGGATAGCAAGCCACTGGGAGTACAATAGAAAAGATCTGAATGTAAAGGAATGCTTAATAATTTACGATATGGTCATAGACGATAATTTTTATGCTGAATATGAATTTCGAAGACATTTCGGCAACCTTGGAATTGAAAAGGCTAACATTGAAGACATACATATTTTGTTTAAAAGAGCTCTTATAAGAAACAAAAATCTTCTTGAACCAATGTTATTCCATTTTGACGCACTCGGTTTAAATCGTCTCAAAGCAGAAGATAAACTCTCCTTGTTTAAACTTCTTGTGGAAATAAAAGTTACCTGTTTTAACCAACAGCTAGAAAAGAACTTTGACAAACTTGGCTTTAAAGATGAAAAGGTACAAGACAGGCTTGCGCTTTGCAGTCTGATAGTTGGAACGGATTCTGGAAAGGGCGGAAAGATTTTTAAAGGATTTTGATAAACTTAATCTACATGGATCTATCGAGGATATTTTCTCTGCAAAAATAGAAGATCGCCCCGCTTTGTGTGGTGAATTCGTGACTGCTCATTGGTGGGCAGCTGAGTGTTTATTGAAAGAATTCAATGATCTGGAAATAAATCAATGCAGTGTAGAACAACGGATGAAATTGTTTTTGGTGATCTCAAAAGCAGCGCCAAAAGCATTGATGGATAATTTTGATCTGTTGGGTATAAAAGACTTACCACTTGAAGATCGTCTACGTTTGTGTAATGAACTTATTGAGAAGGCGCCTGGAATATGTGCAACGAACATTGCAAAATTTAGGTTGGAAGAGGTAGAACCTGAAATACGCCTGCGTTTGTGTAGTGATTTAGCGAGGCTTGCCGCAAAAGAATTCGTACAAAATTTGGATGAATTTATTCCTCTTGCTGGAAGTATTGAGGAAATTCGGAATATTTGCCTCAATAAAGAAGCTACTTATCACTCTATGAAAGATAATTTGCAGAAATTACAATTCGATAAAGAAAGCTTTCAAACAGAATTTAATTTTGCTTTATGCATATTAAATAAAATTCAAAGAAATAACAAATTTAAAGAGAGATATTCTTCAACATATAGGGAAGGGTATTATTCTTCCCTTTATGACAAAACTCCTTTTGACTACAGATATGAGCATCTTAAAAAGAAAGTTCATGATTATGTTGAGAGGTCCAGTAGCTTTTCCGATTGTCTAAATCGATGTAAGGATCTTGCCACAGGGGGCTCGGATATTGCTGACTATCTAAGGAAAAATTTCAATGCGGTTTTTCAAAAACATAGATATAAACTAGAACTAGATGATAAGAGCCTTGAAGAGCGAGAGTGCATCTGCAGAGAGACGATTGCTGCCGGTGCTTGGGCTGCGCATTGGGTTCTGGATAATTGGAGGTATTTTAAACTAGAAGAGAATAAAGGTGAAACTCGTTTAGTTTTATACAGAGAAATTCTTGCAAAGTACCCCCAAAAAGCTGTGTTTTTGGCCCGTGCGTGTTATTTAAATTCACAGGAAGTGAGTGCCAAAGATCGACTGACCTTTTATTATGAAATTTTAACGACTTCTCAGAGTACTACCCTGGGATTAGAAAGTTTTTTTAAAGAAAATAAAGATGCTCTTTTAGGAATTACTTCCAAGGAACTTCGCGATCTATTTATTATCATGAAATCCCGGTATCTCTATTCCACTGAAGATTTTATCCATATATTTTGGCATCTGGCTTCTGGTTATTTAACTGAGACGACAATAACGATGGAATCCTATTTATGGATTAAGTGTTTTTCAAGCATCCAAATAAAAAATTCTGATTTGATATGTTCTTCTCCTTTAGTTATTCGTCAATTGATGCTACAGAAAATTAATTTTAGTTACGATGATAACATTATTTCTATTGCATTTTCAGGGGATTTAAGATCACTTTCAAATATCCTTTGCAAAAACAAAGAACAATCTATCAGTTCTGAGGAAGTCGAAGCATTTAGAAAATTGATTGCTAAGCATGAAAAGCTGCATTCTATCAATGTATTAATGGATAGAATTCTTGCGTATGAAGAACCTTTGCGATCTAGTCTTTTGGACTGGGCGGCATATACCGCAGGCATCCTCTATGATCTTAATGACAAAAATATTGAAAGTATTAAGCGTTTGGGAATAATAGAAACCATTTTTAATTTAAGAAACCCGTTAAATCGCTATAAATATTCTCGTCTTCTCACTCTAATGACGATAAATCATTCTGAATTTCTTGCAAAAACTGAAGGGTTGAAACACTCCTGGACTGGTTTAGCGAAACTTTTGATGGCACCTTTGATTGAACATAATGATCTTGCTCCGGAAAAGGCGAAGGGATTTATTCAAGAGGTTGATAAAGTGAAAGGATTCAAGGATCCAAAAAGGTTTAATTCTATGGCAGAGCTTTTCTTTGCTGTGATTGAGCAACAATTTAGCAAAGAAGAAACGGATCTTTGTATGGATACAGCGCTTGAAGTTATTCAAAAGATAAGAGAAAAGAAAACAAAGAGAAATGAAAAACCTTTACGTGGGATTGTTCAGATTTCTGTTGCCTTTGATGCTTTTGCAAATAATTTAAAAATTTTCGGGAAAGAAGCTCTTATCACTTGTATGCGGTCGAAAAACGATCCTAGAGAATACTTTATTCAAAATTTCAAAGCCCTGTTTGAGCTTCAGGATTTGGATCATGTTGAAGAAATGTACTCTAAAACTTTTGGAACATTTAGAGATCAGATGGCTATCTTTTCATATAAACAGTCGATAAAAAATCAAGATGTCGAAGTGAAAAAAGGACTCACTCACTATGTAAGATGTGTTTTATTGGAAACGTTTCAAACAGAAAGATATCGTACAGAACAAAGTGAATCATCTACAAATTGTATTTAAATCAAAGGAAATCGAGAAGAGCTGGATAGCCAAGGCTGAGCCAAAGGATGTCTTCATTGGACAAGATAAAAAACAGATTCCAATAGATTATAAGCAGTTTTTCATTCAAAAAATCCAAACTGACAAGCATATCGATCCTCTTTTGCTTCCACGGTTAACTTCTTACCTTAATCATGGAAAAACAGTTTTTGTTGAAGCTGATGATCCCTTTAACCAAATCCAGAATCTAGCCATTCGACTTTGCTTGGAGATGATTCCTGTGGAGGATTTTGTTAACGAAGTAAAAAACCTAGATGGAATTCCTTACATATTTATAAATGATCTTGAAGCCCTTACACCTAATAAGGGATCTGGAACGTTCCAGATTATGGAAACCGATGATCGTTGTGATCTACTTCTCATAGGTACGGAAATTCATGGAAGTTGCCAGAGTGTTCAATCTTCGGTAACTAACAAAACTCTCGTTTCCTACCTTATGGATGGAGAAATAAAAGCCATAGCTGTCAAAAAGCATGATAAATTAGTGGCTCGAGCTTTGATACGCCTCATGTGGGATAGCAAAAAAGAGATCCCAGTAATCCTTCTAGAAAGGGTTTACTCAAACGTGGATAAGGAAGTAATTGTTGCCGCTATTAAAGAATGGGCTATCGAAAAGGCTAATACCATGGGGTTATCTTTAGTTAGCAAGGAAGTATGCACAGATGATGAGCCCTCTTATCAGGGGCAAATCAAACATTTTGGGGGATATGCTCCCTATACTTACAGTGATGCTGTTGGTGGCTGTATAGAAGGACCCTTTGAAGTTAAGGACTGTAAAATCCTTTATTATAACATATAAAATAATTGATATCGCATCGTATGGACGAAATGGACGGCATGGACAAAACATACCCTCATATTTCCTGTTCCTCTATCGTATTTGCATTATCAATTATATAACGACCGTCATTTTGCATGCCTCGGGCGGCGCTGTCGCAGTATTCGTAAGGGGCAGGTCCTCCTAAGGCATGAAGAGGTTTTCCATACCGAGTTCCCTCATCTAGCGATGTCAAAGGGATATTCAAATCTTTCGCTAGCTCTTTTGCGATTTGATTCATTGCACTCAGGTATCTTGAATCGTCGTCGTTTGAATACATGCGCTCCCGGAAAAGGACAGGCCTTTCGCCATCCCATAAAAGACGCAAGATGCAGCGGGAAACAATTTTGCCCTTTTCATCTTTGATTGCCAGAAGACGATTCTTTCCATCCATAAGATAGCCGAGCAATCCTTTATTCAGGCTGGGGTCGCCTTCAAGTCTTTGGCAACTCGAATTGACATCACTACCGCAAAGGAGAAGATCGATCGGATCATCGGTGAAGACGACTTTAAGGTTAAGGTACGTCTTCTTGGGTGCAAGCATTCCTTTTACGTCATTGGCAAATTCAGTAAGTGGATCTAAATAGGCTTGTATCTCTTTAAGGAGGGGAGTCAAATGATCAGGATTTGCTTCTGCAAATGCGATACAGGCCTGTTGCAGCTTTAGTATTTTTATCGGCGCCATTTTCAATTCTGATGTTAATCTTTCGGTAATGAGTTCTTTTCCTTCTCTTGTATTTGCATCAAAATAAGACTCAATAAAGGGGAGCTTTGTATCACCAAGATGTTTATCAGTTATCAGCTTGGTCCTGATCCATTCCCGTGGGTTAAAAAGCTCTTGTTTTTCTTCCTTTATTAAAATCTCTTCTAAAGGTTTCTCTCTATTTTTTTTCCAAAGTTCAAGCACATCTCTGTGAGACTGTGAAATGGCTTCGAGATGGGGGTTATTGCTGATCTCGTATCTTGTCTCTTGGAATGTGTTATTAAAAACAGAACTAATATACCTACCTAGACAATCCATGACCTTAGGTTCATTAAGAGTATTAAGACTGGCCGCATAGAGAATCAAACCATATGGATTTCGGCTTTTTCCAAATATCTTCTCGTAGTGGTTAAAGAAATCACCTTCAAAGCCCTTTAAATTGATAAGTCTTTCGAACGAACGGCAAAATTCGGCGATAGGATCTTGATCTGAGTTTGCCCATTCACTATTTTCCATCAGCAAAAGGCCTCTTACAGCTGTAATTCTATCTAAGAGGGTGCGTAGATTATTTACGATAGTTTTATCTGAATTATAAATGATTTTATCTACTCCCTGAATTAACTCCTTAGAGGATAGGAAATCTGCAGAAGCAAGCAAATGAAAAGCGTGGAGAATGGTTTGTACAATCACTGAATTCTTTAAAATGTTAGTTTTATTCTGGCCCTGCTGCTTAAGAAATTCAGCTAGTTGCATAAGTTTATTCAGGCTCACTTCCTGCTGCTCAAGTTGGAAAAATGGAATGACCAATAACGGTAATCCATGCGTTCCTTTAGGAAGCTCCCTTTTATTAAGATTAAATAGACCGGGAGTTAAAAGCAGTTTAAGGCGTGGCTCATGCAGTTTCGAAAGCTTGAACAACAATTCGCTCTCTAATATCCAATTACGATTTTCTGTTGTTACCTGAGTGCAAAGAAATAAAACTCTTAGAATCCAAGGGGCGGCTTCTTTCTGAATATGAATTTCCGAGTTTTCGATTTCGTCACACATTTTGACCAATTTTACTACACTCTCCTCCGAGCACGAGATCTCCTCAATCAAACGATTAACACCTTGAAAAAACAGCTTTGTGGATGTCATTTCCTCTGTAAAATTGTTCTGTATATGAATTAATTCAGCAAAAAGCTGGGGGAGTTTTCCAATAGCCTCTGGACTTGGAAGAAAGTTTTGGATCAATTTTAGAACATCATTGTCTACTTTAAAACATTCTAGAAACAGCTCCCATCGCATTTGTGCGTCATCGATCATGAATTTACCGATACTTCTGGCAGTGCCCACAGCATCCTTCTGAGCGCAGAGCCAGGCAATCTCGAATATTTGTGTCCTATCATTGATCCCAAAGTTTTGGAAATAGTGGATTGTGGAGTAGGTTCCTTGCAGCACGCACAGTTTAGCGATCTCGTATATTTGTGTCTTATCTTCGATTCCAAAGTTTTTGATATATTTTGCGGTTCCATTATTATCTTTTTGTACGCAGATTCTAGCAATCTCAATTAATTGTGTTTGATCTTCGATTCCAAAGTTTTTGATATTATTGGCTGTTGCATCTCCATTCTGACGAGCACAGAGTTTTGCGATCTCATATAACTGCGTCTTATCATTGATTCTAAAGTTTTTGATATGTGCTGCAGTTCCATTGTTATCTTTTTGTGCGCAGTCCTTTGCAATCTCGGCTAACTTTGCCTTATCTTTGATCCTAAAGTTATTGATATAAAGAGTTGTCGCATAGGGATCTTTCTGAGCGCAGAATTTAGCGATCTCGAATAATTTTGTCTGATCTGCGAGTTCGAAGTTTTTAATATTTTCTGCTGTTTCATTACAATTTTTCTCAACGCACAGCATAGCGATTTTGTATAATTGTTCCTTATCTTCGATTCCAAAGTTTTTAATATATTTCGCTGTTAAATGGGCGTCCTGATTAGCGCTGAGTTTGGCGATCTTATATAATTGTTTTTTATCTTCGATTTTGAAGCTTTTGATATAAAGAGCTGTTTTGCCGTCTTTGTGCTTAGCGCAAAGTTGGGCGATTTCGTACAATTGATTCTTATCTTCGATCTCAAACCTTTCGATATTTCCACTGTATAAGCCATTCTGCATAGCGCAGAGTTTGGCGATTTTAAATAATTGGTTTTTATCTTCGATTCCGAAGTTTCTGATATAGAGGGCTGTTCTGCTGCCAGTCTGTTTAGCACATAGCTTGGCGATTTTGTATAATTGTTGTTTATTTTCAATCCCGAAGTTTTTGATATAAAAGGCAGTTTCGCCGCCATTTTGCATCGCACAGAGTTTAGCGATCTCAAATAAGTGATCTTTATTTTCTATCTTGAACTTATGAATGTATTTTGCGGTTTCTCTAGAACTATCCTTTGCGTAGATCTTCGCGAGTTTGTATAAGTGGGTTTTATCTTTGATCCCGAAGTTCTTGATATTTTCAGGTGCACTGTATATTTTGCAGAGTTTGGCGACCTTGTATAACTGTCTCTTATCTTCGATTCCGAAGTTTTTGATATTTTTGGCTGTGCTGCTTCCACAATTCTTAGCGCAAAACTTGGCGATCTCAAATAACTGTGTCTTATCTTCAATCCCGAAGTTTTTAATATTTTTGGATGTTCGTTCGCTATTATGCTGAGCACAGATTTTTGCGATCTCAAATAATTCGGTCTTATCTTCGATCCCAAAATTTTTGATGTTTGCAGCTATTTCACTATTATGCTGCAAAGCGCAGAGTTTTGCGATTTCTAATAAATGTGTCTTATCTTCAATACCAAAATCTTCGATGTGTGTGGTTATTTGATCCGGAAAACCCTGAGTGGTGCAGAGTTTGGCGATCTCATATAAGTGTGTCTTATCTTTAATTTTGAAGTTTTTAATATTTGCGGCTGTTAGACAACCATCACTCATAGCGCATAGTTTAGCGATTTCAAACAATTGGGCCTTATCTTCTATCTCAAATTTTTGAATATGCGCGGCTGTTACATTAAGATGCTGCAGTGTGCTGAGTTTAGCGATCTCAAATAATTGTGTTTTATCTTCTAACCCAAAATTTTTGATGTATGTGGGTAGTTTATTACGATCAGTCTTAGCGCAAGTTTTGCTATTTCAAATAAGTGAGTGTTATCTTCTAGCTCGAATTTTTTGATATTCTCAGCTATACCAACATGATAATGCTCAACGCAAAGTTTGGCAATTTCAAATAAATGTGTCTTATTTTCGATGCCAAAGTTTTTAATATTTGCAACTAGACCGTCGTCTCTTGACTCCGCACAGATTTTTGCGATCTCAAATAAGAGTGTCTTGTTCACAATGCCAAAGTTTTTAATATTAGCAGCCGTCCCACCGTCTTTGTTCCCGGCGCAAAATTTTGCGATCTCAAATAAGTGTGTTTCATCTTCGATTCCAAAGTTTTTGATATGTGTAGCTGTTCCACTGCCATTCCACCTAGCGCTCCGCCAAGCGATCTCAAACAATTCTGTTTTATCTTCGATTCCGAAATTTTTGATATGTACGGCTGTTTCACTGCCATTCTGCATAGCGCAAAGTCTTGCGATCTCAAATAATTGTGCTTTATCTTCGATTCCGAAGTTTTTGATATGTGCGGCTAATCGAGTTCTATACTGCTGGGCGCAAAGCTTTGCGATCTCAAATAAGTGTGTTTTATCTTCAATCCCTAAGCTTTGGATATTTTCTGCGACTCCACTGTCAGTTTGCTTGACGCAAAGCATTGCAATTTCAAATAATTGGGTTTTATCCTCGATCTCGAAGTTTTTGAGTGCATCTATCCTAATCGAATAATGCTGAGCACAAAGCTTTGCGATCTCAAATAATTGAGTTTTATCTTCTATCCCCAAGTTTTTGATATAGGTGGCCGTTCCACGGCCGTTTTGCATTGCGCAGAGCTTTGCGATCTTAAATAATTGTACTTTATCTTCGATCCCGAAATTCTTGATATGTAAGGCCGTTCCACCACCATTCTGGCTAGCACAGAGCTGGGCGATCTTGTATAATTGCTTCTTATCGTTGATTCCGAAGTTAATGATGTTTGCGGCTGTTCCATCCCCATTCATCTTAGCGCACAGTGTGGCGATCTCAAACAATTGCGCTTTATTTTCGATCCCGAAATGAAGGATGTTTGCTGCAGTATCAGCGGGAGCCTCCACTGTGCAGAGCTTGGCGATTTCGTATAAATGAGCCTTATCTTCGAACCCCAACTTTTTGATGTTTGCTACAGTTTCGCGGGAAGTTTTCACAGCGCAGAGCTTGACGAGTTCGTATAAATGTGCCTTATCCTCAAGTCCTAAGTTTATAATTTGACAGATTGTGATAAGGTTATTCTGATCTGCGCAGCTGATGGCAATCTCGTATAAGTGTTTCTTATTTTCGATTCCTAAAGTATTGATATTTGCGGCGGTTCCGCGGCTATCTGTCTGAGCACAGATCTTTGCAATCTCATATAAATATCCCTTATTTTCAATGCCGAAGTTTTTTAAATTTGCGGCTGTTCCGCTACCTTGTTCAGCGCATAGCTTGGCGATCTTGTATAATTGGTTTTCATTTTTGATCCCAAAGTTTTGAATATGCTTAGCTGTTTCACCGCCATCTTTTTGTGCGCAGATTTTGGCGATCTTAAATCGAGTCATTTCATCGGAGGTTATTAACTTGAAATACCCTTTAGTAAGGATGAATTTGTTAACATCATATTTTGAAAAATCTAAATTACAAACATCTATATAACTCAGCAGGGGAATGAGCTCGTACAATTGTTCTGTAGAAAGATTTAGAGAAGCTAAAGGAATTTGCATGAGATTGATCCCTTCAGCAAGAGATTGAATGTCAACATTTCCATTCTCTTTCAAAACGGAAAGTGCATTATTTTGCACTTTACAAACTAAAGGATCAAACGAGAATTTTAAAATAATTTGAGCTTGGATCGAATAAAATCGACTAGCAGCAGCCTGGTCATTAACGATATAATGGATTTTGCTGTCAAAAAATTCTGTAATTTTATCAATTTGAGAATTTTCTATCGATGTAAGTTTTGAAAGCAGTAACTCAATCCCCGTCAAGATTTTCATAAACTGTTGTTGATTAGCACATTGTGAAACTGTAGAAAAACTCATGCTTCAATTCCGTCCATCGTATTTGATTTGAAGATATTATATATTAATGTTTCATAGCGAACAACGAAACATTTAATTTTATTTAAAATTGAATTTATCGTCTCTTTACCGGCTAATTTTAAAACACAGAGCAATCCAGGTTCTTATCTTCCCCTCAACGGGAAATAACTAATAGACGTTAGGCAACCAATTTTCAACGCAGAGACAGGGAGGTTCGCAGAGGCGCTGAGAATGAATAAGGAACAATCTTTTTCTTTCTCTGCGTCTCTGCGAACCTCCCTGTCTCTGCGTTGAAAATTGGTTGCCTAACGTCTATTATTAACTCTCTGTTGAAATAGAGTTATTTAGGAGTGCACAGAGAACACAGAAAGGAAGATTTTGTAACAGATGCTTGACGCTGAGATCAATTTAGTAAAATATTAATAAATATTCTCTTAATGCTTGTTTATCGATTAAATTGATCTCAGTTTCAAGCATCTGATACAAATTCTTACTCTCTGTGTTCTCTGTGCACCTGTGTTTTAAATCAGTAAGCGATGCTCAAGAGTTTGCAAACACTCGCACCAGGCTTACTGTGAGGACACAGTAAGCTACATACTTTTGTATGACCAGGGTGGCTCCTGAAAAGATGTGCGGCCCATTGCCTTAGCAAGCGTTAGCGACGCCAAACTTGAAGTTCCCAGAGACGCCTCTGCGAACTTATATTTCAATTATATTTGCGTCTGTGATCTTGTGAGGGCCATTTTGCATCCCGGCGGCGCCATCGCAGTATTCGTAAGGGGCAGGACACCCTAAGGCAAGAAGATCCTTTCCATACGGAATACCTATATCCGCAGAGGTCAAAGGAACATCCAAATATTTCGCTAGCTCTTTTGTGACTTGATTCAATGCATTTATCTGGTGTTGATCGCTGTTATTGACGTAAAAACGCTCCCGATAGAGGACAGGACGCTCGCCGTCCCATAAGAGGCGTAAGATGCAGCGGGCAACAATTTTTCCTCTCCCATCCTTGATCGCCAAAAGACGGATCTTTCCATCCAAGAGATAGCCTAATAATCCCTTGTTCAGATTTGGATCACCATCCACCCTTTGGCAACTTCCAAGAACATCTGTGCCGCAAAGGAGAAGATCTATAGGATCGTCTGTGAAGAATACTTTAAGGTCAAAGGATGTCTGCTTTGTGTGGAGCATTCCCTCTACGTCATGAGCAAATTCCGTTTGTGGCTCTAAGCATGCTTGAATTTCTTTAAGAAGAGGAATCAAGTTATCGGTTTTTGCCTCTGCAAATGCGATACAGGCTTGCTGCAGCCTGAGTATTTGGCTCGGCCTTCTTAGCAGCTCTTCCTCTAATTTTTTAGAGACAAGTGCTCCTTCTTCCCCAGTGTTAGCTTTGAAATAATCTTCTATGAAAGGTATCTTTGTGTCACGCAGATGTCTATCGGTGATCAGTTTGGTCTCGATCCATTCCCTTGGATTGAAAACTTCCTCTTTTGCATCATATATTGAAATCTCTTCTAAAGGCCTGATGACTTCTTTTTTCCAAAGATCAAGCAAATCTTCACGATATTCTAAAAGGGTTTTGAGATGGGGATTAGTTTCGGTATCGTAGCGAGTCTTTTGAAAGGTTTTATTAAACACAGAACTCACAAACCTCCCAAAACATTCCATAACATCAGTGTCACCTAGTGTTTTGAGACCTGCGGCATAAGTGATCAATGCATAGGGATTCCGGCTCTTTCCAAACTTTTCTTCGTATTTTTCTAAAACAACCCCTTCAAAGTCCTTTAAGGGAATGAGGCTTTCAAACGAGGAGCGAAATTCTTCTAGAGGATCTTTATCCGAGTTTGGCCATTTATTGTTTTTCATTTGTAAGAGGCCTCTTGCGGCAGCGATCTTCTTTGTGATGGGGATGATATCAATTTCGGCAGAGCCATCAGGTTTAAAGAAGATTTTATCAAAGCCCCGAACTTTTTCTTCCGCAGATAGGAGATGTGTCGAGGTCAGTGCGTGGATCGTATGGAGAATCGTTTGAACGTTGACTGAAATTTTTAAAGGGCTATTTTTTTTCTTCTGCAGCTTCTTCAGAATTAAGGCTATTTGCTGCAGTTTATTTTCGCTGACTCCTTGTTTTTCTAGCTGAGAGAAGGGGATGGCTATTAATGGAAAGCCATGGGTACCACTAGGAACTTCAATTTTCTTTTCATTTTGACTGAGCTCAAAAAGGCCCGGCGTTAAAAAGCATTTAAGCCGAGGCTCGTGCAGTTTTGAAAGTTTGGGGAGCAATTCGCTTTCGAACATCCAATCGAGATTTTCCGATTGCATCTGCATGCTTAAGAGTAAAGTTTTCAAAAACCATAGGGCGGTCTCATTCTGAATATGAATCGCTAAGTTTGCGATTTCGTCGCACATTTGCACTAAATTTTTTTTATTCGTCTTGGAATAAGAAAGCTCCTCAATCAAGCTCTTAGCTGCTGCAAAAAACTCGTTTCGTCGCTCCTTGGGTTCTTTATCGTTTTTGAGTATATTAAATGAGTCGGCAAGAAGAATGGGATGATTTCCTAAAGCATCAGGAATCGGACGGAATAATTTGATCGACTCCAGAGCGTTATTGTCAGCCTTAAAACATTCGAGGAACAGTTCCCATCGCATTTGCGCGTCATTGATCTTGAATGCATCGATTTTTTTAGCTGTGTTACGACCATCTTGCAGAGCGCAGAGCTTAGCGATCTCGTATACTTGTTTCTTATCTTCGATTCCGAAGTTAAAGATATTCGAGGCTGTTCCTCCGCCATCCTGCTGAGCGCATATTTTAGCGATTTTTAATAATTGGTTCTTATCTTTGATCCCGAATCTTTCGATATATGCAGCAGTTGAGCGTCCATTCCGCTTGGCGCAGAACTTAGCGATCTTATATAATTGTGTCTTATTTTTGATTCTAAAATGATGGATAAATTCTGCCGTTTTATCTGCATCTTTCTCTGCGCAGAGCTTTGCGATCTCGTATAGGTTTGTTTTATCTTTGATCCCCATGCTTCTGATATTAAAGGCTGTTCCATGAGCAGATTGTTCAGCGCATAGTTTGGCGATCTCAAATAAATGTGTCTGATCTTTGATTCCAAAGTTTTTGATACTGGCGGCTGTTTGACCTCCACCTAGCTTAGCGAAAAGTTTGGCGAGTTCAAGTAGCTGGGTCTGATCTTCGATCCCGAAGTTTTTGATATAGGACGCAGCCCAGGGGTCGTTTTGTGCGCAAAGTTTGACAAGTTCAAGTAATTGTGTCTGATCTTCGATCCCGGAGTTTTGGATATTTTGTGCTGTTCTAGCGCCATCATGCATAGCGCAGAGTTTGGCAATTTCGTATAAATGTGTCTTGTCTTCGATGCCGAACTTTTTGATATTGGCGGCTAACCCATTCTGCAAAGCGCAAAGCTTGGCGATTTCGTATAACTGTTCTTTATCTTCGATTTCGAAGTTTTTGATATATAAGGCTGTCGCTGCTCCATTCTGGATAGCGCATAATTTGGCGAGCTCGAATAGTTTTTCTTTATCTTTGATCTTGAAGTTTTTGATGGTGTAGGCTACTTCGTTGCCGTCTCGCTGGGCACGAAGTTTAGCGATTTTATATAAATGTTTCTTATCTAACTTAAATTTATTAATATTTTCGATTATTTTGCTTGCATACTGTACCAGGAACAGCTTCGCGAGCTTATATAAATGCGTTTTGTTTTTGATTCCGAATTTATTGATATGGACAGCTGTGCCGTAAGCATTATTCTTAGCGCAAACTTTGGCGATTTTGTATAGTTGTCTCTGATCTTCGATTCCGAATTTTTTGATATGTAAGGCTGTTTGATAGCTATTATGGGTGGCGCATAGCTTGGCAATCTCAAATAAATGTGTCTCATCTTCGATCCCAAATTTTTTAATATTTGCCGCTGTTTCTCCACCATTATGCTTCGCACAGATCTTGGCGATCTCAAATAACTGCATCTTATCTTCGATCCCGAAATTTCTGATATTTACGGCGAGCATACTGTCATGCTGCTCAGCGCAAATCTTGGCGATTTCAAATAATTGCATCTTATCTTCGATGGCAAAAGCTCGGATATTTATGACTGTTCCAGGACTATCATTCTTAGCGCATTCTTTAGCGATCTGAAATAATTGCTTCTTATCTTCGATTCTAAAGTCTTTGATATGTGCGGCTGCTCGATTACCATAGATCTTTGCGCAGATCTCGGCGAGATCGTATAAGTGTGTTTTATCTTCAATTCTGAAGTTTTTGACGCTTGCAGCTATGCCACCGCCACCACGCTCCACGCAGATTTTAGCAATCTCGTATAAGTGTGTCTTATTTTCGATGCCAAAGTTTTTAATATGTTCAGCGGTTCCGGTGTTACTATGCCAAGCGCAGATCTTTGCGATCTCAAATAAATGTGTTTGGTCCTCGATCCCAAAATTCTGAATATGTTTGGCGGTTCCATTGGCATCACCCTTAGCGCACAGCGTAGCGATCTCAACTAACTGTGATTGATCTTCGATTTCGAAGTTTTTGATATAGGCTACTAAGCGGTCCCCATAGGTCTTAGCACAGAGTAGGGCGATCTCAAATAGCTGTGTCTTATCTTTAATTCCGAAATTTCTGATGTTCGCGACTGTCCCGCCCGTATCTTTCTTAACGCAGAGTTTAGCGATCTCGATTAATTGTGTTTGGTCTTCGATTTCGAAGTTTTTTATATATGAGGCTATTCCGGTATATCCCCCTACACAAAGCCTAGCGATCTCTAATAAGTGTGTTTTATCCTCAATCCCGAAGTTTTTGATATGGGCGGCTGTTTCGCGTCCATCTTTCTGAGCGCAGATCTTAGCTATTTTGAGTAATTCCCATTCATCTTGAATGCCGAAGTTCTTGATATTTGCGGCTGTCCCTCCGCCATCTCTTCGCGCGCAGAGCCTAGCGAGCTTGTATAAGTGTCTTTTATCCTCGATCCCGAAGTTCTTTATATGTGTGGCTGTTCCAACCCCATCATGCTGAGCGCACACCTTGGCAATCTTGTACAATTGTTTCTTATCTTCGATGCCGAAGTTTCTGATGTTTTCGGCTATTCTACTGCCATCATGTTCCGCACAAAGCTTGGCGATCTTTAGCAATTGTGCTTTATCTTCGATGCCGAATTTTCCGATGTTCGCGGCTGTTGCGCTACCTTGCTTAGCACACATCTTCGCGATCTCGTATAAGTGTGCCTTATCTTCGATGCCGAAATTTTGGATGTAACAAGCCAGTAAACTGCTACACCTCGAAACACAGACTTTGGCGATCTCGTATAAATGTGTCTTATCTTCGATGCCGAATTTTTCGATATTACAAATGACGATACCGCTATTTTGTTCTACGCAAATCATGGCGAGTTCGTATAAGTGATTCTTATTTTCAAACCCAAACTTTTTGATGTTTGAGGCTGTTCCAATGCTATCTCTCAAAGCACAGATTTTGGCAATCTCATATAAATGTCCTTTATCTTCGATTCCAAAGTTTTGGATATTTGCAGCTGTCCCCCAACGTTGTTGATTAGCGCAGAGCAACGCAATCTTGTATAAGTGTTTTTTATTTTCGATCATGAAGTTTTTGATATAGATGGCTGTTTTACCACCATCATCGTTGGCACAGATCGAGGCGAGCTTATATAACCATTTTTCATTCTTGATGCGGAAGTTCTTAATGTGGATAGCTGTATTACCACCATTTTCCAAAGAGCAAAGTTTGGCGATTTTGTAGAGGTGCGTCGTGTCTTCGATACCGAAGTTTCGAATATATTCTGCTGTTTTGCTGCCATTCCATTGTGCGCAGAGCTTGGCGATTTTGTAGAGTTGTGTTTTGTCTTCGATCCCGAACTTTTTGATATTTACAGCAGTTACACCGCCATTCTGTTTGGCGCAGATTCGAGCGATCTCAAACAATTGTGTTTTATCTTTGATGCCGAAGTTCTCAATATAAATGGCCGCTCCACCCCCATTTTGGAAAGCGCAGCACTTGGCTATGTTGAATAACTGTACCTGGTCCTCAATCCCGAAGTTTTTGATATTTGCGGCTGTTGCACCCCCAAAATTGTGAGCACAGAGTTTGGCTATTTCGAATAATTGCGTCTTATCTTGCAGCCCGAAGTTTTTGATATGGGTGGATGTTCCACCTCCATCCTGATTTGCACAGAGCTTAGCGATTTCATATAGCTGCGTCTCAACTGCGATTCCGAAGTTTTTGATGTGTGCAGCTGTGCCACCGCCGCTTTGCCCGGCGCAGTGCTTAGCGATCTCATACAGATGTATCTTACTCTTAATTCCGAAGTTTTTGATATGTGCAGCTGTTCCGCCCCCACCGTGCCAAGCGCAGATTCGAGCGATTTCATATATTTCTTTCTTGTCTTCGATCTCGAAGTTTTTGAAATATTCTGCGGTGCCACCGGGATTTTGCCAAGCGCAAAGTTTGGCGATCACAGATAATTGGATCTTATTTTTTATTCCGAAGTTTTTGATATTCGCTGCAGTTCCACCACCTTCCTGAAGAGCGCATAGCTTGGCGATCTCGACTAATTGTGTATTATCTTTAATTCGGAAGTTTTTGATATGGGCTGCTGTTCCGCCGCCACTTTGATCCGCGCAAAGCCTAGCGATTTGGAATAATTGCCTTTTATTTTCAATTCCGAAGTTTACGATATTTGCGGCTGTTTCACGGCCATTCTTTTGTGCGCAAATCTCAGCAATTTCATAGAGGTATTTTTGTTGTTTAATCCCGAAATTCTTGATATGTGCTGCTGTTTCACCACCGTCCTGCGCAGCGCAATATTTGGCAATCTGAAAGAGTTGTGTGTCATCTTCAATTCCAAAGTTTTGGATGTTTTCTGCTGTACCCCCGCCATTCTGTTGGGCGCATAACTTCGCAATTTCATATAAGTGCGTTTTATCTTCGATTCCGAAGTTTTTGATAAGGGAGGCTATTCCACTGCCGTCCTGCTGGGCACAGACCTTAGCGATCTCGTATAAGTGGGTTTTATCCTCGATTCCGAAGTTTTTGATATGTTTGGCAGTCTCGCAACCTTGTAATAGAGCGCATTTCTTAGCTATCTCGTACAAATGTGTTTTATCTTCAATCCCGAAGTTTTTGATATTTAATGCGGTTCCACTGCCATGCATGATAGCGCAGAGCTTGGCAATCTCATATAAATGTGTTTTGTCCTCGATATCGAAATTTTTAATATGTTTGGCAGTTCCTAAACCATTGTCAAGCGCGCAAAGCTTAGCAATCTCAAACAAATGGGCTTTATCCTGAACCCCAAAGTTTTTGATATTTTTGGAAGTGCTTCGGCCCTCTTGGTGTGCGCAGGACTTGGCGATAGTGAAACGAGTTTCTTCATCGGAGGTTTTTAACGTGAAATTTTGATAGGGAAACTTGAATTTTTTTATATCGTATTTTGAAAAGTCCACATTACAAAGATCAATATAATTCAGTTTGGGAATCAGTTCGTAAAGCTCTTCCGGAGAAAGATCCAGCGAGGATAATGGGATTTCCATCAGATTTATCCAATCCGCAAGCGATTGAATGGAGTTTGCTTTCTCTTTATGATTCACAGGGAGAAGATCCCGTACAAAATTCTGCAGCTTGCTGATTAACGGATCATTTGAAGAAATCTTTCTGACCTGTGCTGCGATCGAATAGAGGCGAACGCACAGGTTTGTTTCTTTCTTGAAATGGTCGAAGCTATTTTCGAAAAATTCCGTAAATTGATCTAAATGGGTCTTCTTTACTTTTCCGGGTGTGGCAAGATTTTTTTCAACTTGTGATAACTGTTCCGAGAACTCTTCTTGTTTAAAAAACTGTGAAAAAGTTAAAAATTGCATAAACATTAAACCTGATTTCTGGAAAATTATATATTGATAATTGATAAATTACAACAAAATGAACTCTGGAGTGAATCGATTTATCGATTCACTCCAGAGTTCGGCCTATAAGGGTATTTTAAAACATTATTAATGTGAAATAACTATTGTAAAAAATAAGATTTTTTGTTATGATTTTCCTTAAAAAAGTTTAAGGAGAATCAAATTATGGAACCAGTTAATTATGATGGAAATAGCGTAGAAAATTTATTAACTTTCATCCAAGGTCATGGGGGTGTGGGCAATGGGGAGCTTCCTCCATGTGTTGGCCGGCCACGCTATGCCCAAGGACCTCAGTATCATTGCCCCGTATATGAGGCTATTTCTCAATTATCTAGAGATACAGCTTTTGTCGCTTTAGCAGACGCCCTTCGAAGAAATACCGGGATGATGAATTTTGACTTTAAAGTAAATGAACAATCCCAACCTATAGAATACGTTGCTGCAGAATATGCCATTTGCCCTGCGAGCTTTACTTTGCGGGCAGCAAGCCCTACGGAAGTTGCCGTCCAATCCGGTGGATCCGAAATTCAGGTAATGACGTTTAAAATTCTAAATGCCCCCAATCAACCCCCACATAAGTATAGCATTGCAATCGAATGCGATCATTGGTTAACAGCCGTAAAAATCAATCTCTTAATGTGCAATATTTTTAAACTTCCCGTCGATACCAATGCGCATTTATCGGCTAATTTAATCCTTAAGCTCGAGGATGAAGAGCAATTCATAGACGTCATGGAATTTCTTTTTAAACCTCATGCTCCTGATGAAGAATCCATTGTAGGACCTCTAGAAGAATTACTCAAAAATGTTTTGCAATCATCGAATGATGTTTCATTGCAATCCAAAGGTCGAGATCTTCATGCTAAAAGAATTAAAACCAATTATGAGATTAACTTTGATGAGAATTTGACATCTGAACAAAAAAGAGTTCTTCTGCAAGGTATCCGAGGTGTCCAACGATTGAATGGATGGCTTGACACTGATTTAACTATCGCTTCAAGACGGTTAAATGAAGCTAATAATAAAATAATTTCTGTTGTAAACCGTAAGTCGGGTGAAGGAGATTTGCTAGGTTATGCTATCATCGTCCCGGAAAATAACGGTTTGAAAACTTGGAGGATCTCCCAGATCCTAGTCAGACCTTCGCTTAAGAAAGGGCATGGAATTGATGCCTTGATCATGCAAAAGGTCTTTGAGGAAGCGATCAATAACAAGGTTCGTTGTATCACTCTAGAAACAGAGGGAAATGATCAAAAGAAATTGGATTTTTATGCAACTGTGGCTGAGGGTCCTATTTCCGTGAAAGCGGAAAATAATGGGCATTACAAGAGCAGCGGCGTCCCAAAAATACGATTCAATTATACCTGGTAAAAAAATATTTTTAAAATAAGGAAAAATTATGATAGGTACGAATTTAGATTATGAAATAATGTTTTTGCCAAGACAATTGACTGATGAGGAAACATCCGTTTTTCTTCCAGCTATAAAAGAAGTGCAAAAATCTGTGGGTTGGATTGTAGACGAGTCTCAGTGGAACAGTGATTATAGCATTGCAAAAAGACGACTCAATAATGCTTGCGATCCAAAAGTATTTGTTATAGACCAACATACAAGGGAATTGCTCGGTTATGCGATATTACGTCCCGATGCTGACCGTCATAATGGTTGGTATCTTGCGCAATTAGCGGTAAGATTGACTCATCAATCAAAAGGCGTTGGAACGGCAATCATGGGTAAAATTTTTGAAGAAGCTTTCTTTAATTCCAATATGAGTACTATCAGACTAGAGACTGAAGGGGATGAACCAGGGAAATTAAAGTTTTACGAACGTTTTGCTTCAGAAAGCATTTACATGGAAAGAAGTGATGTAGGTCATTATACAAATGGCCAACTAAAAACACACTTTGAATATACTTTGTTGCACGGATAAAATTTATTTGTAGCTCGACGTGTCCTCCATACTTTACCACGCATCTTTTCTTCAATCTAATCAGTCGCTCTTCGCGATGCGCTCCGAGCTCTGAAAGATTATTTAATCTACCCACCGTTCCGATGCGTCACGGTGGGCTCTAATGGGTACGTCCTTCGCGATGCGCTCCGGACTCATGAAATCTTTTTAACTACTCCTGAGTCCGGAGCGCATCGCGAAGGACGGACCCGTTAAAGCCCACCGTGACGCATCGGAACGGTGGGTAAATTACATGTTGTTTCAGAGCTCGGAGCGCATCGCGAAGAGCGACTGATTAGATTGAAGAAAAGATGTGTGGTAAAGTATGACGTGTCCTCACCTCGAGACTCCTTAAGTTGGAATAAGCCTTACGTCTTGAATTGTATATATACCAAAACTTTGGGTGCCCCCCATACCATCGCAGTATTCATAAAGAACAGGACCCCCAAATGACCTAAGAGGCCTTCCGTACGAAGTGCCTTCGTCGCTACATGTCAACGGGGTTTTTAGCGTTTTTGCTAACTTCTTTGCGAAATCATTCAGTGCGTTTGTCATTCTTGCGTCACTGTTGTTAACATAAAAACGCTCCCGATAAATAACGGGGCGCTCGCCGTCCCATAAGAGGCGTATAATACAGCGAGCCACAATTTTTCCCTTACTATCTTTGATCGCCAATAGACGGTTTTTTCCATCCAGGATATATCCGAGCAATGCCTTATTTGTACCTGGACATCCGTCAATTCTCTGGCAACTACCAATGACGTCGGTGCCGCAAAGAAGCAAATCGATCGGATCATCGGTGATGCCGATTTTAAGGTTAGAGGATGCCACCTTTGGGTTTTTAAGGCTCTGAAGCATTCTTGTTACTTCATGGGCAAATTCTGTTGTTGTAAAATTGGCCTCTCGATCTTGTAAAGATACCTGCATCACTTCAAGAAGGGGAATGATGTTGTCAGGTTGCGATTCTGCAAAGGCGATACAGGCTTGTTGCAGCTTTAGTGTGGTCAAAGTTAATTTCTTTCGCTTCTTTTCTAATTTTTCCGTGAGTTTTTTGGAAACAAGATCTCTTTCTTCAGCTGTGTTTGCTTTAAAATAATCCTCAATAAAGGGTATAGGTGTTTCACGAAGGTGTCTGTCAGTGATTAGCTTGGTCTTGATCCATTCCCTTGGATCAAACACTTCTTTTATTTCTCCTTCTAGTGAAATCTCCAAAGGCTTGAAGTCTTCTTTCCACTGTTGAAGTAAATCAGCATGGGATTCTGAAAGTTTTTTGAGATGCGGGTTGTTAGTGGTCTCGTACCGCTTTTCCTTAAATGTTCCTTTAAAGACAGCGCTAACATATTCCCCAAGGCATTTCATCAGCTTAGGTTCATTAAGCGTTTTAAGACCGGCGGCATATGTAATTAATCCATAAGGATTCCGACTTGGTCCAAAGATCTCATCGTAGCGTTCTGAAATATCGCCTTCGTAATCGACAGGGATGAGTCTCTGGAACGAGGCGAGAAATTCGGAGAGAGGATTATTGTGTGGCTTTGTCCATTCTCTATTACGCATTTGCAAAAGGCATCTTACAGCTTTAATCTTCTTCAAGACAGAGATCGCATCCGTTTCTTCAGACTCGTCTTGTTTAAAAAGGATTTTATCCATTCCACGAATCTTTTCTTTTAGAGATAGGGAATTTGTAGAGGCGAGTAAGTGGGCTGTGTGAAGAATTGTCTGCACTATAACTACATTCTTTAAAGGGTTGTTGTTACCTTTATTCTGTCCTTGCTTCAGAATTTTGGCTATTTTCTTGAGCTTATTTTCGCTCACACCTTGTTTTTGTAGCTGAAAAAATGGAATTGCTATTAACGGCAACCCATGGGTCCCCATAGGCACATACCTATCACTTTTACTCAATTCAAAAAGACCTGGAGTTAAAAGGGATCTAAGACGTGGCTCGCGCAGCTTAGCGAGCTCATCCCATAATTTACTTGTCAACATCCAGTCGAGATCTTCTTGTTTCATCTGAATGCTTAAAAATAAACACTTCAGAAACCATACCGCGGCCTCATTCTGTATATAAATGTCTAAGTTGGCAATTTTATCGCTAATTTCCACCAATTTAAGCTTATTTTTGATCGAACAAGGGAGCTCGTCAATCAAACTTTTTACTCGGATAAAAAATTCATCTCGATTTGCTTCCCTTTTGTTGAGGATGTTATGAAGTAATCCTGCAAGAAGGATCGGATTCTTTCCCACACCATCCGGCAGAGGATAAAAATAGGAAATACTATGAAGGGCTTCATTTTTTCCATTAAAGTATTCTAGAAATACTTCCCATCGCTGTTGTGGGTCGTCGATCTTGAATTTTCTGAGATATGTTGTCGCGGAATATAAGTTAGTAGCGCCGATCTTTGCAATTTCAAATAATTGCATTTTATCGTCGATTCCGAATTTGTCGATATAGTCGACGATTACATGTCCACCAGCATCTTTAGCGCAGATCTTGGCGAGCTCGAATAAGTGTGTCTTATCCTCGATACCAAAGTTTTTGATATAGATGGCTGTATTGCCATTTTTCTGCGCACAGAGTTTGGCGATCTTGTATAAATGTATCTTATTTTCAATTCGAAAGTTTTTGATATGTTCGGCGGTTCCTTCACTTTGCCTAGAACAGAGCTTCGCGATCTTGTATAAGTGAATATTATCTT
This sequence comes from Waddliaceae bacterium, assembly GCA_963822595.1. Taxonomy (GTDB): domain Bacteria; phylum Chlamydiota; class Chlamydiia; order Chlamydiales; family Waddliaceae; genus CAVRUH01. The sequence continues at coordinate 479,668 of CAWGIG010000003.1, read as the reverse complement.
CAATTCCGAAGTTCCTGATATATCTGGCTGTCTTCTCGCCATTCTGTTGAGCACAGAGCTTAGCGATTTCGAATAAGTGCGCCTTATCTTCAACCCCGAATTGTTTGATATGTTCAGCCGTTCCCTCTCCATTCTGTTGAGCGCATAGCTTGACGATCTCATATAAATGTGACTTATCTTCGATACCCAAGTTTTTGATGTTTTCAAGTGTTTTAAGCATGTCATTTTCGATGCAAAGCTTGGCGAGCTCGAATAAGTGTGTCTTATCGTCAATGCCAAAGTTTTTGATATTTTCTACTGTTGCACGCGGATGCTTCTGAGCGCAGAGCATGGCGATCTCAAATAAGTGTGCCTTATCGTCGATACCAAAGTTTTTAATATGTTGGGCAGTTGACCATCCTTTCATCCGGGCACATAGCTTGGCGATCTCATATAACTGAGTCTTATCTACAATTCTGAAGTTTTGGATATGTTCAGCTGTTGACCTCCAGTCGTTACTCTGGGCGCAGATCATGGCGATCTCATATAAATATGTCTGATCTTCAATTCCAAAGTTATTGATATACTCGGCTGTGCACCCACTACTCTTCTTAGCGCAGATCATGACGATCTCATGCAAGTGTTTCTTATCTTCGATTCCGAAGTTTCGGATAAATTCAGCTGTCCCTCCACAACTTTGCTGAGCGCAGAGTTTTGCGATTTCATATGATTGTATCTTATCTTCGATCCCGAAGTTCTTAAAAAATTTAGCTGTCGCATGGCCATCCTTCTGAGCGCAGAGCTTGGCGATCTCATATAAGTGGGTCTGATCTTCGATTCTGAAGTCCTGGATGTGGTTGGCTGTTACCCAGCAATCCTGTTGAACGCAAATCATGGCGATTTCTAATAAGTGCGCTTTATCTTCAATCCCAAATTTTTTGATAGATTCGGCTGTTCTCGCATCTTTCTTCTTGGCATGTAGCTTGGCGATCTTGAATAAGTGTGTCTTATCATCAATCCCCCAGTCTTTGATACATTGGAATATATGATCATGACGGCGCGATACATAGAGCTTCGCTATTTCGAATAAGTGGGTCTTATTTTTCATCCCTAAGTTTTTTATCATTTCGGGTGAACAATATTTATGCGTTTGAAGAGTAATGTGTTTTGCGATATTGAATAAAGTCTCTTCATCAGAGACCTTCAATCTAAAATTTTTTTCATCTAATTCGAAATTAAAACCCTGTAATTTATATTTTGAAAAATCAAGATTGCAAAGATCTATATATTTTAGGTAGGGAATGAGGTTGTATAACTGTTGTGTCGAGAGATTTAGAGTAGATAGGGGAATTTGCATGATATTGATCCAATCTGCAAGTGATTTAGTGAAATTTTTTGCATTGTCTTTCAAAAAGGAATGGAAAGATTCAATATCCTCTTTATTATACCCAGGGAATAGCTGTTGCACTTTACTGATTAACGGATCATCTATGGAGATTCTTATAACACAAGCTGTAATCGAATAAAGTTGAATAGTAGCAGCCTTGTTATTCACGATATATTGAATGTTATCATCAAAAAATTTTGAAATCCGATCAAAAGCGGACTTATCTACGTATGAAATTGAGAGAGCTCTATCAATTTCATTCAGAATTGCCATAAAGTCGTGTTGATTATAACACTTTGTCGCCCTAATAAAACTCATAATCCCAAATTATTTAAAAAATCATGTAAATTATAAAGAATTATTCTGTTTTTGTAAATATTGATTTCTGGTGAAGTTTATCATTTCATGAGTGCTGAAAGCCAGTTTCTTGAATCCTTGCATGAGTGCTGAAAGCCAGTTTCTTGAATCCTTTCATGAGGGCTGCAAGCAGGCTTTTGAATCCTTTCATGAGGGCTGAAAGCCAGGCTTTTGATAGCCCAGGCAGAGCGAAGCGAAGGCCTGGGTGAGGGATGAAAAAAAATGTAAAAGCCCTGAAAGGGCGTCTTATCCATTTTTGCATAGATACAATTTCACCAGAAATGAGTCGCCCTTGCAGGGCTTTTTCATTTTTTTCACCCTTCTCCCAGGCCTTCGCTTCGCTTTGCCTGGGCTGTCACGATCCTGGCTTTCAGCCCTCATGAAATGTTAAACTATTCTTTAAGTTGATGCCATTGCGCTTCGCTGCTGCCAGGGCTATCAAAAAGGCTGGCTTTCAGCCCTCATGAAATGATAAACTTTGGAAATTCCATAGGGGGAGTATGATATATTCAATTTTGAGTTCATCTGTAAGTTACTTACTGGGATATAAAACATCTCCCGATCTTCATCTTGATATTTATCGTGAAATATTAAAGCATTTGCCGATCGTCGATAAAATACATTTATCTTTATCATGTAAAAAAATAAAAGTTATCGTTGAATCACATCTTTGTCGCCATGCACTAGAAATGGGGTATCCATCAAATACTCTCCCAGAAATTTGCGAAGCAAAAAAATTTTTTGCAACTTTATTTAAAATTATTAGGACTTTGAGAAAAAACCGCATCTTAAAAGAAACGGAAATCAAATATTACAAGCAAAGCTTTTGGTCATTCATTTACGATCCAATGAATCCTATAATGGATACCGAATCCACTCTTAGAAATATCCCACAGCTTGGTGTGAATCGATTATTTGATCTTTATAGAAATGAAAAGTTTCTATATTCAGAAATAATTCCCTCCTTACATTATTTTGTCCTCAGAAATCTTCCCAAACACCATTTGGAGATTATTGAACCAACTCGTCAGGAAAATCTTAATTCTAGACTTCTTAGGTTAGTAGAATTTATGTTTCTATACGATGAACCCTTAATCAAGGAATCCTACAAATGTGCTGTACATATGCTGCTTAAATTAGGAGCGAATCCTAATATCCGTTTTCCGGAACGATTTCTTATGTATGATCATACGCTTCTGATGATAGCCTCCAAAGAAAGTGATGTTACCCTTGTGGATTTTCTGCTTGAATATCGCGCAGATCCAAATTTAATGACATACACAGGTGATCAAGCACTTCATTTTGCATCAACTTTTGGTAGACTCGAGGTCATTCAATCTCTCATCCATCGAAAAGCTGACATCAACCATAAAGGACAATATGGTCGTACCCCCTTATTATGCGCTCTATACAATAAAAACAGATATGCCGCTATTCACTTACTTGAAATGGGTGCGGATCCTAATATTTGCGACAATAATGGTGATGCTCCAATACATGTGGCAGCAAAATACTCATTCATTGATGTTATCAAAGCGCTTCTACTCAAGGATGTCGATATTAATGCCTGTGGTTGGGAGGGTAGAACCCCTTTATTGTGCGCCATACCAAACCATTATGACAGGAACTATAACTTTGGCATTGTTCCTATAATGACGATAAATGTTCTTATAGAGCTTGGCGCTGACCCTAACATAGCAGATATCAATGGTAATACGTCTTTTGATTGTGCACATACACGTGGATATACCTCTATCGTCGAAATTTTAGGAAAGGCAGGTGCTTATACACCTATAGAACGACTAAATTTGAGCGAGTAATGGTGTAGCGTCCGTCTTTTTGCACGCCACCAGCGCCATCGCTGTATTCATAGGGGATAGGTCCTCCTAATGCCTGAAGAATTTTTCCATAGGGTGTCCCTGGATCCCCCGATGTCAGGGGGACATCTAACCTTTCTGCTATCTCTTTTGCTGCCTGATTCATGGCGTTTTTTACTCTTAAATCGAAGTTGTCTGGATAAAAACGCTCCCGGTAGATGACGGGATTCTGGCCATCCCATAAGAGGCGCAACATGCAGCGGGCAACAATTTTTCCACTTCCATCCTTGACCGCCAAAAGACGAATCTTTCCATCCATGAGATAACCGAGCAGTCCTTTATTTAGATTGGGATCTCCTCCTATCCTCTGGCAACTCCCTGTGACATCGGTGCCGCTAAGTAGCAGATCAATAGGATCATCTCCAAAAATAATCTTAAGTTCTGTGGCTGTCTTGTTGCTTGCAAGCCTTCCTCTGATGTCTGCGGCAAATTCAGATGTCGCAAACCCGGTATGGGGCTCTAGGATATATTCCTGTATGGCTGTAAGGATGGGGATCACGTTCTCAGGTGGCGCCTCTGCAAGGGCAATACAGGCCTGCTGCAACTTCAGTGTTGTAAAGGCTGTTTTGTCGCTTTCCTTTTCCAATTCATCGTTCAATTTTTTGGAAAGAATTTCTCTCTCTTCAACTGTGTTTGTTTTATAATAATCTTCGATAAAAGGTAACGTTTTTCCGAAAAAATGTTTATCCTTGCTCAGTTTGAGCTCTATCCATTTCTTGGGATCAAAATCCTCTTTCTTTTCTCCTTCTAGTGAAATCGGTTTATCGATATCTTTTCTCCAAAGTGTAGTTATATTTGGATGAGATTCTGCGATGGTTTTGAGATGCGGGTTACGCGTGGTATCATAACGGGTGTCTTTGAATTTATCATTAAAAACACTGCTCACGTATTGGCCAAGACAATCCATGACTGCAGGTTCATTGAGCGTTTTAAGTCCTGCCGCATAGGTGATCACCCCATAAGGATTTCGACTTTTTGCAAATGTTTCATTGTATCGTTCAGAAACTCCTTTAACATCTTTTATAGGGATGAGACTCTCAAGCAGAGCGCTAAATACCTTCACAGGATCATCAGTCGAGTTTGGCCATTCTTTATTATTTATCTGCAAAAGGCCTCTTGCTGCGTTAATTTTCTTTAGGAGTTCCTCTGCATTATCTTCAATTCCATCTTTATTAAAGAATATTTTATCAATTCCCAGGATCTTTTGTTCTAAAGATAGTGCTTCGGTAGTAGCGAGTAAATGGGCCATATGGAGAACGGTTTGTACATTAAGTACATTCTTTAGGGTATTGCCCCTATTCTGCAGCGCCTTCAGTTTTAATGTTATTTGTTTGAGTTTATCTCCATCCACCCCTTGTTGTTGCAGCTGGTAGAAAGGAATGGCTATTAACGGCAGTCCCTTTGCACCATTAGGCACTTCTCGATTATTTTGACTAAATTCGAACAGACCAGGTGTTAGCAGGGATCTCAGGCGAGGTTCGCGCATCTTTGCAAGATCGTCCCACAATCGACTTTCCAACATCCAGTTAAGTTCGGGTGATTGCTTAAGTGGTGATTGGAACTGAGTGCTTAAAAATAAACATTTCAGGAACCATGTGGCCGTCTCATTCTGAATATGAATGTCCAATTTAGCAATTTCCTCGCTAATTCTCACCAATTTCTGCTTATTTCCGGGCGTGCAATGGAGCGCGTCAATCATGCCTTTTAATTGTGTAAAAAATTCGTTTCGAATTTCCTTTTCGTCTGAATTACTTTTAAGTATCTCAAGGAATAATTCCACAGGATATAGTGGAAGTACATCTGGGAGTGGAACAAAGTTTGGGATCCAATGAAGAGCATTATTGTCCGCTTTAAAGCATTCGAGAAATAGTTTCCATCGCATTTCCGGATCTTCGATCTCGAATCTTGCAAAATTTTTGGCTGTTATCTCGCCATTTTGAAGGGCGCAGAGCTTGATGATCTCGTATAATTGTTCCTTATCTTCGATCTGGAATGATTTAATATTTGTGGATGTTGCCTCGCTATCTCGCTGAGCGCAGAGCTTGGCGATCTGGAATAAGTGTGCCTTATCTACGATTTTGAAGTCATTAATCCTATTTGCTATTTGAGCGGCCCCATTGCTCTGAGCGCACATTTTCGCAATTTCGAATAAATGCATCTTATCTTGGATTCCGAAACGTTGAATATATAAGGCTGTTAAATTGCCATTTTGCCGAGCGCAGAGCATGGCGATCTCGTATAGTTGTTCCTCATCTGTGATTCCGAAGTGATCGATATATGTGGCTGTCCCGCCATTTTGCTGTGCGCAGAGCTTGGCGATCTCGAATAATTCTGCCTTATCTTCTATTTTGAAGTTTTTGATCCAATAGGCTGTTTGCTGTCCATTTTGCTGGGCGCAGAGCTTAGCAATCTCGAATACCTGAGCCTTATCCTTGATCCCTAAGTTTGGGAAATTAATAGCTGTTTCACTTCCATTTTGCTGGGCGCAGAGCTTGATAACTTCGTATAATTGTTCTTGATCTTTGATTCCGAAGTTTGCGATATATCTGATGGTGTTACCGTCCTGTTTAGCACAGAGTTTGGCGATTTCGTATAATTGCCTCGGATCCTCGATCCTAAAGTTTTTGATATGTTCGGCAGTAACTTTGCCATTTTGCTGAGCGCAAAGCTTAGCGATTTCGAATAATTGTTCCTGATCTTCGATTCCGAATTTTTGGATATGTTTAACTGTTCCACCTCCATTTTGCTGTGCGCATAGCTTCGCAATTTTAAATAAATGCTTATTATCTTTGAGCCCGAAGTTTTTGATATTTTCAGCTGTTCCTTCGCTATCCTGCTGCGCGCAGAGCTTGGCGATCTTGTATAACTGTATCTGATCAACGATCTTGAAGTTTTTGATAAGGGAGGTTGTTGCAAAGCCGCTTTTCTCAGCACATACCTTGGCGATCTCGAATATGTGTGCCTGATCAACAATTCCAAAGTTATCGATAAATGCCGCTGTCGTCCAGGTATTTGTATTAGCGGAGAACTTGGCCAGCTCAAATAATTTTAGCTTATCTTCGATTTCGAATTTATGGATACTACGGGCTGCTTCAGCGCTATTTTGCTGAATGCAGATGGTGGCGATTTCGATTAACTGCTTCTGATCCTTGATCCCGAAGTTCTCGATATATTCGCCCATTCCTCCATTTTGTAATGCGCAGAGCTTTGCGATCTCGAATAGCTGTTTCTTATCTTCGATCCCGAAGGTTTTGATAGTTTCGGCTGTCCCTAAGCCATTCTTCTGAGCACACAGCTTGATGATTTCGAATAAGTGTGTCTTATCCTCGATCCCAAAGTTGTTGAAGTCTTGGATGATATACAGTCCATCATGCATAGTGTAGTGCTTTGCGATATTGAATCGAGTCTCTTTATCGGAGGTCTTTAACTGGAAATTGCGATCATGAAAATTGAGTTTGAATTTCCCTAAATCATATTTCGAAATATCTATATTACAAAGATCTACATATCTTAGATGTGGAAAGAGATCGCACAACTCTTTTTCAGAGATATTAAGAGAAGATAAGGGGATTTCCATGAGATTGATCCAATTCGCGAGCTCTCGAATGTAGTTCTTTGAATTCTGTTTCAAAAAGGAACAGGAAGATGCAATTTCCTCTTTACCTGAGGAGGGGAGAAGTTGTCGTACATAATTTTGCAACCCACCGATTATCGGATCATTTGAGGAGATTGTTTTGATTGTTCTAATTTTGGCTCCGATGGAATGGAATCGGATAGCTGCAGTCTTGTCATTCCCGATAAAATCAGCGTTATTTTCGAAAAATTTTGAAATCGTATCAACCTTTGACTGATCTGGGGGCCCCTGAGAAAAAAGAGTTTCATCAATCTCTTTCAGTTTTGTCATAAACTGTTGTTGATCTGAACACTTTGATGGGTTAAGAAATGTCATAATATACCTAATTTAAAAGGCTATAATTATAAACAAAAACGGGTTAATACACCTATTATTATAACAGTTTTTCTATATTAATATAAATTTAAAATTTAATTATACAACTACTTAGTATTAAGTAGCTTAACTGCATGGACAACTTCTACGGTTTTTGAGGTGTCCATGTAGTCCATTCCGTCCATGCAGTCCATCAAGGACATCCTTATCAAACGATTAAATTGGCTAAAGGAACGGTGTAGCGGCCCTCTTTTTGCACACCACCACCGCCATCGGTGTATTCATAAGGGGCAGGCCCCCCTAATGCCTGAAGTGGTTTTCCATAGGGGGTTCCTGCATCCCCCGACGTCAGCGGGACATCTAAGGCTTTCGCTATCTCTTTTGCGGCTTCATCCATGGCCTTTTTTAGTCTTGAATCGAAGTCGTCCGGATAAAAACGCTCTCGGTAGATGACGGGGCGTTCTCCATCCCATAAGAGGCGCAACATGCAGCGAGCCACAATTTTCCCACTTCCGTCCTTGATCGCCAAAAGACGGTTCTTTCCGTCCATGAGATAACCGAGCAAACCTTTATTTAGTTGGGGGTTCCCTCCAATCCTTTGGCAACTGCCCGAGACATCGGTGCCGCAAAGGAGAAGATCAATCGGATCATCCCCAAAAATAATCTTAAGCTCTGTTGCTGTCTTGTTCCGTTCAAGCCTTCCGTTTACGTCTGCGGCAAATTCAGATGTCGCAAATCCGGTTTGTGGATCTAGGATATATTCCTGTATCTTTGTAAGGAGGCGCACGACGTTATCAGGTTGTGCTTCTGCAAGAGCGATACAGGCCTGCTGCAACTTCAGCGTTTTAAAGGCTGTTTTGTCGTTTTCCTTTTCCAATTCTTCGTTTAATTTTTTGAAAAGAAGTTCTCTATCTTCCACAGTGTTTGTTTTGTAATAATCTTCGATAAATGGTAACGTTTTTCCGAAAAAATGTTTATCCTTGCTCAGTTTGAGCTCAATCCATTTCTTGGGATCAAAATCCTCTTTTTTTTCTCCTTCTAGGAAAACCGCTTTAGCGACATCTTTTCTCCAAAGTGGAATTATATTTGGATGAGATTCTGCAATTGTTTTGAGATGCGGGTTACGCGTGGTCTCATAACGGCTGTCTTTGAATTTTCCATTAAAAACACTGCTCACATATTCCCCAAGACACTTCATCACGGTAGGTTCATTGAGTGTTTTAAGCCCCGCTGCATAGGTGATCAACCCATAAGGATTCCGACTTTTTGCAAATGTATTGTTGTAATGATCCGAAATAACTCCCTGAACGCCCGTTATAGGGATGAGACTCTCGAGCAAAGCGTTAAATTCCTCCGCAGGATCTTTAAGCGAGTTTGTCCATTCTCTATTTTTTATCTGCAGAAGACCTTTTGCTGCGTTAATTTTCTTTAGGAGGGTTTCTGGGTTATCTTCAAACGATCCATCTTTTTTAAAGAAGATTTTATCAATGCCCTGAATTTTCTGCTGAAGAGTTAGAGCATCGGTATTGGCAAGTAAGTGGACCATATGTAAAAGGGTTTGTACATTAAGTACATTCTTTAGGGTATTGCCCTTATTCTGTAGGGTCTTTAGTTTTTTTGATATCAACTTGAATTTAACCCGAGAGACTTCTACTTCCTGATCAAGAGTCTGACGTTGGAGTTGATAGAATGGAATCACTAATAACAGAAGCCCTTTTGCACCATTAGGCACTTCTCCTTTATTAAATTCGAAAAGACCCGGAGTTAAGAGGGTTCTTAGGCGAGGCTCGCGCATCCTCGCAAGTTCTTCCCATAATTTACTTTCCAATATCCAGTTAAGATCTGCTCGTTGCATCTGAATGCTTAAAAATAAACATTTCAGGAACCATGTAGCCGTCTCATTCTGAATATGAATATCCAGTTTAGCTATTTCCTCGCTAATTCTCGCCAATTTCTCTTTATTTTCGGTCGAGCAAGGGAGCATGTCGATCATGCCTTTTAATCGTGTAAAAAATGCCTTTCGATTTACCCTTTCGTCTGAATCACTTTTGAGTATCTGAATGAGTAATCCCGCAAGGAGTGTAGGCAGTTTCCTTATCCCTTCTGGAAGTGGAAGAAAGCAGGAGATCGAATGAAGGGCATTATTGTCTGCTTTAAAGCATTCAAGAAATAGCTCCCAACGCTTTTTTTGGTCTTCGATCTTGAATCTTTTTATATATTTTGCTGTCATCGCGCCATTTTGTCGGGCGCAGAGCTTGATGATTTCGTACAATTTTTCGTTACCTTCGATCTCAAAGGAATCAATATTTAAGGATGTGGCATAGCTATCTCGCTGAGCACAGAGCTTCGCGATTTCGAAGAGGTGTGACTTATCTTCAATTTTGAAGTTTTCGAGATATTTGGCTGTTCCAGCTGCATTCTGTTTGGCACAAGCTGTGGCGATCTTGTATAAGATTATCTTATCTTTGAAGCCGAAGTTTTGGATAAATTCAGTAGTTCCACCGCCATCTTCCTGAGCGCAAAGCATGGCGATCTCAAATAACTGTCCCTCATCTTTCAACCCGAAGTTTTTGATATATCTGGCTGTTTCTTTACCACTCTGCTGAGCGCAGAGTATGGCGATCTCGTACAACTGATTCTGATCTTTGAATCCGAAGTTTTTGATCCTCATGGCTGTGTCGCAGCCATTATTTTTAGCGCAGAGCTTGGCGATTTCGAATAAGTGTGTCTCATCATCGATTTGGAGGTCTTTAATCGCATAGGCTATTCGACCGGCTCCATTGTTTTGAGCGCACATTTTCAGGAGTTCGTATAGATGGGGCTTACTTAGGATTCCAAAATGTCCAATATATACTGCTGTTCCGTGGCCATTCTGTTGAGCGCATAGCATGGCGATCTCGTATAAATGCTCCTGATCTTCGATGCCGAAGCCACTGATATATTCGGCTGTTTTAAGGCCATTCTGCTGGGCGCAGAGTTTGGCGATCTCGTATAACTGTGTCTTATCTTCTATTCCGAAATATTTGATAAATTGGGCTGTTTGCCAGCCACTTAGTTGCGCACAGAGCTTAGCAATCTCAAATGAGCGGGCTTTATTCTTGATCTTAAAGTTTCTGAAATTAGTGGCTGTTTCACCGGCATTTTGCTGGGCACAGAGCTTAGCAATTTCGTATAATTGTTCCTCATCTTCAATCCCGAAGTTTTCGATACATTTACTGGTGGCTCCGCCATCCTGTTTAGCACAGAGCTTGGCGATTTCGAATAAGTGTGTTTTATCTTCGATCCCGAAGTTCTTGATATAATTGGCTGTATACATACCTTCATGCTCAGCGCAGATTTTGGCGAGTTCGTATAGGCGTGACTGATCTTTGATTCCGAATTTCATAATGTTTATCGGTATTGCACGACCATTTTGCAAAGCGCAGAGCTTGGCGATCTCGAATAAGTGTGTTTGATCTACGATTTCAAAGTTTTCGATAGATCCTGCTGTCATCAAACCATTTTTCTGAGCGCAGAATTTGGCGATCTCAAATAATATCATCTTATCTTCGATTCCGAAATTTTTAATAAAACCGGGTGCTTCCCTGCTATCTTGCTCAATACAGATCATGGCTATCTCGATTAAATGTTTCTGATCCTTGATCCCAAAGTCCCCGATATGTTCGGCCATTTCTCCGTTTTGTAACGCGCAGAGCTTTGCGATCTCGAATAGGTGTGTCTGATCTTCGATCCCGAACTTTTTGATATGTTCGGCTGTCCCCAAACCACTCTTTTGAGCCCATAGCTTTGCGATCTCGAATAAGTGTGTCTTATCTTCTATCTCGAAGTTTTTGATGTCCTGGATGATATTTGGACGATCATGCAGAGCATAGTGCTTTGCGATATTGAATCGAGTCTCCTTATCGGAGGTCTTTAATTTGAAGTTGCGATTATGAAGATTGAGTTTGAAGTGACTTAAATCATATTTCGAGATATCTATATTACAGAGGTCTACATATCTTAGCTTAGGAATGAGATCGCCCAACTCTTTCCCAGAAAGAGTAAGAGAAGATAGGGGTATTTCCATGAGATTGATCCAATCTGCAAGCGATTGAATGTAGTTCTTTGAATTCTCTTTCAAAACGGAACATGAAGATGTAACTTCCTCTTTTTTCGTGGAGGGGAGAAGTTGTCCTACATAATTTTGCAACCTAGTGATTAATGGATTATTTGGGGTTAATGATCTAACTTTGGCTGCGATGGAATCGATTCGAATAGCTGCAGTCTTGTCATTCCCGATATAATCAGCGTTATTTTCGAAAAATTGTGAAATTGTATTAACCTTCGATTTTTCATTTCCATAAGGTGAAAGAGCGTCATCAATCGCTTTCAGTTGTGTCATAAACTGTTGTTGATCGGAACATTTTTCTGTGTTAAAATGTCATAATCTACCTTATTGAAAAGATAATTATTATAAACAAAAACCGCTTTTACAACTATTATTATAATTGATTTTTATATATTAATGTTAATTAAATATTTTATTACATAAATTATTAGTATTAAGTTACTTGGAAGCTGGGGGATTAAAAAGGATATTTCTATGTATTCAGAACTAATTTTTTTTGCGATTTTTTTTAGTTCTTCTTTATGATCATCAACGTATGTTTCTGCTATTTTTTCGAGGGTTTGGAGGTTTTCTTCGCTCGTATTATCCATGGAGTCTTCACTTTGGGTGATGCTGAATTGGATACGGTGGTAATTTTTTCCTAGCATATTTCCCATAGCCAGCTCGGTGGCACCCATTTCACCGCCTATGAAGAGATCGGGCAATACTGGAGCAACCTTTATAAGACCTGATTCTCCGATGTCAATTCCTGTTTTGACTTTTCCTGTGCCAATAGAAACAACTGTTGTATTTTGTGGAGTACCTCCATCTCTGACTATGAAGCTATATCCTAAGAGAGAAGGGTTGTTGGCGCCTAGGGCTCCATCTGTGAAGTAATCTGGGGAGGTGAAGTAGGTCGGAGCAGCAATGCAAGCCCTTACAGTAGACCGAAGGAACATTTTTGGATCGGTTGCATTATTGAAAGTTGTAAAGGATCTTTTTTGGACGTTAAACGAGGTAAAATGGATTTTTTTGCAAGTTAACTCATCGAGAGTTGTATCGCCGTAGTCCTCTTTGAGAGTTTTATCGAGAAGAGCGACGGAGAATTCAGCTTCGAATAGTCCATCGGGGTTGGTGATTTTATTCCAGAGGGTGCGGTGGAAGATATCTCTAGATTTATCTTTGTAGAGTTCGACAATTTGCTTATAGGTAAATTGATGATGGGGAAGGTTGGTGCCTGCTTGGATGAGGCTGCCGGTTGAGGTTGCTATTTGATACTGAAAAAGTTCGACGAGGGGTTTTTGTGTGAGGTTTTGGAGTTCTTCTAACACAACAGCGGACATGATGCCGCGAACGCCGCCGCCATCCAATGATAATAGGTTAATCATGAAATGCTCCTTTTTTCAAACTTTTAGGAATAGCAGATTCTGCCCAAAAGAAAAAGGACAAAAATGTCCATGCAGTCCATTCCGTCCATGTCGTCCATTCCGTCCATTTTTTAGTTGGACATAAAATTCAATAATTTTGCACTATCCCACATTATGACTCAATCCAAAGTAGCCATCTTTTTCCTCGTCGTGGCAGCGGCATTATTAGGCCTTATGTTCCCCCTTATCGAAAATTCTATGCATTCAAAGGATCCCTATCTTTTTGTTACGTTGCGCTTTTCGCTAGCTTCAATCTTACTTTTTCCTTTTATTTTGAAAAATGTGACCAAGGAACTCTTAATCACAGGCACGACTCTAGGTTTGTTAAACTGCGTTAGCTATCTCACCCTTACTATCGGATTACAAACCGTCAACGCATCCAGGGCAGCTTTTATTGCAGGGACAAATGTAATTTTTATTTCTTTATTAGGTCCCTTATTCAGAATACAGCGATTAAGCAAACGCGACATATTTTCCGCTCTCATTTGTTGCTTTGGAATCTATATGCTGACAGGCTGCGAACTCTGTAAACCGACCATTGGCGATGGATGGGTGATGCTTTGTGCCATTTTTATTGCCATTACCATTATTTATGTTAATTTTATATCGAAAAAGGGCTTTGATCCCTTAACGCTTGTCGGTTGTCAAGTGAGTGCAACAGCGCTATTTTCGATGATTCCGTGTATGCTTTTTTCCAAATTCGATGTCAACAATTTACACAGCTCTTCATTTCTGATCCCACTGCTTTACTGTAGTATCTGCGCCACAATTCTTACCTTTTTTTTGCAGGTAAAGTATTTGAAGTACTTATCTCCACAAAAAGTAGGATTAATATTTTGCTTAGAACCGTTGTTTGCCGCATTTTTTGATTGGATTATCAATGGAACAGGTCTTCATTTCTATATACTTGTAGGTGGGTTTTTTATCTTGCTCAGCATCGTCATGCAAGAACTGAAATCTAAAAATATTGTTGCAGAAATCGAATAAAAAAAAGTTGACCATCTTATTCCTTTTGTGATACCAACGATTTTTTTAACAAAACAAATCCGGGAGGATTGCATGCACAAAATCATTTTTTACACATTAATCACCTTAACATCTTTTTCGACGAATTTATTCGCTGTCGAGGACATTCTGCAAACGCTTGAAACGTTTCAGGAGATTCAATGTGAATATCGTCAAATTGAAAGAGGACCTCCGGCACTTGTGGGGAAAAGCCATAAAACCTATCCGCATATGAAAGTTGAAGAGGGTACATCTCAAAATTGGAGCGGTTATGCAGCCGTTACGAACTTAACAAAGCCCGCATCCAATTCAGTGACTTCTGTTTCGGGAGCTTGGACAGTTCCGACCCTTTCATCAACTTCGAGTAATAGTTATAGTTCTATATGGGTGGGGATTGATGGTTATTCTAGCGGAACAGTCGAGCAGATCGGTACTGAGCAAGACTGGATTAGCGGAAGCCAGCATAATTATGCTTGGTTTGAGATGTATCCAAATGCTTCCTATGAAATTGTTGGCTTTCCGGTCAATAATGGTGATCACATTGCCGGCGTTGTAACATATGTAGGAAAAAATATTTTCCACTTGACGCTCATAAATTACACACATAATGTGTATAGTAATGTACCGACAAGTTATACGAAGTCTTCGAAGGCCAAAAGAAGTTCAGCAGAATGGGTTGTTGAAGCGCCTTATCTTAACGGGGTATTGCCTTTAGCTGATTTTAACACAGTGAGTTTTACCGAGTGTTCAGCAACCATTAGCGACACTACTGGTGGTATAAACAATACTCATTGGGTTAACGAAGAATTGACCATGGTCACTTCAAATAATACAGTAAAAGCTCTTCCATCATCTCTTTCGACTAATGGAAGCGCCTTTACCGTAACCTGGGAACATCAATAGATTCATATCCAAGAGGTAATTTTCCCGAGGAAAATTACCTCTCATGAAGAAGAATAGTTTATCGATTCATGAGGGCTGAAAGCCAGCTTTTTGATAGCCCAGGCAGAGCGAAGCGCAATGTCATCAACTTAAAAAATATTTTATCATTTCATGAGGGCTGTAAGCCAGGCTCGTGACAGCCCAGGCAGAGCGAAGCGAAGGCCTGGGAGCAGGGTGAAAAAAAATGAAAAAGCCCTGCAAGGGCGACTCATCCATTTTTCCATAGACATCATTTCACCGGAATGAGTCGCCCTTCCAGGGCTCTGACTTTTTTTATCGACGTCAACCCAGGCCTTCGCTTCGCTCTGCCTGGGCTGTCACGAGCCAGGCTTTCAGCCCTCTTGAACTGATATTCCCGAGTTAATAGGTGCTTTTACAGGTATTTGGCGGTGATCGATTTTTTGTTCTTGGCTATTTGCTCGGGAGTTCCAGTGGCCACGATGGTACCTCCTTTGTCTCCGGCTTCGGGTCCAAGGTCGATAATATGATCGGCATTTTTGATGAAATCAATGTTATGTTCAATGACGATCATCGTATTTCCTTTGTCCACTAATCGGTGCAAAACCCCTAATAATTTGGCTATATCATCCGCATGAAGCCCAGTTGTCGGCTCATCTAATAGATAAAGTGTCTTTCCGGTCGATCTTTTTGCTAATTCCCTACTGAGCTTGATTCTCTGCGCTTCACCACCCGATAAAGTTGCCATCTCCTGCCCTAACTTAAGATATCCCAAGCCTACAGAAATCAATGTGTCGAGAATTCGCGTAATTTTAGGATGGTGCTGAAACAACAGCCGCGTCTCATCTACGGTAGAGTCCAAAATTTGACCTAGGTTTTTTCCGGAATACGTCACCTCTAAGCTTACCGGATTCAACCGCATGCCCTTGCAGGCTTCGCAAACGACCCTGACAGGAGGCAAGAAGAACATTTCCACACGTTTATATCCCATGCCCCAGCAAGTCGAACACATCCCTTTCAAATGGTTGTAACTGAAGTGCCTCGGCTGGAGTCCTTTCGTTTTAGAAAGGGGAAGTGAAGCAAAGAACTCGCGTATCTTGTCAAAGACCTCCACATAAGTACAAACATTCGAGCGAGCTGTATGGCCAATGGGGTTCTGATCAATAGAAATCACTTTATCAAAAGCGTCGATGCCACTCACTGTTCCGGTTCCATTTAATTCGACGGTATCATGTAACAAAAGCCCTTTCTCAATCGCAGGTAGAATCACATTTTGCAGAAGCGTCGATTTTCCCGATCCCGAAACGCCTGTTAAGCAAGTGAGAACTCCAAGAGGGATCTCGGTGCTCACTTTTTTCAGATTGTGAATGGTAGCGTTTTTAATCGTTAACGATCCTTGATCACAGGGTCGTCGTTTTCCAGGAATATCTATCGATTTCCTCCCAGATAGATAGGCGCCAGTCAGTGACTTCGAAGAACGCAAAATCTGCTTGTAAGTTCCTTGAGCGGTAATGTGTCCACCGTGCACTCCCGACGCAGGCCCGAAATCGATAATGTAGTCAGCTGTGGCGATAGTCTGAGGGTCGTGTTCTACTATCAGCATGGTATTTCCAAGGTCTTTTAGCTTTTTGAGGGCTGCATTCAGTCTCGCATTGTCATGAGGATGAAGTCCGATAGTAGGCTCATCAAGAACATACAAAACGCCTGTTAGGCCGCTTCCAAGCTGTCTTGCAAGCCGAATTCTTTGAGACTCACCGCCGCTAAGTGTCGGAGCCTTTCTATCAAGTGAAACATAGTTGAGTCCTACCTCAAGGAGGAAGTTCAGTCTATTCTGCAATTGTGTAGTGACTTCGCTAAGGAGCTTTTTCTCGGCTTTCGGCAGTTTAATTTTTTCAATTCTAGGAATCGCTTGATCTATCGGCAGCGAGCACAAGTCGCTGATAGAGGTACCATCAATTGTAACGTTTCGTGCAAGAGGATTGAGTCTTGTTCCATTGCATGAGAGACAGGGGAGTTCATTCAATAACGGAACAATGTTCTCACGCACTTCTGTGGTGGCGCTTTTTCCTGCTTTTGCTAGAACATGATTGATCCCGATCCAGCGGAAATTAAATCCGTACGCACTTTCATACCATTTATCGGCAGGGGAGCCATTTAATAGGAGCTGCAATTTTTTTACCGGAAGTTCTCTTAGAGGAAGGGATGGGTCAATTTTTTCTTTTTCTAGAAAAGTGTTAAAGTGATCAAGAGCTTCCTCATTGGCTCCTTCTTCCCATAGGTTGCGAATGAGTCCTTCAGCGCTAAATGACATGATCTCTGGTTTCTGAGTGAGGTTTGCGCCATAGATATATCCTAGTCCAAGACAGTCCATGCACATTCCTTCGGCGGTATTGAAGGCAAAAGTGTGGGGGGTAATGGGCGGATAGGACTTCCCAGTGCTTTCAACGGCAAAGGAGAGGTTGAAGAAGAGGTCTCCTGAATCTGTGACGACGGTAATTTCGTTATTTCCAAGTGTTGCCGCTTTTTCAAGGGCTTCCAATAAACGGTTTTCGATGCCAGGACCAACAATCAGTCGATCGATCACTAAAAACAGCTCATTTTTTCTTTTTCTGTCAAAGGCTTCGAGGAGTTCCGGTTGATCTACCGAAAAAAATGTGCCGTTCAATCGGACCCGTACAAATCCTTGCCGTTGTAATCGGGAGATGACATCATCAAATCTCTCGTTTTTAGCGATTTTTACCGTAGCTAAAATCTGGATTTTTTCCCCTTCAGGCAATTCTAGGATTCGATTAGCCACATGTTCTTTGCTGATGGTCTGTATCACTTCTCCGGTCTCAGGGCAATGCGGGATTCCCACCCGAGCATAAAGAATGCGCAAGTAATCGTAGATTTCGGTCATCGTCCCAATGGTGCTTCTAGGATTGCCTGCATGGGCTTTTTGTTCGATAGCAATGGCGGGGGAGAGTCCATCGACATGTATTACTTTCGGCTTCGCCATCTGCTTCACAAACTGTCTCGCATAAGGCGACAGCGATTCTATATAGCGGCGTTGCCCTTCAGCATAAATGGTGTCAAAGGCAAGAGAAGTCTTACCCGAGCCGGAAGGTCCTGTGCAAACCGTCAGCTTTTCTCGCGGAATTTTGACGTCAATCATCTTCAGATTGTTTTGTTCGGCCCCTTCAACGGTAATTTCTTTAATTCCCGGAGCACTCTGGGCTTTCTTTCGTTTGAGGGCGGCAGCAATGACAGCTTTATAGTCGTAGTGAAGGGCTTCGTGTACAGCATGTCCGGTTGGGGTATCCATCTTCGAAATTTTTTCAGGCGTTCCTGTTGCAACAATTTCTCCACCACCATTTCCGCCTTCGGGGCCTACATCGATAATCCAATCAGCCGACTTCACAATGTGCATATTATGCTCAATGACGATGACCGTATTTCCCCGATCGACAAGTTCCTGAAGCACTTGTAAAAGGTGTTTAATGTCATGAAAATGAAGCCCGGTAGTGGGTTCGTCTAAGATATACAGGGTTCTTCCTGTAGCCGGACGGACGAGCTCTTTTGCAAGTTTGACCCTTTGCGCTTCGCCACCGGAGAGTGTTGTTGAGGATTGTCCGATTTTAATATAATCAAGACCTACTTTAACGAGGGTTTCGAGTTTGTGACGGATCGAAGGGATATTTTTGAAGTGTTCCAAGGCTTCGGAAACTTCCATATTAATGATGTCGAAGATGTTTTTCCCTTTATAGTATACCGAGAGGGTTTCTGGATCAAATCTCATTCCATTGCAGAGGGGGCAATCGATCCAGGCATCTTCCATAAAGTCCATGTCGATTTTGACCATTCCCATCCCGCGGCATTGGGCGCAAGAACCTTCGCGGACGTTAAAGCTAAAGCGACCGGGTAGATATCCTCGCGACTTGCTCTCAGTAAGATTGCTAAAAAGGTCGCGGATTTCATCCAAAAGCTTGATGTATGTGGCAGGATTCGATCGTGGATTTTTTCCGATAGGGGATTGATCGATGGCGATGACTTTGTCGATATTGTCCAAACCTTCGATAGATTTGTGTTCGCCGACTTTGTGTTCTCCGTGATGGAGGGCGTTGCTGAGCGCAGGATAAAGTGTTTCGGTGATCAATGAAGACTTCCCGGAGCCCGAAACGCCTGTGATAGCTATCAAGACACCCAACGGAAATTTGACGTTCACATTTTTTAGGTTGTGATGCTTTGCTCCTTTAACTTCGATCGATTCTTTGAGAGGTTTGCGTCGTTTTTTAGGAATCTCTAGCTTTAATCTTCCTGATAAATATCCCCCAGTGAGGGAATTAGGGTGTTCGATGAGCTGTTTATGATCGCCATTGACGAGGATTTCTCCACCCAAAGTACCGGGTCCCGGTCCTACATCGACGACTCTATCGGCTTCCCAAATGGTCTCTTCGTCATGTTCGACAACGACAACGGTATTTCCCATGTCTCTTAGATGCTTGAGCGTTTTTATCAGCCGTTTATTATCGCGAGGATGGAGTCCGATGGAGGGTTCATCGAGGATATATGTGATTCCGACGAGTCCACAGCCGATTTGAGAGGCTAGGCGTACGCGCTGTGCCTCACCGCCGGAAAGGGTAGGAGCTGTTCTATCTAAGGTTAAATAATGGAGCCCGACATCCATTAAGAACTTCAATCGTTCGGATATTTCTTTCAAAAGTTCTTCGCCAATCAGCTTTTCCTCAGCAGTGACCTGAAGATGATTAAAGAAATCCTGGCATTCAGCGATGGTCATGCCTGTCAGGTCGCTGATCCGTTTTCCATAGAAAATTGTCGCCGCGGGATAAGGCCTTAGCCGTTGTCCATGACATTCAGGACAGACTTGCTCGCTCATCAGTTCAAGCATTCTATTTCTGTAGCGTTCGCTCTTGGCTTCGGCGTAACGGGCATGCGCCTCGTGCAACACGCCTCTCCAACGAATGTGATCCATCCAAACGGCTCCTGTATCAGGATGGACGAAGCGCATCCGAGTCCATTTCTTCTTGGTTCCGTAAAGAAAGATGTTTTGAGCTTCTGGGGATAGTTTTTTCCACGGAGTATGGACGCTAAATCCATAAATCTCCGCCAAATTGTCATAGATATTCCCATAACGGACCGTTTGGTAGGTACTTGCAACTGTACAGCAGTTTTCGGCAATGCTTAGATTTGGATCGATGATTAAGTCTAGATGAAATTCATTGATTTTGCCCATTCCATGGCACCTAGGGCACATTCCAGAGGGACTATTAAAGGAAAAATCTTGGGGTTCTAAGGAATCGTAAGATAGTCCCGATTTCTGGGAATAGGCATGCATGGAAAAGAGTTTCTCTTCATGAGTATCTGCGTTTAATACGGTGCAAATGCCATCTCCCATAGTCAATGCGGAGGTTACAGCCTCGGCAATTCGGGAATGATTTTCTTTATTGACGACCAATCGATCTATCACAACATCGACATTGTGGGAAACATTGCCATCTAAAGTGAGCTCTTCTCCGAGGCTAACCATGTTGCCATCGACGTAGACTCTCATAAACCCTTTACGTAGAAGTTCTTGAAAATCCTCTTTGAATTCACCCTTCTTTTCTTTGGCATAAGGAGCTAAGACAATGATCTTTGTTCCTTCGTCCATGCTTTGAATCGTTTTGATGATTTTTTCTCTACCCTGAGGCGATACGGCTTCACCACTCACAGGACAGTGGGGTGTGCCAATACGTGCATAGAGGACACGGAGATAGTCGTAGATTTCTGTTAAAGTGCCCACCGTAGACCGGGGATTGCGACCTGTAGTTTTCTGTTCTATGGAAATGGTCGGGGAAATTCCCGAAGCATGTTCGAGGTCAGGTTTTGACATTTCCCCCATTTGACGCCTTGCAAAAGTTGATAATGATTCAACATAGCGGCGCTGACCCTCCATATATAAAGTATCGAAAGCTAGCGAGGACTTCCCCGAGCCGGAAACCCCAGTACAAACAATCAGTTCATTGGGGTCCAAGGTCAAGTCAACCGATTTAAGGTTATGGACTTTGACCTTTTTCAAAACAATTTTGTGATTATTCACTTTATCTTTTTTCATATGATGTATATAAGAGAGTAGTTTGATTATAACAGTTTGAAACAATACCCGCAAGGTCGGGATTAAAGAAGGAATCGTTGCCATGCAAAAATATGTGTATACCTTGTGTTTTTTAACGGGAACCCCTCTTTTAGCGGGATCTGGGATTATTTCTCCCTCTGAACTTGAAAACCTCCAGAAACAAGGAAATAAAAGCGAAGACACCCTTATCCTTCAAGATGGGACTTCCATCAAAGGGACCCTTAAAAGCATCCCGCAACTCGAATACTCCTTCGGAAGCCTACCCATTAATGTAAAGGATGTCGCCTTCATCGCTTTTTCACCAAAATCTGAAAAAAATAAAATTCAAATTATCACTCATGGCGGTTATAGCTACGTCGCAGACCTACCTACAGAGAACTTCATTCTTATACAATACCTTCCTAGTCGAGAACACCCACAATATACCATCCAAAAAGAGATCTCTCCTTCAAATATTAAGTATGTGACTTTAAAGCAGACGGATGGAAAATACTCCAACCCAAAGAAACGTATGTTTGATATCGAATTAAAAAATGGAGACCATCTTCCCGGCTCTATACTCACTGATACAATCACCTTAAGTACAGGCCTACGTGACGGAAAAATTAAAACCGAAAATCTCGTGAACCTTGAAGTCGATTTCGGCATCCATGGATACACAACTAACAAACAGGGAATGGAAACCGAATTTGACTATACCTATGCAAAAGATAAGTTCCTGAATCTTCAAATTGCTCAAACGCAACAGAGTCTTGGCCTTCCATGGACGCTCATCAACAAAATTCAAAGGGTAGAGCCTCGCTCTGCTGCGAAACTTGAAGAACAAGAAACAACTATGGCTGAAGCCCCCATCCCTGCTGTAATGGAAGCGCAAGAGGAAGAAGCAGCTATGGCGGATAAAGATATGCTTTTTCAGCAAATCGAAACCTCCGTGGTTCGTCACGAGGAAACTAAAGATAGAATTCAAGCCCTTCAAGATGAAATCCAAATCCATATCGCCGCTCGTGAGTCTTTGCAAGCTGAACTACAAGCAATCACCGATGCTAAAGCAGAATTGGAAGAAATGCGCACAAAATATCAACAAGCAAACCAAAGCATTCAATCTCTTCAGGAAGAAATAAAGAATCAAGTGGCTGTCCGTGAAAAGTTACAGGCGCAGTTGCAAGATGCTTCAAAAGCTAAAGAAGAAATCAATGATCTCCGTTCAAAATACAACCAAGCAAACCAAAGTATTCAATCTCTTCAGCAAGAAATACAAAATCAAGTAGCTGTCCGTGAAAATTTTCAGTCAGATCTCCAAGACACTTCTACAGCAAATGCCGAAATGGATGAGCTCCGTGCAAAATACGAAGAGACAAGTCAAAGCCTTCATGCTCTTCAAGATGAAATAAAAGATCTCGTGGCTGTCCGTCAAAATTTGCAGGAAGAATTAGACGCGGCTTCAAAAGCTAAAGTCCAATTGGATGAGCTCCGTGGAAAATACGATGAGGCAAATCAAAGCATTCAAGCTCTTCAAGAAAAAATAAATAATCACGTCGCCGACCGCGAAAATATGCAGTCGGAATTGCAAGATGCTTCCATAGCAAAAGCCGAAATGGATGATCTCCGCTCCAAATACGAAAAGGCAAATCAAAGCGTGCAATCTCTTCAAAATCAGATTGAGAAGCACATCACCGCGCGTGAAAACCTGCAAACAGAGCTGCGTGGTGTAGCGGAAGTCAGAGCCGAAATGGAAGAGCTTCTGATGCAAAAAAGCGAAGCGGAAGGACAAATCAGACTCACATATAATCTAGAGACGGAATTTGTCAAAACAAAAATTCTAAAGGATCAATTAGATCAACTGAGTTCCGACATTCGAATTACCGATAAAGGCACCCTCGAGCTGGTTAATAGATACGAAGCCGAAGTTAAAGCTCTTCAACTTCTTCTTTCAGGCAAACAAAGGAAAGTAGAGTTTTCCGAAAAAGAACTGGCGCAAACTCTTAAAGAAATCGGAAAGTGGAAAGAGAGTGCTCAAAAACAGAATATGCAAGCCCAGCGGGGAGCCCCGTTGCAAAACATTCATCCTGTTCACATCCTTTCTGATGTTGACATTCTTTCTACAGCTTTAAATGCCCAAAGTAAAAAAATGAGCTCTCTCAAGAATGCTCTTGAAGAAACAAAAGGACGTATTAATACTGCGGAAGAAAGATCTAATTCTCTAAATAAAATCGCAAACACTCTTCAGCAGACTCTCGAAGAGACGCAGCAACGTTATAATACCGCTGAGCAAAAATCTCAATCGCTTGAAGCAGAGTTTCTACGTCAAGTAGCCACTACCGAAAATCTCGAGAACAAATATCTCACACATAAAACTGAACTTGAAAATACAATTACCAGCCTCCGTGAAGCTCATGAAGAGGTTCAAAACCAATTGCAACAAAAAGAGACAGTAATAAATGATCTCAAAGCTACACAAGATGAGCTTCAAAATACAATTGCCAATTTCCGACAAGCTCAAGAAGAAGGTCAAAAACAACTTCAGGATAAAGAAAATGTAATTTATGCCCTTTCAGCATCAAAAGAAGATCTGGAAAAAACAATTACCAATTTCCAGGAAGCTCAAGAGCAAGGCCAAAAGGAACTTCAAGAAAAAGAAACGATAATCAATGCTCTTACAGCTGTAAAAGAAGAGCTTGAGATGTCGCTTGCTCAATTAAAAGAAGCCGAAGAAAATCAAATTCGGGTGCTAACTACCCAAGATAATCACGAACACCAAATGCATCTCCTTTCAGATATCGATCAGTTGACCAAAGCATTAAAGTTGGAACAAAACAGTGTCCATGCAACAAAACAGAATCTTCAAGAATTAGAAACAACGATTACTTCACTTCAGGAAGCGTTAACAGGGACTCAAATGGACCTTTCCGAAAAGGAAAGAGAATTCCAAATGCTCCAAGCTGCAAAAGCCGAAGTTGAAGAAAATCATAGCTCCCAAATAGAATCATACGCTTCTATTATAGCCGCTAAACACAAAAAAATCGAAGAGCTTGAAATGGAGCTGGAGAATGCTTTAAGGGCTGAATTGATAAAACGATTTGAGTATGAAGAAAGACTCGCAGATATGACACAGAATCTTGCAGAGGAAAAAAGAGCTCTCGAGCAAACACAACAGGAGCTAGAACAAGCGCTCGATAGGATCAACAACACCTCACAATTTGCAGAGTCGCTAGAAAATCAACTCCAATCGATTACCCAAAAGGCGATTTCATTTGGAGATGAATACGCCATGACAAAGGAAAAATTAAGCGAAGCTGAAACGGAACTTCAAGATCTACATGCTTCCAACCTCCATCTTCAATACCTACTTGCAGAAAGTGCAAATAAAATGAATGATGGATCTCAGCAAATACGTGATCAAGAAGAATATGCCATAAAAATGACGCAGAAAGCTAAAGATCAAGAGGAATATCTCTCAAGAATGACCGAGAAGGCAAAAGATCAAGAAGAATATGTTACCAAAATGACCGAGAAGGCAAAAGATTTAGAAGATAAACTTGTTGAAAAGTCTCTTGAATTAGACAATCTTCGATCCTCTTATCTTTCTGAGCAATATAACTGGGTCGAGAACCATGCTATCAAACACGGGGAGTATGCTCAGAAAATAGAAGAACTTCAAAGTGCTCTTGAAAATGAAAGAAATAAAGGACAACGCGAAATTGAAGAGCTCATGGCCGCTATTGGCTCTGAAAGAGAGCTAACTCGCGAACTAGGAGTTCAATTGCAGCGCGTTCACGCAACAGAAACGAAATTTAAAAAACAATTGGAGCAACAAGCTACCAAAATTTCTGAGGCTGCATCCATCATCGGTTCGTTGAAGACAGAAAACCATAATTATAAGGAAAAATTGGAAGCCCGCTATGAAGGAATCGATATCCTTTCACACGAGATTGCCGATTTACAAGAAAATACAAATGTGGTAAAAGCTTTCCAAGTTGAATTAGAGAAAATTAAGACTGAAAAAGAACAATTGCTTCAAAAGCTTCAAGAAGAGCGGGATGCCGTTGCTGATAAAACAGCTCTTATCAAAGGTTTAGATGCGATTGTTAAATTGCAAAAAAGCACTTTAGAAAGAATTGAACGTTCACAAATGGTATTAAAAGAAGATAAGTAATGGTGTTAGAGTGAAAAGACAATTTTTAATCCTAGGTATGCTAGCTTCTTCAGGAGGTTTTGCAGAGATTGAATGGGTCGATAATCATATCCCTTCTTTTTTGGAAAATAGTTTGGGCTCCAAACAGGAAGTATCCAACCATGTTGCAGATACGCTGGATGATGATATAGATGACTTTTTTTATGAGGAACTTCTTGAAAATAGATTTGCTGAAGTAGATTTTGATCTAGATGATCTCCCCTCTAAACCAAAAGAGGAAAAGGTACAAAATCCTAAAGAAGAGGTCATTTTTATTTCACGCGGATTTTCTCATAAAGAACCAACCACCCAAAAGATAAACGAAATTGCCTTGGTGGAACCTAAAGATGAAGAAATTGAGCTCGTTCAAATCGCCGATGTGGGCCCCTTCAGCCCCTTTTCCATGCATGGAAAGTCAGTAAAACTTCCTAATAAAGACCAAGTCGAAGAAAAGATCGTTAAGGCGAATGAAATGATCTTTTTTTCTTCCGAGGATTCTTCCCGCCATGGTTTTTATCTTTCTTCGAAAAAGGTGACAAACCGCGATTACGATGCCTTTGTCCAGGCAACACATCATCGGCCTCCTCCTCATTGGAAAGGAGGAACCATTCCGGAAGGTTTGGAAAACGAGCCTGTTGTGAATGTGACTTATAAAGATGCCTTTTTATACTCCATTTGGGCAGGAAAAAGACTGCCTAAAGAATCGGAGTTAATCATCGCTGCAAAGACTGACGGAAAAGACTGTGACATTTGTTCCGGAAAGGGAGAGTGGACGAGTACTCCCTCTTATGGCAAGCAGGGGACTGTCCGCGGCGCGTCGCATTTGACAATGAATTCGGAATTGTCAAGGACCACTTATCACAAAGTATTTATGGGGGTTCTCAAAGGGGACTCAACAGTGATGGATAGCAACACCTATAGTAACACTATCAGCTTCAGGGTAGCAGCGAATCAGTAACATAGAATGGACGGAATGGACGACATGGACGACATGGACGACATGGACATTTTTAGCGATTTGTGGTCCATTTATTTTTGCTATTTAGTAAAGGGAAGGCATTCTTGGGTGATTTTCCCATTAATGGATGTTGGATTGTCACAGGTGATACGGCAGGGAGTCGGAAATTCTTTTGAATTCCTATGCACATAAAATACGAGTTTTCCATTTTCCATTTTCGGCTTATCGATTTCGTCAAGATTATAGCGACCCGAACAAGCCAAGGAACATTCTTCCGGATCAGTAGAATTTAAAGCCTCAGTAATCCTCTTTTGATAGGGTTCTACAAAGCTTGAGGGCTCGGTAATCAGCTTATATGCGGAACCATTAAACTGCTTATTTATCTTTTTTGCTAGCTGCTCGCAACTAGGGGCAGGCGCATTATAACCATAAATACCCGGATCAGGTTTCATTATAATGACCGGAGGAAAACATTGTAGTGTTCGAAGTGTTCAAATTTATCAATTTTAGGCCTTGAAAATGGTATTTGTGTACTTCTTTCCCTTTTACAAAAACGGTGACCATTTTTTCAAGTTTTTTTTACATCTTTTTTAATTCCCTTTTTTTAAATCAAATGATTATAATAAAACTATTACTCTATTCTTTATTAAATATTAATAATAATTTTATGTATTTAGAATTCTTATAGGAAAAATAAAACTTTAGTTTAATAACGAATTTCAAAATAAGTCAGATTTCATTAACAAGCAAGGTGCAAGATCTTTGCCTTAATACTCATGAAGGCTTCACTAATCACCCCATTTGGAACTATGGAAACGATTAGAGCAGAAATAACAAATTTCGAAAATCTGCATATTTAAGCCATAACATAGTGCTAATAGACTTTAGGCAAGCCATTTTTAACGCAGAGACGGAGAGAGTTCGCAGAGACGCAGAGAAAGAAAATGATTGTTTTTCTCTTTTCTTCCTCTGCGTCTCTGCGAACCTTTGCGTCTCTGCGTTAAAAATTGATTGCCTAATGGCTATTTATGTTATTTTCGGTAAAAAAACGACAATTGACTACAATAATTCCTAATAGGTAAAAACTTCCCATTCCTGCAGCCAAAGAGGCTGGTCTAAAGCCTGCATACCGCTATGATCGTCGTGAGCCGCCCAGATCTCGAAATTGCCGCTTCCAGGATTCACCACGAAACAAAAATGCAAATCATTCATATTATCGCTCCAGTTGGTGTCAGCAAAATGTACGGCAGACCGATCTAAAATCTTCTTATGCTCTTCAGGAAGACTTTGATACAGATAACTATCAAATAATTGCAGATGCTTCCCGGATAAATCAGCCAACTTCATAATACTATGCCTAAATTCACAAATCTTCATCTTTTTCGGCAGCCTCAACAATTCAGCTTTGAATATATCTTCGCGGTCAATAGCAATTAAATGCTCGAATGTGAATTCCACTAACTTCTTCCGTTGCTCATCATCAATAATAGAATTCGCAATCGTTTGGCCCGGAATCATCACCTGTTCCGTTAACCATTTTTCTAAATCGAGATCATTTGACCAGGCTCGAAAAAATGTCGGATGTCCTATAATCAGCGAAAATGCGTGCACCCCTGGTATTCTTGCCGAAATCGATTTGTAAGGGTTTTTTGAGTATTCTTCCTTTGCCTTTGAATCGAGGCTTCGACTGAAATTCCCCATCTTCAAAAAAAGATCTTTCTGGTCCTGCGGACGCATAAGGGTTGAATGTAAATTCTGCGGAGACTCAAAATAAACCTGAATCACCTTACTGAAGTTATTACCGCTCTTCGTAATCCAAGGGGTGTATTTCATTTTTTTATACTGAGATAATGGTCCGGATAATCTTTGGATTCTTATTAAAATATTGGGAGAGCACAGATTCTAAAAATTCTTCCTTCTCTGCATAACTTAACAACTTTTCGAATAACTCCTTATCGGAAAATTTAGCATCCTCAGATATTTTGTGTTTGGCTTTTTCAATGATTCTAGAAATAAATGCGCTGAATTCATGCGGATTGTCCACCCTTGTCCAACTTGATGATCGCTCGTATTCTCCCTTGTCATACAAAACAAATGCCCCCTCAGTCGTATGCTGATCCTTGGAAGGGGTGACATGGTGAATGATAGGATCATAATGAAGCTGAATTCTATCTCGTAGAATTTCCTTGATCGTATTTTTAATCTTTTTTCGAGTTTCCAAATCATGAGGAGTTAATTCTTTGAGCTTTTCTTTGATTACTTTCATGGTTGTGTTAATGATGCTAGATGTGACTAGGCTTCCTTCTTCCCCCTCAGCCATACCTGCAATGGAATTTTCCCAAACACCTAAAAGTGGATTGCATATTTGTCCTTCAAAAGCAAAATAAACAGAAGCAAAAATAAGTCCCAATTCAGTTTGCGTGTTCAATGTTCGCGAAGATTGGAAATTTGCTAACTCTTGCAGAACATTTCTGATGGTCACAGTTTTGATTTCATGGGATCTATCTTTCTCAAAAAAATGAGCAATGATTTTTTTAAATACATATGCGTAATCTTTTAAGCCAATCGCTTCACAAGCTTTAATAAAACCCGGGATTTCCCAAATATAAGCTTGGGGCTTGCTTTTTTGAACGATCTCTCCGTCTTTTTTTAATTCAATTTTTACATTAAGACTCTTATTATTCATGCGCAACAGGTAAGGAAATTCTTTAATTGTTAGATGTATTTTTCTTGATAGCCTTCCCTTCGCCAGAAGAGACGAAAAATCATCCAAGCAGAGTTCTAAATGAGAACAGAGAAGCCCCATGACGATGGGAGTGGCGAAGCAAGATCCATCTACACCCTGTCTTACATGGGAAAGCAAGCCCGATAGCGCCGTTTGTTGCGCATGAAGATCTGTCAAAGGAATCTTCGCCGGCAAGTCTAGCACGGAACGAATGACAATATTCGATGGCGATAAAATGGATTCTGGCCTGCTGATTTTAGCAATTTTTTCTCGAACCACCGGAGAATCCAAAAGCTGCTTAAAAGTGTAAACGATATTGATTTCGTGGTTATTTGGATTCAACGGCTCATCGATGAAGTTATGCAGAAGAGAAGGAATGATTCCAAAATTAACGGCGCCCTTTGCCGTGAGAAGAAGTTGGGCCAATTCAAAAGAAAGTTGGGTCATCAGAGCAATTTCAGGAGATTGGACACAGGTTAATTTATGGCTTGCATAATGTTTATACAGTTTATCGAGCACCTTATTTTGCTCATCGGAAAATTTTTCTTTTATCCAAAGGATAGACTCCGGCAAGTGATTTATGGAAATATCAAGCTTAGGATATCTATCGGCGACAAATAGGAGTTCTCCCAAGATGTTACTGATATTATGCAATGTAGAATTTGCAACAAAAAGGGCAAACTCTAAAGTGCTTTTTTCACATTTTTCAAGCAAGTGGAGACTGATAAGCAATTCTTGTAAATGGGGCTTTTTTATCAGTGAAATCTCATTCCAAGGAAACCCTTTTCTTGTTTCAAGCAACAGTTTATAGTCATCTCTCAAGCCACCTTGGTCAGACGCTGTCCCGGAATCTTCTTCATACAAAGGTGCTTTCGTTGCATAGGCGAGCTTCCCTTTATTAATCTTCTTTTCATTGGCCTCGATCGCAATAGCAAAGCGTTTGATCATTCTATCCCCTATAGCCTCAACAGGAGACATTATTTCATCAGAGCTATTCAGGGAGAGTGTAAAATCATTTTTTGAAAAAACGATCGGAGATACACAATCCATCCTATACGACCTTCTTAATTAAAAAAAATTAATGTGTTACTTTTTCTTTCTGTTCTTCTGCGACCGTGACTTTTTCGACGAGAAGATAAAGAGGTGGTGAGCGGTGGGCCTGGTAAAGGGCGCCCTCGATGATGACAGGGGTACGTTTTTCTGCATATTCAAGAAATGTTTTCTTAAATTTAGGATCTAAGGATAGAAATGCTGGTGTGCCCTTAGTGTCTTTATTGAGGCTGACGAGATCAAAGTCTGTCTTGTTTTCTGAGGACACGAGGACAACTCGATCTTGGCTAGGAGTAATGGTTCCCTTCACTGTAACTCTGATATTGTCAATGCCAACACCGACCCTTTGGAAGGGGAGTTTAATAGCTTTATAAGTAAAAGGTTCATTTTTTTTCCAGGTAATGCTAGCCATGTTTGATGTCGTGCTAGTACTTACCGATTCAATTTCTTTTGTTTGCCTTAATTGGTTCTCTAATAATTTCGTGCAGGTGTCGCGGCAAGCTCCATGCGACCAGAAAACATCTACAGATTGGATTTCACCGTGGACCATCCCGGCACAAGATAAGAAACTAATAGTGAATAGTTTAAGTATTTTCATATAAATCCCTCTAATCAACAAATGCCAAAAATTCAGAATTATGTCAAACTTAATTTCAAGAAGGTATATAATTCATTCCTATGGAGTAAGGATTATGGTTAGAACAAAAATAATATGCACAATTGGGCCTTCTTGTAATTCTTTCGAGAAAATTGTCGAGTTAATTCATGCTGGAATGAATGTTGCCCGCCTGAATTTTAGCCATGGTACCTACGAAGAACATAAAGATGTCATCAGCAACCTCAAAAAAGCACGTGAACAACTGGGCGTTTCGCTTGCCATCATGCTCGATACAAAAGGACCCGAAATACGCATCGGAAAAATCGCCACTGGCTCTGTTTTTCTTACAAAGGGTGATAGATGGAAGTTGATGAAGGAAACTCTGCTGGGCGATAAAGAAAAAATCTCCGTTACACCTGCTTACATACTAGATGACATTCCTCTCAATTGCACCATCCTCTTTGATAATGGATACATTTCGTCACATGTTGTTGAAAAAAACGAAACGGGCTTGACTGTCGAAATAGAAAACACAGGTGTCATTAGCTCGGGAAAAGGAATTAACATCCCGGGTTTTTCAGCGAATCTTCCGGCTGTAACAGAAAAAGATATCGCGGACATCCGTTTCGGTTGTGAACAAGGAATTGATATCATCGCAGCTTCCTTTACAAGGTGTGCTGACAATATCATTACCATTAAAAACCTTCTTACTGAATTAAATTCCTTAAGCGTGTTAGTCATTGCTAAGATTGAAAACTTCGAAGGCATAGAAAATTTTGACGGCATCATTCAGGTCGCCGATGGAGTGATGATCGCCAGGGGGGACTTGGGAGTGGAAATCCCTTTGAGCAAGGTCCCAAAGGTGCAAAAAGATATGATTCGAAAATGTTATCTAGCCGGAAAGCCTTCTGTAACGGCCACTCAAATGCTCGAATCGATGATCACGAATCCTAGACCGACACGAGCCGAAGTTTCGGATGTTGCCAATGCCATTTATGATAGTACTTCAGCAGTGATGCTTTCCGGGGAAACCGCGGTCGGTAAATATCCTGTCGAGACGGTAAAAATGATGAAAAATATCATTATAGAAGCGGAAGCCGATTTTAACTACCGTATTTTTTTCGATTTACATTCAGGGCTTGTTTTTCATGATGTTCCTTTTGCTGTAACATTGGCAACAGTAAAAACGGCGTATAGCTCTAACGCTAAAGCCATCATTGCCTTCACTCAGGGTGGGGGGACTGCGCGGTTGCTTTCACGACTCCGTCCGCAAATGCCTATCATCGCGATGACTCCGGATATAAAAGCGTTTCATTTATTTTCTATCAATTGGGGAGTGATCCCTTGTCTTGCAACAGAAACGCGCAACTTCCCGGAAGCCTTTGCTAAAATTACCGAGTTCGTTCTTGAAAAGCAAATTCTAAGCTATGGAGATCTCGTTGTTGTGATTGCAGGATCTACCTTTGGCGTATCGGGAACTACCAATATGATGATTGTTGAAAATATTGGGGATGTTATTGTTCGAGGATTCATGGGATTAGGTTCACGCGTCCATGGGAATGTGAGTTTCATTTTTAATTCTGAGGGTGTTAAACCTTATTCGGTTCGTGATGACATTCTTGTAATTCCTAAGTTTGATGCCACCTTTTATCCTTTTGTGGAAGAGGCTGCCGGCGTGATTCTTCAAAATCAAAAAGATGATGAAGCGTCCGAAAAGAGTCTTTTGGAGGTTGGGAAGCTCTTAAATAAACCGGTCATTGTTCGAGCAGATACTGCAACGCGCATCCTCAAAGAAGGCCAACTAATAACCCTAGACCCTGAAAAAGCATTGGTCTACAAAGGCGTCGTCCTTTAAATACAATAGACGTTAGGCAACCCATTGTCAACGCAGAGACGAAGACAATGCCGTCAACTTAAAATTCTTTTTATGCAAAACCGATTTTAAAACACAGAGTTCACAAAGAACACAGAGAGTAAGAATTTGTAACGGATGCTTGATACTGAGATCAGTTTTATTGATAAACGAACATAGTTCCAAGCATTAACAGACATTTTTTATGTTTTACTAATGTTGTTTTTCTCTATCTACTAAAATGATCTCAGTTTCAAGCATCTGTTACAAATTCTTACTCTCTGTGTTCTTTGTGAACTCTGTGTTTTAAAATCAGTTTTTGCATAAAAAGTATTTTAAGTTGATGGCATTGTCTCCGTCTTATTTTTCTTGAACAATATCTTTCTGGTGTTTAGAATTAATTCTCTCAAAAAGGAGTTTATCCATGAATCCTGTTGCATCTTTTTTCAGATACTGTGGCCTTAGAAGCAGGGAACTTGGCATCGCTTTGCGCGCTCCTGTTCCTAAGCAGCTTTCAAGCGAAAGCCGTTTTTGCACTATTACAAATCTTTCCCCCGTGGAAGATCTAGAAATATGCCGAATCATCGATAGCGGACCTCTCGCAAAAACAGTACACAAACACACAAAGCTTTTTAAAGATACGCTACTTCATCCTAGTGGAGTCCCTGTTTTTTTCTTTAATTCTTCACATGAGAGAAACCCTTTTATCTATGTTGGCGCTCTTGGAAAAGTAGTCGACAAAGTAGCTAGAGATGCCATTATTGAAGGGAACTATTTTTACTTGAAGGAGCTTCTAGACGTAAAAACAGGGCCAAAGAGTGTAAAACAAATTGATGTAATCATCGCGGGAAGGGAATTGTATGAATTTAGGCATTATTCGTCTGAAATTGAGAATCAGTTTTTGGAAACGTTGTTGGCTGATAAAATTAAAACAGCTTTGACTTGCAGAGGTATTTTACCGAATGCTACTTATTCAGATACCCTTGTCTATATGTACGATGAGGCAAATATACGAGATTATTATACCCATCTGGGATGTTTGGGTTTACTGCCAAGCATAGTCAAAGATATTATTCGCGAAAAAAAATATACAATTCTTCCGCATTCCCATCGATTAATCACCCATTTGAGTGCAAAACAATATAAAAGTGTATCTGCAATAGTGTTGGGGGTTCAAAATCTCGATAGACGAGAATTAAGAAATAATCAACCCCCCGGAACCTATGAAAAATTATACCCTGTCTCCAAAAAAAAATTTCCAAAACTAATGACCCCAATTCCTCCGATTGATAATAGTCCACTTCAATTATCTGAAAGGGAAGTAATCGATGCCCTTTCATCTCCAAAGATATTTAAAGGCTCAGAAGAAAGAATCGGACTCAAAGTTCTTGGCGAACTTTCTTCTGGAACGTATGCCGCAGAAAACAGTCATCTCAGAATGGCGGAGTATGCAGAGGCTCTTTCATACCCTACAACGAGGTATTTATTATCAACTGTTGAAAAGCATTGTGCTCACTATCCTGATCAAATTCCTGTTTTTTCTATATTGAAGATACCTGAAAGCTCTGAACTTAAATTTCTTTATGGGGGGCCCTTATCGAAAGTGTTCGATGCACAGGCGCATCAAGATATTTTGGAATGGAATTACCACTCTTCTATTCAACATTTTGACACGCTCAAAGGTCCTAAAGTTCTAGAAACAATTATTACGGGACGTCGAGATGAGGATAAGAATGATATTCAGAAAGCATTTGCCTATCATATGATTAAATCAGCCTTACAATCCGCAGCAAATGATGGTCTTAAAATGGGGGATCATTATTCGGATGTTAAAGTGTATTTGTATTCAGAGGAATTACCATACCCTTTCATTCAATATTTAGGATTCCCCCTAGAGGATCGTTTTAAAGATCATATTATTAAAGGTAATTTCACTATCCTCCCGAATGCTGCTTTTGATTCAACACCTCTTTCGAAAGGGAGACTAAAAACCGTTTCAGCGATTGTAGTGGGTACAAAAAAAGCCAACTGGACCAATATCTTCCCTAATAATGCGTTTACCTATTAAGGATATATTTATCCCTCCATTTCGGAGATTAATTGATTGATGAAAATAATCCGTTTTGACAGAATTTTACATATGTTTATAAGCAGAGAATACGATAATTGGGATTTTTTCTGCATAAGACTACGAAAATCTTCCAAAGAAAGTCTATAACATACCAAATCTGAACTGGCCACCACTGTAGCCGTTCTCGTCCCACCCTGAAGCAGTCCCATCTCCCCAAAAAAAGCCCCCCTCGAAATCGATTGAACCCTCTTCGTATGCAATGAGTTTTTAATCCCTACCGAAATCAAAATATCAACAGATCCTTTAGCAATAAAAAACATCGCATCCGCAACATCTCCCTGTTTAAATATCGTCTGCCCTTCCTTATATCTTTCTACCCGTAATGAACTTTCTAAGATCTTCATTTCTTCGGCAGTTAAATTCTGAAAAGCTGGCACTCCCGGTAACTCCATCTCCATATCTTCAGGTATTTGTGGGAAATTCGCGAGTAATTTGTCTTCATAGTACTCTAAAGCATGATCCGTATCTGAAA
The DNA here is from genome assembly GCA_963822595.1 of Waddliaceae bacterium. GTDB lineage: Bacteria > Chlamydiota > Chlamydiia > Chlamydiales > Waddliaceae > CAVRUH01. The sequence continues at coordinate 444,628 of CAWGIG010000003.1, read as the reverse complement.
ATGTAAGAACAAACTCGTTTTTCTTAAAAAAACCAATATTATCAAGAAAAATCCAAACAGGACTTTCTTTTCTAAGATAACTAAAACCCAACTGCTTGCCTTGCTGTTTAAGATTATTGCAAATGGTCACTAAAACTCGCGCCCCGGTTAAGTCAATATGAGTCACATTTTTCATATCCAAAATGAAATAAATCACCCCACTTTCTGATAATTTAACGATCTCCTCGGATAACCTTTCAGCGGATCCAAAGTAGATGATCCCTCCCAACTCAAGCACCCGAATGTCTTGATGGTGACGTGTCAAAAAATCCATGATTTTTTCATTCACGATTTTCTTGCTGGGAACAGAAAGCGTTTCGTACACCCGTTTAATAAGTAACCCTCGCATTCTCGCCAAGAAAACCATAATAGAGAGGATAACACCGGCCCCAATAGCTGGAATAAAGTTCCCCGTTAATATAAGTCCGACAACAACCAGGATGATTGCGATACTCTCAATCACTTCAGAGGATAAAGGGATCTTTCTTGTGATCATCTGATAAAATAGTTGCATTGCCCATTTATCGATGGCATTAATACCAAAAGCAATAAGAACGCCGGAAACGACTGCCTGCGGTAAATACTCAATATAGGGAGAAAACAAAAAAGCTAGGAAAAATGTGGTGAGTCCGCTGATCATTCCTGAAAGTTTTGTCCTACCCCCTTCTTGGTAATTCAAAATACTGCGGCTGAACGTGCCGCATGCAGGAAGACCTCCAAAAATTCCCGACATCATATTCCCGATCCCTTGCCCAATCAATTCTTGACTGGAATTTCCACTTTTATTCGAGATATTCTTAATAGCTAAAATAGAAAGCAACGATTGTAAGGAACATAAAATAGCCAAGTTAACTGCCGATGAGGTAGTCAGTTTCGTATATGAAAAAATTTGGCTGTCGCCTAGTAAATGCAGGGTACTCGTGAAGTGTTCTGAAGTGGGGATAGCAAAATGAAATTTACCAAACGTGCCTCCTAAATTTTCACTTGTAAATCCTGTATATAGCAAGACATAATAAATTCCGGTTCCAATGCCGATAGCTACAGGAAACCCAAAGGTTCCTTTGATGAATAAAGTTCTGTAATGCAATATAATTGCAGTGGCTATACCCACAAACAAACTTCCAAGCTGTACTTTATGTAAATGCTGCCATGCGTCTTCCCATGAGAGATCGTCTGATAATCCAAGCAAATTCCAAAATCCATTCAAGATAATGACTATACCTGAACCTGTAGCAATACCAGCTACCACAGGATATGAAATAAACTTGATCAGAAAATCAACTTTAAAGACGCCGAATAATACCTGTATCAAACCTGATAAAAACAGAGAGAAAAATGTCAGGGAAAGAACGAGTGTTATATAGTTCGCACTTGTTGGATCGAATAAATTTAAACTCATGATATGAGCGATAATATAACTGAATACAAGGCAGACGGCGACTCCCGGAGAGGTGATTTGTGCCGGAGATCCCCCAAAAAGGGAAGCAAAAAACCCGGCCATGGTCGTACCAATGATGCAAGCCATGATGCCTGCATTTGCATATTCTGGGCCTAGAGGAGCAAATGCAATTAAGCCAAAGGGGACGCATTGAAAGAGATTGAAGATGCCGGCGCCAAATCCTCCCTGAAAATCCCCTTTAAATTGACGTAAATTTATCTTATTCATCAATGAATGAAATAACATTAAAAGGGGTGATTGTCAAAACTTTTCTACAAATAGCAGTTAGCGATAGCCGATGCTAAGCGCGGAAGCCCTGTGTATAGGAGGCCTTCGGTCGCTAGCACAATGTAATCAACTTAAAGAAAAGTGTATCATTTCACAAGGGCTGAAAGCCTGCGAAGCGAAGGTCTGGGAGAAATGTGAAAAAAATGAAAAAACCCTGCAAGGGCGGCTCCCTAGGGCAGAAGGCCTTTTTTTGGCCGTATTCAGCAAAATACGGCCAAAAAATGGCCATATTAGCTATTAAACGTGAATGTTATTAACTATTCAAAACTAGTGTTTTTATAAAATAATGTATCATCTAAAATTTTTTTTATTTTAAATAATTAGTGAATGTTGTATAATATTAAGGTAATGGTAATTATCAAGAAAATTAATAAAGTTTTTTAAAAGGAGATCATTATATGGGTATCAGTGGGACAGAAAAGGCACTCGCAGTTTTAGCGTTTATTCCAGGCGCGAGTACAATTTCGAGTTTATTTAGCATTTCTAACTATAAAAGGGCTACGCAGAAGAGTGGTGATCCAGCTGTTGCTGAGCGAGTAAATGATCTTGGAAAGCAAATACTGGCAGACAAAGCTGCTGATGCTAATAATTCTGAGGCGCAGAATGTATATTACTGGAATAAAGGAATGCAGATATGCTCTATTTTAGAATTATTACCGGGTGTCAATATAATCGTCGCGGCTATTGCAGCTATTGTATTACTCCCTAAATTGTCCGAAGCAAGAAAAGTACAGACTGAAGCATTAAAACAACAACAGTCAGCAGGTTATATGTTTGCTCGCAATCAAGACCTCACTATGGTTAGCAGGACCTTTGATGAATATAAAACGGATCCCCAAAGAGCTGCTACATTTATTCGGTTTAAGGACGACTCAGGAAATAATATTCTTCATAATTATCTCAAGTGCGGAAATGTCCAAACAAATGACTTGATCGCATTCAGAGAACTGATAGGCATTTATAATTTTGAGGCATTATTAAAAACAAATAATAATCAGAATAAGACCCCTTTAACAGTAGCTTTGGAAATGGGGCAAATGGGATTAATTTCAGTTGTGTTTCCCATCATTGGAGGAAAAACCTCATGGGATCTGGTATCCGATGAGGCTATCAGGGAATTAATCAATAAACTCTCTACACCACTTCAATTCAAAGAATTATTAGATGGATGCCTCCCTAAGGATACCTTAGATTTTGATAAGTTAAATCACATCATGGATGGTTTATATCGCATGGTGCTCAACGGTAAAGGGATAATTATTAGTAGCTCAATTGGCAGGTTGCTTGATGACTACCAAAGTGATCCTTCTATTAAGGTTCCAATGGAGTTAATTTACCTGAAAAAAATTATCGATTCCGGGGAAACCGGGCGTATTTATGAGCAGCTTACACAAGAATGTGAAACTGCTAACACGGCCAACGAAATTAGTGCAATAATGAATCAATACAGCGAGATCAAAAGGAAGGCGACTAATAAAATGAAACTAACTAAAACAATCCTAGACGAAGATAGGCAAAAACCGTTGAAGAATATCGTGACGAAGGCTTTGACATGTCAGGATGTGCAAGAAAGAAATGTTTATTATAATTTGCTTGCTGACCTTCTAAATCCATCAGCTTCATACGATCAAAAAATCGATTTTATCTCTGAAGCAAGTTTACCTATTCTTTTCGAGGTGTGTGACCTTGCTACAAATCCCGATATTCAAATGGAAGATGTAAAAGAAATCGTGAAAATGTTGATACTTAAAAATCCGGAATTTTTAGCTGCTAAGCTAGATGGTGTGCAATTAGCCGATTACCTATTAACAAAGGGTGAAAGTGGAGTTGAATTAAACCAAATTATCGGAGAAATAAGAACATTCCTTAATGTGGACTTATTCACAAATCGAATGAAGAAATCCTTGAAATACTTTCTAGAAGATAAGGGCAGAAGCTTGATCCAATAACCCTAAAATCCAAAGAAGATACTCCGCCATTTATATCCTATATTTGGCGGAGTCTTTATTTATAATCATATAATATTCCCTATTGAAAATAATGACTCCGAGTGAGAAAAGGAGAGTTATCTATACAGGGGTAATACATGATTGTTCCTGAGACAAAACCAAGCTTGGAAGATCTTATTTGTGCAGAAATCATCGCCCAAAAAGCTGTCGATAAAAACAACTATCTTATAGAAGAGGATCGCGGTCGCAGAATTGCTCAAATTGCCCTAGAATCTTTCTCTAAAGACCTAAAAGATATCAAATACTTCACCAAAGCCGAAACTAAATTAAAACTCGCTATCCTACTAACCCCCAAAAAACAGATCATCGTTTTAACCGGCCACGAAATCGCTAGGGGCGTATCAAAAAAAGCTCTAGATGCTATCCATATCGATTTTTCCAATGAACATAGTATAATCACTACAAGAAAATTAGAGCTAAGAATGAAAGGAGAAACTCCCCATAATTATTCGGTTCGCAAGCGGGAGTTCGAAAAGGCCGAGTCCATCATCGGAAAAATTAACTCTCCAAATGTTATCGAAAAAAGTCTCCTGCAATATGAATATACAAAATCCATTTCAAAGAAGAAAGATTACAAAGCACGATTAATTACAATTGTGAATCATTACGGACACGATCTGGATAAAGTGATCAAAAAGAAAATAGTATATAGTCAGAGCGATTTGGTTAAGATTGCTATCGACGTTGCCCAAGGGCTTGTTGATATACATTCGAATGGATACATCCACAGGGATATCAAACCCGCAAATATACTCATCGCTATAAATTTAAAGGCATATATTGCAGATCTAGATTTCATAATAGGTAGGTCAGAACTTTCGAATTTTAAAGGGACACCTCTTTATACACCCCCAGAGATTATTCTCGCTCCCCCTGGCAAACAAACACAGGAACAATCTGAGAGAGGGGACAATTGGGCTTTTGGTCATTTATTATATATATTATTTCATCCGGAACACTTGGATCCCCCGTTCCTAAGGAATTGTCCTTCGATGGGTATGTTTCGCTATGCATTAGATTGTTTGCCTCAAATCCAAGACCCTCTTACCTTGTTTTATGATTGGACCGCCTCTAATGAAATAGAAGCAAAAATGCAAATAATTATTTGGGATTTAATGATCAAAGACCCTAATTATCGCATGAGCTCTTCTGAGTGTCTTGAAGCTTTAAAGTCTTTATAATATCTTTCCTTCCTCTGCGTCCCTGTGTCTCCGCGCCCCCGCGTTTAAACGTTTCACGAAGAAACTTCTTGCAATTTCCTGCTGGGTCGGTTATTGTTTCATCTCGACTAAACCTTAAAAGAGGACATAAAATTATGAATTTCGTTTTTATTGCTGGACACCTTGGTAGAGATCCGGAAACACGCTTTACAGCTGACGGTACAAAAGTGACCACTTTAGTAGTTGCTACATCTTCGCGAAAAAGCGGAAAAGAAGAAACTATCTGGTGGCGCGTTACTATATGGGGCGATCGCTTTGATAAAATGCTCCCATACCTGACAAAAGGCAAGCCAGTCATGGTAAAAGGCGAACTCTTCAAACCCGAAACTTACACCGATAAGAACGGCGTCACCCAAATCGGTTCCCTTGAAGTTCGTGCCGATAGCATCCACTTCTCACCATTCGGCAAACCCGATCAGGCTGGTCAGCAGGCATCTCATACATCAGCTCCGCATCAAGGTGGCATGTCCGAAGTGACTGCAGGCACAGCGATGGCTCAAGCATCCTCTGAGAATTTTGATTCCGAAGACGATCAACTTCCATTTTAATGATAAGGGGTACCCATGAATTTTGCTATTGAATCTAATATTGATAAGCGTAAGCACGCTGACCTCGTAGTTCTTCCTTATTGGAAAGATGAAAAAGGAGCTATCGCCGCTTCCGAAGTGGGAAGTTTACATCAAATAGCTCATGTGCCTATTCATGGGAGGGATTTTACCGGTAAAGAGGGCGAAGTTCTCGTCCTCTTCACCGCCGAAAAGCCCGAACCGCGCGTAGCCCTCCTCGGTCTCGGGGAAAAAGAAAAAATTAACGTGGAAAAACTCCGTCGTGCTTACTCCGCTGTCACGCAAAAAGCTCACAGCCATAAAGCTAAAACAGTAAATATTTTTCTCCCTCATATCGAAGCTCTCGACGAAGCAGAAATCGCCCGAGGTCTTTCCGAGGGAATTCTTTTGGCCAACTACAATTTCGACAAACTTCAGAATGAAAAAACAAAAAAAGACCCCAAAGTACTCCTAGAAAAGGTCACATTCGTCAAAGCAGGAAAGAAATTTCTCGAAACAGCAAACAAATATGCCAAAATTATCGACGCTGTCTACCTAGCACGCGACCTCATCAATGGGAATGCCGACGATGTCACCCCGCAAACTCTCGGCAACGTAGCAAAAAGCTTGGCAAAGAAATTCACGAAAGTAAAAGCCACAGTTTTTGATAAGAAGCGGATCCAAAAAGAAAAAATGGGACTCCTCTTAGCAGTTAATCAAGGGTCTTCCATAGATCCTGCTTTTATCATCCTGGAATATAAGGGGGATCCTAAATCAAAGGATCACACGATCGTCGTAGGAAAGGGGATTACCTATGACACTGGAGGCCTAAATCTCAAGCCTACCGGAAGCATGGAAACGATGAAATGTGATATGAGTGGGGCCGCCTGCGCCCTTGGGACGATTCAAGCAGCGGCCAGCCTTGATCTCAAGGTAAACGTCACTGCCGTTATTGCCTCCACCGAAAATTGCATCGATGCAAAAAGTTATAAACCGGGGGATGTCTATACAAGTTATCTTGGAAAAACGGTGGAAATCGGCAATACGGATGCCGAAGGACGTTTAGTGCTCGCGGATGCTCTTGCCTATACTGTAAAGCATCTAAAGCCAACTCGCATGATCGATTTCGCAACCTTAACAGGCGCTTGCGTGATTGCCCTTGGAGAAGAAGCCTCAGCACTGTTGTCCAACAACGATCACCTTGCCGAATCCCTAAATAGGGCCGGGAATGAGACGTTTGAACGCAATTGGCGCCTACCTTTGTTCGAAGAATATAGACCTCAGCTGGATTCAGATATTGCGGATATCTGCAATACTGGCGGAAGGGAAGCTGGCACCATTACAGCAGCTTTGTTTTTGAAGGAATTTGTGGGGGAGACCCCCTGGGCCCACCTGGACATAGCAGGGACAGCCTTTTTGAAGAAAAGCAGAAGATATCATCCAAAAAATGGAACAGGAGTCGGTATCCGATTGATGATCCAATTTTTGGAATCGATGGCTTAATAGACACAAAATAACAGGATAAGCAGGATCGCAAGCGGCAGGATAAAAAAAGGATAAGAAAAAAAATAATAAAATTTTTTTCTTATCCTTTTTTCTTAATTCTTTTCTTATCCTTTTTTTATCCTGCCGCTTGCGATCCTGCTTATCCTGTTATTTTGTGTCTATGAGGCCTATCACTTCAACAAAACTACCATCACTGTGACGTTATCTAAACTCCCGTTATTGTAGGCGGCTGAAACAAGTTCAGCCGCCATAGATTTTGGGGATTTAAAATTCTGGCAGAGTTCAATGGCTTTGCTAGAGCCAATGACGTCCCATAAGCCGTCTGTAGCAAGTACCAGCAAATTCGTTTTCGTTTTATCCAGAACGCTTAAATCAAACTTTCTGATGCAGGGCCTAGCTGAAACGCTAGGGTGTTCGATATCTCCAATGGACCGTGCCATATCAAGGCTACCGTCAACTCTCCGCCATCGGACATCACCGCCTCTTTTTAAGATTTCTAGAAGGTATTTTTCAACCGTGGGTTTAGCATCTTCGCTCAGTTGAATAGCTTCTCCGTTCTCTCCTAGAACGGCGCGCGAATCTCCGACGCTAACCACCCAAAGAGCTCCATTTATAATTAAAGCAAACAATAGAGTTGTGCCTGAGTGATCACGAGTTTTTGCAGAGGGTCTGAAAACGTATTCTTTCCAATTATCATCGAGAGTGATGCAAACTTGGTGAATAGAATTGTATATTGAAAGATCATCCTCAGTTTTAAGATGGTTCGTAAGGTGCTTCTTGATTTGATTTTTTACGAATCTCGCGCATTGAATTCCGCCATGCCCATCTAAAATAGCAAAGAAGGGAATCTTTAAGGAGTTTTCGAGATTTAATTCCGCTGATAAGAAAAAATCTTCCATTTTTTCCCGAGGACCTTGCGCTGAAAAAGTTGCGGCCTGATAAGGTCCGATCCGCGACGAACTTGAAATAATTTTATTTGGCGCCGTAGGAATAATTTTTCCTTCAAATTCGAATATTCTTTCTGGAAGTTTAGGCGGGATGTGTCGGTGAATGGATCTATTAATTTTGGCTTCATCTTTCTCGATGAGGTGATCTTCGAGGTAGCATCGGATAGAGAAAAACTGCAAAAGGAGATTGCCGTTAGCATTTTTAACGATATGTTGAAGCAGGAGAGGATTCAAAGTATTGCGATAAGAGTCGATAGCCAATTTCATGGCTATTTCGCCCAAATTACTATCTTCATTTCGAATATATAACTCAGTTGCAATTTTAGAGTAGGCTTGAGCGGCTTGAGCAAATTGTTGCTCTTTGTAAAGATTATTTGCTTTTTCGAGATCTTCAAAGGGGGTCATATAACTAACTTTAATAATTCAATAATTATTATTAGTCAATTCATGTTATCTATGAAGCCTATTATAGAAATTAATAGCTTCAACACCCCCGGCAATCAATGGCATTTTTAATGCCTCTTCCAAGGTTACCCAATTCATTTCCAGGTGCGATTCGAAATCTAAATTGACATCAGGAAACTCTTCGAATCGTTTACGATACATATGGTAGCCATAATCAACATGAGGGAGCCTGCAATAGAGTACCCCTAGAAATTCTAGGCTATCATCCTCTATATCCAATCCCACTTCTTCCTGTACTTCTCGAATGACGGCCATTCTGGGAGTCTCATTTTTTTCGAGTTTTCCCGCGGGCACACCCCAGGTGTTTCCTTGGGGTTTATCAGGGTGGCGCTTGAGAAGAAGGATTTTATCTTCCCATTCGCAAAAGCATCCTGCAACCTCTACATTAGAATGAAAATCGTCAGGGGGTTGTAAAAATACCAAACATTTTAAATGAGTCATAAGTATCTTATATTAAATATACTTGATCATCTTAGCAGGCTGTAGTTATTATTCCAAGACTAAAAATGGTCCTTTTGCTATTCTTAGCTTAAGAGGAGGTGAGGTATGAAAATACATCATTTAAGGTCTTGGATAACAGCAGCTTTTGTATTCAGCTCTGCAGCAATGGTTTATGCTCAGCAAGATGCTATGGAGAAATCTTTAGAACAAGAAAGGGCTAAAGATTTCCAGTACGGCGGTGAATTGCCGGAAGAAAAAGCCTACTACGAAGAGGTTGCCCCAGAAAATATTCCTAATGGGCAAAACTACCTTCAAAAAAACCACCCTATACCCAACAATACTCTACCGGCTAACAAGATTCCCGAAAATCGTATACCTGACAATAAAATACCTGAAAATTCATTGCCTGAAAACCCTATTTGAGTAGACCTTGCACCCTGAACTAGAGACTTTATTAAATCATATCCTAGATGAACATGCTTTAATACAGGCAGTTTTCAGCGGCCCTCGAAAATCGGGGGCCTCCAAAGTCGAAATTCGACCTGTCACTCTGAAAGGAAAAAATCTCTATCAAATCACCGAACAGGTTGATAATAAAGCAATACACAACAACATTGATAGCAATGCCTGCCTGTCATTATTCCAAAATAGGCTTCTTGTAGATTTTAAGCAGGGTCTTCTGTTTTCTACCGATGGAGATTATCATTTACTGACAAATAAAAAAGGAGAAACGAAAATTCTTCGTAAAGCTCCTTCTAAAGAATTAAAGGCCCTCTCGCATAATAAGCAAAAAAACTACCTCCTTGCAGAAGGAGAACCTTTGCCTTTTCTCGTCGAACTTGGATTAATGAACAAGGATGGAAAGGTTTATCCTCAAAAAATGGCTAAATTCCGACAAATCAACCGATTCCTCGAAATGGTCCAAGATGCCATTAGCCCTCTTAAATTCGAGTCTAAGGCAACAATCATCGACTTCGGCTGTGGCAAAGCTTATCTTACGTTTGCCCTATTTTATTATCTTCGATTCGTTAAAGATCTGAATATTCAAATGATCGGACTCGATCTAAAAGCGGATGTGATCGATTTTTGTTCTATATTATCAAAGAAATTGGGATATGGCGGATTAACTTTCGCGGTAGGGGATATAGCAGCTTTTACTCCAAAAGGTTCCGTGAGCATGGTGATAGCATTACATGCTTGCGATACGGCGACGGATGCTGCGCTAGCCCAAGCGATAAAATGGAAGAGCCAAGTTATCCTTGCGGCTCCATGCTGCCAGCATGAATTATTTAAACAGGTGAAATCCGATTCCTTAAAGGGGATTTTTGACTATGGAATCCTTAAGGAAAGATTCGCTTCCCTCACTACAGATGCTGCAAGAGCTCTTATCTTGGAATCGCAGGGCTATTCGACACAGGTGCTTGAGTTCATCGATCCCGAAGATACTCCCAAAAATCTTTTGATTCGAGCTGTCCTCGGTAATACTCCCGAAAAAAGAAAACAAGCAGAAAGGGAATACCTTGCTCTTAAAACTTCGCTAAGCATAGTGCCTTCCCTTGAAAATAGATTATATAGCCAATAATAACAGGATAAGCAGGATCGCAAGCGGCAGGATAAAAAACATGCCGCTTGCGATCCTGCTTATCTTGTAAACACGTTTATTAGTTTCCCTTTAGCAAATTCAGCAAAAACGCAAATCGCGGAGCTTCCTCCTCATACGCTGCATAGCGCCCCGATTTTCCATGATGGCCGGCTCCCATATTGATTTCAAAAAGGATCGGATTATGATCCGTTTTGTATTCTAAAAGCTTTGCCACCCATTTTGCAGGCTCATGACATGATACTTGCGCGTCGTTAACTCCGGTGGTGATATAAAGATGCGGATAATTTTGACTCCTTACATTATCAACAGGCGAATATTGTTTCATGTACTCATAAGCTGCGGAATCATTGGGATTTCCCCATTCGTTCCATTCCTGGGTAGTGAGTGGAAGCGTTTCATCGAACATCGTAGTTAGGACATCTACAAAAGGAACTTCAGCTAAACACGCCTTAAAGAGATCAGGACGCCTATTGATCACAGCACCCATCAATAAACCGCCTGCACTTCCTCCGTGAATGACAAGCCTATCCGATGAAGTATACCCCTGCTTAATTAGATGTTCGGCACAATTAATGAAGTCAGTGAAAGTATTCATCTTCTTCATCATGCACCCTTCCGCATACCATTGCCTGCCAAGGTCTCCGCCGCCGCGTATGTGGGCAATCGCCCAGCACACATCTCTTTCGATTAAAGAGGCTTTTAAATTGCTAAAATAAGGATCGATGGTTACCCCATAGGATCCATAGGCATAAAGATACATGGGAGTTTTTCCGTCACGGATCATGCCCTTTTTATAGCAAAGCGTAATAGGCACTTGTGTTCCATCATCCGCAGTAGCCCAAATCCTTTCCGTAGTAAATAGATTGGGATTAAAATCTCCTGCTTTAACTTGTCGTAAGACTTCAAATGTCCTCTTGCCCATATCATAGCTATACGTGGTTCTCGGCATTACAGAACTTTCGAAAGTGAATCGGAGAAAAGATGTATTGTATTCTTCATTATACTCAAAACCAATATCTCCGATTTCAAAAGGGAGCACCACATCGTGTGTCGAACCATCAAGAAGACTTCTCACTTCAATTTTCAAAAGCCCGTCTTTTCTCTTAAGGATCGCCAAATAGTCTTTAAACAATGTGAGATCCTCTACGTGATAGCCAAAGGTAATTTGCTCCCTATTGTTAAGATCGTCAATAGGGGAGACCTGTACAAATGTATTTCCTCGGTTTTCCGAGATAAGAAAATAACCTAAGTTTTCAGCAGCCAAAAAATTACAATCGATTCCCTTTATCCTAGGTTGGATCCCTTTTAAAGGAACATTTGGATTGTCAACATCTGCCAAAAATATTTCTGAAGTGTCTTTACTCCCTGACGATATGACGATGTGTCGATTTAACTTATCTTTTGTTAATCCTAAACTAAATTCAGGATTGATCTCAGATAGAACCATAAGATCATTTTCAGGATGAGTGCCCATTCTGTGAAAATAAATTTTATCAGTGCGCATTTCTTCGTCCACGCTAGTGTACCAAATAGATCGGGAGTCATTTGTCCACTCGATATCTCCTCCGGTTAAAGGAAGAACCTCTTCATCAAAAAATTTTCCTGAAGACATATCTTTTATATAGATAGGTCCAAACTGGGTTCCTTTAGTGTCTATTGAAAAGGCGACATATTTTCCATCGGGACTGGGTTCCAATGTCTGGATATTGACATATTCATGCTCTTTTGCCAATTCATTGACGTCGAGAATGATTTCTTCTTGTTCTTTAAAGCGACAGAAAATAGGATATTCTTTTCCTTCTTCCATCCTGTGATAATAGTCGTATTCTCCAACTTTGTAGGGGACAGATTTATAGGTGTGTTCGATGCGCGAGATGAACTCTTTATTAAGCTGTTCAGTGAGAGGCCGAAGGGGTTCCAGCATTTTTGCGGTATAGGCATTCCATTCTTCGAAATAGCGGATGGAATCCGGGTGATTTTTGTCGCGAAACCAGTGGTAATGATCGATTCTGGTGTCCCCATGTGCTGTAAATTCCGCTCTGATTCGTTTTGCGACCGGTGGACTGGGTTCTAAAGAAGGATTCTCTTCTCTCAAGGTTTTTGATTCATAATTTCTTGAAACACATACTGATCCTATAGGTGCTGGAAACATATAAAAACTCCGGGTTAAAAGATGTTGTTATAAATTTGAATCGTATTAATATGGAAGAAAATAACAACTCTTCGGAGGACCGGGAATGGCTAAATTAAAAATAGATTTACATGATATCTTCAATAAAGGGGACCTCATAGACAAAGAACTATCCCGGATTATCGACGAGGCTGTGGCTAAAAAAATCACCCTGGTTGAAATCATTCCGGGTAAAGGAAGTGGTCAATTAAAGAAAAAAGTACTACGTTTTCTAGAGCAAAAACATATAAAAGCCCTCTATCATCGAATCGAAAAAGATAGTAAAAATTTCGGTAGGATATTCGTTCATTTTAAATTTTAATAAAATTATAGATAAAAAGTCATTTTTATGATATAATAGTTACTAATTATATTAAGAAATTGTTAAGATTATGTCAGATGTTAAATTAGATTTTTTTAGAACTTCCGATACTATTTATGCTTTGGAACCAAATAAGGTATTCAATGCAGAAGTTTCGGTCGACTTCGAAAAATGCGCAAATGTCATAAAAGAACCTTATCAACGTTATAAAATTGTTCATGAATTGTTTAAACAAATGGACGAAGAAGCTAAAGAAAGGGTCCGTTCTGATGTGTTGCCTGTATATTTCAGGGTCGGAGAAAGAAAATTTATCTTGCATCCAAAATCAAATCTTATTTTGAGGATTATTGCTTATTTTTTGCGATTCTTCAAAATTATTAAGAATGAGACTAAAATAGAATATAGTATAACTGAATCCATTCTTCCCTGGTTTTTTTATAAACCAAAAATTGCAATGGCTTGGCCCGAGAAAAACCTTCCCATAGAGGCCTATAATAGTGAAGAATACAAATCAGAAGATCTATATTCAGATCCATTTACACGCATTGCCAAGAAATTGTTTCAAAAATTTGAACATATCCATTCATGGAGAGATGTTGAATACGATAAGCTGGGCGGGGCAAAATTCCAAATAATAGTTGAAAACGATCATTTGGTCGTAAGAGATGATTCATCGGTTACCGATTTTCAAAAGCAGAACGCGATAATTGAATACAGAAAATTTGTCGAAAAACAATTTGGCAAAAAAATCATTGATCGCATTCAAGTCCAGTATGGTTTTAGCTTTGACAGAATGATTGAACAAAACCAACCCCTAACTGCAGAAGTAATTTATAGAATTAATGTCGGAACAAGTCATGTCGAAGTGAGAGATATTAAAAAGTTAGCCAAACATTTACAGAGTAATCGTAAGGTTTTCCCGGTAAGAGAAACTCTAGGAATAGCCAAGCTAACAAAAAACTTAGAACTTTCTGGTGAACAATTTTCTGATTGGGTTAATGGTTTAGATATAAACAAAGAAAAAGATTTCGCTCGTTTAATGAGTATTTATGAACTCACAGATGCAGAAAAAGAAAAAATTTTTACGGGAAGAACAATAAGGGGGAAAATCAGCGGATGGTATACCCTTGGCGATGGTACGAAATTTAAACCTTGGCTTGACCAGCAAGAATTTTCGCAAGTTTGTTATAAAATAAGGCAGCGTACTTGGGATGACAAACGCAATTGGCATTGTTTCATTGAAGACCTCGCGTTTGTCTTATGCAAAAAGCATTTGTATCAAAAACAAGAGGGCGGAAAATCCTTTCGGGTAGGTGCAATCATCCCTGCTCCAAATGGCTATTATAAAGTAACTAGCTGGATCAATAACACCCGCGGAATTTTTTCCTATACACTCGAACCTACCTGTAAAGATTCCAACTTACCGGCAATTAAACTTTATAGAAGCACTTCTTCATCTCGCTATAGCCTGGATGGAACGGCATCTTACAAAAACGACTTCAGTCCCATCAATTCCCCCGGATATGAGGGATCACATCATCTTTTCAATAAAAAAGTAGAGACAGATTTCTTTAATTCACGCACAATTCCAGTTTGGGTCGCCTACCATTCCCAGCCCGGTTATGACAATCTAAAAAGGGCAAGCCAAGAATTGATTAAAGAGATTGAGGCAAAATGTGAGAAGCCTACCCTCAAGCAATTCATTCGCACACACGATTCCGACTTCTTGGAGCTCATACATAAATGCCGTAAAAACAAGCTGATTACCCGCTTCGAACAGTGGAAACTTCTAGATAATTCCTTAAGATATGCTGTTAGATATGGCTTTGATTCCAAAACTAATGAAATCAAAAAACTGGAGGCTTTTCTTAGAGAAGTCCCTCAGAAGTTAAAAGCACAGATTGAAGCCATTCGCGATCCGGAATTAAAAGCAAAAGCAAGAGCAGAAGCTGAAATTTTAATCAAAAAAGCTGCAGATTTGCTTGAGTGGTGGGATGGGCCCGCAAAAAATAAAACTCCCGAAGAGAGAGAGTTAATTGTAAAACTTAATGAATTCATTGCTAATTCCCAAGATGGAGGAGTATTAAAAGAATGGAGTGATTTTCTTGCTCTAAAAGCTAAAGAGCGCAAGGAAGACATAGCTTCGAAAACACACCAAGATTTAGCTTTAGTTGGCCATAGCTTAGGCGGCGCATGCGCTCAGAGATTTATGGTCTACTATTCGGCTTCCACGCGGCGCGTACCCCTTCCTGGGCACACTCTTTCAGCACATATTTTCGATGATCCTGCGATTAATGAAGAGGATAATGAGGCCTTTATTGCTTTTGGAAATGAACATCGTAAATTATTAGAAAAGATTAAGGCAAAATTTATCATCGTCCGCAGGCAAGAGGCCGGAGATTTCGTTCCCCAAAGTGGAGAAGTTCATTTGGGCGCCGTTAAGAACGAGAATGAACAGAAGATGGAGTGGTTGGACTATGATGCCGTTCTACAAGCTGTAACATCGAAGGCAAAATCTCCTGATAGCCGCGACTATGTGACACCCCATGCGCGCAAGTTTGGTGATGAAGATGAGCACGGGGTTGTCTTTACTCGTTATGATTCGCATACTCAGTATCAATTTGATAAACCTCAAGACGCACAAACTTGGCATAAAATCAGTGAACTATGGGAATTACCTTCCAGGATTCAATCCGACACTACAGAACGGGTTCGTACCTATTTTTCAGCGATGCATAGATCGGGAATTTTGAAAATTAATTCACTTTCTGAAGATAATCCCGAAGATGACGAATTACATGGTAACCACGCCGGTAATCTCGATGAAAATGGCGTTCTTGCCGTCACTTTGTAGGTCTTGGCTGTTTAATAATAAATGAAGCTATATCAAGAGCGTCTTCCTTGGAGAGGTCCGGATCATTATAAGGCATATTCTGATAGATAAAAGGTGTTATATAGATTAGATCATTCATACCTGCTTGAGTATTGAAAGAGTCTGGCCCCCATAGAGGTGGATAGCCTAAATCTTCCCCCCGATCTTGGCCTTGCCCATCGTCTCCATGACAAGTGGAACAGTAAATATGAAACAATCTTTCTCCATTCAGCGGATTTGGGACATGGGTGGATTCAATGGGCTTTTGTCCTAGCCAGGACATCTTTTCAATGTTCATCACAGGACTAGAGATCCATTCCAAATAAACGATCATCGTTTTCATTGGTTCGCTATCCACAGGGAGGGGTTTTCCGTTTAAACTTTTCTTAAAGCAAGAGTTAATTCTTTGTGGCAATGATAGCTCTGTTCCATCATCAAGTTTTCTAGGATATTTCTTCGTCACACCCACTAAAGAGATCCCTTCCTTGACACCCCCCAGGGTATTTCCTCCGGCAAAATGACAATTTGTACAGTTGATTCGGTCTCCAGTGTATTCAGGAAGATACTTTTTTGTTTCTAAGATGATGTGGTAACCACGCATGACTGTGGGTCGTATATCAGGGGGTGCCATCTGGGGATCCACAAGTGTAAAATTCAAGGACTCTATCAAGTTATCGGAATCGATTCCACTTTCCGATGTCAGAAAAATAAAGCCGGAAACACCCACAACAACTAAGCAAAAAAAAGTAAAAAAAATGCGACACATAAAACAAACCCTTTTAAAATTCATCTTATGCGTTTTCGCACTTAAATAAAATAGTTCTTATTAAGCGGCAACCGATCATGAATTGAGGAACGCTTTTACATCCTCAGCGCTTTTCTGGGGAACCTCAATCATCGGAGAATGCCCTACGTCTTTATAAATGATCAGCTTTGATCCTTTAATTGCATCATGATAAGCCTCAGCAACATCTGGCGGAGTCACAGTATCTTTTTCTCCCCAGATGATTAATGTTGGTACAGTAATTTTGGATGCATTTTGTTCCACATAGCGATCATTCGGAGTTTGAAATCTTTTAAGTGTTGCTTCCCGCTCTCCTGTAAGTCTATTTAATTCCCAGGTTCGGTCCACATCTTCCTTAGTGATAACTTTAGGATTGGCTACAGTGCTTTTTAATATGTTTTCATATAGAAACCGGGGAGAGAGATATAACGAAATCTTCTGTAATATAGGCGTCGTCATTATAAAAAATGCCAAACTCTTCTCTGTAGGTTTTTTCGAAGGGATTCCCGAGGCATCTAATAATATAAGATGATCCAATCGATCCGGAAACATAAGAGCAAATCGGGCAGCAACATTTCCACCCATAGAGTTCCCTGCTAATGCAAATTTTTTCAGCCCTAGTGTATTAGCGAATTCATTCACAAAATTTGCCATGCCTACGGTACTATAATCTCCATTCAGCACCGGACCTGTCAGTCCATGACCGGGAAGATCCACAGAAATAATCCTAAAATCTTTTCCAAGAATTTTCACCCAAGGCACCCATACATACAGTGATGCATTAGAACCATGCAGTAAGACAAGGGGTTTTCCATTAGGGTTTCCCTCATCCCTGTAGTTTACCTTCACACCTGAGGGTAACTGTATGATTTTTGATGGAGGTTGTCCGTATTTTTCCGTAAGAACACTCGCTGGAATGTCAGGATTCTTAAAAATAAACACATAACCAACAGCAATAATCAATATTATTATAAATAATTTTAATATACTCCTCATATATTGCCTCCTACTGAAAACTTTAAAAGGCTATGAGTTTATTATTTAATCCTCTCTTAATTTCATTATCAGCATTAAATCATATTAATAGCAATCATAATATATTTATATTAACATAACCTTAATAATGGTGAATAGAGAATTGATTGTGGGAGGGAATCGATTTATCGATAGTTTGTCCGTTTCATGAGGGTTGAACCTGGCTTTTGATAGCCAAGGCAGAGCGAAGTGCAATGTCATCACTTAAAGAATGTTTATCAATTTCATGAGGGCTGAAAGCCAGTTTCGTGACAGCCCAGGCAGAGCAAAGCGAAGGCCTGGGTGCAAAGGTGAAAAAAATGAAAAAGCCCTGCAAGGGCGACTCATCCATTTTTGCATAGATATAATTTCACCAAAATGAGTCGCCCTTCCAGGGCTCTGACTTTTTTATCGACGTCAACCCAGGCCTTCGCTTTGCTCTGCCTGGACTATCAAAAGGCTGGCTTTCAGCCCTCATGAAATGATAAACTATTTTAAGTTGATGACATTGCGCTTCGCTCTGCCTGTGCTAACAAAGGCAGGCTTTCAGCCTTCATGAAGCTTTCAGCCCCTATGAAATGATTCACTCTAGAGTTTCAACATCGAATTCGTCGATCTTCCTTTTCTTTTCCGTAGGCTCTTTTTCTTCATTTTCTTGATCTTTTAAATCCGTCACCCTTTCAATGAGTTTGTCCCCCCATAAAAAAGTGGGAAGCTCTATTAACCTGTCATCAGAAAAGCAGATAACTACCGGGTCATACCTGACAGATAGCATGATATTTGATCTGTTTAAATATCCATTGGCGTGGAGGACAATGTTCATTGCTTTCTTAATATTCTCATCCGTGGGCGTAAGGGCCCATGATAAAATCATATGTTGAACGTATTTTACAACACGATAACGTCTCATCGTTAAAATTGCATGGATGGCTGTTTCCTGAATCGATTTGGGAGCAAACTTGAGCAATTGGTAGATAGAGGTCTGTCTTCCCCCTAAAATGGCCAGCACGCCTTCGCCTAATAGGCTAACAACTTGCTTATAATGGTTGTGATTCTCGCCGTTTTCCAACAGCATTGTTGTATTTGAATATAGATAGGATAGTTCCTCAACGTTTGGCTTTATCCCCCATGCAGTTTCCTTAAAAATCCGAATAAGATTTTCTTTAATCCTCTTTTCGATATCCTGAAAATTATGCTGAATTGCATAAGGGCATGCTATGGATTGTCGTAGTCCTATATCGTAAGACATGGTTAACACTCCTTTTTGTGAAGGATGTAACCATATCTGTCATTAATAAGCAAATTTCATACAAGGGATCTGTTTTCATAAGACGAATGTAGGTTGCTCTATCTTCAAAGCTTGTTGAAAAATCAATCTTTGTTTCTACGACGACATCGCTAGCATCCCTTACAACCTTACGGATGGCACAGGCAATTTTTCTTACAAGTAACAACCCTTTTTCCATTTGATGATGTAAAAAAGCTGGAAAATAGATCATCCCATTTTCCCAGAATGGTAATGTCATGATGGAAATCCAGTGTCTCATCCCATTTCTTACTATCCAGGATCCTTTAAAGGAACCTAATGGAATATGAAAGCGCGTGACAAGCCATGGTTGCCATGCCTTAGGTGCTCGGCGTAGAATTTTCATCATCCATCCAATAACACCTTTAGCTTCGGTGTCGAGGAAGAAGGTTCTATATAAATTTGGAACGTTTTCTTCACCAAGTACAGAAGTAAGGGTTTCTTGTGCCCATTTAGCACAGTTTTCTGTTTCAATTTGGTAGACTAAATGGTTGTCCTTGCTAGCTAACATATCTCTCTTAATTGTGTCAAAAAACTGCTTGCCCTGTTCTCGACTCATCAAAAATCCATAGGTTGTTTGTTCACGGAATGTGTAAAAGATGTTTTCATCGATAAACGAAATGGTTGCAGGTGTCATGTCACATAAGATTGAGAATTTTTTTAAAGGGTTCATCGTAAGAGGGACCGTCTTAGCATACTTTCCAAGAGGCAATGCAGAATAGCCTAAGCCATTAGAAGCGGGGAAGAATATTTTAAGGTAGGCATGGTTTTCAAAAAGATTTAAGTTCTGATATCTTCTCGAAGCGCAAGCTTCGACAGCCCAGTTGGTCCCATCTAGCTTGTGACCTAGTTCACGTGATGCATCCTCCATAGAAATAGTTTTGAAGAGAGGGAGTGATTGCCACCAATTGTCTTCCTCAAAATTGACGCAGACAAATTTCTTCGCATCATTATCCCAGTATCCCCATTCATAAACGTTCCAATTGATGATTCCATCTTCAGTATATTCTAGATTTCCACTGAGATGCGATTTCTTATTAAAGATTTCTAAAATTTGATCGATGGTAAGGACCCAATTACCTCTAAGTTGAACTTCCCGCTGAGTATCGAGGATGTTAACTTCTTTCCCTTCTATAAGTAATGTGACAATTTTTTGTTCTAAAGTATCGCTGATTTTTTCGAATTGAATTTTTAAGCCAGGAGTTTTGAAATGGTTTACACGAATTTGAAGATTAGAATCCACAATCTTCTTTTGGAGTGCTGGATATTCAATGAAGAGAGACGATGAAATATCATCACGAATGACCCAATTGAAAAATTCGTTTTGTAACTCCTTATCATTCAATAGAATATCCACAAAAAGAGGGTAATTTCCGGTTTCATGGAGCATTTGTCGCAATGTTGAATGAGAATACTCTCTAATTACATGCTGGTCTTGCACCCATTGAACCGCTGTTTCTAAAAGAGCTTCCATTTGATCAGGCGCCACTCTTTTTAAATCTGTTCCTCCGTTAACTTTTCTTAGGCGATATTCTAAAGCGACGATCCTTCTATTTAACTCTTTCGATGGGGAAGGGATTTTTTTTGCTTTATTTAATGTTTCTACTAAGGTCAGGTTCTGTTCGTGAGGTTCTTCTCTTCCGAATAAAACGGAAATTTTTTCCATGCTATCGAGTTTTTTGACCATTTTTGCTGGGCTTTGGTTTTTTGTGAAATAGTTTAATAATTTGTTCAAAATAGAATTAAAAAGCCCATTAAATGATTTTATTTTATTCTCTTCTTTGACTTTAGTACTGTTAATTAAATCTCTCATAATTGCCTGCCTCCTAACCTATACAAGGATACATGCAATTTCCGTGCCTAAATGGGGTGTATATATTACTTAATTTTTTTTTAACAAACGAACAGACTTTTCCGATCTTTTGATTTTATTACTAAGGCTTATTTTTTGTTTTTTTCGAGAATTTACTTTTTTTAAATGCAAACGCAAGCATTCTCTGCGTCCCTGTGTCTCCGCGCCCCCGCGTTTAATCAGTCATGCTGCTTAGCTTTTAAGTGCAGGTTTTCTCATAAGAAAATAAATCCCAAGAAGGACAAAAGGAATGCTTAAGTACTGGCCTGCGAGCAGGTAAGATTCATCAATGATGAGACTCTGCGGTGGCTTTAGAAATTCTAAAAAGAACCGTGATCCAAAAATAAGGATCATAAAAAGGCCTACAAGTGTGCCGGGTTTGAGTTTTTCTGATTTCTTGTACCATAAAATATAAAGGATGATGAAAGTAATAAAATACACAATAGCTTCATAAAGCTGCGTTGGATGCCTTGGCACAGCTGGCGCGCCATCATAAGGATGTCCAAAAATAATCCCCCAAGGCATGTTTGTAGGGGGTCCGTAAATTTCTTGGTTAAAGAAATTCCCTATCCGTATACACGTTGCTACAAATGCTGTCGGCACAGATAAGAAATCAAGAAGCATCACATAGGTAAACTCAGGAAAGCGAGGACGTATGCTCCTTAAATAAAGATAAGTAGCGATCATCACTCCAATAGTACCGCCGTGACTCGCAAGACCTCCTTCCCAAATTTTGAAAATATCCAAAAGATGATCTTGATAACGGGGCCAGTCATAGAAAATCACGTGGCCAAGACGCGCTCCTATAATCGTACCGATAATGATCGACCATGTAAGTTTGTCTGTAAGATAAATTGCTAAAGATTTTGCTTCACTATCAGAAATATTTCGCGTTTCACGCAACTTGCGCTTGAAAATGGGAATGATGATAAAAAAGCCAACGATAAAGCCAAAGACAAACCAAAGGCCATACCAAGCTATCGGACGATCAACGATCGGTATTGTAAAAACAAACCGAGGGGGGTCCCAGTAAAACCATGCTAGACTTTGATTCATCTTTTTCTTTTTTTTGGGATTCGGAGCAGAGGGATTCGAACCCCCGACCTACTGGTCCCAAACCAGCCGCGCTAGCCAAGCTGCGCTATGCTCCGTAAAATACACAATCAACATAGCAAATTTCGGAAAAAAATACCAACAGAAAAATGATGAAATGTGTAAATAATGTGATATATACCTCATTTGTGCCCGTGTTCGTGCCAGAATGGATTGTAAATACACAAAATAACAGGATAAGCAGGATCGCAAGCGGCAGGATAAAAAAAGGATAAGAAAAAAATAAGAAAAATTTAAAAAAAATCTTAAATCTTTTTTCTTTTTTTTAAATCTTCTTTCTTATCCTTTTTTTATCCTGCCGCTTGCGATCCTGCTTATCTTGTTATTTTCTGTATTTACAATCCAAGTATCTATCTTTTGAGTTTCTTAGCTATGGACGTGTAGGGAGTGGCAATTTCCTTATTTTCGGAATCAATCCCTTTTTGAATTTGTTTGACACTCGACATCACCGTCGTATGATCGCGACAAAAAATATCCCCAATCTTTGCATAAGGAATATTCAACAAATTCCTGCAAAAATACATCGCAATTTGACGAGGAAGAACGCAATCTCGTGTTTGACCCTTCCCTAGAACGTCTTCAGAGGGTATTCCAAAAAATTCGGCAACCTTTTGAACGACAACCTCGGGGGTCACGGAATTCTGCAGTTCAAGTTTGATCAAATCATCCAAAAGATGTCGAGCGATATTCACCGATATATGCGCGTTTGTGATTTTACTTTTATCTTTGCTTAAATGCGTTCGAAGAATCAACGCTTCTAAGGCTCTATTAATGGATTTCGGATTATTTGGAAACGTCGATAACAAAAATTCTGTCACCTTAGGCTGCAAAGGAAATTGGAATGCCAAAGCCTTTCTTTCAATCACCAATTTAATCTCGTTGGTATTAAGTTGCTCCAAAGGGAGTACTATTCCCCATTCAAAACGACTCACAAGT
This sequence comes from Waddliaceae bacterium, assembly GCA_963822595.1. Lineage (GTDB taxonomy): Bacteria > Chlamydiota > Chlamydiia > Chlamydiales > Waddliaceae > CAVRUH01. The sequence goes on along the minus strand of CAWGIG010000003.1, from coordinate 421,758 downwards.
CTTGGCTCAATATGCTGCAATTCGGCAGGGGAGCAGTTAGCGCTCAAAATGATCTGCTTGCCGGCAAGATGCAGGGTGTTAAATGTATGAAAAAGCTCTTCTTGCGTCGCCCCTTTTCTGGCAAAAATATGCACATCATCTAGCAATAAAACGTCAATATTCCGATACGTTTGCCGGAATAAACTCATTTCTCCGGCACGAATCGCGGAGATGACGTGTTCCGTAAAAGTCTGAGACCTTGCATAAAGAGCTTTTAATCCGCGCGAACGCAATGCGTGCGCTGTTGCCATCAGGAGATGTGTTTTACCTGTTCCTTCATTTCCGTATAAATAGATCGGATTAAACGCTGCAAGTTCGCCTTCGGAGGGAATAACAGTATTGGATACAGTATCGTAATTGGTGATTTTGCAAAGGAGCTTATGAGCAAGCAGATTTGACTCGGACTCAATTAAAGTGCTAAAAGTCGCTTGAGGGTCAAGTTCATCGAATATTAGATTGAAAGTAGGAGGAGATTGAACGCTTTCCTTAGGTTTTACACCTTTCTTTTTAGGAGGTCCCTGTTGCTTATTGTTTGAAAGTGAAATATGGACTAAAATTTTTTTGTTATTGTTGTTAACAAAAGATTTCGTTAGTTTTTTGCGGATGTGTTCTTCAAACCAAATGATTTGAAAAGAATCTTTGGCTTGTAAATAGAGGTTGCAAGCATCAAAATCAATGACTTTGATTGATCTCAACCACTTATTGACTGTATCTAACCCAAGTTCTTTTTCTTGTTGAGCTAGAAAGTTATCCCACGCTTGCATAAATTAACTATCAATCCAATTTTAAAGAGTCAAAACGGATCTTAAAAAAAAATCTTTATTACCGCAAGAGAAAAAAACAATTTATTTTTTTAATCCTTATAATCTGTCCCTACAAAGACAATCTCATTAAGCTAGTAGGAACAATCAACAGTATAAGCAGGATCGCAGGGAGATAGATTGTATAGTCCCAATTAACAGGATAAGCAGGATCGCTAGCGGCAGGATAAAAAAGGATATGAAAAAAAGAAGAATAAAACAAAAAATGATTCAATAAATGATTCTTTTTCTTAACAATTGTTTTTTTCTTATCCTTTTTTATCCTGCGCTTGCGATCCTGCTTATCCTGTTAATTGTGTCTATACAATTCATCTCCTTGCGATCCTGCTAATCCTGTTTTTCGTTTCTACTAGCTCAATCCCACTATTTCGTTTTCTTTGTCGACTTTGCATCAACAATAATATTCGTATTGATTTTCTTTTTAAATTGTTTCATATTAAACCACTGCTGCAGTATGCCAAGTAACATAGAAGAAAGCCAGTAAATATTCAATCCTGCAGGGAAGTTATAAAACATAACCGCAAATACAACAGTCATAATATTACCCATGACTCTCTGTTGCCGCTGCTGTTCCGTCATCAAGCTGACATCTTTTGGAGCCGTAGACATCAATTTTTGTTGGACCAACATGACCAATCCTAATAATATAGGCAAAGCATGAAACTCTGTTCCAATAAAGAATATGGGCTTCGACCAACTAAACAGAACGTCCGGAGCCGCAAGGTCATCAATCCATCCTGGAATAAACGAGGCGCCTCTCAATTCGAATGTAGACTTCAATAGGTCAAACATTCCTATCAAAAAGGGCATCTGTATTAACATCGGGAAACAACCGGAAAGAGGATTAACGCCACGCTCTTTATAGAGGCTCATGATCTCAAGCTGGGCCTTTTTCGGATCCTTTTTATTTCTTTCTTGAATCTTGGTCACTTCCGGGGCAATTTCTTGCATATTCAACATGGACTTTGTCGACCAGCTATTCAAAGGATACAGCATGACACGAAGGGCAACTGTCAAAAGAATGATCGATAATGCCCATGAATGTGTGAGATAATGGAAGAAATTCATAAGGACCAATAAAAATTTCGATATGGGAGCCGATATGAAAGTGAAGTAGCCATGGAAGGTTTGCGAACCCATGTAGTCGGGATTATAATTCTTTTCCGGATCCGAGTAATAATTATCAACCTGATTCAATATGCTTCCCGCAAAAGGTCCAGCAAAAATGCGGAACTTCATTTCTCCGCCATCGGAATTTAATGGCAGCATCAACATATAACCGGGAAGGTCTTTAGGATCAAAGCGATCATAGGCTTCATCAATCTGTACTAGTCTTGAAGGAACGATCGTTCCCGCAACATATTCTGCGCGGTAGCCCGAATCAATCTTAGTCAGTGGGTCGATAATCATTCCGAGGAAACCATTCGAATTACACACCCAATCAGGATTAATAGAACTATTCACCAAGGATTTTTCAGGAAGATCAATGGTGTTGACTTCGCTTTTATCATTTCTTGTAAGTCTGTACTTCAACACGGGAGCAGGCGCGTTTGAAATCCATTCAACTTCAGGAACGCCCGATGTGAGCCACAAACCTTTGCTGTCGCCTTCAATCTTGATGCTCAAATTAACGATATACGGAGCCAATTCAGGCTTGTTTTCAAGGGTGTAAGTTTTGGTGATTTTTCTGTTTCTTTGTTTCGCTTCGAAAACAATTGACTTGGAATCAAAATGGGTGACCTCATACGAGAGTTCAGCCAAATCGGGATATTGAGAAACAATATTCAGCGCATAATATTCAGGAAGGATACGGATAGCTTTTCTTTTTGCCGTTTGAATGAGGTTTCTTCTGAGAAGAGGGTAATAGCCACCTTCTTTTCCTCTAGAATGGGCAACAGGCGACTCTCCAGGAGTAAAATAGGGGACCGATGGGAAAAAGGCATTATAAGGATGATCCTTTAAAATTTCACGATCGAATCCGATTTCTTTGACAACGCTTTCTAAATTGTTATCATTTCTGAAAGGGAGGTTAATCTCAATCAATGCAGCGCCGACATTTGAGAACACGAGCTGTTGAAAATCATTTTCAAGGACATAGTATTTTTCGGTATCTGCGTGTTCAGTAGAAACTTTAGTAGATAGATTCGAAATTTGCTCTAGATATACAATGGAATCTTGAGATTCATCGTAGAAAGCAACAGGTAAATAGTGGTCGTTGCTCTTCATGATGACAATCCGATTGCCGAAGGCTTTTTTCTGAATTCTGGGCTGATCAGGTTCGGCAATTTCGGCTTGGAGCTTTTCTACTTTTCTCAAAGGTATTGAAAATTGACCATCGACGAATTCTCCCAAGATAACGGATCCATCGGAGGGGTGAACGAGTTGCAGATTTTGTTTTCCGAAATAGGATAAATTGCCAATAGGTAAAGGATCTTTTGGATTTTCTTGGTAAACCAACACCCCGTTTGGTTCATTAGAGTTAAAAGTGAGTTTGTATTCTTTTCCTGCATTATAGATTTGCTCGGGAGATGTTTCAGACCAGGATAGAGTGATGATTCCTTTGTCTACTTGCAATCCCTTTGTCAACTGATTTTTTCCTGCTTTGTCGCTATAAATCGTAACCAGAGGAAGGTCTTTTGGCGACATAGTATCTTTTGCAATCGATTCCTGAAGCTGTTTTAGTTGTTCGGTTTTCTTGACACGCTGTTGTTCGTGCCATTGGCGGGTGTTTTCTAAACGGGGTGTTTCAAACCACATGTTTACAAAATATAGGCTCAAGGTAAGTAGCAGAACGAAAATAAGGGTACGTTTATCCATAAATCACTTTATCTCTGGGGTTCAAAAAGGTCGATCATATCACAATTTTTACTATCAGCAAAGAGAAAAATGTGTTGGATTATGCTAGTAGTCACAATCAACAGGATAAGCAGGATCGCAAGCGGCAGGATAAAAAAAGGATAAGAAAAAAAGAAAAATGAATTTTAATTTATTTATATATCATTAATGTTTTTTTCTGTTTTTCTTGTCTTTTTTTTGTTTTTTTTTCTTATCCTTTTTTTATCCTGCCGCTTGCGATCCTGCTTATCCTGTTATTTCGTTTCTACTAGCAGTTTCTACTAGCATAATCCCCATATTTTTTTGTTTGTAAAAATTCCCTACATTCATTTACATTAGTCTCTATTTTTACACTAAGCAAAGGTTGACCATGATTTCAAAATACTCTTCCCAATTGTCTAAAGAACTCAATATCCCCGAAAAAAATATAGAATCGACTTTAGCCCTCTTAGGAGAAGGAAACACCATTCCCTTCATCGCAAGATACCGAAAAGAAGTCACAGGAAGCCTCGATGAACTCCAAGTACGAAATATCAAAGAACGGACAGATTACCTCAAAGAAATGGACCATCGCCGCGATACCATTCTTACTTCCATAGAATCCCAAGGGAAGTTGACCGAGGAACTCAAAGCAAAAATCCTGGAATGCCAAGAGAAAAACACCCTCGAAGATCTTTACCTTCCTTATAAACCCAAAAGAAGAACAAAAGCTACAATAGCCAAAGAAAAAGGCCTAGAACCTCTGGCAGCAAGAATTTTAAACCAATCGGCCGATGGAAATCCGACAAAAGAAGCCGAAGCCTTCGTCAGCGTCGAAAAAGAGGTCGCCGATGTCGAAGCTGCTCTACAAGGCGCACGTCATATCGTCGCCGAATGGATCTCCGAATCCGCAGAAGTCCGGGCTTATGTTCGAGAAGTTTTTGCCTCCGAAGGAGTATTAGTATCCACTGTCCGCGATGAATTCAAAGATAAAGAAACAAAATTTCAACAATATTACAAATTTTCAGAACCGCTGAATAAAATTCCTTCTCACCGCTACCTAGCCATTCGCCGCGGAGAAAATGAATCGATTCTTTCAACATCCATAGAAATAAATAGTCCGCCAATATTATTGGAAATTGGTCGCTTGATAGGCCTGAAGAAGCAATCACCTTTTGCTGAACAAATGACTTTGTCCATCGAAGATAGTTATAAACGCCTCATTGCGCCAAGCGTCGAGACGGATGTCCGCGTCGACTTCAAAATGCAATCCGACAAAGATGCCATTGAAATTTTCGCTGAAAATCTCCGTCATTTGCTTCTTTCAGCCCCCATGGGAAGCAAAAATGTCATCGGAATCGATCCGGGATACCGCACAGGCTGCAAATGCGCTGCTGTTTCCGAAACGGGTAAATTTTTGGATACTATTACGATTTATCCAACGATTGGCGGAGAACAAACGCAAAATCGCAAGCAATTTCTTGCTTTTGTTAAGAAGCATCATCCTATGGCCGTTGCTATTGGAAACGGGACAGCCAGTCGCGAAACCGAACAATTCGTTAAAGAAGCTTTCAAAGAGGCTGGGCTAGGCGATATCGTTGTCGTTCAGGTGAGCGAATCAGGAGCAAGCGTTTATAGCGCTTCAGATACAGCTAGAGAGGAATTTCCTAATATCGATCTAACAATTAGAGGTGCAATCTCGATTGCGCGCAGGCTGCAAGATCCCCTAGCCGAGCTGGTAAAAGTAGAGCCAAAAGCATTGGGTGTAGGGCAGTATCAGCACGACGTTTATCAACCTTCTCTGGAAAGCAAACTGAATGAAGTCGTAGAAAGCTGTGTAAATATGGTGGGCGTTGATCTTAATACTGCTAGCATGTCGCTATTGTCTTACGTTGCGGGAATTGGAGCTTCCTTAGGTAAAAAAATTGTGGCCTTTAGAGATAAAATGGGAGCATTTAGTTCACGTGAGCAATTGCTTGAAGTATCGGGTCTGGGGCCGCGTGCCTATGAACAGTGTGCAGGATTTTTGCGCATTCGGAATGCGAGTAATCCGTTGGATGCTTCTGCAGTGCATCCTGAAAGGTATTCTTTGGTGACGCAAATGGCGAAGGATTTGAATGTATCGTTGCAGGAGTTGATTGGCAACGACAGTTATATTAAGTCGATAACTCTTGATCGTTATAAGACGGAAAATGTGGGAACGGAAACATTGCAGGATATTCTGAGTGAATTAAAAAAACCTGGAAGGGATCCTCGCAAATCTTTTGAGATGCCCAAATTCCGTGACGACGTCACCAAGATTGAGGACTTGAAAAAGGATATGGTGATTGAAGGGATTGTGACGAACGTGACGGCTTTTGGTGCTTTTGTGGATATAGGTGTGCATCAGGATGGTTTGGTGCATATATCTGAGTTATCGGAGCAATATATTGATCATCCCGGGAAAGTTGTCAAAGCGGGCGATAAGATTATGGTGAAAGTGATGGAAGTGAATATTAACTTGAAGCGCATAAATTTAACAGCGCGGTTGAATCGCTCATCGAACCAGGCACCGCAAGATAAGAGCAGGGACCCTAAGTTCAAGCAGCCGAAGCCGCAACCCAAATTCACAAACAACCCCTTTGCAAATTTATGATTTGTTGGGCGCGGAGACGCTGGGACGCGGAGGGAGAAAAAAGAAAAACCTTCATTCTCTTTCCCCGCGTCTCCGCGTCTTCGCGCCTCCGCGTTTATAGTTTGTATTGAATAGCGATTGCAAAAACCACTGGAAAAATATGCCGATAAGGGGTATCTTTCTCCCATGTACCTATGTTTATTTGCTGCTATACTCCTTCAAGGTCTCAATACTTCCGATGGGAATCAAAAACAGGCCATCTCCCAAATAGATGCGCGGATTGCCAAAACTCCTAATAATAGCATTCTCACCGCTCAAAAAGCCGTCCTGCTATTCCGCGATCAAGAACTCGAACGAGCCATCAAAACCTTCCTCGTTTCTCTACAGGACATACACTCGAATACTCCGTCTACACCCGAAGACCAAGCTCTCTACGAAAAAGCCCTCGCCCAATACCTGGAACATGGCGCCTCCACAGCACAACAATCCGCTCAACAAATATTAGAACAATATCGGCCTACCCTGGAACAACATCCCGACTACCATTTACTCGAATTTCTCGTTGCTGCCTCCTACGCAAATCAAGGGCGCTTCGATCTCTTTTTTGATCACTTTTACTCGGCATATTCTCATCACTCCGATCATTATTTTGCCTATAAAACCATTGCGATCCTCCATATAAAACTCCTAGAAAGAGCCCGTACCGACTCCGAAAGAACAACCCAAAAAAAAGAAATCGTGAAAAATATTAACTTGGCCTTGGAGCGCTACCCCAATGATCATGGTTTATATAAAATGTTGATCCATTTTTCCGATCCCGATAAAATTAATAGGACTATTGCCGACATCTTGAATAAAATAATTGAAAAAAATATAGTTGTGCCAAGGTCGGATATAGCTTATTATGTACAGAAGAGTTTAGATGCCGGACATAGGGATCTTGCAAAAAGATTTGTTGAAAAAGCGCAAGAATGGTACAAATACAGCCGGGCCATAGAAACAGCAGAAAACATGTTAAACGAAGGGAAAAACCATTAAACAGGCAACAGAAATTATCAAAGGTGATCTCGTGGGTCCCAAAGTTTTGGGAGACTATACGCTTATCAAACAAATAGGCCAGGGTGCCCTGGGAGCGGTATTTCTCGCGGAACATCGTTTCATGAAAAAGCATTTTGCCATCAAAGTGCTGCCCCAAGATCTAAGTACTGATCGCGCCTTCATTCAGCGTTTCGAAGAAGAAGTTAGCCTCCTAGCTACTCTCGACCACCCGAATATCGTCAAAATTCACAACATTTCCTATTCCGAAGGACAGTATTTCCTGGTCACCGATTGCATTGTAGACGGCGATGGCGAAACAACCAATTTAGCCCAATACATGCTGGGACGCGGCACTCCCTTAAAGGAAGAAGAGCTATTCAGACTCCTTGTACAGGTGGCTAGCGCCTTGGATTATGCCCACCATATGAAAGGTCAGGGAAAAGGAATCATCCATCGCGGACTCAAACTCAATAATATTCTCGTTGGCAAAGGAAACGACGGTGTCCATTTATTTCTTTCCGATTTCGGTCTTTCTCGTATCATGGGATCCGGAAATTTCCTCACACGTACCTTTAAAGCCGTTTTACAAGCTTGGGGCGGCGATAAAGCTGCTGTAGATTCCGAAAAACTCACTCCTCTCCACACTTCTTTTCTTCAAGGGTTTAATTTTCTCGCTCCCGAACAAAAAAGAATGGGAAATTCCGATGTTGCCGATCTTAAAGCAGATGTGTACGCCTTCGGTGTCCTAACTTATTTTCTGATCATGGGATACCTCCCAGAAGGCTATTTCGAAATGCCCGGAGAAAAGCAAAATTTGTCCTGGAACTGGGATGCTTTCATTAAACTCTGCCTCAGTAGAGATCCAAGCAAGCGCCCGGAATTAATTGTTCCTGCTCTAGAAGCCATTAAAACACCGTGCCAAGCTAACGCAAAAAATCCTTTGGCTGAAGCTCTATTAAATCAAACAAATCCGTCATCATCTCTATTGCGTCCAGTCATTCACCGCGAAACTATTGAGCGTCCCACTGTAGACCCCGATCCGGCAGCTATTTTCCAGATCGACACAGCGGTAAAACACTATGTCCCCGAAGAAAAAATCATCAAGCATGTCGACCCAATTCCCACTGAGATGGTTATCATTAAAGGCGGCACTTTTTGGAGAGGGAGCGACGATGGAAGTCGTGATGAGACTCCCGGACATAAAATCACTCTTTCAAGCTATGCTATCGATGCCCATCCGGTGACTAATGAACAGTTCGTCCGTTTCCTGGAGGTCATGGGAGCTGTCAAAGACAGCAACCATAACGATATCATCCGGCTCAAAGATTCTCGTATTAACAGCAGTGCCGGAAAATTTAATATTGAATCGGGGTACTTGAAGCATCCTGTCGTTGGAGTTACTTGGTATGGTGCTGTTGCTTATGCAAAATGGGTGGGAAAAAGATTACCCACCGAAGCTGAATGGGAAATAGGGGCTCGTGGAGGACTTGAGAACGCCCTTTATCCTACCGGAGAAGACATCGAGAAGTCACAAGCCAACTTCTTTAGTTCGGATACGTTAGCAGTCATGAGCTATGCTCCGAATGGATATGGACTCTATGATATGGCCGGAAATGTTTACGAATGGTGTCAGGACTGGTATGGCTATAATTATTATGAAACCTCCGTTCAGGAGCCGATTAATCCGAAAGGTCCAAGGCAAGGGGAGTATCGCGTGCTTCGTGGCGGATGTTGGAAGAGTTTGAAAGACGATTTACGTTGTTCAAGACGTCATCGAAACAATCCGGGAACTGTAAACAGCACCTACGGATTCCGCTGCGCTGCGGATGTGGAATAATCGGATATGCACTCGATTCTTTTTGTTTGTTTAGGTAATATCTGTCGATCTCCTGCAGCCCAGGCCATTATGCTACAGATGGTTAAAGGGACTGAGCTCGAAGAACAGATTTATGTCGAAAGTTGCGGACTAGGGGATTGGCATGCGGGAAAACTCCCCGATCCGAGAATGCGCCAAGCGGCTTTAGAACGAGGTTATACTCTCGTGAGTAAGGCGCAAGCGATGCAGCCCGATTTCTTTTATCGATTTGATTACATTCTGGCTGCCGATCATTCGGTGATCAAAGAGCTTTACAGCCATGCGATATCTCCGGAGCACAAAGCGAAGATACATTTGATCACGAAGTTTAGTCGCGCCTATGCGGGCGAAGAGATCCCCGATCCTTATTACAAAGACCGTCAGGCTTTCGAGCAGGTCATCGACATGCTGGAAGACTCCTGTAAAGGTCTCCTGGATGAGATACGCCGACTACCAAGAAACGAATAACAGGATAAGCAGGATCGCAAGCGGCAGGATAAAAAAAGGATAAAAAAAGATAAGAAAGAAAAAAAAATTGTTTTTTTTAATCTCTTTTCTTTTTTCTTATCCTTTTTTCATCCTGCCGCTTGCGATCCTCCTTATCCTGTTATTTCGTTTCTAGGTAGTCGGCTATTCCAAGTGCACATCTATAGCCCTATCGGCGTGCAGGGTAATATTTGACTTCAGTCCAGGCACCAAAGTCGGATCATTAAGCACGATTCGGTGATCTTTGATCACATGCACAAGTACCATCGCAATTTCCAGATCAGCAAAAAAACGTCCGGGACAACGATGTATTCCATCCAGAAATGTCAGATAAGACGTAGAACTGGTCATCCATGTATCCGTTAACATCTCATCCGTAAATCTCTCCGGATTAAATGTCTCTGGATCTAACCAAACCTTCGAATTATGATGCAAAAGCAAAGGCGAAATTATAAACGTTCCTCCCTTTTCGATATCGTAACCATTAAATTTTTCTGCATTTACAATATCTCGCAGTAGAAATGGAAACGGAGTGTAGAGACGTAACCCTTCTTTAATTGTCTTAAACAAAAGAGGCACCTCTTTCAACTCCTCTATGGACTCCGGAAACCTATCACCAAATCGCGCCAATAAAGCCCCTCTTAATTTCGCCTGGAAATCCTGATCTTTTCCTAAAAGGTAAAGAATCCAAGCTATACCCTTCGAACTTGTTTCAAACGAGGCCTGCAGAAATCCCAAACTTTTGTCGAGAATTTCTTCGATATTAACATTTTTAGGATCAATACCAAAATTCGTGAAGATCCTCTTGGCTTCATCGTTCGTTTCATCATATGTTTCAAATGCTTTGTTAAAAAGGGGAGCAAGAATTTCCTTCAATTTATCCTTACAGTCCTGAATTTTTTTATCGTCCGCAGGATATATCCAGCTATATAATGAATCACCTATGTAGGGGATGGAACTAATTCCCGAAACGACTCGGCTTGTTATCACTTCAAAAAGCTCCCTATAAGACTGGAGAAAAAGATCACTGACTTCTTCGTGAGTTCCATCTAACCCAAAGGGGTTAACGCCGCAAGTTTGCCGAAAAAAAATTTCTCCCATCACCGCCAATCCGACTCTTTCTGCTTCGTGAAATAATTCAAAGTTCTGTTTTAGGATTAAACGTGTATTCCATTGCTGTGAAATTTGCGTTATAGATGGAAAAAAATTAGGAAGATTCTTTGCGCCTATAAAATGGATGGCTTGGCTACGATACTTTTGCGTGTCAACACCTTCGGAAAGTCCACCTTCGGAAAATTTTCTCCAAATGCGCAAACTGTCCCCGCGCTTATAAGAATTGTGATTGTTTAATATGGACCTAGCCATTGTCGGATCCATCACAATATAATAGATTTGGTTTCCTATGGCTAATTTGCAAAGACCCTCATCCTTGCCATACTTTTGACTGTAGGAAACGATTAAACGCATGATATCCCCTTTCATTGCCGAAAGTTCCGGTAAACTCCCTACAAGAGCATGTCCTGGGGCACTCGGAGGAACATGCCTCTTCGTCATAAAAAATGAAGCTAGGTAGGATAAAGGCGTGAAAACGATAGATGTAATTCGCGAAGATACGTCCCAATAAGGAATTTCTACTTCTTGATATTCAGGTATCATTTGAAATGGTGTCATTGCGTGAGTTGCTTCCATAAAATAACCTCCCGGGGTTGGGTTTTTCTTGCGTTTTTACCAAAACTTATATATAATCTTTTTGTTACAAAGGAGCAACCATGAAGCTACTTCTTTCCAAACCTCGCGGATTTTGCGCAGGCGTTGAACGAGCCATAGAAACTGTAGAAAAAGCCCTAAAGATCTGGGGTGCACCGATTTATGTAAAACACGAAATTGTTCACAATAGACACGTTGTCGAGGGCCTAAAAGCACGGGGTGCTATTTTTATCGAAGATGTTAACGATGTTCCCGAAGGGGAAAGGTTGATATATTCCGCACATGGCGTTTCTCCCCAAGTTCGCGAACAAGCTGCCAAGCGTAAACTCATCGAAATCGATGCAACATGCGGCCTTGTCACCCGCGTTCACTCCGCTGTCAAACGCTATGCGGCTCAAGGATATCAAATAGTCCTGATCGGCCATCGGAATCACGTAGAAATTATTGGGACTGCCGGCGAAGCCCCCGATGTAACTACTGTCGTTGAGTCTGTGGAAGATGTTTCTAAACTTACCTACGAACCCTCGCAAAAGTTATTTTATATCACTCAGACAACGCTGAGCTTGGATGACGTAAAGGAAATTACGGACGCCCTTCTTGCTAAATACCCCCATATCATTACCTTGCCAAGTTCATCGATTTGCTATGCCACCACGAATCGACAGATGGCGCTGAAGGATATTACCGACGAAACAGATTTGGTCTTGGTTGTCGGGGACCCGCAAAGTTCAAACTCAAACAGATTAAGGGAGCTCGCCGAAAAGCGTGGGATTGCTTCTTATCTGATTAACGACGAAAGCGAAATCAATCCTCAGTGGTTAAAAGGGGTTAAAACGATAGGTTTGACAGCGGGAGCCTCGACGCCTGAAGAAATCGTCCAAAAGTGCATCGAGCGATTGAATGAGCTGGGTGTGACGACTGTCGAGGATGTAATCTATACAACCGAAGATGTCTTCTTCCAATTGCCCAAACAAGTGCTAAAAGCAACGGTGGGGGATTAAGCTAGTGGCAACAATTAACAGGATAAGCATGATCGCAAGCGGCAGGATAAAAAAAGGATAAGAAAAAAATATTAAGAAAAAATAATTTTTATTTTAATGCATTTCTTTTCTTATCCTTTTTTTATCCTGCCGCTTGCGATCATGCTTATCCTGTTAATTGTGGCTATACAATCTATCCCCCCATTTCGTCCATTAAGCGACTGTAGATTAAAAGATTGCGATAACCATAAAAAACGCTTTTTTTTTGGTGCGAAATATGATATAATTAACCTTCTAAAACGAAAGGGTTGAAAGTGACAAAAACGGTTCGACGGACCCCTAAGAACTATGATGGCACCGAAGTGACGACACGTTCGCTTGGCGATCTTATTCCGACAGTTTTGTCGAAAATATCGGAAGTTAATCAAGATAGACCAGATCTCGTCATTGCCGCATGGCCCGGCATCATCGGTTCTAACCTTTCAACGATGACAAACGCAGTTTCCTTCCATGAAGGATTCCTCGTTGTAAAGGTGAAAAATTCGACGCTGTTTAGCCTACTCAACCAAAACGACAAGCCAAAACTATTGTCAAATCTTAGGAAAAAGTTTCCTAATGTAACGATTCATAACATCATTTTCCGAATGGGATAGGTAATATTACATGATTAAAGAAACTATTAACCAAAATGAGAAGATGCCAAAAGAAAAAGGATACGACGCTAGCTCGATTACGGTTCTAGAAGGGTTACAAGCTGTTCGAGAAAGACCCGGCATGTATATCGGCGATACCCAAGCTAATGGTCTTCACCAGCTCGTTTACGAAGTCGTAGATAACTGCATCGACGAAGCTATGGCCGGATACTGTACGGCCATCTATGTAACCCTCCATAAAGATGGCTCCGCGACTATCGAAGATAATGGCCGAGGTATTCCTGTTCAAAAACACGAAAAAGAATCGATAAAACAAGGTCGCGATATCTCCGCCCTCGAAGTCGTGATGACCATCCTGCATGCCGGCGGTAAATTCGATAAAGATACCTACAAAGTTTCCGGAGGTCTTCACGGCGTCGGCGTTTCCTGCGTGAACGCCCTCTCGAAAAAGATGGTCGTGGAAGTGTTTAAGGAAGGAAAAACCTATTCTATCGAGTTCTCCAAAGGAAAAGTCACTGTCCCCCTAGCCGTTGTCGGTGAATCACCTAAGCGAGGCACAAGAGTTACCTTCCTGCCCGACGATTCCATCATGACCGTCACCGAATTCGATTACGATATTTTGGCGAAAAGATTGCGAGAACTCGCTTTCTTGAATAAAGGGATCAATATCTACTTCCACGATGAACGCGATGAAGCCAAAGATGACGTCAACTTTTGTTACGAAGGTGGCTTGCGATCTTTTGTTTCCTACCTAAACGAAAATAAAGAACCTCTTTTTCCGACCCCGATCTACATTCAAGGATCCCGCCCCGGTGATGATGCAAATATTGAATTCGAAGTGGCCCTGCAGTGGAACGATGGATATAATGAAATGGTCTATTCCTTTGTGAATAACATCGCTACACGTCAAGGGGGAACACACCTTACCGGCTTTTCAACAGCATTGACTCGTGTCTTGAATAACTACATCAAGAGCCATAACCTCCTTAAAACAGACAAAATCAGCCTTTCCGGCGACGACATGCGCGAGGGATTAACCGCGGTTATTTCTGTGAAAGTCGCCAATCCTCAATTTGAAGGACAAACCAAGCAGCGTTTGGGAAATAGCGATGTTGGTTCTGTCGTCCAGATCATTGTCGGGGAAGAACTAACGATTTTTCTGGATGAAAATCCTCAAATAGCTAAAACAATTGCCGATAAAGCGATCGTAGCTGCAAAAGCTCGAGAAGCTGCATGTAAAGCTCGAGAACTTACTCGAAGAAAATCGGCCCTCGATAGGGCTCGTCTTCCAGGGAAACTTACCGACTGCCAAGAAAGGAATCCCGAATTGTGCGAATTGTATATCGTTGAGGGAGATTCCGCGGGAGGATCGGCAAAAGGTGGTCGAGACCGACGCTATCAAGCTATTTTGCCGATTAAAGGTAAAATTCTTAACGTAGAGAAAGCTAGGTTGGAAAGAGTGTTGCAAGACACCGAAGTGGGTACCATGATTGCTGCCCTAGGCTGCGGAATCGGATCAGAAGTTTTCGATCTTAAAAAACTCCGCTATCATAAAGTCATCATCATGACCGATGCTGACGTCGATGGATCCCACATTCGTACGCTTCTACTGACATTCTTCTATCGCCATATGCCGGCTTTAGTAGAAAACAATTATATTTACATTGCGCAACCTCCTCTATATCGCGTGACTCGAAAGAAGCACAGCCAGTATATCCATGCTGAAAAAGAGATGGACGAATATCTGCTAAAGCTAGGAATGAGTGATCTGAAGATTAAACTGCCCAAACAAGAGGAGCCATTGCCTACCGAAGAGGCCCGCAAGCTTCTCGATACAATTATCGAAGTTGAGGCATTTATTGCCAGAATCGAACGCAAAGGAATCTCTTTCCGCGAGTTTCTTAATTCTAAAAATCATGCGGGACAGCTGCCACGATTCCAAATCGATATGGTGGATGGTCCCTGCTATGCCTACTCAGAAAGCGAATTCGAGATCCTCAGAAAACAGGATGAAGAGCAGCAGAGAAGGATGCACGATGAGAAAGTAGCCTCTTTTTCGGCAGAAGAACTCACACCGGAATTAAAGACTTTCCATCTAAAGCGGCTTCATTTTATCGAGTTGTATGAAGAAGCAACTTTGAAATCTATTATCGAAAAACTTCATGCTTTCAATTATACATTGAATAATTATGCTATTGCCGATGGACTTTTGGCAACGATTTATGAGGATGACGAAAAGCAAACCGAATGCTTTACTCTTCGAGATATTGTCGATTTTGTTCGGGAAAATGGACGTAAAGGAATCGAAATTCAACGGTATAAGGGTCTGGGTGAGATGAACGCCGACCAGCTTTGGGAGACAACAATGGATCCAACGAAGCGGACGCTTATTCGTGTGATGCTTCCGGACGCTATTGCTGCCGACTATATGTTTACCATGCTTATGGGGGAAGAAGTTCCACCACGCCGTGCTTTCATTGAACAGCACGCACTTTCAGTTAAAAACCTGGATATCTAATTCGGGGAAAAGATGAGCTATACAGAAAACGAAAAAGTTATCGATCGTAATGTCGAAGATGAAATGAAGGATAGCTATTTACGCTATTCCATGTCTGTGATCATTTCGCGAGCGCTGCCGGATGTCCGTGATGGACTTAAACCTTCACAACGCCGAATTCTCTTTGCCATGCGTCAATTGAATTTGAGTCCTACGGGCAAACACCGTAAATGCGCAAAGATTTCGGGCGATACCTCCGGGGATTACCATCCACATGGTGAACAAGTAATTTATCCGACGCTTGTGCGAATGGCTCAAGATTGGGCATTGCGTTATCGTCTTGTTGATGGACAAGGAAACTTTGGATCGATCGACGGAGATCCTCCTGCCGCTATGCGTTATACCGAAGCTCGTTTGACTCATGCCTCCATACAGCTGATGGAAGATCTCGATAAAGACACTGTCGATATGGTCCCTAACTATGACGAGACCAAAAAGGAACCTACTGTATTCCCTGCGAAATTTCCCAATCTTTTGTGCAATGGCTCATCAGGTATCGCCGTCGGGATGGCAACAAATATTCCCTCGCACAATCTAAATGAATTAATTAATGCCACAATTCTTGTTCTAGATGACCCTAAAACGACCATTCAACAGATTCAAGGCGTGATGCCAGGTCCTGATTTCCCTACTGGCGGTATTATCTGCGGCGTAAGAGGCATCAAAGAAGCTTATCATACAGGGCGCGGAAAACTCATGCTGCGGGGTCTTCTGACAGTTGAAGAGGATACGAAGAATCCTGACAGACAGCGTATTGCTGTTTCAGAAATACCTTACAACGTGAATAAATCTCGTCTCATCGATCAGATTGCCGAGTTGGTCAATAGCAAAACAATTACAGGTATTTCTGACCTCCGCGATGAATCGGATAAAGATGGACTGCGAATTGTTTTTGAACTGAAGCGCAATGAAATGCCCGAAGTGATCATCAACCAACTTTATAAGTTCAGCGATCTCCAAGTGACCTTCGGATGCAATATGCTCGCGCTCGATAAAGGCTTGCCTCGCACGATGAACATCAAGCACTTTATCGATTGCTGGATTGAACACCGCATCGATGTTGTTCGTCGCCGTACTCGCTTTGAACTGAAAAAAGCCGAAGCTCGCGTGCATATTCTAGAAGGCTATCTGAAGGCGTTGGACCATTTAGATGAAGTGGTAAAAACGATCCGTTCAAGTAACAACCGCGATGAAGCGCGAGAAGAACTCGTGAAACGTTTTGAATTTACGGATAGACAAGCCAACGCTGTTCTTGACCTCCGCCTGTACCAACTTACAGGTCTTGAAAGGGATAAAATACAGTCCGAATACGAAGAACTATTGAAGAAAATCGAATACTACCGTGCCGTTCTTGCCAATGAATATATGGTCCGTAACATCATCAAAGAAGAACTCAAGGAAATCCAGACTTCTCATAAATCCGAAAGAAGAACGCAAATTCTTCCTGCTGAAGATGAAATGGATATGGAAGATCTCATTGCCAACGAGCCGATGATTATCACGATCTCTGATGACGATTATATCAAGAGAATGCCAATGTCGACTTTCCGCGAACAAAGACGCGGGGGCATGGGTGTTTCCGGACTCCAGCTGCGTAAAGAAGAGGATATTCCTAAAGCTCTTTATGTTGCCGATACTCACGATTATATCCTGCTCTTCACAAATCTAGGTCGCTGCTACTGGCTCAAAGTTTGGCAGATTCCAGAATCGGGAAGAAAATCGAAAGGAAAACCATTAATCAATCTTCTGGAAGACCTCCGCGAAAACGAAAAAATTGCGACGGTCGTAAAGACCCGAACTTTTGAAGGAGAATCCTGTGTCCTGATGGTCACCCGCAAAGGAACCATCAAGAAGACACCTCTCGATAATTTTAGCAACCCACGCCGAAATGGTATTTGGGCCATCGAAATTCAAGAAGGGGATGAGCTCGTCGCCGCTCGCGTAGTCGCCAAAAATGACCAAATCATGCTCTTTACACGCAACGGTATGGCCGTTCGCTTCGACGAAAGTAAAGCCCGCGCTATGGGACGTATGGCTCGTGGTGTCCGTGGTATTACATTGCGCGGAGAAGACGATTGCGTCGTTGGATGTGAAATTGTAAAAGGACCAGAATCTATCCTTACTGTTTGCGAAATGGGATTTGGAAAGCGATCCGCCGTTGAAGACTTCCGCCAAACAAACCGCGGTGGGGTCGGTGTCCGTTCCATTATCGTCAATGAAAGAAACGGAAAAGTCGTCCGCGCACTTTGTGTCATGGATGAAGATGGACTCTTGATGATGTCAGCTTCAGGTCAGGCAGTCCGTATCAGCATGAAAGATCTTCGAGTGATGGGACGTAACACACAAGGTGTTAAACTTGCGAACCTCCGTGAAGGGGATTATCTGGTTGCTATCCAGAAAGTGCCTGCGGAAGCCAATGTGAAAGTCGAGGGTGAGGAAGATACAATACCTCCTCAAGTTTTCGAAGAAATTGAAGCAACGGAGCCGATCGAAGATATCGAAGAGGATGTTGTTGTTGAAGATGAAGAAGCTACTGAAGAAGGTGAAGAATAACAATGTTCATTACCTTTGAAGGTGGAGAGGGTTCCGGGAAAACAACGCTAATTCAAAAATTAGAAGAAATCCTCCATTCCAAAGGTTACGAAGTTGTAGCAACACGGGCTCCGGGGGCGACACCACTCGGAAAAAAGATTCGTGAACTCCTTTTGAGTCCTGATTTGGGAATAACCATCGGTCGGCGCGCAGAGCTTATGCTCTATCTCGCCGACCGTGCTCAGTTGATCGAAGAGGTCATCGAGCCGGCTTTACTTAAAGGAGATATCGTTTTGTGCGATCGCTTTAACGACTCCTCAGTCGCTTATCAAGGGGTTGCGCGAGGCCTTGGCTTAGAAGAGGTGAAGGATTTGTGCGAAACTGTATGCGAAGGCTTGGTTCCCGATATTACATTTTTTCTCGATATCGATCCGTCGATAGGAATTTCCCGACTGACGGAGAAACCTGATAGACTCGAACAAGAGAAAATAGACTTTCACCAACAGGTGAGACAAGGCTTTCAAATGATCGCCCAACAGGAACCGGAGCGTTTTCATGTCATTGACGCCACTCTTTCTAAAGAAGAAGTTTTTGCCGAAGCATTGAAAGTCATAGAAAAAAAGTTACATGAAATCTCTTTATAATCACATCCAAGGTAATGACGAGGTCAAAGAATACCTCTCAAGAATTGTGGAAATGAACACGATTCCCCAATCCTTTCTTTTTGCCGGCGAAAAGTTAGAAGATATCGCTCAATTTGCGCGCGCTTTTGCCACTGGAGTCTCCAATCCTACAGACATCCATGAGTATTCTCCTGAGGGAAAAGTGGGTATGCATAGCATCGAAACCATGCGTCGCTTTTCGAATGAAGTCTATATGGAGCCCTTTAACAGCGATCGCAAGGTATTTATTATTCATGATGCGGATCGCATGTTGCCGACAAGCGCGAATGCTCTGTTAAAGACCTTCGAAGAGCCCGCAAAAAGCAGCATCATTATTTTGACGACCAAAAAACCAAGCGCGTTGCTGCCGACAATTCTTTCGCGATGCACCACGGTCCGTTTTCAAGGAAAGCAGACGCCTACTTTTTCCGCGGCGATCTTAAAAGTGTTAGCGCAAGGGCATTTTAAAACCTATCAAGAGTTAAAAGAGGCTGCTGCAACGATCGGTAAAGTGCTTGAAGAGGATGTCGAGGCCAAACGTACAGAAATGATGGCCGATAACGGTGACGAAAAAGAAGTGGAGGGCATTCTGGCGATGCAATCCATGCTTGTATCTCAAGAGGTGTTTCACACGATTTTAGCGTGGTATCGCGACATGCATCTTCTGCAAGCCAAGGGAGATCCTACTTATCTGATGAACCCCTTTCATGTGCAAGATCTTGAAAAAAACAAAATCATTCCCTTAGAAAGAGTGCAAAAAATTCTCGCAGATGCTAAGCTGTCGCTCGAACGTTTTACATCGCTTACGATGGTTCTAGAAAGGGTATTTCTCGAACTGGATTTTATTTGAAAAAAGAAAATTACCACAGAGAACACAGAGAATGAATGAGATCACTGAGAGAAAAAAGAGTGATAAAACAAAGTTCTATTCTCTCGACATTTTTTCTCTCTCTGTGATCTCATTCATTCTCTGTGTTCTCTGTGGTGAATTATGGAGGTTTTAAGTTTTTTAAATTGCGGTGCGATTGTTGATACCGGAAAAGGCACCAGTATCATCGGATGGGGAAAACGAACCTGGCTCGAAAAACAAAACAACGATCAAATCTCCTTTTATTTTCCCGATTTCTTCTTATTAGAAAAACAACCCTGGTTCATTCACGAATCAACTGCAGAAATATCCCATAAAGATTTGCTCGATCTTCTCAACAAACAAACTAAAATCTCCCAAAATTCCATCACCTGGAAAAATACCGCAAAACCCATTTTCGAAAAAGCTTTCGAAAACCTCCAGCTTCAATTCCATTCCAAAAAACTCCTAAAGGCTGTCCCATACATTTTTGAAGAAGCCCATTCAGAGATGTCAGAACAAAATATTTTACATTCACTTTGTTCGTTACTTAAAAATGCTGATAAATATCCTATATTTCCCTATGGTTTTTGGGGAGAAAACGAAGGTATTTTAGGGGCTACTCCCGAGATACTTTTCGGCATTTCCTGCAAGACTTTGGAAACAGTTGCCTGCGCAGGCACTTGTCCTAGGGAAGATGCCGATAAAATGCAGAAAGATAGTAAGCTCTGTCATGAACACCAGCTTGTTGTTCAGGGTATTCGTGAGTCTTTATCTCGACTTGGAAACTTGAATCAAGGGAAGATGCATGTTCAAAAATATTCAAAACTTTGTCATTTGATCACCCCGCTCCATGTTGAATTAACAGAATTAGTTACTTTGGACGAAGTAACGCAACTTTTGCATCCTACCCCGGCTTTAGGAGCTTACCCACGAAAAGAGGGGATGCATTGGTTAAAGGAATACAATAAAGCGCAGTCACGGGAGCGCTTTGGAGCCCCTGTTGGTTTCACCCGTTATGGAGATTCGACCTGCTATGTGGCTATCCGTAATATTCAATGGAAAGAGAGCCACCTGAAACTTGGTGCCGGTTGCGGCATCGTCCCGGAGAGTTGCTTCGAAAATGAATGGAGTGAAATTCTTCTTAAAATTAAATCGACAAAAGATATATTATCTCTCTGACGAAAAAGTGTTAACCTTAGGAGAAAAAAATGATACCCTCGCCAAATATTTGTCACGTCAACGTTGGGGGAACGCAGTTCACGTTTTCGAGAGCTTCTTTTGAACAATTTCACATGCAAGATACGATCATTTCTAAAACAGTGTTAGGTAAAAATAGTGATGTAGTCCCTTATTTCGATGTTGATCCAAAACTATTCGAAAAGTGGATTGCACCTTATATTCGTCAGGAAGTTTTACCCAATCAAGAGAAATTAAAAAGTTCCCATAAAAGAGATCACCTAATTCGAGCTGCTAATACCGTAGGATTAATCGCTCTTGCCCAATATGTGGAACAAATTAAACTTTCAAAAGTTATTAAAATAGGCATTTGTTTTTTTAAATCAAGTCATCCTAATTATCCGTCAGGAGTAAATTATTTTTGTAATGTTATAGCACCGACCACTTATTTTAAGAAAATTCACTGTCCTGATTTAGAATGTCCTGCGTGGTTTTGTCCCACTGATGACTATGCCCTTCAAATTTTTTTAAATCATTTTAGAGCATCTCCTCACAATGGAACAGTAACAGTTTATGAAAAGTGCGGAACAGGGAACGGCTTTAATGAGCACGGTATTATAGAATGTGAAATGCTAAACTTCAAAGAATTAACAATGGTTGAAGGAAATAAACTCGACCATAAAAAAGATTCAAAATAAAATTACAAGGAAAAATAAATGGAACCAATCAAAAATCCATACTACCCAATAAATCATCCGAAACTTTTCTTTTCAGAGAATTTTTGCCGCTTTTGCGAACCTCCCGAAAATTCTGTGCTACGCAAAGACATGCTGAACAGCGCCGCTAGCCTGATCACTGTCAAAATGAAATTCATTGAATCTCAAAATGAAATGATGACGAAAATTATTAAGGAAATTCCAAAGGATAAATCCATTGATAGTGTAGTGAAAGAGTATAATGTAGGGAAGGGGATTACCCATCTGATGCATTGGGAACCTCGCCTAAAGGAAGTTGCTGCACAAGCGCTAGGTTTGAGGGGCAAAATCTTGGAAGCTAATAACGATATAGAAATTACAAAAGAAAAATGCAATGCGTTATTCACGGAACTTGCAAAGCTCAAAGAAGATATAAAAAAAGTTGAAGATGATCTCTACATACATTTACAAGAGCAAATGCAATACAAATTGACAGTCTTTTCATTTAAACCTCAGGAAGAAGAAATGCCTAAAATTAATCCCGCGGATGGCGAAAAGAATCCTTACGTGGAGTCGAGTCTAATAGGTCTTGGTGAAGCAGTGGCATTTATTAATATTGTGTGCAGCAATGTTTTTTACGGTTGCATAACCGGCATTAACAACAGTGCTCATTAATCCTAGCCATATTGTTTACCAGAGGAGAAAATAAGATGATACCTTCGCCAAATATTTGTCAGGTTAATGTTGGAGGGACCCAGTTCGCGTTTTCGCGAGCTTCATTTGAACAGCATCATATGCAAGAAAGCATCATTTCTACAACAGTGTTAGGTAGAAATAGTGATGTAGTCCCTTTTTTCGATGTTGATCCAGAACTATTTAAAAAGTGGATTGCCCCCTATATTCGTCAGGAAGTTTTACCCACTCAAGTGGGTTTAGAGAGTCCGCATGATAGAGAGCACCTTATCCGAGCGGCTAATACAGTAGGTTTAATTGCTTTAGCACAGTATGTGGAACAAATGGGTGCTACAAAAATTAAAATACCTTACTGTGTTTTTCTTTCGAATGATTCTGATACACCTAGTGGCGTAAAATATTTTTTTTGTTGTCAACCTTCGAATAATAAATATTTTACTAGTATTCATTGTCCGGATTTAGTTTGTGATCAGCAATTCGCGCCCACTGGTTATTGTGCTATTTCATTTTTTTTAAATCATTTTAGGGGATTCCCACATAATGGAACAGTTACTGTGCATGAAGAGCACAACGGAGCGTACGGTAAATTTAAGCACGGTATTATCGAATGTGAAATTAAAAAATACAAAGAATTAAGTATTGAGGAAACTACACTCGTCCATAAAAAAGAATCAGAATAAATTTTTAGATTGAAGGGTACACCTCAATGATGTCAACTTAAGATAATTTTTATGCGCACACTGTTTTGAAACACAGAGTTCACAGAGAACACAGAGAGTAAATATTTGTAGCAGATGCTTGAAACGGAGATTAGTTTCAAGTATTAACATTCATTTTATATTTTACTAATGATTTTTCTCTATCTACTAAAATGATCTCAGTTTCAAGTATCTGTTACAAATTCTTAGTCTCTGTGTTCTCTGTGAACTCTGTGTTTTAAAATCAGTTAGTAGGTAACAAGTATTTTAAGTTGACACCGTTGGGGTGCATCTATCTTGTTGGATTGATTTTTTCTCTGCGGAGAGGAGTTAGTCTATCCCTTAAAGCGCCGACGAGGCTCTTGATCCCTGTAACGGGCCCAGCTTCTTTAAAGACCTCCCAAGGATCGACCGAAGGAGATCTTTGGGCTTTATTTTTATTGATAACACGCATCAATACAGAATCTGGCTTGATAAGATCTTGAGTTAGTAGTTTCGATACACTATTGGTCATTTTCCCTGGTAATTCTTTGACCATATTTTTAATCATGACGAGGCCTGCTATCCAACCTGTACGGTCTTTCCCAGCAAAGCATCCCAAAGATACCGTCACACCACTCTGGAGTAATGCCTGTGTTAGGTCTACCGCAGCTGTGGCGTTTGACTTTCCTGCATCAAGGACTTTCTTCGCCTTATCCCAATCCTCTTTGTTTGAAATATTCTTTTCAAGATTTCCTATGGCTTCATCATTAATTTCCTTTTGAACACTATCGTTTTTTTTGTGCACTTGGACAGAAACGTTGAACATATGAGCGTTTAATTTTAACATTTTTTCCTCTGCACCTTCTCCTAATATAGAGGCTGGCAGATGCACATTCCCCTCATCGTCTTTATAAGCTCCGACACATTTCTTATCGAATATAATATTTTTTCCATTGAATTCTTTAAACATCGCTCGCATATCATCAATCATCACAGATTCAACGAGGATGCATCCGTTTTCTATGTGCGTTTTTTTAGGATTTAGCAGACGGACATCCGCTACCGTCCAGGCGTCACCCGATTTAAGACCATCCAATTTATTTGCTTCTTGAGCCTGACGAGCCTGCGCTTCTATATACAGCAGCATCAAAGTTTCCATCCGTTCTGTTCGGTTCTTTAAGGCTTCTATAGGATTTTCTAACTCCTTTCTTGCTAACTGAAGCGCTGCATTTCCAATAGCATCTTTTTTAAAGATCTTTTTGAATCGAAATTTCTTTTCCAACTTTTCAATTCTCTTAAGCACTTCTGCTTTTGTCCTTTCATCACCCCCTATGATCATTTTAAGTTCA
This sequence comes from Waddliaceae bacterium, assembly GCA_963822595.1. GTDB lineage: Bacteria > Chlamydiota > Chlamydiia > Chlamydiales > Waddliaceae > CAVRUH01. The sequence continues at coordinate 397,557 of CAWGIG010000003.1, read as the reverse complement.
ACTAAGCTTACAGAACCATTTCGGGAGTCCGTTAAGGCTCCAAGACGTAATATGCTTACCTCCGTTTTGCCATCCTCTGATTTTAAAACGTCCGTACGTGCGTTAATCATTCCTGCAGAAGAAGATTTTTGAATCTTCTTAAATTCATCGGCGGTAATTTTGCCGTTGTTTGCCCTCATGATCTCTTTAGCTTTTGTTCTGTTATGATCGCGATGCAGGTTGCTACCAAAGACACCATCGTCGTTAATTAAATTGTTATTTCTTAAGTCTAAGACTTGTTTTTTGATAGATTGAATTTCATATTTTAATTCTTTTATTTTTTCAGGATCGTTTTCTTTTGATATTTTATCGTTTAATAAGATTAACCGTTCCGTGTAATGCGCTTCGAGTCTACTTCTCTGGTCTGAGGCTGTGACTACCTCTTGTCTTTTTATTGTTTCATTATCCGTTTTAAATGAATGGGTTTTTTCAATGATGGAGTTTCGGACAGTTTCGTTTTTTGAAACAGGATTTTCTCTGGCTTTTTTATCTATGATAGAGCTTAGTTGTGATAAGGCTTGGATTCTTCTTTCCAGTTTTACTAGTTTTTCTGCGGGAATCGTTGGGTCTGATTTGTAATTTTCTTGTATTTTCTCTAGTTTATCTTTAGATTCGTTGAGTTTGCTTTTAAGTTGTTCCGAGCTTACTTGATGGCCCAGGAGATTTTTAGCGGAAAGACCTGCCTCCTTGGAAATTGTAAAGTCTTTAACTTCAGTTCCAAGATTTATCGACTTCGCCACAAGTTTCACTTTTTCTATTGCCATCTTCATATGGGCGTTTATCTGATCCTGATCTGTGAGATTGATATTATCTATGGTAACTTTGAGATTATAGTTGTGATCCCCATATCTCACTTTTTGGGTAAGCGTTGTCTTGTTGTTCTGAAAGTCCCTTTTAACATCGCTCAACCGCTGAAAGCTGGGTTCTCGTGGGCTGATAGAAATACTCATTAATTCCTCCTAAACAAAACCCTTATTATCTATTATATAATTATTAATTTAATTTGTCAAATTTACTAAATTCCTTAAAATCTTTAAAAATATAATTTTTTTGTCTATAATAGCATTTATGACCCAACCACTAGCTGATGAACTCAGACCTAAAAGCCTTGAAGATGTTGTAGGGCAAGACCACATTCTAGCTAAAGATGGGGTGATCCTCTCCTCTATTGCCAAGAAAAAGCCGCTATCGATGATCCTCTGGGGCCCTCCAGGATGCGGAAAAACCTCCATCGCTAGACTCTATGCGAAAGCCTTCGGATTGACCTTTCGAACGCTTAGCCCCGTTTTTAGCGGCATTGCCGATCTTCGAGCCATCGTCAAAGAGGCTAAAGAAAACCCCCTTTTTATCAGAGGTGTCGTCCTTTTTGTAGACGAAATCCATCGATTCAATAAAGCCCAGCAAGATGGCTTCCTTCCCTATATAGAAGATGGGACCTTCATATTAGTAGGCGCTACAGCAGAAAATCCCTCTTTTTACCTCAATAATGCCCTCCTTTCCCGACTTTTGGTCCTTAAACTTAACCCTTTAGATCAAACGGCTCTCAGTAAAATTCTTTCACGCCTCGAGGATGTTAAGGGAAAACTCCCTCTGACCCCCGAAGCTCGGGAGGTCCTTATCCATATGTCGCAAGGAGATGGTAGATACCTTCTCAATATGGCCGAAAGTCTTTACACTAAACAAGGTCAAGATCTTGATAAAGAGGCTCTTGTAAAATTCCTCCAAACCAGGCCTGCCCTTTTCGATCGCGCCGGCGACCAGCATTATAACCTCATCTCTGCGCTCCATAAGTCCTTGCGCGGATCCGATCCGGATGCTTCTCTCTATTGGTTTTGCCGAATGCTCGAAGGGGGAGAAGACCCTCTTTTTATCGCGCGTCGGCTCATCCGCATGGCTTCAGAAGATGTCGGACTAGCGGATCCCCAGGCTCTGCAACTTGCTATTGCTGCAAGGGTGTCCTATGAAACCTTAGGGTCTCCGGAAGGAGAATTGGCAATCGCCGAAGCTGTCATTTATTTAGCGTTAGCTCCGAAAAGCAATGCGACATACATCGCCTATAATGAAGCAAAAAGGCTTGCCTCGGAAACAACGCAATTTGATCCTCCTAAGCATATCCTGAACGCTCCTACAAAGTTGATGAAACAGATGGATTACGGAAAAGGTTACGCCTATGACCATGATGCTCCCGATGGATTCTCCGGGCAGAATTATTTTCCTGACGAGATTCCTCGTCATCAATTTTATCATCCTGTTGAAAGAGGTTTTGAGCGCGAGATGAAAAAAAGAATCGAATATTTTTCGAAAAAGCGTCTTTAAGTCTTTTAGTTTAAACTTCCAATTTTTTTCGTAAGTTTTTTTAAAAAAATAAGTTGTCAAAAAACCTTTGGATAGCTATCTATCAGGTACTCCTTATTAACCCATTTTGGGGTTTTAGGGGCATTATCAACACATTTTAAACAACTTAGGAGATATCCATGATGAACAAGTTATTAGCCTTCTTAGTATTAGCCGCTTCACCTCTTTTTGCGGTTCAAGCAGATTGTAACGATATAAACAAAAGTGCCCATTTAACACATTATGGATACTTTTATACCACCACTGAGCAAGTTATTGACGTATATGATGATGTAAATGGATATTATCCTATTCTTTTTAATCCAGATTTTGGAGTAGCCACTAGGGAAGTTTATCTTAATTCTGATAATGCCGGAATTGTAGTTCTAGATGACGTAGGTGTCTATTTGATCACTTATTCTGTGATAGCCACAATACCTGAAAGTCATACCAATATAGAATTTGCTCTGACATTAAACGGAGAGCTTATTGCGGGAAGCGTTTATGGGGCCATTGGAATCGCAACCGATACATATCAAGTTTTCGGCCAAATTATAGTTAATAACTATTGGATAAATGCATCCATTGAACTTGTCAATTACTCAAGTGCCGACGTCACACTTGCCAACCCCTTTGGATCTGAAGATCTTACATTCACTACTGCATCTATGCTCGTTGAAAAACTTAATAAATTGCGCGACTAATTCCCTTGGGAGCCACTTCAAAAGTGGCTCTCTTATTAAGAAAATAAATAAATATAAATTTAAAGAAAATACTTGATTTTTTGTTCTTCTTTTGCTATAATTATTGGTTATAAATAACAATAATTAGAAAAAAGGAACAATAATGAGTATTTCGACTAGTTCGCCAAAAATAAGTCCGTTTGCAGTAGGAATGGCTATATTTGCTATGTTTTTCGGAGCGGGGAATATCGTTTTTCCTCTCGCTTTAGGTCAAATCGCCTTGGATAAAACTCCTATAGCCCTCATCGGCTTAATTTTAAGCGCGGTCATCATGCCTTTTACAGGTCTTTTGGCCATGTTCTTCTACCAAGGAGATGTAGCCAAATTCTTCGGCCGTTTAGGGAAATATCCGGGATTTATTCTCTCATTTATCACCATTTCGCTATTAGGTCCTTTGGGATGCATTCCTCGAAGCATCACGGTTGCATATTCGACCTTATCCATGTCCTATGACGGAATACCTATAGTCGTTTTTAGCTTAATTTTCTGCCTTTGCATTTTTGCCCTTGTATTCAATAAGGGAGGATTGCTTTCGATTATCGGTTACATTCTCTCTCCCTTTAAAATATCGTTGCTTGTACTCATGATTATCATCGGTTATTTTACAGCGCCTGAGTTAATTGCGCTTAAAACAAACCAGACGGATTCGACTCTATTCTTGCATGCTCTTAAAGAAGGATATAATACGATGGATCTTCTCGGGGCCTTCTTTTTTGCTCCAGTTATCGTGGCATCCCTTGCGACGAAATCGGTGATGGGTAAAGGGTATACCAAGTTTGTTTTGAAAGCTTGCGCGATTGGAGCAACCTTGCTTGCCTTGATCTATGTCGGGTTTTGCTACTTAGCTTATATTTACGCCTCGGAGCTTGCCGGGGTTCCTATGGAACAACTTCTCGGTGCTATTTCTTTCAAAGTGTTTGGATCATTAGGCGGTATTTTGGTGAGTATCACTGTGACGGTAGCGTGCTTTACCACAGCTATTGCCTTAGTTGGAGCCTTTGCTAGCTTTGTTCAAAAAGAAGTATTTAGCGACAAGGTAGGTTATATTCCTATTGTGCTGGGAACTTTATTGATTACTTTTGCGTTATCGACGCTTGAGTTCCGGGGGTTGGCAGCCTATTTAGGACCTATCCTTCAAGTTTGCTACCCGATCTTGATTGGTCTTACTGTTTATAATCTCGTGCATTATTTCTTGTTCGCAGAAAAACCTGCTCCTGAGTACGCCTAAAGAAAACAAAAAGCCCACATATGTGGGCTAGTAAGGATCTGTCAATTATGTTACCCATACCTACCCGCGTAGTCGATTTACCTGCGCTTGCGCGAATTCCAGTTGCACGTCCTGCGACTGGTTATACAAATCTTGGAGATGCAATTCGGGATGGCAAGCTAGAAGATGTCATTCCATTCATCAACTCTTATAACATCGACGACATAATCAAAAACGGCAATGGGATGACAGCTCTTTTTCTTGCCGCGCAAGAAGGGAAAATTGAAATAGTCAAATGGCTCCTGGAAAACAAAGCGAATATCCATGCAAAAAGCAAGCAGTGGATGACACCCATACACGGAGCTGCATCCCAAAATAATATCGAGATCATGCACATGCTATTGGCTGCCGGCGCAAAAGTAGATGACAAAGACTTAAACGGTTTTACTCCTCTTCACAATGCATGTAGGGATGGAAATCTGGAAATATGTAAACTTTTGCTGGAAAGAAAGGCGGTGGTTCAAGATTGTACTACTCCAAATGGAACCACACCCCTTCACGTTGCTGCGCGTCATGGGAATCGCCAAATTGTGAGGCTTATTCTTGCCCAAACAGCCAATGTGGATGCTCTCGATACATTTGGAAGAACTCCTCTGACAAATTCTATTAACTTCGGAAAAAAACATGCAGCAAGAGCCCTTATCAAGGCAGGTGCATGTACACAAAAAGTCCAGCTTGATCATCAAATGCCCTCGTGGGTTTATGATGAGGAAGAAGAGGAGATCGAAGAGATCCCCTTTAAAGCTCCAGCTGCGCCTACCTTTTTAAACTCGACTCCCAACCCTACACCTGTCAAAAGTGCATTTCTGAGTGATAAAATCGAAGAAGTCGAGAAATACATCAATCCTAAAAACATCGATGAAGAAATATCAATAAGCGACTATACAAAAATAACCCCTCTTTCTGTGGCGGCATCCGTTGGCAAACTTGAAATTGTCAAATGGCTCCTGGAAAAAAAAGCAAATGTCGATATCAAAGATAAAGAGTTAAATAGCGTTCTCCACCAAGCTGTCTCAGGCAAAAATGAGGAGGTTGTGCGGCTACTCCTGAAAGCTAAGGCAAACCCCGACGATTCTAATAACAACAAAGCTACGCCACTTCACAACCTTGCATCAAGGGGAAGTAGCGATATGGCGAGGGTATTTCTTAACGAAGATGTAAAGGTGGATCTTATAGACGCATTTGGCAGAACCCCTCTGTCGATTGCTATTTTCAATGGCAACGAAGAAGTTGGCAAAGCCCTTTTAGAGGCAGGCGCAAGTCCGCTGAAGGTCAATGACGATCTCCCCACTCCCTCGTGGGCTGGTGGTACTGAAGTACGAAAAATGGCGGCCCAGGATCCCTCTCGCTGGGAAGTTCTGTCTGCTTTATGTGTAAGCAGATCAGAAGATATAACGTGGGTGCAAACTAATTTCGATAGCGATTTGACAATAGAAGAGTTTCGAGCAAGTCCAAATTCAGGACCCAATAATGGAACAACCGGCATATGGTTCGTTCTTAGATTTTTGTCCCATGGCAATGCTGGAGCATTCGAATGGTTGCAGAAAAATCTAGGGGCTCAATTGACACTAGATGATTTTCGAACTTCTTCTAAGACAGGACCTAATCAAGGAGTTTCCGGACTATTATTAGCAATGAGAGCTGCAGCTCTAGGCAAAACGGAAGCTTGGGATTTTATAACGAATCGATTCGTCGATCAACTAACTTTAAAGGATATTTGTTTTAAAGATAATGCCGGTCAAACCATACTTGACTGGTTTTGTAAATACAAAGCTACAATCTGTAAAGCTCCCGAACATTGGCAGAAAATCATTGCTATTCTAAAAAACAGTGGTAAAGACCAAGTATCTACACTATTGGGGAATGAGAATGCATCAACATTAATGTGTTATGCCGCAACTCAAGGCGTGAAAGAACTTTTAGAAATATTAATAGAAAGCAATTTTGATTTAAATTCCCCCCAATTAGGTGGGGAGAATAGAGGATTCACACCCTTATTTTGCGCAGCCTCCTACGGACACACTGAAATTGTAAAATTAATACTCGACAACAGAGCGAATTGCGATTCAGCTTTAGAATTTGGTAACCTCCTGGGACAAACACCCCTTTATACCGCTGCTGTCTGGGGACATACAGAAGTTTTAAGATTATTACTTGACAGAGGGGCGAAGCCTGACACAGCTGTAACGGGAGGTGAATGGTTGGGACACACACCCATTTTTGACGCTACATACAAGGGGCATGCCGAAGTCGTAAAGTTACTTATTTCTAGAGGGGTAAATTGTAAATTACCCATATTATTTGGTGAGGCGAGGGGACAAACTCCCGTTTATGCAGCTGCATACCTGGGACACATCGAAGTCCTAAAAGTGTTAATGGACAATGGCGTCGATTGTGAAGCACATTTATTATCGGGAAAGGCGGCAGGATTAGGCCCTCTTTTTGGTGCTGCATGCAATGGACATATAGAAGTTTTAAAATTACTTGTTGAAAAAGGGGTAAACCCTAAAGCAGTTTCAACATGGGGTGAATGGGAAGGAGAAACCATCATTTATTTGGCTGCACGCGTGGGACAAGCTGAATTTGTAAAAGCCTTAATTGAATTAGGAGTCGATCCTAATTGCCCTATTAAAACAGGCAAAGCTAAAGGAAAGACACCTATTGCTGTTGCTGCGTTTCAAGGGTACGATAAAGTTGTCAAAGTGCTTTTTGATCATGATGTTGAATTAAACGAGCCAAGGATGTCTGACAAAATTAATGCGATTGTTGCCGATGAGGTAAGACGCAGAACGGTTATATTAGGAGTCATTAATAAGACGAATCAAGATAAAAAATTCACATGTGAATGGTCCGTACAAGACAACCTAGTTTATCTTTGTTTGAAGTATCCTACAAGTTTATGGTGTGAGCTCAGTTGTTCCTTTTTAGAAACTAATGGCATACAAGCGAAAATATCCAAAAATAAAAAAGAACTCAGAATAAGAAAATCGCAATCCGCTCAGTTTATCAAATTAATCGATGCATGTAGTAAATCCATTAAATTATACGAATCCATAGCAACTTTATTTGAAAAACGAATCATGGAACAATACACTTTTAACGAAAAGGGGATCGTTCTAAATTTCAAGCCAGTGGATCATGCTAAATTGGGTCGAATGATAAAATTGATGCATGGGACTGTTCAAGAAGACGGAAGTGTTTTGATTCCTCTAGATTTCATCAACCGAAACGATGTCGATTATGCTCATTTGAAAATTGTAGCCAAAAAAGACGGCGATAAGATCGAGAAAGTCCTGAATCTAGCAAAGAAACATGAAAAAATAAAACACGAATACCTAGCTGCTTTGCATTTCACTTTTAAAGATGAAGAATCCCTGAATGGTTTCGTAAAAGCATTGCCAATCTGTGAACGTATTGAAAATAAATTCGTCCTAACTTGTTCTTACGATCGCATTCATGATTTACAAGATGACCTCCAACTCGCAAACGACAAACCAACTCCACCCCCTGTGACACCTATCATTGATGACAAAAAATTACGCATTACCTCCTTTCAAAAAGCTCTTGAATGCTTCATACCTACTGACAAATGGATAATAAATTCAGAATTTATGGAAGCAGAACTCGGGCCATTATGTATTGCTGCCTTAGTACCCTTATCTATCTCCGGATTAGAGTTATTCGCGGAAAAACAGAAGTTAAAAATAACGATGGAAGCCTTAGAAAAGGTGTCAGAAGATTCTTGTGATCGAATTGCCAGAGAAGCCAAGGAAAATCATAGCAAACTTGAAGATTTTGAAAAAGAAGTGGTCTGGAAAGTTTGTGTTAATAGCACAAAGAAAAACGCTGCTCTGGGATTTGAATTTTGTTTCAAAAATCTCGACAGGAAGAACTGTTTCGAAAACTTAGAGAAGTTAATAAAAACAATCGAGGGTGAAGACTTGCTCAAACGAATTCCCTACAGTGAAATATTAATTCTAGATCAGGAAAGTATAACCTCTCTAGTAGGAAAGATCGAAAAGTTAAAACCCGTTTCAGCTGTAGCACCTGCGACCCGTTCCCCTAAAAATGATTATATGGGAGAAGTATACAACCGACCAGCAATATATCCGGTTGCTTCTCAACCTAAGGCTAATCGTAAAGGTGTCAAGAATGATGCAGTGAAAAAGAAACAACCCCATACGCCGCCTAGCGCCTCTAAAACAAGTAAAACTTCTGCCGTAACTAAAGCCACTCTTAGTCGTGCGACCGAGACTAAATCTATTTACCAAGCTCCTCGTCATATGCCGCCTTTAGATAAAAGCCCTGTTGAAAAACCTACAAGAGAAGCTGTGTCAATGGATTTTGTTAAAGAACCTGAAGCTAATATCAAGATCACTTTAATGAATCAAAAAGTATCGTTAAATGACAACGAGGCCTGCGCGAAGCATGAATTGGAATTATTGAAAACAATTTTCGAGTTGAATAGAGATGATTTAGATCCCAATAGATTCTGCGATGAATTTTGGTTGGGGATTATTGCGTTTTTATCAATGCAGTTTATCGACGTGCAAAAAAAGCGAAAGAAACAGGAGAAGACATTGTTCATGTAACTGCTAACGACATAGATGCTAAAAAAATTCGGGGAGCTCTGATCCATTATTTCAATGATAAAAAGAATCTAGTCGCCTTCTATGAAAGATACATTCTAAAAAGTATGGGACCGATCGTTGAGAATAATTTTCAAATCCCTAATGGAATTATTTTAGAAAATCTGTCTGATTGTCTTCTCCTTCAATGTAATAAAGAGATGACTCATATTCCTGACCTTATTGATAAGCAGTTTGAATTGATTTCAAAATATTTGAAAACATTAGATGAAAAAAGGATCAAGCAAGAGAAATATCTCTTAGATGTCTTTAATTGCGCAGTAGAAGGTGACATGAAAGATAGCAGTTTATGTTTTATGGTACATGAGGCCAAGGCCATTGAGGCGTGCTTAACAAAGTTAGGGGAGCTTTATAGATATATAAAAAATGACCCTAGTTTTGACACAAAGAAGAAGAAATTCTTAAAAAAATGTCGTCCCCTAAGAAATAGAATAGCCCATGAAGTTAGTAAGGACAAAGCAAAAGGTTACAACCCCATATCAGGCCAGATGATTCAAAGATTTGCCGAAGAAGCAAAAAAGTTTTGGGATAATAATACCCATAGAAACGAAACAACAGGATAAGCAGGATCGCAAGCGAAAGGATAAAAGAGGGATAAGAAAAATGATTTAAATAAAAATAAGAATATTTTTTTTAAATCTCTTTATTTTTTCTTATCCTTTTTTTATCCTGTCGCTTGCGATCCTGCTTATCCTGTTATTTTTGGCTAGGGCGACCATCCATTTACACTTTCAATTAAATGTGCCCCTGTGTATATTCCCGGATATGAATCTAGAGCTCGCAGAACAAATCATCATAGAAGCTTCCCGTTTAGGTCTCGAAGAATATTGTGTCTGCCCCAGCAGCCGTAATGCTCCCTTTGTCCCCTTGTTAACACAGAAAAAAATCAAAACCTACTACTGGTTCGAAGAAAGATCCGCAGCCTTCTTCGCTATCGGCAGGGCACGTCTTACAGGAAAACCTGTGGCTGTCATCGTGACCTCCGGAACTGCTGCCGGAGAACTCCTTCCCGCTGCCATGGAAGCTTATTACTCAGGTGTGCCGCTCCTGCTAATTACAGCAGATAGACCGCGAAGATTCCGTGGCAGCGGAGCCCCCCAAACTGCCGAGCAAGTGGGACTATTCGGACAATATGCCACCTATTCACAAGACCTTGCAAGCCAAGAACATTGCAATCTCTCTGGTTGGAATAAAGTGTCGCCGGCGCACCTCAATGTTTGTTTTGAGGAACCTCTCATATGATCGACCGACTCCAAGCATTTCTAGAAAAGTTAAAGGATCCTTTGATCGTTGTTAGCACCTTGCTACAAAAAGATCATGAAGCTGTCATTCGCTTTCTTCTTAAAATCGATTTTCCTGTTTATCTAGAAGCGATTTCAGGCATCCGCGAAGATCCACGTTTGCAACACCTGCGTATCACCTACATCGAAAAATTATGGCAAATAGATGGCGTCTTGCGTATCGGAGGGGTCCCAACCTTCCGCTACTGGCGCGACCTTGAAAATCTCAACGGCAAAATCCCCGTTCTCTCAATCAGCCATCTTCCTTTCTCCGGTATCAGCTGGGCAGAAATCATCCATACGGATATTTCTGATCTTTTAAATGGTTGGGAAGGGGAGCTTTCACCCCAATATCAAAAGAATGTCGAGAACGATCGCAAAATCTACGAGGCCACGGCAGAACTCATCCGACAAGAACCAAGATCCGAACAAAGCCTCATTCATGCTTTGTCGACTCAAATCCCAAAGGGAGCCATGATCTATTTGGGTAATAGCCTGCCCATTCGTGAGTGGGACCTATCCGCCACCTACACCAATCGAGAATTTCAAATGTATGCCTCTCGTGGTCTCAATGGGATCGATGGTCAAATATCCACCTTCCTTGGATTAAGCCAACCCGGACAAGAGAATTGGGCAATTCTAGGTGATTTAACGACCCTATACGATATGGCCGGTCCGTGGATCCTAGGGCAAATGTCAGGAATTAAAGTGAATATCGTTGTCATCAACAATGGCGGCGGAAAAATCTTCTCCGGAATGTTTCCTCAAGATGAATTTCAAAATCTCCATTCTCATCACTTTGAACCGCTTGCGCAAATGTGGGGACTACATTACGAACGTTTGGAACACATTGTTCCCGGAACAGAAATTTCTAAAAACCGTTTGATAGAAATCTGCCCCGATAATGCAGCAACAGCACGTTTTGCAGAAAAATATAAAAAACTATGGCAACTTACGCCCTCCATGGCTTCTTAGGAACACCTTCCGATTGGGATGAGATTTTTCCCTCTTCATCGAAAATGCACGCTCCTAATTTGTTCGAAAAATCGACACTTTCCTTCCGCAATTGGGCCAAATCGTTTAATAAAGACGTCCAAGGTACAGAAAATGTTCTTGTCGGATACTCGATGGGGGGCAGGCTTGCCCTGCATGCTTTGATCGACAATCCTGCATTATGGAAATTCGGCGATCATCATCTCGGCAAATCCGGGAATAGAAATGGAAATCTCACGCGATGCAAGACTTGCTGCCGATAAAGAATTAAGCGCAAAATTCCTCACGGCACCGTGGGATGAATTAATCCAGGAATGGAATCGTCAACCCCTTTTTGATAACTTCGCTATCGCCCGACAAGAAAAAGATTTTCAGAGAAAAGCTTTGGCCGCAGCCTTAGTGAATTGGTCCTTGGGAAAACAGAGTTTTTTGAAAAAAGCCATTGAAAGGCTTGATATTCCTATATTATGGGTAGTCGGAGAAAACGATCAAAAATATGTTTCCATCGCTAGACAAATAAAATTCAAAAATTCCCGGTCGAAAATATCGATTGCACCTCATGCGGGTCATCGGGTACCATGGCAACAAAAATTATGGTTTCAACAAGAGGTTAAAAAATTCTTATGACTGCTGTTCAAGAACAATTATGGACTGAAATTAAAACTTATGAAGATATTAAATTTCATAAAACTGAAGATGGTGTTGCAAAAATCACTATTAATCGACCCCAAGTTCGCAACGCTTTTCGTCCCGAGACGGTCACCGAAATGCAACAAGCATTTGATATCTGCCGCAATGATAGCCATATTGGCGTCGTCATTTTAACGGGTGAGGGCACTCAAGCATTTTGTTCCGGCGGCGATCAAAAAATACGCGGCGATGAAGGTTATGTCAGTAAAGATGGGACTCCAAGATTAAACGTCTTAGACTTGCAAAAGCAGATAAGATCCCTTCCAAAACCTGTTGTGGCGATGGTAGCAGGGTATGCTATCGGGGGCGGACACGTTTTGCACGTGGTTTGCGATCTGACCATTGCTGCAGACAACGCGATCTTCGGACAAGTTGGCCCTCGTGTCGGCTCCTTCGATGGCGGGCTAGGCAGCAGCTACCTTGCACGTATCGTCGGACAAAAGAAGGCCCGCGAAATATGGTTCCTCTGTCGCCAATATAACGCGCAACAAGCCCTCGATATGGGCTTAGTTAATACGGTTGTCCCTCTAGAAAAGCTCGAAGAGGAAACGCTTCAATGGTGCCGCGAAATGCTTCAGCTATCACCTATGGCGCTACGCTGCTTAAAAACAGCATTGAATGCCGACTGCGATGGCCAGATGGGACTCCTAGATCTTGCAGGAAATGCCACTCTTCTTTATTACATGAGTGAAGAGGCACAAGAGGGACGTCAAGCATTCGTTGAAAAACGAAAACCCGATTTCACTCCATATACAAGGCTTCCATAGGAATTTATATGAATACAATGTCAGTAACCCCTTGGTTTTTGGCAGCAAGGCCAAAAACTCTTACCGCCGCCCTAATCCCTGTTTTAGTGGGGACTTTTATGGCTCCCACAATAAATTGGTCAATAACCTTATTTGCCATCTTATGTGCCTTTCTCGTTCAAATCGGCACCAACCTCATCAATGATGCCCTTGACTTCAAAAAAGGTGCTGATAGATCCGATAGACTCGGCCCTCTTAGAGTCACGCAATCCGGTTTGCTCACCTCGGAACAAGTCATGGGTGCCGGCATAGCCTGCCTCATTCTCAGCTTTTTATGCGGGATCCCCTTGATGGAAAAAGGAGGGCCTATCATCGTTCTTATCGGCCTTTTATCTGTTTTTTCCGCTTATTTATATACCGGCGGACCCTACCCCTTAGCTTATGTGGGCTTAGGCGAAGTTTTCGTCATGATATTTTTTGGTTGGATCAGTACTGCAACGGTTTATTATCTTCAAACAGGAGTCTGGAGCCCATACGCTTTACTTGCCGGAACCCAAATAGGCTTTCTTTCAGTGGTATTGATTGCGATCAACAACTTGCGGGATCGAGAGCAGGATTTTTTGGCCAATAAACGGACGCTAGCTGTCCGTTTTGGGAAAGAATCTGCGAGAACTTCGATCGTCTGTTTCTTGATGGCACCTTATCTTCTTAGTATTTTGTGGGGAAAAACACCTGCGGGACTTCTTCCTTGGATGACATTTCCTCTGGCTTGTTTCATTGGCATCCGCATTAACAAAACGCCTCCAGGTAGAATTTATAATTATTACTTAGGACTTTCTGCTCTTTTACATCTTCTTTTCGGAATTGCTCTCTCACTAGGATTTATTTTATCATGAAAATACACTATTCTCCTTATACTCTTGCTGGAAAACCCCCCTTTAAAGATAGGGAGGGGGCCCTTTTGCAAGTGCAATTTGCGGATGGAAATATCGGCTATGCCGATGTTCACCCTTGGCACGAGTTCGGAGATAAACCTCTAGCCGAACAAATCTCTTTGCTTTACAAAGGGGTCCCCACATCACTTACCAAGCGCTCTCTCTATTTTGCTAAAATAGATGCAGATGCTCGAATGGCAAAAATAAATCTTTTCAAACATTTGATTTTTCCAGAAAGCCATTGGTTAGTGACTTCGCCCGATGAACCTATTCCCGAAAAATTTAAAACGGTAAAAATAAAGGCCGATCCCTCCACGGATCTAAAAAAACAACTGAGTTCCCTTCCTCCCGATCTAAAAATACGTATCGATTTCAACAACAAACACACTTTTGAGTCGTTTTCGAAATGGCTACCTACTATTTCGGAATTTACGAGTCGCATTGATTTCATTGAAGATCCTTTTCCGTACGATGAGGATCAGTGGAAAACAATATCGGTGCCTTTAGCCACCGATTTTCAGAGCGAAATGGGGGACATTGCTATTATCAAACCTGCCATTGAAGATCTTGAGGACTTCAAAGAGTGCGAGCGCATTATTGTCACTTCCTATCTAGATCATCCCATAGGTCAGCTCGGGGCTGCTTATATCGCGGGAATTTTGAGAGATAAACACCCTAAAAGAGGAGAGGTTTGTGGGCTATTATCACACCTTATCTATCAAAAAAACTCTTTTTCAGAACGTTTAAGCAACGATGGACCCACCCTGATTGCAACTACCGGAGGTCTAGGATTTGGTTATGACGATCTTCTCAAAAAACTTTCTTGGAAATCGATGTGATTGATTGGGCATCCAATACTACAGAAATAGTGTTGAATCCTCGTTATGCCCCTGTTGAGAAAAAGAGGTATTATTCCTTACTTCAATCCCTAGAAGGATTTTCCTCACACGTTTGGTTGGCGACCTCGGGCACATCGGGCATGACGAAATTCGTTGCCCTTTCTAAAAAAGCAATCTTAACCTCCGCAACAGGTGTCAACCAACATCTCAAATCAGATGCTTCTGATGTCTGGCTAAATGCCCTTCCCGATTTTCATGTGGGGGGGTTAGGAATCCAGGCTCGGAGTTATTTGTCCGGAGCTTCCTTTGTCGATTACAAATCTTGGGACCCTAGGGGATTTTGTGATTTAGCTCGTTCCTATAAAGCAACTTTAACAGCGCTCGTGCCGACACAGCTATTCGATCTTGTTTTGTCCAAGGAAAAGGCTCCTGCATCACTTCGAGCGGTTATCATTGGGGGAGGAGCATTAGACGAAACGCTTTATGAGCAGGCGCGCTTGTTGGGTTGGCCTGTGTTGCCTTCTTATGGGCTTACTGAGTGCTCTTCCCAAGTAGCTACAGCTGTCGATTCCAGAAAACTTCAGCTTTTGCCGCATGTTTCAGTGAAAATTCAGGAAGGATTTATTTGCATTAAAAGCGATGCCCTTTTATCGGCGTATGCCTTGTGGAACGAAGATCGTTTGACTGTGTTGGATCCGAAAGTTGAAGGATGGTTTCAGACGGAGGACCGTGGCGAGTTGCAGGGGAGTATATTGACGGTTTTTGGAAGAGGTTCTGATTTCATTAAAATTGGTGGTGAAAGTGTTGATATGTTGCAACTTGAAGCAATGCTCAATAGAATAAAATTAAACCTAGAAGTAAAAGAAGACATGTTGTTGGTAGCAGCATGTGATCCTCGTTTGGGAAAGGTTATTCATTTGCAGGCAACCGGCAACGTCGAAAACGTTGTGAGAGAATTTAACGGGCAGGTATTGCCCTTCGCCCGCATCCGTGAGGTTCACCTTAAGGAAAAAATAGCTCGCACCGAGCTCGGCAAGCCGGTTGGCCGGATTTATTAACAGATTTATTTAAATATTGACGAATAATTAAACTATTCTATATAATAAAACTTAAAAATATTTATTATTAAAATTAAAGAGGTTAATATATGAATGCTCTACCCGCAATACTTTCTAAACCAATGGATGATATTTCACGTAAAGGTCTGTTGCCGTTAATAGCGGAAAAAGCCAAATTAAGTAAGGCGGCAATTTCAAAAATAGCCTTTAGCATTATTTTAGCTCTAGGTCTAGCTCTTGTAGGCAGTGTGGCAGCAGCACCTTTTACAGGTGGTTTATCACTTATAGCTCTACCAATTATTCTAACAATTTCTATTGTTAATAAGGTAGTAGGAAATTTATTTCCAGTTAAGACCAATAATGAATCCCTGGTTAAGGACGATTTTTCTTCAATGACGGCTCCAAAAACGTGGAAGCAACGTTTGTAAAGGAACGTCCATACCGTCCATGTAGTCCATTTCGTCCATGTAGTCCATAGATCGGCGTTTATTTCTTGCCGGTGATAATGGTGGCGATGCCGCCCATCATTGGGTGACTCTGAACATCCTTAAAGCCTGCGGCTTCAAGCACTCCAACGAGCTTTTCAGGCGGAATAAAGGTATGAATGCTATTGCAAAGATAGCTATAAGCATCTTGATTTGATGTCAAAAGCTTGCCAAGCACGGGGAGCGCATACCTCAAGTATAGCGAATGACCCATCCTAAGCATTCGATTAGACGGTTGCGTGAGTTCCAATATCCCAAAAGTCGCTCCGGGTTTTAATACCCTATATACTTCTTTAGCGCTCTTCTGAGGATCTTTAATGTTTCTGATACCATAGGCCATTGTAGCGCATTCGATGCTATTGTTGGGCAAAGGAATCTCTTGAGCATCTGCCTGAAGATAGTGTATCAAATGACGCTCCATGTGCATCTGGCCTGCTTTCGCTTTAGCGCAGTCTAACATTTCGGGACAAAAATCGAGCATGAAAGCCTCGCAGCTTCCCGTTCTATTTTTGAGATAATTAAAAGCGATTTCTCCAGTTCCACAGCAGAGATCTAGAACATTTTCAGGATAAGAGGTTCCAATAACTTTTTTCACTAGCTCGCGATTCCAGATCCGATGCATTTGAAAAGAAAGGACTGCATTGGTTCGATCATATTGTGAAGCAATCGTTCCGAACATGTTCTGGATCGATTTTGGATCGTCTTTCTTGTATGTCATCATTTCTTTTTTTCATCCGTTTTATCGCATAGACTGCAGGAAATCTCGGTCCCGCAGCCTTCTTTATCAGAGCGTTTTGCTGTGGGGTCGCGACCACACATCCCCAGACGCACTTTTGACTTCCCTGTTATTAACCAGCCAATAGAGATACCGGCAATGGCAATAAGAACTACAATAACTGCCAAGACAGCTGTTGTAATAAAGGTCGACATATTTTATTCCTCATCAAGGTCGTCGATGTCATCGAAATCGTCGATCTCTTCACCTAAGGATTCCACCTTCTTCACAGGTTTGGAGCTAGGTTTAGGAATCTTTTTCACAGGTTTGCCTTTAACTAAGTCTACCCAAATCGGAGAACTCCAAGCCATGTTTCCATCGGCCTGAGTAACGCGCAAGTAATAGAACGCAAAGGGTGGCTTTTTGTCTTTAGCATCGATGACGACTTGCTCCAACGGAACAAAATCATCATAGGTAAAATCATAATGGTAGCCTTCGGGCTTGAAGGTTTTAATGACTTTTCCATTGCGGATGATTTCGATGAGAGTGATGTCGGTTGTACCCGCAACATACCCCGAAAGATGTCGGTTGACCATCAATCCATGCTTGTCAATTGTGTTTGTTTCACTACCCATAGGGAAACCGGCAAGATAGAGTCCGAGAATCATTCGTGCTCCGGTCGTGGCATAGCAAGAACGGTTGTATAACGCCTCGAATAGGGCTGTGCGGGAATGTTCATGAGCAATGATTGCCGTTAAACCGGGCATGTATTGCTCTTGCTCATTCTCAAAGAAATTAGAATAGATTCCTCGATCGTCAAGTCCACCTGCCACAAAACCAAAGCGTTTATTTTCTTTCAAAGCCTTTTGGATGGCTCCTTCGGCAACTTCCTGAACCCCTTTCTTTGCAGGGCCTTTTATGCTGAGGTTATTTCCGTCTTTCTTTGTGCACTCAGAAGATCCCCAAGAGTTGTATATTTCTACAACGCGTTCAAAGTCAGGATCAAAGTCCTTGAAATTGTAAACGGTTCCTTTACCCATGGAAAAAGAGGGAATCGAAATGAGATCTTTAGGTGTAAAGTTCTTATAGATTTTTTTGAGGCTGCTATTTTTAACATCTTTCTTTCTTAGGATAGGCTTCGCTTCCTTCGACCAGACAAAGTTACGCAATCCTTCAGATCCTTCCTCACCTTGCCATTGGAACCCTAAAAAGGTAACAAAGCGATCGGCTTCATCAAAATCGGCAACGTTTTGCGAAATGACCTTCCACAAATCTGCAGGAGTCTCTTCAACATCTTCAAAGGATGATACCCCATAATAGTTCAGAGATTTCTCGTCACGGAAGTGTCTTAAGCAGCTTTCGATATTTTCTGTAGAATCGATTCTTTCTGATTCTCCATGCAGCAGACCCCAGAAAAGGCTTTTTTCGCTGTCTGAAAAGCATCGGATAGGCGCAGAGCGGAATTTCTCTTTTGTTTTGGTATTCACGAGTTGGATCGTATAGACTCCGGCCTCGTTAAAATAGAGATTCGGAAGAGTGATGAATCCTGTTTCGGGAACAAATAATTTCCAGTTCAGGTTTTCACGCAAGTTTTCGTAGCTTAGCTCTACTAAAGTGTCTTCTGGGGCATTACTGGTGAGGTTTCCAAATTCATCTTCGAATCGGACAATCACGTCAAAGCGTTTATTTCGAGTGACAAAAGAGGGACTCAGCAGTTTGATCGAATGGAGTGCATTGCCGCGGACGTCCAAGGAGAACACTTCAGGATCTGCAAAGTGCCCTTTGCCGGTGGTGTCGATATAAAGAAGAAACGAGCGACGCCTTTGGGAATAGGTTTGAGCGCGGGTGCCGTTTTTAACAGAGGTTTTATCGATATTCTTCGCAGCGCCAACGATAAAGGAGATATTGCTGCCCGTGTCGAGTTTTGCCGGGAGAACGAATTCGAAGAGGGGAGCAAAGCGGTTGGGGATTTCGACTTCATGAGCTTGTAGGACTTTATCATCGTCGAGTTTCGCGTAGATGACATTTCCCGGATTTTTGAGGTTAACGGAGGGGATTTCCCAGTCGATTTCCCTGCCATCGCTGCCAAGGTCGAACCGTAGGCGTGTTCCCTTGGGAAGAGGGGAGGCTGATGTGTATATGAATTTCCATGTATTTACCTCGCCGGCAGTCGCTTGGCTAGGTTCGCAGTAGCATATCGATCTTCGCATATAGATTTACCCTTCTATTTTTGTCATTGCCAAATTTTAAGCGACAGGCCACTAACCTGCAAGAAAATAATACATTAAGGGCAAAATTGTTCAGGTTGGCTTTTTTTGCTTTTGTCCATGTCGTCCATGCAGTCCATTCCGTCCATTCCGTCCATTTGAAAATAATTATTGCTATTTAATTACCATTATTGATAAAATAGAACTTTTAATTAATATTTAATGTTTAAATTGGAGATTATAATCATGAGTTTTTTTAATGTAAGCGATTGTTACCCTTCATCAATGGTAAACCCATACACGGGTAAATCGGCCCAGACATCTTTTAAGGAGTCAACCAGCAATAATGCTCAACTAACATCGATAGTAAAGCTTTGGGCGATACGAATCTTTTCGGACGTCTTATCTTTTATTACACAACCGGAAGTTTTAGGGCTCCTAGGTCTTGGGATACAAATCGGAGCATTGTGTGTAACTCCAGTTGGAGTAGCATCAGCCCTATTAACAATCGCCATGAACCTCACAGGTTGTTCAACGGTAGTTTTTACATTGATCAGTCGTAAAAACCTTTCGCAAGTATCAAAATTCTACTCTGCAAAAGCTGAGCTTGCAAAATTTGAAATCAACAGTCGAAATCAGCGGGCGCTAGTTTAAAGCGCATATTCGACAACGCGTTTTTCTCGGATGACGGTGACTTTGATTTTTCCGTTATAGTGCAGCTCTTGTTCAATCTTCTTAGAGAGATCTCTGGCAAGATTAAGGGCGCCGTCATCATCAATCATATCCGGTAACACTTCCAATCGTAATTCTCGACCGGCCTGCAATGAATAGGCCTTGTCAACCCCAGGGAATGATAAAGCTAATTCCTCGAGCTTATGCTGCCTCTTTATATACTCCTCCAGCGCTTCTATGCGCGCTCCCGGACGTGAGGCCGACATGGCATCTGCCGCGCCGCAAAGGCTTCCTATTACAGTAATTGGCTCCATTTCACGGTGATGGCATCCAATCCCATTGGCAACTTCTATAGATTCTCCGTACTTCAATGCTAGGTTGTAGCCGATAACAGCATGGGTCCCTTCGACTTCATGCGTCACCGCTTTTCCGATGTCGTGCAGCAATCCGATTCTTTTGGCCATATTCACGTCCAATTTGAGCTCGGCGGCCATCATCCCCAGGATATGGCTGACCTCCAGGGAGTGTTCCAGCACGTTCTGCCCAAAGCTAAAGCGAAACTTTAATTTTCCTAGCAGCGTGATCAATTCCGGGTGCAAATTCATTAAATTGGCACGTAGGGCAGCGTCTTCTCCGTATTGCCAGATCTTCTTTTTGACGGATTCACGAGCTTTAACAACAACCTCTTCGATTCGGGTCGGATGAATACGCCCATCACCAAGAAGCTCGGTTAGGGCCGTTTTGGCAATATACAGTCTCACCGGATCAAATCCTGACAAAACAACGGCGCCGGGGGTGTCATCGATGATGAAGTTAACCCCGGTTTCCCGTTCGAGAGTGCGAATATTGCGACCTTCTCTACCGATAATCCTCCCTTTCATTTCGTCGGAAGGGATGGCGACGGTGTTTACTGTCGTTTCCGAGACGCAGGGAACGGCAAGGCGATTGATAGCTGTGGCAATGATTTTTGAAGCAATTTCATCGGCCTGTTCTTCTGTTTCTTTCGTGATCCTACGAATGAGATTTGCAGAATCGCTCTTGACCTCATGAGTGAACTGATCAATCAGAAGGGCGCGTGCTTCTGCAGAAGTTAACCCTGACGTTTTTTCGAGCTGTGAATTGAGC
Source organism: Waddliaceae bacterium (assembly GCA_963822595.1). GTDB lineage: Bacteria > Chlamydiota > Chlamydiia > Chlamydiales > Waddliaceae > CAVRUH01. Next base: position 376,780 of record CAWGIG010000003.1, on the reverse strand, counting down.
TTTTCTTCCTTTTCTCGGAGAAGTTTTTTTTCTTCGTCTAGCTTTTCGTTCTTATCAGCAAGAGCCACCTCTTTTTTCTCGATTTCGGTTAATTTTTTTTCAACCAACGATATCCGCGTATCCAGTTTATCTTCACGCTGTTTGAGTCTAGCATCTTCCTTCATCAGCTTGCTGCGATCGCTAAGCCTTTTCTCTTCAAATTCACGCTGCAGATCGACTTGTTTGCGTCTGTATTCAATTTCGGCCTCGCGACGAATTTTTTCTGCATCCAATTCACCCCTTTTGATGATTTCAGCAGCCATTTTCTGATAGGTGCCTACCTTCATCCGATGAAAGAACCAAAAAATTCCGGTCCCGATTAAGGCACCCACAACAAATAAGGTAAGATAGGAGAGTATGATGTCGATATTCACGATTTAGTGACTCCTTCTTGGTTATCTTTTTTAATTTTCTTAAGAATGACTTTTTCAACACGCCGTTCATCGGAACGGAGGATTTCCATTTGGAAGTCCTCTTCGTGGATGATAAAGCCTCGCGACGGAATGGAGCCTGCCCGATGGAAAATATAGCCTCCAATCGTGTCATAGTCTCCATCTTGCGGAATCCTAATCCCGAACTGCTCTTCCATGTCCAAAATGCTCATTCTGGCATCCACGATCCAACTGTCGCTGTCGCGAGCGATAAACATTTCTTCTTCCTGGTCGTATTCGTCTTCGATCTCGCCGACGATTTCCTCTAAAATATCTTCAATAGTGACGATCCCTTCTGTGCCGCCATATTCATCCACAACGATGGCAAGGTGAACCTGTTTCTTTCTGAATTCCAGGAGCAAGTTCGATATTTTCTTGGTCTCAGGAGTATACAAAACTTCCTTCTGAATGGTCTCTATGGGCGCTTGCAAAATCGAAATATCATTCCCTTTTTGAGAATACTCCATTAATTTCTCTAAAATATCCTTGTACATCAGCACGCCAACAATGTTATCGACGTTATTGCGATAGACGGGAATACGGCTATAACCTTGGCTTTCGATCAATTTCGCAGCTTCCATAATCGATGTGTCGGCAGAGAGGCTGAAGACATCCACTCGGGGAACCATGACCTCCCGCGCAATACGTTCTTTAAATTGCAGTACTGACTCAATAAGCTGTCTTTCGGCTACGGTTAATTCATGCCCCAGGTGGGCTCTTTGAATGATATCGAAGATCTCCTTACGTGTACGGCTCAAAGGCTCTCTAACGGAGATAAGTGTAAATTTCGATCGGGAAAGGACAATGAGTGTCCAAGTGATCGGAAAGCATAGTATAATAATGATGGATCCCAGGGGTCCTAGAACCTTAATTGTACCTTCGGGAAATGCAGCGCCGACGATACGCGCTAAAAATTCGCTGAAGACAAATCCTATGAGATATAATAAAAAGATCAGGGGCACCAGCCAGAGAATTTCTGTTTGGGTGCTAATTTCGAAGACCATGATCACAGAAAATGCGGAATAGAGAAATCTCATTAAGCTCTGCGCGGATAAAGTGGCGACTAGCAATCCTTCGTATTCGTCGTGAGGAAAAAAATGGCGATGGAATTTCCTGTAAAAAAAGAATGGGTGCAAAGCATCGAGAGCAAGATCCCTATTGAAAATTCGGCGCAACGCACTATTCAGCGAAGTGGAAATAAAAGCACCGAATAAAAATAGCATGGATAATATGGATAAGCTAACGACTAACAAAATTCCCCCTGGTCTTTCAACAATAACCCTTTTTTCTTGATATTTTGCATATGACGGGATTCGGCTGCACGCATTTTCTTTTCATCTTGTTCGTCGATGTCGTCATAACCCATCAAATGCAATAACCCGTGCACGATGTAAAGAGCTACTTCTTCATACACCTCTCCGCCATGAATAGCAACATAATCTTTTGCTGTTTGCGGGCAGACAAAGACATCTCCCAATAGGCGATAAGGTTCTTTTGGATCTGACTTCAGAGGAAATGAGATACAGTCGGTAGGGGAGGGATCGCCGAAATATTGATCATGCATGGCACACATGATTTTATTGTCGATGAAATGAATAGAAGCTTCGTCGCAGCGTTGATTCTCAAACAAAATCACCTCTCGAGCCATTTCCATGACACAAGGAGGTGATATCTTTAAATCCGATTGATCGTTAAAAACGTGTATTTGCAAAGATCTATGCCAAATCTAATTTTTGGTTAGATTGCAACGGAGGTCTTGGGAAGTCCTGTGACTCTTTTACCTTCGGTCCAACGGCCAAGGAGCTTTAGTTTTTCTACACGTTCGAAACGCTTAAGAACGTTTCTTTTTTTTGCAGATTTTGTACTTTTTCCATAACTGGGATGTCTAGACATGATAAAAACCTAATAGTTATTTGTGTTTATCTTATTTTCGGGATGAAACCGATAGTTGCAAGTTCCCCTTCAAGGGCATTAGGATGTTCTTTAAATCCTGTTGGCAAATTGTCCTTTCTTGTCCCTGTTTTTACACCGGGGACTTTGCTTTTGCGTGGGGACTTCATACGTCTTTCTTTCTGTTTGCTGAGGCGTACCATACCGCATTACTCCTTTATTTTTATGTAGCATATCATACACATTTTGCTCTTAGATCGCAAGTAATTAATTATTCTAGTGCTGGGAAGAATAAAAATCACCACAGAGACACAGAGGAAGAAGAGAAAGAATTCGCTGTTTAATCTCCCTTTTTGTTAAGAATTGTTTTTTTGGGACCAGGCTCCTATAAAAGCTTAGGCTTTTATAGGACCGTCAACCACGCGAATTTTCCCGCATTTTAATGACCGATGCGGTCCATTAAAATGCGGGAAAATTCGCGTGGTAGAGTTCCTATGAACCCAATCTCACCCCCCATCATAGACAAGAAATCGGGAAACTCCCAATCCAATGTCTGATATTTCCCCAAACCTTTGCCAATGTCTGATTTCCCCAACTTTTGCCAATGTCTGATATTTCCCCAAACCTTTGCCAATGTCTGATAATTAGAGAGGGTAAGAATGGCTTCATGGAAAGTCACCAGAACGATTTTGCCCCCGTTTTAATGGGCCGCATCGGACCATTAAAATGGGGGCAAAATCGTTCTGGTCGACGGTCCTATAAAAGCCTAAGCTTTTATAGGAACCTCGCGAAGAAAGAACGATTCTTAACAAAAAGGGAGATTAAGCAGCAAATTCTTATCTCTTCTTCCTCTGTGTCTCTGTGGTGATTCTTATTTTTTTTGGCGTAAGGGGACTAGAACCAAAGTTCTGGTCATAGATTTAATACCGGAGTAAATAATATAGCCTGCAATCATCCCTATAAAACCATATATAGCACCCTCGACAGTAATCGAAATTCCCCAATTAAAATCTTGAAAAGTCATCCGTGCCACGCTCCACTGCAGATGCTTCATAAACACAAACGGCTTCGATAAAGCATTCGCCTCTAGCATCGAATGATAAGCCTCCGACAAATCCATAAATCTCCCCATCATTCCCTGCATCAGATTCCCCTGAAGGGAAATATCCATATCTGTATGTGATTGAAATTTTTGGATGAATTCAGGCAAGGTTTTTCCCGATTTTAACGCCACCCTCTGCATCGCTTCTATCTGCAGTTTTAGCTCGGAAGCATGCCCCCCCAGCCTCTGGGTATAAAGGACGAAATAATTAGGGATCTGCGAGAACACTACTGCCCCCGCAACAACGAAAATCCTATCTAACAAGAGCGATATAAATTTTAACATGCTCTATAAATAACACCTATAGTCCAAAAGATCCAGTTTTTTTATTAAAAAGTCGATTTTCCTTGCCAAAAAATAGGTTAATAGTGTAAAATTATTATTTTAAATAGGAAAAAAACATGGGCATTAAAAAAGACAGTATTGGGAGGAGTGAGGTATATAATAACCCCTATGACCTAAGGTATGTATCCAATACGACCATCAAAAAGGCTCGTGCGGAGGGTTTTCAAGATACGATGGAAAGTCCCCAGGCAAGGCTCGAAAAAGATCTCTTCCGTCAGCTTCAAGAAGGCTACTTTAATATCCCTAAAGGAGGGGTAGTCTACATTCTCTACGTTGGAAAGGGGCTCTTTTTTATCATGACGGTACCTGCTTACCTGCTCCTTTATGGAATCCCCAAATGGTTAGTGCTTCAGGCCGGACCCGCCACCGTAAATTTCATCCAAAAAGGGGCAAACTTTCTAAAAGAACAGTTCCAAAAAATTATTTTAACTCACCTGCAAGATATCTTTAGAAAAATAACCGAACGGCTTGGAAAACTCTTGCGTGGCTTACATGAAATTGCGAATTCGGCGGAAATAATTCTAAAAGCTGCAAAACATTTTTCTGATGCATTAAAAGATATGGCTGCCGAAAATCTAAAAAAATTAAATGAAGCCTTCAACGCAGTCATGGAACCTTTTCGCAAGGCGGCGGATGTAGCTAAAAACGCTTCAGAATGGGCTCAGAAAAAGGCCAATACGCTTGTTGATGGGGCCAAAGCTTTAATAAATAAAACGATCGAGCTTGCTCAAAACCCTTTTCAAGCCATCTCAGAGGTCATAAAAGAAAGCGTTAAGAGATCTCAGGATGCAGCTGGTAAAACGATAAAATATATCTCAGAAACCTTGGACCGCAATTTCCTAAGCCCTTTACGCGACTTGAACAATAAATTATCAGAATATGCGAAAAAGATCAGTGAGGTCATTGCAGAGGCTTATAAAAAAAGAGTTCTGGAACCATCCCTTAAAGTAGCCGAAAAAATAAAAAACGCGGCCGAGGCTACTCTCGATTTCCTTCGCGAGCGTCAGGAAAGGATCCTTGATAGGGCTAAAGACTTTGGAAACAAGACCGTAGAGCTATACCAGAAAACGACTCAAAACATCGGGCCTATCACGGCAAGTGTTGTGGCTGGAATGGTTAATTTGGTGCCTCAACCTGTAATCAATTTCTTTATTCCCGTAGCCACCGTTGTAGGCGCCTTAGCAAGAACCCCTAGAAACCTATATAAAGCCGGAAAGAAGTTGATCGAAAAGGTCCGAAACCTTCAACAATGGACAAAATCAGCATCCAAATGGGTTATTTTCCAGGTTAAAAAAGGTGTTCAGGCGTTCGCTAAAGCCTTAAAATGGACTTTTGAAAAGGCAAAGAAAATCCCATCCAAAGTTTGGAGATTCCTTTGTGCTGCGGTGAGTGTGACGTTGGAAGCAGGTAGAAGAATTATATTCTTGCTAAGACTTCTTTTCTCATGGCTAAAAGTGCTCATCAAGTACGGGTTCTTCAAAGTTCGTAGAATAGCTGAGGGCGCATAGCAGTAAAATAGCCAGGGTAAAGCCACGAAGAAACGAAGAAAATGAAGGACACGCGAAGAAATGAAGAAAATGAATGAAGATTTTTTCTTAAACCTTCGCTTGTCCTTCATTTTCTTCGTTTCTTCGTGGTTTTTTGTATATTGGAGCATAAGCTCCAGTTAATCCCAGTTTAAAATCACTTTTCCGCAATTACCTGAAAGCATTGCCTCAAAGCCTTTTTCAAAGTCGTCGATCCCGTAATGATGGGTAATAAGAGGGCTTAAGTCAAGTCCTCCATCGATCAAATGGACCATTTGATACCAGGTAGAAAAGATTTCACGACCATAAATCCCTTTAATATTTAGCATTTTAAAAATAACTAAATCCCAATCAATTTCGGTTTTCGGAGGTAATATGCCTAGGAGGGCTATTCTTGCACCCGGCTGGGCATGAACAAGGATGTTGTTAAGAGCCGAAGGGCTTCCTGACATCTCTAGAGCTACTGTAAAGCCTTCTGTGATCCCGAGGGATTTCATTACATCGTTTAAAGAGGTATTGCTAATGTTAACGGCAGTCTTAGCACCCAGTTTTTTTGCAAGATTTAGACGGTAATCATTCATGTCAGTAATGACAACATTGCGAGCCCCTGCTTGTTTGGCTATAGCCGCTGCCATAATTCCTATTGGGCCTGCGCCTGTAATCATGACATCTTCACCCGTAAGAGGGAACGAAAGAGCTGTGTGGACTGCATTGCCGTAAGGATCAAATATAGCGGCGATATCGTCTTCAATGTGGGCAGGAACAGGAAAAACATTTTCGGCGGGAATGCTTAAGTATTCAGCAAAAGAGCCGTTGCGTTTGACTCCGACGCCAATGGTATTAGGGCAAAGGTGTTTTAATCCTTTTCTGCAGTTGATGCACGTACCGCAAACGATATGTCCTTCTCCACTGACTCGGTCACCAATTTTTAGGCCTTTTACATTGCTGCCGATTTTAGAGACAATACCCATGAATTCGTGGCCCACAGTTGTCGAAATAGGGACGTTTTTCTGGGCCCAGCTATCCCATTTGTAAATATGCACGTCAGTACCGCAAATCGACGATTTTTTAATTTTTATGAGCACATCATTTTCTGATATTTCAGGTACAGGAACGTCCTGCATCCAGAGTCCGCGAGCTGATTCCTTCTTAACTAATGCTTTCATAAGTTTTTCCTTTTTATTATTTTCGACACTCTATTGTACATCAATATCCTGAAAAACTCAATAATTTTGTAGGATTTTCCCTCTGAATCTGCATCTTTTGTGTAGTTTTTACTTGTCTTTTATCGAATGCGACGATAAGATCCACTTCAATTTCTTTAATTAACAAGTGAGTAACAAAATGTATCATACAAATTTGTTTAAAATTAGCTTTTTAAACATCCTTATTACTGCGTGTATTTCGTTTTCGCAAATATCTAGCGATGTTGCAAAACAACCCGTTGTCGACTTTTACGATAAGGAGGCGCCTTTTTACGATGAGGGATACATGAAACCTCTTTGCATAGCTGAAGAAAAGGTCATCATGATTCTTATTGAATCCATGATCACAGATAAAAAAGTGCTCGATGTCGGATGCGGCACAGGTCTTCTTTTAAATTATTTCAAAATTGATCAATATTTGGGTATCGATATTTCTCCGAATATGATTCGAATCGCAGAGAGCAAATTTCCCGAAAACCAATTTGTTGTAGCAAATATGGATCATATTGTTAAAATCATCGATTCCGAATCTTATGATTGCATTATATGTCTTTTCGGCCCTATTTCCTATTCTCATAACCCCGTTAAACTCATTAATGAATTTTATCGAATACTCGCTCCCGGTGGGCATTTGATCTTCATGCCTTATACAAGGCGTGCAGAAAACAATTTCTTTATTGGCGAATATAACACGGCGACTCAGGAAAACGTCCAGAGGACTTACTATACCACCAATATGGTTATTGATTTGATGGCGCAAACTGAATTTGACGATGTAAAAATTAGAGGAATAAATTATTTTGGAAACTTTGTCGAGGTTCTCGATGGAATGTACGGAAACCCTCAGTCTGAGGATTTCTTTTTTCAGCTGTTGCTCAAAGAACAGGATTTTGCAGACTTATTTTTACCGATAGAATATGCGCGTCATTCGCTCGTCATCGCTAAGAAAGAAATATGGGATTGGTAAAACATGATCAATCCTTATAATGCAATTCTCAGTCTTTTAGCAGATCATAAGATTGAATATAGAGAAGTTGAACACAAAGACATGTTTACCAGCGATCAAGAGCAGGAAGTCACAGGACTTCCTGCTAAACAGGGTGCAAAGTCGATGCTGCTCAAAACTAAAGAGACATTTGTTCTGGCCGTCATTCCAGGAGATCAACGTATCAGTATGAAAAAAGTGAAGTCATTACTGGTGGCTAAAAGTCTGCGCATGGCGAACCCTCAGGAAATTGAATCAAATCTTGGATGTCAACCCGGAGCATGTTATCCCTTTGGAAACCTCCAAAAGATTAGAACGATTGTGGATCCTCTTTTGGGTGAAAATAAAGAAATCGCCTTTAACCCTGGAGTGCATAATCGTTCGATTATCATGACTTTTGATGACTATCAAAAGATCGCACAACCTGAAATGGTTAGCATTGTCGATGTTTAATTCTTGTTCAGGCCAGGCAGAAGACCTCATTTCATGAAGGCTGAAAGCCACCTTTTGTTATGATTTATGAGGGGCTGAAAGCTACCTTTTGTTATGATTTTTGAGGGCTGAAAGCCAGTTTCGTGACAGCCCAGGCAGGGGATACGCAATGTCATTTCATGAGGGCTGAAAGCCAGCCTTTTGATAGCCCAGGCAGAGCAAAGCGAAGGCCTGGGTTGACGTCGATAAAAAAAGTTAGAGCCCTGGAAGGGCGACTCATTTCGGTGAAATTATATTTAAGCAAGAATGGATGAGTCGCCCTTGCAGGGCTTTTTCATTTTTTTCACCTGGAACCCAGGCCTTCGCTTCGCTCTGCCTGGGCTGTCACGATCCTGGCTTTCAGCCCTCATGAAATGATAAGCTATCTTTTAAATTAATGACATTTAGCTGTTTCCTTAATCAGGATCACTTTATCACTTTAAGTTCGCGGCCGACGGTTTCGAAAGCTTTGATGGCATGGTCTAAATCTTCCATGGAGTGAGCGGCTGAGATTTGGGTACGGATTCTTGCTTTTCCAAGAGGAACAACAGGATAGCTAAACCCTATGACATAAACGCCTTGTATAAGCATTTTATCGGCAAACTCCTTTGCTAATTTGGCTTCCCCAAGTAACACAGGGATGATAGGATGTTCGCCAGGGTTAAGATTAAAACCAAGGGCAGTCATTTTTTTTCTAAAATATTGACTGTTTTCCTTTAACTTCTTCCGAAGGTTGCTCGAGGTTTCTAGCATGTCCAGAACCTTTATCGATGCCGTCGCTATACCGGGACATAACGTATTCGAAAATAAATAGGGTCTTGAGCGCTGCTTCAACCATTCTATGATTTCTTTGCGACCGGAGGTGTACCCACCCGATGCGCCCCCTAAAGCCTTTCCAAGGGTCCCTGTAATAATATCGACTCTATCAGCGACTCCGCAATACTCAGGGGTTCCGCGACCTTTTTCCCCAATAAATCCCACAGCATGCGAGTCATCAACCATGACGATGGCGTCGTATTTATCAGCTAAATCGCAGATGGCGGCAAGGTTGGCTATGTATCCATCCATAGAGAATACGCCGTCGGTTGCAATCATGCGGTAACGCGCGTCTTTTGCCTCTTGTAGCTTTGCTTCGAGATCGGCCATGTCATTATTTTTGTAGCGGAAGCGGTTCGCTTTGCATAGTCGGATTCCATCGATGATGCTGGCGTGGTTGAGTTCGTCGCTGATAATGGCATCTTCAGGGCCCAGAAGGGTTTCGAATAGGCCTCCATTAGCATCAAAACAGGAGGAGTAAAGGATCGTATCTTCTGTTCCGAGAAAATTTGAGATTTTCCTTTCGAGTTCATGGTGGACGGTTTGAGTACCACAAATAAATCTTACAGAAGAAAGTCCAAATCCATATTGGTCAAAGCCTTCTTTTCCGGCTTGGATGACTTCGGGGTTGTTGGCAAGGCCAAGATAGTTGTTGGAGCACATGTTGAGAACACGGCGTCCATTGGAAATGGTGATATTGGCCTGTTGAGGCGAGGTAATTTCCCTTTCCTCTTTATAGAGGCCATTGGCTTTTAGCTCTTCGCTTTGTGCCTGAAGATAGTCTAAATATTTTCGTTTCATGGTAGAGATTTTAGCTTTTCGGCAGAATTTATTTCAAGAATTAGCTGAATGACTAGGTCTCATAGTCACAAATAACAGGATAAGCATGATCGCAAGCGGCAGGATAAAAAAGGATAAGAAAGAAGAATTAAGTATTTTTTTAACTTTTTTTCATTCTTTTTTTTTGTTTTTCTTATCCTTTTTTTATCCTGCCGCTTGCGATCATGCTTATCCTGTTATTTTGTGCCTATGGCGTCTATAATTTTAACGCGTTATTTAGGTCATCAATAAGGTCTTGAGTGTCCTCAATCCCCACGGAAAAACGAGCTAGACCTTCCGTAATCCCTATACGATCCCTCTCTTCCTTAGGGAGCGCGGCATGCGTCATCGTAACCGGATGACATACCAACGACTCAACACCACCCAAACTCTCGGCCAGCGAAAATAATTCCAACTTTTCAAAGAATTTCTTCATTTGGTCAAACGACAACTTAAATTCAGCGGATACCATGCCGCTAAATCCGGTCATCTGCTTCTTTGCTACAGCATGGTTTGGATGACTTTTGAGTCCAGGATAATAAACTTTTTTAACGAGAGGATGTCCCGACAGGAATTCCGCAATCGCCATTGCATTGCGCTGATGCTGCTCCATCCTCAAAGCCAATGTTTTGACTCCGCGAATTCCTAGCCATACGTCAAAAGGACTCGGATTCACCCCCAGCGATTTTCTGCCGAAGTCTAGCTTCTCCTTCAAATCGTGATGATTGGTGATCATTGCCCCGCCAATCACGTCTGAGTGGCCTCCAACATACTTCGTCGTGCTATGCCAAACGACGTCCGCACCTAGCCTTAAAGGATTCTGAAAATAAGAACTGGCAAATGTATTATCCACAACCGTCATCACCCCATGCTTTTTCGCTGCGGCTGTCAATAACTGGATGTCATAAATTTCTAGGAGGGGATTTGTGGGTGTTTCAATCAAAAACCATTGAGGTTTTTTTGATAGAATCTCATCCACTTGTTCAATATCTTTTGGAGAAACCGTCTCAAATCCAATTCCGAATTGTTGGAAAATTTTTGTAAAGAGTCGATAAGTGCCACCATAATGCCCCTCAACAGCAACGACGCGATCTCCGGATTTAAGATTCGTTGTAATCAGCGCAGAAAGGGCTCCTAGGCCTGAGGAAAACACGGTTGCATATTTTCCATCTTCCAGCGAGGCTAAGATTTCTTCTAAAACTGTAAAATTCGGATTGCCGGCACGTGTGTAATCATAGCCTGAAATAGTCTCACCGGGACTTTTTAATACAAATGTCGATGACATATAAATCGGCGGCATGATGGCGCCGGTTGTTGGATCAGGGGCCGAACCTACATGAATCGCTTTTGTCTGAAATTTCATTTGATATGCTCCTTCATCCATTCCGGATCATAAATTTTGCTAAGGTATTTGATTCCGCTATCAGGAAGAACCGTCACAATCGTTGCAGGACCTGCTATCTTCTTCGCCAATTCAATCGCCGCCCAAACATTGGCTCCGCTGGATCCTCCCGCGAGAATTCCTTCTTTTTGCGCAAGATCTACAGCGACCCTGAAGGCATCCTTATCTGTCACTTTGACCACATCGTCAATGAAAGTGAAATCGATCGCCTTTGGCATATGGTCTTCTCCTATGCCTTCAAGGTAATAGTTACAGTTTCCATCTGCGAGAATTTTACCCGTTTTAAAATAGTCGTAGAAAATAGAACCTACGGGATCGGGAGCGATTACCTGGATCTTCGGATTTTTTTCTTTAAGATAACGTCCCACGCCAGAAATGGTGCCTCCCGTGCTAGCGCTGGCGATAAAATAATCAATATCTCCGCCAGTTTGAGACCAAATTTCCGGTGCTGTGGTGAGATAATGTGCCTCGGGATTAAGAGGATTGTCGTATTGATTGACTCGGAAGCTGTTGGGAGTTTCTTCGGCTAATTTCTTTGCTACGTTGACATAATGCTCAGGGGAGTCGTGAGCAGCTGAAGTTGGGGTGATAATAATTTTGGCGCCGAAAGCTTTTAGGGTGTTTTGTTTTTCCTTGCTGACTTTGTCCGGCATAATGAGGATCGCTTTGTATCCTCGAATGGCAGCGACCATGGCAACGGCTGCTCCGGTGTTGCCTGAGGTATTTTCGATGATCGTACCACCCGGCTTAAGGAGGCCACGTTTTTCCGCATCGTCAATGATATATTGGACGATGCGATCTTTGATGCTGCTGCCGGGATTGAGGAATTCTAATTTGACGAGGATGGTAACTTTTGGATTAGGGCATAACCTCTGGAGTTTAATCAGAGGTGTATGCCCAATTTTGTCTAAGAGAGTGTCATATTTTTTTTGAGCAAGCGTCATAAATTCTTCATGACTTTAAGCGCCTCGCTAACTCCAGCTTCGGTGATCTCAGCACCGCCGTACAGCTTCTTACCTTTTTTTGCTGTGACGTTCACGATCACCATAGTTGGAGTTCCCTTCACTTGGTATTTTTCCCCGAGCTGTTTGAAGTACTCCATTCCTGCTTGAACATCTGCATAATCAAGTTCATTAAATTTGACTCCGATTTTGCCGATGGCTTGTTCGATTTGGCTTTCCGTAGGTTTTCCTGTCTTGAGAGATATTTCGGTAAGGATATGTCTCAGCTTGAAGTATTGATTTTTGTCATTAACCATAAAAGAGAGATTGTAGGGGATGAAGTTCAGTGTTTCGGGATGGACAACGAAATCGACGAAAGTGATTTTTGCTTCGGGAGAAATCTTTTTGACGATTTGTTCGAGAGTAGGTTCGACTTTTCGGCAGGCAGGGCATTCCCAGTCTGTGAAGATATAGACTTCGATGTTGCTGTCAGTATTTCCGAAAGCGATGCTTTCTTTAATCGAGTTTTGTGCTGCAGCAGCTTCATCATTTTGGACAATTCCAAAGAAGGCGCATGCAAAGCCGAGGGCTAATGCCGATATATTCCAATAGTTTTTCATTAATTTTCCTTTTTGATCATTTGTGTTGATATAATTCCCGACAACAAGAGCGATGCAACCGATAAACACCGAAAATGCAATGCCGAGGCAAACGGGACACCATGTCCCGATCACGAATTTTTGAACGCCCATGAAGACGATTTCTCCACCCAGCGCGGAAGCAAACATTATTCCGACCCATGCATAAAGGTTTGAGTACTTATAAGACATAAGGAATACAATAGCCAGAGGAATAAAGAAGAAGAGGCCGAACCAGTCGAACGAGATGCCTAGGATCTGGAATTTATTGCCGTGCGAGCATTGTTCGGAGCAGAGCCCCAAGGCGTGGTAGATGGTTAAAAGGAGGGCTGCGATGATGCACAAACCTACGATGCGTTTAGGCCAAGGAGAAGCTATTTTTTGCATAATTTTACCTTTAGTTCCTAATAAACATTTGTCGTTTTTTTAGGCCTAAAAGTCAAGAAAAATCATGGGGATGGTGGATATCGCGTATAGACGCAATTCACAAGATAAACAGGATCGCAAGCGGCAAGATAAAAAAGGAATCAGGCTTATCCTGTTATTTCGTTTGCACTGCTGCCATGAAGGGTGCCGTTCTGCAAAGTAAGCACACGGTCGCAGCGCTTGGCTAGCTCCGGGTCATGTGTGACGATGATCATCGCCTTACTGCCCTCGCGAGCTGCACGAAAAAGAAGATCATGTATCATGGAAGATGTTTGACTATCTAGATTTCCCGATGGCTCATCCGCCAGAATAAGATCGGGATCATTGCAAAGCGCCCGGGCTATCGCCACGCGCTGTTTCTCTCCGCCCGAAAGTTGCTTCGATCTAAAATGAGCCCTGCTGTCAAGTCCCACTTCACTCAGCAGTCGACAAGCTCTTTGGTACGCCGGTCCACTTTTCGAAATGCCTTCCCGGCCAATCCGCGCCGGCATCAATACATTCTCCAACGCCGTATAGTCTTCCAGCAAATGGAACGACTGAAACACAAAGCCAATGTGTCGATTGCGGATCGTCGCCTTGTTAAAATGAGACACATCATGCCCTGCAATTACAATGTTCCCATGACAGGCTTTTTCCAGTGTCCCTAGGATATGTAATAGAGTCGTTTTACCTTCGCCCGACCGACCCATAATCGCTACGGTTTCGCCTTCGGCAACCGTTAAATCAACGCCTTTCAGAATAGGAACTTCTACAGGATTGTAGTAAAACTTCTTCAGATTTTTTGCTTCGAGGATATTCTTTTTCATCTATTGTGACCTCAATATCTGCGAAGGTCGCATCAAGCAAGCTTTTACCGCAGGAACAATGCCCGCTAGCAAGGAAACTAATGCCGTCGCGATGATCACGGCAGTCAATACTTTATAACTGATCTCGTTCGGCAAGGTATCGCCATACATCATCGCATTAAACATGTCGAATCCTTGAACCCTGCTGATAAATTTAATCAGCCCATCCAGATAATGAAGAGTGATCACTGCTAATCCAATCCCCACAGCGCTTCCTATCAAACCCATGACAACGCCGCAGAACCCAAAAATCGCCGCAATACTGGCGGATGTCGCTCCCATAGACCTAAGGATGCCGATTTCTGTCTTTTTATCATTCACCAAAATAATCAACATCGAAATAATATTCGAACAGGCAACAATAATAATCACTGCAGAAAGTATTGTGAATAGGTTTTTTTCGCTGCGCAACTGTGTGAGTAGGTCTTTAGCAAAATCAAATTCCCGAAAAGTGGATACGCTCCAGTACTGGTCGATTCCTTTTTCTTTGAAGGATTTTTCAATGGCAGCTTTTACTCTACCCGCATCGTCTAAATCATCAAAGCGGACATTCAATCCATTAAACATTGCAGACTCTTCAGCAGGATAAGAGGACCGTACAATAGAAACGAGATTTTGATTCGCAATCAAGACTTTCCCCCCCATAGGAAGGATGCCGGGGTCATAAAAACCAACAACAAAAACCGGTAGATGCTGCTCCTGCATCGCGCTCGCTGTCGGGACTTGGTAGGTAAGCATTCCACGATCCCCAATAGAGGCCCCAGCTTCCTTAAAACTCTTCGGAAGCAATATGCCTTCTCCAAATTTCGGATGAGTCGGGAGTTTTTTCTGCAACGTGACTTTGTCGCTAAGAGGGAGGATCGTCTTCAGTAAGGTTTTATTTTCTGGGTCATACGAACTAAGGTAGAGTCCTTGCGTTAGAAATAGGTCTTCATTATTTTTGCCGTGAACTCGTCCTAGTTGCAATTTCAGCGTCGCAGCCGCCATCTCGTAGTCCCGGACTTGGATCCCGGGGAGCTCTTGAATGGAATTATAAGCTAGTTTGACGATATCTTTGACATGACCTTCAGGATCGAGATCAGGTTTTGCCCATTGATGGGGAATTTCTTCATCGTACTCGGGATTGTAGGCATTGGACTTTTCGGCGATAAGTTTTTGACCGATGCTTTTGGGAGTGTAGTCGGCATCGGCGCTGATGCTATCTAGCAGATAGTATTGGGAACGATAGTATTCTTCAGTCGGGGTAATTCGAATCGGAGCTGTTAAGGCGATAAGTTTTTGAATCCAGGTCTTTTCGAGACCATAAGTGACAGAGAAGAATACAACAATAAGCCAAACCACCAAAGCAATGACTAATATCGAGATCATGCTGATGATGGAAACGGAGAGCTGCCGCCATTTCGGAAGTAGATACTTTAGAGCGACCGACAGCTCAAACATAGACCTTATTTTGTCTCTTTGAATTCGACGTGCTTACGCACTGTTGGGTCGTATTTTTTTAGTACAATACGATCCGGAGTTTGTGTTTTATTTTTCATAGAAAAGTAAAAGTAAGTGCTTTCTGAGCTTTTCAGTTTGATTTTTTCGCGTTTGCTTGCCATCTGGATATCTCCAATTTATAATTGATATGCCGAGATAATACCATAGCTCTCTATTTTTAAGCAACTTTTGTGTGGGGGAATAGAGATTTTCTTAAAGGTTGAAGACGGGGGACCGCCTTCAGCCTTCAAATCATAGATTTATGGCCTTTGCCAAAGCATACTGCCTGTATTTCGTTCAATGCAGGTCAAGTAAGTTTTGGAGCCTCCACGGTCTTTAGAGAAAACGATAACAAAATCTCCTGCTACTTCCCATGATAAGATTTTCGCATGAAATGTCGCTTCCCAAAGGCGTGTCCCGTAGATATTGTAAACAGTGATGTAGTCCTTAGAATCAAAACTAGAAACGAGAAAAATCTCTCCGTTATCGATAATCATTCTTTCCTGCTCGAAGCCATAGTCGCCTGCATAATTGGCCTGCTTCTGAACATCGGCGGTTAATGATGCTGAGCAAAATAATAGCATGCTAGCAAAAATTAGAGTCTTTACTTTTGACATTTTATTTCTCCTGGGTTGTTTGTTTTAATCATGAATGTAAAGGGCATTGGCATTTTCACTTTCATGAGTAGAGATATTAAAATATGATTGTTAAAAATTGATAAAGAGGGAAATTACGGTCTGGGCTTTCCCCATATAGGAAAGCCTAGACTCAATTGAAGTGGGCTTAATAGGTCCGATAATTCCCATTGCCATCATGCTGTACCTTACGGACTACCGGGCAGTCTTCAGGCCTTCGAACAAAGAAAATATCTCCATTTTCGTCTTTCTCTATATTGACTTTAACCTCATTTATGGAACGAGAAAACTCGTCATAACGACGCAATACAAGCTTTGAGACATGTGGGAACAACTGATAAACTTCTTTAGGAAATGGATACTTCAATGGATAGTAAAATTCCCCAACACAGTCGTGGGCTTTGTTTAGATCATTTGGATTTTCATCGATACCCTTCGGAAAATAGTTTTCTATGCAGAGTTTCGTTACCTTGTCAACGCCACAGATGCTAATACCTTTTTGTATTAATGATAACTTGTTGCTAAGGTACTGCATAGATGGTGGAATTTCTATTTTTGTTAGGTAGTCTCCAATAATATATGGGAAGGCAGTTCCAATAATAACTGAAGATTGATGTTTGATTCCGAAGCACAGGCACTCATGCCATGAGAATTCACGTCCTAATTTGCTAATGATTTGACCTGTAACTCGATTTGATGTTTCTTCCATTGCCAGGAAGTTTGAAATGCTATATAACGCCTTGAGTTCGGCAAGACTCCATTGGGATATGTCGTTTATCTCCCCGCAGTTAATGTAATCTGATAAAAGTTCAAAATGTTTCTTTGAAAACTCTACATCAAGGCCAAGTAAATCAACTTCGATTGAACTTTTTCTAGTTTCTTTCCATCCGCCGTTTAGCATTTGTGAAAAATAACTACTAGCTGTCATTAGGAATTCTTTTGGACAAGTTACTTGATATTGGAGTTTATCAGAAACCTTGAACACCAAAGACAAAGGTTCACCCGTTGCGTCGATCAGATCTTTGTCATAGGGTATTTTTTCTATTTTACAGTCAGACCTTTTTGATTTGACGACCCATGTGTCTATTGTTGGTTGATCAGTAATGCCATTTAAGCTATTCATTTTTTAAATCTCCTTAATTAGTAAACATGAATAAAAATTTATAGATATAGTAAAGAATTAGTAAATATAAAGAAAGGATTTTTTTAGCTTCCTGGAGCCAATCCAATTGTTTATTGCAAAAAATGATTTTATAGCTTAATGATCAGTTAGGATCGTAACAAAACAAGGAGGCGGTTATGAGCATCATTCCTCATTTTTTAGATTTTCAAGGGAACTATAATTTAAAGCATTATTTTGATAATTTAGGGAGCGATTTCGTTGTCATCGTAGATTCCGAGGAAAATTACAGACCGTTGCACCAACAAGCCAATTGTTTTGCCAATTTTATAGGTCGTTTACCCCTCTTAGGCAGGGTTTTCGGTCCCGTACGTGCTAGCTACGGGGTGGTAAAAGCTTCCTTTTGTGGCGTTGGAGCAGGGTTTGCTCTCATTTCAGCAGGGGTGATGATTCCATTCTCTCGTAAAATCAGCGTAAAATGCCTCTACGGCGCAGAAGTCATCGGCCATCATTCAGTCGATGGATTAAAGCACTTTGGACGGGGAATCATCGAGACCATCCCTGTGGTAGGCTGCTATCAATTTGTAACTTATGATAGCAACCACATTTTTTACTGAATTTACTTAATTTGCGCTTTATTGGGCATTCTTCCCCGAGTGATTAGCAATAAGAGCAAAATGATAATGCTCAAACCGGTCATCATTCCCGCTGGCATGAATTTTTCTGTGACCATATAGCGATAAATAAAGAAAATCGACAGAAGGGTCGTCAATCCTAGCGAAAGAAAATAAGCATAGAGGCTATTTCTAAGAATACCCATGCCCCCGGCCACAAGGATCGCCCCAGAAATCGTTGCTGTGAATAGCGACACCATGCTATCTGCAGTCAGATAGGCTATCAGACCACCAAGCATAACTATCACTCCGTAACCTAAAACTATATATCCTGTATATTTCATTATTTTTCTCCTATATAAAAACTTCATTAAAAAAATTAGTCATGGATTGCATCGCTCTTTTTTCTGTCGGTGCATGATATTTCATCCCTTTTTCAGGAGAATTTGCTTGGGGGTTCGTAAAAGCATGTGTCGCTTTTCCATAAATATTCATCTGCCAATCGACACCCGCCTTTGTCATTTCATCTTGAATTTGATAGATATCCTCTTTGGAAACCATAGGGTCAAGATAGCCGTGTAACATCAATAATGATCCATGGAGCTTCGGGTCATGTGGGAATTTAATCGCCGTCAGTGGACCCATTTTGTCACCGAGCAAGGCATGAAAGCTTACTACCCCGCGCAATTGGACCCCACTTCTAAGAAGCTCAATGGCAGCGAGACCTCCAAAACAGAATCCGATGGCTCCTAATCTTTCTTTATCGACGATACTTTCGTTTGCCAATGTGTCATAACCTGCGCAAATGCGTTCGCGTAGGAGCTGCCGGTCGATGAATAGGGGGGACATGGTGTTAAAAGCTTCTTCGTCGGTAGTTAAGGTTTTACCTTCCCCATAAAGATCAGCAGCGAAGCCCACATATCCCAAACCAGCAAGATATTCAGCTTTTTTTCGTGCAAAATCGTCCAGGCCGCGCCAGGCATGACCTATAATAACACCAGGTTTTGGTCCTTTTTTAGATGTATCATGCGCCAGATATCCTATAAGATTTTTCCCATGGCATTGATACTCAATAGTTTTTGTTTCAATCATAAAAATCCTAAAAAATAAATTCTTAACCTATCCTCCAGGATTTTTCAGTTTTTATGCAATGAATTTTTTCTTTTCTTAAAAAAGATTATAGATTATGAAAAGTTAAAGGAAACAGGAGGCCATATGTTTACAAAAATTCGCTCGATGATGACGTATTTATTATTATTTATGACTTCGGGCCTACATGCTCAAACGGATAATTTAAAAGCGAGTGCAGAAGCAGGGCTAGCCTGGGTGGCTGTTATTGATGCTGGGAAATATGAAGAAGCTTGGGATAAGGGTGCGCTCACATTGAAATTGAGAATTCCCATCAAGAGTTGGATAGCCATTCTAGAGGCCACAAGAAAGCCTTTAGGAAGTGTGTTAAGTCGTAATCTGGTGGATCAAAGAACAGCTCAAAATCCTTCGGGGCTACCTGCAGGGGATTACATGGTGTTGATATACAGGACAGATTTTGCCACAAAAAAGGGTGTTCCGGAACTTGTAACTTTAGTTCTTGAAAGCGATGGGAAATGGCGTGGGCTGACCTACCAGGTTCAGTAAACATCGTAAAAACTTATAGACCTTAGGCAACCCATTTCAACAGGGAAACCGATTTTCACCACTGAGAACACTGAGAATGATGAGCTCACAGAGAGTAATGAAGAGTATTTAAAAAAATCTAACAGAAAATGTATTTGTATATTTCACTCTTTATTTCAATCATTTAACTCTCTGTGATCTCATTCATTCTCAGTGATCTCTGTGGTGAAAATCGGTTTACCTGTTTGAAATGGACGACCTAAGGTCTATTAGTTATTTAGGAGATCTCTGTGGTAAAAATTCCCTTCTTATTTTAAAATGATAGGATGTTATTAGCTGTTATTTACGACATTTTACTTTTTTTTCTCGGGCTTATTGCAAGCCCTATTGTTTTTTATCGACTCATCGTAAAAAATAAATACCGAGCTAGCTTCTGGAATAGGCTTGGATTCAGATTTCCTCTCATTGATAAAGGAACAAGACCCCTCATTTGGATCCATGCTGTTTCTGTGGGTGAGACCAAAGCCGTCGCGAACCTCGCCCAAACAATCAAGAACGAATGGAATAACCCCATCATCCTCATTTCTTCCGTGACAGAAACAGGTCACGCCGAAGCAAAAAAAAGCCTCCCATTCGCCGATTACCATGTCTACCTTCCTCTAGATTTGAGCTGGATTATTGGAAGTATTGTCAGAAGAGTCCAACCCGATAGGTTGATTCTCACGGAATCGGACTTTTGGTTTAACTTCCTGCGTGCCGCTAAAAATGTCGGAGCTAAAACAGCCTTGGTGAATGGAAAGATATCTGACCGTTCTTTTGAACGATTCAAAAAAAATTCCTGGTTTCACAAGATCCTGTTTTCATTTATTGATCGATACTGTGTTCAAAGTGAGGCTTATGCCGATCGCTTTAAGCAATTAGGAGTCCCCGAAAACAAAATTTTCGTGACCGGAAACTTGAAATATGATGAAGCGAATGATTTTACGTCTCCAGGAGCTCTTGAGGAATGGAAAAAAAGTTTGGGTATCAAAAAAGAAGAGCTTATTTTGGTTCTCGGTTCGACGCATGATCCTGAAGAAAAGCTTCTATTCACAACTCTTAATGAAGTGTGGAAGAAAGTACCTAATCTCAAGGTAATCGTTGCTCCACGGCATCCTGAGCGGTTTTCTGAGGTAGCGGGCATATTGAAGGATCTGAGCCTGCCATTCGTCACCTATTCCCAAAAAGAGGATCGCGAGGGACATGAGAAGGTGATTTTGATAGATGCAATGGGATTATTGCGAAAATGCTATCAGATTGCTGATGTCGGTCTTGTTGCGGGAAGTTATACAACGAAGGTTGGGGGGCATAGTATTATCGAGCCTTCGCATTATGGCGTCCCTGTAATTTATGGGCCTTATATGTATAAGCAGCAGGATATGGTCGAGTTGATGAAAAAGAACAATGCGGGCCTTCAGGTATCTCAGGAAGGGCTTTGTGAGGTCTTGACGCAACTCCTTAGTGACCCTGAAGAGAGGCGGAAAATAGGGGAAGCGGGGGCGCAAATGATAAGAGATTTGCATGGCACAACAAAAAAAACAGAAAAGTCCTTGATTGAAATGAGGGACATGTAGTATGTTTATGCCATTAATTGACGCGGGGTGGAGCAGGGGTTAGCTCGTTGGGCTCATAACCCAAAGGCCGGTGGTTCGAATCCACCCCCCGCTATTGTTATTTCGGCGGTATAGCTCAGTTGGTTAGAGCGGCGGAATCATAATCCGTGTGTCGCTGGTTCAAATCCGGCTACCGCTATATCACATAAGTCTCTCGGATTCATTTTCCTATTCCTTTATATTCAGAATACTTTAAATTTATTCACTTGCGTATATGTAGACGAAAAGTCCTTTTTTGCACTATATTTAATGCATCAATTAAGAAGGTGATCAATGAACGATAATACAAAGGACGGCTGGCAAGAATTTCTAAAGCTATGCATTCAAATAAAGAACACTAGCGAGTTCAATGAATTTTTTGATTTATTTCTTACAATCGAAGAGAAGGAGACCTTGGCCTCTAGATTTTTGATCATTAAATCTATGCTAGAAGGGAAATTAACGCAGCGAGAAATATCTGAGAAGCATAAAGTAAGTATAGCACAAATTACGCGTGGGTCGAACGCCCTGAAAATTATATCCCCTAAACTTAGAGAAAAGCTGAAAGATCGATTAACTCATACTTGAGCCATTATCGTGCGGAGACCATTTTCTTTTTTTATCATGTAAAGATTTTGTCCGGTAACATAACCACTGACCAATTCTCTATCATGACATACAACGAGAATCGTAATATTCCGTTCGGTTAAAATTCTAAGGAACTCAAATACGAGTAGGGCGTTTTCTTCATCGAGAGTGGCTGTAGGCTCATCCAAGAGCAATATTTTAACGGGTTTTTGGATAACCATGAGAAGCGCTAGAATTTGTCTCTGTCCACCAGAAAGCATATAAACTGGTTTTGTAATATCGATATGAAATTTTTCGATAAAATCTAAGTGAAAAAAGGGAGTATTAAGAGGTCTTATTAAGCTGGGATATTGTTCCATACAAGCGAATTGAAGGTTTTCAATAAAGGTAAATTTATCAGCGATCATTTGATCAAAACATTGATTAACAAGAAGTGTCTTCCCGGTAGTGTGTATTTTGCCTTCCACAATAGATTTAGGATCCATTTTTTCGTTAAGTAAACTTAATAGTACTGATTTTCCTGTTCCATTTTTTCCATGCAAAGCATGGAGTTTTCCTTGCTCTAGATTAAACGAGATGTTTTTAAAGAAATATGGAGCATCTTTCTGATGTCTGAAGGATAAATCACTAGCATACATAATTATACTCCTAAATGGTCAAGGGTGTAAGTATTCTTTCTGTTTCCTATGAACAGAATGGAAAGGACGAATAATGCTTGAAAGGCATTGAAATATTTCAGATTCAAGCCCATCCTGAGCAGTATCTGCTGCATCAAGAAATAGGCTAAAATTCCTAACATGGGCACGATTAAATTAGGGATATCACCCTTCTTAAGTAACTTGCCAATCATCAAGGAGGTTAGGCATAGCATGATGACACCAAAATTCATAGAAAGATCGACAACGCCACTTGTTAACGAAAACAAAAAGCCGCTTATAGCAGCCAGGCTGTGTCCCAAAATAGTTCCAAAAAACAATACAAAGCGTCTTGATATCCTATGATTGTCAAAAAACTGAGGATTTGCCATAAATCGCCAAGCAATATCCCATCTGAGATCGCAAAAGAACAAATAGGATAATGCTGACCACCCCCGCCACATTAATCAATAAGACAATCTCGTTCACTGGGGTTGCCAATCGAAACCCGTTGACAGATCCATTCAAAAAGAGAAGTGTCAGCCCGTGAACGAGCCCATTGGTGACGATTGCAGCAAGGAGATAGGGTATTCTAAGATATTGATTAAGAAAACTAACAATAACCCCGACCATAACACCACCTGTCGCGGCACTAAGGATGACCAATGGGAGTGGATGATCCTTTGCCAAATAAGCCATTACCCCGCCAAATAAGTAGGCGCTTTCAATACTAAAATCGGGTAGCTTCAATAGCGACAAAGTTATGTATGCCCCAAAAAGCAACGGGAGCGCAATTAATGATTGCTCAATAATGGAAAAAATCATTGTTGCACCTCAATTCCCTGTGCCTTAGCAGCCTCATGATTGACACGCAAGGTAAAATTGGTAACAGCGGTAACTGGAATAGAGCCTGGCTCTACATGATCCTCGAGGATCTGTATAGCTTTTTTTGCAGCTTCTACACCGAAGTCGAATTCATAGACGCCAAAACCGAAGGCAGCGCCTCGATCGGGTGAGTCAAGGTCACTAGCCATGAGTGGAATTTGTTTCTCATTACACAATTTGCTGAGAACCTCAAGCCCGGAAACTACAGTGTTGTCCTTTAGGATAATAATGGCATCCATATTTTCCATGAATGGTGAAACCTTAGCCTTAAGCTCATTAGTTTGAAATACCTCGACAGCTTGGAGAACAATGTTCCGTTCTTCCAGGATTTGTTTGATCTCTTCGTAATCCTTTTGTAGACCTGGTTCGGCAGGATTATACACCAAGAGTACCTTGGAAAGTTCTGGTTTATAGGATATGAGGGCTTCTATTTCCTCATTGAATCTCAGCATCTCCTTTACACCCGTGACATTATCACCAGCAAACTTTTCTGTAATATTTACAGCTGTGAAAACGATAGGGGTAAGGATATGTTTTTTTGAGAAAACTTCGGTCGTCATTTGAGTGGTAGAGCTCCCGATTGTCAATACAAGGTCAAAGTTTCTCTTGGAAATCTCTTCAACTTCTGACCGCAGAAGAGTTTTATTTCCCTGGGCGTTATAAGTAACAAATTCGTATTTGCCGGGGGAGTGCTTTTCTATAGTCTCAATAAACCCCTTCTCGCAATGCTCTAAACTTGGGTGCGAAACAGGTGTCAATATGGCGATTGTTTTTTTCTCATCGGATTTACCACATGATGTTAGCAATAACAAACATAATATAATAAAATTTTTCATAATAAACCTCTTAATTTTTTTGATGCAATTTTGATGGAATCATAAATGGGAAACATCGACTTAATTGGGTAGTGATGGTGCAATACCGGTAAATCGGTACACCCCAAAACTACACCATCAAAGGGTATTCGTTCCGATGCATTGAGAATTAGTCGACTGATTGACTGTGAGTCCTCAGGAGAAATTTTTCCTTGTAGTACTCTGTCAATCACGTTATCGACAACACGCTGCTCTTCATGGGATGGATAAGCCATCGTTATCTCGGGGTCCTCGTATAATCCTAGACGGCAACTATTTTGGCTACCCAAAATGAATAGGGAGCACGCTTTCTTTTTTCTCGCCTCACAAAGAACAAGTTCGGGTAAAGCGTGAAACTGTAAAAGAGGTTTAGGAAGCATCTTCAAAAAGAGATGCATTGTATTGCAGGCCAATAATCCTACTTCTACTTCATGTCGTTCAAGGGTGTTAATGCAGTAACTTAGCTCCTCTAAAACACAGCTAAGATTGTCTGATGCTTCATCCTTTGTTAAACACCTTGTAAAGGGAAAATTCAGTAATAAAATTTCTGGAATATCCCCGCCTTGCACGTAGCACTCGTGTACCACTGACTCGTATAGCAGGGAGCTGGCCAGTGGGCCAGCTCCTCCAATGATTCCTACTTTTTTCATAAGATCCCCCTGCTTTTTAAAAAGACCTCTTGAGTCATGTCGAGTTGAAATCCATTAGATTTTCCATGTACCCCCACATCCGCATAAGCATGGCATACTGAAAATGCTGATGGCTTATCCATGTCAAGGCCTAATTTTTCTACAAGAGGCTTAGAGCGTGAAAAAAGTTCACATAAATGGGGATACCGTTCTTTGTCTTCAAAGAAATGTTGAAATTCTGGCTGTTGTTTTATAAGAAAATCAACTCCCAAAGCATAAAACATCTCTTCAGGGGATGCCATTGCCTTTACAAGACGTTCTCGATAGGGGCTAAGATCGATTTGAGTGGCTTTGCAATAGAAGCAGGGCTCATTTTGGCTATGCCTCATCTTAGTATCAATGTATCTATGAAAAAATATACTGCATTTTTTTGCTTCCACCCTGCACTCGGGTAGTGATAATGTCCCTGCAAATCCTTCAAGAACAATCACAGGCTCATCATCGTCGATTTCTCGGGATGAATGCGTTATAACCCCTCCAGCACCATCCTCGGTCAATATCTTAACTTTGACAACGAAAGGGATGTTATTTTTGGATATTTGTTCAATAAAATAGGCAACACCTGAAAGTTTAGGAAACGTATACAGTAATCCTCCATTTAATCCTCGGGAGGACTGTGTTACCAGTTTTTCATGTGCGAGCTGTGACAATTCACAATGTAATTTGTCCATCGCTTCCGCAGCTAAAGAATCCTTCAAGTCTTTCTCAAATAGCTGATTCAATGCTATGCGTGCTGCCTTTTGCCGGCAATTTCCTTGGTCCAACAGAAAGTTTTTGAACGGCTTTTTAAACATTTTACTGATACTAAGCTCATCCATAGCTCTTTTCACGACAGTTACAAGATTCCTTGTGTCACTTAGTGAAAAGCTAAGGAACATTGATAAATGAAGGAATCTGTTCTCTTCATTCATCGCACATTTATCCTCCTCCGTCATTCCTTGATATTTTTTCTGTATCTTGGTGACTCTTAAGGCGTACAAGTGGCATTGATTGTTGAAGGCCATAGGATCAATGAGAACAAAAGCTCTATTTCGAGTTAATAGAAACATATTGATTTTCATTAATATCTCAAGCGCTTCGTCGACGAACTTACCCTGACGTTCTTCTGAACCTGAAAAATACAGGTTTTCAAAAATTTGATTCGCTTCATTTCCAAATAAATATTTGCAAACCGATCCACTTACATATGACATGACTCTTCTCCTTTAGATTTATTTTTTAAATTTTTTTTCAACTGTACGCATTAAAAAGAAGGGCGGAGACGCCAAGATGTAGGGATGATATCCGCCAGTTCCTTATGGAATAAACGGACGTTTGTTTTTTCGATATTTGATAAAAGGATGATGGTTAGATTGATGTCGTCATAACGGACAACCATCGATTCAAAACCTTCTATAGATCCTGCATGGCCTATAATATTGCTATCACAGCCTTCCATGCTTTTATTATTGGGTCCTATTCTAAATCCATAACCATAACTGATCCCATTGGTTTTGCTTGCTGCATGGATCGTAAAGATGGTCGCGAGGCTTTCATCACTTAGTAATACATTACCTTTAAATGATCGGGTGAATGTAAAAAGGTCGGTAGCGGTTGAAGATAACCCTCCAGAGGCATGTGGAAATGACATATCGATAAAGTCTGCATGCTTCAAGATCTCATTCTCTGTGCGCCTATATCCTGAGGCCCGATGAGTCATAATTTGGTCGGTTGCTTCAGCGTAGGTGCCTTTAAGCTGAAGTGGTCTCAGAATGTTTTCTTGCAAGTAGAGTTCATAGGGTTGATTCGTCACTTTTTCGATGATGGCGCCTAGTACGATGTATCCGCTATTTGAATATTTACAATCGGACCCAGGAGTGAAATCCAATGGAAGATCCTTGAAGAAATTTATCGAATTCAAGGCCGTTGTGTTTCTTCGTTGCAGTTCGGTAAGATTGGGGATCACTGTGATATCTGGTATTCCTGATGAATGTGTAAGGAGGTGATGTATTGTAATTTTATCGCCGTTTGGATAATCGGTAAGGTACAAACTTATCGGATCGTTCACCGAAAGCAGTCCTTTTTCCTGCAACTGCATCATGACGACTGCGGTAAATTGTTTTGTAATCGATCCAATACGATATACTGTTTGGGTGATATTGGGAATTTTGTGTTCTTCATTTGCAAGACCAAATCCCTTGCTATACAGGATTTCTTCACCGGCGCCAATTAAGACAACACCTTGAAAGTTATGAGAGGTTAAATATTTATCGATTGCATCATGTGAATCCAAACAGCTTCTAAAGGATAAAAAGGCTCCAAGAGCTGTCGTAATAATAATTGCCGTGATTAATGATAGTCTCATGTTACAAACCTAATATATTGATATATATATGTAATGTTACACCATTACACCATTTTAAATCAAGCTTTTTCTTCGATTTGTCCGAGAATAGGAAAATTATCGGTAAATTTTATGAAAAATGCTGAAAACTTATTCTACGTTATTCTCTTAATCTTGAGACGGGGATGATTGCCTTTTCAACGCGCGGATATTGAAATCTTTAGGTTTTACAGACACATGAATAAACTTATCAAATTTAAATATTAGATTTAATGTCCCAAGCCCGAACCCTAGCAATCAAGAGTTGCACTAAAGGATTGACATAGAGTAGACTTGAGGTGAATTAACCTCTATTGTTTGTAGTTGAAAGTAAAATAAAAAATCTCAAAAACCATGATTAAATCAGTCCAATACTTCACTATTACGGAACATCATCAGGGACAGAGAATCGATAACTTTCTGGTTGCCCATCTTAAAGGGGTTCCTAAAAGCCATATCTACAAAATGCTCAGCAGCGGCGGCGTCCGCGTAAATAAAAAACGAGTGAAACCTAGCGATCGTTTGGAAATCAATGATCTCATCCGCGTTCCCCCCGTAAAAACGATCCAAAAAGCCGAAATCGAAATTGATAAAGAAGTCATCAAATGGCTCAAACAATCCATCATCTACGAAGACGACAAGATGATCGTCATCAATAAACCTTCCGGAATCCCTGTTCACTCCGGCAGCGGACAAGATGTCGGTGTCATCGAAGCCTTTCGCAAAATGTATGATAACCCGCATCTAGATCTCGCCCATCGTATCGATAGAGAAACCTCCGGCTGTTTAGTCATCGCAAAAACTCGCACCTTCTTAAAAGAATTCCACGAACTTTTTCGCGAACAAAAGGTCGAAAAATCCTATCTCGCCCTCATTCAAGGAAAAATGTCCAAAGATCAATACCTAGAAAAGTCAGATGTCGACGGAAAAGAGTCCGAAACAACCTTTTTAAAACTAAAGACTTTCCAAAACGTAACATTGGTCGAAGCTATCCCCAAAAGCGGCAGAACCCATCAAATTCGCGTTCATGCTCTGGCTATAGGCCATCCCATCATAGGCGATGAAAAATACGGCGATAAAGACTTTAACCAAAGAGTCGGCGCCCAGCGCCTCTATTTACACGCTCAAAAGCTAGAATTCACTCTTGAAGGGGATAACAAACTTAGCTTCAATGCACCTCTCCCTAAAGACTGGAAATTGATTTAAAAAATTCATTGCTATAACGTGAAAAAAATGCTATAGATTATTTTAATTAAATAGCTTAGGTTTTTTGATGCCTTTTTCACTCATACCAAGGGAAGAGAAGTTTTTCGACCTTTTAGATGAACATGCTAAGGGTGTTAAAAAGGGAGTGGAGCTTTTTCTTGAAATTTGCAACTCCTGGGCTCCTCATCATCCCGGTATCAACCAATTGAAAGATCTCGAACACGAAAGCGATATGACCACTCATGAGATCATGAATAAACTAAATAAAAGCTTCATCACGCCTATTGATAGAGAAGATATTCATATCCTTGCAAAACAGCTCGACGACGTCATTGATTTTTCCGAAAAAATTGTGGTTAGAATGGAACTTTTCGGGATTGAGAAAAGCACCCCCGAACTTTGTGAGCTTGCCCAAGTTTTTAACGAAGCAATGGGGATCGTTGTTAAAGCGGTCAGCAGCATTAGAAATTTAAAGCGTCCTCAACGCATTTTAGATTATTGCATCGAAATCAATCGATTGGAAAATCACGGAGATCGCCTTGCAGATAATGCGATTCAAAATCTATTCAAAAATCATACCGATCCTATAGAAGTGATTAAATGGAAAGAAATTTACGACATCCTTGAAGATTGTATCGACAAATGCGAAGATATCGCCAATACCATCGAAGCAACAGTTGTGAAATATGGATAAAATATGGATATAGCCCTGCTGTTAGTTCTCGGACTCGTTTTGGCAGCAGAATTCGTGAATGGATGGACCGATGCTCCGAATTCCATCGCCACCAGTGTCTCAACGCAAGCTCTTACTCCTATTCAAGCCATTTTAATGGCTGGCGTCTTTAACACTCTTGGAGCTCTCTCAGGTACTGCGGTAGCAAATACTATAGGCACCGGCTTTATTAAAGATGATTTTGTCAATTTAACAACAGTTGCCGCTGCGATGCTTGGCTTGATTTTTTGGGGAATCATAAATGCTCGTTGGGGGATGCCTGTGAGCAAAAGCCACGCTTTAGTGGCGGGTTTGACAGGCGCAGGGTTTGCCACCGGTGGCTTCGATGCGCTATTATGGGATGGATGGAGCAAAGTCTTACTTGGTTTATTCTTTTCATCTTTTTTAGGATTTTCTGTGGGACTCTTGATCATGAGTGCGATCTATTGGATCTTCAGAAGAACGAGTCTTGGAAAAGTAAAAGGGTTATTTCGATTTTTGCAAGTACTCTCCGCAGCGTTTATGTCTTTTAGCCATGGATCTAACGATGGTCAAAAACTCATGGGGGCTTTTACGCTAGCATTATTGGTGAAGGGGGTTATTCCGACATTTTATGTACCTGTATGGGTGATGTTGATATGCGCGTTTGCGATCGGATTGGGAACTTTGATTGGAGGTTGGAGAATTTTAAAAACTGTGGGATTTAGAATCACTCATCTAGATACCTCGCAGGGATTTGCTGCTGAGATGGGTGCTGCGAGTACAATTGAACTAGCTTCTCGTTTTGGAATTCCGTTAAGTACTACCCACACGATCAATTTTGCAATCATGGGAGTTGGATCGACGAGACGTCTTTCAGCGGTACGGTGGGGAGTGACAACGCAAATTTTTTCTGCTTGGATCATCACTTTTCCGTTTTCGGCTTCGATAGCCTATCTAGCAACTATAATTCTTGAGTGGCTACAATAGAATGCCTATACAACATTAACAGGATAAGCAGGATCGCAAGCGGCAGGATAAGAAAGGATAAAAAAAGATAAGAAAAATTGAATTTTTATTTTTTTTCTTATCCTTTTTTATCCTACCGCTTGCGATCCTGCTTATCCTGTTATTTTATGTCTATAGCGTCTACGCTTCGCTTTCTTCGTCTCTTCGTGGCAAATTTTTCATTTTCATCTTGAAATAAATATTATCGAAGAATAGAATGGACCCTTTTTGAAAGGAAAAACCATGCACTGTAAGTCTAAAAGCCAAGCGACATATGAAAAACTTTGTGAAGTGATCCCAGGCGGAGTCAGTTCCCCAGCAAGAGCCTGTATAGGCATGGAGCAAAATCCGTTGATTGCCGATTCGGGGGCGAAAGATTGTATCTATGATGTAGATGGAAGACGGTTTATCGACTTCTGTGGCTCTTGGGGAGCCCTTATTCATGGTCATTGCCATCCTGAAATCATGAAAGAAGTCCGCAAAAGATTAGCAATGGGCACTTCATTTGGAATGTCCACACCTATTGAAGAAAAGCTCGCCAGAAAAATTACTCAACATGTGCCTTCGATAAAAAAAGTGCGCTTTGTAAGTTCCGGAACGGAAGCGACAATGAGCGCTGTAAGATTAGCGCGGGGTTTCACAGGACGCGATACGATTCTTAAGTTCAATGGAAACTATCACGGACATGCCGATTATTTTTTGGTGAATGCAGGTTCGGGGCTATCTAGTCTTCCGACATCATCATCGGCTGGCATTCCTAAATCCTTGGTGAGTGATATGGTTTCACTGCCTTATAATGATGTCAATACCTGCAGAAAATTTTTACAAACAAATAAAGTGGCAGCGGTGATCGTAGAACCGATCGCAGGTAATATGGGCGTCGTTCCCGCAACACCCGAGTTTTTGCAGATGCTTCGCGAAGAGACAGAGAAATCCGGCGCTTTATTGATTTTTGACGAAGTGATTTCAGGATTCCGTGTCGCTTTGGGTGGTGCCCAAGCTCTTTATGACATTAAGCCTGACCTGACTTGTCTTGGAAAAATCGTTGGTGGGGGTTTTCCTCTTGCCGCATTTGGAGGCCGGGAAGATATTATGAATTATCTGGCACCTCTTGGTCCGGTTTATCAAGCGGGAACTCTTTCGGGGAATCCGATAGCGGTAGAAGCTGGCTTACAAGCCCTTATGCTTTTAGAAAGGGCTGGATTCCATGCAATGCTTGAGAGAAAAACCGATGTTATCACTCAACCTGTGAAAGAGTTTATCGAGAAAAAGGGGATAAATGCCTGCATTCAACAGGTAGGTTCGATGTTTACGTTGTTTTTGGGTGCCAAGAGTATTAACAATGGCGAAGAAGCAAAAAGTATTGATTCTAAAGAATTTCCGAGGTTTTTCCGCCACATGTTCTCCAATGGAGTTTATATACCCCCTTCGCAACAAGAAGCTTGGTTTGTCTCCTCCGTTCATGAATATAGCCATTTGGAACAAACCCGAGACGCTATCATAAGCTTTTTAGATAGCTGATGGATGCATATAGAAACGAAATAACAAGATAAGCAGGATCGCAAGCGGCAGGATAAAAAAGGATAAGAAAAAATGATTTAGGATGTTTTTAAAACCATCTTTTCTTTTCTTATCCTTTTCTTATCGTGCCGCTTGCGATCTTGCTTATCCTGTTAATTGTGTCTATGCGATCTACCCATTCTTTCCCCGTTGCCCAAAACCCAATTTTAAGATATCTTAAGTTTAAACAACGTTTATAGAAAATTATGACATACTTAATTAAATTATTTACTTTTCTTTTTTTCTTCTCTTTTATTTCTGTTCATGCTGAAAATGATATTCTTGAAAAAAAATTAGAAAAATATATTAAGTTCAATCCATCAGGACCAAACCAAGTTGGCCTCATCCAAATCAACGATAAAAATGGCGAAATCAATCAAGCCACATGGCTTTATATCCACAAAGCTGCCGAATACTACAAGAAAACAAAACCTCTATTCATCATCCTGGAATTAAATACGCCTGGCGGAGAACTTTTCGCGGCTGAAAAAATTTCAGATGAACTCAAAAAATTGGACACGCAGTACAACATTCCTATCGTCGCAGTTATCGATAATTGGGCCATTTCCGCAGGGGCCATGATTGCCTATTCTTGCCGCTTCATCGCTGTCGTCAAAGACGGCGCCATGGGAGCCGCCGAACCCATCACAATAGGCGAAGGCGGCCAAATGACAACGGCCTCCGAAAAAGTAAACTCTGCGGTCCGTGCCGATTTCGCAAATCGCGCCTCTTTTTTCGACCGTAATCCTTTCATTGCCGAAGCTATGGTAGACAAAGATGCCATTCTAGTCATGAGAGAAGGCAAAATCGTTAAACTCAATTCAGATGATCAAATCATCAAAACAGGACCCAATCCCGATATCATGATTTCTCCTAAAGGGAAGCTCTTGACCCTACGCGCTGATCAGCTTATTCAATACGGCGTTGCTGATATCATGCTCCCTAGTGAAAAAACCGAACCTATAACCGAAGAAGAACTCCAAAAGGGTATCTGGCCAGCAAGCAAAAACATTCTGTTTCACACTCCTTTTTTCGATAAAATTCCCCAAGCAACAATTCACGCTTACCAAATGGACTGGAAAACACACTTTTTTGTTCTGCTTGCTAATCCTCTGGTGAATTCAATTTTGCTTCTTGGATTAGTCCTCGGATTTTATATCGAGTTCAATCATCCGGGTGCCGGAATTCCGGGTTCCATTGCCGTTGCATGCTTGTCGCTCATCATTATGTCCAGCTTCTCCCAAGAAATTGGCAATATGCTCGAGTTGATATTAGTGGTTGTTGGATTGGCCTTTGTTGCCATTGATCTGTTTTTAATACCTACTTTCGGACTCCTTGCCCTTATTGGTGTCGCTTTTTTTATTATCGGACTCTTTGGTTTGATGCTTCCGGGGTTGGAAAATGTCAACTACGAATTCGATACCCAAACTTTCAATGCCGCCGGCGAAACGTTCATGCGCCACCTCACTTGGGTGGCAGGAACAATTCTTCTGAGTTTAGGCATTATTCTTTTAATTGGTCGCTATGTAATGCCATCGCTCCATCGCTATAGTCGATTGATGCTCGTAGGCGGAGAACAATCTGCCAAGGAAGGGTATGTTGCAGGACCCAATCCGAAGTCGCTTCCGCAGCCTGGCGTCGAGGGGAAAGTAATCGCGACCCTGCGTCCCACGGGAAAGGTCATCATTAATGATAATATCTATGATGCCTTATCAGAAGGGGAATACCTAGAGAAGGGAACACGCATTGTCGTTGCGAGAATTGATGGTAACGTCATTGTCGTGATGAAACAAGAAGGAGAAGAATAGTATGCTTCCCTTTCTTATTGCATTCGTTGGATTTCTTCTCATCTTTTTGGAGTTCTTTCTTCCGGGTGGTCTCTTAGGAGTTTTGGGAGGCATTGCTCTTGTTGCTAGCATTTATTATTTCGCAATAACCTTTCAATCCGTTCTTTGGACAATCGTTTACGTTTTGGCAATTATTTTATTCCTGCCGGTTCTTTTCAAATATACTCTTTGGAAAATTCGAACGGCTAAACCTGGATATAGTATTTATTCAGGACAAGACCAGGAAGGTTATATTGCTACAGCTTATGATAAAACGGCGATAGGAAAAGTAGGTATAGTACTGACAGATCTCAAACCCGGCGGATTTATATTGGTTGATAAAAAAAAGCTCCCGGCCATATCTTTAAGCGGATATCTCCCTAAAGGCGAAGAAATCATTGTCGTCAGTGGCGACGGAGAAAGTTTGAATGTAAAATTGCACAAAAAGGATAAATAATTATGGATATCGGATTAGGTTTTGGATTTTTCACCATCATATTAGCATTCATAGGAATCATCTTGTTTGCGATGTTGTTCCGATTTTTCAGCTTGTGGTTTCAAGCCTTCGTTTCAGGGACTCCCATCCCTCTAACAAATATCATCGGAATGAGCCTCCGTAAAATTCCTCCTCATATCATCGTTTCGGCACGAATCAATTCCTTCAAAGCCGGACTCAAAATGATCACTGTTGCCGATCTTGAGACCCATTATCTAGCCGGGGGACATGTTCTCGAAGTCGTCAGAGCGATGATTGCCGCAGATAAGGCAAACATTTCCCTAGACTGGAGGCAAGCAACTGCTATCGACCTCGCCGGACGCGATCTCCGTCAAGCGATTGAAACTTCGGTGAATCCAAAAGTCATTGATTGTCCGAGTCACGGCGGTTTTATGACAGGGGTTGCAAAAGATGGAATTCAGGTTCTTGTGCGAGCTAGGGTGACAGTGCGAACAAACTTACAACAGCTCGTCGGCGGCGCTACAGAAGAAACAATCATCGCCCGTGTAGGTGAGGGGATTGTAAGCGCAATCGGAGCTGCTGAAAATTATCAAACAGTTTTGGAATCGCCTCATGATATTTCTCGCCGAGTGCTCGATAAAGGACTCGACTCCTCTACAGCCTTTGTGATCTTATCTTTGGATATCGTAGAAATACAAATCGGAGAAAACGTCGGAGCCATCCTACGTCTTGCTAAAGCTAAAGCCGATATGGGGATCTTCCAGGCCGAAGCGGAAAAACGAAGGGCGTTGGCAGTGGCTACGGAACAAGAAAATATTGCCAAAATCAAAGAATCGGAATCGCGACTTGTCGAAGCTAGAGCTGCTGTTCCTCTAGCTATGGCCGAAGCTTTCAAAATGGGAAATCTAGGTGTCATGGATTATGTTCGTATCCAAAACATCCAGGCAGATTCCGATATGAGAAGCTCGATTGCGAAACCTACAGATGATATAAGCACCCACGAAGGTTAATCTATGGAAGTTTTAGAATTTTTCGCCTTTACCTTGATCATGATTGCCTCTGTGCTTCTTTCTTTGAAGCGAAATCGAGAAAAGAAAGAATCATTGGAAAACTTTGAACGACTAGAAGCCGAAGAAAATAAAAAACGAATGCATAAAAAAGTTCAAAAAGAATATTTCGAAGAGGAGGAAGACGAGCAGGAAGTGGAGCATGTAAAAACAGAGTTACCCCCTATACCTTCTCCTAAAATTACAAATAGGGAACCTAAAATTGTACTCGACACTCCAACCTCTCCAGTGCCACCAGCGCCACTCAAAATAGAACTCGATACCCCGGATAAGGCCTTCGACATCCATAAGGGAGCTTTTATAAAAAGAAAAGTGGATACTCCTGAATCCAATCGTTACTTTGTTAAATTAAAATCCCTTCAGGATGCCATCGTCATTCAAGAAATAATGAACAAACCCAAAGGGATGTAGCCATCGAAAATCACTACCAACAAATACTCAATCGAATTGAAAAAATCGCCGCAGAAAATGAGCGCGATCCGAATTGGATAACCCTTGTTGCCGTGACAAAAGGTCATACTCCTGAAGAAATGATGCCCCTATACCACGCCGGTTGCCGTAATTTTGGCGAAAGCCGGGTGGATGCCGCCCTTGAGAAAATACAACAGCTTCCAAAAGATATCGATTGGCATTTCATTGGGACACTGCAAAAAAATAAAGTCCGAAAAGTGATCGGCAAATTTAAACTTATCCATTCTGTGGATTCTCCTGAATTGGCAAAAAAGATCTCAGAATGCAGCCTCGAAGCGGGTTTAAAAACTTCCATCCTTCTTCAAGCTAATGCTTCGGGGGAAACGACAAAGCACGGATTAAACCCTGAGGAATGGCTCAAGAGATATGGCGAGGTCGAAGAGCTCAAAGGGATCGTAGTAGAAGGGTTAATGACGATGGCGCCTCCGGTCAAAGACGAAAAAATCATCAGAAATTGCTTCGCAGCTCTTAGGAATCTCGGAGAAAAACTCAAAACATATCACCTTTCCATGGGAATGTCACAAGACTACCCTCTGGCTATTGCTGAAGGGGCAACTTTATTGCGTATCGGGAGCTCACTATTTAGGTAGAAAAAAATTGAGCAGCAAAATATAATGTCTCCTGACAGAAAAGGGATGAACGATAACATGAAAAACAAAGAATTGTTACAAGAAGCCCTAAAAAAAATGCTTCTCATCCGCAACTTTGAACTGCGGGCCGAATCGGCCTACCTTCAAGGGAAAATCGGAGGATTCTTTCACTCCTATATCGGACAAGAAGCTATCCAAACGGCTGCAGTCATGGCAATGGGACAAAACAACTGGTGGATTACTTCCTACAGATGCCACGCCCTAGCGCTTCTTTTAGGTGCCACCCCAGATGAAGTCATGGCAGAACTCTACGGAAAAATCACGGGAAATGCTAAAGGAAGAGGGGGATCAATGCATCTCTATACCGATAGACTGCTTGGCGGTTTTGGTATTGTCGCAGGACAACTCCCCACCGCTATCGGTGCCGCTTTTGCCCTAAAATATAAAAATATCAAAGACCAAGTTGCCACTTGTTTCTTCGGTGATGGCGCCGTAGCTCAAGGGGTCTTTCATGAATGCCTCAATCTAGCTTCCCTGTGGAGCCTTCCATGCATCTTCGTCATCGAAAACAATGGATGGGGTATGGGCACCTCCGTCGAAAGAGCTATCTGCGTGAAAGGAATGGCTGAACATTTTGCCCCCGCTTATAATATCAAAGGCTATACTTTGAATGGAATGGATTTCGTTGCTTGCTACCAAGGCTTCCAAGAGGCTTATCAAGAGGTTCTTAAAACCGGAAGACCGGTATTAATTGAATGCATCACTTCCCGCTTTAAAGGACATTCCGTTTCAGATCCGGGCCTCTATCGCACAAAAGAAAATCTCAAAGAAGAAATGAAAAAGGATCCAATAGAAATTCTCAAAGGCAACTTAGAAATCGATGAAGATGAATTTAAAAAACTCGATAAAGAAATTCGTGAAAAGGTGATGGCTTCCATGAAATTTGCTGAAGAATCACCGGATCCGAATCCTGTTACCCTTGAGGAGGATGTCTATGCCCCCTAAAGAAATAAAAATGCAACTGATCGATATCCGCGAAGCCCTCCGACAAGCTCTCGATGAGGAAATGACCCGCGATGAAAATGTCTTCATCATCGGTGAAGAGGTCGGCGAATACAACGGGGCCTACAAAATCACTAAAGGGTTGCTTGACAAATGGGGTCCAAAGCGTATCTACGACACCCCCATTTGCGAATCGGCATTCGCCGGACTCGGTGTGGGAGCTGCCATGTGCGGCCTGCGTCCTGTTGTCGAGTTCATGAGCTTTAACTTCTCTTTTGTTGCAGCGGATCAAATTATCTCTAATGCTGCCAAAACATTTTACATGTCGGGCGGCCGATTTTCTGTGCCGATCGTATTCAGAGGCCCCAACGGAACTGCCGCTCAGGTGTCCTGCCAACACTCCCATTGCGTGGAGGCCCTTTATTCCAATATCCCGGGAATTATCGTCATCGCCCCGAGCAACGCTTATAATGCCAAAGGCCTTCTGAAGTCTGCTATCAGAAATAATAACCCCGTTTTATTCTTAGAAAATGAGCTCTCCTACGGCGATAAAATGGAAATTCCTGTAGAGGAATATCTCGTTCCTATCGGAAAAGCCAATCGAGTTAAAGAAGGGAAAGATATCACGCTCGTTTCTCATGGTCGCATGGTCGGATTTTGCCTCAATGCTGCCCAAGAGCTAGCAAAGAAGGGGATTCAAGCAGAAGTGATCGACCTTCAAACAATCAAACCTTTAGATATAACGACCATCGCCCAATCCATTCGTAAAACAAATTCTTGTGTTTTAGTGGAGGAAGGTCATATCTTTGGTGGTATATGCGCCGAAGTCGGGTTCGAGATCATGGAACATTGTTTTGATTTTCTCGATGCCCCCATTGAAAGGGTTGCCCAAAAAGAAACGCCGATGCCTTATGCAAAGGGATTAGAGCGAGAAACCCTCCCGACCGTAGAAAGAATTTTAGCGGCTGTGAAAAAAGTTAAAAATTTATAGGAGTTCTAGGTCTATGCCTTTTACATTAACGATGCCAAAGCTTTCACCGACAATGGAATCCGGAACCCTTGTAAAATGGCACAAAAAAGAAGGAGACATCGTCGAACCTGGCGATCTATTAATAGAGGTAGCTACCGATAAAGCAACAGTAGAACACAATGCTCTTGATGGGGGATTCCTCCGCAAAATTTTGGCAAAAGAAGGCGATGATGTCGTCGTCAACCAACCCATTGCTGTTTTCACAGAAACAAAAGACGAAGACATCAAAGGTTATAAGCCCGAAGGAATCGAAGAAAAACCCGTGCCAGTGAAGGCTGAGGAAACAACCGAACAGCCAAAAGCGAAGCAGCCTGAAAAGACGGCGACAATGGCCTCTGCAGCTTTTGTCCCCGAAGAACCGCTAGAAAATTACACTTTTGAAGTTCCCAGCGAGTCTATTGAAGGACGACTGAAGGTTTCGCCATTGGCTAAAAAATTAGCAAAAGACCAAGGTCTCGATTTAACAACTGTCAAAGGGACAGGTCCTGGAGGAAGAATCGTTAAGGAAGATCTCGATAGAGCGCAAAAAAGTGGCTTAGCTGTCTTTGGAAGCCGAGAAACTCCTAGTTTCAAACCTGGTACTTATGAAGAGGAAAAGCTTTCTCCGATGCGACAAGTGATCGCCCGCAGACTCCAAGAGGCTAAAACTTTTATTCCCCATTTCTATGTTCAGCAGAGCATTAATGCTATTCCTCTTGTGCAAATAAGACAACAGCTCATGAATCAGGGAATAAAATTGACCCTGAATGATTTTGTTGTCCGAGCTTGTGCCCTCGCCCTCAGGAAACATCCCGAGGTCAATAGTGGTTTTAACTCGGTAAATAACACCATTATCCGCTATAAAACCATAGATATTGCCGTTGCAGTAGCCGTCGAAGAGGGCTTAATTACTCCTATTGTCCGCCATGCAGATTATAAAAACGTTGGCGAGTTATCTGTAGAGATTCGAAGCCTTGCTGCAAAAGCCAAAGAAGGGAAACTCCAAATGCATGAGTTTAAGGGGGGATCTTTTACTGTCTCGAATATGGGCATGTATGGCATCGAAAGTTTCTTTCCCATCATTAACCCGCCTCAGGCAGCCATTATTGCCATAGGCGGCATTCAGAATGTCCCTGTAGTTAAAGATGGCCAAGTTATTCCTGGGAAAATCATGAATATTTCCCTATCCGCGGACCACCGAGTCGTCGACGGGGCCATCGCCTCCAAATTCATTAAAACTGTTCAGGATCTCCTAGAGAACCCCGCCGTTTTGCTGGTTTAGGGAATCTTTTTTGATTCTTTTTTCTTATCCTTTTTAAATAATTAGTATGCTATAATAAAAAAAAGGAGATTGTTAATGTCTATCCCAATAAATAACAATCCTGAAAAAAGTCAAGGTATAGGGAAACTCCCAAATGCCAGCCCCCCAGTAGACGTAAATAAAATTACCCCTCAACCTATTGTTTCGCGCGACACTTTCGGTGCAACCCAAGAAACCCTTCTAGGATCTTCTATAGGCTCTCTCGGGCAGTTTTTGAATTTGGACCCAGAAAGCCCTGTTCTATCAAACATTGAGAGCTTTCTTCAAAGCTCGACATCGGGAAATGAAGATGCTCAAAATATCATCCAAGCGAGTACCGAAAATATCAAAGAGATTGATTCAGAAGTCTTAGAAATCAAAGACTTTTATCAAATCATCGGTAAGCTATTTCCGATAGCCACCTCGTTTTTAGGAAATATTAACAGCAATGTTAAAGACGCTTCTGCACTCCTTGAAAATTCCCTCATCGAAGTTGTTGTAGAAATACAGAATCAAATAAGCAATAACCCCGAAATTGTCGATTTTCCTAAAGAACTCAAAGATTTCATTTTGACAATCGATTTAAAGAATCCTGAATCCTTTAAAGCAATAGTAGAATTTCTCGATAATTTAGAAAATAAGTCCCTCATTTCAGCTAAAATAGATGAGCCAAAAGCAAAAGTGAATCATTTGTTAGAGCACTTCTCCTCGACGATAAGAACCTTAAATGCCTTAGAATCATTTACCGGAAAGCAAAAATCGGAGGTGCTACTGCTATTAATGGGATCGCAATCTATAAAATCGCAGGGAATGATCGGAGAAAACCTAACAAAATTAAATGAAGGGATGACCGATTTAACGATCAACATCGCTTCCCAACTCGATTTGCTGCCAAAAGATAAATTGCTCGCAGCAAAGACCTTTATTTCTGGGGTGTTTGATCATTTTCTGTTAAGCGGAATTTTAATGGGGAAGGCCCTTGTTCTAACAGCAAATGGAAAACTTTTAAATCCTGAGAATTCACATCAACTCCAACAGATTCTGCTAGAGAAAAAAGAAGAAATGAAGATTTTCGATCAGATTCCTTTTTCGTTTCTGGCCTTTTTTGCTCCTTTTGAGGATATGCAATATGGTGCCTCGAACGCTGTGAACATAGCTAAGGCATCTTTGATGAATTTAATAAGGGTCATGCTTAGGGTTGTATTTATGTTATTAGCTATACAGACGGGTGGTCCTAAATTGGGAGAGAACGGCATCGATTTATTGTTGAGCGAAAACGCAGATTATTTAAGCAAAAATATTCAGGATTTAACTTTTGCATTGAAAAAAGTAGATGAAGCGTATGGGGTAAATGTTAAGCATCAAATAGAGCATGCAGAGTCAGCAAGGGAGCATCTTTTATCGGAAAAATATCCGGATTTTTGGTCAAGAATCCTGAAAATTTTTGTGAAGGATACGAACTTAGCTAATTTTCTTAAAGAAACCAAGGATGCCGATCCTTTGTATGAAGCAATTCATACTTTAGTCAACAAGCCAAAGATCAACGATACATCCATACATCTCCAAAGCCAAGGTTAAAAAAACGAGATGTTCTCATTTTAAAAAATAGTTTATAGGTTTAAATGACGATATGTAGCTCGGCGTGTCCTCCATCCCACCGTTCCGATGCGTCACGGTGGGCTTTAACGGGTACGTCCTTCGCGATGCGCTCCGGACTCAGGAGTAGTTAAAAGATTTCATGAGTCCGGAGCGCATCGCGAAGGACG
This sequence comes from Waddliaceae bacterium, assembly GCA_963822595.1. Taxonomy (GTDB): domain Bacteria; phylum Chlamydiota; class Chlamydiia; order Chlamydiales; family Waddliaceae; genus CAVRUH01. Next base: position 335,840 of record CAWGIG010000003.1, on the reverse strand, counting down.
TACCCATTAGAGCCCACCGTGACGCATCGGAACGGTGGGTAGATTAAATATTCTTTAAGAGCTCGGAGCGCATCGCGAAGAGCGACTGATTAGATTGAAGAAAAGATGTGTGGTAAAGTATGGCGCGTCCTCACGTCGAGCACCTCGCAAGATTTGGCCGTCCTGATTAGCCATCCGTATGTAGCTCGGCGTGTCCCACGGCGAGCACCTAGCGAAATTTTGTGCTGTTTATTTCTTTAGGCCAACGGCCTGGAATATAAAAGCCTACGGGTATCGCCCTAGGTAGATTGCAGAAAGGGTCTTCAGGCTGTAAGCCTGAGTTATAGTAAATAACTTTTGCTATAACTCAGGCTTACAGCCTGAAGACCCTTTCTGCAATCTACCTAGGGCGATGCCCGTAGGCTTTTATATCCCAGCCCTTCAGGCTGAAGAGAAGGCAAACACTTTTGCCAAGCTTACTGTGGGGACACAGTAAGCTACATTCAATTACGCAGCAGATGCTGCACGCATAATGGCTGTTTTAGCATTGGATTCTTTTTCCGCAGTGTCACGAGCTTGCTGTAGCGCGCGTTCGTAAGTCTGGGTGTTCTTTTGTTCAGAATCCTTCGCAAGTTGACGCTTTTGCTGGTGTTCTTCGCGTTCATACTGGTATAAAGTACGCTCGGAATTGTTACTTTCGTCAGCAATCTTTGGGGTCAGACCAACACCCTGAGCGATTTGGCCAGCCGCTGAACCCAAAGTATTCAACATCTTACCTTGGACATCCGCTGTACCACTTAGGAAAGCAAATTTGGTGTTTGCTAGGGAATTTCCTAAAGCGGTACCCGGAACTGCCGAAGCACCGATTATAACGCCGGAAACACAAAATGCTACACCTGCAGCAATTGTTAAAGCAAGAACTAACTTGCCGTTATAAGTTCCCTGCCCAGCTTTCACACTTGCATAAATTTCAACTTCTCTGTCCAACGCAGCGTTTTTATTAATTACTGCAGATGTACGATTCATCATAACCATGATGTTTATGGCCTGATTTAAAAGCTTTGTGTGATCTTGCTGCGGATCTTTTAACATGGCATCAAACTTGTTCATACAAACAGACCATTTTTCATCTAACGACATTTTTTGCTCAATGATATTATCAGACATGTTATCTCCTTGTGAATTCAGCAATTATCTGCTGTTGTTTATCTAGATCTTTTGAGAGCAACATACTTGCTTCAAGATCTTTATTTTTAATTGCACCTAGTTTATCCGTGTATTCGCTAACTTTGGAATGCTCCCTTTGTTGGTCTGCCCCATACCCATCCAATTTTCCTTTCACTTGATCAGCTTGGTACTTTGTAATGCCGCCGGCCGCAGTTGCACCGCCCTTAACAAGGGCGCTCAAAGCGTTCAAGAGGATCAAACTGAATGGAATAGATGCAGGCACAAATATTCCGAACAAAACTGTGACTATTCCCGTGCCGATAAGTGCGACCGTGGCCACTGTATCAACAATGTTAATAACGTCGGATACTTTATTCTTTTCTACCAAGGATTTAACTTCGTTATCTATATGCTTCTCGATAGCTTTTTTCGTTTTCACCGATCTTCCATAGGACTCTAATATAGATAAAGAACTAATCCTTATAATTGGCTCCCTGTGCTTTGACCGCATCAGCCAGCTGACTGTTAAGTTTTGCGTCGGAAAAGTGATCAGCCGGACCAATCGTGCTTGTCCACCAAGCAAGTTGATAGGCTTTGTTGGCTGCCTTTTTATTAGGTGGCTCCTGCATCTCGATATCCATGAAATCGTAATCGGGGGCCGCATAAGTATGTCTTGTAACTGGTTCTATTGGCATAGCATTATCTCCTGTTATTAACTGCCTCTCATGGCGCGGGCATGAGATGTATTAGCGTCGTGAAGTGGCTTAAGAATAGTTCTAGCCATCTGCCACGATTCATAACGTTCATTGTTCAAGCGGGTAATTTCCTGTAGCATCATATCGTTTTCAACGTTGAAATCTTCAACGGTGGTTCGGATATTCTCTACAAGACGGTCACGCTCGAGATTGTTATATTTTAATTTGGTTGTGTCCACATTGACACCATGCTCTTCGGCACGCTGCAGAAGCGCGATAAGATCTGCGTTTCCCGTGAGATCCAATTCGCCTTTTTCTTGTGTGGCTGCGTTTACCGCCTTCAAAATCTTATGCAGTTCCGCAACATCTTTTTGCTTTTGACTTAAATCTTGGAATTTCTTTGTTGTGGTTTCTTGTAACTGCTTAATTCTCTGGGCGTTAACCAATAAGATTAAAGCCTCAAGTGAGAGATTATTAGGGTCTACCGGTGGGTTGCCGGTTACTAAATTACTATTTACTACGTCCGCTACTGGACTACCTTCTCTGGACATTAGGGCCTCCTTTCGGTTAACGAAACTTGGATAAGTAATACTATTGTATCATATTCTGGGTTTTTTGACAAGGGGTCTTTATTTTATTTATTTTAATTCCTCTCGTATTTATACTCGGGCCATATGTCGAAGTCATTCATAGAATCATCCCTTTGCCAAGAAGATGTCATCTTTGAGGTGCCCTTACGCCCCCAATCTTTGACCGATTTTGTCGGCCAAGACCAGGTTCGCGACCGCCTTGAGGTCCTGATTGGCGCTGCTAAACAGAGGCGCGAAACCCTAGGACACTGCCTATTTAGCGGCCCCCCCGGCCTAGGTAAAACGACCCTAGCAAACATCGTCGCAAAGCAGATGGGGACAAATCTTGTCGTTACCTCCGGACCCATGATTGAAAAAGCCGGGGATCTGGCAGGGGTTCTCACAAACCTCAAAGAAGGGGACGTCCTTTTTATCGATGAAATCCACCGTTTGAGTCGAACTATAGAGGAATATCTCTATCCCGCCATGGAAGATTTCGTTCTAGATCTCATGATAGATAGCGGCCCAAGTGCCAGAAGCGTCCAGGTGAAACTGAATAAATTTACCCTTGTCGGAGCTACAACCCGTATGGGACTCCTGACAGCGCCACTCCGTTCCCGTTTTAATTTGACCTGTCGCTTGGATTATTATCTCCCTGAAACCCTTCAAAAAATCATCTCCAGAACGGCTCGCATTCTCAATCTTGATATCGACGCGCAAAGCCTTAAAGAAATAGCCATCCGATCAAGAGGAACTCCAAGGATTGCGAATAATCTGCTCCGTTGGGTTCGCGATTATTCGCAAATTCGCGCGGGCGGAAAGATTACGCCGGAAATAGTCCAAGACGCCCTTGGCATGCTGGATATCGATCAATACGGACTTGACGAAATGGATAAAAAGATCCTGAAAATGATGCTGGAGCACCACAATGGGGGCCCTGTTGGATTAAATACAATCGCCGTAGCGGTAGGGGAGGAGCCTCATACTCTTGAGGAAGTTCACGAGCCCTATCTGATCATGCAAGGCTTTCTAAAGCGGACTCCACGTGGCAGAGAAGTCACAGAAAGTGGACGAAACGCATTTTTCAGTTGATCATTATTGTCCGATTTAACATTATGTGTTTTTTAAACCCTTACAGAAAGTATACATATGAAAAAAAATCTTTTTATTGCCCTATTCTTGGCACTATGCTGTGTAGCCCCTTCACTTAATGCGGGATTCTGGGATTCCGTTCACGGGATGATTTGGGGGACAAACACTCAGACCTCCCCAAAAATTGATGTTCTGTTGTTGAACGATCAACCTGGAGTCATGATTGACGTTCAAGGAAAATATAAATTGTATGATCCGCACACCCAAAAGCATCTCGGAACTCGATTTGTAGGAAAGAGAAAAATGATCCAAGGTATAGCTGCAGGCTTAAAATGGGGAGAGGAATTTCCCGGCATTTACCAGTTGCAAATCATGCCTGACGACCCGATGACAAAAATCATTGTCAATGGCATAGAATATCCTGGTTCTATTTTCGTATACGACATCGGTGGTTCCGTGAGCATCGTTAATAGAGTCGATTTGGAAGATTATCTTATCTGCACGCTTAGCAAGCAGCATTACGAACCACTTCCTGAGGAAACATTTTCTGCTGTGGCTATAGTTGCAAGAACATTTGCTTATTTCGAAGCTGAAAATCCCAAGAGCCAATACTGGGCAGTGGATGCACAGCAGGTAGGCTATCAAGGTAACAACGATATCGACACTAGAAGTCATTTAGCTCATGCAATTCAATCGACAAGCGGTATGGTGTTGAGCTTAACAGGTGCTTATGAAGGGATAGTGACTCCTTTAGCGGCGCAATGGGGACCCGGTTCCGGTAGCCAAGGGAACAAGCATCAGGGCGTTTATTCGAGAATTTCCCTTTTTGAAGCTGAGGAGTTGGGGAAATCGGGTAAAGACGCTGCTGCGATCTTGTCCAAAGCCTTCCCTGACGCCCACATCGAAATGGTTCGATAGCAATTCTTGATGTGCCTGTGTGCATGTCCCCAAAAAGGACAGCCACGGGCACCCAATTTTTCCCTTTTTCAGTCATCTTTAATCATATCAATTATTACCTTCTTCGGTTGGAAAATGCACAGCAGCAAGTTTCCTGTTTACTTTAAATCTGAGTTGCATTTTAATGGTGCTTAAGTTATTCAGATTACAAGAAATTAAGTTGGTTAGCGCTTGTTATTTTTGCAACGCAACCTGAATCATTTGGAGGATTAAGATGTCAATTGAAAATGCTAAGGATAATTTAAAAGAATTCGGAAAGGAGCTCGGACTCGAAGGTCTTGAGTACGATGAAAACAATACCTGTATTCTAGGAATAGATGATGAGTTTTCTCTTCATATTACCTATGAACCAAATTCTAAACGTCTTTATTTATACTCACCCCTACTCGACGGACTTCCCGTAGATGACAAAACAAAGCTTAAGCTTTATGAGGCACTATTAGAAGGTTCTATGCTCGGCGGTCAGATGGCTGGCGGCGGCGTAGGCGTAGCTGTGAAGGAAGGACTCATCCTGATTCACTGCACACTCGATATGGAGTATGCAGTACCATCCGCACTAAGAGCGTTTGCTCCTCTATACGTTGAAACAGTAGAGAAGTGGAGAAAGATTTGCCGTGACATCAGTGAAGGTCGCGAGCCAACATTGCCAAAACCTGGTGATCGTCCTGGTTCAGGTCCATCACGTGGTCCTAGTGGTCAAGAGCCAAAAGGCATCAAAATCTAGTTAAGATGGACTTCATGGACGAAATGGAATAATTCATTCGTCCATGAAGTCCATTTCGTCCATACCGTCCATGACGTCCATTTATTGATTACGTTTAATTTTCGCCAATAAGCCTGTCAGAACATTTCCTGGTCCTATTTCAAGGAAGTCATGTTCGCCCTTCTGGATGAGATACAAAATGGAATCGCTCCATTTAACCGAATGATTAATCTGCTCGACGAGATTCGTTTTGACATCATCCTCTCCATAGGGTTTTGCTGTGTAGTTGGCAATCACCGGAATTTTTGGGGGATTAAAGGTAAATTGATCGACGAACGTTTTAAATTCATCTCTTGCGGGAGTCATGTATCTTGAGTGAAAGGCTCCGCTGACATTCAGAGGGAAAAACTTGGCCTCAGCAGCTTCGAAAATAGGTTTTGAGCGGGCGACATCTTCCTTTAGTCCGGAAATAACAATCTGTTTGATGGAGTTGTAATTAGCGACATCGATGCTATTGAGATTATTTGTCTGCAGAATATCTGCAACTTCTTGAGCACTTTTTCCGATGATTGCGGCCATTCCGCCACCGGAGACCTGGGACATGAGGGCTCCGCGCTTTTGTACAATTTTCAGCCCAGTTTCAAAATCGAAGCATTCTGCAGCATAAAGGGCGGCGTATTCACCCAGGCTATGACCCGCGACGTATTTTGGTTTCAGATTAGCGGTATCTTGCAATTTTTTTTGGTAGGTGAGGGCATTGACGGTGTAAAGAGCTGGCTGAGTATACTCTGTTTGGCCAAGTTGGCTTTTAGGATCTTGCAGACATAACTCCGCAATAGAATACCCTAGAATTGCATCTGCTTTTGAGGTTAATTCGGGGAATTGCTCGAATAACCCTTGACCCATACCAACTTTTTGTGAACCCTGACCCGGAAATAGATAAACCCCCATAACATACTCCTTGTTTGAATATCAGTGATATTGTAGTTTTATAAATATAATCTTTTGGAGATTTTGATGTCGACTGAATATGCAACGCTGAGATTAGAAATTAAGGAAGATACAAGAGTTATGTCGATCACAATGGATCGTCCTGAATCTAAAAATGCGATTAATCTCCAATTGCTACAGGAAATAAATGATGTCCTTGATCTAGCTGAAAAAAATCCTGAAATCCGAACAGTAATCCTACGTGGGAATGAAAAATTCTTCTGTACCGGCATGGATTTTAAGGAAGCAGAAAATGAAAAAGCATTTCCAACAGAATATAGCCGCACATTAAAACGGTTTGCCACGATATCCAAAATTGTTGTTTCGATTTGCGAAGGGAAGGTGATAGCGGGAGGTGTTGGATTTGCCGCAGCAAGCGATATTGTCATTGCAAGTCCTGCTGCGGTATTTACATTATCTGAATTGATGTGGGGATTGCTTCCGGCGAATGTGTTGCCCTATCTAATTCGAAGAACAGGTTTTCAGTCGGCCTATTTTATGACACTATCTACGCTTAAGAATTCAGCCCAAGAGGCTAAAGACATTCATTTAGTGGATATTTTGAGTGAAGATCCTGATAGCGAGTTTCTGAAGTTGAATGAGCGATTATCATTAATTGATCCTCAAACGATATCCAGAATGAAATCTTATTTCCGAAAAATGTGGCTGATCAATGAGGAAATGGAACAATTAGCAATAAAAACTCTTTCCGAATTAAAACAAGATCCCATTGTTCAGAAGAACATCAAAAACTATGTCGAGAACGGAAAGCTTCCCTGGGAATATGTGTAAATACACAAAATCAACAGGATAAGCAGGATCGCAAGCGGCAGGATAAAAAAAAGGATAAGAAAGAAAAAAGAGATAAAAAAAACAATTCTTTTTTCTTTCTTATCTTTTTTCTTTCTTATCTTTTTTTATCCTTTTTTTATCCTGCCGCTTGCGATCCTGCTTATCCTGTTAATTTGTGTATATACAACCCAATCTCAATTATCCAATGGCCTTGGAACCTTCTTCGCCTGTGCGAATAGCTATAACCCGAGGGAGGTCCAATACAAAGATTTTACCGTCGCCAATATTACCCGTACGAGCTCCCTTCATGATCGCCTGAATCGTTGGCTCAACAAAATTTTCGTTAACAGCGATTTCTAATTGAATTTTTCTCAATAGGTTTCCTGTTTCTTTGACTCCACGATAAAATTCTTCGGTCCCGATCTGACGGCCATGTCCCAATACTTCAAAAACCGTGATTAAATTCACTTCGGCAGCATACAGTTCCTTCTTAACCTCTTCTAATCGATGGGGTTGAATAATCGCGATAATCAATTTCATATATAACTCCTAGTCTAGAAGGGTATAAGCCCTTTCGTGATGTTGCGTTAAATCTAATCCAATAACTTCATCTTCCGCACTTGCCCTCATGCCGACGAGTTTATTGACAACAAAACAGATAATCCACGTAACCACAGCTATGTAAACAATGGTAGATCCGCAAGCGATAAGTTGTGCCTTTAATTGCCCCATATTTCCTAATAAGGCCCCATCGGCACCGCCTGCATTTACAGCCTTGATGCAAAATATGCCTGTGGCAAGGGCTCCCCAAAGTCCTCCCATGCCATGCACCGCAAAAGCATCCAAGGTGTCGTCATATCCTATCTTGGGTTTTACAAAGACGACCATGCAATAACAAATCAAGCTGACGAAAAAGCCAATCCAAAGGGCTCCGCTTACATCCACATAGCCAGCCGCAGGTGTAATTGCTACCAATCCTGCAACGGCACCGGAGCACGCTCCGACGACTGTCGGCTTTCCCGAAAAAATCCATTCTAATAATGCCCACGTAAGAGTAGCGGCAGCAGCAGCGGTATTTGTCGTTACAAATGCTAGCGCGGCAATGCCGTTGGCGCCTAATGCCGAACCTGCGTTGAATCCAAACCATCCAAACCAAAGCAAAGAGGCACCTATCACAACAAAGGGGACATTATGCATTGCTGGCTTGTTATTTCCCCCTAAGCGTTTTCCCACAAATAAGGCCGTGATTAATCCTGCAACCCCTGCATTCAGATGGACAACGGTACCTCCGGCGAAATCAAGAGTCCCTATTTTGTGCAATAATCCCTCGACGCTCCAAACCATGTGGGCAATTGGACAGTATACAAAAGTTAGCCAAAAGGCAGTGAATAGGATAAAAGCCGAGAATTTAATTCGTTCTGCAAAAGCTCCGATAATCAGCGCTGGCGTAATGACAGCAAACATACTCTCAAATAACATAAAGGCTAAATGAGGAATCGTTGCGGCGTAATCGGGATTTGGTTCCTGTCCGACACCCTTAAGCATTATCCAGTTTCTTCCGCCGCCGATCAACCCATCACCCTTCTCGAAGGAAAAGCTGTATCCGTAAATAACCCACAAGACACTGACAAGCGAAAGAGTTATAAAGCATTGCATTAAGATCCCCAAAACGTTTTTTCGACGAACCATGCCGCCATAAAAAAATGCCAATCCCGGCACTGTCATCAACATGACTAAGGCTGTTGCCATTAAAACCCACGCTGTATCCCCACTATTGATCATCTTTCTAACGCTCCCACGGGTACTTCATTTTTATTTGAAACGATCCTTACATCCATATGAGAAAAAGGAATTTCGATTTGATTTTTAGACAAAATGGTATCAATCATCCATAAATAATCGGAATGGGCAGTCATGGCTCCAGTAACCGCCCTGGCATCGACCCAGACAATCAACTCGAATTCAAGTCCACTATCTCCAAATTTGACTAAACTCACAATCGGATCGGGTTTGAGAGGTCTATGGATCGTAAAAGGGAGTTCTTTGGCGCCCTCAGTAATGATCTTTGCGACAAAATCCTTGTCTGTCCCATAGGCAGTAGAAAACGGAACGTGAATTCGGCGATAGGGATCTGCCAGAGTCCAGTTGGTGACGCCTCTGTCAATTAACTGAGAGTTTGGAATCAAAAGATCTGTGCCGTCAAAAGTGCGGATAGTCGTGCTTCGGAAATTGATCTCGAGGATTTCTCCGCGCTGACCCGAGTCTAGCTCAATGAGATCTCCGATTTTAAGATAGCTTTCAAACAGAATAATGATTCCTGAAATAAAGTTGTTTGCAATTGACTGCAAGCCAAATCCGATCCCAACACCTAAGGCACCTGCAACAAGGATGAAACTAGAGAAGTCGAATCCGATTACCGTAAGAGCGATGACGAACCCAAGGGTAAGCAGCGCATAGTGAATCAGCCGGTGTATTCGATAAATGAGCGATTTTCTAACACCCGTACGATGATTTGAAAAATGAGTAAGCGCAGCAAATATAATGCGAGATAGCCACATCGAGCCGAGGATGATGATCAGAAATTGACAGAGATCCAGAGGAGTGATGGTAATTCCAGATAGAATAAACAATGGAGTCATCGATAGATTTTGAATCTTTTCTAACGCATCATAAAAAGCTGTCATGAACTGGTAACTGAAGGCCGCAGAGCCACCCTTCAATGAAGCTATTTGGCTTTGGAGTAACGATAGAAGGAAACGTTCGTCATTAATTTCAGTGAACAGTTTTAATAACAGAACTTGGTTATTTTGGGTGAGATTTGTCAGCTCTTTGTATGTATCTTTTTGACTTTCCTTGGCCTCTTCTTCGGCGATGGACATTGCTTCGATGGATCTATGAAACTGCGTCAGGGTGTTTTCTGTCCATTTATTGATCTTCGATTCGGAATTCGTCAAAAGCTTATTCCACTCGTAGAGATTATTATTGGCTTCTTCTAAATTAGTCATTTTTGGGGAGAGGAGATGCTGTTCAAGTGTTTCTCTAATGAGAAGATAAATATAGTTGAGGTGGGCGTAAACCTCATTGATTTCTAAGGAGATGTTCTCTTGCGCCTTATATTTCTCAGCTTCAGAGTTTTCAATCTTGTTTCTTAGAAGAGAAAGGTTATGTTTTTGTACATTTTCCTGTGCGATTTTCCATTCATTTTCTGCTGCCTGCTTTTTCAAAGCGATTTCATCTAAACTTTGGGGAGAACCGACCATATTCCCGATGGCATTATCCAGAATTTCTTCCAAAGATTTTAAGTTGTCATTCTCTCGTTGAATCTGTGTTGTCTCCTGATCTTTTTGAACATGATAAGTTAACAAAGAGGTCCAATAGAAAACCATTTTAAGACCTAAGATTCCTTTCTGAGACGACGGTTCTGTTTTGACATATTCTTTCCGAAGCTGACCCCTTAGAATTTCGGTGTCGGCGATAGTGTTTTCTATTTTTTTTAGCGTTTCTTTCAGAACCGTCAAAGAATTTGAGGATTGTTTTGTCAGGTGATAGATGTGGATGACTTCAGCAAGGGTGTATTCAGATAACGTCTTATATGGCTCTTCAGAGCTTTTTGGAGGCGTAGTTATGATCTTTGTATAGAAATCGAGATTCGAATTAATTTGATTTATTAGGGCTTCGGCTTCCTCTTTTTCATGCGGAGACCAGGTGAGTGTAGCAGCTTTTAAAGCATCCATAATGTCTTTTTGCTTTTTGACAATATCGATGTTTTTTTCGGAAAAATAATTACTGATGTCTATAGGAAGACATAGGGGATCGATAAGCAAATTTGACGGTTGGCAAACATCCAGAGGTTTTTCTGTTGCCGGATTTTCCTCGGAATGGAGGAGCGTCGGAGAAAACCCCCAAATCAGTCCAAAAAAAAGAGCATGTATAAGTAATTTTTTCATTAATGCTGATTGTAGTCAGACTGATATTAGGAATCAAGCCCCAATCTTTTCAATGCTTGCATGGGCTACTTTTTCGATGCGCTTCGTATCTTTGTTTTTGGAGTTTGCTTTTGCACAGCAAAAACAACCGTTCTTTTTTTTCTTTTGAACGGATCCTTCACTTAGTCTTCTAACAGCTTTTACATAACTATCGGATGCTGCTGCTGATATTTCAGGTGATGACATACCTTCCTCCTTGTTTGCGTACATACCCTCTATATACACCAAAAATCAAATAATGGTAATAAATTATTTTAAAAACGAGGTGTCGTAGATAAGTAACTGAATATAAAGAATATAATGTTTCCTGGGCGCTTCATGAGGGCTGAAACCTGCCTTTTTGAAAGGGTAAGCAGAGAGTTTTCACCCCTCAAGAACAGCCTAGTAATTTTTTTCTTGCAATGTCAGCAACTTATCAGCAAAATGAACTGCTTTAAAGCTACATAGGTGATGCAATGAATTTTATGCCAAAATACACGATTACTCCCAAAATGGCCATTTCCCTCATGCAAATAGAGGCTGCTCGCGAAAAGTTAAAACTTCTTCCTACTTCAGAACCCACTGTAGAAATAACCCACAAAGGGTACCTAACAGCCATTTCCAAAGCAAAAGATTGGGCCATCAACGGAACAACTATTTCTGATAAAATGATCCCAACCCTACACGCTTTGATGATGGGCGATGGTCAGTCAAAAATCAAGCTCTCAGCCTACCGTGAGCTGTCCATTCCGGATGCCTGCATTTCTCAGGAGATTCCTGGCCTCATGAAGTCCCTTGCAGATTGGATCAATGCCAATACAAATCTAACGCCTTGTCCTATTATTGCCGCCATTGCCTACATTCAGTGCATTAAAATTCATCCCTATGATGAGGGAAGCCAAAATTTGGCAATACTTTTAAGTTCTCTCATTTTAGAAGTCCAAGGCTACAAATTACCAAACTTAAATCCTTCCGATTTCTTCTTTAAGAGTGAGATAACTTCCTTGTCACAAGATTCTAATATTACACCTCTTGTCGAAACTTTCGTTAAGGATTTAGCTACGGCTTTTGAAAATCTCCTCCCAAAAAGTGCTCCTGAGGCCAAAGATAAAAAAGATCTGATGCGTTCCTTAAATTTGCGCCAGCGAAAAGCGCTGAGATTATTCAAAAATTTTACGACGATATCTGCAAGTCAACTTGGGGAACAATTTAACCTCAAACCAAGAACAAGAGCCAAGCTCTGTAAAGATTGGGTCGATGCCGGCTTCCTAGAAGTCGTAGACGCCTCGAACAAAGCACGAAAATACAAGCTGAAAGTTGAGTATGAATCCCTTATTCCTTAATTGACTCATCAACGATGGTCTTCCACATTCTGTGAAGAGTGCTCTTCTGGGTATCATTAAGGGGATAAATGACAACAAAACAATCGTTATTTTTTTCAAAAGCGGCAAGGGTCCAGTTTGCCGAACCTACGACCAGCGTTTCATCATCCACGAGCATCATCTTATGGTGCAATAACCCTGCGCCGGAATTTAACATCACGGGGATCCCTTCCTCCGTCAATAATTTCGCTACCTTACTGCTGACTCCGCCCGCTGAACTCCTGTCCAACGCTATATCTACTCGGATCCCTCTTTCTCGTGCCGCTACCAATTCTTTCGCTAGATCGTGACGGGTCCAAGTGAACATCGCCACCTGAATCGATTTTTTTGCCGTTTTTATCAGCTGCTTTATGCGATGAATCGCTTCGCGATCCTCCGGCAGAAACCACATCTCTATCTGTTGCTCATTTATCACAAAATGTCGATGCGTAATTCTCTTTTTGATGCCGGTTTGAATCATGGATTCTGCTTTTTCGTACATTACAGAGGCTAATTCAGGGTGATGAAATCCGACGACAAGATTTCCATGCACTCTTAATGACTGTGTCGTCAGATTCGCGGAACCAATCCAAACGCGATTATGATCCGTCACCAGAATTTTTTGGTGCATGATGCCTTGACCGCATCTTTTGTATGTATTAACTTTGGGTCCGAGCTTCTTCTCCACACCTGCTGAAGCCACGGGATCGCAAATCACAATTACTTCTACTCCCTCCTCAGCTTTTTCACGAAGGGTTTGAATAATGCGTCCATCGACTAAACTGTAAATAATCACCAAAACAGATTCATTGGCTTCGCGAATCGCTTGATCAAAAGTGAGTTTGAGGTCATCTTGAACTTGATTGGAATAGAGAATGGGAGCTTCGCCAACCTGAGGCAATGTGACCTGCAGAGTGGACGTTCCCATCGACAACAGAAGATAGCAGATGATGCCTAGCAATGTCGTAAAGAAAGTTCTCTGAAGTTTTTTCATATGACAGAATTCATTGCTTGCATGGACTGGAGAAGTCCGGTATAGCGTTGTTTAACTTCATCATTTTTTACTCCAATTGCTAAAGCCTTCCTGGTACCTATCAGGACCACTAATTTCTTCCCGCGGGTGACGCCTGTGTAGATTAAATTCCGATGAAGCAATTTAAAGTGCGTGGTATGCACCGGCATCACGATACAGGGGCATTCGCTCCCTTGGAACTTATGCACGGAAATAGCATAGGCTAGCGTCAATTCATCAAGATCATTAAATTCATAAATAACTTCTCGATCATCGACACTCACCAACATCTCTTGTTCCGCATGATCAATAGATAAAATACGTCCGATATCCCCATTGAACACTTCTCGGTCATAATTGTTTTTCAACTGCATGACTTTATCTCCCACAGCAAAACGTTTTCCCATGCGGAAAAGGGGAGGATTCTTCGGATTGAGAGCTTCTTGAAGGACAACATTGATATTTTCCGTACCGATAATTCCTTTTTTCATTGGCGCCAAGACTTGAATGTCTTTAAAAGGATGAAAATCATATTTTTTCGGTAGACGCACACTCACTAAACTGATGATCGATTTAAGGATATCTTCGGGTTCTTGTTCTTCGATGAAGAAGAAGTCGCTATCGGTTTTATTTTGGGAATAGGGGATGACTCCCTGATTGATTTTATGAGCATTGACGATGATATCGGAACCGGCAGCTTGTCTGTAAATTTCATGGAGCATGATGACAGAAACCGTTTTGGAAGAAATAATGTCCTTCAGAACATTTCCTGGACCTACACTCGGAAGTTGGTTGATATCTCCGACAAAAATCACTCTAGCATGGCTAGGAATTGCCCTGAGCAAACTATACATCAGATACGTATCGATCATGCTGGCTTCATCAACGACAATCAGATCGCAATCCAAGGGGGATTCTCGATTCCTTTTAAATCCGCCATTAAAGCTGTATTCCAAGAGACTGTGAATCGTTGCCGCTTTTTTTCCGGTGATTTCTGTCATCCTTTTCGCCGCTCTTCCTGTCGGCGCTGCCAACACAATTTTTTTCGTCAGTTGTTCTGTTATATTTAAAATAGCTTTTGTGATGGTGCTTTTGCCGGTACCGGGTCCGCCTGTGATAATGCACAGTTTATCGGTAACAGCATTGGCTACAGCGATCTTTTGATTCTGTCCCAGCTCGATGTTAAGTGTTGATTGTACCCACTCAATGGCTTTTTCGGAATTGATCGCTCGGATTTGGGGATTTCCTCTCAAAATCCTTTTGATTTCTCGCGTAATTCCCGTTTCCGAAACATACAAAAACTTATTCCAGATAAATTCGCGGATGGTCCCATCATGCACCATCTTTTGAACTTCTACTCGATCATTTCCTTTCAACAATTCAAGTCCTTGATGAAGCAGTTCAGGCGGGGCTTGCAGGATTTCGCCGGCTTCTTTCAAAAATTCCTCCACCGGATAACAGACATGGCCATTATTGGAGAGTTCGGTTAAAATATATTCTAAACCCGCTTCAATCCGCAGAGGGGAGTCTTTGGCAATCCCTAAATTTCCGGCGATAACATCCGCTTTTTTAAATCCGATTCCCATGACATTTCTTGCAAGAGTATAAGGATTTTCTGTAACGACCTCGATGCTTTTATTCCCATACATTTTAAAGATTTTTTGAGCATAAGTGGGGCTGACTTGATGCGATTGAAGAAAAATCATGACTTGGCGGATGGACTTTTGCTCCGACCAACAGCTTATGATTTGTTCGATTCTTTTTTTACCAAGGCCGCGGACCTCTTTTAATCTTTCGGGTGTCACGTCAATGACGTGTAAAGTCTCGACGCCGAATTCTTCGACAATCCTTTGGGCGTAAGCGCCGCCTATACCTTTGATAAGTCCTGAACCTAAATATTTTTGTATTCCATTGACATCAGCGGGAACTTCAACCTGATGTTTTTCGACTTCAAACTGCTGTCCGTAAATGAGGTGAGATTTCCATTTCCCATGGCATCGGATGGATTCCCCGGGTTGCACCGTGGGCATAAATCCTACAATACAAGTGACATCGGACTTTTTGAGCTCTTGCAGCTGAGCAACAGTAAATCCATTTTCGGGATTTTGATAAGTGATTCTTTCAATGTAACCAAAAATTTCGTTTGTCATTAAGTGAGAATTTTACCTATTTTGCTCTTTATTTTCATTCAGTTTTTGTATAATATAAGGGCATGCCTTTATATACAAAAGAAAGTTTAGATAATTTACGTCAGCGCATCGATTTAGTCGAGGTGATGTCACCCTATGTGGATTTTAAGCGGTCCGGTTCAAGCTATAAAGCCCTTTGCCCTTTTCATGATGAAAAGACCCCTTCTTTCATGATCCAAAAAGGGGACCGTCACTATCATTGCTTCGGCTGCGGCGCCCATGGCGACGCGATACAATTCCTCATGACTCACCTTAGATTGAATTTCAAGGATGCTGTCGAATGCCTTGCCGAAAAATTCCATGTCCACTTAGAACACATCGAAGGCGGCGAAGAATACAAAGGCCCGAGCAAAATGGCTATGCGCGATGCCCTCCAAACAGCCTCCGAATTTTTTCATTTTTATTTGCTCCACACACCTGAAGGTCAGGAAGCTCTCAAATACCTCAATGGTCGCGGCATCGACCTAGATTTTATCCGCCGCTTTCAAATTGGGCTTGCCCCAAAAGCTCATGGTATTTTCCAAAAGATCATGCAAGAGAAAAAAATACGGCAGGATATTCTTATAGGTGCCGGTCTCATTGCCGAATCCAATGGCGGAGGATATCGCGATTTCTTTTTCGATCGCATCACTTTTCCTATCCATCAATCTACAGGGTCGATTATCGGTTTTTCAGCTCGCAAGTATAAGGAAGATACTTTCGGCGGAAAATATGTTAACACACCTGAAACCCCTTTATTTAAAAAATCTCGCATTCTCTACGGTCTCAACTACTGCCGACGCAATATTGCAAAAGAACGAAAAGCCATTGTTGTCGAAGGGCAAATTGATGCGTTACGACTGATTTCAGCAGGGTTTGACATCACCGTTGCCTCGCAAGGCACAGCCTTTGGTGAGGGGCACGTCAAAGAACTCCTCAGCCTAGGGATTAATCGGGTGTTTTTGAGTATGGATTCCGATAATGCCGGAAAAGAAGCTGCCGCAAAAGTTGGCGATCTTTTCCAAAAAGAGGGGATTGAGGTCACTGTTGTTCAGCTTCCGGAAGGACAAGATCCCGATTCGTACATTTTAAAAAATGGCCCAGAAGCGTTTCAAGACCTTTTAGACAAAAGTGGGGATTACATCGCATTCATCGTCGAGCATCATTCACATACATTGAATACCAACACTCCTGCCGGAAAAAATGAACTCGTACAGACATTGTGCAAACAAATTAAGTTGTGGCCGCAGCCGCTGATGGTCCACGAGTCGCTTCGAAAGCTTGCACAGCTTACACGCGTTCCTGAGGAAATGGTTGGACTCAGTCAGCACTTCGTTCCGAATATTCATATTAGAAAATCGGGGAATGTAGGCATACACAAAGTCGATCCTGATAAGATTATGGAAACCGATTTTATCCGTTGGTTATTGATTATGCCCTCGATGAGACAGCGCTTTTTGGAAATCGCGAGCTTGAACTTAACACCTGACCAGTTATTGCAGCCGAATTGTGCGAATATTTTTCGCGCAATGCTTGAGAATCCTATGGTTGATATGCTGACTCTGATGTCGGACCCGGAAGATCAGCGGTTGATCAACGAAACGATGGAAAAGAAGGTGAATTTGGATAAGCCCGAGGAGCAATATATCGAGACCATCAAAAAAATCTTGAATCGAAATTGGATGGAAAGGCGTGAAGAGGTGAATAAAAGAATGGCTGACGCTTCTCTTTCGGAGGATGATTCAATTCTCCTGACAAAAGAATTTGTTGAGCTAACCAGAAGTGTTCCTGCGGTTATGCTTCCAATTAACACCGGAGGATAAACATCACAGTAAGCCTGGAAACAGGGATTTCACCACAGAGAACACAGAGGATGAATGAGATCACAGAGAGAGAATATAGAGTGAAAAAATAAATAACTCTTTTTTTAATATTTTCTCTCTACTTTTTTTTAATATTTTCTCTCTCAGTGATCTCATTCATCCTCTGTGTTCTCTGTGGTGAAATCCCTGTTTCCAGGCTTGTTTAACCCAATCATTGTCTAAACACTCAATATTCTTATTCCAAATTTTGTAAATTTTCGTAATTTTGCGTAGTTCCATTTGCCCGATAAAGTGTTTTCGCTCGCTAAGTGATAAGCTCCAATGCTGATGTTTCGCAGCCTCTCCAAAAGGCGAGTTTTTCGATTTTGTATTTCGAGTTTCAACTCACTTCCCTTGTAGATTTTTTTGAGCCATTTCAGAGACGAATGATGAAATTGGAATTCGATGTCATCGGTATTCATGCCAATTTTCTCTAAATGCTCTAAGATATTGATCAGTTCTTTGATTCCAGGTCGATAGTGTCCAGAACTCGCAATAATTCGAGTGATTTTGTTTTGCCCATCAATATGGAGTTTACCTGCTGATAAGATTGCTTCACAGGGAGCCAAGCTTGAATGATAAATATTTAAGACCTTATAGACAATAAGGAGTTTTCCTTGCGTGTTTAAAATGTAGATATACTCGTTCAGAGGCAATAATTTAATAGGAGGAGGTGGCTCCAATTCCCCATAATGGGTTAATTCATTGACAAATTCTTTGAATGAAATAACTTTCACTTTTTCTTCGGGGTCTATCTTATTATTTATGGCGTTTATGACTAACTCTGTCCAAAGGGCCAGAAGAGCGTTAGGCATCATCATTTCGCAATTTTTTCCGAAGGTTGCTGTCAGGGAAGAGAGAATGAACTCAGGAAAATACTCTACATGCCTAAAACCGCTAATGTGTTTTTCTTCTAGTGTTTCCTGAAGATAATCGTATAACCAAATAGATTGATCGGTTATTTTTTGGAAGTTCTCGATGAGATGTTTGGGAAAGGATTTCGTTGGATGTAAACGGTAGGCTATTTGCTTTCCAGCAAAGTTTAGCTTTAGTTCGAAACATTCAAGCAAGTGTTCTTCGTGCATGAGAATGGCGCCTGGAGTGGTAATGCCTTTGGAAAAACATCTTACTTTATCAACAACACGAAGCCAATTTTTCCTGGCCCTATTCTCGATTCCCGGCTTTTGATGAAAAATATTAGAAGAGCAGCTTATTTCCATAACTTCCCCCAATAATCACACCATATCAAAATACTTTAATTATTGGGAAAATATTCACCCGGCTCGGGTATGAGCTATTCTTCAGCCTGAAAGGCTTTAACATTTCAACAGGCCAGGGGAAGGCCGCCCTGAAAGGGCAACGTCACCCTGGGAAATCAAAAAAAAAGAATTGCAGTCTGAAGGACTGCAACAGGCGTTTAAAAGGCGAAATTTTTCCGATGAAAATTCTCTTGCACAAAGATGTTCCAGTCTTTCAGACTGCGGCTTTTTTTTCGAATAACCCAGGGGGGCGTTGCCTTTTCAAGGCGGCCTTCCCCTGGGCTATTGAAATCTAAAAGCCTTTCAGGCATGAAGAAATGCTCTTTCAGCCCGACAAAATTTACCACGCAAAAAATTTTGGAGAATTTCGATAAATTTGTTTAATGCGTACGGGAGATCATGTAATTGGCAATTGCCTGGAGAGAGGTGGTGTCGTGGGGGAGCTTCGATAAGATATGCAAAGCGGCATTTAAGAGCTCCTGAGCAGTCGCTAATGACTTATCATAGCCCATTAGCGTCACATAGGTGGCTTTCTGATTCACTACATCGGAATTGGCTTCCGAATGGTCAAGAACATCATCAATAATTTGAAAGGCTAACCCAATTTCTTGACCAAATTCATGCAATATCGCCATCGTATGCGGCGATGCATGCGAAATAATACCCCCAAACTCAATAGCCGAGGTAATCAACGCCCCGGTTTTCCGTTGATGAATCTCTTTTAATGTCTCTAAATCAATTTTACTATCTTCAAATTCTATGTCCATAAGCTGACCAAGAATCATCCCATACCCGCCCGCATTTCGGCCTATATTCGATATAAGCGCCACCTTTTGCTCGGAATTTAACTCCGGCGCTTCCGCTATGGTTTGAAAGGCATGCGTCAATAGAAAATCACCGGCAAGAACCGCTTCCGCTTCTCCGAAAGCTTTGTGAAGGGTTGGCTTTCCACGGCGAAAGTCATCATTATCCATGCAAGGAAGGTCGTCGTGTATCAATGAGTAAGTGTGAATCATTTCAAGCGCACAAGCAGGTGAGAGGGCTGCATTTCTAGATCCGTTCAAAGCTTCAGTGGTGGCCAAGGTTAAAATCGGACGAATTCTCTTGGCTGTTCCTAAGAGTGAATATCTTGCAGCTTCATGCAATTTGTCTTTCGCAGGGATGAGATAATCGAGATGCTTATCAATCAACTCTTTTTGCGTCAGAAAAAAATTTGATACTTGTGTCGCTAAAATGTTAATACCTCCTGAGGTATCTCATTTAGCCGCTCGCTTGCATAATGGGGTTGTTGCCCAATGCTAAAATAATCAAAGCCATGCTTTGTCATCTCTTCCGGCTTGTATTGATTTCTGCCATCGAAGAAGGCAAAGCCACGCATCTTTTCCCGCACTGCTTTGAAATCGAGAAAACGAAATTGCTTCCATTCGGTCATCAACGCAACGGCATCCGCACCTGTAACAGCATCCATCTCATCGACGCACCATGTTAGGTTAGGGTTTTCTCCCAGATGAGCTTTCATGTTGTCCATAGCCACAGGATCAAACAAGCGCAAGGAGGTTCCTGCCTTAAGCATGTGATCAATAAGAACGAGGGAAGGTGCTTCTCGAATATCATCCGTATCAGGTTTAAAGGACAGGCCAAGGATTGCGATTGTTTTTCCTGAAACGCCATTTTGCGATTCGAAATAACTGAAGATTTTTCTGCTCAAAACTTGTTTCTGATTATTGTTAACGCTTGAAACGGCATCCAGTAGCAATGTTTTATATCCTAGGGAGTTTGCATGGTAGCGCATGGCGGAAATGTCTTTGGGAAGGCAAGATCCTCCGTAACCGATTCCGGCATAAAGAAAGCTGTAGCCAATGCGTGGGTCAGCACCCATCCCTTTACGAACCTTGTTAATATCGGCTCCGGTAATCTCACACATCCCGGCAAGCTCATTCATAAAGGAAATCCTTGTCGCCAACATCGCATTAGAAGCCCACTTTGTCATCTCTGCAGAACGAATATCCATAATTATCAGACGTTCGTGACTAAGCATAAAAGGAGAATAGATTTCGCTCATGGTGGGGATAACACGAGGATTATCCACTCCGATAATCACACGATCCGGTTTCATGAAATCATGAACGGCGGCTCCCTCTTTGAGGAACTCAGGATTGGAGACAACATCAATTTCGAAATTAACCTGTCGTTTTTCAAGGACATCTTGCATAGTTTCTGCGATCATGCTTGCAGTGCCGATGGGAACTGTTGATTTATTCACGACGATCATGTTGTCGGTCATGTTTTCAGCGAGAGTTATGGCTACTTTCTTGACTGATTGGAGGTTGGCGCTGCCTTCATGAGAAATGGGGGTGTCGACACAAATAAAGCATACTGTAGCAGATTTGACGGAACTAGGGTAATCAGTCGTAAAATGAATGCGGTGGGCCTTCACATTGCGTTTAAGCATTTCCTCCAGACCAGGCTCATAAATAGGAATCAATCCCTGATTTAGTCTTTCGATTTTTGCATGGTTGATATCCAGGCAAATGACCTTATGCCCCATTTCAGCAAAACAGGTTGCTGTGACTAATCCGACGTATCCTATGCCAATAACTAATATTTCCATAAGTAGATATAATGTACGATTTGCCTATTTTTTTCCATTAAAATTCCGCTATATAAAGGGATTTCACCACAGAGAACACAGAGGATGAAAGAGATCACAGAGAGCTAATATAGAGTGAAAAAATAAACACCTCTTTTTTTAACATTTTCTCTCTGTGAGCTCTTTCATCCTCTGTGGTCTCAGTGGTGAAATCCTGTTTAAATAATTTCTATATTTTAAAATTCGAGGCAGGGCACGATGCTGTCATAGTCTTTTCTTTTTGGCGCTCGAAGTCCCACAGAGAAGCTCACAGTGAATCGATCTTCATCCTCACGGTGGCGATAGGAAATGTCTACATGCCAGGTCGAGCGAATGGCGCCCAGAAAATCAATTTCAAATTCGTTATAAGCAGGTTGAATGCGACGATCCCAGCCGGATCTTGAGCTAAAAAGGACCGCCCAAAAAGGGTGAAAGCGATAAAAACA
This sequence comes from Waddliaceae bacterium, assembly GCA_963822595.1. Lineage (GTDB taxonomy): Bacteria > Chlamydiota > Chlamydiia > Chlamydiales > Waddliaceae > CAVRUH01. Next base: position 314,194 of record CAWGIG010000003.1, on the reverse strand, counting down.
ATTAAAAAGCAGTGTGGAACGTCTATCGGAAAGGGCTGAGTGTTCTAACTCTTGGACATCTACAAAAGAATCTAACATAAAATTGTTGTGATCGACTTTTCTCCAGCAAAAAGGGCTACGATGTCTATATTCAACAGAAAAAGCAAGGTTTTGATTCCAGGTCCATTCCACAAGGTAATTATAGTGATCAAGAACACGATCGCGAAAATCCCATCCCGCGGACATACAATGGCGAACGCGTGGGGTGATATTCTGGACCCATTTTCCGTAAACAATAGGAAGTGTCGATTCCATAGTTGGAGTATCAAAAAATAAATTCGTCCAAAAATCAAAATAAGAATCGCGGAAAATGCAGCCATCGGACAATTTTCTGTAAAAAGATTGATCGAAACCTATTCTCATAACATCTAGGTGGGCCCAGCCATCGTCAATATCGAAAATGTAGTGATCTTTCGGACTTGTTGATGGGAAGGAATAATAGGTATATTTGAGGTAAGGCATAATAACATGCTTGCGAGGGCCATAAAAGCGGTAGAAGCTGCTGTTGATTTCTCCGCCGAAGTAACCGATATTCATCCACCGCTTTCTTTTATCGGGATTATTGCCATAATAAATGGAGACTCCGCCGGTTTGTGGTGTGATGTTGATATTTTTGTAGTGATAAGGGCGATAAAAATCATAGACGAGTTCATAGCGAGGGGAGGAATAGGGTTTGGCATCGGTGCCGTCTGTGTATTCAAGGTCGAGATAGGATGTTTTAAAGCTGTTTTCGGAAATGATCCCTGTATTTCCAATTTCAAAAGAGCGAAAGTTTCCGGCAAGTGTGGGCAATTCTTGTTTTACAGTTTGGAATTCGTTAACTCTAACGCGTGTAATAAAATTTGTGATCCAGTTTTGCTCTTCTCGACGAACATGCAGCTGAGTTCTCTTTGCTGTATCAAGCTCTAAACGATTATCGTCGTAATCGGTAGCCATATCTTTATCGCTCAGCTTATCCCATGTCAAATCGATCGTTGTTTTGTCTTCGTCAAAGGCTCCGGAATATACCCCTTCGTAGCGGTAGCGTGTACGGCCTTTTGCATTGTAAAGGGTGATGTCGTTAGCTATATAGTTGATGGTCTGCAGTTCTTGATTTCCATCTTCTGAAAAATAATTCGTTTCGATACCACCTCCCCAGCCTCTTCTGGTTCTGTAGTCCAGGTGGAAGAAAGTTTGCCAACCGTTCCAGGAGAAGACTTCATAGGCCAGGCCAATCCGAGGACCTTGACTGCCACCAAAGTAGACCGAATATCTGATGGGGTTGTCGAAGATATAGTCGAGATTTACCTTTAAAGCAGGTAGCCACAAAACGGGAAGTTGAATAAATTTGAAGTAAACATTTCGCGCGCTCAGGTAACGCTGTTCTTTGACGATCGCTTCATCTGATGAGATTTCCCATTCCGTTTCAAAATTCTCGGAGGTCGTGGCGAATCCATCTATAATTTTATAATCGCCATCGGGAAGAAGAAGTATTTCTTTGCCCCCAAAAAACCAGGGTTCGATGCCTGTTCTGCCGTTGTAGAGGATACCCGTTCTTCTGATGAGATCGTACTCGATGCGTCTGCCGACAAAGACATAGCCGCTGACCTCGATCATGACATCGCCTTCCGCCTCGACGAATTCGATTTCATCTTTGCGAGTGTAGGTGATTCGCATGGCTTGGATTCTGAGGTTGGGGCCGGAGATGACTCCTCCCTTATCTGTTTTTAGGACACCTTCTTCGTAGATAGGCTCTCGGAGATCAACTGTAATGGCAAGTAAATGCAGGGGAACGCATAGTAGAAGGAATAAAGTTCGAAAGTTAAACATTCATGTGTCCTAGCATAAAGAGGACCATCATAAAGAAGACCCGAGCAAAAATCAACCAACTTTGTTCATTTAATAAGGAATTTACTTCCTTAAAATGTGATCGGCGAGGGCCAACGCCTGCTCACGCAATTCAGGAACGGCGATGGTTTCAAACTTTTCCCCAAACAACAAAAGCCCCAAAGCAAAGATCTTGCCTCTTCCACGTCCAGGGAGATCCCAGGTATTTACCAGCTTCAACCCCATCCCCAGGCCATCGACTTGTATATAATCGTTCGCGATGAGCGTTGTCACCAACGGTCCGCCGCTTTTGGCGATGTTCATGTCATGGCCGGTACAGTTAAGCACCCAATCAGCCTTCAAAGTCTTCTGACTGCCGCTGCCTCGCAGCTGATACACAACGATCAATCGTTTAGGGTCTCCCGCCTCTACCGCTTTGACCTTGCCGGCGAGGATGTCAAGCGTGCCATCCGTCATTTTCTCCCTTAAGATATCATAACAATTGGGCGGCACCCGATGGCGATGACGGTTCCATCCGCTAGACAAGAGCCGCAAAAACCGCTTGCGCTCGAGCAGCGACAACTGCTCCCACAACGACACGGTCACCGGCCGCAAGGCATCAACGACTGCACGCCAGTCATGCCCCGCTGCCGTGGCTTTTTTTAGCTCCTGGTGGAAGCGGGAAAATAGTTTCAACGCCGACAAAGGCGCGATATCAGGATTGAAAGAGAGAGGGTAGGCTGACAACGACTCCTTGTGGGATTCAGAGAGCTTGCCATGCGAGGACAAAGCGGTAATCTTGCCTTGATACCCTTTTTGAAATAGGGTCATGCAGGCGTCGACCATTGTTAGGCCCGTCCCGATGATAGCAACGTGAGAGGTTTCCGTGAGGTTGATGGGTATGTTTGCACCATTCCTCTCCCAGATATTTGAAATATAACGCTGTTGGACGGTGAGGTCCTCCGGAGAAAACTCAAACTGTTTGGTTGGACACAACCCGGTCGCCAGGACAAGTGTGCCGGCGGTGATGGAGCTGCCATCACCAAGATGGACGGCGATTTTCCCCAGGGGGGTGATCGCAGCATCCACCGCTTCTTTAGAGATCAACTGCAGTTGAATATCTTTTTCTTTAGCATCACGAATGCTCTGTTGCAGCAGGGCGTTCAGATAGATTGCATAAAGCTTCCTTGGAAGAAAACTTTGCGGCGATATTTTTAGTGTTTTGAAAGAGGGGTCACTGTCGCGCCACGTAAACTCATTCTCTACCACCCAACGGTAGAAGTGATTGGGGTCTCCGGCAATAGCTCCCATCTGCTCGGCGCGAACATTTAGCAGATGGCAAGATTCTAGAGTTGAATAGGCCGGTCCCTTGGCGAAAGAACCCGTCTTTTCAATCAGGTAGATGTCAAGCGGACTCCGCGCTTTTTGGATAAGGTGATAGGCGAGCATAGCGCCGGAAAAACCGGCGCCCACAATGGCAATCGAGTAACATTGATCGGATTTTGGGGTCATACAGCGGGAATATAGCTCAATTTTCTTTCCAATTCAATCAAAAATCACCCGTGAAGAAGCAAAGGGAAGTATTCAAATTTGTTATTTATTTTAAATTTGATATTATGATATAATATATTGAAAATTATAAATAAACAAATTTGAGAAAATTATTATGATAGTAACAGGGCAGGCTAGTCAACCAAATCCTTCTAACGAAGTCTTTGAAATTTTTGGTGAAAAAATTTCTAAAGAGGAATTGGGGAAAATTACAGCAACAGCTAAAAGAGTTTTTGATGAATTTCCAGCGATAAGTATGACTGTGGTTTCACTGACTCCTACCAAGAAAGCTAGATTTGTCTCTCATAAAAAGGGAGAAAATAAAAAATTCTTTTTGGTTGAAGAAGAGACAGAAGTCTTAGGTAAAGGTAACTTTATGCAAGTAAAAGGGGTTCGGACCTTTTCATTAGAAAAAATGACTCACAAAGACAGAGCATCCATGGTAACAGCTCAAGGGGAGTTAATATTAATTCCGAAAGATTCAAATAATGATGACATCACCCATCATAACTCTATCTTATCAAAGATACACCAAAATGGCTACGTTCCAGGTTTCGTCAAACCTAACCGTTTAGCTAAAAATGCTGAGGATCGTTTCGGAATTTTTATGACAAGGTATGAGGGTTCTTTATCAGATTGTTGTGCCAACTACGATCAACCCGATTCTCCTATTAAAAAAACTTTTCCATTATTGGATTTTCTCAAAGGATGCCGAGTTCTATTAGAAGGGTTAAAATACATTCACTCTTTAGGGATATACCATCGAGACATAAAACCCGCTAATATTTTGTATTCCGGAACTAAACTCGCTTTTACTGATTTTGCCGGGTCTAGGACTACTGAGAAAATTAAAGATATTTTGGCTCAAACAGATATTGAAGATAAGATAAAATGTTCAAAAATAAGCGGTACAACTTCTCCATTATATACAAACTTTGGAGACAAAGATAGCCTTGGGACATTAATAAATAGAAAAAATCTATCTGAAATATCAAACCTGTTTGAAAAAGCAGATATATATGCCTTTGGTAAAACGATTTTTGAAATTATCACGAAAAAAGCGATATTGTGGGGCAGGGCCTATCGAGGAATAACTGTGCGAGTCATTCATGAAGGTCAGGATCACCTTGCATTCATGAAACTTATTCATGGTATGATGAAAGCGGAAGGGTGTTCGAACAAACTCATTCAAATGATTCAATTAATGGTGGAACCTTTCTATGTTAAAAGAATTTCTTCATCCGAAGCCCTGGTATTGTTAGAGACAGTCATTAAGGAATTAGGAGAACCTAATCAAAAAAAATAATTTCGTCCTATGCAGTTTAGGAATCTTTATCAGTGTTTTTATTGGATAAATTTGGCTTAGACATTGGGATTAAAAGAGACTTGCGCGCGCTTGAACTTGAAAGGGAGTTGAATCAAGGTCAAGTATCTAATGGAGTATCAATTATTGGTGATGGAATTTTTATCTTGTAATAATACCCTCTGCCTAATCTACTTGCTATCGTTTAGGGCGTCGCGGACTCGCCTTTCAAATAAAAATTGGGTCTGATAATGTATGTTATGTTGTGATTTAAGTATTTTAATTTGTTGAGATTATGCAGATATTTCTAAGGCTAGCTTATAAATCTCGAGGTCATATATAAACAGGATCAAATTACGAATGGAAGAATTGAGATGAAGTTAGATGAATATTTGCCAGTATTCGATTTTTCAGAACGTCACGAGATGACCGTAAAGTCAACTCCCGAGCAAGCTTATGATGCGCTTTTAAAAGTCGATTTTTCTGAATCTTTTATTTTGCGGATTTTATTTCAGCTCAGAGGACTTAAAACCGGTAAATTTAAAGATTTGGAAAAAAGCTTTACCCTTTTAGCGAATGATCTACCTCAAGAAATTGTTTTGGGCCTCATTGCCCGTCCATGGACGCCCCAAGGTCAAATTGTCGCCTTTCAAAAAGAAGAATTTGAAAGTTTTAATGCTCCGAATTACGCCAAATTAGCCTGGAATTTTACTTTCAAAAACTCTCCTGAAGGCACAATAGTCTCTACCGAAACCCGGATCTACTGTACAGATACTTCCAGCAGACGAAAATTCAGCTTCTATTGGTTTTTTGTCCGTCCCTTCAGCGGCCTTGTAAGAATCGAAATCTTCAAGCTGCTTCGCAAAAAACTAAATAGCTAGTAAAACTATAAAGTTATTATTGACCATTTGTGGCGCGACAAATGGTCAATAATAACTTTATAGTTTACTTGCTTCGAAGGTTACTCAACTTTATTTAACTTGCCAATGCCGCCAATTTTGGATGTGACTTTAGGATCCCCTTTATAGTTCACGTTCCCGGCACCAGCAAGATTGACATCTAAAGTATCGGAAACATTAAGAGAGATTGTTCCACTCCCAGCAACACTCACTTCTGCATGTTTGACAACAAGGTCCAAGGCATTATAGGTTCCTGCTCCGGCGATATTAATTTTGATTGAGTCTGCCGAACCCGCAAGCTTTACATTGCCCAAACCATTGCTTGAAATATTTAACGACTTAACATCGATATCAAGATCCAAAGTGACACTACCATTTACATTAATATCTAGTCGATCACCACTAATTTTATGAATAGAATGGACATCGCTATATCCGGCTACAGAAAGGCTGTCTAATTTTTTGACCGTTGCTGTGTAAAAGATGTTTTTGGAGGGGTTAAGATTTATGGATTTGCCTTCCTTTTTTGGACCCAGATAGAGGACGCCATCCCGCACCTCACTTTCGATGTATGGAAGAAGATTGTCATCGGTTTTTATGGAGAGTGCACCTTTATCCCCTTGCTTGATATCCAACGTCACCAATTCCGGAAATGGAAATCGCATGAAAATCGGAGACCTTCCTTTCTTCTGAGACAACATTTCCCGATCCATTAGCCCTTTCTTCAAAAGAACAACCAGTAGTTAATAGCGGTAGTATAAATAGAACAAGCGCATTTACATATTGCCGAACCATGAATTTTCTCCGTTTAACCAACATTAATCGGATCCTATCAAAATAATGATAATTCATCAAGGTAGATGAGTCCTTTTGAAATCTTCAAGCCTTCCTAGAAGCTCAGTTGCAGGTGGACGTTGTAATGGGTTAACTTGAAGCATGTCATTAACCATTTGTTTCAAAAACCTGCGGAGTTCTCGATTCTTTTTGATACAATCTGGGAGATGTGTCTCGGTATCCAACAGAAGATGTTGAAGATTTCGGTCTATGTTCTTTTGCGTTATCCCTCCTACCTCTGTAGGAATTTCTCTACCATAAACCATAACTCCGGTAAGGAGCGCTCCTAGGGTTATTCCCATCTCCCAAGTATGAACAGAAAATCCCGAGCGTATTTCTTCGGGATTAGAAGTATCTATATACTCAGGAGGAGCATAACTGGGACTTCCTGCCATATCTTTTTGTTTTTTTGCATCCTCTTGAGTCCAAGCTAAGCCAAAATCACTCATCTTCGCCCTTAAAGGAGAGTTATCTTCCGCCACTAAAAAAATATTTTCCAATTTGATATCCCTGTTTATGACTCCTTTTTGCTCGAGTTTAACAAGCATATTCAACATGTCTGTTACCACCTGCATCAGGTCTTTAACATTTTCATTGATCCTTTTCCCTGCATATGTAGCTCTTTCAGTTGCCTTAAATAATTCTCCGGCATTACAAAACTCTAAAGTGATGGCAATTTTTGTATCATTAGAATTTTTCTTTTTATATTCAGACCATCCGGCAATTTTTACAAACTCTGGATCCTGGCTAAAAAGACTTTGAAGTTGAACTTCTCTAATTGAATAGTCTTTAATTTTTTGCTCAGGCATATTAAATTTTTGACTCTTTTTTTCGATATTAATTGTAGCATGAACGAACTCTTTTAAGGTATTAAGGTTAACAGATCTAGCGACCTGTTTAAATCCCCCCTTGCCGAGCTTTTCGGTTTTTTCCCTCAACCCTTTTTTTCTTTCTGGATGCTTACTCCCTTTGTGGAGGACATAAATTTGCGGGCCTTCCTGAGTAAAATGGATTTCTACCGATCTTGGCAGTGTCCACTTTCTTCCAGGTTCACGATCAATGTCGCGTCGGAGATGTAGCACCTGCCGCTCTTCATCCCATTGTCCATATTTCTCTATATCATCTTTGTTTTTTTTAATTTCATCCCAATGAAATTCTAATATATTCAGTGTCTGTGACAATTCAGTTATAGAGATTTGGTTGATATCGTCTTTATTTGTAGATATAACGGCCAGGTTCTGACGCATTTCATCCCATGGAGGTGTTTTGGCATCAACAACCGCTGGTTGATTTAATCTTTCATCGAGTTGATGCGCTATCTTTTCAGAAATTTGAGCACGGCCGACTCCTTTCAGACTTTCGGTGAGATTGTCAATATTATCGGGGCTAATGCCAAGCAGTGCTGTAAGTTCTTCTATCGTGACTTTGATTTGCGAACTTCCCTGGTCCGGTTTGACTATGACATAATCTTTAAAACCAAAGGATAAAAACTTAGCGCTTTGTGCAAATTTAGTGAATATGCCTTCTGTTTTATGTTCTGTTGGATTTAATTCTCCGCGCAACCTTCTTACATTATTTACTACTTTATCAAAATTATGAATTATAAAATCATTTCCAACTTTCACGAAATTCTCCTACTATTATTTATACTGATTTTTGAGTTCACTCAGTATCAGAGCAATATTGCATGTATTATTATAACATTATTAGTGAATTTAAATTAAAATTATTATTATAATGTTAAGTAATTGTAAAGACTTATACTCAAGGATTTAGAGTATTCTATAATGGAAAAATTTGAGGATAATATTTATTTAGCGAAGCGGATGCGATAAATTTCTTCGACCTCGTTGATGCTTGAAATGCAAAAATCGAGATCTTTTAAATTTCCTGAGGCGATGTCATAAACCCAGCCATGGATCCATAGAGGTTGCCCTCTTTGCCAAGCCCTCTGAACAATTGTCGTGTGGCAAACATTTAACACTTGCTGCATGACATTTAATTCAACCAATCGGTCAAAACGGGCCTGTTGGTCCGGAATTTGTTCGAGTTCGTCTTTAAACTGAGCATAAATATCGCGAATATACCTTAACCAGTTGTCCACCAGACCTAATTGCCTATCTTCCATGGCGGCTTTTACGCCATTGCAACCATAATGACCGCAAACAATTACATGCTGGATTTTTACCAAATCTACAGCAAATTCCAATACCGAAAGACAATTTAAATCTGTATGGGGCACTAAATTTGCCACATTTCTATGAACAAAAAGTTCACCGGCCTCCAACCCTACAATTTCATTGGCAGGCACACGGCTGTCAGAACATCCAATCCACAAATAATTTGGATCCTGGCTTTTAGACATGCGCAGAAAATAGTCAGGATCATCTTTAGTCTTTAAAGCTGCCCAATTTTGATTTTTTTGAAATAAGATTTTTAGTTTTTTCATACCAGTAAGTATACACCAATTCCGACAAAATAGCCAACAGTTGCTGCTAAGGATATTCTTTTAACATAAGAGAAAAAATCCACCTTATCAATTCCCATAAAAACCACTCCGGCTGCAGATCCTATGATCAAGATACTTCCCCCGGTGCCCGCACAATAAGCAATCAACTGCCAAAAGTTGGAATCGACTGGATACTGACTCAAATCGTACATTCCCATTGTCGCTAAAACAAGCGGAATATTATCCACAATCGCAGAAGCAAGTCCTATCAACGTCGCAATGTAATACGGACTCGGAATGGCATTATTTATTGTTGAAGCTAGAGATGTCAAAATACCGGCAGTATCAAGGGCGTTGACTGCCAATAAAATGCCGAGAAAAAAGAGAGGTCCTGAAATGTCGACCTTCGATAAAACGTTCGTGACACGAAGATATTCCCGTTCTTTTTTATTACGGTGAATGAGTTCGGTAATCAGCCAAAGTACGCTAAGACCAAAGAGAATCCCCATAAATGGAGGCATTCCAGTGAGGTATTTAAATATCGGTACAAAAACAAGGGCTCCCATCCCCAATCCCAGAATGATGAAACTTAAAGGTTCAATTTTTTGGGAATCGAGAGATACTTCTTCCTGTTTGATAGATCCTTTGAGCAAAGGAGTGAGGCAAAGAAGCGAGGCTATTAAACAAAATAGGCTCGGAGTAAATAGATCTATAATGACTCTTTCTGTCGTAATCCGCTCCCCTATCCACAACATGGTTGTTGTGATGTCTCCAATAGGAGTCCAGACACCCCCGGCATTAGCAGCAATGACAATGGCACCGCCGATGGTGAGTCGGTCATTTTTGTCATGGACCATTTTTTGCAGGATAGCAATCATCACAATGGTTGTTGTGAGGTTATCGAGAATGGCGGACAGGAAAAAAGTGACAAAAGCGAAGGCCCAGAGCAGGATTCTTTTTGATTCGATTCTAAACCAGGCTGTGAAAACTTTGAAACCTTGGTGGGCATTGATGATTTCAACAATAATCATGGCACACAAAAGGAAGATGATCACTTGGCTGACATTAGAAAAGTGTTCGCACAAAAATCGGGTGTGTTCGGCTTTTGACAAGTCTGTATTTGAGAATTGAAGGATCCAAAGCAACGTCCCCATGACTAATGCGGTCGTTGCTTTGTTGATATCGATTAGATTTTCCAAGGCGATTAGAATATATCCCAGAGAGAATACTAAAATCATCCAAAAGAAAATACCGCCGAATTCCATATTACGCTACCGAAGATTTGCAACATTTGAATTTGCCACATAGTGGCTTAATCATAATATTCCAGATAATCAATAGAAGAAGCATTGGGTAAAACACTTCTAAAATTGGGCCTGTAAGGCGGCTGATCCCCTCAAATCCTTGGATGGACATAGCAAATGTCACCAAAATAGTGATGATCATCCCCGTCATTAGTGAGATTTTCCCTTTAAATACGTTGTTCGTTAAGAAGTCGGCATACACGATCTGCAGAGCTATCGAAGTCGTTACGCAGGCAAGCGCAACGGCAGCTGAAGCTACTATTCTAAGTTCTGGCCCTAAAAGATGGGTCACAAGCCTTGCAAGAAGCTGATCCTTAGGAACGTTTGCTAGTACTCCCGCATTTGCGGCAGCGACTGTAACGAGTCCAATATAGACAACAGCAAGGACGACAATACCAACGGCACATGACTTCATAGTGACGCTGATGACACTTTTAGTATCTGCTGTGTTAGAAGAAACCTCTCTTAATGTAGCAATGATTGTCGAAGTGAAGAAAAAGGAAGCGATGAGGTCCATCGTGTGATACCCTTCCAAAAGTCCTCTGTAAACGAGGGTTGTCCCTTCAGCTTCATTAGGGCCAAAGCCGGTAGATGATCTGATTCCTTCGTACACAATTAATCCTAAACAGAGAAGAAGGAGTGGAGTTAGAACATATCCTAGGATATCAAAGGCACGGCTTTTGCGATAGCTTAGAGGAAGTAGGAGGACGCAATATACGAGGCTATATGCCCATAACGGGATGTTGTTAATGTATTGTGAAACGTTTACGAATGAAAGGGTGATACAACGTGGCGCTGATCCAAGAGGGATCCAAACAGTGAGTAATGCAAAGGTGAAGAGAAATCCTAGGGTTTTTCCGAGCGTTCCGAAAAAGCGTGTGTAGTCTCCATTATAAATAACCATTGTGATAACGCCCAGAAAAGGGAGTAAAACGCCGGTGATAATGAATCCTGATAGTCCCCAGAGGAAATTTTCCTCAGCTAATTGACCAATAGATAAGGGGAAAATAAGGTTGCCTGAACCGAAAAACATCGAGAATAAGGCAAGTCCTATAATGAAAATAGAGCCTTTTTTTGCTGGCTGCATTAGTCCGTCCTATAAGTTTGTTTTTAACTGATTTCACTATTTTACGCATTTAGCGCTCAAAAAATCAAGAATTTTTATTAAACCTTCATCACAAAAGCAAAAAATGTTATGAATACCCACAAATACAGGTTTTTGAAATGGATTCAATTCTACCAATTTTTCTCTTTATACTCTTTATCGGCTGCATGCTGGCTTTGGATCTTTATGTTTTTCATGGCAAAGGCCATGCGATTGGAATGAAGGAAGCGGTCGGTTGGAGTGTTTTTTGGATGACCCTCTCCCTTCTTTTTACTTTTATCGTTTATGAAATACGAGGCCCTGAAGGAGCTTTGAGCTATCTGACAGGATATATTATTGAAAAGTCCCTGAGTGTCGATAATCTATTCGTTTTTATTTTAATTTTTGATTATTTCCGAACACCCAAAGTCTTGATACATCAAGTGCTTTTTTGGGGTGTTGTCGGAGCGATAGTGATGCGGGGATTGTTTATTTCCGTTGGAATCGTGTTTATTTCCACATTTCATTGGGTAATATATGTTTTTGGAATTATTTTGGTTGTATCCGGATTTCGGCTTTGGTTTGAAAAGGATAAAAAGATTGAGCCGGATAAAAATCCTGTTTTGAGGCTTATTAAAAAAATAATCCCCTTGACGGATGATTATGAGGTAAATAATTTTTTTTTAATCAAGAATGCGAGGAGATACGCGACTCCCCTCTTTGCGGTTTTGGTGATGATTGAAACATCTGATTTGATATTCGCAGTGGATTCGATTCCGGCAATTTTGGCGATCACTTATGATCCGTTTATTGTATTTACATCGAATATTTTTGCTATTTTGGGATTGAGATCGTTATATTTTGTTCTTTCGAATCTTAAGGATTTATTTCATTATCTCCATTATGGGCTGTCTTTTATTTTGATATTTATCGGATCAAAAATGCTGCTTGCGGATTTTGTCACAATCCCCACATGGTGTGCGCTTCTAGTTGTATTTGCAGTTTTGGGTGGATCCATCCTTGTTTCATTATGTTTTCCCATTAGAAAGACCCAATAAGGAGATATCATCCACTTTTTTGAAACTCTTTTGTGCAAGATGAACAAAGGTCTTAATTTTCTGATGCCAACAGCTTTGCTTCTTCAAGGGTTTCAACTTCAACTCGATGACCAAATTCTTTACCAGGGATGTGGTAGCTAAAAGCAATACCTTTTTCTCTTAAGCTAAAACTAAAAATTTCGTTATTTGAGGTCGTAGTTTTGTCAATATGAGAATTAATAATGCCAATGTCAATATTTTTTTCGGTAAAGGGCCTGGACATTAAAAAGGGTTGAATCTCAGAGTTATTATTAATGTTATCTAAAAAAATTTGGATAATTTCGAGTAGCATTTTTCTACCTTCATTACGCTGTAATTTTCTATCAGACTTAAAAGTTATTCCCAGCTCCTTATAGGGGTAATTTCCCGACAACTCCGAGCTTGAATTAATACCAACACTCTGTAAATTATATTTATTTTTAACAGTATATATTGTTTCCAATATAATTTTATGTGAAACTTTTGTCTTTTTAGGTCGATTATCCCAACAAGCGGCAACGATAAGTAACAAAAATATTAAAGGAAGAAGAATTTTCATTTAAAAACATCCAAATTTATCCATCAGTTTCTCTATTCTGAACCCTAGTGGCTCATAAAAAGTTTGACTCTCAAAGCGATGATCGATTGTGTGGTCCGATTCGCTTGGGTGACGATCATATTCCTCGTAGGTTGGACATCGCCACCATGTCATAGGGTCTGCCCACTTAACGATGTCCCCACTGCTTCCAATATGTCCAACAGATCCAAAAGTGTCATCAAGAATAAACCTTGGAGGAGCCACTAATGTAGCGGAGATCTGTTGCCGAACAGAATTATCAACAACTCTTGACGTAAGATCAGTCAGAATGCAGCCTTGGCTATGAGAAACGTGCATAATATTACCATTTTCTCCCATTCTTTTGGAAGCAGAATCCCACACTTCTTGCATTAATAAAGCCGGAGTAGTTTTAATCCCAATAGTGTTTAACGCGCACTCTAAACCATCAAGAATCCCATGCGATGCATTATAGATTAGGATCACTTTTGCACCTCCTGCTAAATGTGATACATATTCTGCGCTCCTTACCGCATCTTCAAATGAATTGCCTACCCCATTGACAAAGCTCAATGTAAGATTGCTATACTCTTTTCCCTCAATAATATGGACACGGGATCTGTTATATACAGGGTCTAGCCCTTTTATGTGTCTACATGTATTAATACACAAGTCCGCAAAACGTTCAAAATTATGGAAGACTGGAGCTTTAAGCTTGTCGTAATTATCGGCAAAACCTGCATGATAAAGCCCTGTAGGATCAACGAAAAGAATAGGGCTATTGTGTACATAAGCATAAAGGTTAGGACCATCTGCAAACCCCAAGGGGTCGGGGGTAATCCACCTGGCAACCTCACTGTCGTAGTAGCGATGTCCTATAAAATTCCAACCCGTCTCGACATCGACTCTTTTACCACTAAAACGCCATGGATTGTCAATGGTCGCATTATAAACCCTCTCTTCGCCAAAAGCAGAATATCGATAAGTGGCGGCAATAGCACCTGTGTTTACTTGGACAAGGGTGGCAACATCCCCTCGATGATCGTGAATGGGAATATACTTTTCAGAGCAAAGTTCAATTATAGCTGCGCTTTTTGTAGCCCCTGGCCCTAAAATTTTAAGTTCCTTAATCTGGTTAAGTTCATTAACAGAACCGATCTCGTCGTCGCCTTCGTAAATATATTTTTCAACATCTATAGGTTCATAGATTCCATTCAAGGGTTTAGAAACCGATTTTTGCATTCTCCTATTAAAGACATCGTATTGAAAGGTCACCTGTACAGAACTGTTTGTGACAGAAATTAATCGATTTAAAGAGTCATAGGTACAGTGAAATGTTTCTCCTGCTCTAGTAAGGGTTTTTCTATTTCCATTCCTATCATAATCATAGGAAGAGGCGCTTTGTGAGAGGAGTTGATTAAGATCATTATTCGTATAAACCGCGCCATCTTTTTGGGTACGATTAAACCTTGAGTCATAGGCATATTTGTGTTGGTCATCACCTTCCTCTGAGATAATTTGGTTGAGTTGATCATAGCCAAATTGGTGATCTGTCATACCAATCGAATCAGATTGGGAGTACTTTTGAAGTCGACCTAATTCATCATAGCTATCAGGTGACATCGTTTGAGAATAATAAGGCGTTTTAATCCCCGTGAACCTTAGTGCGTTATCGTAAAAATAATTTTGTTCCCCAAGATTATTTGGCATGACTATCTGTGTAAGTCTCCCAGAAAGGTCATAATCGTAAGATAATGTTTTGGTATCACGAGATATAGTTATAAGATTTTTCGCGTTGTAGACATAATCAACAGATGTTTGGTCCGGAAAAATCTTTTTTGTAATCCTTCCTAATGCATCATACTGATATTTCATTTTAAGGCCATTGTCTAAGATTTCTTCAATTAAACGATTATTAGAATCGAAGGTTCTTAGGGTCTCTGATTGCCTGATAATGTCTAATACATTTACAACATTATCATTTAAATCATAAGAATACTGATAATAAATCTGACCAACATCGTCTTGGACATAGATAAGCCTTCCTACATAATCATACTTGTAGTGGATGTTTACCCCATCGGGCTTAATCAACTGAATCAACTCTCCCATTTTTCCATATTGCTTTCGGGTGACCTTTTGCTGGTCCGTTTTGGCTGCCTCTATAATTGCTACTTCTTGGCCACGTGAATCGTATTCAAAACAAGTTAAAATCGATTTTTCGCATATCCCTTGGACAATATGATCATCATTACGATTAATCAATTTGCCGCATCCATCGAAACAATAGGAGGCCCTTCTTAATAGCTCCCCATAAGAAGATTTGATTTCTTCAAGAACAATCATTCCGTTGGGATCAAAAGTTTTTCCTTTTATAGTTCCCATCGGATCGACTGTTTCCTCATATAGAACCGACTGTCCCTTAGCATCTATATAGGAATAGTTTCGGTATATATGAGTAATTTCACCTGAGGGCTCTATAATCTTTATCGGCTGATTATTTGCATCGAATTCAATGTATTTTGTTGCTCTTGAGCTTGTGGTAACAATGGATGTTGACGTTCGGTTTCCGTTGATATCATACTCGTAAAGCTTATGACTAGAGAGTTGTGAAGATTGATCTTTTATTGATTCTTCGATGATTTGGTTAAGATCATCATAAACATATTTCGTTTTACTATATTTTCCTTCAGCATATTTATCCCAGGTTTCAATCTGGCGTCCTCTTGAATCATAAAAAAAAAGGCTTTCTTCTACCCCTTTTACCTTTTTGCACAATCTGCAATGCGAATCATAGGAATAATAGGTGATCATTCCACTCCGATCCGTTTCACTAAGAAATTGGAAAGCGGAATAATTCCACTTTTGCTCCGAGCAAAGATCTCCATTTGGTGCATAATACCTCTCAGAAATTTTTCTATCTTTATAGTCATAGGTGTATTCGATCGAGGATCCACTTGGTTTCAATGCTTTCAAAAGAATGCCATCGGGGCGGTAAATAAAGCTTTCTTTAGCTCCATCTGGATGTTCAATAGAAATAGGTTTAGAATGAAGTGAGTATGTCATCTTAGTCTCATTTCCATTCCTGTCAGTTTCTGAAGTAACGTTATTCAATACATCATATTCTATCTTTTCACTAGAAATCAAAACTGTGTCATCTTGTCTAATGACTACAGGGGGGTTGGTCTCAATTAGCCTGTTTAACGAATCGTAGGCATAGTGGGTGGTGTGTCCAAAACTGTCAGTTGAACTGACTTTATTGCCACAGTAATCATAAGAGTAAGTTTCGATAAAACGATTCCCATCTTCGTGAACCCTCTCCGTTCGAACTAGACGATTTGAGAAATCGTAGACGAACACATGATAAACACGTTTATCTGGTCCTTGGTGGAAAATGCAATTGTTATTAGCATCGTATTGATATTCTGAGACACTTCCGATTGCATCTTTTTCCCAAATGAGGTTTCCTTTAAGATCATAATCCCATTCAAGATCGAAGGTAAAATTGAGATCCTGATCAAAATGTTGCTGTTTTATCAAATATCCATGCTTTGAATAGGTATTAATCGTTTTTTTTACAAGAAGTTCTTGGTGAGATTGTGCATCAAAAACTTTTTCGTCTATGATTTCGGGAAAACCGATAGGCATAGTTTTTGTTGGCGTGATATACTTGATGTATTTTACTGTAACTCCATGAAAATCAGAAATATCTTCCCTGTCACCATCATCTACAAATTCCTTTGTTAACGCCCCATTGTTGTCGTACTCAAAGTAGTAACGCTCTTTGATTTTATTGGCTGAAATAATAAATTTAGTTCTAAGAAGATCGGATTCTGGAACGAAGGAATATTTGATGAGCTTATATCCATCATCTTCGCTTATAAGCTGATCATGTTCATTATAAGAGTATTTTTTGCTATAGCAATCAATTCCCCCTTTTACAATTTCTTCAATTACATTTCCTCTTTTGTCATAGACATATTCACGAGAAAAAACTTCAGATTCACTGTTTGAAATACTCCTTTTAATCAGATTTGTGTAATCTTGTGTGTCCTTACTGCCCCATATAATGTTTTCTTTTCGATAAAGAGCACCATCTTCTAAAAAATTTTCAATAGATGTTAGTCTATGTTCATCAGAATAATGATAGACTGATTTATTATTTTTCGCGTCGAAAACTGTTGTGGATCCTTTCAGATGTTTTTTCTTATTCAGATCGTAAAGGAATGAATACATCCGAATCGGATTTTCATCAGTTCCAACAGGACCAGAAATTGCAGCAACTAACCCCCATGGAGCATCTTTATTTTTTCTGATTTGAATTTCTTGACCACATACATTATTTACCCCTAGTTTGTAGTAATCAATAGTCTTATAGCGACCATCAGGAAGGGAACATTTAACAAGTCTATCCCAAGTATGCTTCTTTTCTGCACTATATTCAAACTTCTGATGTGGCAAATGGTCAGATATTATCTCAGAAATATAATGTAAATCATTAAATTTAAACCATTTGAATTTATATATGACTGCTTTTCCATCGCTGCTATGAATTTCAACCCCAGGATTCTTTCTAAAGTTCTTTGGATAAACATAATGAATCTGTCCTAAACATTTACCATTACTGCCAATAGAATAAACATCTTTCTTTCGATTATATTTGTCGTAGGAATATTCGTAACGACAACGATTAGGCAATGTATGTTCTTTTAGAAAATACGGGGCCTTTTCATCTCTATGGGGGGCGTTTGAATAAAAGGTAAGTGTTTCGTGCTTACTCAAATCGACATAACAATGGCGAGCATTATTGCGATTTTTTAATTTAATATTTTTTAAGTTATTTTTTGCTGAAATGAACCCTGAATGGCAATTTGTTACCCCATATTTTAACTGTACTGTGTCTAATCTCAAATCCGCATTATAGGTGTTTCCCTTAAATGTATAAGTTGAACCACCTTGAATTAAAAGCGCTTGTTTTCTGTCTTGATAAGACATCATGGAGATCTTGCCTCTCAAATTTGTTGACCATCCATCACAAAGATCTCCCCTAAGCAGACTGCAGCTATTAAATGAACGTGAGAGGGTTATTGGATTCGAACTTTGAACAACTAAATCCACACCACTTGCTGTAAAATTTCCAGTGATGACATTTACACAACCATCAATACATGAACTTGGAAGTCCCTTTAGATCAATGAGCAGAAAATTTTCCGCATCTCCTTCTTCCTCTGCAACGATTGCGAAATGGAATGCAAAAAACAAAACACAAAAAATAAACTTCTTCATTTTTCTCCGAAAATAATTCCGTAAAGCCTAATGAATTTTAGTGAAATTTGTCAAACGAAAAAAGAGCAAATAATGATGTGAATTCACTCTTTAGAGGTTAGAGATTGATTGATTAATATCGTTTTGATATTGTTAGGAGTGATATATGGAGGTCATTATGGGTACTTTTTTAATGGTTATATTAGCAATTATTGGAATTCTTGTTCTTTGGATTATTGGTGTTTTCAACAGACTTGTAAGCCTTAGAAATCAGGTGAAAAACGCATGGAGTCAGATCGATGTGCAGCTACAACGTCGTTATGACTTAATCCCCAATCTTGTCGAAACAGCAAAAGGCTACATGAACTTCGAGAAGGGAACACTTGAAGCCGTGATCAATGCCAGAAATCAAGCCGTTTCTGCAAGAGACTCAGTACAAAAGCAAGGTGGGCCTACAGAAGGCTCTCTTAAAGAGCTTATGGGTGCCGAAGCAACCTTAGGTGGTGCCTTAGGTAAAGTTTTTGCTCTCGTTGAAAGCTATCCTGAACTTCGCGCTAGCGAACCTTTAATGAAGCTTCAAGAAGAACTCAGTTCTACTGAAAATAAAGTTGCTTTCTCAAGACAAGCTTATAATGATCAGGTCCTAGATTACAATACAACGCAGCAAAAATTTCCTACGGTCTTGTTAGCCGGTGCATTCGGGCACCACCCTGCTGATCTTTACGAAGTTGAATCCATCGAAGTCAAAAAGGCACCCAAAGTGAGTTTCTAAATGGCGATGAACTTCTGGGAAGCACAGCGTCGGGCCCGGAAAAAGACGGCCCTTTATTTGGGGATATTTTTCCTACTCTCCATTGGAACAGCGGTTCTAGTCGAATTAGCCTATAGAAATATCACCCAAGATTATGAAGATTTTCCTGTCGTGGGTCCCCTTTTTCTATTGATTACGCTTTGCGTTGCTGGGTTTCAATATTCGATGTTTAGTTCTCATGGCGGAGGCTATGTTGCCGAATCCATGGGAGCTTATAGGATAGATCCCATGACTCGGGATCCTAAGGAAAAGCAAATTCTAAATATCGTTGAGGAAGTTGCTATTGCAGCATCCCTACCCGTGCCCCCTGTTTACATTATTCCCGCTCATCAGATCAATGCCTTTGCAGCTGGGGTGTCACCCCAAAATGCGGCGATTGCGATTACCGAGGGTTCTTTGGACATTCTGAATCGCGATGAAGTTCAAGGTGTGATTGCCCATGAGTTTGGTCATATATATAATGGGGATATGGTAATAAGCATGCGCCTTGCCGCGATGGTTATGGGCTTTTTCTTTATGCTTTATTTTGGAATGAGGATGCTGCAGTTTTCCGGATTGTCAGGAAGATCGCGAGATGGAAAAAAAGGAGGAAATCCTATTCAACTTGCTGCGCTTTTATTTCTTATTGCCGGGGCTTTTACGTGGTTGATGGGTTCTATACTAAAAGCCTCTGTCAGTAGGGAAAGGGAATATCTTGCGGATGCATGTGCTGTGCAATTTACCCGAAATCCCGAGGGCATTGCGAATGCTTTGCGTAAAATCGAGAGGGAATCGACAAAAGATATGCCTAAAGAGGGCATGGCTTTTTCTCATATGTATTTGGATAATCACAATTCTTTAGATTCTTTGTTTGCTACACATCCTCCCCTTGCGAAGCGCATTGCCGCTATCGAAGGGAAGGAAACCAAATAATTACTCATCCTCGCTAATTATATGATCGATTGAAATTTTTCCTGGGCCAAAACAGAGAACGATCAAGCTTGTCAAAAGATAATTGAAAGGAAGTTGACTGATAAGGCGTTGAGGGTTTTCAAAAACCGCAGAAGACTCGGATAAATGAGCCGTAAATAAAGCGACAATCATAGTGATAGCAAGAGGTATGGAAACCCATCTTGAGGCAAATCCTACGATGAGACAGAGACCACCAACCAATTCAACGGAAGCCACAAGATAGGCGTTGAATAAGGGAAAAGGGATATGTAAAGAGCCAAAAAAATCTTGGACCAAGTCGATTTTGCCAAACTTACCCCATCCTGAGATGAAAAAGTTCCACCCCCAATACAAGCGCATGGCTAAAAGTAAGTAATCCTTTAGAAAGTCGCCAAAACTATAAACGGTGTGATTCATCCTTGAAAGAATATGCATAACGGTTTCTCCTTTTATTTTAGGTATATATTATTAATTTGATTAATTTCAAGTTTAGAGCCACGAAGTTCACGAAGAAAACGAAGGACACGCGAAGAATTAAGAATATTAAATCTTCGCTTGTCCTTGGTTTTCTTCCGAAACTTCGTGGCTTTATAGGTTGGTAAGTGAACATTTACTAAGTCTAATATGCATTTTTCTTTCATTAAATAGCGTAAAGAGTTATGAAGCAATAAGGAGAATACAAAAATGCTGACGAACGAAAAGTTATTCGAGCCTGTTGGCTATGCGATAGGAATTTTCACACTGCTGATTAGCACAATTTTCTTCTTCTACTACTCCCAAGAACTTTACTATAGCGCTCTCGGCGCGATCCTTGCTGCTATGATGGTATGGCTCAGCTACGTCATCATGCGCCTTCTATATTTAGCCTCAAGATAAAAATTTAAATTTTCTATTGCTCATATTTATCCTTACCAATTATACACATTTTTTAATCCATATACGGAGGGATACATTATGATTCCATTTTTAGATACCATTTGGGGAGGAAGCGAAGAGGCATCACCGCGAATCGCAGCTGTGGAAAGGAGACGTCCGGAAGAAGTGAGTAAAACTGATAAAAAAGTTCTCGGATCAGATGCTGTAAGAATGAGATTAGAAGATTTATACAGCAGAAACGAAAACTATAAGGTTGCTTGCGGTGATGCTCTGGATACAGTTTATCCCTTATTGCATAAGATGATCACTGCCCTCTCAAAAAACAATAGTGAAGGAAATAAAGAATTTACGGAAAGAATCAAAGAAGGTTTGGAAAAATTAGATGTCGTAAAAGGCCTCATCGAAAGCACGCGAGTCGGAGAAACGAAGGAAGTAAGCTCAATAAAGTCCAAAAAATCTGAAAGTATCACTCAAACACATCTTATTTTATTGAAGCTTTTCAAGAGACTTAGCGGACTTTGTGATGAAAAGCTCCTTTCAAGTGATTTGTCAATCATTGAAAGTTGTAGTAAAAACCTAGATAATTACAAAACCTGTTTTGATGATATTGTTAGGGATCTTCAAGACCCTTTAAATAAAATGAAGGACCACTTGAAGTCCTTTAGAGAATCTATTGATTTTGTAAGATCCCACCCCATACCTGAAAACAGCATTAGTGATATTTCACAGTACATGATTTTCTTAGATAAAGAGCTTGTTGAACAGTATAATCATGAAGTGAAATGCCAGATCGAAGAGTTATCAACCATTATGGGATTCGATGTCAAACATCATCTCCAGCTCATTATTAAAAAGCTTAGTGAATGGGAAGCAAAAAATGATGAGTATAGTGGAGTACTTGTCCAAATCGAAAGTTATTGTCGGGCAATTGAATGGAAATTGCATTATTTTCAATACGTTAAAACTCTAAAACCTGAAATCGTTGCCCTGAGAAAACAAATTTCAGAGCTCGGTCAAGGTATTGAAGATCAAGAAAAAATGCTTAGACGCGATAGAGAGGCTTCTCTTGAAGGGGCAAATAAAGCAGTCAATCAATATATAGAAACTTACTCGAAATCAACCATTCCATCTATAGAAGCTATCCATGCTCGCGTTATGAATGAAATGTTTATCATGAAAATATACCTTAAGAAAAATATGCCCGAAGCATGCGATTCTGTATTTAGCGATGAGCATTTCTATGCAAATGATATTGAAAAGTCTCATAGAGAAAAAGTTTCAGCGTCATTAGGCGTAACGCAAAAAGAAGTTACTACTGTGTTGAATGAGCTGCAAGTTCTTTGGGACGAGCAATTCAGACCTTTTAACGCGCAAGTCGTCGATAAGTTAAATGTTCTTGCCTCAAGCGTTTTGACCAAAAATGGCGTCATGCGCGGGGGGATACTGTATTCACTTAAAGAAGTTGCGGGCGCCAATACAAAGCGTGTGCCCTACCCTAACTATAAAAGTGCTGAGGAAAAATAATCAATGATCGTGAGGGTAGTAAGGTTCAATATGGACGGTGACGTCAAGTACGGCTGGCCATGCTTTTTGAATTTCTGCCCTCACCTTCTGGCTGATGCGGTGGGCCTCTTCTACGGGTAGCGACGGGTTAACTTCAACATCTATGTCAACATGGGCATCGGGACCATAAAGTTGAATCCTGATTTTTTCTGTATCCATTACCCCCTCCACACACTTTGCTGCGGCCTTTACTTTTGCGAAAAAATCTCTATCGGGAACACGATCCATCAGCTGATGAAGATTGCTGCGCGCAGCAAGAAGTCCGATTCCCATCATGATAAATGCAATGAGGAGGGCTCCAAGATGGTCGATAAAATGGCTCGTGCTTGGAAAAATTGCCGCCAAAATAAGAGCAAAAGCGGCTAGAAGGCTAGTGAGGGCATCGATTCGGTAGTGGATTCCGTCTGCGGCAAGAGCAGGGCTATGCCTTTTTTTTGCGACGCGCATGATGATTTGATAGGAAATTTCGAGAAGAATAACGGCGATGAAGGGAATGATCCAAACACGGGAATCGATGTTTGCTGCTGGGTTCCAGTCAAAAAGGGAAAAGCTTTGCTGGAAAATCATGAATCCGCCGACAAGGAACATGAAGAGGCCTAATTGGAGACCGGCAAGAGGTTCGAGGCGTCCGTGTCCGAAGGGGTGGTTTTCGTCGGGGGGTTTTGAGGCGATTTTTATAAAGATGATAAGGAAGATGGAGGAAATGACATCCACGCAACTGGAAATGGCATCCATAAGCAGGGCGGAGCTACCGAAGTAGTAAACGCCAAGGAGTTCAAAAATGATGATGACAGAGCGGATGGCAACACCCAAAGAGGCAGCGCCGATGACTTGTTTATCACGGCGAAGGCGATCTTCGGGCACATGTGGTGGCAGAGAGATGGGTTCGGGAAATTGACTCATATTTTCCTACAAAGGTAATCACCTTTTCGAACATACAGCTTTTGTTCTTTAAATTGCTACCAGGAATTAAATGTTCTTACGGCTTCTTCCAAAGGTAATTTTGCGATTAATGATATCTTCTCAACATCTAAAGAAATTTTCTGTATCATGACTCCTCCGCCTGTTGAAGCAAATGTAAGGTCGTCAATTTGATGGTCTTTGAGCGTTTCGATATAAGCAATTTCTCGCGCAGTATAGGTTCCAAGAATACGTTCACCCACCTCTTTTGTTACAATTTCACATCCGATGGGTTCGAGATTGTACTCATATTTCATTTTTTGTTTAATTTCCGGAATGGTTGAACCGTTTGGATCGAGACCTAGAGCGGTGAATCGTTCCTGGCCTGGGGTGTCGTCGCAACAGATCACATTATAACCTGCCGCTTCTCCGTTTACATGTTTTCCCGGATAATAAAGAGTGTTTTGGAAATGAAACAAATCGCCCTTTTTAAAAACCTGAACGTCCTTTTTGACTACGAAAAGTTTTGCTAAAGGATTATTTGGATTATCAAATAAAATGGAAAAAGGGGTTTTTGATTGAGCAGAAAATATGGCATTAAATTTTTTCTCTCCCCAAACGGCTTTAATACCTTCATATTGAGCAATTTGGCAAATTTCGCCACAGGCGGTAAGTGTTAGCTCGCTTCGGAAAGCCTTTAGTCCCTCGGACGGGGTAACACCGTCTTTTAATTTTAAGAAGTTAACTACGTAGCCTGCAGGTTTTGAGGGGTTAGATTGTCTAACAAAGTGTTTTTTTGAAGCCCAGCCATGATAAAAGGCCCCATCCTCTAAAAAGAATTTCAAACGTTTACTTTGGTTTTTCTCTTTTAGTATTTTGTAGTATTCATTTCCATACCAGCAACCACTACTGAGCACGGTCAAGTCAGATTGGTAAGATTTAAGCCGTCTGTCACTATCTGCCACTATTTCTTTCATTACCTCAACAATTCTATTATTAAGCTGTTCAGCGATTGAAGATTCTTCTCTATGGGTTGCCGGTTGAACTGCTGAAGTTGAATGGGATGTATCTACTTGCATTTTATGCTCCTTAAATATTAGTAAAATTTACAATAAGAATTATATCATAATTATTAGTTAAAAAAAAGAAGAAAATGATGCATATAATTGCCTTAAAGTTGAAATTCATCTTTGCATCTTAATTTTTGAACATCTCTTTTTTTTAGGTTGTTTGTTTTTTTTGAAAACGCTTGCTGAAAATGGGTGCTATTTGATAATTTTCCTAAGCATTTTTGTAGGAAAATGAACCACTTAAGATTGTTCATTTGATTTTATTGCCAAATTAATCTATAATGAGGATAAACGAATATGGTGTATAAGCCCTTAGAAGAGAGGACATATCTTAAATATTTAAGGTATGCGAGATGGAAATTGGAAAAAGGTTCAATAGATTTCAAACTTTATGATGAAAATGGTGCATTCGTCTGTGCTATAAAAATATGTCATGGTAAGAACACTAAAAAGGAAGTAGCTGCAAGAAGCGTCCAGAGAACTGAGCAAGAATTTAAAGAAAGAGGTTTAACATGGCCACCAAAAAAGAATTAAAACAACATCTAAAAAAAACGCTGCAGGAAATCGGTGAAATCAACCCTTGGTTTGATAAAAAATCTAATAATTGGGTATATCATCACTCTGATTATCCCGTAGAATACTTTGGTGATTCAAAAGAAGAGGTTATCAAAAACTATCCTTTGTATTTATATGATTTTATAGAAGAAAGATTAAAAGATAACTTGAGTCCCCTAACAGAAAAGAAAACTAAGGGGCGCGGTGGTAAAAGAGAGGGTGCCGGAAGACCTGTTGGAACAATTAAAGAGCCTACGAAAAGGGTAACACTCCCCTCTGTAATTGCTGATTGGTTATTATCCCCTGGTACAATTGAACATCTTAAATGTTTAATGGAAACCTTCCCAAAGAACAAGCCACACAGGATTTAAAGAACCTCATGATTTTGAATTTATTTGGGTATAAAGCTGGAGTTTGCTATACTGCTACCATTGTGAAATGGTGGACGCATGGACAAAGTAATAGGCATTATTCCGGCTAGGTACGGGAGCACGAGGCTTCCAGGAAAACCCCTCCTAAAAATCGCGGGTAAATCCCTCATCCAACGCACTTACGAAAATGCAAAAAAGTGCAAATCCCTCGATCAGGTCATCGTAGCTACTGATGATGTCAGAATCGCCGACCATGTCCTCAGCTTCGATGGGGAAGTCGTCATGACCTCCACTGCTTGCGCCACAGGGACCGACCGAATCGTAGAGGCCCTAACGCAAGGCAATTTGAGCGAAGCTGAAATCGTCATCAACATCCAAGGCGACGAACCTAATATAGAGGTGGATGTCATCGATAAAGTCATCGCCATTCTCAAAGCTGATAAAGAGGCTGTTGTTTCCACGGCTGTCGTCAAGCTTGAATCGAGCGAAGATGCCACAAGCACCTCCGTTGTCAAATGCGTGATGGACCAAAAAGGGCATGCCATTTATTTCAGTCGTTCCCTTATTCCCGGCGGAAAAAACGGCGTTTGGCGTTCAGATGTCACTTACTACAAACATTTGGGAATTTATGGCTATCGGACCGAATTTTTAAAAGAATACTCCGATTTGGAGCCGACTCCCCTGCAATTAGCAGAAGATCTAGAACAACTTAAAATTATAGAAAACGGTTATAAAATCGCAGTGGCCATCGTTAAAAGCCAAGCTATTGGCGTTGACACTGCTGAAGACATTAAAAAAATAGAAAAAATAATATGAAAACAAAATATATTTTTATTACTGGCGGGGTCTGCTCCTCTTTAGGCAAAGGACTCACCTCCGCATCGATTGGTATGCTTTTGGAAAAAAAAGGTATCAAAGTGGCTATGCTGAAATTGGATCCCTATTTGAATGTCGATCCGGGCACAATGAATCCCTTCCAGCATGGAGAAGTCTACGTCACTGATGATGGAGCAGAAACAGATCTCGATTTAGGCCATTATTATCGCTATACAAACTCCCCTCTTTCTAAAGCTTCCAACGCAACATCGGGTCAAATTTACAATACCGTTATCGGCAGAGAAAGACGCGGCGACTATTTAGGCAATACCGTACAGGTAATCCCTCATATCACAGACGAAATCAAACAGAGAATCATCAATTGCTCGACACAAGAAAAAGGGATTCATGTCGTTTTGGTAGAAATTGGCGGTACAGTGGGTGATATCGAATCACTTCCCTTCTTAGAGGCCATCCGACAGTTCCGCAACGAACACAAAAACCAGTGTGTCAATATCCACCTCACCTATGTTCCTTTGATTAAGGCCGCAGGCGAAGTAAAAACAAAGCCTACGCAGCATTCTGTGCAGGTTTTACGTGAAATCGGACTCTTTGCGGATATCATTATTTGTCGCTGTGAAAAATCGTTATCGAAAGACGTCAAAGACAAAATCAGTCTTTTTTGCAACGTGCCAAGAGAAGCGGTGATTGAAGAAGTCGATGTTGAAAATAGCATTTACGAAGTTCCCCTGCGTCTTCACGAGCAAAACACTGACAAAATGATTTGCGAATTATTGGATCTTCCGAATGGGCCCGTGGATTTAACACAGCTTGAGGAAATCATCAAAACGATCATCCATCCGAAAGGGACAATCACTGTGGGTATTGTGGGTAAATATGTGACTCACCAAGATGCTTATAAATCCGTTTTCGAATCGCTGTCGCATGGCGCTATTGCGATGGGATATCATCTTAAATTTCAAAAGTTCGAAGCCGATAAAATAAAATCAGAAAGCGATTTCGACGATTGCGACGGCTACCTGATTCCTGGTGGTTTTGGCGAGCGTGGATGGGAAGGAAAAATCCTTGCTGCCAAGCATTGCAGAGAAAAGAAGATTCCTTATTTCGGAATATGCCTTGGAATGCAGGTGATGACAGTAGAGTTTGCCCGCAATGTGGCGCAACTCAAAGATGCCAATTCGACTGAAATTGATGTGGATAGTCCACATCCGGTCATATCGCTGCTTTCGGAGCAAAGACAAGTCAAGGATATGGGTGGAACCATGCGTCTTGGCGCTTCGAAATGTCTGCTTAAAAAAGGATCAAAGTCCCATAAGGCGTATGGAAAGGATGTTATTCTTGAAAGGCATAGACATCGTTACGAATTTAATAATGATTATAAAGAACAGCTCGAGAACCTTGGCTTGGAAATTATCGGCACTTTAGACGCCGGTAATTTATGTGAAATTGTTGAAGTTAAAGACCATCCTTGGATGGTTGGAGTACAATTCCATCCTGAATTCCAATCGAAGCCGACAGATGCCCATCCCCTATTCCGCGATTTTGTAAAAGCGATGATCGAATTCCATACAAATAAAGAGAAACATGCGAAAAACTAGCCACGAAGAAACGAAGAATACGAAGGACAAACGAAGTTTAAGAAAAAAATCATTTAAACTTCACGTGTGCTTCGTGGTAATTTTGGTTGGGAGATAAATTGGGAAAAGTTAAAGCTACGCGAATTGTAGGAATTGATTTTGGGATGGCAAGAATGGGTATAGCCGTCTCCGATGAGCAAAAGATCATTGCAGTGCCTCTGATTACCATGAAGACCGATAGGAAATCGGAGAGAACGGTGCAGCTACTTCTTGAAGTTCTTGAGAAGGATAGCTTAGCAAGAGGCTACGATATTGAGGAGATTGTCTTAGGACTTCCTCTGATGATGTCGGGTAAGATGGGCATGCTTGCAGACGAGGTCAAGCATTTCGTGGAGGTTTTAAAAAAATCCACAGAAGTCCCCATCAATACATGGGATGAAAGGCTCACCACAGTTATCGCTGAGCGCTCTTTAAGGGAGGGCTCATTCACACGCAAGCGCCGTGCGCAACAGGTGGATACTGTAGCAGCTGTTATTATCTTACAGAATTATCTTGATTCAAAAAAAAGAGATCAATAAATATATAGGGATGGAAAAAATGTTTTCAAATCCCCTGAGTGAGCAGCAAAGATCTTGGAAGTCTGCGGAGCCATGTGTTTTGGTGATTTTTGGCGCTACCGGAGATCTCACGGCGCGTAAGTTGATTCCTGCCTTGTATAATTTGGCAGCCGAAGGTGAGCTCCCTGTGCATTTTGCTTGCGTAGCCTTTGCTCGAAGGGACAAGACTCACGAAATGTTTCGCGATGAAATGCTTGAGGCTTTGAAGCAATATTCAAGAATTAAACCTATCGACGATGCTTTATGGGGACGTTTTCGTGAATCGATTTTTTATCATCGATCGGAATTTAACGATGATGGTGGTTATGAAGAATTGAAAAAGTTCCTCGTCAAGCTCGACGATTCCTATGGGACAAGAGGAAATCGCCTTTTTTATCTTTCCATTCAACCGAGTTATTTTTCAACTGTTGTTGAAAAGTTAGGGAAACATGGCCTTCTTTATGCACCCAATGAACCTTGGGGAAGATGGTCTCGCGTGATTGTTGAGAAACCTTTTGGTCATGATTTAGCTTCGGCAATTGAGCTTCAAAACGAGATGACCCGCTATTTGGATGAAAGTCAGATTTATCGAATCGATCATTATTTAGGAAAAGAAGCTGTTCAGAACCTTCTTGTATTGCGTTTTAGCAATCCCATTTTTGAAGCTATTTGGAACAATCGCCATATTGATCATGTGCAAATTACTGTCAGCGAGGAAATCGGCATTGGCACTCGCGGACGTTTTTTTGAGGAAGAGGGAATCATTCGCGATATTGTGCAGAATCATATGATGCAAGTTCTCTCTTTGGTAGCGATGGAGCCTCCCACGAGCATGCTAGCCGGCGCTATTCACGATGAAAAAGTAAAGGTTATGGAATCGCTCCGACCCTTCCCGCTTAAAGATATTGATAAGTATATTGTTCGAGGTCAATATTCTCAGGGATATATCAATGGAAAACCTGCTGTTGGTTATAGGGAGGAAGATAATGTCGCTCCTGATTCCATCGTGGAAACCTATGCAGCCATGGAGCTCTTCATTGATAATTGGCGATGGGCAGGAATCCCCTTTTATTTAAGAGCAGGAAAACGCCTGCCGAAACGTTCTACGGAAATTTCTATCGTTTTTAAGAACGCTCCGGGATTTTTGTTTGCTGATAATCCGTCCAAGATTGAATCTAACGCACTTGTGATTCGCATCCAGCCGGACGAAGGGGTATCTCTGAAAATGAATTGCAAAATTCCCGGACAAAATAGTCCTATTCAGCCCGTAAAAATGGATTTCAGATATAGTTCCTACTTTGGTGCAACACCTCCTGAGGCCTATGAGAGATTGATTTGCGATGCAATGGCAGGAGATACCACACTTTTTGGTCGAGTGGATGAATTATTGGCATCCTGGAAATTATTTACTCCGATTTTAAATGATTGGAAAAATCAACCCCCTCAAAAATTCCCCAATTATTCTGCAGGAACCTGGGGTCCGAGCGAGGCCGATGTTTTGATTGAACGTGGAGGAAGAAAATGGCGTCTCCTGTAAGTGGATTGCATGCTTGCCTCTTCAATCTGATAATCTACACAAGTAATTCTCAACGAGCTGAATACTTTCATGAGATTATTCACCTTCTCATCAATAAGTTTCCTTCTAGAGTGATTTTTATAGAATTAGATGATGCTTTGAAGGATGAAAATCCCGAAGTTTCAAAAAAAAGTTTTAGCGATCGATGTGATCAGGTGAAAATTAGGGCTTCAGAATCGAATTTAATGCAGGTTCCTTACATTGTACTTGGATCACTCGTGGCGGATCTTCCCGTATATTTGATTTGGGGACAGGATCCAACGACAGCAAATCCTATTCTTCCAGCGCTTTTAAATCTTTCGACACGGATGATTTACGATTCTGAAAGCTCGGATAATCTTAGGGAATTTAGCGAGCATATTTTGACGAATCTGAAAGCTGAAAAAATCGATTTCATGGATATCGACTGGGCATTGATTCGTGGGTGGCGCGATGTGATTGCGAAGGTATTCGATACAGCGGAAAAATTAGAAATGCTAAAACGTTGCAATTCTATCAAGATTTATTACAACGAGATCTCGAGTATTTTTGTGAAGCACAATAGCTATCGCGCCTACTATCTTCAGGGTTGGGTTGCAGCGCAAATGGGCTGGGAATTTCTTTCGATCAATGAAGCGAAAACGATAACCTACCGTCATGGGGATATCAAAACATCTGTGGATCTTGAAAAGGTGAACAATACCGAGATCCCCCCTGGAACAATCCTGAAAATCGTTTTTGCTTCGGACAAACATGAAGACATTGTCATTTCTAAGATCGAAAATCACTCGATGGTCCTTGTGCACATTACCCAAGGGGACAAATGTGAACTCCCTTTCAGCCTTCGTCTACCCAATTTTCAACGAGGACTTTCTTTTATTAAGGAAATTTTCTATTTTAGAACTAGTGATCATTACAAGAATATGCTGCAAATTCTTCAGAAAATTGACTGGAAAAATTAATGGATATTACTAAAAGCATTCAAAATTTCGATGAGAGAAGGGATATCGTTGTTCCTGGTGATAAAGAAGCCACCCTCCATTATTGCGTCGAACATTTTATTCATCTTGCGAATGAGGCTATAAATAAAAAGAATACTTTTTCCGTGGCTCTATCGGGTGGTTCGACCCCAGCCTCGATTTACCGCTTGTTATCCCAAAAAGAAAATCGAGACAGAGTCGATTGGAGCAAGGTTCTCGTTTTTTGGAGCGATGAACGCGCTGTACCACCTGAAGACAAAGAAAGCAATTACCACATGGCGATGGAAGCAGGCTTGTCTAGGCTTCCCCTAGATTCTAACAACATTTTTAGGATGAAAGCAGAAAGCGATATTGAGGAGAATGCTTTGGAATATGAGAAACTCATACAAAGCCATATTCCCGAAGGTGTCTTTGATTTGGTTATGCTCGGAATGGGCGAAGATGGGCATACCGCTTCTTTATTTCCGCAAACGCATGGTTTGCACTCAGGTAATCGGCTCGTTGTTGCGAATTACATTCCAGACAAGAAGTGTTGGAGAATGACATTTACGTTCAAATCTATTAATGAAGCAAGTCACTCTGTTATTTATGTCATGGGCAAAAATAAAGCACAAATGTTAGAGAAGGCCCTTTCAGGACCTTATACTCCGGATATCATTCCTATTCAACGCGTTGGAACATTACAAAAGAAGGCTCTTTGGATACTGGACGCTGAAATCGTTTCTGATTTTCTTATATACTGAAGAGAACTCAAAATTTGGTTCTAGGGCTTCGTCAAAGCTCCCGGGGTTGAACGATCGTAAGTCACTTGTATTGATTAATACTAGGTGACTTACGATCGTTCAACCGCGGGGCTTTCACGAAGCCCTAGAATAAATTTTGAATTCACTTCAGTATATCTTGACAAAAGTAATATATATAGCTAAATATTGAAATTATTTAGACTGCTGATCTAGGGGAACATGTCAATAATCTACAAATCACCTTCGTCGCTAGCTTTTTATATTCTGAGTAGGGTAGGTTTTCTTGTCACGATTCTCGGTTTTCTGGTGGTGCTTGGTTGGCATTTAATTAAGTTAGGAATCATTGGGCCATACGTCATCATTACTTCAATGGAATACAATTCAGGGCTTTGCTTCTTTATTGGCGGCCTTTCATATACTTGTAGAATCTACGACTATAAGCGACCCGGGCTTTTTTTAGGGCTGTGTGTTTTGGCCGTGGGTTTTGCTACGCTACTAGAGTACATAACAGCTCTCGATTTTCAAATCGATGAATATTTCGTCTCTTCGATCAGTCGAAAGGTGGTTCATCCAGGAAGAATGGCGCCTAATACTGCTCTTTGTTTTGCATTAACCGGAATAGCTCTGACAATAATGAATTCCCCTTGGAACTTTAAACTCCAACAGATTTCTATTCGCGTCTTAGGGGTCTTAACAATTGCTTTTAACATAGTTACTATCTCTACCTATTTTATCGGTGTTGAAGCCTCGCCGGGTTGGGCGGAATTCACTCAATTGGATCCACGTACATCCGGTGAATTTTTTATTTTATCTCTTGGAATCATTTTTTTCGGTTGGACATTTCTAAAAACCTACAATAACGTACTACCGCCATCGCTCCCATTTCCGACAACTTTTGGAGTGGTTCTTTCCTCGTTATTTCTTTGGCAGGCTTTAACCGGACAGGAACAGCTCCAATTCCAAAAGATGAATAAGGGTGAAGTCGAGCACATCAAAACCGAGTTTCAGAGCTTTTTGGATGATAAAGTGCAAACTTTGCAAAATATGGCAGAGCGTTGGAATGCGCGTGGGGGGACCCCAAAAACAGAATGGGAAAGCGATTCGAAAGCTTATGTTGACAAATCGGCTGGGCTTACCGCCATTGAATGGGCAGATTCAACTTATCACATTAGATGGATCGTACCAATTGAGGGTAATGAATCAGCAAAGGATTTGGATATCTCCTTCGATAAACAACAAAAAGAAAAAATAGAAGAAAATAGAAATAACTCTGATTCTGCTTCGGCTTCCCCAGTGTTTAAATTGACACAGGGGTGGGATGGCTTTACCGTTTATGTACCGCTTTTTCCTAAAGGGAAATTTGATGGGTTCATCATTGGTGTTTTTAACTTTAATGCAATGATTTCTAATGTACTAGATGAATCGGTAAAAAAAAATTATTCAATAACCATTCTTGACGGCGATAAAGTTTTGTATCAAAGAAATGATTTTGAATCTATAGATGACCCTGAATTAACGACGACTGCAGTCGTTCATTTTTTTGATAACAATTGGAAAATTGTTCTGAAACCAAGAGCCAGTCTTGCTAAAGAATTTTACAGCTCACTTCCTGAATTTACCCTTTTCATGGGATTGTTTTTAGCTAGCGCCGTTTGTTTCGGTGTGTATTTTGCCCAATCAACCTATCACCATTCGCGAAAGCTAGAAGTCGTCAACTTTGCCTTATTAGAATCCAAGAAAAAAATGGAAGTGATTCTCCATTCCATGGCAGAAGGAATTTTTGGTATTGATCAGGAGGGAAAAATATCCTTTGTAAACCCCGCTGGAGGTAAGTTGACTACATGGGGAATGGATAAATTAATCGGAAAGTCTTACCTAGACTTTCTAACTATTTTGCAAAGCGATGGTTCACCTTATCCCGAAGGAGTTTCTCCCATACAACTTTCATTTAACGAAAGAAAATTAATTACAATTCAACATGCTCAATTTGTCAATCCGGAAAAGAAAAAGATATCTATAGAATTAACTTGTGCTCCTATATTGATGAATGAAGAGTTTGGTGGCATGGTGATCGTCGTTAGAGATATCACGAATAGAATTCAGGCTGACTCAAAAGTTAAAGAAACGCAGCTCCGTCTCCGCTCGATTATTGATAATGCATCATCGATTATCTATCTAAAGGATTTAAACGGAAAATATTTGGATATCAACAAAGAATTTTCCGATGCTACAGGAAAAGATATAACGGAAGTTATTGGAAAAAAAGATCTAGATATATTTCCAAAAGAATTTGCAGAAAAATATAGGGCTAACGACCGCGAAGTCATTGTGCAGAAAAAAGCGATAACCTATGAAGAAGTCATCCCCCTCCCAAATGCTAAACACACTTATATTTCTGTGAGATTCCCATTATACGATGCCAATGACCAATTGTACGCCATATGCGGCATTTCGACGGATATCACTGACAGAAAGAACTCGGAGCTCAAACTCCTTGAATTCTTGAATAAACTCGAGATTGCCAACCAAGAGCTCCGCGATGCCAGAGCTAAGGCCGAACAAGCAAATTTGGCCAAAAGTATGTTCCTGGCCAATATGAGCCACGAAATTCGAACTCCATTGAACGGTGTCATTGGTATGGCTTCGCTCCTCATGAAAACCCAACTTGATGAAAAACAAGAAAAATGGGTAGGAAGAATTAATTTATCGGGAAAAATATTGTTAGAAATCGTTAATGATATCCTCGACTTTTCAAAAATCGAAGCTGGAGAACTCAAACTGGATCCTCTTCCGTGCGATCTCGATACATTTATTAAAGAACTCGGTGACCTCATGAGCGTCCGTGCTTCGGAAAAGAAAATCGAAATGATTTTAGAGGTTTTGCCGAATACACCAAAAATGCTGGTTTTTGACCCGATTCGAGTCAGACAAATTCTAACAAATTTACTTGGAAACGCGATCAAATTTACAGAAAAAGGACAGGTCACCCTAAAAATTTCCTGTGTGAGCACCAAAAACAAAATCGCCACAATTCGCTTTGATGTTCAAGACACAGGAATAGGGATTCCGTTGGATAAACAAAATAGGATGTTCCAGAAATTCTCGCAAGCGGATGCTACGACAACGCGAAAATTTGGGGGCACGGGATTAGGTTTAGCTATTTCAAAACAGCTTGTTGATCTCATGAAAGGTGAAATAGGGTTTACTTCGGAAGAGGGTAAAGGTTCTATTTTCTGGTTTGAACTCTCTTTACCTATCGATTACGAGCCAAATCTAAATGAAAGCTCGACAGATTTAATACAAGCACTCGATAACATCATCGAAAAAAAAGAAGAAAAAAAGACATCTTCTTAATTTAGCAAAAAAACTAACTTGTAACTTTCATCGGTATTTGTTCTTTTATCTTTTGTGAATCGCTTTCCTAATCTTCTTTGAGCTAATGTAAACAGTGCTTGGTTTTCTCCTGTTTCCATATTGGGGCCTAGGCCCTTTTCTTTGAGGTCAATTTCTAGTTTATTTTTCCACTCTCTAAATTCTCCCAAACCACAAACTTTAACCTCATAAGAAAATTCTTTGTATTTTTCATAACCACACTCGAGCAAGACGAGCCCCATTAAAACACGCCATGTACAGACACCACTCTTTTGCCGTCCGAAATATTCATACTCATATACACCCTCAGGATTACCTAATGGGCATATAACTTGATCATAAATAGTAAGGTATGTTTCTACCTTCTCCATTTGCCCGGAAGAAATGTAGTTCAACCTCTGAAAAAAGGCTTTATCTAATTTTCTTAGAGGGATATCTATAGTTCGGTGTCCAGGACTATATTTGTTCGAATCAGTACAATGATAATCGTTCCCAGCCCCTGTATTGACTACTGTTAAAGTGTAGGTATCATTTTCTTCCTTTGTTATCTTATAAAAGATTGCGTGTACCCCTGTCTTTGAATGCCAATAACCTGGGATGATCATCTCTTCACCTGTAAGGAGGTTTTTAACTTTTTCTGCATTGTGCTCAGCAATTTCCTCCATAGGTTCCACTAGATATTCTCCCATGCTCCAGTCAATGACCCTCGCCTGATAGAGCGCTTCCTGCATTTTTTCTTCAAAAAAAAGAAGTCCAAATTCCAATGAATGATCATTAAGAAAATCAAGCAAACAGCTAATAGAATTCGAAAGTGTCCATCCTTCATATTTTTCAAGTTTAGACGATTGAACCAAGCCTGGAAGATTTCGATGCACCAATGCTTTTCTTTGATAATCGGGACTATCTTTGCTAAGAAATGGATGCATCTTTTCATCCAAATGAATATATTTTAGAAACGAAGCATTTTTATAGGTGCTTCCTTTTTTATCGGCCTTCTCAACCATTTCAGCGTGGGTCAAATCTTTAGCAATGAATCTTTCTGGTTGACTCGTGGTCGGCTGCGGGGATCCTTGTTGATCAAAAAACCATTCTGTTAATTGCGCTGTACAATCACGCACTAATATTTCTTTGTCCTCTACGAGAATTAAACACCCTGAAGATGCTGTATCTAAGGAATTATTAAGATTAATCATATATAATATAAAACCTATTTTTTATAATATATTTTACACTTATATATCTTTATTTTAAATAATTAATTAACTAATTTTCAATAAATCACGGATATGGATTTTTGCTTTTAAAAAAATACCTATTTCAGTTATCATATGCGCTTAAATAAGTAGGATATATGCTCGTATTAGGAATCGAAAGCACTTGTGACGAAACAGCCTGTTCCGTCGTTCGAGATGGAAAAGAGATTCTTTCGAACGTCGTGGCTTCCCAAGAGAAAATCCATGAACCTTTCGGGGGGGTCTTTCCCGAAGTCGCAGCGCGCCGCCATGCAGATATCATCGTTTCCATGATTCACAAGTCCCTTGAAGAAGCTAAAGTCACCTTGAAGGAGATTGACCTCATAGCTGTGGCGAGAGGTCCCGGACTCATTGGCGCCATCTTAATTGGCCTCAACGCTGCAAAATCGTTGTCTCTAGCCACTAATATCCCTTTTGTGGGGGTCAACCATGTGGAGGCTCACCTGTACGCCTCATTAATGTCACAGCCGCAAACGCCTTCATTCCCCTGCCTGGGAGTCGTATTATCGGGAGCTCACACCCATCTTGTTCAAATGAATGCCATCGGCGACTACGAGCTCTTAGGTCAAACGATCGATGACGCCCTCGGCGAAGCCTTTGATAAAGTCGCAAGAATTTTAGGCCTCCCCTACCCTGGAGGGCCTGTGATTGAGAAGCTAGCGCGTCATGGGAATCATTTACGCCATTCATTCAAATCGGGGCAAGTGAAACAGCGCCCCTTAGATTTCTCGTTTAGCGGCATTAAAACGGGAGTTTTATATACTGTGAAGGGGCAAAATGGGGTGGAATCGATTCGTTCCCCTCTAACGGAAGATGAAAGAAATGATGTGGCAGCCTCTTTTCAGCATGTTGTTTTTACCGATGTGATTAAGAAAACAATTTTGGCAGCGAACGAAAGGAATTGTAAGACTGTGATTTTTGGCGGGGGTGTAACGAATAATCAGCATCTACGCAAAATGTTTGCAGAAGCTGCTCCGGAATTTAATCTCATGTGGCCTTCTTTAGGACTTAGCCTCGACAATGCGGCAATGATAGCGGGGCTTGGTTATCATCAGTACCTTAATCGCAAGGAAGGCGATCCCTTTCCTCTAGAGGCCATGCCGCGCATACCGTTCGTTGAGTAAATATAGTAGTCCGTGTTGATAAAATATAAGGAACCTACTACTGGTATCGTTTCTACGAATCCACGGCCTGATTGAAGAATTGCCTCTACTGTATGAAAAGCGAAAATGATAGAATAGGCAAACGTATAATTAAACGCTTGATCATGGATAGGGTATGTTACCCCGGCCGCTAATAATAGAAAGATCGCAGAGACAGCGCATAACGCTGCAAAGATGGCACCTGTAACAAACCTTACGGCACCAGCAATTCTGCCTATTCCCCATTTTCGCCCCATATAATTGGCAAATTTATCGATCCTAACGCTTAAATCTTCTCGTGGGTTTGTAAACTTTCTTATTTCATAATCTCTAAGGTCGTCCACTTTGTCAAAGGATTTTGCAACCACTAGTAACTCCGTATTTTTATGTTAAGCGAGTGGTAACAATAAACAAGATAAGCAGGATCGCAAGCGGCAGGATAAAAAGGATAAAACAAATAAGGAAAAATGGATGTTTTAAAATTCAATTTTTATCCTTTTTCTTATCCTCTTTTTTCCTGCCGCTTGCGATCCTGCTTATCTTGTTATTTTGTTTCTATACGCGCTGCTACACCTGGGTAACGCTAATAATCTCGATAGGTTTTACCGGAATATCGCGATAAGGTCCTTGGGCAGTAGTGTCGACAGACTTGATTTTGTCTACGACATCCATGCCTTCAATGACTTTTCCAAAAACGCAATATCCATATTCCTGTGGATTTTCGCTTTTATAATTGAGGAAAGTGTTGTCACTGACATTAATGAAAAATTGTGCGGTGGCGCTATTGACTTCTTGCGTTCTAGCCATAGAAACGGTGCCACGCGTATTTTTTAGACCGTTACCTGCTTCATTTTTGATAGCAGGAAGAGTAGGCTTTTGGGTGAGATTTGCTGTGAAGCCGCCTCCTTGGATCATGAAATTGTCGATGACTCTATGAAAAATAGTGTGATCATAGTGTCCTTTCTTCACATACTCCAGAAAATTTTGTACAGTGATAGGCGCTTTATCAGGATAGAGCTCTATTTTGATGTCGCCCATGGAAGTTTTCATGAGAACAACGGGTTTCTCAACTTTTGAATTTGTCATGTTGTCTAGTTCCTTGTTTGATGATAAGGTAATATAAAAAGTAGCAAGTATACCCAAAAGGAATACGTTATTTAGCAGGCGCATAAGGTCCTCCGTTTTTCATGATATTATATCGAATTTACTCCCATCTGAGCAAGTTATAATTTAATCTGAGCAAGGTATATTGCTGTAGTCCCTTCGTGGCTCGAATAATAGCTCATCCAAAGGACTCCCTCATAATAAGCAAGGCCCGGATAGCTAGTGTCATCCCCACCGCTAGGTACAATTAAGACGGGTTTTATAGCTTCCTCTGACATTTTTGCCAGGCATGTCTTTTCAAAAGTTCCATAAGGCGTGACTTCCACAATCCTGCCTGCTGCCCACATCGATTCATCAGGAAGGATGATAAAATTAGGTCCCCCCAAATGATGGTGTGCATCACTCCATTCCCAATTTTTATAGGGCTTTGCGCTAGCTCCAATCCAAACACTGGTTATCTCTTCTCTTGCCACGACGCACAAGGGCAATCATCGTTCCATTAGAAAGAAAATGAACCGTAGATTCACTGGGATATCCCGGAACATCCCACTGTGTGATTAATTCATAATCAAGTCCATTTGGACTTTTATAAAGTTTGACGATCCAATCTTCTGTCGAAGTTTTTGGGTCGTTTGAAATATACGAAACGCCATAAGCGATTCCTTCATGCCATGTCACTCTCCAGAGCCATTCATGAGGAACCAAAACTTCTTTCATTGAGGACCAATGGATTCCATCTTGAGAAAAACAGACTCTAGATTGCCTGGTGATGTATGTCTTGTCTTTATAAATAGTCACGCCTAAAAGGAGCATGAGGGAACCGTCAGGAGTAATGCTGAGTTTGGGGTCTCGCAAATCTGATCCCTCTTCTCTAAATTCAGCAGCGGTTGTCCATGATGTCCCATCGATACTTTTAATAATACGAACGACCCCATCTTTCCCATAGACATGTTTATCCGATTCGCGGAAAGTGCAAAACCACACATCCCGATAATGGATTAAATCCGTCAATGCACAATGGGGTTCTGCATCCCATATTTTTGTGCAGGAAAGGAGCTTGGGGTTCATTTTTCTTCTTTCAGCATAGTATAGGGACTAATAGGAAGATTTGCCGGTGGCTGTTTTTCTTCAGAGACAACAACAATGGCAACTGTTGGTTCGGTTGAAAATTGCTTACCGCAATCCAAGCACCGATGGTTTTGTTTACCATGCCTTGTAAAACCGTTTCTCTTGAGTGAATTTGAATTGCATCTTGGACATGAAGCTGTCATTCTTATATTCCTTATATTTATTTCTTCTAAGAAACCTATACAACAATTGATAGCACTTTGCCAAGAGAAATTTTGTAAAAAGCGTGCTTAAGCCAAAATTAGCCACGAAGAAACGAAGTATACGAAGAACACGCGAAGATTTAAGAAAAGGATTTTTCTTTTCTTCGCGTGTCCTTCGCTTACTTCGTTTCTTCGCGGCTAATTTTGGTTATACTGAAGTGAGCTCAAAAATCGGTATTTCGGGCACTTCAAAGCCCCGGGGTTCAACGATCGCAAGTGCCCTTATATTGTTTAATATTAGGGCACTTGCGATCGTTGAACCGCGGGAGCTTTCAAGTGCCCCAAATACCGATTTTTGAGTTCACTTCAGTATAAAGCACGGTTATCTTGAAAAAAATTATGAAACAGGGATAATCTCATTTCAAAAACAGGACAGCCATGGAAGAAAAAAAGACAAATAAAAGCGTCATGCATCTTATGCATGAAAACCGAAAATTCAATCCTCCGACAAACATTTCCGAAAA
This sequence comes from Waddliaceae bacterium, assembly GCA_963822595.1. Taxonomy (GTDB): domain Bacteria; phylum Chlamydiota; class Chlamydiia; order Chlamydiales; family Waddliaceae; genus CAVRUH01. Next base: position 273,998 of record CAWGIG010000003.1, on the reverse strand, counting down.
AGCGCATATCAAGAGCCTTAAAGAATATGAAAAAATGTATAAGCGCTCCATTGATGACTCCGATGCCTTTTGGTTAGAACAAGCCTCTACCCTTGATTGGCTCAAAGAACCCACCGTAAGTTGTAAATACCATTGGGATAGCTCTAACAACAAGATTGAACACACATGGTTCGAAGATGGAAAAATTAACGTTGCCTACAATTGTTTAGACAGACATCTGGAACCCATCGGTAATAAACCGGCGATTATCTGGCAAGGTGAAAATGATGCCGAAAGTAAAAGCATTACTTACAAAACACTGCATGAAGAGGTGTGTAAGTTTTCAAATGTTCTTCGCACTCTCGGTGTACAAAAAGGAGAGCGGGTTTGCATCTATCTGCCTATGGTTCCTGAACTCGCTATTGCCATGCTAGCATGCGCTAGAATAGGTGCCATCCATTCTATTGTTTTTGGCGGATTTAGCGCGGAATCGCTCGCTCACCGCATTCAGGATTCCTCCTGCAAAATCCTTATAACCTCTAATGTTTCCCTCCGCGCTGGAAAGCAAATTCCTCTGAAAGAGATTTCAGACGAAGCGCTGGCTCATTGTCCTTCTATTGAAAAAGTTATCGTTCTTAAAAGGAATGATACACCATGTAACATGAGGCAAAGCAGGGATCTGTGGTGGCATGAGGTCATGAAAGGTGTTTCGACGGAAAGCCCTCCTGAAATCATGGATGCTGAAGATCCTTTATTTATTCTCTACACATCGGGATCGACAGGAAAACCCAAGGGAGTTGTCCACACTCAAGCCGGTTACCTGCTGTATGCATCGTTAACCCATAAGTACGTTTTCGATATCCATGAAAATGACATTTATTGGTGCACTGCCGATATCGGTTGGGTGACGGGACATAGCTACATAGTTTATGGTCCGTTGGCGAATGGGGCGACAACGCTCATGTTTGAAGGTGTTCCAACGTTCCCCGATGCCGGCAGATTCTGGCAAATTATCGATAAATACAAGGTCTCTGTTTTTTACACGGCACCGACAGCAATCAGAACACTGATACGTCTTGGTGACACGTTTCCTTTAAAATATAGCCTTAGATCTTTGAGAATTTTGGGCACTGTCGGAGAACCCATTAATCCTGAAACATGGATGTGGTACTATGAAATGATCGGCAAGGGAAAATGCCCTATTGTGGACACTTGGTGGCAGACAGAGACAGGGGGCATTATGATTACTCCCCTTCCCGGAAGCCATTCATTAAAGCCCGGAAGCGCCACAAAGCCCTTTTTTGGTGTGGAGCCGATCATATTGCGTGAAGATGGAAAAGAGGCCTCTACAAACGAAGGAGGCAGCCTATGCATCAAGCGACCTTGGCCGGGCATGATGCGAACAATGTGGGGTGATCACGATCGGTTCATCCAAATTTACTTCAAACTATTCAAGGATGTCTACGTTACGGGTGACAGCTGCCGTCGCGATGACGATGGAGACTACTGGCTGCTGGGACGTATGGATGATGTAGTGAATGTTTCAGGGCACCGTATAGGAACGGCTGAGGTGGAGAGTGCCTTGGTAAGTCATGAAGCCGTTGCAGAAGCCGCGGTCGTTCCGATACCCCATGAAATCAAGGGGCAGGGGCTCTACGCTTTTGTGACTTTAGTGGAGGATGCAGTACCTAGTAAAGAGTTGATCATAGAGCTTGAGGACCATGTTAAGACAGAAATAGGCCCTATTGCCATTCCCGATAAGATTCAGTTTGCGAAAGCGCTTCCCAAAACGCGATCGGGAAAGATCATGCGGCGAATTTTAAGAAAAATTGCTGCCAAAGAATTGGATGACCTTGGGGATATTAGTACATTGGCAGACCCTGGAGTAATCGACACCTTGCTCTGCGAAACCGGTTTTCACCACAGAGAACACTGAGAATGATGAGCTCAGAGAGAGAGTTAAAATGAGGACTTAAAAGAATCTAACAGAAAGGTATGATTTTATTTTCACTATTTGTTCTCTCTCTGTGATCTCATTCATTCTCAGTGTTCTCTGTGTTACCCTTATCGTTGGTAGGTTCCGATCATAAACGCTTTTCCGACAATATGATCTTTCATCGCCGATTCGAGTTCGAACTTCGTACTTCCTTCGGATAGATCAAGTTTGCGGTCTAGCGCAAAAACTTTGAAAAAGTATCTGTGGGACTTTCCTCGAGGTGGGCAAGGGCCGCGGTAATGCGTCTCACCAAAATGATTTCTTCCCTCTTTCGGAGCTGTAAAATTCTCCGGGACCAGCTCCTTAATGGGAATATTCCATGCCAGCCAATGGTCGAATGTTCCTGTAGGAGCATCCGGATCATCCACAATGATCGCTAAAGTCTTGGCATTTTTTGGAATCTCCTTAATCACCAATGGAGGCGAACAATCCTCCCCCTCGCAAGTATATTGCTTCGGAATCTTATCGTTATTTTTAAATGCCGGACTTTCGATTTTCATTGCGGTTTCGATTTATAGATTTTTTCAACTTTTTGCTTAGATTTCAGAAATGTTTTCAAGTCGATTTTCTTCTCGTGGAAAAATTCTAAAGGAATGACTAAGTTTTTTACTTCTCCTCTAGCAATTTCCTCTAATTCTTGAGCAACGACTTTCTGTATATTCCGACTTAAAGTATCAGTTTCAGTCCCCTTCATTTTTTCAATCATGAGTTCAATAGCAGTCAAGCTTTGAATCGCTTCTTGAATGTTTGAGTCGATATTCGCTTTCTGGATATTTGCCACAGCTTCAGTGCTATTTTTTAATTTGCCAATATCCTCAATCAACTGTTGCAACGTCTTCGGATTTACCTCTTTGTGATCCTTTATTTTATCATGAGTATCACTCAAATTTTGTTTAATTCTCTGGCTAATATCATTTAACCCCATTTCCATAAAACACCTCACTGATTTCATTAGAATATAAAATAAATTCTTTGTCAATCATTTCCTTGAAAGCTATTGTGAAATAATTTATAGTTCATAGATAACTATTTTATGGAGCCCGCGTATGATTCCTGTTGCTGTTGGGAATGGTCCCCCACCACCACCACCGCCTGTCGCAATACCTCGCCCATCTTTCATCAAGCAGGCTTGGGAAAAAATCTGTGAAATTGCTAAAAAGATCTTCGATTTTATCTGCTTTTGGAAAAAACCTGAATTTATTTTGACACATTGGCAACTTTCCATTGTTGACCAGGCACGGCTAAAGGCACAGCAAGTTATTCCAACACCCCCTCCGAAACCTGACTTTTATGATCTCGACGATGAGGAGGAAATGGTTGTTAAACGAAGTCCTCAAACTGTGATCGAAGACCCTTCATTGAAAAGTTTATTAAATTCTCTACAAGGTTTTGGATCGGTTATTTCTGAATGCGTGAAATCTGAAAAAATTGCCCCATCGATCGATGGATGGAAAGAGGATATCGCACGAATTCCGGAAACAACCAAACAATGGGTAAAAATGTTCTTGGATTTGAAAAAATACCTCGATCCCGTATTTGACAAATTTAGCAATAACGATGATCCCCTATTCATGACTTTGATCCAACTTCTATGCACGGTACTTTTGGAGAATAAATCGAGAGAAGAGATTGAAGAAGATTTAATATTGAAAATTAATGCCCTGCAAGAAAAAAAAGATATTTCAGAGGATATGCACCTAAAACTCATTGCAGCCATTCAACCTGCCCTGAGTTGGCTATTTCAGTCCAATAATATGTTTTTAAAATCTATAAATCCCATAATGCTCCATAATCTGTTGATCGATGCGCGTAATTTTACTGTCGAATTTTCAAAAATGCTTTTAGATGGCGATTTAGACATTATTATTGATGAAATAGAGGCTATTATCCAAGAGAATCTGGAAGAAAGCTTGGATCATCTTTTGGATGATAACAATCAAACGATCTCTAAAATTATCGGAACAAGGATCGTGGATCTGATTCAAAATATGTCCTATACAGAAACATTTGATGATTTGATCGTAAGAATCAATACCCACCTTGAAGCCTGGATATCCGCAAATGGAAAATATAAAGAAGAGAAGAAAACAATTTTTGATGCCAGAGATTCCATCAATTTCAACTCTCCTCAAATAGATATAAGCACTAAGCAAAAATTAGATGAGTATATCCAAATTGTGGAAAATGAAGGTGGGGATAAAGAATACCTCAATAAGAAGTTTATTGACGATTTTCGTACTGTTGTTGCTGGGAAGAATCCGGATAGTGTTCCCCTCCTCCCCTCCTCTCCTGCCGGAATGCCCCAAGAAATGGTTGAAGAGGAGGTTTATGGAAATTTTGCAGATAAGCTATACAGTATATTACTTCCTGCTGGAAAAACGGCTTTGCCTTTAGACATTCATATTGAACAGGATGGCCTCGCTGATATTTGGGAACAAATAGCCCTACCCGAAATGCTTCAAGAGGTAGAAAAAAGGTTATTGGCTCTTTTTGAAACTGTTATTAAAAAAATAAATCCACGAGATGAAGACACCTTCAAAACCTATTTTTTCCTGATAATGAAAACTTTTGTTTTCTATTACATTAGAGAAAATAAAGTGATCCCACTGATCAAAACAGGTATCGGCAGAATATTTGAAAAATTTTCAAACCCTACATCTATTCAGGCTTTATTTTCAAAAACTATTCTTCCAGCAGTTTCTGATAAACTATTTCAAATGTTCATTAAACAGGTAGTTTCAAGCAAGGTGGGTCTTTTTGCCCCTGTCTTTTGCACACTCATTGAGGCGCCGGCAATTAAGATCGTTTCTGCAAAAAAAGCTGTTATTGCCAAATTCGAAGAGGTATTGGAAAAAGAATTCAAAGACTTTAAATGGAATATGATGGATCGATCGAGAGTTCCTGCTCTTGTTCAGCCTACTATTGTGAGGATTACGGAAGTTCTCAAAGCTTTGAAGGCAGTAGACCCAGCAAAAACCCTCAAGAATGAAGAAGTTGCAGCTGCGATAACCCAACTTTATAAAGAGGAAACCGCGAAAGTAGTCATAAAGAAAGAATTTGGAGAAATCATTGGAAAATTGCTTTTTCAGATAGCGGAATATTCACCAACCTACGGGTGGTTTCATTCCTCTCTCGAAAGCCGTTTTGCCGCGGTAGGCTCTGAAGGATTTAAGGATTTTAGAACTTCTTTTCACTCTATGGTGAATACGATCATCAATGTAGGTCCCGATACTTTTTTGAAAGAAGGTTATGTAAGAGATACTTTTTTTGGGAATGAGGGATCTCTTGAAGAGATTCAAGAACGGGAACAGGAAGTCCGGCAGAATTTGCCCGATCAATTTTTAGGAATCTCAGCACAAACGCACGATTTGTTATATTGGACACCCGAGACAAAAACTTTGGATGGAATTGTTCAGCGTATTTTTAAAAAGATCTTCAAAAGAAAATTGATTAATAAGAGTTTAGTCTTTCAATTTTTTAAAGTATTGGATAAAGCCCTTGAAGACTCCGTTATCCGGACAGGGTACACCCACCAACTGCAGCAGCGAGTCCAACTTATCTCCGGACTTTAAATTAATAATTAAAAATTCATACACCAGAATTAACGCGGAGGCGCAGAGACGCCGGACGCTTCCCCTCCGTGTCTCCGCGTTAGCATAGTTCCTGAGTTTAAGAATTCTCTATATTTGCTAGTTACTAACATTAAGTAGTTTATATCATTAGTTTGTTAACTTGAATGAAAAATAAATTATAATTATAATAATAATTATAGGTTATTTATTATGACTATTGCTAATCAATTACGTAATTGTAAGGATATGCAAGATCTGGGGAGACTTTTTCATCATCTTGAAACTGTTGAAAAAGGAACACTAGATGGAAGAAATATCCGTTGCCAAAATAAAGAAGTGATCAGCCTCGATGCTGTAAAAAAGAAAATCGTTGAAGTCTACAATCTTGAACTTAAACGCCACCCTGAAAACCCCGAACTCGTTTACAAAAATACAAACGCAGCCATCTTCCAACTTGAAAAAATGACAGTGGGACTTAACCCCTCAACCGAGTTATTCAAAAAGATCTTTGGTCAACAAGATGACGTCGGTCAACTCAACCGTCACTGTGTTCAATCCATTTTACAAAATGCTCATGACAAAGAGACGATGATAAACAACTACAATGAACTTGCCCAAAAGTGCAACGAATCCATAGCTAATAAATCCGAATCAAATATTACCCAAGAATTGCAAATGCTAGCTCACCTAAATAGATTTTTAGGGGTCAGTTGGACATCGGCCAATTATCTAGGCAAAGAAAGAATCCCTTTATACACAACTTCACTAAAACAAACTGATCTTCCTTTACCTCCGCCCGGAGAAGATTTAGAAAAATGCGAGAACCTTGCGCACCTTACTTCCTTTTTAGTCGATTTGATCAATAAACATAGTAGTTTACAGCTTTATCCGGACTACATTTTAACCCAAAATGGTAAAAAGATACGGTTTGAAGATATTCAAGATCGCCTTCTCGGCTTTATTTCCGCTGAAACTGTAACTCCAACGCTCCATTTTTTTGAAATCGCTATTTCTGCTATCAATCTTCTTGCATACTTAAAGCCTGTGCAACCGAATAGCTATCCAACACAGAAAGAGGAGCTTATCGATGGATTAAAAAAGCGGATTATTGCTGAAATGAGGACAAATCCGAAATTAATGGAAGAAAGCAAAGATGTATACCAACAATTAGCGTTGCAAATCAATGAGTATATCTTAGATTCGATGGTCCAAGGCTTTTCCATATCTCTGCCGCATTTATTTAATGCTATTTTGAGTATAGGAACTTATGCAGAGCTTCTGGACATTCCAATGACCGCAGCTCAGGTAAAAGGAATTGCTTTTTTTCCCTTGGAATTTAATTTAGACAAAGAATCATCTCTCCTCAGTGCCATGGACTCTTATGGATTTTCTAGCCTCCTATTTAATTATTTGAAGGATATAGATAACAAAAGAGAACGAATAGCGGAAATAGAACAAATGATTAGAGAAAATCCTTACACCCATGTAGGAATGTACATGGATGATGAAAAACGATCCAATTTGAAGTTAGAGCTTGCTCGATTGAAAACTGAGCTTTCTCATGAAGAGGAAGTAAAGAAGGTACCCAAACAAACGTTGCAAAGTTTATTAAATCTGAGTGTTAAGCTTGCAGCAGATTTAACCATCAAACTGAGTGAAGATCAAAAAGCCGGTAAAGCTCCTCTGCCTATTCTAGGTCGTGAATTCATTGATTTTGCACCCAGTCAAAAAGGGAATATGTCGGAGACAGGTGCCTGGTTGATCTCAGGAAAGCTTAGGTTGTTAAATAGGCATATACGCTTTACTCGACTTCAAAAAGAATTGGATGAATTAAACGAAATACCGTTAATGGAATTGTTTAAAGATGAATTAAAAACTCAAAGAAGAAATGAGGTGCATGAGGAATTAGAGAGTTTGAGGGGAAAAGTCGTGGGACCTATTAACTTTCTATCTCAATTGAATCATCTGCTCTATTTTAATGGAATTTTTCAGTTTGCTCAGCTAGATGAGGAGCAGAAACTGGGCCTCAAAGAGTGGCCAAATACGTTCGAGCTTCAAGATCAATAAAACCTTATGAATTATTTTAAATGTGTTTCTTTTATCTTTAGGATTTTTGTGACGGCTTCGTTGAGTCTTTCCTCAGAGATACGGTTGGTTTTGACAGCGGTTACTAATGAATTGTGAATCCGTTGAATATCTTCCGCTTTGAGCTCGAGTTTTTTATTTTCACCGATCAATTGTTTTCCGCCTAATATCAGCATGTCGTTGCCCGCATTCAAAGCTTGAATGGCTGCTTCATCCACAGTTAGACATCGTTTGAGAACTCCCTGCATTACAAGAGAATCTGTAATGATCAATCCATCGAAACCGATTTTATTTCTGAGGTACGAAATAGTTTTTTCTGACACTGTAGAACAATTTTCAGCATCCAATGCCGGCACAAAAAGATGAGCTGTCATGATTGCATCTGCTGAAGAGGCAAGTCTGGCAAAAGGAAGTAATTCAACCTGTTCTAATTCTTCTATGGATTTGTTGATCGTAGGCAAATCCAAATGGGAATCCACCTCAACATCTCCATGCCCCGGGAAATGTTTCAGCGTGGTGATAATATAAGCATTTTTATAGCCATCTAGTGCTTTTTGACCGAAAGCACTCACAGTTTCAGGATTGTTCCCAAAAGAGCGGGATCCGATGATGGGATTTTTAGGATTGCTATTGACGTCAACGACAGGCGCTAAATTCATATTGACACCTACAGCGTGCATCTCTAGACCCATGATAAACGCCATTTCCTCTGCTAGAGTAGGGTCCCCTGTCATTCCTAGGGCTTCATTTCCCGGAGACAATGTAAAGCCATTTTTTAAGCGAGTGACTTTTCCACCTTCTTGATCTATGGCAATAAGCAAGGGAATGGGGAGACGATTTTCTTGAGTGAGATTCTGGAGGCTTGCGCTTAAAGTTCTGACTTGTTCTGGGGAACTAAGCTCGTTGGCCCAGTTGTAGTAGATGATTCCCCCGACTTTTGTATCTAGGATAAGGGTTCTTGCATCATCATTAGCAACTTTTCCATAAAACTGGACCATCAATACCTGGCCCACTTTTTCTTCGACGGTCATTGTTTGTAAAGTTAAGTCAGAAGAAAAACATGTCAAAGCCAAAAGTGCAGATGCTTGAAACATTTGTATTAGATTCCTATAAAATTTATTGTAATATAGAGTGAATCGATTTATCGATTCACTCTATGACTTTCATTCACTTCACAACGATGTTGAGGAGCTTGTTGGGGACGAAAATGACTTTGACGGTCTCTTTTCCTTCCGTAAATCGCTTTACGTTCTCATCCGCTTTTGCAAGGGCCAACAACTCATCTTCCGATTTGTCTTTGGGAAGATCAAGGGTCAACCTAACCTTGCCGTTTACCTGCACAACATACGTCGCATTATCTTCTACAAGATACTTCGGATCCACTTTAGGCCACGGATAATACGAAAGCTCTTCCGTACTGCCAAGCAATCGCCACGCTTCTTCAGCAACGTGCGGCGCGAATGGCTCCAACGCCTGTGTCATCATCTTCAATACACTTCGCGGATACTTTTCAAGCTTCGAAAAGTCATTGATAAATTCCATCATCTTCGCAATCGCCGTATTGAACTGCATCGACTCTATGTCACCGCCAACATCCTTTATCAACTTATGACCCAATCTCAGCGCTACCAAAGTGTCTTCATCCGTGACTTTGTCTGAAACAACCATATCATAGAATCGACTCAAGAACCGACGGCAACCATTGACAGCATCCGTGTTCCATATTTTTTCTTTGTCTAACGGCCCCATAAACATTTCATAGAGACGTAATGAGTCAGCTCCAAATTCCTCAATGATCTCATCCGGTGTGACTCCATTCAACTTCGACTTCGACATCTTTTCGATTTGAGATGTTAACTCCTCCCCTGTCTCCACTTGAAAAAACTTCCCGTTTTTTTCCTTCACTTTATTTGTGTAAACATAGTTGTTATTTCCATCTTTGAAGGATCTGGACACGATAAGACCCTGGTTTCGGAGCATCTTAAAGGGCTCTTTGGTGCTGACGCATCCACAATCATAGAGAACCTTATGCCAAAACCTTGCATACAAGAGGTGCAACACAGCATGTTCAACGCCCCCAACATAGACATCAACAGGCATCCAGTATTTTTCAACATTCGGGATCCCAGGCTTTGTCGTTGTTTGTCGGATCGCAAAAGCGGAGATAATACCAGCAAGATCCTGCCCATTGAGGCATCGTGTTAGTCTCGCGTCGAGCCTTCTTACCTGTCTTAGGATCGGTGATTTCTACCCAAGAACTTACTTTTGCCAAAGGTCCTCTTCCATCACCCGACGGTTTAAAATCTGTCAAATCCGGAGGACATAGAGGCAATTCATCCAATTCAAGAGCACGTTTTGTTCCATCTTCGAAATGGAGAATAGGGAATGGCTCCCCCCAATAGCGCTGTCGAGAAAACAGCCAATCGCGGAGCTTGTAAGTCACCGTCGCTTTTCCTGCCCCTTTCTTTTCTAGCCACGCCAAGATTTTCTCTTTAGCAGGGCCTATTAGAAGCCCGTTCAAAGAAACTTCACTATTCTCGCTATGAATGCATCTCCCCTCTCCGGTCCAGCATCGCATACCATTCATGACTTCTTCACGCACTTGCTGAGGGTCCATTCCATCAGGAATTAATTCGGGGTGGGCATTTAAATCGGGATCATAAATAGAAATAATTGGAAGATGGTGCATCTTAGCAAAATCAAAATCGCGTTCGTCATGTGCCGGAACAGCCATGATGGCTCCTGTTCCATAACCCATGAGAACATAATCGGAAATCCAAATAGGAATTTCTTTTCCATTCACAGGATTTATAGCGTAGGCTCCGGTAAATGTTCCTGTTTTTTCTTTGCTGACATCCGTTCTGTCCATATCGCTTTTCGAAGCAGATACCCTTTGATACTCATGGACGGCGTGTTTGTTGTCCCCTGTAGTAATATGATTCACCAATGGGTGTTCCGGAGCCAATACAGCAAATGTAGCACCGAAAAGGGTGTCGGGGCATGTTGTGAACACAGTAATTTTTTCTTTCGATCCTTTTATAAGGAAATCCACATAGGCGCCGTGGCTTTTTCCGATCCAATTGATTTGGAGCCTTTTCAGGCTATCCGGCCAGTTCAATTCGTCGAGGTCGTCGATCAATCTTTCTGCATATGCGGTGATCTTCAGTACCCACTGACGCAAAGGACGTCGTTCGACTGGGTGTCCTCCCTCTTTGGATTTTCCATTTTCTACTTCTTCGTTTGCGAGTACGGTTCCAAGAGCCGGGCAATAATTTACGGGCATTTCGGCTTCGTATGCCAACCCTTTTTCATAAAGTTTGGTGAAAATCCACTGCGTCCATTTATAATAGGTTGCGTCGCTTGTGGCGATTTCCCGGTCCCAATCGTAACTGAAACCCAAGGATTTCAATTGTTTGCGGAAGTTATCTATGTTTTCTTTAGTGGTAACTGCTGGATGGGTACCTGTACGGATCGCATGTTGTTCGGTAGGGAGGCCAAAGCTGTCCCAACCCATGGGATGCAAGACATTATGACCTTTTTGACGCTTATGACGCGCGAGAATGTCGGTTGCGGTATAGCCTTCAGCATGACCTACGTGCAATCCTGAACCCGAAACGTAGGGAAACATGTCAAGAATGTAGTATTTTGGTTTGGAGGAATCGTTCTCGGTTTTAAAAGTTTTATTTTCTTCCCAATACTTCTGCCATTTCTTTTCAATTTCCTTGTGATGATAGCGAGGTTTCATAAATTCTCCAAATTTCTTTCATTAATAGGCGCAATTATGCTACACTTACTATTAAATATGAATGACAAAATTAAAAAGACCCCCACGAGTAAGGGGACCAAACTTTTCGATAATCTATCGAAGTTAACTGAACAGTATATCACGGGCAAAGCCTACTCTCCAATGACACGCGCCGAGCTCATGAAAAGGCTCTCCCTGCCTAAAATTCATCGAGAAATCTATATAGAAGTTCTTGATGATTTAGTCAAAGCCGGAGCCATTAAATTTACAAAAAATCGGTATGCACCAAAGCAATCGAATCGGAAATCCTTCGTGGGACCTTGCGGCTCCACCACCGAGGATTCGGTTTTGTCCAGCTGGATGACACTACACTCTATATAACAAGATATCTTTATCCCCAAACATCTGACCCAAAATGCGGTAGATGGCGACATCGTCGAAGTCAAAGTCAATCTTCAGACGATCTCCGAAAAAGGTCCTGAAGGAGAAATCCTGACCATTTTAGAAAGATCGCGCACACATATCGCTGGTATTATCAGCTCCAAAGAACACAATGGAACCTATTTGGCTTATGTCCCTGTCCTTGGTCAAGATCGACGCGTTGTCGTCCAAGATTGCGAATGGGGCGAGCTGAATATCGGAGACCGCGTTGTACTTGAAGTTGTCGACTGGGGAAGCAAGGCCGGGGAAACCATCTGCCGCGCAACACACCACTTAGGGCATATTTCCGATCCTTCCTGCGACATCCAAGCTGCAATCGAAGAATACGAAATCCGCCAAGATTTCCCATCCAAAGTCGTTGCTGAAGCTAAGGAATACTCGGAAAAAATTCCAAGCGATGAAATCAAACGCAGGGAAGACTTCCGTAAGCTCGAATGCGTGACGATCGATCCTGATACTGCAAAAGATTTCGATGATGCCTTGAGTCTTACAAAGGATCGAAAGGGTTTCTACAATTTGGGAGTCCACATTGCCGACGTTGCTCATTATGTTAAGCTGGGTGGAGCTCTTGATGTCGAAGCTAAAAGCCGTGCCAATAGCACCTATTTCCCAGGGAAATGCGTCCCGATGCTGCCTCCCGAGCTTTCAGAGAACCTTTGCAGTCTTCGAGCCGATGTTAACAGACTCACAGCTTCAGTCATGATGACATTTGATAAAGAGGGAAATTTGGTAAACTACCGAATAGCCCGTTCGGTCATCAAAAGCAAGAAAAGATTCACGTATAAGGAAGCAAAAGCCGTATTGGATGGAACAACGGAAAGTGTCCATGCAAAGGCATTGCACCGTATGGTGGAATTATGCCTCCTTCTCAAGAAGAAAAGATATGAAAGAGGAAGCATTGAGTTCTCGATTCCAGACCTTGTCGTCCTTGTGGACGAAAAAGGGGTTCCTCAGGGGACTGATTTAGTTCAATACGATATCACCCACCAGATGGTCGAAGAGTTTATGCTCAAAGCCAACGAGCTTGTCGCAGAGCATTTAAGCAAACAAGGTAAGCACCTCACTTACCGTATTCATGAACAGCCCTCGCCGGACAGTTTGAAAGAATTTACACAACTGGCAACTTCCTTTGGATTTAATCTACCGACAAACCCTACGCCCTTTGAATTCCAGGAATTCTTTGAAGAGGCTATGAAAACTTCCTTTGGTCAATATTTAGCAACAAACTACATTCGAAGAATGCGGTTGGCTGTATATTCTCCGGAAAACATCGGTCATTACGGCTTGGGTCTTCAACATTACTGTCATTTTACAAGTCCTATCAGGCGTTATGTTGACCTTGTTGTCCATCGGATTCTATTCGGGGATGAATTATCATTAAATCAATTAGAAGAAATTTCGCGCCATTGCTCGGAGACGGAACGGATAAGCGAACGAGCCGAAAATCGTGTGGTTCTGCTGAAAAAATTGAGACTTCTTGAACAAACCTCGAAAAAAGATCAATTTAAACAATACCCAGCAATCGTCACAAAGGTGCGTCCGTTCGGCATTTATTTTGAAATAACCGGTTTGATGCTCGAATCGTTCTTGCATGTCAGTGATTTAGATCAAGATTACTTCGTATATGATGCAGATAAACAGCAGTTAAAGGGCCGAAGAACTTCGGCGACTTATTTCTCCGGGGACAAGATTCTTGTGATGTTAAAAGACGTCGATCTCATTTTCCTTGAAAGCAAATGGTCCATTGTTCCGGAGAAAGTGGAAAAGAAAGAGAAGCAAAGGGCGACGTAGAAATGCGTAAATATTTCATCCCCGGTTTGATACTTCTTCTTCCGTTGGCTTTGACTTTGATGATATTATTTTTCATTATCAATATATTGACTAGGCCGTTTATCGGCATTGTCAGTCAGGTAATGAAAAGTTTGGGTCTTTTTGAACATGGTTTTTTCTTTCTAAATCCCGAACAGGTCCAGCTTATCGTTGGAGAAATATTCATTCTTGCGGTGATCTTCTTTTTTGTTGTTCTTCTGGGAGTGTTTACACGCTGGATTTTCGCCCATTATATCATTCGTTTTGGCGAATATGTTTTGAATAGGATTCCCTTTGTCAGGTCGATTTACAAAACATTCCAGGATGTGATCAAAACAGTTTTCACGAATAAGACGAGCGCCTTTAAACAGGTCGTTTTGGTTCCGTTTCCTAATAAAGGCACTTACACAGTTGGTTTGGTTACGCGGGAAAGGGTCACTCAATTGCATCCGACAATAACCCATGAGCTTGTGGCCGTTTTTGTGCCGACAACCCCCAATCCCACTTCGGGATTTTTAATGATGTTTCCGCCGCAAGATCTTGTTCATATTGACATGTCTGTCGAAGAAGCCTTTAAATACATCGTATCCTGCGGCGTTGTCTATACCCCTCCAACAAAATCTGCGTAAAAACTGAGTTTAAAACACAGAGCATGGGAAATAACTAATAGACGTTAGGCAAACAATTTTCATCGCAGAGAGGAAGAGGTCTGTGTTTTAAATTAGTATAGGGTTTCACTTAAACTTTTTTTATTTTCATAAATTATCATAAGTGACATAAAAGTTATTTTATGGAAAATTAAAAAGGAGTGCCTCTATGCACGTAAATTCAACCAGTCCTGTGAATAGCAACTTTCCACCTTCCCAAACTCAAGGGAAGAGATTAAATTCTGACCAAAAAATCATCGAACTCCTGAAACTCGAAATCGTCAAAGCTAACGAAGAGCGCGATGCATGGGGATTAAAGTACGATGATCTTAAAATTGCAGCAGCTAAGGAAAAGAAAACGCAAAGCATCCTGTATCAACAACTCGCTCAAGGAATCAAAGATAAAAAAATCGATGTTCCTAACGAGTTTGTCGACCTATTTTATAAGGCCTTATCTCTAAATACAGAAGTCCTAGATGCCCTCGAAATTGATGAAAATAAGAAGACTCTCAAATCAAGTAAAGCCGGCTTTACAGTGTTGAATGAGGTTGTGGCTTTTGAAAACCCTAAAGAAACCATAAAAAAAGACGTTGAGATATTGGAACAAGGACTCGAGTTGCTTAAAAAAACTTCGAGCCAAATAGAGAACATGAAGGAATCCCAAGATAATTTCAGCGGGGCCATTAAGAGCGCTCAGGGCTTGTCAAATGCATTAATTGAAAATTGGAATAAGATCAATGAGTGTGTAGTCAAGCTAAGAACCTTTATAAATCAGCAGGAGAAAAACTTTCCTCGCCTATCGGATGTAGAGCCAATTGCATTTTATAATCTTTCATTAGATAGAGAATTAATGAATCAAGTTCCTGAAAGCAAAAATCTCGGGCTAGAAGAAAAAATTCCCGTGTTAAAGAAAGAGGTTGAAGAACAGATTTCATTGCATCAAAATTATATAAATGAACTGAAAGGGATCCATGATAAATACCTCACTTTACTCGTCAATGTTGAAACAGTGAAACAGGAAATAAACTGGAAGAAAATTTATTATGGGCATTTAAGAGGATTA
This sequence comes from Waddliaceae bacterium, assembly GCA_963822595.1. Taxonomy (GTDB): domain Bacteria; phylum Chlamydiota; class Chlamydiia; order Chlamydiales; family Waddliaceae; genus CAVRUH01. The sequence continues at coordinate 258,661 of CAWGIG010000003.1, read as the reverse complement.
TCCCTACAAGTTTATCAAATGAATTCAAATATAAGTGGATTAGAAGCGCAAAGACATCATCTGGCTGAGATCTTCAATAAATCTAAGCCACTCACAGAAGCGGAATCTAAGAAAGCGAAGCAGGAATCGGAAGGTTTAAGATTAGTGTTCCAAGGTATAAAAAAAGGGGTAGATAATCTTAATCCATTAATCCTAAAACAGATAGAGGATTTTAATCGTTTGTTAATGGATTACGATGAAACAAAATACGCCAAGAATGTATTCAAAAATGCTGTATTTTTTGATGAATCCATCGAATTTAACTTGCGTGAGATTGTTCGGTGTAATGCGGCACTCTTTCGAGAAAAGATATTAGATGAAGTGAAGAGTCTTACCACTTCTAGTAATGACTTCCAATTGCAAATTCTTGGAATGGGCGACCAGAAAGGAATACTCCATTATGAATTGAATTATTTGGTTTCATCGGTATTTCAGGGTTCATTAAAAGTCAAAAAATACTACGCTCAAGGTGAACCGGGTGGATGGAAATTTGGCGTGAAGACAACAAATCGCGATTATATGATGTCTGAGGTTCCTTTGGAAACGGCTGGAAGCGCTGAAATGTTGCAATAAACTTAGAACGCTTTCTTTTTCTCACCAATCAGTTTCTTGATGAGAATAATGAATACCCCTGTCAGGATTAAATTAAGCGCAATCGACCAAGCTGAAACTGTCAGAGCAAAGCCGCCTATACCATAACCAACCGACAACACTAATTTACGTGTTGCAGCTTCTCCGCGAGGAAATAATCCGATACTTAAAGCCAACCTCTCACGGAAGGATGCTTGATCTCTATAACAAAATAAGGGGAACATTTTTCCTAAGTTGCAGAGAAAAGTTATCAACAGGACATGAAAAGCCAGAACAGATAAATTTAAGCCTCTAAGAGGTAATACCGGCATTGAGAGTCCCGCTAACACCATAAAAATGGCGATGATGCTATCGGAAATGAGTTGTTCTCGGTGTTTTTTAGAAACATTTTGATGGTCCTTGGGTCGGGCTAATAAACATCCCAGAGCAAATGCAGGAAGTAGGACTTCGAGGTTAACCGGGACAACATCGTCGACAAGCTTGCTGGAAACATAAATTATTTCGCAAATAATCGTGATGATCACGGAATATAACATAATCCAAGGATATGTTACAGGAAGTCTCCATTGATGGAGATAGCGCCAAGATAACGAGAGGAGTAATATCACTAGGAATAGAATGACTCCAAACTGCCATTTCATTCCGAAAACGATAATTTTTATGGGGACCATCATTAAAATGGTATCGATGTCATCGAATACCGCGATTAATCTTACCTTTCGAAAGACCCAAGTAGTAGCCAGGCCTGCGGCGATTAACATAGAAAGAAGTATACCCGCTGAGGTGGGTGAAGCGAATCTAGCCAGGAGCAGTGCATCTTGCCAGGAATGCATTTCCATTACCCAGACGAAATAGAGCGTGCAGAAGATCCAAGGTAAACTTGCGGCTGTGACGGCTATGAAGAAATCCCAAACATACTCCTTCGGTTTAGACTTATCGAGTTCGAGTTCGTATCCCACTTGGATCATAATAAAGGACATGCAGAACATGGTACCGATTTTGATCCATTCTTCAGTACGATCGGCGATGAATTGGGAGCCGATAAGGCCCGCAGCTAGCAAAGCTGAAAATAACCATAATTTTTTCATACCTTAACCATACAAAATAAAATTAAATATTTACAATAGGAACCTTTTCAAAAAGTAATGAATATGCTATCATTTAACATTCATTCAAGGAGGAACAAAAATGATAGGAAGAACTGAGAGTATTAATGGCATCCAATTGTATTATGAAATACATGGTCAAGGAGAACCTCTTGTCCTGCTTCATGGATTCACCGGTAACGGAGCAACCTGGGGGAAAATCGGACAGGAACTCTCTAAAAAATTTCAAGTGATCATACCGGATTTGAGAGGTCACGGTCATTCAACAAATGATCAGTCGCACTATACATTTCGTCAAGTAGCATTAGATATCTATGCTCTTTTGGATAAATTAAACATCACAAATTTTAAGGCCATGGGGGCAAGTGCTGGGGGAAATACTCTTTTGCATATGGCAACGCAGCAACCGGATCGAATTGAAGCAATGGTGATCATTAGCGCTACAAGTCATTATCCTGATCAAGCTCGTAAGATTATGTCGGAAACCTCTGTGGATGGAATAACCGAAGAACAATGGCAGTGGTTTCGAACACTCCATTTTCATGGTGATGCGCAAATACGAAAGCTTTACGAAGGTATGAAGGGTTTTGCATCAGATTATGAAGACATGAAATTTACATCTAAGGACCTTGGTACCATTGCTACACGAACAATGATCGTGCAGGGTGATAGAGACCCTATTTATCCCATAGATCTTTCAATTGAGATGTATCGAGCAATACCGAAAAGCAGTTTGTGGATTATTCCTCAGGCAGGTCACGTTCCGATAACTGCAGAAAACACTGATTATTTCATAGAGCTTGCCGCAAAATTTTTAGAAAATTGATTTGCTGTAATTATAGTTAGATAGAATGGACGACATGGACAAAAAAATGGACGACATGGACGTCATGGACAAAAAACACCTACATTTCTGTCTAGTCTTCCGGATCCACCTCATCCATGTCGTCCATGTTGTCCATTTCGTCCTATCCCCAAGAAAAAAAATCGTGACCCAGTAAATTCTACGGTATACCTAAATTATCGATTCGCATATATTGCCTTGCAAATACTGAAATGACTCATAATTTTACAACCCTTTAAGAGGAAAAATATGATTGCAACAACCGCTATTGCGCTCGGCGATCTAAGCAGCTTACCCACTTCAAAAGAACTGACGAATTTTTCTTACGTTTTACCGCCTGCTGTAAAAAGTGCTGAGCCCCAAAGGCCACGCTGGATAGACTGTTATCCAAAAATAACAGATTGTTTTCACCAAGAAAAAAAAATTCCTCAAGAGGTTCTCAGAGAAGCATGGAAATGTTTTGAATCCTCTCGGGAATGTTTGAAAGCGGATACTTTTATCGTTACAGGTGTGATCTTTCTGTCCGATCCAAACACATTCACGGATTTAAATATCTCACAGGAAACCTTTGATAAGATATATCTCACAGCTTGGAGTTGCGGTATTGTAAAAAAACTTGCCGAACATAGTCGGGCTCCGGTAACTGTTTGGGATGGTATTAAAATATCGGTTCCCCTATCGGCTTTGCGCTCAGAGTTCTTTCGATCAAAAGAATCAACTCTTGCCTATTCTACTATTTCAAAAGGTTTCGGTGCCCATACTTTTCAATTATGGGACAACTTTGTCAGAAAAAATACCATTGATAAAAGTGCGATTGATTTAGGTGAAGCTCTTTTTTTTGCTTTTGATATCCGAAGCCCATTCTTTCTCACAGAATTAAGCAGACATCTTTCCGTGGCATCCAAAAAACCGGGTCTTAAAATCATTTCAAAAAAGCTAGATGAAGCAGTAAACCAACGAATCGCTGCGGGTATTCCATTCTCTTATGGTCAAATGATTGACAATGATAATAATGTTCTCTCACATTTTAGCCCTAAAAAATTGTCTGAATTGAGAAAGATTGAGTTGAAAAGTGTCTGCTGGAACTTCTCACAACTCAATGTGGAGGAAAATGTTGAAGCACAGCCTGGCTTTTTTGGGAGAATTTTTAAATCTTCAAGCAATCACGTCTTAGAACCTTCCTTAAAAGAGCCCTTGGCTAATTTTTTCTACCATGTGACCAAAAATACTGAATTTGTTGAGACTCTTGATTTCAGCAATGGTGCCGCAGAATTCTTGAATCACTTTTCGGTCGAGGATGTGATAGGCATGAGTAAATTTTCTAATGTTAGAAATTTGTGTTTGAAATACACCCATTTTGAATTCAAACTTGAAAATTTTGAGGCATTTATTTTAGCTCTCCCTAACCTCAAAGAAATAGATCTCACAGGATCCATAATTAAAGAAGAAATGCTCAAATCCATCGCCAAAGTGGCACAACTCGAAGTGTTAAATATCGAGGGATGTCGTGGCTCCACTCAATGGCTATCCTGTTTAGAGCCCTTAACACATTTAAAGTTGCTAAATCTTGTTGGCTTTGTCGATCATTATAGGTCCATTTCCCCAGGACTTATTCGAGAAACTCTCCAAATAAAGATAAAAACAATGCTCCAATCATCGGAACCGATCATAGGTGGAAGAGCTTTCCCTCATAGCATTCTTTGCCAGGCGATTGCCAATTTAGATGTTGAGGTGATTCGGAAATTAAGTAAAAGTCATTCCGACGAGGTCTTTAAAGTTATCCCAGAATCGAATCAAGAACTTATTCACCACGTTTGTGATATGACAACATTTGAAATCGAAAAAAAGTTTAAAATCTGTGATATTCTTACCCAAATTAATCCGTTGTCGATCATCAAGGATAATACCAGGAACTTGACTCCGGTACATTATTTATTTGACACAATCACAAAACATATTAATGAAGGAAGGGATGTATCAGAGCTTATAGCTATCGCAAGGCGTTGGTTGAGCATGAATATAAACAATAGTATATAAATAGTATATAATAGTAAGGAAAAATTTTATGCTTCAAGTCTCAAATGGATTATTATCGGTTGAACAAAATCTTCAAGGCTACTGGAAAGAGTGTGAGGATGATATAAGCGCTTGCTTGTATTTTGGAGAGCCCATTTCGCAGGAACTTCTATTAAGGGCATGGAAATGTTTTGATGATTATCCCCGATGCTTTGATGAAAATGCACATCTATGCGGAATGGTCATTATAAAATCTAATCCAGAGACCTTTAGGGGACTAAAAATGACCCAGCCGACCTTTGATAGGGTTTATATGGCCGCATTTAAAGCCAATATTATTCAAAGTATATCGAAATGTGATGCAACTCCCTTAATGCCTTGCGGTGGGGTCCAAGCGCCTTTGGCCCTTACGGCAATGCGTTCTGAGTACTTTAGGGTGAAGTTTAGCACTAAATGGCCTACCGAGTTAAGTTCCGGAAAAATAGATATAGATGTTCCGGAAAATGTATTTAAATTGTGGAATAGTTTTGTTAGGACCAACGAAATTCCCAATGAAGCCACGGATCTTTTAGACGCGTTGTTCTTTGCACATCAGATCATGTGCCATTCATTCCTAGTAAAAATAGCTAATCGGCTCTGGGATGTAGCCATCGTACCGAATTTATCGTGGATTTCTACCACCTTCGAAAAAGCTACTATAAATACTCCTCAAGTAAAAAAACAGGCATTGTTTATTCAAGCACCTTCTCGGGTAAATAGTAAGGAGGCTAAATCGCACGTTCGTTTTGTAACTAAGCAAGTAAGTGATGTTGAACAACTTGCTACATTTGAACCTAAGCAGATTCTCGATTTAAAAAAAATGGGTGGAAATTTCAAAACCTGGAACATGTCGTCATTGGCCCCCATCAAGAATTCTGATGAACGAAATTCGATGATGGAGGAGATGCTTGCAGTCATATTTCATCTCTTAGATCCGAAAAATACCTTATCGGTAGAAACACTTGTTCTTACCCATAATGTAATAACATTTTTTTATACATTTTCAGAAGAAGAAGTGAAGGAATGTTTGAGAAAATTCCCAAATGTCACCAAATTGGATTTATCCAACACTTCTTTCGAATCAAGACCGGATCTTTTTGAATGGATCATTTCTACTTTCCCTAATATTAAAGAATTGAACCTATCCGAATGTTGTTTCAGTTCGAAAGTTTTAGCATTTCCTGCTCTCAAAAAAGCCTCTGAGCTCGAAATTCTAAACTTGCACGGTGCAAAGAATCCCTTAAAAATTTTGTTATCTCTCGTGGATTTGAAAAAATTAAGATTCCTCAATATTAAAAATTCGATTAGTGATTATAGGTTCCTTCCGAAGGAATTATTTAAGATAGAGAATCTCAAAATTTCGCTAAGCAACCCTGATCTAAACAATGATTCGCCTTTATATGGTTGTAATTTTCCGGATAGTATTTTGTTTCAAGCCGTGGCGTATCAAAATTTAGATGATATTTTTTGGATTTTGAAAAATCATGCGAATGAGGCTTCATATAAAGAAAAAGAAAGTCGATTAGGTCTAATGCAATGCTTGTTACGGGATCAAAATCATTATGACGTAACTAAACTGATGATTTGCGATATCCTTGCTGAGGTGACTCCTCAGTCTATCTTTGAAAGAGATGGAAAAGGGCTAACACCGCTTCACTACCTTATTGCAACCATTTCTGGGATCATTAGGGCTAACAATAATGTTGAAAATTTTATTATTATGGCCCAAAAATGGCTTGAGTTGGCAAAGGCTAGGGCGGAGGCTGTGTTCTGAAGCGGTGGTCCGTATAGAAACGAAATAAAAAGATAAGCTATTTTTTCTCTCTCATACATATTAAAAATTTCTTTAATTTGACCCTCTCCGGGGAAAAGCACCCGGAATTTCCATGAATTATAAATTTGACAAAAATAGCATTTAGTGATATAATTATTGTTTTATTTTAATAAAAATTAATTTTTAATAGTTAAAAGGAAACAATTTATGATTAACGGCATTGATTTATGGAATTATTTTAAACCATTCACACACCCAAACCCAAACGAGCATGATCGAGTTATTTTAAAGGGTTTAACGGCTTTAAAAATAGTCTCCTACCTCACATTAATCTTCCCAGTACTTATGCTAAGTGCGTGTCTAGCTTCTGACTTATATGCAAGTCGATTCAGTTTAAACGTTAATCCAGCTTCAGCACAAGAGAGTGGGTCAAGCCGCTGCACCTATTGTTTATCCACATACTTCCCCCTTATTAAATTCTGATTATTCTAACGTCCAACCTAGCTTGGTAGCAACACAATATATAAAAGATTGCATTTCTGAACTAACGACTGCTTTTGCAATTACAGAAAACCCTGAAGCACTATTTAATGACGTAAATTTAAAAGGCAAAATTTCACACATACAAGCTCTTAAACCGCGAGATGAAATTGGGTTAGATAGTGAAACAAAAAGCACGTTGACAGCTCTAAGGTCTACTTTCGGTTTTTGGACTAAATACAACCTTATAATTAATTCTGTAGGTAAGCTCAATCTAAATTTTATCAATAGTGATTATTTTTTTCATAAACTTGCGTTTCTTTCTCCTGATAAGGCAATGAAAATCATAGATAAATTAGATGATCGGTATTTCAATCCAATCTTAGGTAAATATGAAGAAGGATATTACAATCAAGCGATCCAAATAGTTTTACCTCATCTAGAAAAATTCAAGGATGAGGAAACAAAACAAAGATTTTTGAAACTTGCGGCTGATTACTGCAATCTACCGGAATTTTTAATGCCTAGAGTCGAAAGAAAACTTCCAATGCAGGTGGCTGATTTGCTTGCCAAGCTTGGGGAATATAATGCTCAATTTAATTCTGTTATGGTTCCCTTAAAGTTAGTATCCGATCCTGAAGTTATCCAATTAAACTTTGCTCTAAATCAATTAGGAATATATGAGAAGACATTATATTCACATGAATTCAAAGAGCTTTGCTCAGAATTTCAAACGAATTTTGATGTCTGGACACGCTATTCAAAATACAAAGAGATGACGATTAGTGAATTTAATCCTTTTTTCAAAAAATTGATTACTCTTAGACCGAAACTAGCACTTAAAGTTCTCATTGAAGTCTCTAATGAAATTAAGTTCAAAGTAGCTAAGACAAAAGCCTATGAAGATTACTTAAATTGGTTTTATTCCGGAGCAAATACCGACCCCTCCTCGCTTTTATTTGAGTCAGAATTATATAAAGAATCATTCTTAAAGGGTGCCTATAATTGTGGGATCTTTATAAAGTTTCCCAAATTCAAACAAGATATGATGGCGGAAATAAATAGAATTAGACAAAGTAAGCAGGATCTAATGTACTGTAATATGGTAAAAGGCTTAATGAATCAATTAGATAAAAATGATCCAAAATTATGTGAAGTATGCAAAGAGCTTCAAAAATTCACAAAAGAAGATGATGCAAGATTGGTCAAAGTTCTAAGTACAATTCCTCCCAAAATTCTTGGAGATATGAATTTCCCTCCTGACTATTCCTTAGTTTGGCTCGGTGAAATTGACAATCAAAAGTGTGATGGCAAAGGTAGAATGGAATTAGTGAAAGAAGAAAGTCTTTGCAGAAGTATCTATTCCTCACTTATGAATAATGAGATGTCTTTTGACAAGAGTAATGATATTGTTGTATTTTTTAAAGAGTTGTTCCAATTGGATAAGGATTTAGCAGGTAATTTTATAATAAAATACTTTAAGGCGTTAAGTGAAAAACAAATAGAAGCGATCGGGGATCTATGTGTAAAATTTTATACTGACAATGGAAAAGAACTTTTTTCTGATATGTCTTGGCTTTCATGGAAACAAAGGAGGGCTCTTTTAAATGTTGTCTGTATGGGTCTCATATCTAAGAGGGAGGGTTACTTACATTACAAGGAAAAGCATGAATCTGATTTAAGGAGAGCAATTGAGTTAGCAGATGGTTTGAACAGTTCTGATCGAAACGAATTGTTTCAGAAAATTGCAACTGACCAAATTGAAACTCCATTCCAAGATAGATTTAACTGTGCGGTACAAGTTGACAGATCCAGCAGAGGTCAGGTCTTATTAACAATATTACAGAATACAGATTTCTGGACATCCAACTCGCAACTTAAGCAAATTCTTGATGCTTTGCAAAAAGGTAAATATGATGCAGAATTGTTAGATATCATTAAGAGTATCCGACGCCTTTCCGATGCAGAGACTTTCTGTATGATGATTTCTGATTACATTCAAGATCCAACCATGAAATCAGAAGCGTTTAGGATCATTAAAGGCTCCTTTTAATACCGATACATTTCGGACTTGAAAGGTCCATCCTTGTTGATTTTCAGGTATTCAGCCTGCTTGGGTGTGAGTTCAGTGATATGAGCTCCCACTCTATTCAGGTGCAGTTTCGCCACTTTTTCATCTAAATGCTTCGGAAGAACATACACTCCCGCTTTATAATTCGCCGAATTTTTCCAAAGTTCGATAGCCGCTAGCACTTGATTAGTGAAGGAAGTCGACATCACAAAGCTCGGGTGACCTGTTCCACAGCCTAGATTGACAAGGCGACCCTCCGCTAAAAGAATCAACCGTTTTCCATCCGGAAAAATTACATGATCGACTTGCGGTTTGATATTTTCCCATTTGTATTTTCTCAGGGATGCAATATCGATTTCCGAATCAAAATGGCCGATATTGCAAATAATCGCCTGATTTTTCATTTTCAACATATGAGCATGCGTGATGACATCTACATTACCGGTGGCTGTAACAAAAATATCTCCAATTGGAGCCACTTCATCCATTGTCACCACTCGAAAACCTTCCATAGAAGCTTGTAGAGCGCATATGGGGTCTATTTCAGTGATCATTACTGTAGCGCCAAATCCATGCAGAGCCTGTGCACACCCTTTGCCGACATCTCCATAGCCAGCCACCACAACGACTTTTCCAGCGATCATTACATCTGTAGCCCGTTTTATGCCGTCGATGAGCGATTCGCGACATCCATAGAAGTTGTCGAACTTCGATTTCGTTACAGAGTTGTTAACGTCGAACGCCGGAACTTTGAGCTCACCCGTGCTTTGCATTTGGTACAGACGTCGAACCCCTGTTGTGGTTTCTTCCGAGATTCCTTTAACGTGATCTAGCAGCTCCGGAAACTTCTCGTGCATGACGGCTGTGAGGTCTCCTCCGTCATCGATAAGTAAATTTGGACGCCAATTATTGGGACCTAAAATTGTTTGTTGGATGCACCAAAGATATTCTTCTTCTGTTTCTCCTTTCCATGCAAATACAGGGATGCCGCTTGCAGCAACAGCTGCAGCGGCATGATCCTGAGTAGAAAATATGTTGCATGAAGACCAACGAATGCTTGCGCCCAATATTTTCAATGTTTCAATCAATACAGCCGTTTGAATGGTCATATGGAGGCATCCGGCGATGCGAGCTCCTTTTAGAGGTTGTTTGTCTTTGTATTCGGCACGCAAGGCCATCAGACCCGGCATTTCGGTTTCGGCGATAGCGATTTCCTTTCTTCCCCATTCGGCGAGGCTTATATCGGCAATTTTGTAATCGTTTTTAAGGCTCATCATTTCGCGTCCTTTTTAAGAATTTCTGCTACATTTGTCCTTTCCCACGTAAAATTGCTCTCTGTCCGTCCAAAATGTCCGAAAGTGGCTGTTAATTCATAAATCGGACGCAATAAATCGAGCATTTCGATCATCCCACGTGGACGCAGGTCGAAATGTCTGCGGATCAAAGAGATGAGTTTTTCGTTGCTAATTTTACCTGTACCGAAGGTATCTACCCAAATCGAAACAGGTTCGGCAACGCCAATAGCATAAGAAACTTGGATTTCGCAACGATCGGCTATACCAGCAGCTACAATGTTTTTAGCGACGTAGCGGGCAGCATAGGCTGCCGATCGGTCGACTTTGGAAGGATCTTTTCCGGAAAAACATCCGCCCCCATGGCGCGCCATCCCCCCGTAAGTGTCTACGATGATCTTTCGCCCGGTCATGCCGCAGTCCCCTTGAGGACCGCCGATGACAAATCTTCCCGTTGGATTGATGAAAAACCGCGTCAATTTTGTGATCCATTTCGCCGGAAGCACAGGTTGGATGATGGTTTCCATGACCGCTTCTTTTAGGACGGAATACTGTGTGTCGGGGTCATGCTGAACTGACAAGACGACGGTGTCTATTTCGACAGGCACATTATTTTCATAGCGTAGCGTAATTTGACTTTTCCCGTCGGGACGGAGCCAGGGAAGTTCGCCATTTTTTCGGACTTCTGCGTGGCGCTTCATGAGTTGATGGGCATACATGATCGGAGCGGGCATGAGAACATCTGTTTCGTTTGTGGCATAACCGAACATGATCCCCTGATCGCCGGCGCCTTGTTCACGGCTTTTTGTTTGGTTTACACCTAGGGCGATATCGGAGGATTGCTTTCCGATGGAAGTCAGTACGGCGCAAGATTCCCAGTCGAAGCCCATGGAGGAACTATTATATCCGATTTTTTTAATGGTATTGCGAACGATTTGATCTATTTCCGGTTGTGCGTTTGTGGTGATTTCTCCACCCACCAAGACCATGCCCGTTTTCACAAAAGTTTCGCAAGCCACGCGTCCAAGAGGATCTTGGGCAAGAATAGCATCGAGTACGGCGTCGGAAATCTGATCAGCAATTTTATCCGGATGTCCCTCAGCGACAGACTCTGAAGTGAATAAAAAGCTCCCCATAAAAACATCCTTTTGACCTTATTTTTAAGATAAAACAATTTTGAATTTAACTGTAGTTAGAAATGAACTTAAAAAATTTTATTGCTATTTAATAATTAAAAGAGGATGGTGGGCTTAGTTCATAAATTTTTTAAATTGGAGGATTTTATGAGATTTAACACAAGTATTGGTTTTCTTTTACTTGCCATCTATTTGATTTTAGTGGGAATCATGACATTGGCGGCAGTAGCAATTCCAGCTGTAGTCATGGGAGTGCTCGCTTTAGTTGCCGGGATATTTATTCTTATTGGCAGATAATAGAGATTTTCAAAGGACGACATGGAAGAAAATTCCTCCATGTCATCCATAAACTTTTCGTGGCTTTTTCTCTTTCGAACAAAAGTCTTGTATTATTTCAAATTTCTGCTATTCTCAAAAAAACATGAACTTTACTGCGATGAGCTATGATTCCTTGTGACTACACGTCTCTTCGTAAATGTCATTCTCTACCTGAGATGTATGTTTCTGAGCCCCCGCAACTTGAAGAATGCGTCGTTGAGTTGTCAAAAATCGTTGCATTTGAACCGACATTAGATCAAATCACATTGATCATGAATGTAAAAAAGACTCTTGAAGCCTACAAGGCAGTTATTTTAGGCCGGGATCTTGAAAGACAAATCAAAGAAACCGTTCTGAAAGATATCCAGGTACATGTATCAAGAGGGATTACGCAGCTAAGAGATGTTGTCTATGTTACGGAAGATTGCAAGCTGTTATTTCAAGATTTATCTGACTGTCAAATTTGTTTAAATTCACTTCTCCTTAATAACATGGCTGAAAAGAGCTGGCTTGAATTAGGTTATAACCTCATTTGGCAGTCTAATTCGCCACAAGAAATTAAGTGGAAATTCAAAAAGTACGAGAGCCTTCTTTCTGCAGTCATACAAATCATGAAATCGGTTCGAGGAGAACCTGTTGAAGTTATTATTGACCAAATAAAAATCCCTCCTGATTACATCAAAAAAATGGAATCACATGATTACTCCCGATTTACCCTAGAAAATCTCGATGTTATCCGAAAAATTTACCGTAATAATTTCATAGCGCCGCTGAGAGAACAACTCAAGTTGCATCCAAATGATCCGGCTTTGATGGAAGTTTGTTATAATCTTTATTGCAATGTTACTCTTGACGAAAACAATGCTTCCATTATCGATCTTTTTGATATATGGGGCACCAAGTGTTTGAAGGAGAAAACGTATTCAAGTCAATTTAAGCATTCTGAGGTCATCGAAATAGATTTTCTTCAGCAAAGAATAGATGCAGTGCCTTCATCTGCAAAAATTCCGCTGTTGACAAAACTAGCTAATAGTTTGCGAGGCGTTTCAAGTCGAGATTTTGATCCAAACATGCAAGGAAATCCCACACATCATCTTTACAGCCTTACTCTTGGAAATAAAAGCGTGAAATCATTAGGTTTTGGTTCACCGACAATCGAAGATCTAACCCTATTGAATAGCGCTAAATTATGTCCGGAATTCAAAGCCTTCTTAAAATACTGTAAGATAATTAACAAAAAACATCTCTTCGTGATGAATCAGGATATTACTTCCAATGGATATTTTATAGCGGAAAAGCCAAGGTGTGATCTCGTTATCAACCTTCAAGATGAAGAGGAGTACCAAGGGACCTATTTTGCCATTGCTCTCTCTAAAAATTCTCCGTTTTATAATCAAACGGACAAAGAATATCCGAACACAACTGCATTCATTGAAGACTTACTTGGGCAATTTAAAGTTCCAAATTCCGGATGCGTCATTCATAAAAAAATATTAGAAGTGATTGGACCTGACCTCATCATGATCTGCAATGCCATTCATCAAATATTATTTAAAGGAAATTTACATCTTGAAAAGGACGATAGGCTTATTTTTATCGAAGTATTTTACGATGAACTTACAAAATGGTTGATTTGGAAATTCAATATCGACAGTTACAGTACTATTTGCAAAGATGCCATTGATCGAGGAGCTGCTTCCAATGCGCAGCTGTATGCGCATTTAGCGATTGTTAACGGCATCTTTGACGAGAATCACCAAAAGAGAACCATGGTTTTGATGTTAGCGAGGTCCTTACTCGTGCGAAAACGCCCTCCACGGCAAGATCGTGTTTGCCGCTTTCTCCAAACCTTAGACTTCTACCTTGATCACCAGATCGAGCTGAAAAAGTTACATCGATACCTTTTCGGCGAAGAGACCTTTTGCCCAAGCAAGCCCTGAATGAACATAGATATCATAGACACGAAATAACAGGATAAGCAGGATCGCAAGCGGCAGGAATGGATAAGAAAAAAAAGAGTTAAAAAAATTCCATTCTTTTTTTTCTTATCCTTTTTTTATCCTGCCGCTTGCGATTCTGCTTATCCTGTTATTTCGTGTCTATGATGGCTATGTTATAGTCTGCGGGCGTTAAATAACACCATAAGACTACTTGTAACCATGGCAATGGCCGCGAATAAGGGAGTGAGAACTCCAGCAGCTGCTAATCCAATCCCAATGCAATTATAAAAAAACGCCCAAAATAAATTCTGAGAGACTATTCTCCTTCCACGTATGGCTAGAGACCGCATTTTCGGTATGACATCCAACCGGTCTGTTGTCAGCAAGATGTCCGATACTTGAATCGATATATCCGTAGCAGATACAACCGAAATTCCTGTATGCGCTGTCGTAAGAGCGGGAGCATCATTGATTCCGTCCCCCATCATGCAAACGATTTCACCACGTTCTTTTTGCGTTTGGATGAAATCTTGCTTTTGCAAGGGGGTATATCTCCATTTCCATTCGGTAAAACCAGAATACTTTCCAACAGCTGTTACAGCATCCTCGCTATCTCCGGATAACAAGACAGTTTTAATAGGAGATAAAGATTGCATCACTTCAACAACGCCCATTTTTATTTCATCGCCAAGACATATTGCGGCAATACATGTGTTATCTTCAGCAAAATAAATAGAAGTGACAATTTGATTAGAAAGAGTTTCCAATGCATTAAGATTCACTTGTTCCTGTTTTAAAAATAAGTCAGAACCAAGAAGATATCGCTTTCCATGATACTCCCCTCTTAATCCTTTACCCACAATTTCAGCAAAAGATTGAGGGACAATAAGATCCCCTTCAATACTTCTTGAAATTGCTATAGCAACAGGGTGATTCGATTGTGACGCAAGCCCTTTTAATATTTTTAAGTGAATCTCATCAAGGCCGTCGAGGCCGCTTAAGACTTGAAAACAGCCTTCTGTGATTGTTCCCGTCTTGTCGAACACGAATAAAGTTTCACGTCCTAAAAACATGAGAGCCCTTCGATTTCTTACAATGACTCCGAGCTTTGCAAGCTCGTTCATCAGTTGGGATTCGGCTAGAGGGGCTGCGATGCCGATGGCACAGGGACAGGATATTAAAAATACAGAAATGACTCTCATGGTTATTTCATGAAAAGAAATTCCAAATGTCCATCCCCATAAAATCACCCCTAAGGAAATTAAAAACACTAATGGAACAAACCAATACACTACTTGATCCACAGCACGGACAATGACCGTTTTTGTTGAGATCTCATTTTCTACCATGCTAATAATCTTCTGCAGAGTCGTCTCTTCCGGAGAAGTTGTGACGCGGTATGCAACCCTACCTTGCAAGAGGATGGTTCCTCCTAAAATTCGGCTACCGGAAGCCTTTTCAACAGGTATTGACTCCCCTGTCATCAACGATTCATCACAGGTGCCATCTCCATTTAAAACGATTCCATCTAAAACAAATTTATCTCCGGTAAGGGCAACTAGGGTGTCTCCCACGAGAATTTCTTTGAGGGGAACGAATTTGACAGAGCCATCCTCAAATTGTTTGCGACCCCGCTTTGGGATGGAATGGGTAAGACGCAGCATCGCCTCTTTTGCTGAAAATTTCGTGCGGGCCTCGATAATTTTTCCCAATAAAACAAAGGTGATGATGACTGTTAGGGAATCAAAGTAGACAAAAGTCCTTCCGTTGTAGAGTTCATAGAGTGAAAGACCGAAAGCTGTGGATACTCCGAGCACAACGAGAGCTTCCATTCCTAGAATGCCAACTTTTAAACTTGACCAACTTCTGCGTAAAATGGGCCAAAAGCTATATGTGACGACAGGGAGAGATGAAATAAGAGACATCCAAGCAAAAAGATGATCGTAGCCTTCCTGATTGTTTTCGAAATAACTGGCATAGATGGGATAGGCGAACATCATGATGTTGATGGAAAAAAAGGCAGCTATAATGAAGCGTAGATACAATCCGCGGGTGATACTTTTTCTGCCGGCATCTTGCAAAGAGAGAGGTTGGTATCCCAGCTTTTGGATGATTTCGATAATCCTTTCCTTGGAGATCACTCGAGGCGAAAATTCGATGGAGGCTAAGTCGGTGGCATAATCGACGATGCAATTTCGGATCCCCTTTTCTGTGAGGAGCATGAGACGGATGACCTCTGCGCAAGAGGGGCACCAGAGATCACCGATTTCGAGATGGAGTTTTTCGTAATCTCCGTCGGGGAGTTTGGCTCTGTTTTGGCGGATGCTTTCTAAGAGAGCAGGGTTAGATATGAGGCCGAATTTAAGAGCCTCTTGGAAGACGGGGTTTTCTTGGTAGTTATCGAGTTGATTTCTGACGAGTAGGACTTGATAAACAGCATGACAACCTTGGCAGCAGAAGGTTCTATCGTCGTCGATGATGGGTTGTGAGGAGAGCTCAGTATGGCATAGCAAGCATTGAGCTTCCACTGTCGTCGCATGTGTCATAAAAACAAGATAATGGATCCTTAAAATTACTGCAATCATAGAGAAAAAGTATACTGAAGTGAACTCAAAAATCGGTATTTGGGGCACTTGAAAGGTCCCGCGGGGCTTTGAAGTGGCCGAAATACCGATTTTTGAGCTCACTTCAGTATAACGATTGCATTAAATTTCGAAAGTAATTACAATGTAATTATACAGGGAGAAAAAATATGGCACATATAATTCATGTAGGTAATTCGTTTGGTGTAAGAATTCCCAAAGCAATTCTAGAGCAAGTAGGATTTAAAGAAGATACAAACCTTCTTTTTAAAGTTACAGGCGAAGGATTGTTAATTACACCTGCAAAAATTGCTAGAGAAGGATGGGAAGAAAAATTTAAGCCGATAAAGAAAAGCTCTAAGGAACGTACTCTTATGGGTGATTTTGCAAATGAATTTGATGTAGATGAGTGGAAATGGTAAAGCGTTTTGATGTTTATCTCATATCACTAGATCCTACACAAGGTAGTGAAATAAAAAAAACACGTCCTTGCGTTGTTGTTTCTCCTAATGAAATGCACTCATTAAATACCGTCATTGTTGCGCCTATGACAACGACATGTAAATTATATCCAACTCGTATTCCCCTAATTTTCGAAAAAAGAGAGGGATATATTGTCTTAGACCAACTTCGCACTGTTGACAAATCTCGATTTATAAAGCTATTAGGCACTATTGATAAGAAGACGGCTTCAGAATTACTCAAAATATTGCAAGAAATGTTTACACCTTAGTGAACTCAAAATTGGACTCTAGGGCTGCGGTATATATAAGGTTCTTGTACTTTCCATATAAATGTGGTAGGTTCGTCCTTATGCTGCGGAGTAATATTCCATGGAAAATCTTTCAATAAGTTTTTTGCAGGGTGCTGTCATTTTCCTCGCGGGGTGCATTGCAGGTGCAATGAATTCGATTGCAGGTGGAGGAACCCTCGTATCCTTTCCTGTCTTGGTCTTTGCGGGTCTCCCCTCTATCACTGCCAACATTACTAGCACCATCGCCCTTCTTCTCGGCACCTTCAGCAGCGTGGTAGCCTATAAAAAAAACTTCTTCCCAGCCGCACACTGGCTAAAAATCTTCGTTCCTGTCAGCTTGCTGGGCGGCCTCATAGGAAGCATCCTCTTAGTCCAAACACCGCCCGAAATCTTTGATGCCATTGCCCCTTTCCTGATTCTTTTTGCCACGCTCTTATTTATGACTCAAAATTTATTCTCGAAGCTTTCCTTTAAATCTTTGACATTTGCCGCTATACTACAATTTGCCGTTGCCATATACGGCGGGTACTTCGGAGCCGGTATCGGCATCTTAATGCTAGCATCCTTAGGAATGCTCGGATTCAAAGACATCCACCAAATGAACAGTCTTAAAGTCATCCTCTCCTTCATCATTAATCTCATCGCCGCTATTTATTTTATTTTTACCGGTTTAGTGAGTTGGGAGGAAGCAGGTATCCTAGCTACCGGCGCGATCATCGGCGGGTATTACGGGGCTTACTTTGCGCAACAAATCAAGCAATCACAAGTTAGAGCGATCATCGTATCGATCGGCTTAATCATTTCAGGAATGATGTTTTATAAACAATTTGGATTTTAAAAGGAGGGACGAATGGAAATCTCTTGGAACTTACCACGGCCGGTTCTATGTAGTATTTTTCAATATTTAACTCTCAGCAATCTGGCAAAAGCAGCTAGAGTTTGCAAGGTTTGGAATTCCGTATCTAACTGCGATGCATTATGGTCTGTAAAATCCTATGATGACCTTCGCCTTACCGAAGTCGACCCCGGTTTTTCATGGAAAGAATGGTACCGGTTATTATCAAAAAAAACCTTTAACTTCACTCAATTTCATCTTTTAGGAAGTCGCATTATCCTTGTTTGGGAAAAATCCTTTTGTTTTGACGAAACTTCCACATGTCAAACTCAAGGGGTACAAGAGAAGCGAACCATATGCACTAATCATTCTTTTAATATTACCAGTACTCATGTTTCTGCGAGTCAGACTGTGATTCGGTTTTTCACAGGATCCTATGATAGATCCATTAAATTTTGGACCATTGATCCGGATAGCGGAAGTTTCGAGCACAAACAGACTTTAACTCATCATAAGGGAACAATTACCTCATTTGCATCCGGGGATCGTTGGTTGTTTAGCGGATCGACAGATCGAACGGTAGGTGTTTGGTCATTCGACAAGACTCTGCAGCAATTCTCATTCCACCAATCTCTTATCGGCCATTTAAGGTGTATAAAAGCCATACGCACCAACAGAGATCGCGATAACCCTATATTATTTACCGGTTCAAACGATGATACAATTAAGATATGGAAAAATAATGATGACTCTTTTGAAGAAATTCAAACATTAAAGTATCACAGGGCCCCTGTCACAACTTTAGAATATGTGGATTCGACCGAAAAAAAGAATCAACTCATGAGCGGCGATGAAAATGGAGTCGTATGCATATGGCAGGAACAAGCCAACCGGCTTTGGGGTTGCTTGCGAACCATACAGGCTCATGCAAATCCTATTGCTGCAATACGTTATAATTATCCCCAGCAATCCTTCTGTACCGGGGGCGGAAATGAGATTAAACTATGGAAATTGTCAAAACGGGGAAAAGACTGGGAGCAAGCGAAAGTATCACAAATAGCAAATATCCTCGTTTGTGAAATAAAATTAGGTGATCATAGAGGGTATGTTGAAAGCGGCGAATTGTATTTATTAACAGAAAAAGAGCTTCATATCTCCTGGATCGACAAAGATGGGATCAAAACCACTGATAAGACTATTGAATTTCCCCACGATAATCTGTTATAATGTAATTATCAAGAAGTAATAAAAATGAGTTTATGAAGCTTCCTATTGCATATTATGGCGATCCGGTTCTAAGAAAAAAAGGATCCCCCGTCGCTGAAATTAACGATGAAATCCGCACTTTGGTTCAAGATATGATCGAAACCCTCATTGATCATGGGAATGGAATAGGGCTTGCTGCCCCTCAAGTGCATCGATCGCTCACACTATTTATCACTCGCATCCCCTACCAGGAAGAAGACGAGACCTGGAATGATGGGGAAATCCGTGTTTATATTAACCCAAAAATTATTTCCGTTAGCGAAGAGTTGTTCATTCGGGAAGAGGGTTGCCTATCGATTCCCGGAATTTACGGAGAAGTAGTCAGGCCGTTATCGGTAAAAATCACAGCTACAGATCTTGACGGGAAAGCTTTCGAGGGGGAATTTACGGGACTTGAAGCGCGGTGCATCCTTCATGAAAACGATCATATCAACGGGGTGCTGTTCATCGACAGGATCCGGGGCAAAGCACGCAAAGATCTAGAGCACAAGCTCCAATCTGTAAAAAAGAAATACAATTCCTAATAGTTCTCATAGACACAAATAACAGGATAAGCAGGATCGCAAGCGGCAAGATGAAAAAAGGATAAGAAAAGATAATTTAAAAAAGAACATTGAAAATTCATTCATTTTTTTCTTATCCTTTTTATCCTGCCGCTTGCGATCCTGCTTATCCTGTTATTTGTGTCTATAAGACCTTAGGCGATAATGCAGTAGCCGGGAATGAGCTGCTGCGGTTGTTTAGGCAAGGTTTCTTTTTTGATCATATCCTTGAGATCCTCAATGACTTTCTGCTTATCTGGGGGGTAATATTTGGAATAGGTATCTTTAATCGATGCTCCATAAGTACTCGCTGATTTTAAAGATTCCCTCGGAATAAGAATGGTTCGAGTAATTAAAAAATATCCCAAAACCGGACAATCACATGGTTTCACAGCTTCATTAATTTTCGAAAAATCTTGAATGGGAAAAATGACATGAAAGTAAAGTTCGACTTGATTCAAAGGCTCCCCTGTTGAATCGGAAGTGATCACAACAACAGCTGTCGTCTCTTGACATGTTGTCAAAAACTTTAGTCCAGGATTTGTAAATTTCTGAAAAAAATCCACTGTCGGACCTGCAAAGGTAGCTTGTGTCAATAACTTAGAACAATTCAATGCCAATGTAGCATCTTTAAATGCAGATTCAATCAGTTTATAAATCTCAATAGCCTCGCTGGCCGGCTTATCATCGACATGCTTATCGTAAAGAACGGTACTGTTTAAACGCATTGAATAAAATCGAGGAAGATCGACTTCAACTTGGGAAGGTAAAGGACTTTTTCTAGAGGGTCCCACTTCGTTAGAGTTAAAGAAATCGGCTAAGTCTTCCAAGGGGATGGATGTAGTCTCCCCTGGGAACTCTTTAAGGTCGCGTAGATAAGAATAAACGAATTCAGCACCATTTGGATAGGCTGTTGATCCGATTATTGACAATTCCTAACCCTCAGTTTGAATGATTGGGATGTTTGCATCCACGACCTTTGCTCTCTCCATTGCTCCTGTCCAAAAAGAAAGGATCGTGCAAGAGACCAAAAAGATCAAAGCTAGCCATCCGGTGAATTTTTTCAAGACATCCGCTGTCGCTGTTCCAAAAAGGGAATCTGTGGCTTCGCCACCAAACGATGCGCCAAGGCCTGTTGTTTTACTTTCTTGAATCATGATGACAAAGCAAAGCACTGCGCAGAGCATGATAAACAATAAGATTGAAATGACGTAAAGAGTGCTCATGATATCTACCTATTTAGTTTTGATAATTGATAATTTTGTTAAAAGAGTCAACAGAAAGTGATGCACCACCCACAAGGACTCCATCTATATTTTTTTGATCCATAAGGACTTTTGTATTTTCAGGTTTAACCGATCCCCCATACAAAATACTCACAGTCTCTGCCGCAGCCCCGAATTTTTTTTCAAGAAAATGGCGGCAAAAAACATGCATTTCTTCTGCCTGTTCCGGAGTCGCCGTGCGGCCAGTTCCAATGGCCCATACGGGCTCATAGGCTATTAAAATTTTCGAAAACTCTTTCTCAGTTATTTCTGAGAGACTTTTTTCCAGCTGATCTTGCAGTACGCTTTGGGTTTTGTTTTCCTCTCGTTCCTGCAAGGTTTCTCCGACACACAAAATCGGTCGAAGTCCCGCGTTTAAAGCTGCTTTTATCTTCCGATTGACAAATTCACTGGTTTCGCCAAAAATAAGCCTTCTTTCGGAATGACCTAGGATCACAAACTGTGCTCCTGCATCTATAAGCATTTTTGCTGAAATTTCCCCGGTAAATGCCCCTTCAGGAGCATCATGCATATTTTGCGCTCCGATACGTAAAGAGCTCCCTTTTGCAGCCTTCGATGCGGCGGAAATGGCTGTAAAAGGCACTGCCAGATAGACGGAAACCTTGGGATTTAGCTCCTTTGCAAGGAGGTCTTTTATGAAAGCAAGGGTCTTTTCGATGGTTTTATACATCTTCCAATTGCCTGCAATGATCCGTTCCCGAGGGTTCATCTAAATATTTCCTAAAGTGTTTGTCAAAATCATAGTATGAATGGCCACAAAAAACAAGGAAAAACTACCCTGTTAACCAGTTAATTATGGTCTTATCCATCCAGCGAATCCCCCACCCTTCTCCGGTAAATCCTAAAAATCCCATGTGGCCTCCATGGGCCGTATATTTCAGTTGAACGGAGTCGGGCACTTTTAGCTCGTCAAAAATCCTATAATTGACCAGCGGATCGTCTTGAGTATAGAGAATCTTGCAAGGCGATTTAATGAGCGGAATGAATCGGGAAGCCCTGCATAAATCGTAATATTCATCGGCGCTTTTAAAACCCCAATTGGGGGCGACATACAGTTCATCATATAAATATAAAGAAAGATTATCAGGGAATTCGGTTTTTTTGATATCCGGAAAGATCTTTTCATTGATGCGGACGAATTTGACTAAATCCATCAAATAATAGTCCTGAAATAGCTTATTTCTAGGAAGACCAAACAATTTAACTGTATCAGCGGGTTCTATAGCAGCGCATACGGCTATAGAATTCACGAGAAACGGTGGTGCATTGGCTCCCAATTCCCCAAGAAACTTCAGCAGGATGTGTCCACCAAGAGAAAAACCCACGATCTGGAGAGGCAAACCCTTAAATTCTTGATGTATCCTTTCCATCACAGGAAATAAATCTGCGCTTCCGCCTGCATAATGAGGTTTTTTTGCCAAACCTTGACCAGGACCGCATCCTCGTAGATTCAGCCTCACCGCTACATATCCCAAAGAGATTAAAGTACGACTTATACGCAGCATATACTTCGAATTTTCCGAACCCCCTAAACCATGAATGAGAAGGACCACCCCCTTAGCCTTGATATCTTTCGGTGGCATAGAGATTTTACAGACGAGAACATCACCATCGGGCAAAAGTATATCAATTTTTTGAGAAGGAGGTAGAGTTACGATGCGTCCGAAACTCCCCATAATCGTTTGCCATCTGCCTGAGGTTAAAAGTGGCAGTGGTTTGAATTCTAATAATTCTTTCATCCCCCTAACATATACGATTGGTCAAAAATTCCACAAAATAAAAAGACCTAAAAGAGGTAAATCTAAAAATTTACCTCTTTTAAGTCTTTTTTTTGTTAATTACCTTCTTCAGAAACGGTGATCGAGGTTTCCTCGGCAGTGGGAGGGTTGACCGCATTGGAAGTTGCAACGGAAGTGTTGTTGTCGTTCTTGATGGTTTGGGGGGCATCAGGGGTTTCAGTGACCCGATCAAACTCTATTTTGTCTTCTGGTTTCTTATCAGGGACTTTTTTTTGTGTTGTATCTTGAACATTTAAGGCAAATTTTCGTTTTGCAATATCTTCAAAGCATTGGTGAACTAAGTCCGATACTAAAAGTAAATGAGTGTAAATTTCAGGATCCTTACCCGGGCTATCATCATCAAGTTCTCCTTTACCCTTATCATCAGGATCAAGGCCTTTAAGTTGCTCTATTTTTTTTCCGGAGAAGTTGCTATTTGGATGGGACAACACTGTAACATCATGTTTGTTTTGAGGATTGAAAGAAACTTTACTTCCCGCTAAAGATGGAAATATAGTTTGATGATCCGCTGCAATTTTATCGACGATTTTTTTTATAGTGGCCTCAATTTGATCAGGTTCAAAGTGCGCTTCCAAATCTGCGGCCTTATAACTAGCCGTGACAGTGTATTCTTTTTCTTTACCATCGGCGCCCGTAGCCTTAATCGTACGGCTAAGGTACTTTATACCCTTATCTTCTCTAACGGCCCAGGCAGATGCCTCGAGTTTAGGCGCTGGAGGAACGGGTTGTAGGTGGGGATCTTTTCCAACTGGATTCATAGAGTTCATAGATAAGTCTCCTATAAAATTATTATTTCTTTCACTCTAATTATAATATATACACCCTATTATTACCAATATTTTTTATAATTTCTTAATAAAACCTTGATATTGGTTTAAAAAATTGATTTTACTCATATCCTATGGCGGATAAAGACTGTTTAGGTATAATAAGGCTATGAAAAACATCCAGAACCCTATACAGCATACTATAAAATCGGGCGACTTGAATCTATGCGTTTTCGAATGGGAAGGCGATTCTCCACCCTTTTTATTGGTGCATGCAACGGGCTTTCATGCTAGGTGCTGGGATCAGACAATCAAACATTTACAAGGAAAGCATATCTATGCCATCGATTTGATGGGGCATGGAAGGAGTGACAAGCCTACATTACCGATATCCTGGAATCAGTATACGACCAATGTTGTGGATTTAATCAAGGCTTTTGACTTGCACGAGATCGTTGCCGCAGGCCATTCTATGGGAGGCTATGTTGTTGCTACAGCAGCAGCGCAACTTCAAGAGCGATTTTCGCGTTTGATATTAATTGATCCTGTTATTTTTGCCGATAAAAAGACTCGGTTTCCCTATACAAAGCCTGAACAGATGCCGATATCTAGGAGGCGTCATTTATTTTCTTCACCGGAGGAAATGATGGAGTATCTTTCGAACAAAGGCAGTTTTGAGCTTTGGGATCCGGCAGTATTCCGAGATTATTGCGTTTATGGATTATTACCTCTGAAAGATGGAAAAGGCTATGAGCTTGCTTGTCCGCCGCTTATTGAAGCGGCCACATATATTGGATCGCAGCGACATGAACAGGTATACGAACAAATAAAAACGATTACATTGCCTGTAGATGTCATTAGAGCAAGGGATAGAACTCCAGAAGACCCTCCCTTTTCATTTATTTATTCGCCGACAAATCCCGAATTAGCAAAATATTTTCAAAACGGTCGGGACCTGCAGCTCACCAATATGTCTCACTTTATTCCGATGCAAGACCCCAAACTTACTGCCCAACTCGTTCAGAATGGGATCTTCTCATTTTAACTTTCGCAAAAAATGAACGCGGAGACACAGGGGCGCGGAGACGCGGAGAATTCATTCGATCTGAAAAAAGATCATCAGAATGCTGATGGCATTAAAAGCGCTGTGCAACCCAATCGGCGCATACAGTGTTCGCTGACGCTCATTCAAATATCCTAGAAAGCAGGAAAGCACAAATAATGCCGTTAAAACGCTGATATTTTGCAGACCCTGCTCGGGAGCATAATGAAATAAGGAAAAAATTAATGACGTAATCCCTATTGCATACGTTCGACCTAAATGAGACTTTAATTTCGTCTGCAAATATCCCCTGAATAATAACTCCTCGATTGCTGGAACGATGGTGCAAATAATGATGGCCATGATCCAAAAGTAAAAAGGATTATCCAAATATCCTTTCATTAATTCAACAGACAATTGATCGATGGGCGGTTTTTCAAATAAGACGAACAATATAAGAGAAATCGTCTGGTTGATAATCATCACTAAAGGATAACACAACAACCATGTCATCATCCCTAAAAAAAAGTTGTAATAGGAATGTCGGTATGAAATAAAAGTCTCGGGTCCCAAAACAATTCTCTTTACCGCCGGGAATAGCTTGAGATAAATACGAAGCGCAAACCAAGTCGTAAGAATAGAAACAGGATCCCTCCACTTCGCTTCAGGAAAAAATACTGAAAAAATAATCTGGACTCCTAAAAACAAAGCGAACGCAGCCAAAACATAAACGACAGAAATTGTCGGAGAAGATTCCTTGTTCGAAGAAATATTGAAAAAACCCAATTTTCCTGCGATAGAGAGAGCCAGTAGACTCCAAATCAACGCTCCAATGATGCCAAATAAATTACTTTCTTCCATGAGCCTAAGGATATAAAAAAGCTTGTTTAAAAGCTATGGCTTCAACAGATTTTCTTGTGCATAAACCCTGATGATCGTATAAATAATCCTTAAAAATAGAGGAATTATGACAAAAAAGTTACTTTTGATATTTACACTATTCTGTGGACCCCTTTTTGCCAACGTTTGCCCATCGGACTGCAACGCTTGCCTCTGCCCATGCAATGATCTATGTGGATTCATGTTTGGAGCAGAAGGGCTTTACTGGACAACAAGCCAAACTAATCTTGATTATGCTACAGATGTAGACGGTGGAAAGAAGCACTCTCTCCATTATCAATGGCAGCCAGGTGTGCGTGGATGGTGGGGATTGCACTGCTTGTGTGGAGAAGGCCGGTTCGTCTACACCTGGTTAAATACGGAAGCTAAAGGTTCTGCTGTTGGCGATAGTCTTGATCCTTTAAACCCCTCCCTCTTACAACCGGATGTCGATAGTCCAGAGGCGTTAGTCGCCAAAGCTCATAATTCATTAGATTATCAAACTCTAGATATGCTTTTCGGGTATAATTTTTCCTACTATTGCGATGCCCTATGGGTCCATCCTTATTTTGGTGTAAGAGGCATGCAAATCCTCCAACAGTTTAAGGTTAACTATGAGGGTCTAGATTTTGTTGAACCAAGCCTCGTCAAAATTCACTCAACGCTTAAAGCTGCCGGAATTAATGGGGGTTTAGATGTTCAATATACACTCGTGAATCGCTTTGGTATGTATGGGGGATTTAGCGGTTCTATTTTGGCAGGATCCATTCATTCCCGTCAAAAACAGCAAACAAGGTCCGGTAGTACGTTTGATACAGACTTTAGATTCAACGACAAAACGAGCGTTTGGGTTCCTGGTTACCAACTTACTGCAGGTCTTTCGTGGCGCGCTCACTGCCGATATTTTTATGATTTATTGATCACTGTCGGTTATGAGTTTTCTCAATGGTACCGTGTTCCAACGACCCATCATATCCAAAACGAAGTGAATGATGGATTTAGGAAATCTATTACAAAAGGAAACCTAATCCTTCAAGGAGTGACTGCAAGTGTCTTTATCGCTTTCTAAAAAAGAAGCGTTATGTTATGAATGCCCTTTATGAAAAACAAAACATTGGAGAAAAAAATGACGCGTAACCTTTTTAGAAAATGCATGACAACCGTTTTAGGATTGCTCTGCATTTCGACTGCAAATTTGCAAGCTTTTTGGGATCTTGGCTTTGACTGTTTTAATTCTAATCCTTGTTTCAACTTAATTGTAGGTGCTGAAGGGCTATATTGGACTGTTGACCAACGTGACCTCGATTATGCTATAGATGTTTCAGCAGTCACCAATACCCCTGAACTTGCAGGACCTGGAGATGTTCACTTTCTTGACTATCATCATAAAGGGGGTATACGTTTTTGGGTAGGATTTGAAACTCAAAATTCTTGGGATCTTCGTTTTATTTATACATCGTATCACAATCATGCGCATGATAACATTACCTCTGATGGAGTAAATACACTTCTGTTGGCCACATTGGTTCATCCTGGATCATTTACTAACCGTGCTCAAACGGTAGATGCTGAGACTAGATTAAGCTATCGTACTTACGATTTGTTAATGGGAAATAAGCTCTCTTTTTATTGCGAAGATTTTTTCATTCACCCATTTATCGGCCTTAGAGGTCTAACTCTAGACCAACATCTCAAAGCACTGTATACAGGTGGTGATTTTGAGACCGAAGGCCCCACCTCTCAACCCGGACAAATTATCTACAAGTCAGAACTAAATGTCCTCGGTTTACATGCCGGTATGGACTTTGACTATCAATTTTGCTATGGTTTTGGCTTCTACGGCGGGTTTGGTGGCTCTATTTTAGCGGGTAAATCACACGCACACCAGATTGAAAATGTTTTTAATGCAGATAGTACTGTTTTCTCTAACCTTGTCAATATTCACGAAAGAGAAAACGTGATGATTCCAGGATGGAATCTTAAAGCGGGTCTGAGCTGGAACCCCTGTTTTGCGTATGATATCAATATGCTATGGACAGTGGGCTATGAGTTCAATCAGTGGTTCAATACGCCACAATACCGTCGCTTTGTAAATCAAGAGTGTACAGGAGTCTCTTGCAAAAATAGTGGAATCATTGGACTTCATGGAGTCACAGTTTCCGTAACACTTTTCTACTAAAATTCCTCAATCAACCACCGAGATCATTCATCTCGGTGGTATGGAAGCTTCATGTTAAAAATGCTCCCTCCAAAAAAATCATCTCGCCAACTTACAGAAGAACGGCTAGAAAATTTGTGGAGCACTGCACCTGAAGAGTTTGATTCCAGAAGAAATTGCAGAGAAAAAGACAGACTTGAACGCACTTGGGAAATCATCCAAAAAATACCGCAACTTCAAACCAAAATCGTTATCGATGCGGGTTGTGGAAATGGGGAAATAGCCCGACGGTTAAAAAATCTGGGCGCCACCGTCCATGCCCTTGACTGCTCCGCAATCCCTTTAAAGAATCTTCAAAATGACGATATAAAATGCATTCATGATTGCCTTCCCAGAACCCGACTGGAAGATTCTTTTTACGATTTGGTGATATGTACTGATGTCATAGCCTATCTTCCCCCTCAGGAACACCGTCTCATGATGTTAGAGTTGAGTCGGGTCGTAAAGAAAGCGGGTTATATCGTATGTTCTTCACCTTTGGATATTTATTCTGAGGACACCTTAACCATTTTCGATTCGTTATTCAAAACTGAATTTGTGATCCATGAAAGAATTTTGAGTTATCATTCATTACATATTAGAATCAGAGATTTCCTAGAAGCTCCGGCGCGGGTGGCAAAGCAGAAAACAAGTCGTTTTTGGAGGGCTATTGCGATCATGTTAACTCCCCTTACCTATATTTTTCGGCATAATATCCGCGTATTAACTGCCTGTGAGACATTGAGCAAAATCTTCAAGGATGAGGATGGAGTAAGTCATGTTATCTGTTTAGGAACAAGAAAGCCGTTAGTGTATTAGAGAAAAAAAAAGCTGGAGATTTATCAAAGCAAAGAGCGAGGTCCTTAAGGCTGCTGCATTCCTGCTCTGACCTGGTTCGAACTGCCCCATTCCCTGAGATCCCCAGCAAAAGACATGGCTAAATTATACACTAGTGGCATGATTAATTTCAATATGCTATATATAAAAGAAAAAATATTTGGAGAAATCCTTGAACACTGACGACCCGTCGAGACCTAACCCTCCCCCTCAAACAAGTGAATGGATTGCAAAAAAACGCGTTTCCGATGCCCTGCGCCAATTTATCGAAATCACTCTGACAAGCAGTCCACCTGTCGATGAACTCAATGAAATCGCGGACCTCATAGAACAGGCCTCCAATCGTTTTGCGGTACATCGCAGAGTCTACGGACGTTTTGATTGGCTTGCCACCGGCGAATTCAAAACCTTCGGTCATGTTTTCAAAGAAATGAATTTATTCACCGGGGGAATCAACCCATTCGGTCCCTCGGTAGAAACATGGAAAAAAGGTGACCGCTATTACGGAAAAGTCAATGTGGGTTGGATCTACGAGGGACCTCCACAATGTGTCCATGGTGGAATCTTGGCTGCTCTGTTCGACCATTTTTTAGGCGAAGCGCAAATTCCATTGGCGAATCAACTCGGGATGACGCGCTATCTCAACGTCTCTTATATGCATCCAACGCCGCTAAATACTGATTTAACACTTATCGGATGGTTGGTTCAAAAAGAGGGTCGAAAGGCCTTTATCAATGGGGAAATTTACGACGGCGAAACATTAACAGCGAGCTGTGAAGCTCTTTTTATACAACCTAGGGGGTTCGTTCCTGATGTCGAACAGAAAAAATAATTCAATTTTTATAGGGGCTACCGGACAAAATGTCGGTAAAACAACGATCTGTTTAGGCCTCATCTCGGGACTCAAAAAAAGATATTCTTCGGTCGGATTCATTAAACCCGTGGGTCAACAGCATGTCACAGTTGACGAGTGCACTTTGGTCGATAAAGATGCCGAATTGTTTAAAAATCACTTCAAATTAACATCATCATGGAAGGACATATCCCCTGTGATTATCCCCGGAGGATTTACCCGTGACTTTCTCGATGAAAAGATTACAGAAGTTGAGATGCTGCAAAGGATAGAAACATCGTTTAATAAAATCCTTTCAAACCACCAATATACCATCGTTGAAGGGACCGGACACATAGGTGTGGGGTCTATTGTGGAGCTAAATAATGCGAAAGTAGCCTCGATTCTTGGGCTGGATATGGTGATCATCGCATCGGGGGGGCTTGGTTCGGCGTATGATGAACTTTGTTTGAACATTGCCATGTGTGAAAAGTATGGAGTGAAGGTGCGAGGAGTTATCCTCAATAGGGTTTTAGAAGATAAACGGGCGATGATTGAGGAATATTTTCCAAAAGCCTTAAAAAAATGGGGCATCCCTTTGATAGGATGCATTCCATATAATGCCTTTCTGAGCAGTCCGACGATTCGTGATTTTGAAAATCTATTTAAGACGAAGCTCCTATCCGGAAACAAGCATCGATACCGTCATTTTCATAATTCGCGTTTAGTTGCTTGTTCATTAGAAGCTTACAAGAATGAGATCACATCGAATGAACTTGTCATAACACCGGCGGATCGCGAGGATATTATTTTGGCGATATTTGAAAAACAGAAGCAATTTGAAGTTGCTGAAGGAAGAAATTTCGAATGTGGCATAATTCTTACGGGGCGCAAACCACCCAGTGACGCTTTGATTAAAAGAATTCAGGAGCAGGACATTCCCACGCTCTATGCTCCAATGTACAGTTATGATGCGATGCGGCTGATTACTTCCTACACGGCAAAAATTCGCATGGAAGATTTACCCAAAATTGACAAGGCTGTTTCTATTGTTGAAGAGAACATAGATTTTGAAAAGCTTTGCGAAGCAGATACCCGCTTAACCCTAAATTCTTGTTATTAGCGAATTAGGCTACAATGGAGCAACATTCTTCTAAAATTCATATTGGCACATCGGGTTGGTCGTACAAGCATTGGAAAGAAAACTTCTATCCTGCGAAAATGCAGCCTAATCATTGGTTACACTTTTATGCCAGTGTCTTTCCAACGGTAGAAGTGAACACGACTTTTTACCATGCTCCTTTACCTACAACAACCGAAAAATGGTTTAAAGACGTTCCCCAAAATTTCCAATTTGCTATCAAAGCGAGCCGATATATCACCCATCGAAAACGATTAAATGACTGCGATGAGAGTTTAAAGTTTTTTTACAAAAGCATCAAAAAATTAAAACCTAAAGCAGGACCAATTCTTTTTCAATTGCCTCCATTTTTCTCTATCAATAAAGAGCGCCTTAAGACATTTATTAGCCTTCTAAAACCGGGCTATCGATACACTTTTGAGTTTAGACATAAAACGTGGTTTACTGAAGAAATCTATCACCTTCTTTCTAAACATAACATTGCCCTCTGCATTAGTGATCTTAAAGGTAAGTTATCCCCGGAAGAAGTGACAGCTGATTTTGTTTATTTGCGATTACATGGACCCCATAAAGCCTATCAGGATTCCTATGGCCCGCAGAAATTAAGAGCGTGGAAAAAGAAGATTGATAAGTGGGTTGCGAGCGGAAAGGAAGTCTATTGTTTTTTTGATAATGATGTCAAAGGGGCAGCCATCACCGACGCCAAATTTTTAACCACTCTTTTTTCTTTGGAAGAAACCCAATGATTTCAGACCTTTTAAAAGGTTTTCGATTCAGTAGATTCTTGACATAAAAGGGTAACAATTATAGAGTTTGGATAATTTTTTTAAACAACAACAAGGAAAAATCATGAGAAAATATTTTTGGATCCCCGCACTATTATTAGGCTTTCAACTCACTGCAGCGGAAAATTCTGCTTCTACCGGAGAATTTATTTGGAATGAATTAGCAACATCCAATGTTCAGCAGGCAAAAGATTTCTATGGAAAAATGTTTGGATGGGAATTCACAGACAAAAAAATGGATGATATGACCTACACATTCATCAAAAAAAGTGGAAAAGAATTTGGTGGAATTTGGGCGATTCCTAAAGATATGCAAAATCAAATCCCACCTCATTGGCTAGCATATATTCTTGTCGATAATCTTGAT
Source organism: Waddliaceae bacterium (assembly GCA_963822595.1). Classification (GTDB taxonomy): domain Bacteria; phylum Chlamydiota; class Chlamydiia; order Chlamydiales; family Waddliaceae; genus CAVRUH01. The sequence continues at coordinate 227,104 of CAWGIG010000003.1, read as the reverse complement.
CAATCTGTAGAAAAAGCTGTAAAAAATGGCGCAACTGTTGTTAAACCCACACAAAAAGTTGGAGATATGGGCATTTTTGCTATTCTTAAAGATCCAGCTGGCGCACACATTGCCCTATGGCAATCCACAAAAAAGTAATTCCTAAATAAAGTAAGCAAGAGTCAGGCTTCGTAGTTCCTTTATCACAAGAAGTTCTACGAAGCCTGACCATAATAGACTTTTGGCAACCTATTTTCAACGCAGAGACGGAGAAGGTCGCAGAGGCGCAGAGAAAGAGAAAAATCATTTTCATTCTTCGCCTCTCTGCGTAACCCCCTGTCTCTGTGTTGAAAAAGGTTCAATACGCTAATCAGGCCTTATTTATGATTCAATTTCCATTGTTTTAAGGTATTTGAAGAGTTAATTTTGCTCGCAAGATCCTTAGCCTCGGATTTCATGTCCAATACCCAAAGCTCATTAGCTTTTGATAGATACCATTGATCCTTAGTATTGTAGCTGTTAATTTTATCTATAAGATTTTTAGCATCCGAACGATCTCCGCTATCCCATGCCATATTTGCTTTGGCAAGATACCAGGCATCCCTAGTGTTGTAGCTGTTAATTTTATAGACTAGCTCCTTTGCATCAGATCGATCTCCGTTATCCCAAAGCGCATTCGCGGTTAACAGGTACCATTGATCCTGAGTGTTGCGGCTGTTAATTTTATCAATAAATTCTTTAGCTTCAGAACGATCACCATTAGTCCATAACTGATGGGCTTTTGCTAGATACCAATGATCCTTAGTGTTGTAGCTGTTTATTCTAGAAATGAGAGATTTAGCTGAGGAGCGATCTCCTTTAACCCAAACCTCATTCGCTTTTTCAAGATACCAATGATCCTTAGTGTTGTAGCTGTTTATTTTATCAATTAAATCGAGCGCTGCATAACGATCTCCTTTCGCCCAAAGTTCATTTGCTTTTTGAAGATACCATAGATCCTTGGTGTTGTAGCTGTTTATTTTATCAATCAAATCTTTAGCAGCAGAGCCCTCTCCCTTAACCCAAAGCTCATTAGCCTTTGCTAGATACCATTCATCCTTAGTGTTGGTACTGTTTATTTTTTCAAGAAGATCCTTTGCTTCTCCAAAACGCCCAGCAGTCCATAAAGAGTTTACAACATTAATAGTTGATTCAACACTCATATCCGGATTTTGAATTTCACGGGCGTACTGTATTGCAACCTCTAAATTACCATCAGAAATTTCCTGTGAAGCCCAGGATAAGCGAAGGAAATCGGAAATCGAAGAGGCTTCAGCTTCATTTAGCCTCCTTATGAATTGAATGCGTTCGTCGCTGGTGAGACACTTACCCAAAAAGCTAGCATAACGCAGACATTCATCATTCATCAGAAGAGTCCCTGAACATGAAATGAGAAAATCCATCGATTCGGTAATTTTTCCTTCTTCAGCTAAATCCCCTAAGTATCTCCAGGTTAACTCGTTTCCTATCGACGTAGCATTGAGCCCTTGCAGGGCAAGCCTCGTTCGTGATGAATTTTTGCAACTTTGAGCTTCCGATAAAATGCGCATAAATACACGACTGACAGCAATGAGGGATTTGTCAATAAGTGGTTCGAATGAATTTCCTCTTATTGTGAATATGGCATCGTGTGATTTATGGACTTTAGCAATGAAAATAATACGTACAGTAGATAAAACAGCAAATGCTTCATCGAGAATATCAGACGTTTCTTCCTTCAAAGTGATTTTTAAATCGGAGCAAACATTATTGAGTTCTTCAACAGGATTCTCTGATGACGGAAGATCATTGGGAATGACTCGTTCACGAAAAGCGATCCAGGCTCTATCCTGCTGTGCGGGATTAAATCTTCCGATACTTGCTGAAAAAACTTTGCAACCCCCTCTCTCTTCAATACTGAATTCGTTGACTAAAAAACGCCCATTAGGTTTGTTCATTGTTCCCACAAGGCTCATTAATTCTGTAGCATATGCGCTATTCCGATCGACATTATCGCCGCCCTTTAATTCCGGCGGACGGCCATTTATAGAAATGCTCCCACCTGACATGGTTATTTTATTACCGTAAGTTTGGAAAATCATATTTTAATCCTCTTTGAAAGTTAAAAATAGCAATGTACCATCGACAAAGATTTGTCACTACCGTAATTTATTACGGTAGTGACAAAAAAAACAGGCGCGTTTTGAAAATATTTTATATACAAAAATCTTCGGCTCAAATATTAATGTATATTCTTAACATTAAAGGTGGAGTTTATGCGTATTTTTTTTGTGTCATTATTTTCGGCAGTTCCTTTTCTCGCTTGCGCCACGGCGCCCAGTTCTAACACGATTTTAAACGGGAGTTATACACTGGATAACGAGGGAGGCATCATTGATGCATCTGGCTTTGCAAATACAACTGGGTATTTTTTGGAATCGGGAAGCATTAATTTCAGCAATGTGACACTGCAAAATTTTACTACAGTTGGTGGATCTGGGAGCGGCGGAGGAGCCGGTCTTGGCGGAGTCATTTTCATTAATAACGGCGCAACTGTCACCTTAAACAATGTAATCTTTAGTGCAAACTCAATCCTTGGGGGTAGCGGTGGAACCGGTTCTGATGGTGGAGTTCTGAATGGTCTCTTTACACCTGTCTCAAATGGCACTGCAGGCACCAACGGGGATAATTCCCCAACTAATTCTGGCTATTTCAATGGAAGCAACGGCCGATGCGGTTATTCTGGGAGCCCAGGCGGTAATGCAAGCAATGGTTTTGGCGGAGCTGGCGGCAACGGAGGCAATGGCAGCGACGGTACGACAACAAATGTGAATACAGTTTTGGTAGCGGCTCAGCTCGCCGCAATCGCTGCGGAAATTGCATTGGAGTCCAGTACGGATAGTAGCATACAAACAAATCTTAATAACCTGAGTGATGCCATTGACGGGTTAATCGCGGCATATGCAGTTGACTTTGCAGCGGCAGGCGTTGGTGCGGCAACCGTTACGGCTTTAGAATATACGCAAGAAATTTTACAATCGCTTTACAATGAGCAGCAAGCGACGGGTGGCTCAAGTGATATTGATACAGCGCTGCAGACAGCCGAAGAGGCATATCAAACAGCTATCGGAACAACCAGCTTTCAAACAGATGGGGTCGCGGGCATTGGAGGTCGTGGAGGCAATGGTGCTGATGGCGGCAACGGTACTTTTGGCTTTGGAGGCGGAGCTGGAGGAAGTGGTGGAAGTGGTGGAGATGCCGTTACTGCATCCATATCGTCTGGAGGAAATGGGGGTGATGGAGGAAATGGAGGTGCAGGAGGCTTCGGAGGTGGTGGCGGACTTGCCGGAAGTGCAGGGTCTGGCGGCGCTAATGGTACTTATCAAACAGTAAATAACGGTTCATTGAATGGGGATGCCGGATCTTCCGGAATTGCTGGTTTTGGAGGAGGAACGGGAAGTATTGGAAATGGAACGGAAAATGGGATTTATGGAGCCGGTGGATCAGGCTACGGAGGCGCTATTTTCGTTAACACCGGAGGAACTCTTCTTATTGACGGCCCGGCATTCTTTGACAATAACTATGCACAAGGCGGATCGAGTTTAAATTCGGGCGTCGCAGGAAGTACTGCCGGAACAGATCTCTTTATTATGAGAGGAGCTACCGTCAATCTTAATCCAGGAGAAAGTAACAGAGTCACTTTCAACGGCACAATTGCAGATAATAGTGCAGCAAGCATTGATAATGCCTCCTATGCAAGCGGAGACGGTGCCCAAGTAAATATTTTGAGCGGGATTGTGAGCTTTAACGGCGCAAATACCTATACCGGGCAAACTAATATTGCAGGTGGCGTGCTTCAGGCAATTGACGGCTATGGTGTAAATGTAAGCAGCAACATCAATCTTGCCGGAGGAGTCTTCGAAAGTTCAGGCTCTTTCCTTAGATTTCTCGGCACCGGAAGCAACCGTCTTCAGTTCACAGGAACTTATACCGGTTTTTCGGCAAATGGAGCAGACCTCACTGTAAATTTGAACAATGGAGAGGGGCTCACTTGGGGTACCGGATCTTTTATCGGCAACGGCGATGTACTTCTATTCGGTTCCACAACAGCGACAAACAATGTGATCTTTGAAAATAACGTGAATTTGAATGGGCAGAACCGAACAATTGTTGCGACGGCAAACGAGGAAAATACAAATGAAGCCATTTTAAACGGCGTCATTTCAAATGGGTCCCTTACGATTAACTCGGAAAGTTACACAGGTACCGTCGTTTTGAATGGGGCAAGTACTTATGTAGGCAACACTCAAATTAACGGAGGTACAGTGGACCTCAACGGAAGCCTTGCCAGCTTAAACGTAACTGTTGCAAGCGGGGCAACGCTGAATGATGCCAACGCGGGTTTGCCCTCAAACTCGACATTGACAAACAATGGCATTTTTTCCATGGGAGCTAGTCAAACCATCAATAGTTTTGTAAATTCCGGAACTGTTAACGGAGCAGATTTTACCCTCACAGCTGCCACCTATCTTCTCAATAATGGATCAGTCATTAATTCTCATCTTGGTACAGGCGCTTTGACAACAAATGGATCAGTGACTTTGAATGAAACAACGCTCCTCAACACTGTTCAAGTGAATGGAGAAAGCACACTTACTCTTGGGGGAGCTCAGCTTTTACCCTCGAGTGTTGATGTTACACTCAATGGCTCTTTAATCCTTGACGGCGCTCAGTCTATAAATACGTTTAATGGAGACGGAAGCGTTTCCTCCGATGGTTATGAGTTCACGGTCAACGGCGGAGGCGCATTTTCTGGGTCGATTGCCATTACCGGAGCTCCATTTTCCGTTCAGGGTGGAACATTAAATCTTACAAATACCAGTCTTCTGTGCAGCCTCCTTGATGTCGGAAATAATTCCACTTTGAATTTTAGCGGATCAGAAGGGAATGCTACGGTCCAAAACATCGATGTGGAATCGGGATCCACTTTCACAGTGTCCAATTATAGTGATGTAACCAGCAGTGGTAATATTAATGTCGGGTCTAATGGTATTCTGAATGTTTTGACAGGAGGAGAGCTAACTACAGATGCTAACCTAACGTTGGGCAGCGATGCAATTCTTACTATCAATTCAAACTCTTCAGTTACTGCGGATGTCATTATGACAGCAGCCGGTTCTGTCATTAATGTGCCGAATAGTAATTCGCTTACTTATACGGATTTAACCGGGTATGGTACGGTTAACCCTGAGGGTAACACTTTTTACAACAGAGCGACCATGAGCGGATTTATAACCGTCAACGGACATTTTGTGAATTTGGGAACAGTAAGTCCCGGTAACTCCCCAGGAGTAACTACTTATATGGGCAATTATGTCGAAAGTGGCGTTCTTAATTTAGCGGTAGAAAGCACGACTCCAGGAACAGGATACAGTCAGATTCAGGTCAGTGGAGCCGTTTCGATTAGTCCTGGAAGCACTCTGGATGTTAACCCATATAACGGTTTTATCTTTGCTCCTGGCGATGTTTATCAAATCATTGCCACTCTTTCCGGCGGTCCGAAAATGGTGACTGGTACCTATGAATCTATTTTATTTTATTCGGATGGAGCGTATGTAACAAATGCAGCAGTCATTTTTGACTCTGCTACAGGCCAGCTCATTTCGACAGGATTGAATGGCCCAACAAGTACTTTTGGAAATCTCGGATCAAATGGTAACCAGTCCAATGCTGCCAGTGCCGTTTTTTCCGCAGCCCAAGTTGCGCCTAATCAAATCAATACAACGACAGTAGCAGGCTTATTAGCGAGAGATATCATGACTCAACAAGGGGATCCCCTTTCATACATGACTCCTGAATATTACGGAGCTGCTGCCGATTATGCCTTTATAGGCGAACGCTCCCTAGTGGACCTCGTATGGAACCGAGTGTCTACATTTCGGGATGCGAACGAATGTGAATGCAGAACTCTAGGTTTCTCCGGTTTTGCCGGCTATTTGTACAATCGAGCCCATACCTATGATAAGGCGCATCTTAATCGCCAGGAATTTTATGTGGGTGGTGATTTTACTAGTCCATGCGGCCTTTCTTTCGGAGCAGCTGTTGCTGCTGACGAAGGTAAGATTAAGTCGGACTTCGGCCACGGCAACATGAAAGGAGTTACCGGCCTAATCTATGCACACCAAGCTTTTGGATCGTGCTTGACTGGATTTGCAACGGCTTGCTGTTCTTCGCATGATAACCACTTCCATCGCCCTACGATGGAAGGGAAAGTCACAGGACATAATTGCTGCCTAACTTGGACGGGAAATCTTGCATTGGAATATGCCGGATTCAATTTCGGTAATTTATCACTTGCTCCTCGTATCAACTTCATGTATTCGGGTGGGCATATAGACGGCTTTAAAGAAAAGGGAGCCATCGATGCATTGAGAAATAAGGGTTATGATGCTGACCTTTATACCGGCGAGCTTGGTTTGTCGGCCTACTATTGCACTTACGTGTGCTGTCGAGAATTGGAAATTGAACTCACAGGAGGCGTCGAGCAGACATTTAGAAACCATAAAGACAGATTGGATCTTGTCGTTCTAGACTCCCCTGACATTGCCTATTCTATTGAGTTTTCAAAGAAGAAGCGAGTACGCGGCAGTTATGGCGCCAATTTGGGCTATCATGTATGGGACGGAGCTACCATTTATGTCGGCTATGATGGATTTTTTGGCGGAGAATGGGATCAAGCAGTTAATGCTGGACTCCGTGTGAATTTCTAATTAAAGAAAAGGATCATAAAAAGGGCCAGAAATGGCCCTTTTTATTTTGCAAATATCTCGATATCGAAACAGTTAGTGAATCCTAAATCAGAATACAGTTTGAATCCCTCTGAAGAACTGGTTAAAACTAATTTTTCAAGTCCAAGTTCCACAGCTCTATTCATAAGATATAACATCATAGAACGGGCGCAACCTTTCTTTTGATACTCAGAAAGAGTTGAAATATTGAAAATGCCGCCGGTTTTCCCATTTATCATCATCGAACCTGTTCCCACGGGCTTACCTTCTAAAAATACCACAAAATTTTCGGCATTAGATTGTTCGAGTAGCCGTGCATAGCCCTTTTGAATAATTTCATTAACATGAAATGTCAAACCCAAAATGGATTGAAAGGTGTCTGCCGTTGTTAATTCCACGGAATGATTTCCCAATGCCGTAGGTCTAACATCCCAAGTCATGAATGGAGTAGTCGCGATAGGCTCGAATCCTTTGGCCAATAACACTTCTTTGAGATTGTTTTGACCATTCAATTCGTGGCTCCAAATTGAAAAAGGATTACCCTCGGGAACCTCAGAAATCAATTTGTCAATAACAGTTTCGAGATTATCCTTTGTTTTAAGATGCATGACCGCGTTAAACATAGGATGCGGAACACCGGAATACCAAACAAAAGCCTCGTCGCTATTTTGTTGAGCAGGGCTCATTCCTACAAAAAAGTTTTCAAATTCCCTAAAATTTGTTTTATTTGTCATCTTTGTCTCCTGATTATGAAATGATTATAGATTACTAAGAATTAAGAAGATACCGTAAATAATACGGTATACTTTTGCTCGACGTACTGGGACTATCTGATATTTCCTTCCGGTGAGTGGACCGGAAGGAATAAATTTTTGGTTTAGGGGGTTTTTATCATGACAATAATTGGACCAACGATAGGAATCATGCTTAATGCCCAAAGGGAGCAATTTTTAAGATGTTTTTGGAGGGATTCATCTATGACTTTAACTTTAGCTGTGAGCTTTTCCCTTTCAAAAACGTTATCCGATTTTGCGAATTCACTTTCCGCAAATACCTTTTTGATTTTATCATTGATTGCTTGCATTCCGGTAACAGTCGTTCCAACGGCACCGACAATGATATTAGGCCCGCAACCATAGAGAATAGTAACAACTACAATTCCTCCGACGATTAATTCGCCACCCATACCCATAGCTCTACAACTCATGAAACACCTCCATTTTGGATTCATTTTCAAGATACTAAGCTCTGTCAATAAACTATCCTGACATTGATTGTATATGTAGCAGACTTGCAGATTTGAAAAATACCGTAATAAATACGGTATTGTCGTGGAAAAATTTACGCGCAATATTTGTTTTTTCAAGGTATTCAAAGGTATCTAGCTTGACGTGTCCTCACGTCAAGCACCAAGTTTGGCGGTTTCTATGAGGTCCTTGACTGTTACCCACATCTTTTCAGGAACCACCCTGGTCATACACAACAGTATGTAGCTTACTGTTGTATGACCAGGGGAAGCAAGCCGCTGCGGCCCATTGCCGTAGCGAGCGAAGGCCTTCTATATATATAAAAAACCGCCAAACTTGAGAGCTTGACGTGAGGACACGTCAAGCATGTACCTTCGCTTAAAGCAAACACTATCGACTTACTCCTTCACCTTATCATAGATGTGATAGCATTTGTTACAGGGGGCGGGGGCAGGATGAGAATGGATTGCGGATGGGTGTTTGCTAACATGATTGAAGATTCCCTCAGCCTTCACTTGCTGGGAAAGCTCAAGCTTTCTATTCCTTTCCAAGGTTTTTTTAATGTCCTTATCATAGGCGAATTTGATAGGCCAATCTCGATAATTTAATATTGTCAAAGTGCTGTTATTCTTAAGAGACTCCGAAAGGCTTTCAAATCCGACCTCCGTAAAATCATTCATATCAATTTGTAAAATCTTCAAATACTGACTTTGTTCTATTCCTTTACAAAGCATCTCTAATTCTTGATCATCCAAATTACACATTTCCATATTTAATGATTTCAGCTGTATCACAGAATTATTGAGAAGATGATTAATTGATCCCATTCCTTCACTCGTGATTTTTCTATTGGATTGAAGGTTAAGGTGATTCATTTGTTTTCCTCTTCTCAGTAGCAAATCACAAATCAATTTAACTCGACGATTTGAAAGATCACATCCTTGAAAATTTAACGACCTAATCGAGGGATGCTTTTCGATACAACGTGCCAAAGCATTGAATAATTTCGTATTGCATGTGTAATAGCTTATTTTAAGCTCCTGAAGCGTGGTGTTGTGGGATAGGGCATGGATAAACAAACTCATGTGATGTTCTGTCAAATTGAAATCAGGTTTATCGCGAAAATGCTCACTTCCTTCCAATTCAATATGAAAACACTCTTTATTTAAGTATAGAGCTTGAATAATTTTTTTAAAATTATCAGATGAATTTTTATAGGCTTGTTCCCATTGCACTCGCTCTATTGTATCCATCAACTTCTTCTTTAAAGATGAAGTCGCTTCCAACGCATCAAATTTAGTGATAGAAGATGTCGAAACTATTAACTCGTCAAGTTTTTTAAAGAAATTCGGAGTGAATCCTGAAGCGGAAAACTGGATTAAATCTAGGTTCTTATCATTTTTACGTGAGTGAACAATCGTTTCCAGAAGATTTAGACAAAACGGTTTCATCCGAAGTCTTATTTGGTAAGATCATCCGTGATAAAGACGGTAGGGTCCCGGCAAGAGTAGAAATCAGCCGAGTCGCCTCCTCTGTAAAACTAAAATTACGGCACACCAAGCTTGTAATCAAATCATTCGATTTAAAAATCTGAGCGATTTCCGGAAATTTCTCTTCCGGAATCTCAGCAAAATCAATCACAAGATCGGATATGGAACGATTCTGCCTTAAGAGCGTGCATAAATAGTCCCAGTTGCAACGAAGCATGGAGTTATCGAAGCAAAAGGTATCCAATTGATCCTCGAGAATTGAGCGGTAATCATAAGTAGATACTTTCCAAAATATACTGTTTCGCGAATATCTAAACAAAAATTTTGCAATATCCTCATCCCCGATCAATGTTTTGAGTCTGATTTTTCCTAATCTCAGATAGAATCCTTGATTATCTTCACGTATTACACCACACACCTTACTTTTCAAGACTTCTGCTTGAAGTTTTTTTTCAAAATAGACGTGCAGTGTGGGTTCTTGGTTTTCATCGAGATGCCACTGAAGATGTTTAGGATTCAGTAGCCAATTTTTGTTAAGGAACGATGAAAAATTATGATTTTCCCGGTAAAAAGTGATGATCTTAGCGACATCAAGCCAACCCTTTTCCATAGCCAGGTCGTGGGCTGTTTGTTTAGATTTGGCACAAATGGAAAGATTGCTTGTCTGCAATGCCAGCAAATAGAGAGCTATCTCTCTTCTACCGTAACGGATAGCGGTTTGCAGCATTGTATGTCTCTTGATCGGAGTTTTCTCACGATTCACATTTTCCTTTGCTTCTTCAACGAGAAATCTCATCACGGCACGATGGTCATATTTAATAGCAAATTCCATCGGTGAACGCAAGACGACCCGGTTTCGGGTAGTTTCAGAATCGTTGTTATTTGCAAAATTAACATTACAACCAGGTTGTTTATGAAGAAGTTTGATGATTTCTAAGTCGCCAGAAATGATTGCTTGTAAAAAGGCATCTGGAACTTCATAACTTCTACTTGTTGCCTTTGCCCCCTTCGCAAGTAAATAAGAGACCAGTCTGATATCACCTAATCTTACCGCTCGTAATAATGGCTTATCGACAGAAGTAAACAAGCCGCCGGTTTGCACATTGATGTCAAAGCCAGCCGCTAATAGCAATTCTATGGCCTCATAATTTCGGTGTTCTAATAGGGAACATATAGGAGGGGTATCTACACCCATCACATGTTTATCTTTTACGCCATATTGAAGAAGCAATTTTATTTTTTCTATATCGTTCTTTTTTGCGGCATCTGAAAGCATTAGGTTCCCCTCTTCTTCAAATTGCACGATAGTTTCAAAAGGAAGTAGATCTGAGGGAACTGGAGAATCCATAACTTTTTTTGCGAGGATGGCATTGCTCAAACGAATGGGTACGTTATCCAAGCTACAGATATATGTTGGAGTTTTTTCGTTCTCATTTTGACATACAATGCTATCTAATGGGATCATGCGCACTTCAATTAAATCGTCACCCGGTATTGTCTTTCGTTGATTGAATGATTTACCACATTCTATATGAAAAAATGTAGTATTTGTTACCAAAAACTCTTTTGTAAAACTTACGGTAGCAAGGTACCTCGGTTCCGCAGTGACCTTTAGGCCTGTTTCTTCTTGTAACTCTCTAAGGCTAGCCTTTTCCAAACTCTCATCGGTTGCATCTACCGCACCTCCAGGAAATACATACTCATTACAAGCTAGATCCATCTTCATCACGCTTTCGCCCCATTAATATACATTTTTTTCCACTAGGACTAATACTTGTTACCAAACTGACAACTTGGTGAGGTTCATTTGCATTGAATTGAATTTTTTTGTGAATTTTACTAGGTGGTTCGACAGCCATTTTATTTGTAGTTACGGGAGCTAATAGCTCTACGACACTTGGGTGTTTTTGAGCAAGATCGAGTGCTGTTTCCCCTGAGCAATTTTTTAAATTCGGAGACGCTCCGGCTTTAAGAAGAACTTTTACCGACCCTATTTGACCCGCTTTCGCTGCAAAGTGCAGAGCCGTATTTCCGTTATCTTCTGAACTGTAAAAATATCTTCCAAGGAAGGCACTATAAAGCCGAAAACGATAAGGGATATCAGGATCAGCACCTCCGTTTAATAAGAACCGCACAGCTTTTTTATGACCCTTTTGGGCCGTGCTCATGAGAGCCGTCATACCCCATTGGATTATATCGGGATTGAGTTTTACCCCGGCATCTGCCAGTAATTTGACAGCTCTCCAATTTTCCTTTTGTGCTGCCTCATTCATATATATATGACCATTCTGAAGAACATCTGCCCCATGATGAAGAAGGACTTCTAATGTTTCATCATTTTGACAACATGCCAGGGAAATCGCATTCCCTTCTCTGCTCCCCTTGCAATCAGGTCTTATTTTAATTTTTATCAGAGGCTCATCTTCCAATGAATACTCGTGTTCAAGCAGATAATCTACAACCTCCGAAAGTCCTTCTTTAATAGCCACATGAAGAGCATTCATATCATGCCAAGATGAGGCTGTAAGAGCGGGATTAGCACCGTGTTCCACGAGAAATTTTACCATTTTCAGAGCTTTTTCAGGATCATTCTTTAATTTTTCAATAGCTTCCATCATGGGAGTTTTATCAGAGTCTCTTATTCTCAGGTTGGGTGATAAGCCTTGACTCAGAAGATATTTAACTTTCTCAATATCTCCACTAGAAACGGCCCCACTCAAGGAAACGGCCTTATGGCATCTAACTTTCCAGCTTTCAGTTGGATTGGCCACGTTGATTGGTAAGATCTCGACATAGGGTTTAGAAATATCTAGATGACTTATGATCTTTGCCTCAGGATAGACCCATCCTGGAAAAAAGGTCGTCATCGCTGTGGATAGACATTCTTCCTTTTCTTCAACAGAAGCAAAATCATTGATGAGCAAATCGTATACTTTGTTTACATAAGGATTATCATAACCTAAGAATCGAAATAGCAATATAAGTTGAAAGGCAATCCCTGGAGCGACATGACCTCCCATAAAACATTCTTCTTCGTATTTAACAGTCCATCGGAACTCTGTTCCATCTTCACGTTTGACTCTGTAGTCTTTCTTTCTTTCATCCCAATTGTGTGTATATTCATAGAGAGATCCACCTGCATTGATCAACTGACTGGGTAATTCATGAAGGTAATCACTCAGGTGGCCGGAACACCAAAACCGCTTGGTAGTTTCTTCATCTTCCTTGAGCATTTGATCGACCTTCAATTTAATGATATGTGTGGCCTCATCTTCAAGGAAAGGGGGCGTGGGGTGACGGCCGACTCCTCCGACAAAATAAATGACATCATCGACTCCTAACAGAGGGTTAGTGTGACTATTGGCGATGGGTATTTTTCTTCTTTCTCTTTCTTTTAGAGAGAGCATTTCTTTGCTCTCCTTAAAAAATTCGATGCTTGATGTGGCATGTTTCAAGGTTAGATGAGATATGAGGAATTCGAATAATATAGTTTCCCTTGAATTCAATAGACAAGGATATTGCATCTCTTCAATCTCGAGTAGGCCATAAGACATTCCGTCGACTGTAATGCAAGATTCTAAATATTGACTTCCCCGCCGTAGTTGATCTTTGAGTCGCTTGAAATTGGCATCAGAAGCTTCGGAGATATCAAACCCTAAAAATGTTTTGACTCTAGCATTGTGGCGATGAACAACAAAATTGTTAAAAAAGGGCTGAGCCACCTTCTGTGCAAGATCGTTATATTTTCTTGATTTGGTTACTTGGGGTGTTGTCGGACTGCCTAAACTTGAAATGGGGGTCATCTTTTCTTCTCTACTTAATTGTTAAGCAAGAAGTATATAAAATTTCAATATTGATTATAACCGTATTTTATACGGTATTTCGCTTTAATTACTATTGTTTCTCAAGCACTTTTTCACCGATAGTCCAATTTTCCAACCAAAATGCAGAGATTTCACGAGAAATGCTTTCAAAACCATTTGAAATTCTTATGCTTGTATTTTCCTCGATTCGGGGAAAAAGATAGGCTGTTATACCCTCACCTAAATCGGATTTCAGCACACCCAAGCCAAAATCTTGCCAGATGATAGGCTTCTGGAGAATTTTTTCTTCAAAGATGGCTTGTAAATTGATATCAGTAATTTTTTTCGCTTGATCACTTGTTGAATAACAACGTCGCAAACATCTATAAATATGTATAGATCCCACCTCAGCTCTTGACAAACTGTTCATGCGTATCTCCTAATGTATTGATCTTTATAAACTTATAAAGTTTATAAAACATGCGTCATTTGTTAGCAATGAAATAATCATCATGATATAGAATAGCATTTTCATTTTAAAACAGAGAAGAGACCATGAATGCAGCAGATATGAGAGGAACGTTATCAGTTATAGGATATCACCTGGATGTTGTTTCGCTTGCGAAAGCGTCGATGGTGTGTAGAATTTGGAATGCAGCGTTTGGGAATCATCCTAGATGGAAAGAATTTTACCTGAATTCTGACGAGTATCTGCAGGAACCTTTGGGTAAGAAAGGTCCCTGGAGAGTACTTTATGGACAGCTATTCAATAAATGCAAATCGTTGATGCATGATAAATGGGCAATTGAGCGTCATCAGCCGGGATTAGATAAAACTATAAAAGAATTTGCTTGGATGTTAAGCTGCGTAGGTTCCTTCTTCGTTGATGATAAATTAGTCATAATAGCTGGTAGCATCTTTTTGATGCAAAAAGATCAACTGAAAGGAGATAATATGCTTACTTTTGTTAATAAGGGATATGATTTTTTAATTAATCCCTCCTATCGTGCGATATCTTTTCCTAACGGTGAGGATTGTACGCAAGTTCATTTAATTCGGAAAACTCTCCTTGATAAAAATTATCTTTATGCTTCTGTCAACGATGGTCAGCTCTTGAGATGGGAAAGAAGTTGTTTTCCGTCTGACTGTACGAGAGTCATCAAAAAAGGTCTTGAAATTCAAGATTTCGAAATCCGAAATGAGATATTGTATACTCTTAAGAGCGCGGAGGGTGAATCTGAAGAAGTAAGGCTTTATGCCTACAAAAATTCAGAAGAGTTATGGTGTTTAGAGTTATCCCATGGGACAGATTCTGAAATCAAAGTTAATAACAACATTGGAATGGTTTTAGAGTTTGTGAATGAAGAATATGCACAGAATATGACACCACCAAAAGAATTGTATCTTTGGGATGCGCGCAAATGTGAAAAACCAATATGCGTAGGAAGGGGCTGGCATCATGTTCTAATTCATGATGAGGTCATCTATGCTACCAAGTGTGCTCTAAAAGCCCGTTCGCTCAAAGGATCTCGGGTCATTTGTGAAATGAATTATTGGGATATTGATGGAATAATCCCTGATTCCGATCTAAATTTGATTTATATAATTACCCATCGTAAGTATATTACCACTTTTTGTTTATCAGATAATGTAGTTATCTCAAAAATTAATCCAGGAATCCTTATCCCAAATTCCGAGGATATGAAATTATTTAATGGAATTCTGTATTACGTAGATGACAGGGGGCGTTTACTTCTGATAGATCCGAGGAAAGGAATTATAAAAAAAGGGCGCAAAAAAATGTTTAGAAACAAAATTGAAGTGCACAACGGTCGTGTGCATGGACTAAGCCCTCGTAGAGAAATGGCGATAATCGTCCGTGCTGTTGAATCAAAGACGATTCTAGAAAAAATGAATACCCTAGCAGAAAAAATAAAAAAACCGAAATAGAACATCGCGGAGAAGACCATGATACCCCTGACGAGTATCTGCAGGGTCCTTTGGATAAGAAAGGTCCCTGAAGAATACGATGGATTGCCTAGACACCATTAACAGGATAAGCAGGATCGCAAGCGGCAGGATAAAAAAGGATAAAAAAGATAAGAAAGAAAAAAGAATTGCTTAATCTCTTTTCTTTTTTCTTATCCTTTTTTTATCCTGCCGCTTGCGATCCTGCGTATCCTGTTAATGGTGTCTATACGATCTATCTCAATAATATGTGTTCTTGAAAGTACATCATTTGTTAGCAATGAATTAATCATCTTGATATAAATTGCTATTTTCAATTTTGAAGAGAGAGTTGACCATGAATGCTGCAGATATGAGAGAAACATTATCCGTTGTAGGATATTACCTTGATGTCGTTTCGCTTGCGAAAGCGTCGATGGTATGTAGGATATGGAAGGCAGCGTTCGAGAATCATCCAAAATGGAAAGAATTTTATCTGAATTCTGACGAGTATCTGCAGGGTCCATTGGATAAGAAAGGAAAATGGAGAGAACTTTATGGAGAATTATTTAATAGATGCAAATCGCTAATGTGTAACGCCTGGTCGATTGAGCATTATTCACCACACATGTGGTTCGAAGAATGCAATAGCTTCTATGTTGATGATAAATTAATCATTCTGGCTAATTGTGTGTTTTATAGGGTTGAGAATTACAATCTTTCTCATATACCTCCTATCGCTGCATTTTTACAAGCCCAACTTGACAGGGATTATCTTTATGCTTCAACCATTAATGGTAAGCTTTTAAAATGGAAAAGAAACTGTTTTCCATCAGAACATACGTGGGTCATTGAAAGAGGTGCTGATATTACAGATTTTAAGATCCAAAACGAAGTGTTGTATACCCTAAACATATTTAGTGATCTTGACACTGTTCAGCTGATAACTGCCTCAAGAAACTCAGAAGACCTATGGTGCCTAGATTTTCCGGGAGAATCAATAATTGATATAAAAGTTAATAAATATATTGGAATGATTTTAGAGAAAAAAGATTTTGTCGATTCTCTTTTAGATAATAATGGGACAAAATTATTTGAAGTGATTCGGAGTGGCGAACTCATGGATAATACATCCGAATTATATATTTGGGATAGTCGTAGCTGTGAAAAACCAATAGAAGTTGGTAAGTGTTCTCATGCGGTCCTCATGAATGATGAAGTTATTTATGCTTTCGAGGATATCATTAAAGCCCGATCACTCAAAGGATCGCGTGAGGTTTGTCGGAATCTCGGGAAAATTGATGCAATCATTCCAAATCCTGATCAAAATTTGATTTACATCATTTACGAAGAGAAAATAATTTCGACTGTTTGCTGTTCGAGTTGCCAAATTATTTCAACTATTGTTATCGAGGACAATACTTTAAATTTCCAAGAAATGAAGTTCTTTAATGGGATTCTTTATTGTGTCGATAGAAATGGCAGCTTGCTTCTGATAAGTCCTAAAGGGGGTATTAAAAGAAAAGGTCCCCAAAAAATGTTTACCGCTAAAATTGAAGTGCATAACGGCAGGGTACATGGAACATGCCCAGAAACAAGAAAGGCCGTAATTGTTCGACCTTTATGAGATAGATTGCCTAGACACAATTAACAGGATAAGCAGGATCGCAAGCGGCAGGATAAAAAAAGGATAAAAAAAGATAAGAAAGAAAAAAAAATTGCTTTTTTTAATCTCTTTTCTTTTTTCTTATCCTTTTTTTTAACCTGCCGCTTGCAATCCTGCGTATCCTGTTAATTGTGTCTATACAATCAATCTCAATAGTTACTATTTTCAATTTTGAAAAGAGAGAGGACCATGAATGCTGCAGATATGAGAGAAACATTATCCGTTGTAGGATATCACTTAGATGTTGTTTCGCTTGCGAAAGCGTCGATGGTTTGTAGGATATGGAATGCAGCGTTTGGGAATCATCCTAAATGGAAAGAATTTTATCTGAATTCTGACGAGTATCTGCAGGATCCTTTGGATAAGAAAGGCCCCTGGAGAATACTTTATGGAGAACTGTTTAATAAATGCAAATCGCTGATGCAAAAAAGATGGCAAATTGAATATCATCAGCCCGGTTTAGAGGGACAGCTTCGGTATTTACCAATCCATGATTCCTTCTTCGTCGATGGGAAATTAGTCATAATAGCTGATAACTTGTTCTTCATGCTTAAAAATCAACTGAAAGCTCCAAATATGCAGTGCGTGGTTGATAAAGATCCTTATTTTCCGCTTAAACAACCCTATTGTCTGATCTCTATTCCAAATGAGATGGAAAGTAGCCGCGTTCACTGCATCCTGGACACTCTAATTGATAGAGATTTTTTTTATGCTTCAGCCAATGATGGTCAACTTTTAAAATGGGAAAGAAGTCGTTTTCCATCTGGATGTACTAGGGTATTTAAAAAAGGTCTTTCTATTCTTGATTTCAAAATACAAAACCAAATATTGTACATCCTTAATAGAAAGAATAACAATGATAGAAAAACATTTCTATATGCCTTCAAAAACTCAGAAGAGTTATGGGGACTAGATATAACCCAAGGATGGAATTTTGAGATCAAGGTTAATAAAAATATTGGGATCATCTTTGAGAAAATTAAAAATGCATTTGGTAGTGAACTTCCGGGAGAAGTCTATCTTTGGGATACTTTTAAAGGGGAAATACCAAAACATGTTGGAAAGGGCTGGCATCATGTCTTAATGAATAATGAAGTCATCTATGCTGATGGGTATAAAATTGTAGCCCATTCTCTGAAAGGATCTCGCATTATTTATGATATAGATAATGAGGATGTAGATGCAATAATCCCAAATTGTGATCAGAATTTAATTTATATAATTATCGCACATCATTACTTAGTCACTTTTTCTCTATCAAATGAAAAGGTAATTTCAAATATTGATATCGGAACTAATTGCATAGATTACAAACGAATAAAGTTCTTCAATGGAATTCTATATTGTGTTGATGAGAATGGTAGGTTACTACTGATAGATCCTAAGAAAGGTATTATACGGACGGGCCCCGAAAAGATGCTTGAGGGCCAAATTGAGGTGCACAATGGAAGAGTGCATGGATTAAGTCCTAATAGAGAAACGGCAGTAATCATTTATCCCGAAGAGAAAAAAAGCATCCGGAACAAAAAATGCATCATTTGCTAGCAATGAAAAAACCATCATGATATAACTTCTCATTTTATATTGAGGAGAGACTATGAATGCTGCAGATATGAGAGGAACACTATCCGTTGTAGGATATCATCTCGATGTTATTTCGCTTGCGAAAGCGTCTATGGTATGTAGGATATGGTATGCGGCTTTTGGGGTTCATCCTAAGTGGAAGGAGTTCTATGAGAATTCTAAGGAGTCTCTTCAGGATCCTTTCGACAAGAAAGGGGCTTGGAGGGTACTTTATGGAGGTCTATTCGATAAATATAAATCTTTCAGGCATAACAAATGGACAGTTGAGCATCATCTTCCTTGGGAAGTTGCACCCCATTTGACCGAGAGGTGTCAAGGCTCCTTCCTTGTCGATGACAAATTAGTCATTTTAGCAGATGAATCCTTATTCATGTTAAAAAGTCAATTGAAAGCAAAAAATATGCTTTCCTTGGTTGATGTGGATCCTAATATTCAAAAATCACCTTATATTAGGTTAGTCCCAAGAAAAAATGACCAGGATAAGAAAGTTGAAATTATTCGAAAAACCCTCCTTGATAAACGATATCTTTATGCATCTACCAATGATGGACAGCTTTTAAGATGGGAAAAAAGTCGTTTTCCATCCGGATGTATCTGTATCAAAGAAGGTGTTGAGATTCATGATTTCAAAATACAAAATGAAATATTGTATATTCTGAAAAGTTCGAATGATCCTAGGTATGGAGATTCTAAGCCGCCGTTGCTTTATGCCTTCAAAGATTCAGAAGAGTTATGGTGTCTAGAATTACCCCAAGGTGCAGATTCTGACATCATGGTAAATAAATATATTGGGATCATTTTAGAAAAGGTGGAAGGAGAATGTTTACTAAATTTGATATCTCCAAAAGAATTGTATCTTTGGGATACTCAAAAGGTTGATAAACCCAAAAGAGTAGGAATGGGTTGGAATCATATCCTGATGAATGATGAGGTTATTTACTCCACTCAGAAAGCTGTTATGGGGTGTTCACTTAAAGGATCTCGTGTCATTTATGAATTGAATGAACTTGTTATCAATACAATTATTGCCGATTATGATCAAAATTTGATTTATTTAATTTCCAAGTTCGAAGATATCACCACTTTTTCCCTATCTGAAAATAAAGTTATTTCGAGAATTAATGTTGGATTTCGTATCTCAGAGCCTGCGCAAGTGAAATTATTTAATGGCATTCTCTTTTATGTAGATGACCAAGGTCGTTTAATTCTTATAGAACCTACGATCGATATCATAAAAAAAGGTCCGGAAAATATGTTTGATAGGCAAATTGAAGTGCACAACGGCAGAGTGCATGGATTAAGCCCTAATAGAGATCGGGTAGTAATCGTCCGCGCAGATGAATCAAAGACGATCCTAGAAAAAATTAAAAGTCTTGCGGGAAAAATAAGAAAACCGAAATAATCTATTTCTTTTCCGACGCTTTTTCACCGACAGACCAATTCTCTAAAAAATATTCAGCGATTTCACAAGAAATGCTTTCAACGCCATTTGAAACACTTATACTTGTATTATGCTCCTCGGCTCCAGGAAAAAGATGGGCTGTTATACCTTCACCTAAATCTGCCTTAAGAATACTAACATTCAGTTTCTGCCAAATGACAGGCTTTTGAAGCATATCTTCTTCTAAGATCTTTTCTAAACTGATATTATTGATACGCTTAGATTGATCACTCGTTGAATAGCAACGTCGAAAACATCTATAAATACTATAAGATCCCAACTCTGCTCTTGATAAACTGTTCACTTCGCCTCCTATCTTGTTCTCTGCTAAAATCGGAGATTTTTGCATATTGCGATGAAAATTTCAATTTCTTCAGCTGTCGCTATCGAAAGAAAGACTTTCACTTTATCGTATAGATAGTAATAACTGGTGAGAGGCTTATCGGAATCGTGTTCTTTTTTCATAAGATCCAAATAATTCAAAGTATCTCTTATTAAAGCCTGATGAGTTAACAAAAGATAATTTTTTCTAGGATCAACCAACATGTTATGATTCTGTATTTTTCTCAATAAGTTTAGATCAGAACGGATATAACTGTTCTTGTAAAGACTAGACTGATGATAGTAGGCCTCGGCCTTTTTATAGCTGCCGGTAAAAACTAACGCCCCTCCAATTTTAAGCACAATCGGAGCCAATTTAGCGATTGCTATGAATGCTTTGTAGTTATACAAATACCAGGCCATACCGGTTTCATCTAAAATAACGACAGCAATGATAGCAGCCGTAGTTACATGAGCGATATAAGGCGCGTAAAGTCGTCTCATAATTTTATCAAATAGCTTTTTGATTTTTCTTTCACCTACGCGGTCTTCAAAAGCTCTGTCGACAACGTAAGTCAGACTATCAGAGGCATAGTAATTTTCATTCTTCTGAGCTTCGATTGAGTGAGGTCCCAAACCTGGAACATTTTTGCAGCTTCTATTGAAGATGTTTTGAAAATGGCGACATCCTTCCGCGAAAGTATAATAGCTGACTTTCGAATCATTACTAGAAGTGATAACGCAAATATTTTTCGTTGTTAAGGGAAGAAATTGTCCTGAATAACAGCTCGATACAAAAAGAGATATGTTGATAGATGCATCGAATTTTCCAAGTTTTTCCTGTATATATTCGGGTGTGATGACGTTCAGAGAGAAATATTCATTCCATATTTGCATCCCTTGATAACACCGACCATGCCCACTGAGAACTATCCATAGACGATCATTTTTCTTCACACATCTTGTGAGGCGTTCTAATTCACCCTGTAAATTCTCGAATGTTGCGCCACCGCTAAAATAAGGGAGCTCTGGCATACAAACATGATTGGGCTTCTTTAAGAAAAGATTTACGAATGATTTTATTCCCCTTACATTCAACACTTGCGGAGTTTTTTCACCTTTCCCGAAGAGGACAGAAATATTTTCAGGTTTAATGTCGTGATTTTTCTCAAGAGATTTGCAAATATTTTGCATATCGAAATATTCAGCAATTTCAGGAACATGTTTTTGGTACAAGCGCGAAATCGTTTGGCCTCCAACCCCTCCGCCGACCAATAAAACATGCGTCTTTATCGGTGCCGTGCTATATCTTGCACATGGAATAAGACTGCCCAAACGTCTAGTACAACTTAATGATAGTGGGTGCATAAAAACCTCGTAAAAAAATATAGCAGAAAATGCGTTTTACTCACTACCGTATAAAATACCGGTTAAGAGGTCCAAAGCTGCTGCTGTTATGGGGAAATATTTAGAATCAAATAACTCATGGTGCAATACGGGGACTTCAGAAATACTTAGATTCGGTAAAAAATGCCATCCGTTATCCCATAATTTGCTTTCATGTGAACGTATCAGAAAAACTCTACCCTCAAAACAACTTGCCTGATGTGCCTGTGCGAGTTTGCTATTGTGCGCCGATTCAAACAAAAGTTCTTTAGAATGTACTAAAAGTGGACTCTCATTAATGACGGCTCCTGGAGCATAGCTATCCACAAGTATTACCGAATCAATCGTTTCCCCCAAGTCTTGTAAAATACACGCTACTTCCAATGCCACAACCCCTCCAAAAGACCATCCTCCAATGTTATAAGGTCCTTTCGAACGGACTTTCGCAATTTCTTTTGCATAATAGGAAGCCATTTCTGAAACCGACGAGAAATAACCCGGTTTTTTAAAAATATGAGGATTTTGAATCGCATATATGGGGGTATCCAGCAAATGCTGAGAAAGGGAACGATAACATTCTGCAAGGCCAATAGATGGATGAATCAGAAAAAGAGGAACCTGACTCCCCTCACCTTGGATGGTTATCACCGTCTGCATGTCATGGTTCTTTTGCTGCGACCCTATAAACTCCGCAAAATCTCTGAATGTTGCATGCTCTAGAAGGTCTTTCATCGTTATATTCCGACCCAATTTTTTTTCAATCTCAATCATCAGCTTGATCGCACACAAGGAATCTCCACCCATCTGAAAAAAATCATCATCGTCATATTTAGGGGTTTCTCCTAAAATTTCTCTCCAAATTCCGGCTAATTTGGTCTCAAAATGACTAAAAGAATTCCCTTCTGGGGATTTTTCTGCTACTTCCATCGATTGTAGTTTCATTCTATCGATTTTTCCATTCGTCAATCTAGGAAGTTCCTCTAATCGGAAGTACTGCGAAGGGACCATATACCCTGGTACTTTGCTTCTAAGGGTCTTTTTTAATTCTTTTTGATTCACAAGTCCGCTCGTATAAAAGCAAGCAAGAATAGGTCTGTCGCTTTGCATTTCTATAGGAATGACAGTTGCTTCTTTAATTCCGGGAATTTTGAGTATTCTATCTTCGATATAATGAAGATCGACACGGCATCCATTGATTTTAATGTAAGAATTTTTCCTGCCAACATATTCATAAAGGCCTCCAGGCAGTAAACGCACAAGATCACCCGTTCTAAACATTTGGCCATCCTCGGTTTTTATCCCAATTCCTCCCAAATAGAGCTCTCCTTTCTCATTAACGGAACACTCTACGCCTGGTAGTGGCAACCCAATAGTCCGAGCAGACTCGTCTCCTTGAAACGGATGAAAATGCGTAAGAATCGTACACTCGCAGGGTCCATACCCATTATAAACGGAACATTTTGTGCGCCATTTCTCCATGAGGTTTTGAGCCATAGCCTCACCACCCACCATCAAATGTTTCAAAGAAGGAACCGAATCTTCCGGCATCAGCGTTAGAATCCCTGGTGTAAGAATGGCATGAGTGATTCCCCTTTCGTTAATGAAATCGATGATGTTGTCAAGTCCCCCTTTAAATGGACATAACGTAGCGCCATTTCCGAGAGCAAACGCCCATTTTGCAAAGGCATCAGTGAATTTAGGAAATTCTGTGCAGGTGTATTTCTATCCGATTTAAGAAAGGAAATAACAATTTCACACTTTTCCGATATTTTTGCGATAAATGCTGCCATTTGATGTTCTATTCCCCTTCCAAGAACGCGACAGCTAAGCAGAATGTTTTCCACAATCTGATCTTGAGTAATAAAAATAGACCCGACGAGGCCATAATCCCCAAACCGATCTTCAACATGGACTGAATAGATACTCCCCGTTTTTAAAAACTCCAGAATTTCTGAGGTTTTTCTACGAATCGTCGTTGTATTGAATTGGTTTGTCCGTTGTGTGAGTTGCGCGATTCTTTCAACCTCATTATCCTTCATTGGATGGATACCCACTTTCAGATCGAGGGAGTCGATAAAATCTTTAAAAGTTAAAGACTGTTTCAGCACTTCTCTTTTTAAATGGCTTCTATACATGTCTGTGCGATCTAAATCTTCTTTAGTAGCTTTATGGAAAATAGGTATTTCCCAAATATGTCGGAAAACATTCTCATCGAACTGCACTACGATAGCTTCAGGAACAGCCGAGGAAACCGCGGCGCATTCAATAGGATTATCATCGAGGAATAGAACAGTATCAGAATTTATATTCATCGTTTGGATAAACTTTGAAAGGTTTTCACCTTTATTTTCCCAATTCACGCACCACCCAACAATTGAATCCATTTGAAGGATCATTTCCCGATTCTTCTCAAACAATGCTTGAACATCTTCCAGCTCGTTTTTGCTGAAAAGAGCAATAGCGACTCCCCTTCTTTGCTGCACCATTAACCATTCTTGAAATTCTTCATGGATCGTTATTGTCTCTTCGGCAAGAACACCTTTCCATAGTGTGTTATCGCAATCAACGGCGATCAATTTGATAATAGGAGCCTGCATCGTGACCATTAAACGTGCTACGAGAGTACCCAAGACTGTATAGACAGCAGGTGTATATGGCATATGAGCTGCAACATCTGTTGTAGAATCGTAGAAGTCTGTGACGGCATAGACCTGCAGCCATTCTTCCAGAACGATGAAATAGGCATCCGAAACGGATTCTAGTTCGTGTTTTAGCAAGTTGCCCCACTCGCTTTTTTGGGAATCGGGACAATAGATGATAAAGACAGTTTTGTTGGCACTTCGAAGATGCTCTTTAAGCAACTTCAAGTTATCAGGCTGTTCTGAAAAGAAAAGGTCTTTTTCCCTTAATATGAGCACGATATGTGAAACTTCCGAGGCATTAGCGCTGAGAGTTTGAAAGATTTGGTTATAGGGAGCAAACTTATATTCGCATACAAGATGTAGGTTTTGCACCCAAAAATCCAATGTTTTATGCAGCGGTTCAACGATAAACGAACCCGAGATAACAATTTTGCTAAATTTTTCGGTCAATGTTAATTTATCCAATTTTTTTGTTACTGTTATAGACGAATCAGCAATAAAAAAAACACCGTATTTTATACGGTATGAAACAAACAAATTATGAGGTATCATTCTATATTAAAAATTAAAATTTGGTGAAAAATGTTAGTAAGTAATCAAAACAACAATATATCTCATCAATGTGTAGCTTATAAAGAAACCCTTATTGCGAAGCTTCCTAACGATATTTTGCTTAAAATATTCGCTATTTTGTCGGGCATGGATTTAACCAATTGTATGAGGGTATGTTCTGAGTGGAAAAATCTAACGCTCGAGATGAACTTTGGAGAGCCCGTCTGTTAAATAGTCACAGATATGATGTAATGGATGATTTTTCCCCTCTTGTTGCAGAGAAAGTTTTAACATGGAGAGAAGTTGTCCGCTTTTCTCCCCTTACAGATTTATTCGCCAAAGTTTTTATTAGAGAAATGCTTTCAGACAGAAAAATAAAATCTAGAAATAAGGAGTTAGAAAATATTGGACTCCCCGTTCATTATATCCCAAGATCCTGTATCAGATACGGAAATTTAACTTTTACAGTTATCGATTCCTCCGATGTTGAAATAAAAACAAGTGGAAATAAAGATATTAAAGTTCTTCAAGGAAAAAAAGGAATTCGGCTTACTCATCTCGTTGTTGAAGGTGAATTCCTTTTTACTTTGCGAACGGATGGGATAATTGTACAATGGAATTATCTGAAAGGTGAAATCGTAAAAGAGATAAAAACAACTTTTGCTCTAGGAGAACCTCTATTTGATCAATGGAAAAAGCAAAGACTGAGAGAATTTCGAGGAATAGATGATACACTTTGTGGGCATGATTCTTTCGAAGTAAAAGATGGTTTTATTGTTATACAATATCCGCGGGGCGTCGATCAGTGCGAAATCATTAACTATGCAGACGCAAATGAAAGCTTACTCTTTACTAATAAAAGTACTCCGACGCGTCTTTTGATAAAACATAACAAATTATATATTCTCAAAACCCACTCTGTGATTGCGTTTGATCTTACTAAAGAACCAACCCAAACTTTCGATATCAAATTGGATCCTACATATTTTACCAGGGATATTGTCACAGAAAAAAACATTCTTTGTGCTAGCTCATGTTTTGGAAAAATTTTAGTTCTCGATACCTTCACTGCTAAAGAAATAAAATCCTTTAAATTCACAGGTATAAACAGCAATTCTTGGTTACATATGACAATGATCGGTAATCTGTTTATAGGATTTAGTGAAAAAAAGGAAATGACTGTGATTGACCTTAACACACAGCAAATCCTTGATAACATTCCTGATTTTTTTCACTTTGAAACAAATATTATAAATCCTATAGCCTTCACAAGACTTATCAATATTTGCAAACCAAACTTGTCTGAGATAATACAGGTAAATAAACATGAACCAAATCAATGTGTCATTGCATAGTTCCTTAAAATTGGGGATAATAATATTGGGTTAAACAAGCGTATGTAGCTTACTGTGTCCTCACAGTAAGCCTGGAGTGAGTGTTTGCAAACCCCTGTGCATCGCTTACTGTGAGGACACAGTAAGCTACATACGCTTGTTT
The DNA here is from genome assembly GCA_963822595.1 of Waddliaceae bacterium. Classification (GTDB taxonomy): domain Bacteria; phylum Chlamydiota; class Chlamydiia; order Chlamydiales; family Waddliaceae; genus CAVRUH01. The sequence continues at coordinate 200,743 of CAWGIG010000003.1, read as the reverse complement.
AACCCAATATTTCTTATTCCCAAATTTAGGCTTTCGGCCCTCATGAAAACATTCATGAAAGGCGAGGGACAAACTTTACTGAATATCTCACAATAAATATGATCAATTGCGCATGTAGTGGGATTTTCGCGGCATGTTCCCAAATCAAGAGCTTGCTCTACATAATTTTTATATTCAAGATCAGATGGACGCCAATCTTCTCCATAAGGATATTGGGGGTGAATTGCAAGTCCGCTTAAAAGAATGTCTTTAATTCCATAATTTAGCAATTTTGCTCGCAGCTTATCCGGACAAATTTGAGTCTTATTTACACTTTTGCCAGCTAACACGAAAGCTGCATTTTTATTCGATTCGCAATCGTTAAAAACAAGTTCAAAACTATTATATGGGGTAAATTCATGTGCGACAAACATTCCTACTCGTAAAACAATAGGTATTTTTCTATTGATTAAATGTTCAAGAATCACTTGAGTCTGTGGGTAACAGGGGAAAAGACTTCTATTCAAATGATCATAACGTATAAAACTATCATCCAGATATTTTTTATATTCTTTATAATCGACAGTTAATTTTTGGATGTAGCCCACAGATAGCTTTGTTAATCTTTTTTGAGCAAGTATAATGGTCTGATTCAAAAATGTTCCCTTGAGGCGGGGATGTCCATTGATATTTGTCAGATTTTTGGTGCGGTAGCTTAAAATCCCTTCTTCACTCATATAAGTTTCTGGCACTTTTACAAGAGAGATTATATAAGATAAAATTATTATTGTGATGTTTTCTGAAATTTCTAGATTTAGGGCATGTTGAATTAAATATTCTTTTAAAAGAATTTCCTTATCAACGTGATTTTTCATTATATCAGAAATTAATGATATATGCTCTTGAATTAATAACTTAAAATATGAAATAGAATTATCTATATCAGTATCATTAATTAATGAGGCAAAAATTATTGCCCGAACTTGGCAGGCGCAGTCCCCGGCAATAGGATCAAAAAAATGCATCTGTCTCATTTCGAAAGCCAAAATGGCATCGTAGGCTAAACGACAGACATCTTGATACTTTAGAACATTTGAACTGAATTCACCTGATAAAGTATTCAGGGGCAACAAATCGGATAATTTCATATTTTACTCTTCATTGGGCGGGGCGGACACACGGAGAATAAGATTATTCTTCTCCGCGTCCCCGCGTCTCCGATCCTCGGCGTTAATTTTGGAGGGGGTTATTGAAGGTTTTTAATTCCGCCAACCTTTGCATTAGCGGTAATGGTCACTTTTCCTGTGCAACCTTTGAAAACGATGTTGCCATTTACTAAGCCATTTCCATTGATTTCGATCTCAATCTCTTCAGATACTTTCGACTTCTTCTCAACTCGAGCGAGCGAAACAAACTTTCCGCCCTCAAATTTATAAGGGATTCCATTGACTGTACCCGTTGAACCATTCTGCATATATGTACAATCGAATGCATCGATTGAGGATGTAACAATTTGAAAAGTTCTTCCACTAATAATGCTACATGTGCTGCCACTAGATGTGCTTATATTAGAACCAAACATGTTCGTACCACCTTTAATGACCTCAACAATGAGATTCCCTTCAATAGTACTATCAGATAGAGTCAGTATTCCTTTATTTCCTTCTTCAACAAAGAGCTTTGCTGATCCGCAAGTTGATCTAACGAGCGATAATTCTCCTGTGGATTCAATTTCTTTCAAGGTGCAATATTCAGCGTTGACTTTTCCGCATTTACTTTCAACTTTCTCTGCTGTAATATTTTTAAGATTAATATTATTGCGCGCAAGAAGTGTTTTAAATGATCGCTTTTGCTCTGCAGAAATTGACAAGTCTCCCATCGTGACGTTACATGAGTTTGCCGAAGAGTTATAAAGAGTCATTCCGTCGCGAGCTTTAACACGGCCGAGGGTAGATTCTTTAGCTTTAATTGACCCCATCGAAGATTTGACAGAATCTACAAGGCTCCTTTGTATTTTAACGCCATCCCTTCCCTCAACATTGCCTAACTTAGAATCTTCTGCATCCACTTTTCCCATAGAAGATTTTATTTCACCTAATGCAGTAACGCTTTTGAGCTTGATTCCGTCTCTCCCGCTAACGTCGTTTAACGTAGAATTTATCGCTTTAATCGCTCCCATACTACACTTGACAGCATTCGCTGTTACATTTGTAAACTTAATTCCGTCTCTTGCTAATACTTGTCCAGTAAAAAATACATCTTTTTCCTTCAGTTTTCCATTGATATTGCAGCCTTCTTTTTGAGTCTGCTTATTTGCAGTAGTTGCTCCGTAAGTATTGCCAGATACGTTATTCATAAATTTTCTCCTTGTGTGTTAAGTGAATTAACTTAGAATTTTTGAGGCAGTTATAAAAGAAGGCGGAATAAAAAAATACCGTACTTTATACGGTGAAGATGAAAAAAAATAGACGGATGCTAAATAAAAAAGACCGAATTTTATAAGGTATCAAATAAATGAATAATGTGATAATATTTTAGGTTTAAAAAAAATTAGGTTGAAAATGGATCCTACAACTCCAATTAATAATAGCTCTATTGTTAACCAAGGCGTTGCTTATAAAGAGACTCTTATCGCGAAGCTTCCTCGAGATGTGTTGTTGCAAATATTTGGGTTGTTGTCGGGAATGGATTTATCAAGATGCATGAGGGTATGCTGTGAGTGGAAAAATCTATCAGGCAGGGATGATCTTTGGAAAGCCTCACTGTTTAATAGCCAGAGATTTGATGTAATCGATGATTTTTCTTCGCTTGTTGCAGATAGAGTTTTAACATGGAAAGAAGCTGTGCGCTTTTCTCCCCTTACAGATTTTTTTGCAAAGATTTTTAGTGAGGAAAAAGGAACTGACCATCTCATTAAATCCAAGAATATAGAGTTAAAAAATATTGAGTATGCCCATCTTTATATACCCAGATCGTTTATTAGGTACGGCAACTTAACATTTACTGTTATCGATTCTTCCAATGTCGAAATGAAAAAAAATGGAGAAGGTAAGATAGAAATTCTTGAAGGAAAAAAAGGAGTTCGGCTTACACACCTTGCAGTTGAAGGTGAGTTTCTTTTTACCCTGAGAACGGATGGTGTCATTGTCCAATGGGATTATCAAAAGAGAAAAATCGTTCAAGAGATAGAAACAGCTTTTGCAAAAGGTGATTCTGGATTTGACTTAATGAAATACAAAATGGATTACGCCAAACTATATGTAGGCCTAGATGACACCCTTTGTGGAAATGGATCATTTGAGGTTAAAAATGGTTTCATTGTTCTAAAATATCCTAGTCACGTGATACACGAGTGCGAAATTTTTAACTATGCCAACGCGAATGAAAGCCAACTCGTTACAGACAAGAGCAACCCAGTGCGTCTTTTGATAAAGAATAATAAATTATTTATTCTCAAAAGATGCGACGTGAATGTACTGGATCTAATCACAAAAGAGTTTCAACCATCCCTTGAAATCAAAATAGATCCTACATATTTCATTTATGATATTGACGTAGAAAAAAATATTCTTTGTGCTAGCACATGTACTGGTATAATTTTGCTCATCGATACCATTACGGGAAATGAAATAAAATCATATAGTTTCAATAATATTTACCATCACTGTTGGAGGTATGTGACGATGATGGGTAATCTATTTATTGGATTTAGCGATACAAGGGAAGTGACTCTCATTGACCTCAACGACGGGCAAATCATCAGTGAGATTGTAAACTTTTTCGATTTTGAAGATAACACGCTAAATCCTGTAGCATTTACAAGACTTATCAAGAATATCAAGGCTAATTTGTCAGAGTTAAAACAGATGGAAGAAGAACCTCAACAAACAATACTTATCAATGTTAATTTGTCAGAGTTAAAACAGATGGAAGAAGAACATCAACAAAGTCGTTGTATCATTGCATAATATCAGTATACCAGAATAAATCCGGTATACTTCAGAAAAGGTAGATTAATCGCCTTTGCGAGTGAAAATGAGAGCGCCGCCGGCGACAATCATCGCTATTCCACCAATGATGTACCACATAGTGTTAGAGGTATAACGACCTGAAATGCCTTCCATTACCTGTTCAGTCACCGCTTGTGAGGAGTTGATTCCAAAACCAAGAACGACGATGCCCAAAACTATAACTCCGATTCCTAACATACGCATAATTTAACCTTTTGTTTGTTAATATTCCTCATCATAATGGTATGGGTTAATATAAAGCAACATATACCGCTGATATAATTTTATTTATTTTTTGGAATAAATACTATAACTCTGTAGGCAATGGCCAACTATGTCCTTCATCAAGCAGTCCCTGAACGCTTTCGGGTCCCCAGGAGCCTGCTGCGTAGTTGGGAAAATCACTGGGAGGCGTCTCTGCCCAAACCTCAAGCACCGGCATTAACAACCGCCATGCCGCCTCCACTTGATCGGCGCGCATAAATAAAGTGGCGTCATTCTTCATGATATCCCATAGCAATGTTTCGTAGGCATCCGGCGATTGTATTTCAAAGGCATCATGATAATTAAACTTCATCTCAACAGAACGAAGATGCATCATGGATCCTGGGTGTTTTGCCAGAAAGCGAAGCACAATTCCTTCTTCAGGCTGGATGGACATCACCAAGCGGGATGATTGCCAATTAAGAGTCGCCTCTGGCGGAAAGGATTGATGAGGCACGCCACGGAACTGGATCATAGATTTCGGAGGCTTGCTGAGCTGGAGCCGTTTTCCAGTGCGAAGTAGAAAGGCACTCCCTGCCAGCGCCAGTTGTCAATAATAGTTTTAAGTGCCACAAATGTCTCTGTTTGGGAATCGGGAGACACACCCTCTTCTTCGCGGTAGCCTACAACTTTTTTTCCGTCCGATCCATCCCTGCCCATATTGTCCGCGGACGACACATTCATGGACTTCGTCTCCGCTGAATCGGACGAATGGCATGAAGACATCCACTTTCTTATTGCGGATTTCATCGGCTCAAGGAGACCATCGGTTCCATCGCAACAAGACAAAGCAGCTGCATTAGATGATTCTGCACCATGTCACGAAGGGCCCCGGCATGGTCGTAATAAGCCTCCACGATGCTCAACGCCGACAGTTTCGGCAACGGTGATGGTGACATAATCCACATATCTTCGATTCCAGATTGGCTCGAAAAAGTGGATTAGCGAAACGAAATGCCAAAATATTTTGCACCGTTTCCTTGCCCAGATAATGGTCGATCCGGAAGATTTGGGATTCATCGAAATTAGCAGCTAGTGATCTTATTCAAAGCAAGGGCAGATTCCAAGTCATAGCCGATGGGTTTTTCAATCACAATCCGCGCATATTCACGGTCCTGCGATAGTCCTGCTTTGCCTAGATACTTTGGGATTTCTGAAACATGCTTGGCGGTGTTGCCATATAAAAAATCCGATGGGCTTTTGTTCTCCATTCCTTTTCCTGCTTCGCACATTGTTCTCCAAGGGTCTGATAGGTTTTCAGATTCTTAAAATCCCCTTTAATATAATGAATATTCTTGGAAAACTTGCTCCATTCACTTGTTTTTGAGATTCCATGACGTGAAAATTCTTTAACGCCATCATGCAGTCGTCGACGGATCTTTTCGTCGCTGTAGATATAATGCGATCCACGACTATGACGAAAAATCCGCAGGCATACTTCGATCTTGGAAAGATCAAACATGGCGGGAATTAGCTTCCGCCAGGTCAAGTCCCCGCCTCCGCCAAAGATGACAAAAATCGTAGGTTCAAGGGTTCTTTTGTTTTAGTCATTTTTTACTTTCCCCCATTCCATGTGAAAAGTCCCCTTCTCATCTATTCGCTCGTAAGTGTGGGATCCAAAATAGTCGCGCTGGGCTTGAATGAGATTAGCCGGCAACCAAGCACTGCGGTACGCATCGAGGTAGCCTAAGGAAACCATCATACCTGGAATCGGCACTCCTATATCAGCCGATTGACTCACAATTTGACGCAGGGATCCCACATGTTTAATTATCTTGCTAGATATATTGGGGTCCAGCAATAAATTCGGCAGATCTCGCTTGACGCGATAGGCCGAGCAAATATCCTCCAGCAAAGCAGCGCGTATGATGCAGCCGCCTCGCCAAATCAAAGGGACTGTTTCCATATCGATTTGATACTTATATGTGTCTGAAGCCACTTTTAAAAGAGCAAAGCCTTGCGCATAAGTGATGATCATGGAGGTATAAAGCGCGTCGTGGAGCTGCTTCAGGAAGAGATTGCGATCGCCCTTGAAGTGAGGTAGGGATTTCTGATAAATCTTGCTGGCCTGCTTCCTTTCCTCAGCATAAACAGATAAATCGCGCATCGAAACTGCCAAATCTATGGTCGGAATCGGCACTTGCAGTTCCATGGCGCTTTGCGAGGTCCACATGCCTGTCCCCTTCTGTTTGGCCACATCCAAGATTTGATCTATCAAGCGTTTACCTGTCACATTGTCTTGCTTGGAGAAAATTTCACTGGTAATCTCCATGAGATATCCATTTAATTCTCCGGTATTCCAAAGAGCAAATACTTTTTCGATTTCATCATCACTGAACTCCAAACTACGTTTCATGAGATCGTAAGATTCGGCAAGTAATTGCATGATGCCATATTCGATACCGTTGTGGACCATCTTGACATAATGTCCCGCGGAGGTAGGTCCTAACCAACTCACACAGGGATCGCCATTGACTTTAGCTGCGGCCGCTTCAAAGATCGGACGCACACGTTCATAGGCATCTTTCGGACCACCGGGCATGATGCTCGGTCCTCGGCGCGCCCCTTCTTCTCCACCCGAAACTCCGACGCCAAGAAATTGAAGACCCTGCTCTGTTAGATGACTGGCGCGCACATCTGTGTCTTTGAAGTACGAATTACCCCCATCAATGATGAGATCTCCCGGTTCAAGGAGAGGAACCAGTTCTTTAATGACTGAATCAACGGGAGCTCCGGCAGGAACGAGCATCATGACCGCACGAGGCCGACGGAGCAAGCCGATGAATTCCTTGATATCCTTGGCTCCCTGGATATGACGGGTCTCAGCTTCCTTTTGCAGCGCATCGACCTTGGTCGAATCTGTATCATAACCCGCGACGGAAAAACCGTGGTCAGCCATATTTAGTAAAAAATTTCGCCCCATGACCCCTAAGCCAATCATGCCTATATCATACTCTTTCTCAGTCATAGTTTTCCTCTATATCCATATACTTAACCATTTAACATAGAAAGAATTTTAAAACACACAAATTAGTATATTTTATTTTAATCTACCTATGGTATAGCTATAAATATGTCTATATTAAACAACCTATTTGGACGCATACTCGCCTCTGGGGCGGCAATAAAAGAAAAGCTTAGCGCCGTCATGGGCGTCCCTCTGCTCGGATTAGATGCGTTATCTTCCACTGGGTATGGCCCGGAAGCAGCCCTCTCCATTCTATTACCTCTAGGTGGGATGGGATTCTATCATCGAGGCCACGCTAAACCCTATTGGTATGAGTATTTGCTTCATAACGTGCATGCTGAAGGCTTGCGTGCATTACTTTTAATGGATCAGGACTCCGACATTATAGTCATTCATTCCCCCTGGTATTTGCATGATACATAAGACTCTGGAAAAAGCAGCATGCCGGTATTTTCTCAAAAATGTCGATTCCACTACTGGATTGATTTTTGACAGTGACGCACCTAACTCAAATATCAGTATTGCGGCAACAGGTTTTGGACTTGCTGCCTATGTTGTCATGGTTGGAATAGGAGAGCTTTCCCGGAAAGAAGCTATCGAACGCACTCTACTTCCGCTTCGCTTTCTTTGGCAAGCGGAACAAAGCGATAAAGAAAATGCGACAGGCTACATGGGTTTTTTTTATCATTTCCTCACACGAACCGAAGGAAAACGAGCGGGACAATGCGAACTTTCCGTAGTGGATACTGCTCTATTAATCGCCGGAATTCTTTCTGCTCAAGTTTTTTTTGATCAAGAAACAGAAGAGGAACGGGAAATCCGTTCTTTAGCAGACCGGATTTATCGTCGCGTGAATTGGTATTGGGCGATGGGATCAGGTCCTGCAGTGACTCAGGGGTGGAAACCGGAGATTGGATTTCTACATTATGGCTGGGAGGGCTACAACGAAGCTCTTATTTTGTATATACTCGGTTTAGGATCGCCAACCTACCCGTTGCCTTATTCAAGCTTTTGTGTATGGCGTTCAACGTACCAATGGGAAAATATTTACGGGCATGATTTTCTATATTCCGGTGTTTTGTTCATCCATCTGTTCTCACACATTTGGATTGACTTTCGAGGTATACGTGATGAGTTTTCAAGAAGAAAGGAAATGGATTATTTTGAAAATACGCGTCAAGCGATCTATATCCAGCAACAATATTGCAAGTTAAATCCCGAAAGTTTTAAGGGATATGGTCAGTATTTTTGGGGGTTAACAGCGCTTGAAGGCCCAGGATTTCAAGAGCGTACAATCGAAGGTGTTAAACGACATTTTTTTGGATATTCGGTTAGAAGCGTTCCCTTCGGACCCGATGATGGCACGATTGCCCCTTGGGCAGTCGCTTCTTGTATGCCTTTTTCCGAGGATGTTGTATTGAAATCGCTAGATCATATCATTAAAAATTACCCTGAGGTACAAAAAGAGGATGGAATGCTACGCTCAGTCAATCCGACCTTTCTTTCCCCTACCGGAGAGGTTTGGATATCTAATTATCTTTTTGGTATCGAACAAGGGCCGGTAGTGTTGATGCTAGCTAATCATAAAGACGAACTCATTTGGAACTTGTTCAAACGATGTTCTTATGTCCTTATAGGGTTAAAACGGTGCGGATTTGAAGGAGGATGGTTAAAATGAGTCAATATATTTCCAAGTTCCCTGTCGATCAGAGCGATGAGAGACTCGTTCAAAATACCCATCCTAAGGATTGGAAAAATCCTACGCCCGCAAAATGTTACGATCTTGTGGTGATTGGAGCAGGCACGGGAGGATTGGTTGCCGCTTCAGCTATGGCAAAACTTGGTGCGACAGTGGCCTTGATTGAACAAAATCTCACAGGCGGAGATTGTTTAGTCACCGGATGTATTCCTTCAAAATCCATCATAAGCTCTTCAAGGATGGTTGCCGGAATGAAAAAGGCAGATGAGTTTGCAGAAAATTGCCCGGGTAATGTCGCCAAGAATTTTAAAGAAGTCATGGATCGCATGCGCAGAATAAGAGCGCGTGTGAGTATCCACGATGCGGTATCCGAACTCAAGGCTAAGGGAGTGCATGTTTTTTTAGGGTCGGCAACATTCGAAAACTCTGATACTGTTTTAGTGGGTTCAGATTCGCTTAAATTTAAAAAATGCATTATTGCTACGGGTGCCAAAGCAAAGCGACCCCATATTGAAGGATTAGAACAAGCCGGATATTTGACCAATGAAAATGTATTTAACATGACTTCTCTCCCAAAACGTCTGGCGATAGTAGGCGGAGGTCCCTTAGGCTGTGAAGCGGCCCAAGCCTTCGCCCGTCTTGGATCATCTGTCACCATTATTCAGCATGAACCCAAGTTTCTTCCACGAGAAGAACGAGATGCTGCGCAAATTCTAGCAAGCTCATTTGAGCAAGATGGACTTGAAGTGCGACTGAATACAAAAATTGAGAGCGTTAGAGTTGAAAATCAAGAAAAAATATTAAATTTAAGTTATATCGGAATGAATAGTGAAATCCGAGTAGATGAAATCATTGTTGCCACCGGCCGCATCCCTGTTACCGAAGGATTGAATCTTGAAAAAGCTGGGGTAAAATATGATAAAGAAAAAGGAATATTGATAGATGATTATCTCTATACTACTAATAAACATATACTTGCAATAGGTGATGCCGCTGTCCCCTACCAATTTACTCACGTGGCTGAAGCTACAGCGGAAATAGCCATTCGAAATGCCTTTTTCTTCGGACGACGAAAACTAAGCGACCTAATTATTCCCTGGTGTACTTATACAGATCCCGAAATTGCGCATGTCGGTATGTATGTGCCTGAAGCAATTGCAAAACATATTTCTTTGAAGACATATACTGTTCCCCTTAGTGATATCGACCGTGCCATTACAGAAGGTGAAGATCTGGGATTTTTTAAAATTACCGTTAAAGAAGGTACCGATAAGATTATTGGGGCAACCGTTGTCTGCCAACATGCCGGCGATTTAATTGGTCAGCTCTCAATGGCTATAACCTGTGGCGTAGGGCTCTCTGAACTCTCATCCGTCATCTTTCCCTATCCCACACATGCCGAAGCTATTAAACGAATCGCCAATCAATATCGGAAAGATCAGTTTAAACCTTGGATGGTAAAGGCATTATCATTTTATTTCTCTTTAATGCGAAGAGTTTGATATATGAAAAAACAAGAGGGTAAATCATGGATATTGTATTAGTTTTATTTATCATCGCAATTCTTGCAGGAATTTTTGGTTTTGGGATAGCAAATGCAATCCAACATATTGCTAAATTTTTCTTTTTTTTGGTTGTGATTATACTTTTGATTATTTTTCTTTACGGGTATTTCGCTGTCCATGTTCCCACAAATGAAGAGACCACCCCAACTACTCACGAAATGATTCCGTCTAGTACACTATAAAGTTATTATTGACCATTTGTGGCTGCGCGAAATCCCCGCGGTTGAACGATCGTAAGTCACCTAGTATTAATCAATACAAGGTGACTTACGATCGTTCAACCCCGGGGATTTGGCGCGCCACAAATGGTCAATAATAACTTTATAATGTACTAGAAGTGAAGAATAAGAATGCGATGCCATTCCCAGATGGGAAGGCATCGTCTTTGAGCCTCATATTTTAATAATCAGTATCATACTGATCATCGTAGTAGTTAGAATTATAGTAACCATCTTGATCGCCGTCATCATAATAGAAGTTGTATTCTGCTCCACCCCATCCCCCATTATCATTCCAACGATCTCCTCTATCACCTCGGAAGCCACGTTCATCTCCGCCTCTGAAGCCACGTTCACCGCCGCCCCCGAAGCCACCTTGGCCGCCGCCGCCATGTTGACCGCCGCCAGCACCGCCGCCGCCATGTTCTCCTCCACCGGCGCCACCACCACCGCCACCGCCGCCTTTTTCAGCTATTAGATTATTTTGATCAGCCCCTGCACTGGGTGCGTTAGCGCTAATATAAGGTGTAACAGCCATTGCCGCTACAAATATGCTAAATTTTATTTTAGAAATGAAATTAGACATAAATACTTCCTTGTTAGGAATTCAGGAACTTTTCAGAAGATCGGAACTAGAATAAGGTATGACCCCTAGACGATCCGGTCCTCTAATCTCATGCTATTATAAATTTTAATTCAGGGCAAGAAAAATCGATAGTCCTAGCTGTCTGAGAGAAAAACTAGAAGAGCGCGCCTTTGCGCGCTTTTTAGAACCTAGATAATTCCAAAAATTTTCAAAACAATAATGAGTCCAATAGGGACTCCTAAAATCCACAAAATGAGTGCTCTTCCCATAATACTTCTCCTTGTAAAAAAAGCTTTTTCCAGACTCTTTTAAAAAGATCCCGGAAAAAGCTTAAATATTCTTAGTAGTTGTTAATTTTTAAATTGCTTTTTACGGATTTTACACCGTCAATTTTTTGAATCTCAGTCATGAGTTTCTTTTGATCGTTTACACTATCAACAGAACCTTCCAATGTGACGGCACCGTTAGTAGTATTCAAAGCAACATTTTTATAGCTATTCCACAACCAACCTCTGCTTGTTTCATCTCTGATTGTTTTATTTAATTGCTCATCTGCAGCAGTGGCATATGTATCTTGAGTGAAATCTCTTTCTGCTTTGGCGTTTTTAATTTGCAGGTTACTTTTAACTTGCTTAACACCCTCGATTTTTTGGATCTCTGTCATCAGTTTTTGTTGATCACTTGGACTATTCACAGTACCTTCTAAAGTCACCACACCATTTGATGTGTTTAGAGTAACGTCTTTATAGCTATCCCATAACCAACCTTTGCTAACATTGTCTCGAATCTTCTTATTCAATTGATCGTCTGCAGCTGTGTTATACGAATCCTGAGCGAATTCTGACGATTTGTTATCTCTTGAATTGCGATCCTGAACTGTAAGTCTGCTTACTAAACTCATAACACCTTCGGTATTACGCACTTCTTTCTCAACTTTATCTTTATCAGCCTGAGTTTGTACAGAGCCTTGTAACGTAACGTTTCCATCATTTACTTGAACATTCACGTTCTCATAACCTCTTGAGAAAGTACCTGAACCAATTTTGTCATGAATTTTCTTCGACAATTCTTGATCAGAAATAGCTAATTCCTGGTTATTAGAATTGCGATTATAGTTGCTGTTGTTATTATAGTTACTGTAGCTATCTGCTGATACAACTGATACGGCGCTTAAGGCAAAAGCTAATGCAAAATAGCTTAGGTGAATATTTTTGTTGAACATGTTTACTCCTTAGAGGGTTTAAAATTTTTCTTAGATTCTAAATGGTGAGCGAAATCTTAAGACAAGATAACTGCTCTTATTTTCTTATTACTCCAATTGCATATATTTTGTAAAATATTTTTTTATTAACCCCTAGCCTCTTCAACAATTAATTTTCCATAATCGTCTTATTATAAACACTTTATAAAATATTGATATCTTTATTTAAAGAATTTAATTGACATAAGTGTCTAATGCTTCGTACAATGAAATTAAGCAGAGACAAAAGAAAGAGGAGGAAATCGTATGTTAGGTACAGTACTTTTGGTTATATTAATTTTATTGCTCATTGGAGCGGTCCCCACATGGCCATATAGCATGGGCTGGGGATATGGTCCTACTGGGCTTATAGGAACAATTTTGATTATTGTTCTAATATTGTTACTGTTAGGAAGAATTTAAAAATATAGGAGATCGAGTTATGAATATTATTAAAACTCTCGTCGTAGCATCTATGCTATTAGCAGGCTCAGCCTATGCTGATGGTTTTGGATTCAATTTGGGTCCTTTTAACATGCAATTCGGTGCATCAGAACCTGAATATTTATCCAGCAACAGTGGCGAATTGCAAAATCCATTTTGCAGCGCGATTTCTGCACAAAAACAAGTTGAATTCACCGTTCACGGCACTGAAGTTGTCAATGCCAAAGAAAAGAAAATGATTATTAAAACGATCGTTATTGAGCCTTATGCTTTTGGAATGACTAGAGATGGAAAGCCGGTCCTTCGCGGTAAAGTAGTCAGCGAAAAATTAGTCAAAGAAGTTACCGTAAAATTCGGTGACGATAAATTTGATGAAACCAAAGCAAAAGACAATGAGGACAAAGGCTATTTTACAGGGAAATTCAGCTCGGATAAAAACAAAAATATTGATATCAGCAAAGTAAGCAATATTCGCATCATTCAAGACTCTCACTTTGATGCACCCAAAGACTACAAAGCAGTAAAAGATGACAACGTACATATTATGTGTCAACTGCCTGTAGCTCAAGAAAAATAAAAACAGTTGGACGCTATGGCAATTGCCATAGCGTTCTCTTAGAATTAGGTTCAATAACTTAGGGAGTAGCCATATGAATAAAGCAAAAAATGAGGAAAAAGTACAAGTCAGCAATCATGAAACTCATTTAAAAAAAACGCAGGAAAAACTTAAAGAACTCCATGGGGAATTGGCCCTTTTCATTGATGAGTTAATCCAATTAAAGGGAATCCATAAGCCTGTGAATCAACTCAACTCTACGGATCATTTTACACAGGAAAAAATGGACCAACTTCTCGAACAAATGGATGCAATAAATAAAAAAATTAAAAGTAATGTTTTGTCATACGAAGATCTAAAAAAAGATAGAGATATTATCCATAGAGATTTTAAAGTTATCGAAGAAGGTGCTATAACAGCCTTTAAATTGTGCAGATTGCGTCGGGTAGAAGTTCCCGAATCCTTGGAAAAAAAACTCGAGGAATATCATAAAAAGAACGCGGATCTCAAACACCTATAATTTAAAACTCGTCAATGAAGAAAGATCTTTAGCTTTTTGGATGAGTTCTACTTTTGACTTGCATTGCAGTTTGCTTTTTATTATTAGGATATAGGATTCGACAGTTCTTATACTTAAGCCCATTTGTTCCGCAATATAAGGTGCAGGAAAGCCGCTTGCACAGTATTGTAACACTTCATGCTCACGACTGGATAGGTCAGGAAAACCCATTCCTAAATCACGTAGAAGCTGATCACGATTTACAGCGGAAAGATTTTTACGAGATTTATTGAATTTGAAGCATGGAACTTTATTCATATCCGCTTGAAATTCGTCGAGGATGGCAAAAATAGGTGCATTAACTTCCCTAAAATATCCGATAAAACCTTTTAAAAGGTTAAGCTCATTCAATAATCTATCATAAGTTGTCACAGAATTATCGCGACAGCCAAACCCAAAGCCTTCTAAAGCATTAGCAGTTCTTCTGATGAAATGGAGGTTGAAGTTTGTTTTATATTTGGTTCGACCTTCTTTAAGGATTAACTGAAGTTGTGGCTCGGATGACTGGCCTAAAAGTTGAAGTCCTTCGGGAAAAGAATAAGGATTGGCCAAATAGGGTATTCCTTTAATGAAGTCAATTCGATTATGGCAATATTCATGCCATTCGACATGAGTTCCAAAATAACTATAGTGACCTGAAAAAGTCATCCTGTTATACCAAAAATGATTAACCCCAAGATGAATATCTAAAGGCTCAGCCGATTTTATCATTTTATTATGATAACGAGACGACGTTATTTTATTAAATAGGGTCGCTATTTCATTCATGCATAACATTATATATTAAAATAATGTTTTATGTCAATTAGAATTAACAACAAACCTTAATACAAAACTTATCAATCAAATCGATGTGAATCGATATCCGTAGGTCTAGAAAGGACATAACAGGATAAGCAGGATCGCAAGCGGCAGGATCAAAAAAGGATAAGAAAAAAAGAAAAAAAATTCAAAAACAACTCTTTTTCTCTTTCTTATCTTTTTTTATCCTTTTTTGATCCTGCCGCTTGCGATCCATATTAACGCGGAGGCGCGGAGACGCAGGGACGCGGAGAGGAAGAATAGAATAAAAATAAGACTGCAAACCATATGTCACCTCCGCGTCCCTGCGTCTCCGCGTCTCCGCGTTAATATGGATAGCAAGCGGCAGGATCAAAAAAGAATAAGAAAAAAAGAAAAAAAATTCAAAAAAACAACTCTTTTTCTCTTTCTTATCTTTTTTTTTCCTTTTTTGATCCTGCCGCTTGCGATCCTGCTTATCCTGTTTATTTCTTTCTAGACGTACGGGGTATAAAGTTATTTGCCAGCATTGCTCCCTTTCGAGAATTCGCGCAACTCTGACAGCTTATTAGCCGCATATGACTTATCCGCGGAGAAAAAATTATGATAATTTATTCCTGTTATCAGGCCTTCCCACACACCCCAGAGGTTTTTTATTGCGACGCAAATCTCATTCCGTTGCTGCTCTGTAGTCCCCTCTTTTTTATAAAAGGCGACAAAGGCGTCGATCAGTCCTTTTGAAACCCCTCCCAATTTCCCTTCACACAGCAGTTTCCAAAATTGACTCTTGACCGCGTCGTCTATCCCTTCGCTGAATACTCCCTGATAAGCCAATAGCTTAGAACATAAAGGACTATCCGCATCGCAGGCAGGAATATCGCTTGGATCTACAACACCTAAAATAACTTTAGCAAGCGGATAAGCAGTTGAAGTGCTTGTATAAGCAGAGAACCTATCCGATAATTTTAGTAAAAACTCGCCACGCAGTTTGGGATTCAACGTGCGCATGGAAAATGCACAGGCAAGATAATGATCGGTTGCCAAACCATAAAGAGGGCCCGGTTTCAAAGGACTTTGGAAGATAGCGCCCACCAAATTAAACGCCATCAAATCTAATCTGTCTGGGAAAACAGTAGGGGGACGTTTTAAGATTGTTGCAGGATTGCCTAACTTTAAAAAAGGTGAAGTAGAACATTCAATAACATGGCTCATTGTGGTATAGACTTCACACATCAAAGCAAATGTAGCCACTTCGCGATTTAACCCTGCTATTTTGCTATATTCGCTTACTTTTTGCGTGGAAAACAAAACGTTCTCTTGCTGCTCGATCAAGCCCTTTAATTTAGAGCATACACTCCCATACTTTTCGAATTTTCCAGAGCTGATAGTGCTCGCTAGATAACGGATCCGATGAAAATCACTCTCTAAGATGGACTTTACTTCATCTCTCGTCTGACTGCTGTGATGACTCATAGGAACTTGGATACATAATGAAAGTTCCTCGGCTAATTGATCTTGAATGAGTGTTGAAACAACTTCTCGAATGTTTGTTCTTTGTTTTGTTGATAAGAGGAGCATTGGTCGGAGAAAAAAATCATGAATTTCTCTACCATGGCATTTTGAATTTTGCCAATCCGATGAATTCGTCTGACGCCAAACGTTGAAGAAGGTCGAAATGAATATTTCGACAATACAACTCCCGGGAAGCAATTTAAACTTATCGTAATTATTAATGATTGTGATAAGCCCGCGAAAACCTTCAGATGAAGGATTTTTTGCATAGGTTTCCCTTAGAAGATCTAGATCATGTTCTTCGGAAAATATCACATCCGCGGCGTTAACCTTTTGAGAAAATTCCTCCCAATTTGTTCTTAACCCTTTGCCCTTGAGGTCTAGACTCGTTATAGTCTTTTCGCAAATTATTTCTTCGAATTTTAATTTAGGAAAAAGTTTAAGATTAACTTGTTTCGGCGAAATCGCAGTACCGGTCAGAATGATTGATTTAATGTTTGGATGGCCACCACTCAAACAAGCGGGTGAAAGCTTGATGCAATTGCTTAAATCAATCTTTTCAAGCTCGGTAAATCTTTTGAGATAAAGCTCGATGACACTATCAGCCATAGTCCCCCTATCCAATTCACCAATACTGAAACCTGTTAGGAGATGTTTATATTGTTCTATGAGATACTTCTCATGACTCGTAGGAAGGAGTCCCCACACAACTTGAAACGCATGCTGAGGAATTTTTGTGACGGGCTCATCGCCTTGAAATTTCAGAAATACAATATGCTTCGAAAGTAATTGATCGAGTTTTCCGCAAATATCATTTTTAGATTGCTGCACTTCTTGAAATTTTGGAAATTGGATTTTACCGAATATTTTTCTAACTCTTTGATCGATTTCATCATGCTTTAATCCGGATGGGGGTATTCGATTGTTAAAACGATCAAAATCGCGAAACCCAACGCGGATAGACACTTCTTCCCCCAGTTTTTTTACCACTTTTTCATCTAGTTTTTCAGCCCATTCATCTAGAAACTGAACCGCAAGACGTTTGAATGGTTCTCCTGATCGTTTTGCTGCTTCATAGATGGCAAGTTTATTTTTTGTGAGGACTTTTACTTTTTTGACTAAGGTTTCAAAATCATAAGTTGTATTTTCCTCAAGGGCTTTTCTTACTTCGGGATTGTCTTGATTCTGTAAAAATTTTGTTTCCTCTATCTGATCAAATTCGATATTTGATTCTTTGCAAAGACCTCTTAAGGTGTTAAATAAATTGCTATACTCACTGTAACTATATTTCACCGGTTGCATGATATTCTCCTTATTCGGCAGATTTAACTATATTTTTTAAAGGATCCCAAGGCTTTTCAATTGCGATTTCGAAAAATTGCTTCATATCTACATTGTTATCATCGTAAGCAATTTCTGCCTTTGTTAATTGAAATTCCTTTATAAAGAAACCCACAATACGGTTGAAAAGATTGTTTCCGCTGCCATTTTTGAAAGTGAACATATCGGTAATTTTCTTATCGGATTCATTATATAACATGAAACCTGCATTGACATCGGAAACTTCGCCAGATTCTTTGTTTTTAAGTGTAAACTGAACAATATAGCCATTGATTTTATCATCTGTTAGGATTCTTTGTGCAAGAGTTTCTCTTGAACGATATTTTGTTTGCCCTGCATCTTGTCTAAGTTCTGTTGCCAAATTTTGTCTTACAAAAGTATGCAAGGAAATAAATCTAACATCCTGCAAAGCAGGTTTGTTACTAGGTTCAATCATATTTTTTCCTTTGTTATGAAGTATAAAATTCCGCCTACTATAACAACCTTCAGATAATAAAAACACCGTATTTCATACGGTATAAAAAAAATGCAACTTCTGATAACTTTTTCCCTAATCTAAAAATGCAAAAGGACAAAGTATGTTTTCAACCGATTCAAAAAACCCCACACACACCTTTAATCTCAATATCGATAACGAAGGATTTTTTAAATATTGCTTTTCCTTCAACACAATATCAAGAAAACTCACCTATTTCCAACAAAAGACCTATCCATGGAATGAAGAAACCAAAACCCTCCGAAATGTCTTCAAAAATTACATCAATATAACCGTCAACGTCCACGAAGCTTCCTCTATTAAAGTAACCATAAAACTTGGCAACCAAGTATTAGCCGACTCCGTATATAATGTGGCGCAACGTACTCTCATCAATAAATCCTCCCCTATCTGCACTTACGACATTCAACGTTTTAACCAATCAGGCTCGACCCATCTGATAGAATTCGAACAAAGAAATTTAGAAGCACCCCCTCCCGTTCTACTAGCAGACCTTCACACACATTTCACCGGCGCCTTGAGCTCAAAGTGCCTCGTCGATATTGTAAGGAATGCATCCACCCCTGTTTGGTATCCTATTGAACATTTACTCAAAAACGATATTCTGTTTTCCGGAATCCTCGCCAATGAAAAAATCGATCTAACCGCAAAAACCACCCAGATTGAATGGGGTAAATTTCAAAATGGTTTGAACATACACCCTCTTCGGGTCTCACTTTTTCTAGAAATGGAAGATGTTTACAATAGCCGGAATCCTCTTTTAAAAAACTTTGACTTATTTCCCTATTATCTAACAGAAATTGCTAAAGATTATCAGCAGAATGGAATCGAATACGCGGAATTATCCCTGTCGGATATTGTTAATCAGCAGTGGATGGATGTAGCAAATAAACTCGTTCCACAATTAGAGCAACAATATGGCGTCACTTTAAGATTTTTGGTAGGCATTTGGAGGCATTCTCCCTTAGAATACAACGAAGACCTCATCAGGAAAATCGAAGCTCATTTGAATAATCCATTGATTAAAGGTGCGGATGTCATGGGACAAGAGACTAACTCAACGAAAGATTTTGCTTCTCTTCTCGATATTTTAAATGAATTCAAAAAAAGACGTCCCGATTTTGTCATCCGTGTTCACGCTGGAGAAAGCCCCTGCCATCCTGACAATGTTAAAGTGGCCTTAATGCACGGTGCAACACGTATTGGACATGGCATTCACGGATTTAATGAAGAGATCGCTGAGCTAGCAAAAAGAGTTGGTGCCATTTTTGAGCTCTGCATCAGTTCGAACAATGCTCTGCACAGTTTTACAAATCCTGAGGAACTCCCCCTTAAAAGGCTTATAGATCTGGGTGTCAAAGTCTCATTAGGGACCGATGGACACGGTCTCTACTTGACAACGCATGCTAATGAAGCGCGTCTTGCTAGACGCTTAGGTTTAAGTGCAGGTGATCTTGACAATATTGTAAGCACTCACCGAGAATACATTAACAAAATGCGTCTCCACGATCAGGTTATGTTACAAGATCCTCAAAAGGCCTTCCAACCGGCGGTATTTCCGATTCCAAAATTCCCCAAAGATGGTTGGAGCCTAATCGAGGCGGAAAAAATCAGAAAGCGCAAAGAGGTTGAGGGCGCCATTTCTACCATTCAGAACTATGGGACAAATTTACCTATCGAAATCGTCCATCCTTTAACACTAAATTTCGAATTTAAGAAATTTACACCTATTCTTTTTGCCGGTGCAGTATCAGTCAACTGGGATCCGGTTTCTCATGAAGATAAAGAAACTATTCAGAGAACCATTGAAAGCTTTTTCGATCATTTAGATCCGGAAAAAGTTGTCATTGTTACCGGAGGAACGGATTTTGGCTTGGAAAAGCTAGTGCATGATGAAATTAAGAGACAAGCTGATTGCAAAAGAATGTTTAAATTGTTGGGCGGCCTCGCGACACATCTTGAAGTCGATGTCTCGACGATTTCCAAATCATTAACACACGCTGTGGTATTTGACTACTCATGGTATGATACAGCACCCCATTTACTCCAATGGATCAAAAAAGCACAAGGAATGACGATCTATATCGGCGGCGGTGATGTCGTCAAAGGGATGATCTATGCCTCTAAAAAACTCGATATTGACTTTCTTGTGATGGATGATGTTTTTGGATCCTCCTCCGCTGCAGCAAAACTCTACCCAGATCATAGCTTCAAAATGGGCAAAGGGGCATTAGAAACTCAGCTCATCAAAAATTCCAAGATGCAATTTACTGAGATCTGCTATCATGACCACAGAAGAGGCCGTTGCTATCATCGAAAATAAGGAAAAAAGAGTAGTAACCTTCCTGGGATATTCTTCCGAGTATGCCGACGAATTGCTTTTGAAAAAAACCATCACCGATCAAATCAGAAATATTAACCCTGGAACTTGCCTCATCAATGCTGGGGGGACAGAAAACGGCATTGGTTTAGTCTATAAAGTAGCAAAAGAATTTGGATTTGAAACGATTGGAATTGTCTCGACGAATGCCAAAACACTTTCTAAAAATGTAGATTTTGTTATCTATATTCAAGATGATTCCTGGGGTGGTTATGATCCAAAAACCGGAGAACTTACTCCGGTATCTCAAACGATCGTCAGATGTACAGATGCTGCGATCGCCACTAGGCGGTGGATCTGTCGCGCAAGCAGAGATGAAAGCTCTTGTGGATGCAGGAAAAGATGTCATCTATCTGCCATTTCAAGCCAAACAAAGTAAACTATAAAGATAAAAAATGAAATGATCGGATTAAACAACAGTAAGCTACATACGCTTTTATAACAAGGGTTAATGTTTTGCGTTTTTATAAAAAAATCTAAGAGGAAATCATGATTATCCAATCAAGTTATTTGGTAAGTTGCATCATAGAACATAGCACAAAGGCAGATGCCTGGAGTTTAGCTTATAGTTCCAAAAGACTCTATAAAATAATTCTAGAATCGAATGCGTTTTGGATGTTGTTGATAAAAGAAATTCAAAATCCTAAATTTACGCAAAAAAAAGAAGCCGTTTTAAGATGCTATAAGCTTATCGGTGACGTGAAGGCTCGAGATCTCTATATCAATATCTGGATCATGCTGTGCACAGATAGCTTCAATGAATCGCCGCTCATGCCCCTTACCTTGCGTGTCGCTTTAATCACTAGTAATATTGCTAACTTTTCTTTCTATATCAATAAATTTTGGTCGGTACTTGATCAAACGGAAAAGCAAAAAATTAGTCCAACACTTACCGATAGCCTTTATGAGATGCGAGAAAATCATGCCTTTTTTTTTAAGCTGCCCGAAGAAATAAAGGAATTAATTCCTTTTGATCCAAAATACTTTGATATTTTACCTGCATATATACTAGCTTTTCTCGCGCAACGCTATATTGAATCTGACTCCTATGAAGGAATTTATTTATTATTGTCAACATTACAATCCCGAAATGAGAATGAAATCGAGTTATTTTTTGAACAATTATTCCAAACAATTCTCAATGTGGAATATATATCCATTGAACTCCTTGAAAAAACAATTGCCGCCATGAAAAGGAAAAATATTTTACTAGAGAAGTACCCACTCATCTGTGCTGTAGTTCATCTTGATAATGGCCTTGAATTGGCAAAACTGCTGGTATCTCACGGAGCAAAAGTTTCTACTGAATTCCATGCATCATCACCGATCAATTACTACCTCACTAGAAACACTGAAGAAAAAATAAATATAGAAATTCTCGATTTCTTGGAACAACATGGGGATGATTTTTTTAAGAAATATCCTATTGTAAAATCTTTGATAGAAACGGGAGACTATTCAAGGAGTTTTCTGAGTTTTTATATGTCATCTACAGAAGAAAATATTGAACAAAAATTAAGCAACTTGAATTTGAATAATTGGAAAGAAAATATTGAACAGTTTACAAAAGTCCTTCGCAAAAAGGATTTTGAAGTAAAACACTTCATTAGACTCATAGAAAATATATTATTGAACAGTGAATATTCACCTAATGACGATAATAAAATCATAACAATTCTTGACTGTCTTAAAAATCATGCTGTAAATCTCGCAGCTTGGGAAAACAACGGCGATACACTTCTGCACATGCAATTCAAAGGGAAGTATTGGAATTCATCTAAATTAGCCGAATATTTAATAGACCATAAAGTAGATCCACTAAAGTTAAATGCAGAAGGAAAATATGCTCTGAACCTCTTTTTGAAAAAAATTTTTGATGTATTCGATTTAAGTGCTAAAGTCCGTTACTTTAAGGCGTTTCGTACTGTTATACAGAAAATGATGGCAATCGATGTTCCCGACTTTGATAAGAAAAACCAATTCTTATACTTTGAATTTTCTGACACAGAAACACTTTGGTTGGCTTCGCTTCTTGGGTATCGCAAACTGATCGAATCTCAATTGAAGCCAAAAGATATACAAGAAGTTTCAGCTATTTTCGTAAGTGATGACTTTGAATTAATCACATTCATGATTAATTCAATTAAAATCGACAATACAACGACAGGCAGCTTTATGTGCTATTGGTACCAATTTTTAGAAATGCTTGTTGCCGATCAGGATATCTTCATTCGAGAGATTATAGACCTCATTCTAAATAAGCTTTATACAGACATGGATCCTAATTTTTTCGATAGAAGATTTTCAAGTTCATTAGAAACGTTCATTTTGCTTCACGATAATCGTCGAATTACAACTGAAACATTCGTGGATATTGTCAAAAAAATGCCAACTATCCACAACCCACAGAGCGGTTGTGCTGAATTGATCATTTATTTGCAACCTTTAACAACACAACAATTTTGGGATAACTTTAAAAGCACTAATATATATGTTGAAGCTAAGGATTTGAATTATAAATTCGAAAAAACTTATGAACCACATAATAAAATACATGTGTTAACAAATAACCCTCTTGAAGATATTTTGAAGTCTAAATTTGCAAATGAACTTCTGCTACCGCTCTATGAATTATATCCAGATTGGTTCAAAGAACCTATTTTTTTTAATCGCTTATACAGGACTTTAATCTCTGAAACGGATCAAACACTTCATGACAAATATATCGAAGTTTGCAATTTTTTATTAGAAAAATTCCCGCATAATAAATCAGAAATTTCTAGAAGAATCGGAAGTGATTTTTTTACTTTTTATGGCCATTTTGAAAAGTTAATAAGCAGTTCTTTATCACTACAACGTCATATAGTCTCTCATTTCTTCACCGCGGAAATGCTGAATGCCCCTGAAAGATCTAAACCATATAAAATAAATCTTGAGATTTTATTTTTGAAATTGATTCAATTTGCACCTACACAAGAATTTTGGGACTTAATTAAAACAGCCATAGACCGCGATGATATCAAATATACAGAAGGGGTCACATTCCCCACATTTAAAAATTTATATGAATTCTTTATAGTGGGTTCTAAGAAAAATGAAAAAGTAAAATTTCAAATTTTCGAATTTCTTTGGAAGAAAATAGGAAGAAATCCAACAGTTTTGCTTCACGAAATAGTGAAAGATAACCAGACCGATCTATTAGAACATATGATATCGGTTGGTCACCCGATTAATCATCAGAAAAATGAAACAAAAAATACACCCTTGCATTGTGCATGCAAGAATTTCAGGGTTCTTGATAATATAAAAGTCCTCTTAAAGCATGGTGCTGATGTGAGCTTAAAGAATGCAAAAGGAGAAACCGCATGGGATATCGCAAAGAGAACGAAGAATTTCGAGATCGGCTGGCTTTTGCAAGAAAGCAAATTTCATCCACACGAAAATTAACGCGGAGGCGCGGAGACGCAGGGACGCGGAGATGAAGAATAGAATATGGATAAGACCGCAAACCATCTGTCACCTCCGCGTCCCTGCGTCTCCGCGCCTCCGCGTTAATATTGCTCTGTATCAAGAAATAGGAAGTAGCATTCCTGTACAAAATACGGTCTGAGACTTTGGTTAAACCCATACACGAAAATTAACGCGGAGACGCAGGGACGCGGAGAGGAAGAATAGAATATGGATAAGACCGTAAACCTTATGTCACCTCCGCGTCCCTGCGTCTCCGCGCCTCCGCGTTAATATTGCTATGCATCAAGAAATAATAAATAACATTCCTGTACAAAATACGGTGTTTTTAAAATGTGGTGATGTGCTATTTTTTCTGCTTTTAACCCTAACCCAAGGAGAATATCATGAATTTTGTTAGACCTGTCACACATATGCTTGTCATATCAAGATGCTTCTCAACCGTTCCTAAAAGTGGAAAATATAGTAGGGAAATCGCTAATTATAAGGAAGAAATCGTAAAACTCAAAGAGCAACGCGCAAAATTTCTTGAATTAGTTGATCATGTAAAAACTGGTAAAACTAAAAAAAAATTAACAGAAAGACACTTATCTTTTTTAAAAGACAAAGTAGATGCTAAATATGTCCGTTTAACTTTTAATTTGTTATCCAAAACAAATCAACTCGATTTTTTAAATAAAAGCAGAGATGAGATCTATCCTGGTCAAGAAATGGAAGTAGACCCTATCCTCAAAAGTGTTAGGATAGGATATGAAAAAGAATCAAGAGCCTTTACTTTCGGATCTATTGTTCACTATCTTCAGCAATTAGCCAATGGCGACCTAGGAAAATTGGAAAAATACTATTATAATGAACAGGTTAATAAACTAAACGACCGGATCAATATCAATAACAAGTGGCTTGACGAAAAAATAAAAGAATTCTATGAAGTAAAGGTTTAGCAAAAAAGAAAGCGAGCGATTTTAAAGAGGGTGATTTTAGTTTTATACCAGAAGAGTTGGACCGAGACATTATGCAAAAAGCTTATGAAATCGTAAAAGATATGAACGCATTGGAAATATTTGCATTTGCCCCCGAGAAATCTATCGATTATCTCACTTGGGACCATCCAGAATATAAGGTAATAACAAAAAAATTCGTTAATTGCGGCATAGAAACTGGCAACCTTGTAAGAACGGTATCACACAATCTTAAGCT
Organism: Waddliaceae bacterium; assembly: GCA_963822595.1. Classification (GTDB taxonomy): domain Bacteria; phylum Chlamydiota; class Chlamydiia; order Chlamydiales; family Waddliaceae; genus CAVRUH01. The sequence continues at coordinate 175,481 of CAWGIG010000003.1, read as the reverse complement.
TATTCATGATCTAGGTTGGAATGGATTTGTTTCTCTATATTTAGAGGAGGTAAGAAAAGACTTGGGACCTCATATAACCGTAAATAAAGAGCCCGGGACTACTAAAAGACCTATTGATTACATTTAAAGAAGGACCATCTTATGAATACAAATTATAATACAGCAATAAAAATTCCCGGATTGCCCGCAACATTATATGTTGATACAACACAATATTCGACAAACGATATGAAAGATTCTCTATTTTTGGTGCGTATATGGAGATTTTATAACGATGAGACTGACCCAAGGTCATTGATCAATCGAGTAGAACTTTGGAAAGATCGAACAAAGACTTATTTTTTACATGTTTATTTCCATCAGTCGGGATGTGGAGAAATGCAACGGGGCCTTCTTTTTGATGATGTGACATTTCATCATCACCAAGATAAAGATTGGTGCAAATTTCAAACATCTGATCTTAATACAATAAAAGGCTTCTTAACACACCTTTTGCGAGATCATAATCTTTTACTTACCACATATGGAGTGATCAAGGGAATTAGAAGTATGTTATAGCTCGACTTGAATTTGTTGTATGGGGTGAATCGGCTTATCGATTACCCCTAAATTATAAAAACCATAAAATACTTGCATCTTACTGCACCGAATAGATATACTGAAGTGAAGTCAAAAATCGGTATTTGGGCACTTGAAAGCTCCCGCGGTTCAACGATCGCAAGTGCCCTAATATTAAACAATATAAGGGCACTTGCGATCGTTGAACCCCGGGGCTTTGAAGTACCCGAAATACCGATTTTTGAGCTCACTTCAGTATATATAAAGTGATTATGGAATCTTCAACTCAGTTCCCTCAAGGTCTTTTTGAGCATTTTGCAATAAATTACTTACCGGTTTACGCTTTAGGTAATCTTGCCAGATGCAGTAGATTTCTGAACGATCGTGTAAAGAATTTGAGTGTACCCTTTTGGAATCAATCCATCGAACGCGATTTTAAAAATTTTTATCCCCATATCACCGTTCAATGGTTAAAAAAAGTAAAAAACCCTCAATTTGCAAGGGTTTGCTATATCGCTTTCGATTTCCTTAAAGTGTATGAAATCGAACCTAAATATTTTGACGACTTACCTATAAATTTTGACCCTCTTCCCTCTCCGGTTCTTTGCTCTTGGTTCAATACCTGCTTAGATGCAAAAGCCGGTGAGATTTACAAAGTAGTTATTAGGACAATATGGAGTGCCGTGCCGATAGAAGATCGGAAAAACTTTTACGAAGGCGCCTCTGAATCTATTTTCCGTAAATTAAACAGGTTCAACAAACCGAGCTTATTCCTTGAATTAGATGGTTTTCGTGATTATTTTATCAAAGATACAAATCTACATAAAATTAAGGATGAAACCTTAAAGCATTATTCAATGAAAAACGATCATGAAGCTCTAAAATCCATGTTTGCAATTACAAAAGATGTTCTGCACTTGAACCAGAAACTTCTTAATGAATGTTTAGTAGATGCCTGTTCATCTATTAAAGTAAATATAGAGACAATCCAAACTTTAATAGCCGCAGGGGCCAAACCTTCGGAAATTCCCAATATCCTTCATCTCATCATAAGAAATCAGAATGTTGAAGATATCAATGATTTGATTCTCTTTCTCTTAGATCATGGTGCCGATCCAAATAGTCTGAATGATTACCAAGAAACTCCCTTGATGTCATTTGCCAAAACCTCTCGTCCATTGAAGCAAGAATATATGCGTCGCTTACTAAAGGCAAACGAAGATCCTAAAATCTTACACTGTTTGTGTCTTAGGCGCCTCGAATACAGCTTCCATTACCACTCTTCAAGAATTGGACTTCTACATTCCAGGCATAAAAATGAATGGCGAAACAGCACTCCATCTTGCTAATAGATTTGATTTTTTCTCAATTGGAGTTTTGAGAGCTCTTTTGGAAGCCGGAGAAGATCCAAATGCTTTGAATGATAAGAATCAAACTCCTCTTGCCACGCAAATAAGTCTTTGTAGAAAGGAGAAAGAAATTATCTCCCTTCTGACGCTCTTTAAAGAATTTCAAGTCGACTTCAATCAAGAGCCTGAAATCTTTAAGCTGATTTACAAAAGTAAAATTTCGGCGGAAGCCTTAAGATTTCTCTTCAAAAATGGGCTTTCTATGGCGCATGTTGATAAGAACGGGATGCGATGCTTCGATTATGTGTTAAACGATTTTCTCCGGAAGCGAGGAAGAGAGGAAGTGTTAAATATTCTTTTCGAGGAAGGGTTAAATTTATCGGATATAAGCGATCCATTTCTTCGTTTTTACCTTGCCTGTTTTTTGGGTAAACTTGAATTCATTCGCGCTTGGACGGATGTATTGCCAGTAGCACATGGGAAGGATAAGTCCCAATTTAAGAGCACTCCCTTATTAGCGGCCATACAGAATGGGCATATCGAAATTGTTGATTATTTATTTGAAAAGCTAAGAGATAATAGTTTTGATTTTAACTGTAAAAACTCAAAAACTCCTTTATCTATCGCTGTGCAACTTAAAGATCCTGTCATCCGAAGGAAAATGGTTTTACTTGTAGTGAATATCTACAAAAAAAAGTCTTTAAAGGATTATAAAGGCTTGCATTTTTTGATAGAAATCAATGACACAAAATTACTAACGGACGTTTTGCAAAGCATGAATTGCAAATTGAAAAACCGGTATCTTACAGAAAATGAAAACCTTTTGATGGTTCAAGCGCTAAAAGCAGAAGCAAAAGGGTTTAATCAAGCTCTTGATGATGTTGTAAAACTTTATCCGAATAAAGTATGGGAAGAACATGCACCGCTAATCGCTTGTTTATCTTATGAGCAAGCATTCACCATGCTACCGATACTTTATAACCGCTATCCCAGCTGGTTATTTCATGAAAAGACCACAGATCTGTATTCACTCACTTCTTTTAAAATTGATTTCACCCTTTTCTCTGAAATATGTTATAAACTGACAAATACAGTTTCAGATACTAATCATATTATGGAACTGTTTCGACTTGTGATAGGATGGATTGAATCACAACCTATCGAAAAAAGAAAAACACTTTATGGAAATGCTCTCATCAATCTATTTTACTCTTCTGGAAATACCAGCTATTTTTTCAAAAGATCCAAAGAGGAAAGGAAGGAAGTCTATGATACTTTATTCACAAAAAGTCAAATGGAAACAATCGATAAAAGAGGAAATCATGTCCTTCATTATATTTTTACAACGTTTGTAAGGGAAATTCCACCCTTAGAAATATGGGAAGAAATCAAAGAGCGGCTGGAGCAACTACAACCTGACTTCAGCTGCATTGACGAAGAAGGAAAAACACCTTTGTGTACGATAAATTTTAATAACATCTTCTCAGGAAATAAAATAATTAATTTCCCACACTGTGTCGCTCTTTATAAAGATATGATTCGATTTGCGTACAAATGGAAGGGAGGAGTATTTGATAAGTTAAAAGCGACTCCGCTTCATTATGCTGCTACAGCATTAGTGTATTATGAAAAAACGGGAATAGATTTGTCGATGAAAATTTCTGTTGAGCTCATAAAAGAATATATAGCTTGTGGTCATCCCATAGATATTCAAGATTCTGAGGATAGAACGCCTCTCCAGAGAGCCATTGATCAGCGAAACTTTTTAGGAGCTGTTTGCCTTTTAGAGCACAATGCCAAGGTGAATATACCTAACAAACACGGAATGGCTGCGATTGATCATGCTAAAAAGACAAACAACCTTCATCTCCTAGCACGTCTTGGACGCTATTCGAATCTCCTGAAAAAGTAAAAGGGCAACATTGCAACTAATTTAATTCATAAACGACTTGGACATTGGAACTTACTTCAACATCCCCTGGAGAAATAGGTGTTGAAACCTCGCGAATGGCAAAGGTTTTTTGAAATCGCGGCATATCCATTGAAGGATTTATCGTTATTTCCCGAACAGGACCCAAAGTAACCCCGGCCGCTTTTGCCGCTGATTCAGCGTACTGCCGGGCTTGCTGGATTGCAAGAGCGATTGCCTCGCTTTTTGCAGAGTCTTCGTTAGCGAGAGTAAAAGAAAGATTTTCAATGATGTTGCCACCTTTCTTAGAAATAGTGTCGATAATATCGGAGGCTAATTCGATTTTCTGAGTGTGTATAACGATGGTGTTTCGAACTTCATAACCTGAAATTTTCTCTTGCCAATCGGGGGGAGGATTTTTCGGTTGTGGAGTGTATTGAGGATTGATAGAGTAGGAACCTGTTTGATATTCTTTATCTGTGAGGCCAAGTTGTTTTAAACTTTCAAAAATGGGTTTCATTTTTTCGGCATTGGCACTCATTGCAGTTTTGACATCTTTATTGACGGTAACGACGCCTATAGTCAAATTGAATTTATCTGAAGGTTTGTAAACAACAGAATTACCGGTGACAGTAAGCTTCTGGAAATCCTCTTTAGAAAAGCCCGGAAACGCCATTAAAAGTGAGAGGACCAATAATGTTTTTCTCATGAATCCATATTGGTAAAAATAAGGAATTTTAGCAACTAAAACTTTTCATACAAACTTTTTTGAAAAACGGTTCAGTAAAGACCTGTCTTTACTTCATGGGTATGTCTATATCAAGCTCTTGGAAAATTCTATTTACAAAGGCTAGCCGGCCAGGTTCGCTTTCTGCTATCCCCTCGGGGAGATTAGGCGGAAAATTACCTGCCATAGCAAAACATGCAAAGGATTCAGGATTGATTTCCGGGTGTACACCAGAAAGGACTATTTTACCATTCCCATAAGGATAGGATAATGCTGCAATAGGATTGTCATCTCGGATGGTATCCCCTGTAGTCATCAATGTTGAGTTTATTAGTTTTACTTTGTATAAAGTAAGAGGATCATTGTATGTCAAAAGAGTCTTTGCTTTGGGGACATCAGGTTTTGAAAAAAAAGCAGGGCCAGAGAAATGAATAATCTTGAAAGAGTCCTTGCAGCTCTCGTCGGTAGATGTAACGTCAACGGCACAAAAGTTTATTGGATTGCATGCATCTCTATAATCATTAACAACAAAGGGTGCATGATAGGTTCCTGGATATAACATATACCATTTATGTCGGTTAATTCCGCTATCATTCTTTATGTCTAAAATATCCCTATACAATAATCCTTTATCCCTAAAATCTTCATAACCCGGGGGTGATAGCTTCACACCTTGAACGACATTATGCGTCGCTAAAATTGCTCCTGCGCAAATCCCTAGATACCGTCCGCCACCATTAACATATTCGACGACCTTACGCGCCCCTTCGTATTTGAGTTCATCGGGAATAAAAGGACTCGCACCGCCAGGCATTACGAGGAGTTTAGTTTCTTTATTTACATGAGTTAAAGTATCTATTATTTTTATTCCACGAGGATCCAGTGCAGTTCCGAGCATTTCTTGCGCCCCCTTCACTGAAATACTCCAAGTTGAAGCCGAAGAATAAATATACGTTGGTCCGTGCTCAATCATATAAACCTCTTTGTGATAAAATTATAATCTTAGACTTTTTAATAAATGGCAAGATTTTGTTGGGCAAAATTAAGGAAGGCGTTTGCCAATACGAAGGCAATTCCGTCAACTTAAAATACTTGTTATATACAAACTGATTTTTAAACACAGAGCAATCCAGATCCTTGTCGTCCCCTTACCGGGAAATAACTAATAGACCTTTGGCAACCAATTTTCAACGCAGAGACGGGAGGTTCGCAGAGACGCAGAGAATGAAAAAGAGAAAAACAATCATTCTCTTTCTCCGCCTCTCTGCGAACCTCCCCGTCTCCTAAATAACTCATGGTGTGAATTGGGTGAGTTTGAAGACTAAACAAGACTTGCTTTACTCGTTTTTTATCTTAAAAAGCATTGTTTGAGATTTTTGACAATATATTTATTTAAAAACAAAAAAAAGATTTTCCTCATGCCTTTTTGTTTTTCATTTGTTTTTTTGAGCTGTAGTAGCTTAGGCTGTCATTTGGGTTAGTTCAAACCCCATTTCCTTGGCCTTTTTCTTAAGGTTTGCCAATCTACGTTCCTGGTACATCTTCTCGTAAAATTGAACTCCTTTTTCAACAAATTCCACTCCGTATTTTAACATGAGATAAATAAGCTTCGCTAGTTTGTGTGCAAGAGCAGTGATTGCTTTTGGGGATCCTAATCTCCCTTTCATCCTACGCAGATAGGCCCCAAATGCACAATCGGATCTGTATAGTGTGTTTGCACACATTCTTAACAATACAGCTACCCTGTTAACACATGGTTTGGTTTTTCCACTTAATCTTTTGCCCCCTGATACTTTGTTTCCTGGGGATAGTCCTAACCATGATGCAAAGTGTTTGGCGCTTCGCCAACGGCTCATGTCTAGTCCTATTTCAGATATGATTGTAAGTGCTGAGCTTGCACCTATTGATGGAATTTTTGTCAGGTCTACTCCTGCAAGTTTAACCAGTTGAGATGTGAGGTCAAACTGGTATTCATGTTTCTGATACTTTTTATTTTCTTTTGGTTTTTTTGTCTTTTCTGCTTCTTTTGCTTGTTTCTTTTCGTCTTCTGGTTTTAATTTAGACTCAAACTTTCCGACCTCCCGTTCGATTTTTAAATCGCACTCTGATCGTTTTGTTGTATAGAAATCGTAGAGATCCAGGGCCTGTTTAAGACTGAATAAATGTTCTTCTCTGTAATTTCCTACAAGCGATGCTTCTATGACATCTTCAGGATTGTGGCATCGCTCATCCCTTAGAGCGGCTAATTTTTTGGGGTCTGTAACACCCGATACAATACTCCTTATAATCGCCATACCTGTCTTGCCGGTGATGTCGCTGATAACATTGTGTAGGTGCAGATTCATTTGTGTTAGGGCCTTTTGCATATGTTGGATATGTTCTGCAGCACTTTTAATAAGCATATCTCGCTGCCTAAGGTAGGCCCTTAGTGGTAAAATCTCATTTACAGGTCGAAATGCCCCTTTCATTAAACCAAATGTTCCGAGTTGTTGCAGCCATTGACAGTCAAGTACGTCTGTCTTATGTGCGCTTACGTTTTTAACATGACGGGCATTGACAAGCTTTACATCAAACCCATTACTTTCAAGTAACTCGAAAGCGGGTATCCAGAAAACACCTGTTGACTCCATGATGATTGTTTCAATGCGGCATTGTTTAAGCCAATCGATCATTTTGAGAAGATCACCGGTAAATGTCCGGAATTCTCGTACGGGAAATTGATCTCTTTCTGATGGCACAGCCACAAAATGCGATTGCGAACCTATATCGATGCCTGCAGTATTAGGATGAAGTACTGGTAATGAACTAGTACTTTCTTCTTTAGTTTTAATCTTTTTTGAAGTATTCTTCATTCTTAATTCCTTTTTTTGTTGGTATAAAAAAGGTATTAACGTGCGGCGGGGGCTATAAAAATATAGAGGCAGTCTCCTAAACGGGATAGCAAGCTTCCCAGCGATAAAATCGCAAGCCCCCGCTGATCACGCTCTGCGACGGGTACAAAAACACCAGTGGCGGTACGATCTAAGACACACGAAATACCGCAAACATTATATAGGTCACAGTTATTTCCCGAAAGGGGGCCCGAAGGGACTGGGCCGCTCTGCGTTGAAAATTGGTTGCCTAACGTCTATTAGTTATTTCCCGGTAAGGGGGCGACAAAGACCTGGATTGCTCTCTGTTTTAAATCAGTTTGTATATAAAAAGTATTTTAATTTTAAGGAGTTGGACACGGAGGCAGGATATTTTATTCCTTTCGCAAGCAGGCGCCTGTGGTACAGGTGCGAAGAATGGGACAGCGCTTTTCAAACGTGCGGCCGTAGGGACATTTCCCCTGAAAATAACGATGCTGAAGCCCTTGCGGACAGTACTTTTTTGCAAGGGACGGTCCGAAAAAACTGTAAGTGCTCACTGATGTCGTTCCGGCAAGATGCAATGGTAGTGAATCCATCGTAACAACTAAATCGATCTTTCCCATCAAATGCTGCAATGCAGACAAAGATAATTTTTCCAATAACACAGAACCCGGAAACTCACCGGATAACTGCTGAGACAGTATTCGTTCGGATTCTGACCCCCAACAAAAGAGAAACTCACATGGAGATTTTGATTTATATTCGACTAAAAACTCTTTGAGTTGAGAAGATGTCAGTTGTTTATTTTTCCAGGCCGACCCCGGACATACTAAGACCTTCATGAGACCTTCAAGAGAGGGCTGATTAAGAATATTTGCTATTTTATCTTTGTCTACAGAAGAAACTGATAGCTCAATGGGCTGTTGGAATAAATATTGCGGTATCGGAAAAGTAACTTTTGACGAGATACAGATAATCATCGCGGATATTTAGAGCGGAAGGTGGATTGAATCTAATATTGGTAAAAAGAAGATTGGGTTTTTCAGGGACTGTATGTTCGACCGAATCCAACTTTTTTCTACTTTTTGCTAAAAAAGTGATGAGTCCTGATTTTGTGTTTCCTTGAAGATCAAAAACTGCATCATAAACATGAGTTTGCAATTCCGCTTTGAAAGAAAAAAAGTCTTTCCAAGCTTTTCCCCGACGCCATTGACGTGTTTTAACACAAAATACATGGGAAACCTGAGTGTTTGCCTTAACGAGTTCTGAAAACTCTTCTTCAACAACCCAGTCAATTTGGCATCCAGGGAATTTTGTATGCAAGTAGGTGGCCACAGGGAATGATTGTAAAATATCTCCTAAGGAAGATGTTTTTACAATCAGGAATTTCATTGAATCACTCGATCTAATGCTGTCTGAAAGTCCTCCGGAGTAGGCGCTTCGACAAAGATTTTCTTCTTAGTAAAAGGATGCATAAAAGATATGGAGGCCGCGTGAAGCATCAGACGATTTGGTGAATAAGAACATCTAAATTGGCGCTGATAACGATAATCCCCTAACACAGGAAATCCCATTTCTTTCATATGGACGCGAATCTGATGCGTCCTTCCCGTGATAGGCTCACAGTATACTAGAGAGGCGCTTTTTCCGGGCTTAATTAAACGCCAAGAGGTTTTGGCTTCTCTGCCGTCCTCTGGTTTGACAGATCCCCAAAGGACATAATCCCCTCTTGCTTGGACTTTACCGATATGACTTTCGATGATTCCGCTTTTCGTTCTTGGAATGCCGTCGATAATCACATGATAGACTTTATGAATTTCTCTTTTTTTGAACAATTCTTTGATTTTTTCAGCCGCTTCGGGGGTTTTTGCAAAAATAATGGCTCCGGTTGTTTCTTTATCAAGGCGGTGGACGATTTCATAAGCGGGGAAATGGCGTCCTAACCCTTTTATATCGGAGGTAAGTCCGGCAGGTTTATTGTATATCATGATATAGTCGTCTTCAAAAAGGATGTTGTTGTCTTTTTCTTCTTCTTCTTCAGTTTCTGTTTTGGAAGGAGCTTTAATGACTTGAAATTCAACTTTATCCCCTTTTTTGACTTTGGTGGAAGCATGACGCTCGACTTTGCCATTTACTTGGCAAAGGTTTGCTTCGATAGCTCTTTTGATTTCTCTACCCGAAAGGGTTTCGTTTAGAGAACCTTTTATATATTGAAGAAGGGACTTCCCTGCATCATCTGTAGATACAGTTAACATAGTCTCCTTAAAGGGTGGTAAATTGTTCGAGGAACCTGAGATCGTTGTCGTAGAATTGTCGTATATCTTTAATTCCGTGTTTCAGCATGGCCAAGCGGGCGACACCCATTCCCCAGGCATAGCCTGAGTAAATTTCGGGATCGATATTTCCGTTTTTAAGGACTTCGGGGTGGATCATGCCGGCGCCGGCAACTTCAAGCCATCCGGTATGTTTGCACAGGTTGCAGCCTGATCCTCCGCAAGAAATACAACTTACATCGATTTCCATTCCGGGTTCCACAAAAGGAAAATAACTGGGACGGATACGAGTTTTCACCTCGAGTCCGAAAAATTTCTTATAAAATTCGTCGATTGTGGCAAATAAATCAGCAAAAGTAACGCCTTTATCGATATAAAATCCTTCCACTTGATGGAAGAAAACGTGGGAACGGGCGGTGATGGTCTCATTTCGATAGGCTTTACCCGGCGCTATCACGCGTATCGGCGGGGTATTGTTCTCCATGACTCGAGTCTGGGTGTTGCTGGTATGCGTCCTCAAAAGAACTTTATCGCTGATATAAAAGGTGTCTTGCATATCGCGCGCAGGATGGTCAGCGGCAAAATTGAGAGCTTCAAAGTTATAATAATCGGAGTCCACATCAGGGCCGTATTGTACGGAGAATCCCATTCCGGTGAGAATTTCAATCATATGATCGAGAGTTTGGCTGATGATGTGCTTTCTGCCGGGGAAATGACGGCGTCCTGGCAGTGTGACATCGATATTTTCTTGAGCGAGGCGAGTTCCCTCTTCGGAAAGAATGATATCGGTGAATTTTTGGTCAAGATTGGAGGAAATATCCACCTTTAGGTCGTTGATGGCTTTTCCGACATGGGGACGTTCCTCTGGGGGAACGTCCTTTAATGACTTCATGAGCTCCTGAATGGGACCTTTCTTCCCGAGGTAGCGCACTTTAAGCGCTTCCAGGTCGGAAGAAGTCTGAGCATTCAGCAGCTCTTGGCTAAATTGATTACGTATCGATAGAACGTTATCAGCCATGAAAATCCTCTTAAGCGAGTGCCAGTTTAGCCTGTCCTACGACTGCTGCAAACCCTTGAGGGTCGTGGATTGCCATTTCTGACAACACTTTACGGTCAAGTTCGCAGCTTGCTTTTTTAAGACCATGGATTAGCTTACTGAAAGAAATTCCATGCATCTTTGCCGCCGCTGAGATACGACCAATCCACAATCTGCGGAAGTCGCGTTTTTTCTCTTTGCGGTGTTTATAATTATAGGCTAGGGCGCGCATCACGGCGTCATGTGTCATGCGCCAGTGATTTTTACGATCTCCCCAGAATCCTTTTGCCATCTTGTGCAGTCTTTTCTTTCTGCGGTGTGTGGCGACAGCATTTGTTACTCTTACCATTGTATCTCCTTATACGCACATACATCGTTTATATGTTTTTAATAGGGCATCGCTTACGAGACCGGGTTTCGAAAGCTGACGTTTACGCTTGCTGGTCTTTTTTGTCAAAATATGACGCAATCCAGCGCGTTGATGTACTAATTTACCGCGGCCTGTTAATTTAAAACGGCACGCCAGGGCTTTTTTACTCTTCATTTTGGGCACGGTCTGTTCCTCCTACTGCCTTAGTTTTTTTCTTTGTTGCAGGTGCCAACACTATTGTCAAAAATCGACCCATCATATTGGCCGGGGCTTCTGTGGCTGACACATCCTCGAGCTCTGCAATTACTCTTGCCATCAAGCGGTGTCCGATTTCAGGATGGGCCATTTCCCTTCCGCGAAACATGCATGTGACTTTTACTTTGTTTCCTTCGGCGAGGAAATCTCGTGCATGCCTGAGTTTCGTTTGGAGATCATGCTCATCAATATTGGGCTTAAGCTTGACCTCTTTAACCTTAATCTGATGCTGCGCTTTCTTACTTTCTTTTTCCCGTTTGGTTTGATCATAACGGTATTTTCCGTAGTTTATGATCTTACAAACTGGGGGGTTCGAATTGGGAACTATTTCAACAAGATCTAATCCCTCAATTGTAGCTCTCTGCAAGGCCTCCTGAATCGTCAGGATGCCAATTTGCTCCCCTTCCGGGCCTATAACGCGAACCTTAGGTGCGCGAATCTGTTTATTTACTTTCAAATGTCTTCTTGTCTCCGTTATTGCTGTTCGAAAGATTCGGCTATGTTCTCTTTTTGCAAGGCATGAAGCTCAACGAGCAGGGCGATGCATCTCTCTAGAGAACCAAAAACTGAGCGTGTGATTACGGCTATGTCGCCGTGATTTTCTAGTGTAAGAGTTGGTCCTAGCCATTCTCTCCCCAAGAAATCAACCCATTTCACTTCGATTTTGGCTCCTCTGTTGCCAGATTTCTTAATCATCTCTGTGGAATAAGTAATTCCGCACTGTTTTAATCCTTCAACCAGCGGTTCAATAGCTTTATCCCTATTGTTTTGGGTGACCAAATACCACTGATTCCCAATCCCCAAAATATTACTGGTTTTCCGAATGAATTGCAAGGATTTATTGATTTCATCGCTCACTTGTTCCTTTGTGCAGAAAGTTGTGGCTATGTCTTGGGTATAAATTTGGCACTTTAATAGGGAGTGGTCGACCGATTGCTCTTTTGGGAGGGTTTTCTCGGATAATTCGGCATAGCGGACGGGCAAATCGGCATTGGAGGGATTGAAATGGCGAAAAATGTCAGCCATGGGAGTTTGCTTTGACGAAGGAGTACCCTTGATTTTGGTGTTCTTTTTTCCACCAATCGGTCATTTTTTCTCGAATTTGTGTTCCTTTGGGGAGCCAAATGGGGCTATTTTCGAGGAGAAAGAGGTTTCTTTGCTCTCCGAGCTTCCGGTAATCGTGTTTTTTTGCCTCTTCAAGTTTTTTGATGAATTTTTTGAGAGTATCTTTATCGTGGAAAGCTGTACCTGTGATGCGGGTGATGTCGAGTACTCCGGAGCCTGGAACATTAATTTTTTCTTTTGTGATAGAGAGTATTTTAAAGGCGGCGATATCGGAGGATATAGGGGCGCAGGGAGGGTGGCAGTAGTCGTAAAAGGAGTCGATTTGGACGATAGGAATGACGTTATTATCGGAGTATAGGACGAGATTCGATTGGATGGCTTGGCTGTGGTAATTGAAGAGTGCGGAGGCGTTTTCGCGCATCATTTCGAGGGATTTTAGGGTAAGGCCATTTTTGATATTAATACGCATTCTTTCTTCGATGATGGGGATGGCTTCTTTGTCTAGGGGTTGTTTGAGGATGAAGTCGTAGTAGAAGCCGATGTCGGTGCGTTCGCCTTTGACCATGAGGACATCGGGGACGATATCTCGAATGGTGTAGGCTAGAATTACTGCCGCAGCTTGGCGGATGGCGTCGAGTGATGGAATCATAATGGGATATAGCTGACTCGAACAGCTGACCTCCACGATGTCAACGTGGCGCTCTAACCAACTGAGCTAATACCCCTGTCGTCGAATATACTAAAGGAAGTTGCAGAAAAAATGCAAGATAAAAAAACTGGAAATTCTTGTTGTATAAATTTCAACCCTCAGTGTAGTTTAGACAGGAATTCAATTCAGGATCTATCATGTTAAAACTATTTCTTTCATGCCTCCTTCTACCGATGCTTGCTTTCGCTCAGGAGCAAATTACTCCTTATCTCACATCAGAATGCGATACCCTTTCACTCGTCGAGGGTGTAGTCAATGCTAATAATGGAAAATTGGTTCAAGTCGAAAATGATATTCATATTGACGGAAGCGATCCGCTAGAGATGACTCGTTATTATGATGGTGGACATCATTTTATTGGTCTATTGGGATACAGTATGGGCAACTCCTTCCCCTTAAGTTTACACTTCTATCCAGAAAAGGAAGAACAAAACCTTCTTGTGGAACAAAGAAAAGGGTCATATTTATTTTTCACCCTCAAAAAAGATGGTAAAAAGAATTTTAAGGGTAAAATTGATCCAAATTTTTACACACATGGCTACACAAACTGCTGTGAAGCCCTATTGCGAGGTGAACCGCCTATATATGCCATGTGGGCTGAAGGAGATAAAAATAAGTTTATTGTGCACCTAGGGAATGGAACTCGACGTCACTATCAACATTATATAACAAAGGATCAAACTAGAAAGTACCGTCTGGTTTTGGAAGAACGACCTAATGGAACCTGCCGACATTTTTCCTATATTTCGAAAAATTTTATAGACCTTAAACGTATATGGACAACGAATAAGGACAATTCTCTGACCCTTAACTTTCTTGATTTTGACAATTCTGAATATGTCGTGTCAATCACAGGAAGCAATGGACAGAAAGTTGATTACCATATGGACTATAAAAAGGTGAAACACAAAAAAAAGAAGTTCACTGTTGAAGGTAAAGTAAGATTCATGTCAGACGTTGTGTCAAATCACCTCCTAGGAACCCACTATGAAGCATTAGTCAGGCAGAATTTCTTCAACACTTATTTTAGTATCGATAAAGTTATAGGGCCCGAAGGGCGTTCATTATTCGTAGAATATGATAAAAATGAAAGAGTTAAAAGTCTTTCTTCTTCCGAAACAGATATTCCTATGTACTCATTTGTTTACAAATTTAACTGCACAGAAGTAACCGATGCTCGTGGCGCAAAAAAAGAATACAGCTACAACAAAGAGCGTCTTAAGAGCATAACCGAATTTCATCGGCATCTTTATTATGACTGGGATAAACTAGGTCAACTGGAAAGTCATAGAATTACTGATCCTGAAGGGAAAACTATTACCGAACGAAAATATCAATATGATGCCCATGGCAATATTTCACAAACCGATGTTTTTGGAAATATAACCCAAAAGGATTCTAAAGACACCTATTACGTAAGATATACTCACACTACCGATGGAAACAATCTTCCTATAACTGAAAATCATAACGATCAACATGTAATAACTTATGGCTATTTTCCAAATACGCAAATACTTGCTTCTAAACATACTTTTGCAGATCAAAAGTTTGTTGAAAAAGAATTTTACCAATATGACAAGAACGGCATTCTCATCCAAAAAATTGTTGACGACGGAAATTCGGTCGACATTAATGATCTAAGCAACACTTCAACACGACTTGTGACTGACATTGAACCCCAGTTGAATCCAGGATTGTCAGGTATGACACTCCCCAAAATTATTAGACAATCCTATGTAGATCCCAAAACAGGCGAAAAGCATCTTTTGAGTAAAACAGAGAGGATTTATTCTCATGGAGACCTCCTTGCTGAAGAAAAAGTATATGATGCACAAGAAAATTATAGGTATAGCACCTACTACGAATATAACACCCAAAGAAAACTCATAAAAACAATTAATGCCATAGGTGAGACCACTTTATATAACTATGATGCTAATCACAACAAAATTTACGAAGAAAAATTGGGTTCAGGTAAGAAAACTCACTTTATTTACGACACTTCCAATCGACTGATCGAAGAAATCGAAGAACACGCTGATGGTAACATTCTCAAAACAAGTTCTACATATGACATCATGGGGAACAAAATTGCTACCGTGGACGAGTTTAAACAGGTCACTACTTATGAATACGATCTTTCATCTCGGGAAATTGCAAAAATAGATCCTCTTCGGTATGTCGAATACAAAAAGTATGATGCACAAAATCATATTATCGAAAAAATCGATAATGACGGCTTTGTGACAAAAACCATTTACAATATGTATGGCTCACCTTTAGAGGTTCTCTATCCTGATGGATCATCCAAAACCTTCATCTACAACCTTCAAGGACACCTCATAAAAGAATGGGAAAAAGATGGGACCTATACGACATATGAATTGGACTATCTCGGGCGCACGAAAATAGAAAACAAATACTCGAAGGAAGGTAGACTTCTAAAATCTCTCCAAAATGTCTATAGTGGGAAAAATTTGATTTCAAAGATCGATGCCTTGGGACATCAAACTAACTACTCTTATGATGGAGCCGGAAGATTGGTGTCTATGGAAAATGGAGGGGTTATTACTTTTTATGAGTATGATTCATTAGGAAGACAATCTAAAATTGCAATTTCTGATCATGTGACACTCTTCCAGTATGATAACCTCGATCGTATTGTTCAAAGAACCATTCAAGATGCACAAGGAAATCTCTACAGCAAAGAAGAATACTCCTATGACACCCATGGAAATAAAACTATCGAAAGAATCTATAGTAACAATGATTCATTTGCAGAGCATAAAACACTCTACAATTCACAAAATTTACCCACAAAAAGCATAGATCCCCTTGGAAACGAAACTTCTATCTTCTATGATTTCACAGATCATCTTGAAAAAACTACTGTCGATGCCCTAGGAAGAAGTGAAATTGAAGTCTATGATCCATTGAATAGAGTCAAAGAAGTCAGGGTAAAATCACCGTTCGGAACAGTTATAGCAGAATCCTCATTTTCCTATGACGGTAGAGGGAATAAAATTCACCAACAAGAAAAGGTTCTTTCCGATGACATTTCACTAGGCTATTACCATGTTTACACCTCTTATGACTCAATGGGGCAAAAGATACTAGAAGATGAGCAAGGCGAAAAAATAACAAGGTTTAGCTATAATTGCGGTCGTTTGGAATCTATCACAAATCCTGATGGTGTAGTCATTTCGCATACTTATGACCCGTTAGGTAGGTTAGAAGTGCAATCATCCTCCGACGGAACGATATATCATCGTTTTTCATATGATCTAAACGATAATGTCATTCAAGCTGAAGATGTTGTACAGGAAACGACCACTTACAGATCTTACGATATCAAGGATCGACTCATATATGAAAAGCAAGCCTCCGGATTTGAAATCAATTATTCCTATGATCCCCTTGACAGGGTCTCTGAAGTAATTTTTGAAAATAATAGAATGGCCTATTTCTACACACCTACATGTCCGAGCTCTATTTCACGCTATAAAGATAATCAAATGCAATACACCTATTCACAGCATTGTGATTTGCAGGGAAGACCTTTATCTAAAAGTATAACAAACAACTCCCCTATTAATTATGTATGGGACAAACTTGGCAGATGCATTGAAATAGATTCAAGTGCTTATTCCCAACGCCTTTGCTATGATAAGGTTGGAAATCTCGTTTCTACAAAAATATCTGATCCGCTTGGAGAATATGAAACACTTTTTGCTTATGATGATCTGAATCAGCTTATCGGGGAAACCGGTGCATTTGATAATCAATATACAAATGATTCAGTCAATAATAGACGCTCAAAAAATGCCCTTGCATGTAACGTGAATGAATTAAATCAGTTGCTTGACGACACAATTGATAATTTTTCATATGATGCCAATGGAAGGAGGGACGCAAAAGAATGGATCACAATATACTTATGATGCTCTAGGTAGGCTTACAACCTATTCTAATACTGACTGCTATATAAGCTATCAATATGACCCATTTGGTCGACTGATTCAGAAAAATGACAATGTGTATAAATACCAATTTGATACTGAAATAGGCACAGAAAATGAGTTTCGATTAGTACTTGGAAAGGCATCTACCATCGCTATGGAGTTAAATGGGGTTGCTTATTTTCCTATTCGAAATCACCGCGGAGATATCTGTGTGGTGCTTGATACACAAAATCAAGTAGTAGCCACCAATCGTTATGATGCCTTTGGAGCATTTTTGGAAAATGGTTCCATACAATCGCCTTGGCTATTTTCGTCACAGAGATTTGATGCTATAACCAGTTTATATCATTTTGATAAGAGGGAATATGATCCTGCCCAAGGACGATGGCTTACTCCCGATCCCCTAGGATTTGCAGACGGACCTAATCTCTATGCCTATGTCCAGAATAATCCCCTAACATTTGTGGATCCCTATGGATTATGGGGAGAGAGCTTATGTGGTTGGTTAAGTTCCTGTTATGATCATGTAAAATCATTCGGGAATAGCTTTGGCAGAGGGGTTGTTGATGATCAGTCATTTGGGCTCTCAAATTACGCATTAGGTGAGCATGAATGTAAAACCTGGAGTTCTACAGCAGGATACTATGCAGGTACTGTAGCTTCAATAGGCGCAGGTTTCTGCCTTACAGGTACTTCGTGGTTTAAAGTAGCTGGGTATGGTGTAAAAGGAGCCTCAGCCGCAACCCGTTACGGGGCCTCCTTTTTTAAAGGCAGCCTCAACTACTTCCGCTCCGTCAAAGCAGGAAAAACTCTCTCCGAAACCCACCATATTGCTAGACTGACTCAGAGTAGTGGATCTACAGTTCTTAAAACTGAACTAGCAGCGAGTTATTCTGGAGTTTTAAGCTTTCAAAAACCGAAGAATATTACTCCCATTTGGTCAAGTACACGTCGAGAAAACTCAGTCGAAAATGCCTTAGACCATTGGAATAGACATAAAAATGAATTCCCACATTTAAATAACTCTAAAGAATATGTTGAAATGGCACGGAACTTATTATACAATCCTAATTCGCTCACTAAAATACGTCCGAATGGAGAAATTGTACGCTATCATATGAAAACTAATACATTTAGTACTTATACTGAAACAGGGGTCCCCAAAACGATGTTTAAACCAGATCCCTCAAAGCATCCACACAAAACAAATCTGGAGTATTTTCATGCACAATAATAATGATGCATTGTTTTTTTGTCGTATTTGTGGTTTTAGACAACTGGATCCCCCCTGGGGTGATGATAATAAAAACCCTAATTTTGCCTTATGTGCTTGCTGTGGGGTTGAATTCGGTTATGAAGATTGCGATTTAAATACTATCAGAAAATATAGATTAAAATGGTTGCAAAATGGAGGAGAGTGGTCTAAAGCTAAATGGAAACCGATCAATTGGTCTTTAGAAGAACAAATGAAGAATATTCCAGATTGTTACCTATAAATCTTAGAATATTTAAAATGGGGAATCCACACATTCCGGCCATTACCCAAATTCACGCGACTCAGGTTAAACCATGAATGAAAGTTTTAATAATCTACCATGGCATGATGCCACTATTCAATCTATAAAGATAGATCGTGAACACCCAGGAGATCAAGATACTATCAAATTTTTAATCATTTGGCCTGAGGAACAAAATGCGTCAACAATTGAATTCACTGACTGTTACGCCTTAAATATGAATATGAATTTTGGAATTGTAGCGCTAAAATCGATCTTGCATGCCGAATGTTTTGGGGCATCGGAAAAATTAAATGTAATTAGAAACGAATGGTCAAGAATGGGGGTCAACCTTGAAAATCTAAAATGTTTTAGAATTGAAACCAACTCCACTAATAGTATTATCAACATTTATGCCCTTGGCTATCGTTCAATATAAGAGCAAAACAGCAAAGACTTTATTAGATGAAAATTACAAAGAAAGAAATTGGAAAAAAGTTAAAAATTGAATTGGACAAGGAGTTCAATATTGAGAGAATATCTAATTGGGCTGAAGATATTTTTTTTAGTATCCGAGAGGAGCGTACAGATGAATTAAGATAATATTTTACGAAATTTATTCATTATGGGTGCGGGGCCTGAATTTGAATATACTAAGGAAGAGCTCACTCTACTTGCTGGAATGTTAATAAATGATGATAGCGATCCTATTAATAAACTCAATGAATTGAGAAAAAATGGATAATAAAGATGCATTGTTCTTTTGTCGTATTTGTGGTTTTAGACAACTGGATCCCCCCTGGGGTGATGATAATAAAAACCCTAATTTTGCCATATGTGATTGCTGTGGAGTTGAATTTGGTTATCAAGATTGCGATTTAAATACTATCAGAAAATATAGATTAAAATGGCAGGAAAGTGGAGCAGAGTGGTTTGAACCTAAAGAAAAACCGGTAAATTGGTCTTTAGAAGAACAAATGAAAAATATCCCAAAATGTTACCTATAAATCCTAGAATCAATGGGATAAACTATAATGTTTTTAGAATACTGCTTAGGGCAAGAATTGTTAGATAAAGCCATTCCATTAGACTCCATCGGATTTAATGAATTAGCATGGGATAAAAAAACAGTTCTAGAAGTTTTAACTAATTTAATACCCCTTAACGTAGGAATATGGGGTGGAGATGTCTATGAACTTATTGGGGATGATATCATACCTCTTTCTGACAGTTGGTATTGTGAAATAGAAATGGGAGAAGATGAAAAATCATTTTTTTTGAGAAGCATATTACACGCACAAAAATATATTAATGACTTTCCCGATATACCTGAACAAAAAATTTTATTCACTCTAGTATTAACACGAAGGTAAATATTTTCATGCACAATAATAAAGATGCATTGTTTTTTTGTCGTATTTGTGGTTTTAGACAACTGGATCCCCCCTGGGGGGAGGATAATAAAAACCCTAATTTTGCCATATGTGATTGCTGTGGAGTTGAATTTGGTTATGAAGATTGCGATTTAAATACTATCAGAAAATATAGATTAAAATGGCAGGAAAGTGGAGCAGAGTGGTTTGAACCTAAAGAAAAACCAATAGATTGGTCTTTAGAAGAACAAATGAAAAATATCCCACAATGTTACCTATAAATCAAAGGATATTTAAAATGGAAAGTAATAAAGATTGGTTAAACTTTTGTCGCATATGTGGATTAAGACAATTGGATCCACCTTGGGGAGAGGATAACAAGTCACCTAATCATGAAATATGCTTTTGCTGTAGAGTTGAATTTGGTCATGAAGATTGGAATTTAGAAGCTATCAAAGCGTATAGATTTGAATGGTTGCAAAATGGAGCACAATGGGCTGATCCTAAAAGGAAACCGATCAATTGGTCATTGGAAGAACAAATGAAAAATATTCCAGATTGTTACCTTTAAATCATAGGATATTTAAAATGGAAAGTAATAGAGATTGGTTAAACCATTGTCGCGTTTGTGGTTTATGGCAAGACGATTTACCCTGGGGGGAGGATAACCAAACAGCTAGTTTTGACATTTGCTCATGCTGTAGAGTTCAATTTGGCTATGAAGATTGCGATTTAAATACTATCAGAAAATATAGATTAAAATGGTTGCAAAATGGAGCCCAGTGGGCTGATCCTAAAAGGAAACCGATCAATTGGTCTTTAGAAGAACAAATGAAAAATATTCCAACCATTTATCAATAAAAAATCTTTTCGCTATGATGTATTCAAAAACAGAAATTGGGACGATGTTAAAGCTTGAATTGGACAAAGGCTATAATATTAAAAGTATATCCAAGTGGGCTGTCAACCTTCTACAGCATTTTAGAGATGAAGAGTCAAAAGAAATCGCAGATGTTCTAATCAATTTATTCATGATGGATGCAGGACCAAAATTTGAATATAATCAAGAAGAGCTTTCTTTCCTTTCAAATATGTTGGTTAATGATGTGATTCATCCGATCAAAAAACTTAAAGAAATAAAAAATACAAAGTTTGAACTTTCAGTCGGTGGAGATATCGATTTTAAAGATCTAGTTGCAGACATTGGATTTGAAAATAACCTTGTTGCCCTTCTTACGCAAGAAGAAGGTTTTGAAAATTTACGAATCAGAATTTATCCTCCAAAAGATGGTGAATTTTGGGACTTCAGATTTGACCAATTTCAGGAAATAATCAATCGCGCAAAACAACGTCTTGGGGAATTCCGGAAACCATCAGAAAATATTGTTGTAGTCAACTTCCATGATTTACCTATCATTAATAATTCTTTAAATGAAGTGTGCAATGGTCTTCATGTTGATGATTTTGAAAAAAAAATTGGGGTTACAAAAAGTCATGCGCAGCAATTATTGAAAAAAGTACATCGCAACATAGCCAAGCAAGAACTTCATAAAAAAGATGTGGAACATTTTCATTTAACCGTAGAAGATTTAATTGTTGTGAAAAATGCCTTAACAGAGGTTCTTCGACAAATCGATGATTGGGAATTTGAGACTAGGATGGATGTTACACCTGACGAAGCTAAGCAATTCATTGAGAAAATAGCAAAAATCATTTTAAAAACCCTTCTTCGTCCTGAGGGGAGCGAGGCGAGCGCCCGACTGTTACCCACATCTTTTCAGGAGCCACCCTGGTCCTGAAAAGATGTGGGTAACAGTCGGGCGCGCGAAGGCTTCTCCTTTTACAAACATTGATTTAATAGTTATAATCTGTTATCATTTTTGTTTATTTTCTTATAAAAGAGTGAACAAGATGATTCCATCTTCAATATATAGCGGTACTCTGAAATCAGTCCCATATGGGTCAATTAAACCCCCTGCTGCTGAACCGGAGAAATTTATTGCTGACGTCGAAAGAAGGTGTCCACCTGTCAATTTATTTTCTTTGAAAAATTCCAAAATCCTTGTTTTAGGTGTATTTCGTGATCATTTCCATGCTTATGCAGATGAACATAATTGGACGATTGTCAATATGTTATGGGACGGGTCAAATCAAAAGATAAAACGCTCACACAATTCACTCACAAACTGTGCTCAGCGTCCAAGTTTATGGCACATGCGTGGCGATGATGGAAAAGAATTTTATGTTCTTTGCACAGAACCCTGTCGAGAGGGCGTTTGTCATTGGGCGAGTATGCTCGATCAGCTCTTCCGATCACATGAACTAGGACTCAAAATAATCGCTAAGTGTCATGAAGGATCAGCACAAAAATTTGTAGCTGAGGTTCTCCGAGCATCAGGAGTTGTAGAGCGGCTTAATATACTTAAAAATCATTGTTCCCGAAAAGTTGTTTTGATTCTAGGTTATGCAACAATGGTAGAGTCGGCATTGAACCCCATTAGAAAGCATGCACGTTTCATTGAATGTGGTCCCTATTTTGGCCTCAAAATTTGGGAAGATGCAAACGGTGCTCCGATAGTTGCAATGAATGTGCGCTTTAGCTTTCGCGGGACTCTCGGAAAAGAACTTGTGGGACAGTTAATTGAAGCCTGTGACCTCGGAGGGATTTTATTTGTTTCCAAAGTGGCGCAGCACATATCTCAAAACTACCAAGGTTGTTTAGTACCGCATGCATTCACAATCATTTCTCCTGAGGGGAAACTCCCCAGTCCCCTAATTTCGACAACGCCTTTATTGCCCAGATGGATTTCTCGTGCAGTACTCATGTCATATCCGAGCACATTATTACCTAGCAACCTTCTTGAGCTAGGCATGCAACAGGGAGCCAATATGACAAGTACAGAGATCGCTTATATGGCAAAAGGATCTTTAGAAAGAAAAGTGCCCTTTCAGGCAATTTGTCTCGCCTCAGAAAACCCCCGAGATTACCTTCCTATATTATCAGTCATTTTTAATGAGGTTGGTGAGTTAGGGAAAAGTAGAATCTGTAGACAACTTTCAGGGAAAATTTTCCCACGTTATTCAGGTGTATATGATGGGCCCCTTAAATTACTTCCGCTGCATCAGGTTCCCCCTGCGTCCCATTCGATGGGAGAAGATATCTCTTATTACGCCCGTAGCAAAGGTCCTACGTTGAAGATCCTGAATGAAAGACCGGTGAAGGTTTTAGGGACTGCACCTGAAGACATTTCATCTTATGCAGATAAGAGAGGTTGGAAGATCAACAGCCTGCCATTATGGGATGGTGGTAGCCGTATGCATCAAAGTTTCAATGAAGCTTATATGCCACCCAAAATTGGAAATACACAAAGACCCTCGCTATTTCAAGTGACTGATGAGAAGGGAAGTGACTTTTTACTGCTTGCCACTATGCCTTCAGAAGAACTTGTGCATCACTGGGGTATGTTAATCAAACAATATTTTCCAAAGGTTGAAGCAGGTTACCACCAGCGGTTCTGTGGAAAGTTATGCTCAGAAATGTGTCATGGATTCCGGATTGATCAACAAATTGAAAACACATGCTGAGTGGGCATCAGGAGAAGCCGTTCTTGTTATGGGCTATTCTCATTTAACGGCGCAGTATCTTTGTTCAGCCGGATACAGTAGCCCTTATTCAGTAGATCAGGAATATGAATTTTTAGATCAGAAAGGGGGGATATCCTATTGCCTACTGAAGAAAGAAAATTGTCGCCCCGTATTTTTAATTAATATTGAATTTTGTTATTGGGGTGGACTTTCAGGAGCGTTGGCGCTTGCAATTCTCAAAACGGGAAAACTTTATGGCCTCGCCCATATTGCCAAGGCGGGCCAAATGGCTGGCAGCCATTCACTGAATCATATTTATCTTCCACGTAGTTTTTCGATTGCAAAACCTTCAGGGGAGATAGAAGGAGTCAATTTAACATCGCATTTATTCTCGACCAATCATTTAGAAGATATTTGTTTATCTGGAGACCATGTATCCGTATCATCCATTTTCTCTGAGACTTTGAATGTTGTGGAAGAAGTCAAGGCAAATGGGGCTGTTACAATGGATGTTGAAGGAGCTCATTTTTGTGTAGCGGCTGTGAAAGCGAATGTTAAATTTGGTGCCCTTTATTATGCTTCCGATTCTTTACGATGCGATAATAACGCGTCGAACGAAAGAGCTTCTGTAAGTTTAGTCAGTGATGTAGAATTAGCTGTAAATCATAAAGAGACTATGCTCCGAGAAGGAATTTTATATCGCCTTTTACCTGCATTGCATGATAAGAATTGACTTATTGTCCTTGAATTTGTATATTCTCCGGTTTTATTAAAAACCAAAAACGGAGTTACTTATGATATCATCGACGAGTCAACATTTGTGCGCACAAATGGAAGAATTAGCAACAAAATTGCAGAGTTTTGGGCAAGAACCTGTCCAAAAAAGTATTCAAGCCGATTATTTTTCTATTCTAGGGAAGATAAGCACTATTGTTACTCCGTTGTTTAAACGCATCCATGAAATCTGTTTGGATGCAGGCCTTTCAAGAGCTGCATTATTAGTTGCTGCACCAAGAGTCCGTGTTGAAAACTTCGTTTTTCTTGTTCAAGACCCACAGACACAGGATTTTACGCATGTTGTATTGGCAAAAAACAAAAAATTTGGATTTCTTCAGAATGGTGGCGGAAAAACTCGCGTAGGGGAAAATTTTGTAGATGCAGCTGTAAGAGAAGCCAAAGAAGAATTTAGTTTTCCTCATCATAGTTTGACATATTTGACAACCGAATCGGAAGGCGGAATGCCAGCGTTTCATTTCGGCAAAGGCGTGTACATTGGAGTTGTTTCTCCGGAAGAGGCTCCCGACTCCCCTCCTGTAGATGATCCTTCATACAAAGGGTTGAAGCTTGCCGATGACATGAAAGATAAAGATTATTGCAAAATGACTATCCCCGAGTTTCTCAAAATTACGGATGAAGATAAAAAGCCCATAGACCATGGATTTGATCGTAAATGGATTGCTAAATTTCTAAGAGAGAAAAATATCACAGAAGAATTCAGCCAAAGAACTCTCTCGAAGGAAGATGTCGATGCGGCGGTAAAATTCCAGGAATGGGAGAAAGGAATCAAATTTGATGAAACATTATGTACACATATGGAAGAAATCGTCCAACGTTTTGTGAGTGAACTCCGTGTGGATGGACATATGAAAGGTTCTTGGAGGGACAAGGATAACCGTGAACAGATCACGAAAGCTGCCCAAAAGATTGTTGATATTATTACGAAGAAACTTGTTAGCGACTGGACCTATATGGATAGTAAGAAAGGGATGCAATCAGCCCTTCAAATGAAAGTGCAGGATGGACAAGGCTTCACAATTGACAATGGAGTATTGCTGCCTTCATTTATGACTACCCCGCAATATATGGCACAGAAGTTGCTTAAAGCGGGTGCTCTGCCTGATACTCTCATTGGAAAACAAGTGAGTATTTGAGAAGAAGGCCTCATAGACACAAATAACAGGATAAGCAGGATCGCAAGCGGCAGGATAAAAAAGGATAAGATAAAGATAAAAAAAGAATAAGACAAAAATTTAAAAAAAATCATTAAAAATTTGTCTTATTCTTTTTTCTTATCCTTTTTCTATCCTGCCGCTTGCGATCCTGCTTATCCTGTTATTTCGTTTCTATAAAGCCTTTGATGCGTCGTAGATTTTTTTGGTCTCGGGTTTTGTTTGATCAGGTTTTGTTGGTAGAGTGACGTAGAAGGTAGTTCCTTTCTCTAGCTCGCTTTCTACTCTGATTTTCCCATGATGTTCTGCAACAATTTTCTGAACGATTGCTAGTCCCAGTCCGGATCCCTGTTCTCCACCAGTTCCATATGATTCTCCTTTCATAAAAGGTTGGAACATCTTCTTTTTTGTTTCTGTGGAAATTCCAGTGCCATGATCTCTAATGATTATTGTCATCTCGAATTTAGACGGTTCTAAAATAATTTCGATCTCACTCTTTGGTGGAGAAAATTTAATGGCATTTATGACGAGGTTAGTGATGACTTGAATGACCTTATTCGGATCGCAAAAGATTTTAGATTGAATTTTATCGTATTTGAATCTGACATGGATTTGTTTTTTATCTGCAATTTCAGTAAGAAATTCTAAAGATTCAAGAATTAGGTCCGAGAGATCTACCTCAACGATATTAAGGGTAACAGTTCCGGATTCAATAACAGAAATATCTAAGAATTCATTAATCAATTGGAGCATATAACAGCTGGCATGTTTAATGTGTTCGATAATTTTACGCGATTTAGTATCGAGGGTTTCAGCTTTTGTCAGTAGCAAATCGCAAAAGCTTGCAATAGCACCGAGAGGGTTTCTCATATCATGTGCGGCCATTCCCAAAAACTTATTTTTCTGGGTGTTAAGATCGCTAAGCACTAGATTTTTCTTTTTTACTTCGTCATATAATTGATTTAAACGTTTGTAGGCGGATTCGAGCTCTGTATTCTTTTGGACAGCATTTGCATAGGTAGAAAGAAGAAGCTCGGTAATTTGAACTTGATCGACTTGGATGAGATGTTTTTGCCCGCTAAAGAAGAATTCCATTTGATATTTAGACTTATCATCAGAATTGAGTTCTTTATTCTCCAAAGCATTTTTGATGGTTGAAAGGAGGACTGAAGTATCGCAGGGTTTTGTCAGGAAGCTATTTGCTCCGCATTCTATTCCTCGAATTGCGTCTAGAGGATCTTTTAGGTTTGTAAGCAAAATAACAGGAATTTTTTTCAAAACCGGATCAGCTTTCATCATCTTGCATAATTCGTATCCGTTCATTTTAGGCATTTCGATATCGCTGATAACGACCTGAGGTAATTTTTCACGCAAGATATGGAGCGCTTCGATGCCATCGACAGCGACTCTCACTATCATCTTGTGCATTGTGAGGAGTTCACGAAGCACCAATACTTGTGTAGGACTGTCTTCAACAATTAAGATGTCCACATTTTCTAATTCTTCCGTCATAAATACCTTCCTTAAACTGAAACTCTTTTTTTCATCAATAAATCATTTAAAAAAATGGGAATTTGCTCCAAAGGGAGGACTTTTCGAACAGCACCCAAATTTATTGCTTCTGCGGGCATGCCAAACATCACGCAAGTTTTTTCATCTTGAGCTATTGTATAAGCCCCTTTTTCTTTCATTAAAAGTAATTCCTTTGCTCCGTCTTTACCCATTCCTGTAAGAATGACCCCCACAGATCTTTTGCCATATGCCTCAGCCATCGACTTAAATAATCGACTTACGGAGGGTTGGATACCTTCTTTTTTGGATTCTACCAATCGAATAATATTCCCTTTTTGTATTTCCATGTGAAAATAATCCGGAGCGATGTAGCAATGGCCCGCTTTTGCAACTTCTCCCTCTTGGGCTTGAAGGATATTGAGATCGGAAAATTCTTGCAACCATCGAACGAGTCCGGAAGTAAATCCGGTTACAATGTGTTGTACGATAAATATAGGAACAGGAAATAACGGATTCAATTGTGAGAGGATCAACATAAGCGCTGCTGGGCCACCTAGGGAGGCACCAATAGCAACAGCATCAATATCCTCTACACCGTGAACTTTATTATTATCGCTTATCGTTATAGTTCGTGCAATTTTTGAGTTTAGAGTCCGTTTGACAAGCTTAATCTCTTTTACTGTTTTAATCGTTTGAATGATTAAACTGGATTTTTCGTGGAAATGTGGGTCCCCGGGACCTGCGGGCTTTTCGAGAATAGCGAGGGCACCGGCCTCCATGGATCGGAAGCTTTGGATAGTATTATTTTCGTTATAAGTGCATGTGACAATAACGATGGGTACCGGGTTGGTTTCCATGATTTTTCTTGTCACCTCAAATCCGTTAAATTTGGGCATGATAACATCCATCGTAATCACATCGGCAGTATTCGTACTCAGCCAACTTAGGGCTTCTATACCATTATTGCAGACTCCTACAACAATGATATCTGGGTCGCTTTCTAAAATATGCTTTAAAAGCTCGCAAGCGACCTGTGAGTCGTCAACAATTAAGACTTTAATTAGTTTATTTTCCATATTTTATTTTTTTAGTTCTTGATGCCATTCTTTGTTCGATGTTTTTTTCTGAATTTTTTCCAATAATTGAGGGATTCGAGATCCAGTTATTCTCTCGCCCGTTTCTCCTTCTTCTAAGATGTACTGATCTGTCAAACCCTTTAGAGAGGTGCTTACGTTATTCAACGATGCTACAGCTGTTTCTATTTCTTTTAATCTATCCACATGTTGTTGAGTAGCCTCATTGATATTGGACATGGCGATAGAAATTTGTTCTGTTCCGACAGATTGTTGTTGGTTGGATAAAACAATTTGATTAGCAGATTGGGTGACGCGGTGCATATTCCCAATGAGTGCTTTTATTGATTCTGTTGTTTGGTTTGATTGATCTACACCCTTTGCAACGGCTTTGGAACCCTGTTCTGTAGCTAGTACGGCCGAATTGGTGGCGTTTTGAATATCATTTAACAGGGAGCGTACTTGTACTGTGGCACCCTTGGATTGTTCAGCGAGCGTCCTAATCTCTTGAGCGACGACGCTAAAACTTCTTCCTTGCTCTCCTGCTTTGGCAGCTTCGATAGCGGCATTAACAGCCAATAAGTTTGACTGTTCAGCAATATCGTTGACGCTATCCATGATTTCGGCAATAGCGAGGCTTTTTTCGCTAAGTTTTAGGATGCTCTCTGAGATGATTTGCATTCTATCTTTAATTTGGTTCATATCTTCGATGACAGACTGAACGGACTTTTCGCTAGCCTTTACAGTAACCAGAGTTTCTTCAGCATTTGATAGAACATCCTTTGCTTTCTCGCTGGAAACGTTCGCCGTTTGCTTTAGTTCTTCAAGAGTTGTTGTTGTTTCGGTAACTGCAGCTGCAGATTCAGCAGACCCTGATGATAGTTGAGATAGGGAGGCAAGTATTTCTTGGGAAGAAGAAGAGAGAACATTAACCTCCCCCTTAATGTTGCCGATCATGGTGCGCATTTGAGTTGACATTTCGTTTAGAGAGATGCCTAATGTATCCTTATTTGATCTTGGAGAAACCTTGGAAGACAAATCCCCTTCGGCGTATTTCGCTAATGTGAAGGACATTTTATCCGTACTTGAAATCATATTCTTTACTGAATCCATTAGTTTCCCTAATTCGCCCCCTTCCGATGAATGGATCTCGATGGAAGTATCTCCTTCAGCAATCTGGTCTACTGTTTGGACAACGTATTGTAAAGGAACAGTAATACTACGTATAATTGCATAGGCTACGAGGATGGATAAAGCTAAAGCCATTGCAAAAATAATTAACATTAGCTGAGTATATTGAACATATTTTTCTTTTGCTTCCTTATAGTCATTATTAGTGTCTTCAACATGTAAAGAGATAATTTGCCCTAATTTTTCAAACAGCGGATTAAGGTTCGATACCAAAGTGAGTTCTTCACCATTATTTACCTTATTTGAATCTTTCCATTTAGAAACTAATTCATCGCTATTTTTCAATAATTGATTTATCTGTTCTGTTTTCTTATCCCACTGTTTTTGGATTTCATCACCAAGATATAAATTTCTATGAGTATACGCATTCCAATCCTCGATAGCTTTAGATCTGGCTTGTTGAATGCTATCGAATGCTTCAGTGGGTTTTAGAGAACCATCACGGACTTTATCAATGAGAGTAATGATGTTCCAACTCAAATTATCACGAATTTTAACGATATTTTCAACCTCATCAATACCCCCTAAATATACATGATCGATTTCTTCATTCATAAACTTCATTCCTGTAAATCCAAGTAGTCCCACGCACATAAGTGCTGTCAAGGTTATTATCAAAAGTAAGATTAACCTAATTCTCACTGAAAATTTACTTAGCATAGAACCCTCCTAAAATCCGTTATCTTGGATGTACGTTTTTTTGATTCAATTTTTTTTTGTTTATAACATCTAGCTTTTGTTCAATAATACTTAGAGGCCTACCACCATAAGTATTTTTCGATAAAATATATTGATCTGTTATGTTCTTTAAAGATAATGATACAGCATTTTGTGCAGCCACAGCGGTTTCGATCTGTTTCATATGCTCGACATGTTGGTTTGAAGCTTCATTGATGTTATTCATAGCAATAGTGACTTGATCGACGCCTACTAGCTGTTGCTGACTTGAAATAGCGATTTGATTTGCCGATTGAGTCACACGGCTGATGCTAGAAGTGACTACTAACATTGATTCGCTAGTCTGAGAAGATTGAGTAACTCCTTTTTCTACAGCCTTTAAACCTTGTTCTGTTGCCAATACAGCGGAGCTTGTGGCGTTCTGAATTTCATTTAATATGGATCTTACCTGTACAGTGGAAGCTTTTGATTGTTCCGCTAAGATACGAATTTCCAGTGCTACGACTGCAAAACTCTTGCCTTGCTCCCCTGCCTTTGCGGCTTCTATGGCAGCATTGACGGCAAGCAGATTGGATTGCTCGGCAAGGTCATTTACTGTATCGATAATTTCGCCGATGGTTTGGCTTCTTTCGCTCAGTTTTACGATACCATCAGAGATGATGTGCATCTTCTCGTTGATTTTATCCATATCTCTTTGTGTTTCTTGCAAGGAGCTTTTCGCTATTTTTAACAACCAGCATTGTTTCTTCGGCGTTTGCCAAGACGTCTTTTGCTTTGTTAGCTGAAAGTTGAGCTGTTTGTTTGAGTTCTTCTACCGTAGTTGTCGTTTCTGTTACAGCTGCAGCAGTTTCTGCGGTACCTGATGACACTTGAGAGACCGATGCGACGATTTCTTGGGCTGATGAAGTCAGTTCTGTGACTTCTGTTTGAATATTACCGACGATTCCTCGAAGTTTTTCCGTCATTGTTGCGAAGGCAATTCCTAAAGTGTCTTTATCGGAACGTTTTTGTATATTTACACTGAGATCTCCTCTAGCAATATCTGATAAAACTTCACTCATTTTTCTCGATGAATCGACCATAGCGTTAAGTGCTTTTGCTAATAAATCTTTATCGGAACGTGGCGTTACAATAACATCTAAATCTCCTGTGGAAAATTTTGCCACGGCTTCTATCATCTTTTTATTTGAACTCATCATGACTTTCATCGCTTGTTGAAGTTGTCCCACTTCGTCGCGTGATGGGTCATCAATTACTACAGTGATGTCACCCTCGGCCATTT
Organism: Waddliaceae bacterium; assembly: GCA_963822595.1. Classification (GTDB taxonomy): domain Bacteria; phylum Chlamydiota; class Chlamydiia; order Chlamydiales; family Waddliaceae; genus CAVRUH01. Next base: position 144,274 of record CAWGIG010000003.1, on the reverse strand, counting down.
TATTGACAATATCAACAGTGTGATGTAAAGGTTTTGTGATGCTTAATGTGATGAGGCCAGATATGATGATGAATATTATTAATGCTAGAAAAAAGACTATAATGAGGGTGATTTTATCTGCATATACTGTATCGCTGACTTCTTTATAATCTTTCTGTGTATCGGAAACAATCCATAGGACTGCACGATCAATATCTTTATTAATTGCATCTCCATATATGAATAAATCTTTGGAACCAAAAGCATTTAATTCATCAATATTATGATTACCCAACAATTCCTGTACTTTAAGAATTACAGGTTCAAAATTTTTAATCGATTGATGGAGTTGTTTATTCACAGTCTGATCGTAAGAAAAGGTTTCGTTTTGTGTTTGTAGCGCATTAAGATATTCAACCCATAATGAATCAAGCTTAGAATTAATATCTCTAATTTCATTTTGAGCTTCATTCCAAGTAATGGTCTGATCGCGAAGTTTTTGAACAGATCCAATAAACTGATTATTTATAAGATTTTTCATCTCACTTAAATACTTTAAATTTTCAACACTCCCTGCATAAATTTGATCAACTCCTCTGAGTGCACCTGAAAAACCGCTATAACCGACAATACAGTTTATTATTAGGGCAAGGGATGCTACCCCTATTAAAATAAGCATTTTAACATACATCTTTAGATTCTTAAACATCGCACAATTCCTCTTACAATAATTTTTTCGTAATACTTACTAGGGACTCTTGGGTAAACGAATTTTTGTCCAAATAGGCATTGGCTCCCAATTCTACTCCTCTTTCCCTATCCTCTCTTGACCCGCGAGCTGTGCAAATGATGATCGGTAGATTCGCAAAAGAGGGCATATTTCTGACTTTTTCAGTTAGTGTAAATCCATCCATTCGAGGCATTTCAACATCTGTTAATAATAGATCCACACTTTCTTTCTGAAGCAATTCGAATGCATCTGCACCATCGACAGCCGTTTTTACTTCGTATCCAGCAGACTCTAAAATATTTTTTAGAAGTAGGCGTGTAGTTATCGAATCCTCTGCAAGCAATATTGTTTTCTTAGAGACACTATTATCATTTTTTGAGGAAGTTATAGTTCGAGAAATCTCACCCTTTAATGCCGGCTCTAACTAAATCAATAGGATTAAGAATAGGGATAACCTTTCCCCAATCCATAATCGTCGCGGCCATGACATTTTTGACCCGAGGACATTGCGAACCCAAGCTTTTAAGGAGCACTTCGTGCTCACGATGAATATAGTCTGCACCAAAAGCTATCGTCTTTTCTTCGGCTCTGACAATAAGAGCGATCATGCTATCTTTTGAATCCGATTGTCTTTTCTTCTTTTTGATACCCAATAAATCCGCTAACCTCAAGAAAGATAAGGAATGGTCATTCACATTCAATGTTTCAAAACTTTCTACTGTTTTGATATCCTCTTCTTTGATTCTAATCACCCGCTGAACGTTATGTGCAGGCATAATAAAATCTTCGCCTTCAACAGTAATGTGGATCCCTCTAAAAGTTGCCATGGTAAGAGGTAGGCTCAATGTAAAGGTAGTCCCTTTATCAGGCACCGACTCCACTGCAATATGGCCGCCTAGTTTATCCACTTTTTCAGTAACCACTCCCAAACCAATGCCACGACCAGAGATTTCTGTGATGATAGAGCTTGTTGAGATACCTGATTGGAAAGCAAGTTTTAGGGTATCTTCTCTAGATATATTTTCGGCTTCTTTGGATGAAAGCATGTTTTTCTGAATCGCAACTTTCTTCAATTTTTCAGTATTAAAAGCCCGACCATCATCAGAAATCTTAATTTCAACGCTGCTTCCGTGGCTTTCACTTGCTAAGACAGTGATTTTTCCGATAGGATTCTTGTTTTTTTGTTTTCTATCTTCAGGAGATTCAATGCCGTGATCAATAGCATTGCGAATAATATGTATAATAGGATCCTTTATTTCTTCCAGAATTCTCCTATCGACTTCTATCTCACCGCCGATGAATTCCAATTGAATCTCTTTACCAAGTTCCCTTGAAATATCTCTAACCATTCTGGGAAATGTGTCAAATAGCGTAGAAACCGGCTGCATGAGGATTTTTTTCATATCTTCCAATAGTGTATCAACCATGGAACCCACGAAGTGAGCATTCTGATCTGACCCTTTCAGCATTTTGTTTATCTTTTCTCGTAAGGACCTTACTCCAATCTTGTGGCTTTCAAAGAAGGTTATCATTTTATTAAAGAAATCGGGACTTTGATTGTCAGATTGTCGATGTAATTGTATATTCGAAACAAATCTTGCAAGATCTTTTTCTGTTTTAGAGATTTCTACAAAAATATTTTGGATTGATATCAACTCTTGCTGGGAAGCTAGTTTGACCATAAGAAGTTCTTCTACTTCTTGGAACAGTACATCTAATTTTGACAGAGAGATTCTTATTGTTTTGTCGAGGGGCGCACTTGGGATGTTTTTTGGTGTTACATCTTCTATTTTGGAGAGTTGAGGCTTTTCTATTTTAGTAAAGGGTTTTTGAATCACATTTTGAAAACTAGATAGTTTTAAAATAATCTCTGATTTTTTTTCGGAATTCGATTCTCCAGATAACTCCTTTTCCAGAAGTCCTATTGTCGCATGGAGGACATCAAATAATTCAGGGCTTGGTATTATTTTATTGATCTTCCATCCTGCCAAGAGATCTTCAAGGGCCTGGCAAATTTCTTGAATGGCATAATGGTTAACAGAGCGCGAGGCGCCTTTCAAACTATGAGATTCACGGAAAATTTTTTCAATTACTTCAGTTTGTTTTTCGACGGGAATATTTTTTTCGAGTAAGAGCAAGCCATCTGTTAGAGCTTTAAGATGCTCTTCAGCTTCTATACGAAATGTGATACGCAGCTTTTCCAAAAAAGCTTCATCTTTACTATTCATAGTTCTACCATTTCATTCACAACAATTTGTTTATTATAAATTAATTTCTCACCCTCTAAAATAATAACCCCTTCTAAGGTAACACCCTTAAGCAACTCTAGTCGTATTCCTGTTAAAGTAGGCAACGAAGGTTGAATTTTGTTTACCGGTATCTTTTGGATTCCATCAAAACCATCGATTAATAGACCGAACTCTTTCTCACCACTTTGAACAATTATGACTTTGCTGTCGTCTGTAACTCCTTCATCTAACGCAAAAAGGACCTTAAGATTGATTACTGTCAGTATCTTTCTTCGTACATTGATCAATCCATATATAAAGGATGGCGTACATGGAAGAGCCGTGTATTCCTTCAAAGGATGCACCTCCCTAGCGAATTTTGTTTCGATGTCCATACGTTTCTTGCGCTAACTTGAACACTAAAACTTCAATAAAGTCGCCTTTTATCTCTTCTTGAATACTAGGCCTTGCCAATAATTTTGCACGATCTTGTAAAATATGTTCATTCTTCATGGAAACTCCTCAGGGAATTTTCAATAATATCCTTAACTCTAGAAGCAGTAAGCTCTTCTGCTCCATTTAATTTTTCATCGGGATCAAAATCTTCAAGAAGGTTTAAAGCAATGTTAAAGCTCTTTGTTGCCACCTTCCGATCTATTTGTTGCTGCAACGTCCCCATTAAAAAATGTGCAGCGATGTGATTGGGCTCCAAAAAGAGTGCGTTTTTTAACGATTTAATCGCTTGTTGAGATTCTTTTTTTGCTATACTGATAGTAGCGTGGATATAGTGTAGATTCGGATCGAGTTTTTCAACCTTTAGGGCAGCTTCGCATAAATCTAGGGCTTCGGTTAGCTCACCCAAGTTGGCATAGGTGCGAATTAACAGCAAAACGTTTGCAGGATTGTTTTTTAAAAATTCCACATCCCCTTGGAGAGGCCCTAATTTCGAAATGATTTCTCTGTATTCTTTCTTGTAATACAGTTTCACAAAATCGATTCTGGGTTTCGTTGTTGTTCGGATTCAACTATCAGGAATGGAAACTTTAATTTCTTTTTGCTCGAAATCCTTAGCTGTAAAGGGGAATTCAATGATGGGTTGTTCCATTTTAATAAAATCGGGAAAAACAACTCTTAAAAGAGTCTCATCTTCCTTAATGGGTTTCATTGTCAATTTTGGAGGAACTAATAATTTTTTCTTCGCTTATAACTTGCGCGTTATCGGACTTTTGAAAGAAAATCGCTCCTTCGAAACTACGAGCTGACAAATGGGGTTCATTGACAAAAGGAGTTTCGATAGCTGAAATACTTAACCATCCATCATTCTTTATTGTATTCGATAACTGATGGATTGCTTTCTTGATTTGTCTCAAAGAAAAATAGATCAGAACATTATGACAAAGAACAAGTCCATTTCGTTTATCAGATTGGAATAGGTATCCTCGATGATATTAAAATAGGAAAAAGTCACCATTTTTTTTATTTTTGGAATTAGAGTATAAATATCATTTTTATTGGAAATAAAGTATTTTTCTCGAACATTCTTAGTCGTCGCTCGAAATGACCATTTTGTATAGCTTGCGGCCTCTGCTTTACGCAAAAATTCCTTGTTAATATCGGATCCGACAATTGAAATATCCCAATCTTCTCTTTGCGGGATTAAACGGTCCAGCATGATGGCTATAGAATAAGGTTCTTCTCCTGAACAACAAGCTAGAGACCAAATTCTTATCTTTTTATCATGACTATGCAGTTTGATGATCTCAGGAAGAATCTTTGTCTCTAATGCATCCATTCTCTTTTGATCACGAAAAAAATAAGTTTCCCCTATCGTTAAGTGATAAGCAAGAACAGTGATAAGACTTGTATTTATGGGCTTACTGAGTAGAGAAAGGATACAGTCATTTAAGTTGTTAAAACCTAAAACTAAAGCGACAGGTCGCATTTTTTTTTCAAGATCAGGCCAGCGATCCCGTGTGTAATGAAGACCCATCCCCTCTTCGAGGTATGATGAGAATTTTGTCATTACTTCATCTGAGATTTTGTTTTTTGTCATTGCTATCATAACCTAACCAACTGATAATAAACATTCTGGAACTAATTTCTCCAAATCACAAAACAAGGTAATTTCTTCTTCTTCCTTAAGGATGCATTGTGTGGGGGTGTTACACCGTGTAAATTCTTCGCAAATTTTGACCATTTCGACATGATCGACAAAAAGAGCCATTCTTTGATGATGTATTTTGCATAAAATATAATTATCAGAGGGTGTGATTTCTTTGGGTTGAAGTCCTAAAAGTTTTCGCGTATTGATTACCGGGATAATATCGCCATGGATATTAATAGCTCCCAGAACATATTCTGGATTGCTTGGCATGGGAGTGTACTGTACAGCCAGCAAAATACGTTCGACGCAATTTAGATCTAATGCGTACTTCTGTTTCTCGATATGGAATATCAGTATTTGCATGGCCTTACCCCTCACCCTTGTATATAAATATATTTTTAATTTAATACAAGGTGTTAAGAGGTTATGCTCCAGGGCATCTACCGTTCCTCTGAATCTCGGACTTCATAATTTACGGTTGTAAAACTTTAATTTCTTCAATTTTTAAGTGAGGATTGCTATTTAGTTTAACATTCATGAATTTATGTGCGGCCAATGTGATGTAGCCATCTGTTTGATATAGATTCGGAAAGTCATAAGGTTTCAGAATTTTAGAGGTGCTTGTCGATCCACTCTTCGGATCTGTTATGCTGAATATAAAATCACCTTCGGGTGTCACTTTTATGCTCCATTCATGAATTTTGCTTGCTAGCAGCATTGCTTTAATCAAATTGCCCTGAATATCCATCGAAGCTAGTTGCTTTGGCCACTGCTTCCATTTTTGATTGGGCAAATTTGCATTCGTGAGTGTATAAAATATAATATTCTTCTCATCAACGCGAAAAACAATCCCATATTCAGATCCACCTTTATAATCGGGAAGCTCATGGTAAAAGATTGCAAAGGCGTTTTGATTTCCTTGAACTTTATCAGAAGGATTCCAGGGTTGTATCTGTCCCTTGAATGAAAAACCTGAAATTTTTTGAATTAATTTACTCTTGAAAGTAATACCAGTCGTTTTATTGCCATACCACTTTGCCGGAACTTGAGGAAAAGGGATATCATTTACCGTTCCGACTAATTCTTTAGGAAAATAACTATCTTCGAAAACTTGAATAGTTGTCCAAGTCATGGAACCAGGAGGAGAAATATGCCATTGCGACTCTGGATTAATAGGGCTGTCGTTATATGCTATTTCTTGGTTCTCTAGGGAATCTCTTAGTGAGTCCTGCTTGTATTCAATTATAATACCACAGTCCTCCTGACAATCTTTATGATCCTGAATTGCCAGTAAAATATTCCAAAAGCTTAAGAGAATATGAACGTAGTTTAACATGGTCTCCCCTTTTGAGTGACCTCAAATTTAACATCTTGAGATATAACGTATTGTTTTAAATATCTTCAATACGTTATTTAATATTCATTACTTGTTTGTTAGAGGATTATGGTTACAATTCAAACTGAAAGACCGAGAGAACTCGGTTCTTGGAAAGCCGCTGGCATTCTTTATGGGGATCTTGGAACAAGTAAAGCATATGTCTTAGGACTTGCCTTTGCTCTTGCTGGCTATAGCTCATTTTGGTTTATTCTTGCTGTGAGCATTTTAACACTTCTTGTAGGTGTTAATTACATACAGATATGCAAATTATATCCAAATGGAGGAGGCGTTTATACAAGCGCCCGAAATCGTTCAAAAGTTTTGGCATTAATTGGCGGCTTTTTTCTTATTTCAGATTATCTGGTCACTGCAGCTCTTAGCGCGGTATCGGCTTTTCATTATCTCGGAGTATCTCACCCCGAGTATTGGGCCATTCTTTGCATTGTCATCATTGGACTATTTAATTTGTTAGGGCCTAAACATACGGGAAATTTAGCCATCGGACTAGCTATTCCTACTGTTATATGTGTTATTTGTTTAGGCGCACTTAGCCTTCCATTTCTACCTCAAGCAATACATAATCTCACGCCAATCTCTGGAAACCTCAAAATGGATTGGAATGTTTTTGTGGGCATTATAGTAGCTTTATCTGGGATTGAATCCATTGCCAACACAACGGGATCTATGAAATTAGATCCCGGATCAACGAATGCAAATCCGTCTATTGGCAAGACTTCAACTGCAGCAATTTTAATAGTTATTGTGGAAGTTTGCATTTTTACAACCCTATTAGGATTAGCAATGAATGCCTTGCCCGGTTTAGAAATCAACGATGGCGATGTAAATGCCCCAGATTATCCTAACGTCCGCGATGCGATGCTCCGTTATATGGCAGAAATATTTTCCGGAAGCATCTTTGGACCTACAATTAGGCCACTTTTTTTCATTGATTATAAGTGTCGTCATAACATTGTTGCTTTTATCCGCTGTAAATACAGCCATGATAGCATTAATCTCTTTGCTCTATATTATGTCGCGGGATGGAGAAATGCCAGTTGTTTTTCAGAAGCTTAACCGCTTTGGAGTCCCTATTTATCCGACATTTGCAAGCTTTCTGTTGCCCGTTTTTGTTCTTCTCTTCATAAGTGATATTTTGGGATTGGCGAATCTCTATGCTATAGGTTTTGTAGGGGCTATCGCTATAAATCTTGGGGCTACCTCTACAAATCCAGCGCTTAATTTAAAACCCTGGAAAAGGGTATTTATGTTTGGAACATTTGTTGTCATGTTTCTCATCGAGGCAACATTGTTAATTGATAAACCACATGCTAGGACATTCGTTCTTTCTATTATAGGTGTAGGCTTTTTAATGCGCGCTTTAGTTGCAGAGAGAAAGGAGAAAGCAGAGGTAGAAGTACCTGAAAAGATTTCTCCAAAAATACCTGAAAACATCGACAATTCTTTATTAGTAGCCGTGACAGGAATAAACAAATCACTTGATTTTTCCTTAGAGGAAGCGAAAAAGAATAATCTTCCTCTTTATATCTTATTTGTACGTGAGCAAAGATTTGTTACAAAATCGGACTTAAATCGCTTATGGATTGATGATAAAGAAGCCTCTGAAGTATTCAATCATGTTCTCACTCTTGCGCCCCAAATCCCCATAGAATTTTTGTATAACGTTACCTCTCATACTGCCTATAGCATCGTTGAAATTGCAAAAATAAAAAAAGTCAACAGGATCATCATTGGAAGAAAAAGAAGAATTTCTTTGTTACATTTTTTGCGTGGGGCAACAATTAACGAGCTCGCAAAACTTATGCCGAAGAATATTGATTTACTTGTTGTATATTAGAGCCTCTCAAGTTTGGCAGTTTCTATATAACACAAGCCTTCGGTCGCTGCGGTCCCTACGCCAAGGGGTCTCGCTTCGCTCTTCCTGGGCTATCATAAAAGAAATGATTTCAATATACAAATAATTCGTATAATTCATTTATTAATACAGTATTAACAATTTTAAACAAATTATTATAAATTATATTTTAAATAATTGATAGTTATGTTATAATATATTAATGATTAAAAAATAGAGGTTTTTTAATGAATGGCGCGGAAGGAGTAGGTTCTCCAAAGGTTTTTCCAAAGTTAACGGAACAAGAAGATCAGTTAAGCACCGAAATCGTCGATTTCATCAAAGAAAATAACAAGAAAAACCTGAACGACATCTGTAGCCACATAGCTAAAAAACTCCTTAATAGAGAGGTATCATTGCCTTTTGCGTGCAGTACCCTAATAAAAGTCAAAAAGATTGCAGATATTGAAACAGTCCAAATTGTCGAACAGATTTTTATTAATCGATTATGCCCATTAGAGGAAAAAATTCCTTCCTTCACTCTTCTCGATCTGTCGTATATCCTACTGATCGATGATCAATCCTTACACATTTCTAAGATGTTTGATTTTCTATCGAAAGCAAGGTGGGCGACTTCTTATTTCATCAAAAATGATCTTTTAAAAAAATTCAGATTGAATGATACATCTCCTCGAGAAATCGTGGCCCTATGGAAATGGATTGACTCTGTGGATGCCCCACCCCTTGAGCTTCTATCCCTATATAAAATAATCGCTTCTCAAGACACAACTTGCACATTATTAATTAGGGATTTTCACAAATTGCGCTTAGGGATAAAAGAAAAGGTTGCTTTATGCGAATGTATTCTTTCTCTAGATAACGAAATAAATGCGACAAATTTGATAGAGAATTTTTCCAATTTGGGATTAGGAATAAATGAAAGAGCTGCCTTATGTGAATTTTGTATTTCGTTAGGTAAACCAAATGTTATCGGTTTTTTGCTAGAGAATTTTTCGAACTTAGGTTTAGATAATTTACCACTAGAAGAACGCTTAAAAATATATTTAGACTTAATTAAAGCTGGTGGTGAACCCGAAGCTTGTAAATTCATCAACAAATTCAATGAGTTGGGCCTAGAACGAGCAACCATAGAACAACGCCTGAAGTTGATAAGAACTTTAATTTTGGTAAGCGATGAAACTGCATCGGAGGTTTCAAGAAATTTTAATAAGTTAGTTGGTCAAGGAATCTCATTTGACGAACGTTTATCCCTTTGCAAAGAAATAAACAAGCGGGGTGAGTTGGCAGAATTAAGCATCAGGGCAAATTTTGAAAATTTTGGATTTTTAAAAGATATAGCCAATTGTGATGACCCCTTATTGCGTTTAAGTCTATGCAAAGAACTTATCGTATCGCTAGGGATCCAGACTGTTCGTTCTTTAATAGATAATTTTCAGCGTTTAGGACTTCAAGATGAACAGCAACTACTGACATTTGTTAGTTTTATCGTTCGCGGGGGATATCAGGAAGAGGTTACCTCTGATTTCTTTTCTAACATCCCTGATGAATTTACTCAATTACAAATACTCTTAGATTTACTCACACCCCCATCCCCTCTAAGAGGTAAAGTTAAGGAGTGTTTAGGAATAACTGCCCCGGTTTTGGCTATTCTTGACAAAGAAGACGGTGATATTCCAACCCTAGAGGAAATTCTATCTCTGCAACGCTATATATCGAACACAGAACAGCTCCGATTACTTCAACCCTTTTGTGAAGCTACCCTGACAAGGGAAACCAGGATCCAAAGAGTTCTATTCGATTGGATTTCCTTTACAGCGGGAGTTCTTATCGGACTTAACGAAGAGGAAATAGCCGCGATAGAGAAATCCGGTATTCTTAAAGATATATATGAACATCAAAATCCTACTAACCGCTATCTCTTTGTCAGAAATCTCAGCCACTTGGTCATCCATCATCCTGAACTTTTAGATACTTTCTTGGAAAAAGACAAAAAATGGAGCAGGTTGTCTGCCTTGCTATTATCTCCCCTAGCAACATCCGGAATGGATAATGATTCTGTCAAAAAAATTCTAGGGTTGATCAACAAGATTTCGGGTTTTAAGGACCCCAAAAGATTCAATGCGCTCATACAGTTCCTTCATGAGGTTATCGCACAGGGTCCCTATTACCCTATGAACAACATGAAGGAAATCGGCGAAGCCTTAATTCATGTATTGAGCACACCTAAGAAAAAAGGAGGAGACAGCCAACCTAGAAAGATTGTACAAATATCCAAAACTCTTGAATTTTACACGAATCTTCTTAAGTTTTTTGGAAAAGAGGAGTTCTTTAATTGTTTAGAGAAGCGGTTGAATCCCCAAGATTTGTTCGAGAAGCGTTTTCAGACATTATTTAATCTTAACAGTACCGATAATATTGCTAATAGATATCGAGAGACGTTTGGAAATTTCAGGCAAGAAATGGCTCTTATTACCTATTTACGAACAGTTAACTCGCTTCCCGAACATGAGAGGGTTAAAGTGAAGTTAACGCTAAACGACTATGTCAACAGTGTTATGGACGGCACATTTTTGAAATTAAGGTACCAAAAGAGCGCGAATAAACATCTTGCAAAAGTATTTGAATCCAATGAAGGCATTGAAAAACTATGGTTGGATAATGCATCGCCAATACCGATTATCAAAGAAGAGGAAGATTCAAAACCAGTTGATTATGCTGATATTTTTCGTTTAAAATTCAAAGATAATGACCTTAGTCAGGATATGTTCCCGCGACTAAAAGCGTTTATAGATAGCGGTTTGAAGGAAGTAATTACAGAGGCAGTAGATCCCAAAGAGAAGTTTCAAAATCTTGCCATCCAGCTTTGTCAAAGTGATATTAAAATACGCTCCTTTTTGGAGCAGGTACGGGTTCTGGATAATCTACCCCTCGGTGAATTCAGACATCACCTTGATTCATTAAACCCAAATAAGAGTGTAGGTGAAAATGTAATATCGGAAAGTGATAACCCATGTGATTTGCTTCTGATAGGAACGGAAATTAAGGGAAGTTGTCAGAGGGTGGATGGCGATCCGCAAATCAACAAGTGCCTTTTAGGCTATCTCATGAATGGTGAAATCAAAGCTATTGTGGTGAAGGATCACAATAATCGGATCGTTGCACGCAGTATGCTACGATTATTGTGGGATGATAATAAACAGGCTCCGGTGTTATTTTTGGAGAGGTATTACTCTAATGTGAACGACCTTTCGGTAAAGAATGCCATCGAAAAATGGGCAGTCGATAAGGCTAAAAAAATGAATATTCCCCTCGTAAGTAAGGAGTGGGGCGGAGACGATATCTATGTCGGAGAAGTACAATTCCTAGGAGGCTATGCACCCTTCGTATACACCGATGCATCGGAAGGCGTGATGGCTGGTCCCTTCTCAATTAATGACTGCGAGCTCAGATTCCTTCCACAGACTGTTTAAGAAGCTTTCCGCAGTGTTTATCCGTTTACAAGAAATAATCTCATAACATAAAATTATGATCTTTGTGTTCTCTATGCAAAAAAAATCTTAAAAAGAGAGATATTCTCATGAATGTAACAAATCAAGGCCGTAGCATTTCACAAGGTGAATCTGCTAAGATCAAAGGAAACCAAGCAACCGACAATGTTGCAGTTGTAAAAGACTCAACAAATAAAATTGGTCAAACTCTATTAAATGAGAGAGAGCTGGCGATAGAAATTTACTCTGCCGTGATGAAGAATAGAAAGGTGAGGGTTGTTAAATTAATTGATCAGGGCGCTCAGATAAATACTGTTTATCAAAATTATTGGACACTTCTTCAAGTTGCAGCTCTGGAAGGTTTTGTCGATATAGTAGAGGTCCTATTAGACAACGGAGCCGAAGTGAATGCTGTTAATTGTGACCAAGACACAGCTTTGCATTTAGCAGCCGAGAACGGTCATAAAAGAGTTGTGGAGTTACTTGTCGCGGCAAAGGCAGATATCTCTAAGGCTGGAAACCATGGCTATACCACTTTACATAAGGCCTGTTTAAGCGGTAATGCTGATTTGGTTAGTATGTTGATGGATCAAGGTGCAGATGTTAATAGGGTTGCTAATATTGGTTCTACTCCGCTTCACGTGGCCGCTATTCGCGGAAATATAAAGATGGCCCAAAATCTCTTAGACAGAAAAGCGGAGATAAATGTTGTAGATAAAATTGGAAATACTCCTCTGTCTAGGGCTGCTCGAAAACGAGGAGATCAGTCGGAATTATGGCATTTTCTCAAATCACGCGGAGCGGACGAAAAGCTTGGTGGTGTAAAGTATAAAAAAGAAGAGCGTTCTGCGGATGAAAATTTGTTTTCAGAAATTATTGAAGTATTTGATGTAAGAACTGTAGTTCATGAGAGGCTAAGTGAAGAACAAGTACTTGCTCTTCTGGAAAATGGTCGCGATTTCTATCGTAATAAGCAATATGAAAAAACATTTGAAGCCCTTAAAAAAGTTGTAAGACAGTGTAGTCTCATGCAGATGTATGGTAAGGAAATAGGAAATATCGAAAAAGCATGTATTGAAGGACACTTATTATTGGGTGTGATGTTTTTTTTAGGGTTGGGGTTGATTAACCGCAATATTGGTTCTGCAAGAATGTGTTTTGATGAAGTTTATCGTTTACGATTGAGTACATGGGAAAATACGTCCGCATGTTATTGGTTAGGAAACATTCTTCAATATAGTTCAAATTTTAAAGAAGCAAAAGAATATTATTTAGAGGCCATAGGTAGTGCATCTGTGGAGACCGTAAGCTCTCAATCCTCTGCTAGAGCCAGTTTAGAATTAGGTAGGATGCTCATTCGGATAAAAGAAAAAACGGATGCACTGAAATATTTTGATATTGCAGAAAGTTATTTTCAAAAAGTTCAAACTTTAGAGAACCCTTCAGTTCTTGATTGTAATAAGGAAGACGCAGCTAAGTATCTTAAGTTGATATATACCGCCAAAGAAAAATTGCTCATTTGATAATACATATGTCGCAGTAGAATCAGTCGCTCTTCGCGATGCGCTCCGAGCTCTATGATAAACACATTGATCTCCCCACGGTTCCGATGCGTCACCGTGGGCTATAATGGGTACGTCCTTCGCGATGCGCTACGGACTCAGGAATAATTAAGTGATTTCATGAGTCCGGAGCGCATCGCGAGGACGTACCCATTACAGCCCACCGTGACGCATCGGAACGGTGGGGAGATTTCATGAGTCCGGAGCGCATCGCGAAGGACGTATCCATTACAGCCCACCGTGACGCATCGGAACGGTGGGGAGATTTCATGAGTCCGGAGCGCATCGCGAGGACGTACCCATTACAGCCCACCGTGACGCATCGGAACGGTGGGGAGATTTCATGAGTCCGGAGCGCATCGCGAGGACGTACCCATTACAGCCCACCGTGACGCATCGGAACGGTGGGGAGATTTCATGAGTCCGGAGCGCATCGCGAGGACGTACCCATTACAGCCCACCGTGACGCATCGGAACGGTGGGGAGATTTCATGAGTCCGGAGCGCATCGCGAGGACGTACCCATTACAGCCCACCGTGACGCATCGGAACGGTGGGGAGATTTCATGAGTCCGGAGCGCATCGCGAGGACGTACCCATTACAGCCCACCGTGACGCATCGGAACGGTGGGGAGATTTCATGAGTCCGGAGCGCATCGCGAAGGACGTATCCATTACAGCCCACCGTGACGCATCGGAACGGTGGGGAGATTTCATGAGTCCGGAGCGCATCGCGAGGACGTACCCATTACAGCCCACGGTGACGCATCGGAACCGTGGGTAGATCAGGTGTTACCATAGAGCTCGGAGCGCATCGCGAAGAGCGACTGATTCTACTGCGACATTTGGGAAGTCAAAAAAGATAAAAACTTGTAATAAAAATCAGATTACTGTAAATTTATTCAAACAAAAAAGGTTTTATTTATTATGAATAGTGTATCTTTAAATGGAACAATATATGGAAATATCAGTGAAGCTACAATCCTTGCAACTCCCCCTGCTGATGCAATAACCGAACGGATTACTAATTTTGCCGGCACCCAATTCTATCCTCTTGCTGTGGAAAATCCCCAACCAGGTTATTCTTACTTTATTGTGAAGGTTCCTACAAACATATTGAACGATTTAAATTTACATGACCTTCCACCCGAATGTGTATTTAACATTGCATCGAATCTTTCATTAATAGATCTAAAATCCCTTGGAGGGGCCTTTAAAAACTCGAAAGATTACAGCAAATTCATGTCAGCCCTTTATAAAACCTATTGCCTCCTTCTAGAACCAAGAATAATTCCTCTAAAGAATCAAGGGACGCTCATTTCTACAGGAGGAACTACAGGGAAAGTTTTCTTTACAGGATTTGACAAACATGGAATCTGTAATCCTAAACCGTCAATGGTCGTTTGTTCTGAAATATCTTCATTAACCCATTGCCCAATTAAGTCTGTATTTGCATCAATTAGTGATCTTCGGGAATTCAACTGGGTTGTTCACACAGAGAATGAAGATGTCTTTTTTTTAAGAAATGATAAAAATTTTTTTAAGAAAATTAATAAAAACGTAAAACAAGTTATATGTAGGGAAGGTTCTATTTATTTGCGAAAAGAGGATGGATTATATCGCTATATGGAAAGGTTGAGTAGAATCGAATATTATGATAGTCCTAACTTTGATAATATGGAACATATTGCCATATGCCAAGATATTTTTGCTGTGAAATACAAAGACGGTTCTGGAAAAATACTGGACTGGAGTGAAAGAGAACTGATGAATTTTAATTCCGTTGATAATTTATGGCACAATAATGACTTCATATTTGTATCATCGAACGACAAGTTTTTTAGGATCCATTACGATAAGCCTCTTAAAGAATTTCCTTCATTAGAAGGAAAAAAAGTTATAGCGGTTTCTGATACCGGACGGTTTGTTTGCACTGAAGAAGATGGCTGGTGGGCTATTGGGCAAAATAACGCAATTGGAAATATTAGGCTTTTTGATACCGATTATATTCAAATTACCACATTGAATAACATTAGCCATGCTATAGAGATAGACGCTCGAAGTTCCCTGTTTCTCGCAGATGGAAAGTTGTATTATTCAGGAAGTGGGGATTCCCGAAAACTTGTGGATGATCACCCGCAAGATGAATATCCCTTTCCCATAGAGTGTATTCGAACAATGGGATATTCGATAAAGCATATTTGGAGCAATGGATCTAATATATGGTTTTCGGGAGAAGGTGGGGTATACCAATTAATTCCAGATCAGGCTCCCCTACTTCAATTTTTGGATATGTCAGCTATAGGATCAACTTGCAAGATATTAGAGGTATGGAATCAGATTTGTACCCAAGGTAAGAATAATTATATCAAAGACATGGAGTTAGCAGAAAATTCAGAAGAAGAGACCGATCGTGTAAAAATACTAAGAGAGCAAATGCAACAATTTGAGATTGTGTTAGGGATTTTCGAACAAGGGATCGCTAGTAGAATTAAACAAGCAGCGCTGGTAGAGCGATTTGAGTCAGAACGTAAAGAACAATTTGCACAAGTTCGTCACATGATCGCATCTTCTGCAACAGAGTACGAGCTGCTGCAAAAAATTGAAACGCTTTCCGCTCCTTTCCCGGAAGTTCTTGATTTCCAAGCATTCTTAAAAAGGTAAAAGGGTCCAGCCGATACAAAATAAAATAACGCGGAGACGCGGGGGGCGCTGAGGAAGAAAAAAAACAATCATTCTCTTACTCCGCGTCCCCGTGTCTCTGCGAGTGTTAATAATAGACGTTAGGCAACCCATTTTCAACGCAGAGCGGCCCAGTCCCTTCGGGCCCCCTTTCGGGAAATAACTGTGACCTATATAATGTTTGCGGTATTTCGTGTGTCTTAGATCGTACCGCCACTGGTGTTTTTGTACCCGTCGCAGAGCGTGATCAGCGGGGGCTTGCGATTTTATCGCTGGGAAGCTTGCTATCCCGTTTAGGAGACTGCCTCTATATTTTTATAGCCCCCGCCGCACGTTAATACCTTTTTTATACCAACAAAAAAAGGAATTAAGAATGAAGAATACTTCAAAAAAGATTAAAACTAAAGAAGAAAGTACTAGTTCATTACCAGTACTTCATCCTAATACTGCAGGCATCGATATAGGTTCGCAATCGCATTTTGTGGCTGTGCCATCAGAAAGAGATCAATTTCCCGTACGAGAATTCCGGACATTTACCGGTGATCTTCTCAAAATGATCGATTGGCTTAAACAATGCCGCATTGAAACAATCATCATGGAGTCAACAGGTGTTTTCTGGATACCCGCTTTCGAGTTACTTGAAAGTAATGGGTTTGATGTAAAGCTTGTCAATGCCCGTCATGTTAAAAACGTAAGCGCACATAAGACAGACGTACTTGACTGTCAATGGCTGCAACAACTCGGAACATTTGGTTTAATGAAAGGGGCATTTCGACCTGTAAATGAGATTTTACCACTAAGGGCCTACCTTAGGCAGCGAGATATGCTTATTAAAAGTGCTGCAGAACATATCCAACATATGCAAAAGGCCCTAACACAAATGAATCTGCACCTACACAATGTTATCAGCGACATCACCGGCAAGACAGGTATGGCGATTATAAGGAGTATTGTATCGGGTGTTACAGACCCCAAAAAATTAGCCGCTCTAAGGGATGAGCGATGCCACAATCCTGAAGATGTCATAGAAGCATCGCTTGTAGGAAATTACAGAGAAGAACATTTATTCAGTCTTAAACAGGCCCTGGATCTCTACGATTTCTATACAACAAAACGATCAGAGTGCGATTTAAAAATCGAACGGGAGGTCGGAAAGTTTGAGTCTAAATTAAAACCAGAAGACGAAAAGAAACAAGCAAAAGAAGCAGAAAAGACAAAAAAACCAAAAGAAAATAAAAAGTATCAGAAACATGAATACCAGTTTGACCTCACATCTCAACTGGTTAAACTTGCAGGAGTAGACCTGACAAAAATTCCATCAATAGGTGCAAGCTCAGCACTTACAATCATATCTGAAATAGGACTAGACATGAGCCGTTGGCGAAGCGCCAAACACTTTGCATCATGGTTAGGACTATCCCCAGGAAACAAAGTATCAGGGGGCAAAAGATTAAGTGGAAAAACCAAACCATGTGTTAACAGGGTAGCTGTATTGTTAAGAATGTGTGCAAACACACTATACAGATCCGATTGTGCATTTGGGGCCTATCTGCGTAGGATGAAAGGGAGATTAGGATCCCCAAAAGCAATCACTGCTCTTGCACACAAACTAGCGAAGCTTATTTATCTCATGTTAAAATACGGAGTGGAATTTGTTGAAAAAGGAGTTCAATTTTACGAGAAGATGTACCAGGAACGTAGATTGGCAAACCTTAAGAAAAAGGCCAAGGAAATGGGGTTTGAACTAACCCAAATGACAGCCTAAGCTACTACAGCTCAAAAAAACAAATGAAAAACAAAAAGGCATGAGGAAAATCTTTTTTTTGTTTTTAAATAAATATATTGTCAAAAATCTCAAACAATGCTTTTTAAGATAAAAAACGAGTAAAGCAAGTCTTGTTTAGTCTTCAAACTCACCCAATTCACACCATGAGTTATTTAGGAGACGGGGAGGTTCGCAAAGACGCGGAGAAAGAAAATGATTGTTTTTCTCTTTTTCCTCCTCAGCGCCCCTGCGAACCTCCCCATCTCTGCGTTGAAAATGGGTTGCCTAAAGTCTATTAGTTATTTCCCGGTGAGGGGGCGATAAGAACCTTATATGAGTACTCCCCTCACTTAGGACTGTACCTAATCACTTTCATTTGTTCTGCGATGGCTTGCACATGTTCGATGAGGGTCCATTGCCCATTCTTTATCAAAAAGCAGACCTGAACGAATTCATGGTTCTTTAAAAGCTGTGGCGTTAGCATCGTCTTAAAATCTTCAAGAACAGCTGTGGCTAATTTATCGATAAGCAGCACATTGGCTGAGGCCCTTCCCAATAACCAAGCTTGATTCCAAGCGCCCTCCTGAAGAAAAATCAGAATGGCTTCAATCACCTTGTTGGGGTCTCCAAGACTTTTCTCGACATTCGAAATCAAAGTGTCCAAATTCTGTCCTCTAACACGTGTCCATTGTCTAGGATCCCAATTTCCTGGTTCGTATTCCTCTTTACATTCCTTGATAATGGACAAAATGCGCTGAATATGTCCCGGAGTTCCCATCCACCGTAAAATTCCGCCGGCAATAGTCTTAGGGGCATGCGTCGTATCTATCGCTTGAGTGGTTTCAAGAGTCTCCTTTCGAAAAAACATCGATACGGCCATAGATTGAGTCTGGTTCTCACAAAATCTATGATATTTTTTGATATAGAAATGAAATTCCTTCAAAGCTTGAGACCACTCCTGGTCGATGCCTGGAGATAAAAAATTGCCCAACGATACCAGATCTGTCTCGAGTTGACTGAACGCGACATCAAAGGTATCGGGATGTTCATAAAATAATTGCACCATATCGAGCAAATGATGATAGGACTGAATCAGATTCTTTTGTACCTTTTGAATTTTGTGAAGATGGCCTCCCATCTTAAACAAAACCATAGTCAAGTCAGTGACCATACAACGCCTAACAAGCCGCAAGAACCGCTCTTTGACCATGAATTCATGATCGATATAAAACTTATCAGTCTGCTGAAATAATTCTGTAATTCCGGCATAACATTTAGGGTTCTTGACAAGAAATTTACGAAATTCAAGGCTATGTGGAAGGATATCAGCTAAATCATCATGTCTCAAAATCATTTCTTCAAGGAGTCTGCCATGCATCAGCTGGCTTTTTGCAACTTTAGAAAAATGGGGCGAGATTGCTTTATCATGCATACTCGGAATATGCATTGCTTCTATAAGAAAAGCCATCCATTTTTGACTTTCGAAAGTTTCATTGTTTGCGAGCTTCTGGATAAGATTTTTTTGTTTCCACTCCTTAAATATATTCAGATTGCTTGGAGACTTTGTAGGCCAGTGACAAGGCTTTTGGTCTTTGATATTTGCGAATTCGTTTAGATCGTTAAGTGTATACGGAAAGGCAAAGGCCGGAAGTGGAGCAAAAAAACCATTATTGATGATGCGTGTGCCTTTGATCTCCGATGTTATAGGATAATAAAATGAGTCAAAATCGACATCCACAAAAGCCCCTTTAGCCAATCCTATATTTTCAGGATGAACATCATCGTCTTTTCTCACATAACGACAGACAAGCGACGCAGCAAAATTATAAAAAACAAATTCTTCCAAAGCAAAAGTAAATTGATTAATGGGCCTAAATCCTAGAATTTCAAAAGAAATAGAACCGATGACACTGCCTTTTTCATCAACGACAGTTCTGATTTCGGCAGCTTTATCACCTCTAGATAATCGGCAGGAAGCGCTAACAGCAGATTCAATCTCTGCAAGGATAGGCGGGTAGTCGCGATTGCATTCTTTGTAATAGACGATCTCTTTCTTTTTATAGATCATTTTTTTGACGGAATTGGATGAAGAAGAGGCTATTCTCTCATTAAGTGGTTCTAAGTCGTAACAAGATACAGCGCTTTCAGGGGCGATATCGGAAGGCGGTGGTGAATCGCTATTACAAACAATCCACGATTCTTCAAGCGGCGGTGAAGAAGAATAGGTTGTTTGTATAGGAGTCATATTTACCCCGAAAGAATTTTTAAAATATTTTCAGCGTCTTTTTTGGTTATCCCTTTGACCTTGAGAATATCTTCCAAACTCGCATTTCCAATAGCTTTAACATCTCCAAAATGCTTGATGAGCTTCTGTTTTTTTGCGGGACCAATACCCGGAACTTCGTCCAATGCACTTTTGACCATAGCTTTACTTCGACGCTTTCGATGGAAAGTGATGGCAAAACGATGCGCTTCATCTCGAATCTGCTGGAGGAAAAATAATATCGATGAGTTATTTTTGAAGTGGATAGGATCTTTTATCTCCGGTAGGAAAACTGACTCGGCAGTCATTCCCCTATCGTGCCTACCCTCTTCTTTGGCTATGGAGATCACATCGACTGTAATGATATTCAATTCTTTCATAACCTTTAAAGCCACGTTTAAATGTCCTTTACCACCATCTACCATCAGCAAATCGGGAAGATCGTTCTCCTCTTTCCCACGTTTAAAGCGTCTCTCCAGCACTTCAAACATAGAAGAATAATCGTCAATCGAGACAACTCCCCTTATCTTATACTTCCTATACCTTTTGGAATCTTTTTGTCCATCTGTAAATGCAACTAGAGAGGCTACCGTCTCTGTTCCCGAGATATTTGAGATATCAAAGCACTCAATACGTCTAGGATATCGGGTAAGGCTGAACTTTTCCTGTATTTCAAGGAGGGTTCTTTCACGAATAGATTGAGCATCCTTTTCCTTTTTAAATGTAGCCTCAGCGTTTGCATAGGCCATCTGAATAATAGCCCTCTTATCCCCTCTTTGCGGAGACAATATCGCGACTTTCCTACGTCTATCTTGCGAAAGAATTTCTTCTAAAACTTCAGATTCTGGGAGTGTTACAGGCAACAGGATTTCATGGGGAATAAGTTCGTCATCTTCATAATTTTGGAGAATAAACGAATGGAGCAATTCGGTATCATCCTGAGCGATTTGAGTGAAGTTATAATGACGTGCGTCCATCAAGCGGCCATGGCGGAATTGCAATTTGCTAACAATCACTTCCTCTCCCTGTCTGAAAACCCCGATAGCATCAGCGTCAACACCTAGAGGTTTATCGACATTTTGTCCTTCGATCGTTTTTTCTATCTGGGAGATGGTGTCCTTAATTGCCCCAGCTTTTTCAAATTCCAATGCCTCGGAGTAGCGGTGCATCTCTTTATAAAGATCTTGAACGATTTCTGTATTTTGCCCTCGCAGAAATCGTACTGTCTTCTTAATGAGTTCATCATATTCTTCTTTTGTGCAGTAATTGACGCATGGAGCAACGCACTGTTTGATACCGTAGAGGATACAAGGGCGCGTTCGATGGGCAAATTCTTGATCAGAGCACTGACGGGTGGGGTAAAGTTTATGTAAAAGATCGAGAGTTTTGCGGGCGGCGTAGGCGCTGGTGTAGGGTCCAAAATAAAGTCCATCCGGTTTTGGCTTGCCACGATATCTCACCAGATCGACACGTGGCCAAGGATTTTTTGTCACTTTTAAGGCAATGTAGGTTTTGTCATCTTTCAGCAAGGCATTGTATTTAGGTCGATGGTGTTTGATCAGATTATTTTCAAGGAGCAGAGCTTCTTTTTCTGATCTGACGATGATGGAATCAATTTCATCGACATGGGAAATGAGAAAAGGAATCATGGCGCGGCCGTCGCCGCCGGGAACAAAATATTGCTTCACCCTCTGTCGGAGGTTTTTGGCTTTTCCGACGTAAAGGATTGTCCCTCTTTTGTTTTTCATGAGGTAGACGCCCGGTTCCGTAGAAAAATCGTTAATTTTTTTGGGATCGTATGACATGTGATAATTACCTAAAAATGAAATCAATTACAATCATAGCAAATTAAGGCAAAATATGGTACTTTAATGCAGCTATGGAAACAGAGAAAAGCAACGCCATTACAACACGGATTTTTGTCGGGGTCGAAATGACCTCTGAAGTAAAAATGAGACTAAGTCATAGCCACTTATGGAAAGATGCCCAACTCGTTTCCGGGAAAAATCCTGGTGCACTTAAAGAAATACAGTACCAAAACAAAAGCTACGTGGGTAGAAGCATGCCCTACAAAGAAGTCACCATCAAAGATCTCGATGGCGAAATAACAGCTGTCATTCAAGCGCTGTCCGAATACAATCCCCAATTGAAAATCGATAAAAATAATGCGATAATCTTCCCGCAAGTCTTTATCGCTTAAGGAGACACCATGATTCAACTCGTCCTCGGCTCACAGTCCCCGCGAAGAAAAGAAATTCTCAGCCACTATTCCCTTCCTTTCCAACAAGCATCCTCTAATTTTAACGAAGAGGCCGTCCCTTTTTCAGGTGATCCAAAGCAATACGTCCTCACGCTTTCTAAAGGAAAGGCCGATTCCCTTGCTCCTACTTTTCCCGATGCTGCAATTTTAACTGCCGATTCGGTCGTCTACTTCAACAAAAAAGTTTATAACAAGCCGCTCGATAAAAATGACGCTATAAGGATCCTTTCAGAACTTGCAGGAAATTGGCATTCCGTTTACACAGGGGTAACCTTGCGCTACGGAGAGGCGATCTACCAACAAGTCGAAGAAACTCGCGTGGAGATCAATCCCCTTTCAACCTCGCAAATTAATGCCTACGCCAATACCCAACACTGGACCGATAAAGCCGGAGGATACGGGGTCCAAACCTGCGGTGGCCTAATCATTCGACAAATGGTCGGATGCTTTTACAATGCGATGGGTCTGCCCATTAATACGGTTCATGAGTTGTTACTCAAAATAAATATCGATCTCTGGAATTATTTAAAGTAGGTTTTATTAGTGAAACGAATTGCCTGTCTCATTTGTATCTTTGCAACCTCCGTATTGAGCGCTATAGAACCCAATCAAATTCTCTATTACATGCAAGTCGGAGATTCCCGAAGAGCTTTTCAATTATACGACGAATACTATCGTGAAGGCGGACAACACAATCTCGAAATTTTGCATGAACTGGGTCTCATGATCCTTGCTGAAGGGTACGCTAACCAAGATCCTGAGATACAATTGATGACGATCTTCGGGGCGGGAGTTTCTCTCAATGAAAGAGCCTCATACATTCTCGAAGATGGACTCAAAAGTAAACTTCCCAATGTCCAGCTGATCTCTTTGAATTTTATCGCTCGAAATCAAAATTCCCGATCGATCGATGCCTTTAATCGCGCTCTCGCTTCCGAATTCTTTCCGGTACGTTTGGAAGCTGTCTACCATCTTGCCATGATGAAACACCCCAGCGCTGTCGGACAAACGGAATCGCTGATGCAAAAGGTTCCTCGCGAATTATACCCTATATTTCCTCAAATTTTCGCTATCGTAGGAAATTATGACGCCATCAAAGTACTGCAGCGCCTTCTCGTCGACCCCGATATCAATGTCCGCGTAGAAGCCATCAGGAATATTGCCAAATACCATCGAGATGACCTACTTCCTCAGATACGCAACTTAGCGACCCATCATCATGTGATGCAACAAGAGGCAAGTGCTATCGCCATGGGGCAGCTGAAAGACGACTCTTCCATTCCACGATTGAGGGAACTCGCACAATCCAGCACCGACGCCGTAAGGCTTGCCGCTCTTAAATCCCTGCATGAAATGGAGCAACCCGAAGCTCGTTTAGCCATTGAAAAACTCGCCAAAGAAGGAAACACCTTTGCGATTTCCCTATTAGGCTCGATACCGGAGTCCAAACCTACCCTTTACAAAATTCTCAAAAGCCAGAATTTTACCTTCCGTGCCAATGCTGCTCTTGCATTATTGGAATTAAAAGATTCTGCCTGCATTCCCGTAGTGACACAAATTCTCATCAAAGATGCTAAAGACCTTGTTTGTGTCAAAGTTCAGACTCAAGGGCGCGGGTTGTCGGCGTGGAAAATCGTCCCTTCGGCGCGACAAAATTTCAAGGAAGATCCCATAGCTTTTGAGCTTTCGCTCAATTTACGCGAGGAAATTCTATATGAATCGATGAACCTTCCCGAAAAGGATTTTCTCTCTATCGCCCACTTAATTTTGTCGAACAATCAAAATGATTTGGTGCCGACGCTCGTTCATTTGTTAGAAAATCTGCAGACAGCGGAAGCCATCGCGCTCTTGAAAACCCATCGGGAAAAAATCGGAGCTCCCCTGATTCGAAATTACTGCAATCTAGCTCTTTTTCGATTGAAAGAACCCGGACCCTATGCAGAGGCATTGAGGGAATGGATATCGTCTTGGCAGAATCAAAATTTGATACAATTGCGACCTTATTTACCTTGGGAATTACGGGATGTTCTGGACCATCAATATCAGATTAATGCCCATGATGTCTCACGTTTACTGATAGAGTCTTTTGAAGCATTTTCCCAGAAAAGGGATGACAAGGGAATAGAGGTCCTCTTGCATGCCATCCAATATGGCAATCCCAAGAACAAATACGCTCTAGCAGGCCTTTTGATGCTAACAGCGCAATAATTTTAAATTCTTATTTAGAGATTTTTGTATATATCCGCGCGACCCTCGACATCAATAATGACGACAAATAAAATTTTATCTTTTATTTGATAAAGGATGCGGTAATTTCCGACTCTAATTCTATAGCCGTCATCATACCCTTTTAATTTGCATACACCTTCTGGTCGAGGATTATGCTGTAAACCTTCTATGGCTTTAATGATAGCATTTTGGTCTTTCAGAGGAAATTTCTTGCATTTCTTCGCTAAGTTGATTTGATAACGTATTTGATACACTTACTTTTGCTTTAGCTGATTTTTGAATTCCTGATGAGAGATTGTACCATGCTTTTCGATACTTTTCAAACCTTTCCTGTACGCTGCAATATCTTTTTGTGTTTCAAGTTCTTCAAGATAGTTCAGAATTTCAGCGGAAACAAATCCACCAACAACTTTTCCATGATGAGTAACAGCAATACGTTCATCAGCATAACGTGCCATTCCAACATATTCCGAAAGATGCTTCCTAAATTCGACGAAGCTAACCACTTGCATAAAAACCTCCTTATTTCATACCTTTAGTGTAATATATGTACACTTTTTAAACAATTAGCATTTGGACCATCGAACTCGGCCTTTTTATAATAAAAATAAATTTAATCTAATGATTGGACAACAATTCAATTATTTGATATAATTATCTGAAAATAATAGTTAATTGAGGTTTATATGAGTACAGGCGACATAAATAACGATGGTTCAATAAAAACTTATGGACATGTATATGAGGTTAGTGGTAATGACTGGAGTGATATAAATCCCCAAATTGACCAAAAGCTATCAAACTTCGTTGAAGTTGTATTTCAAAAATTAAATAAAACTGATACATCTATACAAGACATAAAGACGAGAGCTAATAATCTCGAGGTGGATAAAGGTTATGTTATTTTCGGTAGATTAATGAGATCAATCACTTTAATAGCATTATATGCATTAGGCATAGTTACTGTATTACCGGCTATCGTTTGTATAATCCATGCGATCGATGCAGGCCCAAAGGGCAAATCAGTAATCACTATAGCTGATCGATATATCACCCTTAAATCCCAAGAACGTCTTGATATTGAAAACGAATGGGATATAATCAGAGATGATGCAAAGAATCTGAAAAATCATACCGATATTAAAGCTAATATTAAAGTTCGTGAGAGGAATGGTTCACCCTATCAATATATATATCCTCTAGAAAATATATATCCTCTAGAAACGGCTCTATATAGATTCCATCTAATGAACGAACATACCGATAAAATGATTGAAGATTACACTTTAACTCTTCAAAGAATTCGAACCGCCACAGAAAAAGCTTCCCCATTCGACCTATAACAAGCCCTAAAGTTCCTATTTTTACCCCCATTTTGGGGGTAAAAAATTTCGTTATTCTTCAATTTGAGAACGTTCGTGAGCTTTGCCGAATTCGATATCGTATTGGGCTGGGCCAGGCATGGTGGCTTCTTTGTATTTAATATGGACAGGCAATTCATGATGGTTGGTGATAATTAGCCAGCCTTTTTCTGTTTTTTTAATTAAAATAATCGATTCTCCGGATTCCAGATGAGACCCTAAATGCTCATCCGAAAGGATCGATTTTAATTCGGCAACATTTTGCCATAGTGGCGGAAGGGCAGCACTGACAGTGCCTGTCAAAGCAAATACAGCAAACAGAATGAACGGTAATTTCATAAATAACTCCTTGTAGTTATTTCGGATTAAACCAAAGATTATTATACGTGACAAGTAAATAATACCGGGAAATTTATTCAATCTTTCACGGAATTTATGGTATTGGTTTAATTTCGGCCCTGCTTTGGATTCTATTTATCACATTTTAGACCTATTGCCATCTGGAATAGGTCTATTTTTTTCTTCATATTAACCTTCGATTCCTATATAATCATCTTTTACATTAGGTGAACCTTATGAAACTTTTTCTTAAAATTTTTGGCACTATTTTATTGGCTTTATTAATCTTTATTGCCTTTTTACCCACAATTCTTTCAATGAGCTATTTTCAACCCTCATTGATCTCCCAAATCAATTCGCAAATTCCAGGTCATATCGAAGTTAAAAACTACTCTCTAGGATGGTTCGGCGGTGTCGAAGTTGAAGGATTCCAATTGAAGGATCCTGAAGGGAATCTTGTTCTGGAATTTGAAAATTTCCAGACCGATAGTTCGCTAATAAGCATACTTCTAAAGGGAAAAATCGATAAAGATACAGAAATCAAATCATTAAATTTGCACATCATCAAGACGCCTACAGGTAAAACAAATCTTGAAGAGAGTTTGGGCTCAGAAAAAATCACGAACCTCGTGACACCTATTTTTCTTTCAGATGTGAATTTAAAATTCTCACCTGATACCCATCAAACATTCACCGTTCTTCTTACCGGAAAAACAATCCAGGACCAACAAAAAGGGGACTTTATTATCGACCTTCTTTTTGGTGAAGACGATTTCCATGCAAAAGTCAATATCACTAACTTCCCTACGCGCATCATCGAAGCATTTATATCTCCAAACAATCAAGAATTGTCCGGAGCCTTAGCATCCGTTTTTGGAGATTATGTCAATTTATCCATTCAAGAGACCACGGGAAGTGAGACACCTCTCTACGAAATTAAAGCGCATTCCAAGGTTTCTCTGGCTGCAAAGCCCGTGACCTGGAACCTTGTTGCTGCTGTTGAAATACCTTCCGATATTGAAGATTTGTCAACATTATGGATGGGCATCAAGGATTTTAACATTCAATGTAAAAACATTCCTACAGTGCTTCTGGATCAAAGCACTAGTGGAAAAGGTCATTTTCAAAATAGTTTGGGCGAGGCGGTTTCTATTACGATGAAGGGTTCGGGAGAAGACCCGCAATTAGTGGCATTCACACTCGAATCTGAAAAAGTTCTGATACCTGACATGTCGGTTCGGATAAAGGAGCCTATTCAGCTTGATAAAAACATGATGAAGCAAAATTTATCCGGCGATATTTTAGTAAGCAAGCTCGTGTTTCCGCAGGAATCGGCAGCGACAACCCTTTCGAATTTGAGCATCCATTGGAACTTCGATGGACGCAAAAATAACATCCAGACAAACTTGACCGGAAATATGGCCAACGGCAGTGAAATTACCGGTAAAATAGATTACAAAGGGAATAATTCCGGTATTTATGCCTCTTTACAAGGGAGTAAAGTGCCGGCACATTTATATGAACTTCTTTCAGGAACCGATTTTTTTAATCCCTTATTTGGTGAATCAATTGAGACACATGTCGAGATCGATGTTGCCAATATGGACGGTATAGTTAATGTCCAGCTTCTTGGGCAGAGTGGCAAGATGACATTAAAGGGGAATGTCCAAAAGGGAATATTGACTCTTAATGAACCTTTTTATGCTGAAACACATCCTAGCCAAAAGTTAGCTCAAGAGTATCTGAAAAAGTATTCGCCGATTCTTGGAGAATTGCAGTCTGGAACTTCGAATATAAGTCTTCAGATTAGCAAAGAAGGGTTTAGTGCGCCGATTTTTGATTTTGACATTGCGAAAGTGAAAATCAAAGAGGCAAAAGTGGATCTTGGCAAACTGACATTTAACAATAAAGGAGACCTTAAAAAGGCCCTTAAGTTCTTAAATGCCCCTTCAACAGATAAAGTTACCATTTGGTTTACTCCGCAATATTTCAAAATGGATAAAGGTTCTTTGGACTTAGCTAGGACAGATATGCTACTGGCGGGAAACTATCCTTTGGCAATTTGGGGAAATATTGATTTTCCAAGAAATTATGTCGATGCCACCGTTGCCATTTCAAACACGGCACTTGAAAGCGCTTTTAACATCAAAGGAATGGCTCAAAACAGCTTTCTGCAGCTCCCTTTAAAGGGGAAAATCGAAAAAGTGAGAATAGATTCCGGGTTAGCTTCTACACGCATAGCGGCATTGTTAGCGAAGCAGCAGGGCGGACCGGAAGGTTTGCTTCTTGGAACCGTGCTAGACATGGCCCAAGGTGGTTCCTCGGATAAAGTACCGGCTCCGACAACGAATCCATTGCCATGGGCAGGCCAATTGAAAGCTTCCAACACCGCTAGCAAAGAAACCAAGGGAACACCCAAGAAGCAGATTGAAAATACCGCCAAAGAGATCATCAAAGGGATTTTAATTAAATAACGAGAACTAAATTTCACCACAGAGAACACAGAGATTTTTGAGATCACTGAGAGAAAAAATAAACGTCTTTTCTCTATTTTTTTTTCTCAGTGATCTCAAAAATCTCTGTGTTCTCTGTGGTGAAATCTTTTTTAGCGGTTTTCAGAAGCTTTCTTTTGCTTTATTTCTTCGAAGTAGCGGTAGCGCTCAACGAAGCTATTCGCTATATCCTTCACAGCAGCAAGTATTTCATCCATAAGTTTATCCTTGGGAACGATAAGCAAAGACTGTTTTTCCCAGGTAACTGCTTGAAATTGCACATTTTTATCAAAATCCACTCGGGAAAGGGTGACAGCCTCGAATAACCTGCCGGTGCAATAAAAAGCATATCCTTTATCTATCGGCGCGATCAAAACGACAACATCAAAAAATGGTAAGGGAGGATTCTGTACAACATTTATTGGAATTAGAATTGATTGTTTAAAGGCAAACGCGACAGTATCCTTAATTTTTTTCTTATCGATGTTTACATCAAGCCCTTTAGTCTTTTCAACTTCGACATAAACATGAATATTATTGGTAAGGTTATAGAGATGTTCATCGCCCATCCATCTGCCATTCTTTTCAAAAATTACACCGGGATGAGGAAAAAAGTGACTATCAGGCGACAAATCAGATGAAACATTTTCCGGGGCAATTGGGACATCCGCTTCGGTTTTTGGAGGAGCAACAACTTCCGTATTTTGCTTCGCGCCCCCGCCGCCGCCCGGCGCTTGTGGCTGTTGTGCGGGCATTTGCGTAATATTCGGTACCATGGGGATAGTCACATTTTCTTTTTGTGCTAAAAGCAAGCCAGGTATCAAAGTAATAGCCAATATCTTATAGAACATGTGTTAACTCCTAGGTTTTAATTCGAAAGAATTTATGAAAAAGTTAAATTCCCCTTTATCCGCAAGTTCCTTCGGAGCTGCACGAGTGAGAACATAGAGAGTTTTGCCGTTAATAAATGTTAACGCATGAATTTCCAATTGATCATTGGCTATAGTGAATGTTAGGGAAGGATAACCTTTAAATTTTCCTGGCTCTGTTTTAATCAGCTTATCGTCGGGGAGCCTCGTCATCATGTCGTTTGCCACCTCAGCAAGCATTTCATCATCTTTAGAATTCGATTTCAAATCAGGAAAGGTAATTATATTGATTACAAAAACAGCTCCGTCCTTTTTTTCGGAAACGTAAACTTCATAATTCCTTTTTTCGTTCGTGCTAGGATCTGCAATAGTTTTCGAAGTTGTTTGTGGGAGAGCGGGTAACTTTACCTTAAAGCTTTTACCGGGAGGTACATAATCCATCCAATCATTCTTATCTTTTAGGGTTAATTCAGCGGGTTTCACGGCGTCAATATTTCCCGGCGCCGGATAATTTGGATTGATTCTGATGAGAAAATATCCTAAGAAAATTGAGATAAATAAAATCGCCAACAGGATGATTAATCCCTTTGATCTCTCCATAAAAACACCTCTTCCCTTTACTCCCTTTATAGAGAATTCTCTGAAGGGGTGCAAGTAAAAAGAAAAAAGGGGTTGTATTTTAATTTGCTTAGCTATTTACTGTCCACTTTAGCGAGGTAATGAATATGAGAATTTTACTTGTTCTAATTTTACTCTTAAACGTTGGTTGTCAATCCGATAGCTCTAAGAAATCGGAAAATGAATGGGTACCAGATATACGCATCACTACAAAAGATGATCCTTCATCGTTGGACCCACGGCAAGTACGCGACCTTACCTCTGTTACACCGCTTCATATGCTATTCGAGGGGCTGACTCGCTCAGGCAATCAGGAAAAGCCGGAACCGGCTATCGCTGAATCATGGGAAGTTTCTAACGACCTATTAACGTACACATTCAAATTACGTAACGCATTTTGGTCGAACGGAGATCCTGTTACTGCATCCGATTTCGCAGAAACGTGGAAATCCATTCTCAATCCAAATTTCGCTGCACCTAATGCCTACCAACTCTATATTATCAAAGGGGCAAAAGAAGCGAAAGATGGAAAACTCTCCTTGGATGAAATTGGAATCTATGCAGAAGATCCATCAACACTTGTCGTGGAATTAGAATCGCCAACTCCCTATTTCTTAGAGCTCACATCCACCCATTTCTTCTACCCTGTTCATGCATCGACAAGGGAAAATCAAGGGGACACAACCCATGGACTTATCTCAAACGGTCCATTTACCTTGCACCATTGGAAGCATCACAACGAACTGGGCGTCGAACGCAATCCTTATTACTGGGATTTGGAAAATGTAAAACTCCAGTCTATTGCCCTCTTAGTTTTAGACGAAAATACCTCCTTGCAAATGTTTGAAAAAGGGGAAGTCGATTGGGTGGGGTCTCCCCTGTCAACCATCCCTCAAGATGCCGTCCAACCTCTGAAAAATAAAGGAAACTTAAAAATTGCGACGGCAGCCGGAACGCATTGGTTCAGAATTAATACCTCAAAAAAACCATTAGATAATGCTGATATAAGACGCGCTCTGTCTTTAGCGCTGAATCGTCAAGAGATTGTCGATCATATTACACAAGGGAATCAAACACCGGCAATGGGGATTGTTCCTCCCAGCTTTGGCTTAGAAAAAAAGGGATTTTTTACGGACAATGACATCGCACAAGCAAAAGAGCTTTTCGAAAAAGGGTTGAAGAAGAAAGATATTACGTTAAACGAATTTCCCGTGATCACCCTTTCTTATGCGACGAGTGATCGCAATCATAAGATTGCCCAAGCCGTTCAAGAACAGTGGCAGCAAGTTTTCGGTATCACTGTTCAGTTGGACAACAACGAAAGCCAAATCTATTTTTCTAAACTCAAACGACGCGACTATGAGATTGGAATTGGTTCTTGGTATGCAGATATTCGCGATCCGATTAACTTCTTGGAAGTTTTCAAATATACCCATAATTCAACGAATAATACCGAATGGGAAAATCCGATTTATGTCGCCCTTCTAGACCTTTCGCAAAAGGAATCGGACACAGACAAAAGGAATCATTTCTTGCAAAAAGCTGAAGCTTTGTTAATGGAGGAAATGCCAGTGATGCCTCTTTTCTATGGCTCGTATAATTACCTCAAAAACGACAAACTGAACAATGTTCATTTTGCCGATTTGGGATACCTTGACTTTAAAACAGCTTATTTAGAATGAGGTGAAATTGAAGCAGATTCTATCGTTCTGTTTCACACTTTGGGTTTTGTTGACGCTGACATTTGTTCTCATTCGGATCATTCCGGGAGATCCCTTTGCCGATGAGCAAGCCCTTCCAAAGGAAATCCATGCGGGGCTGCAGGCTAAATACGGATTAGATCTTCCTTGGTATAAACAGTACATGAGATATTTGCTGGCTGTGGGAACGTGGGATTTCGGTCCATCCTTTAAATACAAAAACCGCACTGTTAATCAAATCATTAATGAGAGTTTTCCAGTTTCGGCACTTTTAGGATTAGAAGCTCTGTGTATTGCCATAAGCACAGGAATATTTCTCGGCACATTATCGGCATTATATCAGTCTAAATGGCAGGATTATGTTGCAACACTGATTGCAACATTAGGAATATCGATACCCAGCTTTATCATGGCTACCCTTCTTCAATATCTCTTTGCCATCAAGCTCGGATATTTCCCTGTCGCCCGCTGGGGATCATTCATGCAAACAATTCTCCCGTC
This sequence comes from Waddliaceae bacterium, assembly GCA_963822595.1. GTDB lineage: Bacteria > Chlamydiota > Chlamydiia > Chlamydiales > Waddliaceae > CAVRUH01. The sequence goes on along the minus strand of CAWGIG010000003.1, from coordinate 111,854 downwards.
CCTTTCATTAGCTGCACTTCCGGCTGCTTTTCTCACGCGGATGGTAAAATCTAATCTTCTCGAAGTCATGAAGAAAGATTATGTTAAATCAGCTAGAGCTCGAGGGATATCGGAATCTAAGATTATTGTTAATCATGCCTTAAAAAATGTCCTTCTCCCCATCCTACCGTACTTTGGCCAGATGAGCGCTAACATTCTTGTCGGCAGCTTTGTCATTGAAAAAATTTTTGGAATTCCGGGACTTGGTCAGTGGTTTGTCACAAGTGTCATCCACAGGGATTATACAGTTATTATTGGAATCACAGTGTTTTATGGAGTTATTCTCCTTTCAGCGGTGTCGCTTTGCGATGCCCTATATCGATCGCTAGATCCACGTTTGGAGAAAAGATGAGTCAACCGGGATATCGCTTAGGAATACTTTTACTAGGTTTCATCGTCGTTTTGGCAATCCTTGGTCCATGGTTCAGCAAATATAGCTATTCCGAAACAAGCCTAATCGAGAAAAATTCTCCACCTTCTGCTGCGCATTGGTTTGGCACCGATGATTTAGGGAGGGACCTCTTCACCCGTTGTTTGTACGGAGCAAGGATTTCGTTATTTGTCGGGACGGCTGCTGCATTTATCGATTTGATATTAGGGATGCTTTGGGGAGGAATCGCGGCGTTATCCGGAGGAACTATCGACAGAGTTATGATGCGCATTGCGGATTTACTTTTTTCCCTCCCCTACCTTTTGATTGTGATCTTGTTGATGGTCGTGATGGGTCCCGGATTGATGACAATCGTGATTGCAATGAGTGTGATTGGATGGATCACGATGGCTAGGATCGTTAGAGGCCAGATTTTATTTCTAAAGGAGCAAGAATATGTGCTTGCGGCGAAGTGTTTAGGAGCCGGATTTTTCCGAATTCTTTTCCGACACATTCTGCCTAATGCGAAAGGTTCGATTATTGTGACGTTGACGTTGACGATTTCATCGGCAATTTTTACGGAAGCTTTCTTGAGCTTTTTAGGACTCGGAGTACAGGCCCCTGCAGCCAGTTGGGGGACGATGGCGAATGAAGGATTACCTGCATTGCAGTATTATCCATGGAGATTACTTTTTCCTGCATTGCTCATTACGGTTACTATTTTAGCGTTGAATCTAATTGGTGAGGGTCTGCAACAAGAAAAAAAAGAAAAAAGAGCTTTCCATTTATTTCGTCAATGAGTATTTTAAAAAATTTAAAGTATGCCCACGTTGGTTTAAAAATTGGAGAACAGCAGATGCTTAAGCTAGAAAATCCGTTAATGTGCTTGTTATCAAGCTTGATGTTGGCAGTTATTGCTCCAACTTTCGTTTCAGCAAATTGTTGTGGAGACCCTTGCAGCTACAATTGTTGTAATATCCCTTATTGTGCAGACGATTACATGTTAGGGATCGACTTTCTTTGGTGGAAACCTTGTGTAGAGGATATTTCTTTTGGCGGAACGTTAAAAAATACGGAAAGCGCTGGACTTAACGAAATAGATTTTGATTATGAAGGAATCTGTCCTGATTGGAGCTCCGGAGTTCGCCTGACTTTTGATTATCCGAATTTATTTACGTGGTGCAATATTGGGATGACTGCTTCCTATACCTACTTTGAAATGAACCAAAAACACACCATTCATGGCAGCGATAACATTTTCTTCTTATTTCATCCCGGACTAGGATATCTTTCTGTGGACGAGAATCCGATTCATGGAAAGTGGTATATGAAATACCAAGATTGGGATACCATGTTTTACTTTAACAACAGCTGCTGTGAGTGCGTAAATATCACTCCTTCTATAGGTGTCGCCGGAATCCTTCTCAATCAAGATCTGAAAGCTCATACGTGCGATAATAATGATGTTTCCACTCTTAATTGGAAATCCAATTTAATTGGCGTAGGTTTGAAATTAGGACTCGAGTTAGATTATTGCTACTGCAACTGCCTCAAATTTTATGGATTTGCTGATGGCGCGGTCCTGGCAGCTCACTCCCATACAAAAAATAAACAATCTTATGTTCCCGGTAATGAAGAAGGGACGACTACAAAACTCAAAATGAATGATCACAACTGCTGCAGTTGTATACCTGGTTTCCATCTCGGAGCCGGTGTTGAAACAACCGTTTGCGTTTGTGGATTCCCGGTATCCTTCAGAGCCGGTTATGAGTTTTTGGAATGGTTTAATCTACCGAAACATCGAGTATTTACAACGGAAAGCTTAGGCGCCGAAATCGCACAATCAGCATCAACAACGAGAAGTATTTGTTTCCATGGACCCTTTGCAGGAATTATCCTCTCCTTCTAGTTTAGTAGAAATTCGCGGGGTCTCGAAAGAATTCAAAAGTCGAGACTCCTCTTTAAAAGCCGTTGATAACGTCTCATTATCGATCTATAAAGGAGAGGTTCTTGGTCTTGTCGGCGAGAGCGGAAGCGGTAAATCTACACTAGGAAAGCTACTCTTAAAGCTCATCGATCCCTGTTCGGGAGAACTTTTTTTTCGAAATAAGCCTATGAATGGATTGAATTCAAAGGAAATGAAACCTTTTCGCCGGAAGATGCAGATGGTTTTTCAACATCCTTATGGCTCTTTGAATCCTCGGATGACTGTGAAGCAGATGATTCATGAGGCGTTTCAAATTCATGGTTTAAATGGATCGTTAGAAGAGCTATTATCGCTGGTGGGGTTGGATTTGTCTTGTGCGGGTAAATATCCCCATGAGTTTAGTGGAGGGCAGAGACAGCGCCTTGCGATTGCGAGGGCGTTGGCAGTGGATCCGGAATTTATTGTTTTTGATGAGCCATTATCTTCGTTGGATGTATCGGTACAGGCGCAGATAGTGACGATGCTGAAGAAGTTGCAGAAGCAGAAAGGGCTTACTTATTTATTTATCACGCATGATTTGAATATGACGCATCATTTTTGTGATAGGGTGGCGGTGATGTCGCAAGGTAAAATTGTGGAAGTGGGCGATCCCGTGGAAATATTTAAGCAGGCAAAGCACCCTTACACCCAGCGCTTAATCGATTCTATTCCCTTGGGATATCCGTGTGGATTACGCTAGTAGTAACAATTAACAGGATAAGCAGGATCGCAAGCGGTAGGATGAAAAAAGGATAAGAAAAAAAAGAAATTTGAAAAAACAATTCTTTTTTTCTTTCCTATCTTTTCTTATCCTTTTCTTATCCTGCCGCTTGCGATCCTGCTAATCCTGTTATTTCGTTTCTATACCTACCATGCAACTATAGGCTCAAGGGGGTGCTATCGGTTAGGTCAGGAGGACCGAAAAATTGGATTGGGCCCGGGTACTGATAATCGTCCTGAGTTTTCCAGGATTCACGCACAGATTTAAAATCCAAAAAAGCCTTGCTATCAAGCTCTACTAGCGCCTTCTTAATCACCGGAATCTGTTTTCCTTTGCGCTCTTCCATGTGAATCATAGACGTTAAAGGAATCCCTGCTATCGTCCAATTATCCATAGTCTCTTTAAGTTTTTTAATACAAGCGATATATCCCGTCGCTCCGTTGTCAATCAACAAAGCAGCAACATGTCCAAGAGCATAGCAATACTGGCTATCAAAGTTGGATGGCAAGCACGATCTCCCTTCATAACCGCAAAACAACGGCTGCACACTGAATTTTCCGACCTTTCTTCTTTTCAATTCAGCTTGCACTGCTTCTACAAATAGCCTCTCAGTTTCAATTTTCGATACCTGCACATTTCCATGAGGGTCTCTATCCATCGTCAATTGAGACTGTATATCCTTCGGCAACGAATCGAAGCATTTCTTAGATTCTGGAGAAAGCTCCGCTTTTTTATTGAGTTCGCTTATCAATACCTTAAATTCTGGGATGAACTCGATCACCCCCTCGGGAATCAACACAACACCATAGTTTTTCCCTGTTTTTCCCCGCGACTCTATCATGTTGCAAATGTCATCGGTGATCTGCTTAAAAGTCGACTTTTTATCGGCAATTTCTTCGCCGATTAATGTCATATTAGCGTGAGTTTGCAAAGCGCATTCTAGGGCAATATGAGATGCTGAACGCCCCATCAACTTAATAAAGAAATAATATTTCTTTGCCGAAAGACTATCTCTAAGAATATTTCCAATGATCTCGGAATAGGTCTTTGTTGCTGTATCGAATCCAAAGGATATTTCGATGTGTTCGTTTTTGAGATCGCCGTCAATCGTCTTTGGGACTCCGGCAACGCACGTTTTGATGTCATGATTTAAAAAATACTCCGCGAGAAGAGCGGCATTTGTATTGGAATCATCTCCGCCAATGACAACTAATCCGTCCAAATTCAATTCTTTCACAGTTTTTGCAGCCGCTTCAAATTGTTCCGGGGTTTCAATTTTATCCCTTCCCGATCCGATCAAATCAAAGCCCCCTTGATTTCTATATCCATGAATCGTTTCGCCATCGAGTTTTTTATAATTGCTTTTTATGATACCAATCGGTCCATCGAGGAATCCAAGGAGCTCCGATTTTGGATTCATGCTTTTGAGAGCATCGAACAATCCTGAGATAACATTATGTCCACCGGCAGCTTGTCCACCGGACAAGACTACCCCAACACGCAACGCTTTGTGATTAACTTTTGTGTCGTTTTCTTTGAATTGGATAAATTTCTTAGAATATGTCTTTGGAAAGATTTCTTTCAGATTTCGATTTTCCGAAAGTTCGCCTTCGACGATTTGAAGGTTTTGGAAGTTTGCTAAACTCTTGGGCAATTTTGGAGAAATTCCAAGCGCAGTTTTTGAAGGATACTTATCATAGGATTTTTTTAAACCAATTTGCTGTTTCTGTAATTGCTTTGACTTTTTCTTCGGGGTGAGAAAAATCATGATCGCTATGGGGAAGACGCATAAATTGCGTGGGAGCCTGAGCATTTTTTCGGAGAGCCACAAATTTATCAGCATGTTCAACAGGAACTCGGGATCTTTTTCTCCATGAATATGTAGCATCGGTATTGCAGCCAACTTATTGTGTGCTGTTGGTAAATCCAAGGAGAACAGTTCTTTATAAAATTGCATTCCGGGTAGTTGACCATCGATACGCATGATTTCATGTCGTTTTGCTTCGTCCACCTGACCTGTAGTTACTATTTCCCAACTTTTTTCCCACTGTGAAACATCGAATATAGAAGCCCAAAGGACGATCCCTTTTATCTTCTGAAAATCATTTGCAGCACTAGCGGCTACAGCGCCGCCAAAAGAACTTCCCATGATCCCGATTCTCTTACTATCGATGCGAGGATCATTAGCTAAAAAATTCAGCGCGACGACAGCGTCGCTAACTTCGCCCGAAAAGGTCATTTCGGAAAAGGGACCCTCGCTGTCGCCTGATCCCCTAAAATCTATCCTAAATGCAGCTATTCCTAATTTCGTCAAATGTTCTGATAATGTGACATACATCCTGTGGGTCCCGACTTTCGTGCCTGCAAGACCATGACATATAAGAATGGCGGGGGTTTTGGAATCACTCAAGGGGGTATGAAGCATCCCGAATATTTTTTGGTTGTTGTTATTTAATACAATGCATTGACGCTCTTCAAACTTTTCCATGGGAAACCCTCTTTCTCCCCTTTTAACATTCCGGAACGTTTACAGCAAGCCCCCCTAAAGAGGTTTCTTTATATATGGACTGCATATCATGGCCCGTTTGTCTCATTGTCGTGATCACCTGATCTAAAGAAACTCGGTGTTTTCCATCTCCTTAGGAGGGCAAGCAATGAGGCATTAATAGCTTTGACGGATCCCATTGTATTACGTTCAATGCAAGGGATTTGCACCAATCCCATCACAGGATCGCAGGTTAGGCCAAGGTTATGTTCCATACCGATTTCGGCAGCATTTTCCACTTGTTCCGGGGTACCATGTAATGCGGCAGTTAAACCCGCAGCGGCCATGGAACAAGCGACACCTACTTCACCCATGCAGCCCATCTCAGCTGCAGAGATAGAAGCGCCTAGTTTATAGAGAATGCCTATAGCGCCTGCTGTTAACATGAACGTAATAATTCCATCTTCCGTGGGATTTTCGGTAAATTTATCATAATAATGCATCACAGCCGGAATGATGCCTGCAGCTCCATTTGTGGGTGCCGTGACGACTCTGCTGCCGGCGGCATTTTCTTCATTAACCGCTAACGCCCAGAGACTTACCCATTTCATGACTTCTACCGGATCTTTAACTTTTGCAAGATTTTGCTCTTGAAGATGTTTATAGATACCTGGGGCTCTTCGATGCACTTCGAGTCCACCCGGAAGAATTCCGGGGGGTGCTGTATACCCACGTTTGACACATTCTTTCATGACTTCCCAAATTTGCAGAAGACCTTGACGGATATCGTTTTCGGAGCGCCATGATTTTTCATTTTCCATCATAAGCTGTTGAATAGACATCCCTGTTTTTTTACAAAGAGCGAGGAGTTCGTCACCGCAAGTGAAGGGGTATGGAACTTTGTGATTTTCTTCTCCGAGGACGCCTTCTTTATTGGCATGTTCGTGATCGACGATGAATCCACCGCCCACGGAGTAGTAGACTTTTTCTAGGAGTGTCATTTTTTCGGTGTCGTAGGCAGTGTAGCGCATGCCATTAGGGTGGAATGGGAGCTGTTTATCTTTGTGGAAGAGGAGTTGTGTTTCGATTTCGAAGGGAATTTTCTTTTTTCCAAGAATATTGAGGATGTGATTTTTTTCGATTGCTTCAACTCTTGAAGGGATAGAGGCGGGGTCAATGGTGGCGGGGCGCTCTCCTTCCAGTCCCATGAGTACAGCAAGATCGGTGCCGTGTCCTTTTCCCGTTAGGGCAAGCGATCCGTAAAGGTCTAACTTAATAGTGTGTAGTCTGCTTAAAAGATGATCAGTTTCAAGTTGATTTGCGAACATATATGCGGCGCGCATCGGGCCAACGGTGTGGGAGCTTGAAGGTCCAATACCGATAGAATACAGGTCAAAAACGCTTATGGACATATTTTTCCTTTTTATAACGTATTATAATATATTCTATAGCGTAGAATCAAAAAATTCCAGGTATTAATCTGTAGGGCACTTTTTTACAATATTCGATCCAGGATTCCCCGTACTTATGGTTGCAGCGGTGTTCATCGCGGTAGCACCGATGAATCAAAAGGATGCTCAAATAGAAAAAATAAAAATAAGGGACAATACTATGGAATCCACAAGCCAGACAATACGACAGGGACAAAATGAGGTCACCCATATAATTCATATGCCTGGAAATTCCCCACCACCCTGATACTAAAAAGATATTGGAATGCGTTTTTGAATCGGATGTCGTATAGAAACACGGGATACCTTGAGCTTCTTTACCCCAAATCGTCATCTTTCCTTGCTGTTCCCTGAATCGATACCGCTGATTGTTGGAGCTTCGAAAGATTGCATATCCCAATAATCCTAAAAGGAGAACAAATGAGGCGTAAATATTATTCAACTCTACAGGGTTATAAAAAAGATAAAAAGCCTGGAGGGTATACATATAAGGGAGCCATACACAATCTCCCCACGCAAGCATCCATCCGAAATGATCATGAGCTATATCTATCGTTTTAAGATACCAGGCTTCATTCCAAAAGAAATCAAGAACATAGATAGCTTGCAAAACATTGACCAAAACCATCGAATTCGTAATGTATCCCAGAGTTGCATACTGTTTTGCTGCAAAGGAAAAGTTAATCAATGTCCAGGCAATGATTCCGGGCCGGCCATTGAAAAAAAGTTTAAAATCAAAGGAAGAGATTCTAGGATTTAGCTCAATTCCCATATAAAAATCATAAATAAAATTACCGCTATATTTATTGTCATTTTTGTAAGAAGGTCGAGTTTTAGCTTTTATGTAAGCGAAGAGTGCCAAACTATAGCCGGTAATATTAGTGATGATGAGTAGGGGGCCCCAGTTGTCTGCAATAATAGTAGGGGTAATGAATACAATAAAAAGAATGTGGGAAATCAACCAAGATTGTAAACCATTTATCTGGTAAGTGAGTTTATTTCCGGCAGGCGTTACGCTTCCTTGACGGAGCCCACCCATATAGTTTGGGAGGATCAGGTGGAGTTTATCAGGCAAGAACACTGCAAGAATGATTTGAAATACGATCCAGACAGTGTAAATTTCTAAGGCTTTTAGGGTAAAAACAGGTATTTCGCCTACAATGATATAATAGAATAAAAAAACGATCAAAGGCGTGAATGTTAAAATCAAAATCGTTGATAGCAGTGTGAGTATTTCTACACTCCATGCCCTTCCCCAACTCCCTTTATTCATAATGTTTATGACTCCTCTTTTCCATTGGCCATCTATGGGAGGTCCAATTCCGATAGACTACAGATCAAAAACACTTATAGACATATTATTCTTTTATATTTCCTTAAATTTACCCTAACACATTCTGTAGACTATAATCAAAAAAAATTCTGAGAGAGTAGAGGAGACCGGTTTCCCGGCTCCCCCCTCATTAGATCCCATCGTGCCCAATTAAGGCAATGGGCTCCCGACAAATCACTCGCTTTGTCCTCTTCAAAATAGCCTATGTTTGATTGTAAGGGCTGGAAGTGGGTATTTAGTGCGAAACATATCGAATTTCTTCCATGTCATGGATGGATTCTGACTCCTTCGATTGATCCATTTGAAGAAGATTCTTACTGCTTCTTCTACAAATGCTTTTATGTATTCGAAGTTAAAGGAAACACCGTAGTATTGGATGTGTCCTCTCAGTTTCGAGCAGAATGTTTTCCACAACGGGACTAATTTAATAGTGTTTCTTTTCTCTTTTATCCAATTTGCAACCCTTTTTATTTTGGTCACAAATCTTTTCTTCGCAGTCTTTACTTTTGGTATCCATTTTCCTAATCTTGTTTTCCCGAAAAAGAATGTGAAACCTAAGAAATCGAAAGTACCTTGTTGTATACCTTGTCGGGCTTTTACCACCGAGAAGGGGACAACTTTAGTTTTATCTTTGTTCAATTTAAGTTTAAATTTTGCAAGACGTTTATCTAGTACTTCCAAGATTCTTTTGGCATCTCCTTCTTTTTCACAACAGATGATTGCATCATCTGCGTATCTGAACAGCTTTACTATTCCTCGACAATTTGGTTGAACATTTTCTTCAATCCAGGTGTCTAATACGTAGTGTGCATAGATATTCGACATGATTGGGCTACATACCGATCCCTGAGGAACACCTTCTTCTGTTATTTTAAGTTCTCCATCTGATAAAATGCCTGCTTTGAACATTCTTATGATGTATCTCATGAACTTGGGATCTTTAATTTTCATTCGCATGAAATCTTCCAGGATCTTATGATCTATGGTACCAAAGAAGTTTGCCATGTCGATATCAATGACTGTTTCAATTTCATTTCTAAAAAGAAATTTATGCAGTGCTTTAATAGCATCATGGCAGCTCTTACCGGGTCTAAAACCAAATGAACAGTCTTTAAATATTGGATCATATATGTTCTCCAATATTTTCCCTGTCTGCATCTGGATTATTTTATCTTCAAAGTTACTGATACCGAGTGGTCGATAGGCTCCTGGCTTATCTTCCTTCTCGATAAGTACTTCTCTTATATTCCCAGGTCTGTAGGCCATCTTCTTCATGCGATCGAGAAGGTTATTTAGGTTTCTTATGAGATTTTCCCCATAATGTTCTTTTGTAACCTTATCAATTCCAACCGCTTTCTTCCCGTCAAGCTTATGGAAGCATTTTAGAAGAGACTCCTCATTATAGAAATGCATCAGAGCCGTAAATTCTTTATGAGGGTCTTTTGCAGAGAGCCAAGCTACTCTTTCAAGTTTTGTATCCGTATCCCATATGGGTTTTGGAGTCTCTATTGTACTCATACGTTTCCTTATTCAGATTGATTAATGCCGAGGATTCCTTCCCTCCAGTAACTCCGCAAAGACTCACGTCTCCTTGTTCGCCCCTTCATCGGTACTACGAATCCATCTGCCATCCTGTCGCCATCCCGAGCTGCTCACTGTTACATTTGCAGATCAGTACTTCTTCCTTGAAGAGCTAAGGACTTCCCACGTTCACCATTTTATCTTCGATACATGCCCTGTTCACCGACCCCGAGGAGCTGTATATCTCATTCCCTATAGCGAGATATATAGTAATGCCTTCCGTCAACACTCACAGCGTCGGCCTCCTAAAAGTTATCTATAACGGGGCTCAATCACACGGCCTGCATCTTCCCTGTCATACGCTTAACTCAATTCGTTACCTCCTAGAGTCCAATGACTCGGTATAGCAAGTTTGGGTTTAACTCCCTAGTGACGACTTACACGTCACTGATAAAATAGCGCCTCGTGGCGCACAAGTGACTCGATTTATCGATTCACTCAAGTTCTTCGGTCGCTGCGCTCCCCACAGCATGAGGTCTCGCTTCGCTCAGGACACTTTATCATTTATGAGGAAGGCCTTTTGCGTATTACATTTAAAAATTGTTATTTACATAATTATCTGGTAGTTTTATAATAATAATTAGATTAATAGCATGACTAATCTTACAAAATTAAAGACACGGGATTTTGTATGAATACAGATCCATCACAGATGCATACGAATGCACCGGGACAAAGCTTCGAAGATACAGCAATTGGTGCATCAGGAAATGCACCTCCCCCGGCCGTCGCCTCAGAGGAGGTATCAAGTACAGCTAAGAGAGCTAGTATTGTTGTCACTGGTAGTACCGCCCCACCATCCGAGGTTACAACGAACGTTTCTAGCAGTGCAATCTCAAACGGTTCAAACACAGCAGCACAACCCAAGGCAGAAACACTAGGGAAGATGCTAGCAGCTATTCACAAATTTGCCGAAAAGGTCGGTTTGAAAGATACTCAAGAAGTTACAGATGCAAAGAAAAAGGTGAACGATTTAAGTGATGAATTACGTATAAAGGAACCCCTACTCGAACTTCTTAAGAATACTCAACAGACTAACGAATCACAAAGTATATCACTCGAAGATGAGATAAAAGAACTGGAAAATGAAATTTTTACGATTAAAGAGAAAAAAGGAGAACAAGAGAAAATAATTGCCGACTCAAAGTTAACTGAAAAAGCTTCTGCAGCTTTTAATAAAATTGCCGAAAAAGTCGGTTTGAAAGAACCTAAAGAAATAGCAGATGCAAAGATGGAACTAGGGAAATTAAAAGGCGAATTTTCAGAAAAGATGAATCGTATCAAAAGACTTGAGGCACAAATAGATGATCAGAGCGCCTTATTAGAGGCAATACCTTTTTCTGAGAGAAATGCCAATTATCGTGTAAACTATATTAAAAAAATATTCGATTTGCAACAAGTAAAAGGCGAGGTGGTAGGAGAAATTCACCTTCTTGCAAAACAGATATCCGTTCAAGAGAAAATAATTGCCGACTCAAAAGTAGCACCACAAAAGATTCAAGATACTATTGATACTTCAGACAAAGAGGTAACTGACGCCCCTTTAGAACAAACAGATGAATCCAATATCAATAAATCTGATGCAAGAAATACAGACAACTTTTCGAATTCACAATTAGAGATCTATTCTACAACAACAGATTTACTTCCAGAGTCGACCGAGGTGAATGATTTGGAGAGTCCGATAATTGATGAAAAAACAACCGAAGAACCCAACCCATTTGTATCGCTTGTTAGTGGAAGAGAAACTAAAAAGCAAGTTCTCAGTAACGATGTGGATGTGGTGGAAGCAGTAGTTAAACAGTTAAACCCTGAGAATCCCATTGATAAGACCATCCTCGAGCTATATAGAAATGAAGGTTCTACCTTGCTTGTACTTAATTTGATGAAAGTAAGAGGCCAAACCGCTAATTTAGAGAAGATCTTTGAAATGAAATCTATGAATTCTGAGGTTATTACTTTTATCGAAAAAGGTAAATTTCCCATGGCTGTTAAAGCATTGGACGCGGCCAAAAAAGCAGATGAATACATTAATGTGTTAGATCCAAATAAAGCTGCTGATAAAAAGCTCCTTGATCTCTACAAAAAGGACGGGGCCACTCCGCTCTTCAAGTATTTATATGATGCGAAGATAAGTTCCAAAGACAATCCTATTGATAAACAGATCGTTAAATTGTTCAAAAACGAAGGTACAACCCCTCTAGTTAAAAATTTACTGCTTGCTAGAGCGCGTGGACAAGAAGCACTTTTGAAAGGTGCCTTTGAATCCAACGATCCCCAAATTATGAAATTTATCGAGCATGGACAGTTTAGTCTAGCATTAGAAAAATTAGGTGCACCTGATATTAACATCTGGGCCATACCTGATGTATCAATTGGAATTATTGCAAAATTACAGAATCTTAATGCAGATTTAAAAGGTGTAGATGGTCATGAAGATATGATGTCTTGGGCCATTGACTATGCAAGAAATCATGAGGAGAAAGATACATTAAAGACACTGGGTCAAGTACAGTTTTTGTTGGCCCGCTCACCGCAAGTACAAACTATTCTTGGGTTAGCCAACGATAATCATCTTGGTGAAACCGTAAAGGAAATAATGCAAAAAAGAGTATTAATTGAGGGAAAATTAGGACATACTCAATCGGCAGAGGTAACATTGCAAATTGCTATGATGCTGACTTCTCTTGGGGGGCACCTTATTACAGATATCATTGATGAAATGCAAGAAGTTCTCAATCAACAGAAAGAAATAGACCCTGCAATCAAGGAAAGCATAATGATAAAATTGGATGCATTAAAAAATCATCCTGAATTTGCTGATCGATTGACAACTCTTACTTCACCAACCATTGGATCTAGGCAAGAAATTCTTATTGGAAAATTGGTCGGGAATGATCCTCAAGAGGCCGTTACAGCTAGAGATGCTAAATTAGCTGTACTTAGTGCTTTGTTATGGCCCTTGAGGCAAGGTAATGTGGGAACATGCTTTTCGACAAGTCTAGTCATTCAACAGGGGTCTCATGCTGAAGGATTAAAACAAAATTTGGAAGACCTGCTATCTATTGTGGGTAATGGATGTCTTACAAGAAAGGTTTCACCACCTAAAAATGGTACAATTGATACTCCGTTGATCATTCCAAATTTAGAAGAGTTCGCTATGAAATTTAAGGGCGATAATCTCCTTGCAAGAGCCCATGAATATACTATGGTAAATAGTGGTAGTTCAAAATTAGCCGGAAGATTCCTTAATGATGCTATGAACAATATTGGTAAGCAAGTAGCTTCTGAAATTTCTGACTCCCAAATTCGAAATGAAATGTTGGCAAACTTGAATGCGAGGTGCTGCACTATTTATGATGTGGAGAAAAATCGCTGGGCTGTGGTCGATTCTCAAACAGGAAGAAATTTTAGTACAATGGAACCTGAAGATGCTGCGAAATTTTTTGGTAAATTAATCGAGCATAAAGAAGGTATTACCGATGAGCTATCTGATTTTATTGGATCTAATGACTTTTCACATTTATGGTTACGGCAACAGAGATCTTTAGTTGGAGGAGTAGGTACCGGTGGTGATAACGTTGGAACTTTATTATCTACTGATGTCAAGAAGCTCGATATTAATTTTCGTGATGAAAGTAGTATCGAAAATGTTTTCACTTTGGTTTCTATGTGGTCGGACGAGGAAAAGGATTATGCAAGGCAAAATCAAGGGTTGCTTATTCCTCATGAAACAAAGGAGCATTCGTTTAGTTTGAGGGCACACACCCTTATAACTTTGTATGACTCTGCAAATGGAGATCCGAAGCAAGTATTTATAAATTTGCAGAAAAAAGCGGAGGCTTTTGTAGGAACTCAGGTAACTAGAGAAATTTTGAATGAATTCTTAGAAAGTTACACGAAACTATATAGCTCTCGTTATAAATATGCTGATAAGATACCAGAAGGAGTGGAAAGCTACAAAGAAAAGATAATCAGGGAGGTATTGAAGCATGAAAATCCTACAATTCAAACCATCTATGAAACCATGAATGAACTAGATTACAATACTAATTGGTTAGAAAATGGAGAGGCTGATTGGTCAAAACGTGTGGAACAAGTGCTAAGATCTCTTCCTAGTCTTAAAAACTCTGCACCTGAGGTTTATAATGTATTTGACTCGAATTGGGCGACAAAGCAGCAACGCGGATTTACTATGAGTATTTTCAGTGGGAAGATAACACCAATGGTCTTACAAGATAATCCATTAGATATTAGCGATTGGTCATTTATTAAGAAAGCTAATCAATTTGGGGGACATGTTACTTACAAATTTGAAGATCCAGTGAGGAATGCTCTTTCGAGAAACTATTATCAACCTAAAGCGAACGTGTAAAGAGGTGAAAAATGGATAACCCAATACAAATAATAAAAATTGAGGATCGTGAGTTTGCTCTAACAATAAACGGCGATGTGAGTGTCATTGAATTTGAGGGACAAAGTTATACTGACATGCAACATTTGCAGGACGCCGCACAGATATTATCGGACTCAAAACATGCTAAAGAATTCGCCGCTATAGCAAATTTCCTGTTTACAGGTTTGGAATTTGAAATTATTAACGATCCTATATCATTTAAAAAAGAATACCAAAAAATCATCGATGTTGGGTCAAATCCATATGGACTCTATGATGTTACTCAGATAGAAAATGCAGCGTTGACGAATCTGGGTACAATAGTTTTCTTTGTTCAAAATGTTGTAACACGTGTACCATACAAGGTTACATGCACCTACCCTTACAATGGCGTGAGACCAAGCTTTTCATATCAATTACTACCAGAGAAAAATTCAGTGATGCGAGAAACAAGGTGATTACGCAAATGCGATACTATTCGCCCTCGATGGGGAGGAAGAGAGAGAATATAATGCCCTTGTTGGGGCGGTTTTTGGCGCGGATAAATCCATGGTGTGCTTCTGCAATTGGCTTCGTCAACGTTAGTCCCAAACCTACTCCTCTAAAAGATGGATCTCCGGGCTGATAAAACTCCTCAAAAATCTCCTCATCCTGTCCTTCCAGGATCTGTGTCCCTTCGTCCAATATTGAAATTTCAAGATAACCTTCTGTGATTTTTGCTTTTAGTTCAATGACCGATTGAAAGGGCGAATAATAGATCGAATTACTCAAGAGATTAATCAAGACCAATTCAATGAGATTAAAGTCAAAAGGGACGCTTGGGATAGGCTCTTCTACAGTAGCTATAAACTTATGTCCGCTGAGAGCATCTTTTAAATTAAGCTGGCATTCGTCAATCAAATCCCAAATCTGATATTTTTTCTTGGTGACCGGTAAAAGGCCCTTTGTAAGGTTCGCTAATGCAGAAATATTCGCTAAAATCTCTTTTATTTGTTCCAAAGAACTTTCAATAATTGAAAATTCTCGATTTAATATTCCGTTATCAACGTATTGTAAAAGGTCCTTAATTTTTCTAATCGAGTTTTGAGAAATGAGCAACGGTTGTTGGAAGAGGATGGAAATTTTACTCAAAATAGTAGCTCTGACTTTACTGATATGCTTTTCGTCCTCTTCTTGCTTTGCCATGGCTTGTGTGATTGTTCTTTCGAGGAAGCTTGCAAATTGCTTGCAGACAGTATAAATAAAGTTTTTATCTTCGGGAGTCAACCTTGACATGACTGTGGGCCTATACACTAAAACTCCGGTCATTTCCTTATATCCTTTCAGAGGAATATAATAGTTTTTAGATAGAGGCAGCGTTTCGGTAGACCAACCTGCTTCCTGTTCATTTTCAAAAACCCATATAGCGGCATTTTTTTCTTTATCATCGGTAATGAATGAAGAAACTAAATCGAAATCCAGTGTATTATCCAATTTCTTCGGAATGTATGTAAAAACCCCATCGAAAAGTTTTTCTAGACGTCTTTTTGTGTTTGCAAATGCCTCTTCTGCCGTTGTTGCATTGGCGATTTGTCTAATGATATAATAGAGTGTGTTCGTGGATTCTTCACGTTTCGACAGCATTTCTTTGTTGATTCTGGCCCTTTCTATGAAAAAAGTGATCGAAAATATCGTAAAAAGAAAGAGAAACAATGCTGATATATCCTCTGAATAGTTAAGAGGAAATTGCCTTTCCTTTTCAATAAAAATAAAATTCCAAACTAAAGCATAGAGACAGGTTCCAAAATATACAGGCCCGCCTCTAAACAACAAACTGATGACCAATACTCCAACTATAGAAATCATTCCAAAAAATAAAGGCTTGATAGTAAAAAACAGAACGTAGTTGATTATCGTCAATAAACAAACAAAAAGAAAAGAATAAAAATAATTAATGTAATTCCCAGTGCTGAAAAGAAGAGGTATTTTCTTTCTAAATCTTTTCTTCACGGAAGTTCGCTTTGCAATGACATGCAAATCAATATTTTGTAAACTATATGACAAAATATCAAAGAGGTCATCGGTCTTAAACAGTCTCAGTACCGGTATTTTTCGAGATCTCCCTAGAACAATTTGAGTGATCCCTCGTTGACGCGCAATTCTTTTTACTCCTTCAGCAATGCTTGGATCCTCTGTAGTGATCACATCGGCGCCCAATTCCCTAGCCAAAGCAAGATTCTTATTAAGACTCTGATTTTCCTCTTCCGTTAAATAGGTCCCGTCATTGACAAAAACCGCTATCCACGGGGAATTAAGTTTAGAGGCGATGCGGTACGTTGTTCGGATTAATCTTTGCGATTCTGCACTTTGATTGATAGCAACTAACAAACGTTCTCGAGGTTTCCACCCTTCCGCGCGCTCTGACCTCGGGACCATTTCCTGAAGTTCCCTGTCAACCTTTTCGGCTGTATAACGGAGAACAAGCTCCCTTAAGGCTGTCAGGCGATCTTCTTGGAAAAAAAATTGCGCTGCAGTTTTAGATTTATCCGCGAGATAGACTTTACCTTCTTTAAGGCGGATGAGAAGATCGGTAGGAGTAAGGTCTATTAACTCGATGCTCACAGCTCCTTCGATAATGGAATCGGGTACCGTTTCCCTAATATCGATGCTGGTAATATTTTCTACGACATCTTTTAAGCTTTCAATATGCTGTACGTTTAGAGTGGTGTAGACGTCAATGCCGTTGTCGAGAATTTCCAGAACATCTTGCCACCGTTTTGGATGTCTTGACCCTGGTACATTGCTATGCGCAAGTTCATCGACTAAAACGATTTCAGGTTTTATTTTGAGAATTTCATCTAAATCTAGCTCATTGATTTCAATACCGCGATAATTGAGCTTTTTTTCCGGGATTACTTTTAACCCATCGAGAAGGGCTGCCGTCTCTACGCGGCCATGAGTATAGATGGAGCCAACAACAACATCTTTTCCTTGCTTCTTTAACCTCTGTGCCGCTTCCAGCATCGAAAAGGTTTTTCCTACACCTGCAGACATCCCAAGGAATATTTTCAATTGCCCGCGACTTTTATCTATTTCTTCGCGTTGAACCGCTTTGAGTAAATCATCGGGACTCAAACGTTCAGGTTCGCTCATTTTTTCACCTTTTCATCGAGAGCTAAATTAAGCTCGAGAACATTTACATAGCCATGCGTGGCGGTGTCATCTATCAACTGTTTTAAGAGTGTCCTTCCTTGTTCGGAATCTATTCCCCTTGCCTTAGCGATGGAATCTATTTGAAAAAATGCCGTTTGTAACGAAATATCAGGGTCTAGACCACTCCCGGAAGCAAATAGAAGCTCTGATGGAACTTCGCCGATGTTTTTTCCTGGGAATGCGGATAGTCGTTTTTGAACTTTCTCTTGTAAAGAGAGACTAGAAGGGGCGAGATTACTTCCTCCTGATTGCAACGGGTCATAGTCGTTTGCGGAGGGTCGACCCCTGAAATATTTCTCCTCAGTAAAACTTTGGGCGATCAATTTAGATCCGACTCTTTTTCCATCACGCACAATGATAGAGCCGCTAGACTTATCGAACATAAAGAGGCTGGAAATTCCGGTGATGGCAAGAGGATAGATAACTCCTGTTATCAATGTAAACCACAAAAAAACTCTTAATCCAATCCAAAACTGTTTCATTATGCCAAACCTAAAGTAGTGATGATTAAATCTATGATTTTTATACCAATAAATGGCGCCACAAGACCTCCAAGACCATAAATAAAGATATTCCGTCGCAATAGATTGTATGCCGATGTCGCTTTATAACTGACCCCTCTCAAAGCTAATGGAATCAAGGCAATAATAATCAGGGCATTGAAGATCACAGCGCTTAAAATAGCGCTTTGCGGCGAATCTAGCATCATAATATTAAGGAGCGATAACGGACCATTTAGAGTATGATCTGCATTATATAGGCCGCTGAACATTGCTGGGATAATGGCAAAGTACTTTGCAACATCATTGGCGATGCTGAATGTCGTCAAGGCTCCGCGCGTCATGAGGAGTTGTTTTCCAATTTCAACAATATCGATTAATTTTGTGGGATTGCTATCAAGATCGACCATGTTTCCCGCTTCTCGGGAGGCTTGCGTTCCGGTATTCATCGCTACACCCACATCCGCCTGCGCAAGGGCTGGGGCATCGTTGGTTCCATCCCCTGTCATGGCAATGAGCCGACCCCCCTCTTGTTCTTTTCTAATTCTTTCAAGCTTCATTTCAGGCGTTGCTTCAGCGATATAATCATCTACTCCGGCTTCTGCGGCGATTGCTGCTGCCGTAAGAGGGTTATCCCCAGTTACCATTAAAGTTCGTATACCCATTTTTCGCATCTCAATAAAGCGCTCTTTAATACCGCCTTTAACGACATCCTTCAGATGAATAACCCCCAGAATCTTATTTCCTTCGGAGACCAACAGGGGAGTGCCACCTTGCTTTGAAATTGCTTTGATGCTTTCATCAAGATAAATGGGATAGTATCCCGCTTGACTTTCAACATGTTTTCTTATGGTGTCTACAGCCCCCTTACGAATGCTTCGCAAGACTTTTCCTGAGGTATCACTCACATCTAGACCGCTCATTCGGGTTGTCGCTGTAAAGGGAAGATACTTTATTTCAGGGGGTATAAGCGACTGAGCTCTCATTCCATGGAGTTTTTTTGCCAAAACAACGACGGATCTTCCTTCCGGCGTTTCATCAGCAAGCGAGGCAAGCTGCGAGGCTTCCGCTAATTCTTCCGCCGTGACATCCTTTGCCGGAATAAATTCTGTGGCCATTCGGTTCCCAATAGTGATGGTCCCTGTCTTATCTAGGATGAGAAAATCAATATCACCTGCCGCCTCTACCGAACGTCCGCTTTTGGCGATGACATTTTTTCTGATAAGCCGATCCATCCCGGCGATGCCCACGGCACTTAAAAGGGCGCTTATGGTTGTAGGGATCAAACACACTAGAAGCGCGGCCAATACCGGCACCGTAATGATGCTAGACAAATTTTCATGCGCAGCTTCTGCGCTATAATCGGCAAAAAATTTAAGAGAACTGGTCGTTAAAAGAAAGATCACTGTAAGTCCTGAGAGAACAATGTTCAAGGCAATCTCATTAGGCGTTTTTTTTCTTTTTGAAGACTCAATTAATGCGATCATTCGATCCAGAAAGCTATTTCCGGGCTCTGAAACCACCCGAATAACGATACGATCGCTAAGCACGCGCGTACCAGCTGTTACAGCGCTTCTATCGCCGCCGCTTTCTCTAATCACGGGAGCAGACTCGCCGGTAATTGCCGATTCATCCACCGTAGAAATACCTTCGATAATTTCGCCGTCCGCAGGAATGATATCCCCTGTCTCACAAAGGATTATATCCCCTTTTTTCAATTCCGTGGAAATCACTCTAGTTTCATGACTATCGACAAGTTGACGGGCATAAGTTTCTATTTTTGTTTTTCTTAGGCTGGCAGCATGAGCTTTCCCTCGACTTTCCGCCATGGACTGAGCAAAATTGGCAAAAAGAACAGTAAACCAAAGCCACAGAGAAATTTGAAAATCAAACCACCTAAATTGAGATAAGACACATACCGTTGTAATAATGGCTCCGACATAGGTGACGAACATGACAGGATTTTTTATTTGAATCGTCGGAGTAAGCATCAAAAATGAGTTCTTAATCGAACTTTTGATCAGATTAGAATCGAAAATATGATTTAATTGCTCTTTCATTTATCTTTCAAAACCCCTTTCCTCTGATTAATAATAAATGCTCTGAAATAGGTCCAAGACAAAGCGCCGGAAAAAACGTTAAACCTCCAACAATAAATATTACGGCAATAAGCAATACTATAAATAACGCGTTATTTGACGAAAAAGTCCCTGTAGTAAGAGGGGAAATCTTTTTACGAGCCATCAACCCCGCAATAGCCAAACTTGGAAGGATAATCGCAACTCTTCCCAAGAGCATCGTCGCCCCTAATACAACATTGAAATAGGGAGTATTCGCGTTTAGCCCCGCAAAGGCGCTGCCATTATTTCCCGCCGATGAAGCAAAGGCGTAAAGGAGCTCTGTGAGTCCATGAGGGCCCTTCTGACTTACGCTGGATAAAGCCTCGGGAAGAACACTCGATATCCCCGCTCCAATCAAAATCAATATCCCGGGTAGTAAAACCGCCAGTATCACCCATTGCATTTCACGAATTTCGATTTTCTTGCCTAGATATTCGGGAGTCCGTCCGACCATTAATCCCGACAGAAAAAGTGTCAGAAGAGTGAACATGATCATGGAACATAGACCTACCCCAATTCCTCCGAAGACCAGCTCCCCAAGCATGATGTTGAACAAGCAAATGCCTCCCACTAGCGGAGATAAACTAGATATCATCGCATTTACTGAACCATTTGCCGTAGATGTCGTGGTGACAGACCAAAGGACAGAAGGAAAAACGTGGATGCGGGTGTCGATTCCCTCAAGGACAGGTGACGCCCCCATAATGGGATTGGACATATTTTCAGCAAGAATGGCCGAACCCAATCCGCCCGCCCATATTAAGAACATTACGAATAAAAGGGCGTAGGCATTTTTCCGATGATTGATCAGGATTCCAAAAGTATAAACAGTCGCTGCAGGAATCAAAACTAGAGCAAGAGCCTCTAAAAAATTGGACAGCGGCGTGGGATTCTCAAAAGGATGGGCACTGTTAGCGTTAAAGAACCCGCCTCCATTCGTCCCCAGCATTTTGATAGCTTCCTGCGTCGCCACAGGACCTAAAGGTATCACTTGTTTATCACCTTCAAGGGTGACGACGTTTTCGTAGGGGGACAATGTTTGAACGACCCCTTGGCTCACTAGAACTAAAGAAAAGATGATCGATAAGGGAAGTAATATATAAACGGTAAATCGGACAATATCTACCCAAAAGTTTCCCACCTCCTGAGTCATTTTTCTGGAAACACCGCGGCTTAAAGCCAGTAAGACTCCCATTCCGGTGGCAGCGCTCAAGAAGTTTTGCACAGTTAAGCCTGTCATTTGCGTGAGGTAGCTTAGAGTAGATTCTCCGGAATAGGCTTGCCAGTTTGTGTTAGTGACAAAGCTAATAGCTGTATTAAAAGCCAGGGAGAATGAAGTTCCGGGAAAGCTTTGAGGATTTAAAGGGAGGAATCCCTGCAGGATCATTAAGGAGAAAACAGAAATAAAACCGAATAAATTAAAGAATAGTACGGCTTTCGCATAAGTCGTCCAGTTCATTTCCTCAAATTCGTTGACGTTGCAGATTTTGTAGGTGAATTTTTCTATCCCGTTGAATGCAGGGTGCATGAGTGTGGGTATCCCTTGAAATACTTGAGCCATATAGCTGCCCAGAACAGGGATAAGCATTAGTAGGATAAGGAGAAATAGAAACAAATGTAACCAATCGGCTAAAAACATATCTCTCCCTATTTAAAATTTTTCCGGAAATACAATTGTGTATATCAAGTAAAACATCAGTAAAACTACAACGATTCCCGAAAGGATAAATTCTAATGTCATATATAACTTTTATTTTTATTCTGTATCCATATCAGAATAGGGAATATCAAGCAAGAAACTACGGAAAATCGATATTTTTTCGATTTTAATTAAAAAAATTGTAAAAATTGAGGTTTTTTCTGGAGTTATGAATCAAATTTGTTTTTATTGATAAATAACCATTATTTATGATATAATATTATTAATTATTTTAAATAATTTAAAAGCATATGACTATTAACATATATAAAAATATTACTGGCAAGATAATTGATATAACTAACTCGGATGAAGTAATTGCTCCATCCGAAGGGGTGATGTCTCGGGGAGGTAAGATTTATTCCGTAAAAAAGAAAATATTAGCTAACCACCAGAAAGCTAAGGCTATCTTTCTTTCGTTTGTAATAGGATTAGGCACACTAGCTACAGTCGGACTCATTTGGATTCCCTTAAGATTTAGTCCATATGCTTGGGCATATATCAAAGAAATTCCTACTATAGTTAAAACCGAACGGTTAACCCGTCATATTTTTACCGAAATACAAGCCCAAAATCCCCCTTCTATATCTGAAGCTACTCCCATACAGGCACCGGAACCGGAACCAGCACCCGAAAAACCCATACTGGTACCGCTACCTCCCCCCTCTGCTACATCTGCGGCAAGTCCCATACCCATACTAGCACCAGCTCCGGCAAGTCCCATCCTGCCACCTCCGCCAATTCACATACCCGCAGCGGTCCCCTCATCGAATCCACCACAAGTGTCCATAGAACCTCAAAAGCCTCGAGTAATTAGCGAACATTCCGATCAGCACGCTGCACAGCTTCTTTGTGATGCTAGCGGAGCAGATGTCGAAGATTTGGGTATGACCGAAGTAATGAATTGGTGGGATCAGACACTGGAAAGTTTTGAAACCTCCAGCTCTCCCATTAATCCATTTGTCAGGTCAATCGATCTAAAACGCGTTAGAAACGATCTTGTCCATATCAGAGAAATTCATGAGCTCATAGCGAGCGGAACGGAAGAAAATTTCAAAAAGGTGATTTCACAGGCTGAAAAAGCTCTGAAACCCCCAAACGGTCGATTCGTGATCCCGATTGTCTATAAAAGCGAAGCTACCAATCAGACTGAGGCTCTCCTAGCTATATATACTCGTGGAAATGACGGAAAACTCTATGTCAAAATCCTCAATCGAGGCGAAGGGATGCGTCTACACCCCTTGCTTGAAGAGCGAGATGGCAAACGCCTCTATAGCTATGTTTCAGAAACAATGATCCTGCGAGACCAAAACCTATTAACAACATCTATTCTTGCAGGACCATCTAAACTTGGCGTGGCATGGCTTGCTACTTTGAAAGGATTTATGGAACAACGAGCCATTCCAGAAGAAATATATGCCGTCTTCAAGGATGTTCTAGCAGCTCCAATAGCTACCAAATTTTCATTAGAGATGGCTAGCAGTCCTCAGCGGAGCGCTACTAGCCTGCACCACCTCCCACGACTACTGTTTAAGGATTACCTAGTTTGCGGAGGCTTTGACCCTGGCAATGACCAGCCCAATGAAGCTCTGTTAAAACGACTAAATTTTGCAGTGAAGGCACGAGCAATGGCAGATGTGCTCGAACTATTAAAGCTTAATCGCCGTGTCAACCCCAATCTCATTCGAGCAGAAATCAGCGAATTACACAGCTCGGCCGTCAAATTGTATCAACAGAATATTCTTGATGATGTCGATATGAAACGACTTCATGAGCTCACCGATCTACTTTTTGAAAAACTTAGCCTTTTACAAGTTCCTGCAGCACAGGAAGCTCTTGATTTATCTGCACCCACTGATGCAGTTGCGTTAAATTTTAAAGCACCACTGCCACAACAAATTCAACAAAGGGGGCCGTGGAAACCTTACTTGACTGCAAAACATATTGCGGAGCTTGGAAATTTAAAACCGAAGGCATCTGAGGTGCTTGCATGCCTGAGAACTTTCAGCAAAGAAATGAGCGCGCCCCGCATAGCTGAATTTCATGAATTCATCAGATTACTCCCATTGCCCGTTGTTGATAGACCCGATTCCTATTGGGATCAGTTACCGGTAGAACAAAAAACAGAAACTTTGAAAGCTCTTCGTGAGTTAATTCAAAGTTATGGATCCGCCATGACTGGTGAGCAAACTTCTGAATTACCCCGTTCCATTTTAAGTTTGGGGGCCGCTTTGTGTATTGCTGATGGCTTGGCAAGGAGTCTACCGGGTGATCCTCTTAAGCTTAACGGTTTTGGACTAAATGTCAGACTTCCCGGAACAGGATTTTTCTTTCATAAGAGCGAACAAATAGACCGTTGGCGCGAGGTACAAGTCTATCTCGAGAGGCGCAGTCAGGATAAAAAGTCTCACATTTTTGGATACCTTAGTAGCCCTCAACGCTGGGGAATTTTAGATGAGAAAGACGAACACCTAATCTACCTAAGGCAGTTTGATCGTTATTCCTCGACAGAACAATTGATAGCTAGAAGGTTCATTACTTATGGTACAGTCCTTGAAGGACCCAAGCTTCCCGAAAGCTATGATGATTTACAATACTTCGCAATAGCTCTACGTCGCCTTTGCAGCGTACAAGGAGAGGATCATAGTGCAAGCGATTTAGGACATATCCTTCGCAGTGATCAGATTCCCATACTCCTCCGTTATAATGATAAAGAAAGGGTAGATACTCACCATCTTTTTTTTACCAATAGAAACTTTCAATCTAAAGATGTGGAAGAGGCTCTAAGATATAGCAAAACTCCTTCAGGGGGCCGCGAACTCATTCAGCGTCAGTTATCGTCCTACTCGCCTGAGGCATACCGGATTCTTTTCGATTGCAATCAAGGGAGTGAAAATGAGATCATGCATACCTCGTCTAGCCTGGAGAAACTCAACCCGGGAGCTGTTCATGCGCTGCAGAAAATTGCCCGTCTAAAGGATCCTTCTGATTACCCGCTCCGTGTAAGCGAATTGATGGATTTTTGCACCATGTATCCTGTGGAATGTCGGAACAAAGATATTCAAATACTGATCGAAGCTGTTTTATTGCAAGAAGGTTCTTTACGTAATCATCTCGACGGTCCTTTGCTGGATCAAATCCGATCCTTTTTAGAAGAGCAGCGCCTTCGTACTAGTCGATCCGACACAGCTTTTGATGATTTCCTGCTATGGGTGCGATTAACAATCGACATCGAGCAGATCGTTGAATCTACTGATCCAATCCATATCCTCCTAAAAGAAATCACAGCCTCGACAGCAGATCTTAAGCTAAGTCGAGAACAAGCCGCGCGCCTTGCGCTGCACCGAGCTTACCTTTACAGTCTAAAAGGTAACGATCATGTAAATCTGCTTCGTTACTGGATAGAGGCACATAGCCAGTGCGAAAGGCTCAGCGACTTAAATCCCGAATGGATGGAAGGAGAAATTCAGCGCAAAATCGAGTTTGAAGGCGCTTCGGCCCTTAAAGCAATACCTCAAAGTCTTAACGAGCTGCAATCTGTATTACCAGGCAACGGACCTTGGAGCCTTTGGGACAAAGTAGGCGATATTTATACAGCAACAAGAGGCCTTGACAGGTATGATGTGGATCCAATCGGCGGCCGGATCTTCTGTAATGGTAGTCCTATGGGAGTTACGGGACAGTCTATCCCGGCAAAACTTTATGAGAACTCTAAAACACTGCTTAAACTCGAACGAACTCCACCCCTTACCGAACGAGCCGATGGTGTCTGGACTGTCGATAATCAACCTGGTGTATTGTTTTGTAAGCGAACAGAGGCCCCTAAACTAGAAGTTATTGTTACCGATGATTGGGGATATACACACCCTCATATATTTAATGAAATTGATGAGCCGTGGGAGTTGCTTCCAAGTTTGAATCAACCCTGTTGGATGGATGAAAAAGGAGTATTGGTTCAAAGGACAGATGGAACATACATGTATATCTATGAGGCAAAAAATCAATTTACCAGAGAAACATCTATATACTATAATTTTATAAAATCAGATAAAGTAACTAAGCTACAAATAAAAAACGTAGATCGTCCATCGGATTGGGAATTAAAATCAATTAAAACGAAAATCTTAGAGACGCAAAAAAAGCGTCTTGAATGGGTCATGGCAAGGGATATTCCTATCGATGGCCAAATGGTTCGTTGGCAGCATACCAAACAACCTGTAGGAATACCAAAAGAGATGCTCGTTGATCATGATTATTTGTTGGAGTGTGTGGATGAGAACCCAAGAATACTTCTTCTACATAAAACAACAAAAGAGCCAAAGATTCTTCTTACACCCAGTGAAAATAAATATACAGCAAAATTAGTAAGCTCAGGCGCTGTACTCGTGAATTTTAATGAAATACCTAGTAAGAAACTATGGGATCGTTTCGATGATAAACCTGACTCCAATCTTGCATGGGCAAAAAATGGTCAGTTGCAAGAAGTAATTTTCACAAACTACCAAGGGCTTCGTTTTAAACTTAATGGAGATCGATATGAATGTGTTCAACTTCCTGGGTATTTCGTTCAATATGGCGAGGCTCCGGGACTTGCAGGATTGAAAGGACACCTGTTTCTCAAGAATAAATCTGGCGAAGAACGTCTAATTCTTGCCGATTACACACAACCAAACAGTAGCAATTACTTTATCTGCAATCGCAATCCGTTAAGCGGCCGTTGGTCTACACCTAACATTAAAGCTTTGTTCTACCTTGCGCGATGTTTAATTGATTGTGAGCAACCTTTGCAAGCGATGCGCGTCATCGATCAAGTTGGAGAGGAAAAACCTCTTACATTGGAAGACTGGCAGGCTCTCAACACTATCACAACAATAAAAAAGAAATCACCTGCAGTCAATGCTGCTATTTTACAACTAGCTCTACGAATCACAGGAACTAGAAATAATGCCGATAAAACGCTTTTAGACCCCCTTAAGAAATCATTCTGGAATGCAGTTAGAAAAAGTCTAGTTAAATATGCACAGACACAAAATGTTCCTGCTTCACTCGTCGTGAACCTTGAACAACAAAAATATCTTTCAGGTGCATGTGGCTTGGA
The DNA here is from genome assembly GCA_963822595.1 of Waddliaceae bacterium. GTDB lineage: Bacteria > Chlamydiota > Chlamydiia > Chlamydiales > Waddliaceae > CAVRUH01. The sequence goes on along the minus strand of CAWGIG010000003.1, from coordinate 84,903 downwards.
AGAAAAAACAAGTAACAGAAATTTTGATAGTAGAGAAGTCTCTTCGGCTCTTTATTATCGAGACAGACCTAATAAGGAATTTCATTTACCACCAGTCTGCGGACACTTTGACGAAGAAATTCTAAAAAGGGACAATCTAGGATCTTTTGTTCAACTGTGCCTTAGTCAGAATGAATTTCCTGCTCCTATTGATCTTCAACTACGTGCCACTATAGAGCGAGAACGGTTAGGTCGTTTTGCACATAGAAAAAATACTGAGAAAGTAAATTATGATATGAATGATAAAGATATCAGAATCCAATTGTATTTTCTGGAAGCATTACGTGCCGGTCGGACCGCTTGCGAGCATGTTCATGATTCGGATCTACGAGAGCGTCTTCAAGAAGATGTAAAAGAAGAGGTTAGGGTTGGAGAACAAACTAAATGGGGATATTTCCCTAACAAGGATCCGCGCCCTAATCAGCTAACATCACATTACGACACTTATAATGTGGACGCTCCCCAAAGAATTCATACAACCGGTATCGAAGCAAAGAAAGAACCATCATCCATTTCGTTGCCGGATAATGGATACAGCGAACGACCCTTTGATGAACTCTTCAAAGCATGCGTTGATTTCGAGAAGAAGGCAGTTCCTGTAGTTGAAAAGGATGTTATAGACACCTTACTGCCTGAAAATAAAGATCCTCTTTGTGAAGCCCTACAGAACCCTTTAAGGACAGCCCTTCATAAGGAGCCTGTGCGTGAGGTTCGATTTTATAAAAGTAAAAGCAACCCTAAAGAAATTCTAACAGGGGCTATCGAAAAACAAAAACAAGAACTAGAAGAACGTCGAAAACAGGTTGAAAGTTTAGCAAATAGCTCTCAAACATTAGCTCAGCGCTCTGGCCTCTTAAGCCCGCAGCATCCCCCACTAACAGTTCATGATGTTTTGATTTTATTTAATCCCGATTCCCCTAAAGCGTTGCTCGAACGTAATCCTTATCTGGGTCCAAATGAATTGCAAGAGCTGATGCGCCTGGCAATCGACTATATGGAGTGCACTTGGAAAATCAATCAATTGGAAGAAGCTGTCAAAGAACTTGATGCCGGAGACTTCACGGCTTGTGCGACGATTCTTGATAAGAAACAGCCTTTTAATCCCCATACCTGTTGGTGGAGATCTCTCTATCAATGTATGTCGGGCAATATTCTACGAACAGATCCCGACCAATCAGGATTATTGGATAAAATCTTTATGGTCATTGCCGCACCCGCAAGCGATCCAGGCGGAAGTCAATTGAATCAGCTCTATTTTGAATTCCAAGCGGGTGGAGGAAAAACAAAGGTTCTTTCTGCGATCGCAGCGATGCGTGCCATTTCCGTTGGAAAACTCCCTGTATTCTTTAGTTTTCCAAATTTAGTCGATATCTGCCGACGCGATTTGCAAAATGCCCTCAGCAGTTATTTTGAAAAACGGACCCATTACTATCCGTATACTCTTGCAAGCGATCTAACAAATAATGACCTTCATACACTGCTAGATAGTCTGAAGCGTCAACTCGACAACAAAGTATGTGTAGTCATGGTCCCCGAGGGATATCATCTTCTTTCTCTTGAGTATCATAAAGCCCTCAGCAGCGGGGATTCTGATCGGATTCAAACTCTAGATTCAATCCTGAGCTTCTTTGAGGAGCACGGAGTGTTCTTCGTCGATGAAGGGCATCGTAATAAGGACAGTCTACTCAATGCTAACATTGCTATTGGCGAGCCTAAAGGAATACCTTCCGTATATCGCACCATGCAACGTGAAGTCTACAGTTGGCTAGCTAAACAACCCGAACTTGCCCTTTTAGAAAACGGCCAGGCAAGTTTAACAGTTGAGCAACGTACAGCGATTATCGAAGGCCTAATGAGGCATATACTATCTTTGCCAACGTTAAATGTTTTATTTAACGATAAGGATCAGGAAGCATTCATTAAGAAATACCTCATGGTAAAGGAGACCCCGCCTCCTGATTGGCTCGAACAACTTATATTATCTCCCGATAAAAATAAACGCCTCCAAGCTCAATGGATCGCCCAGTTGCGTGGTCTTGCGACCCGCATCCTTCCTTTTACTTTGAGCCTCAAGGGAATGATCGATCATGGACCTTCGATCGACCCTAACAATCAAGTTGAAGCGCCGCGAGACCACGGAAGAGTGAGCGCTTCCAAGTTCGAGGTTCCTGATATTGCTCTAGCATTGACCTTTCAAGGCTATTTGCAACGTGGATTGACCCAACCCGAACAGTTTGCTACCATTCTTCGTCAGCTACAGGAACAAGCAGATATCCAAAGGGAACATTCCGGTGGCGCTCCCTCAAAGATTGAAACAAACTTTTTAGAATGGCAAAAGGGAAGTCGCATTCCTCTCAAAGAGATTCTTGCTAATGCTCCCGATTCTAACAATTTTAAAATTGCTTTCGAATCGCTACGCAAACATCCTGAAATTGTTTTGCGCTACGTGACAACAGGACCTTCGGGCCAGGTTAGTGTCTTCAAACATCGCTTAGTCTCCAGCGCTGCAGGCCTATCCTATGGTTCTTCCTTGGCAATTGTCTTTTCTGCGACATTGGGTTTACGAGGACAGTACACAATATTCGGTCAAGATCCTCAATATAGCGAGGACATCGACTTCTTAGCTAAAGTTATGAGTAAATCATGCCTAGAGAAAAATGCCAAGATACACATGGATCACTCTTCTTCGGTTGAAGAATATGTCAAGGCTCACGATTTCAGTAAAGTATCGGGTCATCTCGATTTCGGAGGAATCTGCGGAGCCCATCCTTCAAGTTCTTGGTCCAAGGCTATCCTGGAAAACAGAAAGGAAATAGATGGCACCCTTTTCGCCATGCAACGAGTAGTTCCGTATGGAAATATCGGCGAGAAAGTTCTCTATCTTGAATTAAGGGGGCAACCGCCTCGAAAGCTCGAAGGTAGCGATATCAAAGAGTTGCTGCGCTCGCCTGAGTTGCGCGATAAACGCATTCTAAAGCTATTCGGACCTGAAGATACTGTCGGTCTTGATTTGCATTCCGATAGGGATGCTCTTTTCTTGATCACTATCGGAGAAAACTGCTGCCTTGACGATCTCGCCCAAGCCCTTCTTCGATTGCGTCAATATCTTGTTGATGTCCCTGAAAATGAACCTTCCCAGAGGGTAGAATGGGTTCTCCCCAAAAAAATTGCTATCCAAATACAGAAGGCGTTAAATCTTGCTGAAGATGCAGATATTTTGCCGAAAAACATTTTACAATGGGCACTCATTAATCAGGCTGCTCGCGTTCGCGAGGCGCTAACAGCCCGAGCCTATCAAGAAATTGAAGCTGTCTATATGCGTCTCTTGCGCTCTGCTCTGCGAGGCAAACCCGCCAATGAACAATACGAAGAATTTAAAAAATGCGTCGAAGGTGTTTACAAGAAAATCGGATACAATCCTTTCGAGCAGTGGGGAAAGGGAAGCCAGCAGAAACCCACGCGTGAAGTGCTGCAAGCCTTTGATCAGCAAATGCAGAAGTCATTTCAATCGATACTTAAAGTCACGCCGGAGTGGGCCCCAGATCGCATTGAAAAGATCATCAGTGAAACGGAACAGCTTGTAACAACTCTCGAAGAAAAAAGGGGCAGCGACCTGAATGCGCGTCAGGTACAAAAGCAACACGTTCAGACACAACAGCATCAACAAGCCATAAATCGACAGCTTCAGCGCCAACGCGTAAACCGAAGTCAAGGGAAAGGACGCCAAGAGTCTTCACTTGCAGATAAGGAATTATCTCTTGAGAGTTTGAAACTTCCTTTTGACAGGCAACACGTGCGTTCATCCGCCGAACTTTTTCAATGCGAACTCCTTCCTGCTCAGCTGCTCCTAACTAGAGACACTTTATTCACACAGGATGGATCTAGCTCTGAAGAATTATGGAAATTAGGAACTGCAAAGCCTGTTTATCACTTTCTAGTTATAAAAACTGAAAAGGATGAAAAGTCCATCTATTTAGGCCTCTCCCAAAATCAAGCAAGAAGCTATCTCCGACAATTGAAGGGGAAGAAGATTCAACTTGGTCTTGAAGTTGGCATGATCGATATTCAGGGAAAATGGACAATGCCGATGCCTCATGCTCCAGCCGAGGAAGAAGTACAAATGATATGTCAAAGTGCGAGCGTTCTTAACGGCCGCTTGCAACACCCAAAGTATATTCGCAAGCTCTTTGAACAAAATCCCGAGGCTTTAGAAAAGCTATGGAGAAAGCTCGAAGAGATTCACATCGAACACATTCCAACATGGGAAGCAACCCTGGCGAACTGTACGGCTGCTGAAGATCCTCTTCAAGCGCTAGCTCAAAGCGTGAATAAGCTCGGCATAAAGACTCCCTCTAGGGCTGTAGTCTCTCAGCGGTTCGAGTGGACGGGAAGACCCCTCCAAAAACAGCAATTGCGACCCTCTGTCCCCGCCCGCAAAATCTCCCGCCTTGCCCTGGCCCAGCTCCGTCAGCAAAACCCCGAACCGTCATCTACCGCAATGCACAGTATCACAAAGCTAAAGTAGCTTACTGACTGAGTCCCCACACAGTAAGCCTGGCGAGACTGTTTGCAAAGACCCTCATCACTTATAAATCTGTAAACACTCGTGCCTGGCTTACTGCAATGGTTGAGGCTTACTGCGGGGACACAGTAAGCTACATACGCTTTTATAACCACTATTCTATTCACTAAAATTCAATATTTCAGGTATAATCATCAAATTAATATATTAATTACAACGGAAAACAAATGAATTCAACTAATAAAATGCATCAAGCTCTTGTGGAAACGGATCAGTTCTTTGATCAGACTTATCAACAGTCGAGAATTACTCCTCATCCAAATCGAACTTCCTTAGACTTAATATCAGAACAAGTTGAAATGTCAAATCCGGCCAGTGTTTGGAATCCCCCAAGTACCCGGACCCAATTAAACCATGCACATCAGGATATCCAAGCGAAAATTTGCGAAAGATGGGATCTTTTTCAAAAAGACCAAATTTTAGAAATCGGATGCGGAACTCTTAATCCCGATGGCTTTTCTCACATATCCTCGTGCATGCCGGGAAGTATGCAAAGTAAATTTACCTATTCTGACCTCAATAGTTCCGTTAATTCACATAAAAATCCAAGATTTATTGCTGCTAATCTATCGCAACTGACTAAAAGCATTCAGAACAAACAATTTGATGCAGTCATCGCTTCCTGTGCTATGGATACTGTCGGCTCAAACAAGCTTACAGCCGCAGTAAAAGAAGTGGCTAAACTTTTATCTCCGGGCGGACTGTTTATCAGTTTATCGGACCAATACCCTTTTTTTAACACAATTTGCGATCATTTTTCAAAGAAAGGAATGATTCTCTTTCCCTTGCTCAATGAAGGAAAACAGTTTCAAGGATTACAAGTAGCGACTCGAGATCAAATAGAGAACTTTTTACAAAAAAGCTCTCTACCTTCCGACGATAAAAAGTTTATTGCTTGGTATCTAAATCTATCTATGCCTCGAAGAGAAGAATTAATAAACGATATTTGTTTAACTAGCGAACCCAAAAAAGTAGAACTCTCCTGCTGCCTCTCAAACTGGATGTCGATGCAAAATATTGAGGGTGCACAGATCATTGACAATGAAGAGTTTTATCATCAAAATTTAAGGACTGCCCTTGATGAAGCAAAGTTAAAGATTAGAAAATTTAAAAATATGAGTAGTAGCTTTATAGAAAAGTCGAATTCTAAAATTAGCTTCTATGGGTTTTTAAATGGTCATTTGTATACCGGACAGAATTACGTTGTTGCCCCCGGTCATACGTATTTCATGCTGAAAGTGCATGTCGTAATTGCGCAAAAAGACCAATAAATGCCTTTCTGTTGATTATAAATTTTGGATAGAATATAGTGTCCATTCAAAGGAAATTGAAGGATTTTTTTTATGCATTCCCTCTTGCTATTTTTGGTCGTGTTACTCATCTCTCCACTCAATGCCGGTGAGTTCACCCTATTGGTTCCAATTAACGCAAAATCTAAGCCACGCATCCAATTGCAAGTCAAAATTCCTCCTGGTTTTAAATCTATTCAGCCTATGGAATCTTTTGAAGCGCAGACTCAGTTCATGATTGAGTTCATTCCCGAAAATGAAGACCCCGACCAATGGAGTGAAATCATCACCGTCTTTAAATATATTGGAATTAAAGTTTCAGCTCCAACTCTTGTAGAAAGAGTAAAAAACAGTTTCATGGATAAGACAAAAGCTGAGGTTATTTCCGAATCTATCACTTCCTTTAAAAATTATAAGCATGCCGCGCTCACCTTGGAATATATTTACCAAAATCAAATGGAAGTATTGGGAATGCTGTATGACTCCGGGCCCTATGACTGTTCCGGAGTTCAGTATACGATCCGCCCACCCAAGGGGCAATCGAGCGATCAATCCGTTAAAAAAATTCAGAATTTCTTCAATACAAACACTCAAACTATCGAGTTTTAAGAGTGGGAGATAGATTGCATAGACACCATTAACAGGATAAGCAGGATCGCAAGCGGCAGGATCAAAAAAGGATAAGAAAAAAGATGTTTTTTTCAATACACTTCTTTTTTTAGCTATTTATTTTTTTCTTATCTTTTTTTATCCTTTTTTTTTATCCTGCCGCTTGCGATCCTGCTTATCCTGTTAATTGTGGATATACAACCTATCAACCGTCTTTTATGGTTGACTATAATCACCGGATTTTTGACAATTCGCAAAGATTCAAAAGCATAGGTTTTAGACGTCATGTTCGAACTCATGGTTCCAGGTATTGAGATTATGATCATCGCTGTGATGATCTATTACCTCATTTCCTTTTTTTGGAACACGCGCGGCATGGACCTTGTCTTCGGTATTTTAGCATTCCTGGTTCTTTATGGGTCGGCCATTGTCTTTCATCTACCGGTTCTCCAAAAACTCCTCTGGTACTTCGTCAATGTCGCCGTTATTGCCGTATTAATCATTTTCCAACCGGAATTGCGATTGGCATTGTCGCGACTAAGCGTCAAAGGAAAGAAATACAAAGAAATCACTGAATTCGATAAATTTCTTGACGGTATCGCTAATTCTATCTATCGGATGGCAGAAAGACGTATCGGAGCCCTCATCATCTTCGAAAATCAAGATTCTCTAGACGAATTTGCCAATAAATCGGTATTATTAAACGCAGATTTTACTCCGGAACTCCTCGAATCGATTTTCAGTACGACAACTCCCCTGCATGATGGCGGAGTGATTGTCAGAGGAACGACGATATTATCCGCAGCGACCATTTTGCCTTTGGCAGATGACAGCGCTCAAATTTCAAAGTCAATGGGTACAAGGCATCGTGCAGGTCTGGGGATCAGTCAAATCACCGATGCATTAGTCGTGGTCGTTTCTGAAGAAACCGGCAAGGTATCTATTGCGAGAGACGGGATTATGACACGTGGAGTAAAAGTAGATCGATTTAAAGGCATTATGCGCAGTGTATTTACACCGCAAAAAACAGCAGTGGAATCAGGATTGGATTTTCTGGGGCGGATGAGAAAATGGAAACAATGATAACAAAAATGTTCTTCGGAAATTGGCAGCGAAAATCCATTGCGATTTTGGTAGCTATTGTTGTTTGGGTTTTTGTCAATCAATCGATAACCGCCACAAAAACGATTTCTAACGTGCCGGTTCGGGTCGTCAACCTTCCTGAAGACAAAACCATCAAAGGCCTTCTGCCAAATGGTTATCTAGAACATCGCCTAACATTAACCTTAAGCGGTTCGAAGGACACTGTTGATAAATTAGAGCAAGGAGATCTTGAAGTACGCATTGATGCAACTGCAGCAGATACGGATAATTGGGTTGTGCAAGTCTCGAAAAAGAATTTAGTCAGCTTGGAACCCTCTATCGATTTAGCCCAACACATCAACTCTGTGTCGCACTCAGAATTTATTGTCGAATTAGATAATCTCGTGACCGATAAAATACCGATAATCATAGAACACCCAACAGGTCACCCCCCAAAAGGTTATGAACTCCTTGATATTTGGCCTCAACACTTAGTTCAAACGTTAAGCGGTCCCGAAGAAGAGATTGAAAAACTCAAAAGCAAAGGATTGAAACTTTCTTTTGATTTAAACAAGATTACTGCACAAGAGCTCGACACCTTAAAAGGTTTGGAAACAAAGGCCCATACGGATGAGGTCAGCTATTACATTCCTAAAAAGTGGAAAAAGGTCGCCATACCCTTCTTAAAATATACTCAAGAAGAGATCAACGATCCTGAAGTCGACAACATGCGCATTGAATTTCTGAGGAAGCAAACATTGCCCATTCAGCAAGAGGTGCAGGTGCAGCTATTTTTTCCGGATAAGTACAGCAGCTTCATGAATCCTCAGACTTTAAGTATTGCGGCTAATGATTATATCCGGATTAAAAACGGGATCGCCTACTACACCAAAAACCTTTATGTCGAAGAGGTCAGTCAATTATTTTTAGAAATCGTACGACAGAATATTGTGATCGTGTTTATTGCAGCTCCTAAAGGAGAACAAGAAACATTATCCTGGTGTATCGAATTGATAGATCCTGAAGCTATGGAAGAAGCCTACTTAGCGTTTCATATTAATGAAGTAAAGTTGGTTAAAGCCACTGCTAATATGCAGCAATGGGAAGATGTCCTGCGCCTCCGTTTTCGCGAGTATGCAAGAAAGATGTATCTTTCTGATGAATCGGGAAATACGATTACATTACGGGGTATCATCGAAGATAACAAAGTCAAAATAACCGGTTCGAATTAAATTTTAAAATGCCTGAAAACCGCTTTTATGTCGAAAAACCTTTAGTACAAAATGATGTCATTCATTTGGATGGGACCGAATTTCACCATTTAATTCATGTGATGCGCGGAAATGTGAATGATGAAATCGAAGTGGTTAACGGTTTGGGGGAAATGGCTAGAGCTCGAATTTCTAAAATCGAAAAGAAACAAGCCATTTTAGACATTGATAGTGTTATATTCGAACCTTTGCCACAATTTCAAATGATATTGGCACAAGCCATTCCCCGGATGAATCGATTGGATAACATTATCGAAAAAGGGACGGAACTGGGCATGACGAAGTTGTGGTTGTTTCCTGGGGAGCATAGCGAGCGTCGAAAATTGACCGATGATCAGCTCCTTAGAATGCGGCATGTAGCCATTTCGGCGATGAAACAATGCGGCAGGCTTGACCTTCCTACGATTGAATTTATGCCTCCCCTAAAAGATTTAAAAAAGTCTTTAGAATTTGATGCCTTCTTTGGAGACGTCTCTCCTGATGCGCCGCTGTTGATAAATGAATGGCAAAAGTCACCTCCGAAGGCGGGTGCCATCTTTTTTATAGGAGCCGAAACAGGCTTTTCCGAGGAAGAGGTAGCATCCCTAAAAAAATTAGGCGCCAAAGGAATTAAACTGCACGGAAATATCTTAAGAACAGATACAGCCTCTTTAGTGTCGTTGGCGATAGCATCTCACATTCTTGGATCATGAACCGATACGATTTTGCTTTCACCATATTTAAGAATTTTCTCATCGCAAGTTATTAGTACGGCGTGATTATTGATGGCAGTTGCGATCAGCATTCTATCAACAGGGTCTCCGTGTAAAATTCCTGGAAGGCGGGTACTTTCAACAGCTATTTGAGGAGTCAACGGCGCTAACTGGAATCCAGGATCACATAAGGCTTGCTCAATCCAATCTGCACAATCCATCTCTAAAGCAATTCTGCCCTTTTCTGAGAGCATGCCGATTTCCCAAAAGGTCATAGGAGAAATTAAAACAGGATGATTGTTTTGCATGAGCTTGATATTTTTTTGAAACTTTGAGGACAACTGAGGATTACCAATCATATGCCAAATAAATATGTGGGTATCGAAAACGACTTTATGTTGCTTAATTGTTTTAAGAATCGGCATCCCATACCTCATTAACGGGTTCTATAATATCACCTAATATTTGACAGGTTCCTTTCATCCAGCCAAAGCTATCTTTTTTTTCTCTTCAATCGGAACCATTTCGGCAACCGGAATATTTCGTTTTGTAATGATGATATGGATTTTCTTTTTCTGAACATCATCCATAATTCTGAGACATTCTGCCTTGAACTTACCGGCGGGTATTCTCTTTCTTAACATAAATTACCTCATTTCTTTGTCTATAGTCATTTTACCATGGTCATTATATTTTCATCAAGAAAAAATCTTTTAGGACAATCTTTATCGGAGAGCGTTCTTGATTAAATCAATATTAACTTGATTAAATTATTATTATAGTGTATAATTTTTGAAGTATAATTTAAAAATAAATTATTTAATGTTGGCTCAATAAACAAGGAAATTAATATGGATGTTAGAAATATTCTATATAAAGCGTTAGCTGGACACTCAATCGATCAAATTTATGAACCATTAGATAATGAAGCGGATAAAAAAGCTTCTGTCTCACAAATTACGGCATTATTTCAGCAAAGAGTTAATAACGCCCCCGATGCCATTCAAACTGCGCGGAGTCTTAACGCACATATTACGGCTTGTAATACCAAGGTAAAAAATTCACTCTTCTACAAAGCATTACATTTTGTTTTTGGCGAAAAGTTTGAAAATTGGATCTTATTAAAATTCATCCCTTTTACGTCCCCTCTAGAAGCAGTTGAGCAACTTCCTGAAAAAGCGAAAACAATTGTCCAGGAATTACATCTTCAACCTGTAGAAAAGTTTGAATATCACGGAAAGCAAGTCCTCGTTTCAAAACCGTTTGTTGGAAGAACTTTCCCTGATTCAACAGATGGGAGTCCTAGAAGGGAATTGTTTGTGATTGGATACGTTCCTCAGATCGATGAAAAAACTGGTACTGTCAGCTATGCTCATCAAATATTCTACCGAGCTGGAACGCATGGACTATGGCGTGTATTGCCCTATAAAGATGGATTTATTTATGGCAAAGGGGTTCCCGGTGTTCAAGCAAGCATTAATTTACCTATTGATTTTCAACTTAAATTATCCATATTTGCAGCAAAAGAAAAGTTATTATTTCCCGATAATGGACCTCAAGTCATCGACAGGGTAATTGAAGCATTTGATCTTGAAAATAATAAACAAAAGCAAGATTCATTTAATTTCCAAGTAAAAGATGTCAAATCACCATTTAGGGGCGATGAAAATCTGATGTGGCAAATTCCCGATATGAGTTCCCACACTGGCACGAAAGATGAGTACAAACTTGAAGGACTCCAACTGATTGATGCACTTAATGCGCCAGATTTCAATAGGGCAGAAGAATTTGCTTTTCAGGGTACACAAGGCACAAATGGAAGAGGTTTTCTAGTTCCAAGCAATGACAATAATTACAGATACTTATTTGTTATGACTGCTGCAGAACAATTTGACCGTCGCACTGGTGAATTGGTATGGAAAGAGGATGAGCAGCACCCCGCGTTACTTGTAATCGATTATGTAGGTGAGGGACAGAAGCTAACAACCTTTGGAACGCACTCAATTATTGTGGATGCTCAAGGGGCAGACACGTCTTTTGTTGAGTATGCACGTGATGGCTACCCTCGAAATTTGAAGCAGCCTCCAGCTTCTGAAGATGAATTAGCTAAATGGGGTAGAGTTGGAATATTCCCAACTTGGTTTTTAAGAAAGGATCTTCCTCTACTCAAAGAGTTTTCAGATTGGATTAATGGATAAGTTCAACATGTCCTCACGTCGAGACCCGAAAGTTTTCAAAAAATGTAGCTTAGTGTCGTTGGCAATAGCATCTCACATCCTTGGATCGTGAACCGATTTCGTTAGAGAATTCTTAAACCCCAGTTAGGGGTTTTGGTTTGGTAGCCCAGGATTCGCGCATCGCGCATCCTGGGTAAGAATCGTGAGTAATATTGCACCCCCGAATGGGGGTGTTGGTATAAATGCCCCCACAATACATTTTAGATTCGATTTGTATACGAACGAAACCAGCACCCCCTTCGGGGTGCAATATTACTTATGATCCTTACCCAGGGTACGCGATGCGCGAACCCTGGGCTACCAAACCGAAAACCCCTTATCAGGGGTTTAAGAAAAAACTAAGATTTAAATGTAAAAAATTGATAAAACCTACCCCTAACTTCAGAGTGAATTAACCTTCTTTCCAGTCGAAGTCGTCGGTGAAGATTTCGGGGATCGTGGAACGGCGTTGAATACTTGTCAGCCAGTAAGTGAAAAAGATGATAGGCGTAAGAAGAAAGGGCTTAATGTCCTTAAAAGAAAATAATACGTCCTTCGTTGTGAAAGTTTTTCTCAAATATTTCGAAAACGCATTATCCATAAAGCCATGCATGAGTCCATAAACAAGCATCCCTGTAGCCACCTGCTTGCTCGAGCCAGGCTTCGGAATAATCGTCTCTAGTACTTGATTCAAAATCCCTAAATGCAAGTTATCTTCCAGATTAAAGAGATGCACACCCCCTGTTACCCGAGGATTGCACTCAATGGCATAGATGTTACCATTCGCCGTTTCAATAAAATCAAAGGCAAAATTCCCTGTAAAATTAACGCATGCCGCGAAACGTTTGACCCAATCTAAAATCCCAGGATGATTGCACGCTTCATATACAATACATGAATTTTTGTCTTTTAGGGTATACTCCACAGGATAAGCCGCATTCGCTAGCACCTTCCCCTCATGGCATACACTAAAAGTGCAAAATCTTTTTCCCTCAAGCCATTCCTGTGCAATCCAAGGATTTGTTTTTGCAATCTTGATCTTAGGTTGCTCATTTGGATATACCTTGATCACTTTTCTTGAAGCTCGAGAATAACAGGCCTTTAACGCATAAGTCCCCTTCATTTGAAGGTTATCCAAATCTTCTTGCGAAGTGACTAGAATGGTTTCGGGCACTAAAAACCCATTTTGCTTTAAGATCTCAATAAATCGGTATTTATGATGCAAGTCATGTATTAAATCAAAAGAAGAGCAAAATACCTGACACGACTTCGGAAATTTATCCATAGCCTTCGAAACATAAAGGACATCTTCCCAAATAGGAATGAGCACATCAATCTGTTCCGATTCGACAATTTTTAACAACTCATCGATATATTTTTCGGGGTTTTTATTCGGAATCTGAGTAATAAATGATTTTTTCACAGCTTTGGAAAAGCGGCTAACATTAAAGAACTGCGTATCAACAGCATAGACCTCATGCCCGCCGTGATGGAGATGCCTTGCGACTTCAAGAGTCACTGTCGAGCGGGCATTTGTTACAAGAATTTTTAACTTTTTACATGTCATATCTGTCTGCATCCGAATCTCGCGGTATAATTAAAATCAAGAGTTTGACTAAATCTGCCCATTCTCTATTTTGCACCTTTGAAGCGATTAAATTCGAATCGATTCCGACGCGATGTGAAAAATCATGAAAAAGATCCATTGAAAGGTTATCCAGCCTATATTCTTCGTCCATGGTGTTACTAAATCCGCCGATAAATTTATCCCAAACCATCCCGCCACGCTTTCGGATGGCATGGACATAGGCTTTGAGTTCTTCATCGGTGAAAATGGCAGCAAGAAAATTCAAAGGATGCAAATGATCGATCCTATCGCCGGATTTTTCCAATTTCGACTTGTATTTAGCAAGCTCCAGCAAAGATTTCAAAGCCAGCGTTTTCATGATAAAGTAAAGCTCTTTCTTATCAGAATCGGTCATTAAATCGTAGTAATTTCTATAACCTTCATAAGTTTTCATTTCAGGAGTCATGATTTCTACAGAAATCAATTGATCTAGGCTGCTATAGCCTGTTTGCTCTTCTATGTTCCTTTTGATTGTTTGAACAGAATCATTTTCGTTTATTCCTAGCATTATAGTCTCATTGCTTGGCAGCATAACCTGTATATCCTCAGCAAAATTCATCATCGGCACACATAGGCATATAAAGATCATCCCTTTAATACTTCTTTGAGAAAACATAAAATCGAGACCTCCGTAGGATACTTTTTAAAATCAGTCTATAATTTATCCGGTTTAATGCTTCAAGACATTTTTTTAGTTTGAGTTTGACAAACGAATCATAAGATCGTATATTTGTGAAATATGATGAAATATTTCCTTATAGCCTTAGGCATTTTTGGCATATCTTTCCAGGAGATAGAAGGATTCTGCTTTAAGCATACATTGGGACCCCACACCATATTCCTAGGTCCCGAAGTCTGTCATCTATCCAGGCACCGCGAAGGCGGCAGCAAGCAGTCGGGGTGGTTATATGGGGGACATCTAAGATACGATAGAATCGCGAAGGATTCTGTATACTGGGCCTTTGATGCTTATTGTGATACCGGCAATATCACCGGTAAAACTGCCTCGGGCAGGAAAATAAAATCGACAATTACCGAGTATGAAATTCAAGCTCGTTTAGGATATTCGATATATTGGGGCGATTTAAGAGAGCTTTTGATCATTCCTTATGGAACCTATAGTTATTTCCATGGAAAAAACAAATTTGAGCATCCTTCCCCCGCGATTTATACACTTCATGACACCTTGCATTTAGGAGGCGGTGGCGTTTGGATTTCGTTTGCACTCATGGAAAACTGCCGCTGCGGTTTGGATTTTTCAGCAAAATATATGATCCAGGGAAAAAACCATGTGAGGGACGATCCAGAATTTGATAATGTCAGCCTTGAAATTGAATCCAAATGGCAATATGAAATAGATCTCCCTATAGAATTTATTGTTCCTCTTTGCGATTACAATTTTGAAGTGCGATTTGTTCCTTTTTATCGATTCCGACATCTGGGTGGAAAGCCAAATTATCCCTTTGATTTCTATGAAACAAAGTTTGAAACCTACGGTGCGCAATTCCTTGTGTCCCTAGGATTTTAAATGGCGGTATATCTTTTTGACGAAAAAAATATCGATAGCCTTCCTTGGCCGGAAACCCCTTCTAGCAATCTTTTAAAAAGCTTTTTAATGCCGTTCCTGAAAAATGGGACATCTAGCTATATCGACAATGTTGAAACAAGAATGATGGCATTGCTTATTGATGATATTGTTCTTCCTGTGACTGTTAATTTTGCAGACTACAATAATTCCTATGTATGTTCGCCTTATGGACATTATGTCGGTTACTGCCATGACCAGCTTTCAGGAAAACGAAAAAAACTCTTTGCCCCTCTAATCGATTCTTATGGATCTTTCTATAAATTAGGGAAGTTAAATCGTGTTGTAATGGTAAATAATTGGCTGTATTCGACGAATTTATATCCGAATCTCGATGCAAAGCAAATTCAGGAAATCAAAGAATTTCTTGTTAAAAAATTTCCTCATCATGCCATTGTTTTTCGCTCTATCAATGATTATGAGCTTCTCGAATTGAAAGAAATTCTCCGGGAGCATAAATTTCATCTTGTTCCTAGCCGGATTGTTTATTTCACGAAGGCCGATAGCGACAGCGCCTTTAAATCTCGCATGTTTAAAAGTGATCTTTCGATTCTTAAGAATAGTACCTATGAGATTAGTTCGCTTGAAATAGAAGATGCGGCGCGTGCTGCTGAGTTGTATCATAAGTTAAACATCGAGAAACATTCGAAGCTGAATCCGCAATTTAATTCACAGTTCATTAAAATGGCCATAGAGAACAACTTTCTTTCCTTTAAAGGACTCAGAAGAGACGGACGACTGGATGCTGTTGTCGGTTATTATTCGACGGATAAAGTGATGACCTCTCCCCTATTTGGATATGATACCGATCTTCCCGGGGAATTGGGCTTATATAGGCAGTTATCAACTATTCTTTTGCAGGAGGCTAAGGAGGCCGGGAAGCTTTTGCATCAGAGTTCAGGAGCCGGAGACTTTAAAAAACTAAGAAGGGCGGAAAGTGCAGTGGAATACAATGCCGTGTATACAAAGCATCTTCCTTTCTATCAAAAGGCCTCTTGGTCTTTTTTAAATAAGATCATGAATACTGTTGGACTTAGCGCCATGAGAAAAATGAGTTAAGTATCTGCCAAGTATTCGTCTAAAGGAACTGGCTTATTATTTCTTTGTACAACAGAGACATTTTTGAATTCGACCTGTAGATCTGGTCTTATTCCAAGATCCTTCCATTTCAACTTTCCATCGGTGATAATGGTCATAGATTCTAGTCGAATGGCTATATCAGTTCGAATGTCTTTTAAAAATAGAAGTGTGCCGTGAAAAACGCTTTTACTTATAATTAATCTTTCTAAACAATGACATCCATCCAATAGTTGTGGCATGACAGAAATAAAGTTATTAAGATCCACAATATAAATATCACGAACACGCTCAAGTACTTTTGGTAGTTTCAGCATTTCGTCTATAGAATCGGGTTCCATAGATTCAGAAATGATTAACCCCCGAACACAAGGATCCATCTCCTCAGTCAATTGATTAGAATGTGTCACGTGATGTATTAAGTGAAGTGGTTTTAGATAAAAAGCCAATTCATAGGGAAAATACTTATTTTTCTGAGATTCATTAACAACCTTAAGCCTTTTACCCGGCGATAGTCTTTTGAGCTCTGTGAGGACATCTTCTCTTTTACCGAGGATGCTTGTAGCTGTCTGAACAATTTCTTGGTCAAGCGTAGGCGATGGAGACAAACTGCCGGTATTGGCAAAGTATTCTTCATCGTCTGTAAGACGACTCCCAATCCCATTCATACAAAGATTCCCGGTTTAAATTTACCAAAAGTTATACAAGGAACTCTCTTAAAATGCAAGACTTGGGAAATAAACTTTTAGTCACAATTAACGCGGAGACGCGGAGACGCGGGGACGCAGAGGGAGAAAAAAAATAAATAATTGTTGATAACAAATATTACATTGTGGCAAAAATCTTCAATAAAATTAGAAAGGATGGGTTAAAATGGTCTTATTGAACGTCGAAGAAAACGCGGGGACGCAGAGGCACAGAGACGGGGAGATAATTGATAAAAGTTTAATTGAAAATAAAATCACCTCATCTATTATTGAAGCGGCTATTGAGGTTCATCGAATATTAGGCGGTCCTGGGCTTTTAGAGAGTATCTATGAAGATGCTTTAGCATATGAATTAGAAATAAGAAATATTCCTGTACAACGTCAAGTGACAGTTCCCGTTATTTATAAAGGTGTATCTATAAGAGATGCATTGCGATTGGATCTGTTAGTCAATAACCAAATAATTATTGAAGTGAAAGCAATGGAAACGGTTTTGAAAGTCCATTCTGCACAACTTTTAACCTATCTACGTCTTACTAAACTTAGACTAGGCTTAGTATTGAATTTCGGACAACCTCTTTTACGTGATGGGATTTCGCGAGTGGTTAATAATTTTTAAAATCCAAAAATCTTCTCCGCGTCTCTGTGTCCCCGCGTCTCCGCGTTTATTTTTTGTCGGCGTATTATTCGCTTTTAAATGCTGGATTATGTATTATTCCCCTCAATTTAACGGCCTTGAAATATGCAAGAACCTTTTATTTATACAGGAAATAGACCCGACTCCACGCGTTGGGATATCCCCTTAATTGGCTTTGATAGAGCTCCTGTCGAGTCCCCCAAATCCAGAAGCACTCTTCTCACCGAAATCTTCCAAAATGCAATCCGCTCCATTCCCACTTTACTACCTACATCTTTTCCACTAAAAGTTGAAGACGCACGCATAGCTTCCCGCATGAAAAATATTCTGGGAATCCCGCAAGAAGGAGGCCAACCCTATCTGGTTC
The DNA here is from genome assembly GCA_963822595.1 of Waddliaceae bacterium. Classification (GTDB taxonomy): domain Bacteria; phylum Chlamydiota; class Chlamydiia; order Chlamydiales; family Waddliaceae; genus CAVRUH01. The sequence goes on along the minus strand of CAWGIG010000003.1, from coordinate 67,122 downwards.
TAGGAAAAACAGTCAATCAATGGATCAAAGAATTTGAAACTATCATTGGTAAACCCTTCATCGAAGCAGAATACATCGTCGGTAGCTCGACAACTTTTATTGCCGGACAACCCCTTCATCGCGAAGCTTTGGATGTTTTTTTAAAGAACTTCAGAAATGATGACCCACAAAAAGGGTTTCTTTTTGCTAAAATTAGCCGTAAAATATCCCACAAAACTTTTCATTTTAGCGACGTCGACCTAAGAATCAAAGTAAATAAAGACTTCCCCTTAGACCTTCTTCAAAGCAATATCCAATACCGCACCGATCTCTTCGATGGCAAAGTATTGATCATCTACATCGGAGAAAAAGAAAAAAATGCTCTGGATATTGTTGTTTACAAAGAGCTCGATACAGAAAGCGCCTTTAATATCGACGATTTGAAAATCGATATCCTAAAATCTGATCTAGACAATAACCGCGTGGTGTTTGAAAGCAGCCATCCCTGGGAATTCTGGATGGGACAGACTCTTGGCATTCTTGAAAATTACACTACCGATGGTTTCCGTTCTTTTCCAAGACTTCTTAAACAAACATCGATGGGAAAAAGATGTCTAAAACTGTGCGAGAGCCTTGTTTTCCATGAATGGAAAAATAAAGTTTCAAAAAGTAATAACGCCTTAAAAAGGCAATGCGATAACCAGCAAGCCAATCACGAGCGTCATGTTCCCCTTGCTGATATTCTTTTGCGCCTTCGAATGCAACAATTAATCTTATTAAACGCCCCAGAATCAAAGTTCCTTCTTAGAGAAGCAGCTAACACTGAAGTCCCGGCATCCGCCCCGTCAATTATCAAAGCCATTTTTTATGCTATGCAAGAAAAAGGTGCGGATATTGCAAGTATCCATAGATTGATCGAATGCATCGCCCTTTTAGCTGTCTATGATGCTTGGCAAAAGCCTTTCGAAGTCAAATTTGTCATGCACGAAGAAAAATGGTTGTTACGGATTCGCTTCCGCGGAACTTTTGGAAAGCGTGATCTTCTTGTTCGATTTGACTTTGATGGATGCATGACTTTTATTAGATCTGCCTCTTTGCAGCAATGGGAAAAAATGAGAGAGATTATCCATGCTCTCTGGTTCGATGGAACCATCCTTCAGCGAAGATTTGACGAAAAAAATACTCAAGTAAAATATCGCAAGTTATTTCCTGTTCCTCTGGATGCAACAGAAATCAAAAGAAAATTTCTTTCATTGACCAAGTCCCAAAAAAATGAAGAGCTCGTTAATAGTCCACCTTTAGCGCTGACTGAAATCGAATCGCATTCGGATCCAAAGATATTGGGCCCGATTTTCCATCTCGTCTTAAATCACTACTTTCACGATCTCGACTTGCGCAATCAATTATGTTGGAAAATCATCGACAAGTGCATTGAAATCCATGCGTTTTCCGCCATTACGGATATGATAATTGCCCTTCGCAAAAAAAAAATAGAACCCTCAGAAGGATACACGGCATTTTTTGCTCATCTTGTGTTGAAAGGATGCGATAGTTATTTATTGTACCAAGCTTGCAACCCTTTTCCTTCTTCTGTCAGCGAAGAAAATTGGTTGAAGCTAGTTAAATTAAAAGACAAAGCTAAATTTTTTGTCGTCACCCTGATGAACGAATTAGATATTTCTGCTGAAATGTTCCTAGAAATGACTCAGCTGCTCAAAATACCCAAGCCTGATATTGAGGAAAAGATTCTCTATAAAATTATCCTTCTTGATAGAAACGAAGCCTGCCAATGGATTATCGATAAAGATAGGAACACTTTTTCTTCTGAAAATTACAAACAAGAGGTAAGCCATCATATCCTCGAAAAGAGAGACTCTTTTAAACCCGTTTGGATCAAAGATTTTCTCCTTTCCAAAAGGTTTTTAGGGTCGCAAGAGAATCTCGTATCCCTCTGTGAATACCTCGTGTCAAAGCCCATTGAAGTTAGCGATAAAGCAGTCCTTCTGCAAACTTGCGCCATCAAAGATGCAGCTCTTTGGCAAAAGGTTGCCGAAGAATATCTCTCAAAAGGTGTAGATTGGTCAGATGAATTGATAAAAGTAGCAAATTTCGATTGCGAAACTCTGGTAAAATGCCAAGAGATCATCGAAAATGCCGATAAGAGTCAACTCGTCTCAGATATCTTTGAAACAATAAAAGCAAAAATTCTTCCTCCTGTCAGGATATGCGTTATTGTCAGAATATTAAAAAACTGGAAAAACAAACAGGCCAGCGCTGATGTACTCACACTCATCGATCCTTCACCCACTCCCCTTCCTTGGAAAACTATCATTCACGAAGCCAAAGCACCCGAGGCTATCCTTACAAAACTAATTACACTAAAAGGGGCGCTTCCTTGGTACTCCTCCCTCTTTCGCTTGCTAAAACCCAAGGATTTATTTTTTACTACTTGCTGGGTAAATAAGGTCTTAGAAGTTTTCCCGGTGCCAAAAACTGACAAATTATTGAGTGATTTCAAAAGACTCCCTTTCATGACAGAATGCCTGCATGTCAACCAACAAGCATGCCTGCCGATTTTCAAAAGAATGGCTGCGTCAATAGAAGGGATTGATTTTATATTAGAGAATTTGGAAGAAGCTGACATTGAAATCCTAAAAACAATGATCCAGACCTCTCTCCAATTTGACCAAAGTACCACAGGCGGAAAAGTATTCAGTAAATTTTTTAATTCAGACAAACATAAAAAGCGTTCCTTAATGGAACCCCTTGCGATTCTAGCTAAAAAGATCTTACAGAATCCTGAAGGCGATTCCAAAATCGCCGGGGATATCTGGAAAATTGTTAAAGACGCCGCGAATCCCGATCTACTTCCCTCTAAAGAGCACATCAAAAAACTCATTAATCATGGTTATACCGATTGGGTGATCGATCTATTTAACAAAGCAAAAAAAGAGGATTTGGAGTCCATCGGAGCCGATATCTACTGTCGACTCCTCAAATCCATTAAAGATTTCGAAAACAAATGCGTCATTTTAGTGGGTTGCCCCATTGTTTCTGCAGCAATCGAAATGCAATGGGAGAAACTTGTGGAACGAGAAGATCTTATCGATTCATTTTCTGCAACCAAACTCATGAAGTGTGCTCAAACCCTGCGTGTTTCGGATGCTAAAATACAAAAATTCGTCTTAGCTCACCTTACAAAATGCGATAAGTTGGAAGATCATGTGCTCAAATATCTCACTGATATGATTTCCAGATTAGATCACGACAATGCTTACAGACTGTGGGAAACTCTTCAACGGTCAAAACGGATCGAAAACGTCGATCTATGGGAATCAGGATTTCATATCCTCAATCAGAATCCACACACGCCCCATCACTATCTTCTCAAATGGCTGGAAGAACATTGTCCATCGAAGTATTCGGAAAGATTTTTAAGTTTAATATCCAAAATCGCCGAAAATCCTATTGAAGAACAATCTCAAATCATGCTTTTAAAATTTGTGAAGCAAGAGCTTGCTAAGAACTCCTCACTAGCGAGGGAAGTTTACTGGAAGCTCGATTGCGACGAAAATATTTCGGTTGAAGAAGTAGCTATTTTAAGGCCCACCGAAGCGGAATGTATCCTTTCGATTCATAGGTTAGTGGAAAAACAGATGAAGGAGGGAATAAGTCCTAATCTATTCAAATCTACAATGTTTTTCTACGCAGTCTGCAGGCTACCCGAAGATGATAGGATATTAGATGTTCTGGATTTTTCGATCTTTAAATTAATCGCCACTCATTTGCATGGCATAAGTCTGGACGAAAAAATATTTTGGATTTCTAGACTAGGCGGGTTCTTCATTATCGATAAATTCGATATGAGTACAAACTCAGACATGCTGCAAATCTATAAGTTTATACTCGATTATCCGGAAACAATCACCGATAATCAAAAACTTACACTGTTATATAACATGATACAACAAAATTTAATGGTCGATGAGGCATGGAAACTCATTGGCTCCTTGGCTTCTAGCGATAATGAAAATCACTTTTCTTGCATCCTATTAGCGCTAGATAAAATTGAGAATATAGATTGTTGCCCGGTAAAGGTCTTTTTTAAATCCAAAAAATTTCCTCATTACTTTAATATCTTGCTAAATTTATGTGACAAAATAAAAGACCCCATAAGAAAAGATTATATCCGAGCATCCTTGTTAGGAACAATAATGAAAGTACAGCCAAGTAAAGATATGGCACTGAAGTTCTTCAAATTCATTCCTCTCTTGTATGCATATCTTGAAAAACACAAAGAAAAAGAGCTGCAGGATTGGCAGATTTTTAAAGTTTCAAAAAAGGCAAAAATGTTTGAGGTTCAACAGATAAAGGGACCGGGAACAGCTGAAGATCTATTTTACCTATTTGTGAGTGAAATTTTAGATAATCCAAGCATTGATTTTCTTTACGATACGGAAGTACTCATCGCCTACCAAGAAAAAATAAGCAAATTTCACACCAGTCTCGAATTAGGTTTATTTTCCATTATCATGAGAAACTCTTTTGATAAAGAAAGTATTGAAGCTGCCTCAATCATTGTCACTTATGTCTTTGAGAATTTAGTCAACGCAATGGATAAAAAAATATCCATAAATAACGAACATACCTACTTAATCAGATGTATTCTAAGGCGAGCCGGTGAATTGATAATTAAATTTTCACCTAGATTAAATGATTGGTCCCTCCCCTGCGCCACGGATCTCTATGCTTTATGCGATAATTCTTGTCCTGTTTCATCTGAAGAAAGAGTAAAATGTCTTTCCATTTATATGGGATTGCAAGGGACTCTTAGCAGTTTCCCCCATTCCACCATCATCGAGCAGTCAGAGGCCACTTTTAAAGCCATTGCATTCCTTTGCATTCATCCTCATTCCAGTAACCTTGAATCTGCAAGAAGACTTTTGCATGAAGGAACTCCTGAATCTCTCTTTCTTTTTAACAACGATCTTCTTTTAGCAAATAACGCCTACGCAAAATCCTCCTTAGGAAATGCGTCTCTTCAAAATCTTCCCGGACTCCTTCCGCATCTTTTTTCACATCTTTGCGGGCGTAAAACAAAAATCGAGTGCTTTGAAATGGATGATCAACAAACACGCAAACACCTCGAAGCATTTTACGAAAAAACAAGCTCTCCAATCGAATATACATTTGAAGCCGATACAGCAACCATCGCTAATATTCGAAAAAACCGCTTAACATTGATTAGCAGCAATATCATAAGAGTCTTAGAATTTTTTCCCTCCTTCGATGCATGCTTAGTTAGTTTTTTAAATCACTGGATATTTCCTTTCTTAGTCCCTCAAGATATAGCTTATGAGCAATGGTGGAATGTGATCATAGATCAATTCATAAGAATTATTACGTCTGAGTCTCAACGGAACAATCCAAGCAATAAAATCCTTATCCAAGAGTTTGCAGCTCTTCTTTGCTGCCATTCCTTTTTACCAATTAATCTTCTTTGCAGTCGTTGGATGCCGGAAATATTGCTAAAATATATTATAGCAGCAAGAAATTACGATAGGGATCTCAATCAACATCGCGGTAATTTAAAGGAAATCATCGAATTAATTCCCGAAAACTATGATACAACACTAGGGAAAGATAAAAAATCCGCAGATGAAGAGGTGGTATTAAGATATCAATGGCTACTAGCTGCAATTGATGCTTTGAAGCAAACGTCCTACACTAAGAATACCACCCAATGTACGGACCTCATCCACGATGAATTAATCAAATGCTTGCGTATGGCGCCTAAAATGACCACTCTAGCCTCTATCAACCTCAATATATTGAATATAATAGAAGATATTCTAGATTACATAGGCGAAATAGGGAAAATAGATTCTGTATATTGCAATAATTGGTATCAAATGTTCTTGATAAATTTAAAGTCAAATTGGTGCGAAGAAAACGCATGGATATACAGTTTGATTGAAGAAAAATTGCAATTAGCCATGACGATTGAACTTCTTCCAAGCTTACCCTTATTAGAAGCATTTTCCGGTGAGCTATCCGTAGAACACAAAGATAAAACCTGCATAGACGCTTATGGCAAGTTAATATCTTTAAAGTGCCAAGAAGATCATGTCATACAAAGAGCTGTTGGTAAATTGAGGAAGCTAAAACAGAAAATCAGATTTATGTCCAATAACTCAATTATTGATCAAAGCATAACAAATAGTGAATATATCATCTTCCAAGATATGGAGGCAAAATTACTGATTTATAGCATCTATTTTACCGGGTTAAGCAGAATCCTAACTAGACTCCATAACCATAAAGACAATGACAGATTCATCCATGAATTCTTAAATTTCAGAGCACATACCGATACCTATCTTCAGGAAAATAATATTTCAAGTGATTTTTTAAATATTGCTCTCAGACTTTTCTTTGAAAATTTAGAAATGTTTACAGATTCTAGAGTCATTACAGAGATTCTGGAGTATGTAGTCCTGATCAAAGAGATGCCTAAACTTACTCTGCTTGAATATACTAGGTATGAGACTCAATTTGCCTTGTTAGGAATATTTTTAGGACCTAAGAATACTAAGGAAGATAATCTATATATCTGTAAATTCATTGACGATTATGAAAATCCTAAAAAAAAGATCCATCAAAGAGAGCGAAACTTTATTGATTTAAATTCAATTGAAAATCATGATTTTCTGAGTCTCATTGTGCTCGCAACATTTATTTCGGATCATAATTTGCATGCTGTTAATTTATTTCAAACCCGGGCATCCCACGATCCAAAATTTAGAGATCACTATAGAGTGGTGCTCAATCATCTCAAATCGCATTTTGAAAGGTTTATAGAAATTCGTCCCGATTACAAGCTCGCTTATCTAATCATTTTAAGGCGAGTAAAAGAAGATTTAGATATTCTTCAGGAATATGATAAAACCAGAAAAGCAGATCATTTGATAAAAAAATATCTCAAACGAAAGTAATGACCGTTCTGTTCAAACAAGCGTATGTAGCTTATTTAACCAGGGATTGGCTCAACGGGGCGCCTTAAAAGCAAAAAGAGTGTATAAATGATTCCACTTTGCAGAGAAATGAGAAAAGGATTGGTAAATCCTGAAATAATCCAGAGCACATACAAACAAAAACAACTCAGCATGAATCGATTATAAGGAGGCTGCAAAAGTTGATAACCGATCATTCCCAAAGGAACGCATATCAAGCACAATCCAATAATACCGAATTGCATCAAAAATGCCACCCATTGCACCTCATAACTGTGCATGACTTTATTATCGCGTATATAATCTTCGGCATATCCCCCTAACCCCTTTCCTAACAACGGCACCTGCTCGTGTTCTTCGTAGAGGGCATCAAACTGCTCCATCCGAGTTCGGTCTGATCGATAACTATTCTTGCTATAAAAGCGTCGCTCAATCGAGGTGGCGGCGTTATCAAATCCAATGGCTCCAAGAACGCTTATCCCTATTAATACAGAAACAATCATTCCGGTCACAATTTTCCTTTTCCCAACAGTGAGCAAATACAATGCAACACTGATAAAATAAACTGCGAGAAGGAATCTTGAAAAGGCCAGAAAATTTGAAAGCAAACTCACAACGATATAGAAAGCTTTCATACTCGTACTCAAATTCAGACCCAATCTCGTAGACTGCAGGACAAAAAATAAGATGAAGGGGGTAGAAATATCCAGCGAACTTTGTAATCTCTGCAGATCGCCGAAGATTGCCATCTTCATGATTTGAGCTCCGGAAGCCCCGAGCAGTTCCCAAATGTCAATGATTCCCATTAAATGCAGGACCACCATGACAATTTTTACGAAGCAATAGGTCAGATTTGAGTAGATGACCGTCTTAAAAACCTGTTGTGGGGTGATTTTGTTTTCGTTGAGCAGATACAAAGTAGCGACAGGGACGCTGATTGTTAGCAGAAACAATTTGAATTGATCGAAGCGTATGTCAAAAATGGTGATATCTTGAATGGATCCTAGGATGAGCCAAAGCACCAAAAATGCAAGGCTTGTCGTGAGAAAGAGTAGGATCTTGAGTTGTTGAAAATAGAGGCGTTGTCGGACTAGAAAGTAGGTGGCGAGGGAAATGGCAGTGAAGGTAAAGACTATTGTTTTGGGATTTAAAGCACCGCGGTAGGAAATCGAAGGGATCAAGAGGCCTACGATGATCAATAGAAAGTAGGGGATAATTAAAAGCCTAGAACTAATTAGAGTCAATTTCATCATGCTGAAAATTCTATCCGGATATCCCCAAAACCACAACAAGAAACTTTCTATTCATATAATTCTATTTCATATAAACAGGGTAAGATCAACACAGAGGCACAGAGAACACAGAGGAAGAATATGGTAGATTACACTCTTTGTCTGTTTGAGTTCATTTGATGGCTAAATCTGTGTGTCTAATAGTTAATCACGCGAAAGCTCATGCAATAGCTGAGGCTATTACATGAACAATCATCCAGAGTAAATTTTCGCCCGGTGGCATAGGCGATAATTTCATGAGGGCTGAAAGCCAGGATCGTGACAGCCCAGGCAGAGCGAAGCGAAGGCCTGGGTGCAAGGGTGAAAAAATGAAAAAGCCCTGCAAGGGCGACTCATCCATTTTTCCATAGACATCATTTCACCGGAATGAGTCGCCCTTGCAGGGCTCTGACTTTTGTTATCCACGTCAACCCAGGCCTTCGCTTCGCTCTGCCGGGGCTGTCACGAGCCTGGCTTTCAGCCCTCATGAAATTATCGCCTATGCCACCGGGCGAAAATTTACTCTGGAAGGTTTTTCATGAATTCCATTTTTCGCTGTCATAATCGCCTGAAGTTCATGCAAGAGCCTAAGCTATTGCATGAGCTTTCGCGTGATTAACTATTAGACACACAGATTTAGCCATCAAATGAACTCAAACAGACAAAAAGTGAAATCTACAATATTCTTTCTCTGTGTTCTCTGTGCCTCTGTGTTGATCTTACCCTGTTTATACTACTTCTTCTTCCCCATAAACATTTCCATGAACTGGCGGGAGATGCGCACAAGCAGGCCGCGGGGTGCAAAACGCATAAATGCCACCTGCATCCTATTCGATAACCCAGAAACAATAATCACTTTTCCCTTCAACATCCCCTCATACCCATCTCTAGCTGTATCCTCCGGCTTTGCCGCTGCAAGCTTTTTCAAAAATACTTCATCTTTTCTTTTAAATCCCGCAACCTCACCAAACTCGGTCTTCACCGGCCCAGGACATAATGCTGATACTGTAATATTTTTATCTTTCACCTCATTAGCAATCGCCTGAGAAAACGAGTTGACAAATGCCTTCGTAGCATAATACGTCGCTTGCAACGGCCCCGGTAAAAATCCTGCCACCGATGAGACATTCAATATTCTCCCACTTTTCCTTTTTGCCATGTCCTGGAGAAATAAATGCGTCAAAGCCGCCAACGCCGTAATATTCAATTCTATCATCTCACGGTTCCTTTCAAAAGAAGTCTCATGATAAAACCCCGCCAAACCAAACCCTGCATTATTTATAAGGTAATCCACAGATCCCTTCGTTTCTTTATAAACCTCCTCACAGGCCGATGGCAGTGAAAGGTCATTCACAATGATCTGTACGGAAACGCCATACTGCTTTTCTAAATCTTCTTTGATATTCTTAAGCCTCTCTTCCCGGCGCGCAACAAGGACTAAATCCCCTCCCCTTTGAGCATGTATTCTCGCTAATTCCAATCCAATGCCACTGGTTGCACCGGTAACTAAGGCTAATTTGCCCTTTTGATCCATATCCACCTCTTTACATAGGAAATATTTGTTGAAACTTCTGTGCAATCATTAAATTACCTGTTACCTTTAGCTTTCCGCTCATATAAGCTTGTATCCCACCGAGTTGTTTAGCAGCCATCGCCTTATAAGTAGCTGTATCGAGTTTCATTGTCACACTAGGCGAAGGATGAGTTCCTTCTTTGACTTCAAAAGTTCCATCATTCACGGTGACATACCAGGAGCCTCCCCCTTCTCCGGTGATCTCATATTGGAAAACAGCATTTACACCTTTGGCGGCATCTGCATTAAAGACAGATGGTAACTTATCAATAATATCTTGAATATCGGACATTTGTCTCCTCCTTTTCTGAGACGCAATATACAATACCCTTGCATTTATATATATAACCTTTTATAATGACCCCTACATTCTGAGGTCAGGAGGACTTAATTTCAGATGGCAAAATTAATATTCGAGCATAGCGGAGAGGAAGTAGAACTTCCCGATGGATCACCCATACAAGAAGTTTGCGAAGAGGCCGGCGTGCCGTTCGCTTGCACGGAGGGTGTCTGTGGCACCTGCGTGATAGAAGTTAAAGAAGGTAAAGAGAATTTATCTCGACCCACTCAAGAAGAGGAAGATTTCCTTGGAGAGGGCACTTGTGACGAGCGGCTTGCGTGCCAATGCCGTATCAAGCAAGGAAATGTAACCATTTTATTTTGAGGAAAAACCTATGACACCCAACACAATAAAAAAAATTCATCGTCAGATGACAATAGATGAGATTTTGTCCATCTATCCAAACAAAGCACAAAAAATTGCCCAAGAGATGACAAAAGCTGGACTTCATTGTGCCGGATGTCATGCAGCAACATGGGAAACATTAGAAGCCGGAATGCTCGGCCATGGAATGCCTGAATCGGCTATAGGCGTTCTCGAAGAAAAGTTAAACAAAATCCTGGAAGAAGAAAGCGATCCTACAAAAGTCACATTGACACCTTCTGCTGCAAAAAAATACCAAGAGATCTTGGAGCAAGATGGTAAAAAGGGGTGGGGCATGCGTCTAGACGAAGAAATGGCCGGCTGCAGCGGATTTGAATATGTTCTTGATTATTCCGAAAAAGCCGGAGAAGACGATGTCGTCTTTACATCTCAAGGCATTGAAATTCATGTCAGCAAAAAGAAGCTTCCTAAGCTTATTGGAACTGAAATTGACTACGTAGATGCTCTACAAAATTCAGGCTTTAAAATCAGCAATCCGAATGTACGCTCATCCTGCGGATGCGGCACTTCCCACGGTTACTAATCTCTATCTTCCGCTGTCTCTGACAGCGGAAGACTCAAATTTGACAATTTCATGAGCATTGAAAACAAGGCATTTGATAGTCTCTGCAACAATTCATGTCATGGAGGGCTGAAAGCCAGGCTTTTGATAGCCCAGGCAGAGCGAAGCTAAGGCCTGGGAGAAGGGTGAAAAAAAATGAAAAACCCTGTAAGGGCGACTCATCCATTTTTGCATAGATATAATTTCACCAAAATGAGTCGCCCTTCCAGGGCTCTGACTTTTTTTATCGACGTCAACCCAGGCCTTCGCTTTGCTCTGCCTGGGCTATCAAAAGGCTGGCTTTCAGCCCTCATGAAATAATAAACTATTTTTTAAGTTGATGACATTGCGCTTTGCTCTGCCTGGGCTATCAATAGGCTGGCTTTCAGCCCTCATGAAATAATAAACTATTCTTTAAGTTGATGACATTGCGCTTCGCTCTGCCTGGGCTATCAAAAGGCTGGCTTTCAGCCCTCATAATCAGCCCTCAGAAATGAAAAAGCCCAAGCGCGGAGGCCCTAGGCATTTGGGAAAACTTGTTGCCTTTATATGAGGGTAGTAAGTAAAATATCTCACAATTATTATATTTTAATTGGGAAAATAAATGACTCATTCTCTACTTACATCAAATGGATATAATTTATCACCAACACATCAGGAGCTTTCCGATGAACTCGTTAAAATTTTGCGCACCTCTTCGATGCAAAATGATGACGTTATTAAAATCGTAAAAGACAAATTAGCTACTTTAAATTCTATACCCCTCTCTTTTGCTTGTGATGTTCTTGGGAAATCCATGAATTATCATTTTGACGGTATAAGCTGTTGGAAATGGGAACGTTATCGTCCGACTATGTTTAAAATTAAAGATTTGTTTTTGTCTAGACTTTATCCTCAATCACAAGATTGCCCTCCTGCAAAAGTATTATCGTCATTCTTTAAGAAAGAAGGCGACACACAACTAAACGCATTATCTGAGAAGCTAACAGCCGAAGAAAAAATTATATTAAAAAAAATGTCGACGAATGTTTACCCTGATAGTTATCGACTTTTTTATAAAATTGATGGTGTTTGTGATGAAGATTTACTTATACATTTTAAAGATTTAGTTCTTCAAAATTGTAAGCTAACGGAAACAGATTTAGATAAAATAGACATAAAAAGAATTGAAATAGATAAACGAATGTCTTTATGTGATACGATTTGTAAGAAATTACAACCTACAGATCCTCGCTATAGAGAAGACTACACAGATTGGGCACGTTACTTTCGCACTAGATTTAATGAGCATTGCTTAGGTGATAGTTTCGTTCCTATAAAAATGGCTAAGTTAGAAGATCGTCTTGAGTTATGTACGAATTATATTACTACTTATCCATGGGCCACGTCATATCTTTTAAAGGAATTTAGCAATTTAGAGTTGGAAAAAACTGACCTACAACAACGTCTAAAACTATGCAAAACAATCGCCGAAATCTGTCCTCTTGGATTGGTATATGATTTAGATAAATTTGGGATAGGTGAAACTCCTATTCAGGAACGTATGGAATTATGCAAATTTTTTGCAGAAAAAGCCCCTATAGCTTTTTATTATGCAAAAAACTCATTTCAATTACAGGAATTTGATGAATACGTTCGTTTTTGTTTGTTTAAAATCATGGCGTGTAGCAACCCCGAAATCTTTGTCAACTTTTTCAGCTCCATAGCTCAAGAATTCGGCGGATTAACGAATTTCCTCATACTCTGTGTGTTTCATGGAAAAGAACTGAAAAGGGTGTTTATAAATCATTTTGATTCAATCAATCTATCAGAGCTATCACTAGAAGCTAAAACAAATTTTTTTATATCAATTGCTGAAACAGAAAAAAACTATCAGAATGTCGATCTCTATTATTCCCCGGTAGTGAAAAAAGATGAAACTGTATCTTTGAGTTGGAAACCATATGATTATGTCTCTTGTTATAAGAGTGATTCTGAAAGAAATTTTGAAAAACAACAAGAAAAACTCGGTGAGCATATTGATTTTCTTTCAAAAGAAATTCTTAAAAAACTCATGGATGTCCCTTACATGGATCGTCCGGCCAAATGTAAGGAAATTGGGGAATCGGGCTATTATATTCGAAGATTTATGGATCGCAAATTTTACGTGCTTTTCGAATCTCGTAACGATCTCACTATTTTTTTAAAGAAAGATATAGAGGAACGTTTAGCCTTCTGTGATCAAATTATCGACGCTGGAGATTGGGCTGCCCAGTGTTTAATAATAAACCTATCCAGCTTTTTTCATGAAAACGAAAGAGACTTTAAAACATTGAGCAAATTATATCATAAAGTAGCTGAGTTAGGAGACTTAGCCGCAGTTGCTTTATCGCATCATTTACGAGGAAAGAAACTCTGTCAACAAATTGATTTAAAAACACGAATGGAGCTCTTTAAAAAGATGTTTTCTGCTCGATGTAGCACTTTGATTGCAAATTGTTTTGCAATCGTTTGCGAAAATGCAGAGTCTGAGAACTTTTTAGGAGAGCTTCAGTTCTTTTTTAATCTTGCTCCTCCGTATCAAGTTGATCGTGAAAAATTATACGCAATGACTTATAACAAAAAAGCCCTCCGTCAATGTTATCTTAAATTTGGAGTAAATGGCATAGAACACAACAAAAATATCTTTGATGAAGGGCTTTCAGATATTCTATATAGAAATAAGAAACACTCCTGTGCTGAAAATCAGGTTGTGTCGTTTAGAGCATTTATCAATGCCAACAGTCATCTTCATTTTGTAATTCCAATAATTGATGAAATTGTCAAAGAACAAGAACCCATAAGATCGCTCCTACTTGATTGGATTGTCTATGCATCGGCAAAGATCTATGATTTGAATATCGATCAGGCCAAGGTGTTTGAAAAATCAGGTATTCTCAAGTTAATTTATAAATATAGAAACAATCCGAACAGATATGCTTTTGTTGATGCTCTCTTTCTACTAGCTATAGTGCGGCCTGATGTCCTGCTATTTAACAGCGACATCATTAGGTCTTGGACAGGCTTATCCAAGTTATTGCTTGCCCCTTCACTTGCATTTGGCGGTTTAAGTACGACAAAGCCATCGAATTTTTCTTACAAGTAGAAAAAACTTCAGGCTTCAAAGATCCTAAGAGGTTTAATGCTATGTGTGAATTTTTCCTTGCTATAGAAAGGGAAAATATTTTTGAAGAATCGGCGAAGAACCTCATTTTAGAAAAATCTTTGGGGATTCTCAGAAAAAGCCAGGAAAGCGCAAAAAAACTCGGGTAAACCCCCCGAGAAAGATCGTCGAAATTTCAAAAGACTTTGAGTGCATGACAAATATACTAAGATTGTTTGGAAAAAAAGAGTTTCTTTCATGTTTAGGAACTCAATTGAAACCACAAGAATATTTCATGGGACAATTTTGTAACATATTTGACCTCCATGACATTCCTGATTTAAATGAAAAATATCTTGCGACTTTTGATAAATTCCGAGACAACACAGCTATCATTACATATACAACATCTTTGAGCATTAGGAGTCATTATCAACTTGTTCTCAAAGCCCTTAAAGAATATGTCAGAGATGTTCTGTTGGGAACTTTCTATATAAATCGCTATAATCCTGAACAAAGTATACACACACGTAAGGTATTTGCCTCTGACAAGATAAAAGAGCTCTGGGTTTCTAAAGCTGAAATGAAAACACTGGATATAAGTGACAATCAAGAGCCTCAAGAGGTAGATTACAGAGAATTTTTAACCCAAAAAATTCTTCGCGATACTCACATCGATCCTCTTTTGCTTCCCCGTTTAACCGCCTTTTTAAATCAGGGAGTGGTATCAATCGTTGATATGAACGATCCTTTCAATGAATTTCAAAATTTAGCTATTCAGCTCTGTACAAACAAAATTCATGTGGAAATTTTTGTCGAAAAGGTAAAAAAAATACATGAAATTCCCTATGTATTCCAAAATGACCTAAAGGCTCTTGTCCCAGAACATGGCTTTGGGAACTTCCAAGTGACAGAAACAGACGATCCTTGCGATCTTCTTTTGATCGGCACGGAAATTCATGGCAGCTGTCAGAACGTCAGAAGTGGTAGCGAAGCCCTCGTTTCGTATATGATGAATGGAGAACTCAAGGCTGTTGTTGTCAAAAGAAATGATATACTTGTTGCACGCAGCGTGATACGTTTGATGTGGGATGAAAAGAATCAAGCTCAGGTGATTTTAATGGAGAGAATTTATTCCAATATCAAACACAAAAAAATAGACGATGCCCTCATCGAATGGGCTGAAGACAAAAGCCCAAACTATGGGGCTTTCCTTGGTTGCTAATGAAATTAATAAAGAAAGTAATGAATTATATCAAGGATCCGTTGAACATCTGGGCGGATTTGCTCCCTTCATTTATACGGATGCCGGCGGCGGATTAAAAGATAAGCCATTCATAGTAAATAATTGTGTTGTAATTTAGCTGAAAAGTGTGCTTTCAGCCCTTTTTTATTTGTAAGATATTCTCATTTTTTATAGGATGTTCGGAGCATTCAACTTTGGGCTAACGCGGCTCGAAAAAATTTTAGGAAAGAATAAAAAAGGAATATCACTATGATCCCAACCAATGACACTGGCTTAAATGTTTGCGCAATATATGAAAGGCCTGACGTACAAACAAATTTTTCAAACAGAAATAACCAATGTACCGGGGTACACGAATATGTAGCAACCTATTGGAGTAATTTACATGACACTATTGCAAGCATGGCGCAGGGCGGGATTCTAAGAGAATCGGAACTCAGATACGAAAACATACTTTGGACGTGGTGGGTGAAACCGGATTTGGATGCCACCCTTGAAAATATTCCGAATTTAGGTGCGGAAGACTATGTGAACTTTATCAAGATTCACGTTTCCTGGAACTGCCGAATGTAATGATGATACATGATTACGTACTTGATAAGCTGCCTAAAACTCCCCAAAATATCGAAAATCCTCAATTACAAGAATGCCTTAATCAAGGATATCGCGAAGCACAAAAACAAGATGAACCATCTGCTAAAAAAGTTGAAGAGGTGTTCCTTAGATTAGGGGCGAATCTTAGTGCTAAAGATATAGCTTTCTTTAATGAATTATTTGAAGAATTGGGTTTGATACCCAAAGATAAAGGGTTGCCATACCCCATTGAGAAAGATGCGAGTTTAAAGGCGATATTAGAACAATACGATCAAAATCCCTCAGAGGAGCTTGAAAAGACGATCATTTGTTCTAGCATCTTCAAAGGAAATGCAACACGAACAGAAAAATATTTAGCTAAACGGAAAGCCCTAAATGGCAATGGCCCGGCAATCGCACAATTGAATGAAGAAACAACAAGATTCTGTTGGATGTCAGACGAACAAAGGGAAGTACGTAAAGAGCGGGAGAAAGCAGGGAATGGGAATCCAAGCATTTGGTATGAATTAGCCTGCGCGGTTCGTTCTCATTATAACCGGATGGATAATGCCGTTGGTCACGCCAATAAATTTCAAAGGAGCGTTCATGATGAAGGCCGTTGGGATATGAAAAGATATGCAGTCAACTTGCTTAAGTATTATGGATTCGATACTCAATCCCGTGAATACAGTTGGGGTCAAATAACTCATCGAGCCCACCAGAAATATTTAAATAATAAAGACCCTTCAAACAGAAATTATGAAGGTGGATTTGCCTATGATTTTATGAATCCCGATTTTGATCATCTTGAAAATGAAATCCGTGATGATCTCCGCGCGATTGGAGTGCCTGAAGATGAACTTCCCCCTCGTTATTGCTGTGCTCCAAAGGCAGCACCAAGCCCTGTAAAAACGGAAGAAGAGACAGAATAGTACCTAATTGCTGCAGATAAGGCTCCGTGAGTCTGCAAGTGCGAAAAGTGCACTTGCAGACTTTTTGTATTTGTAAGATATTATCGTAAAAAATACGGTGTTTCTTGAATTCATCCTTATGTTATGTTTTGCGCTTTAAACATAACAATAGAGGATGTCATGAATTCATGCACAAATATTGGACGACCATTCACAAATATGCTTGTCAGACTAAGGTGTTTATCCACGTTCCCTAAAGGTGGACAATACAGTCAAGACATCGCAAAATACAAGGAAGAAATTAAGAAACTCAAAGAGCAACGCGACATTCTTCTTGGATTAAGAGATAACGTAAAAGAAAGTAGAAAACTTAAAACAAAGTTAACAAGTCGAGACTTATATTTTATAAACAATAAATTGGATGCTAAATTTATCGCTCGCACTTACAATTTGCTTTCCAGAAAGAACCGACTTAACCTTTTATATCAAAGTATAGATGAAATCTATCCCGGTCAATACCATAGGAAAATAGACCCTCTTCTTGAAAAAATTAGAAGACAATATGAAAAAAAATCATACGTCTCCTTCAGGTGCATTGTTCTCTACCTTAAGGAATTAAAAAAGGGTGATTTAGCAAATTCAAAAAATTTTATTATATGAACAAAGTTACTGATTTAAATTCAGAAATTGATTTCAAGAACTATCGTCTTGCGGAAAAATTCAAAGAGTTTGCTCTTAGGAAAAAGTTAACAGAAAAGATAGAAAGTCTTGAAAATGCTGATTTAAGTATTATATCCCTTGATTGGGAGAATGTATTCACACAATTGAGTCAGAATAAGAATTTTTATCATTAAGCTCAAGGTGGGAAACGAACAAAATGGACGACATCAACTACAACATGCTGAGTACAAATGAATAATAAATGGATGGATAATTAAATCCCCTCTCTAGACTGCAAACGAACTTTCCTTGCTCGCAGTATACTCGCTTTCTATACTTCTTTGTGTTTCATTTAAAATTTTAGATTGCATTAATCACCTTATTGAAATATGAAAAATATCTTTACACAGGAGATTTTTCATGACTATTATTCACGGTGACAAAAGAAGCAACGAAGAGTTAGAAGATTATTTTGAATTAGAATCCGTCACAAAGCGCTCAAAAAAACGAGCCCATTTACAAGATTACCTGTCCGTCTCGTATTGGACCGAGTCCTTGGAAAATTACCGCTACCCGAACGTTGTTTGTCTATCTCATAAAACCTTAGTAAAGATTGGCAATCCGGCTTTCATCCAAATCGGCAGATATGTCGTACCCGTGAAAAAAGATAGAAATGTGCCTCAAGATGAAATGAGACTTTTTGAGCTCCTTAAAGCAAACATCATCGACACTCAACCAAGAGAATCGCGAAAATACACAGAAGTTGTCATCAGACCTTTTAGCATAGACAATTCCCTATGCGCTTTTGCCACTAAGATTAAATTTGAAGTCCATCCTTGGAGAGAATTCGATTACCTAGCAAGATCTAATAAGGAGACACCGATTCTTGAGCAGGTATTACGAAGAGAGACCCGTATGCAACTAGGAAAACAAGCAGTTCGAATTGGGCAAGAGTTTTTTATCAGACACCCTGTCGTTGGTCCTTTAAAGCTAGTAGTGAGAAAATGTAAAACCGAAGATGACGAAAATATGGATTTTCTCAGTTCTGAAAATCAACCGGAATTTGGAATTTTAACAGCGGATACTTACTTATCCTATGTATCGGGCGACGATAATGAAATCCTTATCTTAGAGGCAGAAGACCCTGATATTGTTCAAGAATTTTGCATGAGAATTGTTAAAGTCAAAGAAATCGCTCAAAAGGGTTTTGCGTCACGTGCAGCATTGAGCGCGGAAAAAGATTGGACTCGAGGTTTAGAGCCTTTGCCCGTTGTTCTCAGGATGGAGGAACTCAGAGAAAAGATTTTCAATATTTGGGAGGGACACCTTATCTATCCGGATAAAACGGTTAAGTTTGAGTCTGAAGATAGACAGTATACTGTCAAATTCTCCCATGCTAGGGTCGCGGACGAAGAGACAATTATACCTGAAGGGAAAAATCTTAAAGCCTTTCGCCTCAATAGAGATCATCACATTAAGCTTGTCGGTGGTAAGGATGTAATTCTTACTGCTTCCGAGAAAGATGCACAGCATGCGGCTGAGTTAACTTTCAAAATAGTCAAATGGAAAAATCCTTATGAAACCGAAACCAATCAAATGAATTGGTTTAACGTAGATGCGATCATGCGCCAGCTGAAGAAAAAGTTCACTTATTTGCCATTAAAGAGTAGGTGTTCCGTAAACATTGGAGGCCATCATTTACTGCTGGAACTTGTTAATGCCCAAGGGAAAAAGGTTCCCATAATCGAAGGCGCTTCCTCTCTTTGGAAACTCGATAAAAATACCGCAATCTCTTTATTCGTCGAGCCGGAATTGAAAATTGAACTCGTTCATGCAACCCTTCGTTTCCCAATCAATACCATGCAGGTGATAGTCAATAGAAGGAAAGATGAGGATGAAGAAGAGGGTAACTTTTTTTCATTTAAAAAACCTGAAGATAAAACAAAATTAGTTCTCGATGAAGCCTCTATTAACGAAGCTTTTAGGCAAGCTCTTCCGGCTGATGGATTTGTGAGCGAAAAAAACACCCTCTATGGAATTACGAAAAAAGGTGAAGAGTTAGAATTTAAAATCCGTCAAATTAAAGATGCAGCACAAGTAAGATCGTCTGATGCTTTTAATTTCCTTAAAAAGGTATCACCTGATACGAAAATCTCTTGGGTCGGTGAAATGAACGGGGATGTGATTATCGAGCGCCCAATGCCTCAGATGCACATTGAAAGGATTCACGAAGAGCTGATAGAAGCCGGGCTAGGCGGATTACCCAAAGAACTTGAAAAATTCATTCTCGAAATTAAACTTTCGAGAGGCGATTATAATCCTTATATGAAAGACCGAGGAATTAAACCGACCCGTGGAGGTATTCTCTGGGGGCCCCCAGGTACGGGGAAAACTCAGATCGCTCGTAATCTTGGAAAGATGTTAGGCATCAGCGAAGAACGGACAAAATTGTATACAGGATCGGAAATTTGGGATAAATGGGTTGGAAATTCCGAGAAAAATGTACGGAAAATGTTTGCCGCTGCTAGAGAAGAGCAAAATCGACTGGGCGATAAGAGCAAAATGCACCTATTAATCATCGATGAAATCGATGCTTTCCTCCAAAAACGAGAATCTGCGAAAAATCGTTGGGAAACAAGTGTTATAACCACATTTTTAGCTGAGCTAGATGGGGTCACGAGCACAGGAAAAGAGCCGTTAAACAACATATTAGTCATAGGAATGACAAACCAACCCCGTTCCATTGACGAGGCGGTAAAGAGAGAAGGGCGTTTGGGGACACATATTCATATCGGACTTCCCGAGCATCAAGGAAGAAAAGAAATTTTCATGATTCATGCTAAGCCGCTCATCTCAAAAGGATGTCTTTCAGATGATATTGATTTCGACAAATTAGCTGAATTATCTTCAGGAAAAACAGGTGCTTATATTGAAGGAATAGTAGCAAAAGCCGCCAAGTATCATGTGATCAGACTTCAAGAAGCAAAAATTGAAGCTTCTCAAGCGGCTAATCACAACTTAGCAAAAGTAACGATGGCTGATTTTAAGCAAGCCATTAAAGAAACAGCCGATAGCTCTAAACCCAAGAAGCAAAAGGGCGAAGAGTTTATTCCGATTCAAGGGGCTTCGATAGAAACAATTACAGCTAATTTGCGACGTTTGGGTATCGTCGGCATCCCTGCAGAAGCGATGCAATTTATTCGGGATTGCAAAATTTCCCAAAACTATAAAAAACTCGAACTTCCAAGTGCCGTCTTGCTTTATGGCCATTCGGGAACAGGAAAGAGCTCGATAGCACGCTCACTCGAGAAATTACTCGACTTAGATGGCAAAAGATTCCAGCAACTCACCGCATCCCAGCTATGGCCAAAGCACGGAATCGACTTAAAAGAGACGATAGATGCCATCATTCTACCGGCCAAAAATGCTTCAAGGGATTTGGGTAAGGCAGCTCCCCTACATGTCATTGTTATAGATGAAATTGATTGGATTTATTCCGGCAAGCGGCTTTCAGAGCAGGAATCGGGAGCTATGATGGGGCAATTTTTGCGTGAGGTTCAAAATCTATTTCATGCAGAAGGCTTTGATGCTAACAATTTAATGATTGTTGGGATAGCTTCAGGTAATGTTCCTGTTGAAATACTCAAAACATTCAATATCGGAACATCCGCCAAATTAGTTGAAGTGAAGTTGCCAAATAGCAATGAGAGAAGGGAGATTCTAAGTTATTATCTAGAGGAATTTATAACAGAAGGTAGAATTTCAGAGAAAACCCTCCATGAAATCGTTGAAATAACAAAAGACAAGCCGGGCGCTTTTATCCGAGCCTTGATCAAAGAAACTGTCAATGGGATGTATCGACGCGCTTCGGATTTAGGTGTTCCGGATGAAGAGCTCGGGAAGCATTCTGCCGGTAAGCTGCACCTAGATTACTTCCGGGAGAGCTATGCGGTACTCGCGGGCGAGGAGCGGTGGAGGAATAGCTATAACTGAGATGCGTGTGTGTGGATAATCGACGAAGTGATCTCTCTGGTGAGAATCGATAAATCGATTCCCTCCATACAAGAGATGGCAAGAACCATTTTTTCTTGAAACTATAGTGACAATATGGATAATTCTCACTTAATATTTATTGGTTTTAATATGAATAAATTATCGATACTATTGATCACATTTTTTGTCTTTTCACAATCTATCGTTGCGGCGTCCGGAGAAATACGGTTCGACGGACGCGTCGCGGCTTTTTTTCCAACGAATCACATCTTTAGACAATTATATGGCAAAGCTATAGCTAGTTTTGAAATTGAGGCGGCAAGGAGCTTCTGTGATGATTTTGAGTTGTGGGGCAACATCAACTGGCTTTGTTCACATGGGAAAACTCTAACCTTTCATGACAGAACAAATTTCCAAAACCTAAATCTAAGCTTCGGCGGGAAGCAAATCTTTTGCTTAGACAAATGCACACAGTTCTATCTTGGATTAGGGCTCAACGCTGCTTATGTTCGCGTACACAATCATTCTGAATTCGTCAGGAATAAAGTCTATAAGTATGGTGTTGGCGGCCTCGCAAAGGCAGGCTTCTATTTTGAACCTTTAGACAATCTCTATTTTGAAGCATTCACCGATTATCTATATCAGGTGATTCATTTCGAAAAACACACGCAAATCGGCGGATTTAAAGTCGGCGGCGGCATTGGCGTGCATTTCTGATTATGTTTCAGAATCGCACAGTCATATCAACGGCGTAGAGCATCATCCCTTTTGATCTTCCCAGATCAAAAGCGCGATTATTCCAGTTTCGATAATAACCTAATTCAGGACGTATCTGAACGATCGTATTAAAGTTATGCGTCCATCCAAAAGCATGGCTAGTATAGGTTCCCTTAAATCCGGAACGCTCCCCATCGGCATCTCTCCATACCTCATTACGCCAGGTCACAAAATCCTTATCTGTAATTTTGTACAACGTGTAATTAACGACACCAAATGTCAACGTCGTACCCGGAATATTTGGTCCAATACCACCGCCACCACCAAAATCTCTGACGGGTCCGGCACTAGGGGTCCCTCCGACTACAGCCTTCCGCTGCCACATGTAATACGCTTCTGTTTTAGTGTGACAGTCTTCGTAAAAATTATGTTGCCAAGTACCTACAATATAGTTGAAATTGTCGTGGCCGAGTGGCTGACCATACATATGGAATCGTCGAAATTTTGCCGCATTGATAGAATTCAGCACTAAATAAATGGAATCTTTGTTGTCACAAGAAACCCAACGCACACCCAACATTCCTGTAGGAAGCGCTCCTTTATACCACGGCGCCATATCCGTTCCGGCATGGAGGCAAGCCTGTACCGTCCAGTATTTGTTCAGCATAATGGTCGCCATAATACCTGTTTGAGTATAGGTATCGAAAGTAAACAGTATCGAGTGACTTCCCATGTAGTTATCCGGAGCAAACTGTGTTTCGATATCAGGACACGCAATCCATCTTCCAATACGTAAAATCATCCCTTGAGCTACACGAGGAGTATAAATATCAATATATTGTTCAGTAAAATCATACCCATACAGATAGTTATGCTTGAGTAATTGGTAACTTGTCCATCCTCCGGCTGTCATGTAGCGATAATCGATACCATATAAAAATGTGGAGCGGAACCCTACATCGATGTGATCTGTCTGAACGGAATCAACTTGTCTTTCTGCACGTATCACAAATTGATCCAGCTCAAATTTATTAGGTACAAGCCAATAAGAGAAGGGAGAATTTGAATGATGGCATGTACTTAAATTTCCTGAGCCATTGACCCACCCGTAAATATTGATTCTACTTTTTTTGAAGGCCTCACCCCAAGGAGACTTAAAAATGGCCTGCATGAGGGGGTATCCGGACTCATCGCTTGGAGGAACTCCCACAAGAGGATATCCTTGATATTCAGACGAGGGAAATGGAGGGGAAGGAAACGGTCCGGGTAATGCACGTCTTGGCGGTTCTTCAGTTGCTGGCTCCTCATCGCTACAAAAGGAATCCTCTATTTCGTCAGCTGAGGAACTTCCAAACATGATGAATGTTGCAAAAAAAGCGCAGATAAAAAAGGTTCTTCGAGTAGTCTCTGTGTACATATGATTCCCGTAAAAATAATTAAAAATCCACACTAAACTCAAAGAAATTTTTAGTCAATTTTTTTTCTGCAAACACGTCAGGCAAGAATTACCTTGAAAAAAATTTAACCGACTTACTAATATGTCCGCTTTAATCTTTGGAGGTGCTTTATGATTCCATGTCTCAGTATAGGCCCACGGCCTACGAAGTTCTCAAGAACAGAGGATCCTGACCTTCCCCCAACGACAATACAAAATGACAACAATGTTCAGTTGGTGCAACCTCCATCTATTATCGCAGAAGAAGTAGAAAAAATCCTTTTGCGTCATCCTGAGCTCATAAATCCGACAGATGAACTTCGAGGCATCCTTATCGCCATGCTAGAAGCTTCTGTCGAAAATAAAACTTTATTAGACTTTCGCAACCCGCGCAAAGCTCAACTGCAGCTGATTCTTAACGCAAGACGCCAAGATTTTCTGGCGTATTGCGAATCAAAACAACTTCAGTTACGAAAAGATGAGATGAATGATCCTCTGGTATTTTCGAGCGTGAATGTGGCAGCACTTTATCTCGCCGGAGAACAGCGCATACAACAGATGAAGCAAACAATACAGATCTGCCGTGGCTCGCAAACTCTAATGGCTACCCCACAGGATTCCATCCAGGATCTTTTCAATACATGCACGAAAGAACAGGTACTAATTAGCAATATCCGCACAAAATTAAATTACTTAAAAGGACGCACAGGAATGCCCCCTGATGTGCTGGCACTTTATGAATTAAATGTACAGCACACCGGTAGAGAAGGAAGACCCCTACGTATTCGAATAGCAAATGATCAAAATCTTCTGATGGGCTATAGCATTTTTGACCTTCTCTACAGCATCCAAATCCGCAGCGGCGATTATTGTGGAGAAATGGAATACATTCTTAATGATGAAGAGGCAGAAAAACTAAATACTTATCTATCAAGTCTGGTGACATGGATAGATGACTTCACTAACATTCTCGCCGATCTCCTTGGACCAAATGAGGACCCTATTCGATATATAGAATTAGCGCAACGGACGCGCCGGGAGATTATGGAACATCCCATCCGCATGAGCGCAGGTGTATTAAAATCATTAAGGACAAGCAATCTTCCCATCTGCCTTATCATGGGACACCTCTCCTTAAACCTCGCAGCCCACCCCCATCGCGACTTTCTAAAAGCAAAGTTTCAAGAACTTTATGATTCTGAAAAAATTCTTGATTCCGCAGGAGAACCTAAACATTTCCACATAGATGAACCCTATCGCAGTAACATTGGTATTATACAACTCAGATCAATCTGCCCCAGTCTAAATAAACTGATTAAACTGCAACAACTTACAACAAAGTTCACCGGAATAAATAATCTAGAGACAGCAATCAATACTCTCCGAAGTTGGGGAGTAGCTAACGAACTTCAGCTGGTGATACAATATAAAGTTCAGACGCTTCTTGAAACATACAGAACAGCCCTCGGTGTACAAACACCTCATAATACAGCTTTTAAAATCGACCAAAAACTCGCAAATTTGGATCAATTAAATAAAGTTGAAACAGAAAGCCTTTCTCTTTGCAAAAAACTCCTCACCCATCACATGGCACCCTTCTTCCGTATCTCCGATGCGGAATTTACCCCTACTAGTCAACACATCCTTGCCCTCTACGATGGGAATCCTAAAATACGCTATGAGGGAAATCAGCTTCACAAGAATGTCGCAGTTCTTTTCACGAAGTTAAAATCTTGCGCCGTATTTAAAGCCGCTTTGGAAGCAAACAGAGCAACTTTAAGAGGAGCTTTAATAGCAAGAAATGCAACGTTGCAAGAAATCAATGCAACGATGCAAGCTCCCTCAGGACTCTCTGAAGCGCTAACTGAATTGAAGGATGAACTTATCTCGCGTCTTAATCGCTACCATACGCTCAGCAGAACCGGTTACTATGGCCAGGAAATGGTGGATGAGACGGTACGCTACTTTGAACAGTATGTCGCCCGTATTGTCTATGCTCAGGAGTCAAAGGTCACCCCGGCTTCCATCGAACGCTCATTCCAAGTATTGTCGGCAATTGTCGGTAGCGATATGCACAACGGCTGCAGCCAAGGTTTTTCCGGAAGAATCAAAAATATCCTAACAGCATTAACCAGAGAAACTGGCGACGACCTGCGCGACCACATTGTCCAATTTCAGAAAGAATGTTTAGAGGATGCCTTCCAAAGCAACCCGCGCTATCGTGACGGCGGAGAAAACTCCATGCTAGCAAGGAGAAAGGGAGAACTGAGTGAATATCTTGGATTAAGTGTGATAGAGAATGAAGAAAGGGTTTCTTTTGCTGATTTATCTGAAGATAGTAGGCATTTTTTGCAATTATTTTTACAGAAGTGCACATCATGGGCGCTTTATACAAAGGCATATCAATTCCTTACTGATAAGTTTTGGCAGCTCAACAGCGAACGTGACGACGAAGGAATATACCAGCTATTAGAAACCTTGGGATTCCAAGGATCGCATGATGATCTAGATAAAAATTACCGCGTCAATGGCGATGCCGCACAGCGCTGGCAATATGCATTCTTCCAACAGGATCTGCCTCGTCATCTGATTGGATTTCTCAAGACAAACCAATACCTCACTGTAAAACCTGTCGGGGAAGGTTGCAACTACCTACAACGCGATGGCGAAGAGCTTATTCAATTACAAGAAGCCGCAGCGCCACCTCAGGAGGCAGCGGAGCCCGAAATAGAAATAGCAGATGCCAATCCCAGACGATTTGGCTATGTTCCCGAGTCGGCATTGCCGACTTATGACCGAATGACAAGTTAAATGAACGGAATGGACGACATGGACTGCATGGACAGAATGGACGAAAGGAAAATTTCGTCCATGTCGTCCATCCCGTCCATGCAGTCCATGTCGTCCATACCAAGGATGCTATCATGTTTGTAAATAATGTTACCGCCCCATACTACCCACAGCAGCAGCCCCCCGTAAACACACAAAATACCCATTATGAATCCCCTGTCGAGCAATTATTTCTTTCCGAGCGCATCCATCTGCGCCGAATGATAGACCAAGACCCCGACTTTATTGCATTTCGCGGTCTTCCGGATCCCCTGCTTACTTTGCTGTATGGTGAAAAGCAGTGTCTTGCCATGACTCCAAATACGCGTACGATTCACGATGAGGATGGTAATCTCATTGGCGGTTACAGTAGTCACTTTTCATGCCCCGACAACGAATATCATCCCAAAATAATGCGGCCATTCCATTTAGAGGGATACTGGATTCCCCTTTCAGAAGGTCAGCTATTTACAGCCGAACTACCGCAAGATATGCTGATGCGAACCAAAAATGGCATCGACGAGATTCTCTTTTTGGTGCACCCAAGCTCGAATGATCTTTATACACCCTTGCGCAACAAATACTCGAAGAACTGTGTTCTAATTCCAGCGCTTGCGCTTAGCTCTTTTCGCACTTTACTGATTGCCGTGCCAAGCGAACGAGGCGGTCCGATTTATGAAATGGTCAAAGTGAGCTTGGATGTTAAAATCGCCGACGTGGAACGACGCGTGCATTTAAAGGAGTGTGCCTGCAGCGTTGGAACATCCGCTCTGCTTGCTCAACGTCCACGCACCATCACCTATTTACACGAAGACTGGTCCTTCGTTCCCAAGTCTGATTTAATCAATCCATCGCACGAAGTAGCTGTGAGTCGTGGCGCAGGCATGATCCACCGTAAAATTCCAAGTTGGCTTTCTGATTCTTCTAGCCGAGAGTATGTGGTCCCTCTCTTCGCTCTTTTTGGAAGAAAAAACTGGCCGTTATTAAAAGCGCTCATTGAGCAATCTCATCAGTCACCGACTGATTTTATCACTTCAAAACTTCTTCAACCTTTTGCAGAGCTCCTTTTAGATCATGCAGTTAACCAGCGCACTTCTCTGGAACTTCACGGACAGAATCTTTTATTACGCATTCAAAGCCCAACAGAAGGTGCGGTAAGCATTGATTTTGCTTACAGAGACTTGCGCGGGGCCAATACTGAATTTACAGAAACTGAATTTAATGCCTTACCAAAAGGCCTTCGCAATCGAGAGCATTTTTATTCTGAGTCATACTGCAAAGATGCAGCTTGGGTGCTTGAAAGCATATCTCGCCGAGTATGCTTTGAGCTGACAAAGCAGTTATTTAAAGCAGATGAACTAGAGGTAAAGGATCACGATTTTGCAACTTGGAAAAGGTGTATGTATCAGCGGGGGTTTTCTGGCAACTGGACTGTTGACGGACAGGATCCGGATGCCCATGTCATGGAACATAGCATGAAATCTTTCTTTCGTTATTGTTATTTTTCAAAAATCTTTGGGCGTTGCCTTCTTCAAGTCATGACTCGTGAAGGAATCTTTTTAGATCTCTGCGATAAAAATCCTAAGTATAACTACCGCTATTTTAATGAGCTGCTAGGTGATTCTCTAGATCCCACCCTTAAAATAAACTGGTTCGAGCACCTGATGCTCTGTATTCTAGAAAAATAATTTTATAATTTCATTTCTCCACAGCTTAAACCCCCGGATGGCATGGTGTTGCACACTATTATTTCTTCAAATGAGACCTGTTGCAACCCACTTATTTTTAACCCCTGATAAGGGGTTTTCGGTTTGGTAGCCCAGGGTGGCCGTTGCGGCAACCCTGGGCTACCAAACCAAAAACCCCCATCCGGGGGTTTAAGAAAACTTGAAGGATGCCTATTTATACTTGCTAACGCAAGACGTTAAACAAACTACTAAAATTATCGCTCCAGGTAACGAAACCGGGATCTAAATGATACTCCTCCGTCTCCCCGGAAGCGATCAGTCGATTCGCTACATCCTTGTCGGTTGTGATGATCACCCATTGACTCGGGGTATCTCCTGCTGAAATTATCTCATCAGGTTTATAGACGCGATGGACATAGACTGCAATGGCTTGTCGATCAAGAGCATTGCGATAAATGACCGGTCGCAAGTCCAGGTATCGATTAGAAATATGGAAGGCCAATATCCCTCCCTTTGCCAGATGCTTCCAAAAAATATCGAAACATTCGCATGTAAGCAAATGGATAGGAATCGAATCACTGGAGAAGGCATCCACAGCCAAGATGTCATAATCCCCCACTTGATTCGCCGCAAGTTCCCTTTCTAAAACAAGCCTTGCATCCCCCAACTCGACATCCACGGCCGCACCCCGCTTTTTCGCATCATCTATGAAGCTGAAGTAATCCATACAATAGCTAATTCCAAGAGGATTGATCTCGTAAAACACACATGTGTCATTCTTATTTGCATAGGCAGCAAGCGTCCCGACACCCAGTCCGACAACTCCAAATCTAATGGGTTGGCCGCCTAGCCGTTTTGGATGCGCCTCAATAGCTAAACCAATGCCGCTTTTCCTGTCATAATAGGAAGTGGGTATGTCGCGCTTTTCCGAAGATTGATATTGAATCCCATGTACCGTGGCGCCATTGACCATGGTGCGTACGAGTTCCGTCTGTGTTTTCTCTACAACTCGTAGAGGTCCATAAAAGTTTCGACCGCTGGCTATCAGTTCACTTGCCTCAATATTCAGCTTGCTAAGACCCATTGTGATCACAGCAAAAACAGAAAGCGCTATGATCGATAATCCTATCGTTCCAATTTTTTGTACCTTCGTTGCCAAAGTTTGCACTCTCCCGGCAACAAGCAGCAAGAGGATGGTACATTCAATAGAAAGGTGATATTCTCGATAGTCGTTGAAGATGTAAGGTACTGCAAGGACAATAAAGCATCCGCCTAAAGCGCCACCCAAAGCCATCAATAAATAGTATTGGGTCAGATAATCTGCCGTGGGACGCCGCCTCATGAGTTCGCCATTGCAGCACATGCAGCCTGCCAGCAGTACAACGGAGTAAATGAAGATTTGTATCATCACGTTATTGAGTATAATAGCATGAAGCATCGGGATAGTCAGCGTGGCAATCCAAAGGAAAACGAAACCAATAAAAAGAGAGACAAAAAACTGTTTATAATACCATTTGGGGTGATCAAAGCAGATCACAAAAGTCATTAAATAAATCGCCAGCGGAAGAACCCACAAAAGAGGTACCGGTGCCACTTCTTGAGTGATTTGACTCGTCGTAGACATCAAGAGGAGTGTTCCACAAGCACTAAAGGCTACCCAAAGAATTTGATCTAAACAAAGGGGCGCCTCAGATTGTACTTCTGGTTGTACAGAAGATTTTTCTACAGTGTTTTTGTTGGATCTAAACATTTGCCATGCGCAAACGCAAATCGTTATCGCGTAGAGTAAGAAGACCCCCGACCAAGCAAGGCTCTGCATGGATAGACGCAAAGACCGTTCTACAATTAACGGATAGGAAATAAGAGCTCCCATCGAAGCCAAGTTTGAAAGGGCGTAGAGACGATAAGGAAAGTAACCGCCATTTGTTACGCTGAACCACTTTTGGAGCAGCGGTGCGGAGGCAGAAAGGATAAAAAATGGTCTTCCAACTGTGCTCATGAGCATCATGAGGATTTGCCACGTGGGATTTTCAGTTGATATTTGTTTCCAAGATCCCGATGGCGTAATGGGAAGGAAGGCACAGACGATAATAACGAGACATATATGAATAATCGCTTGTTGTTGCGGACGAAACCAGGATGTCAATAAATGCGCATATAAGTAACCGGCCAGTAACATAAATTGGAAGAATAGGAGGCAGGCCATCCAGACATTCGGCATGCCTCCATACATTGGCAAAATGAATTTGCCGATGAGTGGCTCTACAAGAAATAAGAGATACGAACCAAGAAATATAGATAATGCAAAGGCCGGCACGTTATTATGTCCTCAATGGATAACTCATTACAAGTAACATAATAAAATATTTTAATAAAGATTTATGATTGATGCTCCACTTCAAAAAGTAACAGGATAGGCATGATCAGGTATGATATGAAGGATAAGAGTTCTTTTAAGTATAACTTCTTATCCTTTTTTATCATGCCTGATCATGTCTATCCTGTTACTTTTTGTATTGGAGCATGATTATTATTCAAAAATAGACATTATTGCTTTACGTGCTTTTTGTAAAAGAGTTGAAGGCTTTACGTAAGTCAAATCGTAAATTAGATAATTAGGATATCGCTTTACAAATATTCGGGATCCGTCAAAGTTAATTGCTCTTTTTTTATTGGAAAGGTGAATCGCTTGTAACTTTGTTATATCCCAAAACAAAATCGGATCTTTATTAGAAAACCTTCCCGTTATAAGAATGTGATTATCTTTTCTCCAAAAAGTAAATGGTTCATTTCCATTAATAGAAACATCTTTATTTTTTTCACAAAGGATCCTACATCCTTTTAAATCGATTAGCATACACATATTATTAGGTGTTAATACTAAAAGACGATCTCCATCAGGATTCGTTGTCCAACGTTGTATTCCCCTATCACAGCTAAACCCTGGTTCCATTTTACCTGTTTCAAGATTCCAGTAACCGAATGAATCCCAACTGTGAAGAGCTATCAACTTATTACCTACAACCTTGGCCTTTTTTGTGTATATTGAAATTTTCTTTATTTCAGCACCAGTCTTTGAGTCATAAACCTCTGCTTTAAAAGTTTCGTGAAGTCCGTTCATCAAAGATGTAATGACAACAAGACGATTTTCTCCGGCAATGATGGAAGAAACAATTTCAACACGATTCATCAATGAGATCGAATACTTTTGCTGACCATTCTCAAGATCATAGGCTAACACCTCTTTTCGTTGCCTCAGAACAAAAAAGATATTGCCAATAACTAAACTATCGCGGGCTCCTAACGGACATGTCCCATTGTACTGTTTAATCAAAGTATTGGTTGTGTAGTCCCAAATTTCTAGAAAACCCATTTTTGTAAAATATATAACATGAGTCCCGTTTATATAGAATATTCCCTCAGCAACATTGGTTTTTAAAAAAATACATTTATCATTTGTTGAATCCCAAATAGAGATCGCTAGATCTTTTTTAGAAGAGATCAAAAAATATCTTTCATTAATTGATTTAAAAGTATCGACAATGTCTATTCTATGGTATGCCGCATCAATTCTAGTTATTTCTTTTGTTTCGAGATTAAAAATTCTATTTGCCGCTTCAGTCATTCTTCCTATATCTAGAACATAACGAATATAAACCTTATGTCCTAAGATAAAACCACTATCATATGCCAACGGAATTGTCTCTACATGTGATTTAGTATACAAATTGCGTTTAATCAAAGTTTGTTGTTTGTAGAAGGCTTCCCAACCCGCGGAAGGAGTTTGGAGAGGCGCACAGCCAGGATTTTCATTAACAAATACAGCTTTCCAGAATGGGAAATTCGAAATATTCTCATGAAACCATTTGCAAACGCGCTTACAACGGATAATCGATTCACCATCTAATTGCAAATAAGTGTTATACCAAACATCCCTCGGCACTGTATTAAAACTATTACTATAATACATTTCTTT
This sequence comes from Waddliaceae bacterium, assembly GCA_963822595.1. Classification (GTDB taxonomy): domain Bacteria; phylum Chlamydiota; class Chlamydiia; order Chlamydiales; family Waddliaceae; genus CAVRUH01. Next base: position 34,872 of record CAWGIG010000003.1, on the reverse strand, counting down.
TCCTCTTTTAACCCCTGTTTATTAACTCCAATTTTTGTTTGCGGGTCATCTTTTTGATGCTGATTTCTCTTTTTGTAGCATCTGAACGATTAGGATGACTCTCCCGAAAAACAATGGATTTTGCATCTGAAAAATGAAAGAATCGAGCGCCCTTATTCCCCGTTTGATGCTCTGTAAAACGGCGATCCAAATCAGTTGTGATCCCTGTATATAATTTACCGGAACTCGTTTCAACAATATAGACTTCCCAAGCAGACATGATTATTTAACTTCTTTGTATCTAAAACAGTCAATGATATGATCGTTGACGAGTCCTGTTGCTTGCATATGCGCATACATGATAGTGGATCCGACAAATTTAAAACCCCGTTTTTTTAAATCGGCGCTCAGTGCTTTAGATTCTGCTGTTTCAGCCGGCACTTCCTTAATAGACTTCCATTTGTTTATTATGGGTTTCCCACCTACAAATCCCCAAATATATTTATCGAAGCTTCCGAATTCCTTTTGAATTTCTAGAAATAGTTTCGCATTATTGACACAAGAGTTAATTTTCAGCCTATTTCGGATAATCTCTTCGCATTGAATTAATGAATCTATCTTTTTTTGATCAAATTTGGCGACTTTTGCCGGATCGAAATTCGCGAAGGCTTTGCGGTAGCCTTCCCGTTTTTTGAGAACTGTCAGCCAGTTAAGGCCTGCCTGAGCGCCTTCCAAAATTAAAAACTCGAAATGTGTTTTGTCATCATGGACGGGGACCCCCCATTCGTTATCATGGTAGGCCTCATAAAGCTCATTTCCTTCAACAACCCAATCGCATCTACAGGTTTTTTTCATAAATCTTCATCCCATTAAACGCAAACATTGTTATCTATTTTTGCATTTTTAAGGAACTAAAATCCATGCCGCCTCTCTGAGAGAGTAGAGGAGACCGGTTGCCCGGCTCCCCCCTCATTAGATCCCATCGTGCCCAATTAAGGCAATGGGCTCCCGACAAATCACTCGCTTTGTCCTCTTCAAAATAGCCTATGTTTGATTGTAAGGGCTGGAAGTGGGTATTTAGTGCGAAACATATCGAATTTCTTCCATGTCATGGATGGATTCTGACTCCTTCGATTGATCCATTTGAAGAAGATTCTTACTGCTTCTTCTACAAATGCTTTTATGTATTCGAAGTTAAAGGAAACACCGTAGTATTGGATGTGTCCTCTCAGTTTCGAGCAGAATGTTTTCCACAACGGGACTAATTTAATAGTGTTTCTTTTCTCTTTTATCCAATTTGCAACCCTTTTTATTTTGGTCACAAATCTTTTCTTCGCAGTCTTTACTTTTGGTATCCATTTTCCTAATCTTGTTTTCCCGAAAAAGAATGTGAAACCTAAGAAATCGAAAGTACCTTGTTGTATACCTTGTCGGGCTTTTACCACCGAGAAGGGGACAACTTTAGTTTTATCTTTGTTCAATTTAAGTTTAAATTTTGCAAGACGTTTATCTAGTACTTCCAAGATTCTTTTGGCATCTCCTTCTTTTTCACAACAGATGATTGCATCATCTGCGTATCTGAACAGCTTTACTATTCCTCGACAATTTGGTTGAACATTTTCTTCAATCCAGGTGTCTAATACGTAGTGTGCATAGATATTCGACATGATTGGGCTACATACCGATCCCTGAGGAACACCTTCTTCTGTTATTTTAAGTTCTCCATCTGATAAAATGCCTGCTTTGAACATTCTTATGATGTATCTCATGAACTTGGGATCTTTAATTTTCATTCGCATGAAATCTTCCAGGATCTTATGATCTATGGTACCAAAGAAGTTTGCCATGTCGATATCAATGACTGTTTCAATTTCATTTCTAAAAAGAAATTTATGCAGTGCTTTAATAGCATCATGGCAGCTCTTACCGGGTCTAAAACCAAATGAACAGTCTTTAAATATTGGATCATATATGTTCTCCAATATTTTCCCTGTCTGCATCTGGATTATTTTATCTTCAAAGTTACTGATACCGAGTGGTCGATAGGCTCCTGGCTTATCTTCCTTCTCGATAAGTACTTCTCTTATATTCCCAGGTCTGTAGGCCATCTTCTTCATGCGATCGAGAAGGTTATTTAGGTTTCTTATGAGATTTTCCCCATAATGTTCTTTTGTAACCTTATCAATTCCAACCGCTTTCTTCCCGTCAAGCTTATGGAAGCATTTTAGAAGAGACTCCTCATTATAGAAATGCATCAGAGCCGTAAATTCTTTATGAGGGTCTTTTGCAGAGAGCCAAGCTACTCTTTCAAGTTTTGTATCCGTATCCCATATGGGTTTTGGAGTCTCTATTGTACTCATACGTTTCCTTATTCAGATTGATTAATGCCGAGGATTCCTTCCCTCCAGTAACTCCGCAAAGACTCACGTCTCCTTGTTCGCCCCTTCATCGGTACTACGAATCCATCTGCCATCCTGTCGCCATCCCGAGCTGCTCACTGTTACATTTGCAGATCAGTACTTCTTCCTTGAAGAGCTAAGGACTTCCCACGTTCACCATTTTATCTTCGATACATGCCCTGTTCACCGACCCCGAGGAGCTGTATATCTCATTCCCTATAGCGAGATATATAGTAATGCCTTCCGTCAACACTCACAGCGTCGGCCTCCTAAAAGTTATCTATAACGGGGCTCAATCACACGGCCTGCATCTTCCCTGTCATACGCTTAACTCAATTCGTTACCTCCTAGAGTCCAATGACTCGGTATAGCAAGTTTGGGTTTAACTCCCTAGTGACGACTTACACGTCACTGATAAAATAGCGCCTCGTGGCGCACGAGTGATTCAATTCATTGAATCTTTCGCCCTGGAATTTATTCCAGGCGGGATAGCTATCCAATAACACGCCCGTAATAAATTCCGGGGCGAAAGACTCGATAAATCGAGTCACTCCAGAGTGTAAGCTATAGCTGCATCTTTGATAGCTTCTGCCAGCGTGGGGTGGGCATGCGAGGCGTGGGCGAGCTCGTTGACGGTAACACCTTTTTGCAAGGCTATTACACCCTCGCCGATCATCTCCGATGCATGCGGTCCAAAAATGTGAAGACCTATCAACCGACCTGACTTTGTCTCCCCTACCACCTTCACTAAACCCTCTTTATATCCGTAGCATCGGGCGCGAGCATTGCCTTTGAAATAAGCCGTTCCTACCTTCACCAATAAGTTCTTCTCTTTTGCTTCCTTTTCTGTTAAACCCACCGAAGCAATTTCAGGATTCGTATACACTACATTCGGAATCGTCATATAGTGAACATGACTCGGAATCCCCGCAATCATTTCTGCAACCGCCGTCCCTTCTTCCGAAGCTTTATGCGCCAGCATCGGCCCATCAATGATATCTCCAATGGCATAAATATGCGGCTGACTCGTTTGGAAATTATTATTCACCTGCACAAAACCCTGCGCATTCTTCTCAATACCCAGCTTTTCTAAATCAAGCCCCTTTGTATAAGGTCGACGCCCCACAGCGACCAAAACAACATCGGCAGGAAGCGAAAGCGTTTCATTTCCCGCCTGTACTGCTACCTTTTTATCCTTTATCTGAGTCACTTTAGCACTCAAATGGAATGTCAACCCCTGCTTCTTCAACGATTGCATTAGCGCCCTTCCAAGAGTCTCATCCACAGTAGGAGTAATTCTATCAAGCATCTCCACCACAGTAACCTTTGATCCTAACCGACTATACACAGAAGCAATTTCCACGCCGATAATGCCTGCTCCGATCACCACCATTTCTTTCGGCACCTCTTTCAAACTTAGCGCCCCTGTGGATGATACCACAGTCTTTTCATCAAATGGAGCAAATGGAAGAGCAATCGGCTCCGATCCTGTCGCTAATATAAAATTCTTTGCTGTGATTTTTTTGTCATCGACTTGAACTGTATTCGCATCAATAAATTTGGCAGTCCCTTTGATCCAATCGACTTTATACTGCTTAAATTGCGTTTCGACACTTTTGACGAGGCTTTCGACAACTTCCGCCTTCTTCTGCATCATTTTGGCGAAGTCAAATTGGACATCTGAAAAATGAACGCCAAATTCAGCGCCTTCATTCTTCATAAAAAAAACCTGCTCCGAAGCATGTAATAAAGTTTTAGAAGGGATGCATCCCACATTCAGACAGGTGCCACCCACAGTTTTTTCTTTTTCAATGCACGCAGTTTTTAATCCAAGCTGGGCCGCGCGAACAGCTGCCACATATCCACCCGGACCAGCCCCTATCACAACAACATCGTAGTTATCCATATCTATACCTCCAGAAGGATTCTAGAAGGATCTTCAAGATATTCCTTAAGATGCACCAAGAACGCTACCGCTCCTTTTCCATCGACGATCCGATGATCATAGCTCATAGCTACATACATCATCGGTCGAATCACTACTTGATCATTCACAACAACAGGACGCTTCTCAATTTTATGCATTCCTAGAATACCGCATTGAGGTGGATTCAAAATAGGTGTCGATAAGAGAGATCCATAAACTCCGCCATTCGTAATGGTAAATCCTCCGCCTTGAAGATCATCCACAGTTAATGTGCCGTCTTTAGCCTTTTTGGCATATCCTTCAATAGCCTTTTCGATGCCGGGATATCCCAACTTATCACAATCGCGAACCACAGGTACAACCAAGCCGCGATCCGTTCCGACCGCTATGCCGATATCATAATATTCCCGATGGACAATTTCATCTCCGTCGATATACGAATTAATATCCGGAATGAATTGCAAAGCAGAAACAGCAGCTTTCACAAAAAAGGACATAAATCCTAAGCGGACTCCATGCTCTTTCTGAAATAGATCTTTGTATTTGTTTCTCATTTCAATGACTGCCGTCATATCAATTTCATTAAAAGTCGTCAGCATCGCTGTTGTATGCTGCGCTTCAAGGAGCCTGCTGGCAATGACTTTTCGAATTTTCGACATACGCTTGCGCGTTTCGCGTCCTTCCGCGACAGGGGGGCGTGGTTTTGATGCAGATGCGGGAGCCTGAGCCGGTGCTGCTTCGACCTTCTTAGGAGCAACAACATCTTCGATGTAAGCTTCTCTGCTCTGTCTTGCATTTCCAGCAGGAACTACTAAGGGTTTTGGCCGTTCGACAGGTTTTGGAGCAGGAGGCAGTTGTTTTGCTGTAGGAGCCTCAGCAGGTTTTGCTTCTACGGCAACACCTTCGGTATCTATAGTCCCTATCACTTGTCCAATGGTAACAACATCATCTGTTTTGACATTCAATGTAAAAACCCCTGCTTGAGGAGCATTTAAAACTTGATTCACCTTTTCTGTTTCGAGTTCCAGCAACTCTTCGTCCATTTTAACTTTTGAGCCTGAAGGCTTCAAAATAGCCCCTATCGTTGCTTCCGAAATAGATTCTCCCATGGGAGGAATTTTGATTTCTATTTTCATTTGAATAAAGTCTCCATCATTTGAGCAAGTTCTTTTTTATGCAAAGATTGAGAGCCCGCTGCAGGCGAAGCACTCACATCTCTACCTATAAATTCTAGATGAGGAACAAAAGACAATAGTTTAGGCTGTATAAATGTCCATGCTCCCATATTTTTAGGTTCTTCTTGAACCCAATAGAATTTTTCTATTCCTGCATATTTTTTTAGAATGTCTTGAATCTTTTCTGTGTTGAGCGGATAAAGCTGCTCGATGCGGACAATAACAAGATCATCATTCTTCCTCTTTGTCCTTTCGGCAATTAAATCGTAATAAACTCTTCCAGCACAAAATACCAAACGCTTTGGCTTAGCAGGTGATTGTGGATCCGCCATAATTTCAGCAAAGCTTCCCCCGGTAAGATCTTCGACGGTACTGACACATTCATGCAGTCTCAGCAACCCTTTAGGAGTAAATACAACCAAGGGTTTATGGACCGGATTTTTTACTTGCTTTCGTAGTAAATGAAACATCTGAGCAGGGGTTGTTGGGTAGACAATCCGCATATTATCATTTCCGCAAAGACTAAAAAGCGTTCCAAACGCGCTGAAGAATGCTCGGGACCCTGCCCTTCATATCCATGGGGAAGAAGTAGCACGATATTATTTTGTTGATTCCATTTTTGTTCCGCGCTAGCAATATATTGATCAATAATCACCTGAGCTCCGTTAGCAAAATCCCCAAACTGAGCTTCCCAAATGACAAGCGCTTCTAATAATTCAAGGCTGTATCCATATTCAAAGCCAAGCACGGCAAATTCTGAAAGCGAAGAATTGTAAATGTCAAAACGTCCTTGCCCGCTTTCAAATGCTTTAAAGGAAAATAGGCATACTCTTTACTTTGATCCATCCAAAGAGCGTGACGGTGGCTAAAAGTACCTCTGCAGCAATCTTGTCCGCTAATTCGAATATCGCTCCCTTCAACCAACAAAGTTGCATAAGCCAGCGTCTCACCCATTCCCCAGTCGATGGGCTTACCTCCCTCAACCATCGCTTGACGCTCTTTGACGAGACGTTCGAGCTTGGGATGAATGGTAAATCCTTCAGGAATTTGGGAAAGCTTCTTTGAAACCTCTACAAGCATCTCTTTAGAAACTTTTGTATCGACTGACCCCTCGGATTCAACTTTTTTTTCCGGGAGTTTGGCTTCAGTCGGAGGCGTGCTCTTATTTTCATTGAGCTTGTCTTGCAAAGATGCCTTGAACTCTTCTTCCAGAGATTCGGCCATTTCCTTCTCTAAAACCCCTTGTTTAATCAGCTTATCGCGATAGATTTCTCGGATCGGTTGTTTTTCACGGATCATTTGATATTCTATCGGCTGTGTGAACGCAGGCTCATCCGATTCATTATGACCATATTTTCGATAACAGTTTAAATCGATAAAGACATCTCGATGAAACTTTTGTCGAATTTCAACGGCGAGATTGATGACATCCACGCAACTTTCAGGATCTTCGGCATTGACATGAAAGACCGGAGCGCCGAACGATTTCGCGATATCCGTGCAATATTGTGTGGAGCGTCCATCTTTCGGAAAAGTCGTAAACCCAATCTGATTATTGATGACCAAATGAATGGTACCTCCTGTAGAATAGCCATCCAAGTTATACATCTGCATGGTTTCGTAAACGACACCCTGACCTGCTATCGCAGCATCGCCATGAACAAGGACAGGCAACGCCTTTTCTTTCTTCTCTAGGTCGTTCTTTTTCACAAGCTTTGCTCGCACAATTCCCTCAACCACCGGATCGACCGATTCGAGATGACTTGGATTTGGCGACAGAGATAATATTTACTTTTTTTCCGTGGATTGTTTCTGACGTGGAAAAAAAACCTTTATGATATTTTACATCTCCGCTGCCTTCAAAGGAAACAGGAATATAATTCTCTTCAAATTCTGCAAAAATAGTGTTATAGGATTTATCCATAATATTAGAGAGCACGTTCAAACGCCCTCTATGGGCCATTCCCAAGACGAAATCCTCTATACCAAGGAGGGAGCCCGGTCTATTAAAGATGCCAAAATGGGAATAAGGGTCTCCCCACCTTCTAACGAAAAACGCTTTTGACCCACATATTTCGTGTGGAGGAATACCTCGAATAGTTCCGACTTATTGAGATATTGCAAGATCATTTTCTTGCTTTCGATATCCAAGTTGGCACGGAATTTATTCGATTCGATTTGTTGCTGCATCCATAATTCTAAATCCGGATCACCTAAATCCATGTATTCAATGCCGATATTGGAGCAATAGATTTTGCGCAAGGTCGAGATGATCTCTTGCAATGAAGCTTCGGGGGTATTTAGGAGACCATTTGTCGGGAACATTTTTGTTAATTCGCTTTGGTCGAAGCCAAGCTTATCGAGTTTCAGTTGCCAGGGATCTGTTTTTGAATTGGTGTCGAGAGGGTTAATGTGACTTAGAGGTGACCATAAGTGCGGTAGGCTACGATAAGATGGTAGATGCGTAAATTTGCCGGTGCTGACCTATCGATTTGAGGAAATGGCGAGGGATTAATTTCAGAATCGAGTTGATTGAAATAGGAATGCCATGAGTTATCGACGCTTTTTGGATCTTGGATATATTTTTGATAGAGATCTTCTAAAAGGGATAGATTCCCAAAGTCAGCATCAACAAGATCATCAGAATGTGGCATATAAACTCCCCTGTATTTCAGGTTTATACAAAGTACGAATAATTTTAAAGACTTTTGTTTGACGGCTTAAGTCATTGCAAACGAGTCGCTAACCCAAGATTGCTACACTCCGTCTATTCGATAATGTTGAGCTATCTTCTTAAAGCGTTCCAACGTACAAGTTTGACCCCTAGCTCCTCCTATATATAAGAGTGTATTAAAATCAGCATTATGCATCTCGCCTAGGCTCTCACTAACATCCTTTTTTAATACTTCAAGAGCTTCTTCTCTTTTACAATAAGGGACTTGTTTTTGCTTTATCAAATAGAATTCTAGTTCGAACTGTCCATAGCGAGCAGCAATATCCGCAAGCGAAAATCCATCTTTATTTCTATATTCTTGAAAGTTTAGGCATCCTGGCCTCCTCAAGTATTCAAGGAATCCGATTCTTCCTTTTGCGATTGCGAAATCTATATTAGAATGAAAGGTTAGTTTCGTTGTATCGATAGTTACAGAAACGCCATAAGACATTAACAATTGAATTACTGGGTACACGGAAGTACTAAAGCAATAAAGACTAGCAAATTCTGCTAAGTAAGTATCTTTTTGAATCGCCTCAGACCCTTTCTCATCTCTCCAAGACCTTAAAGCGAGTGCAATACACCTTAGAATCACTGAATCGTTCTCACCTAGCACTACACGTTTAAACATTTGATGAAGTAATGGTTCTCTATCATCCCACGTTTTGTGCTCTATGCTAAATGACGCACCATGCATTAATAGCAACCTTAAGATAGCTTCCTGTCGTCGCAGTACAGCTTCAAGCAATGGCCCACTCTCAACGTCAATCATTCCATCATATCCAGCCCCAATAGGAGTGCCGCATTTGATCAATAAACGTACTTTTTCAATATCACCAATTTCGACCGCTAATTGAAGAGGATTTACTCGAATGATATTACAACTATCAGCATAGAGGCAACATTTTAGCATTGTTAATTCTGTAGAATCCCTGAGAGCACCAATACTCCTTATTAAATCCTTTAAGGTACCAGATTTAATCGCATTGAGAACCGTTGCCATTTGTTCTGAAGCCAGTATGAGTTCTTTTCTAGGAATCAAGGTTGACAATTTTTTGCTTTCCACCTTAATGGGTCCCCAAAAATCTGCAAATACCCGCACAGCATCTTTCTCTAAAGAGAATTCGTTTCCAAATATATTTGTGATTTGTCTAGAACAGTATGTGTCTACGGCTATTCTCCATAATTTACTCGTCCCTCCGAGGGCGATGACGTCCTTGGGATGGAGCTTTGAGCAAATTAACAACCTGACATCTTGAGGTAAAGGAATTGAATAATCTTTTGAAAATATTTTCATTACGGCGAGTTCAATGAGAGATGCTACCTGACCGAGTATTGGCAGAAATTCCGCTAACCCTATTAAAACATGGATAACCCTACCATCTAAATCCCCTGCATTAATGGCTTTTTTAAAATGGGCCCTGCAATTTCCCCATGTTAAAGCCTTTACTAGGGTATAATCATCTTCAATTAAAGCATAATTAAATTTATTCATGTTTGAAACTTTTTTTAAATTAAAAACAAAATTTTAATATATTTTGTATATTATGTCAATCTTTCATTCAGATTGCGATTCAGGATTCTGTATTGCTAATATCGAATCAATTTTTTCAATAATCTTTGAAGTATTAGCATAACGACTAACCGTCACTTTAGTTCCTTCCAAAATAAATCTAGGGGTGTCTTTCTCCAATCTATTTTTACTATCTAAATTGGCTCCAAGACGAATAACTTCCTCAATGAACATTAAAAGTCTGAGCATCTCGTCATGATCCATCGCAAATTTTATAGTTTGTCTCTGTAGCTTATAACAAAGAGTCAAAAGTGCAGTGTTTCCATTAATATGTGTACCATCTATATTTAATTGATAATGTTGAACTATCTTCTGCAAAATAATCCAGATTGGACTATCCTCTCCAATTTGCAAACAAACTTCGTTTTCTAATAGTTCTAGTGCTTTTTGTCTTTGAAAATAGAGCACTCCTTTTTTCTCTACAAAATAAGATTCAAGTTCGATCTTTCCATATCGGACAGCTATATCCGCTAGTGAAAATCCTTCCTCATTTCTATATTCTTGAAAATTTAAAAATCCCATGTTACTCAAGTGTTCAATGTATCCCACGTTTGCATTCAAAATACCTTTGGATATATTGAAGTGTAATTGCTCTGTGTCGATAGTTCCGAGCACCACTCCATAACTCATTAACAATTTTCCTATTTGATATCTGGAACAACTTATGATACATTTGCTAGCAAATTTTGAAAACCAAGGGTCATTTTGAAACGCCTCAAGCCCTTGTTCATCTCTCCAAGACCTTAATGCTAAAGCAACACACCTTAAGCCGACTTCATCGTTCTCATACACTTCGACGTTTTCAAGCATTGGATATAATATTGGCTGAGGAGGTTTATCAATCTGCAAATTTTCTTTTACACCAAACGATGCTCCATTTTCTAAAAGCAATCGTAGGATACCTTCTTGTTTTCTTGTTCCGGCTTCAACCAAAGGTGAATTAAAGAATTCGCCAATCATTCCTGGAAAACCTATACCCACAGGCGTGTCGGAATCGATCAATAGACGGACTTTGCCAATTTTACAACTTTCGACTGCTAATTTAAGGGGATTTGGAGGGCAACTTGCAGAGTCTCTTATGCCAAATTTGAGCATTGTTAATTCTGTAGGATCTTTGAGAGCAGCAATTTTCTGACCGAGTTCTTCAACAGTTCCTTCTGCAATTGCTCTAAGGACAAATGCCATTTCTAGTGAAGATGGCGAGCTCCTTATTTTTGGAAAAACCGTTGCTAATTTTTTGCTTTGCAACTTAATCGGTCCCCACAAGTCTACAATTACCTGCACAGGACTTCTTTTTTTTAAATCAAAAAGGTTTCCAAACAGATTTGGAATCAATCTAGAACAGTGTCGAGTTACGCCTTTTCTCCAGAGGCTATTAGTGTGTGCAAGCGCAATTACATCCCTCGGATCTTTAAGCTTTGAACAAATCAAAGCGGCGACATCCGTCGGAAGGCTCTGCGTACGATCTTCAGGATTATTTGCCAATATAGACTTGATTTTTTCCGTTATTTCAGCAGGAGGCTGTTTTTCATTAGGTCGACTTAGAATTTCAGTTAATAAATTTTTCGGCGATTTACCCGATCCGATTTTAACATCTAACCCGCAACCTAGCGCAATAACCCGCTCAATCTTAAGTAAAATATTTACTAATTCTCCATGCCTTAACTCATTTTGAAAACAATAAGATAGTGTCTGGCAAAGAGCATAAAGTGGAGTGATCTTTTCTTTGGGTATATAATCGGCTATTAGAGGGTTATGTTGATGAATCCAGTTTTCAATATCCTCATTTAGAAGAGGATAATTAGAAATATACGAGCCAAGCAAATAACCATCGATAACTGTTCCATTTATATTAATTTTATAGTGTTCAACTATATTCTTTAGGCGTTCCCAAGTAAAACTAAGATTAATACCTCCTACAAACAAGAGAGTATCACTATCAACACCCCATCGTAACATCAAGCCGAAAGCCTTACAAAAATCTTCTTCTAATTGCTTTTGGATTTGTTCTTTTTTGAAATGAGGCACTTCTTTTGCTAGCAAAATCTCTTCTAGTTCAAATTGTCCATACCGCATTGCAAGATCTGCAAGTGAAAACCCATCAGTATTACAATATGTCTTAACGTCTAAACAATCCAATCTACTTAAATGTTGAAAGTACCCAAAATATAATTCTGACATTCCCGGATCTGCTTGCCGAATACATCTATCTATATTGCTATTTAAATCCGCGGGACTGATAGCTGTAGATACAGAAAAACCATAACTCTTTAACAATAGGCCTAATGGATATCTACTACCATCTAGGATAAATCCTGAAGCTAAATTTGAAAACCAAGGATCTTGTTGAATTTCTTTTAGCCGGTTTTCAGCTCTTAAGGCCCTTAATATACAAGCAACAGCTTGTAAAACTTCTTGATAATTCGCTCCCAGAAAGGAAGAATTATATTGTAGGAGCATCGCCTTAAGTACTTCTGGATCTGCATACGGGGATTCAAGTTTTAAATAATTGTGAATTAGCATGAGGTTCAGGTCCAACCCAGGCTTCGACGCTTTCAAATGCGAATCTACGATTGGTATCGATTTTCCTTTCACCAACGTAAGCGGCCCCCACATATCTGTGAATATGTATGCAGCGCCTCTTTTTTTAAAATCAAAAATGTCTCCAAAAATATTTGTGACTCGTCTTAAACAGAATTGATCTGCAGCCTCTCTCCATTGTTTACTCGTCCTTACAAGAGCCCTTGGATCTTCGAGCTTTGAGCAAATTATTTCCCTAATATCTTTGGGAAGGTAAGAGGTATAATCTACTTGGGGGGCTGCTACATTCTTTGAAAATATTTCCATTACAGCGAGCTCTATCAGAGAGGCTAGCTGACCGAGTATTGGCAGAAATTCCGCTAACGCTATTAAAACATGGATAACCCTCCCATCTAAATCCCCTGCATTAATGGCTTTTTTAAAATGGGCCCTGCAATTTCCCCAGGATAGAGCTTTTGGTAGGCTATAATCCTCTTCATTTAAAGCATAATTAAAATTTGTCATTACTTTGATTTCCTAATATTGATACAATTTTTTGAATTAGCTGAGGAGTAAGCTTCCCTTTGTTAGGTCCATTTAGAATTTCCTCTAATAAGTCCTTGGGTGATTTATTAAATTCATTTTTACGATCCAACTGAGCACCAAGAGGTATAATATCCTCTATTGTAAGTAAAATTTGGGACATTTCATCTTCCGGTATCTCCTTTTTTCCGGAAAAAAAAGATAGTTTTTCGCAAAGAGCAAAAAGTGGAGTATTTCCTTCAATTTGGGCACCATCAATATTTAGCTTATAATGTGTAATGATCTCTATCACGCGGTTCCAGTCGCACTTTTGACCAAACAATTGGCCACCTAGCCACAAAGATCGAAAAACCGCATAGGCCATTATTAAGCTACAGACATCTTCTTCTAAATCTTCAAGCGCTCTTTCATTGTCAAAATAAGGAACTTTTTTATCATTTACCAAATGCGATTCCAGTTCGTGCTGCCCATAGCGAAGAGCACTATCAGCAAGTGTATATCCATTATTTCTATAGGTCTGATAATTTAAGTATCCTAGTTTATTCAAGGATTCCAAATACGCTATTTTTGCATGTGCAACACCTTCATCTATCTTGATGTGAATTTTCGCTGCATCGATAGTTATTGGAGCACCGAAACCCTTTAACAATTGACCTAGTTGATATCTAGAACTATCTATAATGCATTCACTAGCAAAATTTGCTAACCAAAGATCATCTTGAATAGCCGTAGGACCCTTTTCATCTATCCATGACCTTAAGGCCAAAGTCACACACCTTAAGCCTACTTGATCCATTTCCCTAAATGGGCAGTGTTCAAGAAATCTATAGAGTAATGGCTGAGGTTCATAATCCTCCCACATATCAGATGTACCTATTCTAGCATTTTGATAGACGCTAAACAAGGCTCCATTTTTCAAGAGCAATCGTAGAACATCTTCTTGGGATATTCCAGCTTCTAGCAAAGGTCCATTGTTAGTGTCCATCATTCCATTAACTCCTACTCCAATAGGTGTACCGCTATCGATCAAGAGTTGTACTTTTTTAATATCACGACTTTGGACTGCTATTCTAAGGAGGTTTTCGGGAGATCTAAAAGTGCGTCGTCTGCCAAATTTGAGCCTTGTTAATTCTGTTGGATCCTTGAGAGCTGCAATATTCTGTCGGAGTTCATCTACAGACCCGTTTTTAATAGAATGGATGAGAGATTCCATCTCTATTGACATTGGTGCATCGACATCGCTAGGAAAAATCGTTGCTAATTGATTGCTCCGCTTTTTAAATGGCCCCGCAATGTCTGCAAACACCTGCAAAGCACCTCTTTCACATAAATTAAATGTATTTCCGAATAGATTGGTGATTGTTCTAGTACAGTATTCAGTGAGGCGGCCTCTCCAAAATCTATTCGTTCCTGCAAGAGCAATTACGTCCTTTGAGTTTAGATACTTTGAGCAAAGTAAAGTTGTGACATCCTTCGTTAGAATTGTTGTACGATCTTTAGGATTATTATCTAATATAGACTTGATTTTTTCCGTGATTTCAGGAGGTGGCTGTTTTTCTTTAGGTCGACTTAGAATTTCAGTTAATAAATTTCTCGGCGATTTACCCGATCCAATTTTTACATCTAACCCGCAACCTAGCGCAATAACCCGCTCAATCTTATATAAAATGTGTCCTAATTTCCAATTCCTTAACTCCATTTGAATACAAATTGATAGAGTCTGGCAAAGAGCATAAAGTGGGGTAATCTTTTCATGGGGTATATATTCGGCTATTTCTTGTTCATCTTGTTTAATAAAACGATTAAAAATATAAATTCCTAGCAAATACCCATCAATAGCTATTTGATTTAAATCAATTTTATAGTGTTCAACAACCTTCTCAAAGCGTTCCCACGAATAACCTTTAACTGTAACAAATAGGAGACTATTATCATCATCCCATCTCATTAAGCCGGTAGCCTTACAAAATTCTTCTTCTAATTGCTTTTGAACTTCGTCTTTTTTGAAATGAGGCACTTCTCTTGCCAGCAAAATTCTTTCTAGTTCGAACTGTCCATATCGCCTTGCAAGATCTGCAAGTGAAAGTCCATCAGTATTACAATATGTCTTATAATCTAGACCCGCCAATTTATTTAAATGTACAAAGTATTCTACGAAGTATACAGGTATGCCCGGATCTGCTTGCCGAATACATCTATCTATATTGCTATTTAAATCCGCTGGAGAGATAACTTTAGAAACAGGAACACCATAATCCTTTAACAATATACCTAATGCATATCTGCCTCCATCTAAGATCAAACCTGAAGCAAAATTTGAAAACCAAGGATCTTGTTGAATCTCTTTTAGCCGGTTTTCAGCTCTTAAGGCCCTTAATATACAAGCAACAGTTTGTAAAACTTCTTGATAATTCGCTCCCAGAAAGGAAGAATTATATCGTAGGAGTACCGTCTTAAGTACTTCTGGGTCTGCATATGGGGATTCAAGTTTCAACAAATTATAAATTATCGTGAGGTTCAGGTCAAACCCACCTTTCAAATGCGAATCTACTATTGGTATTGATTTTCCTTTCACCAACGTAAGCGGCCCCCACATATCTGTGAATATGTATGCAGCGCCTCTTTTTTTAAAATCAAAAATGTCTCCAAAAATATTTGTGACTCGTCTTAAACAGAATTGATCTGCAGCCTCTCTCCATAGTTTACTCGTCCTTACAAGAGCCCTTGGATCTTCGAGCTTTGAGCAAATTATTTCCCTAACATCTTTAGGAAGGTAAGCGGTATAATCTACTTGGGGGGCTGCTACATTCTTTGAAAATATTTCCATTACAGCGAGCTCTATCAGAGAGGCTAGCTGACCGAGTATTGGCAGAAATTCCGCTAACGCTATTAAAACATGGATAACCCTACCATCTAAATCCCCTGCATTAATGGCTTTTTTAAAATGGGCCCTGCAATTTCCCCAGGTTAAAGCTTTTGGTAGGCTATAATCCCCTTCATTTAAAGCATAATTAAAATTATTCATTATTTTAAAACATTCTATATTAAAAAAGATATTATAGCATATTTATAAGATTACAGTCGAGTTCAAAACGATTTATAGGGTCATAAACCTGGAATAGCCGTATTTTAAGAGAATCTTTTATTGTAAAGTGCAAGTATCTTTAACTTCGGGATACCTCTGTAATATCGACTCTACTCCTGAAGTTACCTCATAGGGAACTCTCCAGATTTCATCGTATTTTAGAAATTCATTCAATAAATCCCTAGGCGTTTGGACTTTATCACTGTATGTAGATTTAAGATCCAATTTGCACCCGAGCTGAATAATACCCTCAATGAGCTTTAAAGTTGCAAGCGCATTTGGCAAATTATTTTGCAATTTTTTGTTATCGTAACGAGAATAAGTAAATAAGCTGAAGCATAAAATACAAAGTGGAGTAGCTCCTTTAAACAGACAATCTTTATCTAGATCTATTTCATAATGTCTAAAGATCTCCAACAAGCGTTGCACACTGCATTTTTGGCATGAAACACTATCTCCAATCCCTACTATCTCTTTTTTCTCTAAGAATATGGCTCTTCGAGAAAAATTGTCTTTTAAAGCCTGGAGGGCCTCCTCTCTTTTACAATGCGGAACTTTCTGTTTTTCCACTAAATCTTTTTCTAATTCAAACTGTCCGTATTGGACAGCTAAATCCGCCAATGAAAATCCAAACGAATTTCTAAATTCTTGATAATTTAGCAATCCCTTTTTATTCCAGAGTTCAAGGAAGCCCCTTCTTGCATTTGCAACAGCTATTACTACACCCCTGCTAAATAGAACTGGGTCGATAGTTTCTTTTTTGGGCTCCGGAACTCCATAGCTGATTAACAATTGCACTATTTGATATCTGGAAGAATCCACGATATATTCACGAACAAATTTTTCTAACCAAGGATCATTACGAATCGCGTCAGGCCCCTTTTCATCTCTCCAAGACCTTAACGCTAGAGCGACACACCGTAAACTTACCTCATCATTTTCCTCTAGTGACACTACTTTCAGCATTTGATAAAGTAACGGTATTGGTATGACTGAGTGACCAATTACCTTAATATCTAATTCATGACACGCAGTTACGCCAAACGATGCTCCATATTCTAAAAGCAACCGTAAAATATCTTCTTGTCGATTTATTACAGCTTTAAGCAAGGGCCCATTATATCTCTCATGCCCTTCAACAGCTACCCCTACATGTGTGCCAATCTCAAGCAAGCAACGTACCTTTTCAATTTTACCACTTTCGACGGCTAATCGAAGAGGATTTTGAGGAGGTCCGAAGCGTTCTTTAGTGCCATATTTAAGATTTGTTAATACATCCAGATTGACAGCTTTAATCCTCTCTTTGAGTTCCTCTACAGTTTTTCTTTCAATAGCATCAAAGACAGCTTGTAATGCTTTAGTGACCGGTAAATTGAGATCTGCTTTCAAAACCGTTGCTAATTGATTGCTTCGCACCTTAATGGGTCCCCATAGATCTACAAAAACCTGCAGTGGACTTCTTTTAGTAAAATCAAAAATGTTTCCAAATATCAGGAATATTTTAGTAGAGCAGTATTTAGTTGCACCGCTTCTCCATAGTCTATTCATACTTGCAAGCTTGACTACAACCCTCGGATCTTCGAGTTTTGAGCAAATCAAGGATCTGACATCCGACGGAAGGTGGATTGTATGATCTATTTGGGGTTGAGAAGATGGGACAGCCGCTGGTGCTGCATTTAAAGCATAATTAAAATTATCCATTATTTTCCGACAATTATATTAAAAACAAAATTTTATTCTATTTTTTATAATAAAGTCAAGGTTAATTAGGGAGGCTAAATAGATAATTTTTTAATGAAGGAACGGCTTGAGTTCTAGGATATTTCTAAGGTCAAGTGATGTATCGTAGAAGAGAGCTATAGTCTCGGCAAAGATTTGTTCATCACAACCTATTGTGGAGCGAGTGATAGTGTAAACAAGGATAGGCTCGTCCGGAATCATCCCAATCGCGCCTCCTCGGCTTGCGCCTTGAAAAGCATTTAATTCAAGTGCCTTTTGAAATATTAAAAAAGACTCTTCCATATTGTCTTTTGGAATCTCTCCCAAAGGAGTGTACAAACAAAACCAATCACCCTCATCTGGAACCTGAATAGAAATGACAAGATCATTGCCGATCAGCAAGCTACAAGCACCATCTTCCGATAGCTCTGCCTTAACACCAAGAATCTGACTAGCAGTACTGAGCCATTGCCCCACTTTCTCTTTTGCATTTTCTCCCATTTTTACCCTTCGTCACTTAATTTCATTTACTCCCCCACCGAGTGCTTGTCTCATTTGGATTGGATCCATATTTCGCTGTGTTAACATAGAAGGAGCATTAACTCGATTATTGAGATTTGGTTTGATATCCTCAGGCCAACTGGTGTCGTTGTGGCGCGCAAAAGAACCTTTACGGTTAGAGGGGACAGAGAATTGTTCGCCTACACGCATTGCTTCATCCCCCTTTATTTTTCCAATAAGCTTAATAATAGCGTTCAGTGCCCGGTTATCTGATACCCAACATCCTTCCTTGTTGAAATGCGTGATCCCTTCACTATTTTTAGTATAAACATCGTTTTTATTTTGCAAAGCATTTTTTATCATTTGCTGTGTTGTTGCGCTGATGCAACGACTGTTAAAGCATACCGCAGGAATCCCCGCAGTAAGTGAAACAACCTGAGCTAAATTACCTCCATGAGAATGCCCTGCGACAGATAATTTTATCCCGTCGTCTTTGTTTAATTCTTTCAATACGTTTCCTAAACCAATGCAAACTGCAGTAGATTTTGCTTTACCACCTAGAGATTCCTTTATCACTTCGCCTAGACGAGTCGTTAAACCTTGATCTTTTTTTACAGAAGCTCCAAGTCCAGAAAAATAAATTGACATTTCTTTATCATGGGGATTATACATAACTGCAATCCTCATCCCAGTGTCTTTATGGATAAAACCACCTCCCTTGCCCTGAATAGCTTCAAAGCCTAATTCATTTATTAGTTTTGTTTTCAAAACATTGAATTTCACTATTGCTTCTTCAGTCAACCCTTTATCTTTTGTTTGTGGATTACTCATAATACCCTTTGGAATCAATTCAATATCGGATCGTAGACCGACCCACTTATTATCTCCATCCCTCTGAACATGGACTATAGAGGGGGAATTTGTTGATATCATTTGTTCTCCTCCATGTAAAAAGGTGTCGAACTTTCTCATTGCTTTTTCTGCCTTAGCAAATTCTTCTCCTCCTAGTGTACGAACATCTTTTACAAGGGATTTCTCGTTTTTTGTTGGCGCCTTTACCTCGGTAAGGCCCCCCTCCTGATCGCTAATTTTGTGAGTTCCGGCTGTTCCCTGTGTATTAATTAGATTAGATGCTTGCTTTGCATTTGGGGCATATGGACTTGATGTAACCGTAACATCTTTACCCACTAAGGATTGAAGGGGTTCCTGTGCTGATTGTTTTAGCTTATCTGATTTAGAAGTTTCAACCCCTTGATTTTCAGTTGTATAAGATTTAATACTATTGCTATTTCCACTATTATTTACATTCATATATTAACCCCCTAATACTATCTACATACATCTAATATTTATTATACATCATTTATATAATTGAATAAATATTTATTCATTTTATAAGCATAACTATAGAGGTAAAATTTATGGATTTTTATATACAAACTGATATTAAAACACAGAGTTCACAAAGAACACAGAGAGTAAGAATTTGAACCAGATGCTTGAAACTGAGATCATTTTAGTGGATAAAAAAAATCATTAGTAAAATATAAAATGTCTGTTAATACTTAAAACTAAGTTCGTTTTATCAATAAAACTGATCTCACTTTCAAGCATCTGTTACAAATTCTTACTCAAATAATTCTTTTTTCAATATAATAGACGTTAGGCAAACCCATTTTCAACGCAGAGGCGGAGAGGTTCGCAGAGACGCGGAGAAAAAAAATGATTGTTTTTCTCTTCTTCATTCTCAGCGCCTCTGCGAGCCTCTTCCTCTCTGCGTTGAAAATTGTTTGCCTAACGTCTATTAGTTATTTCCCGGTAGGGGGCGATAAGGGCCTGGATTGCTCCAAGGAAAGTTAATAGCCGATAGCTTAGCTATTTCTACGGAATATTATTTCTTTTACGCCGCAGATTGTCTAGGGAGTAATGATTGTATTCTATGAGGAAAATCAAAAGAAAATAGAACAGCGAATAAATCATCTGGATGCCGACGATATCCCATTTTTGCACTAACGATAATCCAAAGATAAGGGTCATCATCAAGATCGATCCAACCACCGCAGTAGCTTGAGTAAACAGGCCTAAAATAAGCAAGAGCCCTAAAAGGAATTCGGAAGGAGGAATGACGTGTGCATACAAGTTCACGATCGATAGGGGTAAGGGGCTACTGGCGAATAGATCGGTGGTCCAGGTAACAAATTTTTCATAGTTACTGCCAAGACGGATTAATCCGTGTAAGAAGATGTTGATGCCTAGGGTGATCCTAAGTACGGTATAAGCGAGTTGTCTATTTTTTTGTGTCTCATTCATGTGAAAAAAAAACTCCTCATCAAATGATGTTTTTGTGATATCATTAAGTGTAGGTGTAAATTTATGTATCAAAATAAGTCAAATAAAAAAGGAAAGCGGTTTCATCATCCATGGAGCTCTCGAAGCACCGGTTTCTTGGATTTTCTCCGTTGGCGGTTTACGGCTAAACGCAAGCATTGGCCTAAAAAAGTAGAATTAAAAGAAATTGCTAAGCCCCTTCCACGCGTCCAAGGTAATGAAATTCATGCAACTTTCATCGGACATGCTACTGTCCTTATCCAAACGCAAGGTTTGAATATATTAACAGATCCTATCTGGTCAAAAAAAACGGGACCCTTTGGGATGGGAGTAAAAAGAGTCATCGACCCCGGAATTAGGGAAGCTCCTGAAATTAGACCATCGATTGCTTTGAACTGATTATCAACTGTACATAAAACAGAACCATGCTCCATTGAATATTGATGGTCTTTTTTACGATGATCCATTTTTGCAAAACTGCTATGATCCGCAAGTATGAAATATTTACCCCTCCTCATTTTTATAATTTGCTCAGCTTGTTCTTCTCCCGAAGAAACTAAAGCTACACATTACCAGTATGTTACGGGAAGAAATCAATTGGCAATCTATCGGATAAACGCTCCAAAAGAATGGAAAAAAATCGATCCTGATTCCCCTCCTTCCGATACAAAACTGCCGCTTTGCGAATTCCATATTGAAGAACCCGATGGGTCCATCCGCATTACTCTTCACAATTTTCCCTCCCAAACAATCGATGACCGCATCCCTCCCGGATCACAAATCGCACGATGGAAACGACAATTCTCATTTATCGATGAAAACATCACTCCTCAGTCCTTTTCAGGCTACGTAGGCTTCCTTTTCGAAGGAGATGATGGAAACACCGCCGTGATGGGCTGGATCGTCCAACTGGGCGCCGAACAATACAGTCGATTAAGCCTTCCCGATTTTCCTCCTGAACTACGATCCGACGTCACAATTAAAGCCCAAGGGCCCACACACCTCATTCAAAAGCACAGGCAAAAAATCATCTCCTTTGCCCGCAGCTTCGAACTTTTACAAGAAATCCCCAATGCATCATGAATCTAATACATAGAATTTACCACTTTTTAGGGAGCATTTACTTCGCAGTCATCCTCATTGCAACAGTCGCCTTTTTTGTGATCATGGGTACGTTCATCGAATCCTATACGGAATCTCACCGCTTTGCCTCTGTTTTGACTTATGGAAACCCCATTTTCAAACTCCTTCTGTTTTGCTTTTTTATCAATATCTTGTTCTCAGCCCTGCGAAGATGGCCATTTAAATGGCATCATGCACCTTTTCTAATTACCCATCTTGGGTTGTTGATGATCCTCACAGGTTGTTTAATCAAAACCACGTGGGGAACTCAAGGGACAATGCTCTTGATTGAAGGGAGTGGAAGTCATGAAATTTTTCTTCCCGATACCCATGTCGTAAAAATTGAAAAAAAAGACCCTCAATTGCCCTTTAGAGTGATTTCCGGAATCTATGACCCGCAAAAAGGGCGTTCCCCTTTTGCTGAATTAGACATACAAGTTGTCAGCTTTACGCCGAACGCTACCGAAAAACTCGAAACTTGGATTAAGGGTGATCAATTGTATCTTTCAGGACTTCCTCAAGGATGGACAGCTTCCCAACAACAAACTCATGACATCGAAGAATCTGCGAAAACTGAATACCTTAAAGACCTCATCGTAAATCTCAAAGATACAAAATCGGGAAAAAGGATTTATCACGGTGGGTTTATGAATGATTTCGCTCTCGACTTTAACAGTGAAAACCCAAGTTTTAAAATTGGAAACGCCTTTATAGAGGTCCCTTTGAATGGTCCTGAAGCCTTAATTAATAAAAACACAAAACCCCATGCAGTCGGAAAACCTTCTGTCACTGTGGATCTTGTGCAAAAACCGAAGCTCCTTTTTTTAAAAGACGATGCCGGGGGTATTCATCTGTTTGCATTTGGGCCAAACGGGGAAATCCAACGTTCCCTCTTCAAAAATGATGCCTTGCAATCGATGATTGTTTACGACAGGGGCTTTGGAGGCTATGCTGTTCAGGAAAAAATAACGCTCCTTAAATCTCGGGAAAACTTAGAACATGCGGGGCATCAACTCATCGAAGATGAGCTAAGCCGAGCCATTGAAAACAATGTCAAGCTTTCTCCACCGCTGGAAATTCTATATAATGCTTGCGCAATTGCAAAAAGTAATTTTTCGGAAACGTGCCGAGAATTTCTTGTAAACTGGGATAATGCGGGAAGCTGGCTATATCCTGAAAATGCTCCGACATTTGCTGCAGAAGAACATATCGACATCCCTACAACTTTGATGAAGGGATGTCAATGGGCAAATTTTTTATTCGATGACAATGATCCGATTAAATCGCTATCGCTCAGAGGGTGTCCGTTGCCCGACACAGAAAACCCCCTCACGACACTTACACAGCAGCTTTTTTCTGCGGGAGATTTATTGCCAAATTCTAGTGAGTCGAATATTCGCAAGGCAAGACTCCTTTCGGCATTGTTTAGAGCTTACGAAGTCCATCTTAATGACATCAGACCAAATCTTCCTAACGAACAGGAAGTTGCCATGATCGAGGCACCGATAACCTTGCTTCATGAGGAAATTCCTCCTTTAAATAAGATGGAGAACAACCTTCCGAGAGTCATTTTAAAATTGACTCTTGGGGATACCACCCAGTATTTGTCATTGGTTTATAATCGTTTTGAATCGGGCATCAAGGTCCCTGCATTTGATGGGGAATATCTCTTGAAATTTCAGCCGAAAACGGAAACCATTCCCTATCATTTAAGACTTCGGAATGCACGGCAGATAAATTATGCGAATTCCTCACAGCCCTTTAGTTTTGAGGGGGATCTTGTGATTACAGACAGAGAGATGGGAAATTCTATTGAGAAGACGATAAGCATGAATCATGTGCATGAGACGTGGGAAGGGTATCGTTTTTATCTTTCGAACATATCGCCGGCGAATGAGACAGCGGTAAAGCGGGTGCAGTTAGCCGTGAACCATGATCCAGCCAAGTATTTCCTCACCTATCCCGGCGGACTTATCGTCACCTTAGGCAGCATACTTCTCTTTTCCCGCCGAAGAAAAAAAACTCTGGATTGACTCGATAAATCGAGTCACTCCAGAGTTTAGTGCTTCGGACTCTCCCGCAACTTTTTTCGGCGCTGTTGGATTTTCGACGCTGTGTAAAAGGCTATGTGTTCTTTGAATTGCTCCGCGTTAATCATATTCGTTTTTTTTACAGGTTTAGCATGAACAGGAATCTCTTCCCGCACTTGGACTTTCGGACGCTCCATCTTTTCCGATTGAGTCCGCAATAAGACCGGTTTATCTACCTTCCACTCGTCCATATCTACATCTACCGATTCTAAAGAGGGTCTCGATACTCTTCTTAACATCGACACATTAAAAGCCGGACTAAATTCCTTGTCTTTTTTTGGTTCAGAAGGCCTTTCAACCTTTTTCAAGGGTGCTGTTAATCGCAGCTTTAATTCCCTACGCATGGCATCTTCATAGTTTTCGGTCACTGCTTTTGATCGAGCCGTAGCTGCAGCATTGACTCCCGCAACCACTGTTCTAGTGAACTTTTTTTTTTCGGATAATGGCAAAAAGGCCGGTAACGGCGGAGGAAACGGAATTGCTCGATTATTTTGATATTCCTTCAGAAATAAATCATATATATCTTGGATTTTTTTCACGGTTTGATCTTTCTTTTCAGCTCTATAGGTTTCAATGATATTTTTGACACCGTTTAGCGCAGGCAGAAAATCTTCCGAAATGCTCTGACTTATTTTAATGTTTTGTTTGACAGATTCAGGATCACCCATATCGTAGACTTTAATTTCAGTAATCTTTAAGTAAGGTATCGTTGTACGGAATGTTTGATCTAATATATCAGTATCAAAAGCCGAAAAAAACCAACGACGGATCCATACGAAACGTTCTCTATCTTCTTTTGAAATTTCACCATTTTCTTTATTATAAACCGGCTTTTCCCCAACTGCGAAGGTTTTTAAAACTGCTAGATTACTCACCGCACTATTAATTGTTAAAGACATAATTTACCTCACATTATTGATTTCTTGAAACCTAACATAGCAAGCATTTTTTTCATCAACTCTTTTTTTACTTGATTGAAGCCACCCTACTATGCAAAAATGACACCTAATTCGGAGCACCCTATGCATTTTCTTCTTGCGATCCTCTTACTGCTTTCCTATCCATTAGAGGCCTCACAAACCCTTGGAAAAGTTCCTGTAGCCTATAAGGGGCGCTTCCGTCCTATAGAGGCCTACTCCTATCTTTGGCTATATCACTTATCTAATAAATCGACAATCCAAGGAATAAACTCCCCCAACGACACCTTATTACAAATGCACATCCTAGGTCATGCTTCCCTCGATTCCATCCCCCTTTTTTCGGTAAACCAATCAAAAACAAAAGCCTTACTTAACCTTGACCTAAAAACAAATCGCTTCTCCTATAACCAACTTCATCAAGCACTTATGCAATCCCCGCCGAGCCAACCTTCGGAAGATTTGACCTCTCTATTAAGCAAAATACGAGAGTATGAGGCAGGAGGAAGTTTAAATTTCCTCCCAAGCAAAAGACCTAACGGAGAATGGCTCCCTCTCAGCTCCCTAAAAATTGAGAACAATCTAACGAGATACTCCACCGAACACTTTACCAAAATTAAATCCACCTACTTAGCCCTCGAAAATGCCCTCCGGAACCAAAATAGTGCCGAAATCGAAGAGTATACCGAAGCCCTGTCACAAAACCTCCTCAATGCCTATGCGACGATAGCCGGAACTGTCTACCTTGAGACAGTTGAGAAAACATTGACCTATCCAACGATGTCTCAATTAGAGGCAGAATATATCTATTACCACTATCCTCTAGGAACGATTACGATTATTGCCTATGGTTTGGTCTTAGTTATATTTCTATTGAGCAGAAAATATACCTGGTTAGCTCTCATTCCTTTCGGATTGCATACCCTGCTTCTTGGGCTCCGTTGCTATGTTTTGTGGAGGCCTCCGGTATCAAACATGTTTGAAACCGTAGTCTATGTGCCTTGGATTGCTGTGCTTACAGGATTTGTTTTTTACTATTTGTTTAACAATCGTGTGGTTCTTGGAGCTTCAATTTTCATAACCTTCCTTTTTCTTATATTTTTGCGTATGACACATCTGGATAGCGGCATGGAAAATGTCCAGGCAGTCTTGGACTCTCAATTTTGGCTCATGATCCATGTTTTAATGGTTGTAGGCAGCTATGGACTATTTATTCTCGGTGGCACCCTAGGACATCTCTATTTAGGGATGGGACTCTACTATCGAAAGGAAACCCCCTCTATGACCCATCTAGCCAATAACATTATTCAGACGATATACATTGGGACTGCGTTGTTGATCACAGGGACGATTTTGGGAGGTGTTTGGGCAGCCGAGAGCTGGGGTCGATTTTGGGATTGGGATCCCAAAGAGTCATGGGCGTTTATTTCGAGTTGTATCTATTTGATTTGGATACATTTATACACTTTCAAACATATCGGCAATTTTGGTTTGGCCGTGGGATCCATCATTGGGCTTACAGCCATAGGCTTTACCTGGTATGGGGTCAATTACATCCTCGGAACTGGGCTTCACAGCTATGGTTTTGGCTCCGGCGGCGAGCAGTTTTTTTACCTCTATATATCATTGGAAGCAATTTTTTTAGCTGTTGTTTATCAAAGGCATAAATACTGGTTGCAAAATATTTGATTTCCAGGTTATAATTCCCACTCTTCGCCTAAATCCAACTTTTTTCTTGTTTTCGCAAATAATTCTTGTGAAAAAATAAAAAGAAATTTACTAATAGCGACAAATAGGGTTTTTGTATTTGAAGAAAAAAAACCTATAACCTGATGGAAATTGAATGAAACACTATAAAAGTGAAAGATTAAAAAAACTCGAAGTTGAACTCAACGATCTCGAACAGTGGCTAAAACTCGGCCTTGTTCCCAAAAGAGATATCAACAAGCATAAAGAGGAAATCGCAAACATTAAAGCTAAAATTGACGAAGAGAAAGAAAGACTATCCTTCCTCAAAGAAAGCGGAGAGGGTGAGGAGTACACCACTCCAAAAAGAGCACCCGCACGTGCCGGTTATACCGATATGCCTACGATCCCCGACATCGATGCAGCCGAAACAGGCATGGGAGGCTCCGGCGACACCCACTTCACGATAGGTACCGAGGCAGGAACAGGCGAATCGTCTATCATTGAAGAAAAAGATGACGATGAAGCCACCGCCACTGAAGAGGAAGACAACACCTATTTCAATCCCAATCGTTGGAGAGAAGGTATCGTCGATCCCGACGCCGATGAATGGTAGGATTGAAAGCCAGCATTTACATCCATATCCCCTTCTGTAAAAAGAAATGCGATTATTGTCATTTCTATGTCATCCCGGATAAAGAAGATCACAAGTCTTTATTGCTCAACGGACTAAAAACAGAATTCGAAAATAATCGCGAAAAGCTACAAAGTTATTCGATTGTTTCCATTTACTTTGGAGGGGGAACTCCGGCTTTATTTGGTCCGGAGCGCGTCGAACAGGTTCTAAGCTGTATTCCAAATATCTCTTCCGATTGTGAAATTACTCTTGAGGCTAATCCCGAAAACATAACCTTCGAAATGATGTCAGCCTATAAAAAAGCAGGGATTAATAGAATCAGTATCGGCGTCCAATCTTTAAATGAACCGCTTCTTAAGACTCTCTCCAGACAGCATTCTGCCCAAAAAGCTATTACAGCAATAGAAGACACCTTCGCCGCAGGCCTCGAAAACATTTCCATCGATTTGATGTATGACTTGCCCGGACAAGATCTTAAAACATGGGAAGAAACATTAAAAAAGGCGTGTGAACTCCCTATTTCCCATTTGTCACTTTACAATCTTACTTTTGAACCGCATACCGTTTTCTACAAAAAACGAGAAATCCTGACTCAAACATTACCCTCAGAGGATGTAAGCCGGCAGATGTATGAGAAAGCAATAGAAACTTTTGAAGGTGCCGGTTTGAATCAATATGAAATTTCTGCATTTGCCAGATCAGAAAAGCAATCGAGGCATAATCTGGGGTATTGGACAGGACGTCCTTTTTTAGGGTTTGGTCCATCGGCATATAGCTATTGGGATGGAAAGCGTTACAGAAATATCGAGAACCTGAATAAATATTGCAAGTTTTTAGAGCAGGGTGAATCTCCGATTGATTTCACTGAAGAGTTGGCAGCGGATGCAAAGATGAGAGAGCTTTTGGTTATTGGAATCAGGGTTTTCACCGGTATTGATTTACAAAAGTACCCTATAGACAAGCAGACGAAGGAA
Organism: Waddliaceae bacterium; assembly: GCA_963822595.1. Lineage (GTDB taxonomy): Bacteria > Chlamydiota > Chlamydiia > Chlamydiales > Waddliaceae > CAVRUH01. The sequence goes on along the minus strand of CAWGIG010000003.1, from coordinate 6,984 downwards.
GTCATTCAAACATTGGTTAGCGAAGGATTTTTAACTCTTGAAGAAAACACCCTTAAACTAACGCCAAAGGGCGTTTTATTCTACGACACCGTCGCCACACAACTGATATAACCGTGCGTATAGAAACGAAATAACAGGATAAGCAGGATCGCAAGCGGCAGGATAAAAAAAAGGATAAGAAAAAAAAAGATTTAAGAAAAAGAATAAATATTTTTTAGATAATTTTTTTTATTCTTTTTTTCTTTTTTCTTATCCTTTTTTTATCCTGCCGCTTGCGATCCTGCTTATCCTGTTAATGGCGGCTATACAATCTATCCACCAAACAGAAACAGAGCGTTTTTTTTGTCGATGTTCGGCAAGGGACTTTTCTTCCATTGGGATACAGGCTGCGTCACAACCCCTTGTTCAGGAAGCGTCAACTCCCAGGCCACTGACAACACCGTATCGGGTTGCAAGGTCTCAAGAAGCATGTCCAAGACAGCTTTATTACGATAAGGCGCTTCCATGAAAATCATTGTCATTTTTAGATTTTTCGACATCTTTTCATAATCAACAATCTGTTTCTTTTTTGCCTGTTCGTCTTTGTCAAGATAGCCTAAAAATGCAAATCGCTGCCCCTGTAACCCTGAAAGCATTAACGCCATCATGATAGAAGAAGGTCCTATAAATGCCTGTACAGGTATTCCATGTTTACGAGCATGCATGACAAGCTTCGATCCGGGATCAGCTATGCAGGGAAGGCCCGCGTCAGAAACAAATCCCCATCTCTCCCCCTTCATCATCGGCTCGAAAAGAAAATTAAGATCATCGTCAGAGGTTTGTTCGTTGTAAACAGCCATCGGAACAAGATGCGTCGGCTTATTCAGCTTAAATCTGGCAAGGTATCTTCTGCCCGCCGATTCGCTTTCAGCAATCAAACCATCTAAGGAAGCAACAGCTTTTTCGACACTGGCAGGGAGAAAAGGTTCATGATGAGGAAACTCCCCTAACAAATTAGGAAGGAGCAATAACATAGGTTTTTTTGACATTTTTAACTCGTTAATTTAATGACTAGGATTTCTGCGGAAAGTTCCGGGGATACTTGACTATTCTTCGCTGCGAGCTCTGCTTCATCAATAGCAATCATCGCTTTTTTGAACCCCTCCAAACCATACCCTTGAGCCATGCGCACGTTTGTTTCAAGGACGAAACCTTTCATATAGGGAAATTGCTTTTCGATATCTGCGGAGGATCCGCCGGAGGCTAAAATAGAACACACTTGATACTTTGTTTGGAACTGGCTACGAATTTGACGTAGGAGACTGAGAAAATGCGTGCCATCCGAAAGCAGTCCATGGACCATTTTAAGGGCAGCCGGAGCCTCTTTTTTAAAAAGAGCATCGCCAAACTGCCAGATGGTTTCTTGCGGCACGGAACCGCAGATGGACCGAACGTCCTCGGCGGTGATAATTTTTCGATCGCCCACGTAGCATATGACCTTTTCGAGTTCGTTATGGAGAAGCGCTTGGTCTGTGCCTAGCTGATTGAGCATTAAATTGCACACTTGAGGGTCGATGGTTTTTCCGGATGTAGCAGCTTTTTCGCGAAGAACGCCAAGCAAGGCGGAAACTTTGTCTTTCGGCTTCAATTCCGGGACGTCGAGCATCACGCCGGAGGCATCGACTTCTTTATAGAAATTAGTGTTGCGATTGAATGCTTCCGTTTCGAGGATGACGAAGACATCCTGAGTCGGTTTTGAGAGGAATTTTAGAAGAACAGGAAGAAGAGGTTTTTGCAATTTATCGGCTTCGCGAATAAGAATCATGCGGCGGGAAGCGAAGAGGCCCATCGAATATAGTTCGGTATTGAGGGCTTCGATAGATAGGTGCGCACCTTGGAATTTGATTAAGGATTCTCTTTCAATTTTCAAAATATCTATAAGATGATTGACCACCTCCTGCCTTTCGAAGTCCTCTTTTGAGATAATCATAAAGAGGGAGGCACCCTGACTAGGACTGATATCTTTTTTAAATGCTGCGACGTTCGTGTATTTCATAGACAGGGATTGTATCATCATTTCCAAACAATTGCAATGGGTGAGTAAATAAGAAAATAACATTTTGCACCCCCTTTCAGACATTTCGGGGTGCATGAATATTCGCTCCAATTATAGTACATATGGAAACGAAATAACAAGATAAGCAGGATCGCAAGCGGCAGGATAAAAAAAGGATAAAAAAAATGATTTAAAAAAAATATTTAATCTTTTTCTTAAATCTTTTTTTCTTATCCTTTTTTTATCCTGCCGCTTGCGATCCTGCTTATCTTGTTATCTGTGTCTATGAGGCCTTCGCTCGATAAAATTTTACGAGTTCTTCTATACCTTTTCGAAGGGTGTACTCGGGTTCCCAGCCAGTGATCTGCTTGAATAAGGTCATGTCAGCCTCCGAATTCTCAAATAAAATTGGTGAAGTTTCCTCCACAGTTTTCATCTTCGGAAAATGCTTGCGCAATGCTGTAAGCACCGCCTCTATTCGCCTCGAACTCCCCCTCCCTAAATTCACATGACCCCTAAATGTTGTCACAGCAAGACGCAATAACCCCTCAGCAACATCATCGGCATAAACGAAATCAAAACTCCCCTCTTTCGCAAACACGGTTATCGTCTCACCCTTTATCAAACTTTGTATCCATCGGGATATAATATCTCTCGAATTCTTCCCATAAACCCGGAAAATCCTGGCAGATACAGAGGACTTCGTATGTAGAAATGCCAACTCCCTTTCATGCAGCAATTTTGACGCCCCACATAAGTTCCTAGGATTAATCGGAGAGTTCTCACTTAAAAGAAAACACTTAGGCAAATGCAACTGCGTAAGGTATGTCAAAGGCTCATAAACGAGATAACTAGATGCAAAAACAATACGCTGCAGAGCTGCACAGTCTTTCAGAATATTTAGAAGATAATGACTCAAAAGAATATTATGATGAAAATTTTCTGTCCAAAACTCAGGACTTTCTGCTGTTCTCTCAAATGTTGCAGCAAGATGAAAGTAATATTCAGGAGAAAAGTCTAACAGTTCTTTGGGGGATATTTCATTCAAATCTCCCTGCCGATAAGTAATATCTTCCCCCCAATTCTTTGGCCGTGGTTTCAAGTCTCCGACATATATTTTTGCTCCGACTTCATGCAGCTTGCCTACTAAGATCGATCCAATAACGCCTGCTCCACCACTGATAAAAACTCTTTTTCCTCTAAACTCTTCCATTTTCGCTCCTACAGATGTGAAATATTGAATCCAGTTTAGATTCGCCTTTGGAGGCGTGCTGGTTCAGTTTCTTTTGAAATATAAAACCATGCTTTTCTAAGACTTCAATATGTTTGGGTCTGATATCAAAAGTTTCCGTAAATAATTCTTTAAAATCCAAATCTTGAAAGGCTACTCTCTTTAAAAGAGAAAGAAAAACACCAAATTCGCTTTGATACACTTCGATATTTTTTGCTCTTCCTGTAGCGAGAAGAAAACTCACCTCGGCTCGTTTTTCTTCCCAATTTATGTGCGTCAAACCACCATAGCCAATGCATTCACCACGATATAAGAAACTAAATAGAATGAGGTCGGGTTGCTTCTCGTGAAGGGTAGGCTCTATCATTTCATTGTAGTACTTTTCTTGGTCTGCCGGGGTAAGAATCTGATTCTGTCGCAGAATAGCCATTTGCTCATTTCTCCATTGCATGATCAAATAAATATCCTCATGACGGTAGGGAACTATCTTGTACAGATCTTCCTGATAGGTAGATTGAGGCAAACAAGCATAAGTCATGATAGAAATAAATCCTCGGGATACCTGACTAATTTCTTTTCGCTTTTCTCCCTCTGAAATGGATAATCATCCAGATTTTCTCCTAGGGCCTCCAAAAAGAACCAATAAAAGCTATCCAATCCCATCTCTAAACTTAGTGTGGAGGCCCCGCCAAATCGTGGATTGCACTCAAGGAGATGGTAAAGTTCATTTTCGGAATCATGGATCACTTGAAACATGCAATGTCCATATAAGCCTAGCTCCTCAGCTAACGAAAGCGCCATCTCTTCCAATTCTGTGTTGATGATACTTGTTGTAATTTGGGACTCTCCGGAAATCACCAAATCGCGAGTCCTCACAATCACCCCTTTTCCCTTACCATTTAAGGCGATATAGAAGTCGATACTTAACTCTTTTCCAATGATAAACGGCTGATAAATCGGATGGTTTAAATGTTTTGCATGTTTCACAGCCTGATCATAGGATAGCCCAAGACCCATTTTTCGACTCCCCGCGCCAAAACGCTCTTTGACAACATATGAATTGCCAGAGATGTCATCAATATTATCAGAGGTCATGACCGGAGAATATCCCATTTGAGAGGTCGTTTGAAAAAAGAGCAATTTGTCTGCAGCGATTTGTAGGGCGTCAGTATTTGAAACCATCACATGAATCCCCTCTTGCAAGAATCTTTCCTTGTTCTTTGAAAAAAAGGAAAGTTCTCCATCTCTTGTGGGAATGACGGCATTAATTTCATGATACTGGCAAAGAGAAATAAAAAGTTCAGGTGTTAATTCTTCTAAAGCAGGAAACACGATAAAGTCATCGACAAAGTAAATGCCAATACAATTTTTATCCGAGTCTCCAGCTATCAAAGAAGATGGAACACTTAATTTCTTTAAACTTTTCTCCACAGCATGGATGAGTGGGATTTTTCTAGAAACGCTGCTAATGAGGACGTTTAATCGATTCATCCGAGCATTTCCCAAGTGATCATGGTATCGGCATCGACATTCTTTTTGATGACTTTTCCAAGGGTTTCTTCTAGATGATCGGCAGTGACGCCGCCTATATCGGCTTGACGTACAACTTTGACATCTTCTCGCGAGAGTTTAGTTCCTTTGTTGATTGATCTTGAGGCATAAATGGCGCGGCGAGCCATAATCCGTTCTTGAGTTTCTTCCGGAAGAGGTTTTTTCTGATATTCTCCCAAAGCCTCCTCTAATTCTCGAATCTGTTTGACCATTTCTTTAAAGTCTTGTGGCATCATAGCAAAAGAGTGATCGGGTCCTTGGCGTGAAGAATCATCGGTGAAATGTTTTTCTATGACGGATGCCCCGAGCGCTACAGCGCCCAAAACAACGAGGGAACCCGGAGAATGGTCTGAGAAACCCACAGGAAAACAGAAGCGTTCTGCAAGACCTCTCATAACGCGAATATTGGCATTTTTTGTTTGGGAGGGATATAGCGAGATGCATTGCAAAAGATATAAGTCCTGACAGTCATTGGAAATCAAAACTTGCACCGCGGAATCCACTTCAGCAGTTGTAGCATGCCCTACAGACAATATGACGGGTTTTTTAGTTAAAGCTGCGGCCTTCAATAACTCGTGATAGGTAAGATCCCCTGAAGCAATCTTGATTGCGGGCACTCCAACCTCAACCAATAAATGCAGTCTTTCTAGGTCAAAAGGAGTAGATAAAAAATCGATCCCTATAACATCAGCATGCTCTTTGAGCTTTTTATGCCAATCGTCAGGTAGGGATAGCTTCCTGATCACCTCCCAGGCGGGATGAGACTTCTTGATCAAAGTTTCAGCGCGAAAGGATTGGAACTTTGCAGCATCTGCTCCTGATTCCTTAGCTAGAGACATCAGTTTCTTAGCTCTCTCGAGATCTCCGTCGTGATTGCTCCCGATCTCAGCAATAATATAGGCTCGGTTTCTCTGCCCTAATTTCATTTTGTTTTCTGCCTTATATGTGCGTTTAGTTGTGCCCATTCGGGATTTTTTTTTAAAAGAATTAAGATATCGTCTAAGGTATAGTTTGGATTCACAGGATACAGTGCTTCAATTATTCGGCGAATAAGTTCAAAATCTTCCGGGGTATCTACGGTTAATCGATATTGTGACGCATCTTCGTCGAAGGGGAAATTCTCAAGTTTAAAAATTTCGGGATGGGTGTAAATATACGGTGTAACGTGTTCTTTTTCAAATTCTGTTTTAGCTTCCATATGAGCTTTTTCCAGAGCAGCAAAAGAAAAAACTTCGACGTCCATTCCCCTAGGATAAGTTAACTTTAAAGTATTTGAGACATAGTCAAAACTATTATCAAGATAGAAATCGATAACTAGTTTGATAATATCCGGATCTATACAAGGGCAATCGCCGGTAACGCGAACGATAATATCGGCATGATTCTCAAGGGCAGCTTGATAATATCTATCGAGGACATCGGATTCGCTTCCGCGGAATACATTCACCTGTTCTTTGAGGCAAAGGGAGACGATGGCATCGTCCTTTGGATTGGTTGTAGTAGCGACAACGAGATCTATGTCTTGGATATCGCGAAGGCGTTCCAGCATAAAAGACAATAGAGGTCTACCTAGGACCTCCATTAAAACCTTACCCGGCAACCTTTCGGAGCCCATACGAGCTTGTAGTATGATTAACACCTTCATAGCCACTATTCATACCAAAAATCCGATTTTCTAGGGAAAAAATTACCTATTTATTGGATTTTTCTCTCTTGGCTTTTATCATCATGTTTCTCCAACCTGTAGCCGTTTGAACCCTTTTCGGTTTACTTGCTTTTGGGGTGCTAGGTTTGGTGATTGATTTTTGTAAAGGTTTAACGCTTATAACCTTACTTTTTACAGCTGCCTTTTTGACGACTGTCTTTTTTGGAGCTGCGGCTTTCTTTTTGACAACAGCTTTTTTCTTGACGGCCATGATTGCCTCCTTGTGATATAGAAGGTAATACAAGTTTCATGCCAAATGAGAAATCCCAAACAAAAAAAGTTGTTTTTAATGTTTGACATATGTCAGTATTATTGCTACACTGAAGATGGATAAGATTATGTCACATAAGGAAAAATTGGGGTTGTGGTCGGTTTATTTTTCAAGATCAGCTGTTTTACAAAGAGAAAAACTTAAGAAAAGTGGAAGAAAACCATCAATATGCGACATAATAAATTTATTAA
>CAWGIG010000002.1:0-309211 GCA_963822595.1 Waddliaceae bacterium | reverse complement strand
TTATCGAAATAACAAAAGAAGGCCCGTATAGGGCAAATTGGTCAAATTATGGACCATTAAGTGATGGATTTCATTGTCATTTAAAAAAAGGAAAGCCAACTTATGTTGCATGTTGGCGAATAACTGATAAGTCAAAGAAAAAAATAGAGGTTTACTATGTCGGCACACATGAAAATGCGCCATACTAAAAAGCATGCTTACGAGGTTATTGTGAAGATGAATAAACAACAAATTCATTCCTATCTTCCTTTAGTAGCTGTTCGTGAGATTAATGCGGTAATTAGGAAGTATTCGGGTGATGATTCCACTCATTGGTCCATCGTAGCAAAAGAAGATATTGCAAAACGTGGTCAATCTGGCATGGTTTTGCGCGGAGCGCGTTATCGTGAAAATATGTCTCAAAAAGAATTGGCAGCGAAAAGTGGAGTTAGCCAGGAAAACATTTCCCGTATTGAAAATGGAAAGCGTTCCGTCGGTGAAAAGGTGGCTAAAAAATTGGCGAAGGCCTTGAAAATTAATTACTGTCTATTGGTCGAAGATTATACCAAAGATCAATGAAAAGACTTGTTTTGAAAACTTTTTTGATAAAACCAAGAGGAAAATTCGATGTCTTCAAGGTTGTCTTTTTTTCGGGAAATGCTCTCATGGTGAACTCCCACAGCATAAGGAGTGTAGAAACAATGATAGCCCGATTTTTTTAATTTTTCTGTCAGCGCAATATCACTATAAATAATCGGATACCATATTTCATCGAAACCGCCGACCTCCATGAAAACCTCCTTCTTCATAAGCACACAAGCAGCAGTTACCCCTTCCACAATCCCTTGAACATTTGCTAACTTTAACTCAGAAAATGCAAGAGTCTTCTCGATGTGCTCCCAATGCATCCTTGACCCAGGCGCTTCTTTATCCAACCGGAGCCCGCCATGCTGTAATGACCCATTAGGGTAGTTCAATCGACACCCCACAATGCCAATTCCAGGCTGATCAATCCAACGAGCCATCTCCTCCAATGCCCCTTCCTCTAACTCCACATCATTATTCATAAATAAAACAAGGTCATAGTCACTGCCACAAGTGGTATTTTCCAACGCCTGATTATTTAAACGAGAATAGTTAAAGGGCTCATCGACAAACAAAACTTCTGCGCCCATTTTTTTTATCGCATCACTTATAGTAATATCTTCACTTCGATTATCTACGGCGGTAATGAATGTCTCTACACCTTTTTGCTTTAAAACACTTTTAACAGCCCTCAAAGTAAGATCCTTCTGATTTTTAAATGGAATAATCACTTGTATTTTCGGGATTTTTTTTAGATGCGGAATAGCACGAAAACTACTTTCAGTATATCCTGGGACATAATTCCAATCGAGCTTTTTTTGCCGCGCATAATCTTGCAAAAGATCTTTAACATTTTTTGGCATATTTTCTACTTGACGATACCCATAAAGAGAATGGGGAATATAACTAAATATTGCACCCCATAGATCTAATCTCAAAGATAAGTCAAAAAGTTGTAAATCAGGTTCAATATTTCTTATGCCTCCAACTGCATGCCACAAATGAGAAGGAATGAGCATCGAATGAAGGTCTATTTTAGAAAAAACATAAGGAAAATGAAACACCTCTTCTTCCCTAAAGTCTTGATGGTAGGACGGAGGAATGTCATCACCTTCAATAGGATATTCTTTACAATACATCACGATATTGTCATTCTTTGGATACAGCCTGAGCATTTGCTCATAACGATAGAGAATATCACATCTAACAAGATCTTTCTGACCCATAATGAACAATCTATTTCCGCGAGCTTCACGTGCTAATACATTCAACATGGGTTCTGAATTGTCGCAGGGAATGAACTTCAGTTTATCGGGATACTTTTTTTTATAATTGTCGAACATCTTATGTTGCGGTTCTTGGGTGGCGACAAGTATTTCTAGGTTTGGCGCTGTGAGTTGCAGGGCGGAATCAATCGCGATGTGTGTTGGATGATCTAAAGCTATTAATACTGAATAAGTGAACTGGTTATCCGCGGACATAAGAGTATGGAGGCCTTGGGTTAGTTCCTGGAGCCCTTTTAATTTTTGAGAATATTGTTTATCGAAATTAAGTGTTTGCATATAGAAGGCATCGGCAACAACCTGCGATAAAACTTTGAGGCCGTGAATTCCCTGACCGTTTCTAAAGCAAAACCCTATACGCTTTAGTATCTTAAAAAAGTTTTTTAGAGAGTTTGAGGATTTCATGCAATCTCAACGAGTTCCTGTGACATTTTTGGGATGAAGCGAAATATAGCCTTATCCTCGACCTCGTTGCAAGCGTTATATTTTTTTTTGTAGGCATCTAAATCATAATCCCAAACGTTAATGCGTGGAATTTTAACCGTATGAAAGAAGTGTTCATCCCTCACAGTATAGTGGTTAATGCGGATGGCATTTGCTTGAACATACGGACTTACTGAGCCTTGAAAAGGGAATTTGTCTGAATTAACTTGGAAAAAGCCCTTTTTATAGATCATAAAATGGGGATCCATGCATTTTTTTACCCTTTCGGGTCGGACGATACTTTTAACATAAAAGTTAAAATCGGATGTGTTAGGAGCTCGCTTCGTTAGAGTCTCGATCAACAGTTTATCTTCGGGAATTTTTGGCACGTATGAGGTGCCGTAGGTTTGCCAATGGACAACGAGTCCGCCAAACTCTTCGTAATTAGAGAGGAAATCGAGCAAGCTAACGTCATTGACGGTAAAAAGGAATTCGTCGGTATCGATAAGGGCTAGCCATTTAACTTTTTTTCGGACCTTTTTGATCATGTAGGAATAGGCTTTGCATTGTAGCGAGACGAATTCTTTTTGCGAGGCATGTGTCACAGGCCAATCGATAATTTCCACCAAGCCGCTTTGTATATACGGTTGCAATACTTCCAAGTAGTTGTCGGTGCTTAGGTTGTTGATTAGATAGAAGTGTTGGACCCCTATTAAACGATGAAATTCGATCCATTCTTTGAGATAGGGGGCTTCGTCTTTAAAAATGGCGGCTATGGCCAGGTCATATTTGTATGGTGTAACTTTACGAGATTTATAAGCTTTAAAAAAAACGAATGTTAAGAGGACGACGAATATACAAAAGATTATTTCCATATCCTTGCTGTTTAAAGTTAGGGTGACTGAACTTTATACAACATCCGGAACCAAAATGTCAACATTTTGATTCATGTTATGAGGGAAAGCCGCTCTTTGACATTTGCAAAGAGCGGGCTTCAATATTTCTATGGTTTGACTTCGAATTTCCGAGCATCGAAGAAAATTTCAAGTTTACTGATTAATCCGTCCTGAAAGGATAATAATACAGCAGTTGGGATTTTTCCAAAAGGTTCCGGGCAATCTATTTCATAAACGATCATTGCATGATCTTCCGATCCACATTTAGCCCGAATTTTTAATGTATGAAATACAGTTGAAAAGCCTTTTGCAGCTTGAATAACTGCTTCTTTTCCCTTTGCCCTCCCTAATGGTCCAATAAATTCAATATCATCATGAAAATGCTGCCCTATCCCCTCAAAGTTTTCTCCCCGAGAGCTGTATAATAAGCCACTGCCGTGGCCACGTTATGATTCGTCATTTTGAACTCCTTGTTGTAGATTTTGACTTTCAATATTCAATATAGACACTATATCAATATTTATGTCAAGCATTCAATGAAAGGAAATTGTGTAAGGATGTAAATACCGTATAAAGTACGGTATATTAATGGCGCTATTTTAGGTAGACCATCTTATTATTACCATCATTATAAAATTAGGAATTTTTCCAAACATTATCAAGTTTCAGCTAAAATAATTGACACTACTGCTGATATATTCAACCATTTGAATCAGCTAAAACAACAGTTCCCCGACAAACCCATCAAAGTCGTTGATATTGTAGCCCATGGCTCATCTGATTCTCTCAATATTAAGGTTCTCTCTGAACAGCATGATTTGCAATATGATAAAGACCAAGTCGGAGTCAATGAATTTCAGGATTGTGCAGCTGATGCAACAATCATATTAGACGCCTGCTCGACTGGATCGAGCGAGGATAGTATCGCCAGAAAGATTGCAATGAATAATCCTGGAAAGAAAGTATTTGCACCTGCAGTTCCGTTATATTTTTCTAAACCCATATTTACGGAATCAAATAATGAAGTTGAGATAAGTAATGTTGTACATGGCTTTGCAATTTTCAATGGAAATACATCCAAAAAGTTTCAATTTTCTGAGTGAGAAGATAGGAAGCCCACATATGTGGGCGCGACGTTTTGAAGTCAAACATGTGGCTAACGATCTTGTTTGTCTTACCTTTGTCGATGCACTTCTTTACCTTTTGATAGATTTCTCAATCTTAATTCCGAAGTTGATTGCTGCTAAATCTAAATTAATACTCGCTGCGTTAGCAGGAGGCGGAGACATTACTGAAGTCGTAAAAGTAAAAGCTGTAATACCCGCCACCAAAGAATTAGGGATAACAGGTTTGAGAAAATTAACCATAGAGACCTCCGTTTTAGTTTTTTTGTGTACTTGACTTCATGAATGTCTAACTCTTTGAACAAACATAACCAAGTGAAGAATGAAAAAAGGAAAGTAAATCCAATTATTGCTAAATAAGTAGGAATGTTTTCTGTTCCTGTAATTACGTAATTCATTTATAAACCTCTATGACTAATCCAAATATTTTTTTTCGTTAAGGATTCTTTTTTATCTTGTATATGCGGGATGTTACTTTGCCTACGAAAAGTCGCGACAGCGACTCTTTCATGACGCAGAGCAGATTCATGAAGAGTTTTCTCACAACCACCCTTCAGAAGGTCATCAACTTGCAAGTTAAGATTGTGATCTCTTGTCAAAACTCGGACATATCCAAATTTCATTGATTGAGTATAATTAACCCTCTACTTTGTCGTTAACCGAACTTTCTTTTTATAAAACACTTTATCGAACTGTGTCTTTATAGGAAAACCCTTTTTTTCGGAGGAGTAAATTATCTGTTTTAGAAGCACAGGGGTTTTTCTAGACAACTATTTACTCGCATCAAACCTAAACAATCTGAATCGTAAAAAAGTTGACTTTGTGGGGATTTATTGTTAAAACCTTGGACAAAATATTTTTGAACGAATAAATTGTTTCGTTAACAACTTTGAGGTTTTATGTTCCTTTCATTTAAAAAAATATTTTTTACATTTTGTTTTGCACTTCCAATGCTCCATCTATTCGCTATTGAAAAAATTCACTATCCTCTTTCAAACGAACCCCTTGATGTAGTCATCCCGTGCACAAAAAAGGATCTCGATACCCTAAATCTTTGCATCGACGGAATAAGAAAACATGGCAAAAATATCCGACGCATCATCGTCGTCTCCTCAGAAAAATATACCGATAAAGCAGAATGGTTCGATGAAAAAAAATATCCCTTCAATAAATATGATATCGCTCTCCAAATCTATCAAAGCGAACGCGCGGCTATCGATTACATTCTATCCAAAAACAATCGCATTGGCTGGATCTATCAACAGTTTTTAAAACTCTACGCTGCGTACGTCATCCCCGATATTTCCTCCAATATCCTTGTCCTTGACTCCGACACAATTTTCTTGAAAGATGTTACATTTCTCACTGACGAAGGGGGAGCCCTATTCAATGTCGGTCAGGAATATCATATTCCTTATTTTAGGCACATGGAACGGCTTCTCCCTTACTTGAATAAAGTATATCCAAACTATTCAGGAATCTGTCACCACATGGTATTTCAGAGGCCTCTTTTGGATGATTTATTCTATCAAGTAAAGGCACAGCACAACACAGAATTATGGAGAGCGATCTGTAATTGCATCGATTTAAATGACATATGGGGATCGTGTTTTTCAGAATATGAAATTTATTTTAACTTCGCCTTTTTACATACGGATCAGATGCACATTCGCCCTTTGATGATGCTCAACACTCCCCTTTTGAAAAGCCTTGAGCTCTTTAAAGCTCAAGGCTACGATTACGTCTCTTGCCATGCTTATATGCGGAAATCTTCGATTTCAACTTCGTCGACGTATCCGACATCGGAATTGATCCAAGTGAAATGAGTAGGGCTGATTACGATTTTGTAATTCCCAATTTTTGATGCGACGATGGAAAAATTAGATGCAGGTCTGATTAAACAATCAAATCGGGCCATCTCGAATAAATCTTCCAGAACATTAGAATCGTGAGAATTGCCCTGTGTGCGACATTCATATTGAATATCTAAATAATTGGTAGCATCGGTGAATCTTTCTACGATTTTTTCCGGTTGCTTATCATCGGTAAAAATATAGACATAAATAGGTTTGTTTCCTAAGAGCGCGAATAGATTTTTTATTTGTTCGATATAATAGCTTTCGGGGGGTAATTTTAGTGGAGCACCGCGGCGTGTATTGTCGTCATCAAAACCCCCACCCTGCCTCACATGAACAGCAACAGTGATACGATCTTTCGGTAACTTCAAATAGGGTTTCCATTTTAAAGGTTTGACAAGACTTTGAATTTTACGTTTAAATTTTTTATCATTCCAATCTACCGGAAAGTAATACCAGTTATTTTCAGGAGCATGTTCCCACTTTGCCTCCGGAAAATAGGGTATCACATAAAGAGCTGAGATATTGTCTTCAAAGTCGATATTCATTCCCCCTTTTGGCTGGAGAACATGGTCGTATTTGTGGAAATCCGCATCGGTAAGCTTTCGTTCTGCATAATACAGCTTTAGCTGATCAGCATAGGGAAATGGATTCAACAAGAGAGGGATTCCATAGTGGTAGGAAATCCATTTAGCGTGCAGATAGCCGATCAATTGATCGCCTAATCTACCACCGCCCTTATCGGTAGTAACAGCCTTCGCCTTTGCTGCCTGGAGGTCAGATAGCGAAAAAAAAGAGACGAGACAAAGTGCAAATACGAATGATTTTATTTTAAACATATAATTCTTTAGCTCCATTATTCATTGATATATGCTACCAAAATATTGTTAGGATATTCTCCATCATCACCACCCGGAACGAAATCAATGATGTAATCAGGATTCACTTCTAATACTTTTTCGATAATATCATCTAACGTAAGATAATCGAAAAGAAGTGTTCCACAGCAATGGAGATCATCGATGAGAATTGTGTGGGTCTTAATCGGATGCTGTTTAATTTGTTCTAGCTCTTCCATTAAGGGAGTGTTCTTTACACCAACCGCATTTTGGTCAGGAAATCCATTATGAGCATCTAGCCAAAAGGTTACGGGCTCATCGATATGAGCAATAACGTCGAAGAGCTCAAAGCTTGAGTCTTTTTTATGAATATGAACATTTTGGTGGTTAGCAAAGCGATTTCGAGAATCTTTAATGGCAATAGGATTAATATCTATTGAATAGATAACTTCAAAACCTGCTTCTAAGGCTAGTTGAATTCCATCACCGCCATAGGTGCCGGTTTCGACAAATATGCGTTTTTTAAAGGCATGGAAGCCATCAGGCCCCATGTTTGCGCTTAAAGCCATAGGAAGGAGGCATAAGCTGAATAGGATTTTATGAAATGAACATTGCATAGTTAATTCCCTCTATTTTTTAAATGAGTCAATAAATGAGAGCCAGTAATCGATATACATTTTTTCCCTTTCAAAATCATGGGTTAAAAATTCCTCATATTTTTGATGGAGAAAATCGGCATCGATTTCTTCCCAATCGTTTACAATAACGACAGGCAGATTTTTGTACATAGGATCTAAGGATGATGTCTTTACAATGGGGATAGCTCCCATGAGTAAAGCTTCCCAGGTTCTATGACAGTCTAAGCCATTTCCCCGGGGACTTAGAACAAATTTTGATAAGGCAAGGTCCTCTAAGTAAACCGACAATTCTTTAGGTGGCGAGACATAGCAATAGGAATTATTTTTAAATAAATCTGCTACCTTTGATCTTTCTTCATAGAAGGTTCCCACAGAGAAATTCATATATAGAAGAAAATTCCTTTCACATAGAGTAGGAACGTTTTGCATTTTTTTAAAAATATCGACATCTCCATGGGCCCAGCATTTATTGGCCAATCCGATGGGTATCGAATGCATTTTAGGGTGATTGCAGTTATCTTTATTTTGCCCGAACCAGGCGATGAGCTTGTCGTCATCCAGATAGCGAGCGCATTTTCCTGGAACATGATCATCACTATTATGGGTGATAAGAATATAGGGATGATGTATTCGAGGATGAATATAGGTAAAAAACTCTTTAATATAATCGGTTTTGACAAAAATAGTATTTCCCCTCTTTACTTTTGAGGGCCTTATATCTTTGCTTATTTCGTCGTAAACGAAATCGCTATAGGCTCTGAAGGTATCTCCGGAGATATACGGGGCGCTGGATCCCCTCTCTCCTGCTCCTAATCCAAAATGGCTAAATATCACAAATGAAAATAAGATAAGGGATCGAATCATTTATTCCTCGTTGATGCAAATGCGGTTAAATTTTTCGAATGGATATGAAGATTATTAATCCTGTATTTCGCATGTGGATAGACAATGTAGGGCACTTCTCGTTGTTGATCGTCAGTGATCCATTCGATATTTAGTAGAGCTGGATTAAAAACGCAGCTTTCGTTAATAAATCCCGGCTTAGATTCTCCATTTCGGGGATCTATACCCCCTAGAAATTGTCCCAGAGCTGCGGCATCAAAAACGGATTCAAATAGATCGATATTGAGATAGTATTTGTTCTTATTTTTTGCTTTGTGGCCATAGGGACTGATTAAAGCATTACTATTGGCATATTCTTTTGTTAGGATAGGGAGGTGTTCGATTGCTTTTGCTCCACTTTCTTTTTTAAATATCGCTAAAATTTGCATATCATTGAGATTTTGTACTGCGTGATCGGCAAAACATTTTGCGAGGCGGCTCATGGCTTTAGGATTAGAGATATAGACGAAACCTGGGATACACCTTTCGTCATTATCGAAAGTTGCAGCGATTCCTTTGTATTTGTTTTTGAAAATTGGAAGCATTTCACTTAAATCGACATAAAGCATGTTGTCATATTCCATATGAAAGACATTTTCTAATGCATGTTGGTTGATCAAATCGTTTAAATATAAGAAGCGTTCACTAGCGTAGAGCCAGAAGCCTTCTCTGGTTACTTTATCTAGGGTAGTTTTTTCTAGAAACTTTTGATGATATGAGGTGCTGTCAAGAGATTCGCAAGAGATGCATGTTAGGTCTAGATTTGGGCTCTTTGGGAAAAATTTATTTAGCGCTACTTGGTTAGCGAGTAAAATAATATTGCAATTTTTGTTAAAAAGTCTAGCTTGAGACAAGGCTGTTTCTGTGTAGGGAGGGATTTCTCCACCGATATGGATAAAAACAATGGAATAGTCCTGTGAATAGGCAGGAAGACTAAATAGCGTTTGTAGAATGAAAAGATACAGGAATACATTCCTAAAATTCTTCATGAAATTTCTCCTTTGTGAAACATGAAATTGATAAGGGAGGAATATAAAGATGAAGGTTGTGTTTGTAAAGGAAATTCATATCAATAAGCAGGGATTAAGCAAGTGAAAACAATAAACAAGATAAGTAGGATCGCAAGGGGCAGGATTAAAAAAGGATAAGAAAAAATAAGAAAAAAATAAATATATAAAAAAAGAAGTGTATTGAAAAACAAATCTTTTTTCTTATCCTTTTTTAATCCTGCCGCTTGCGATCCTGCACATCTTGTTGATTTTGTGTATATACACAAATCAAAACGAGAGCTTGTCGGATTAAAATAAATAGTGTAAAAAATATTTATTCATACAACCCATGGATAAATATGAACACTAATTTATTCCTAAGCTTATGTCTTTTCTTATCTCTATCGATGTCTATAAATGCCAAAACCTATTCCTCGGTGGATTGTAAGGGTGTACCCTTAGATTATAAACTCAGAAAAATCATGAATTATAAACATGGATTTTTTGTTGAAGTAGGTGGGCACGATGGGGTCACACAATCCAATACTAAGCTTTTTGAAACATTCTATAAATGGCATGGCATTCTTATAGAGCCGTCACCAAAACTTTATAATGTATTATGTAAAAATCGTCCAAATTCAATCTGTTACCAGTGCGCCTTAGGTTCTTTCGAGGAAGAAGGAACTTATGTCTATGGCGATTTTGACGGGTCTACGATGTCAAGCATCAACGGAGAGAGATTAAATCGACCTGCGGATCAAAAAGTTTTCGTGAGAAGCCTGCAGTCATTGTTAGATGAGCTAAATATGACACATGTTGACTTTTTAAGTCTAGATACTGAAGGCTATGAATGGAACATCTTAAAGGGTATTGATTTTGAAAAAACACAGTTCAACTATATTCTGATAGAAATATACAACCATCAATATGACTTAATTGTAGATTTTCTTTGCGAAAAGGGTTACGAACTGTTTCTATCTATTACAAATTATAATCTGCAAGACAATCCACAATGGGATGGCACTCATAATGATTACCTTTTCAAAAGAATTGATTCTCTTAACCACCATAATGGAAAATCAAGCGCGGATTAATGAAGATTTTGCCGTGCCCACGTCTAATCATCGATGCATGGAAAGGAACATGCTCGCATGTGGATGGGTATTGATACACAAAAGAACTCATTCTCCATATTAATGGATCACTTCCCGGATGTAAAATAAGTCCTACACTAGGATTTTGAATGAGTGGCAGTCCAGGAGTGGGGAAAGGAATATCCACAATAGAAGTGATTTGATTAAGCATATCCAAATAGAGCATGATCTGCGGATGCCCGGTTTGTTTTCCTTGCTCGATAATCGCCTTGGCGCAATATTCCAAATCCTCTGTAACAGTCGCAGAATACCTACACCCTTCTATAGAGCTCTTTTTATAAATGCCACACCCTCCGAATGCTGAATATACTGGATACCAATCGCTTGAGGTATTTAAAGAAAAGGTTTTTGGCATATACCACCAGGTATTTCCTAGCAATTCGGAACCAATCGGATAGACAGCGTCTCTAAAAGCATACCAGTCCCAATGTATTTTATCAGGATCAATTCCATAGGCTAAAACAGCATCCCACTCTCTATTTGTCTTAAAAGTTTCGATAATCCCCTTATAGGATGGCGGAATCTTAAAATCCATATCCATCCATATTAGATAGGTATAATCTTTATAAGAATCTGACATGGCAATGTCTAAAACGATATTTCTCGCTCTCGCTATAAGCTCCGGGCGGAAAATTTGGTTGTCACCTAATCGATTGATAGTCACGGATTCAAAATCCGCTTCCGTTAAATTTTCCGATTTGATGAATACTTTGGAATTACAACTTTTCCAATCTTTTAGCACAAGGGGGGTATCATCGTTCGAATTGTTTTCATAAACTATGATTTTATAGTCATCGAAAAGGGATCCTATCTTCTCCATGATTTTGATTGTGTAAGGAAGGCGGTCGCCAACATCGCGGCTTACACCGCAGATGATCACTTTTTCATGAATGACACCATGACAATTTGCGGAAATAAAGCATAAGAGGCAGATTAAATATTTCATTGTTTGTATATCCGTGCTTTTTCTTTGATTTTATTGATCCAATAAACATTGGTAAGCTTTTCGCGATAACTGGGATTTGTAAAGGCATCCCCATAAATGCAAAGCCATAATTCTAGATTTTCCCGGGTAATTTCGGACCAATCGTTGATGATAACTACAGGAAGTCCTTCATAGAGAGGGTCTAAGGGAGATGTTTTAACTATCACGATACATCCAAGAATCAAGTCTTCCCAAGTGCGATGGCAGTCTAATCCATTGCCATGGGGACTTATGGAAAAAGCATATTCTCCTTTTCTTTTCCACAGTTCTGTTCTAGGTAAAAAGCCGGAAAAATCTATTAGTCCTGTAGGAAGTAAACGATTAAAGATAGACGCACGGTCCTCCCCATGTTCCAAATATCGATTAAAATTTCCGCGCATGCTATCAGAATGCTGAAAGTCGACAAAAGCTCCAATCTTTCTTTGAAATGTCGGCAGAAAACTGCTCATTGTTTCCTTCAAACGTTGCTCTTGTTCTGGGGGAGTCCCTTTTTCGCCCCAGCCCCCCTCAGCTCCTTTATAGGCGATGGTATGAAAATCCATGGCAATAGGAAGAGGGCTTACTTTATCGCTAAATCCGCGATAATCGCAGTTTTGAGCAAACACATGGATGAGACATTCGTTGCTTAATAGATCTTCTACTTCATCGCTATGCAAACCCGAATTTGAGGGAAAAGTTTCGTCACCATCGCTAATGACTAAAACGAAAGGCATCTTGGTCGATGGCAATACCTGATCATAAAACAAACGAAGGTAGCGAGGTTGAATCCATACGATATCCCCGCTGTTAATATTTTCGTATTTTTGAATATTACAAGGAGGATTATATGTTTCAAAATACTGGAGGGGCGTGGTATCCATTCCTTTATCACAGGATTGAATGAAAGCAAAATCCCACATATACTCAGTTGTTTCCCAAACGTCTTTTCTTTCATCATTTGCATGGAGGGAACCTGCTAAGATAAAAATGAATATGTATACTAAATGCATGCCGAACCTATGGATGTTTCAGTAAAATGACTTGGTGGAAATTCCTGTGGGTATACCATCCATTGTGTAATAGGAACTCAATAGCAAGTTTCCCTTTACCACCTCCGGGAACATTGCAATCATCGATCATGACGATTGAGTCATCGGATAATTTGTCGAAAGCAGCAAGGACCTCTTTGAGATTATGAATTTGTGCTGGATATGGATCATTTTCGCTGTAGTCCCAGCTATCGAGATAAAGAAAATCTATTGTCTCATTGAAATTTTGTAAAAAGGTAACGGAATCTTCAAGAACATAAAACAAGTGACTTAAGTAGGGTTGCGTTACATTTTTTGCAATTTCTATATGCGTTTCGCTAATATCTACAGAAAACATGGTTGCTTCGTTAACGCAAGCCCAGTGTCCGAAAATAATCGTAGAGCCTCCATCACCATCAAAGTTAGTATCCCCGCATCTAGCCGTCCCCGCCTCCACGATGGTTTGGACTTTTCTTTCTGTGATTAATCTCAACGCTTCTTTAAAGGTTGGATATCTTCCATTAGAGGGATCGAGTCTGTTTTCCATATATATTTCAACATCTTGGCAATGAATAACATTTCCATAGAGAAGCGAAAGACTTAATAGAAAAATAACGCAAGTGAATTTCACTTTACTTAACATTGTTCGACCTCCGAGATCATTTGTTCGAGATCCTATGGCTTTATCAAAAAAATGTCAACGTGGCTTTGACTTATTAAATGAGCTTTTGTATGATCCCTTCAAAAAAAACTATAAACGGAGTTGCAAATGAAAACGATACTTTCTATATGTCTTTTCTGCATGATGCTCAACCCCTCTAGAACGTGGGCTGAAGGCGAAAAACCTTATGTTATTGCAAATATTTACAACCAACTAGGAAACAACTTTTTCCAAGTTGCCGCCGCTAGCGCCCTTGCTTGGGATAACGGAGCAGAACCTCATTTCCCCGATTTCGATTCAAATTCCGTCGTCTATCAACATGTCTTTTTTAGATTCAGCAACCAACTTCCAAAAGCCCCATTGTCCTTCTTTTGGGAGGAACCCATTTTTTCCTATCAATCGATCCCCTACCAACCCAATATGCTCATTCACGGATATTACCAATCCGAAAAATACTTCAGTCATCATCGTGAAAAACTTTTGGAATTGTTTGCTCCACATCCTGACGACTTGGAGTATATTCAAAACAAATATCAGCATATTTTGTCTCATCCAAACACAGTCGGAGTGCAATTACGCTATTATAAGTGGGAACACCCCCACGAAGATCTTTTTCCTCAGTATGGGAAAGAATATCTTAAAAAGACAATGGGGCTATTTCCAAAGTCCTATTTATTTGTCATCAGCAGCAATAATATCGAATATGCGCGCAAATGCGTTCCAAGCTTTGCTAAAAACGTCATTTTTATCGAGAACGAACCCCATTACATCGATTTCTATATTTTGAGTATGTGTAAACACAATATCATCACAAACTCGACTTTCGGCTGGTGGAGCGCGTGGCTCAATCAAAATCCGAAAAAAGTAGTCGTTCGCCCTTCCTATTGGATAAAAGGACTTCCCACCCAAGATGTATGCCCCGATGAATGGATTAGTGTGAAATCGAAGCATCACTAAGTTCTAAAAATTGGACGGAATGGACTGCATAGACAAATTCTAAATCTTGCAGTCCTACATTTCGTCCATGTCGTCCATTTTATTGTCTAATTAGCAGGCACCATAGATTTTTCGAGTGCTTTTTTGTCGATAGTGGCAATCCAAATTTCCCGATCATCTTTGCCATAGGAAACATAGATGCGATTCTCGGAAACAACAAATCCGCATGGGAATACAACACGTTTATCGTAGTTCGATTTAGTGTAAAAATCTTTTCCGATGATCGGCGCAGGCGTGATATCAATCAACGAAAAAGGAGGGTCAGCGGAAAATGTATAAGCTCCCATGAAGTAATGGTACATTTTCTTGTTGTGAGAAACGGATGATGACATCGTTAATTTTGAATGGAAAAATGAAAGGTATTTCCCATCTACGATTTGAGCTGGCGTCCCTCCACTTAAAACTCCATTTTTCCATTCAAAATTCAAAGGAGTTATTGATATCGGGTAGCATACACCTGTTTCCAAATTAGCAGCTAATACTTCATGCGGGGAAACACTATAACCTAAAAGCAACAACCCATTCCATTCAAAAGGAACCCAGTTTTTTTGACTCAAAACTGAGGAGTATTTATCTTCATGGATAAGTTTTAGAGGAGGTCCAAGAAAAAAAGACCCGCTATTTTCATGCAATTCCGCAATAAACATGTCGCGCCGAACTTCAGCCGTCAGATACTCGAATTCTCGATTATCATTGTAAATAATATATAGCTTACCATTCAGTGAAAATATGCGTGGATCTTCCGTTTGTGCTTGAATATCCGAGTTTCTAAAACTGATGTCAATGATTTGAGGTGTCGAAATAGGCTTGAATGCCGTATTAAGCTTCACAATCCCAAGATAAGAGATTACATCCCACCTCCGATCCGGACAATATCGAAATGTAAGAATATAACCGAAATCGGTTTGAATGATAGAAGGATTGAACGCATCAGAATATTCCTTCAAAGTGATTTTCTGTGTCGATAAAACAACCTTTTTATCAAGCTTATTGCTGATATTTGAAGATGTTTTTGCATCTAGATCAAAAAAATAAGACTGAAGAACGCTAATTGCTAGAAATAGAAAAATAAATTTCTTCAAGTTTACCGCCCAATTAGATATTTAATTTGTATTAGTTTGCCACAGGTCAGAATTTTTTTTTAGCGTTTTTTCATTTTTTCGTTTCTTTTTTTCTGTTGAGCTGTACAATGTCGTATTTTACAAACAAGGATAACCCATATGTTTAAATTTTTTCTTTTAGCCCTAACGAGTTTGACTCTCACTTTAAATGCTGATATCAAAGATCATCTTAAAAAAACTGAAGATAAATTTGGCAATCATTCCATGAGAAATGTAGACTTCATATACACCCTAAATTTAGATCGGCGTCCTGAAAAATTTGCTTTATGCACCGCTCAGCTGCATCCTTATGGAATTTTCCCCTATCGTTTTTCTGCAGTAAATGGATGGGAACTCACGCTAGAAGACATCAATGATGTCGGATTGAAGTTTGCTCCGTGGATGGAATCGGGAATAATGGGAACTTGCTATCTTCCTGATGGCGATGGAAAACCGCATCATGAAGTTGTTCATGTTATAGACAGAACTTATTTCTGCCATTGCATGGCCCGCGGTCCAATCGGTATCGTCCTCAGCCACGTTTCTATTCTTCAAGATGCTTTAGATGCAGGCTACGACACAATTTGGGTTATGGAAGATGATATTCAAGTCATTAAAGATCCTCATATTATTTCTGATCTTATTGACAAATTAGACTCTCTTGTCGGCAAAAAGAATTGGGATGTACTCTTCACGGATCAGGATACAAAAGATAATAAAGGCAATTACGTTCCGTGTTTAAGCTATGCCTTAAGACCGAATTTTACCCCTAAGAATCCGGAAAGGTTCGGTAAAAGAGAAATTGTGAGTGAAGATTTTACCAAAATCGGCGCTCGCTACGGAAGCTACTCTATGATTGTCAGGAGATCAGGAATGAGAAAAATTGTGAATTTTATCAAGCAGAACAAAATTTTTCTTCCTTATGACATGGACTTTTATCTAGCAAATAATATCAATCTCTACGCTGTGAGAGATGATGTTGTCTCCACAATACCAAATGCCCTTTCTGATAATGGAGCCCCCAATTATAACAAACCAACCTTAATTTCGCAGGAGTAACCTATGGATGTAGATCACAATGAAACCGAAAATCCACCCGAACACTACGAATACGTAGCTGAATGCCCGAAAGAAGCTAATTTAAAGAGTATTGTCTTAGAATCTATGAAAGAGCTTCAAGGCTGGTGTTCTGTAGAGAAGGCTAACATTCTCATTGACTTGATTTTACTTACAAAAGCTGAAAATGTTGTAGAAATTGGAGTATGGGGCGGAAAATCTCTGATCCCCATGGCCTATGCCGTAAAGGCGAATGAAAAAGGAACCGTATATGGAATAGACCCCTGGAGTGCCACAGCTTCTGCTGATGGAATGGACGGAGCAAATTTTGATTGGTGGAGCCAAGTGGACCATGAAGGCATCTATCAAGGCCTTTTGGCAAGCATCGAAAAATTTCAATTGCAAGATCAAATTGTTTTAATTCGTGAAACTTCCGGAGAAGCCAACGTGATAAACGATATTGATCTTATTCATATTGATGGAAACCATTCGGACGAAGCTTCTTACCTGGATGTTACCAAGTGGGTACCTCAGGTAAAAAGAGGTGGAATTGTGGTGTTCGATGACGTGAATTGGAGTACAACCGGAAGAGCGGTTTCATGGCTGAATGAAAACTGCATTAAGATTGCGGAACTTCGCGGAGACAATATCTGGGGAATCTGGATAAAACCTTAGTAAGCGAGTAGTCACAATCAACAGGATGAGCAGGATCGCAAGCGGCAGGATAAAAAAAGGATAAGAAAGAAAAAATTAAATAAGAAAAGAATTTTATACTTCTTCAATTTTTTTTCTTATCCTTTTTTTAATCCTGCCGCTTGCGATGCTGCTTATCTTGTTGATTTTGAGTATAGGCACGCAATCACGCAATCATTCGTGCTCTGCTTTGTAGAGTTTGATGGAAGTAATTGGATAGGGCATTTGCGCGCCGTTTTTGGCAATGATATCGATGATATTCAAAAAGACTTTCTGTCTAATCTTTCTCCATTCCTTCTGAATGATGGTTTTTGTAAAACAATTCACCTCTATATTAAGAGCATACTCCCCCAAAGAAACAAGGCTCACATAAATGGCTTGCTCTTGGTCGATTTCTTTTTCGCTTTTCAACATAAGCTCGATCTGATCGGTGATCTTATTTACTTTATCAGCATCGTCATAGCGTATCCCAATGTGTTCCTTGATTTGTCTGTTGTACATTCTCCCGGTGTTTTCAATGATCGCATCGGAAATTATCGAATTTGGAATATAGATAGGACGTCTTTCAAGGGTGCGGATTTGGGTGTTGTACCAGCCGATCTGTTCTACGGTTCCGCTAAAATCTTTATTTGGAGAGTATATCAAATCCCCTACGATAAAAGGTCTATTGATGTGTAGCATGAGTCCACCGAAGAGATTGACAAAGACGTCTTTACCGGCTAAACCGATAGCGATACCGCCCAAACCTCCGAAGGCAAGAATGGCGGTGAGAGGAATCCCAATGATTTCAAGAACGATCATTGCAGCGATAACAACAAGGATTACCGAGAAGATTTTTCCTAACGCAAAAAGGATTGTATCGGTATCGGTCCTTTGCTGATTTTCAAGAAGACGTATTTTAAGCACCTTTTCGTAGCTGATTTTCCATTTGAATAGAATCCAAGTGACCGTTAAGACGATTAAAATGCTACTGATCTTAAAAATAAGATCAGTGGGAAGGTTGGTCTCGGTATTATTTGCGGCT
Source organism: Waddliaceae bacterium (assembly GCA_963822595.1). GTDB lineage: Bacteria > Chlamydiota > Chlamydiia > Chlamydiales > Waddliaceae > CAVRUH01. The sequence continues at coordinate 291,041 of CAWGIG010000002.1, read as the reverse complement.
ACTTTTAGAGCAATTAGAATGCCAAAGCCCCAGATTAGCCAGGCAATGGGAGTATAAGAAGTCTCGTAGAAACTTTTTACCCACTCGGGGGTGGAGGAGTATTGTTCCAGTCGTTTTAGGACTCTTCTCACGAAAAAACCCAATAATAGGGTACACAGTAAAATAAGGCCAATTTGGAACCAAAAAATTTCATAAGTCATAGATACACATCCTTTTAGACAGTTTTAATTTTAAATGTAAGGCGGATAAATGTCAATTGTCCTATGCACGAGCGGTTAACGAAATCTTATTATTAATCTTTATTAATTCTTAACAATTATAAAACAATTAAATACGATATTTTTACACTTTAAAAATTATAATTGACAAACCCACTATTATTTATATATAATGAAAATAGGACATTGTAGATGAGATTAATTTGAAAGAAGGGTTTTTGAGTAAAATAGGAGGTATATCGTGTCTGGACCAAAAGCTGTTGATACAGGTTCTGTAGCTTGGCAAGGTGGACCGTTACCCAGTGAGACAAAAACATCGGAAGCATGGCAAGGAAAGCAAGTAAGCCCCGAATCAGGGACGCAATCAAACGGTAAAATTGATGGTATAGTCGAAGATCGACTTGCTTCGCCCCAAAAACCTGGGAGTCTGGATAAGGCTGGGAATTTAAAGATGACCCCCGGAAATAAACAAGATCCATTAAGTAATATCATTAAAGATGTAGCAGAAAAGCAACTTAATATACTACAGAAGGCAAAGATTGGGGATAGGGGGTTGCGGAATAAAATGTCTTCAGAGGCAAAGGGACTTAATCCTAAGGCGGCAGATAGGCGGTTGCGGGAGAGAGCGTCGTCTCCGCAGAGAAATGAAAAAACTAATGAATTAAAAAGTATACAATCTCATTTCAGTATCAAGGGACATCCCGAATTTTCCGATAATGTTGCTAGGGTGGCCTTAAAGGTATTACAAGGAAAACATAACGAAGCTGATGTTGCTTTGCTCAGTGATCACAACATCATAGTAAGGACTAGAGATAGTAATAAATACCCGGAATTACAAAAGATTTCATTGGTATTCAAGAATCAACATATCGCTGAGGGTAGTTTTGGGAAAATATATAAATCTTATAATCTTAAACAAGGTGCAACAGTAACAAAATTAGGACATGGAAATGTCGAAGAAAACAATGTAGAAATGGCTGTTGATCAAAATATCATTGAAAGAATCACATCTAAGGCGATGAACGACAAAGATCTAAAAGCACTTTTAAGCAAAAGTTTTGTTTTTGGTAAATTTAACAGAGGTAATCAAGAATTGGGTCAAGAGATGCCCTTCGCCCAAAGTGATCTTTATCATGCTTTTCCAAAATCAAGTAACAAAGAAAAAGTAGAATTCCTTAAACAAATTCTCGATGCTGGAAAGGTACTGCATGATTTAGGTTTTATCCATCGCGATATTAAACCTCAAAACATTCTCCTTGTGGATGGTGTTGCAAAATTATCCGATTTTGGTTTGACTATTTCAGAAGACGATATTCGTTGGGAAGCACTTGCCGGAACTCCCACTTATCTAGCACCTGAACTTAAAGATAATTCTCAGCAAAGTACAAAGCAAGACTGTTACGCTTTTGGTCTTATCGCCCTAGAAAACGTCCTTGGGGACACTTTTCCGTTTGATGACGATCGCCTAGACAAAATTGAAGAAATGAGACTACAAATAAAAGAACTAGATGAAAAAACTCCCCACCCCATTTACAAAGTGATAGTAGGCCTGTTGGAAGAAAATCCTGAAAAACGGATGTCTTTAGCAGCCGCTACCGAATTATTAGGAAGTATAAAACCAGAAGAAGTGAATAACCTTCATAAACTTAGCCTTAAATATCAAAAAGATTTTAAAGAACGTGTTGCTGAAATTGGTCAAACAAACGGTAAAGATGCTGAAGCAATTCTAAATAGACCGGGAAATGAAAATGAATATTTAATTAGATACGATAATAAAGAAAAACAATTTTTTATTGATCATCTTGAACCTTCTTCGTCTAAATTTATCTCGACTGCCCTCTCAGCAGATCAGGAAAAAGTACTTTTAGAAGATGGATTAATAGAACTTCAAGATATTTTAGATACGCCTCTTCTAACCGTAATTGAATTTAATAAATTGAAAGAAGAAGAAATAACGAAACAACGCATCCAAGAAATTGGGATCATGAAAAGTGGTTTAGCATTAAGCATCATAGGTAAAAAAGATAAAAAAGAAAATGACCAATTGTTGTTTTACAATGAAATTAAAAAGGAATTCTGCATAGCCAATAAAGTAGAAAAAGGAATTAAAGTAATTAGTCCCGAACAACATTCCATCCTTTTAGAAAAAGGGTTAGAAGGTCTTAGAGAGCACATGAAGAGCAAGGGTCTAAATATAGTGACCCCTAACAAAGTTTAATACACTTGTCCTGTTCCGTTCCTTTTAAATAGCATTCTTCTATTTTATCAATCTTAATTAAATCTTAATATAATTTTACATGATTTAAATAATAATCTTGACAAAACAGTTATTTATTAATTATAATAATAATAGGATATTTTGGGTTAACGACAGGAGGTATATCGTGTCTGAGCCTAAAAGAGTTGATTCAGCTGCTTTAACGTGGCGAATGCCTCAACCAAAGGTAAGTACTCAATCAAACAAGGTAACAGTTACAGCCGTGGGGCGACTCGCTTCTCCTGCAAAGGCTGATATGGATAGGGCCGCCACTGCAAAATTGTCTCCAAAAAACTCGGAAAATGAGAATCCCTTAAATAATAGCATTAAGGTTATAGCGCAAAAGCAACTTGATTCAACTCCTAAGAGAGGGAGTACGGGTAAGAAGGCATTAATTGAAACTAACCCTACAAAAAGTATTCAGGATCATTTTACTATCAAGGGAAAGGGTATTGACGAGAGTGTTGCTAAGATTGCCGCACAGGTATTACAAGGTAGGGTTACCAGAACAAATGTAACAGAACTTGAACGCCATAAAATCATAGTAAGGACTAGAGAAAGTAATAAATACCCAGGATTAAAAAAGATCTCATTAGTTTACAAAGAAAAACATATCGCTCAGGGCAGTTTTGGAAAAATTTACAAATCTTATAATTTAAAGCATGGCACAACCGTAACAAAATTAGGACATGGTAATGCAGTAGAAAATAATAAGGAAATGGCTTTTGATCAAAATATCATAGAAAGAATCAGATCTAAAGCAAACAACAAAAATTTAAAAAAGCTTTTATCCGATTGTTTTGTTTTCGGAAAATTCAACAAAGGAAATCAAGAATTGGGTCAAGAGATGCCCTTCGCCCAAAGTGATCTAGAAAAAGCTTTTACACAATCAGATGACAAAAAAAAAGTAAATTTCCTTAAACAGATTCTCAATGCTGGAAAGGTTCTACATGATTTAGGTTTTATCCATCGGGATATTAAACCTGCAAACATTCTCCTTGTAGATGGTGTAGCAAAACTATCAGATTTTGGTTTGACAATATCTGAAGATGATATTGGTAAGAATTGGGTTGGTCCGACAGATGGAACTCGATTTTATCTAGCGCCTGAAGTTGTAAATAAATCTCAGCCTGGTAAACCCCAAGACTGTTTTGCCTTTGGACTTATCGCTCTAGAAGATGTCCTTGGGATGAGAATTAGCGACGACGCAAAGAACCACCTAGACGAAATTAAAAAAATGAGAAATCGATTAATAGAGCTTAATATTGAAAATCCCCACCCACTTTACCAAGTGATCATCGGCCTGTTGCACCCCGATGTGGTCTCCTCGGACCCCGTGAAAAATCCTAATGATAAAAGAATGACTTTAGCCGAAGCTAGTAAAATATTAGCAGATATGAAACCGGAAGATGTGGATCAATTCATGGCAACTCATAGCCTTAACCTAAGAGAGATTCTTTTTAAAGAACGCATGGATGAAATTGGTCAAATGACCGAAGACGAAGCTCAAGAAAGTCTAAAAGCACCAGGATATGAAAATATTCATTTAGTACGATACGATAATGTGGTAAAACAATTTTTTATTGTTGACAGACACGGAGAAACTAGTCTTACAGAAGAACAGGAAGAAATACTCATTAAGGAAGGATTGGAAGGGCTTGAAAATCATTTCGGTGAGTCTCTTGCAACCGTAGCTGAGGTGATTAAATGGAAGGAAGAGGAAATAAGGAAACAACGGATTCAAGAAATTGGGATTGTGAAACCTAGAGAACTAGCAAAAAATATGAAAGGTATTCAGAAAAATGATATGTTGTTATTTTTCGATCAGAATTTAAATGCATTCCGTATAGGCATTAAGCAAAAGGGAGTTAGAACTCTTAGCCCAGAAGAAAATGAAATCCTATTAAAAAAAGGATTAACAGGTCTGGAAGAGCATATCGGCGAGTTTATTAAAACTGCAGCTGGGGAGAATAAACGAAGGGAACAGGAAATAAGAGAAATCAGGCAAGAACGGATTCAAGAAATTGGGATCATGAAGCCTACGTTAGCATTAAGGTTAATCGTCAAAAAAGATTTTAATGTCGATGATGGATTGTTATTCTACAATGAAGTTACAGATAAATTTTGTTTGTATAAGCAAGGAAGGGGTGGAGCTAAACCCCTTAGCCCTGAAGATCATAAAATACTTTTAGAAAAAGGATTAGAGGGTCTGAAAGAGCACCGAAATGATGTCAATAATATAATACTCGCTAGTGAATATCCTCAAGCATAGTTTGTTATTTCATGAGAGCTGAAAGCCAGGCTTTTGATAGCCCAGGTAGAGCGAAGCGAAGGCCTGGGTTGACGTCGATAAAAAAAGTAAGAGCCCTGGAAGGGCGACTCATTTCGGTGAAATTATATCTTTGCCAAAATGGATGAGTCGCCCTTCCAGGGCTCTTACTTTTTTTTATCCACTTCGACCCAGGCCTTCGCTTCGCTCTGCCTGGGCTATCAAAAGGCTGGCTTTCAGCCCTCATGAAGTGATAAACTATTCTTTAAGTTGATGACATTGAGCGAAGCGAAGGCTGGGCATCAAAAGCCTGGCTTTCAGCCCTCATGAAATCATAAAACTTTGTTATAACCATTCAACTCAAACCTGAGTTGCTCTATAAAGGCCTTGATAAACTCATCTTCTTTAGGCAATAACGCATCCACAGCATACTTACTCGGCTCTAGACCGCGTCCTTTTTGTGCAAAAGGATCCTCCGAATTAAATAACGCTCGATTGTTTTTGCCGGCGTCATAGTAGGTCTCTGCGAATAAAAATCTACCGGATTGCAAATCTCCCTTAATCTTATCCACTAGGATCGATTTATAAAATTCTGCTAGGAATTCCGTGAGAGAGCCCGCCATTTCTTTTCCCGATCGTGTTTTCATCATGCTCGCCAATTTAAACAGCTTTACCTGAAAATGATCAAGAGCATAGGTGCGATCGTCATAATCCCTATTCAATGCTTGAGGGTCCTTATCATGCATGATTTGTGTCTTTTTCTGTCCTGACACATAGAATACCCTCATTAAACCGAATGCCCCTAACGCTTCCATCCTGTCAGCATCTTGAACACATTTTGCTTCAATCGTCTCAGGTTCAATATTCGCAGAATAACTATGTGCATGTATCGCATGACATACATTCCTTATCGATTCTTTAGGAAAGTTCAACTGATTCAAAATGGTTTCGGCCCGCTCCGCTGCAAATTTGGAACACAACTTAATATCAGGGTGATTCTTAGGAAGATTCACAATATCATGCAGCATGGCAGCAGCAAAACAAACTAATACATCGGCATTTTCTTTCTCAGCAAAACGTACGGCTAAAGAACTTACACGTTCCAAATGGCCAAAATCATGGGATCCATCTTGATTGTTAGTCGCTAAAAGTTCAGCTTTAACAGCATTAGTAATTGGCTCAATCCACTTCTCATAGGACTGTGCTTGCTGACTATCTAAAGGTAAAACTTGCATAGCTGCTGCTCCTGGATAAACTGGATTCATTACTTTTCTCCTTTTTTAAGAATCACCCGTTTTACTGCGGGGGATATTTATTTTTTATTTTTTTGCGTCCGCAACACTATTAAGCCACTTTTCACTTTCTTTCAAGAGGTCCTTGTTCAGAAATTTCTGGTAGTAGGATGTCTGTCTAACCGCATCCAATTTATCCAGCTCTTCTGAAGTCAAAGTCCATTCAGGAATCGTATGGTTGTCGATGACGTTTTTCGCATTATTAGAGTGTGGAACTACGGTGACTCCACGTTGGTTGGCCCATTGCAGCATTACAGCTCTAGCACTAGCATTGACGCGTGCAGCTACTTCCTTAACGACTTTGTGTTCAAATATGTTGTAATCTTTTCCTTTTTGATCACCGAAGATGCGAGCTCCGACGAATACGATGCCGCGCTCTTTACAAATTTCCAAAACTGCATCATCATGATAGAGAAGGTTCCATTCGTTATCAACAACATCAATCTGTTTACCTTTAGCCAAGATTTTAATTAATTTATCAGCTGTAATGTTACTCACACCGATATATTGAACTTTTCCTTCTTCTTTCAGTTCCATCAATTTATCAAAGATTACCTCATGGAAACAATCGGGGCCATGGAGGGCAAGGATGTCGATTTTGTCTCGACCTGAGGTAGCTCGAATTTGGTCAAAGGCTCCTACAAAGGAACCGACCAAATTATTTCTATCTAATTTCCAACCTGGAATTTTTTCTGCAACAACAATTTGTCCTTTATTGTCTGATAGAAGGGTGGCATTTTGAATTTTTGCTGCGCTGTTATAGGTAAAGTGAGCACTGTCAAAGAAATTAACATCAGCATTCAAAGCGCTTGTTATGTGTGGGACTTCGCTTCCAAGCGTTCCATAACCACGAGAAATGAGTTTTCCATTCAATTGTAAAAAAGCTGCAGCACAACCAGTAGTTAGTGGCACCTTCACGATTTGTAACGAATTCATTTGAACCTCCTTTTGTCTAAGTTCGGGCGGAACATAACAGAGGTATGAAAATTTGTAAAATGAAAAAAGAATTAAGAATGGTCAAAGGCCTCATAGACACAAATAACAGGATAAGCAGGATCGCAAGCGGCAGGATAAAAAAAGGATAAGAAAAAAGATTTAATAAAAACTTTTTTTCTTAATTTTTGTTCTTATCCTTTTTTTATCCTGCCGCTTGCGATCCTGCTTATCCTGTTATTTGTGTCTATGAGGCCTAGCCCTTGGTTTTGTTAAATAGCGCCCTTAACTTTTGGCTGCGGCGATAGTGAAGCATGTCGTCTGGTCGTAGATCAAGGGCTGCCTCGAACAGGATGCGTGCAGCTATTTTACGGTTAGATTTGTCTTTCGTCCAGAATTGCAACGCAGAAACAACTTCATCTTTTGGAAGTTGATCCAACAACAAGGCAGAACCCTGGAACAATAATGCTTGCAACAACAGACTACGCTCGTCATCTGTTCCTTCCTTCCATAGGTTGACTATCTCATCCTCGCGACATCCTCGTTGATTGATGGCACCGCTGGGTTCGACCATGAAAATTCCACGGCCATTCAAAGTGAGAAGATGCTCTTTTAAATAGCGGGCGTCCCCTTCGGAAATCAAAACATATTTCGGCCCATCCTCGCCTCTTATGAAGAGTCCTCGGTGCACCGGCTTCTGGTTTTCAGTGAGCAAGCAATTCGTTTCTCCAAGAAATGTTGACAGCAAATTGGCGCTAACCAGTAAATTGGGTGAAAATGGAACCATAAAACCACGCTCTTTGAGCGCTTCCTTCATCGTGTAAAGCGCCGGCATCTCATCAACAAGAGAGACACAACCTATAGGGGATGCAATTATTAATTTAGGATCGAATCGGCTCCAGACAATTTCCTTCTTCGGATTACGCGTGCCAAGCATCCGCTCATATTCCTCTTCCATGAGGCGCATACGATCTTGGTCTTTGCTTAGATCTACCTCTTGAACAGCTTCTTCGTTTACATCTCCCGCCCGAACAAATTCAGGAAAGGAGGTTTTTCGTTCATAATGCCACATAAAGATCTGTCTAAGAGTCGTCTGGGCCTCGTGTTGAGCCTCCGGAAGAATCTCTCTAATCGTAACGATAAGACTCTTTCTTAGACTTCTTAAAGCTTCCTTCGTTTTGATTAAAGCTTGCAGAGAGCCGAAAGTTTTTACCAAATCGTTCTCTTGTTTTTCCATCAGAAAATTTTGGGCTCTCTTTTGGACTTCATGCCGTTTATTGAAGTCCGGTTCGCTTCGCATGGCTCGATCGATGATAGCTCGAATTACACCGCGCAGTTGTTCGCAAATTCCGTGGAAATTAGCCTTTTTCTCGGCATCCTTTTGCTGCTGCTTCGCAGTTTTAATTACTTTATTTCCATCCCAATCGCCTTCCAATTCACCGGGGATGCAATAGGCTATCGAATGGCGTCTATCGATAAGGCCTCGACAACGCATGGCAGACTGCAAGAGATCATCTTGCATGACGACATCTGAGAATGTGATGAGAGCTTTACCGTCTTTAAGTTCGAGATCTGTGCCGATACGTCTGGCTTGATCATAGAAGGCGAAGGATGATGAAAGTTTAAGTTGACTAAGAGCTCTGCGGACACCCTCTTTATCGGAATGTTCCAAAACAGTTTTTCCTAAGCCGCTCATGACAGAGAGGCGTGCACCGCCAGGTTGATCTTCGTCATAGAAGAGGATGCAGTCAAAACCCTTGAGAGCTTTCAACAATCGCCCGGCAACTACGGTATTACTGAGACCTTTAAAGGTTGCACCGGTATCGATAAGGGCCATATAGCCGTCAAGAGCTCCGGTTTCAATATACTTCAGGAAGGCTTCGGCTCCTCCTTTTGGAAGTATATGACACATTTGGTTGCGCGGCTCGGCAAGGGCTTTAAGAATACTGGCGTCGCTGGAATGATCGGTGACCCGTTTCAATACAGGGTTCCATGTTGCTTCAAAACCGAAGGTGCCTCCCATCGCATCGGATTTATTAGCAAGCATCGGGATATCTTGAGGCGTACTTGTAAGTTGAGAAGGATCTAGTTTTAGTTGAGACGGGAAAACGCAAGCCTTTAAGAATGTTTGAATTAACAATCTGGCAGCTTTAGCTTTTTCGGGATGCAATCTTGCACGATCGAGTTCCTCGGTCAGTTGTTGCATTCCTTCATGATCGGAAAAATCGATGTCAGTAAAACGTCGACCCCAAATCACTGTTGCCGCTTGAAGAATGTTATTATCTTTGCCTTCCGGATTCACCCCTTGCAGGAATCCGATAAGTTCCGCCGTTTGAAACGGATCGTTCCATATTTGGCTATATAGCTGGCAGGTCATAATCACCGTTTTCCATGGCTGTCGGAAGAGAGTATTTTCTTTCCGTACGTTCGCACATTCGAAAGGAATAGCCAAATGAAGATGAGGGTCTTGCTTGGATCGTCCGTATTTGACGTGAGCGTTGGAGGTTAGGGCGCCTTCGAGCCCGGTCGTTAAGCTGTATTTTAAAAAGGCGAGTTCTTGAGCGAGCTGTCTCTTCAACATACTTTTGTCACTATTGAGCTTGTCGATAAGCTTTTTCATTGGTTGGCCGCTCTGTTCGGACAACATATAAGCAGTGAATTTTTTAAGCGATGGTAGATTAGGAATGTATTCTTTGTATTCTTTATAAGCTGTTTCTGCAAGCTTATTGTAAATCTCATTCCGTACAGAAGGTTTAGACAAACTTTGCATGTTATCGAGGAGACCTAATTGGTCATAATATCGGGGAAGCCAATCGAAATATATTTTGCACGCCATCACTCCTGCATGTGGGTTAGCCACAGTCTGCCATCCGATGGGGAAGCTAAGGAGGTTGTGTGGATCGTAGGCTGTGGCCGCTTCGTCTACAAGCAATGCTGATTCATTTTGAAGCAAGTTTAGGATTCCCTGTAATAGGTCAGACTCTTTTATAAGAGGACTAAGTTCTTCTTCTAATTTGTAATGACTCGTTCTCCAACGATAAAAAGTATCCCGTGCATCGAGCGGACAATTATACCAGGCATTGAACCAATCTCCTTTTGAGATATCCTCAGAAAATAATGGCAATTGAGCTTCATTCATACAGGAACGTGCCCAAGTAATGGTAAAACGTTTCAATCTATCGCGCATGTTATCAATTAGCTGATGGCGTTCTTTGAGCATGAGCTGCAGGGCATGAAGATCTCTAGGTGAGCAAACGAATACTGTGGGTTCCAGTCTGCCAATGTGAAAAGTTTCTGCAATTTCATGAAGTTTTTCAGAAGTACAACTTTCTCTATCAAAAGTGAATGCGCGTACATGGGTACGGAACCTATCCCACATCATGTTTTGGAGATCGGAAAGAGTTGTTTGAAATAACGAGCTTGGAACGCAGAGAATGGGGATGCGACCAGTACCCAACATCATCTGGAGCCAAATCGGACCAATCTTTTTACTTTTTCCGGATCCCGGAATCGCTTGTATGACACTTCCTTTACCGAACATCATTTGAGCCCAAATCGGTGCAGCTGCCTTACTTTCTTTGGTCCCTTTAATGGCTTGGAGAACACTTTTCATGTTTATGCTAGATTCTTTTGAGAGGGTTCGAATAAGCTGCGCTTGGTCAGGTTGTGTACGCATGCGGCAATCTGAATAGTATTCTGATACCATCATAGGAAGAGTAGAGGTTTCGGGAAAGTATTGATGCTGCATTGTTAAGTTTTGCACCATCTTTTCAATTTGAAGTTGATCGGTTGGGTCATTCAAGCAACTTTTGAGTTCTTTCTTTATCCTTTCAAGGTGGGCTAAATCTAAAGCGACCTCCAAATACTCCACGGTAGCCGTTTGAAGTACGAGAGGATCGGCATGAGGACAAGTTTCCAACCAACGTTTTCTAGAATCCATGAGGGCAATACCTATGCATTCATCCACAGATCGCGGAGAGACAAAATGGATCTGACGTGCAAACTCTAAAAGCTCTGCATCTTTCTCTTTTGGTAAGGTATTTGCTAAGGAGAGAAGATGATTTGCCCGTTGTGTTTTTTCTAATGTCATGGTATGAATCCATTCATGCAGATTCGTTTCTAAGGATTGCAGCCCCTTTTCATTCGAAGGAATATGCGCCAAGTGGTCCGGAACGGAAAAAGACCATTCTGCGAATTTTACATGTAGCTCTTTTTTAATCTTTAAGGGCATGGGTTCCGATATTTTTTTCCATCGTTCAATTTCAGATGTCAGTAGAGAGGACCAAGGGTTCTTCATGGAAGCGGCGAAGTGATCGGGAATCTCGTGAGTTAATGTATTTTGATCCAAATAGCGCATTTGACGTTTTGCAAACCACTCCTTTAGGTAAGTTTTGATGAATAATCCAGGACTCATACCACTGAAGTCTAACAAAGTCGTAAAGAATTTCTCGGAAGCTTCCTTAGAATCCACATACTTCAGTCCAAAGCGACGATCTACAGAAGGAAGGTCAGGTAACTCTTCACCCCTAATTTGCGCAAGAAACCCTTGTTCTAAAAGTAGCCAAAGGAAAATATTATCTCTTGAAACTTCAGTACTATAATGTCCCCAAAGTACATTAAAATATTGGTTGCAAAGTTCGTCGGCTTTTGCTCCCCTTAACTCGCCCAATTGATGCATGATTGCTGTATATTCGAGCGCTTCATCAGGATTTTTTGGTCCCTCTTTGATCAGAGTGTAAGCTTTATCAAAAAACGGCATTAATTGTGTCGGGATGATCTTTCGGTAGAGTCGATCCACCGGAACCTTTATCGTTTGCTTGGCAGTGGGATAATCTTTTAGGATGTGCTCAAAAGTATATTCACCCCATATAAGTTCATCTGTAATTTCCAATATATTACGATCATGAATATGGCAACTTAGGAATGTGACACCTTTCTTGTGTATTTCATTTGAACTGTTATGCCGTTGATAAAGCTTCACGCTTACAGGGTTATATTCCAAACCCCTACCTTCTCTTTTGTCTGTGATGAGTCTTACAAAGGCATCATGGTCATATAGAGAGAGCATTTCTTCAAAGTTAGATTCACGTAACGAACGTCCTAAAATGCCGTTGTGCATCATCTTTTCTTCTATCTCACAGCATGCGAAGAATGAAACATCGCGGGGGCCAAGTAGCGCTGACCATAGCTTTGATTTTTTTTCTCCTTCAGCAGGTTTTGGAGGAAAGTTTTTCAGATGACGTGCCATGCGCATGATGATATACATGCGTAGATTCAAAGCAGACGGATTTTGCTCGTTGGTGACAGGAGCATCGCCGTAGCCCATTTTGATCCAATTTTGAAGAATGCGCTGCTCATCTTTAGTATAAGGACGCCCCGGAGGAGTCAGCCACCGTTTTGCTAATTCAGCAGTCGCCGCATACTGTCCCATATATAGAGTCCACATCATTAAAAGGAGGTTGTCGATAACTACTAGCCCTTCTATTTGTCCGGAAGGTGAAATGCGGAACTGATGAATTCCCTCTTCTGAGCCTGTCGTAAGGATATGATTCCAGTTGATTTCATAATTTTTCTTTTCCTGTCGCCGATGCATTTCATAGGGGTTTGTTCCGGGGAGGAGCAAGAGCCTATGCCCTTGCGCATTTTTTGCCGCTAAATAGACAGGATGACCTGCGAATGCAGAAACAGCTTCTCGAGTTTCCTCAAGTTTTACATCTAATCCATCCAGGAACCAACCACCATCTTCGGTACGGATGACACGTGTAAAGAATCCTTCACCATTATGTAAAGGGAGGTGCAGTTCGGCAACGTTATTATCGTCATCTAACCAGACGAGAATATCATTCTGATGGAGATTCCAGCGTGAAAACAATTGGGCTTCCGGGTAATAACCTGCAGGTGCAAGGCGCAGCTTTGGATTCCCTTTTAAAGATCGGATAAATCCCGATTCATCTATGAGAAACACTGGATGCGGAATACCCTCTTTAGCATGCGCCGTTAAAATACCCGCGTTTTCTTCCTCACTGACCCATACAGAAAACCCGTCTCGGAACACAAGTGGAAGGTTCATCGAGTGTAGATTAGAATTTGAAACTAAACGATATTCTCTATCATCGATGTTAATCCATGCAGCACCGATGCTAACATCAATCATTACAGATTCTAAACCTTTAAAATGCGACCTTCCTTTTTGTTTTGTGCTGACAAGAGGTCGTCGCAATAATTCTCCAAGAGAGATTAAATCCGGATGTTTTCGCAAGTGAACAGGAAGGAGTGTTGCTGATGGCAGGTTAGTTTCTCCACCCGCGAATCGGCCTGTTTCCCAGTCAATGAAGATTGTTCGGTTGTTAATCTGTAGCAGCAAACTTGTGTCAGTGATACAGAGGAGTTTTTCGGTTTTTGCTAGCAATGTGTCAAAACAGCCATTTAATTCTGAAGATCCCTTCTTAATACTTTCTTTAACCTTTTGAAGAACAACGGGATCTGCTGATTGCCTCCAAACTTCAACTTGCCAATGGTATTTTTTCGATTTATCGATAGATTTTTGCAAATAGGCTTCCTTAAGCCTAAGACGCGTCATTTGCGAAGAAACTTTTGCAAGAGTATTAAGCCTCATGTTCTGGGGTTGTCGCTGCATTGCCTCCTGGATATCCCGTTCAGAGGTTATAACGAGTCCCCAAATAGCTCTTCGAGACTTTTCATCCCCGTTTTTCAATTCTTCAATAATCTTCGGAGCATGTACTTGCATTGCTTCGCATGCTTCGAGCCAAATCATTGCATCATTTGGATCGCTCGGAGGATTTCTTCCCACGAGTAGATGTAAACGGGCCAGCTCAGGAACGGAAAGCCCTCCAAGCATATGGTGGCAAACAATCAGATGGGGGGCAAGGCGAGCTTCAACAGCTTGACTATATCCAAACCCTTTCAGAAATTTCATCATTTTTCCAAGCAAAGGGCTGAACTTCTTCAGGCCGAGAGGACTAAGATGGCATAAATATCTTGTAAGCGCTGAAAGCCATAGAATCCGTTCAAAATTAAGATTGCTCTGTCCGATTTCTTTTCTGTCAATTTTATACATTGCCAAAATAAATGACTCTAATCTATCTAAAAGAATAGGTTCATTGGCACAAGAAGTCTCAACCACATGCGCGGAACGTAACACAGCCCAGAAATAAATCCTGTAGTCTTGATTAAGAAGCAATGTGGGACGCGCTTCAAAGTACTCCAGCAAAACATCCAGAGATAGACTTGAAGGACCCGAGGCTGCTTGGTGAAGTTGATAAGTTCCTCTCATAGCATTGCGCCTCGGAAGCGCTTTAAGCAATTCAGCTTGATCTCGCCAATCTTCTACATTCTGAATCGGGAGCTTGCTTATAGGCTCGCTTATACGCTTATCATTAAAGGACACCATTCTCTGAGACATCGGTGTCTCGCCTTTTTTGACCTTTTTTGGATATTTTCCACTTCCCCCAAAATCATTACTATTTTCTGTAAATTTACTTGAGGTAACAGGCTCTATTTGGAAATAATCCTCAGGACCTAGACTGTCAGATAATTTATCTTTATAATATTTGTTTTTTTCGGAAAAAGAATCGCGAAAGGCATCAGGTCTTGCAAAACAACTCATGGTATAAAATTGAGCAATCTCTTTCACTGTAAGCAGAAACTGCCCGCCAAAACTATTTTCCCACTTTGCAGTTTCACCTGTTGAATCTAAAATCATCTCAGGGCGCAAACCAACGCTGTCGGCCAACTCGGCCAAAGTTAATACATTATCAATTGATTTAGGGTTAATACGCTTTGGCCCTAATCCTAGGCGGTGATATGTATAATCCAAAGGCAAATTCCACCAACAGAAATAGAATAAAGGAATTTCTTTAAAATTTTCTGAAGGCTTCAAGTGCCCGTTTGGACTGATTATTTTAAAGGAAAACGCTAAAGATTCTAATGTTGTTTTTATTTCTCCAGGAACATGGAAACTATGGCGGCTTTCGAGATAACGATGCAAGCAATACCAAGAAACCGGCAACTTACAAACCTCTGAATTGATCTTTCGGTATAGTTCGACGGAAAATCTGTAAACTCTGGACATGTCCGCCACAAAAACTGGCGGGACAAAAGCATCGGAATAAACTTCTGAAGCAACCAAGGAACTGATTTTTTTCAAAAGAATTAATGTCCCAATTTGAAGTCCTTCCGAAAGCTCATCAGGAAAAGTATCCTCTACCCTATCACTGGAAGGAATGGGAAGTCTGGAGAAAATATTCCGATGCGCTAACATAATTATTTCAGGGGATTCGCACTTACTTTTAGCATCTACAAGTATGTCGTACCAGGTTTCGAGAGATGCATGAATTTCAGAAAAACGTTCAGCAGTCCATTGATCATATAAGGGAAGCGGTTGAACGCCTTCATTCAATCTTAAACTATCGAGCATCGTTAGCTTAATAGGAATCCATGCAACTTTAGAAAGATCAATTTTATGGACTGTATGCGTCGAAGGATAAAGCGGACGAGGAGCACTAAGAGGAATCCGATCCATCGTCCGTATAAGATCGGCAAACCTATGTTTGATATCGAGTAGAGAAACAAGAATAGTTTTAGCATCCTCCCGTTGTTTCTCGGTTGGATTGAGTTCCATAAGTCGTTCGATAGGAGCTGTGACTTTTCCGTATGATTGTTCGATAAGTCGTAAAAAATTTCCTCTAAAAATAGGTTGTGATGTTCCCCCACTCAAATTAACAAAAGCACCTACCAACACCAGCAAGCGGGATTCAGCTTTAAATAACAGCTTGTCATTACGCGTTTGTAGCAGATCCATGGGTAATAGGTTAACGAATTTGCGTAGAACATGATTGAAAACTGTCCGTTTCATTTCTTTACCGGTCTGCCTAAGAAGGAGTCCCTCATCCTTGATATCTATCCCCTTGTCGTGAATCTTAATGTCTTTACATTGAAAGTTTGGATGAGAGAAGGAATTTATCATAATACTTGCCCAGTTCTCTTCAGGTATATCTACATGGGAGACGCTTGGACGCTTTCCTAACTGTCTAATGATCCATGCAATGATATGAGTGGAATTAAAACTTAAAAAACTAGAGCTGTCCTCTTCTTCACCATATAATTGCTCTCCTTCATTAAGTGTTGCTGCTTCGAAAAGTGGCTTCCAGAAGCCTGGGCTTGTCAGCTGATCGGCACTTAACCCTTCCCAAATTACCTCAGGACAATAGTGGTTTAACTTTTCGCCTGCTGCAAGAATCTGACTGTTATCGGACGCTAAAAGTCGGAGACGATATCCCGTATCTGAATAATCTATGGCCAATAAACTCAGAAAAGATATAGAAACGTTTGCGTAACCGATAGGATAGTAAAATGTTTTTCTCTGCGTTTTCAAAAATTCCAGAAGGTCACCATCCGGAATCGGTAATTTCCCTTTTTTGGCTAATTTCAAAGCGAAAAGAAGCTTTCTTGTCTCATCTTTCAATCCGCTATCTGTCCATAAGGCCGATTGTGACCCTGCATTTAACCTTGCAGCAATGTTTATATAGGAATAAAATGTTTTTAATGTTCGATAAGGATCACGTAATGCGCCCTCTTTGTTAAAACCTTTGCTACCTCCCCAATCACTCCCTATTAAAATAAATAAATCATAAATAGTGATATTGTGGCGGCAAGACTGCACGACAGAAATGAATTTATCGATACAGGAACGAGTCATTGCTGCATCCCCAATCATTTCCTGAAGATGGACTGTTAGAACAGGATTAATTCGAAGATTCCCACAAAGACATTCCTGAACCCGTCGCATGAGTGTTTGGAGTGCCGGTGGGACCTCTTCCACTCTTCGGAGTCTGTCGCCAGCAAGCCAAAGACGGCTTGTTAATTCGTGGGTCATTGTTATTTCATCAAATGGAAAATCCGCAGGAATAACTTTTTGAAATTCTTGAAAGGCGGCATGTAAAACTCGATTATTAGGCGCTAGTGCAATCTTACGCAACAGATTGGATAAAGCAGCTTCAGGCAGAGGGGATGGAATATTCATTTTTTAACCTTCAGTAAATCTACAACCTCATCGAAAGGCACCTTCCAATCGGGAAAACGATTGGATATTTTTGGAAGGCCGTTTTCCATGACTTCTTTAATAATTTCCGCTCTTCTAGACTCAGCGATGATTGTTTTACCAACGCCCCACTTTTCCATGGCATCACAATTAGACCTCTCCCACCAAAGATCAGGCCCCGGAGTAAGTAAAAGCATGCACTGGCTTCCCTCGGATATTAAATACCAACCTTCAAAAGTGCTTCCTCCACCCGCCTTAATATCATCGAAAGTGGAAATGGCCCGCAGTTCAGCAAAATCTCCTGGTGCAAGCAATGGATGAGGATTTATCGTTATATTAGGACCTAAATCCCCATATTCACCCGCTCGTAGTCTTTCATAAAACGGAGTATTCTCTCCACAAACAACTTGAAGAACCACAGGTCTTGGGAAAGTTTCTTTGGTCCGATATTCTTCTAATGCAGGTTTAAAATCGGAATCATAACCAAGCTTTCCACGTGAAATACAAATGCTCATGGCTCCATCCGGCAACTTCCACTTACTTCGGAGTCGCTGGATTTCCTGAGATTCAGTAATCGCCTTAAATGCGGGATGGATCGGTGCTCCAATCACCTTAATCTGAGAATCCAGGTACAGCCCCTTTATAAGTGGAATCATGGAGCGAACCGGGAAGTTAGGATACTTTTGTATATAATACTGATCGTGATGATTAGCCATACTTTTAAGAAGTAGCAGGTCATCAGTCATTGCTGTAAAGTGCATCTGTCGAAGATGGTGAGGAATATCTTGTTGACGATACCAAGGCATAATCGCCTCTCTATGAAAAAAGACATCACTGGCCACGAGAAGGGTTTTGGCGCTCGTTACTCTATAGGCTAGCGTCTTCCATATCCAATGATAAGCTAGAGTCGTGATCAGCAACTGTGGGTTTAAGGGGAGAATTCTATGCCGCAGAAGATCCCCGCCGGAATCATCCTTAAATAAATCCGGATTAAGGATCTTGTTAGCTTGGACATAGTAACCTACAATTCGAGCGACATTTTTTTTTCTTTTTGGCATCTTCCAACGTGTTATGTAAAGACTTTCCGTCATCGGGCTACCATCTTCGAAGGTAATGCCAAGTAATTGAAAGGGATCACAATCATTGGACAGATCTGTATCGTAATTTATAGTCTCGACGCGCCACCCGCGCTCCTTCAATCTCGCAGCCATGGCATGAGTCGGAGCTGTGTGTCCACCGGCACCATTTTTGACTGAAAGCATCACTGCTGTCGGTTTTTCGTTGGGAGGCTGTGTAGGCACATCACAGCTGCGGCAATGCGCCTGTGCCGCTTCCGCTAAGAAGGCTGTCATTTGATCAAAGGTCTTTTGACTGCTTGCTTCAGAGATGACGATAATTTTTTCGTGAGCCAGAACATGCTTAGCGAAAGCACTCTGTGTTTCCAAATCCATATCTTTTTTAAAGGCAGGAAGCAAATGTGTCCCTAGAGGAAGATAAATACTGTTGCATTGTATCCACGAACATAACAAAGCCACTAATTCTGCATTGTTATGCAAGGGAGTCATAATATGGTTTTGGAGAGCCTCTAGGATAGGATCAGTAAAGAGTGGATCGTGAAAAATTGACTGTAAATCATTTCCTAAAGAACGAAGCAATTTTTGGTAGGTAGATTGATCCAGGGAATAGATTTGTGAAAAAATTCGATTTCCGAAGATGCGAGTCCGATTAGGATCGTCTTGCTGCGGTGTAGCAGCTTGAGGGGCAGTTACAGGTTGTGTTTGCTTCTCTATTTTCTTTTCTAGATAGGTACTATAAAAATCGATAATAAGCTTATGAACCTTTTCCCAGGTGGGAGTGTCCTCACAATGGAGATGGCACTTATTGACCTCGTCGATAAGTGCCAATGTTTCCCGTTGTATTTCATCCCGTAAAGATGTAAAGAACGAATTAGTAGGAGGGCTAATGCTATTGATTTGCATTAGTTTTCTGGCCTCCAGATTGTATATAATTAACTATGGCATCTCGTAATTGAGGAAATATCTTTTCATAATTCACAAACTCGATCTCTGTTGCCTTTACCCCCTTTGCATAAGATGGATTTGCTTTAGCCCATTCAGCAAACTGTTCTATGAAATGATCGGCATATTTAAGACAATGCGGACTTAGCAGGCAATAAGAGCCGTTGACAAAAATTTTCCCTTTAGATTTATTCATTCCATCGATTCCAAACCGAATCACACCTTCCGCTTTCCCATCAATACAGTATACAAAATGCTGTGCAGGATGTTCTTTGAATGCATTGCAAAATCCCTCGGTACGCAGTTCCTGCTCCAGAATATTTTCAGCACCTTTAGAGGCCAATACCCTAAAAAGCATTTTCAGTTTAAAGTCTTCCAGAATATTCTGAACAGCCCGTTCCATCCAAGAATTTAGCGACTTATAAGGAATCAAAGCATGATTGAGGCTAATGTCAAAATCCCACTGTACATGGTGAGGGGGTGGAATAGGATAAACTTTAAGCTTCGCCTGTGTTCCCCAATGTGGATGAAGATATACAAGTTCGTAACGAATTTTAGTGCTATTTAGAAAACCAAGCACAGCGTTAAGCCACTTTTCCTCTTTAAGATAATTAAAATTAGTGCTAATGGAAGCTGTTTTCCAATTACAATCTATACTGCTAAAACCATCCACTCTTTTGATAAAAAATAAAATATGTTTATAGAAATCAAGGTATAGTTCGATATTATCTTTTGTTACACCGGCCCAATGCATTTCCCAGATGTGATTTGAAACTTTGCATAGCTGAACGACTCCATTTATTGATTGATTGTCGTCATTTTCTACCATTCTAAACCACGATTGGATGTCCTTTTGAAATTCGCTCTCTAATTCTTTTGCTACATCATGCCATCCCATAGCTTGTATTACACTTGGAAGAGCAGCAGCGATTTCATCTTCACTACTTTTAAATTGATAAAACTTATTGCAAAGACTAAGGGAGGAAAAGATATTAGGTACCTGAGGTTTAGGCCGTTCGATGGGCATTGCAGGTACTGCTGCTGGCATAGGAGCATTATTTTTGAGAGCGTGCATTTGATTCCAAAGTTGTGCTACACTTTCCATGGCTTTGACCAATGATGTATTTGGGAGTATAGGACCTCCTTTAAATGTAAGTGGGGCTCTGCATTCTGGACATGTTTTCAAAGTATTTACATTTGCTTCGAAGCACGCGATGCAGATATTGTGTTGTTCACATGAAAGTAGGGTGGGTTTTTTATTTCGATCATTTGTATCGTAAGTATCTTGACAGATACAGCATGCATATCCTTGATCCTCTAAATAATCCGAAAGTGTTGTAGGTTGCATAAATTCTCCTGTTTTAGCATATTAAGCTGCTAGATATTAATGAAAATTCCCAATAAAAATCAACAACCAAAGTTTCTTTTAAACAATGTTTAAACGAATATATATATCGTGATTCTATTTTATTTGAACAGGGATTCAACACAGAGAGCACAGAGGAAGAATTTGCTAGATTACCCTTTTTGTTTGTTTGAGGTCATTTAATGGCTAAATCTGTGTATTTAATTATATTTTATTTGAACAGGGATTCAACACAGAGAGCACAGAGAACACAGAGGAAGAATTTGCTAGATTACCCTTTTTGTCTATTTGAGGTCATTTAATGGCTAAATCTATGGGTCTAATAGTCAATTATGCGAACGCTCATGCAATAGCTGAGGCTATTACATGAACAATCATCCAGAATAAATTTTCGCACGTTTGGGATAGGCGATGCGCCTATCCCAAACGTGCGAAAATTTATTCTGGAAGGTTTTCCATGAATTCACTTATTTTTTACTTAATTTCGGCAGAAGGGGAAAAACTTTTTCAAAATCTAGCAATGTCAAATGACCTTGTGGAATAACTTTTTTCCCCTTCTGGCGATTATGGAGGCGAAAAATGGAATTCATGAAAAACCTTCCAGAATAAATTTTCGCACGTCTGGGATAGGCGCATCGCCTATCCCAGACGTGCGAAAATTTATTCTGGATGATTGTTCATGTAATAGCCTTAGCTATTGCATGAGCTTTCGCATGATTAGCTATTAGACCCATAGATTTAGCCTTTAAATGAACTTAAGCAGACAAAAAGTGTAATCAAGCATATTCTTCCTCTGTCTTTCTCTGTGTTCTCTGTGGTGAATCCCGATTAAATAAAATAGAATCAGATACACAGATTTAGCAGAATCACAAATATTTATCGAAAAGAAATTTGAGGTTTGATATACCCAAGATAATTCAAATAAATATTGGACAGCACCCAACCAATGGACCCCACGAATAAAGAACATCTGATCCATCGATCCCTTTTTGAAAGCACCCTTTCAAACTATGGATTATTGTTCGTCCGTATCGCCTCTGCAATTTTCGTTACACGATTGCTTTTTTTACATTTTTCACACGAGGAATACGGATTTTGGGCTCTATGCTGGTCCATATTTGGATATTCAGTCCTTCTCGATTTTGGATTTGGCGTCACCATTCAAAAATCCACCAGTCAGGCCCTTATTTCTAAAAACTGGGACAAATACAACGAAATTCTAAGCACCGTCTTTTTCAACTATTGCAAACTTTCAGGCCTCATCATCTTTTTGGCCCTTTTCCTCACCTATTACTTGGACAATATCTTTAACTTTAGCGAAGGCTCAGATATCCGCTATTATCAGGAAACTTTATTAATATTTGGAATCGGCTCAGCCCTGGTCTTTCCTTTAGGATTTTTTAGCGAAATCCTTCGTGGAGCCCAAAAAATCCCTACACGGAATTTTATCACCATTTTAAATCTCGTCATAACCTTTATAGGAATCTATGTCATTTTAAGCCTAGGTTATAAATTAAGGACCTTAGCTCTGTTTTCCATCTTAGTTGCCATCGCCACCAACCTCGCCATGTTCTACTATAGCAAAAAAAACCTCCCGGAACTCAGAATTTCCTTCTCGCATTACAATCCGGCAGTTGTCAAAGAAGTCTTAAAATTCTCTCTATTTGCCTACTTAATCACTTTTTCTAACATTATCATCTTTAGAACCGATCAGATCGTTATTGCTATATTCGGCGCTATCAGTTTGGGAGGCTTTTATCAAATTGCTACCCGATTTGCTGAGATGTACATGCAATTAACCAAACAGATTCTCGATGGTCTGGGACCTGCAGTCGCTGTTTTATCGACCAATAACGAAAAGGAAAAAATTAATCGTTTACTCAGAAATGCAAACCGATATGGAGTATACATTGCCAATTTCATTTTTATTCCATCCATTCTCTATTTAAAGCCTTTTATAAAAATTTGGCTCCATTTAACTGAGCCAACAGTTATCATATCCGCTATTATTCTTCTTACCTCGATGTATATTCTTGCTGTCTATAGGACATTTACTGTTCAGGTATTTCTTATGATCAATAAGGAGGGCCAATTGGCCAAGGTAGCCATGGTAGAGTGTATAGCGAACTTAGTTCTCAGCATTCTCTTTCTTCATTTCTTTGGAATCATAGGCATAGCTTTGGGGATGCTTATCCCGAATATCATCCTAGCCATTGTTTACAACATTCCCCAGGCAGCTAGCTATGCAGAAATCAGCATCTGGAAATATTTATGGGAAGTAAGCCTTAAGACACAACTCCTGACTCTTGTGTCGGGATTGATTGCTTATGCGCTTTATATCACTTATTATCCGGAAACCATTTTCTTAATGATTTTGCAAGGATCTATTTTTGCTATAGTATACTGGAGTCTCATTTATTTTTTTTCGATAAACGTCAAAGAAAGAAGAGTTCTTTACTCCTTCGTCGTGCGTCAAAGAGCCTAATAAGTTAAAAATTAGCTTTGAATAAAATTCCCCATGGATTATACCCATATTTTACAAAAAAAATAAGCAACATAGATGACCGCGTTTCTTCCTTTAATACTCTTTTGGTTTTGTTCCATATTTGGTGTTATAGGTAGCATTTTAGCGTGTAGGGTCAATAAAAAATTTATAGACCTCATTTTTTGGGTGATGTTAATTTCCATGATATTCCCCGACTGGAGCCATCACTTTATTTCTCGTCAAGATTATAGATCTCAATCCCGAGGATTTGAAGTCCATGTGTCTGATTTATGTATGCTTATTTTGATTTCAGTGATCTTTTCCAATTGGAAGAAATTTAGGGTAAAATCTTTCCCCCCACTTGTTATACCCTCTCTCTTTTTTTTATTTTTTTCGGTCGTTGCTTGGCTTTTAGCAGATTATAGCTTGTCAAATCCTCTCTTTGGAGTAAGTTCTTTTGAAGATGAACCTTATCCCGTTTTTCAAACCAAACTTTATCCGCTATTTGAAATGTTTCAGCTTGTTAAAAGCTTTGTTTTTTATTCTATTTGTCTCGCTTTCTTTAAAGATAGGAAATTCGTTAACTACTTTCTTATTTTTTCGTTGATAGTGATATACTTTTTTGGAGTGCAATCCTTAATTAATAGATATGTTTTTGGGGAATATCGTGTAACGGTTCTCTATTTCGTCACGGATTTTAACGTCATAATAGCTATGCTAGGTTCTTTGATCTTCCCATTTGTATTTTTATCAAAATCTGTGCTGAAAAAGATTTTATTCGGCTTTGGTGTGGCTTTAATTTATGTGATGTTAGTTCTGTCGGTGAGCCGATCAGGTATTCTTTCATTATCTGCGACCATTATGTTTTCTACAGTTCTTTGTTTAATGCGAAGCTTCAATATCAAGAATCTATTGACCGTAGCGTTCATGTCTTTCTGTGTTCTCCTCATAATTATGAAGGGTTATAATACCATGTATGAACGCTTTTTTATAACTGACGCTACAAGTGAAGAATTTAGAGTCCGGGCCATCTATGAAAATATTGCTTTGACCATTTTTGGGGACAACATTTTGGGAATCGGAATGGGTAATTACTCAGCTTACTACCAGCATTTTTATTCAAAAATGTTGGGATATTCAGATGACGTGATGGTGCATAACATCTGGTATTTAACGCTTGTCGAAGTGGGTGTTCTAGGAGTGATCGCTTTCATCTGCTACTGGTTACGAGTTTTGCAAATTTCCGTTATAACCCTTTGGAGATCGTTTTTTCGAGGAGATTTGTATACTTTTGGGATCATCTTAGGCTGTATTTGCGCTTTGGCCAACTTTCAATTTAGAAGCATGTTCCATTTTACCTATAGGATATTACCTATTCTTTATTATGGGCAGGCCCTTATCGCTATTATTGTGACGCAATATCTGCTGGATAGACAGCAGATACGCGAACGCAAAAAACTCCAAGCAATGGCCCTTCAAAAGTAAGGCCTTGGGTCGCTGCTCATGAGGGCTGAAAGCCTGCCTTTTGATAGCCCAGGCAGAGCAAAGCGAAGGCCTGGGTTGACGTCGATAAAAAAAGTCAGAGCCCTGGAAGGGCGACTCATTTTGGTGAAATTATATCTATGCAAAAATGGATGAGTCGCCCTTGCAGGGCTTTTTCATTTTTTTCACCTTTGCACCCAGGCCTTCGCTTCGCTCTGCCTGGGCTATCAAAAGCGTGGCTTTCAGCCCTCATGAGATGATAATCTCATAACCTTAAGTCAAAAATACGTTGAATTAACTCAGCTTTCAAACTGCGGATCACCATCCTTCGAACCATCTCATAAGTATCTTTGTCCATTTTTCCCAGGGATGTCCATTTGCGGAAACGTCGAATGCCGTCTAGGATTAGGGATGCCTTAAGCTCTTCAACAAATCTTGAATTATCAAGAAGAGCCGCAAGGCTAATCTCATTTATACGAAGACCACCGAATAACCCTTTACTCAATCTGCATTTTCTCATGTCAAGTTGAATGAGCTGCCACACAGCACGATCACTATCTCTGTTACTGGATGTTATACGTTCTAACAAGTTACAAGCTTCATAAGGAGGTGCATCTTGAAAAACCTTATTCCCTAATGATTTATCAATAATGAAAAAAACTTCCATATTACCGTCGTAATCAGACAGTTTAATCATCTTAGGAAGAATACATGACTTTACACGTTCTCCCATGTAATCTACGGCGGCATAGCCTAGCAATAGCAGCGCGATATCTTGATGACGAACCGGTTCTTGTTCAGTTTTGCGCAACCCTCCCCTCAAGACATTAACCATCGCAATCATTGTGATTGAACGATTTCGTTCTTCCTGTGCCGTTGATTTGTAAATCCACGACCGCCACCCTGAATAAGTCTGGATATTCTCCTGCATTGTCTCTACAAGAACATCCGCTAAAACGTGAAATTTTGTATGAAAAAAATGTGGATTGTTACTCGTTATAGGTTCCATTATATTAATACTCCCTCATAAAATTAACCAATATTGTAACATTTATTGAAATATTGTTAAACCGTATAAAATACGGATTCATAATATTATCATTCATGATATTATCTTATAAAAATAGAATAATTCATGGGAAAATATTATGTTTAGCGCTACTCTTGGTTCATCTCGAAATCCTTCAAAAATTTATAACTCTGTATCTTTGCAGACAGAAATGCCCGAGACTAGGATTTCGGGACTCATGGAAGAGGTTGCTAGGATCCAGCAATCCATGGGTTGGGGAGATAGTAAACTTAAAACAACACTAGCACAGATGTCAGATCGATCTGTTACAAAGTTTCTGTTACATGATCAGGATACGCATGAATTACTGGGATATGCGCTTGTTGTGCCACAAGTCCAAAATGTCTGGAATCTCTCTCAGTTTGCGATAGATCTATCACACTGTCGTAATAATAATTTGATGCAAACAATCCTGGACGAAGCAAGAAAAAGAGGAGTGACAATTATTCTTGAAACAGATCCCACGATGAATTCCTTTTATAATCAATTTAATAAGCGTAGCACTTCCTGCGGATATCAAGTTCAGTATGATTATAAATATACATCTGGTATGTCAAAGATCCAGGGGATCTATATTTTTGAAAATAGGATGGAAGCCACTGAAAGGTTAATCAGAGAAATTGACAACAAATATCCTAAAGATGAGAAATGCTATAAAAATTTTGAGTATTTAATATATTCATACCCCCAAGATTTAGATTATGAGCTCATTTTCCAGTGGATGATACAACGCCCCCATTTTGAGCAGATGTTGAAAGGATTTTCTAGTTGTGGTCGTTCGACAAGTGCAATTTTTAAATTCCTGGATTTTATTCGACAAACAAGCGACCAAAATATGAAGGTAACATATGCTAAAGCGTTTGCTCGATATCAATCTGGAATTTTGATTGAGGAATTACATCATCTCGATATCAAGTTTGAAGAAGATCGAATTGCACTTCTCAAGCTCACTTTGGAAGAAAAACGATATGAAGTTAATCAATTTTTTTATAAAAATTTCAAGCATTATGGAATTTCGAATCCGGAGGTAATGATCGAATTGATCAAGACGTCCGTGGGGGGATTAAACCATTCAGATGCTGTCAAAGAATTCCATTACCTTGAGTTTCCAAATAATCAGATAAAAGATAAACTTATTAATGAGATGTATCAAGGATATTTGGTATCGAGTGATATTATTTTTAAGCAGGGCACTCCTCTAGTAGAACAACTCGAAGAAATAGCGAAAACGAATGGTAATGATGTGGTAGCATGGATTCCCTATGCCAAAATTACAGACCAAGATGCTTTATTTCGCATCGCTACCAATGCATTGAAGGGAAATAATTGGGCGGTTCAAGAATTTGAAAGGTTTGGAATCGAAGATGAAGATAAGCGTATAGAGCTGTTCAAAATCAGTGCTGAAAAAAATCAAAAAACAGTTTACGAAATTGAAAAATTTAATATTAAAGACGAAAAAAAGAGATTTATTCTAGCAAAATGGCTGATGCAACACAATCATCATTGCGACCTCGCAAAAAATATTCAAAAATTTCAGATTAGTCGTGAAGAAGATCGCTTGGAAGTCGCTAAACTTGAAGCTGCAAAAAAATATGGTTATTTCTCCGATCATGTTGACAATTATCAAATTACGTTGGAAGAGGATCGAAAAGAGCTGGCAAGGATTGCACTTCAATTTTCCCCATATATATTTATGCAGAATTTTAAAAAATTTCAAATTTCAAAAGAAGCCGATAGGATCGAATTTGCCGAATTGTGTATGAAGCACCTCTGGCCAGGGTACGGTTCTGATTTTGGGAGTAATATCGGGCAGTTCGAAATTACCGATGAACAGGCAAGGATAAAGCTCGGTCTTGAAGCAGCCTCTAAGGGCCTTCTAGGACAAGATAATTTAATCATGTCGTATGAAATTTCTAACGAGGATGTCATCTTCGAAATGGCAAAGCTTTCTGCAGTCAGTAGTTCTGAAACTGTTGCAAAAACAGTGTATAAATATCGGATTCGGAACGAGAAGAGACGAATCGAACTTGCAAAAATCATTGCCTGTCAACAGAACGGGAATATTTCTTTACATATTGTTAAATTTTGCATCCGAGATCAAGAGGAGCTCAAGAATATTGCTATTATAGATACAGCGTTGAATGCCGAAAACACTTCCAGATATATTAAAAATTATGGGCTTATCAATGAGAATGATCGTATCGAAGTTGCTTTAGCCGCCGGTGCACAATGCGCACCGCACTTCAATCTCTTTGAAATAACCGATATGCAAGTTCATTTTAGAATTGCATCAGCTACTGCATCATCTGAAAATACCGAATTATTCATTCACTATCTGAGGAATTTTAAACTTAATGACGAATTATGGTTAGAAATCGGGAAATTAGTGGCCCGACATCAAGGCAACTATTTATATTATTTATTGAATTGGACTTATTTTTCAGAAATAACTGCTATGAGCCTTGTGTGGACCGTAATAAGAAATACTGACTTCAAAACAACTTATGATAATAAAAAAAACTATTGCACTAGATTACCTCCATGCTGGAATTTATATTCTCCATTTTTTTATGAAGGAGCTAATTTAGATCACCTTGAAGAACTTGAAAAAGTCTGCCCTGAAAGCCTATTTGCATACATCGAAGAAGCTTCCTGTCCAGATGATAAACGGATTATGATCAAGTGGGTCATTTATATTTTAGGTGCGAAACTCATCCACAATCTATCCGAAGAAGAGTTCCAAGAAGTACTTCGGAATCCTTTTATTAAAGAAATTGCAAATCTATCTGACGAGCGCTTGCGCTATAAATTAGTCGATCTATTGGTACAAACAAAATCAGCGGTACCCCCTGAATCCTTTACTTCGTTAGTAGTGAATGGGTGTTACAAAATTGATCCGCATAAAATCTACAATGAACCTAAATATGCCCCAACTTTCTTGGGAGGACTCTATCAAATTATCCACGACGCAAATTTGACAATGGATCAACGAAATAACCTTTTGGACAATATTTTTGTCTCAAACAAACCGCATGAAGTGTTGAAAATGATCAGAATTGTTCAATCGATTTTTATTTTGGGGGGTGAGTCAGAGCTTACTAAGGAAAAATATGATCTCAATGCTATTCTTCTCGATCTTTTTAAAAAGAAAATTCCTATAGGAGATATAGAACAATTTGGAGATAAATTCCAAGCGACATTTGGGAGTTTTTGCGATCCAAATCTTCTTTTCATCTATGGGGCAAAGGTAAAGAGCATTTCTAATATACCACTCATGCAAGCTTTTGTATTGTTTGTCGAAACTGTATTAAATGGAACATTTCTTGAAGAGCGATACAAGAAGAGCCTCCATCTTGATAAAGTTTTTAAAGGACGCGAAGAGACTCTTGTCGAATGGAAAAAGGGTGTTAAGCGCGCTTGGGATCAAAAGGACTGTTGCGACGATGAAACGACTTTCTCATTTTATGATATTCTGAAGGATAAAATAAAGGAACATGGCCATATCGATCATGCTGACTGCGCGGAACTTATAGAATTTTTCAGTGAACCTAAAGGCGTTCTAAGAAAAATTGGTGAAAAACTTAAAGAAATCAAAGATGGAACGAAAAGAACCCAAAAACTTAAAACTGATGAGGAAGAATGGGTTACCAAAAGAAACGGAAGTGAAGATTTCGAGAAACGTGAAATAAACAAGTTATATTTTCAACGTCACTGCATCAGACTTATGAATCCAAAGTTGAAGCCGTTTGAACAGAAGACAGAGCTCTCACAGATGAAGGCTTATGCTCATAAAATATTTTGCAAGGAACATCCCTTTTTAAATGACATCGAAGGCTTAGAAAAGCCCTTTCTTAACATTGAATATAATTATGACGGTTGGACAGCGGAGGATACTGACGATCCTGAGAGTTTATTCACCTGTGGTTCTGTTGATCCGGGATGTTGTCAAAGGATTGATGGAAACATTAATTACAACAAATGTCTTCTCGGCTACGTTATAGATGGTAAGAATCGCCTTCTTTGTGTTAAAAACCATAATGGCAAGATGATAGCTCGGGCAATTTTTAGGATTCTATGGGATGAGGTGAATCAGACTCCTGTATTACTGGTTGAACCAATTTATCCTAGTATTGTCAAGCCAAGCATCAAAAAAGCCATCGTGCGGCTTGCAAAAGACCGTGCTCAACAGCTCGGACTCCCCTTTGCACAGGATGATAACCTGAACATAAGATATCAAGGGACACTCGAGTCTCTAAGCGGTAAAGCTCCCTTTGAATATACCGACATGGGACAGCACCAAACAAATGGTGTATACCGCATTAATTGAATAAAGTTATTACAGAAATGGTTAAATGTTAAGTCCTAGCTGCGCGACTTGGGTGCTTTTTGGATATACATCTTTCTTCGACGTCGCATGTGTTGTCGTGGAATCAGTCGCTCTTCGCGATGCGCTCCGAGCTCTATGGTAACACTTGATCTACCCGGGTTCCGATGCGTCACCCGGGGCTTTAATGGATACGTCCTTCGCGATGCGCTACGGACTCAAGAAATCATTTAATCATTCCATACTCGCGAAATCACTTAATCATTCCAAACTCGCGAAATCACTTAATTATTCCTGAGTCCGGAGCGCATCGCGAGGACGTATCCATTAAAGCCCCGGGTGACGCATCGGAACCCGGGGTAGATCAAGTGTTACCATAGAGCTCGGAGCGCATCGCGAAGAGCGACTGATTCTACAGCGCCATTTGCAACGACAAGCACAAGAAAAATCAGGACTATTAATAGACTTTTAGCAAATTCTGTTTTCTTTAGGGATCAAGTCATGGATCCTTTCGACTAGTTGGATTCTCAAATCGCGGAGTACCATACTCGCAATAATTCTTACGACATCTTTACATTGACGCTGTAAACATGGAATTTGGCGGAAACGTTTTAAACCAAGTAGGATTAGGGGTGCTTTAAGTTCTTTAGCAAATTCCGAATCATGGAGAAGCGCATTAAAGGCTTTAGTACGGAAAGTGCCGAGAAGATATCCATCTTGCAACCTTATAATTTGAAATTTTTTTAAGTCATGGAAAAGGATCCAATTCACAGCGAATTCAGCTCGAAAATGTGATTCACCCCCATTCAAAAGAGTATCAACCGGATTATTTGGAGGTTCGTCTTGAAAAACTTTATTTCCTAGAAAGTTATCCATAATATCAATCATCTTAGGAAGAATACGATTTTTTACTTTTTCTCCCATGTGTTCTGTTGTTGCAAGACCTAGCAATAGGAGAGCTCTATCTTCATTATGAATGGCTTCTAGTTCAGTTTTACGCAATCCACCCTTTAATATACGAACCATTGCAATCATTGTGTTTGAACGACTTCGAATTCTTTCAAAGTTTTGTGCCTGAGGAGTTCTTGAATCTAATAAGGACCATTCCGCACGGTCTTTAATATTTTCTTCCATAGTTTCTACAATAGCTGTAGCTAAAACTGGAAATTTTGTATGATAAAAGTGGTTACTATTCCCAACGTCCATAAAATTAACTCCTTTTAAATATAAACCATTTTAAAATATTTTATAATTAAATGCAAATATTAAATTTAGTTAATTTATAATAAAAATTAAAAATACCGTATAAAATACGGTATTATAAATATGTCTATTTTGATATTATCTTTTAACAAATAAAACAAAATTTTAAATAATACTATGTTTAGCGCTGCACTTAATCAATATCGAGAAAACTCCGTCCTTCACTGTAATATTTGTGTGAAAACAGAAATGAAGGAAAACGAGATCACTAAATTAATGAAAGAAGTGATAGGAATTCAGACATCCATCGGCTGGAATGATGCAGAACTAAGCATAGCCCAAAATTTGATATCAGATAAAACTGTTACAAAGTTCCTGGCAATCGATAATGATACTCGTGAATTGCTGGGATACGCGATATTGGCGCCTCGAGTTAATAACGTCTGGACTCTCTCTCAGCTTGCAGTGCTGAAAGAGTGCCAAAATCGTAAGATAGGCCGCTATCTAATGAGAGGAATGCTCAAGGACGCAAGAAAAAAGAAGATGACAGTCACGTTTGAAACAGACGAATCTACAATGCCTTTTTTTAAGAAATCCGCAGAGAGTCGTGTGAAGTTTGCCTTTGAAAAGGGTGAATCAGAAATGGCAAAAGTTAAAGTCACCTGCACCTTCGAAACTGTAAAAGAATCCACCGATCGCTTAGTGAGCGATCTAGACTCCTCCTATCCTTCGAAGCAGATAGACTATAAGGGTCTCACGGATAAATTGTGGCGCTATCCAAAGCATCTAGATTTTGAGAAAATCTATCTTTGGATGTTGCAACAACCCGACTTCAATATACTGTTTAATGAACTTTTTAAGAGATGCAGAGGAGGTAAACTCAGCAACTTTATTCGAGAAACAACCGACCAAAAGATGAAGGTAGCCTACGCAAAAGCCTTCATTACATGTGAATATGGAAATTTGATTGATGAATTTCATCTTCTAGGGATCGAATCGGAACAAGACCGTATCGCAGTGCTCAAACAATATTTGGATGTGGGATATGTTAGAAATCATATTTTCTACAAAAATTTTAAGTATTTTGGAATCTCAACTGAAGAAACAATGATCGAATTGATCAGAATGTCTGCCATAAGGTCTCCGGCGTCCGCCGTCATGCAATTTCATCACCTCGATTTTAAAAATAAACAGGCTATGCTCGAACTTATCGATGAACTGTTCGTTCAACATCTTAGATATGTTAACATTCTTTTTACACCGAATACGCCTAAAGCTCCACATATCGCACGGCTTGTAGAAACGAATGGTTGGTTTGGTAATGAAGATGCAGCATGGATCCCCTATGCCAACATTACAGATCAAGATACTTTATTTCGAATCGCTGCCATAGGTTTGAAGAGAAGCGGTATGTCATACTACTCCGCATTTCAAAAGTTTGGGATTGTGGATGAGGACAAACGCTTAGAACTTTTCCAAATTGCCGCTGAGACTGCGAAAGATATAGCAGGATCCATCGTTAAGTTTAATATTACAGATGAAAAAAAGAGAATCTTACTAGCAAAATGGCTTACAAAGTTCCCCCGTCATTCTATCGCTCAGTATATTGACAAATTTTATATAGATCGTGAAGAAGATCGCTTGGAAATAGCTAAACTTGATGCTGCGCGAGAACGGGGTGATTTTTCTGCCCATGTTGACAATTATAAGATTTCCTGTGAGGAAGAACGTAAAGTACTTGCAAGGATTGCACTGGAACATTCCCCTACTGGTTTTTGCAGAGATTTTAAAAAATTTGAAATTTCCAATGAGTCTGATAGACTTTACTTTGCTGAATTAGTTCTTGAGCGCTTGAAGCCCGGAGATGATTTTGGCATCGACATTAGAAGGTTCGAAATTACGGATGAGCAAGCAAGGATAAAACTGGCTCTTAAAGCATCCTCGAAAGGGCTCGCATCCGATTATAATCCAGTTGATAAATACGATATTTCTAACGAGGATACTCTTTTTGAAATGGCAAAGCTTACTTCAGTCAGTAGGCCTAAGGCTGTTGCATCAACTATACATAAATACCAAATTCAAGACGTAATGAGGCGAATCGAACTCGCAAAAATTATTGCTTGTCAAAGAGATAGTAAAATTTCTGAACATATTTACAAATTCTGCATTCACGATCAAAACATACTTAAAGAAATCGCTCTTTTGGAAGCACCTTTGGATGGATCCTGTACAGCGAAAAACATCCGGAAATATGGCTTAATCAAAGAGAGTGATCGCATTGAAGTTGCACTCGCCATTGGGGCTCCGTGCGCGCCGTACTTCGAACTCTTTGAGATAACAGACAAGAAGGTTCACAAGAGAATTGCAGCAGCTGCCGCCGCATCGTTCGACGAATACTGTTTACTTAATAACTTGAATAAATTCACTCTTGATGGAGATTCCTGGTTGGAAGTAGGAAAAATATTTGCACGACAACATGGCAGATTTTTAAATATTTTCTTTAATACCATCTCTTTCGAGAATCCCACGACAAACATGAAACTTCTATGGATCGCCATAAAAAATACTTCCGATTTCTTTAGAAGTTTTACACACCCTAAAAACTTACCATCCTGTCACACGCTCCTCTATCGACGTATATTTGTGGAAACGGATATTGGACCGTATCTTATAGAGCTCAAAAAAGAGTGCCCAACGCATTTATTTGCATTCATTGAGCAGGCTCCGGATCCGGAGGTTAAAAAGATAAGGGCCCAGTGGGTCGTCTTTATTTTGGGTGCCAAAGTCATTCATAACCTATCTGAAGAAGAATTCCAAGAGGTCCTCCGTAACCCAATCCTCCAGGAAATTGTAAAATTACCTGATGTTCTATTGCATTTCAAACTGGGCGATCGGTTGGTACAGACGAAATCTGCAGTGCCACCTGTGTCACTAGCCTCATTGATCGTGAATGCCTCCTATGATATTCCTAAGCATAAGATCTTTACAGAACCTAAAAACACCCTAACCCTCTTAAATGGACTTTACCATATTTTTCACAAGACAAATATGACTCAGAATGAACGTAAAGTTCTTATGGACCATATTTTTATCTCAAATAAACCTCTTGAAGTTTTGAAAAGGATCAGAATTGTTCAGTCCATTTTCCAGTTGGAAGGAGAATCAAAATTGCAAAAGCCAGTGTATGAGATCGATGCAATTCTATTCGATCTTTTCAAACAGAAAATCCCTGTAGGAGTGATTGATCAATTTGCAGATAAATTTCAGGCAACATTCGGCAATTTTTGCGATCCAAACCTTCTTTTCATCTATGGGGCAAAGGTAAGAAATGCCAATGATGAGGTGCTGATGAAGGCTTTTATCAAGTTTGTTGAAACAATATTGAATGGAACTTTTCTACAAGAACGCTACAAGAATAGCCTCCATCTGGATACCGTTTTTAAAGGAAGGGGAGCCACGCTTACCGAATGGAAAAAAGGGTTGAAGCGCCCTTGGGATGAAAAAGATTGCAGCGATGAGACAACTAAGGTCTCATTTTATGAGCTTTTGAAGGATAAAGTGAAAGAACATTGGCATATCGATCATGCCCTTTGCCCCTATCTTGTAAAATATTTCAGTGAACCTAAAGGTGTTCTACAGGGAATTGGCGAAAAACTCAAAGAACTGAAGCAAAAAGAAACCAAAAAGGGCGAAAAACTAAAAGGTCAAGAAAAAGGGAACATTGAGACCCATTGGTTACACTTTCAACGCCATTGCATCAGACTTATGAATCCAACATTGAAACCCTATGAACAAAAGATAGAGTTCTTGCAGATGAAAAAATATTTTGCGAAATTAAATTTGGGTATGGAACATCCCTTTGCAGCGAATATTGTTGATTTTGAAAGACTGTTTGAAAATGTCGAATACAATTATCACGAATGGACAGTGGAGGATTGCGATGATCCTGAAAGTTTATTTACCTGTGGTTCTGCTGTACCAGGCAGCTGTCAGAAGATTGAAGGTGATATTGAACTGAACAAATCCCTTCTGGCATATGTTTTAGACGGAAAAAATCGCCTTCTGTGTGTTAAAAACATGCATGGTAAGATGATGGCGCGGGCTATTTTTAGGATTCTTTGGGATACAAAGAATCAGACTCCTGTGTTATTGGTCGAACCTATTTATCCTGATATCGTCAAACCGAGTATCACAAAAGCGATCGTACGGCTTGCCAAAGACCGTGCTCAGGAGTTAGGGCTACCCTTTGCGCAGAATGATGACCTGAAAATAACATATCCTGGAACACTCGAGTCTCTAAGCAGCAAAGCCCCTTACGAATATACTGACCTTGGAAAGCAGCACAAAACAAATGGCGTGTTCGAGATTAAGCAAACATAGGCAACATTAAAGATGACAAATAATTTCTAATATCATATTTTAAGAAAAAAAATTATATTGTTTTTATGACCTTTAAATTAGCTTATAAGGGAGGCTCTCCGCTTCGATTAAAGTCATTTATGAAATGGCCTATTTTCGAGCAACACGAAGAAACTCTTCTATTTGAAGTGCTGCACAGTGGCAACTGGTCATTTAATGGCCCAAAAGAACTTGAATTCTCACAGAAATTCTCTGAGTTTTGCCATGTTAAATATGGCCATTGCGTTGCGAATGGTTCCGTCAGTCTCGAAATTGCATTAAGAGCACTTGGAATAGGTCCAGGTGACGAAGTCATCATCCCTTCTCTTACATGGATGGCTACAGCATTAGCAGCTGTAAATGTAGGCGCCACCCCTATTATGGCAGATGTGAACATAAATGATTGGTGTTTGAATGTAGATCAATTAGAAACATTAATTACTACTAAAACAAAAGCCATTATTCCAGTTCATCTTTATTCCCAAATGACCGATATGGATAAACTTTTACCTATTGCAGATAAATATAAGTTAGCAATTGTCGAAGATTGCGCGCATGCTCACGGCGCGCGCTGGAATGGGAAGGGTGCTGGATCACTAGGAACCATAGGCTCATTCAGCTTTCAACAAAGCAAGCCCATGACTTCCGGCGAAGGGGGGTTTGTCACGACGAATGATGAGTCCTTGGCACAAAAATTATATAGCCTTAAAAACTGTGGACGCCCTTGGAAATCTGGCTTGCCCTCCAAATTTGGCAACAACTATCGGATGACAGAGTTTCAAGCAGCGGTGTTACTTGGACAACTCATGCGCTTTCCGCAACAAATCGACATAAAAGGTCAAAATCTCCAGCTTTTTACAAAATTAATTAAAGACCTTCCTGGATTATCTTTACTCCCCCAAAAGCCTCAAGTTTCGAATCATGGCATATATGGGGTTCCTTTACTATTCGAGTCGGAAGCCTTTGGGAATATTTCCAGGGATTTATTGATAAATGTTTTAAAGGCGGAAGGACTTCCTATTATGGCACCCTATGAAGTTCTTTATAAGGCATCCAATTGGGTAGAAGGAAAATCTTTTGTCAATTGGGGGAAAGATGTGGATGTTGAAAAGCGATTGGGACTCAAGTCATATACTCCGGTGGCCGAAACAATTTCCTCTTTAAAGGGCCTTGTGCTGAATCACCAATTATTTCTAGGGCCCGAGCAAGACATCTACGATGCCGTCGCAATTTTCAAGAAGGTACAAGACAATGTGGGAGAACTATCATTTGATAAATTTAAAATTAAATCAAAAGAGTTTATCAAGAGGATTCTAAAATAATGATTAAAAACACTCTTTTCAATCGATTGAAGCGAAAAATTCTCGAAATAAGCTTAAAAAACACACCAAAGAGTATTTCTAAGAAAATAAACTTTGGAATAATCGGTGCTGGCAATGTTGCATTTTGGAAATACTTACCTGCGATAAAAACGACAGATGGTGTGAAATTTATCGGTGCTTATGACTGCAATTCTGTAGCCTCCCAAAAACTATGTAATGCTCTTGGGGGCACCCCTTATATGTCAGCTGAAAAATTATTGCAAGATCCCCAAATTGATGCAGTTTTTATCTGCTCCCCGCCGGAAACACATTTTACCTATTTAATAACTTCATTGATGCATAACAAACATGTGCTCTGTGAAAAGCCAATGGCGAGTAATTTGACGGAAGCTAAAGAAGCTGAAACAATGCTGAACAAAACTCCGTTAATTGGAATGATAAACTATTCTTTTAGATCTTGCCCTGAGTGGATTTTGATATTTGATCTATTGAGATCAGGGATTATAGGTAATGTGCATAATGTCGTTGGACAAATATCACAGGGAGGGTGGTTTGACGCTAATTATGCACCGAGTAAGCAGCGGAATGATGCTTCCGATTGGCGTTATCATCCTGGGGGTGGAGTTATTAAAGAATTAGGCAGTCATTTGATTGATATGTGTTTATGGCTATTTGGAGATGTTGTTAATTTTACATCGGAGGAGGCTTACTTCGGAATTCAAGATAACCCATCGGAAGATATCTGTGGATTTCTGATGAAATTCGCTAGTGGGGCACTCGCGCAAGTTCAAGTATCGAGGTTAGCCACTGGCTATAAAGAGTATTGTCATTTTGAAATTTCTGGTCAAAAGGGTGCTATAAAAAATCTAAATGGCAAAATTTTTCTATGGTTGCATGAGGAGCCTTATTGGCAAGAGCTTCTTGTTCCTCGGGTGCCATCGAATCAATTCTTACTTACATTTGTTGATGCCATTAATCATCATAAAAAAGATTATCCCTCTTTTAAAGATGGACTCAAAGTCTGGACTATTTTAGAACCTATTACGAAGGATAAACAAGTGGAAGAAAATGAAAATCTTTCAAAGCGATCTAATCAGATTTCCTGATAATTTTTATTTCTTTTAGCTGACACATGGATGGCGTTGTTAGCGGCTACGATTTTTATTCGATGGGTAGAAGCGACATAAACTTTGACTCTTTGACAATGGGAAAAATTAAAAGGATATTCAATTTCTTCTCCGCGCCCCCGCGTCTCTGCGCCCCCGCGTTGAACCCTTCTCGCTATTCAAACCTATTCAACGCGGGGGCGCGGAGGAATCACCCCTTTCCTACTTCGGATAGAAATTTATAGATTTGCTCGATGCGGTCAATGCTATGAATATCCTCGCGATTGCTGATAATCATCGCCGATGAATCAGGATCATCAGGATGATACCCATGCATCCCAGGTATCTGCTTCGCACCCATAAAACTCGGAATTATCAATATATTGGAATTTAAAAGAAAAATCGTTTGACCATACATCGCATCCGGAAAAAATACCCCCAACTCTTCCAACTCCCGGTCAGATAGAATCCTCCCCTCTTTCACATTCCCTAAACATTCCTTTATCAATTTCTCCGCCCTTTCATTCAAATACCAAAATCGAGCCATGGTCGAATCATAGATCGCAATATAATCTTTCCCATAAATAAGCCCTATTTCAGTTATCTTCTTTTGTAGATCAATTGTTTCTGTCACATTATGCATCCCATGATCCGAAAATACATAGAAATCCACCTCCGAATAAACCTTCTTAGCCTCCTCAATAACCGTAGAAACAACCCGATTATAATGCTCCACTAAATACCTCACCTTCGGATCATGCGTCCCATGCGCATGCATCGCCGCATCCATCTTTCCAAACAAGAGATAAGCCATCTGAATCGATCGATTTTTAATTTGGTTCATGACTTCAGTAAATTGTTTATCCTCGCTATCCTGATCTCCGACATAATGCGGGATGCCCTTCACATTCAAATGATCAAAGATGGTCTTTCCGCGCAACAATCCCCCACTCGTCCAGATTCTCTTTTTTTCGGCATAATCAAAATAGGGTAAAACCCCAAAGGGTATTTGATAGACCTGAAAATAGCCTGTAAACCCTTGAGTGTTCTTAATCATTTTACTGATATAATGACGCACGCGATGATTTTGCATGAGAAAATTTGGAAAATATTTCAGCCATGATGAAACTTTAAACGGGCTTGTAGCCGGGGAATAGTAAAAACCCGACCAGTGAAGGTGCTCCGATGGCACTTTTCCTGAAATTATCGAAGGGTCACATCCGCTGGAGTATCCCAAAATGGTCTTTAGCTCTTTTCTATGCGTTCCTAACCTCTTTAGAAACGATGGATGCCTCTTAAGAATCTCCCATCCAAACGCATCAATAAAGAAAAAAAGAGAAATCTTGTCTTTCTTCATGAAAATCTATCCCGCAGTTTTTTAAATATAGAAAACGGATCCTTTCCGGAACATGTCTGTAAAAGGATTTTATCTTCTTCCGGGGAAAGTTTACCATCAGCATCCATTTTTAATAAAAGCAGCAGCGCGGGAAACAATCGGTTTCTAGGATATATAAAAAGCCATTTTGAACAAGGTAAGAAAGATCGATATCCAAAATATTTCACATTTAGAAAAATGTTTTTTAACTTTGAATGCTTTGCAGGAACTTTTTCAAGCGCTTTTACATAGTCAGGAATTGATTCAATAGGGCTTCTGAGGCGTCTTCCCTCATACCAAAAGAAATAGAACATGAAATTGTATATCGTCTCTTTTAGAAGGAGGTCTAGATCCTCTGACTTCCATTCAGCTTCATCCCCCCACTCTTTAAATTCTACTGCTTTAAGATATTTCTTGCGAATCCATTCGAAATTGTCTAATCCAAAATCATTGTTTAAATCGTGCATGATCATTTTTTTTCGTTGGTAGAAAATATCATATCTTCCAAGAATTAATAATAGGCTATCACCCATCGCTAAATGAGCCTTAAGGATATATTTTAGACGATTTTTCTTTTCAGGTTGATGCAAATTGTAAAGAAGCAAAGTTCCCCGATTCAACAATAAACGTGTTCCTTCACTTAAAGGAATATCTGATGAATTATACTGCGGCATTTGCGAAGATATCACTTTTTCCGATCCGGAAAGCACCCTATGCCCATACAAGAGCTCATAATTCAAGAGCGAGGGTTCAGCTGCTTTTAAGCTTTCAGGGGTATGCAAATAGAGGTCAACCGGAACGTGAATCGTTTCTGCCAATTCCTTTTCCAGAACGAAGAGCTTTTTTTGAATCCATCGACGCCTTAGAGGATTTATCGAACGTGATATCACGATGATGTCATAATCGTTATAAGGAAAAAGGTCTCCATTCTTAACCAAGGGTGTCCCCTCTCCCCTTCCATATCCCCCCATGAGAACCACCCCTTCCCATAAATCTTTCTCGGGAAGTTCGTATAGCTTCTTTACAATAAAATCTAAATCTTTCGAGATTCTCTCATTGAGTTTTTCGGATCCTCGCAGTGTGTATTTTTCATTCATGATAATACCTTAGAATAAACTTGGACGACTCCTCGAGCATTGGCATCCCAAGAAAAGGGTGAGGCATACGATGGACCTTTTTCTCTGGCGATCCGTTGAAAATCATCTTTTAATCCTTCTTCGAGGAATTTAGAAATTTGAAAACTATCCATCGGATCAAAAAGAAGGGCTTTACCTTGGGCGATTTCTTTGAGAGACGAATTGTTAGAACAAATTACTGGAGCTCCACAAGCCATAGCTTCCATAACAGGGAGTCCGAATCCTTCGTATAGGGAAGGATAAACCATTAAATCGCATAAGGAATAAAGGGAAACAATATCCTCGGTACTCACAAAGCCGAGGAATTTGATTTGATCGCTATAGTTTGAAGCTGCTGCGCGCCTTTTGACAGTATCCGCCCCATGCCAATCGGCGCCGGCAAAGATCAAATGGTGAGGGAGTCCGGTAGCTTTCTTGAAAGTTTCAAAACCTTCTATCAGGCGAATGTGATTTTTTCCGGGATGTTCAATACGAGAAACATAAACAATGTTGGGAGGGCTTTTCTTTTCCAGATTTTTAAATTTAAAAATTTCATGATTCACGCCTGGATAAATTACCGATATTTTATTTTCCGGATAATCAAGAAATTTCATCAGATCATTTTTTGTGTGTTGGCTCACAGTGATGACGTGATCGCTATTATGGATAAATCGCGACACGACCTGCTGGTGATAAAAATCTCTCAAATAACCATATTTGTTTCTCAATACAAAAGGAGCTAAATCATGGACAGTTGTAACCACAGGGCAAGATTTGATCCAAGGGGTTCGCCGGATGGTTGGGACGTGAAAAATATCATATTCTCGCTGTTTTGCTTGCATAGGAGCAACCACATTCTGCCAGAGAATATTTGCAATCGGATTTTCAAAAAAATTTGAAGAAACTACGGAGGAGAAATTATGGCCCTGAAGACGAATTTCTTTCGCCTCATTTTCTGAGAGATGAATATAATACTCGTTTTCGTCATCAACTTCTTGCAGTGCTTGAATGAGTGAAGCTAAATAAACGCCGATTCCGGATCTTCCCTGCTGGTAGACGAATCCTGATATGCCTATTCTCATTTCTTTCCTATTAACTCGTTAAAGATTCCGACTAATTCTTGAATATACCTGTCAAAATCATACAACTGCTCTGAAGTTACTTTTGCCTGTTGGCCGAGTTCTTTAGCAAGAGTTTTGTCTGTTAATAGTTTGGTGATTTTTTGAGCAAACCCTAGAGTATCAATTGGCTGAACTAAATAGCCATTAATACCATCCTGCAGCCAGTCGCTTATTCCCCCATTATCGAATGCGACTACCGGCAAGCCTTGCTGCATGATTTCGACGCCAACCTTTCCAAAGGGCTCGGCCCATACGGAAGGAACGACACCTAGAGTAGCTTCCTGAAGAACCCCCTGCATGACCTCCCTAGACGTAAAACCATGAAAGTGGATAGATTCATGTAAACCAAGTTCATTTGCCAATCTACGGCACCTCTCTTCGTCCGAGCCTGTCCCAAATACATCTAACCTGAAGGGCACTGGAACCTGAGCTAACGATTCAATCAAAGGATACAATCCTTTTCCCCGGATGATTTGCCCTATGTAAACCAAAATATTTTTATCGGAGAAATGGGAACGCCCCACTTTTGCTTCCGGGACGCCGAATAGCACCTTGATTTTTTCAGATTCAAATCCCTGAATTTCAAGGGTCTTCTTCATGTAATTGGAAGCTACCAGAAATAAATCGCTTTTTTGATCAAGATGGATGAGTTGTTTTTTTTCGCAAGGTTTTGGCCAATTCAACCTTAGCTGTCCCTTTTCATCGCTTTTCAGAAAGGCTAATCCTGGAAAAAAACAACACAACCCTGCCTTATAGGGGCAAGCTTTTTGTGAGAGTGGAAAGGTTTTACTCCCCCGGAGACAATACCCTTCATGATCATGAACCATGTGGACGACAGGAACCCCTATTTTCAGAATTTCCTGCCATTTTGATGGGGACAAACATTTGTTCACGAATATAAGGTCAGGCTGAAACTGACTTATTTCGGTGCCTATGGTTGAAAAAAGCTCTTCGTACTGTTTTTCATTGTGTCCGGTTCGCTCTTCATAGCAAAAGGATAGATCAAAAAAGAGCTCCAAGGGCGGAAGCTGTTTCGAGAATATATTGCTCAGCGCCCCCATAATGGCCGAATTTATTGTGAACAAAGAGAATCTTTGGTTTACCGTTCATGTTTTGTGTATACTTTTTTTAAATAATAAAGTAAATATATCAATAATTGATTTGGAGTGAATCGCTTTATCAATGCAAAATAACCTTATTAAACAAGCCTCAATACTGGTACTCCTTTCCATATTTTGTAGAGCCTGTTTTCTCTTGCTCACGACGGCGATTTATGGCGATGCCATCAATTACTCATTAATAGCTTCGGAGCTTTCAAAAGGGCAATTCGACCAAATCGACACCTTTTGGGTGAACTTATTCTGTTATTGGGAATCCATCTTTTACACTTTGGGTTTCTCGCAAATTCCAGCCACTATACTTTCTACTTTTATTCCCGGAGTATTCCTCATCCTCCCGGTTTTGTGGATATCTCGAAAATTTTATGGTCCCGAAGTAGGGTGGCTTGTAGGCCTTTTTTGCGCTCTTCATCCCAGGCTCATTTCCTATTCAACAAATGGCTACTCGGAAATGTTCTATATTTTTGCTCTAACGACAGGCGTTGCTTTTTTGATTAAAGTAATCCAAGAGCCCAAATATTTGTATGCAGCATTTGCCTGGGGTGCGGCCTTTGGTGTTTATGCCTGCGTTCGTAATGAAGGCATTCTCTTTTTTTTACTGACTTTGCCTCTGCCACTGATGAAATCTCGCAAGTTTAATCCCTCTCCAATCCTTGCTTTAATCGGATTTATTGTAGTTCTTTCGTTTTATGTCCTTCTCTGCGAACAAACTATCGGGGAACCGGGACTGTTTCAAAAAGCTTCGGTTCCGTTCAAAAAATATTCTGAACAGCTAGATTTTGAAAAATCCGTTCAAGAAGTCTATAGCAACAAAGATATTGCTCAAACACCCGTTACCATTTCAGAGGTAATCACCACTTTAGCTAAACGTTATCCAAGAAACAT
The DNA here is from genome assembly GCA_963822595.1 of Waddliaceae bacterium. GTDB lineage: Bacteria > Chlamydiota > Chlamydiia > Chlamydiales > Waddliaceae > CAVRUH01. The sequence goes on along the minus strand of CAWGIG010000002.1, from coordinate 247,625 downwards.
CCTGTATAGTTTGGAAAAGATGCCGGGGATTTTGCTGTCGCCACTCTTTCTTTTTGCTTTTGTATTGCTCGTCTTTCCAAGAAAATCAGGAAAAACTATAGGCGATCAATTCCCACTCCTCTTAATGCTCATTTTTCCTGTCCTATTTTATCCGTTAATCCAGGTTGAACCTAGACATTTCTTGATGACTCTGATTCCCATTACTATTTTTGGTTCAGCGGGTCTTTTTGCTTTCTACAAATTCCTAGAAACCAAAATAGATCCAAAAACATCCAAAATAATTTATCTTTTGATTATAGCATCTATTTTGATCATGAATATTCTGACAACCCTTTGGCTAGGACATCACCTAGAAAAAGACAATTCCATTCAAAAAAATCTAGCGGAATGGGTCAAAAAACATGTTAAATCCGACGAGGTTATTGTAGGCGACGGATACGGATATATCTCTTCCACTGGATTCTTATCCGAACGGCAAACGATTCCACGCATTTGGACAAATGACCCCAAGGAGATTATAAAATTTCTTCAAGAAAAAAATGCCCATTGGCTAATTCTTTATGAACCTTTTATCGAAAAGGGAAATCCTGAATTAATTCCCTACCTAGGATCGAGTATTGATGGACTTAAAAAAATGTATGAGATAAAAGATGATAAGGACAAAAGATATCAAATTTATTACTTAGATTAAAACTATGAATGAAAAATTAAGATCAAGCAAAGGACTCATTTCCATAGTCGTTGCATTTTACAATGAAGAAAAAGTGATTGCAAAATTCTTCGAAGAGCTAGACCAGGTTACTGCGGGTATCAAAAACTCTTTTGAATATATCTGCATTAATGATGGCAGTACCGATAGTACTCTGGAATTACTCTACGGAAAAATGACATCGGGCAGAAATATGCGGATCATCAATTTAGCGCGAAATTTCGGCAAGGAAGCTGCAATGACAGCGGGTCTAACAGAGGCTCGTGGCGATGCCGTCATTGTAATTGACGCTGACCTCCAAGACCCCCCTGCGTTGATCGTCGATTTTATCACGAAATGGAACGAAGGATACGATGTCGTTTATGGCGTCCGCGCCTGCCGTAGTTCGGATACGTTTTTCAAACGATCGAGTGCAAGAGCTTTCTACAAGCTGTTTAACTCAATCACAAGCGTAAACATTCCACACGATGTCGGTGACTTCAGATTAATGGACCGTCGTGTCGTGGATGCCCTGCTCAAATTACCTGAACGCAATCGTTTTATGAAGGGCTTATTCTCCTGGGTGGGTTTTCGCCAAATAGGGATCGAATTTGTACGGGATGCCCGTGCCGCCGGAAATTCAAAGTGGAACTATTTCAAGCTTTGGAATTTCGCCATCGACGGAATAACGAGCTTTACTATTTCACCTTTGCGTATCGCAAGCTTAGGAGGCGCCTTTATTTCGATTGTCGGTTTCATGTCTGCTCTCTTTTTATTAATTCGCACATTGATTCAAGGGGTTGAAGTCCCAGGATATGCATCCCTGATGATCGTCATCGTTTTCTTTGGCGGTGTTCAATTGATCTCTATAGGACTCATCGGAGAGTATCTCGGACGCCTCTATATCGAAGCCAAAGGGCGTCCTCTGTATATTGTCGCAGATATTTTTGAATCCAATAATAACGGACAATCACCCTAATGGACTACGCTATCATCATGCGTTCAAAAAACGAGCGCCCCTATCTTGACAATTCATTAAAAGCCCTATCTGAACAAACTGTCAAAAATTTTACACTCTATAATATCGATTCAGGATCTACCGATGGCTCCCTTGAAATCATCCGTCAATCCAATCCTCATGTTGTCGAAATCAAACCCGAAGAATACGTCCCCGGCCCGGTATTAAACCGGATGATCGCTATGGCCAAAGAACCTATTATCGTTTTGTTAAATGGCGATGCTATCCCCCAAACAAAGGATTGGCTCGAAAAACTTGTTTTTCCGATTGTCAATGGGGAAGCCGATGCGACAATGAGCAAACAGATTCCACGTAAAGATGCTCATTTCATCGTCAAATTTGATATGGACAGGGCCTATTCCCAGAATGTCATTGATAAACAACCCTACTTTTTTTCAGCGGTAGCGTGTGCTTTTAAACGTTCGCTCTGGGAAAAAACAAAATTCAGCGATGTTGGCTATTCTGAAGACATGGATTGGCGTAAAAGGTGCCAAGATAAAGGAGCAAGATTTATGTTCGTCCCTGATTCGATTGTCGAACATTCTCACAACTACACATTTGTCGACTGGTATCATAGAGGGTTCATCGAGGGTGAAGGAGAAAAACGTATTTTAGATGAATCCACAAGTATTTTTTGGGAATCTTGGTTATGTTTACGTGAGATTGGCAGGGATTTCTTCTATGCGATTTCCCATTGGGAACCACTCACTATTCCATATAATATCTGCTACCGCATCGTAGGACATGCCGGTAAATATAGGGGAAAAAAATGCAAAAATTAAACAAGCAATACGCTCTCATCATGGTTTTAGCCTTCTGCTTCTTTGCCACTCAGGTGTATCGACCTATTGACAATACAAGCCTAAATATATGGCGTGAAGCCGATGTAGGCAGCATGACACGCAATTTTGCCGAAGAAAGCATGAACATATTTTATCCTAGAATCGATTGGAGAGGGGCCGGGCCGGGATTTGTCGAATCTGAATTTCCTTTTCAAGCATGGATTGGATCCCTCTTTTACTTAACCTTTGGAGCCCATGAATGGTTCCTTCGGTTTATCTCGTTGTTAGCCATGATGGGATCATGCGTGGTATTTTCGATGTTGGCAAGAATCCTTCTCAGTGAAAAAGCGGCTATTCTAGCTACGTTGATTTTTGTTATGCACCCGATGATTTACATGATGTCCACGGCTATTCAGCCGGAACCTATCATGCTTTTTCCGTACATTGCAGCCATTTATTGCTTTATAACATGGATCCAAACTGATCAATTTAAGTTCTATATCTGGGCTCTTCTAGCAACAACAGCTGCGATATTGGTGAAAATACCAGCGGCTCACATAGCGATTTTATTTTTTTTACTCTCAATTAACCATTTCGGAATAAAAGCTCTCTATTCGCCAAAACTTATTTTCTTTGCTCTGTTCTCTCTTGGGGTGCCGTTAGTCTGGTATGACCATGCAAGATCGTTATGGGAACAATATGGCAATTCGTTAGGCATCTCCAATGAAGCTTATGCTAGAATGTCACGCACAAACTTTTCAAATTTTATTGAGAAAAATATTATCGGTAATCTAGTCATCGAAATAAATAAAATCTGGATGGGCGTCGGTTGTATTTTGGGAGTAATAGGCCTATACTCGCTCGTTCGCAAAAATGAAGCTAAAATTTTCCTTTACTGGGGAATCTCGCTTGTTGCCTATTTTCTGGTTTCAGGGGGAACCACCGGAGAAAAGTGGGCTACCTATTATCATATCGTGACAATCCCATTCGCCTCACTTTTGATGGCTCAAGGATTCTATTTTCTCTTTGCTCAGAAGAAGATACTGGCACAAGGTTTGATTTGCACCCTATTCGGTATGGAAATAGGTTACTACCTGTATGCCAATCTCATCAAACAGCCTCCCTCTCCGGAAAATTATTTATCGGCAAAAGAATTTCAACCTCTTCTATCCGGTAACAACCTCATCGTCACGAACGGCAATGCGACCACGGATGATGTCGGACGCCTTCAGGGTGCAAATGCCCCGTATTATTTTTACTGGCTTCATCGCAAAGGATTTACCCTTTATGAAAACCTTCAAACGATGGAAAATTTGATGCAGTTAAAAAAGGAAGGGGCCGATTATTTCATTATTGAAAGAAGGTTTGTGGATTCCAATCCTGCTTTCTATAAGCAAGTTTTCGAAAAATTCCCTGTCCTTGATGAAACCAATTCGGCTATTCTTGTTGACCTTAGGGGTTAAGAGTATGGTGCGTATAGAAAAAAAAATAACAGGATAAGCAGGATCGCAAGCGGCAGGATTAAGAAAGGATAAAAAAAGAATTAATGTTTTTTATCCCTTTTTTTTCTTATCCTTTTTAATCCTGCCGCTTGCGATCCTGCTTATCCTGTTAATGGTGGCTATACAATAGAACAAATGATGGATTTTGATAAATGGTGTTAAATCCCTCAGGAACTTGACCCGAGGCATCCATTAGGATTGTATCCGATGTAAAATTAGCTTGCCCTTCTTCATCGATTTTCTTACCCGTAAAAAAGAAAATATATTTTTTCCCAAGAAGATCAGGACCTTTAAAAATGACTTCCTTAATTTCACTATCCGACTTAATCTCCTGACTTACCTCATAAAGATCTTTCCAATAGCCCCTATAAAAAGATTCAGGTGTCGGACTTGCCAAATAGTTTAAACCGCTATATGTTCGCCCATTTCCTTTTACAAGAATATAGCCATCAATAATAATAAAAATGGCTATCCAAACAAAGAGCACACCAGATAGCACTCTTTTAGAGAGAAATTTTTCCATCCCCAAAATAGCGTAATAAAACAAAAAGGGTCCTACAGGTAAAAAGTAACGTTCTATCTTGTCATAGAATGCTAGATATACAAACAAGAGGCCAAAAACCCAGAAATCAGAATAGACGATCCCCTTTTTTGCGTATTTTTGATATAAACCCACTAGCATAACAATAACAAGTACTGCGGTAATAACAATTCCGATAGATTTAGGAAATTCACTTGGTAATTTGATGCTCGTCATATAGGCAACTATGACATTCATTAATTCGACGAAATCAAAGTTAATTTTCTCAAGAATTTTTTGTATGCTTCCAAAATATCCTACGTTAGCAGTTCTCTGCTCCATCGCGTGTTGCACAGGGAAAATCCAAAAAACAATAAATATTGATAATCCCATGAGACCGATGATAACTCTTGAAACAAAAAATTGAAGCCCTCTCGATATTTGTAAAAATGCTTGAGCCGCTAAAGGGAACGATAAAAATAAACCGGCATATCTTGTGAGGAAAGCTAAACCAAAACAAATACCTGCAAGCCAAGTCCATTTTCCCCAAATCGGACGATTTTCACTTCTTTTTAATAAAAGAAGAAAAGTAAAAACTAAACAGACAAAAAGCCAATCAGACATGATTCTTGAGCCCCAAATAAGACCGGTGGGAGCTAGAGCAAAAAGAAGTAAAACGGGTATTCGATATTCCCACTCTTCTTCAAGCATTAATTGATTCATGATTAGTAATGAGAGAAATACAAAGATTAATACAATAATCTTTGCTGAGATAATAGCAGGAAGCCCTAAATAGATCGGCAATGCTAGAATGATGGAAAAGAACGGTGGCCAATCCCCTATCATCTGTCCGTTAAAATAGTAACCGTCACCTTTAGCCAGAGATTCAGCACCCCCCAAATAGACGACATCATCAAAAATGCCCGGTCCAAGATAAGGATTTAAAGCGAGCACATAAAAAAGCGCTATCACTATCATCCAAATATAAGACTTCATATAAGATTCCCTTTTCACTATTACTGTTTTCAGACTATAGTATTTAGGAATTTTGTATTAGAAAAAAATTGAGCTAACGAAATAATTTTAATCTGAATTCATAAGCATTTCCAAATTTGCTAAACAGTCTTCGGGGTTAAATTCAGCGGAAAAATAGCTCATACTAATTCCAAATAACTTGTTATCGACGAACTCTAGTAAGGGAGGCGGGCTTTCAAATTTATGGTTAAAACCAAAGCAATCATGAACTGTTTCATTCGTGTGTTTCTTACAATACACTCGTGATAACTTATCCAAGAAGCTATTCAGTTGATCCTGATCCCACATGACCGAATTAGTATCCTGGAGCGTTGCCTGCTTAACCCACGTTTGGTACAATCGAAAGTATGTAAAACCTTCATAAGAGAATTGCTCTAGCATAAAAGCATGCTCATAGCTTGATTTTTCCTTCGCATAAGCATTTTTGATCGAAATATAATAAATATAAGATTTGTCTTCTGATAACCTGAGTGAGTTCCGACAAATTTCTGTTCTTAAATTTTCTATGATGGTGTCATTGAAGGAATACCCTAAATCATTGAAATAAGAATTAGCCACTTTTTCTACGCATTCTTTATCGTGATAGTAGCTCACGTCATCTACGAAAGGACTTGTGTATTTAAAAAAATCTCTCGTCCCTCCCCGTATATGATACAAAAATTTCAGTTGTTGTTGAGTCTTAAGAGAATGAAAAGCTTCACAATCTTCAATTTGTGAAGATAAGACACCTTTAAAAAGATCATAAATCTTATATGAAAATTCTATACCTTTTGCAGTCGTAAATGAGGCTTCGCAGGTATAGGAAGTAGTATCTATTTTATGCAGCCTTTTCGCTTTCTCAACCCCTAAAAAGATTACAGAAAGCAGTCTTGAGTTATTGACGCAAGAGGTGACCATTATATTTTCATCCGCATCATCGTAGCTGTTGATGTTAAGCACTTTCATTGCTGTGGTGATGATTCCTTTCAAATTTTGTTTGCATAAATATTTGACAACTTCATAAGGAATGAATGGTTTGCAGGGTAATGATATGAAGACTTTTATAACCTTGGAATGTTTAATATCATTATTATTGTTTTGCAATCTATCAACATATAAACTCATAAAAATCCTATTTTTTATTATTATTAATATAATATTTTAATATATTAGAAATAAATAAAACACCGTATAAAATACGGTAAAAGTGAGAGGGAATCTCTCCCTTGACAGGTTGTACAAGCGTATGTAGCTTACTGTGTCCCCACAGTAAGCCTGGCGCGAGTGAGGCACCACCCAACTTAACATTTGGTTTTGTAGACTCAGCGGTTCTCCCAGGTCCCGCATCGCAATATTCATAGAGAATTGCTCAAGAACAAAGTTATCCACTATACTTCAACATCTTATAGAATTAATATTAATAACCATTTGAACTATATTAACGCGGAGGCGCGGAGACGCGGGGACGCGGAGGGGAAGAATAACAAGAGTTGACGCTATTCTCCTATTCTTCTCTCCGCGTCCCCGCGTCTCCGCGCCTCCGCGTTTATTCTGGTGTATGAGTTTTTAACTATTAAAGCAAACATGGTGCAATCTGATTTTGGGAAGTGCAAACTCTCTTAACATTTCTGATTTTGTAGACTCAGCGGTTCTCCCAGGTCCCGCATCGCAATATTCATAGAGAATTGCTCAAGAACAAAGGTATGCTCATCCACTATACTTCAACATCTTATAGAATTAATATTAATAACCATTTGAACTATATTAACGCGGAGGCGCGGAGACGCGGGGACGCGGAGGGGAAGAATAACAAGAGTTGACGCTATTCTCCTATTCTTCTCTCCGCGTCCCCGCGTCTCCGCGCCTCCGCGTTTATTCTGGTGTATGAGTTTTTAACTATTAAAGCAAACATGGTGCAATCTGATTTTGGGAAGTGCAAACTCTCTTAACATTTCTGATTTTGTAGACTCCATCGGTTCTCCCAGGTCCCGCATCGCAATATTCATAGAGAATTGCTCAAGAACAAAGGTATGCTCATCCACTATACTTCAACATCTTATAGAATTAATATTAATAACCATTTGAACTATATTAACGCGGAGGCGCGGAGACGCGGGGACGCGGAGGGGAAGAATAACAAAAGTTGACGCTATTCTCCTATTCTTCTCTCCGCGTCCCCGCGTCTCCGCGCCTCCGCGTTTATTCTGGTGTATGAGTTTTTAACTATTAAAGCAAACATGGTGCAATCTGATTTTGGGAAGTGCAAACTCTCTTCACATTTCTGATTTTGTAGACTCCATCGGTTCTCCCAGGTCCCGCATCGCAATATTCATAAGGCGCTGTGGAGCTAAGAGACTCAACACTTCCATTGTAGTCTACTCCTAATCCATCATTTGTTGTGAGATCCAACCCCAGAGCAACGGCTCGTTGCCTAACAAGACCCAGCAATCCTTCCGAAATAACACTTTTTACAACACTCGGATAAAACCTTTCCATGAAAAGCACCGGCTTGAGATTTTCACTATCCCATAGCACTCGCAAAATACAACGCGCCATAATCTTCCCTTCAGAATTCTTTACGGCTATCACCCTATTCTTTCCATCCATCACATATCCAAGAAGACATTTATTCAATTCAGGATCGCCATTGATTATCTGACAGCTTCCCAATACCTCTGTCCCACACAGAAACAAGTCTTCATAATTATCCGTATCGACTACTGTCCATCCCTCATAATCATGAGTTTTCCCGCTTAATGCCTCTTCCATATCTCTAATATCAACGGCGAAATTCGGAAGATTTATACTGCTTTGGAAATATTCTTTCATCTTTTTAAATTCAGTTTTCTGTTCCACAAGCGATAGTCCAGATTTCGCAAGTCGAATACAATGCCTTTCGAACAGAAGAATATTACTCGCAACACTTCCTTTTTCACAGGTGCGTAATGCTTTTCCAATCCCCTCCAACATCCCCTTTTCATCTTTCAAAAACCCCTTAAGAAAAGGGAATTTATCCTGGCCAAGATGTCCATATTCAATGACAGAGCGTTTGAGGATTTTAAAAAAATCAATAGGCTCATTGGTATTCTCTTCTTTTCCTATGACCAAGGGAACCACTGCTCCCTTTTTCCACTCTTGGAGCAACTCTGCTCTATCTTTAAAAACCCTGTCGAGATGTATGCTGCCGACATAGCGTTCTTCATAAAAGGACCCTTCCAATACGGTTTCTACAAATTGAGCTAACGCTATCAGGAGTTTTTGATCACGGAGCCTATTTATTCCCGAGGCATAGACTAGGAGCGCATCTGCATACCGAAAATTTCCAAAGTGCAACTGATATTTATTAAAAAAATCAGGAATTTCCTTCACAGGAATCTTGTTTTGAAAAAGTTCAGAAACAATTGTTTGAAGTTCCAGGCTACTTTTCGACTGCTGATTATTTTTTATTTTTTCAATGCCATCAAAGCGGATGATCGTATGATATAATTTCAATAATTGAATATTTTCACTCAATGAATCTGATTGAAACACATTCCTTAGGATATGAGAGCGATCATCCTTGCTCAATTTCTTCTCATTTAGGACCGTCAGGAGAGCCCTTATCATCGGACGAAGGGTTAAGGGGTTATCCAACTCTTTATTTTTAAAACGTTCGATGTTCTTTAATTTTAGCAAGGTGAGAACAAGCGCCGGAATAGTTGTGCTCGTTGATCCTCTAGATTGCAAATTATCATAAAACCGCCTTTTCCTTGGGGATGTGGCAATTTTTATGAGGCAATGGGATAAATGATACCTGATTTGCGGCTCTCGATAATCTAGGATAGCCTCCATGCATTTTGTTTTTTCTATCCAATTTGATGCGTCACATCCTATATCCATCTCGACACATAGAGCCACAGTATAGGCGAGCCAGCAAACTAGAGACTTTTTTGCCTGCAAATTCTGGTTTTTTTTGATTGTTTCAATCCATGGGATCTCTCTTAAATATTTTACAGCGATTTTCTGAAGTTGATCTAAAATGGGGTCTAGAGAGGGATTATCATCTGCAAGCTTGTTGAAAATAGGGATTAATTCATGATTTAGTCCTGCCGAAAATGTCTCCAATTTATTAAAAGTCTCTTCAGAATTCTGAATGGCCATTAAAAGGATTTTAAAAACGATTTTTTTGTCGGTTATTTTCAATGTTGAAGCAAGCCCTTCGATAACATCGGGCCCATTTCTTCTTGCAGCGATTTTGCCTATTTTAATTCGTAATCGTTCATCATTTATCCCCCAAAAAATAAAATTATGTATTATCTTTGAAGGATCCCCTTTTTCGATAGCGTTTTTGGCTATTTTGTATTTTACCAATTCACTCGTTATTTTATATCCTCCGATCTCAGATTCAATATGATCCCCGGCGGCAAAGGCCACTTCGATTCTTGCATTTTCATCTTTGATCTTATAATCATCTATGTATTCAGATGTTTTTCTACCATTTTGCCTTGCAGCTAGAAGGGCTATTTCTTTAAGTGCTATTTGATTGGTGATGGAGAAATATCGGATTTTATGAGAAACATCACCCCCATTTCGGACAGCTAATAGTTTCGCGAGTCCAATACGTTCATTTTCATCTTCGATACCAAAGTCACCAAAAAAACTAGCACTAAAATTCGGATCTTCTTCTATGCCGATTTTTGCTATTTCAATGCAGTGCGATTGATTTGTTATTCCAAATTCTTTGAAATAACGTTTTACGTCATCACTATTATACTTCACGGCAATTTTGGCCACTTCGAATCGATCTTTTTCCTCACTGATTTGGAAAAATGAGAAATTTACTGCAAGATTGCTCCGTGGATGCGTTGCTACAAGTTTAGCCAATCTGATTCGTATTGATTCATCAGCAAAACCATAAATTTTAATGGATTGAGAAAAAGTTACGGGACTGTTTTCTATGACAAGCTCTGCCACTTTAATACGGGTTTCGAGAGGAACATCAAATTCATGTATACTATAGGAAATAGCAGGACTGACTTTAGCTATACTGAGTGCCATTTCAATTCTAACTGCTTGGCTTTCAATTTTAAATTTGTGGAAAAAGGAGCAAATTGCATAAGGAGCTTGATGGATTATCACTCTAGCGATATCGATACGTGCTTCTTCATCATTTATTTCAAATTTACCAATGTGATTTGCTACGGAACTTGGACATAAAGTTGCTGCGAATTTGGCAAGTTCTATTCTAATTGCTTGATCTTTGATTCTAAAGTCTTTGATGCCCATTAAATAGTATTTATTTAATCGAATGGTCAATTTATAAAGTTCAGCCATGACAACATAATCTTCTATTCCGAAGTGATAGATAATATCAGCAGCACTCAGATTCTGTCTTATCGCTATCTCCGCGATTTCGGCTAGAGCTTTTTGATCTTTAATCGGCGCAAACGGTATCCATAAGGCCACTCGATAACCATCCGATTTTGCACCTTCCTTTAATATTTCAATCAGTTCACTTTCGGGCTTGGTTTCAAAATGCTGGACCCAGGAATGAGTTGATTTTTTGTTTAATCGATCATCGCATAACGCTGCATATTGCCCTAATTCTGCTACACATTTTTTGTCATGAATTCCAAATACTGAGAATTTATGGAGGGTCTGTATTGGATTCATTTCGATTGCTTTTTTCGCAAGACGGACTAATTCCAGCTGATTATTGATTTGAAAATTTTCAAAAGCATTCAATCCAATCAATTTTTCATTAGAAAGTGAAGATTCAGCGATTGCTATTCGATCTTTTTCATCTGTAATTTCGTAAATTGCCATCTGATCAACAACAAACTGTTCCCAGCAAGCTAAATTTTTTAGAAGAGTCATTGTAAATTTCCGATCGTCCCGATGACTGGAAATATATTCATTCATTCCGTCTATATGAGAACTTTCTCGTAAAGAATTACAGAAAATAGCAATGACTTTTTCGCTTTGAGGGTGCTTTATCGCTCTAGCAAAAAATGCTTGGCAATCGTTAGGTTTCAATTTTGAAACGTTCCAAACCATATAGCTATTAAGGTCAGTGTTACTTAGATCATTTTCTTTGATCAAAGTTTCGTATTTTTGAAACAGCCCATCTATCCATAGGCTGCGATCTAGTTCAATACTCATTTATAAAGGCTTCCTTGCTTTTAAAAACTTCTAAAAAACTCTTTTATAATAGACGTTAGGCAACCAATTTTCAACGCAGAGACAGGGAGGTTCGCAGAGGCGCTGAGAATGAATAAGGAACAATCTTTTTCTTTCTCTGCGTCTCTGCGAACCTCCCTGTCTCTGCGTTGAAAATTGGTTGCCTAACGTCTATTGAATATCAAGACCCTAATCCGGAATCTCCTATATCACCCGTGTAGTTCGTGTTTGGTTCCAAATCTGCACTATCGACCTGCTTGCGAACTATTCTTTCTAACTCAAAAACAGTTCCGTATTTTCTCTCTAACCCCAAACGGTTATATTCGACTTTATAACTTTCTACAAACGTTCTCAAAACGCTTCCATGCCCTACAATGATAGGGATTTGTTTTTGCATTCTCAGAATGCTCAAAATCGCTGATGATGTTCGAAGTTTAAATGCCTCCAGAGATTCTGCCTCAGCGGGATAAATTAACTCTAATTTCCCTTTAATTTTCTCATAAAAATCAGGACTGTTTTCATCTTCTGAGGCAAGTATTTCTGGAAGCTTATCCTTTATCGCCTCCCAAGAACCTACATCTCTTGGTTTTAATGCATCACATACAAAATAAGGCAAACCAAAATGTCTCGAAAAGAATTCTGCTGTTTGAATAGTCCTAAGGGAAGGCGCTGTTGCGATGACTGTCGCTTTGCGATTTCCTAAATCTAGAACTGCTTGCTTCACGTCCTTGACACCTTGTTCACTTAATGGAAGATCCATTGGACCATTTTTTTCGAATACTTTTTTATTCCAGTCGGTGACACCATGGCGGACATAAAAATAACTATCGGAAAGGTTTTCTCTCCTATCAACCTTAGTCCTATCATCCATCGGTTTTATATCTGTTGCTCTAAGATGATACTTCCCTAAAGACTTGTTTATCTCATCCATAGTCTTTAAAGAAAAATCCGGAGCTTGCACGCTATCTTTAATCGTGGTATGTAATGAGAAATTCAAAAGGTCGTTATTAATCACAAAATTTTCAGTGTCCTCAGGAGTGACTGTAATTAGCGAAGTCGTGGCTTTTGATACTACAGGATAGACAATCTGGCTAATACGAATACTGGTTGTGCCTATGGATTTAAGGTATATTGGAAGCGTTTGTGTAGGTTTAGGTGTGTGTGGAACAGTATCAAGGACGGTATTAATTGCACCGCGGTGTCGGAAAACCCATAATCCAACAAGGGCACAGGCACCCACTCCAATCATTACATTTTTTCTTCGTTCTTGCCTTGCTTCTTCTCTTCTTTCTTCAACCCGATCATAACTTCTAGAGGATGGTAAACCTACACCGAACATTTAATTACTCCTATTTAAAATTTGGGTGAATCAAACAGAAATTATACAGAAAGAAATAAAAGAAAAATACCGTATTATATACGGTAAGACATTATGAAATACATATACTGAAGTGAATTCAAAATTTGTTCGCTCCCCTTATATGCAAGCGTATGTAGCTTACTGCGTCCCCGCAGTAAGCCTGGGGCAAGTGTTTGCGACCTCTTGTGCCAGGCTTACTGTGGGGACACAGTAAGCTACATACGCTTGCATAACAAGGGGAGCGAACAAATTTAATTGCTGAGGGCATCCATGAAGGGATCTTCATGCTTGCTTGGCCAGCTCGGTAATTTATCAATGACGATTTCCTCGCCAGTATCAATGTAATGTTCGCGTGAGCAATAAGGGCAATAATAGACGTATTCCTGACCCTCGCAACTGTTTTGCTCGCAATCACTATCATTCGCATACAAAGTCGGGGTCATGAGAACTAGGCCATAGGCAAGGATTAAATTCTTAAACACGATACCACCTCCAGTGAACAAGTCACAATCCTACATCTACATTTAAAATAATTTTTTTACAACATCAAAAGAAAAAATAGATATAAATCTTTTGAAATTAACACTTTACATCAACATAACCTTTGCAAAAAGGATAAATTCTGATAAAGTGCTTTCCTATGAATAAAGAATTTTTAATAAAATTACAAAAAGCCCATGAGCAAGGGACGTTTGCTGCATTTGTTAAATCTTCCGCTGCCAGCGAAGAACTCTTCGAGATACTGCCCCAGCTTCGTGGGTTGGACAAAGTCCCTCAAAATCCACGCTGGCATCCTGAGGGGGATGTTTGGGTCCACACACTGCTGGTCCTCGACAACTTGCCGAAAAATGCAACATTCGCCATGGCCTTGGCCGCATTATTCCATGATACCGGCAAAGCAGCAACAACGGTGATTCGAGAAAATGGCGCCATTACTGCCTATGGACACGAAGGTGTTTCCGAAAAAATCGCCATCGAAATTTTAGATTCTTTAAATGCAGATGCGGAGCTAAAATCGGAAGTGGCCTTCTTGGTTCGCTACCACATGGTTGCCCACAGTAAAGATGCCAAGAAAAAAACACTCATTCGTCTCATCCGCGAGGGCAGTCGCCGTCTGGTGGATCAGCTCTTGCAACACGGCGTTGCCGATGTTGCCAGTGGATGCAAAGATTTTACCGAATGCGATCGGTTGCGCCTTTTGTTCAACGAAATCCAAGAAAATGAATAAATAATGCCTTTCCGCATCCTATGCGGAGAATAATTCGACTATTCTCCGCATTTTTGCGGAGAATAGTGTTGTCTTTGCGGAGGGACGCAGCACTAGCTATTCCTTATTCATTGAAAACTAAGGTTTTCACTTCTTGTAAAATAAATAGTTATTTATTAGTATCAACTTATGGATAATATAGACCTATTAAAGATTACTTTTCTTTTTACGAAATTTGATGAAGCCATGTTATCCGATCTGTCTTCCCAGATTCAAGAACTCTCTATTCCAAAAGGGATTACCTTTGTCAAAGAAAAAGAACAAGCAGACGCTTTCTATATCATCAAAGACGGCGCCGTTGAAATATTCACTCTCGGAAACGAAAATGAAGAAATCATTCTTGCCAAACTTGAAAAAGGAGCCTACTTCGGAGAACAAGCCCTTCTAGAGACTCCCCCCGGATTTCGAAGCGCAAATGTACGCACACTCACCGATACTACCCTTCTTAAAATATTTCACTCCTCATTCAAAAAAATTATAGATTTCGATCGATCCCTCAAAAATGAATTAAAAAAAATCGGCTATCAACAACTTATCAATAAAATTCAGGCCATCGAATCCGAATACGATATTTCCAAATATCTCCTCGAAAATGAAACATCTTACGAAGTGAGAGATTTCTCCCCCGGAGAAATCATTATCAAAGAAAATGACCCTCCGGATGGTGTCTTTTTTCTCCTTTCCGGATTAGTAAACGTCTACAAAAGGAATGAAATTGGCATCGAGGAACTCATAAGCACAATAAAGCCAAATAGTCTTTTTGGAGAATCAGGTTTAATTTTGGGCCGACCTCGACAAGCCACACTCAAAGCGCAGGATTCAGTCAAGACGCTTTTTATTCCTCCCGGTAAATTTCGAGGATTATATCAACGTCAACCCAAAGTAAAATCAATTGTAGACACCCTTCAGAAAGTATATACGTCCCCCTATGAAGGCGAGGTGACTCAATTTATTGGCCGTTTTTTACACTTGCCTGCAGTGATAACAAAATATCAATTACAAGAGGGCCGTGAAATCATTTCAAGCAGGGTCGTAGGAAAGAATATTTTATTCATCCGACAAGCCAATATCCCAAATCCAACGATCTATACGTATGAAAACAAAGACATCTTCAGGGAATTGCACATTGCAAACGGCCGCCTGGTTGGGGTGACCGCGCATGGCGAATGGAAAGAGCTACCAGATCTTTACAAAAAAATATTCGAGAATCAGGCTATCAGCGATACAGAGCTACAAGACTTTCAAAAAACAGGAAATCTTTCAACGCAATATTAAAGTTCCCCAGGGAATATATTTGACCCTGGCACAGGCTTCCCTTGCAACCATGCTGTTATAATTTCATTCGTCTTTTCAGGAGCCTCTTCCTGGACAAAGTGTCCGGTATCTGGAAGGTAGCGGATCGTAAAATCCTTCACCAGTTTTTCCGTTCCAATTGTAGTATGAATCCCTAAGGCAATATCTTTTTCTCCCCAAATCATCAAAGTTGGAACATCTATGATATTGTTAATTCCCTTGTTGTAAGGCATTCTTAAGGCAGAACGATACCAATTTAACATAGCAGTCATCCCTCCTGGCCTTAACGCATTTTGTCTATATATTTTAATAGCTTCTTTTGAAACTTTCGATCTATCAACAAAAGCTTTATAAAATAGACGACAAATTCGGTCGGCATGATTATTCGTTAAGTAATACTCAGGAAATATAGGAAGTTGAAATACAAAAACATACCAGGATTTTTTCAGCTGCCGCCAATTTTTTATTTCGTTAGCGAATATTTTCGGATGGGGAACATTCATGATAATCAATCTTTCAAGAGGCCTCTTTTGCGTTAAAGCAAACCTCCAGGCAACAACGGCGCCAAAATCATGCGCAATAAGCGTGACCGACTTGCATTTTGACGCATCGATTATTTTAGCCACGTCGTCAATAAGGTATTCCATATTATAGGATGCAACTTCCTGTGGCGAACTTGTTTTCCCATACCCACGTTGATTGAGCGCCCAGCATTTATAGCCTAACGCTGCAAATAATGGCATTTGATAACGCCAGGCATAGGAGGTCTCCGGAAATCCATGCAAAAATAGGGCGAGTTTTTCGCTCGACTGATCTCCGCATACATCCACTTCGAAATCCATATCCCCGATCTTCATCATTTCCGTCGAAATTTCAATAGCCATCTTTATCCCTTAGGTTCATTTTCCGTGAACTTACCATATTAAAGAGTTATGTTTCCTCTTTTTTTTCATACATAGATTATGCTATGCTCTTTTGCATAGGAGAACACGATGAAAGAAATTGCCAAAACATACGACCCTAAAACTGTCGATTCCAACTGGTACGCTTTTTGGGAGAAAAATAATTACTTTAAACCTGACCCCCATTCCAATAAACCTCCCTACTGCATCGTCATCCCCCCTCCCAATGTCACCGGCGTCCTCCATATGGGCCACGCCCTGGGCGGTACCTTAGAAGATATCCTCATCCGCTGGAAAAGAATGCTCGGATTCGACGTTCTATGGGTTCCCGGAACCGACCACGCGGGCATTGCCACACAAACGGTCGTCGAACGTCACCTCATCAAAACCCTGGGCAAACGCCGCGGCGATTTCACCCGCGAAGAGTTCCTAAAACACGTCTGGGAATGGAAAGAAAATAGCGAATCGCTCATCCTAAATCAATTTAAAAAACTCGGGTGTTCCTGCGATTGGAGTCGCCTTCGTTTCACCATGGATGAAGGAAATAACCGCGCCGTACGCACCCTTTTCAAAAAATTATTCGACGATAATTTGATTTACCGCGGCGATTACCTCGTTAACTGGGATCCCGTCACCCAAACAGCCCTCGCCGACGATGAAGTGGAATACGAAGAGCGGCAAGGGTTCCTTTATTTCTTTAAATACCCATTAATAGATGGCACTGGCCATATGCATATCGCTACAACGCGTCCCGAAACAATGCTTGGCGACGTAGCCATCGCCGTATCCCCCAAAGACCCCAAATGGGCTAATTTTATTGGAAAAACTGTCAATTTACCCTTGATGGATCGAGAAATCCCCATTATCGCCGATGAGCATGTAGATCCTGAATTTGGTACAGGAATCGTCAAAATCACCCCCGCACACGACCCTAACGACTACGAAATCGGTTTAAGACACAGCCTACCATTCATCAACATCATGGAACCCAACGGGACCATCAATAAAAATGGCGGTAAGTTCGCCGGTCTTTCAATGGCCGAAGCCCGAAAAGCCGTTGTCAAAGAGATGAAAGAGCTCGAACTCGTAGATAAAATCGAACCCTACACAAACCGAGTGGGCGTCTCCTATCGCTCCAAGGCCGTTATCGAACCCTATCTTTCAAAACAGTGGTTTGTCCGGATGACAGGATTCAAACAAAAGCTTCGAGAAGTTGTCCAAGAAGGTCAAGTTAACATCATCCCTCCAAGCTGGCAAAACACCTACTTTCATTGGATAGATAATCTTCGCGACTGGTGCATCAGCCGGCAACTCTGGTGGGGACATCGGATTCCTATCTGGTACAACAAAAAAAATCCCGATCAAATGATTTGCCACATCGGAGAAGGTATTCCTAAAGAAGCGCAAGATAATCCCGAGGATTGGATCCAAGACCCGGATGTTCTCGACACGTGGTTTTCCTCGCAACTATGGCCATTTGCGACCCTTGGATGGCCTGACAACACTGTGGAACTAAAAAAGTATTATCCTAACTCCACCATGGTAACCGGACACGACATACTATTCTTTTGGGTGGCTCGGATGATCCTCATGGGCGTTTATGTCTTTGATAATCCCCCATTCCCGGAAGTTTATTTGCACAGTTTGATCTTCGGAAAATCCTACTGGCGGGAAAAGAAAGAAGGCGGCATCGAGTATGTCAACAATGACGAGCGCTTGGAATATGATCTTGGAAAACCCACACCAAAAGACGTCCAATTTAAATGGGAAAAAATGTCTAAGTCCAAAGGCAACGTTATCGATCCAATGGAGATCATTGATCAATATGGAACGGATGCCCTGCGGATGGCTCTTTGCGCCAGTGCAAGTCAAGCTTGGCAAATCGATCTGGATCGCCGACGCTTTGAAGAGTTCAAGAACTTCACAAATAAAATGTGGAACGGAGCCCGCTTTGTCTTCATGAATTTGGAGGGCGACTCCCCTCTTAGCGCAGAAGAACTTTCCCAAGGCATGGATGAATCTCTCTTTAGCTTGGAAGACAAGTGGATTTTGTCCGTTTTAAACAGGATATCGCAAGATGTAAATCATAATCTCGAAACCTACCAATTCGACCAAGCGGCTCAAGAGGCCTACGACTTCTTCTGGGATGAATTTTGCTCGTATTATCTTGAGATAGCAAAGCCATCCTTATTTGGAAAAGTAGGAACTCCGCAGGAACGCAAAAACAAACAAAAACTTCTCGTGATTATTTTGTGCAATGCCATTCGCCTGATCCATCCGATGGCGCCGTTTATTACGGAAGAGCTTTTCCAAATCTTGAAAGAACGTTTTGATGGGGTTAAAGCTGCAGGAAAAATAGATCCTTACACTCAGGAAACCATTACAGCCCTGCAATGTCATTCTTGCATGATTGCTCCTTATCCGAAAGTCATCAGACAAAGCGATATGAAACAAGAAATCAACGACAGTTTTAGAACACTAGGAGAGGTTGTTTATGTCATCCGGAATATTCGCGGGGAAATGAAAATACCTCCAGGAACAGGCGTGGATGTGCATATTGTAGGATCTGAAAAAGACCCTATTTTTGCTAAAGTCAAAGCGAATATGAATATTGTTACAGCGTTAGTGAAAACAAATTCTGTAACGTTTCATCATGCGCTGCCGGAGCATATCGGATTTGCCTCTACGGGTTTGGTTGACACACTTAAAGTGGTCATCTCGATGCCGGAGGAGCTCAAGCAAGCGGAAAAGTTACGTCTAGAAAAAGAAAAAGAGAAGACGGTGGTTTCGCTAGAAAAGATGCGCCTGCAGCTTGAAAATAAGGAATTTGTGGAAAGAGCGCCGCCCGCGCTTATTGAAAAGCAGCGCGAAGCGTTGTTGCAAACAGAAAATAAGCTCAAAGAAATCGAAGGCAAATTAATACAGTTGGATTAGCATCGTGAGGGGAAGTGCCGCAGCTGAATCAGTCGCTCTTCGCGATGCGCTCCGAGCTCTATGGTAACACTTGATCTACCCCGGGTTCCGATGCGTCACCCGGGGCTCTAATGGGTACGTCCTTCGCGATGCGCTCCGGACTCAGGAATAATAAAGTGATTTCATGAGTCCGGGAGCGCATCGCGAAGGACGTACCCATTAGAGCCCACCGTGACGCATCGGAACGGTGGGAAGATTTCATGAGTCCGGGAGCGCATCGCGAAGGACGTACCCATTAGAGCCCACCGTGACGCATCGGAACGGTGGGAAGATTTCATGAGTCCGGGAGCGCATCGCGAAGGACGTACCCATTAGAGCCCACCGTGACGCATCGGAACGGTGGGAAGATTTCATGAGTCCGGAGCGCATCGCGAAGGACGTATCCATTAGAGCCCACCGTGACGCATCGGAACGGTGGGAAGATTTCATGAGTCCGGGAGCGCATCGCGAAGGACGTATCCATTAGAGCCCACCGTGACGCATCGGAACGGTGGGAAGATTTCATGAGTCCGGGAGCGCATCGCGAAGGACGTACCCATTAGAGCCCACTGTGACGCATCGGAACGGTGGGAAGATTTCATAAGTCCGGGAGCGCATCGCGAAGGACGTACCCATTAGAGCCCACTGTGACGCATCGGAACGGTGGGAAGATTTCATGAGTCCGGGAGCGCATCGCGAAGGACGTACCCATTAGAGCCCACTGTGACGCATCGGAACGGTGGGAAGATTTCATGAGTCCGGGAGCGCATCGCGAAGGACGTACCCATTAGAGCCCACCGTGACGCATCGGAACGGTGGGAAGATTTCATGAGTCCGGGAGCGCATCGCGAAGGACATACCCATTAGAGCCCACCGTGACGCATCGGAACGGTGGGAAGATTTCATGAGTCCGGAGCGCATCGCGAAGGACGTATCCATTAGAGCCCACCGTGACGCATCGGAACGGTGGGAAGATTTCATGAGTCCGGAGCGCAGTCGCGAAGGACGTATCCATTAGAGCCCATTGTGACGCATCGGAACGGTGGGAAGATTTCATGAGTCCGGGAGCGCATCGCGAAGGACGTACCCATTAGAGCCCACCGTGACGCATCGGAACGATGGGAAGATTTCATGAGTCCGGGAGCGCATCGCGAAGGACGTATCCATTAGAGCCCCGGGTGACGCATCGGAACCCGGGGTAGATCAAGTGTTACCATAGAGCTCGGAGCGCATCGCGAAGAGCGACTGATTCTACTGCAACACTTGCAACGTCAAGGAAAAGATTTGTAGACAACCCTTAAAGGGCATCAAGCACTTCTTTCAATGCCGGAGCCATCTCCTTTTTTTGAGTTTAAGTTGGTTGAATATAGAATATTGTGATAAATTTGGAACAATTTCTTTTTTGATTCAGACTTTTTTGCGGGCTTTGTCGGGCGGAGTGGGATGGGCTCTTAGCAGCCTTCTGAGGGTTTTTCCTACAGGAGATTTGGGAAGTTCCGCCACGAAAACGATGATTTTCGGAACTTTGTAGTGTGTCAAATTTTCATGACAATATTTAATGATCTCTTCTTTTGTTAATTTTTTATTTTTTAGAACAACAAAAGCTTTAACAATTTCTCCATGAGCTTGGTCTTGTTCACCCACGACAGCCGCTTCGAGTATTCCCGGATGAGACATTAAAACTTCTTCGACTTCATTTGGATAGACCTTAAGCCCTGACACCGAAATCATGTCCTTAACACGATCAACAATGGATATTTTTCCTTGTTCATCCATGGTCGCTAAATCCCCTGTTTTCAACCATCCATCACTACTCAAAACCTTTGCCGTTTCTTCAGGCATATTCCAATATCCCCTCATGACTTGAGGCCCTTTTACAAGGAGCTCGCCAATGGCCCCAAAAGAGACAGGGCTCCCATTCTCATCGACAATTTTCACTTCTGTGCTTGGAATGGGGTAACCCACTGTAGCATCAAAAAAATGATCTTTAAAAGATGGAAAGGTAACAATGGGACTCGCTTCAGTAAGACCATAACCTTGCGAGATTGCATTTCCGGTAACTTTTTCCCAATCGTTAGCAACTTCACGAGTTGTCAACATCGCTCCGGCAGTTGTGCATATTAAATCTGAAAAATCTAAATTTCTGAATTCTTTATTCAGGAGCAACCCTCTAAAGAGAGTATTTAGTCCGACAATCACTGTGAATTTTGTTTTCCTTATCACTTTTACAAGCTCGGGAATTTTTCTCGGGTCAGAGATGAGCGTTGTGTTAGCTCCGAAATTCATAAAAATAAAAAAGGTTTGTAAAGAATAAATATGATAGAGGGGAAGAGGTAAGAGAACATTTTCTTGTCCTTCCTTGTAAAGTGGGCTCATCCATGTGTAACTCTGTATTGAATTGGCACATATATTTCTGTGTGTTAAAATTGCCCCTTTCGAAACGCCTGTAGTTCCTCCCGTATACTGGAGGAAAGCGATATCATCACCGTTTAAAGGTACCGGTTCAAACTTTAACCATCCCCCAATTTCTATGGCTCTGTTTAATGAAACTGCATGAGGAAGATGGTATCGAGGGATAAGTCGTTTTATATAACTCACAGTAAAATTGACTATCGCCCTTTTTGGAAAGCTGAATAAGTCGCCGACCCCGGTGACGATGATATTTTTTATATTAACTTCGGGCAGGGAAGCTTCTAATGTATTGCAAAAATTCTTTAAGATAACAATTGTATTTACATCAGCGTCTACGAGTTGATGAGTCAGCTCGCGTTTAGTGTACATCGGATTAATATTGACCACAATTAAACCAGCTCTAAGGGCTCCTATCATGGTTATAATATATTGAAGAAGATTGGGTAACATGATCCCAATCCGATCACCCTTTTTTAATTTGAGTTCCTTTTGCAAATAAGTTGCAAATTTTTCTGACAGATTCATCATTTCACAATAGCTTAATGATGAACCATAACTAGTGATAGCTTCTTTATGGTTATATTTTTGGCAGGCTTGGTCTACCATATCGATGATGGAAAGGTAAATATCAGGGTCGATGGACTGAGGTACTTCTTCTGGATATTGCTCTAACCAAATATTTTCCATAAGCCCACCTTTTGACTACTTTAATAACCTCATAGTAACAAAAAGCGAAATAGGAAAATACGATTACTTATAAATATTTGAAAAAAATAGAAAACAAAAAGCAAACCATTAAATGATAATGGTTTGCGTTTAAATGAACGACAAGGACTGTAAGGTCAACATGAACACTGACCAAATGTCCATAGTCCATTCAGTCCATGTCGTCCATGCTGTCCATCGCCTTGATTAGGCCACATCCACATTGCTGTCGAAGTCGAAGATGATTTTCTCTTCGTAATCCTTATCGACAAGTGTCTTAACACGCTCGTACTGTTCAAAGCCCGTACCACCTGGAATCATATGTCCCATGATCACGTTCTCTTTAAAGCCCATGAGGTAGTCAGTCTTACCCGCGCAAGCCGCTTCCGTAAGAACACGTGTTGTGTCCTGGAAGGATGCTGCCGAAATAAACGACTCTGTACCCAACGATGCCTTCGTGATCCCAAGGAGCAACGGAGCTGCCGTAGCTGCTTTTCCACCTTCGGAATGACTTTGTGATTCTCATGTTCAAATTCCCTCTTATCAACTTCTTCGCCGTAAAGCAAGCTTGTATCGCCTGGGTCGACGACGCGCACTTTCTTCAACATCTGACGCACGATGATCTCGATGTGCTTGTCGTTAATGTCCACACCCTGCAGGCGATAAACTTCTTGAACCTGGTTCACGAAGTACTTCTGAAGTTCGCGGACACCGCAAATCTCGAGAATTTCGTGCGGGATGACAACACCATCCGTCAACTGCTGCCCTTTGATCACATGGTCGCCACGCTGAACGATCAAGTGTTTTGTATGAGGAATTAAGATGCTCTTCTTCCATTCCTGAAACTTCATCACGCACAACAACAATACGCTTATTCTTCTGAACGCCACGGAAGTCGACAACCCCGTCGATTTTAGCAATTTCAGCAGAATCTTTAGGCTTACGCGCTTCAACAAGCTCGGCAACACGCGGAAGACCGCCGGTAATATCCTTCGTCTTAATCGCGCCGCGCGGAAGTCGTGCTAGCAACATACCCGCTGTCGCATACTGTCCCTTCTTGCACAGAAATGATCGCTCCGGAAGGAATCGGGTAAGTACCGATCAGCTCTTTGCAATTTCTTATCCGCGTAAATCACGATCTGAGGATGCAACTCACCACGATGCTGCTTCACAATCAAGCTCGGACTGACCTGTCTGCTTATTCATTTCTCGTTCTGTTGAGATCCCTTCCACCAAGTCTTCGTATTTTACATAACCTGGGCGATCGCAGATAATCGGAATGTTGTGCTGTTCCCACTCGGCGATTTTCTGTCCAGGCTTCACTTTTGTTCCATCTTCGAGGAAGATTTTATGTGCCTAAGTTCGATGTTGAATGTTTGAAGCGGTTCAATCGACTTCGTGCTGAAAGAAGTTTTTTGTATTCTTCAAGTGTACGGCCTTCATCGCGAACAATGTTCAGAGTGCCGTTTTTATTGAGGACGATCCACTTGCCTTCTTCGTTCTTGCACAGTCCGCAGATCCGGAATAGATGACAATCCCATCGTGTTCGGCAACGATTTCTGGAGTCAATGCTAGCGGACGCAATACCACCCAAGTGGAACGTTCTCATCGTCAACTGCGTTCCAGGTTCACCGATCGACTGGGCAGCAATAATACCTACAGCTTCACCCATGCTGACTTGTCGTCCGTTCGCTAAGTTGACACCATAGCATTTCGCGCAAACGCCACGACGTGTTTCGCAAGTCAACACAGAGCGGATTCTGACAACGTTTCAATACCGGAGTCATCGATCGCTTCAGCTTGAATTGCATTCAACGTATCGCCGACTTTAGCAAGAAGTTTGCGTGCTATCGCCCGGAAGATAAATATCGATCACAAACTGTTCGTACCGAAAATACGATCTCTCAGAGGCAAGAGCTCTTCTTGACCTTGCTTAATCGCTGAAACTTCAATACCATTTAGATGTGCCGCAATCCTCTTCCGTGATGATCACGTCTTGAGCGACGTCAACAAGACGGCGTGTCAAGTAACCAGAGTCAGCAGTTTTAAGAGCGGTATCGGCAAGACCTTTACGGGCACCGTGAGAGGAAATGGAGTATTCAAGAACTGTCAATCCTTCACGGAAGTTCGAAGTAATCGGAGATTCAATAATCTCACCTGATGGTTTTGCCATCAATCCGCGCAAAGCACCAAGCTGTTTAATCTGAGATTTGTTACCACGAGCACCGGAGTCCATCATCAATGTACAAGAGGATTCATGCGGCCATCAACTTGCTGACCAATCATTTTGAAGAGCTCTTCAGAAAGGACTTCTCGCAACTTCTGTCCAAATACTTATGAATCTTCGATTGGCGTTCACCGTCTGTGATAATACCATCTTCGTATTGTTTTTTAACTTGCTCTACACGCAGTGAGCTTCTTCAAGATTTTCTGCTTTGTTAGCAGGTACTAAACGTCCTTGACACCCATAGACAACGCAGCTTTTGTCGCTTCAGCAAATCCAAGATTTTTTAAGTCATCTAGGAATCGCACTGTGCGCTCTAGACCAACTTTCTTGTAGCATCTCATGATCAAGTTCACTCATTTTCTTCTTGGGCAAGCTGTAGTTTTGGAAACCGAGCTCTTTAGGAACGATCGTGTTGAATATCACACGACCAGGAGTTGTTTCGATGATTCCGTTTTCGGTGCGCAACTTGATCAGTTCGTGGATACGCAATACCGCGAGTATAATAGTCATGCTCTGTCTTTCTGCTTGTCTGTCAGTACCAGCTGTAGCATGCCACTCGCGTTTAGCGCAAGCAGCACTTCTTCGATATTAGCGAAAATACTGTGTTTTCTCGCCATGCTCTTCAGGGAAATAGATCGGATCGGACATCAAGTAATAAAGACCGAGCGTCATATCCTGTGAAGGAACAGCAACAGGTTTTCCAGAAGAAGGCAAGAAATGTTGTCCGGTGCCATCATCAAAATTTTAGCTTCAAGCTGAGCTTCGACAGAAAGAGGAACGTAAACGGCCATTTGGTCACCGTCAAAGTCGGCGTTGAAAGCAGCGCAGACGAGAGGATGAATCACGAATCGCTTTACCTTCGATCAAGTACAGGCTCAAATGCTTGGATACCCAAACGGTGAAGGTAGGCGCTCGGTTTAGGAGAACAGGATGGCCTTTAATGATTTCTTCGAGAACATCCCAAACTTCTGCAGCATGACGCTGAATCATTTTCTTAGCAGAACGGATGGTGTAAACATAACCCAAATCTTTCAAGCGTTTGACAATGAATGGCTCAAAAAGCTCAAGAGCCATCAATTTTGGCAGACCGCACTGATTGAATTTCAGTTCAGGACCCACAATAATTACGGAACGACCCGAGTAGTCCACACGTTTACCAAGAAGGTTTTGACGGAAACGACCGTGTTTTACCCTTTAACATTTCAGAAAGAGATTTTAGAGGACGGTTACCCGCACCCATGACAGGATGGCCATGACGACCGTTATCAAAAAGCGCATCGACAGCTTCTTGAAGCATTCGCTTTTCGTTACGGACAATCACTTCAGGCGTTTTTAGCTTCAAAATAGCTTTCAAACGGTTGTTTCGGTTGATCACGCGGCGATAGAGATCGTTCAAATCCGATGTCGCAAATCGGCCGCCATCAAGAGGAACTAAAGGACGCAGATTCAGGTGGGATGACAGGAACAGCATGACATCACCATCCATTCAGGTTTGTTGGTTGAAGAGACAAAGCTTTCGATAATTTTCAAGACGTTTTGCAAGCTTCATTCGTGCTTGCATGCGACTTTGTTTGGCGCAGTTTCTCTTTGAGATCGATAAGAAGTGCAGGAAGATCTTCTACTGCAAGAAGTCGCGAATTGCCTCGCCACCCATTTTTGCAACGAATGCATCCGTCCCCATTTCTCTTGAGCTTCGCGGTATTCGACATCATTAAGAAGTTGTTTTTTTTCAAGATCAGTTTGGCCTGGATCGATGACGACATATTCTTCGTAATAGATGACGCGTTCGAGATCTGTAGTGGACATTCCTAAGACGTTACCAATGCGGGAAGGCATTGTTTTGAAGAACCAAATATGGACAACAGGAACAGCCAAATCGATGTGAGCCATTCTTTCGCGACGTACTTTGGACAGGGTCACTTCTACGCCGCAACGGTCGCAAACAATCCCTTTATGCTTGATTTTCTTATACTTTCCGCAAGCACATTCCCAGTCGCGTGTAGGTCCGAAAATCTTTTCGCAGAAAAGACCACCTTTCTCTGGCTTAAATGTACGATAGTTGATTGTTTCAGGCTTTTTGATTTCTCCATGCGACCATTTATTACGGATGACGTCATCGGAGGCAATGTTGATCGTCAACTTATCAAATCTGCGCTCTCTTGAATGCTCTTTAAGTCTGACATGAATGTCTCCTCTATAATTATATGACGTTTTGTGTACTAAACTTTAGCCATTAGCGGAATATATCTTCTATTCGTCAACTACTTTTCCGCGTCGAATATCTAGGCCAAGCCCTTGCATCTCTTTAATCAATACGTTAAACGACTCCGGTGTTCCTGCTTGAAGCAAGTTTTCACCTTTGACGATCGATTCGTAGATACGTGTTCGACCTGCAACGTCATCCGATTTTACAGTAACAATTCTTGGAGCAAGTGCGCTGCGCCATAAGCTTCAGCGCCCACACTTCCATCTCCCCGAATCGCTGACCACCCATCTGCGCTTTACCACCCAATGGCTGCTGCGTGACAAGCGAGTAAGGACCAACAGCACGGGCGTGGATCTTATCGGCAACAAGGTGGCTCAGCTTCAGCATATAGATATAGCCAACGACCACTGGGTTATCAAATCTCTCGCCTGTACATCCATCATAGAGATAGAATTTACCATCTTCTGGATAGTCCTTGTTCCTTCATCATCTCCCAGATTCCCTCTTCAGGGAATCCTTCGAAAACAGGACTCTTGCACATAGATACCTGCACGCTTAGCAGCAAAACCAAGTGTGTTTCGAAGAGCTGACCCATGTTCATACGAGAAGGCACGCCCAAGAGGATTGAGGATAATCTCAATCGACTGTCCATTGTCAAGGATATGGCATATCAGCTTCAGGAACGATCTTGGAGACAACCCCTTTGTTACCATGGCGTCCCGCCATCTTATCACCAACTTGCAGCTTACGTTTAGAAGCGACGTAGACTTTAACCTGACGGATGACGCCTGGATCTAGGTCTGTGTCCCCTTTACGCATAATATTCAACTTCAGTCTTGTATTGCGTTTCAACAGTCTGCATCGCAATGTCATAGTCATGCAAGATCTTGCTTCAAGGTGTCGTAGACTTCATTTTCCGGCATCAGAAGATCTTCAACATTCTCCTCTTCAAGCATCTCGATCAATTCTTGAGTGATCAGTTCCCCTTCTTCAATCAATGACTTCTGCAGTTTTACGGTGGACAATTGTTCCCGGAGCTTTTCATTCAGGAGAAGAGCGCCGATTCGTCTCATGGCGCTCCGTGCGCAGTTCAGCCTTGTTTGCTCTTGTATTCTCGCTGAATATCTTTAAGTCGTGACGCTTCTTCAACGAGCTCATCATCAGTCTTTGAAAGACGGTCTCGTCGGCTGAATACTTTAACATCCATGACGACCCCTTCAGTACCTGGAGGAACAGTCAAGGAAGCATCTTTAACGTCTGCAGCTTTTTCACCGAAAATCGCACGGAGAAGGCGCTCTTCCGGAGCCAGCTCAGTTTCAGATTTTGGAGTGATCTTTCCGACGAGAATATCGCCAGGCTTCACTTCTGCACCGATGCGGATGATACCATCGTCGCCTAAGTTGATCAAGAGCTTCTTCAGAAACGTTGGGAATATCGCGAGTGATCTCTTCTTTTCCAAGCTTTGTATCACGGGCAGTCAGCTCAAACTCTTCGATGTAGATCGAGGTGTAACGCATCTTCTCTGCAGCAGTTTTTCAGAGATAATGATCGCATCTTCAAAGTTATATCCAAACCATGGCATAAACGCCACGAGAACGTTCTTACCAAGAGCAACTTCCCCTTTATCTGTTGCAGGACCATCAGCAATGACATCTCCGGCTTTAATCTTATCGCCGACTTGGCAAAGAGGCTGTTGGTTGATGCATGTTCCTGCGTTTGAACGCAGGAACTTCTTCAGATGATAGGTCTTTTTCTCCATAGCGGTTGTTCTTTGGAGAAATGACGATTTTAAATCCATCGACATACTCCACAACACCATCTTCTTCAGCAATGACTACAGCACCTGAGTCACGTGCAGCGCGAGCTTCAAGACCTGTTCCCACGAGCGGAGCTTCAGGCTTCAGTAGAGGCACACCTTGGCGTTGCATGTTCGAACCCATCAAAGCGCGGTTGGCATCATCGTGCTCAAGGAACGGAATCAATCCGGTAACGATCGAGACGAGCTGCTTTGGCGAAACGTCCATATGAGTGACTTTTGGTGTCTCAATTTCCAACGGTTCCCCGCGATAACGTGCCCAGCAAATCGTCTTCTTTGAACATGTTGTACTTCATCAAGCGGAGCAGAAGCCTGAGCAATGACACATCGCTCTTCTTGGTCAGCTGTCATGTACTCGATCTCATCTGTCACAATCCCGTCGCGCACAATACGATAAGGAGTTTCGATAAATCCAAATTCGTTGATTTTTGCAAAAGAAGAAAGGGAAGTGATCAAACCAATGTTTGGTCCTTCAGGTGTTTCAATCGGGCAAATTCTTCCATAGTGGCTGGAGTGAACGTCACGCACTTCAAAGCCGGCGCGGTCTCTATTTAAGACCTCCTGGTCCAAGAGATGATAGACGACGTTTGTGGGTCAATTCAGCAATCAGGGTTGGTTTGATCCATGAATTGTGAAGCTGCGATCTGCCAAAGAAGTCCTTAAGAACACCTGAAAGACCTTTTGCGGAGACAATTTTACCTGGAGTCAATGTGTCAGATGAGAAATCAAAAAGATTCATTCTTTCACGGATGATTTTCTCCATACGTGCCAAGCCGATACGGCATTGGTTTTGGATCAATTCCCCGACAGATCGGACACGGCGGTTGCCGAGATGGTCGATATCATCGATCATAGGTGTCTGCATCGCCATCTTTAAGGCGGATCAAATACTTCATGGCGCCGATGACATCTTCTTTCGTCAAGGTCACAATTTGAAGATCTTCGTCATTAATTTCGACGCCAAGCTTAGAGTTGAGTTTATAGCGACCTACTCGACCTAAGTTATAGCGTTTCGGATCGAAGAAGAGGCGCATGATTGCTGAACGCGCATTGGAAAGCGTCGCAGGCTCGCCTGGACGAATTTTGCGGTAGAAATCTTTTAAGGCAGATTCATAAGAATCTGTAGGATCTTTTGCAAGCATCTTAATGATCGGGCTTGTTTCATCGGCATCTTCTGCAATACGGATCGACGTCAATGCCGGCATCCACCATCCGCTTGAGCATGGCTGTGGTCAGTTTTTCTGCCGCTTTACCGAAGACAAGTCCGCTTTCTTCATCCACAACATCTTGTGCAAAAATTTTTCCAACGAGTTTTGCAAAATCTTTTTCAGATTTAATTTTGATCTTTCGTGTGCTGAAAAATTCTTCGATGATATCGGCATTTGTAGAATAGCCCAAGTGCGCGAATAAAGGTTGTCGCTAAAATTTTCCGTCGGCGTTTTTTACGGTCGATGTAGATATGGATAAGATCATTGGTATCGAATGCACCTTCTAACCAGCTTCCGCGGTAAGGGATGATGCGGAATGAATAAATGATATTTCCACGAGGATGACGTTCTTGCTCAAAGCAGATACCAGGAGAGCGATGCAGCTGAGAAACAACGACACGTTCGGCTCCATTGATAATAAACGTTCCTTTGTCGGTCATCACGGGAATTGTTCCCATGTAGACTTCTTCTTCCTTAATCCCTGTTTCGTCAGTCAATCGGAATTTCACTTTCAACGTCACATTGTAGGTGATTCCTCGGCGGATGCACTCTTCGGGAGAGTACTTTGGAACGCCAAGATTATAGGAATAGAACTCAAGGATTGTTTTTTCATCATAAGATTTTATAGGAAAAATCTCATTAAATACCTCTTGCAGACCCATATTTTCCCTTTCTTCGGGAAACTTAGTCCGCTTGCAAAAATTGATTGTAGGATTTAATTTGAATTTCGATCAAATTCGGAAGATCGATGATTTCTTCCTTTTCAACAAAACTAACACGCTGTGGTGGCCTTTGCAACATTACCCTGGACTCCTGGTATATATTCGCTAAAAAAAACAAAACAAATGAATAATACCAAGCACAAGAGAGCCACGCTGGCTGTCTTGTGCCTGGTTCACACTAACAATATTGAGATTAAAGTCCTTTTAATGAGACTTTTCCGCCTGCTTCAGTAACCTTTTTCTTGATTTCTTCAGCTTCTGCTTTAGGAGCAGATGGCTTTAATGGTTTAGGTGTAGATTCTACGAGATCTTTCGCTTCTTTCAAGCCGAGGCCTGTAATTTCACGGACGACTTTAATGATAGCGATTTTCTTGTCAGCTGGAGCTTCATCCAATGTGACCAAGAAATCTGTGGATTCTTCAACTGCAGGTGCAGCTGCGCCCGCTGGGGCTGCTGCCATTACTGCTGCAGGAGCTGAAGCTTTTACACCCCAGTGATCTTCTAGTTTTTTCTTCAACTCGGATAGTTCCAATACAGTCAATTGACTGAGTTGTTGTACGAGTTCTTCTGTTTTGTTGCTCACGATATTACCTCTCTAATGTTAATCTATATTTTTTTACTCTTTGATTTCAGCCTTCGCATGGTTATCCATGCAGAAGAGTACGCTTGTTAGCATGGAATCCATCACAGCTAGTGTTTGAGACATTGGAGCCTCAAATACGCTAAGCAGTTGGGCACGCATTTCATCTTTACTTGGAAGTGTAGACAAGATTTCAACTTGCTCGCCTGTGTACATCTGTCCATCGATGTTACCACCAATCAATTCTATCACATTACCCGCATCTTTTCCGAAGCGAATAGCCATTTTAGTCGTATGGATAGCATCCGGACCCGCAAAGATGAGACCAATATGTCCCCCAAGCTGCTCAAGCGTCAGTTCAACACCCGCTTTTTTGGCAGCTTTAATCAATAGTCTTTTACGGAGGATCTCCACGTTTCCGCCAGTTTTGGCAACCTCGCGTCTTAACTCATTCGCAGCATTAGCCGTTAGGCCTGTATACCGCATGATGAGAAAGGACTTGTATTGGTCCATCTGGTCGGTCACTTCATCTAATAGAAATTGCTTTGCTTCTCTCATTGTCGATCCCTCACGTTACTTCAAATTCACGGGAGTCAATCTTTAATCCAGGACCCATCGTAGACGACAAGGTCACATTTTTGAGATAGTTCCCCTTTGCACTGGCAGGCTTAGCGCGCAATAGAGCTGAGATAAACGCTCTCACGTTTTCAGCAATTTTTGCTTCTTCAAATGAAATCTTACCGACTCCATTATTGATAACGCTACTACGATCGAGTTTAAATTCGATCTTACCGCCCTTCAATTCCTTAATAGCTTTAGCGATGTCAGTGGTGACCGTTCCAGCCTTCGGTGTCGGCATTAAGCCGCGAGGTCCGAGGACCTTACCGAGTTTACCCACGTCGCGCATTAAGTCAGGAGTAGCAATGACAGCATCAAAGCCTGTCCATCCCCCCTGAACTTTTTCGAATAGTTCGTCACTTCCCGCGTAATCTGCGCCTGCAGCAAGAGCTTCTTTGACCTTGTCGCCTTTAGCGAAAACAAGGACAGAGATTGTTTTACCTGTACCATTCGGTAGTGATACAGTACCTCTTACCTGCTGATCGTTTCTACGAGGGTCGACGCCAACATGAACAGAAATGTCCATCGACTGGTCAAATTTGACCGGAGGACATTTCTTTAACATAGCGATAGCATCGTTGATGGAATAAGCTTTTGGCTCTCCCACAACTTTCTCTATCTCCCGAGTTCTTTTACTTGGACGACCCATATTTTCCTTTGTTTTATGCTTCTACAAAATCGATACCCATGGAGCGTGCTGTACCGGCAACAATTTTGACGGCGGCATCACGGCTTCTTGAGTTCATATCTTGCATTTTTTGTTCTGCAATTTTTTCTGCTTGAGCACGAGTAATTTTACCCACTTTATCTCTGTTAGGAACGCCTGAGCCTTTTTCGACTCCAACGGCTTTCTTAATTAACTCGAGCAACAGGGGGTTGTTTAGTAATAAAGGTGAATGATTTATCTGAGTAAACAGTGATCACTGTAGGGAGGATGTTGCCCCCTTCGCCTTGTGTTTTTGCGTTAAATTCTTTGCAGAACGCCATGATGTTCACTCCGGCGGAACCGAGAGCGGGACCGATTGGAGGTGCTGGGTTTGCTTTCCCGGCTGGGATCTGCAACTTAATAATTTTTTCTACTTTCTTTTTGGCCATTTTATTTATTCCTTAATCCAGACAATTACTTTTCTGATTCTTCAGTGGCTTCTTCAACTTGGAAGAATTCCAGGTCATCGACCCGTGTGTCTCTACCAAAGATGGAAACGAGGACACTCAACCGACCTTTTTCGTGTTGAACATCTGTAACGGTTCCTACGAAGTTTACGAACACGCCATCGATAATTTTTACGCTGTCGCCAACTTCAAATTTATGTTTTTGGACGACACGTTTCTTCTTCGATTCGATGTCGTGGAGGATCTCTTTTACCTCGCTTTCGGTTAACGGTGTGGGTTTATCTCCGCCGAGGAATCCAATGACTCCTTGTGTGTTTTTCACATATTCCCACGATTCATCGGTAAGCAGCATTTTAACGAGAAGATATCCGGGCCAAAGTCTTTTTTCGACAATCTTTTGTTGTCCTTTTTTAACTTCGGAGACATTTTCAATAGGAAGGAGAACTTCAGCAATGAGTTCTGTCATTCCTTTTTTTTCCCTTTGTTCATCAAGGGCTTTCTTCACTTTCTTCTCGTGAGTCGATAGGACTTGTACGACATACCAATTATGCATTTTTTTGTCTCACGTTTAATGACTAATCAATCGAAATATTGCATCGAGTGTAATTAGACTTCTTTGAATAACGAGATCTGTCGACATAAACGAGCATCCCAAATATAAAGGTGGCTCCCACGACGATCTTTGTGTATACAGTTAGTTCTTGTTTGCTCGTCCAAGTGATCTTAGAAAACTCGGATTTAATATCACCTACGAAATCAAAAGCTTTGCGTCCAAGGGCCGGTTCTGCTTTTTCTGATCTTTTGTTCATTCATTGCTTTCTCTTTAACACTCACATTAAATGCCATGATGATACCATTCCTTGTATTTCTTTTCAACCAACAACGAGTGCGGAGGGGATTCGAACCCCCGACCGGCGGCTTTGGAGACCGCTGCTCTACCAGCTGAGCTACACACCCATTTTACAACCCTGGACTTGAGGCCCAGCGTTACAAAAGCTCAGAGCTCGGATTACTGCCTAGCCCTTACTTGATGATTTCTGATACAGTTCCTGCACCGATCGTTCTGCCACCTTCACGGATAGCGAAACGCATCCCTTTTTCCAGCGCAACAGGAGCAATCAACTTTACAGTGATTTCTACGTTATCGCCAGGCATCACCATCTCAACTCCGGCAGGGAGTTCAATAGTACCTGTTACGTCTGTTGTTCGGAATGTAGAGCTGAGGACGGTAGCCTGTGAAGAACGGCTTATGACGTCCACCTTCTTCTTTCGTTAAGAACGTAAACAGGTCCTTTAAACTCAGTGTGGGGTGTGCAAGTTCCTAGGAGCTGCAAGTACCATTCCGCGTTCGATGTCGTTCTTTTTCCAATACCGCGGAGGAGGACACCAACGTTTTCACCGGCGCGGGCTTCATCCAGTGTTTTGTTGAACATTTCGAGACCAGTAGCAACTGTATCGCGTGTTGGCTTAAGACCAACGAGTTGCAGCTTTATCGTTGATTTTGACAACTCCACGGTCAACACGACCTGTTGCTACTGTTCCACGACCTGAGATAGAGAATACGTCTTCAATTGGCATTAGGAAAGGTTTGTCAACTTCGCGAGGAGGAGTTGGGATTTTGCTCATCCACAGTTTTCATCAAGTGCTTCGATCTGCTTCTACGTACTTAGGATCGCCTTCGAGAGCTTTTAGAGCGGAGCCGCGGATGATTGGCACATCTTTGTAGCCTTTAGACTCGAGGAGTTCATGGAGTTCCATTTCAACGAGGTCGAGAAGTTCTTGATCGCTTTCGCCGAGCATGTCGACTTTGTTGAGGAACACGACGATATTGCAGGCACTTGCATCTGGCGAGCGAGCAGGATGTGTTCGCGAGTTTGAGGCATAGCACCGTCTGTTGCAGCAACGACGAGGATTGCTCCGTCCATCTGAGCGGCACCTGTGATCATGTTTTTTACGTAGTCGGCGTGACCTGGGCAGTCGACGTGTGCGTAGTGACGATTAGCTGTTTCATATTCAACGTGTGAAGAGTTGATTGTAATACCGCGAGCTTTTTCTTCTGGGGTATTATCGATTGAAGCGTAGTCGCGGAATTTAGCTCCGCCGTATTCTGCTGAGCACTTTTGTGATAGCAGCTGTCAGTGTTGTTTTGCCGTGGTCGACGTGGCCGATTGTACCGATGTTGACGTGTGGCTTATTCCGCTGAAATGTTTCTTTTGCCATGTTGTTAATTCCTCCGTTAGCTCCAGTACCGTTATAATCCATTGTTGTTATTACTTTCTCTGCCCAGAATAGGAATTGAACCTACGACCTTTTGCTTACCATGCAAGTGCTCTACCACTGAGCTATCTGGGCAAAAAATTCCGAATTACGATGTTTTCATCTTACTCGAAAGCATGTAAGTGTAATATGTTAGAGAATATAATTCAATACCCTTTTACATTTTTTTCATTTTTTTTTACTTTTGGCGGTAAATGATGCGCGCTTTGGTCAAGATCATAAGGTGACATTTCGACGGTAACGGCATCCCCGACAAGGACCCGAATATTTCTCATACGCATTTTACCGCATAAGTGGGCGGTGACAGTCATTCCGTTTTGCTAGTGTGACTCTGAAGGTCATATTGGGCAGCAGTTCTTCAACTGTGCCATCGAGCTTAATTGTATCTTCTTTTGGCATTAAATATTTTAAAATGGGGTTTGTTAATCAATTTCGCTATTATACCACATAGTGATTTAAGTGCAATAGGGAATGGCGGGAGGGGCAAGAATGGACGGTATGGACGAAATGGACGGCATGGACTAAAAGTCGTCCGTTTCGTCCATGGGGTCCATGTTGTCCATTTCGTCCATTATTGTCCATAAGGGCGTCAAAAGGTCTTCTCCGAAGAATTTGTAGTCATCTATTGAATGCACAAATCTGAAGGCATATTCTAGAATATCTAGCCTTAACGAAAGATCCTTGATTTGCGGAAGTTGCCATCTTACGAATGTGCATAACGCAAACCGTGTGCATATCTTAATCCCTTCTTGGATAAAGCCTGCGGCCCTTTCGGGGGAAAAAAGGCGCCATCTCACCCACCACGTAATATAATGAATTTGGGCGCGTCTTCATTGCAAGCTGTTTTGCCTTAACAAAAGCTGTATGCGAAAGCTTGGAATTAGAGGGGTATACGGATTTTGCAAAATTTACAAAGGGCTTTAATCTCGGTTCCGCAGTAAATTCACTCGTTTTAATCATAGCTAGGAGAACATTATACAGCCGGGAACTGATTTCTTGTTCTTTATCGATAAAATAGGGGGTATCTCCGGAAATATCCCATTTTAAGATGAGGAGTGGATTCTTTTCGATTTCTTCTAAGATTTGAATAAATAAAGGGTAAGCCAGATCGGGAAAATGGATTTTAAGAAAATCAACTTTTATTTTTAAAGTATCATTTACATAGCTTTTCTCAGACACTGATTCCTCTGCTAATTTTTGGGCATAAAAGGGATCGAGAGAATACATATGATGAGCAAAAAATGCCATCACATCGGGTTTGCGGTATAGTAAGCTATTGATATACTCTTTAATATTGTGTGAAAATGTTAGAGACTGTCCCATCGATGCGCAAAGATCTTTTAGATCCCCAAGAACAGGTAAAATTTCGGCGGTATTCAACTTAACAATTATTATTGAAATTAAGTTATTTAACATCCCTATGGCGAGGTCATTATCAAGCACATTTATTGCACGGAAAAGTTTTACAGAATGCGACAATTCTGCCCTTTGAATAAAACCGGTTATGAGCCCCTGTGCCCTCTCCCATTTGATTTTAACGGCGGTAAGTATTACTTCAAAATATAAATCCATAACCGTTATATCAGAAATTTTTGTTCTAAATTGGAAAGTCTGTGAATTACTGTGCCTAAGTATAGTGTCTATTTCGCTTAAAATGTCATGCTTTTGTGTTAAGGTTAAATCATCATTTTCGTTGATACAAGCAAGTAACCCTTCTATTAGGTCTGGAGCTTGAAACTTAGGTTGAATCATTTTTCGAGCGGCTTCCATGCAACCAAAAGCACAAGCCATTTCTCTGATAAACCAAGGTTCTGTATCAGGATGAGTGAGAACTTTTAACTTCATAATTCTTTCACGACATTCGACCTTTTGATCTTTGAAAACCTTAGCAAGACCAAAATAAATAGGGGTTTTTAAATTTAAATCTAGAAGTCCCTCAACCAAGTTTAGAGCTGTTTCTCTATCAAAAAATGCAATAATTTCAATGTTATCTTTTGCTAGTTGAATTGCATTTTGTTGCCAATCGCTAGGGTACATACGGAAGAGTTCCATTGCCTGTTCAAAATAGGGGCGGCTCTCCATCCTTTTTGCAATCTTGAGAAGGAGGCTAAAAGGGTGAGTTCCTTTACATTGCTGAACGCAATAGAGGGCTATAGCAATGTTTCTGGGTACATCTTGGGGGCATTCTAATCTGGATTTAATAGGGCGGAACATAGGAAAGGGCAGGCGATACAGCAAGGTTTTGGTCGTTTCGATGAATCGTTTGTACCTTGTTGCGGTTGAATAGAAGCTGAGAAGATCATGTGGAGGCAAATAGAGGATAATGTTTAGTAAAGTTTCGTTAGCCAATAAGGATAGCGGATTATCATCTTCGTGAACGGGGTCGGGGACGGGAATATAATCAATACGTTGAACTGTACCAACATTAAACATATTTAACCTATAATTTATTGAAAAAATCATACTCGCTTTTTCACTAAATTACAATAATGCTTTCATACAAGCTATTAAACGAAGGAGTCAGAGAAATAGATATACTTTTACGCATATCTTTTCGTTAACTTGCTTCAATCGAATCAGTCGCTCTTCGCGATGCGCTCCGAGCTCTGAAACTATATTTGATCTACCCACCGTTCCGATGCGTCACAGTGGGCTCTAACGGGTACGTCCTTCGCGATGCGCTCCGGACTCATGAAATCACTACCCACTCCTGAGTCCGGAGCGCATCGCGAAGGACGTATCCGTTAGAGCCCACCGTGACGCATCGGAACGGTGGGTAGGGATAAAGTAGGGATCGAGCTCGGAGCGCATCGCGAAGAGCGACTGATTCGATTGAAGCAAGTTTACGATAAGGTATGCTGTCATTGCAATTGAATGATATCGCCTTAACATGGTATCATTTAACCTTTAATAAGAGATCAAAATACAGATGAACGCAAGTTGTTTAGAAAAGCAGGAAAAAGTTGTGAAGATGTTCGCCGGTTGTACTACGCCGGAAGACCTCTACAATAAAATTATAGAACTCGGACAACAGTCGACTCCCCTCTCTCCAGAAGATCGCATTCCTGAAAATCTCGTCAAGGGATGTCAAAGCAAAATGTACCTCAAAACTACTTTTGACGGAGAAAAAATGCACTTTGCTGCAGAAGCGGATGCGTTGATTTCCGCAGGTCTTGCAGCTTTGCTAATTATGGTATATAACGAAGAAACTCCAGAAGTTGTTTTGAAATGTCCACCGAACTACCTCGAAAAAATCGGGATAACATCAGCACTTTCCCCAAATAGAGCCAATGGCCTCCATAGCCTCCACCTACGCATGAAGCAAGAAGCCCTAAAGAGTCTTACTCTTTAGAGGCCTCTATAGGATTGTGAATCAATTCTAATTCATATTCATTGAGTTCCCCTGTAATCATTCCCGCTTGCGATAACATCGCTATCACAAACGCAAAGAGGAAAAAGCAAAAGACTCCGATAAGCATAGGCTTGCCGCCAGGCATAATTCTGTTAGAGGTATATTTCATGCTGTACCTTCCTATCCAAATCATCAGAACAGGAATGATTCCATTCAAAAGAGTGTCTCCGAAGCCGCCTGTGGCCTCCATAGCGATCATAAAAGCCCTCTCAAGATTCGTCGCAATGAATAAAGTCGGAATAGCAATAAGCAATCCAATAATGATTTTACCTTTACCTGTCTTTTTTATTTTAAGACCATCCGAAAGGAAATCAAAAAGTCCGAGTGCCATCCCCAGAAAGGAGGTTACAATGGCAAAGAAAGCAAAATATTCCGCTACACCATAAATCCAACGCCCCTGAACATGATTTTGAAGGAACTGTGTCGTCGGTTGATCCCCTTTCGCCAAAGCCACTTGGAGTCCATCGGGTCCTCCGACAGGGACAATGCCCAGAATCATCCACTGCCACACGGCATAAATGAGGAATGCCAGGATGGTTCCCCCGATAATGGCGATACGCAGATGCGAAACGTTTCTCTTCAGGTAAGGTGTCAGACTTGGAACAATTGTTTGGAAGCTAAACGATGTTAACAGGAGTGGTATCCCTAGAAAAGCGGATCCCCAGTTTTTGTAAGTGAGCAAGGTGCCTTTTACTTCATCGACTCCTAGTCCGACGAGACCAAAATAGGCGGCAATCATAGCAATAAATAGGATAGAATTGATCCTTCCTACAAACCAGCTTCCCACGGAAATGACACTGGAGAAAATAGCGATGAAAAGAAAGCGGCCTACGTCGTTTGATACAGTTATATCGGTATAATATTTGAGGGCAGAAGTGACTTGGACTCCGCCGCCAGCAGTGTAAGCGACAAGAGAAGCGTAGGAAATAAAGAGGAACAATCCCCAAGCGACAGCCTTTCCAACAGGTCCTAGAATGGTGGAAGCCATGGTGATGACATGAGCATCATCTTCTTTCATCCAGAGGCTGACTTCAAGAAGGAGGAGAGCGCTGATTGTCATGGCTAGCCAGCAAAAGGCCATCATGATGATGGAAGGGATGAATCCCCCCACCCCGGTTGCTATGGGAAGGGCGAGCATTCCACCGCCGATGCAGGTACCGGCCACTAGAAACATGGCTGAAAAGAGTCCCCTTTTATGTTCTTTTACTTCGCTTTGCATGATTATGGGACCTCTTCCCTGGTTTTCGTATTCATCATTCTTCGCTTTCTTCTTCCATTCTGTCAACATTTTCCAAAACAGTTGTCGGGGTTCTTGAAACTAGTAAAGCTTGTCTTGAACCATCTTCATTAGGAATATGAGCGAAATTGATCTCAAGTGGCTCTCGTGCTTTCATTTTTTTGCTCTCTGGTTCACCATCTGCAGGAGTTAAGTTCATCTCCCCAAGTCGCTTGATAAATGACGATCCCTCGACGGACCTTCCTACTCGACATAAGTTAAATACCGGTCTTTCTAGATTATTTTCATAATTATCCGACCATATCTTATGCGTCAAAAGAGCGGAGCCCTCAAAATCGCTAACAATATAGACGATCGATCTTTGTTTTATTTTTTCTGTTATTCGATGGTGGATTGCGTCCAATACATATTTCCAATCCGTTTTCCATCCAATTCCTTTATCGGGAAATTTCGTCGATCTCAAATACTCTATTAGCCCATCGATTTCATCTACTTTTTTTAATATTGGGCAAGTATAATAAGTTGCAAAGGGCATAAATACAATCCCCTTGGAAGCAGCAAGATATTTATGCCTATCAACAAGAGCTTTAACCTCTTTTAAAGCGACATCATATCTCCAATTTTCAGTGGATTGGGTCATAGAATGCGAACAATCTAAGGCAATGACAACATTACGATTTCCGAAAGTCTTTAAACAAGATTCTCCTTCAACACTGGCAACTCCCTCCCACTTCATGAAGCGATTACGAACAATATCATTTAAAATCCATTCTCTCATTTTCTTGCACACTGCAGATGGATTTTTAAGTTGGGTAAAAGTAAGATATTCAAAAATAAGCAACCAAGGTGCTTTTCCATGATCATCCCAATTAACACATGCTATTGGTTGCATAAACGGTCTCCAAATTCTTTTAAAGGAGGATTATAACTTTTTTGTACTTTTTTTTCCATCTTATTGAAAGGGAGGCATTTAAAAAGCTTGGAAACCTCAAAAATATTTTAATCTTCAGAGGAAGAGGAGAAAAATACATATCTTTCAGGTTCGTCATTTACTTCCTCCTCGTCATCAATAATTTCGGTGGGTTCGTATTCTTCACTCCCCTCTTCCATCCAATCAACTTCTATTATATTTTCCTCAGTTTTCGAAACTTCAAATGCTTCTCTAGAACCATCTTCTCTAGGGATATGAGCGACATAAATCTCAAGAGGTTGTCCGCCTTTGATTTTTTTTCTCGAAGGTTGACCGTCTGCAAAAGTTGAATTCTCCATTAAAAGTCGATTGAGAGAGGCCGATCCATCGATTGACTTACCCACTTGACACAAGTTGAATATAGGTGGTTCTGACATATCTGCATAGAAATGTTGCCACATCTGATACGTCCAATCGAAGCCTTCAAAATCGCTAATGATATAAAAGATCGACTTTTGATATTCACTTTCCATCATGCGCTCACATAAACCTTCGAAGGTATACTTCCAATGATTTCCGCGACCAATCCTTTCCATGACTTCATTTATTTGCCCCTCAACTTCATCTAGATGTTTTATAACTTTTACACTACAATAGGTTGCAAACG
This sequence comes from Waddliaceae bacterium, assembly GCA_963822595.1. Classification (GTDB taxonomy): domain Bacteria; phylum Chlamydiota; class Chlamydiia; order Chlamydiales; family Waddliaceae; genus CAVRUH01. The sequence goes on along the minus strand of CAWGIG010000002.1, from coordinate 206,058 downwards.
GAATCAATGTAATCCCCTTTGACGCAGCAAGATATTTATGCTTATCTATAATTGCTTTCACCTCTTTTAAGGCGACATTAGATCTCCAACCTTCTGTTGAAGAGCGCATGGAAGAGGAACAATCTAAGGCAATGACAACATTCCGATTTCCGAAAGTCTTTAAACAGGATTCTCCTTCAACTTCTTTAAGTCCTTCCCATTTCATAAAACGAGCACGCACAATCTCATCTAAAATCCATTCTCTTAGTTTCCTGCATGTTTGAGAGACTTTTCTAAGATCGGTAAAATTAAGATGATTAAAAACGAGAAACCAGGATGTTTTTCCCGTCGCACTCCAATAAACATTTGATACCGGGTCCATAATCTGCCTCCAAATTCTTTTATTACACAACCATAACTTTTTGGGTGTTTTTAGGCCATCTTATTGAAAGGAAAATCATGAGGGAAGGTCATCAACTTAAAGAATAGTTTATCTATTTCATGAGGGCTGAAAGCCAGGATCGTGACAGCCCAGGCAGAGCAAAGCGAAGGCCTGGGGTCCAGGTGAAAAAAATGAAAAAGCCCTGCAAGGGCGACTCATCCATTTTTTCATAGACATCATTTCACCGGAATGAGTCGCCCTTGCAGGGCTCTGAGTTTTTTTATCGACGTCACCCAGGCCTTCGCTTCGCTCTGCCTGGGCTATCAAAAGGCTGGCTTTCAGCCCTCATGAAGTGATAAACTATTCTTTAAGTTGATGACATTGCGCTTTGCTCTGCCTGGGCTGTCAAAAGGCAGGCTTTCAGCCCTCATGAAATGATAAACTAAAATTAAAATTGAGCTTCTTCCGTAGAACCTTTTAGGGCTGTGGTTGAAGACTGTCCTTGTGCGAAGATATCAGATAGCTGATCAAAGTAGCCAGTGCCGACAAATTGCTGATGTTTCACTGCAGAATATCCATATTCCTTCTCAAGAGAAAACTCATGCTCCTGTAGCCGAGAATATGCCGTCATTCCTTCAGTTTTATAATGCACAGCAAGGTCAAACATGCTGGTGTTAATAGCATGGAAACCTGCAAGAGTGACAAACTGGAACTTGTATCCCATTTCCCCAAGTTTTTCTTGGAAATGTCCTATCGTTGTCTCATCTAGGTGCGCTTTCCAATTAAAAGACGGAGAACAATTATAGGCTAATAATTTGCCGGGGTATTTCTTATGTATGGCTTCAGCAAATTCTTGGGCTTCGTTAACGTTTGGCTTTGAAGTCTCATACCATATCATGTCGCAGTAAGGACCAAATTCCAAGGCTCGCGCTATGGCATATTTAACTCCGCCTTTTACATGATAATAACCTTCGCATGAACGTTCGCCTGTCATAAACGGTTCATCTACATGATCGTAATCAGACCCTATCAATGATGCTGAAAGAGCATCTGTACGTCCAATGATCACTGTGGGAACTTGAAGCAAATCAGCAGCGAATCTTGCGGCTATGAGTTTTTCGACGAATGTGCGGCCGCCGACTAACACTTTACCACCCATATGGCCACATTTTTTTAGGGAAGCGAGTTGATCTTCTAAGTGAACGGCTGCAACTCCTGACTCAATCAAAGCTTTAATCAGCTCGAAAGTGTTTAAAGAACCTCCGAATCCGGCTTCGGCATCTGCAACTATAGGCGCTAACCAGTCGATTTTATTTTCATTTTTCATATGCTGGATCTGATCGGCACGCAATAAAGCATTATTTAAGCCGTTCAGCAAGGTGGGGCATGCTTTGTACGGGATAGAGGCTTAGATCCGGGTAGGTTGCGCGGGCATCATTGCCATCTGCAGCCACTTGCCATCCGCTAGCGTAGATTGCTTTGAGTCCGGCTTGCACTTGCTGCACGGCTTGGCAGCCTGTTACGGCTCCAAGAGCTCGAATAAAAGGTTCTGTATGAAATAATTTCCACAGCTTTTCGGCGCCCATCTTTGCGAGGGTGTAATCCAGATGGATCGATCCGCGCATTTTAATGACCTCTTCAGGGGTATATGGACGGACAATTCCATTCCATCGGGGGTTGGTTTTCCAGTCATTGGCAAGCTGTTCAATTTCTTTTTTGGTATACATAATTTCAAACTAGCAGAATTCAAATTAATGGTATAGCGTTTTTAATAACGAAGAAGCGGCGATTATGCGCAACGATCCGGAGGACTCCCCGAGTCTATCAATGAGAAAAGGAATGGTCGTCGTGGACCCAATATTGCCCAAACTTTCTAAAATCGTCTCTTTAAGTTCCCTATCGCCTGTAGTATAGGCCTCTAAAAGCGTTGATATTGCCTTCTCGCCTCCGCCCCAAAGAGAAAGAACCAGAGCCGCTTGAACTTTAACTTTTGGATCTTTTTCCTCTAACAAATTTTGAACGATTTCGATGGCAGAGTCATCCCCTTCCGTGAGAAGTAAGGCCGAAGCTGTTCCGGTAATCCCCCAAGTCTTTCTCGTTAAGAAGTTTTTGATTTCGTCTTTTAATCCCGGCTGATTCATCATGGCTAGGATATTGAGGATATCCAGACGTGTCGCTAAATTGACCGCTTCGGGATAATTTGGAATTAAATCACTGTGTTTGACATCGCTAGGGACCAGTGTTCTGAAGGAACTGTTTTCCTCCCAGGCCCAATTTTCTTTTTGGTTAGCGAAGCCTTGATAGAGCGCTTGAGTCGCTTTTTCGGTTTCGATTCTCTGTCCAATCATCCCCAAGGCTAAGTTCATTTTGACATAAGGATCCGTTGCCGACTCAAAAATTTCGGTAACAAGCGGGTATCCATATTTTCCCGTGGCACTTAATGCCGAAGCGGCAAGGAGTCTTATTTCTTTTTTAGTATTTTGGAACCAAGGGCGAAAGGCTTTTTGTCCAACGGGTGGATCCTGTAATGTAATGACCCACGCAGCCATAATAGCCACTTGAGGATTTGCGTCGTCAAGCAAAGGGAGAACCCATTCTGTTTTATCTGAGCGCAAAACACCCATTGCATGCACAGCTTCTTCACGGACGTGAGGGTTATGATCTTGGGTGAGCGGGAGCAGAAGATCGATTTCATTAACAAGTTCGGCATGTTCGATCACTTTGCATGCCAAGACTCTCAAATTAGCTCTATCGCTCTGTGCAAAACGAAGCACTTCCTCTCTTTCCGGAGTTTCCAAAAGGTAGACCAAGGCTTGGAAAGCAGCGGCTTTGGCTTCGATACTGGATTGATCATTGCTAAGGATTTGGATGAGATCCCCTTCGGCTGCGGCGATTTCCATTTTTCCGGACGCGAGAATTGCTTCAAGACGGACCTTCCAATTTTTTTCGGTACGGAGGAGTTGTAGAACTTTATCTTTAAGTTTGGCATCGCGAAACTCTGAGGAAAGTTTAATAGCTATGCCTCGGATGATGACGCTATCATCATGCATTCCTCTGTATAGGATTTCCACACCGCGAGAATCTTGTCCGAAATAAGCCCCCAAAAGGGCATATAGACGGGTTATAGGAGAATTAGAAGCTGTTCCCTTTTCAATGACACCCCAGGCCATATTCTCTAAAATTTGCCGGTTGTTTTTTTGTTCAGGAAAAAGGGCGACATATTGTTTCCACGCTTTAAGCATCTCTTGTTCATCGCCTGATTTGGCAAGAGCTTGGATGTAGGCCTCCCAAAGAGCTTGACATTCAGGATCATTTTTTAATGCCTCTTTGCCTTCGCTGCAAGCAGCTTTGCAATTCCCTATTAAAAGTTGAGAGCAGATTCTCTGCGCGTCTGTGCTTGCAAAAGAATTTCCGCAGTTTAAAAGGGTGCAAAGAGCAAAAATTGAAGATAGGTGTCTCATTTAATCAATTCGATAACCTGTTTGAATTCGGGGAGAGAAGCATCGCCCATTAATTCAAAAAGGATCGTCTCGGCGCTGCTGATGCGTGCTCCGCAATCGCGCATTTCTGCTATTGCCGTGGAATAATCAAAAATGGATCGGGAAGAAATAGCATCATTAAGAACGGTAACTTGTTTTCCTTGCTTCAGCAGATCTTTTGCTGTTTGCAAGACGCAAACATGCGCTTCGATTCCAACGAGAATCCACTGTGTCACAGGCTCCGCTTGGATGGCTTGCATCACTTTCTCGTCCCCCATGCAAGAAAAAGATGTTTTTGCGATAGTGGGATATTCATCACCCAAACAAGCTCTTACGCCGCAAACGGTCGATCCTAGTCCTTGAGGATATTGTTCGGTGACGATAATCGGCATTCCGAGAATTTTACATCCTCGAATGACTTGAATAAGTTTTTGCATCACTTCGCAAGGCCGTTCGACTTTTTCCAAGATTCTATCTTGAACATCAATGACCAATAATCCGGCTTTCTTATTATCTAGGGTGAAGTTTACCATTAAGCCATACCGCCTAATTGAGATCCGCCCAGCAAATGGAAATGCAGGTGAAATACGGTTTGCCCTGCGAGAGTTCCATTATTTGCGAGGAATCTATAGCCGTCGGTAATGTTATTTTCTGCTGCAAGCTTTTGAGCCACTGTAATGCATTCGGCAATCAATGGAAGATCCTCAGCCGTTACAGATTGAAGGTCGCGAATTTCCTTCTTTGGGATGATCAATAAATGGATAGGCGCCTTTGGATAAAGGTCTTTGATGGCTAGAATGCGCTCATTCTCAAACACCTTTGTTGCAGGCAACTCCCCTGCGATGATTTTTCCAAATATCGTGGTCATTTTTTCTCCTTGCTCATGACATGTTCCAACGCTTTAAGGGCATCTTCTTTTGTTTCCCAGACGGAAATAAAGCGTCCCTTATGGCAAAAGATAGCTCCCGGCATTCCTGAAGTTTTTTTAAGGTCCCCTTCCAACAGTCCTGCCCATTTTTCCGGCAGAGGAAGACGCACATTTAATCGATCCTCATGTGAAGGAGGTATCCCGCGCAAATTCCAGTGATTTCCCGAGGGAATAATCACGAAAAGCGCTGGATGGTTATCGCCGCCGAGTTCAAAAAAGAGGTCCATCCAAGGCATGGATTTTTCAAAGATGATGTATTCCTTACTGTTTTTCATCGCTTTAGCAACGATTTCTCTGCAGGAATGGGCAAAATGATACCGTTCCCAAAGGCGACTGATTTGCGCAACGGCGAAGTGAAGGGCCTGATGGAAGGCTTCATCCATAGCTGCAGGAGGGACTTCATAAGGTATTGGTACATAGTTACCTACAACGTCGGAGTAGGACGAAAAGCCGATAGGAAGAGGATCGCGGCCGTTGTCATGGGCATCGACACCATGAACCAGGGATTCGTTAAAATAGTTATATTCGTTTTGGTTGATGACATCATGTTCTCTTAGGTAAAGAAGGATCATACCGGCGCTGCTCATTTTCCCGTCGTATTTGGCTTGATGGTGATCGAATAATTTTTGAGGAGGATCATATTCGCCGCCGACATCGCAAATGTATTCGCACTTTCGAAGCCTCTCAGGATCCCTTGTGCGCACGATTTTATCTTCGTCGATTAGATCGAACATGAGCAGAAACGCGCAAGCGGTGACTTCATCCGCATGGAATTGTCCGTCGTGTGTCCCAAAAGATCGAAGAATTTTTGAGCGTTTCATACTCATTTTTGGCGTTTTATTTTAAAACAGCGATTATGGCACATCACCCTTTTATCGTAAAGGCCATGTTCATTGAAGGCTCATTTAGAAGGCAATGCCAACTTTTGGATGTGCCAGGAGAGCCATTGCTTCATCCACAGTCATGTAAGGTGCGTATAAGTCTTCTTGAGCTTCTGTGGGCTTAGCCATGTCAGTATAAACCTTGTCATTTCTATAGAAGCCAAAACCAGGTGTACCACCTGCATTAATCCATTTGAACACCAAAGTCTTGTCTAAAGTCGAAGTCTCCTGATTATGATTGTTGATATCTAAAGCAATCTGCCGAGCAAACTCGTCTAAATTCAAACGGCTTTTGAAATCATTGCGAAGACTTTGAGGGTATGAAAGATCTTGTGGCCTATGAATATCCAGACGTGCAGCATCCACTCCGTTTAAACCAAACTGTTCTCCTAGATTTTCGATATAGGCACTTTTAATGTGTGGGAACTGTTTCTTAAAATCCTTTTGTTTAGGATCCGTTGAGTTAGGATGACGTTCGCCGATGATTTCATCCAACTTGATCATTTTATAATCTTGCCATAGGGCGCTTACAGCTTCGGCCAAATCACCTCTGCTAAGCAATTCTAAGGTTATTGATTGAATGGTTCTGAATTGTTCCGCTTGGCAAGAATTAAATGCTATATCGAGTCTATCAGCAATACTTTTTTGCTTTTCTGTGACTGTTTTATAACTTTTTCCTAGTTCATTAATAATTAACCCCATCATTAACTTAATCTCCCACTGATAATTACCATACACGGGATTTGCTGCAGCGTGAAATGTTCCTTCAAAATAGGCTTGATAAACTAGAGAATGAACTGTTTTTGTTTTATTGTGGGGATGATTACCCTTAAACTTATGAGGATAACGCTTAAGAACATTAGCAAATTCATATTCTGTGAGTTTTTTAAATGTTGGAATATCATTATCTTTACGTACCTTAAAAGCAAGGGGTCCCAAAATGGTGAGGGACGTTTTTATTCCCGGAAGTGTATGGGACAAGACAATTCTTTTTATGAATTGAAGAGTGATCAAATCAAGTAACCACCTTCCAAATGATCTCGTTTTTTGGAGGCTTTCGTTAATTTTTGTTATGGTTCCTCTTAGGTCGTGGAGAGGTTTCTGATTCGACTTAAGAACTTCGTACCCGATTTCAGAAATAGCATTTGAGAAACGTTTAAGCTCGTTTATTTGAGCATATGAAATTTCCCGATAATTGTTCATATCACCTAATTGGGGTAAATCCACAAATTTTCTCCTTTAGGTTGGTTCTCTAACATCACGTAAATGCGATATTGACATATGGCGTTTATTTTCGTGTCTTCGCCAGGTATCGGGCAAGTCATAAATATGCCCTATAGAGGCAAAACTTTGTCGTATCCAATCACTTGCTGCACGTGTGATAACCGGTACATAAAACCCTTTTTCCCAGGTGTTCCAATGGACACCCTGCCCCCAAATTTTTTCTTTCAAAACATCTCTATCCCTTGAATTTGGCGCTGCAATATAGGCTATATTATCAGGGGATATATCCACATTACTCTCAACTCTCACCCAAACAGCCTTTGTTTCAAGCGTCGGGTATCGGTCGGTAAACCCCTCAAAATAAGCACCTGGTTTATCATAGATGGCACTTTCATCAACCGCATAGGTGTAATCACCGTAACCGCCATAACTTTCATCCCTAGTGGAAAAATAGGCGCCCTTGCCCATTGGAGCCTCAAATTGCTTAAGCTTTCGACTTTGGGCAATAGCATCCACGCCGTTTTTGGTAGCATGAAACCACCGAGGAAGAGGTACGGATTGCCCCGCCTTTAACATTTGCAACGTGTTTTGGAAATACTCATTCACTTCTAGAGCGGTTTCCCGCCAATCGTTGTCACCGGATTTAGCCCGAAGTTCCGCATTTCTTCTGGTTTCAAATTTCTCAAAGGCTTTCGTCACGAGTGATAATGGATCATTTTCAACAAAGGGAATTTGAATATGCGGACGATGCATCTTTATTGTTGAAGCGGCAGCGTTGGTAGCTTTTTTAATTTCCGTAAGGGCAAACCACAAGACAATTCTTTTTATGAATTGAAGAGTGATCAAATCGAGAAACCACTTCCCAAACGATCTTTTTCTATTGAAGCTCTTGTCAATTCGATTCACGACCACATCAAGAACACGTATATTTCTCTGCTTATTATCGCTTTGCGAAAGAACATCATATCCGTGTTGAGAGATCGCATTGGAGAAACTCTTAAGCTCGAATATCTCACCATAGGAAATTTCCCGATAATTCTTTACATGCGTCAGGTTTGGTATGTTAAACATAAATATGCCATAAATTAATATATAATAAATTAAATTAATACTATAACATACCATAGGTTTAAAAGCAATACTAATATAAAAAAAATGACACATAAGGACTTAGGCCAATGGCGCCAACTTAAGAGAGTTTTTATGCACACACTGTTTCGAAACACAGAGTTCACAGAGAACACAGAGAGTAAGAATTTGTAACAGATGCTTGAAACTGAGATCAGTTTTATTGATAAACGAACTTATTTTAAGTATTTACAGACATTTTAAATTTTACAAAGGATTTTTTCTATCTACTAAAATGATCTCAGTTTCAAGCATCTGGTTCAAATTCTTACTCTCTGTGTTCTCTGTGAACTCAGTGTTTTAGCAATCTGTTTGTACATAACAAGTATTTTAAATTAACACCATTGGGACGTAGGCTGCGCTACAATACTCCTGTAAGCACCTATTGCAAATAAAATCTTGAAATATTAGTGTTGGTTTGTTTCTTTTTCCCTATTTTCCCGAAAAAGAAATCGATGATGAATCTTAAAACTATGGAGATAAAATGAAATCGATTACATTGCTTTTTACTTGCTCCTTCGTATTACTTTCCCCTGCGCTAGAAGCGAGAAGAGTATATATCGAAGAAAGACCTGTCATTATAGCCGAACAAACGCCGCCTGCCCAGGTCGTCGTTGTTGATACTGAACCCGCTCTTGTACAGGAAGCTCCCCCAGAGCCTAAAGTCGAAGTGATGACAACCTGTCCTAGCTCCAACCATGTCTGGATCGGAGGCTATTGGAAATGGGAGGGTCGATGGGTATGGGAATGCGGATGCTGGAAACCTAGACCTCACCCCACAGCATGCTGGGAACCGGGTCATTGGTCAAAACATCACACCTATCGCGGTTGGGTTTGGGTTCCTGGACACTGGAGATAAAGATTCAAATCTCTCGACAATTGGCAAGATTTGCCAATTGTCTTCTGCATGCCTATTTCTTTGTTGAAAAAAACGGCCATAAAAGTTTCTCTACGCCAATTTCTTTATAGGCTTTGGCAATCGAGGGATCATTATCAATAATCCGGTCGAACACTTTTTCAACGAGTTCTTGGAGCTTCTCAGGCTCAACCTGCCCTTGCAAGGCCTTATTAATTTCAGGATCGCTTTTAACAATCGTTTCGAGCAAAGGCCACTCATTTGTCTTATGAAAAGGTTCTCCCTTCAAAGATCGAATAAATCCCTTTTTATCTAATCCTGCGATGTATGAAGGCAACTGATCAAAAAGGGTTTCAACTTTCACTCTAAAATCTTTCTCTCTTAATTTTATGTGATCAACGAAGGATTCTTTATCCAAACCATTGATAGTTTTTAAGGATGGGTGATTGGATAGAACATCTATTAATTTGCTGACATTACTCCCCCAACAATGTACATTTCTCATATACAAATGAGTGAGCTTTGGCGATGATTGCAAGACATCCACGAACACTTTGGAATCTATAATTGTATTTTCAGAACAAAGAACACTTAAATTTTTCAATTTTGGGGTCTTCCCAGCAATATACTTTAAAAGTTCAGGAGCGGTTTTGGAATGCTGGGAATCGATTTCCAAACTTTTTAATTTCGAATTTTCATGTGCCGGCCAACTTGCATCCCAATGTTTAAGATAATCATTAGAAGTAATTTTCAAATGCCTAATATTTACATGATCGAATGCATAGAGAAGAATGTAAAAAAGGTCACCTTTGCTTTTTTTCAGTACATCATTGAAAACGATTTCCTTTGCTGATGTTGTCAGTAATTGCTGGTACTCTTTATTATTTGGAGCGTATCTATCAGAGACTATGATTTCAATTTTAGGTACATTAGGACCTAAGTTACATTGGATTTTAGGATCATTTTTGTCCATGTAAAGCAGATTAACTCTCTTCGAGTCTAAAAGCTTTTTTATAGTATCTCCTATTCCGGAACCATATACCCAATAATCCCAAGGTGGATTACTTATAATGACTTGATTAGTTGTTTTTTCCAAGAACTGTGTTATTTTTTCATTAGTACGCAGGCTCGCGATTTCAAATCTAATTTGTATTTTTTTTGGAAACATATTGGAACACAGCGTGATGCATTTCAACTGCGATTCTGTGAGTTTGGAGATCCGACTTATGTCAAACACAAGATTACCATGAAAACTTTTGAGATATTGCAAACAGTTGCCTTCTTTCAACATATCAAATAGGATTCTAGCTTGCTGATTTTGAATTTTATCCGGGTCGAAAGGGCGATCCTTCATTTCTAGAGGCAAAAAACACTTTTCATATAAAGCTTGATTCTCGAACATCAGATCGATCAAAAACTCCGGCTCGATGTCCCTATTTCGGAGATGTATTTTGGCCAAACCTGATAAAACTTCGGTTTCTACTTCCATATAATCCAAGAATACAAGCATTTGTATTATTCTTTTTGGATCATTAATTATACTCTTCACCGGGTCTAGCATGAATTCGACAGCATCTCTGATTGCTTCCTCACTAATGGCTGGATTATCAGCAGCAAGGAAAATTTCTTCCTGACCCGATGCTTTCATCGCATTCATAACAGTTGGAAATTTATCGCTACTTTTTTATCGATATTAAAGGTGATGTTGCCATATTGGATGACCACAGTTTCATCTTTTTCTTCTGGCTTTCTACCGGCTTTTTCAAATCGACCACCTTTTCCTCTTGGGCTATTGGAAGTGGTGGGATTCGAGGAAATACTGGCAGGACTTTGTTATTCAGCAGGGCTTCTACTTGTTCTTGCGTTAACAGCTGAACACTAAATTCTTGCCCCTGATAGGCGCCTTCTCTGCCTCGAATCGTTTGGATGCCATCATTTATAAGGATTTCTCTGATTTTATTGATAACAGCTACACATTCCTGGTCTTTATGTAGCCAATGGATAATGCGTCCAATTAGATTCCATTTGCTAATGACTTTTATTTGGCCTTTGGACACAGTTAGTCTGTTGATGTCTCCGCAACCCGTCAAAAGTTTAATTGTTTCGCTCATTTTATCACTATTTATTAGTTTTATTACCTAAAATTGATCGTATAATATATTATAATAAATATTTAATTAATTGTCAAATTAGTTGGTCAATCAAGGCGAAATAACATCAGGGATAAGAATTCATATTTTAAGCTCTTTGACGTTGAGCATCGTAGCAATGGATGCTGCCCCTGCATCGCCTATTTGATTGCGCCTAAGGTCAAGCGTTGTCAAGTTTGGCATCGTAGCGATCGAAGCTGCCCCTGCATCGCCTATTTGATTGTATGCTAGTTAAGCGTTGTGACGTTTGGCATCGTAGCTATCGATGCCGCCCCTGCATCGCCTATTTGATTGACCCAAAGGTTAAGAGTTGTGACGTTTGGCATCGTAGCTATCGATGCTGCCCCTGTATCGCCTATTTGATTGTTCCAAAGGTCAAGCGTTGTGACGTTTGGCATCATAGCAATCGATGCCGCACCTTCATCGCCTATTTGATTGCCCCTAAGCTCAAGCTTTATGACGTTAGGCATCGTAGCGATCGATGCCGCCCCCTCATCGCCTATTTCATTTGACCAAAGCTCAAGCGTTCTGACGCTTGCCATCTTAGCGATCGATGCCGCCCCTGCATCGCCTATTTGATTGTTCGTAAGTTTGAGGGTTGTGACGTTTGGCATCGTAGCGATCGATGCTGCACCTGCTGCGCCTATTCGATTGCCCCAAAGGTCAAGCGTTGTGACGTTTAGCATCGTTGCGATCGATGCCGCCCCTGCATCATCTATTTGATTCCTTCCAAAGTCAAGTATTGTGACGTTTGGCATCTTAGCGATCGATGCTGCACCCGCTGCGCCCATTTGATTGAACTTAAGGATAAGGGTTGTGACGTTCGGCATCGTAGCGATCGAAGCTGCCCCTGCTGCGCCTATTTGATTGTGCGCAAGGTTAAGCGATGTGACTTTTGGCATCTTAGCGATAAATGCGGACCCTTCATTGCCTATCTTATTGTCCCCAAGGTCAAGCGATATGACGTTTGACATCCTAGCGATAGATGCCGCCCCTGCTGCGCCTATATGATTAAACTCAAGATCAAGTGTTGTGACATTTGGCATCGTTGCGATCGAAGCTGCGCCCAAATGTGTTATTTGAGCGTCATTTATAAATAACGCCTTAATATTAGGACAATTTTCTATGAGTTTATTCAAATGTCCATCGTTAAAATCTTTAAAACCTCTAAAATCCACATAAGTCAGTTTTTGGCATGCATTTTTATCTTTGGTGATCCAAGAGAGAACTTCGTCAGTGGTTTTAAAAGGGAGAACGTCTCTCAGTTTGAGCTGACCCTTATTAATCATTTGAATTTGAACATCAGGGGTTGCAGCGGCATTAAATGGTTTGTTTACCTCTCGAGCAGAACTTACATCTTTTAGAGAAGTTTGGCGAAGAATCGACTTGAGAACATCTTTTGGGACTCTATTAATATCCCCATTTTTATTTTCATCTAAAGAAATGAATAGCTCATTGCGAACGGCTCGGATTTTATTAAGAGTTTTATCATACTTACCGGAATCAGAAAAGTTCGTAATCAACGCTTCTAGATTACGAACTACCTCAACCTTTTCTTGATCACCCATTTGGTTGAACTGTTGACGAGATATGGCCACTAATTTTCCATCCTTAATGCCTGGATAGATATTACCTTCTTTTTCTACTTTTTGTAAAAAGGCCTCTGCTCCTTTATGATCATGAATACTAAAGCTCATAAATCCTCCTGTTAGCATTACCTACAATAACTATAAAAATGCAATATAATGTTAGTTTTATTATATTAAAAACAAAAATAAAATGTCAATAAAACATTTTCTAAAATTAATTTAATGTAAGGGATCAGAAGTGATATCATGACATTCTTATTTTTGAATGTCATGATGTCATGCCTGACTTTGCGCTAGCGGTGTTACAAAAAATCATTTTGGTTTATTGAAAGGTTTTTGACGTTTGCCATCGTAGCGATCGATGCCGCCCCTGCTAAGCCTATTGGATTGCGGATAAGGTTAAGCGTTGTGACGTTTGGCATCGTAGCGATCGATGCTGCCCCTGCTGCGCCTATTTGATTGCTTTCGAGGATAAGCGTTGTGACTTTGGCCATCGTAGCGATCGATGCTGCCCCTGCATCGCCTATTTGATTGCGGCTAAGTTTAAGCGTTGTGACGTTTGGCATCGTAGAGATCGAAGCTGCCCCTGCATCGCCTATTAGATTGGCGCTAAGATCAAGCGTTGTGACGTTTGTCATCGTAGCGATCGAAGCTGCCCCTGCTGCGCCTATTAGATTGTTCCAAAGGTCAAGCGTTGTGACGTTTGGCATCATAGCAATCGATGCTGCACCTTCATCGCCTATTTGATTGCCCCTAAGCTCAAGCTTTGTGACGTTAGGCATCGTAGCGATCGATGCCGCCCCCTCATCGCCTATTTCATTGGACCAAAGCTCAAGCGTTCTGACGCTTGCCATCTTAGCGATCGAAGCTGCCCCTGCATCGCCTATTTGATTGTTCGTAAGTTTGAGGGTTGTGACGTTTGGCATCGTAGCGATCGATGCTGCCCCTGCTGCGCCTATTCGATTGCCCCAAAGGTCAAGCGTTGTGACGTTTAGCATCGTAGCGATCGATGCCGCCCCTGCATCATCTATTTGATTCCTTCCAAAGTCAAGTATTGTGACGTTTGGCATCTTAGCAATCGATACTGCACCCGCTGCGCCCATTTGATTGAACTTAAGGATAAGGGTTGTGACGTTCGGCATCGTAGCGATCGATGCTGCCCCTGCTGCGCCTATTTGATTGTGCGCAAGGTTAAGCGATGTGACGTTTGGCATCTTAGCGATAAATGCGGACCCTTCATTGCCTATCTTATTGTCCCCAAGGTCAAGCGATATGACGTTTGACATCGTAGCGATCGATGCCGCCCCTTCATCGCCTATTTGATTGCTTCCAAGGTTAAGCTTTGTTACGTTTGGCATCCTAGCGATAGATGCCGCCCCTGCTGCGCCTATATGATTAAACTCAAGATCAAGCGTTTTGACGTTTGGCATCGTAGCGATCGATGCCGCCCCCACATGTGTTATTTTAGCGTCATTTATAAATAACTCCTTAATATTAGGACAATTTTCTATGAGGTTATTCAAATGTCCCTCGTTAAAATCTCTAAATCCTCTAAAATCCGCATAAGTCAGGTTTTTGGATGCATTTTCATCTTTGGTGATCCAAGAGAGAACTTCGTCAGTGGTTTTAAAAGGGAGAACGTCTCTCAGTTTGAGCTGACCCTTATTAATCATTTGAATTTGAACATCAGGGGTTGCAGTGGCATTAAATGGTTTGTTTACCTCTCGAGCAGAACTTACATCTTTTAGAGAAGTTTGGCGAAGAATCGACTTGAGAACATCTTTTGGGATTCTATTAATATCCCCATTTTTATTTTCATCTAATGAAATGAATAGTTCATTGCGAACGGCTCGGATTTTATTAAGAGTTTTATCATACTTACCGGAATCAGAAAAGTTTGTAATCAACGCTTCTAGATTACGAACTACCTCAACCTTTTCTTGATCACCCATTTGGTTGAACTGCTGACGAGAGATGGCCACTAATTTTCCATCCTTAATGCCTGGATAGATGTCTTTGCCTTCTTTTTCTACTTTTTGTAAAAAGGCCTCTGCTCCTTTATGATCATCGATACTAAAGCTCATAAATCCTCCCGTTAGCATTACCAAGACTCACTATAAATATTCAATTTCAGTTTAATTCTATTATATTAATAACAAAAAAATCATGTAAAACAAAATATTTTATTCGTTTATTTTTAATAATATTAACAGATGTTATTAAAGAGTTTACTAACACTCTCACCCTGTTCTAAACCGTTTTCCAACAGTTTTGAGATTCAATCAAGCTCGGCGGATTATTATGGATAAGAAGTCATAGGTCAAGCATTGTGACTTTTGCCATCCTAGCAATCGATGCTGCCCCTGCATCGCCTATTCGATTACTCCCAAGGTCAAGCATTGTGACGTTTGGCATCGTTGCGATCGATGCCGCCCCTGCATCGCCTATTCGATTGTCACTAAGGTCAAGCGTTGTGACGTTTGACATCTTAGCGATCGATGCTGCCCCTGCATCACCTATTTGATTAACGCTAAGGTTAAGCATTGTGACGTTTGGCATGGTTGCGATCGAGGCCGCCCCTGCATCGCCTATTCGATTGTCCCTAAGGTCAAGCATTGTGACGTTTGGCATCGTTGCGATCGATGCCGCCCCTGCTGCACCTATTTGATTGCCCCCAAACTCAAGGGTTGTGACATTTACCATTTTAGCGATCGATGCTGCCCCTGGTGCGCCTATTTTATTGTATCCAAGGTCAAGCGTTGTGACGTTTGACATGGTGGCGATCGAGGCCGCCCCTGCATCGCCTATGTAATTAGCCTCAAGGTCAAGCGTTTTGACGTTTGCCATTTTAGCGATCGAGGCCGCCCCTACTACGCCTATATCATTAAAGGTAAGGTCAAGCGTTGTGACGTTTGGCATGGTTGCGATCGAGGCCGCCCCTGCATTGCCTATTCGATTACCCTCAAGGACAAGCGTTGTGACCTTTGACATGGTTGCGATCGAGGCCGCCCCTGCTGCGCCTATTCCATTGCCCTCAAGGTTAAGCTTTGTGATGTTTGGCATCGTCGCGATCGATGCTGCCCCTGCTGCGCCTATTTGATTGTCCCCAAGGCCAAGCGTTGTGACGTTTGCCATCGTAGCGATCGATGTTGCCCCTGTATCGCCTATTCGATTGCCCCCAAGGTCAAGCGTTGTGACGTTTGGCATCGTAGCGATCGATGCCGCCCCCACATGTGTTATTTTAGCTTTATTTATAAATAACGCCTTAATATTAGGACATTTTTCTATGAGTTTATTCAAATGTCCATCGTTAAAATCATTGAATCCTCTAAAGTCCGCATAAGTCAGTTTTTGGCATGCATTTTTATCTTTGGTGATCCAAGAGAGAACTTCGTCAGTGGTTTTAAAAGGGAGAACGTCTCTCAGTTTGAGCTGACCATTATTAATCATTTGAAATTGAACATCAGGGGTTGCAGTGGCATTAAATGGTTTGTTTACCCCTCGAGCAGAACTTACATCTTTTAGAGAAGTTTGGCGAAGAATCGACTTGAGAACATCTTTTGGGATTCTATTAATATCCCCAGTTTTATTTTCATCTAAGGAAATGAATAGCTCATTGCGAACGGCTCGGATTTTATTAAGAGTTTTATCATACTTACCGGAATCAGAAAAGTTCGTAATCAACGCTTCTAGATTACGAACTACCTCAACCTTTTCTTGATCACCCATTTTGTTGAACTGCTCACGAGATATGGCCACTAATTTTCCATCCTCAATGCCAGGATAGATGTCTTTGCCTTCTTTTTCTACTTTTTGTAAAAAGGCCTCTGCTCCTTTATGATCATCAATATTAAAGCTCATAAATCCTCCTGTTAGCATTACCTACAATAACTATAAAATTCCAATATAAGGTTAGTTTTATTATATTAAAAACAAAAATAACATGTCAAATAATGATTTTTACCTTTATACCATAAAAACTACCATTCCTAGTTTGTCCAAGGCTATATCTATATAGGCATGAAAGCTCGAAGGATCAGTAGTAATGCGCTTAAATACTTCTAGAACTTGCTCTTTGAGCTTCTGAGGCTCGACTTCCCCTTGCAAGGCTTTTGCAACACCCGGGTCGCCAGAAACAATAGCTTTAAGAATAACCAAATTTCGATCTGTATTTCTAGTGACTAGATTCAGAGATCGAATAAAATCCTCTATATTCATCTTGGCGATCAGCCCTGGGAAATAAGGAAAAGTATGTTCAATTATACTTCTAAATCTTTTCTCATTATCTTCTATGGACTCAATGAATGATTCTTTATCCATCCCATTGATCGTTGTTAAGGATGGATGATTTGATAGGACATCTATGAATTGTCTGACATTCCCTCTAGATGTAATATTCTTCATATACAGATGAGTTAGATTTGGGGATGATCGCAGGACATCCACCAACACACTTGAACGTATCCTTGTATCTTCAGAGCAATTAATACTAAGGTTTTTCAAATTAGGAGTCTTCCCAACAAAAGAGTTTAAGAGATCACGAGCAGTTGCGATACTCTTGGAGTTCATTTCCAAACTTTCCAATGGGGAGATGGCTACATTCCACGGCGTCCCCGGATTGATATGTAACCAGTTATAGTATTCAGGATAATCCTGAAAACTATTAGATGTTATTTTCAAATGCTTAATATTTGGATTTTGGGTCGCACGTTCAAGAAACCATCTCAAGCCGCCTTGGTAACGTCCATTTTCATCATCGAATACGACTTCCATTGCTTTTGTTGTTTGTAATTCTTTGAAACTACCGTATCCTGGACTGTAATCCTCAGAACATTTGATTTCAATTTTTGGTACATTAGAACTGTAGTTGCGGTATTCAGGTGTATAGCGAGACAAGCTAACTAGATCGACTCTCTTATGATTCAAAACGCTTTTCAGAATTTTTTTTATTCTGAAATCATGCCAAGCATGCAAAGCCGGATTATCTAGTATGACTTTATTAGTGGTATTATGCAGTAACTCATTGATGCGATCTTCATTACCCCGCATCGCTGCTACATCCAATCTAATTCTTATATGTTTCGGAAACATATTCAAGCACATTATCAAACATTTCAACTGCGCTTCAGTTAGATTCGAAAACTGATTTATATCCAACACAAGATTGCCATGGTGAAAGTTAATATGTTTCAAACAATTGGCTTCATTCAACGTACTAAATAAGAATTTTGCTTGTTGATTTTGAATTTTCTCCAGATCGTAATGGCCGATTTCCAGGGGCATAAGACAGTTTTCATAAAACGCTCGGTTCTCGAGCATGACATCTATCAAAAACTCAGGGTGAACCTTTCCAATATCTTCTCTGACGTATGTTTTGACAAGATCAGCCAAAATGTCTGTGTCAACGCCCATATAATTCAAGAATATTGTCATTTCTATCATTCTCTTTGAATCACGCATTACCTCAGCCGGGGGGTAAGGTGGGTTGAGTTTAAATTGGATGGCATCTCTGATTGCTCGCTCACTGATGGCGGGATTATTAGGATCGAGGAAAATTTCTTTGTCTTTCGTATCGCCGATCGCATCACTAATCGTTGGTAATTTGTTCGCTACTTTTTCATCGATGTAAAAGCTTATATTGCGATATCTAATGACTACGGTTTCATCTGTTTTGTCTTTTTTCAAATCGACCAGTTTCATCTTTTTCTCTGCAGGTGGAGGAATTGAAAGGGGGATCGCAGGAAAAGCCGTGCCATTCAGCAGGGCATTTATTCTAGCAGGTGTCGAGCCTGTTTCTGGATTCAACTCCTCTACAGTATAGTCTGTATCGAGCCCATGAATAGTTTGGATCCCATCGTTTGTAAGGATTTCTCTGATCTTATTGATGACAGCTGCATTTTCCAGATCTCTATGAAGCCATCGGACAAAGCGTCCAATTAAATCCCATTTTCCGATAACATTTATATTACCGTCTGGCGAGACTGTTAGCCTATTTATATTTCCACATCCGTTCAGAAGCTTAGTTACACCGCTCATTTTGAAACCTATTTTTTAATCCGCCAGCTGCAGCTTATTATAGATAAAATTTATTTCATTGTCAATTGTCCCTCTGACTAGCATTACCCTTAATTTGACTAATAAAAATTTTAGAGATATAATGAACGTGAGTGGTTTAATCTGTGAGGTTTAATATGGACATAAGCAAATCCGATGCAGATAACAGCTTAAGGGCACTGCAGGGTGTTAATAATGGACATAATGATCTAGGAGTGCTCTGGAAGGGAACGAGAGTATACAAGATTACCTGGTATAATTGGATTGTCCTAAAGCTACCCAAATTTTTCTCTAACTATTTTGATGATAGAATCGTTGAGGTGCTCAACGAATCATTGCATACTAAAGGTATACATCAAAATTTTCAAAGCATAGCAAATATCAATAAGATTAAGTTGGCAGCATTACTTCCGCAGCCCGAAGCAGCATTACCCCAACAAAAGCCTCCTCCTGCAGCGACTGCAGCAGCAGCAGCCCCCAAGCCATCTGCAGTTCAATCTAAACGGTTGGAGGACCTTGAATCTTACTTAGAGGCACAAGGGATTAATCTAGATGAGATACGCAACAATATTCACAACCCAGCAGAGAGAGGAAAGTGCATAGCAACATTGGTTCCACTCTTAATGGTCTATACCGATAAATACAGCATTCATGAGATTGCGGATAAAACCAATAGCCTTGCGGTAGGAGAAAAAGGCAGACCATTAACAGAGACATTAAAAAAATCTTTGGAAATTGAATTGAAGGCGCGGGTACAAAGTAACCCAGCCTTGTACAACAAGCTATTTGAATCCAACCTGGATTTGATCGATCCCACTAGGCAAAAATTGCTTGAAAGAGGATTGGAAATTTTGCAGTCACCTATCAATAGCAATGAAATGATTGATGCTGAAACAGCTTTAGTCGTTTTTCAACAAGCCTGGGCTGAAATTCAGAAATATAAAAAGCCTGCAGAAGGCTGTCCTAAGGAACTGTTGGATCAAATTAATTTAGTGATTGATAAGCTTCCTAAACACGTCAAGTTTGTTAATATGAATGAATTGCCTCGAGGGACTATCCCTGAAATCAAGGTTGTATGGAAAGAAATAACAGCGCATCTTATGGGAGGCGAGGGAGTTGAATTTAAAGTTGATGTGGATGCCCAGACTGCAAAAGACAATATCTCAGCTTTTTTGATCGTCAAAATCACTGAACGACTCAAAGTAAAAGATAGGGACTTTGATACAGTTATGGAGAAAGTGCAGAATGCAGTTTGGATTTGTGAAAGAACCGACCCCATCGAGGTCATCAAAGCCGTGTGTAGAGCTAATCCTCTTTGGAGAATGGATGATAAATCTGTTGAAGCTATTGTATTGTCGTATATCGATCAAACGGATCGAGAAGGGTGATCTAAAAAATGCCTATCACATTGTTGAAATATGGAATGAATCCTCAAGTTTGGCGGTTTCTATATAAGGAGCCCCCTGGTCATACAAGCGCATGTAGCTTACTATGTCCTCACAGTAAGCGATGCTCAAGAGTTTGCAAACACACGCACCAGGCTTACTGTGGGGACACAGTAAGCTACATACTGTTGTATGACCAGGGTTTTACCAGATTCTTTTCCGAGCCCGATTATTGGCCTCGGGAAAGAATCGATAAATCGATTCACTGGTCATACAAGCGCATGTAGCTTACTGTGTCCTCACAGTAAGCGATGCTCAAGAGTTTGCAAACACTCGCACCAGGCTTACTGTGGGGACACAGTAAGCTACATACTGTTGTATGACCAGGGTTTTACCAGATTCTTTTCCTAGCCCGATTATTGGCCTCGGAAAAGAATCGATAAATTGATTCACTGGTCATACAAGCGCATGTACCTTACTGTGTCCTCACAGTAAGCGATGCTCAAGAGTTTGCAAACACTCGCACCAGGCTTACTGTGGGGACACAGTAAGCTACATACTGTTGTATGACCAGGGTTTCCCAGATTCTTTTCCGAGCCCGATTATTGGCCTCGGAAAAGAATCCATAAATTGATTCACTCCAGATTTCATGAAGTTATGAACAATATTTCCATCAAATTTTCTATAACTTTTCTTAAAAACATTACTATTATACCCCCCTAGAGAGGTGAAATTTCATGTCTCTATATATCAATAACTTACAAATATTCGGTTAGCAATACGCTTTTATCTTTTGGTTTACTAATATTGAAAAACAAGATGTAAAATATTTTTTTTATGATCATTTTATGATCAAAGGATCCACCGAAAGTACCCCCTAAAGATCAACGGTTTACCTACTTTAAGCGTACATTTGGCGTAGTTCCGTTTAATTGCGAAAAGGCATACTATGGGGAAATTATGGAAAACTACCTCAATGCAAAACATTTTGACCTCGTAACACCCGACGGCTCAATCACTAACTTGACAAGACTAAATGACAAAGAAGCTGAAGCTGTGGTGTTCATCGAAAATATATCCCCTATTTTCGTGGGCTACCAGCTAGATAAAAGTCACGTTTTCTTTAATATCAAAAGCACCCTCGCTCAATTAGGTATCGAGGGCATCGGAAAAGAAATCGAACTCAATCCCAAAATGAACTGCGCCGAGGTAAAAGTCCTTCTAAAAGCCATTGGTCCAATCGCTGTAAAAATGCTGAGTCTTCTAGAAGTCGGAGCCTATATCGGAAAATTATTTGCTGCGGATGAAAGAAGAAGGGTTAGAGATCCTGTTTACCTCTCACGGATGTTTGGAAGATCAGATAGATTAGGACGACCCCTTCTCTCTTTAGGTGGATTGGACGGAAGCAACGATCTCATATTGGATAAAGTGGATGGACGTACAGTCGCCTATTTGACACTTCAGTACGGTAGATTGGTTTATGATGAATCGATTTACGGCTTCCTGCCCACTCTAGCAAAGGCTTTAATCACTGATGTTCCCACTAGGGTGATGCTAAGGCTCCATCAAGAATGGAAAGCCCATGTCCCCCATAACGTTGTTGAAAATGAAATACTTTTAGTTCGCACGCTGCCGCTCCATATAAGAACCGTTTTTGGACGTGTCGTGAATGATCTTCTTGCAAAAGGTTATCACCACACTTCGGCATCGATATTACAACCCGACACATCGGCATCCGGAGACATTTACGAACTTTATGGAGAAAGCAAGAGGGAGCTTACAGACATACCTTTGGAATTTTATACACTGGAGCCCTATCGTGAGCACGTTTTCTTTGAAGACAGAGATCAATTGAAGATCTGTCTAGAAAATAACAAAACACTTTTCAATGCCTTTGCAACGGCACCTGAGCCTCTAGATAGAAGAGCCGCCGTTTTTGTTGTAAAGGGAGAGCAATTACTCAATTTAAAACCTGAAGATTGGGTCGTTCGAAATCCACGCATGCATGAATTTCCCGGAGTATTTCATGGGAATAGGCAGGCGTTGATGGTAGAGCGTTATATCGAGCAACAGCCTTCGTATCCGTTTCTAAAAGCTATTGACACAGGGAAAATTACTAGCCAAGGTATTTTACTCACCCGTTATTTTCCTTCTCCTTTGATGAAGCGCATGTTATTAGGTGACTATGTTCAAAGATGCTTAAAAGGAATTTATTTCCAATTCCCTTCTCATTCTTATTACAACTTTTTTTCATCGGAAGATCGAGCCCTTCTTCATGATTTGAATAAGTTTGGAATCCCTGTTTATTGGGTGGATGAAAAAACGAAAAATATTTTACAGTACATTCAAAAGCCCGATCGGGATTCAGGCCTTTTTGTTCCGTTGCAACATGTGGACACGTTTTTAAAGTCTACCGTTTTTGGAATTTACGGTTCGAATCTCCTCTCGGGAAATTTTGAATCGGAGTTACGCAAGCTGATGCAAGGCGTTTTAGATTTACGCAAAAAGGTCACCCACCCTCTTTTAAGTGCTAACACACCTTTAGCTATGGTTACGGGAGGCGGACCCGGAGTGATGGAAGTTGGAAATCTCGTCGCGAAAGATCTTCATATACTCTCTTGCGCTAACATTGTTGACTTCAGACGTGGTGAGGATGCCCCAGTGGTGAATGAGCAGAAAGAAAATCCTTATATCGAAGCGAAGATGACTTATCGACTGGACAAACTTGTGGAAAGGCAGGCGGAATTCAATCTTGATTTTCCGATATTCTTGATGGGAGGAATAGGTACCGATTTCGAGTTCACTCTTGAAGAGGTAAGGCGCAAAATAGGCGCTGTGAGGCCTACTCCGATTCTGTTGATGGGAGAGAAATCCTATTGGACATCTGAAAATTACTTCGCGGTTTCAGTGTAATAAAGACAACCGGAACCATTCGAGGATCCGAATGGATAAGCAACTGCTTCTATGCCGTTAAAACAGCGGAAGAAGGTTTGCATGTTTATGAAAGTTATTTCAACGGAACCCTTCCTATCGGTAAAGAAGGGCCAATTTATGAAAACGGTTTTGCAACAGTGGAGGATATTGTTTATGAAAGAACCCCATAACACTTTCGGAAGTTTAAAATCTCTCGGAACAAAGAAATACTATTCTATACAGGAGCTCGAAAAACAGGGTTTCGGCAATATCAAACGCCTTCCGGTTTCGGTCCGTGTTGTTTTGGAATCCCTGCTGCGCAATTTAGACGGATTACGCGTCACTGAAGAAGATGTCCGCACACTCGCCAATTGGAAACCGACAGGAAATCCGGACGGAGATGTCCCTTTCATTGTTTCTAGAGTCCTTTTGCAGGATTTTACAGGCGTTCCTCTTCTTGTAGATCTTGCTGCCATGCGCGATTCCATCGCAGAACGAGGTGGCAACCCTAGCAGTTTAGAACCTCTCGTTCCTGTTGATCTAGTTGTTGACCATTCCGTGCAGGTTGACAAATCTAGCACCGAAGATTCTTATATTTTTAACCTCAAAACCGAGTTCGAAAGAAATAAAGAACGCTATTCCTTTTTAAAATGGGGACAACAGGCTTTTAAAACGCTTCGAGTCGTTCCTCCTGGCATTGGAATTTGCCACCAGGTCAACTTGGAATATTTTGGGACCGTGTTATCTGAGAAAGACAACATCCTTTTTCCGGACACTTTAGTTGGAACAGATTCTCATACAACGATGATCAATGGATTAGGAGTTGTTGGCTGGGGTGTAGGTGGAATCGAAGCTGAAGCTGCAATGCTTAATCAGCCGGTATCACTCCAAATGCCCGATGTCATCGGCGTTCATATGTCAGGGGCATTGAAAGAAGGGGTCACTGCAACCGATCTTACACTTCGCGTTACAGAGCTTCTACGCAAAGAAAATGTCGTCGGGAAATTCGTGGAATTTTTTGGAGAAGGCGCCGCTTCCCTCACTGTTGCGGACAGAGCAACCATCGGTAATATGTCGCCGGAATATGGGGCTACGATGGGTTATTTCCCTGTCGACGAAAAAACTTTAGACTACATGCGTCTCACCGGAAGAAACGAAAAGCATATCAAACTTGTCGAGGAATATTATAAAGCCCAAGGTCTTTTTGGCATCCCTCGAAAAGGCCAAGTTGACTACACAAAGGTATTGGAACTGGATCTTTCAACGATACTCCCTTGCGTTTCCGGACCCAAACGTCCGCAAGATAGGATCGAACTCACAAAAGTGAAATCAAAGTTTAAGGAACTTTTAATCTTGCCCGTGGATAAAGGAGGGTATGGAAAAAATTCCGATGACCTTTCTAAGAAATTCACTGTAAAGTTAAACGGATTTGATCCGAATGGTCCACATATCACCGGCGGAATAGAGACTTTAAATAAATCTGAAACATGGAGTGAAACGGAAATGGTAACTAACCGTCCGATCACCCCGGAAACGGATGGAACCCCTGGATATGCTGATGAGCATATTTTTGAAGACTCTTTAGGACACGGTTCCGTTGTTATTGCAGCCATCACAAGTTGCACGAATACAAGCAACCCTAGCGTCATGATAGCAGCAGGACTTGTGGCAAAAAAAGCCGTCGAAAAAGGACTCGAAATTTCTCCGAAAGTCAAAACAAGCTTAGCTCCTGGATCACGCGTCGTCACCGACTATCTTGATAAATCGGGATTGCAACCCTATTTGGACAAACTAGGATTCGAACTCGTTGCCTACGGATGTACCACATGTATCGGCAACAGCGGACCCCTTGATGATCATATTGAGAGCACCATAAAAAATAATGACATCATCACAGCCAGCGTCTTAAGCGGCAACCGCAATTTTGAAGCGCGGATTCATGGGTCGGTAAAAGCGAACTTCCTGATGTCCCCTCCATTGGTTGTTGCCTATGCTCTGGCAGGAAACGTCAACATCGATTTGACAACAGAACCTCTTGGGAAAGACAAAGATGGAAAACCTGTTTTCTTAAAAGATCTATGGCCTACCGATCAGGAAATCCAATCCACGATAAAGAAGACTCTAGATTCTTCCATGTTTACGAAGCGCTATTCTAATATCATGGAAGACAATCCTGTTTGGAAAGAGATTCATGGGAAAACAGGAGCGAATTATGCCTGGGATGCAGATAGCACATACATTCAAAAACCACCTTATTTGGATGATTTTTCTGACGAATTGCCGAAGATCAAAGAATTTAAAGACATGCGCCCCTTGGCTTTGTTTGGAGATTCCGTGACAACTGACCACATCTCGCCCGCCGGCGCATTCAAAAGCGGGACTCCGGCCGGAAAATTTTTGATTGCGCATGGAGTCGATGAAAAGCACTTCAATAGCTATGGCAGCCGCCGTGGCAACCATTTGATCATGATGCGCGGAACTTTTGCAAATGTGAGAATTCGCAACCATATGGCAGATGGAAAGGAAGGAGGATACACGAAAGTGATGCCTGAAGGAACTTTGACGACAATATTTGAAGCTTCTGAAGCTTATGCAAAGAAAAATGTTCCCCTGATCATCTTTGCCGGAAAAGATTATGGAATGGGCAGCTCCAGAGACTGGGCAGCTAAAGGACCGGCATTGCTCGGAGTTCGCGTTGTCGTTGCTACAAGCTTTGAAAGAATTCATCGAAGCAATTTGATCGGCATGGGAATTCTTCCGCTTGAATTCCAAGACGGAAAGTCATGGGAGAGCATTGGAATCAAAGGGACAGAAACGTTTAGTTTGTTGGGCTTGGAAAAGGGGTTGGCACCAAGACAAAAGGTTATATTAGAGGTAAATCGCGATGGTAAAAAGGAACAAGTGAATCTGATTTCGAGGCTGGATACTCCTATTGAAGTACAATATTACCTCAACGGCGGAATTATGCCATTTATGCTTAGACAGTTAAAAGATTAACTGAAAAAGAGATAGACTTTTTTTTATTTTTTTTCATTTTAATACCCCTTTTTGCTATCTAGGAAAGAGAGGGTTAAATGAAATGAAAAAATCAATCTTAAATTTTT
The DNA here is from genome assembly GCA_963822595.1 of Waddliaceae bacterium. GTDB lineage: Bacteria > Chlamydiota > Chlamydiia > Chlamydiales > Waddliaceae > CAVRUH01. Next base: position 180,006 of record CAWGIG010000002.1, on the reverse strand, counting down.
TGTTTTTTGCTATAAATCTACTGATAATATTCGGGTCAGGCAAACTTCAAGCCGGCCCGATTGATTCAACAGCATCGTTAACATTTCATCTGGATCAGCTGATCGAAAAATTTGAATCGGCTGATTTGGAGATTATTCCTTTTTCTGAGGAAGAAGAGAATAGCTTATGGAACAACGTCCTTAGCGATGAGGACAGCAATGAATCCTTATATTTGGCCTACTTCGATTTTCTCGATGGCAAAAAATACGAAGCGAAGGGTTCCAATGAAGAAGCCCTCGGTTCTTATAAAAAAGCGTTCGAAGTTTTATCTTCACATTGGACCGCTTTAAAAGCTAAAGAATGCTTTGCAGAAGAAGTATTTAGTAAGTCCCCTACTTATAACGACTTCGAAACAAACCCCTATATTAAGGATAAAGCGAGGGAGCTGATCCGCCCGTTTTTACTGCCGCAAGATCATCCCATGCATTCTAATATGGATCAGATTTTCCAGCCTACTAGAGTCGTGCAGGATTTGAATTCCTTTCGAAATGCCGGATTTGACGTTCTCTATGTTCAACCTCGAAGCTTTATTGTTGTTGGCCGCCACTCCTTGCTTCCTAACTACCTTGTAAAGGCGAACCTGGATTCCGGTACTAAACTGAAAGATAGTAAACCCGCTTGGCGATGGTTTGTTTATCGCTGTGTAGGTGCTAGAAAGGTTGCTGATATCATTTCCAAGTATAATATCACGCATTGCGTGACCCCCAATAAGTACATTTATCCTTTGCCGCCGGAACCCTCGCCCCCCGATTCTAGTAAGTATCTTAGAAAGATCATTGTTCTTTTAGTGGATGACATGCACTTAGTGGATAAAAAGACGAACATCATTTATTGGGAAACTGAGATTACTAAAGAGCATCTAAACGAACTTTATATTATTATTACTCGAGCGAATGGCAAAAGCTATCGACCGGATAATATTCCATTTACGGTAAATAAACAGATAGCTTTTATTGATACCGAATATCCTACGGCAAGCCCGGACTATAAAAATATCAGAAAATATCTAAGCAAAAACATGCGTGCCTACTGGGACAAGCTTGTAAGGAATGGTGGACCATAGATTGTATAGAAAGGAAATAACAGGATAAGCAGGATCGCAAGCGGCAGGATGAAGAAGGATAAAAAAGAAAAATAAGAAAGAAAAAAATTGTTATTTTTCTTAATTTATCTTTTTTTCTTATCCTTTTTTATCCTGCCGCTTGCGATCCTGCTTATCCTGTTATTTCGTTTCTATGCGCAGTATCTAAGACTATTTTTTAGCCTGTTTCTTTTCTTGCTTCTTAGCTCTTTTCTCTTTTGTCGAGAGAACGGCCTTTTTCTTTTCTTCTTTACGATGCTTGACGACTTCTTTTGTCATATAAAATCTCCTTTTATACCTTCAATATACTATATCCCAAAAGTTCTTTCAATCACTTTCCTTTTTTGAAATTAAAAAGAGCTACCCTAAGAAACGATGGCAATTCTTCCCGGGGCACCTTGGCCTGGGGGTCAGCCTTACTCAATGACGCTAAATAGAACGGGACAATATTTCTCCAATAAGACCGTCCATACCCTGGATAAACATCTAGGAAATTTTTTATATCTGCATAGGTGGGCTCCATTTCATTGATAGAATCCCCTTCCTTATAAAAGTTCTTCCACCCAATAAACGCCATTCTTACGGCCTGCGGCAGCTGTGTTAAATCCTCTTTAGGCATCTTATCTAAACTTTCAATGAGATCCCGATAATTTTTCGGAGCATTGGGCCAATTTTTCGGCAGCCATTCGTCATCATAAGCCAAAAACTCTGCAAATTCCGATAAAGGAACCGGGCGCGATATAAAATCGCTTCCAATCAACCGCTTCCAAACGTGATAACGAAAGAGCACTTCCGCAGGCGCAGCGACATACTGATCTGCTGTTTCAGCCTTTGGGGTAACCTTTTGTGAGCCATAGAATCCCGGGAGATAGCCGGTCTTTTCTTTGAAATTCAGTTTCATGAATTCTGTATTTTGCCATAAGAATAGAGAAAATTCCCTATTCGTCACCTGCAAAAAGGGCTTATCTATATCATCAGACTTAACCCCTTGATATAAACGCGAGGCGCCAAGCCAAAAAATACCGAGGATCCCGATGACAATCCACAAAGTTAACCAATAAGAGTTCGGAGGAGGCGCTTTGTCCTCCTGGACGAAATCTTTTTCGTCAAGCTGGTCCATACTTTAATATCCATATGAAGTATTTACACTAAAATAGGTCGTCGCTTCCTTAGCGAATTGTCCTTCATAAGAATATCCGTCATGATACTCAATGAAGAAGCGCACCTTTCGTCTCAATCCACATTTTTTCGCGAATTCATATCCCAAAACATAGGTTTGATTGACGTGCTTGTCGAAATTATTCCAGTATCCGAATTGCATTCCATAATAAGGATAACCGCAGAAATTCGTGCATTCTTGGACAAAGCCAAATTGCGTAAAACGCACTTCACATCCCGCTTCTATACCTAATCTTCCGCACTTAAAGCTCTCATCACGTTGAAGAACTACAGACGCACCGGCATAATAACGTATTTCGTCAGTCAGATCATGTGAAAAAAAGAAATCGAGCGTCTCAGCGCTAGGGTTTCTTCTGTCAAATTCGGGGTGATTTAATAGATACTCATCTCCAATGTGCGATGATATGTGATAAAGTCTCATGCGGAATGACCAATCGTTGAATGCATAAGAAACCGCAAGACCGCCATAGTAGTCAGCGTTGATTAAGGGCGCTGATTCCGTGCAAGGATCAAAGCATGCCCATAGGCCGCCATCTAACTCAATTTGCAGCATCCCACCATAGGGCCAAACGTTGAACCAGCGATAGAAGGGAATTGTATCCCAAAAGGAAACCGGAATCACGTTTTTTGTCATTGCATTATCATTGAATCTCCAACCCACAGAATAATCCAATTGGCGAGGATCGGCCACAAAGGGTCTAAAGAGTGGAGGATCTTCCGGGAACCAGACTCCGTTTCTTCCGCAGTCCCACGCATGCTGGCTATCGGGATCGCAGTCGCCGGGTCTTCCTTGTCCCCTCACATATGTCCGACCGCAGAATTCTTCTTCGAAACAACAACATTCTTCCATTTCAAGGTCTTCTTGAGCATGAAGGCCATTGACCGCCATCAAGCCAGTTGTCAGTATAAACATGTAAATTTTGTGTCTGAACATCCTCTCCCCCATTTTATGTAAAAAATATGTTATACACGGAACATAAAAAAATTTACAAACAAAATCTGTTTATTCTTGCTCCAATTCAAAATAGCCACGAAGAAACGAAGAATACGAAGGACACGCGAAGATAAATCAAAAAAAATCAATTGGCTGCTTTTCGTTCATTCAACAATTTTTTTTACAAAATCTTAATATAACGTTAATAAAAAATTTATAATATATTGCTATAATAATAGCATGACAAAAAAAATTATTGATTATTGGAATATACTGCAGACGATTGATGTAAGTGCTTACAGCGGCACATCGGAAAAGGTCAAAACTGCACAAGAATTAACCGTGGGCGCACTGGCCCGAGGGGCAATGGAGCAACTCATGCAAGTTGAGGATCCCTCAACACTACTTGCAACATGGGATCAGGTGCGAGAAAAAATCACCATCCTCGAAAGTACAAGAAAGAATCATCGAAACTTTCTCCAAAAAGCATGGATAGCCATCGCCAATCTATTCGGATTTTATTCAATCCACCACTCCGTCGCTGAAATTGACTTTTTTGACTTAACAAAACAACAAAACGAAAATCGAGACGAAGTAGCAAAAAAGATAGATAACCTCCTTAAAGGATATCCCCTTGCAACTCGATATCAGGATGAACTCCTCAAAATTTCTATCAAAAACGAATATACTATTGGAGTTGCTCAACTCGCAGATAGCAAAAGGTTAAAGAGAATCTGGAAATCTGTCAAAGGGGATATCGGCAGAATGAATCAAGATACTGCCGAAATTCTCTTTGCAACAAGCCACTGGAAGTACAAGGCTTTTGTTGAATTATCGTATTTTGAACCACAAATGTTCTGGCGGTTACCAAAGGAATTATTTCAATTGGCTATCAAAAAACCAGAACGCGCCCGTTTTCTTGAAACTGTCGATTTATTTGGTTTGGATGAAAAATCCCGCAAAAAACTGATTAAATACTTACCCGAAGAAAATTTAAAACATTTAGTTAAAAACAATATCCCCTACTTTGTAACCGAATTTAAAGGGGAAAAAACACCTCTTATCGAAGAAGAAATCAAAGCCTATTATGAAAAAATTCAAACTCTTGAAGAGGACCTAGAGAGGTTATATCAAGAAGCATCACAAGTTCAGGAGGAATCTGAAAAAGCGCCCCTCATTTATAAGTTAGGTCAAGGCTTAAATTATTACAAATTAGAATATCTCAATCCATTTCACGGAACAACAGATTTATCTATAAAAATAGCAGCTTATTTAGAGAAACAATCAGAATCCGTGCAGTCAAAGTTTAAAGAAATCTTGAAATCCGAATTGAAAGAGGATCGCAGGGTGCTATCATTTGAAACAGTCGTATCTAATCTTCGTCGTGGAGAAGAAGATCACCAAAAACCTTGGTTCTTGGATAATTTAAGTATGAATGATACGCAGTGGGATATGCACCCCCAGCCTGAGAAGACAGTCAGTGAACTTTGCGATTCTGTGAAAGATGAAGATGTAGATACTTTTGTTAGACTTTTAAACGAAGGCACTGTGATTGAAAATATTTTGAGCGGACAGATAACCAACAACTCACCGCATTTCACTCACGTTGCTTTGAGGGCATTACAACTAGGAAAGATTTCTGTGCAGCAATTTGCAACAACAGCCCTCATCTATGAGGTCTTTACAGCATTTTCATTACAAAATGAAGACATAGAGGTGCATAGGGTATCTTCTAGTAAGGAAATTCTTAAGGAACGGTTATTTTCAACGAGTGGAAAAAATGATTTGTATTCTTCTTCTAACACTCCCCCAAGATTGAAAAACCTTGAAAAACACTATCAAGAATTTATCAAGCAAATGGAAAAATCTAGCCCCGATGAATCCACCTTTTTTACTATCACACTCCCACCCAGAGGTTCATGGTCGGTTATGCTAAGGTCATTGGAAGAAATCAAAGTTCCTTTTATTATGCCCTACAAAGTTGGAAATGTGACAAAGATGCTGATTCCTACTGCGACAATGTTTGAGAATTTTATTAAGGTTTATTTTGGTGAAGATGCCATTATGCCTAATTGGGTATTAGGTGAATCTTCGGGAAAAGACATTCAACGAAATATCTATTCTTCCGTACACGACACCGCTCTTATTATTCCTGGAGTAAGGAACTTTGTTCATGCAGATAAATTAGAAGTATCTCATTTTAGTGTAACAGTACACGACTGGTACCATATCATTGTAGGATCTAGGGTACCTAAGGAACACCGAATTGAATTAGCCGACTTAGCATTTAAGTACCAAGCAAGAAATAATACACCTACGCGTAGAGTTTGGAAATTAATCGATATGGAACATAGCGATTATAGATCGTGGGATCCCAAAAAAGCCTTAATTCTCGTTAAGACGAAATTTTTCGTTTCGTAGTCCCCTTTTTTTGCCATTGACAGAATGTTGCTCTCTAGTCAAGAATGAAAAATTATTTGACAAAGGGACAATAATGAGAAGAAGACGCGTGCAACTCATCATTTTAGCATTTGTTATCTGCGCCATTATCGCTGCATTTTACCGCTACGAAGAAGAAAAAAATAACGATTATCTCACTCTGTATGGAAATGTCGATGTTAGAATTGTCAACTTAGGTTTCCGAGTGATGGGCAAACTCGAAAAAATGTATTTCGAAGAGGGCGATGTCGTCAAACCTGGCGATCTATTAGCCGAATTAGATCCTTCCCCTTACAATGAGACCCTGAAACAAGCTGCAGAGAGAGTAAACTCCTTAATATCGACGTATAAAAATGCAAATACTTTGTTTAAACGACGAGAAAAACTGATTGAGACTAAATCTGTTTCACAACAAGAATATGATGATGCCCTTTATAGTCGCGATACAAGTCTTGCCAATTTAAGTGAGGCTGAAGCTGCGCGCGCTTACGCCCAAATTCAATTAGATGACACCAAAATTATCAGCCTCGAAACCGGAACGGTCCTCACTCGAGTCAGAGAACCAGGAACCATCCTTACTGTTGGCGATCCTGTATATGTCGTCACGATCACTAGTCCTGTTTGGATCAGAACCTATGTTAACGAGCCCAATCTAGGGAACATTTATCCCGGTATGGAAGCTGATGTCTATACCGATACGAAAACAAGTCCTGTATACAAAGGGAAGATCGGATTCATTTCTTCCATAGCAGAATTCACCCCTAAGAATGTGGAAACTACAGATCTTAGAACTGATCTCGTTTACAGGTTAAGGATTTATATTGAGGCTCCGACAGAGGGACTTCTTCAAGGGATGCCGGTGACAGTCAAGCTGAGATTAAAATGACAGCAATATCCATCAACGGGCTTACCAAGTCGTTTGATCAAGGGAAGCGTATCGCAATAGATAATCTTTCCTTAGAAATTCCAGCGAATAAAATCATCGGTCTCATAGGACCTGATGGGGCGGGTAAAACGACGCTGATGCGCTGCCTTGCAGGACTTTTGCTTCCCACCAAAGGTACCTGCACCCTTCTTGGCCTGGATACTGTTAAAGATTCCCTTGAGATTCATAAAATCATTGGTTATATGCCGCAGCAATTTGGATTATATGAAGATCTATCGGTCATGCAAAATTTAAATCTTTATAGCGACCTTCATGGTGTTAAAGATAAAACCCACATTTTTGACCGACTCCTAACTTTTGCTGGATTAAAGCCATTTAAAGAAAGACTTGCCGGAAATCTTTCGGGAGGAATGAAACAAAAACTGGGATTGATATGTACTCTATTTACAAAACCGAAAATTCTACTGCTCGATGAACCCACTGTTGGCGTTGACCCTCTTTCACGCGAAGATTTATGGAAAATGATCGAAGAGCTAAGGCATGGTAATTCAACTGTTTTATGGTCCACTTCCTATTTAGATGAAGCTGAAAAATGTGACTATGTTTTACTTTTCAACGAAGGGAAGCTCATTTATAAAGGTGTCCCCCAAGAATTCACAGATAGACTTCGCGGCCGAACTTTTCAGATTCAACAAATCAACGGCGGAAAGAGATCCGTATTAAATGAAGTCGTCAAAGAAAAGAATGTTATGGACGCCACGATTCAGGGAGATTTTGTACGTATTGTCTTCAAAAGCAAAGATAATGAATCTTTGGATTTAATCAAATTAGGAGCCGGTGAAAAGGCGCGTCTGGTTACTGTTCCTCCACGTTTCGAAGATGCCTTCATCGATGCCCTATATGGCTTGCAGACCGTCACTCCCATCGTTTTGGAGTATAATAAACCTAAAGTCCAATCCCATTCCATAGTTATCGAAGCCAAAAACTTAACTAAAGTTTTTGGAACTTTTAAAGCAGTGAATGATATTTCTTTTTCGATCAAAACAGGAGAAATCTTTGGACTTTTAGGACCAAACGGCGCGGGTAAATCCACGACGTTTAAGATGCTTTGCGGACTTACAACTCCAACGTCAGGTTCTGCTACTGTTGGAGGCATATCCTTAGAAAAATCCCCCAGCTCTGCAAGAAGCCTTATCGGCTACATGGCTCAAAAGTTTTCACTATACAAGGATTTAACGGTCCTTCAAAACCTGAATTTTTTCTCGGGAATCTATCCGGTCCCCAAAGAAAAAGAAAACACGATTGTCCAGGAAATGATCCATGTCTTTGGCATGCAATCTTTTCAAACGACTCTATCTTCCGAACTTCCCCTAGGGTTTAAGCAAAGACTTGCCCTTGCCTGCGCGCTTATGCATGAACCGCCAATTCTTTTTCTAGATGAACCCACATCCGGAGTCGATCCGATCACGAGGCGTGAATTTTGGACACAAATGAATGCGCTTACCCAAAGAGGTATCACCATCCTAGTGTCAACACACTTTATGGACGAAGCCGAATTTTGCGATCGCATTGCCTTTATCCATCAAGGAACATTAAGGATTATTGATACTCCGGATAATATAAAGAGCCAAGTTCCCGTGAAGGAGGGTGTGATCCCGACACTAAATGACGCCTTTTTATATCTGTGCGAGAGGGGAAATTGACATGCTTATAAAAAGGCCCAGTTTCATTCGGATAAAAGCCCTGATAACTAAAGAAGTCATCCAAATTTTTCGTGATCCGAGCAGCATTATGACTGCATTTGTTATTCCGCTTATGTTTTTGATCATCTATGGTTCCGGAGTATCTTTAGATATTAATCACCTTAAAATTGCACTCGTTCTAGAAGACTCTAGCACCTTAGCAAGAAGTTTTTCAGATGCGCTGAGTTATTCAAGATTTATGGAAATTACCGTTTATAACGATAGACATGTTCCGTTAGATCTTATTGCGCGTGGAAAAGTCAAAGGAATCGTCATTGTCCCTTCGTATTTTACAGAGTATTATTTAAATCCCAGCGAAATAGCTCCGATACAAGTAATTGCAGATGGGAGTGAACCGAATACAGCTAATTTTGTTATCAATTATGTTTCAACGGCTTGGGTAAATTGGGAGCGAGGGAAGTTGGAGTCCATGGGAAAGAAAGACCCCTCTGTCATCAAAATTCTCCCAAGGGTATGGTATAATGAAGATCTAAAAAGTCGATTTTTCCTCCTTCCTGGATCGATTGTCGTCATCATGACAATCACGGGAACAATGCTGACTGCCCTGGTCATCTCCAGAGAATGGGAAAGAGGAACAATGGAAGCCTTAATGACAACACCTATCACGATTCTTGAAATCCTTTTCAGTAAACTCATGGCTTATTTCTTTTTAGGCGTAGGTTCTGTGACTCTCTGTTTTCTGGTAGGATACTATATTTATGGCGTTCCATTCCGAGGTAGTTTTCTTGGAATGGCTACGAGTTCCGTTGCCTATCTTCTCTATGCTTTAAGCGCGGGGCTTTTAATTTCAACTATCGCAAAAACTCAATTCGCAGCTTCTCAGATTGCCATTTTAACCTCTTATCTTCCCTCATTCATTCTTTCAGGCTTCATCTTCGATATAGAAAATATGCCATTCTACTTGCGAGCAATCACTGTTTTCCTTCCCGCGCGGTATTTCGTGGAAAATTTAAAAACTCTCTATCTTGTCGGGGATGTCTGGCCACTCTTGATCCCAAATATTATGGTCATTCTCCTCTTTGGATTTTTCTTTTTCAGAATATCTTTTAAATCCAGCGTAAAGAGGCTAGACTAAATGTTTCGAAGAATTTTAGCCCTCATGGTCAAAGAATTTATCTCTATATGGCAAGATAAACGCACACGCGTTACACTGTTCGTGCCCCCCCTCATGCAGTTTTTTGTTTTTACTTTTGCTGCGACCTTGGATGTCAATAACGTTTCCCTAGGCATCCTCAACCACGATAGCGGTCAAGCTTCCTTCGAACTCATACAGCGCCTTAAAGGCTCCCCTATCTTCAAAAAAATCATCTATTTAGAAAGCAACGAAGAGATCGCCAAAGTCATGGATATGCAAAAAGTTCTCCTCGTCATGCAATTCGATGAACAGTTCTCAAGAAACGTAAACTCAGGACAAATCGCGAACATCCAAATGATCTTAGACGGAAGAAAATCGAATTCCGCTCAGATCGTTTCCGGGTATATTACAATGATTGCCGAAAATTACAACGCGGATCTCTCACGCACCTTTAATCGCCCTCCCTTAAGATCCACGATCATTCAAAGAAATTGGTACAACGACAACCTCACTTATTCGTGGTTTACTATCTCCGGTCTCGTTGGTTCCCTTTCCATGATCGCCAGCCTAAGTTTTACCTCTCTTAGCATTGCGCGCGAAAAAGAAATGGGGACTTTTGAACAACTACTCGTTTCACCGATGACTCCTCTTGAAATCATTCTAGGGAAAATTATCCCCCCTTTCATTGTAGGATACACACAAGCTGCACTCATGCTCGGTCTCGGTGTGATCACCTTAGGCCTGCCCATAGAAGGAAACCTGTTCTATCTCTTCCTCGCTATGTTCCTGTTTATCCTCGCTATTGAAGGAATCGGCATCATCATCTCTTGTATCACAAAAACACAACAGCAAGCGCTTCTTGGGGTCTTTATGTTCATTACACCAGCCGTATCCCTATCGGGTTTTGCAACTCCCATCGATTCCATGCCCGTTTGGATGCAATGGGTCACAACTATAAATCCACTGAAATATTTTCTTATTATCATTCGCGGCGTTTGCTTTAAAGCGATGCCTGCCGATGAGATTTGGAGAAATATAGGTCCTATGGTACTCATAGCCATGACGACCTTATCAATTTCAATGATGTATTTTAGAAAACAAACTAGGTAAATTATGCGATTAAAATCATCTTATGCCCTGCTAGTCCTCACAACCGTGTTAACAAGCTGTCGTTTTGGCCCCGACCACTGTGTGCCGGTTCTCGACATACCCGAAGATTGGATCAGTCCGCAACTTCTTGAATCCACACTACCTGTGGATCCGGATCACTCCTTAGTCTGCTGGTGGGAACATTTCAACGACCCATTACTCAATTCGTTTATGGAAAAAATCTTCACAGATAACCTCGATGTTCAAATTGCTGCAGAAAGAATTCTACAAGCCTACAAACAAAGAAACGTAAGCACCTCCCGACTCTACCCGCAAATTAACAATGAAATTCAATACAACAATTCCAAACCGGGTAGTTACTCCGCCATCGCCGCTTTAACTGAAGCGGGTGCTTCCGGTTTTAGCTCACTTAACCCAAATACAATTCTACAAATCGATCAAAAAACGGATCTCATTCAATTCAATGCCACTTGGGAAGTCGATCTTTTCGGCGGAATCCGACGACAAATAGAATCAGACTCGGCATTTATCGGCGTCCAAATCGAAGTAAAAAACGGTATTCTTATCTCAGCTCTAAGCGAATTCGCCAGAAATTATTTTCTAGTCCGAGCCAACCAACGTCTATCCGCTATCGTAGAAAATCAAATCAATACCCTGAAAGACCAACTCAATCTCACCGAGAATAGATACAATGCCGGTATCGATACTGAGGAAATGTTACAAACCCAACAACAAAACGTGAAGAATCTCGAAATATCCCTTCCTCCGATTAAAACAAGCCTCTATGCAGAAATATTCCGACTTTCTGTACTCTTAGGACAAAATCCTGAAGCTCTTTTAGAATGCTTAGAAATTTCTGCGACAGATCTTGTCATCCCGGATACGCTTCCTGAAATACTCCCTTCAGAACTCCTGAAAAGAAGACCGGATATCCGCCAAGCAGAAAGGACTCTTGCCCAAAATACCGCCGATCTTGGCGTCGCCTATGCGGATTTCTTTCCTAAAGTCAACCTCATTGCCTACGATGGCTTCGAACGGATCAGAATTATGGAAACTCTATTGAAAGGAAACATCTGGTCCTACGAAATCGACCTCCTCACCCCTATCTTGAATGGAGGTCGTATTAGAGAAAACATCCTCCTTCATGAATCCCTGAGAAGAGAGGCCTTCATCAATTATCAAAGAGTCGTGTTACTCGCTTTCGAAGAAACCGAAAACGCCCTTATTGGGTTCTTGAACGCAACCAAAATTTATAAGGATACCTCCCTTTCCTACGATTTTTCAAAGAAAGTTTATGATCATGCCGAAAATCAATACAATGCGGGCGCCATCAGCGAAGTCGACTTCAAAATCGCGAAAAACGCTCTCCTTCTTGCCGAACAACCCCTCGTCAACGCAAAAGTTCAAGCGGGAATCTCCCTCATCTATCTATACAAAGCCCTAGGCGGCGGCTGGTAAAGCTCATGTAGCATTCAAAAGTCGCCAAATTACATTCCCCCTTTGATACAAACTATTAAACGCGTGGGCGCGGAGACACAGGGACGCGGAGTCTCTGTGTCTCCGCGCCCACGCGTTTAATAGTTTGTATCAAAGACTATTGTAATATTCCTATTCAATTATGTGTTGAATTAAAATTTTAATTTTGCTTAAAAAGGAGTTTGCCTTGCAAAAATAAATTAAGGAGGCAATCTATGGAGCCAATCCCTATCATTTCCTACGCATTAGGTGCCCTTGAGTCAAGATTCTCACCCACCTACCGCCACAATAACCATACTGCCGATAGCGTCTACGCCGGTGTGTGTATGGAAGATCTTCCCAAAAAAATCGACCTGCGCGCCCTTTACGGGAGCAAAGTGCCCGTTAGAGATCAAAAGTACGACGGTGCCTGCGTCGCCTTCGCAGTAAATGTTGTCGCCCAGCAACTCGAAATCCAAGACACAAGCAAACTCAACGAAAATCTCGCCCCGCGTTTTACTTACCTCCTTAGAGAAAATCCTGAAACCGAGGGAATGTTCATTCACGACGCGGTAAGAATTATTGAAACCATCGGTGTCGTTAGAGAAAAAATTGTCCCTTATGAAGATCCCCGTTTTAAAACAAAAGAAGATATCCCCGAAAAAGCTTTTCAAGAAGCTAAAGAACACCAAATGGGTGTTGCTGCTCAAGTATGGACCCTCGATGCTTTAAAAAAAGGCATCGATCAAAGAAAGGCGGGAGCAGTCATCACCTTCAAAGTCTACAATTTCGGAATGAATTTTTGGAAGCAAGAAAGGCCGGACCAACAATACCAAGGAAATCACTGCGTCGCCATAGTAGGTTATGATGACGATAAAAAGAAACTCATTATCCAAAATTCATGGGGAGATAAATGGGGCGATAGAGGGTATACATACTATCCCTATGACGACTTCTTGAAAAACCGCCATATCGAGGTTTGGACATTTGTTGATCAACCCGGCAGTAAACCTTTCGAGGATGAGAAACCTGTCGAACCCCCGGCGCCGCTGAGAAAACAAAATTCCTGCGCGATTTTATAATTTGCCTTGCGTGCGCCAAGAAATTGGCGCACTTCACATTTTATGATGTACCGCTCGGAGCCAAGTGATCATAAGAACGCCCTATCCAAGCCGAATGCCCGCCATATTGCTGATAATAATAATGCTCTTCGAAATCTCTATATGTATTACGCTTTGACTCAGGCGGAAATATCCCTCTAGCAATTCCAGCATCTACCATTGCCGCCGTATTTTTCGAATTGACATATTCCATATGTTCAATCGATCGAATATAGGCTTCCCTATCAATTTTACCTTCAATAGCCAATGCATCATAATGGAGAATCTGAGAATGCGTGCGGGCATTATGCATTTCGAATAATATCGATCCGATAATTTGACCCATCGAATAATGAAACGGAGGATAGATAAGGATCACCCGTTGTTCGACATCCCAGCAAGCGCCAAACTGTTTGGAAACGGCGTTATCGGAAATCGCTATGCGTATAGGACCTTCTTTTTGGATCGCTTGCATCATTTCTCTAGCTTCAGGAAGCTGTTGGATTCTATTGAGACTTTCTTGCACTTCTTGAGAAGACAAGCAAGATTCGGCATAAACAAGATTAGTATAAAAACAAAAAACAAAACAAGTAACAATTATTTTATACATTTAACATTCCTTTTTCATTATAAATGATAAAAGAATATCAAAGTCAGTTTTGTTTGTATATTAAATAGAAAATTACGTACATGTTCACTCAATAACCTCTAAAAGCAGCGAAGTTCACGAAGAAAACGAAGGACACGCGAAGATGAATAAAAATTATTTCCCAAATCTTCGCGTGTCCTTCTTTTTTCTTCGTGAACTACGTGGTATTTATACCGAAGTGAACTCAAAATTTGGTTCCTGGACTTCGTTCAACCCCGGGAGCTTTGACGAAGCCCTAGAACCAAATTTTGAATTCACTTCGGTATAGTTAGGTGATGAACATGTTCATATAAAAATTGATTAATAATTCATCTTAAGCTAAATTTTTGCTGTAAGGAGTCCATCATGATATCTTTTTTTGTAAAAATTTTTGTTATCCTAGGAGTGCTTCTCGCTCCAGTAAGCACAATAACTGCCCAAGAGACACAACTCACCCTACTCGAACAACACGACGAATCTACAATATTAAAAGTCCTCACCCAAGAAGTTCCGGAACTCACAATCAACTCCCTCACTCTTATTTCCTCGGGATGGGATAATCTCGTCGCAGATGTCAATGGCGAATGGATCTTTCGCTTTCCTCGCTCAAAAGCCTTTTGTTCGATTCTTGAACGGGAAAAATTTCTACTCGATCGGCTACAGTCGCAGATATCGATGCCAACACCCCATTATGAATTCTACGGAAAACATACCGCTTTCGTAGGCTATCAAAAAATTATCGGTGTGCCCCTCTTAAAAGATTTATACCTTTCCCTCTCCGACGAAATCCGCCAAGAAATCGCAGAATCACTGGCTCTGTTTATCAGCCAGCTTCATAACGCTGTCAGTGTCGAGGAAGCCAAAGCATGGGGCTACCCGGAATATGGTCTTCCTCTCGAATGGATAGAAAATTCCCTCCTCGGCACCCTCCCCAACGAAGAAATTGAGCGCCTTGTAGCCGAAGCGCTAGCCTATGCCAAAGAACAGCCTAAGGATTCTTCGCGGCAAGTGCTGTTACACAATGACCTTCATGGAGAAAACTTCGCTTTCGATACAAAGAAGCAAAAGGTATCAGGTGTCTTTGACTTTTCAGATGCCGCCACAGGAGACTACGCTGTAGAATTCGGGAAGCTCTTTTGCATACATGACGACTTGGTGAAGCGCACGACGGAAGCCTATTCGAGGTTGAATAATACAGAAAACCCCATAGTATATGCAGCAGTGGACCACATCTTACGCCGAGGATTGTACATATTATATAATCGGGATTGCGGGGATATAGCGCGCGAAAGGCAACTCATAGGCATGCTTCAGCGCTTCGTCCCCGTTTGGGATGAACTAGTAAACTAAGAGATTTAAGTCTAGCCAAGCAAGCGAGGGCTGAAAGCTTGAATCGCAATGTCATCAAATTAAAGAAATTTTATCATTTCATGAGGGCTGAAAGCCTGCCTTTTGATAGCCCAGGCAGAGCGAAGTGAAGGCCTGGGTCGACGTCGATAAAAAAAAATTCAGAGCCCTGCAAGGGCGACTCATTCCGGTGAAAATTATATCTATGCAAAAATGGATGAGTCGCCCTTGCAGGGCATTTTCATTTTTTTCACCCTTTTCCCCAGGCCTTCGCTTTGCTCTGCCTGGGCTATCAAAAGCCTGGCTTTCAGCCCTCATGAAATTGATAAACATTCTTTAAGTTGATGACATTTCGCTTCGCCCTGCCAGGGCTATCAAAAGGCAGGCTTTCAGCCCTCATGAAATGTGACATTGCACCTTTGCTCTGCCTGGGTTGTCACGAAATTAGCTTTTAGGGCTCATGGCTTGAGAAAGCGGGAACCATGAGTCCCCGCCTGAATGAACTAGAAACCAAGATTAGGGTTTCTTTTCCTCATGTACCTTGAAAAGGCTATCCCATTTGGCTGCCGCTTGCATCGCTTCTAACGATCCAATAAACACAGAGCCATCCTTCTGCACCTTAACAGTAATGTGTAAATCCTGGTTCTCTTTTTTGGGTTCATCGGAAATTTCCGCTAAGAACTTCAGGATATCCTCATGCATCTTCGGTGTTATTTGAAAATCGAAGATCTCAGGCCTATCATAAATTTTGGTCAAAACCTTATATAGATTGTTTGTATAACTTACCATGTCGTCAATCATTTTCTTATAATTCACGACTTTAATCTTATAGGCACCTTCAAACTGATTCGACTCAAGTTTAAATTTTCCACCCGACAAAAAGCTGTATGGGGCCATAGTAACATTGAAGCTATCGATATCAATCTCCCCATTTTCCGTCGCAGGGGTGAGTGCATGGAAAAGAGCTTTCAAGTTGATTTTCATTCTAAGCGGACTCAATGCAGGAAAATTAGGAACGACAGCCCTTACTTCGCTTTCGTGCTCCTTCAACATCTCCCTTAATTTTTCCGCTTCCGGGAAGTGAGCCTTCGCGGGATTTTTAAGTGAGGTGAAGAGTTCATTCATTTTGTCCTGAAAGGGCTTTTCAAATATGGTACTGTCAGAATTCAAATCGAAGGTGATTTCTACATGTTGTCCATCTTTTTTCACGACAGAGAAGGACGCATTACTGTGACCTTTTCCAAGGGGCGAGCTGGAATCAAAACTTGAAATATTCCATGACATCTCAGGGAAAGTCATTAAATTAAAATCCTCTTTAGGGATAGTGAATTCACCGACGAATGACATTTTTTGAGATTTAGTTGTTGAAGCAATAGCTTGAATGAAATCAGGAAAAGTCTGATCCGATTTTTCTGATGAGCTTAAGTTTGCTGCATAGTCTGTAATATTAAAATCGATCTGATGCGTTTGAGATTTATCGTTGAGTGAATTTTTCCACTTTAAATCAAGACTACCGATATCAATTGTTGATGTTCCATTGTTATCCGTGATCTGGATATTGAAGTCTTTTCCTGAGATGGCAACTTCCTTCAACTTGTGATAGATAACAAGATCATCTTCATCGGAAAACGCCATCGGAAGGGACTGAAAAGGATGGTTTAGGAAATAAGAATCTCTCACTTCAAGGAAAACTTGATTTTCCCCTTTCAAAATAAACGATTCTATTTCTGATATACCATCTAATTTTGCATGGATTTCACCATTTCTAGAAACCCAAAATTTATTACCCAAGATGTTTGTGGCAATATGAACTTTTCCTTGCAATGCAACAGAGACATTTTCTCGGACCCAAACTGGGTTCTCAATTGTAACGTCGTACGTACATGGATAGCCTGAGAGGCTGATCTTATCCGAGTGAATATTTGCTTCATTCATTTTCTGTTCGATATAAGTTTTGCCCTTATTTGCTTCGTAGTACCAGAAGCCGGAATAAGCAACAACGATGACTAAAACAACACCTAAAATTTTTTTCACGGTTAAATCCTATGTTAGATAATATCGCGCTCAGCTTATATAATTTGGGGGATTAAATCAACAGATTATAAGACCTAAATTCATCCTTTCAAACGCGGGGGCGCGGCGGCAAGAGACGCCGAGGAGGAACTTTAGGTCACTTCATTTCTTTTGAGCTTCAATCACAAGTATTTGGGCGCCAAATATTTTTTGACCCGTTGCTCTAAGCCTCCTAAGAAAGGACTCATCGAAATGGGGTAATGTCAGTCCTTTTTGAGCCAAAGAATCTATCAAGTTTGCATCCCTTAATGACCATTGCCTCACAGTGCAAGTATCGGTAACGGATTTATAGAGTAGATCCTCTGTTATATTTTGCTCGCCTGTTGGAGCGGCGGCAATTTCGAATGAATGGTGATAAAAAACATTTGTTGCGTAGCCTATCTCGTTTAATTCACCTTTGACCTGTTCCACAAAAAAATCTTCCAGGACAATCACATCAAGATCAAGTTCCCTTTGGAGTCTTTGAAGGGAATTTTGCATTTCAGATCCTCGACTTTGAAGGATCGTCATGGATTCTTCTTCCATCATTTGTGCAAATTCGTTTGAAGAAAGTTTGGATTTGACTATCTCTAATGGAATCATGATAACAGAAAATTTTGCAGGTCTATTTAATAAGGGGAAATAAGGGAATACAGCGTGATCTGGATATCGTTTATCCAGAAGCTCAAGGAATACATCTAATAATGGATTTGTATCGTGCATGATCAAAATGCGGTCTCCAGCTTGCTGAAGATTAGAAATTTGAGAGAAACTCACCATTCTATCTTGAGAATTCATCGTATCAAAGACACTCAGAGCATAGACAAGCGGTATCTTTTTACCACTCGTTAACAAGCAATCGTATAAACCTTTAATATCGGTGTGATATATAGGATCCGATGTTTCTTTCCTTAACATTTGGCATTCATTTAGATCCGGTTGGATTTTAATCGTTTTTTTTGAAATATGTTCCGCTAGCTCATAGCCTTTACCGCATCCTATTTCCACAATCGGATTCTTCCCCTTATCATAACGTGAAACAATTTCAGTTAACGCCTTATTTAATGCGGGTCTTACAATGGCCCTAAATGAATTAACTTGTACCCAACTCTCCTTCGGATTGGAGCCTTCGTTTTCAACCAAAGCTAGTGGTTCTAATAGTTGGCATATTTCGAAAAATTCAGGTATTTTATAGGGCGTTAGAGTAAATGCGAAATTTCTATCTATTTTGGTTGGAAAAATAAAAGGGCAAAAGCCAGCAGACTCGACAATTTCTCGAATTTTATCATTTGTGCTTTTCTGTGAATTTTGTACAACAAAAAGATCTTCTCTCACTTCAAGATCCACAGAATGCGTTGCAAAAGCTTGTTGTAGTCTCGCCTGTGTGGCGCTTGGGAAATAACTCATTTTAACAACCTCTTTTTAAATAAATTTAAATAACAATAACATCAAATAAATTTAAATACAAGAGAAAAAACAAATTAAAAATGTTTAGATGTTGCTCACTCTGGTAACTAGAAGCTGATCGATTTTATAATTATCGATGTCTACGACTTCGAATTTGTAACCGCCGTGGATCACAAAATCGGTCCGTTTAGGAATCTTCCGCAGGGTGTACATCATGAAGCCGGCAATCGTTTCATAAGATTCCGTATCCGGAAATTCTTCGATATGAAGAACACGCATGACGTCAATTAAAGGCGTTGAGCCGTCAATGAGCCATGAATCTGCATCCCGCTGTATGATTTGATCTTCCGTGTTACTCACCAGCTCACCCATCACGATACTCATCACATCTCTGAGGGTGATTACTCCCATCACAAGGGCATATTCATTCAGAACAACAGCAAAGTCATTGCCGGCAGATTTAAATTGAGCCAACACCTCATAAAGGGTCAAAGTATCAGGAATCATCAGAGCTTGTTTTACAAGACCCTCTTTTGCAAGTTGACCTGTTCGCCATTCAAAAGTTGTATTAAAATATTGCGGCTATCCACATAACCGACGATATTGTCTAGCACTTTATCAACGACTAAAAATTTCAGGTGAGGATGATCACCGATCTTTGCTTTGATACTTTCTTGAGATTCTTTTGTGGTAAAATAAACTAAACTTTCGCGTGCTGTCATAGCCGAACCCACGGTCCGGGATTCAAGTTCAAGAACATTACCAAGCAGTTCGTGCTCGTGGCGCTGGAGCGTACCGGATTCTGCCCCCTCTTCGACCATCGCCATGATATCGGCAGGAGTAATTTCATCATCGCGTTTGATGGAAACATGGAATAGACTAAAAATGAGATTACACAACCCATTATACAACCAGATGAAGGGTTTAAGAACGACAATCAAAAATAGCATAGGTCGAACGATGACCACCGCAACTTCTTCCGGGGCAAGCATGGCTAAGCGTTTGGGGATAAGATCAGCGAAAATAATGTATAACGAGGAAACTAAAAAGACTGAAATGCCAAAGCTGACCGGATCTATCCATGAGCCTTCAAAAAACATGGATAAAAGATTGACAACATGCGGTTTAAAGGCGGATTCTCCGAGAATACCACCCAAAATGGTGACGGCGTTGAATCCAATTTGGATGACGGTAAAGAAGCTGCCAGGGTGGGCTTGAAGATCTAGGACTTTTTGAGCGTTGGTATCCCCTTCATTCGCACGAGGCTGAAGCCGCATTTTTCGCGACGCTGCCAAAGCTATTTCAGACAGTGCAAAGAAGAAACTTGCTGAAATTAACAAAAAGATAACGATAATATTCTCAAAAGTACCCATGATTTGCCTTATATTGCATTGTAAATAGTATAATTTATTACAGCATTTTATTCCACTGGGATATTAGTAGGCTCCCAAAGGTGCTGTTGCCAGGCCTATTTTCGTTTTGATATTATCTGCAAGAACTTACCATCTTCGGTCATAGTATCTACCTCAAAGCCGGTAGATTCAAGGAGTGATTGAATGTCATCCCTTTTCCAGTAGCAAAAATATCTCGGATTTCCCACCTTTTCGTTTGTCCATTCCTCCCCTTCTCCAATCTTTACCGAAAAAGCAAGAATGCCGTTGGCGAATAAATTTGCATGGATTTTTTCAAGAACATTTCTTAGTTCTTCCCTTGTGAAGTGTAGAAATACACAATTGGCAAAAACAACGTCATAAAATGAAGAGAATTCATCTTTCAAAATATTAAAATTTTGTGCTGAATGCCCTTTTGTCAAAAGCAGATCTACAAAACTTTGAGCGGCGTCGGTCCTGGCAACTGTAAATCCTCGTGATTCGATATAATCCGCATCTCTACCAAAAGCTGAACCAATTTCGATAATTTGTGCGTCTACTTTTAAATAACTCAACAGATGATCTATCCAAACTTTAACACTGCCGCTTGTTTCGCCTGGTGTGCCGCTGACGTATGCATCGACACCCGTATTGTAAGCATCTAATGTAGCTGCATTTCCCGAGATAGTATTCATAGTAACCTTTTCCCCTACTTTAATAGCTTGCTTCATGAGAACTATTTGATCTTCCGTAAGCAAATCCCCGTTTTTAATCTCAGTTAAACAGGAAAATAACGCCGTTGCCTCATCATTATATCCAAAAATCATGAGGCATTTTAAAATGCGCTCGATGTAACTGAAATGATCACTTTCCGGAGTACACCAATACGTTGCCCTATTAATAAAGTTACTTGTAATTATAACCTTTTTATCAGTGTCGTCATATTGTAATCCATAAAATTTTAACATGCGTCGGAAAGAATTCAGAAGATTTGCCATAATGACTGGATCACTCTTCATGGCTTGAATCAATTCCGGAGTTAAAACAGGAGCCTTTTTGCCCCAAAGAATGGGCTTCTCGTCAAGAGGAAATAACCAGTGCATTAAATCACAAGCTTTTTCACATTCCAATTCGTTATTATTCCATCCCAAAATCATATTAATTTCCCTTCCGAAAATGTCCTTACCATTGCCATTATAAAATTCCAAGAGCAATGAAGCAGAATCGACGACGATTTGAGGAGAATCAACCTCAACACCTAGATTTCCATCCGCTTGAAACTCGGCCACTTTAACAGGAACTTCTTCATTAAGAGCTTTCCCATAAAGTAACGAATTTTCTTCCCAAACAGCCATAGTAATATTCTTGAGAGATGAACTTGGGTGTTGTTCAGCAAAATCCTTGAACGCCCTTATCGCTATTTCAGGAGCTTTTAATAGATTAAAATTGAAAATTCCTGTGCTAATTGACGGGAATGCAATGGATTCCAAATTATTATCGGATGCAAGGATCAGGCTATTGAAATAAGCATTATATAAACTTTGTTTTTCTTCAGAATTGGGATTTTTGCCATTTTCTATACTAGGTCCCACAGCATGGATCACATGTCGCGCTTTTAGACGGCCGCCACTTGTAATCATGGCTTCACCATCTTCTAAATTTTGTCGTTTATTTTCAGAGAGATACTCGCGGCACTCTTGAAATATATGATCCCCGCCCTGTTCCCATATCTTTCCACAAACGCCGGAACCGGCTACTAACTGTTTATTCGCAGCATTGACGATTGCATCTGTTTTCATTTGGCAGATATCACGCACATACTTTACTTCGACAGTAATATTGCCAAACTGTCCTTTTGTATTTTTTTTAATGCAAATTTGGGGCTGCATACCTTTTCTCATGGCTCGAACTTGAGTTATATCACTATCAAACAAAAAGATGGCACAAAAAATATGTACAATCCCTGCCGTAAATACGAGTAGCGCAATCGAAGCAACCCTTGCTGTTGTATGATCTTGTTCTTTTAAGGATCTATCGGTAGGGTAGAAAATATAGTACTTAAAAAAATTTGTAACATTTAAATCTGTCATATTAACCTGAAATATTTATTAATAAAAAAGAATAATATAACATATATTAGAATTAAAAGAAATAATATTTTATAAATACCTAATAAATTTTTAAATTAAATAGTTTACTAAAAATTACGATTACCCTGAGCAAGCTTCATGTTACTTATTGCTAATTGTTCACTAAGAATATTTGCCTGAGCGTTCCATCTCCGCCCATACTCTTGCGAACTTTCTAGCTCTTCATCTTTTGCCATTAATTTAGTCCTATATGCAGCTTTTTCTGCCTTTAATTTAGTCTTATACGCTGCTTTCATCTGTTTATTTTGAGATGCAAGTAGCACCACTCTGGCTTCTAAAGCCGCAATATTCTTTGCTTGCTTGCCTACCAATTCCTTTGTATCTACAACATATTTCTCATAGACTTCTTCAGTTTTAATGGCTTCAACAATAATTTCCTCATTTCCCTGTGCCATCACTTTGATTATATTCTGTAAGAGTACTGTTGATGAATCACCTGCAACAATTAATGACATTTTTAAACTCCATTTTTATCGATATTCTTCAGTTCCTAATTGGAATATCTTTGTTATTAAATCTTCAAGAGCAGGATGTTCTCCTAAACTTTTTGATTTGTATCCCTTTTTGAATGCCGATGTAAGCAATGTTATTTCTTGCTTGCTTAACTTTAACTTTTCTCCATGCCCCACAATATCGGCAAGGACAGTTGCATATTCAACGACCGGGAATGCTCGCGGCTGCCTTCCTACAGTAAGATTATGGGTGAAAAATTCAAAATCGATAAAACCAACTTTGTTTGTCGCACGATTCCATGTTATATTTCCTAAATGAGGATCGCCTTGTGCCATTCCTATCATGACAGGATGTCTTTGTAAAATTTCCTTGTAAGATTGAGTAACTAAATCGGGATTGACGCTTATGTGTTCAGCTTCATAAGCACATTTTAAATCAGATATTTGGTCTTTGATATATCTAGAAAATTCTTGATGCATGGGTTGTGAAGGAGGTATAAGAACAGCATTTTTAGAATGAAGCTCACCATAGGCGACCCCAGCATCATGCAACTTATCCCTCATTTTGTTCATTTCATGATAGCGCTGAACTGAGTTCATAGTATTGAAATTCAATCTTTCCATCATTTCCGAAAAACTTTCACCTAGATCCGACATCGCCATGAAATATCCATCTGAATGTTTACCGACCGCGACAGGCCTTGGCACTTCTGCATGCTTCAACTGTAACGCCTTAACATGATGCATTCCGATAAATGTCTTTAAAATTTTTTCTGAATCACTTTCAAGAACGATCAGTGGATTTGAGGCTTCCCTTACTCGATAAACTTTATCACCAAATCCATTTTCATAATGAAGTTGTATTTGCGCGTTATCTTTGCCGATTATATCCTTTAAAAGGGCTCTATGAGGGGCTAATGCACATTGCGGATTCGATAATTTTTGGATTGCACGTCCCAAATCAGGAATTTGACCACTAAGTTCTGTTAAATTCTTTTCTAACAAAAAAGCCATCGGAGGATTAATAGTCTCAAAAGAATGCTTCCTTGCGAGATCTTGAATCGTTGCATTCAGTTTATAAAAACACATTCCGGCATCAGCCTCGGCACCTCCCTTAACCAAAACAAGAGGAGTTCTCATAGCCGGAATATATTCTTTTGGAACGGCTTGAACAACTTTAGTCGATTTTTTAAATCCTTTGAGAATCGGAGGAACCGGTAACAACGTCAAGCCAATAGTAAAGCTATCTCTCGAATATTGCATCCCAACTTCACGAGGGATGCCAAATTGACTTTCTAGAACCTGAGGAAGAGCATTCGTTTCCACTGAAACAAATTTATCAATGGCCCTGCAAGTTCCGGGAAACTGGTTGCAAAACTCTTGTCCAACAACTTGAAAATCCCTGGCAGCAAACTTCGCCATTTCCTTGCCTTGTTCACCTATAACTTCACATGCTTTTTGGGTTAAGAAATTTTGATTGCATGCTCCTTCGACAACAAGTTTTGCCCCTTCTATCACAAGTGCAGTAGCCCCTTCAACAACAAAAGCCCCCGCCCTGGCTATAGCAATACTCCCTTCCACCCTATCTTTTCTAGCAAGTTCGAGCATTGCTCCAAAATCGCGAGATTTTGAGGATGCGGGTGCCACAAATCCACTTAATTCCAATTTCATGTTCTGCAGGCGTTGGTCGAATTGTTCAAAAGAGCTACCTTGCGCAATTCTCATTTGAGAGTACTGTTCCGTTTCAGCCAGAAATCGATCCCCTGTGGATTTCAACTGTGTAAAAAGAGTTTCAGATTTTCTCTTTATCGCTTCCGCCGAACAGCTACCCTGTCGCATATCTTTGATTCTATTGATGATCTCACCGGCCATCTCACGAATGAGAGCTAGAAATTGTGATCTTTGATCTGAAGGCAACTTGTTAGCATTCTCAATAAAGTACGCCTCTGCTTCATTGATGAGATCATCCTCCAGAAGAAATGGGGGCGTTTGGTAAGAGATAGGTTCAATTATCATAAATCCTCTAGTTATATTATTTACGACCTAATGCATTCAATTGTTTAACAACTTCCTTAGCTTCTTCTAAGGAGATCTCTTTCGATTTCAGAATGTTGTTAAGTCTTCGAAGACCCCAATATAATTCATAAAACTGACGGGCCTCTTCCGAATGGTGATGGATAAATTCTTGTTTGTATCCTCTGTGAAAGGATTGACGTAAACTTGCAATCTCCTCAGAAGTAAAACCTTCTCGACTGCCATATCTTCCTAACATCGCATCCCATTGAGCGCAATCCTTTACCGGAGCCCCAATAGGTTGTAGTCTTGCATTAAAGGACTCTGTCAATGTTGATGTATCAATTGCAGCCAATTTTGACATCTTTTCATCCCAGAAGAAATTAGGAAGATGAGCATCTCCGTGAACAAAAGAAGCTCCACCGGAATTCTGCTTGAAGTTTTGTAATCTTTTAGCTACCTGGGATTCAGTAAGGGTATAACGAATATTTAACTTTTGTAATTCAGGCTTAGTGATGTCATATAAACCCCGAATGACTTCCATATCCTGGGAAATAAAATGAGTAGAGGGTGCTACAGTTTGATAACTTTTTCGATGGATTTCCGCTAAAGCTTTGCCGGCTTTTTCCATAGGCGCTTGAAAGCTAAACAATGCTTCATTTCGCAATTGGGAGCCACGTTCCAGTACACTTATTTCGTCGAAAATAACTGCAAGCGATTTCCCCCTTATGGGAGTCATAGCCAATAAACCTTGTTCATAATTACCCTCGAGGGCTTTATGCTTGCCGACTTTTAACATTCTTGGGAAATCTAAGTTTTTTAATTTTAACCCTTTCAGGGTCTCGTAAGCCACTATTTCTTTAGCAAAATTGCCATTAGGTGCGGCTAAAGCGGGAAAATTTTTAACAACATATAACGTTTCCAGACCATCGTGCTTTACGAAATAAACGCTACTCCCCGATCTTCCTTGTGCAATTAAAGGAAGTACTTTTTTGCTATCTTCTATCACAAAGGGTTCAGGATTTAATCTAGGAAGCGATTCAGCAAATTGCGCCGCTGCATTTGCCTTCGTTCCTGAAGAATAGTCTTTTAATCGCTCCGCAACTTTGTCCATCCTTCCCTGGAAATCAATGAGCCCTTCATAGCCAAGTTCCGAACTGGGTTTAGAGATAGCTTTTGAAACTTGCTTGACACTTCGCCCATCGATAAAACCATTTAAGACATTCTTACCTTTGCAAAATACTGTTTCCCAGACACATCCCTGAACGTCCTTTATTGCTTCTACAGTTCCACGGAAAGCCCCCGATAATTTTAGAGTCGGCGTAAAAGCCAAAAAGGTCGTTCCTAATGTAAAGGCGTCTTTCGAATATTGCTCCCCTATTTCACGAGGGATGCCAAATTGACTCTCTAGCGCCTGTGGAAGAGCATCATTAGTCACAGAAGTCCAACTACCCATAGCCCTGCAAGCTCCGGGAAACTGTTCGCAAAACTCTTGTCCTACAACTTGAAAATCCCTAACAGCAAATTTCGCCATTTCCTTGCCTTGTTCACCTATAACTTCGCATGCTTTTTTGGTTAGGAAATTTTGATTGCATGCTCCGTTGACAACTAGCTTTGCTCCTTCAACTACAAGTGTAGTAGCCCCTTCAACAGCAAATGCCCCCGCCCTGGCTATAGCAATACTCCCCTCCACCCTATCTTTTCTAGCGAGTTCGAGCATCGCTCCAAAATCGCGAGATTGCGAGGGTGCAGGTGCAACAAATCCACTTAATTCTAATTTCATGTTCTTTAGACGTTTGTCGAAAAGATCAAAGTTGTGATCCTGTTCCGTTCTCTTCAGAAAGAATCGCTCTGTCTCAGCCAAAAATCGGTCCCCTGTGGATGTCAACTGTGTAAAAAGAGCTTCCGATTCTCTCTTTATCGCTTCCGCGGAACTGCCACCCTGGCGCATTTCATTGATTCTATCATGAATCTGACCGGCCATTTCACGAATACGAGCTAGAAATTGAGCTCTCTGGTCTGGGGGGAGTAGAACCCCTTTATCCAAAAAATACTGCTCTGCTTCGGAAGCAAGATCACCTTCTTTGTCCGAAGGCATTAAACCGTTTTCTCCGGATGAGATAAACATCGGTGGTAGTTGACCAGGTATAGACATATGAAATCTCCATTATAAAATAATTGCTACTGCCACTTTGGCACCGCCTGATGCAGGTGAAATGGCAACCCCACCCCCTACTAGAGCACCCACTCCCCAAGTAGCAGCTGCACATGCTGCTACCACTACAGCAGTTTTTAAAACACCGCTTACCCATCCTTTTCGCTGTTTTTTGATGGCCTTGCGTGTTTTGTTAATTGCTATTTCCAATTTTGCATTTTCTTTTTCAGTTTCAGAAATCAACTCACCCACCTCATTTACTCTCTGTATCAATTGAGTATTTCTTAGATCAATTACCGTAATATCCGCATCGATCCTCTGAATGGCATCTCTTTCCACCTGGATGTTCTCACTATCATTCTCTCGTATTTCCTCTGCCCTCTCAATAAGTTCGTTAGCGTTATTTCTAATAAGATCTCTCACTTCTATCAAGGGTTCTAAAATAGTTTCAATTTCTGCATTTAAATCCCTTTCATTTTGTGCGATTCTCTCATTTCTTTGCCTATCACGTGCCGCTTTACTTTCCCTCAAACGTTCGATTCTAGCAAGTCTTTGCCTGGGGATAATTTCATTATATGCCCTTTCAATATCTTCAGAAACTTGCAGTAAATTATACCTTTGAAGCCAACAAACCATATACCTGGCCACAGGGTGAGGACGCAAATCGAGGAATGTCGGATCATCGGGGTCCATAGGAGAGCGTCGTTTGTACATTTCTTCGACTCGATCCTCCCAAACCGCGTGTGACTTTTTTCCATAAGTATGTCCATCGCTTCCAAGTAGTGCTTCTTCATCCAAAGGGGCACCGAAAAAGGGATCCGTTAAAAGCTCTTGCATGAGCTGTGAAAACCCCCGAAAAATTTCATCATCATCGGCATTCAACAAAAGAGCTTCCCAAAAGTTCTCCGCCCATATACTTATTGTACCTGTCATTTCGTCTTGAAGATGTGTTTCCCTCATGATAGTTTTAAGCTCAGTTAACTCAGCTCTAACTCTTCTTCTCATCACAGTTTCATACAACTGTGGATTTGCATTAGAAGCCTGTATCCCCGCAGGTTCGGGGGCTGCAAAAGGATTCTGATACGGCAAAGGATTAGGATATACAGGGATCATTGTTCACCTATGGGTTTTCTGTTTATAGTAGGTATATCAGCAATTTGATGACATGCATTTCCACCCATTTGATTTATTTGTTCTTGGTAGGGATGATTTTGGTTCTTCCTTGAATGGAGTGTTTGTCGCAAATTCGCGAGCATATTCTGAAGATCAACTCTTTGTTCGGTTGTTCTCTTCAATTCTTCTTCAGCACGGGTGTTTACAGCTTTTAATGTCTCTTGCATCAACTTAACACCTGAAAGAACCGTCCTAACGTTTTTAAGCTGTGTTTCTGCAGGCTCTACAATGTCTGTCTCTTCTAATTCAGCAACACAGGTGTTAAGGGTTGTTTCCGATTCTTTTTGCTTATTTAGGAGCGGTTTTGTAAGACTGTCTACGTGTTCTTCGATTTCTTTCAGACTCTCTTCTTTTTGTGCCTTAATTTGTGGCTTTAAACTGCCGCCGGCTCTACGGAAACTCTATATAATCTATCCGTTGTTGTAAACGATTCGGTGTTATTGCTGTCATCATTATACCTTTTTTAAAATCAATTCAAATAACTGAGCATTCTTTGCAAATTTTTCACTATCAATCTTCATTCTATTCGCAATATTCTTCTGTTCACCCGCAACTTGCCTTCCAATTTCAATAGCGCGTTCAACACGAACACCCAATTCTTCTATTGTCCCTTGGAGCTCTTGAGTCATCTCCTTTCTACGGGTATTAATTTCTTTTAGCCTTGTTTTAAGACTTTCAAAGCTCGTGATGATTTCTTCGTCTATATCATTCGCAGAATCATAAGCGCGCTTTACAGCTGCATTAAAGCAGTCGGTTATCCGTTGCACTTGAGCTCTTTCGATTTCTTCCTCTTCACCGAACATTTCATAAGTGTTTATGAATTCTTCGACAGTTTCCCCCGCAGGCAAGACCTCTGTTAGGAGCCCTTGAAGACGACTATCGAAGTCTTCTAATAGGAACTGTTTTTCCAGATTTGTTTCTGCAAGCAAAATCGGTCTCAGTACATCGCAAATCAAAAAGCAAAATAGCAACGATATTCTTTCATGTTCGTCCGTGTTTTTGGAGTCGTGCTCCAAAAACTTGCTCATAAACAAATCAAGATTTTCTTGCGAAATGAGTTCTGTCTTTTTCATAGCAACAATCAGCTCTGAAACCCGGGCTTCGAACCTTAATTTTAGATTTCTACGTACTGTGGCGGGTTCAACCGCGCTCTCCTTAGCAGGCGGCGTAGGGAGGGGCTCTTGAACAAGAGTTACAGAAGCTTGGTGATTCGTGGGAGGTCTAATAAACGTCATTTTCTTCTCGCATAGTAGGCTGCTACAATATCTTCCCATTCCTTAGCGCTTGAAGTCCAATTATTGTGTCCGTTTGTTATTGTATTATGTTTATGATTATTGAATCTTTGTTGGAGCTCGTTGTTTTTTGCATGGAGCTCTCCAATCATGATTAGCAGATTTTGACGGTCCCATGTAATCACACTATTTAATGCAGCGATTTCTGTTTTATGAGCCGTTTCCATGTCCTTTTTGTCAGTTTCGAGTTGAACGATTCTTCCGTTTAATGCCGTGATTTGGGTAGCTTGTGTATTTATAATACCTCGAACCTCCGACATGAATAGTCTCATTGCCTGACCTGTTAAATCCTTTTCTTGTGAAATAACCTGATTGTTACCCGTAACGACCGCTGCCATATTTTGAGCTAATGCTAGTTGACCTTGAGTGACTGGATCCATGATTTATTCTCCTACTTTTTCTTCACATTCAACTTTGCTTGTCTTGCTTTATGTTCAGCTATCGCGTCATCAAGCGCCTTAGCAGTTGAACAACAATAAGTCGTTTTGCCCTTTGGTATAATCGGAGGACCTTTGCTTACAATATGCTTGTGATTATTGTATTTTTTTTCGAGTGCTTTGTGTTTTGCGTCAACTTTCACAATCTGTTCTTTAACAGCTTCGTGGTTTGTTGCTAACAGACTTTTTAAGGACGCTATTTCTGTAGTATGCACATCTACAACGTTCCTTTTATCCGCTTCAAGTTGAACAATTCTGGCTTTTAAGGTTGTGATTTCCGAAGCTTGGATAGAAATTATTCCTCGAACCTCCTTCATCAATTGTCTCATTGCTAGTGCTGTTAAGTCCTTTTCTTCTAAAAAAACTTGATTGTTTCCCGTAAGGACTGCTCCCATATTTTGAGCTAATGCTAGTTGACCTTGAGCGACTGGATCCATGATTTATTCTCTTTTTATTTTTTTGTTTTTACAACAGTAGTATTTGGCAGTCCATTCGCCAAATGTTTATGTTTTTCAAATTTAGTCGTTAGCGTCCCAACGTGTTGGGATAGCAATGCATTTTGATTGGATAAGGTGCTTATTGTTTCAAGGTGTCGACTCATTTCTTCCCTCATAGTTTTTTGAAGGCTTACAAAGAGCGACTGCCAGGCTGCACGCTCGATGTCTGCATCGGATTTAAGTTGAACAACTTTTGCTTCTAAGGCGCTTATTTGTTCCGCTTGAGCCTTGATAGTCCCTTGCAATTCTAACACTAACAATTTTATTGCATCCATCGTTGAGACCCTTCCCTCATCTGCTTGATCCTTACCCTCAAGCCCCGCTTCTATACTTGGAACAAATGCTCGTTCTCCTTGATTGACTGGTTGCATGACTTATCTCCCTTTAACTATTTTAAAAATTGCTCTTCTTAAATAATTACTTTTTCTTCGCCACATCTTCTGACTCTTTAGCGCTGGAAGTATTAGAACGCGTAGTGTTCACAAAATGTCTGTGATTATTATATCTTACTACGAGCGCGTTATGCTGGGTGGTATGTTTTGTGTCCACCGCTACAATCGTATCTGTCACTTTTTTCTGATTTGTGGAAATCAAACTTTTTAATGCGGCTACTTCTTCTTTGTGAGTATTCACCATATCCTTTTTGTCAGTTTCAAGCTGTATGACTCTTCCGTTTAAAGCCGTTATTAGGGTAGCTTGTTTATTTATAATCTCTCGAACCTCATTCATGAATTCTTTCATTGCCTGAGCTGTTAAATCTACTTCTTTTAAAACAACTTGATTGTTTTCCGAAAAAACTGCTGCCACATTTTGGGTTAATGCTAATTGATTTGGATTAACATCCATGATTTATTCTCCTTTGATTTTTTTTTAAAAAATGCCAAAACTACGTTTTTTCTTGCGTACTTTTCTATTCAATTCTTCTACATTATTCTGCTGCTCGACAACCTGACCACGCAGGGTTCTTATTTCACCTTCTTGTAAAGCACATCTTTGTTCTGTGGCTTTAAGACGCGTTCTAGTTTCATCCAAACGTGCTTTTTGTTGAGTTATCATACCACTCAAGACTTGAACCTCGTCCTCATGCGTTGATTCTATCTCCTCAAGAACTTGTTTTAATTTCCGGCAATGCAAATCAGCATCTTTTTGAATAACGTCTTTTAGCAAAGAAATACTCTCTGTTGCTTTCATCCAAAGAGCCCGACAAGCCTCTGTAGCAGCGACAATCTCTCTGCGCAACCTCTGCTCTTTCGCAATTATATTCGCTTGGCACATACAATTTGTGTAGGTCATTATTTTTAGTAATTGCGAACTAGGACTATTGTTTGCTTCAAAGATTGCTTGATCTAAAAAAGGCCTTGTATTATTCGGTAGAACAGCAACGAGAGGCACAAACACAGGATCAGTTAACTGAAGTGTGGGATTCAATTCTTCAAAGGGAAGATCATTTTTCCATTCGATAATTCGCAAAGCAAAAGAGTGTAATTTTACAACACGTCCCGGTTGTGGGATTATTGCGCTAAAGTCATTCCACATCCAATTTTCCCAGATACTCTGATCAACTAATATCGGATTTACGAGAGGCGCCCTATCGATAGAATTGATTAAAATTTCGGTACGCAAGACTTTAATTTTTTCTTCCATGACATTGACAAATTCTTCGTCGATTTCTTCAGAATACCCGTCAAGATCTATAACTTCAAAAACCCAGTCGGATAGTTGCCGTGATAAATCATCATCCCAATCTCGATAAAAATGAGCAATCATGGCCAGCTTGTCTAAAGCAACATCCAACACTTCTCTTGTAAGCAGTTGAACTTTCCTGTCCTTCACTTTTAACAGAAGACGAAGAACCTTAGGCTCAGGTTGAACTACGGGCTGTTGCTCGACACATGTAACACTAGCTAAATTCATAGATAGACCTCGATTGTGTATTTTGGAAAACGACAATAGTGTCCTGACGATTAATTGTAAATACAAAAATTATTTTTAAATATTAATTAATTTAAAACTCATGCTTTTCGGATTGACAAATACATTATTTTTTTATATAATAATTCCATAAAACACTAACAAAGGTAATAAATATGAATATAAATTCTACAGATAAACAAGCAACTATCCATTTTTTTGACATCAATGAAACTGAACAAGAGAAACCTAGTACCCTTTTTTTAATACATGGAACGGGTGCTAGCAGTTCAACTTGGCAATCGGTTTTACAGCCTTTAAAGGAAAAATACCGAGTAGTTGCCATAGATTTACGAGGTCATGGCGACAGCGAAGCTGGTATTGATGCTGAGTATTCGACAGAAACCATGGTATCTGATGTAGAAGCAGTCATGAAGCACTTGAAATTAGATTCCGTGGTTTTTATTGGCCATTCTGTAGGAGTGAGAGTTGTAGTGCCTTATTCCGCAAAACATCCTGAACAAGTGCGCGGTCTAATTTTGGAAGATCTCCATATAAAACCAGCTGAAAAAAAAGTTTTGAAGTCAGAAGAAATAGATAAACTAAAAACATTTAAGCGTGAACATGCTAGTTTAGAAGATGCAAAAGCTCATATGAGAGAATTCTACAAAGAAGATAAAATAGCTAGTTGTCTTAAAGACGGACGCATAGAAGTTAGAGAAGATGGTTCAGTGAAGATCAAGGTGCATCCATTTGTAACGCATTTGATGGTAGATAACATTTCAGCATCAACAAAAACCCGCGAATGTTTTCATCAAATTATAAGCGTTCCTAAACTATTGATACGGGCTGATGGCGAAACTTCTTATGCTAAAGACGACGGAGTTCAAGAAATGACAAACATAGATCCCAAATTAAAAGTAGTCAAGGTTCCTAATTCGGAGCACTCAGTTCATAAAACCAATCCTCAAGAATTTTTAGAGTTGGTTGACACCTTTATGAAGGGTCTATAAGAATTTGGAGTCACTCCATTTATCGAGTCTTTCGCCCCGGAATTTATTCCGGGTGAGATAGCTATCGGCGAAAAAGCCTGAAATAAATTTCAGGTCGAAAGACTCGCGATAAATCGAGTCACTCCAGAGGAAGTCTTATAACTCTGCGATAAATCGGAAAGAAGTGCTTGCAAAAACTTCACCATCTGCCGGATCATAAGACCTTTCATCATTTGAAAATATATGAAGAAGGTTTATGGGGTGATCCTCAGGCAAATCTGCGTTTTTTATAGGATACTCCTTAATCTGATTATTAATGACTACCTTTCTACTTGGTTTAACTAGACAAAAACAATGTTTGTCTTTAGCAATAAATTGCCGGCAATGCGGCAACATGGCAACGCAAAGAGCTTTAAATGGAGCAGGTGCTTGAATTAACTTTACGAGTGTGGAATCAGATATCCCTACAGTAAAAAGAACCATTCTTTTTAACTTGTAAAATTCCGGGATCGTTTGACACCCATCGATCGGAAAATATTTATGAAAAGTTTCTGTTATATATCTACCCGCCGATGCCTTATATCTTTTTGATACTCTTGTAAAGGAAATTAATGTTTCAAGATCCAAGGAATCATAAATTTTACGCTCAATATCATATGCAGAAGCATATTTATAAAATGGCTGCACATCAGATCTTGCCTGTTCATTGTCTTTAATATCTCTAATGCATTCCTTTATTGTTTCTATCGCCCTGTTATAGAGTTCTGGAAGGGTTTTTATTTGTACTACATATTTCAACTCAGGATTATCATACCAAAAAAAATCTCGTATTCTTTTGGAACTCACCTTCCATCCAGCAGATGGCGCTAATTCTGCGCGAAATAAAATCAACTTAATTGTCTCTATTACCTGAGGAGTCAGCGCTAACTTTGACTTAAAGTTTTCCAGATGGACAACTTTTAAGAAAGAATTTTTCACTTTCAGAAATGTATCGGGATTTGGAGCATGAGAAAGAAATCCATCTTCATCAAGGGCTATTAGATCCTGATTTTGTATCCATTTTTCAAGATAAAAAACTTCGTTGACTATTTCATTCAAAGACAATTGATTGTAAATACTCATGGCAGATGCATCCTCCAATAGAGTTCATAAAAACGTCATTATATCTAGCGCTCAGTTATAGTCAAGCGACCAAGATTTTGGGTTTGACTTATTTTATGCGATCTTCTTAAGATGGCCAAAACAAACCAATTGGAGGTATTTATGTTCGGAGGAAACTGTACGATTACAATGTGTAATCCTCAAGTTAGCGGTGAGATTGTTAAAGGTGAAACCTACACAAATAATGGCGGTGAAGTGGGTTATGCTTTCCTTTACCTTCCAAGCAAACAATGTGCTGTTCGTATAATGATAGAGGATTGTTGTGGAACAACAGATAAAATTTCAGCTGCAGATTTTTTAAGTCAATTAAACGCGTTAGGTATTCAACTTTCTTCTGGAAGAGCTGTTTCAGTAGAAAAAGGTCTTGCTGAAGTCATTGCAAACGAATCGAAGGATGAAGGAAATTTTACAGGTCTAGATGAGATACAAAATAGATACAAAGATGTTAAAGACAAATTTTGGTTTGCTAAGCAAAAAGTAAAAGAGCGATATTTTCAAGTCATGTGTGAGAAATAAAACAAATAAAGGGGGCGTTTACCTATGAATACTACTGAGACAAATTGGATGCATAACATGTCCGATGATGCAAGGGCATTAGTCCTTGCTTACCAGAAGGATCGCTCTTTACTTCAAAGGAAATTCCTGAGAATGTAAAACGGGATGTTTGGTTGGCAAGCATTATTCTTGGGGAAAGCTCCCTAACTACTCATCTTTACACTTCTAAAGAAGTGGATTACAAGAATAATTTTACTCCTACCTTTTCTAAGCTTAGAGATTGGCTCGATCTTAAAACGGATCGAGAAATACTCTTTAAAACACTCGCTCTGATAACTAAGGTGTCAAAATATAGTGCATATACTATAGGCACAAGTGTAATTAGACCTGATGACGTTGCTATGAGTCGTGTAATAAATGAATGGCACATGCAAAATAGAGATTTTACAGATACTTTAGACCGTCAGGATTATATAAAATCATTCCAACATAAGGTATGGTTCGCTCTCGGTCAGGAAAAACTAAATAATATTGCAATGACTTGCGGTCTTCTTATTGGAAACAATGCCGTAAAAACCGGCGAAAACATGAAACATTTTGCAGGAAAAGGTAAAGTCACTGATAAAGCAGAAAGACTGTTTGTCGACTATGTGACGAGTGGTCGTCTACCTCCTAAGAAAGCATTCATGAACGAACTTTGGCAGTTGGCCTGGGCTTCAGGGGATACTTATTTGATGATGCACCTTTTTTCTTGGTCAGATATGGATAAGATTGAGTTCGGTGAAATCATGGCTCCTGTACTCCAATGGACAAATATGGAGGAGCAAAGTGACTATGGAATTGTCCTCTTAAATGCTTTAGCAGTAGCACACGATAGCACTCTCAAAATTGATAAATCATACTCTCGTATGAGTCTATACTTTTTAGAGTTCCTTGTATTACATGATCAGATCTTAGGAAAATGTTTTGATGCGTTATGGAAGAAAATAGCATTAGACAACAGGCTCGAAATCGAATTGGCAAATAATACTGTCATTGACATTAGAGATAAAGATTTTTTTGATCCATGCAATATTTTAAACTATTTTAAATCGGAACAATCACGACGCCCTATTGAACTTTATGATCTATTTCAGATGGTTAAAATAATCGATGGTGTCGAGCTTTCGCGCGCCCAGTTGAAAGCACTTACATCATCTCCCGATACCATTGAAGCGAAAGTAAAAGCCATGACCTCTGGTGAACTCACCGAAAGAGACTGTCAAGGTTTAACGGCCATCGGAAACTTAGGAAAACGTTTTCATTGGGATACTTTAGAACAGCTGCTACGTTGTTCACCTTTAGTTTTAGAAAGTATGGTTGAATGGATGAATAAGCTAGAACTGGACCTGCTTGAAAATTATTTTCTTTCACACCGTAACAGTTTACATGGTGAATTGACCTCTGAAACTCTAGAGAGCGCTCGGTGGCTCGTCAATTGGATGAAGCCTCAAACACTATTTCAATTAAAGGATTTGAATTGGTTAGAGGTTGCAAGGGGGTTCCTAAAGTTTCATTATTATTAGATGACATCAAAAAACCGGAGTCCCCAGATGCTATGCACTTGCCGCTGACTGTTTATCCCGACGTTAGGTTCCTTGGATTAGAAAGACACGATTGGTCGTCGCTAAAAGTAAAAATAGATAGTCAAAGGTACCCTTCATTGGACACAATAGAGATAAATAATAGTGGTATCATGGTTGAAGATGCCCTTCCGGCGGGAGTGAAGACTCTTTCGATCCATAATTATCCTCTGATGCAAGGAATTCTTGAAGGACCTTCAATTGCGCTTGATAAGCAAGAGCATATTGAAACTCTCCTTTTACTTGGCAATCATAGCTATCCGATGCAGCCACCGAATAATGAGAAGGATTACTCCCAAGAGTTTTTTCAGACGGTTGCTAGGATGCCGCAATTGAATAAACTTTGTATAGCTCTTGCAAAATGGATGAATTTGGAACACCTTCCTGAATTGAAAAGGAGTCCATCCCTTAAAGAACTTTATGTACACTTCTACGATGTTGAGCGAAAGTGTAAGTTAAGTCATGAAGAAATCGTTGAAAAATTCCAGCCATTAGTTGGAGAAGGTATTGCTGTTTCAGCTTGGGCAGATAATTGGCCCATAGGTTGGCAATTTTAAGTTGTTTCACAGAGTGCAATGCCATCAACTTAAAGAATGGTTTATCATTTCATGAGGGCTGAAAGCCAGGCTCGTGACAGCCCAGGCAGAGCAAAGCGAAGGCCTGGGTTGACGTCGATAAAAAAAGTCAGAGCCCTGAAAGGGCGACTCATTTCGGTGAAATTATATTTAAGCAAGAATGGATGAGTCGCCCTTGCAGGGCTTTTTCACTTTTTTCACCCTGCACCCAGGCCTTCGCTTTGCTCTGCCTGGGCTATCAAAAGGCTGGCTTTCAGCCCTTATGAAATGATAAACTATTCTTTAAGTTGATGACATTGCGCTTCGCTTTGCCTGGGCTGTCACGAAACTAGCTTTCAGCCCTCATGAAATAATAAGCTATTGTTTATTTAATATTGCAATTGCAAATATTCATACTCTACTAACGATAAGATTGAATTGAGCAGCGCCTACCGCTTGGAAAAGAAGATAAAATCCTTGGGTAATGGGATAATCTTGAAGCTTGATAGAATATTTCTTTTCAATACCCCCCTTTTCTTGCTCAATCACCTCTGATATATCCAGTGTCTTGTCCCCCTGAACCTTCTGAAAGATGTTTGAACTAAACTCCCACATATATTTCGCATCTTGCTGATAAAAGCGATAAATTTCTCCTATATTTTTAAGAGATTTCCTTTCTGCAAAAGTGAGTTTTTCTTTACGTCTAAAACTTTTGATAATTCCTTCCACATCCATATGAATAAGGGTTTCTATATCTTGCCGCAGTTTCATCGGATTATCTCCAGGATGAAAAAATTGGTCCATATGCTCCCAAAACATCTTTTGCATTTCTTGCACTGTCTTTTCATTGGAAATAAAGTTGAAAACGTCTCGCAGGGAAGTAAATGTAGACCGTACTTCTTTTTGATTCCACGGCATTGCACTTGTGCCGTCCTGATTCAAAGGATCTAATAAATGTCTTGTCATTCCGATTTGAATTGTATAGGGAATGAAATGTTTGAGATGCTTTTCTATTCCAACAAAAAAATGGGTCGGCAACTGTTTTTCAGGATAACGCGTTCCTGCTAGATGCCAGGAAGTTTGCAAAAAAGGAATGATTTCAAAAATCCCTTCAGAGTGTTGCTCTTCATTTCCAAAAGGGAGATTTAAACAGATTTTTGGCCTCATGATGTATTCAGACATAGAGGCGGGTGCTATCACCGGTAACCTTTTTGTGTGTTCAAAAGGGTTTATATGCAAGTTCAAAAATTCATCCAGTGATGAATAAACATTCGCAAAACGGGTGCCTCTTCCTTCCATATACCCATAAGTATAAGAATATCCATGAGGGGACTTTTTCATAAATAGAGCATAAGAGAAAAGATTAGATTCCGGCACTACCATGTCATCATCGAGCATCAAAATGGCATTTTTTGCCTCTAGGACCACTTGCCGGAAAATATTAGAAAGAGTTTTTTCATCCATGGAAAGAACTTCATCCAAACTCTTTTTTCCCATCTGAAAAGCATGCTTTAGCAATAGTGTTAGCAATGACACACAATTTCTCATTCCTCCATACCCGAAGGCTCCCTCCTCTGTGGTATTGAGAAGTTCTTCAACACCTATTTTCTTTGCGAGGGATAATGCCGCTTCTTGTGAAACATGAATCACAGAGCTTTTATATTGACGATTAAGTTTATTGATGGTCCTTTGATTTTTTCGAAATAATTCTGTATCGGACTGATCATACACAAAGATGGGATAGGATTTTATTTTCGTCCTTAAAAACTTTGTCATCGTGGTTAGCCCTAGAAGAATGGTTGGCAACGTAGACTGCCTTTCTAAAACTTTTCCCTTTGTAGGAATACCACAAGTTATTCCATCGATTCCTAAACGATATTCTGAAGGATTTCGGTGCATGGCATCTA
The DNA here is from genome assembly GCA_963822595.1 of Waddliaceae bacterium. Classification (GTDB taxonomy): domain Bacteria; phylum Chlamydiota; class Chlamydiia; order Chlamydiales; family Waddliaceae; genus CAVRUH01. Next base: position 141,329 of record CAWGIG010000002.1, on the reverse strand, counting down.
AATGGAGGTAAATATTTAATACATAAGAAAAATAGAAAAGAACTTCCTTTTGGTCTAGCGACGCTAGCAGCAAAGGGTCGAAAAAAATCTGATGCAAAATGCGTAAATTATCAACAAGGGTGTTGGTAATGTTGATGGACCCCTGAAATTTGAATTGCGGCTGCTGTTTTTCTAATCCAAAAAGCTGCACAAAATTCTGAAATTCTTCTAAAGAAAAGGGTGTCGTGTAAAAAGAATCAAATTGTTTTTTTAAAGAATCTCTTTCTTTGAAAGCTTGTTCCCTTATATGAGCTACAGGCTGATAAAGCTTGGGAGCAGATTTTTGTTTCAATTCTTCTATTGCTGTATAAACTCGGACCGGAGAGTCAACCATTAAAGGAACGAGCTCATTGAAAATGGAGAAGGACTCTTTGGTGTTGTTTAAAGCATGCTTTTGAATGTTGCTGATGAGTTGAGATAATGCCGCTTCATCAATAATTGGCTGCTCGGTTATTAATTGAGTCAGCTTGTGAACATCGAAGTATTTTCTTCTTAGTCCAAGAAGTATGGAGCCAATCCCCTGCTCTTGATCTAAATAGAATTCCTCGAATAGACTTAAGATATAGAAAGATCCTTCGCGATAGTACATATAGACATAGCTGATGAGGGCAATTTGTTTTTCTAAAGGCAAGTCGTTTAATATTTTTCGTAACGTTTTTTCGGAAGCATGCTCAGCAAGGACTTGAAGCATGAAATATTCTAAGCTAGCTGTTTTATTCTGTGAATGAAGCTCAACTAAAATAATATCTTCGTAGTATAAACCATAAAGAAGAGCGATTAAGAATTTCTTTTTCTCGGCTTTTTTTGGTAAGTAGCGATTAATGAATTCGGTAAAATCAAAAGAAAACCTTTTGAACAAATAATCAAGAATAATTATTGCTTTGTCTTCTTTGTGCATTCCTTGCTTGGAAATGTGAAAGCATTCCACAAGGGTATGAATCATTTTAAATCGAAAATCCGGATTATCAATTTTTTCTGTAAAAAGGTCGTTAAATTTATTCTCTACACTTTTTTGAAAACAATCCATTTTTATTCCATCATACCTGTTTGTTCAACCATTTACCTTAAAAAATTAATTTTAACAAGGCAATTTGTTTAAACTTTATTATTAATTGTCAATTTGATATCATTTTTAAAAAAATAAAATAAAATGGACACACATGGCATTAGTAAATAATTCTTCTGTTGGCAATATTCAACAGTTGCCACGAGATATGATGGGGTACTTACTCAAATTTGTGGATGCGAAATCTGCCCTGCAGTTAGCATGCACATCAAAAGTTTGGTACAATTTTATCCATTATCAATACGTGAGGGAAACTCTAAAGCTTAGCCCCTTGCTTAACAATGTTCCGTTTCGCACAGTACGACAAATCCTCAAATCTAAGGACGTGGAAACCCTTTCCTCAAGAGTTACCAAATTCGAAGGAATATCTTTGTCAACCCGATGCGAGTTTCATCAATTCTTTCAAATGCTTGACTTGAAAGCACAATTCACAGATTCCATTTTAAAAACTTCACTTCAGTCCCTAGCGGAAAAAGGATTTGAAACTGGAGTCATTCTATTACTTGGGAGAGTAATCCTTCTCGAAAGTACAAAGAAGAAATTGATGTGCGCTCTTGCAGGACATGGCCATACGAAAGCGCTCCAAATCTTATTGAAAGGCCCCGTACCAAATTTCCGTTGGTATGAGTCTCCATTAAAAATCGCGGCTGAAAAGGGGCATCTTGCTGCCGTCAAGCTTTTGCTTCCCTTTAGCGCAGGCCTCGATGAAATTGGAAGAAGTGAAATAGCTTTGGAAGCATTCAAGGCGGGCCATGAGGACACAGCTATCGTACTGCTGCGCAGCGGCCATATTTATAGTTATCAAATGGAAAATATTTTACTAACTACTAACGGACATTTGGATAGTATAAGAGCTTTCCTCCCGCATATGAAGTTGGATGGTTATAATATACGAAATACCGTGATTGCTTTAGCTAAAAAAGGTCGATTAGATTCCGCACTTGAGGTACTCCGAAGCGGCCCCATGTCCGATCATGAAAAGGGTGGAATCATTGATTCTCTAAATGAAAATCTAGATGCGATCAAGTTGTTTCTACCCCATTTACCCCTAAACAATAAGTATTCGGGTGGATGTGCATGGGTCGCTATTGAGAAGGGTTGCTTAGAATCCGCAGAAGCGATCTTAAACATATGGGAAGCAAATGATTCTTTTGGTAAAGAAATCTTGCTTTTCGCTGTCAAGAATAGACGTATGACTCTGGTCGATGCTTATCTAAAAAACAATTCTAAATTTTCTGACAATCTTGTTCTTGCCATCAAGCTTGCTTGGAGGGAGGAAACTTTAGAATTTATGCATGCCTTACTTGAGAAGTATCCACTTTCAGAAACTCAACGTGACAAGCTTTTGATCGAGGCCGCCAAAATGACGGATTTAAAAGTCATTAAAACGTTAGTAGAAAGCGGACCTATTTCTCAGTGGGGCCGAGGCTGGGCAGCTGAACATTTGATATCTATTGGTGAGATGGAAAGTTTTCATTATCTGATCCAAACAGGCCCGGTTGAAGATTTCGGGAGTCGAAGATGGATCATCAAGGAGGCAGTTACAAGGGGTGATACACAACTTGTTAAAACATTTTTAAGTCCCGGCTCTTCTTGGATCGCTTTATTTTCTGGATGGCTTAAACAGGAGGAGCGAGTCTCGTGTGTTAGAACTGCATCCGAAAGAGGTTATACAGAAATTGTGCAGGCTCTCCTTGAGCCAGGATATTGCATGTCTGCTCGACTGTATGGATGGCTAAGTCCAAACGATCGAGAGAGCGCCGTTCGCGATGCTGCAAAGGGTGGGCATTCGGAAATTGTCATAGCCCTGCTGCAGGATGGTTCGATTTCAAATCATGATCGGAGTTGGGGCATGGAAGAGGCTTTAGAAGGCGGATTCGTCGAAACAGCAGAAATTTTGCTTCGCAATGGCCCGATTGAGAATTTGGGTCGTGAAAAAGCTCTTGAAACAGCTTGTAGAAAGGGTTTTACTGCTTTTGTAAAGCAATTGCTCGCCTCGGGGCCTATTTCAAAATGGGCACAGAAGCAGGCAACGGAAGCAGCCTCTAAAAAAGGTTTTCAAGAAATTGTAACTCTACTTGAGTCGGCTACCTTAGAAAAATAAGATAATTAATTGTTCGTATCAAATAGATTGACATATGAGGGGTCATATGAGGGGTCAGGCCTCGTACTTCTGAATTGGTGTGAGGAGTCACTGGGTCCAAATACTCCAATATGGAACTACGAGGCCTGACCCCACACATTTAATCTTTAAAAAGAATCGGAAGTCCTTCACGAGCTTGTAGACGCCATTTAATTAATTCCCATGTCTCAACTTCGTGTTTTAAAGCTAACTCAGAAATTGTTAATTCACTCGTGAGAGACTCTAATGCTACCCTTGCTTTAAATTCAATGCTATACTGTTTACTCTCTTTCCTACACTGGCTTGTGCATCTTTTAAGTGGCAACCCACATCCACTGTTGGCATGCAAAAAAGCCTCTATTCTAATGATTATATCTAAGCGATTTTTAACTGTTTTTTTATTGGCAGATAATATTACTCCAGCTTCTTCTCCTTTGAGATTATCCAGAAGATAGCAAGCCCCATAGTCGTGAAGCAGTCTTAAAATCTCACCGGGATAATTCTCGTCTTTGGTGTATTTTTTTGCTGCTATTACAAGAGGTAATTCTCCTTCTGCATTTAGACCATTTACCTCTTCAATGTCAGTTCTAAGAATCTGTTTTACAAGTAAGAGGTTCCCTTCCTCTACCGCATCATGAAGTGGATAAAGCAACTTTTGTGAATCCTGTTCTATAGCTGGTTTTTCTGAGAAGTGGCGTACTGCTATGGTAATAATTTTTGAACGGTGCCCAGTCTGAAGCCTGAAACCAATATGATTTTGAATAAAATTTAAGCCAACTCTATTGAGAATATTCATTATTAAAAACCTCATAATTTATTTGTTGAAAACATAATAGCATCAATGATTTTCTAAAGGAGAGTACCACAAGGATTAATATTTAAGAAGTGCAAAGAGCCCTTTTTAACAATGTTTTCTATAACGCACGCCTTCAGCGCGCATGAATTTCTCAAATCTACCTTTGGCAATGCCATAGGCTTTTATAAACGAGGGCGTTGCCCTGAAAAAAATGGACAGAAACTTTCTGAAAATTTACCCTTTCATTAAAATATTATCCTAGAGAGTTGATGCCTGAAGCGTCTTGATGGTATTTTGGATTTAATGTATTACTTGTTAATATAAGAAGGATCGTTAACAAAAAAACAGGGGTTTTTCATGAATTATAATGTTCAGATGTTCAGTGTGGCGGAATTTCTATCACAACAGGTGGTGGCGGAAATGAAATAAACAACTTTGGAAATGAAACGGTTCCAAAAATTGATTGTTCAACAAGTGTAAAGCTCAATGGTACCACTGTAACTAGTAAGGTTGATGCAGGTGGAAGCGTGAATGCAACAAATGCAAATGTTGGATCTATCGTTGCGGGAGGCAGTATATCAATCTCCAATACGATCTCACAAGGAAAGGTTGATGCAGGTGGATCTATTAAAGCAAATAACTCTTCAGCGAAGACTTTAGATGCAGGTGGAAGCATTACGGTTATAAGTTCAAAAGTATTAAACAAAACCGATGCGGGTGGATCTATCACAGCGAACAGATGCGAACAACTTGGATCTGTAAAAGCTGGTGGTTCTGTTGACATTGATGAATGTCCAAATATAAGCTCCATATCAGCAGGCGGACATATAACATTAAATCGATCAAAGATAACAGAAAACGTGTCAGGAGGCGGAAACGCTACAGTAACATATTCTCAAATCGCTGGCAGATTAACATGCTCCTCAAATCATTTAATCATTGAGGGTTCTGAGATTGATACTATTGATTTGAGGTGTTCTGGTTCAGGAAACATTTCCATAAGTATGATTGGTGGAAATATTATGATTGGTTCAGGAACGAATCGAAATAATGTTTTTATTGATGGAGTACCTTTAAGCCAATTGCAAGCAAATAAATCAGCAACAACAGAAAAGAAGGAAATCGGTCCAAAACAAGTACTTGAACTCAAAAATAGTACTGTAAAGAATGTAATCTTTGAAGGCGGAAATGGTGAAATTATTCTTATTGGTGATTCTATTGCACCAACCATCACTGGTGGTAAAATCAAAGAATAGCTTTAAATCAAAAATGACAAAAATGATAGGTGCGTGAATGCACCTATCATTGACATCACAGAACAAAAAGCACGCCAAGGAGACAAAAAGGAAAAAGGGGTCAGGCCTGGGCTGTAGGATGGAGAGTATGGTTGATCTAGAACTTACAAAACCAATGTTATCAGCTATTTTCCGAAAAGTACCCTAAAACCACAAAAAGGGGCGTCCTGAGCGAAGCGAAGCGAGACTCAGGCCGTAATGAGCGCAGCGAACGAAGGCCTTTTCACATATAAAAACCGTTAGCTCCGGAACTATTACGGGCGTCTTTGAAAGCTATCTCGCCTGGAATAAATTCCAGCGCGAAAGACTCGATAAATCGAGTCACTCCAGAGAGGTTTTCAATTTAGAATTATGGGTTTTGTTTAAGGGGATTTCCATAAAAATTAAATTGCTTCAAGGTTTTTGGTAAAGAGGGTAATTCTTCCAATTTGTTATGATCGCAGTAAAGCCTCTCAAGATTTGGAGGGAGCTTCGGAAGCTTTTAAAGCATATTATCATCAACATCCAAAACTCTTAAGCTTTCGGGCAGTTCCGGCAGAGAACTTAAACAATTAAAACTACAATCTAACTCTTCTAAAAAAGGGGGTAATTCAGGAAGAGACCTCAAATTCATAGAGATACATCGCAGGAAGCGGAGGCTCTTAGGAAGATGCGGAAGTTTACTCCAGGCTTTATTATCCAAGAAGTCGAAAATTTCTAATTTAGGTGGGAGTTCATCCAAGGGCCGGATCTTTACACTGTCACATTCAAACCTCACTAAACTATCCGGAAGTCGGGGTATTTCGACTAAGTCGTAGCAGTTTCTGATGGTCAATTCAGCAAGATTTTCAGGCAAGTACGAAATTGACTCTAGGTCCCAACAGACAATGGATAGAGATCGCACTGTAAAGGGAATTTTTATATGCTCTATAATCCTTTTTTGACCCGTCATTGAGAGCGTTCTCAAATGAGGAGATCTTTCGAGTAATCGATTAACCTCACTTATATACTTTGAATCAAAATCTGTTGGATATCGATTAGTAGTGTTACGTGGCGCTTCAAAAATAAAGTGTGTAAGTTTTGAATATTCTTGGTCATCGAATTTCGGAAAGGAAACAATAGTACTACTTTTACATTTAAGAACCTGAAGATATGGCATCTTCTCAGGCAGAAATTGTATGTTTGAATAAGAACAATCTAGAATCTTAAGAATTGGAGAAATTGGAAAGGTATTTTTCGGGTAACCTGAATTAGCAATTAATACTTCCAGCTTTGGGGCACGTTGAATGACTTGGGGTAATACTTCGGAGTCCTCAAAGTTTAGATATTTCAAGTGGGGTAAAATAGAGTCTATTTCTGCAGGTGACATTGCAGTCTGACAGTGTCGATATCGAATTTCTTGTTTAGAAATCCAATGTGCAATCCAAACAGGAACTCTTTCAGGGGCTGTTGCATAGAATCCACGTATTGTATTTAACGATTCAACGCGCTCCTCAAGTGTTCTTGAGGGTAATTCTGAAAAAATTAAATCAAGGGCATAAGGATGGCTGAATTCAGGTGATTTTTGAGGGGCAAAATGTTTGATAGCAAGAATGATTATCCTTTCCACCCGAAGAAGTAAAGGGGCCCGCTTTTGGGATTTATTTAAGGTCCTAAGCAATAGATTCAAAGTACTAAAAAGATTTTCTCTATCATTCAAGGGTTCATTTGTGTCGGTGATTGTACCGGAAAATTTTTTGAGAATTTTTTTTATGCCACGAAGTCTATTTTCGGTAATGATGGGGGTAGAGTATGAATAATTTGTTTTTGCTTTCTTCTTTGAAGGAGCATATATAACCTTTTTCTTTGAAGGAACATATATAAAATGTTCAAGTTTTCCTATAAGATCGTTTATTGGTGAAAGGTTGATCATAAAAACATCTCTAAGGTAGGAGAGTGATAGCCCTTTTTTTGGTTTGCGATTGCGCGGATTCGTACTCAACCGATTTAAGTTGATTGGAGGAATAGCTTCTTTTTAAGATAACCTTTTGAGGATGCCAGCCATTTCCTTTGATGGCTTCGGAATTTGAGGTAAATCCCGGAACGGCTCTATAAAATGCATAGGCGACCTCGAAATTGAAAGAGGGGCATTTCCTTGATGCTTTTGTAATGACAAGAACTTCTCTTTTTCCAGCCCAAAATTTAAAGGTTTCAGGAAAATCCTCTTGCAGATGTTCTTCTAATTTCATCGATTTGTTTCCAAGGTTGACCAGATTTTGAACGGGGTTATCATGTGCAGAGATTAAAATGTAGGCACGCCCGCCCTCTTTTAAAGCACGATGGAAGGCCTTGATGAGATCAACACGATTTTCACTATAAAAATAGCTTCCATAGATGTCTGTGATAAGATCGTATTTTTCAGGGAGCTTGGGAAGAATTTCAAGAGCATTTCCAAGATACCAATCCATCCGTTTTTCATGTTTTTTCAACAACCTCTTCACATGCCTGAAGGTGTGGAGGGATATCCCTGTGACCTTTTGGATTCCCTTTTGTAAATATGATTCAAGCAATGTGTCTAAAGCAGTCCCTTGACCTGCGCCACAATCAAGAACTTGGATTTTACTTTCAGTTGACCGAGCTTTAATAAATTCGACCATTTTCAATTTTTTGGGAATTTCAGCGTCAATTGTGCTTGCATAGACACTAAATGAGCGATCCGTTGGAGTTTCATTTACAAGGTCATCTGTATCTGTTGGGAAATGTTGAAGTGAAAGATAATCTAATCTCTGAATCGCCATTGACATATAACCACCTTATTTTGAAGGGACAGGCTACATATCTTACGATTATTTATCAAGATGTTATTCATCTCATAGCTTAGGAGTGACTCAATTTATCGAGTCACTCCTGAGGTCTTTTTAATTTGTCATGATTGCAAATTGAGGGTTTTGTCTACCGTTTGATCCCATGTATCGATTCACACGTTGGTCAAGTTGTGAAAAAATCAATTCCCAAGATGCTGCACCTTTTCGCTTGACTGCAGCATTTAATCCGTCAATGAGACTCATCGTTAAAAAAGTCCCTACGCCATTAATGCCCCAAGCAAATTCGCCAGGGATTGCCCCTGTAACAATAATGACTCCGGATGTTTCCAGAAATAATTTGCTGTAATTTTGTCTTTCAATTTCTTCTTGTAAAGGCGTTTTCGCCTCCACGGCTAGGGCACGTTTTTTTATTGTGTTAATAGCATTATCGCGCACCGGGTTATTACATGAATCTGCGATCACAATCAATAAGCGTGGATTCTTTTTTGAAACTTTATCGACAATGTATTCCAATTCTACACCTGTAAAATCTTCACCAAAATAAAGGTTTGGCCACTGACTCACTTTACTATTATTTCTATAACCATGCATTGAAAAGTAAGCGACGACAACATCATCCTCCCCTACTTCCAGTTGATTGATTTGTCTTAATACATGATTCCGATTTGCTGTAGCGCCGGAGGCCATAATGACGTGAAAATCGAGATCCGTTTTATCTGCGGCAATACTCATTTCGTTATACATCTTATTGACATTGATTTTCATGGCGTTACCTAATGTGCCGTCATTGGTATCCCCTACGAGGATAACATGCATTGTCGCAGCTTCGAGTGTTGTAAGACCAAGAACTAATCCGCACAGAATTGTTATTATGGATCGTTTAAACATTTTTTACTCCTTATTATTATTAAAATTTTGTAAGAAATCTTCAAAGGCTGTCTTTGCAGGATCGTAATTCATGAGCACACTCTGTTCGCCAACAAATAACTTAAGCTGATTGCCTGAGGGACTAAACACCACAAAAATGGGCAGGTTTTCTGTCTGGAATTTAAAGGCGACTGTTGGGAGAAACACCGCTAATTTTGTCATTCCGATTGTATAGTGATTATCATTTAGAATGAGATTTTTTAAATCTTTTATTGATTGAGAACTTAGTGGCTTTTCTTGACTTACAGCTTTATAATTGGGTGCAACGGGATCGAGCCTTACTAAAAAAGTAGTGGCTGATTCAGCGTTGCGCAATAAGTGAAGCGCATCTTTGCCCATACGTGATTCCACGTAGGCGGTCGTTCTAGTTTCATTTTGTTTTGATTGACAGGACTGCAAAATAAATACGGAAAGCAATAGGATTGCAGCACAATAAAATACATTTTTTTTCATAATAAATCCTCGATTATTGATTAAATAACTTATATTATTATAGGATAGCTACATTAACGAAGTATAAACAATTTAATAAGAATGTATTAAGAAGAGACGGGCCAGCGATTCTTGGGAATCGCAGACCCTGATGATTTGACTCTAGCCTAGTTCGTTTGCAAGCCACCGATATATAGGTTCGGCGATGCCCAATTTGAATTGCCTCCCCCCGCTATAGTTGCAACGTCTATCACACCGCTGGTTACATGGACAATCACTGTGTAGGTTTTATTGCCTATGACGAGGTCATACTTATTATAACCATTTTGTGCATAGATGTTTTCTATCTGAGCCGCAGTACCGCTATGTAGGTTAACCTGAGGACCGCTCTGATAGTCATTGATCCATCCAAACTCCATTGAGTTGAGGCCAAATGTAAATGGCGCATTCTGAATGCTGTTTTCAGAAATCAATACAGCATTAAACTGTACAACACCTGTTTGGGGATTCAAAACCCCAGGGAATGTCGGAGTCGGAGGAGTGGCATCATCGGTTAATACTGTAATTATTAAAGTATCTACCAAGCCACCCAAATCAGCCAGGAGAAACTCTTGCCTATCAGAGAATGGGAATCCATAGGCTCCAGGATAAAGGTTGTAGATTACACTGGCATATTGATTGTAATCTTGATTAGCTCCGACGTAAGGTAGATTTCCCCACCAATTGCTGCTGTTATTTCCGTAGGTTCCCCCCATATAACCAAAGTTATAACCGCTGATAAAATCGCGATAAACCGCTGCGTAATAATCATTATCGGAAACATAATGAGGCGTGCTTCCGCTATTGCTCAAATAATAGACCCCATCACAGGTATAGATCGCATTGGAATTTATATCCCCTTTTTTATTGACGAGTTCTTTAGTCTTGAGGGTCATCGTCTGTCGACCTGACATTGTAAGAGTCACATTATTTTTGCCTATTGTCCCGGAGTAATTATAAGGCAATAGACGTATCTGAATAATAGTTGCCTGCTATGGTGAATGTTTTCCCAACAGTCGAGTTGACATAGGATCTTAGACTTTGGTAACCGGTGGGGGCCTTAACAGGAGAAAGGATGCGGACAGTTTCTTCAGAGTTGGTTATATTTGTCTTTGTTTGGTTTGTACTTACAGCTAAGAGAGCTTGCTCAAGTTGGGTTCCTGTTGTGCTTGGAGCAAGGGTAAACTGATCAATATTCAAACTTAGGGTGGAGATTTGCGTTTGCAATACAAAAGGGATGGCGTAAAAATCTACGCTCGTCAAATTTGCCATTCCAGCACCATTGGAGTAAGTCAACTCCACTTTATCGAATCTTTTGCCATAATCCGGATCGGAGGGATTCGCACCATCAGGAGCGCTTGAAGAAAGAGGATAATCGTATGAGAGATAGATTCTTCCTGAAGTAACACTGGTGAGATCGAAAGTTTGGCTTGAAGTAGGTAAAATAGTCCCCGTCGTATTGTTCACAACAAGACTATCGCCGGTAAATAAGACATACACTGTGCGAGCGGTGGTGTTGTTAACCTCAATATTAAAGCTATAGAGAGAAAATTGTCCGCAAAGCAAGACTAGTGTGAATATCATTCTGAACAACATATTAAAAGCTCCTTTTTAACGAAGCTATACCGAAGTAACCAATATTATTCCAGATTTTTTAAAAATTGCATTAATTAAGTAAAAATTATATAACCAAGATTCAAGGTGACAATATGAATATAAAAATTTTAAGTTATCTCATTCTGGGCTTAAGCCTATCCACCTTAGGGTATGCTAATGAATATTCAACATACACTTCTTACAATCAAAGTAGTTCGGCATCAGATCAAGAATTGACGAAGAAAATTAAAGATAAATTGAGTGAAGGGTACTACTCAAATGGTTTTGATCAAGTGAATGTTCAGGTTAATAAAGGGGTCGTCACACTCACAGGAAGGGTAAGAACTTCTGATGATAAAGTAAAAATCGAAACTGAAGTCCTCGAAATCGAGGGAGTTAAAGATTTGAAAAGCAAAATAACTTTTCTAAGGCAACGCGCAGAATATTCAAAAGACCTATTTTCAAGTCAGGCAGACAATCTGTTGAATCAAGAAATTCGCAACAAAGTAAGCCCTGGCCTGTTCAACAATGGTTATAGTGATATCACTTTAAATACAACAAACGGAGTTGTTACGTTAAACGGATATGTTAAGCACGCGGGTGATCAAGAAAAATTAATGACTGAAATTCAGAAAATAGAAGGTGTAAAAACCGTTAAAAGTAGAGTGATCATTCAAAATCCTTAATTACATTATTATATTTCTTTACATAATCCTATAATGCTCTTAGGATGAGCATATCTCACCGGGATTATCATTTAATGGTTAAGTACACGGCTAAACCTTTTGAAGGTTATTCTTCCCTGCATGAAGTTTCACTTTTTGGTCCTTTGAAATTATTTCGCTTTTTAATTACTATAAATTTTAATGTTACGCGATCCCCTCCATTCAACCCCCAATCTCTATTAACTTTTGATGCTCATGAAGGTGATCAAGCAAGCGAACGCCCTCCTGACTTTTCGTTCACTAATATGATAAGGTGGCGTTTAGATTTAACGAATATTCAAACTTTTGAAGACTATGTTCAAAAGTTAAACTGTAAGCAACACAAGAACTTTCGCCATACGCTATACAAATTTGAAAGCTACAAAGCAAAAATTTCTATCATTGAGAGTGATTGGTCGGATTATGCGGATGCTGTATATACTCTATATGCGAATGTAGCATCGAAACATCCACCGGAAATTTATGATAGGAATTTCTTTCGTCAAATTGCTAAGATGAAGGCTTATAAGCTGATATATGCCACTTACGATGATAAAATGATCGGAGCTGTAGTCATTTGCGAGGAGGCTTGGGTTATTCATTCGATATGTTGCGGTTTGGATTATGAACATACCACGCCGTGTTATGCCTATTCATGGATGGACTATGCATTTATCCGTTATGCGATAGAGTCAAAGAAATTTAAGTATGCAGATCTTGGATTTACAGCAGATGATGCCAAGAGAGCGCTCAATTTTATGCCAATTTCCTATCGTATGGATGTTTATGCCAATCATCGATTGATACGATGGTTATTGCATTTAGGGTCAAGGTTATTTACTGCAACCATCAATTCGCAGTCGAAGGTAAAGTTTCATTTTAAATTAACCAAAGGTAGTTTTAAGCACTGAGTTACGCACATGTTCCTTCCATTATTACCTTTATTTTTTTATATAGAGGATAATGGATAAATATGAAATAGCACAAACTCTAAGGGAAATAGGGATAATCATCGAACTTATCGATGTTAACCCCAAAAAAGCTATTGCTTACAGCAGAGCAGCCAATACTATTGAATCTGTTCCAAATATCACCGAAATTATTGATAGTAAATCCCTAGAAACACTTCCGGGAATTGGAAAGAAAATTTCTGAAATGATTTATATCTTAGTAAAAAATAATTCACTCCCCTATTACGAACATCTGAAAACTTTAATTCCTAAGGATCTTTTAGAATTTGCACAATTACCAGGACAAAATTTGAGAAAAGTTAGAATTCTATATGAAGCACTCTTTGTAACGAATATTGATCAACTAGAACAAGTTCTCAAAGATGGAAAAACGATTAAAGTGAAAGGACTTGGCCTTACTTTTACAAAGAATATGATTTCCTCATTGCCTTTTTTAAAAACAAAAAGACATTCGATTCTTTATCCTAAGGCTTTGAGAAGGGCTCATGCACTCATTGAAATATTAGGAAAATATACGAATAAAATCGAAATTACAGGGGCCTTAAGAAGAAAACTTGAGACCCTTAAGGAATTAGATTTAATTGCCACTACCGATGATAAAGAAAAATGCTTTTCCATTTTCACAAAACATGGATTGATTAGAGAAGTGCTTTCAACAAATAAGGATGGGGCATCTGTACTTCTGAAACAAGGGATTGTTGCCAATTTAAATCTTGTTGAGGAGGATGAATATTATAGAATGCTTGTCAAGACAACCGGAAACGAAGAACATCTTAATGAGCTTCAGAAAGAACCTTTGAAAGACGAGAAAATCCATTCTGAAAATGACCTTTATAGGGCGTATGGACTTCCTTTTATTGTCCCCGAGTTAAGAGAAGGTCTTGGTGAAGTAGCAGCTGCAAAAAATAACAAACTCCCAATATTGATAGAAGAAAAAGATTTAAGAGGCACTTTTCACTGCCATACTTTGGATTCCGATGGAACAAATACCATTGAAGAATTGGCTAATGCTGCTAGAAATATGGGGTGGGAATATATCGGTATAGCCGATCATTCCAAAGCAAGCTATCAAGCCCACGGAATGTCGGAAGAACGCCTTTTTTCTCAAATAGAGAATATAAGCAAGTTTAACGCTCAGCTAGATCCATCATTTAGAGTTTTTTCTGGGATTGAATGTGACATATTGAAAGACGGGACGCTTGATTTCTCTAATGAAGTTCTTGCAAAACTCGATTACGTCATTGTATCAATACACCGACGTTTTAAATTAGAAGAAAAGGAAATGACTGAAAGGCTGCTTAAAGCTATTGAGAATCCTTATACAACAATGATCGGCCATTTGACAGGAAGAATACTCCTTCATCGGCACTCGTATAAGATAGATGTTCAAAAGGTTATTGATGCATGCATAGCAAATAACAAAATTATGGAACTAAATGCCCACCCGAACCGCTTAGATATGGATTGGCGTTTATGGATAAAAGCAAAAGATAAAGGGCTTAAATGCTCCATAAATCCTGATGCCCATTCTTTGAAAGACCTAATGAACTGTCAATACGGTATTAATATGGCCCGAAAGGGGTGGTTGGAAAAGAAGGATGTGGTTAATACCCTTCCCTTGGAAGAGATGAAAATATATTTAAAAACGAGAAAAACATCCTTGAATTAAAAAATATACTTGACAACTCTTTTCTCAAGAATTATAGCTAAAAAGATAAACCAAGGAGACATTTATGAGCGATAACTTGAAAGGTATAAAGGTGGCTATTCTTGTAGCGGATGGATTTGAACAACAGGAGATGACCGATCCTAAGAAAGCCCTTGATAATGCTGGAGCTGAGACGTTCATTATTTCCCCTTCGAAAGGAAAAGTCAAAGGATGGGCAAAAAAGACTTGGGGTGATGAATTTCCTATCGATCAAGCTTTAAGCGAATCTAATGCCAAAGAATTCGATGCTCTTCTTCTTCCTGGAGGCGTCATGAATCCTGATACTTTAAGAATGAATCCCGATGCTGTGAAATTTGTAAAAAGTTTTGTGAGTGCAGGTAAACCGATAGCGGCAATTTGTCATGGTCCCTGGACATTAATTAACGCAGAAGCCGTAAAAGGAAAAACCCTGACTTCATGGCCTTCCATTAAAACGGATCTCATCAATGCAGGTGCTAAATGGGTGGATAAGGAAGTAGCAGAAGATGAAAATCTTGTTACAAGCCGAAAGCCAGACGATATTCCGGCCTTTAATAAAGCTATAATTAAACTTTTTTCGAAAAATAATGAGTAATTCAAAAATAGCTATTGTTACTGGAGCAGCCCACGGAATTGGCGCAGCAATCACACGTCAGATGCTCGCTCAAAATATCCGTGTGGTTGCTACAGATCTGTACATTTCTCATAAAAATTTCGATATGTACGATGATTCCCGCCTTCTTTTAGTGAAAACTGATGTTAAAAAAGAGTCTTCTGTCAAACAAATGATTGCGAAGGCCATAAAACATTTCGGGAGAATAGATATCCTCGTAAACAATGCCGGACTAGTCCCCAAAGAGAGTGATACATTCGAAAAAACATCTTTGCAAAAATGGAATAAATACATTGCCACTAATTTAACAGGTCCCTTTTTATGTTCGCACTACGCCACTCCTCATTTAAAAAAACACAGAGGAAATATCGTCAATATTGCTTCTACCAGAGCATTACAATCCGAGGGTAACCATGAACCTTATGCTGCCTCTAAGGGTGGTCTTGTTGCCCTAACTCACGAGTTAGCCATTTCCCTAGGGCCCGATGTTCGTGTCAATTGTATTAGTCCGGGTTGGATAAATTCACATAATGAAAAATTGAAAAAAACAGACCATTCTCAGCATCCTGTAGGCAGGGTGGGAATACCCGAAGATATTGCCCATATGGTGATGTTTTTAATTTCGGAGAACGCCACATTTATTACAGGTCAAAATTTCATCGTCGATGGTGGAATGACCATTAAAATGATATACAATTAGAACTATTATTACTTTCCAGGTTTCAAAATTACTTTTAGGCAGTTATCTTCCTTTTTATTAAAGATATCATAAGCTTTAGCAGCTTGTTCTAAGGGCAAAGTATGAGTGACGATATCATTTAAAATTACTTTGCGGGTTTTCACCAATTCCAAAAGCTCATCAATGTAATATTGAACTAAGGCCTGTCCTGTTCTTATTGTTACCCCTTTATCAAAAATTTGTCCGAAAGGAAAACTACTATAGGGAGAACCATATACACCAACTACAGAAATAACCCCACCACGTCTTACTGCGCTAGCACACAATTTAATCACATTAATTGTTCCTGCTTGACCGTGCATAAGATTTGAAAATTTTTCCCAGGGGGACCGATGAGCTTCCATTCCCACAGCATCCACACAAACATCTGCACCTCTTCCTTCCGTTCTATCTCTTATTTCTTGAATCACGTTTGTTTTGAAAAGATTCAGTGTTTCTGATTTTGCTGCTTTAGCGGCTATCTCCAAGCGATAATCCAATATATCTACCCCAATTACCCTTGATGCACCTTTTAACCAAGCGGCTTTTTGCGCCATGATCCCAACAGGTCCACAACCAAAAACAACGACTGTCTCTCCACCTTTCAACTGAGCCCAATCTATGGCTGACCAGCCTGTAGGAAAAATGTCAGTTAAAAAAAGAACTTCTTCATCCGACAAATCGGGTTCGATTTTTCTTGGACTAAAGTTTGCATAAGGGACGCGTACATATTCGGCTTGACCTCCAGGATATCCTCCATAAAGGTCTGTGTACCCAAAGAGAGCACCCCCTTTTTCCGTCAGCATTCCCCCTTCGGGACCATAATTGGGATTAGATTCTTCGCAATGAGGAGTTAACCCGTGATTACAAAAGAAACAGTGCCCGCAAGCAATAGGAAAGGGAACAACGACTCTATCCCCCTTTTTTAAATGCTTTATATCTTTTCCCGTTTCTTCAACAATCCCCATGAATTCATGACCCATGATAAGAGGCTTTTTTTGAGGAAAAAAACCATTAAGAATGTGCAAATCAGATCCACATATAGCTGTCGAGGTTACCTTTATAATGATGTCGTCTTGTTTTTCTATTTTAGGATCATCGACGGTATCCACTGAAACTTTTTTGGGATGATGAAAAACTAAAGCTCTCATAAAACCTCATGGTGTCTTGAATTTTTCTATTTAAGTCTTCTTATTCCAGAAATAATAAAATATTTATTTTAATTCAACCATTTTATGGCTTCAAAATAACTTTCAAACAATTGTCTTTTTTTTTGGAGAAGAGATCATAACCATAAGCTGCTTGTTCTAATGGCAAACTATGAGAGATAATATCATTTAAAATTACTTTCCGGTCTTGCACTAGTTCTAAAAGCTCGTCAATATAGTGGTGAACTAAACCTGGTCCTGTATAAATCGTAATCCCTTTATCAAAAATTTGTCCGAATGGAAAATCATTATAAGAAGTACCATATACTCCGATTACAGAAATAACCCCACCTCGTCTCACTGCACTAGCGCAGAGTTTAATCATACTAACGGATCCAACTTGGCATTGCATAAGATTTAAAATTTTTTTCCATGCCGGTAGGTTTCCACCTTCCATTCCCACTGCATCTACACAAACATCCGCTCCTCTTCCTTTCGTTCTATCTCTTATTTCTTGAATCACATCCGTAGTATGATGATTAAGAGTTTCTGATTTTGCAGTCTTAGCCGCTATTTCTAACCGATAATCCAATGTATCCACTGCAATGACTCTTCCTGCTCCTTTCAACCACGCAGCCTTTTGGGCCATAATCCCAACTGGTCCACAACCAAAAACAACCACCGTCTCGCCCCCTTTCAACTGAGCCCAATCTATTGCTGACCAGCCTGTAGGAAAGATGTCGGTTAAAAAAAGTAACTCTTCATCCGACATATCCGGTTCGATTTTTCTCGGGCTAAAGTTTGCATATGGGACGCGTACATACTCGGCTTGACCTCCAGGATATCCCCCATAAAGATCAGTAAAGCCAAAAAGGGCACCCCCTTTTTGCTTCAACATTCCTCCTTCCGGTCCATAATTGGGATTGGATTCGTCACAATGAGGTGTCAATCCATGATTGCAAAAAAAACAATGTCCACAAGCTATAGGAAAGGGAACAACAACTCGATCTCCCTTTTTAAGAAGCTTGATATCTTTTCCTGTTTCTTCAATAATCCCCATGAACTCATGACCCATAATAAAGGGCTTTTTTTGAGGAACCAAACCATTATAAATGTACAAATCTGATCCACATATTGCTGTCGAGCTTACCTTTACAATGATGTCATCTTGTTTTTCGATTATTGGGTCATCGACAGTGTCGACTGAAACTTTCTTAGCTTGATGAAAAACTAAAGCCCGCATAATACCTCGCTATAATAAAAGTATTGAAGGCATTATTTTATTAAGCTCTTCTTGTTCAATCAATAAGCAAATGTTAATTTTAAAACAACTCATTTTCATAATGAACGCAACCAATCTTTATAACCCTAAGATTTAACTGTTTATCATTTCATAAGGGCTGAAGCCTTCCCTCCGATAACCCCGACAGAGCGAAGCGCAATGTCATCAACTTAAAGAATAGTTTATCTATTTCATGAGGGCTGAAAGCCAGTTTCGTGACAGCCCAGGCAGAGCAAAGCGAAGGCCTGGGTTCCAGGGGAAAAAAATGAAAAAGCCCTGCAAGGGCGACTCATCCATTCTTGCTTAAATATAATTTCACCGAAATGAGTCGCCCTTCCAGGGCTCTGACTTTTTTTATCGACGTCAACCCAGGCCTTCGCTTTGCTCTGCCTGGGCTATCAAAAGCCTGGCTTTCAGCCCTCATGAAATAATAAATTATTCCTTAAGTTGATGACATTGAGCGAAGCGAAGGCCTGGGTGCTATCAAAAGCCTGGCTTTCAGCCCTCATGAAATTGATAAACTATTCCTTAAGTTGATGACATTGCGCTTCGCTCTGCCTGGGCTTTCAGCGCTCATGAAAGTTAGGAAATATCTATTGACTAAAGACCCTTTCTCTCTTATAAATACAAGAAAGTTTAAAAAAAAATTATAGAGGAAAATATGAGATATTTAAAGATTTTTATTTCTGGATTAGTTGTCCCTACAGTGCTTCTTCCTTTCGTTCTTTTGATTGCTTCCGAGCCAGGAAAATCACAACTCCTAACCATTCCTTTCATTCACTTTCTTCCCTTGATTTGGGGGGTTTGGAACATTTTATATTTTAGTTGTTTCGTCGGATTTTTACCGGAAAATCGAACCGTGAGTTTTATCATTACCGGAGCTATCTTAGGTTTCCTCGTAGCGTGTTATGGGGTTTTTATTTTGAACATACCTACGTTGCTTGGGCTACCACCCAACATGTATAATTACTTACCATTAATCATAGGACCTATCGTGTACGCTATTTTTTGGGGTGCGCTCGTTGAACCTCTCAATAGGGTATTAGGAATTTATAGAGAAAAAAACTAATATTTTTAACGAATACTATGCAAAAAATGACCATTCATTCTTACGATATTCCTTGCGACTCAGAGGAATCAGATGGTACTTTAAAATGGAAAAGTACGACTTTAGTTTTTGTCGCTTTACAATTCCATGATAAGATAGGTATAGGCTTCACGTATGGTCATGAAGCATGTGTAGATGTAATCAAAAAAAATTTCTCCCCTATTTTGAAAAAAAATTCGAACCGATTAGCGGATGACATCCCATTAATACATGAGCAAATGTCAAACTCTGTTAGAAATGTTGGATTAAGAGGAATTGCTGCTCATGCACTCTCTGCGGTAGATATTGCTTTATGGGATTTGAAAGCCAAAATATTAGAAGTTCCCCTTTGTCAATTATGGGGAATGGCGCGTGAAAGTGTTCCTGTGTATGGTAGTGGTGGATTCACATCTTATTCCAATGAAGAAACAGCTGTCCAATTTCAAAAATGGAAAGAGAAAGGAATTAACAAATTTAAAATGAAGGTCGGAAGAAATCCTTCTCAAGATATTACAAGAGTAAAAGACGCAAGAAAAGCCATCGATGTAAATGACGAATTATTTGTGGATGCAAATGGAGCCTATACACGTAAACAAGCTTTAGATTTTGCAGAAAAATTCCGTGAGTACGGTGTAACCTGGTTTGAAGAACCGGTTCCTGCTGATGATCTTCAGGGCCTTCATTTATTAAGAAATCAAACATCCTTGAATATCACCGCCGGCGAATATGGTTATGATGCATTCTATTTTAAAGATATGCTTGAGGCGCAATCAGTCGATATCATTCAAGCTGATGCGACACGTTGTTGCGGCTATACAGGATTTTTTGAAGCTTGTAAACTCAGCGAAGCGTTTAACCTCCCCTTATCAAGTCATACTGCCCCTTCCATTCATCTTCAGGCTTGTTTAAGTCAGCCAGATGTTTGCCATATGGAGTATTTTCATGATCATGTGAGAATAGAACAAACGTACTTCGAGGGTTTTCCAAAATTAGAAAACGGGAATCTCCTACCTCATTTAGATCGTTATGGACACGGTTTAGAGTTAAAAGTAAAAGATATTCAAAAGTACTTGAAAAGAGAGGAAATCCTATGAAAATCGGACATAAATGCTGGGCGATTCCTGAAGGCTATATACCCCCCTATAGCCATACAACCGGTCCGGAATTACTGAGTCATGAGGCTGCTTGTATTCTGAACGTTTCTGATCAAGAAGCAAAAATTGAACTGATGATTTATTTTCCAGATAAAGATCCTGTAGGTCCTTACCATATAACTGTCCCCCCGAAGAGAACGAAACATATCAGATTTAATGATCTGAATGATCCCGCCCCTATTCCGAAAGGAACCGATTATGCCAGTTTATTTGTTTCCGATGTGGAAATAATAGTCCAGCACACAAGGTTAGATTCAAGGCAATCTGAAAATGCTTTAATGACAACGATTGCTTTTGGCTGTAAATAAAAAAAAGGAGAATTTTCATGTCAGATACAACAGCAGATATAATAATAGATACAATCATGGACTGGGGTGTAGAGGTGATTTTTGGCCTTCCCGGAGACGGAATTAATGGAATTATTGAATCTCTCAGAAAAAAACAAAAAAAGATTCGTTTTATTCAAGTCCGGCACGAAGAGAGTGCTGCTTTTATGGCCTGCGCCTACGCTAAATATACAGGAAAACTGGGAGTATGCATAGCGACTTCCGGACCCGGTGGAATCCATCTATTAAATGGACTCTATGACGCTAAACTAGATGGACAACCAGTTCTTGCAATTACGGGCTTGCAGTTTCATGATCTTATATGCACCCATACGCAACAAGATGTGGAATTAGATAAACTGTATCAGGATGTGGCTGTTTATAATGCTAGAATCATGAGCGCCTCTCATGCTGAAAATGTGACCGATTTAGCCTGTCGAACCGCTTTGTCAAAAAGAGGGGTTGCACATATCACAATCCCCGTTGACATACAAGATCAAGTCATCAATAAAAAAGAAAAATCTGATAGAAATCTTTTGCATCACACATCTCATATTTTTACTCATTCTGGAGGTATCCCCTCTACCGGAGATTTGCAGCAAGCAGCCAAATTGATTAATGAAGGAAAAAAAGTCGCCATTTTGGCAGGTCAGGGATCCATTCATGCAACGGCCGAACTCCTCGAACTAGCCGAAAAATTGGGAGCTCCTATTGTAAAACCGTTACTAGGCAAGTCAGCAGTTCCGGATGATAGTCCTTATACAACAGGGGGAATAGGATTACTTGGCACACTCCCCTCCTCTGAAGCAATGGAATCTTGCGATACGCTTATCATGATTGGAACTTCATTTCCGTATATTGAATTTTTACCAAAGCCTGGTAAAGCCAAAGTAATCCAAATCGATATAGACAATTCTAGAATTGGGTTACGTTGTCCTGTGGAAGTGGGTTTAGTTGGTGATAGCAAAACAACCTTGCAACAACTTCTCTTGTTATTACATAAAAAGAAAAACCATGATTTTCTTTCCCAAGCGCAAGAATCGATGAAGAAATGGAAAGAAAAAATGCAAACATACGAAACTTGCATGGACAAACCTATGAAGCCGCAAGTTGTGGCATACGAGTTAGGGAAAAGATTGAGGGATAATGCTATCGTTTCTTGCGATTCAGGAACAATTGCCACATGGTTTGCCAGACATATTCCGTATAGAGAAGGACAGAAATTTTCACTTTCCGGAAATCTAGCCACAATGGCCCCTGGACTCCCCTATACCCTAGCCGCGCAAATCGCTTATCCTGAAAGACAATGCATTGCTTTTGTCGGAGACGGTGGTTTTTCTATGTTGATGGCTGATTTTGTCACAGCCGTGAAATACAAACTTCCCATCAAAGTTGTAATCATTAAAAACAATGCTTTAGGACAAATTAAATGGGAACAAATTGTCTTCCTAGGAAATCCTGAATATGTAATTGATCTTTATCCCATCGACTTTGCTAAATTTGCCGAAGCTTGCGGCGGCAGAGGTTTCACTATAGATGATCCTAAGGATTGCGGGAAAATAATGGAGGAAGCTTTAAATTGCTCTGGACCGGTGATAATTCAAACTGTCGTAGATCCTTATGAACCCCCATTTCCTCCAAAAGCTACATTGAAACAAGCTATGCATTTCGCAGAAGGACTTGCAAGAGGAGAACCAAAGGCTGGATTAATTTTTAAGACAGTTGTTGCTGATAAAGTTAGAGAAGTTATTTAAGGACATAAAATGCTTGAAATCAACATTAAAAAGCTTGAGCAAGAATTAAAAGACTCTATTGAAGGCGAAGTTCGATTCGACGCTGGCTCCCGAGCATTGTATGCAACTGACGCGTCAAACTATCATCAAGTGCCTATCGGTGTTGTCATTCCCAAAAATAAGCAAGATATTATCAAGACAGTTAACTTATGTCATAAATATCAAGCTCCGGTTCTCAGTCGAGGAGGCGGAACAAGCTTAGCTGGTCAATGTTGTAATGTTGCTGTCGTTATGGATATGTCAAAATATTATAATGAAATCATTGAAATTGACCCTGGTCAATAAAACAGCCACTGTACAACCTGGACTCGTCTTAAATATCTTAAATAAAGCGGCTGAAAAACATCAACTCGTCTTTGCACCCGACCCATCTACCCACTTTAATTGTACTTTGGGGGGTATGATCGGAAATAATTCTTGCGGTACCCATTCTGTAATGGGAGGAAAAACCGACGACAATGTTATTGAATTGGAAATCATCACCTATGACGGAATCATTATGAAAGTCGGCGCAACCTCCCAGGATGATTTAAAACAACTCATGCAAGAAGGGGGAAGAAAAGGGGAAATTTACACCAAACTAAAAAAATTTATTGAAAAATATGCTACTTAATTGATGACAATATATCCTAAAATCCCACGCAGAGTTTCCGGATATAATTTCCCATGGCTGTTGGAAAAAAATGGATTTGATGTAGCAAAAGCTTTAGTGGGCAGTGAATCGACTTGTGTTACGGTTTTGGAAGCAAAGTTGCGTTTAGTTTGACAACCCACCGTGCACATCTATGTTAGTTTTGGGTTATCCTGATGTATATACGGCCGGAGATCATGTCACTGAAATCA
The DNA here is from genome assembly GCA_963822595.1 of Waddliaceae bacterium. Lineage (GTDB taxonomy): Bacteria > Chlamydiota > Chlamydiia > Chlamydiales > Waddliaceae > CAVRUH01. The sequence continues at coordinate 117,908 of CAWGIG010000002.1, read as the reverse complement.
TGGCTTATGGACCTATTGCTTTGAAGGATTAGATGATACTTTGATTAGCGATATGAAACAAAAGAACATCCATCCAAAAGATATTAATCTTTTGCCGGAGGGAAAAGGCTGGTTAGTATTGAATTTGGTGGAGAAACGAAAGAAGAATCTGATGCTAAAGCACAAAATTCATGGACTGCCTTGAAAAATCGAAAAATCCCCCTTCGATGAAGCTTTACGATGATCCTGAAGTCGAAGAAAAAATTATCGAAGTTCGCGAATCCGGTCTTGGAGCTACTGCAAGAGTTCCGAATGAAAAAGATACTTGGGAAGGGTGGGAAGATTCTGCCGTTCCCCCAGAAAATCTGGGAAATTATCTGAGAGATCTAAGAAACTTATTCAAAAATATGAATATGGCTTGTTCCCTTTATGGACATTTTGGACAAGGATGTGTCCATACGAGAATCGATTTCGATATGTATACAGACGGAAGGAATTAAAAAATATCGTGCCTTTATTCATGAAGCTGCAGATTTAGTTGTGCAGTTATGGAGGATCTTTTTCCGGAGAACATGGAGATGGCCAATCAAGAGCGGAATTATTACCAAAAATGTTTGGTCACGAATTGATGCAAGGATTTCGAGAATTTAAATTAATTTGGGATCCTGATTGGAAAATGAATCCAGGAAAAATGATAGATGCCTACAATGCAACTGATAATTTACGTTTAGGGCCTGACTATGATCCTAAGCCAATTAAAACACATTTTAAATTTCCGGGAGATGATGAAGGCAGTTTTAGCGCGAGCTATCCTTACGCTGTGTCGGAGTTGGAAAATGTCGCCAAAACGAAAATGGCACCATGTGTCCAAGCTACATGGTCACAAAAGAGGAAAAAGATTCCACTAGAGGGCGCGCCCATCTTCTTTTTGAAATGCTTACAAGGAAATGTCATTGGAAAAAATGGCTGGAAAGATGAAGCAGTCAAAAAAGCGTTGGATTTATGCTTATCTTGTAAGGGATGCAAAAAAGAATGTCCGATGAATGTGGATATGGCAACTTATAAATCGGAATTTTTATCTCATTATTATGAAGGTCGCTTAAGACCCCGTTCAGCCTATGCGTTTGGACTAATTTATTGGTGGTCACGAGCCGCCTCCTATATGCCCAAAATTGCCAATTTCTTCGCTCAACAACCGCCTTTTTCTAATTTCATTAAATGGATGGTAGGAACACAGTCCTGAACGGACAATCCCCGCTTTCGCTGAGGAAACTTTTAAAAGTTGGTTTTTTAAAAGAAAGCCCTTCACAAAAAAATCCAAAAAAAATTATTTTGTGGGCGGATACTTTTAACAATCATTTTCATCCCCAACATGCCAAAGATGCTGCTAGAAGTGTTAGAACATTTGGGATTTGAAGTATGTGTTCCAAAGGCCTCTCTATGCTGTGGCAGACCTTTATATGATTATGGAATGCTTACTTTAGCAAAGAAAATGCTCAAACAAATCATGAAAGAATTAAAAAGCGACATTGTAAATGGAACACCTATAGTAGGCCTTGAACCAAGTTGCATCTCTGTCTTTAGAGATGAACTTACAAATTTATTCCCCTCGGATATTGATGCTAAAAGATTAAAAAACCAGACTTTTATGTTAAGTGAATTTCTATATCATAACTTGAAAAATTATAATTTAAACCATTGCATAAAAAAGCTCTTATACAAGGGCATTGCCATCATAAATCGGTTATTCATTTTGATTATGAGATAGATATTTTAAAGCGCTTAGGGCTAGATTTTCAAATTCTTGATTCCGGTTGTTGCGGCATGGCCGGAAGTTTTGGATTTGAAAAAGAACATTACGATATATCCCTAAAAGCCGCTGAAAGAGTTCTTTTACCTGCTATAAGGAATGCTGATCCTGAAACATTGATCATTGCGAATGGCTTTAGCTGTAAAGAACAAATTGAACAGGCTACAGGAAGAAAGGTCTTACATTTGTCCCAAGTATTGAAAATGGCTTTAAATCTTTAACGAAAGATAATTAAATAAAATCCAAACTTTTTACTTTTTCATTTAACCATTTTCCCCTAAAACCCGCTTTATACAATCCTTTTAAAATATAAGGACTATTTTTCATCAATTTCCACATCAATTCAGAGCGATAGTTTTCAATCATCAAAACCCCGGATCCTTGATTGACACCCAAATGAAAAGATGAAACCCAGCAGTTAAAATTTTTGCTCTTCTTCGGAAAAGTAAAATTAAAACTTGAAACAAAACCATATTTGTTTTCTTCTTTTAAACCTAATTCTTCCACCTGATAACGAATGGTTTTTAATACTTTCCTGGGAGAAAAAGGCATCGAAGCAACCATGGTCCAAGGGCAAAGAGTTCCATCATCAGGCCCTTTTATTACACCGCGAGCTTTATAATTGAAAAATTTTCTTAACACGCCGTCCACCAACAAAGTTTTAGATCCTGGACCATTGCAAGACGAAATACCCCAATTAAAGGCTGAATATCCTTTGAATTTCTCCGGATTTTTTTTTGCATATTTTTGCTGAATGAGAATGGCTTTTTTTGTATTTTGGAAATAGTTAATTCGATGACTTTTGCAAAAATTGTCTTTTATTGAACGAAAGTCGAGCCAAATTTGTGATAATTGATGAATAAAAAGAGGACCCGCATTCAAAAATTTCAAACCATATATCTTCTTCACTTTAAAACCTAAAGTCCATTTGTTATAACATACAGGAGGAATAGGATAAGTTGGGGAAGCGAGGGCTAATATAAATAGAATATGAGCTTCACTATAAGCATTATTCCAGTAAGTATCTAAAAAACCCGTTCTAGGTTTCCATCCATGACATAAAAATTGTGTCCCATTTAATGCCCAATTCCAATCCACACGTAAATATAATTTACCTGCAAGAAGGCGTATTTCGTTTTCTTTTTTATTGTTTTCTGTGTAATAAACTTGTGTAGATAAAACCCCCGCCATAAACAATGCTGTATCAATCGTTGATAATTCACAATTCCCCTTTCTTCTCCCTGTTTTCATGTCTAAAAAATGATAATAAAAACCCTTGTAGCCCGTTACATTAAATCCAGGTCCTTGACGACTCCTATCAAAGAACTTAAGAATTGTTAAAGTTTTATCTACTGCTACTTTTCTTGAAATAAATCCCCTTTCAACACCTACGATGAAAGAGCTTAAACCCATGCCCACTGAGGCAACGCTGGCAGCGGATCCTTTTTCACTAGTATCAGCTATAAGACCATTTTTGGGATTTATCTCTTTCAAAAAATAATTAAAAGATTCTTTCTGTAAAACCAATAACATTTCAGAATCACTTAATGTGGGTTTTTTAGAAGTTTTTGTTGTCATTTGTTTTCCAAAGTTATACAAGTAACCGCATTGGGTTCTATAACTATTTCAATGATGGCTGTAGAGCCTTCAAATTTTAACTGAATAGGCTCTTTAATCAGTTTAGATTTTAGATCGAGTTCCTCCACCATCTTTTTAGATAAGCTCCCCGGTTTTCCTAAATTTATCCAAGCATGTGTGGCGTTCGCATGATGATCATCAATTCTTTGTATATAGGATTTCTTAAGGTTTTTTATCCCTTTTAAGGTGATTTTTACGGTTTCTGTTTTAATGGGATGTTGCGGCAAAGCGCAATTAGTTATCATCACAGAAATTTTTCCTGACTTCTGAATAACCCATACCTCTACAGTCTTATGCGATCCCTGAACAGGCAAAGATTCCGTTCCTATATGGTGTAATAATTCATAGGCTCTGTAAGAAGGTTTAGGAATACCATAGATATTCATCAAACCAAATCCGCCATGAAATGGAATTGAAGAAAAATAATTTTCTTCAAAAATATCCGAAAATGTCCAATAACTATATCCCTCTACCAAACCCTGAACTTGCATCACATTTTTTATAATATGAGCTGCGGCATAAGAATGATCATGCAATTCATCAAAAGCATTGGAAGAAGTACTCCACTCGGTATAGTAAACCGGCCTGCCTTTCGCTTCATTTTTAACCTTTTTTGCATCTTGCATCAGAATATTAGGTTTACTCTTAGCTAACTGTAAAATAGTATTATCGGTCATTTTTGAAAAGGCATCCGTGGGGTAATGATGAGTCGAAATAAAATCAACCGGGAGAGATTTTTTCTCGCAAAACTCGAGGAAGGATGTTATCCAAGCGTTCTTAGCAGTGGCAGGTCCTCCAACTTTTAAGTTATTATCAATAGACTTGATTGCTTTAACGGTATGTTCATATAATTTAAAATAATCTTTTTGATTTCCTTTCCAAAACGATTTGAGATTAGGTTCATTCCAAACCTCAAAAAACCATTTGCTCACTTCATTTTTACCATATCTTTGCACCCAATGCTCAACAATCTTTAAAATCAAAGTTGCCCATGCATCATAGTTTGAAGGAGGATCAACATTTGCTTTATAATGAAAAACTGTATCGTTTCCTGAAGAAAGCGTCGTAGGCATGAAAGAGAGTTCAATGAAGGGTCTCATTCCAATGGATAACAAAAAATCGCATATTTGATCAGCGTTAAAAAAAGAATAAATCAATTCTTCATTTTCACAAACTAATGTGCTCATATCATCAGAAAGCATACCATGAAATCGAACATGTTTGAAGCCTAGTTCTTTGTGACACCTTTCCATTTGCTTCTGCCAATCAGCCCGCAAAGCTAAAGTCGCGTGGCAGCTCCCCACCGTATGTTCCCAAAAATGAGGGAAAGGAGAAGATGATTTGGTAAGATCACATTTGAAACTCACTGCCCTCATAGATCCCCCTAATTATTTAAATACCAAAATATTCCAATGATAAAGACTACAATAATGGATATTATTAATTTTCGATGTCGACTCATTATTGAATACATACTTCTAGAATGAGCTCTCTTATCGAAATCCCCATGAGCACCAAATGGTCCATCAACACTTTTGAAAAGATCATTTGGTCGATTAAGATCAGCTGGTCCGTTATATTGCTGGGAATCCACACCTGTTTTAGCTAAATACCAATCGGCAAACCATGGAGCGATTCTATTTCCCCAAACAGCAATTAGAGTGCTTAAACCTACATACCAAGAACGCCTGTAGTGAAAAGCTGCGTGGACAATAGCCCTTGCCGCAACTTCGGGCTGAAAAATAGGAGGCACAGGTTGAGGTTTGCGAGGCAGATAGCTTTTCACCCAATCAAATTGAGGAGTGTTTAAAGCGGGCATATTGACAATAGTGATTTTTACGTGACTTTTTTTATGCAATAATTCGGTGCGTACGGATTCAGTAAAACCTTGTATAGCGTGTTTTGCACCGCAATACGCTGATTGTAAAGGAATGCCTCGGAAAGCCAAAGCAGACCCTACTTGAACGATTATACCTCTATCACGAGGAACCATCCGTTTGAGGACAGCTTGAGTGCAATAAACAAACCCTAAATAGGTCACCTCTGTGACCCTTTTATATTCATGTGGAGATATATGGTGAAAAAAACCAAAAACAGATGTCATCGCATTGTTTACCCAAATATCTATAGGACCCAAATGATCCTCGATATTCTGAACAGCTTTTTCAATCTCATCTGGATTTGCAACATCTGCAACGACGATATGGGCCTTACCACCCAAATTTTCGATTTCAAGCTTTAGACTATCTAATCGTTCTTTGTTTCGCGAAATCAACCCAACATGCATTCCCCTTTTTCCGAATAAAAGAGCCGTTGCTCTGCCTACACCTGCTGAGGCCCCTGTAACAACAACAACTTGTTTCTTGGCTTCCATGATTAACCCCATCAATATTAGAGTCTTAGTGAATTTTATAGTCTGTGCAATTATAGTTCTTTACCCATAAATATTTTTTTTTAAAATATAAATCAATCGATATTTTAACTTATAAACTTAACCTGTGTGAGCCTTACCTTGATTTTGGACTTCACTAAATTTTTTGGAGAATTAAAATTTTTATTTACATCAAATTTTTGATAATACATGGTGAATTTATCCACAAGTAACCAATTTAAGAGGTAAATATGAAAAAATATTTTTTGTTAGCGATGTTGTCGTTAACTTTGATGAGTTGCGAGCGTCAAGATAGACAAAATAATTCATCAACTAAAGTCGAGGATGTTGATAACACCGGAATAAATGTTCGGGACCGTGATTCAACAGCTATAACATCTGGGGATCAATCTGAAAATGCTGGTGATAGAGTGATTACCCAAAAAATACGACAAGCAATTGTATCTAACAATAGTTTGTCTTTGAACGCTAAAAATATCAAAATCGTTACGATCAACGGCGTTGTTACTCTACGTGGACCCGTTGATAACGCAAGAGAAAGGGAAATCATTGGAAAAATTGCCAATGATACTTCAGGAATATTAAGAGTAGATAACCTACTTGAAATCACTAAACCAAAAAATAACCCATAAGGAAAAAATTATGAAAAAAGCAGTTTTCGGCTTAGTAGCCACTGAAGAGCAAGCCAATCGTGTTGTAGACCGTTTATTGTCTGCGGGATTTTCAAACGCAGATATTTCTTTGCTATATCCAGATAGAAATAATACAACTATCCGTACAGATGCAAGAGGAGATGTTGATTACAATGCGACTCAATATAACAACAACAACGCTAAAAAAGGATCTCTTACAACTGAAAAACATACAAAAGCCCCAGAAGGTGGCGTTACAGGCGCAGCAGCCGGAGGAATCCTGGGTGGATCTCTAGGTTTGCTTGCTGGAATTGGAGCTTTAGCTATTCCAGGACTAGGCGCATTTATTGCTGCTGGACCAATCATGGCAGCATTGAGTGGATCAGCTGTTGGCGGAAGTCTTGGACTTCTTATCGGAGCTTTAGTTGGATCAGGAATTCCGGAATATGAAGCTAAAAAATATGAAGCTGGATTAAAAGGTGGAAATATTTTAATAAGTGTTCATACGAATAAGAGTGAAGAAATCACACGCGCTGAAGATATCATGAAGAAAGAAGGCGCCAAAGATATTTCATCTACAAGTGAAGTAAGAAAATAGTTTCATTAAGTGTGCATGATAAATCCAAGATGATTTATCATGCACATATCTATAACGCATTCTTGGGAGGTTTCGTGGCTGGAAAAGGGGCAGGCCTCGCACTTCAGATGCGGTGCAGTCAAGATTAGCTTGTTTCATAGATCGTTTACTTCGTTTTTTAGCTATATAGATTTAATCATTTGAGCTTATCTGCACGACCAAAGACTTCTGCGACCTCTTTAAGACTTACGTCTTAGATGCGCCATTACTCCTCTTATTTAAGAAGCCCTTCGATTGTTTCCAAGAGCAAGAGTAAGGAGGGTGCTTACATCGATTTGATACCAATCTGCAACCACAGTAAGTAATATTTCAAGATTAATCCTAACCGGGCTAATTAACACGATAAATTCAACCTGGTAGTGTGTGACGCGCTCGCCTTCCCATGTTTAGCTCACTAAATTGTCATAATCAGAAATGAAAAAGGATAAAGATACTCAATCAGTGAGACCTTTTAGCTTTTTCCCCTTTTTTTCTAACTTGGAAGTACGAGGCCTGACCCCATTCATAACTTGGAAGTACGAGGCCTGACCCCATTCATACGATGACCATAGCGTTCAATACCTTCCTGCATTAACAAACAAAACCGATTGCGGTCACAATCTGAAGAAAATATTGACTGTCCATTGTTTCCCCTCATCATTACGTGATAGATTGAACCTGGTAGTGTGTGACGCACTCGCCTTGCCATGTTTAACTCCTACTCAATTGTCATAATTAGAAAATTGAAAATGATAAAGATACCCAAAGTACTCGTGGATGTCAATCGAAACTAGAAGAGCGAGACCTAACCTCTTTTTAGGACTTAGTAACTTGGAAGTACGAGGCCTGACCCTTTTACAGGACCACTAAGAAACCTTCGAATTTGATGTTTATTTTAGGTAATACCTTTTTTACCCTGATTCCGATTTTTATCCAGAATTGGATTCTATGTTAATCTAATTTAGCTTGACTTGTTAATTTTTTTAAGCTATCTTTTCGGAAATCAATTTTTTAAAGGAACAATATGGATATATTTCTTCAATTCTTACCAATTTTTTTTATTATTGCTTGGCTTGGATTTTTCATATGGTATAAGTACTATGCCAAAAATTTATCAAATACTGTGACAAATAATGGCTCTAAAAATTTTATTGCTAGAATTGCGAGTAAAATCTCTCCAAAGATATCAAATAATGAGGAAATTACTTTTTCACATGAAGAAAGCCTTATAAGAAAGAATTGGTTAATTTCAGCCTATATATTTGTTTTAGGATGCGTACTAGTCAATTTAGGATGTTATTGCACTTTTGTTTACCTGGGAAATTCTGAATTAGCTAGCGAAATTCTTGCAATAGGGATAGCAGAAGATATCGGTTTGGCGATAACTACCTACGCTATCTATCATTTTGCATATGTGAAATCAGGGACTAAGTGGATTGGGCTATTTATTTTGCTATCACCCATTAAAAATACAATAAATATTATTAGAGGAATAGTTGAGACATTTCATTCTCCTGCTTTCTCTATGTTTGATGTTTATTATCTTTCAATTGTGTTTACGGTTGTTATATCTACATATCTTTACTTTTGGATTCATTGCATAAGGCTTTACCTATTAAATCGTAGAATCAAAAAACGAAAAATCAATAACGAAGCTAATAAACTAGGGCAAGTATCTTAGATTTTAAAAAAAGAGGGGGTCAGGCCTCGTACTTCTGAATTGATACAGTCAAAATTAGTTTGGTTCTAAGATCGTTTACTTCGTTTTTTAGCTGCATAGATTTTATCATTTGAGCTTCCAGGCTTGTTGCTGCTTGACTCATTGAGTTATCTGCACGACCACAGACTTCTGCGACTTCTTTAAGACTTACGCCTCCAATGCTTCGGGCTAGATGCGCCATTACCGCTCTTATTTGAGAAGCCCTTCGATTGTTTCCAAGAGTAGAGAAAGTGCTTACATCTATTTGATACCAATCTGCAACCACAGCAAGTAATATTTTAAGAGTAGTCCTAACTGGTCTAATTTCATTAATGGCATAGCTATCGAATTTTTCACGAATATTTTCAGTAAGTAGATCATCACCAATTATACCCGCTTTCATACCCTTTTTAAAATCAATATCCTCTTCTACACCTATACCAGAAAGCACAAAGCTTGTATATTTTCCAAGAGCTTCATGACGTGACTCTCCAAAAAATTGAAGGCCGGCATCCCTGGCAAGCCACGTGAATTCCTTTTGCATTAAATAAGCCTGATGACTACTCCATTGGTAATGATGAGGATCATCGACAATCTTTGCCCGAACCGGATTGAGATGAATATACCGTATCAATTTTCTTAAATAATTATGTCCTTTAACCAGTATTGATCTAAATCTACCTTGAAATAAATGACCAATGGTTTTGTATTTTCGATTAAAAAATTGCGTATAACGAAATGAAAGGTTTTGACATATTTTAGATAGAAAATTCGCCAAGCTGAACGGCGAGATGGACATGATTGCTCATAAAACAAAATGCCAGAATACGATGACCATAGCGTTCAATACCTTCCTGCATTAACAAACAAAACCGATTGGGGTCACAATCTGAAGAAAATATTGACTGTCCATTGTTTCCCCTCATCATTACGTGATAGATTGAACCTGGTAGTGTGTGACGCACTCGCCTTGCCATGTTTAACTCCTACTCAATTGTCATAATTAGAAAATTGAAAATGATAAAGATACCCAAAGTACTCGTGGATGTCAATCGAAACTAGAAGAGCGAGACCTAACCTCTTTTTAGGACTTAGTAACTTGGAAGTACGAGGCCTGACCCTTTTATGACCCTTTTATTGTTTATCAAATGCGATGAAAAGAGCGGAGAACGAAGAGTCAGACAAATGAAGGGTCGGACGTTATATTATGACATTCTTTCAGTCTAACCCCTTACTTTCCTAACCTGATTTTTAGAACCGGACCCCTTCACAAATCCATCTTTTTTTTGAAATCAATGAAATCCTCAATCGAATGTAAATTACCTCCCTCATAGTTCAATAAATCTACACCAATTAAATAAATGATGGAATCCCATATCCTATTTTCTTCTGATTTGGGCTCAAATTCTAAATCATACGCATCAAAAGCTAGTTGCCTACGTACAGCCCAGTTAGCAGCTTCTTCGCGTGAGATATTCTCTTCGATAAGATCATTTAAGATATTTTTGATTTCATCTATTGTTATTTTCATCTATCTTGTACCTATGTAATGCCTGGATGAAATCGGGGTCAAACCGCAAAGTATCACATTTATCTATACCGGAGAAACTTTGACGCTGTGAGGCCTCATTCCGATTCGATTCCGACCCCGATTTTTATTTAATGGAATTAGCTTCCTTTAACTTCGCAAAAGAATCATTTAATGTTTTAACAAAACCTGCGAAATGTAATTTGTAAATTGGTTTTTCATTTTTGTTATCATATATTACTATTAGAGTGTTTTCAATTCCATCATCACAACTTATTGTAGCTATTCTTCCTTTTTCATCTAATATATCAACAACCATTCCTTCATAATCCAAATCACTACAAACTTGAGTGGATAAATTTTCCATAAAATACCTCCTTTAATAAGTTATCTATCTAAAAATCCTCGAAAACTACCATCCTGATTGAAATAGGCACCTCGCCCATCATTAGAATAAATTTGCATTGAACCACTTTCATTGTACTTAATTGACCTCATAGGATCAGTCAATATGTCATCTAAATGAAATTGCCCTTGCATATTCTTCGCTTGTGGATTCCCCGTAGGCTTAGGAAACGGACTATTTGGACGATTTCCATGTTTGTCTAAAGCACGGCCAGCTTTAGTTAATCCTTCACGATCAAAGACCCGCCCGGCCTTGGAAAGTTTATCCACATCATAAAATTTAAGTTCTGAAGTATTTGATCCAACAGGTTTAAGAGTTTGTCCCCCCTTTTGGGTGAGGAAACCCACTTCATGGGCTGCTTGATTAGCACGCCAAGCCCAGGCACCGCCCGCGGTGCCGATTATGCTCATACCGTTGTCTATGTTATTTGCTGTTTGTTCAGACACACCTGCCTTCTGTAACATCTGCGATGTCACTGTATCGCTATGGGCACCGCTGATCAATGTTTTTAAACCAGCGATAAAATGGTCAGCCCCATGTGTGGCAACAGCAAATCCAATAGGTGCTGCCGCGCAACCGGTTCCATAAGCTATTGCTCCACCTGCACTCATCTCAGCAAACCCACCAAGCATCTGACAGCCCCCTTGAAACCTTGGGCTATTCCAAACATTCGAAATTGCATGACAAGTATAATCATAGATCGATGAGGCAAATAACCCATTAGGATCTACAAAATTTAGCGGGCAATTATGCACATAAGCATAGAGATTAGTACCGTTAAGAAATTTGCTGATTGGTCAGACATACCTGTCTTCTGTAACATATGCGATGTCAACGTATCGGAATGTTCCCCATTAATGAATGTTCTGTAACCAGCGTTTAAATGGTCTGCTCCATGAAGCGTGATAGCAAATCCTAAAGGACTCGCCATCCAAAAAGTTCCATAAGCTATTGCTCCACCAAAACTCATCTCAGCAAAGCCCCCAACCATCTGACAGCCGCCTTGAAATCTTGGGCTATTCCAAACACTCGAAATTGCATCACAAGTATAATCATAGATCGATGAGGCAAACAACCCATTAGGATCAACAAAATTTAGCGGACAATTATGCACATAAGCATAAAGATTGGTTCCATCCTCAAACCATATAGGATCCGGCCCTGTCCATTTGCCCACTTCCGGGTCATAGTATCTACGTCCGAAGTAGCTCAAACCAGTTTCTGCGTCTACACGCTTACCACTGAATCTCCAGGGGTTGAGGGAATCGAGAATCTGATTATTGTTGGAATTAAAGATCTGCTCCTGGCCATAAGCTGAATATCTATAGGTCTCGTGGATAACTCCATCGGAAGCCCTTGCAAGCGAAACGATATTTCCCCGATGATCATGGATTGGGAGATAGATTTTTTCGTCTAATTCAATTGCAGCACTGTTCTGAAAAGAACCAAGACCAAGGATTTTTAATTCCTTAATAGTCCCGAGAGCGTTTACGGAACCAATTTCAGTATCCATTGCATAGATGTATTTTTCAAAGGAGGTTTCGCTCCAATCGTTGTCAATAATTTGAAATACACGCTTAGACATTCTTCTGTGAAAGGCATCGTATTCAAACCTCACTTTGATAGAACCATTGACAACCTCAATTAACCTGTCGAGAGAATCATAGATACAATCCGTATTATTAGATTCTTTTGAGACCGACTTCCTATTTCCATTTCTGTCATACTCATAGGTTGAAGAGCCTTGAGATAGGAGCTGGTTCAGGTCGTTGTTTTCATAAGAAACGTCATCTTTTTTAGTCCGGTTATATCGCGAATCGTAATTATAAGTATGATGGACAACACCATCCTCGCTAATCAACTGATGTAGAGCGTCGTATGCATAAGTATGAGCTACATTTCCTTTATTGTCAGAACTGTCATATTTTAATATGTTGTCACAACCATCATATCCATCTTCAGGAATGTGGAGTTCAAAATAAGGCGAAACTATATCTGAAAGGCGACAGGCGCTATCTTGACTATAAGAAATCTCCCCTATTGCATAGGGAAGAGTGATTTGACTCAGCTTTCCTGATAAATCATACGAGTATCCAAACTCATAAGTTTCACTACCTGTATTGCGTATAAGTTTCGTTAGGTTATTCGCATTGTATTCTTGTAAAATGCTGGATCCATCCGGCAGTTTGATTTTTCGAATACGATCGACGTTGTCATATTCAAAATTAAGCTCGAGGCCGTTGTCTAGTATTTCCTTTGTAACCCTGTTACAGCTATCATATTCACGTTTTGTTAGTGCGTTCGTGACTAAATTTATTACCGAAACAATATTGTCAGAGGCATCATAGGCATATTGATAATGAAAGCCCCCGCGGCTATCAATTTCGTCCGTTAAGCGGACAAGCGAATCATAAAGATAATCCACGATGGTGCCATCAGGCTTAATGATTTTAGATACTTTCCCAATGCAATTATATTCTTTACGAGTGATTTTCTGGTCTGGCGTTCCTACCCCCTCAATAATCGCTATCTCTTGATTTCTTGAATTATATTGAAACTGCGTTTCAACGGTTGTATCACTGATATCAATTTGATGTTCGATCCTGGATATCTGATTTCCTGCACCATCATATTTATGAGTAACTTTACGGAGAACACTGCCTAAAGAAGATTTATATTCCTCAATAGCAATGTTACCCCGCTCATCGGATGTACGGGCTATCACGCTTCCTATAGGATCAATTTCTTCTTCATATTTAACCTTGTTACCTTGATAATTTTGATAATGATAGTCTCGGAAAAATTGGGTGATTTCGCCATTTGGATGGGTGATTTTTAAGGGTTGTTTAAAGCAATCATATTCGGTGCTTTTCTGAATGAATGCGCCGGATGTTCGCAGAGAAGTATTGACAACGTTACCATGCACGTCATAGACATAACTTTTATGACTAAAAAGCATTCCATTTGTATCTTCTATTTTCTCCTCTATGACACGGTCTAATGCATCATAAACGGATAAATTCTTTTTGTAATACCCTTGGGAGCACTTTTCCCAAACTTCATTTTTCCTTCCCAGGGAATCGTAGAAATAAAGGATTTCCGAGTCCTCTCGGGAAGTTTTGATTAATTTTCCTGAACTATCATAGAAGTGTTCTGTAACAACCCCTGCGCTGTCCGTTTCTTTCAACAAATTGAAGGCGTTGTACTCCCAGCCCTCTTTAGACATCAATTGGCCTGAAGAATCAAAAGTTTGTTTTGATATGACCCTATTTTTGTAATCATAATCATATAAAATAGTGCTACCATTTGGCAAAGTGGATTTTTCCAACTCTCCTTGCATTGTATAGATGTGCGACTCGGATGCTCCGCAAGGATAAGTAATTTTAGCCTCTTTACCTCTTGAAGTGCATGCTATCCTAGTTAGATTACCATTGGCATCGACCTTAGAGGTGACATTATTAAGTTCATCATAACCTTTTTGTTCGATGGATTCAGTTGAACCTGGGTGAATTGTTTTTACAAGGCGATTGAATGCGTCGTATTCATATTTTGTTGTATTACCGTAAATATCGGTAGAACTAATTTTATTTCCACGCAAGTCATAACAGTATGTGGTCGTCAGGACAAGGCCATTATCGTGGATAATTGACTCGTTGATAAGTCTATTCGAATAATCGTATGTGTAAACGGTATGATAATCCGTTTTCAAAATCTTTTTATAAGTACGATTTTTATTTGCGTCATACTTGTATTCCGTAAACTCCCCAAGAGCATTCTTCTCCCATAATAGATTGCCCATGGAATCATGTCCGCGATCTAAAGTAAAAGCGTATTGCCCATTTCTGTCATAAATATCCTCGCGCTGTGCGTGCCCTGCAGGTGAATAAACTATTATCCTTTTTTTGAGCAATACTTCCTCACCACTTTGCAAATCGAGATATTTTTCCTCAATAATTTCGGGTAATCCATAGGGGCGATTCTTTGTAGGTTGAATTCTTTTGATCAATCTTTGACTAACCCCAGCGAGATCTTCGATATTTTCGCTTTGACCGTCATCTAGCATTTCCAGGATGAGTGCACCATTAGAATCATACTCAAAATAATTTCTTTCTTTTATTTGAGAGTTCTGTGACACCATCTTTGTTTTGATTAAGTCTGTATTGGGATAATAGGTGTTAAAAATTTGACGGTTGCCATTATCTTCGAAGCGCAATTGTTCCAAATTTGCATACAAATAATATTTCGTGTGGGTGTCATAAGTGCCACACCCCCTTAAATTCCCTGAAGTTTTTTCCTCCTTTACATTACCTCTAAAATCATAGATGTATTCCTTAGCAAGAAGAACGGCACCTTCGGAATCGCAAAGCTGTCTTTTTTTCAAGAAGGTGTATTCGTATAACTTTGGTGAGCCCCAAAAAATATTTTCGGAGCGATATAAGGAACCGTCCTTGTTAAAGGTTTCAATGCCTGTTAGACGCTGTTCATTGCAAAAATGGTAAACCATTTTATTGTCATAGGGATCATACACTTCAGTCATCCCACCTATCGGCTTTCTCGAAGCCTTATGCTTATTCAAAGTATAGATGAAGCGATATGCAGGGAGCGGGGTTGCATCAGCACCAATCGGGGCGTACAAACCTAAAACTCTGCCGAAACGAGAATCTCTTGTTTTTCCCACTTTAAATGTCTTTCCATCGATAGTGTAGCTGCCTTTTTCATAGTACTCAATTTGACGGTATCTGCCTTCGGGAAGGGAACTTTTAACAATTTTTTCCGGAAATTTTTTATCGACAAATTTGTATTCAAAGGTTTGTTTTGGAGCTATGCTGGAATGAAGTTCAGTTAGACAATATCGATATTTTCCATGGCATTTTGTTTTCATTTTATTGAAATTATAAGTGATGGTATCGCCTTCTGGGTTTTGTATAGAAATCGTAGGGTTTTTTTCAAAATTGTCGGGCTTTATAAAATTAAGATGCCCTAAATTATCTCCCGAAAATCCCTTTGAAGCAACTTTAATTAATTTAAATTTTGAATTATACGAATACTCATAACGACAACGATTTGGCAAACGATGTTGAGTTAAATAAAAATTGTGTAAATTAGTTTTACTTTTCTTAAACTTTGAGAAATGAAGCACTTCGTTCTTAGACTTCACCATTGTAAACGCAAAAGATGAAGGGTCTCCTTTACATATAATATTTTTAATATTTTCCTTGGCACCTAGCAATCCCGAACCACAGTTGGTTAAACCATACTGCAGCTGCTTTCTTTCAATGTGGTATTCCTTAGTTTTGACACCTCCCTCAAATGTTAGAAAAGATCCACCATGTTTTATGTAAGCAGTACTCAAAGGATCTGGTTTTAAAAAAGAACGACGATCTTTTCTGGCAGAATTACTCTCAGGATCTGGAACTAAGACTACTCCTTGCCCAGGTAAATTTATATTCCACCCATATTGAAATGTACCCTCTTCGGTACTATTACTGTTATAGGATCGAGTAAGGTTAATGGGATTTGAACCAGCTATCACCATATCCCTAGTTGCTTCGCAGTAGCTACCGGTAATAGCATTAACACAGCCCCCCACCATCGAATCAGGCATTCCGTTCAAATCAACTAGGGGATTATTTTCCTCATGATCTTCAAGATCTCTGGATTTTAAGGCATCGATAAATTGAAAGTAATTTTCTTCAATATCCTCAGAATATATGTATGCGTTGAAAATTAAAAAAATTGCTGTCAGTAGTCTTAGAAACATGATTTTCCTTTAGAAATAATGAAGAATCTAAAGATGATCGCGATTGAAGTCAATAACAAAAAGGAAGAATACGAAAAACTATTTCAGATTGCAATTCTAGGTTGATGTGTTATAATCACCGACGAAAAAAATATAAAAGTGAGCAAAACATGAAAAATTTATTGATTATCTTATTAACAATTGTAAGCACATTCTTACATTCTTCTGAGAAGAGTATGGTATTGACTCAAAAGACTCTTTCGCCAAGCGAACTTGCAGATGCAGAGAATACAAAACTCAAGGACACCTTCGGCGGCGATTATCATCTGACACTAGTTAGTTTGGAAAATATACCAGAAGGTGAAAAGGTCAATTTTACAATAAAAAGACCTCTTTTAAAAAAGACAAAGTTCCCTGATATTCAAAGTCGCGATTTTTCAATGACCGATTTACAGAAATCTCTAGAAGAAATACCCTTCTTCGTTATTCAAGGACTAGGTTACTTTCCTGGAGAGGAAGTTCAGCTCTTTTTTGCGGTGGATGGGTCAAAATCTAATACTCTTTCGATTATACCTTATCCCATTAAATCAACAAGTACTGTTGACAATGCCTCTGTGAGCGTTAGGTTTGCATCGATAGAAATTGGACAATACTTTCTTACACTGGACAATTTTAAACCGAATGAAGAAATTGAGTTTATATCAGAATCTTTCAATGAAGTTATTTCAAACAAAATAGTCCTGAAATCTAAGATTAGCATCGGGACGATGCCTGCAGTGAAAGGAAAAAAAGGGGGCAACAATAAGATATCGATTAAACGTTCCAATGGCGAGACAATGACTTTAGTCATCCCATGGGGAGACGTTGCAAAGAAGTTATCCGGCCTAGCATTTAAATGAGTCCTAAAAGGGCTGCGCTACTGACGCAGCCCTCAAATGAAAATTAACAGTGTTACGGTTGTTGTTTCATAATAGCTGCTTGTTTCTCTTCTTCTTCAACTTGTTTGAGGGCTTCAGCGAAGGTCTCTCTCTTATCTTCACGAGTTTGAAATTCTTCGTTTGGCAAATCATACTTAAAATATAAATTGCCTTGAATTAATCCACAGTAAGCAATTTGTGAATAGTCCTCATATTTTTTTGCTATTGCAAAAGTTATACTTATCGTGATGCCTTTTTCTGTAAAAGGTGTTACAGTTAAATACTTTTGAACCTTCTCGGTATTTAACTTCTCTAAAAATATTCTGGTGATATCAACAATAATTTTTCTTGCTTCAGCTTTCGTTAAATATTTTTTAGAAACAAAGTACAACCCAACTTCCTTATACTTGTTGTCATTTTTTTCATCGGTTGCTTCCGCAATTCCCCCTAACTGCAACTTGTATTTTTTCTGAATATCTATAACAGCATCATGAATTGCTCCATGTACCACCTTTTTTTTCTCACTAGTTTTTTCCGCACAAAAACAACTACTACCGATCACAAAACTGAAAATTAAACCGAGTGCAGAACATATTTTTTTCATTAAAATCCTCCAAAGGTTTGCTTTATATATTCATGCCTTTCTTTTCTCATTTTGACATAAGTTGGGCTGTCGAAGGAGTGATCCCACCAAGATGCTTCAGGATGCGGATCCAACATAACAATAGTATCCCGGTTCTTCATACGGCCAATAAAATCAAGGTAGGGAACAAAATCCCATTTACTGACAAGGTGAATAATGCTTCCGCAAATATCTGGACTGATGTAACCCCCTGGGGCTGTAGCAATCACGTGTATATTTTTTCTTCTTGCCGGATTATAGGTTTCCAAAGCATTTCTTACATGAATGCATCCCTGACTATGACACTCCTGAATAATTATACCATTTTCTCCCATTCTGTCAAATTCTGCATCCCAGAGTTTATGCAATTCATTTACTGGATCGGTATCGAGGCGCATCAAACCAATAGCACATTCTACCACATCTAAAACACCTCCAAAAGTACAATTATAAACGCCACGGACCTGACTTCCACCTGCGATTTTAGATACGTTTTCTGCACCCTCTCTAGCCCCGTCACTCGAATTACAGATGCCATTGCAAAATGCTATTGCCATTTTCGGATGAATTCTGCCAGGGACTGTATATATGTGCGACTTACTATCATTCGGATTTGTGAAAAATAGGGGCAAAACCATAAAACATCTGATAAAATGGGCAATCTTTTCGTAATGGCTAAAATATAAATGTCCGTGATTGCCCCTGCTTTCTGCCGCTTCATGCGTCAGACCATCAGGGTCAACAAAAAGGATGGGGTTATTCTGGACATAGGCATAGAGATTGGGTCCATCCTTGAACCAAACGGGATCAGGTGTTGTCCACCGGCCAACTTCAGGATCGTAATAACGCCTGCCAAAAAACACCCAACCTGTCTCCGGGTCAACCCTTTTTCCACTAAAACGCCATGAAGAAATTGCTTTCGAAAGCACATTTCCAGCTGCATCAAAGATTTCCTCTTCACCGAATGAATTTCTCTAAGACCAATCACGAGTGATGACTTAGAATATTTTTAATGGAATTCCAATTGGTTCAATCACTCTGACTCAAGGAAAAGATTCTTCATCTTGCCATGCAGAACTGGACTAATCCTTGCTAAAACGTTTTGGGGTAAAAACATCACTACAGGAGCAGTCAAGCTAGCGATTAGCAACGGTTTCAATGATTTGTAAATAAATCGCATTGAAGCATTTGTTGATCCTGATAACATTGCTTCTCAAAGAGTGCTTATTAAATCAGGAATGATTTGTGAAGGTCTTTTAAAAAACCACACTATTTTTAAAGGAAAACTTAGAGACAGTTTTCTCTATTCTATCTCTAAGCTCGATCTCACCATCACTAACGACGCTTTCCCCGATTCAAGGAAAATCATCTCAATTGATATTCGCTACTTCGAAACTCCAAGAATGTGATTTATTTTCTCATCGATAAATCCAATACCTATCGTACCGTAAAAGTATACCGTTTCATTGGCGGTATTATACACATGATCTGGTTTTCCAAGATGTATAACTACTTCATCGAAACCCATCCCCTCTTTTATATCGCATCTTTTAAATATAGCCCGTGACAATTCTTTAAAGGTAAATATCGCCTCATAGTTGTTCCCATCTATCAATACTGCCTGTCTTGAATGATACCAGGCTTTTTCAAAATTCTTGGTTTCAAGATATGCAACAGCCAAATTGTTATGATTCTTAGAAAGTTTAGGGTTTAATCTTACTGCGTTTTCCAAATGGACGACAGCAGCATTATAGTCTTGTCTCTCTAAACACTGCGTCCCTCTTGTATATTCAAAAGAGGATTGTATAAAAGAACAACCGGAAGTTATAATAGTAATTAAAAGAAGAAAAAATGACTTAGTTTTCATCTTTTTCTCCGGTTTCTGTCTGCACAATATTATTCGAAGTAGTATTCTTGATAAAATCATTCCAAACCTTCTTCGTCTGGGGTTCCCCTATCTTCTCATCGGCTTTAGGTGAAAAAATTAGAACCAATAATGTTTTACCACTACTATTGAGTCCGATTATTGCCCATCGCGTCATGACCTTATTTGGAAAATATCCTTCAAAAACTGCAACTGGATATTCTCCCCATTGAAGCCTTTGAGTTTCATAACGCAGCATTCCCTCATCTTTAAAAGCATCAACCAATAAATTTTCTCCAGAAAAGCTATTAGGTCCTGTCTGCTTAATAGCAGAGGCAACTTCAACATGAAAAATTGGTTTGTCGATCGACATATCTTTTAGGAACCTCTGAACATCTTTCTTTTCCCCCCAAAGAATCTTTGATGATTTTTCAAAGTTTTTATCATATGACATACCTATATAGGTCTTGGGGATTGCCAATTCTATTTTTGGGAAAAAAGTAACCCATGATTTTGGAATCAATACATCTATCTGATCCAATGAACTTGATTCTTTTTTTTCACATTCGGCCATTAACATGGCGTTCATTGCAAAAACACAAACTAAAATTAAAAACTTTTTCATAATAAATCCTATTTTTTAAATAAATTCTACTATTGCAAGTGAACAACAGCATTTTGAGGTTGAAGGGCTGGTAAAATTGGAAAAGAATACTGGTCTACATTCTTTGTGAGAACTGTAATAACCACCTCAATAACATTAGTCATATTTTCTTCTTTTTGAGTGATTACACCAAAAATCTTTGCGCATGGCTCAAGATATTTCCATTTTGATCCCATAAGTCCTTCCTGAACTTTTTCTAATTGAAATGAAGCACCGGGAGTTTTCGGAATAATCTGGACAGCAAGCTTACCATCAATATTTGATTTTTCTGCCTTAAAAATTAATGAAGATTTGTATTTGTTATAGTTAGTATAGCCATCCCTCATGTCCAACCCACTGGCGAGAAAAAGTTCTTGCTCTTTTAAACTTTTCGTATTCGAAAGAAATGAATCCCAAATTGCTTGGGATATTTTTTCCCCTTCTGGGTATTTGGGTGAAAATAAGTTCACCATTAACACGTGACCATTATCGTTAAGACCTATAAAAGCGGATCGTGTTATTTTTCCGTCTTTTAGTTTTACTTCCATAGCAAAAACAGGATAGCTACCCCACATGATTTTTTTTGTTTTCACCGAAGCATTTAATTGCTTCTTCATTAAACCTACCTGACTCTCAACATTAAAACTATTCGGCCCAGTTTGTACGGCATCCTGCCCGTGGCGTAAAACAAACACAGGTTTATTGATTTTAGCATCTTGATCTTTTGCAAACAGCTTGATATCCTCTTTTTCACCCCACAATATCCTAGAAGCTTTGTCAAAACTTTCCTTCCCATTAAGAGAACACGCAACATAATCTAAAGGAATAGCTGGTTCGATATATGGAACTGAGAACCATAGCTCTGGTATCAAAGAACAGATTCTTGGAAGTTGTAGTTCTCCTTCATTGGCTTTTTCACTCTCACTAACCTGCGCAGTATGCTCATTAGCACTTAATGTCATTGTTATGATTACAAAAAAACACGTAACCAAAAAATTCATAATTAATCCTTTATTTTTTGAAAAAGTAATTTATTTATCGTAAGCATTATATGTTTGCAGAAATTTAAAACAACTAAATAAATTTATTGGGTTTTTTTTAAAACAACATTTATTTTTAATACTTGATGCAACCTGGAGCATGGGTGATAAACGTAATAAATACAGATTAGGATTTTAAATTCAGTTTTCTTCAATTCATAAATAATGTAGAATTGGTCAAAATTTTAACTGCAGGGATCACATTTATAGGAATTTTATCAGCATTTTTCTTCCATAATATTATTGATTTACTCAATCAAATCGTAAGAAAAAAAGAAGGCGAACCTCAAGAAATTTAAAACGTAAACAAAAGGATTTACAAGTGTATAAAATATTAACCAGCTTCTTAATGCTGGCATCGTCTTTTCATGTGTCAGCAGATCAATCTATAGAATTTATAAATGGTGAAAATGTGCCAACAAATGAAGATATTCAATGCAATAATAATCCTATAGAAAATTTTAGAGAATTTACTAGAATTTATACAGAATTGGCAGAAGATGAAAAAAAGGATTTCCTATCAGAGGCTGGTATAACAGAAGAATCATTCAAATCCTTTAAGGCTTTTACAGAATTAGACTGGAAATTTGATGGAAGTCATCCATTGCAAAATTCCCATTCTAGTATATCAATACCTGATGGTTATGCTCTCGTCCTAGGAAGTGATGCAGATGCCATATATAAAAATATTGGAGAGCCAGCTGTTGAATCTTTAGAAGCATATGTTTGTAACTTAAGCAACTTAGACAATGCAGTTCTGTTTCAAAACTTCCAAATAGGCTATGTTTCTACTGATGACTGGAAAGATATTGATCCTAAGGCGCTTCTTAGTGCGATTATCGAAAACACTGAAGAAGGCAATAAAGAACGACTAAAGAATGGTAACAGTGAAATGCACACGCTAGGTTGGATCCAAGAACCCACATTAGATAAACATTCTAATACAGTATACTGGGCAATTGAACTCGATAGAGGAGAAAACGAAAACATTATAAATGCAGTAGCTCTTCGCCTCGGACGTGAAGGTTATGAAGAAATCACTTGGGTAACACCAATATCTGCCTATGTTCCTTTAGGTGGTGAATTAGAAGTGATGCTTCGTGCACATAGATTTGATGCGGGATATCGTTATGATGACTACAAAGCAGGAGATAGGATTGCAGAATATGGAATTGCCGCTTTAGTCGCTGCGAGCATGGGGGGAAAAATGCTGAAGATCGGCAGTTTTGCCTTATTTTTCAAAAAGATTTCTGGAATTTTTGCGTGCATTGCAGCCGTTTCATACAAATTCAAAAATCTTTTTAAAAGAAAGTAGGACGTATCATGATATTTGCGATCCGTTCCGGATTGAGTACTAAATTTTAAAATATGCGTTCTAGGGATCAATGATCGTATTCATCGAAGTACGATCATGCCCCCTTGACGTCTCTAACAGTAAATATGTTTTAAAATGATTTTTAATTAATAGGTTAAAATTTAAAAATCACGTTTGATATTATAAGTTTTTTTTGACTTGCTAAATAATCATTAATTTCACTATAAAATATAACCATTAAATTCAAAGTGTACGCAATAAATGATAAAAAAAATAATAAATTGGTTTCTTTTTTTCCTTGACGACGGTCATTCTAACAACCTCGTCCATCCTAGGAATCACAGGGACTCAATTATAAATCGAACAAGAATCCTTTAGACTCAGAATTGTAATAATAAGGAAATAGATCTAGCTCAAATAAGAAGCTATAGAGAGGGATTGCCTAAGTTAGAAGATATAGATAGGATAAGTCTAATGCTGTTAAGTATAAATCAACATGCTAAAGGCATTTTAAGATCAGTAAAGATTAGTAGGCTCCGTGGTGTCATTGCAACGTGGAATAAAAGAACAGATACTCTTGAACTTTACTATTTTTTTAATGGAAAGCCAACAGAAAACGAAATTGAGGGGGCATCAATCGTAAGTACTGATATTTTAGCAGGCCTGCCAATAGCATCTTTGGAAGACAATTATATCCAATTAGAAGAACCTACCCCCCTTCCAAAAAGTGAATATTGGGTTTATCTTAAGTGAAAAGGAGCGCATATTGTAACTGCGCACACAGAAACTAAGGCTCTAGCGGATCGAAACAAATAGGAAAAAATGAAAGATCACAACAATCAAAAAAAAATCTTACAGTTGATCGAAGAGAATGCTGTAGAAAACGTTATTCAGAAAGAACTCAAAACAGATTTATCTATTATGAGTAAAGTTTATGCACATCCACAAGAAGAGTACATTTGCTTTTCAGAATTTCCCATACAAGATGGAATTGCAGATTTTGTAATTTTCACAGGAAGATCTCGCATGGAAGTAATTATAATTGAAATAAAGGGTGCAAATTTTAATTTTTCAAATTCTAACCATTACAGAAATATGTCTTTCAAAATGAATGAAGCAACACAGCAAATAATAGGAAGATTTAATGCTATCGAAAAAAATTACAATAACTTCAGAGTTTTTGTGCATAAAATTCGACAGCAAGTTGAATCTGGTATAAAAACATACAATTCACTTTTATGTCGACAGGGTTATTTAAACGTTGACCCCAACAAGGATATATGCGTTAGAGGAATTGTAATAGGTGGGAGATGCACAGACGACATGTTCGAGAGTAATTTAAGACATTCTTTCGAACAAACATTAAATTCAAGAATTAGGATCGAATCCTGGGACAGTTGGATCAGAAAATTGGCTAGTGATTAATGATTAAAGAAAGGGTCAGGCCTCGTACTTCTGATTTGGTACAGTCAAAATTAGCTTGGTTCTTAGATCGTTTACTTCGTTTTTTAGCTGCATAGATTTAATCATTTGAGCCTCCAGGCTTGTCCTGCTTGACTCATTGAGTTCTCTGCACGGCCACAGACTTCTGCGACTTCTTTAAGACTTACGCCTCCAATGCTTCGGGCTAGATGCGCCATTACCCCTCTTATTTGAGAAGCCCTTCGTGTGTTTCCAAGAGTAGGAAATGTGCTTATATCGATTTGATACCAATCTGCAACCACAGTAAGTAATATTTTAAGATTAATCCTAACTGGCCTAATTTCATTAATGACATAGCTATCGAATTTTTCACGAATATTTTCAGAAAGTAGATCATCAGCAATTATACCTGCTTTCATCCCCTTTTTAATATCAATATCCTCTTCAACACCTATACCTGAAAGTACAAAGCTTCTGTATTTTCCAAGAGCTTCATGACGTGACTCTCCAAAAAATTGAAGGCCGGCATCCCTGGCAAGCCACGTGAATTCTTTTTGCATTAAATAAGCCTGATGACTACTCCAGGAGTAATGCTGAGGATCATCGACAATCTTTGCCCGAACCGGATTGAGATGGATATACCGTATCAATTTCCTTAATAATTATGCCCTTTAACCAGTATTGATCTAAATCTACCTTGAAATAAATGACCAAAAGTTTTGTATTTTCGATTAAAAAATTGCGTATAACGAAATGAGAGGTTTTGACATATTTTAGATAGAGAGATATCGCCTAGCTGAACGTCATAAAACAAAATGCCAGAATACGATGACCATAGCGTTCAGTACCTTCCTGCATTAACAAACAAAACCAATTGCAGTCAATATCTGAAGAAAATATTGATTGTCCATTGTTTCCCCTCATGATAACGTGATAGAATGATCCCGGTAGTGTGTGACGCGCTCGCCTAGCCAAGTTTAGCTCCTACTAAATTGTCATAATCAGAAAATTGAAAATGATAAAGATACCCCAAAGTCCTAGAGGATGTCAATCCAAACTAGAAGAGTGAGACCTGACCTTTTTGCCACTTTTTTTTACAACTTGGAAGTACGAGGCCTGACCCCCTTTTCGAGGCCTGACCCCCTTTTCTTTTTTGTCGTCCTGAGCGAAGCGAAGCGAGACCTGCCGTAGTGAGCGTAGCGAGCGAAGGCCTTAATCCGTTCGAAACCGGCACCCCCATTCGGGGGTGCATAATTTATTTTTATTCTTTCCCAGGGTACGCGATGCGCGAACCCTGGGCTACCAGACCTTAAACCCCTTGTCAGGGGTTTAAGAAAAACTTATGCGCTTTTTGGTCTTTTGGCTTTGGGTTTAGTGTTGGGTTTACTAAATTGCAATCGATCTTCCTGATTGGAAGTCTCTTCAGTTAAGTTGCGCTTCTTTGAGATATCCTTTTTAACAGCTTGTCTATTTATCTCAGCCGCTTCTTCTTTTTTTCTTTCCTGAGATCTCTCATGAGCTAATCTTTGTTGTGTTAGCATGTTTCTTGCCATTTGTGGCAAAGCCTCCCCTTGGCACTTCATTCATGAAGGCTTTTGTCACTTTTTTGACGGTATTGCCTTGCGATTTGTCAGTTTGGTTCAAATTTATTTACAGAATTGGTAATCTTTCCATCACCTTTTTCGTTCTTTTTCGCATCATCAATGATTGATTGCAGTTGATTTTCCACTGCAGATCTGATCTCTCTTATACTCTTCATCCGACATCTTTACATGGTGTACATTTTTCAAATCAATTTCTTTTTCAACTATTCTTTTTCCATCTACTTTAGTATAGATTCTCAGTTGTTTAGCGCTGATTTCCCCTGTTTTGCTCATTAAAGTTGTTTTGCCGTCCCCTTCTTCTAATTTTAGAACGGTAAAACCTTTTTTCTTCCATTTGGTGGCTTTTTCATGAGATGCAAGTGAAATATCTTGGGCATATAGAGTATCATTAGAACTCATTTTATTGCTAATAATTAGTAATCTTATCTTGGTGCTTGCTTCCGGCAAATCTTCATTTTTTTTATTTTGAACTTTATTACGAAAGAAGTGTTATTCTCATGTCTATTCAAATCCCGTTCTGATATCACCCATTTGACACCTCCTTCTCTTAAAATTATCAATTTCTGTCAAATTTATTATATTTTTTTTTTAATTTCAAAAAATACTAAATGGATATACTTTTTTATTTACAAATTATTAATATATTCTATATATTTTAAGATTTAGTAAAGATAGAACTCAAAAAATTAATTATAACCAATTGAAGAATCAAAAGTTTGTTAGGTAAATTAACTTGATTGTTCAAACAAAAAATAGGAGATTAACATGTCATGTTCCGTTCAATGTTCAGATTTTATTTATAAATCAATTCCTGGCTCCAACAATATAATTACATTAACGGTACCAAAGGGTAAAATAAATCCAAAAGTAGATATGACTATTGTATATTTATCGAAGGAATTATTCCAAGAAGATGGATTGTATACTGTATTTCCCATATCTCTATTGAATTTCGATTCATGTGAATTTAATGGTCAAATTAAAGAGGATAAACTCTTAGCAGTTATTCAAGAAGAAAATAATAATCAAAAAACTATTTTTATGCATAAAAGTCATATTCCCGATTGTGCGATTGATCTTTATCTAAAATTAGATGAAAAAAGGGTTTTAGTCTTGGGTAGTTTTAGCAAAGATAGAATATCAAGTCTAAATGATGAACAATATAGTAAAATTGATGCAATATATACAACCTATCTTCAAGCCACATTAGCTCAACTGCAAAAATAATTAAAACAACCAGGCTCTGCAGCACCGGCAAAACAAGTAGAAGTGCATTATCTGCTAAGTTTCTGCAATGTCGGATCCTGTAGACAAAAGCAGGATTTGGAAAAAGCCCCTGAGGCTACCGCCTCAGGGCAACGAAAAATAAATGTTTGCAAAGATACGAAATTCTCTTGAAATATTTTAAGCGATCTTCCTAGAATCGGGACATGTTTAAAATATTTACCCCAACCCTCCAACTACTTTTTACCACCATTTTCCTTACCCTCTGCTGCAAACCCCTCGCCGCAGATTATGAACTCCCCCTCTACTACTGGCAACAACCTAACTTCGTTAACTTCGGTGACTACCTAGCCGTACAAGTCGTCGAACGCATCATCAACGGCCCCGTAAAAATCTACAAAAAAAAACCCTTTCCAGAAAAAAAACTCCTAGCCATCGGCTCCGTCCTCTTCTTCGCCGCACAAAATGACGTCGTCTGGGGCTCCGGTATCAACGGAAAAAAACTCGAATAAATCCGACTACACCTTCACCAATCTAGATGTCCGCGCTATCAGAGGTCCCCTCTCCCGACAATTCCTCCAAGATAACTTCCAAATCAATTGCCCCGAAATCTACGGCGACCCAGCTCTTTTAATCCCCAACCTCTTCCCCGAATTCCAACCGAGCACAAACCCCACTTACGATTACATCATCATCCCCCACTACTCCGAAGTCCACCTCTTCCCCAAATCCGACACCAATAACATCATCTACGCAACCGACCCCTGGAACGAAGTTATCGAAAAAATCATCGATAGCAAATTCGTGATCTCAAGCTCCCTCCACGGTGTCATCGTCGCTGAAGCCTTCGGAATCCCTGCTAAACTACTCCGCATTACCGAAACAGAGCCTCTTTTCAAATTCCAAGACTACTACTTGGGCACCGGCAGATCCGGATTCACCTTCGCTACTTCGATCGAAGAAGCCCTTGAAATGGGCGGCGAGCCTCCCATAGAATGCGACCTGGAAGCCCTCTACTACTCCTTCCCCTTCGAATACTGGCCTAACGCCCCCTATAACCACCCAAATTTTTACTCGGATAACTTAGATAATGAATGGAAACACTAAATTTTTGTTCTTATGCTTCATTCAATGCTTTATCACGCCGTTTCACTCCCACGGACAACTGATTGATCTACAGAATATGTCGCAAGACTTCGTCCTTGAAACAATCAAAATCGATATCCCAGGCCACCCCCACGCCTTCAATCCGAGTCTGATCCGCTGCAACGACACCTTACTCTTGACTTTCAGAATTCAAGATCTCCAATCAGGAGATACAAGCCAAAACGGCTTTGTGCTTCTCAACGACGATTTAGAGATCATCAGCGAACCCAAACTTCTGGAAATCCTTTTCTCAGAGCCACCCACCTATTCAAAAATGCAAGACCCCAGAATTGTCGCAGTTGGGAATGAGTACTTCATCGTTTTTAACAATCAAATCGGAATGGCCCCTTCAAAGGAAATACGCCGCATGTTTATGGCCCAGCTGTTTTACAATGGTGAAAGGCTCTACACAGATACACCTGAGGGTCTTTTAAACTTCGAGACCCCCCAGGAACAATATCAGGAAAAGAATTGGGTGCCTTTCGCTTATGAGAACTCCTTATATTTAGCGTATAGCATTCTTCCTCATACTATTCTGCAGCCTTTACCCGGCACCCAAAGCTGCACGACTATTGCTTCAACTCAAGCAAATCTTTCTTGGGATTGGGGACAGCCCAGAGGCGGGACTCCCGCTCTTCTTGTGGGGGATCAATACTTGGCTTTTTTTCATTCTTCGAAATTGATGATTACTTCACAATCCAAGGGAAAGAAGATTTCTCATTATTTTATGGGGGCTTATACTTTTTCTAGGGAGCCTCCGTTTTCCATTACAGCAATCAGTCCTGAACCTATTGTAGGTGAGAATTTTTATTGTGGCGCGGAATATCAAACGTGGAAACCTCTTGTAGTGGTGTTCCCGTGCGGATTTATCCAGGATGAAAATTTCATTTGGGTTTCATATGGTCGTCAGGATCACGAAGTTTGGATTGCGAAACTAGATAAGCAAGGGCTGTTGAATAGTCTTATCCCCGTGAATAACGTGGGGGAAAGTGCTCCATGAAAAAAATCCCATGGTTATTATTCCTTTCGTTAGTGAGCTTTAGCGCGTTTGTTGAGGCTACGGTGGATTTGGAGGATATGGCGCAGGAATTTGTTCTTGAATCGAAGCAAATCATGATTCCTCATTATCCTCATGCATTTAACCCTTCGATCATTCCTTGGGAAGATGCTTATCTTTTAACCTTTCGCGTCATTCCGCAGCCACTCCTAACCTTCCAATCAGAGTTGGGCGTGATTCGTTTGGACAGAGATTTCAATCCGATTGGTTCTGCACAAATTTTGAATACTCGAGAACCAACGTCAGAGGTTTATTCGAGAGCTGAAGATGCTCGACTGCTTATGATCGATGAGAAGCTCTGGATGATTTATACAGACAATGTAGATAGGATGATTTCTAAGGGTGGATTTAGGATGTTTCTAGCTGAGATTGTTTTTGATGGCATGTTTTTTTCTCTTAAGAATATCGAGGCTATTACCAAATTTGAAGGCGAGACACAAACTAGAAGGGAAAAAAACTGGGTTCCTTTTGACAAAGACAATGAGTTGTTTCTCGCTTATAGCATTAATCCTCACAAGATTTTTCGTCCTATCATTGGATTCGGAGAATGTGAGACCGTGGTGACAACGATAAGCGAAATTTCTTGGAATTGGGGAGAATTGCGGGGTGGGACGCAAGCTCTTCGAATAAGTGATGAAGAATATCTTTCTTTTTTCCATTCATCTGTTCGAATGACTACATTCCATTCGGATGATAAAGAGATGCCTCATTATTTTATGGGAGCTTATACTTTTTCAACAGAATATCCTTTTGAATTGACTCGAATCAGTTCAGAACCCATTGTCGGGAAGAATTTTTATCATGGTCCCAAATACAAGCCTTATTGGGGTTCTGTGAGGGTGGTATTCCCTTGCGGATACATTCAGGATGATGATTTTATTTGGGTTTTATATGGAAGACAGGACCATGAGGTCTGGGTTGTTAAACTCGACAAAATGGGACTTCTTGATAGTCTCGTTCCTGCCTCCCTTGTGGAGATATTACCTTAGTACTTCAGGGTGTTGTTTGAAATAGTTAATAATCCCATCAGCTCCGGATATGATTTGGCCATTGACAACAAGAACGGGAACTCCTGAGGTTCCTAAAGCTTTATAATCCTTGCTATTTGCCTGATCAGTAACGTTTTTTAATGTCACTGTTTTATGTTCTTGTTCTAAGTATGCAAGCACTTTTTTGCAGTGGCCGCATGTGGGACTGTAGTAAAGAACTGCATTAGGGGCGTTTTGGCTTTCCGCCATCAATTGAACTGAAAAGAAAAACATCAACATGATTGTTAGATATTTAATCATAAATTCCTCCACGCTTGTTAATTTGTGCGTTGAAGTTAACCTATCAAAAAGTAGAATCTATAGCAAGAAATTTTAAAATATTTATTTTTATTGATTCTAATTAAAAATAGGTGATATAAGATGTCGCAAATATTATTTGGAGGAATATGAAAAGTCTTTTAATTATGATGATTCTTTTGGGTTTGGTATGTGTTGTGCCGGAGGTTAGTGCGGGTTATGTGATCATACACAGACATGTGGAAGAGGGCGAAGCGTAGATTTGTGCGCATAGACACAAATTAACAGGATAAGCATAGGCGCCATCGACACAAAATAACAGGATAAGCAGGATCGCAAGCGGCAGGATAAAAAAAGGATAAGAAAGAAGATTTTAAAAAAAGGTTTAAGAATTTTTTTCTTAAATCTTTTTGATTTTTTTTCTTATCCTTTTTTATCCTGCCGCTTGCGATCCTGCTTATCCTGTTATTTGTGTCTATGAGGTCTATGCTTATCCTGTTATTTCGTTTCTATACATTCCATTGCGGGCTCTTCCCAGCGACCATGGGTTTTGATCAGGGCAATGAGTCTTTCATCTGCGTCGGCAAAGTCGATGTCTTTTTCTACACACTCCTTTCCTACGTATAGATCGATTTTCCCAGGCTTCGATCCTACATATCCAAAATCGGCATCCGCCATTTCACCGGGACCGTTGACAATACATCCCATAATGGCGATTTTGACTCCAGCTAAGTGCTCGGTTCTCGATTGAATCCTTTTTGTGACTTCTTGCAAATCGAACAATGTCCTACCACAGCTCGGACAAGAGATGAAATCTGTTTTAAAAATTCTCATTCTTGCCGCTTGCAAGAGTCCGAAAGAGAGTTTGCGCAGGGTGTCAATATCATAGGGTCCTTCAAGCCACAGGCCATCTCCGAGTCCATCGCAAAAGAGGGCGCCGCATTCTGCAGAGGCCTGTATGATCAAATCTTCCGGAGGACAATCGTAATGAAAATTGAGGATAACGGGTGTTTTTATATTTTTGCTTTGGAGCCATTCAAAGAAGTGACGGCAATAGTGTAGACGATTATCAACAGGCGCTAGACATATGAGTGCTGGATTAATTTGCTCTAGTTGTTCCCATTGAGCGGGTGTTTCATTTCTGATCACGACTACATCGGAAGCGGTTGATTTGTTCAAAGAGAATCGTGAGAACTTTGCTCTTTCATATGCTTCGTGCAGAGATAGCGGAGAGATTAGCCCTACGCCGATTTCTGTTAGCTGTTTGATGGGTGAAGAGGGTTCCCCTTGAATAGAGATGCAGTCGGCGCTGGAAATTTTGAGATTGGGGCGTCCGAAGGTAGAATCACATCCAAGTTTTTTAAAAAGATCAGGATCTTTCATTTGAT
Source organism: Waddliaceae bacterium (assembly GCA_963822595.1). Lineage (GTDB taxonomy): Bacteria > Chlamydiota > Chlamydiia > Chlamydiales > Waddliaceae > CAVRUH01. Next base: position 85,940 of record CAWGIG010000002.1, on the reverse strand, counting down.
CTTTGGATACAGATAGGATAACAGTACCGTCGCGGTGCATAGAGATATTTCTAGGTAAAACGACTTGACGCCTCTGAATCTGTTCTATGTTTCTATGAGTTTCTATGAAGGGAGCGACGTTTTTTCCGATATAATCTTGGCCCAGTTTAACTAGACGTTTGCAGGGTTCGATTTCATTCCAAGGGTCTTCGGTTAAAGAAACGCGTATGGTGTCCCCTAAGCCATCCAAAAGGAGGGACCCTATGCCCATGGCTGATTTAACGCGTCCGTCTTCGCCTAGGCCTGCTTCCGTGACTCCGAGGTGCAAGGGGTAGTTCCAGCCAAGTGCCATCATTTGTGAGACCAGGAGGCGGTAAGCGAGGACCATGACTTGCGGGTTGGAAGATTTCATCGAGAAAATAATGTCATGAAAATCGTTTTTTCTGCAGACCCTAGCGAATTCAAGAGCGGACTCTACCATGCCTTGGGGGGTGTCGCCGTAGCGGTTCATGATACGATCGGATAGAGAGCCGTGGTTGGTGCCGATGCGTATGGCGCGTTTGAGACGTTTGCATTTTTCGACGAGTGGGGTGAATTTTTCTTCGATTTTTTCGAGTTCTAGGGCGTAGGATGCGTCGTCGTAGTCGATTACTTTGAAGGAAGCTCTTTTGTCGACGAAGTTTCCTGGGTTGACTCTGACTTTATCGACGAAATCGGCGACTTTCATAGCTGCGGGGGGATAAAAATGGATATCGGCGACGAGGGGGATGTTGTAGCCTCGTTGGATGAGACCATTTTTGATATGTTCGCATGCTTCAGCCTCTTTCATTCCTTGGACTGTGACGCGGACAATTTCGCAGCCGGCATCGGCGAGTTTTATGGCTTGGTCGAGGGTTGCTTGAACGTCGCGTGTGCTGGAGGTTGTCATGGATTGGATTCGGACAGGGTTTGATCCCCCCACGCCCACATTGCCGATAAGGACTTCGCGTGTTTTCCAGCGTTCTGTTTTATAAATAGATTCGCAATATTTGGTCATAATAAATCCAATTGTTGAGTGTTGATTATATACTATTGCAGGAAAATCCTAAAGGATGAAATTTATCCCCTTGTGAAAAATTTTTTCTTGATATATGGAAGGAAGAATCACACCATGGAGGGAAGTCATGGATCCGATAAGGACTAGCCCCACGCAAAGCAGAGGTTTTTTTTCAAGTTTAACAGATGCTTATCAAGCCTATCGAGGCAGCACACAAAAAATGAATCCTGAGCAGGCCATTCATGAATTAGCTGAAAGAATGGGCGATGTCTTTGAAAAAGGCGTACAACCAAATTTTGATTGGTTAAATCGTGTCAATAGGTTGTTATGGGTTTTAACCTCTAACAGGGTTGTGGTGCTAAAACAGGAAGAAGAGCAGCAGAATATTCTACGGATTATGGAAACGGCAGTCTCGATTCATCAAGATTATGGATTTAAAAAAGTCAAAAAACCTCAAGAGTATGCTGACCATGATCCTCGGAAGGCTAATCTATCCTTTGAGGACATCCTCGTGCAAATTCATGGGAGATGTAAAGTTATAGAAGAAGCGTTCATTCAGTTTCAGACTTCAGAAGGGACGATTCAAGACCTTAAAAATCAGTTACGGGAAACTGAGCAAGAGGAACGAAGGTTAATTGAAAAACTCAAATTATCTAAGGAGGATGCAGACCATCTAAAAAAATATTTCCAACAGAAAATGGAGGAGGTGAAGCAGAAGATCGAAGACGAGAATGAGAGAATTCAGGCTGGGAATAGAGTGTTGCATGAAAAAAACTTGAGGCTTAAGTCTGACAATGCCCTTTTGATAGCGGAAAATAAGCGTCTACAAGATAATTCGAGGCAGATGTCAAATAGGATTGGGGATTTAGAAGAGGAAGTAGAGCGACAAAAGCAATTTATTGGAAATACCCAAGTCGAAGTTAAGGGCCCTATTGAGCCCATTCAAGAAAGGGACAGCAGCGAACAAATAAAGGAACTTAAATTAGAAAATCAAAAGTTATCAGAAGAAGTTCAGTTTTTGAATAGTGAGAGAAATGAAGTGTTGGTGCAATATGAGAGGTTTGTAAATCTTAAACGAACCCTTCTTGAGGAAACAAATTTGAACACTGAAGCCCTTGAAGAAGCCAATCGAAAGCTGCAAGAAATTACACAGGCTTGGAAAGAGGCAAATAGGGTGTTTATGACAGATTCTGATATAAATATGAATCAGTTCATAGCGCTTAACAAATTTTTAAATGAAGTAGAATTGATCTTGAAAAAATAGATCTTCATGCTCAAATTCACGAGATAACAAGATAAGCAGGATCGTAAGCGGCAGGATAAAAAGAGGATAAGAAAAGAAAGAAAAAAAAATCTTTTTTCTTTTCTTATCCTCTTTTTATCCTGCCCCTTTCGATCCTGCTTATCCTGTTATTTTGTGAATTTGAGCTTCATTATACTTTATTTTTTTTTCTCTTCGGGTTCATCGTTCATGAATGAGAACCAGTCTCCGAGTTTATCGATATAGTTGTTAATTTCTTCAAGTTTTCGTCGGTTTTCTTCTATGGCCACGTTACTTTTTTCTACAGATTCGATATTCCGTTGAATAGCTTCATTGCTTTTTTCAACAGCATCATGGTTACGTTTAATGGCGTCGGTGCTGGCTATTACAGCTTCACGGTTAACTTCAATAGCTTCTGTGCTTTCCTTAATAAGATTCACGAGGCTGCAGCTAGAAAGCGCGACTGCCAATGCAGGTGCTAAGAATACCGGAAATTTCATAGGAGTGCTCCTTAATAAAAAAATTCATATTTACATTTGAAATGGATAAATTCAATCGTTTTTTTATGGATTTACAAAAACTGTTTATGAGGCTAATCTATTGTATTTTAACTTGGTAAGGACTTATGAGTAACGTTACAAAACCGGAACCTATTGCTATCATCGGTATAGGATGCCGTTTCCCCGGCGATGCCTGTAATCCTGATAAGTTTTGGAAAATGCTTTGCGAAGGGAAAGATGCTATTGTCGATGTTCCCAAAGATCGATGGGACTCCCGAAGATACTATGATCCCCAACCTAATACCGCTGCAAAAATGTACGTTAAGCAAGGCGGTTTTCTGCGAGAAAAATGGGAGGATTTCGACGCTGCTTTTTTTCATATCTCTCCCAGAGAAGCGAACTTTTTAGATCCTCAACAGCGCCTTCTTTTGGAAGTAACCTGGGAAGCTTTAGAAGACGCCGGGGTTGTCCCGCAGAATATTGGGAATACTGATACAGGCGTTTTTATCGGGGCCTTCACCACCGATTGGCAGTCCTTGCACAACAAACCGTTCAACCTTAATCATTGCGGCATGTATTCGGGCATCAATGGATCCATGACAATATTATCAGCAAGACTTGCCTATTTTTTTGATTTAAAAGGTCCTTGCCTTACTGTCGATACCGCTTGTTCCTCCTCTCTTGTTGCCGTTCACCTAGCCTGTCAGAATATATGGCAAAAGAATTGCAGCTTAGCAATTGCCGGCGGAGTCAATGCGATGCTCATTCCTGAAACCACTATTGCGATGTCCAAAGGACGATTTTTGAACCCTGAAGGAAGATGCCGGCCTTTTGATGCTAGTGCTATGGGTTATGTGCGGGGGGAAGGCGGAGGAGTAGTGATCTTGAAGCCTCTTGCAGATGCATTGAGAGATCAAGACCCTATATATGCTGTGATCAGAGGGACCGGAGTCAATCACGACGGGTATACACAAGGAATAGCGCAGCCTAATCCTGAAGCCCAACGGACACTTATCAGCAAGGTCTTGCGTGATAGTGGCGTCAATCCATCGGAAGTACATTATGTCGAAGCGCATGGAACGGGAACTCCAGTTGGAGATCCCATTGAAGCGATGGCTCTCAATAATGTGTTGCAAGACCCCTCAAGGAAATTCCCCTGTTATTTAGGAGCCGTGAAATCTAATATAGGGCACCTTGAAGCCGCTGCAGGAATTGCAGGGTTGATAAAAGCTGCGCTGTGTCTCAAGCATAAAAAAATTCCGCCCAATCTTCATTTTCATATGCCTAATCCGAAGATTCCTTTTGAGAAATATTGCCTTAAGGTACCAATTGAAATGCATTCTTTTCCTGAAAGTACTTCGTCTCTATTTGCAGGAGTGAATGCGTTTGGGTATGGAGGAACGAATGCTCATGCAATTTTAGAAAGCTATGATGACGTTAATAAAACCCCTTCAACAAGCGTTCCTGAACCTTTGGTTGTCCCCTTTTCAGGTAAGAATTTGGATGCACTCAAGGAAAGTGTCAAGAACATTAGGGAATATCTAGAAAGCAATGCAGAAGCCAATCTTTGCGATATTGTCTATACATTGTCGAAAAAACGCTCGTTATTCCCCTATCGATTAGCCATTTGTGCACAGACGACTGCGGAATTGAAAAGGAAATTGGATTCGATTGTCGAAGAAAGTAGCGTTGAAGGAACATTTCAAGGAAAGGTTCTCGAGGCAAAGCCAAAGCTTGCTTTTGTGTATACTGGAATGGGTCCCCAATGGTGGGGAATGGGAAAGGAGCTGTTGAAAGAATCCGAAGATTTTTTAAAAATCATCCGTTATTGCGACGAAAAACTACTCCCTGTATCCGGATGGTCTCTTCTTGAGGAGCTGCAAAAGAACGAAAATGATTCTCGCATGGATGATCCTGTTGTCGCGCAGGTTTGCCACTATGCTATTCAAATCGCTTTGACACATCTGATGAAATCAAGGGGAATAGTTCCCGATGTTATTTTGGGACACAGCATTGGAGAAGTTGCTGCAGGATATGCCGCAGGGGTATTGGGGCTGGAAGAAGGATTGCAGTTAGCTTTTCATCGAGCCACTATTCAATCGAGTCAAAAAAATAAAGGGACGATGCTGGCTGTGGGGATGAGCTTGGCAGAAGTTAAGAAAATATTAACAGATTTCCAAGACACAATATCTGTAGCCGCAGACAACGGCCCTCAATCAGTTACACTTGCCGGAACAAAAGAAAACTTGCAGCAAATCGTGGATATTTTGGAACCTAAAAATGTTTTTTATCGATTTCTAAAGGTTAATATTGCCTATCATAGCCATCACATGGAGACACTTCAGTCGCAGGTTCATGATACATTGCATTTTATACAATCTAAAAAGCCAACGACAACCTTGATTTCAACAGTCACCGGGAAAGAATTAGGTCAAATGCCTATGGATTCCAAATATTGGTGGCTGAATATCAGGCAACCAGTCCTATTTGGAAAAGCTATTCAGACAGCCGTGGAGAAAGGGTGCAATCTTTTTGTTGAAATTGGACCTCATCCCGTTCTTGCCAGTTTTATTAAAGAAAACCTGATTTCTTGTCAGAAAGAAGGAGAAACAATCTCCACTTTAAATAGAAAAAAAGGGGAAATGAATTCACTCATGGAGTGTTTAGGCGCTCTTTTTGTGAAAGGATATCCTTTAAAGCAGAAGACAGAAGGAACTTTGATTCGACTCCCCTTCTATCCTTGGCAGAGAAAAACGCATTGGATTGAATCGGAAGAATCTCTCCAGTATCGTCGGAGCGCGAATAATCATGTGATGTTGAGTCGTAGGATAAAGTCTCCGCAACCTACATGGCAGGTGGAAGTAAACAAAAACTTCTTTCCCTGGCTAGAAGATCATCAAATCGATGGGACAATTGTTTTTCCGGGCGCAGGATATATCGAAGCAGGACTAGCCATTCATGGCACTTTTCCTTGCGTGATGGAGGATATCACTTTCGAAAAAATGCTGATTATCCAAAAAGAAAAAGAATCTATTCTACAAACATCTCTCGATGAACAGACCAAAATTTTCAAAGTGCATAGCATTGGTGATGGCAATACGTGGGACTGGACCTGTCATGCAACAGGAAAGTTTTCTTCGCATGCCCCCAAGCAATGTTTGGAGAATGTTGAACTTGAAAAGTTAAAGTTGTTAAAATATGTGGATCGAGATGAAATTTACAATCAATTTGCCGAGAAGGGTTTGGAATATGGACCTTCTTTCCAGTCGATAGCAAAATTATGGAAAGGAACCCGAGAAGCCCTCTCTGAAATTGAAATTGCCGATACATCTGATACTTATCATTTACATCCCACGTTATTGGATGCCGCCTTTCAGACTTTAATCGGAACCGTCGATGAAAAAATCGTTTCGGAAGGCTTGATTATTCCGTCGCGAATCGATCAAATTACTTTTTTTTCAGCACCAAAGGATATTGCCTTTTGTTATGCGAAGCTTACAAAGCTGACTCATAACAAGATAACCGGAGAACTCATTCTTTGCGATGCTGAGGGCAAGGTATGCACTAAGATTAAAGGGTTAGAATGTCGGCTTCTCCTTAAACCTTCTGCAAAAAATGAATCGAATCTTTTATATCAACTGGAATGGGAAGAAAAGCCTTTAGACACCGATAAGGTACATCAAGAGAATATCAACTGGCTAGCAAGTCAAGATCTCGCGAAATGTTTAGTCGGATGTTCTACATTTAATATGACTCAATTATTAACTCATGAGAACGCCGAGCAACTTCTTTATCCCTATAAAGATAGTGAGAACCTCAATATCCTCTTGGGTTTTACAGTTGAAGGACTCGCTATCCCGCAGGCACATGAAGAAATTCAAGCCGTCAACAGCTGTGTGAATCTGGTGAAATCAATCGTAGCCACACGCGGCGAGAAACCCACGACTCTTTGGATTGTTACACAGGGTGCATTGAGAGGAGCTTCGTTATGGGGATTATGCCGTGTGATACGTCAAGAGGTCCCCCATTTGCGCATCCGCCTCATTGATTTTGATTTGCTTGACTCTGAAATCTTAGCGAAAGAATTGCAATATTTAACATCGGATGATGAAATTAAATGGACGCATGGAAAGCGCATGACATGCAAAATGAAGAAAAAGACTTCTGAAGATTCCATGGAAAGAAATTTATCCTCATTTTCTTTAGAACTTAAAACACCGGGACTTATCGAGAGCCTTTATTATAAAGAGATCGAGAAAAATGCCCCCTCAGCCCATGAAGTGGGCATTCAAGTGCATTCGACTTCGTTAAATTTTAAAGACCTCATGAAGGTTTTAGGGATGTTGGATCAAAATGTGTTGGAGGGAACATTTTTTGGGAATAGTTTTGGCATGGAGTGTTCAGGAACAATCGTGTCACTCGGAAGCAAAGTCAAAAATTATTCTATCGGTGATAAAGTTTGTGCCTTTGTTCCGAATACATTCCAGTCTTATCTCACTGTCCCCGCAAATTGCATCTATGCGACGCCTCCGCACACATCTTTTGATGAAGCTCCGATATATATCCCTTTTATAACCGTTTTGCGGGCTTTAAAAGAATGCGCCCAACTTAAGAAAGGAGAATGGATTTTAATCCACAGCGCCACAGGGGCCGTTGGATTGGCAGCGATTCAATATGCCCAATACGTAGGCGCAAACATTATAGCCACAGCAGGAAATGATGAAAAAAGAGAGGTCCTTCGGGGCTTAGGCATACGATACTGTGCGGATTCCCGGTCGGTGGCCTTTGCCGAAGAAGTCATTAAATGGACCGATGGCAAAGGTGTAGATGTCATTTTGAATTCATTGTCCGGAGAAGCTTTATCCAAGAGCTGGACGTTGTTAGCCTCTTATGGACGCTTTATCGAAATCGGGAAGCGGGATATCAGCATGAATTCCCCGCTTGCCATGCGCTATTTCAACAATAACACTTCTTTTTCTTCGATAGATCTCGATCGAACATTCATTGATAATCCAAAACTAATCCAACGTCTTCTAAAAGAAACGCATCAATTATTTGATAAGGAAGTATTTAAAGCTCTTCCTTGTGAAATTTTTCCGGCGAATCAACCCATTGAGGCCTTTCAATTTATGGCACGTTCCAAGCATATCGGAAAAATCATGCTCAAATTTGAAGGGGTAACAGTTCAAGGAATTCCCTTGAAGAAGGATATTCCTATTGTAAATGGAGCATCATCCTATATGGTCACAGGCGGTTTAAGCGGATTCGGACTTTCTGTAGCTTCGTGGTTGGCGGAAAAAGGAGCAAAGCACTTGATTCTCGTCGGGCGTCGCGGGGCGAGCACGACAGAGGCGAAGAATGTTGTGGAACGCCTTAGAAAAGATGGTGTTCATGTGAAAATTGCCGCCGTAGATATTACAGACTTCGAACAAATGAATATTCTTTTTAATGAATGCGATAAAGAAATGCCACCCCTTAAAGGAATTGTCCATAGCGCCATGGTTCTCGATGATGCTTTTATATCGCAGGTGACAAGCCATTCCATACAACAAGTGCTATCGCCAAAGATTGCAGGGAGTTTAAATTTGCATCGGCTGACACAAAATAGGTCATTGGACTTTTTTGTTTTGTTTTCATCAATCTCCTCCCTGATTGGAAACCCTGGGCAAGGCAGTTATGCAGCTGCCAATTCTTTTCTCGATCGTTTTTGCGACCACAGGAAGAGTTTGAGTTTACCCGCATTAACGATCAACTGGGGTGCGCTGGATGCCGGAATCCTTGCGAGGAATTCGCAAGTAGCAAAACATTTGGAGAGTCACGGGATTAAGGGAATACCAAAAAAGAGCGCTCTTAGAATTCTCGAGAACGCGATACGTGAGAATCAATCGCAGGTTTGTGCCATGGATGTCAATTGGGGCACTCTCATGCAGAGAATGCCGACCATCAAGCAATCGAAAGTTTTCTCGGAGTTTCTGAGTGAGAACGAGGGTGGCGTTGGAACAATGAATTTAATGGATGAGCTGAGCAAGATGGAGGAATCGCAACGCTTAGATTTCGTCATCGAATTAATCAAAGAGACCGTAGCGAAGACTTTAAGGATGGATCCGTCGAAGTTGGATATAACGATGAAGTTAAACAACCTTGGTATGGATTCCTTGATGGCGATGGAGCTTCAAACAACGTTAGAAATTAACATGGGTATCAAAATACCCACGATGGAATTAATGAAAGGGCCTTCGATTAAACATTTGGCCCAGATTTTTCTGAGATCTTGAGGGACAATTAAAAAGCGCGCAGATGCGCGCTACTCTAAATTAAAGAACTCTTCCGCTTATTAAGTTTACTGTATGAAGAACAAGATCACCGGTCATGATGGGGTTAGGAAACTGGGAGAAACCGCCAACGAGCGAGAATAACCTAAAGCCATCAATAATATCGGCGCCCCAAGCAGGTCCACCTAACATTAATGTCGCCGCTCTAAGGACATGTCCAGAAGAATCTAATATTGCTTCAAGTGCGGTACTAGGATCATACATTGCTCCTATAAGGGGGGCTACTGCAGCTGCCACGTTTACTGCCACTAAGGCGACACGTCCTGCTGTCGGACGGACATTTGAGGCTACTGGATGTTCATTAAATGTATTATTTACAATTGCTGTATTCATATTAACTCCTGGTTTATAAATTATAATAAAATTATACAATAAATAAACATTATTATCAAGTAAAATATTCAAAACGCAAACTAAAATTTTGGAAATGACTCAATAAATTGAGTCACTCCAAATGTCATCGATTATCGCGTGTCTCGGACCATAGATATTTAGGAAGCTGTGGAAAAAGGTTGCATGCTCCAATGGCTACAGTTTTGAGCCCGGGTGTAGTCATGATTTTATGGATATATTTGGCATAAAAAAATCGGCGATGATACCTCTTAGCCCATTCTTTTTTAAACTCAATTGCATTCGATTGCATAAAACAATCGGCAGCCAAACATCCGGAGGTTACAGCTATTGCAAGACCATCTCCACATACAGGGGGAATGCTGCCGGCTGAGTCACCGATCCAATACACATTATTTAACGGAGAATTCGACCGTACCCCGAATTCAGGCACCTGTCCAGCTAGCCATTTGGGATAGATCATTCGAGCTTTGGCCATCCTCTGCTTGAATCGAGACATCATTTTTTTATCTTGTAGATGTTCCATAAACCCATCGGGGCCGCCATATTGTGCGACAACATCTTTCTTGACAATACAGGCAATATTCGTCGTTTGGGAGTTGATATTCGAAATGCCTAAATAACCCCCCGGAAAAAGATGCATCTCAACACTTTTACCTATATCAATGTTCTCGAAATGAGCTTTGAATCCAAAATATTTTAAAACAGGGGCTTTCTGACTTTGATTTAACTTCGGAATTCTTCCGGTCCCGATCATGAGATTTCTAGCATGAATGGTTTGTCCATTAGAAAGAACAATTTCATAAACTCCGGAAGTTCCGTAAGGTTGACTTAAGGCTGTCACAGAGGTTTCAGTGAGAGCTCGAGCTCCGTGCTTTTGAGCACGGTCTAATAGCATCGAATCGAAGTTGTATCTAGAGCAGGATCCTGAGGGGATAGGCAATTGAAATTCCGTTTTATTTTCTCCGTATATAAACCGACAGTTTCCAATCGTATCTGAAAGTTTAATCCCCCATTGATCAAGAATCGGCAAACATTCATGGGAGATGAATTCTCCGCAAATCTTATGGGAAGGGAATTTTCCAGCTTCGATGATGAGTGGCGACAAACCGGCATTAGCAAGCTGATTTGCTGCACTTAAACCAGCTATTCCTCCCCCGACAATCACGCAATCTTCTACCATTGACTGCTCCGATCGCAATTGATTTCTACCATCCATCTAAAAGGAAACTGCCATTTTATTCTGTAATCAGAAGGGGGAATTCCGGCGAGCTCAAGATATTGGACCCATTCCTCGCGTTTAAAGGCTCTGAGGACAGACAAGGGACCGTCATGCTGCACAAGTCGATTACGAAAGAAGACTGGTCCTACCAGTTTGAATAAATAATAGGCAAAGGGATCTCGATGAAGGTCGTTGAAGATCACTCTTTTTCTAGCCACACGAACGGCTCTTTGGATAAAATCCACAATTTCTTCATCGGAAAGATGATGACAAACCAAAGTAGAAAGAACGACATCATAACTTTTAAGAGATTCTTCCAACTTCCCTTGCTCACGATTTTCAAAAGAGAGATTAGCAGGATAATTTTTAAAGCGTTGTTTTGCAAATTCGATAGCATGTTGATTCAAGTCGATTCCAACAACCTTTGCTTGAGGATACTTCTGAGCTAATCGCGCGGTAAAAATGCCTCCTCCGCAACCTACATCCAAAATTGAAGAAGGCTCAACTGAAATCCTATCGAGAGCCGCAAAAGTTCCTGCGTCCCCTCCCAACCACCTCCCGATGCGATCTAAAGTATAAAGACAATGGGTATATTCCTTGAGGGAATAATAGTTTGGTCCAAGATCGATTAATTCCGGCTCAATAGAACGTGTTTTCCACATGATTAGGATCCTCTTCGGTTTAAAATAAGACCTTCGACGCACAATCCCGGACCAAATCCGAGACCGATTACTTTTTTATTCGCTACTTTTCTTTCGTGTATATCCTTCAGAACATATAAAAAAGTGGCGCTGGAAATATTTCCGCAATGACTTAACACATTCCAAGTTGATGTCGTCATGGAACGATCGAGATGGAACGCCTTTTCAACAGATTCTACAATCATTTTTCCACCCGGATGAATTGCCCATTCATATTGGTGGAGGGTTTCAGCCCTATCGCCGGAGAGGTGATGAACGAAGGCTTCAATATGCGTCCCTATCAAGCTTGGAACGCGCTGAGAGAGGGTCATGTTGAATCCTTCATCGCCTGCGTCCCATGTCATATCCTCGCGGGTATCAGAAATAGCAAAAGATTTTTCATTTGTAATTTCAAAAAGGACTTTTTCATTTTCACGAGGTTCGCAACCTAGAATGACCGCAGCGGAGCCGTCCGCAAAAAGGGATTGTATGACAATAGATTCGATATCGCCACGGGGTTTGAAGTGGAGGGTGCAAAGTTCTGTGCAGACAAGCAAGATGCGGTTTGAAGGTTTTTCTTTGGCAATTTTGGTGGCAACTTTTAAGGCTTTAAAGGCTCCATGGCACCCCATGAAGTTGATTCCCAAAAGGGAGACATCGGGTTTAAGACCTAGGTTTTGAGCAACGATAAATTCGATGCCGGGGGTCATCACACCCGTGCATGACACTGAAATGACATGAGTGATTTCATTTATGGGTCGATTCCAGGTTTTTAGAGCTTCTCTTGTGGCTTTCTCAGCCAATAAAGGCGCCTCTTTTTTGTAGATGGCATTTCTTTCGGACATCCCTAGAAATCCCGCTTGTTTGGACGCGGGGCAAAGGGAGTGAATGATTTCGGGGAGTACCGAATAGCGTCGGCTGATAGCCGAATTTTTGAAGATTTTTTCGAGATACCAAGCTTCTTCATCTTCGAGCTGCATGAATTTACTCAGGTATTCTGCGATTTCAAGCTGTGGAAGAGAAAAGGAAGGTAAAGCGGTACCGAGAGAGAGAATGTATGGTTCCACAAAATAGACTCACGTTAATTGGCCTGAATATACATAAGGAACCATAAATTCTCAAAGTTTATTTAATAGCCTTTTTATTGACTCCCGAAAAGAAGAATCCCCCTTCGGCTATCTTAGTCAATTTTTTGTCGGCTGCGCCTTCTTCATCTAATGAACTTTGAAGAAGATCTACAATCTTACTTTCAAAGCCAAGTTGTTTTGCAAAACTTCGTAATGCCCCATATGAAGCCATTTCAAAGTGTTCTACTTTTTGAGCAGAAATAATAATCGCAGCATCGGATGCCGAAGAATTGGTAATTAATTCTTCTCCTTGCTTCAGCAGAACTCTCATCGCTTCACAGGTTTTTTCTGTTGGGGTCATATCTAATGCCTTAAAAACCTCTTTTAAACGGCTGACTTGCGTTTTAGTTTCTTTTAAATGAGTCGATAGACCTTCCTTCAGATCAGGTAAAGAGGCCAAATCGATTAATTTAGGCAATGCCTCAACAATTTGATTCTCTGTACTTAGCATTTCTTGTAATTGTTCTACAAACAACTCTTCCAAACCATTGTGTTCTTTCATAATAACACTCCTTGTTTGAATGATTAAATTACCCCAAAAATTTTCAGCAATATAATCGCTGTAATGGGCACGCCCAAAAGCCATAGAATAATCGGTTTTCCCATAGATTCCTCCCAATTGAAGGGTTTCTCCCCTCATCCCTTTTATAGCATATAAAATAATTATTTTGCACAACAATTTTCCCTCTCCCGAGAGGACTTAGTCACTGACAGAGAGCAAGATAGGTGTAAAATTTTAATTTGACTTTTTAATTGCGATCCCCTAATTTATAGCTAGGGGGAGGATAGAAAGATCCCCAGAGTCCAAAAACATTTAATGAGGAGGGGGCATATGAACAAGGAATCATTTAAAGGTAATTGGAATGAGTTTAAAGGTAAGGTTAAAGAGCAGTGGGGAAAATTAACGGATGATGATATTTCGCAGATCAATGGAAAAAGAGAGCAGCTCCTAGGAAAGCTTCAAAAGACATATGGTTATGAAAAAGATCGTGCAGAAAAGGAATTGAGTTCTTTCGAGAAAAAGTTTAAATCCGATGACGATGAAGAAGATGTAGATACTTTTTCTGAATCCGCAGAGGAAAACATTAAAAGCTCAAATATAAACAAAAGAAAACGAGCAGCATAAAGCCCCTAATGTTATCCGACTCTTTTCCCGATTGGACTATACAATCGGGATTGAGTCCTAAATGTCCCAATTCTATCTAATTAGTTTCTTTAAATTGAAAATTCTGATAATATCTTGTTAATAATTTTTTATTCCGAGATATTAACCAGTGACCATATTGCCAAAAAATCAAGACGGATGCCCTTATCTATTGTTGGCGCCCATGGAAGGAGTGGGTGATAGTTCTTTTCGCAAAGCAATGGCCACCATTGGAGGTTTTGACGAGGGAGTCCGGGACTTTCTCAGAGTTCCTTCCAATGCCCACGTCAAAAGCCTGGCAAAGCAATATGAATCAGCAGAAATAGCACCCATCCCCCTTGCGGCGCAAATCATGGGATCCGATATCAATCTCATGGCAGATATGGCAAAAGAAATGGAAGCTCTCGGAGCTCCCCGCATCGATTTAAATTGCGGGTGTCCATCCAACACTGTCACGGGAAGAGGAGCCGGCTCTAGCCTATTAAAAGATCCAAATCTTCTCCATCAAATCGCCAAAGCTATGGTCGCTGCTGTATCGATACCCGTGACAGCCAAATTGCGATCCGGATTTGATGATACCTCCCTATTTCGGGAGAATTTACTCGCAGCTCAAGAAAGCGGAATTGCATTTTTGACCTTACATCCAAGAACGAAGGCGGATGGTTATGGACCCCCTGCAAATTGGGATCTCATTGCCGAAGCAAAATCGGTATTGAAAATTCCTGTTGTGGGAAACGGGGATATTTTAGTCGTGGATGACGCTTTAAAGATGTTGAAACATACACAGTGCGATGCTTTGATGATTGGCAGAGGAAGCATTATCAATCCCTTTATTTTTCATGAGATTAAGGCTCATTTTTCGGGAAACCCTTACGAACGTTCGTGGAGTAAGGTCGTTAGGTATTTTGAAGTATATCTCGAAGCTTTTCCGGATTATTTGCCTGTAAAAACCCGAATCAATAAATTAAAACAGCTGATGAGCTTTATGTTCAAACAGAGTCCGGAGCTTTTAAACAAAAGACAAGATATTCTTCGAGCCCCTCACACGGAAGTAAAGGCGTTTCTGGATTATGCTCTAGCTGAGTTGCAGTAAAAAATTCAACTCATACAAACTATTAAACGCGGGGGCGCTGAGACGCGGGGACGCGGAGGAAGAAAAAGTAAATATTGATTTCAAAGATCAAAAGGACTATAGTTTTTTCTTTTTACAACTATTGAGGAACGTCAATGACAAAAAATTACAAGGAAATAACTACTGATATTTCTTCGTCCTTAGTCCAGCTTAGAAAAGAGATTCCGGAAGTCATGCAAGGCTTTGGGATGATGGCCCAAGCCGCAACGAAAGACGGAGCCCTTAGCAAAAAGACAAAGGAGTTAATGGCTTTGGCATTGGGAATCGCCGGACATTGCGATGGCTGCATCGGTTTTCACACACAAGCCTTAGTTAAATTAGGAACGACGCGAGAAGAATTCCTCGAAGCCCTCGGCTTGTCGGTTTACATGGGAGGCGGCCCCTCTTTAATGTATGCTGCCGAAGCTCTTAAGGCTTTCGAAGAATTTAGCCACCTCTAAAAACGAATATTATTTTATTATGTCTTCGTTTATATCCACTAACATATGAACGAATTAAATTTAAAAGTTGATAGCCAAAATCTCTTAGGCTTTCCTCTTGTCGAGCCCTTTGGAAACCAGCGGCTGTCCAAAGGCAGAAGCACCATCACGTTTCAACATTCTGTCGATCCTTCGAGGGATATCATCACCCTTAAATACATAGACAAAACAAGGGCAGCCGATCGGGTCTATCTTCGATTATCCAAATTTTTTCGCTTAGCTTTAGAAATTCAAGACAATCAGTCAGAAGCTGTCTTAATAAACATTAAGAATATCCAAAAAAACTTGGGCATCCCAAGAAAAGATCTCCAAACGCTCTTTGAAAATGGAGAAGCAGAATTAAAAGAATATTTATTCAAACGTTTATTTATTTTACAAACCGATAACCTTCCGCTTAACTTACGGGATACGTACAGAAGTTTATTTGAGCGATTTCATTTTGGTGATAATCAATTCTTTTATCCAGAAGATGGGACCCCTACCGGGCTTAATCCTAGGGAAGCCAAACAGATTATTCAAGAGGCTAATGAGGCGCAAAATAAATTTCCTGCAAAGAGTAAAAATAGTGCGAAGTACTGGGTTAACAATGCCGGTCACCAAATTTGCATTGTAAAAAAAATAGGAGAGGGGGAATTCAGCAAAGTGTATGCCTACATCGACCTAAAAAAACAAATTTTAGGAGCTTTTAAAGCAGCTAAAAAAAACCAATTCCATTTGAATCAAGTGATCAAAGATCTCCAAAGAGAATTCAGACTATTGTTCTCCATCCATGCAAATAATAAAGCTTGGGGCATACAAGTGAGGCCTAGAAAAAGCCTAACACTTTCTGTACAGAGCTATCAAACGCAAGATGACAAAGCCCCGAAGCTGAAATCCGGTTACATTGGCATGAAATATGACTACTCCTATTTTGATGAATGCCATAGAAATCCCAAACCACCCATAGAAGATATATTGTTCGAATTTCATCAAATTCTTGGAGGACTTTGTAAGTTGAGTCAATTGAATATCCTTCATGGGGACATCAAAGTCGATAACATTTTAGTTAAAAATACTGGTAAGATGAAGTGGATTCATCTCTCTGACTTTCAGGGAGCGGTTCGTGCAGATGACGATCTTCCTTTGATTGAGTTTGTTGCCGGAGAACAACGAAAGGCCACAGCCCTTTTTAATTGTCTTGATAGAGATGAAAATCTTGGTTTAGATTTTGCAATGACGAATAATAAAGTGGCTCTGATAAAATTAGAAAAGGCAAGAGATGTTTATGGCACAGGATATGTTTTATACTATCGTCTCATGCGAAGATTTCCACTAGCGTTCATGATTGCAAAGAAGCTTCCCATACAGGATATAAACGAATATCATGGATTGGATGTGGATGGAACTCTTCCCGAACTACAGGATTTAATTGAATCCATGATTCTTGAGGATTACGAAGCTCGTCCTTCGGCAGAAGCAGTATTTTTTACATTCCAGGAAATTATTAACATCAAATTTCCTTTTCTAGGAGAAAAAATTCAAGCTGCCATGGATGAGTATACAATCGTTTGACATTTATCCACTTTTTTGACAATATGTCCGACAATTAAAATTGCAAATTAAAAAAAAGGAGTTTTTATGTCGAGTGGAAGAACGAGCGGTATTAGTCCGAATGTATGGGAAGGTTATTATAATCCAGAATTTCTTGTTCAGGAAGGAAACTCCTTATATAAAAATGACTTCATCAGCCTCTATTCTAAGATACGATATTCTAGTCCTGATTGCTTAAGGGAGATGAGGAGCCTTTTTGAAAATAGTACGTTCCTAAATTTAATCTCAAGATTTTCTCGAGTAACCTCTTTCGAAGCAGCGGATTGCACATTAACGACTCCGGCGCATGCCGCATTTGCAGAGAAGCTTCCAAAACTCGCCGTTGTAACATTAACCAGAGGAACAATTACCAACGTGGCACTTAACGCTTTATTCTCGAATTGGGCTGATCTAAAAGCAATCTCTTTCCGAGGGGAAGAGGCCGGTGGTGAGCATAAATTGTATGAAAAACCGAAAAGACTTGAAGCGTTACAAGGTAAACATTTTGAACTGTTCGATCTGCAAGGATATTCCTCTACATCGGGTATTCTTAAGTTTATTAAGGGTACATCTATAAATCGCTTAATTCTTACTTCTGAGAGAATTAATTTTGGCGAGTTAGATAATGCCTTGGGAAAAGCAACAGTGAAAGAAGTTGAATTTGTTTCATCATCCTATTCAAACCCCATTAAGCTACCCGCAATGTATTTAGCGGAAGGGGAATTTGAAAACATAAAAAGAGTATTTATTCGCTTGATGCGCCAAAATGTGACGAAACCTGAGCTTGCTGAAATTGTTAAACACTTCAGTAATCAACTAACCGCTCTAGATCTTTCGGGCAGTAGAACGCTTCAACCTGAAGATCTCAAATTACTACATGATTGTAATAAACTCATTTCCCTCTCTTTATTTGGATGCGATGGTCTAAATAGTAAAAGCAATCCCAATTCAACAGAACTCATTGAAGCTATTAAAGAGCTCGTAAAAAATACTCCTTTAGAGCACCTTATCCTCGGTTGGGATACTGATGGAGACACTGCTTATTATGGTGATCCAAAAACGCTCATTCGTAATGAAGATTTATCGCACATTCTTTCTGAGACAGCTAAAAGACCGGTCGATGTAACCATCAAAACTTGGTATCCAACATCCCAAATGATGGACAAACACAGTTAACATTTAGGAAGGCTTAAAGCATAGCATCATTTCATGAGGGCTGAAAGCCTGGTATTTGATAGCCCTGGCAGTAGCGAAGCGCAATGTCATCAACTTAAAGAATAGTTTATCATTTCATGAGGGCTGAAAGCCAGGCTTTTGATAGCCCAGGCAGAGCAAAGCGAAGGCCTGGGTTGACGTCGATAAAAAAAGTCAGAGCCCTGGAAGGGCGACTCATTTTGGTGAAATTATATCTATGCAAAAATGGATGAGTCGCCCTTGCAGGGCTTTTTCATTTTTTTCACCTTTGCACCCAGGCCTTCGCTTCGCTCTGCCTGGGCTGTCACGATCCTGGCTTTCAGCCCTCATGAAATGATAAACTATTCTTTAAGTTGATGACATTGCGCTTCGCTCTGCCTGGGCTATCAAATACCAGGCTTTCAGCCCTCATGAAACGATAAACTATTGCGCTTTGCTCTTCCTGGGCTATCAAATAGCGGGCTTTCAGCCCTCAAGAAATGATAAACTATTGCGCTTCGCTCTGCCTGGGCTATCAAATACCAGGCTTTCAGCCCTCATGAAACGATAAACTATTGCGCTTTGCTCTTCCTGGGCTATCAAATACCGGGCTTTCAGCCCTCAAGAAATGATAAACTATTGCGCTTCGCTCTGCCTGGGCTATCAAAAGACTGGCTTTCAGCTCTCATGATTGATGCGAAATCTATCAACAGCTGTGAGGATCTGGTGACGGTTTCCGAAAGCTGTTAGGCGGAGGAATTCTTCGCCATAAGAACCAAAGCCCGCTCCCGGAGTTGTTACTATATGATAACGTTCCAGGAATTGCTGAAAAACCTCCCACGATTTTTTTCCTTTGAATCTCACCCATAAATAAGGGGCATCTTTTCCGCCAAAAACTTCATAACCCAATTTTTCTAACGCTTCTTTAATAATTCTAGCGTTTTCCATATAGTGTCGAATGATTTCGGAAGTTTCAATCCATCCCCTATCGTCAAGAACGGCACAGCCGCCATGCTGAGCAATATTCGAAGCACCATTAAATATCGTTGTCGTTAAACGGTTCCAATCTGCTTTTACCGAAGAACCATCATCATATTTTAATTCTTCAGGAACCACCGTCCAACCCAAACGTATTCCGGTAAACCCGGCCAACTTTGAAAACGAACTAATTTCAATAGCTACTTTTTTTGCCCCCTCAATTTCATAAATTGATTTAGGAAGCGAGGAATCTTGAATGTAATTGGCATAAGCAGAGTCATAGACGATAATCGAATGATTCGCTGCAGCAAATTTAACAAGCTGTTCAAGCTGGGATTTTGTTGCCGCCGCCCCTGTAGGATTGTTCGGTGAACAGAAATAAATCACATCCGTTCTTTCGAGAATCTCTAAATTCGGAAAAAAATCATTCTCAGGTGTACAAGGCATTAAAACAACTTTTTTAACCCCTTGAATCCAGCTGCCATCCATATATACCGGGTATGCCGGATCCTGAACAGCTATCGAAATATCGTTTCCAAAGAGCATTTGAAGCCGTCCAATATCGCATTTGGCGCCATCGGAAATAAACACTTCATCAGCATTCACAGCATGCGAATAGATTTTCGAAGCGATTTTCTCCCGCAAGACTTTCATCCCTTGCTCATCTCCATATCCTGTATATCCTTCGACTGTCGCTAATTTTACAGAAGCCTTCGATAAAGCCTCTGAAACATAATTTGGAATAGGCTCTGTCGTGTTGCCTATTCCTAAACTTATCAACGATGCATTAGGGTGCTGTACAAGAAATTGTTGTTTGCGTTTGTTGATCTCAGGAAAAAGATAGCCGGCCTTCAATTGACTAATGTTCGGATTCCTTTTCATATGATGTACCCTTCCTGTACAAGAAGTTCTGCATTGAGAATTCCACCTCCGGCAGCACCTCGAATCGTGTTATGGGATAATCCCACAAAGCGATAGTCAAATATTGGACACTCTCTCAAACGCCCAACAGTGACGCTCATGCCGTTCCCTGCATGTCTATCCTTGCGAGGCTGGGGCCGATCTGACTCTTCGCGATAAATGATCGGAATGGGTGGCGCTGAAGGAAGGTTTAGTTTTTGAGGGATGCCCTGAAAAGTACTCCAGGAGTTTAAAATCTCCTCTTTAGTAGGTTTTTTCTCGAACTGCACTGAAACGCAAGCGAGGTGTCCATCCATCACGGCTACTCTGTTGCAATGTGCAGATATCGAAATGTCTTTTGCTGCATAAATCTGATTGTCTCGGATTTCTCCCCAAATTTTTAAGGGCTCTTGTTCCGATTTTTCCTCTTCGTTGACTATGTGTGGAATAACATTATCCAAAATATCAAGAGAAGCCACGCCGGGATAGCCGGAACCGCTTACAGCTTGCATGGTTGTCACGAGAATTTGTTTAACTTTAAATTGTTTGTGCAAGGGCGCCAAGGGAATCATATAGCTTTGTATGGAACAGTTGGGTTTAACAACAATAAATCCTTTATCCCAACCTCTATTTTTTTTCTGCATGGGGATGATTTGAACATGGTCCGCATTAACCTCAGGGATCAACACCGGAACATCTGAGGAAAGTCGATGATAACCCGCGTTAGAAATCACCGGAAAGCCATTTTTGGCATAAATTTCCTCATACTGCTTTGCCCCTTCATTCGTCATCGCAGAAAAAACAAAGCGGCAGGATTTTTTTGCTTGTTCGAGAGCATCTAAGCGATGGACGGGAAAGTTCTGTAATCGATCCGTCAACTGTAACGGCGTATGCGATCTCCCTGAAACAGCTTCTGAATAGCTTTTTCCTGCAGATTGATCTGAGGCTGCGAGAAAAGTAATTTCGAACCAAGGGTGATTCATTAGATGATGTACATATTGTTGTCCCACCATCCCGGTTGCACCTAGGATGCCGACAGGAATTTTCTTCATTTCAACATCCTTATCTGTTGGAGCATCTGATGCAACGTATTTAGGTTTTCCGGCGCCATTTCACATAACGGAAGGCGACACTCCCCTGCTGCCATTCCGACAAAATTCATTGCTGCTTTGATAGGAACGGGATTCGTTTCAATGAAGCAGGTTTTAAATAGCTGCAGCAGCTGATAGTGTAGTGCTCGGGCTAATTCATAATCTCCTTTGGATGCAGCATTCACAAGGGCGACAATTTCCCCGGGAATTAAATTGCTAACAACAGAGATAACACCCACAGCGCCTAAAGCCATCATCGGCAATGTCAGAGCATCATCGCCTGAAAACACTTTAAAATCGGGAAATTTGCTCACAACTGTTGCAATCACATCCCCCGCTTGATTCACACTTCCCGAAGCCTCTTTGACTCCGATAATATGAGGCAGCTCTGCAAGGCGCAAAAGCGTAGACGTTTCTATGTTTACTCCGGTTCTTCCGGCGATGTTATACACGACAATAGGAAGGGCTACCTCTGTTGTAATCGCTTCGAAATGGCGGAATATCCCCTCTTGAGTCGGTTTGTTATAATAGGGAGTGACAATGAGGGCTATATCAGCTCCTAAATCTTTGGCACGTTTGGTATTTTCGATGGTTTGACGCGTGCTGTTCGAGCCGGTGCCGACCCAGACAGGAACTTTACGCTGTGCCGTTTGAACAGCGATGGATATAAGACGCTCCTGTTCTGCCGGAGTGATCGTAGGAGATTCCCCTGTCGTTCCAAGGGGGAGAATTCCATGAATTCCCTGAGTCATTTGATATCTGATATTTTCGGCAAACCCCTCTTCGTCGATTTCCTGATTAATGAAAGGGGTGATTAAAGCGGTAACACAACCTTCGATTTTCATAATGACCCTCCGTTATTTTTTTCTAGCTTTCTATGGCTATAGACATAATAATTAGAATTTTAAAGACAAAACCAAAGAAAACGCAAAATATGAATTTACAATACATTATCCAATCATTAAAATCGCGTTTTTTTTCTAAGAAAAAAAACGCGCATGAAGCCGAACAAACGATTTCCGCTTCGCTCATGCGTTATTCGCAAAAACCCATAGAAGACATCTACAAAGAATTAAAAACTTCCATTAACGGACTTGACGAAAGAAGGGCTAAAGCCCGATTAAAAAAATATGGTTCTAATGAAATTGCCCATGAAAAACCTCCCACTTGGTACTTTCTACTTCTGAACAACTTTAGAAATCCGTTTGTTGTTTTGATGATGTTTCTAGGGGTCGTTTCCTTCTTTCTTGAGCAGTATGATTCGGTGGTAATCATTTCCATCATGGTTATCCTTAGTGTATTCATCCGATTCATCCAGGAATTCAAGTCGAATAATGCTGCGCAGAAACTTAGCGCTTTGGTGAGCACCAAAGCCACCGTTTTCCGACGCTCCGGGGCCCATTTAGAAACTCAGAAATATGAAATCAAAATGAAAGACCTGGTCCCGGGCGACATCATCCACCTTTCGGCCGGCGACATGGTTCCTGCAGATATCCGACTTATTACCTCTAAAGAGCTGTATGTGGGCCAATCTATTTTGACCGGAGAATCCCTTCCTGTAGAAAAAGACGCAATAATTAAACCCTTAGATGGAGAAACGAATCCCCTGAGTATGCCCAACCTTTGTTTTATGGGAACCAACGTACGTAACGGAACGGCCACTGCGATTGTTCTAGGAACGAGTAATCATTCGTACATAGGCACCCTCTCTAAAACCATTACCGGTCATCGCGCATTGACTAGCTTTGACATCGGAATCAATAAAGTCACCTGGCTATTAATCAAGTTTATATTCGTTATGGTTCCTCTCGTATTTCTGATTAATGGCATCAGCAAGGGAGACTGGTTAGATTCCCTTCTTTTCGCCCTAGCTGTTGCCATCGGGCTAACTCCCGAAATGCTTCCTATGATTGTGACGGCGAATCTCGCTAGAGGCGCCCTAGAAATGTCAAAGAGTAAAGTGATTGTCAAGCGATTGAATGCCATACAGAATTTTGGAGCCATGAACATTCTATGCACCGATAAAACCGGAACCTTAACCGAAGATCATATTATCCTTGAAAAGCATCTCGATGCAGAAGGGAATGAAAATGAAGAGGTCCTTCACTATGGCTATCTCAATAGTTATCATCAAACTGGATTAAAAAATCTTTTGGACATAGCCGTTCTAGAAAATACACACGTCACCTTGCAAGAAAAGTATAATAAGGAATACCAGAAAATCGACGAAATCCCCTTTGATTTTAATCGGCGCAGGATGTCTGTTGTCCTTAGAACACCTGCGGCAACCGATTTGCTCATTTGTAAGGGAGCCGTAGAAGAAACTCTGGATGTTTGCAAAAACGTCAAAATTAACGGCGTCATAACACCCCTAACGCCAGAAATTAAAGAGAAACTCAGCTCCATTCAAAAAGATTTAAATGAAGATGGGTTACGGGTCTTAGGATTGAGCTATCGGGAATTTCCCTCGGTAAATAACAAAGAGTATAAGGTCCCTGATGAAAAAGATCTCGTGTTTATGGGATTTTTAGCATTCCTTGATCCTCCTAAGCTATCCACAGAAAAAGCTATTGCGGAACTTAACTCCTTAGATGTAGAAGTCAAAATTCTCACGGGGGATAGCGAACTTGTTACCGAAAAGATTTGTAAGTGGGTAAATTTACCAAACAAAGGAACTTTATTAGGCAAACAGATTGAAGATATGAATGAGGAGGATTTAAAAAAAGCCGTGGAGATATCCACTGTTTTTGCAAAATTGACACCTCTGCAAAAATCTAGAATCATCAAAGCCCTTAAATCAAATGGACATACTGTTGGTTTTCTAGGAGATGGCATTAATGATGCAGCGGCCCTGAGAGAAGCGGATATTGGCATCTCTGTAGACAACGCCGTGGATATCGCCAAGGAATCGGCCGATATCATCATGCTTGAGAAAAACCTCATGTTCTTAGCCGACGGCGTCATGGAAGGACGGAGAACTTTTGGGAACATTATCAAATACATTAAAATGGCCTTAAGTTCTAATTTCGGAAATATGTTTAGCGTTCTTGGAGCCAGCATTATCCTCCCCTTTTTACCGATGCTTTCGATTCAAATTTTGCTACAAAACTTGCTGTACGATTTTTCACAGACAACAATTCCTTTCGATCGGGTCGACGAAGAATTTCTCAAAAAGCCACGTAAGTGGGATCCCGCAGGCATCACCAAATTTATTCTTTTTATCGGTCCTATTAGTTCTATATTTGACTACGTCACTTTTGCTGTGATGTGGTATGTTTTTGGCGCGGATTCCGTGGAAAAACAAGCCCTCTTTCAATCAGGATGGTTTATTGAAGGCCTGCTATCGCAGACCCTCATTGTGCATATGATCCGAACCCAAAAAATCCCTTTTATACAAAGTATTGCTTCGGTCCCCCTACTGGCGACTACCGCCATCATTATGGCAATTGGGATTTACATCCCTTACTCATTTATTGGAACCAGTATCAATTTAGTCCCGTTGCCCGGCGACTATTTCTATTGGCTGATTGGGATTTTATTAGCCTACTGCACACTCACACAGCTTGTTAAAGTATGGTTTATCAAGAGATTTAATTATTGGCTTTAAAATAAACAAATTTATATATACTGAAGTGAGCTCAAAAATCGGTATTTCGGGCACTTCAAAGCCCCGGGGTTCAACGATCGCAAGTGCCCTTATATTGTTTAATATTAGGGCACTTGTGATCGTTGAACCGCGGGAGCTTTCAAGTACCCCAAATACCGATTTTTGAGTTCACTTCAGTATATGTAAATCAAAAGGAGTCGTTATGTTTAATAGCGCGGAAGCACTTATAGGGTTTGTCGTTTGGGCGATGTTTTTAATCATACCGCTAGGTTTTGCTCGCTTGCAGGCTGTAAGAGAAGACAGAATAAAAACGATTGCGTTTGACCCTTATGGGAAAGATTTAAATAGGTTTGGCCAGCGCGCCACCCGAGCCTATGCGAATTCTCTCGAAAACTTAGCTATTCCTACGTCCTTACTCCTCTATGCCATCGCCACACAGCAAACTGCAATTACCGATGGACTAGCCTGCTGGGCTTTATTGGCTCGTATAGTACAGTCATCATTACACCTCATTTCGCTCAGAATCCCCGTACAGTTAACACGGGCTGGTTTTTTTTATGTCCAATACATCATTTTTTCCTATTGGTCGTGTAAATTCTTACTGGCCCTATATAGCTAGCAAGAGTTCAAAAAATTCCGTCCAGTCACCCTCTTGCAAGGTAGGTTGCAAGTACGATGAATCAACATTCAGCGCTGCGCTAAAGTCTCTAACATGAATCAATACATTTCCGTAGCCGTTCTCTTGTTCCAACACATCCCAGTATGTTTGTGACATGCTATTCCAAATCGTGGATCTAAGTCTAATTTTATGCAGATTTACATTGTTCTCAGGATCGTTTAACATCTCAATAAAAGTCCGCAGCGGATGGATATGGACAATCCGGTTTCCAGCAGCTTCAATCGAAAATTTCTTGAAACCTATAGAGATCATTGAGTAATTCGCAAGGATATCTAACATATATCGTAGATCCTCTTTTTCAGCAGCCGTCATTCTCAAATGATAATCACGCGGCGAATGTAAGGCTCTAGATTGCCTAAAATTTAAAGTAAATGGTTGGTCATCTTCTGTTTCGGCATGGAGGGTTGAGATTGACAGGATGGCAAATATGGCTATTATAAATTTCTGAAGAATGAACTTCATATAGATACTCCTTTTATTTTTATTTCAAAAGGATATTATAGCATTTAATTTGTTTTTTGCGAATCAAAATTTTAAGTTTAAAGGAAAAAGGACCCTTAAGTCCTTTTTAGGTTCCTTGGGCAGCTTTTATCCAAGCGGGAAAGTGACTGAAATCCATATCTTCGATAGGAAATACCGAAATTCGAATTCTTTTTTGTTGATGCTCAAAAGACCCGAAGAATTTATACCATTGATCAAGATTGGGTTCTCCATAAAAAAAGATATAGGAGCTGATTTTTTTATCAGTGTTATAATTTTTAACGATAACGAAATGCTTTTCCTTACAATCCAAACCTCTCATGACCGAAGCCTTCATTGATTCTAAAATGGGATCATCGGGCATAACTCTATCGATTGTTTTCTGACCCAATTTAAGCACAGGCAACTTTTCATACCCTTCTTTTCCGCCAAACAAGTTCATTATTTTTATGTATGTTCGATTGTATGGGCTGTCAACAAGAAGAATCTCGTTTATAGGTTCTGGCAGTGTTAGTAATTCCTGACCGACGCGGACTGTCATCATAATGATTCTCTCCAATTAAAATTTACTTTAACATTAAAAATAACGATATATTACACCTATAAAAACTAAAAATCCATTGATTTTTTCATTGAGTTCACTTTAGTATAGTGCTACGAAAATTGCATACGCATCGGGACAATTTGAACTGAATTCAAGTATTTTATTTTAAATTTATCAAATCTTAACAATCTTTTAATATCATTAATAGAAATTGAATCAATAATAGGAGAAATAAAATGATTAGCATGGATTGTTTTGTAGGTTTCCATAACTTAAAAGCACGTCAATATGAGTTTTTTCGAAAAACGGCAGTAGAAACTGAGTGGGTAAGATTGGCAGCTCCTCTCGTAACCCTTAGTACCGCGTTGTTGTCATTAGCTGAAATGGTATCGTTAGTTGTAGAACCTATTATTTTAGGTCTCGGTAATATCTTTGGCGCACTGCTGCTCTGCTCCGATTCCTGCGACGTAATTCAAGGCTTAAAACTGATAACTGGTGGGGTTCTGGCTGGCTCGTTGGTAGCATTACTGGTCGCCGTAATAACCGCAATAGAGGTCCCTTTTACTCTGTTTGGGGTAGCAATAGCCCCAAAAACGTATCTCGAATACCTGACTGAGAATATGCCGGAAATTAAATCTAGATACTAAATGCCGAGATAAAAGAACATATGCGAAGGGGCTTTTTTGGCCCTTTTTTTATTCTACCAAGACGAATATCTTAAAATTTTAATTTTAAATTAATCAAATCTTAACAAACTTCTGATATCATTATTGTATAAATTAATCAAATAAACGGAGAAATAATATGTCTTACAATTCTACTCAAGTAGCTGATTCAATACAGAGCTTAAAATATTTTCAATATGCGTTCATTAATGATAAGGCCGAAAAATCAGATTGGATAAGATTGGCGGCTCCTCTTGTAGCCCTTAGTGCCGTGGTATTGGGAGTGGCTCTAATTGTGTCGAGTGTTGTTGAACCGGTTATTAAAGGTCTCTATCATATCGTCGGTGCACCGATCTCAAAGCATTGCAATTTTTCCGTAGGCTTAACACACATAACTTTTGGTCTGGCTGATGGGGTGCTCAATGCAGTATTGTGGACTCTTTTTACCTCAGCTGAAGTCGTTGTGGCTCCGTTTGGGGTAGCAATAGCTCCAAAATCGTTTGCCGAAACGATGAAGCACGAATTGAAAGCTCGCCAATCTTAATATTCAACTGAAAGGCATTAATAATATGAACATGACTTTTGATTTTGAATATGATGTTCAAGCAGGTACTGCTTTAATCAATCTATCCGTAGAACAATATAAGTTTGTTAAAAATAAAGCCAAAGAAACAGAGTGGATAAGATTGGCGGCTCCTCTCTTAGCAATCAGTACCGCTGCATTACGTTTGGCTCTAATTGTATCTTGTGTTGTCGAACCAATTATTAAAGGTATCTCCAATATTTTTGGTGCACCTTTCTTTGATCAGTGTAGCTTGAAGAGAGGCTTAAAACAGATAACCGTTGATGTTGCGAAAGGGGTTTTCACAGCTGGAGTTATTTGCATTATAACCCCAATAGAAGCGGTTTGTAATCTATTTGGAGTAGTAATAGCTCCAAGACAACATCTGAAAGACGTTCTGAATCATTTAAAACCTAAGCCAGCGGCTTTAAAGGGTGCTTTTTAGCCCCTTTTTATGTTGCTAAAAAATAACAACCTATATATGATTTTAACCATGTTTATTTATGGGTTAAAAAGTTTAACAGATATAGCATATCAATTAGTACAGGATAGCTATAATAAAACTGCTGAATATGCCAAGTCGATTTTCGAGGCTATAAACTCAGCTGCTTGCTCAACTCGCAGCTTGAGAATCCATTCGGTTGTCGTTCTAACATGGGCTGTTAGCCTCAGCCTGCCAGTGGCAGAAGCCCTATATCAAACGAATATTACAGATCAATGCTGCAGCCCTGGTTTCTTCGCACGCGTTCTCTTTTCAACCTGCAAACTTTTCAATCAATCATATACTAATATAACTGTTAACCTAAACACTCATATTTATCCTTTTGCTTATGAAGTCACTTGTGGAAAATGCTTTGTGTCCGCTGAATATTTGGTTCTTTTTAATGGGGGCATTAAACAAATGAATTGGTTAGAGGAAACTCCCCAGAAAGGCACCTTTAATATCACCTTTTATCCAAACATACCCACCGTCAACATACTTACAAATTGCACACTGCCGTTTACAAGAGTAACTCTTGAAGGAACACCTGACAAATTTTTGGCTATAATCAGAGAATTCCCACATCTAGACAAATAAAACAAGAATCGGTATTTGAAAAGCTTTTTTTTGCTTTTTTTTGTTGATACAAAACCTTATTTCTTTTATAATCTTCACCATGTTTATTTATGGATTAAAAAACTTAACAGAATCGGTTTATCAATTCGCGCAGGACAAATATAATAAAACTGCTGAATATGCCAAGTCGATCTTCGAGAATCTAAGCGCAACCTTTAGTTCCACGCGTAGCATGAGAATCTATTCTGTTATCGTTCTAACATGGACTGTTACCCTAGTAGAAGCATCGCAACAATTAGTCCTTTCAGATAAATGCTGCGGCCCTGCCTTCTTTGGTAATGTTCTCTTGGTAACATGTCAGTTTTTCAAGCAAAATTTTACTAATAGCGAAGCCAGACTTCATCGCCACAGTGAACTTCTTCCCCAAACTTTTACATTTGAATGCAGAGATTGCTTACTGACAGCTCCAATTAGGATTATTTGGAATTCAGACATTAGACGTATGGGCTGGAAACAGGGCGCTTATGATAATAGTACCGCAAGGTTTGCGGTTTACAATAATACACCCACCATCAATATCTTCACCAATTGTTCCCTCGACTTTCCCGTAGTTACTATCCGAGAACACCAAGACAAATTTTTGGCTATAATCAGGGAAGAACCCAAAATAATTTATTAGAATTTAAAGAGTATTAAATAAAATGATGCATTTATCCGTACTAACCCCAGATGATTTGAATCTACTTTACCCTAGAACGATTATAAAAAAGCGACAAGCAAAAATAAGGGGGATTTTAAGGAAATTGTTCAAAAAGTTTCAAAAGCCGCTGTTGAATATTTAATTGCTCTTGACCTACCCGATGATGTCGTCATGAAGACGGTGCGCTCGAAGTTGGAAAAAGACAAAGACTGCTTAAAAAAAACAAGCAATAAATACGACCTACCTATTCTCACTCTTGCCATATTAAAGAATCGAATCACATTAGTGCCAAAGCTCATTGAGGCCGGAGCCAGCCTCGAACAAAAAGATATATGCGGATGGTTTCCTATCCACCACGCAGCCTTAGCTAGCGAAGAATTATTCCAGCTTATCGTCGGTAAGACTAAGGGTAATATTCTCACAAAAATGACGCCGCTTAATGGAACCTGTGAACATTTACGCATCTATGCCGGACTCGTTGAAAATCCTACCAGCACAAAGAATCTACAAATCGAACTTGAAAGCGGAAAACCGATTCCTTTTAAACCTGAAGAACACTTAGCGCTTTTTGGCATGACCAAATACATAGATGGAGCCTTTTACCCTCCTGAAATGCTCAAAAATCTTTGGATGCAACAAAAATCACAAAATCCTTATGAGACAATTAATAACATTTACTGCCGACTATTAGAAAAAGCATTTGAAAATCCCCCTAAATTAGTCATTAAATCCTCCTCAATTGGCAAAGATGTTTCAAAAAATTGGGGACTCTTTACAAACCAGGATCTTCCTATGGGATCGGGAGTAGCTACCTATGGAGGACAATTTTTCGACCAATCAAGAACAGGCGATATGCTTGCAATTCTGAACGGAAAAGTCTTTCATTCAGAATATCTTTTAGTTGAGGTTGATGCCGAAAAAGTAGGTAATTGCGCCAGATTTGCAAACGATGGCTTCCCAAATTGTTGCATTAACCCCGCGGGTAAGGTGAGAGGACTTAGTAATATCGGAGTCCTGACTATTATTAAAGAAGGAGGCGTTAAGAAAGGTGAAGAACTTTTTTGGGATTACGGTCAAGGCGAAGCAGCATTAAAATGGAATAGTAAGTCCTATCGCGTTCCCAATCCAGAAGAAATGCGCGAATTTATCAGAAAATTTACGATGCAATTGGTCGAAGAAAAAATTACGATCTCCAACAAATGCCTGAGTCTCAATAACGGTAAAGACGAACAGTCCCAATTACTTTATCTTATAGCTGGAGGCTATCTTACTCGAATGCAATACTGCTTTTACACACCTGCAGCAATTTTAGATCTTTGGTGCCATGAGATTATTACAGCTAAAAATTGGTATGAGCAACTGCACAACTCCGAATTACTAAAAATAATACGACCCGCTGAACATAATCCACAAACAGCACTTGTAAACCGATTTTTAGGCTTTTTAAAATTTTTAGAAAATGAACTTTCATCATCGGAAGAAGGCGTAAATAAAAAAGTTAGGATTTTTCTCTTAAATCTTATTGGCAAATATACAATGCTTGAAGTCTCTGAAGTCATTCTATATATAATTTCATGGCTTAAAAAAAATAATGGGCAAAACTGGGAAAGTTTTTCAAAAGAATTAATCGAAAATATTCCACATTGTGAAGATCGCGATATTAGCAAATTGAAAATTTTATCAGATTAAAATTTTCAAATCCCAAAATAATAAAAACAATTCATTAAAATTCTCTTTTGAATTAGAATGAGCTATACTGAAGTGAGCTCAAAAATTGAGTTCACTTCAGTATAATAGTGTAACTATTTTTAAGCACTTTTAAACTTAAGGCGTTAATGATTAAAAAGTTAACTGACATGTTTATAGTTCTTGGCGATTTTGTAATGATGATAATACAAGTCATTTGGCTTAGTATTACCCAACCCCCCTCATTGAATCTCATCCGAAACCAAATGTACGATATCGGCGTATTGTCCCTCCCAGTTGTCGCTTTTACCGGATTCTCCACAGGCATGGTTCTAGCCGCCCAATCCTTCTTTCAGCTTTCCGATAAAGGACTCGCAGGCGCCACGGGCTTAATGGTCACCAAAGCCATGCTCGTCGAGCTTGGCCCCGTTTTAACAGCCTTCATGGTCACAGGGCGCGTCGGCGCCGCCATGTGCGCCGAACTAGGTACCATGCGCGTCACTGAACAAATCGATGCCATACGCTCCATGTCGGTGAACCCCTTGCAATATCTCGTTGCCCCCCGGTTCATTTCAGGAACATTGATGCTGCCGCTGTTAACGATCTTCAGCTGCCTGATGGGTATTATCGGAGGTTATGTTATTGCCGTTTATTATTACCAAATGCCTCATAGCTCCTTTGTCGATCCTCTTCCTACCCATATCACTAATTTCGACATCTTCAGCGGGTTTGCTAAAGCGTTTGTTTTTGGAATTGTCATCATTACCATCTCGTGCTACCGAGGGATGATAACAAAGGGAGGCGCAGCCGGAGTAGGCCGCGCGACAACGAATAGCGTCGTGATTTGCTACTCAGTCATCCTGATCATGAATTTCTTCCTCACCATTCTCCTCAATTCCTCCTATGATTACCTAAAAGATAACTTTCCAGGCTGGGTTTAAAATATGCCTATAATAGCAAAAGACCTCTGGAAGAGTTACGGTTCGTTAGAAGTTCTTAAAGGACTCAACGTCACCATTGAAGACGGCGAAACACTCGTTATTATAGGAAGGTCCGGGGCCGGTAAAAGCGTCCTTTTGCGCCAAATCATCGGCATCGAAAATCCTGACCGCGGATATGTTGAAGTCAATGGGAAGAATTTAAGTACCGTACCTCGTCAGGAAAGACAAAAAGAGACTATGCAAATGGGCATGCTTTTTCAGAGCGCCGCCTTATTTGACTCGATGAATGTCGGAGAAAATGTGGCCTTTTATCTGAGGCAGCATTTCCATGACATTAAGGAAAAGGAAGTTAAAGATAGGGTTGCGGAAGCCCTTAAGATGGTGAATCTTGAAGACACGCAGCTCAAAATGCCTTCGGAACTCTCAGGAGGCATGCGAAAACGCGCCGCCTTAGCTCGGCTTATCGTCTATAAACCCAAGATCTTGCTTTATGATGAACCCACTACGGGTCTTGACCCTATTACGGCGATGCATATCACCGAGTTAATCAATAAAATTAGACAGGAATTGAAAGCAACAAGCGTGGTAGTTACGCATGAAATGCGTTATGCCTTGGAAGTGGCAGATCGGTTAGCTTTGCATGTTGATGGAAAAATCGAATATATAGCCCCCGTTGATAAATTTATGAAAATTGATGATCCTTTCTTGCAAAAGTTCTTAAGTTACGCTTTACTTACAGATGAAGTCATGAAAGGTCACCATAAGAGGAGTGAAGAGTAAATGCCGGACAGAATAAAAAATCTGCTCATAGGAATTTTTGTCGCCACAGCAAGCGGCATCATTATATTTATGCTGATGTTCCTCCACCCTTTTATTGGCGATGAGGGCCAGACATTGCATGTTTTATTTACCGACATCGAAAAAGTAAATGTGGGCACACGCGTCCTTTTCGCCGGTAAGCCTGTCGGTGAAGTGGTCGCTATACATCCGGTTGAAGACGCTACAATTCATAGAAATTCGATTAATGGTGATATATATGCCTATGAATTGGTCCTCTCTATTGACAGCTCCGTAAAAGTCTACAATACCGACAGAATCATGTTAAAAACAGCGGGGCTTTTAGGGGAAAAATCCGTTGCCATCGACCCTGAACCCTTAAAACCCGGTCAAGTCCTTAAGTTAATTGGGAATGATCAAATTATCTATTCCGAACAAGTGGGATCTGTTGAAGATGCTTTCCGCGAATTTAAAGATGTCGCCACTAAATTGGATGAGTTTTTAGATAAGGCAAATGAAGCTATTGAAGTTTTAAACAAGAATAAAACTTGGGACAATCTATCGCTAACCGTCGAAAATCTTCGCGATATCACTGACAATTTAAAAGCTTCGAAGGAAGACATCAATAATACAATCACTAGTATCGCAGATGCGTCCGCGAACATCGATGAAATCACGAAAAAAGTGAAAGAGGGCGAAGGCACTCTCGGAAGACTCCTTTCTAGAGATGATCTGTATCTACAACTCACTTCCCTCTTAAGCAAAGGAGAAACAATTTTTGACGATGTAAACCATTACGGTGTCCTTTTCCATTTGGATAAAGGATGGCAGCGTCTACGTGCTCGAAGAATGAACCTTCTCGAAAAGCTGTCGACGCCTCAAGAGTTTAGAAATTACTTTAATGATGAGGTCGATCAAATACAGACCGCCCTATCCAGAGTTTCTATGGTCATCGAGAAATCGAACAACTATGGCGGATATCAGGGAAATGAATCTTTAATAGAGGACAAGGAATTTTCTAAAGTATTTGCGGAACTCATGAGACGCGTTACGGCGCTTGAAGAAGAGTTGCGCATGTATAATAACCAGCTGAATCAAGCTCAAGTGAATAAAACGGAATTAATTCCCCCTAACGCATACGCGGAGTAAATATGGAGAACGTACCGTACAGTCAAATTCAGAAGGGAACATTTATGATTTCGACGCCGGATGTCGAATCAGGGTTGTTCTTCAGGAGTGTTGTGCTCGTTTGCGAGCATAATCCTAATGGCTCGTTTGGACTTGTCGTGAACAAAAGCCTGGAACTCGAGCTCCCCGAAGAAATCATTAACATTAATAATTTGAGCAATCCGAATGTAGGCATTCGCGCCGGCGGTCCTGTGCAGACCAATCAGATGATGCTTTTGCATACCTACTCCAAAAATACGGAACAAACATTAGAAATTTGCCCTGACGTGTATCTTGGCGGCGATTTGCAATTTCTTCAAGAGATAATCACGGATCCGATTGGACCTGAAGTGTTATTATGCTTTGGTTATTCCGGTTGGGGCGCCGGGCAACTTGAGCGGGAATTTTTGGATGGTGGATGGTTTTTGTATCCGGCATCGCGCAGGCACATCTTTCATATCCCTCCTGAAAAGTTGTGGCAAACTCTGCTCCGTGAGATGGGCGGTAAATACGCCACTCTTTCCATGATCCCGGAAGATTTAAGTTTGAATTAAGACATGGACTGATGGTGCAAACGTCCATGTCGTCCATTGAGTCCATGTCGTCCATTCCGTCCATTTTCGAGTCACTCCAGATTTTCATTTGCCAATAACAATATAACTCGTTATAAAAGTTGATAAAATTAACCTTAGGCGTCTTTATGGAATCCCCATTTTTGAATTTGGATACTGATTGGCAAGTTATGATATTGGAACGTTGTACCGATCGGGCAAAAATTGCCTTTGGAAGCACCTGTAAACATGTCTGGGATCTTGTCTTTAAAGATTTATCCGATGTTAATACTAGAAAGATTTGGAATAATAAACTCACCATGCTGCATGGGCGAGTGAGTTGGGGAATTAAACAAAATCCCAAAACCGTTGCTGAATTGTACCTTTTTCTAAATGCCCCCCTATTCCTTTTAGGAATACAAATAACTCATCAAAATCAATCCTTAGAAGATATACCTGATTTTCAGAGCTTTAACAATAAAAGGTTTTTTAATGAATCGGATGAAACACTACTTAGGAAAATCTTTGAAAGTGGATCAAACGATTCATATGAATCTGTTTTGAAAAAATATTCAGAACGTTTTAAAATTTTAGAAAAAATCACAATCGGTCATATATGCCCAGGATTCAAGAATAAAACAGAAAATGCTGATTTCATCTATACAGAAGTGAAGAAATTGTTTCCCCATGCAAGAGACTACTTAGGATCGGGATTATTACATTTAGCTATAGCTGAAGAAAGTAAAGTTCTTATCGAAGCCCTAGTTAAAGAGGCCGGAGTTCCTGTAGATCAATTGGATAAAGATGGTTGGACTCCCCTCATGTACGCTGCAAATATGAGAAATGGCAAAGTAGCAATAGAATTCTGTAAACTTTTGATAGAATTAGGAGCAAACGTCGATAGGGTGGCTAAAGATGGATGTACTGCCATTAACCATTGTATCGAAAGAAAAAACACGGATCTTGCTATATGTTTACTCTCCCTTTGCAAATATCCTATGCCGGTCTTAATAGCGGAAATTCGCAGCCAAAATATCGAAACTGTGAATTTCCTATTCCAGAATGGACTCGATAAATTAATCAATGAGGGCGACAGAGAAGGAAAAACACCCCTCATGCACGCATGCACTGTTGATAAAAGAAGTTATGAAATGGTAGAATGGCTGTTGCAGCGTGGTGCAGTAGAATCGATCAATAAAATTGATAAAAACAGAAACACCGCTTTGCTCTATGCATTTAATAAAGCAAATTCAGATAATGTTACAATCGTTAAATTACTTCTAGAGCACGGAGCAAGCGCAGCTTTTTAACCTCTATGAACAACTAATAGATTTGCAGAACTCAGCCTGCTTCAGAGGATCGTCACAGCGATAGATAATTCCAAAATACGAGTTATCCCCCTGAGCGACGCTAGCTGTTGCCAGCGATGAAGGATTGATCTTCATATGAGACAACGATGTTTTCATCTTATCTTCAGCTTCCTGATCCACCACCGGTGTCATTACATAGACAAAATGCGACTCCTTACGCACCTTTTGCTCCAGTTTGCCATTCACCGCATCCAAAAACATCAAAAAGAAGTTTTTGAGCGTTTCCGGCTCTAACACCGTTCTCATCATCGTCGGATGCAACGAATAAAACATATTTTCCAACAACAAATCATTGTATTTTACAGAATTTTTCAACAGCTTTCTGATCGCTGATAACAGCTCATTTTGCTTCGAAATCATCCCACCATTAAAATCTCTGACATCCCCAACAATGTTTGCAATTTCAGACACGACCACCTGGCGGGCTTTATACAAGTCTATAGAATGGTCACGACGCAAAAATTGCGCTTTCGAGACCCTTACCCGAAAAACAGTCGCTTCCTTACGATACTTCTTCCTCAAGTAACCGACCGTCTTACATTGATCGTGGATATACTCAAAGGCCGTTCCTGAATTCTTAAAGTGCTCCTCAATGGAAATCGTTTCGGGCTTCACAACTCTTACCAAAGTAATGGTAAAAAATAAATGCATCTCTGTCTGCTCATCAAAGGTCACAAACATTTGAGGAATATCTCGCAAATATTTGATCTGATTACTCAAACTCAAAATATTTCTCATGATTTCTTCTTCATTGCGCGGCATAAACACAGGATGCATCATATGCTCGATGCAATCTTCAAGATCCGTGGGAAGCTGTGTCCGTAATAGACGGATTTCCTCGCCCGTAAAATGACTCCCGTCAGGCTTTTCAATCTCTAAATAAAGAGTGCAAATGCTCTCCGAACCCCTTCTAATGCTAAAAAAAGAATTTTCTACAGGAATAGCATTTGGAACATAGTTTTGAATCGCTTTAACAAGATGGGTCTCTTGGAAAATTTCTTTATCTTTCATAAAATTCAGCCCTAAAAGGACTCCAAGGACCGTTTTTTTCGAGTTTCCAAAAGCAATCTGTTCTCTGAAAAGCTTGAGGGGCAAGTGCCGTTTTTCCGGAGAAACCCTCACCTTCTCTCGCATCGATTTTCTGAAAAGATACTGTGCGCAAATAATACGGCTCAAATGTTTAACATTGCGCCTTGCCTTGAACTCATCGCGGCACATCACCAAAACGTGCTGCATTTCAGTGAAGACATCGTGCTCAAAATTTTTTGGAAGCCTTGAAACAATGTAAGCAATATATTCTTGGATCAATGCAGTTTTTGCATCCGCTGAAAGACCTTTGACCTCTAAAATACGGCGTGCATAGTATCTTGATTCTACCCCCAAACAGACTTCAGTTTCGATGATGGGAAGATGGTGCAAGATTTCATTGATTTCGGATTCACTTTCGATTTTTATCATGACCTCGCAAAGAGAATAAAGATCTTCGGAAATATCCTCAAAGGCGAAATCGGCACCATAAACCATGACGACATTCAAGCGCTTACCCGGAACCAACCACTTGCTAATCATCTCAAAAAAGAATTTAAAGGCGTTAGGACGGCATTTCGCTAAGAGGTAAAATGACATATTGGAAGGAGCCGTAACGCAAGGAGTCGATCGCATCAGCGGGAGTATAGATTCTAATTTTTTTTTGTAATTATCTATCCCTTCGACGAGCAATTCTTTTGGAATGACTTTTTTCAAAGCATTTTTGAGAGCTTCCTTATAGAGAACATTGT
This sequence comes from Waddliaceae bacterium, assembly GCA_963822595.1. Classification (GTDB taxonomy): domain Bacteria; phylum Chlamydiota; class Chlamydiia; order Chlamydiales; family Waddliaceae; genus CAVRUH01. Next base: position 48,422 of record CAWGIG010000002.1, on the reverse strand, counting down.
TCTCGGCAGATGCGTCAAAGTCCGTTTTGATGCTAGGCAAATAATAATCTTCAGTCATAGGTAATTAATGATACTCTATAGGTATCAGGCGAAAGATACAGATTTCGCCATTATTTTCCAAGTATGCTTTTAGATTGTATAGTCCCAATTAACAGGATAAGCAGGATCGCAAGCGGCAGGATAAAAAAGGATAAGAAAAGATAAGAAAGGAAAAATGAATTATTTTTTTTTATTTTTTATTTTTTCTTATCCTTTTATCCTGCCGCCTCCGATCCTGCTTATCCTGTTTATTCGGACTATACAATCTATCTTCCAATTAATCTGCATCCTCATACGTGCATGTTGCTTGTCGAAGCGCTCCATGGTTCCCGATAAAAGTCCCCAATTTTTCTTCATCTTCCACAAGAAAAGAACGCACTGTCAAAGGAAGCCCATTCTTTTTGGCAAGCTCCACACAACGATCATGCAAAACCTCAGCTCCCCTTCTCACAATTTCCATCACATCCTCATAGGAAATTTGAGTCAAATGCTTGGCTTTTGGGTTAACTTTGGGATTTTCTTCGTAAATCCAGGGAACATCCTTATAAAACTCCACCTTTTCAGCCCCCAAAGCTATCCCCAATGCCACCGCAGAGGTATCCGACCCCCCACGCCCTAGGGTTGTGATCTCTCCTCCCCTGCTAACCCCCTGGAATCCTGCCACAATGACCGTTTTTCCTAGCTCCAGATTCGAAAGCACTCTGTGGGGCCTCACATCCACTATCTTGGCATTACTATGATGGGGGGAAGTGATAATCCCCGATTGACTCCCCGTGAAACTCACTGCCTCCTGCCCTTGATGCGCCAAGGCCATCGCAAGCAAAGAAATACTGATCCTCTCACCCACGGTAATCAGCATATCATATTCTCTTCTAGGGGGGTCAGGATGGACCTTTTTTGCGAGTTCTATGAGTTGATCCGTTGTGTCGCCCATCGCGCTGACAACGACCACAATGCGTTCGTATTCATCCTTTTTTCTTCGGATGATCTCGGCAATTCTTTTAAAGTGTTCCGGCGAAGCTACTGCCGCTCCCCCAAATTTCATGACGATTGTTTTCATAATTTTGTAATATTTATAAACTCATTTTCCGATAATTTCAACCTGTTTTTCCTATAAACAATCTTAGCTTCTGTAGGTTGCGCATTTGTGAGCAGAGGTCGATTAAAGGCGCGAATGATCCTAAAGGCTTGATTTTGCTCGTAAGGATTTTTTATAAACCCATAAGCACAAATAACCATTTCAATTAAATTCTTTTTTACCAATAAATAGTAACTGACATTAGCCATAGAATAGGCAGTAGCCTGCGCCGTTTTTCTGACTTCTAAATAATAGGTCTGACAACCGGCGATCCAGTTAAGAAAGAAATGAGATTTTAACCTATCTAAACCGTATAATTCCACTACTGATTTCACTAAATCTTGGTATTCGCCGAAAACAATCGCTATCTCCTCTTTACTTGAAATGATCGTTGTTGGTTCATTATTCAAATAAATGCTCTTATTGAATGTTTCCAAGAGATTGAAGCGCTGCTTTAAAAATGCTTTGATTAAATCGAGATTGTCTTTTGCAAATTGACATTTATTAAAACTCAAATCTCGCCTCACAAGGAATTTTAAAACATCTTTGTAAAAAAAATAATCCAATGCAGGCTCTTTCGGAAGCTGTTTTTCCCAAATTCGACAAATTTTTTCTTTCTTATCGTCGTCGAACTGTATGAGTTTCTGAACAGGTAACTTTGATTTAACCGGATTCACCAAGCTCTTAAGAATGTTTCTAATGACCCTTTGTTCAAAATCCTCCGAAAAAAGATAGAGACTTCGCAAATTAAGAAAAGAATCTAACAAGATTTTAGTATCTTTTTTTTCAAAGAATCGACTAAGAATGCCCATCTCAAAATCACTAGGAACGGTTTTCACGTTTTTTTCAAGCAACCTTCTTTTACATTTGGTTATACTTTTTATCTCATTAACTTCTAACGACAAAACAAGAATGATCTCCCGTACCGATAGTCCTAATAGAGGACTCAACACCTCTAACAAGTTGTATTCATCCCCCCCTCTATATAAAATCATGAAATCATCGATGAAACTATTCCAATGCCTGAGCAATTGAAGTAAATCCGAGTTCTTAAACAGAGAAAGTTTTGCCAATCGAGAAATCAATTCATTTATATCTTTTTTCTCTTCTTCAGTGATAAGGATCAATTCAAGGACCATCAATAAAAGGGAGTAGTCTACCTCAGGATTTGACTCGATATGCGGAGCTAATGCTTCAACTAATGAAAGGGTGTTCTCTTCCTTCAAAGCCCTCATATAAGTGACTATAACGAAAAACAAAACGTCGGCTAATTTTTTTCTGTGAATATCATTTCCCACCTGACCCAAAACCTTCAGAAAACCACCCAATTCCGCGTTTATTTTCCGTACTTCTGCAACCGAAAAACTCAAGCAATTGATACTGTTTTTATCTTCCAATTGCAACCTGATGTTTTTATCTAAAACAGCATGGACTCTCGAAAGAAAATCTCCCTCAAAAGTCATTTTATTCATAATTATTGTTGAAAATTTCATCAAATTCCAAACATCTAGAAAAAAGATGCTTTTTATTCGGTCTACCTTTTTAAAGAGACCTTCAACAAGCATATTCCATCCCGCAAATGACAACACATTCTTCTCTTCCATTTGGAAAAGTATGTCTATTGTCCGTGATAAAGACATATAATCTAAATACATGTTTATAACTTCAACCTCTTCATCCGAAAGTTGACCAAAATAAAAAACGTCTTTAGTGAACTCGTAAAAAAAGGTTAAAGATATCCCGCAGCATGACAAACGCTTTAAAAATTCAAAGGCCACTTCACGATTCCTCTTCGGCAAAAGTAAATCCAAAGAAGCACCTTCTGAATTGTCCGAAGAAAAAACCACTTCCAAAACGGTAAGACTATTTATAAATTCGGGTAACTCATACGAAGTACACTCATATTTCTTAGCATTTAATATTATCGTCTCAACATACACCTCCCTCCAGATAACATAGTTTTTCCCGAGAAAATAGGGCTCAAAAATATTTTTTAATCTTAGAGCGAATGAAAAATCCAACTTCACATAGAAATTTCCATTGCTCCCTCGAGAGTGGATCAATTTGGTATATGTTTTTACTAGATAAAGTAATTTAAAGCATGTAATCCTCTGATAATCAGTGGTTTGCAGCCTATTCCCTACAACATCCACTGCTGACTGAAGGAGTGAAAGAACGTCTTCTGTTTCTAAATAACCGCAATCCGCCACTAATTTCTTGAGGAATTCATCGAAAAAATAGAGGATTTTTTGTGGTTCATCATCTTCCCCTGCAGCCCTTGTCTCTTTTATTCTAATCAGCAAATCTTCAATTATAGCGGTGCGCTGGCATTGGAAAAGATTCTCCTCATCCTCCTCCCCATCAATGCCGCTTATTGATGCTAAATTATAAGGATTATAGGAATAGTTATTATAGATGGGCGTCATATATCCTACCTGTTGTTATCAAATATTTTCATATACTAGCCCTCATTTTTTTGTAATGTTATACTGAAGTGAGCTCAAAAATCGGTATTTCGGGCACTTCAAAGCCCCGGGGTTCAACTATCGCAAGTGCCCTTATATTGTTTTAATATTAGGGGACTTGCGATCGTTGAACCCCGGGGCTTTGAAGTGCCCCAAATACCGATTTTTGAGTTCACTTCAGTATAATTATGCATAGGATAAGAAGGATAAAAATTTGGCTCTAGGGCTTGGTGAAGCCCTAGAGCCAAATTTTGAATTCATTGTGTATAAATTTCTTTAATAAAGCGCCTGTTTTGAAAAAGCGGGCACTGTAGAATATTCTTCCATAATTTTCTTAAGTCTTTCTAATTTGCTTAAATCTTTACCTTCACTGTTAATGACACCCATGACATCACTGTCAGGTATTTTCTTTTCTTCTGTAACATGTTTTTTTGCCTCAGCCAACTCGCCCCTAATGGCATAACTTGCAGCCATACACATTTCAAAAGTTCCATCATATTTTGGGAGAGCATCTCCATATTTTCCGTCCTTCCAATCTTTTTCAAATTCCTCGTCGAGGCTACCTGTTATGGCTAATTTAGACAATACGCACCCTAGGATTTCCTTGACACGCCCCCGCGCTTTCGAATCACTTCCAACCTTTAGGGAGCCGAGCTCCTGTAGCACCCGCAGCCATTCTTGTTTTGATTGTTTAACATCTTCTGCATTTAGTTCTTTACTTCCATTACGTAATGGGTTTAAAGATGTACTCTGGTCATATTTTTTTGTTTTAGCCTCTCGAATGCAGTCTATATACCTTTTTGCCTGAATTTCACCTACGGTTCCCACTTTTCCTAAAAAAGATATATCTATATCTTTTTTTTCTTACATCGACCATCTCTTCCCTAAAGCTTTTATGCGCTTCCTCAATTTTTCCCACTGTAGTTCGAACAGCGCTTGTCATTTTTTTTGCAAGACTCTTAGCGGGGTTGTGATCGCCGAGATCTTCCGTTGACTTCAACTTATGTAAAATGGAACTCGCTTCCTCTTCATTGATAGGGCTTTTCTTGTTGCCCAACGCTATTTCTTTGTAGTTTTGCATTAAATCCACGACTTTTTTTCGTTCCGCATTAGAAAGATTCTTAAGATTCGGAGCTTTTTCCACTTCTAGAAAACTTCCGACTTGTAAAGCATGACTATTATCATGGATATTCATATCAACCTCCAAATTGTTGTTGATCACCTTCCTAGGTTTGAGTATAGCCAAAAAACGCCCTGTTTGTCAAGAAATTAATTTAAAAATCAAGGGAGAAATAGTAATGCCCGATTCCTCCCTTATAAGATATTTTCAACAGTGCGGGACAGTCCTTGCAAATTATCTGAGGTATTTGATAGTATTATACCTATCAGTTAAGAAATATTAGGAGAAACCTTTAAATGTCCAATAACCTCAAAGAAAGTTGGGAAGCAAAGAATATCGTTGATGATGTTCCCTTCCAAGAAAAAGATCGTAAAGCCTTCATGGAACTTCTTGAAAAGAAGTCAGTTAAGACAGATACAAATACCATCGCAATGATCCCAGGTACAGTACTCAAAGGACGCATTGTAGAGACCACAAAAGATCATGTTGTCGTTGACGTTGGTCTAAAATCCGAAGGTCTAGTGCCCATCCAAGAATTTTCTGACCCCTCCACAATAGTTCTCGGGGCCGAAATTGAAGTACTTCTCGACCAAACCGAAGACGATAGCGGCCAAATTGTACTCTCCAGAGAAAAAGCCGAGCGCCTCCGCCAATGGGAATACATCATCGAACACTGCGAAGAAGGTTCCATCGTCAAAGGACGCGTCCTCCGCAAAGTCAAAGGCGGCCTCATGGTCGATATCGGGATGGAAGCATTCCTCCCAGGATCCCAAATTGACAACAAACGTATTAAAAACCTCGACGAATACCTCGATAAAACCTACGAATTCAAAATTCTTAAAATCAATATCGACCGCAAAAACGTCGTTGTTTCCCGTCGCGAACTCCTTGAAGCCGAAAGAATCTCGAAAAAAGCTGAACTTCTTGAAAGCATCAAAGTCGGCGATGTCCGCGAAGGTATCGTTAAAAATATCACCGATTTCGGCGTTTTCCTCGACCTAGATGGTATCGATGGACTCCTCCATATCACCGATATGACGTGGAAGAGAATCAAACACCCTTCCGAAATGGTCCAATTGGGCCAAAAACTCGAAGTCATGATCCTTCACGTCGACAAAGACAAAGGGCGTGTCGCTCTTGGACTGAAACAAAAAGACTCAAATCCTTGGGATCAAATCGAAAAGAAATACCCACCGGGAACACGTGTTAGAGGGAAAATTGTCAATCTCCTCCCCTATGGCGCCTTTATCGAGATCGAACCAGGCATCGAAGGACTGATCCACGTCTCCGAAATGTCATGGGTTAAAAACGTCACAGATCCTAGCGAATGGTCAAAAAAGGCGATGAAGTCGAAGCAATCGTTCTTTCTGTCCAAAAAGAAGAAGGTAAAATTTCTCTTGGGCATTAAGCAAACAGAGCACAATCCTTGGGATGATGTCGAAAAGAAATATCCTGTAGGCACAAATGTTAAAGCTGAAATCAGAGCTTGACTAACTATGGCGCTTTTGTCGAACTCGAACCAGGTGTTGAAGGACTTATCCACATTTCAGACTTGAGCTGGATCAAAAAAGTCTCTCATCCATCCGAAGTGCTTCAAGAAAGGCGATGTTGTCGATGCGATCGTTCTTTCTGTGGATAAAGAAAGCAAGAAAATCACCTTGGGTGTTAAGCAATTGAGCAACAATCCATGGGAAAATATTGAAAAAACAATGCCTGTCGGATCTCTTGTCAAAGGAAAAGTCAGCAAAATCACAGCTTTTGGAGCCTTTGTCGAGCTAGAAAATGGTATCGAAGGCCTTATTCACGTCACAGAACTTTCAGATCAAGCATTTGGCAAGGTTGAAGATGTCGTTTCTAAAGGCGATGACCGTCACAGCTAAAGTGATTAAAATTAGATCCGGAACATAAGAAAATCGCCCTTCGATTAAAGAATATCTCTATCGATGAGAACAAAGTAAACCGCGATGATATCGTTGTACCACAGAAGAAAAACGATAAAGCAAGATAGTCTACAATACAGAGGAAATGAAATGAATAAAGACTCTCGATTGCTGTCTTTGAATATCTTGAAAGGGAAAAAGGGATCAAAGCAGGGAAATTGTAGATCAGTGCTATTCGAAGAGTCGCTCAGCAGCGGCTGCAAAGAAAAGCATCACCGGGGCGTCAAATGTCTCGGTGACAATTAATCCCCAAAACCGGCAACATCGACGTCTTATTCCGAGAAAGAAATCGTCGATGAGTCGAAGTTGCGGCCCAAGAGATTTCAACCTGGAAGATGCACGCGACATCGACCCTGACTGCGAAATCGGTCAATTTATCGATGTCGTTGTCACTCCTAAAGATTTTGGAAGAATTGCTGCACAAAAAGCCAGACAAATCATCACCCAAAAGCTGAGAGGTGCAGAAAGAGATGTTATTTACGAAGAATATCGCCACCGCATCAACGAATTCATTTCAGGAACCGTAAAACGCTTTGTAAAAGGCGCTAATCTCGTTATCGATCTTGGGAAAGTCGAAGCTATCATGCCTATGAAACACTACCCAAAACCGAAAAATATCAAGATTGGCGACAAGGTTTTTGCCGTTCTTCTCGAAGTTAACGACACAGAAATGGGCGGCGCCGAAGTCATCTTATCACGAAGCCACCCCGAATTTGTCAAACAATTGATGATTCAAGAGGTTCCGGAAATTTCCGATGGCACCATCATCATCGATAAGATCGTGAGGGATCCCGGCTACCGGACAAAGCTTACCGTCAGATCCACCGATTCCAAAGTCGACCCTGTAGGTGCTTGTGTTGGAATGCGCGGCATCACGTGTTAAAAACGTCGTCAGTGAACTTAGAAATGAAAAAATCGATATCATTCCTTTCTCAAATGATCCTGTGGAGCTCTTGCAAAACGCCTTATCGCCTATTGAAATTCGAAAAATCAGCATCAACGAAGACGAAGGCGTTATTTCTATTGTCATTGAAGATGATGACTATGCAGCTGTCATCGGCAAGAGAGGAATGAATGCAAGGCTGAATAGCCAGCTTATCGGTTATGACATTGAAGTTCAGCGTATGACCGACTACAACCGTACGAAGGCCATACAAAGGAGCGAGTTAGCCTCATCTGAGGATCCAACGCTTGACGAACCTTTACAGAAAATTGAGGGCGTAAATAAATTAATCTTCGAACATCTTGTTCAAGAAGGATTTGCCACACCCCGTAGCTTATTAATGTCCTCACCTGAGCAGCTTTCAAAGGTTCCGGGGATCAGCATTGATATGGCCGACCATATTTTAGAACAAATTCGAAAACAGAGGATGTAATCTGTTGTCAAAAGAAAAAAAAGAAATTAAAATTAATATCAAAAATACTCAGATTGCTGAAGCCATCCAACTGGATAAAATCAAGCAAAAGCTAGCAGGGAAAAAGGCAGAAGCTGTAGAAGCCACACCAAAAACTTCTAAAGCTTCTTCCTCTAAACCTATGACTAAAGTTGCAAAAGGCGAAGAAGAAGAGCATAAAGAAGAGGCCCCGCGCCGTAAAGCGCGTACAAGGTCTGCTTTTGCCAAAGAAGATGAAACCGCTCAAGAGGTTTCCGAGGTAAAAGAACCGCCTCCTCCCCCTGTCGAAATCGTTCAAGAAGAAGTTGTTGAAACCATTGTTGCTGTACCCGAAGTTGAAATCACTCCGGAAGAACCTCCTGCACCTCCTCTCAAGCCGATGGTTGCAGAAGCCCCGCTTAAGCCTGCTGCCGCTCCCGCCAGAGAACTTCTAGGGCCAACAGGACGGCATGTAAAAGATCTTCTTCAAAGACCTGCCAGGACGACAATTCCTGCAAAAGAGCCGACTCCTGAACCCACTGTTGAGAAAAAAGGTACGGAAGAAGAAAAAGATCATCTAAAAAAACCGAAACCCAAAACTGGTGAGGTCAAAGCGCCAACGGCGGAAGAGACCGAGGCTGCCGGAAAAGGCAAACCTGCTAAATTTAAAGAGTTCTCTGATGTTAAACCTGCTAAAAAGACAAGTTCCAAATTCGATGCGAGAGATCGTTATGGTTTAAGAGACAACGAAGAGGATCAAAGATGGCGCAAAAAACGCCAAGTCAAGCAAACTAAAGCAGAAGAAATAACCTCTAGACCATCTTCTATTTCTGTTCGTCTTCCGATCAGAATCAAAGACCTAGCGGTTACCATGAAATTAAAGTCCTCTGAGTTGATTTCCAAGTTATTCTTGCAAGGTGTTATCGTTACTCTTAACGACTTCCTTGAAGATGAAACAACGGTGCAGCTTATCGGTTCCGATTTTGGTTGCGCCATTACCATTGATACTACCGAAGAGGAAAGAATTCGAATCACCGATAAATCGATCCGCGACGAAATCAGTTCCTCAGATCCTTCACAACTAGTAACGCGGGCACCTGTCGTCACATTCATGGGCCACGTTGACCACGGTAAAACGAGTTTAATCGACTACATCAGACAAAGCAGCGTCGCCTCCGGCGAAGCCGGGGCCATCACGCAGCATATCGGCGCATTCCGCTGCTCGACAGCAGTTGGCGACATCGCTATTCTTGACACGCCTGGTCACGAAGCTTTCTCAGCTATGAGAGCTCGCGGCGCTGACGTTACGGATATCGTTGTCCTTGTTGTTGCAGGAGACGAAGGGATCCGTGCACAAACAGAAGAAGCAATCAATCATGCGATTGCAGCCGGAGTCACGATCGTCGTAGCCATCAACAAATGCGATAAACCGAATTTTAATCCTGAAAATGTCTATAAGCAGCTCGCAGAAAAGAACCTTCTTCCGGAAGCTTGGGGGGGTCAAACGATTACTGTAAATACCTCCGCAAAAACAGGCGAAGGAGTAAAAACTTTGCTGGAAATGTTAGCTGTTCAGGCCGAAGTTCTCGAACTGAAGGCTAATCCTAAGTCTCGCGCCAGAGGAACCGTCCTCGAATCCGAACTTCACAAAGGCATGGGTTCTGTGGCTACAGTTCTTGTCCAAAACGGTACCCTAAGAGTGGGCGATGCCCTGGTCTTTAGAGAACATTGGGGTCGCGTGAAGACAATGCACGACGAACACAATAAAGATCTCCAAAGCGCGGGTCCTTCAACTCCTATTGAGATTACCGGTTTGTCCGGTCTTCCTGAAGCCGGAGAAGAATTTATTGCGGTTGCCAACGAACAAATGGCTCGTGAAATTGCCGAACAAAGAACATTTGATAAACGGCATTTGTCACACCAGCCTAAGAAAGCTTCTCTTGAAAGCATCTTCCAACAGGCAACGGACAGCAAGAAGAAAATGCTGAACATCATCCTCAGAGCAGACGTTCAAGGCTCTCTGGAGGCTCTGAAAGCGGCTCTTCTGCGTATAGAATCTGAAAAAGTGGATATCAGCATCATTTCCGCGGCTGTCGGCGAAGTTTCCGAATCGGATGTCTTGCTAGGGGCTGCCTCGAAAGCGATTATCATCGGATTCCATACTGTCGTCGAAAGCCACGCTGAGCAGCTTCTGAAGCAGCATGGGGTGCGCGTTTACCTTCACGACATCATCTACCATGCGGTGGATGAAGTGAAAGAACTCATGACGGGTCTTCTTGATAGAATTGCCCAAGAAATCTCAGAGGAAAAGCCACTGTTCTTGCAGTCTTTAAGTCCTCGCAACACGGTAGAATCGCAGGATGTATGGTTACTGAGGGAACGATTACTCGAAATAACCACGTCCGCATTTTCCGCGAAGGAAAAGAGTTCTGGAAGGGCACCATCTCCTCACTCCGACGAGACAAAGAAGATGTTCGTGAAGTCCAAAAAGGCTTCGAATGCGGCATTGTTCTCAATAACTTTAATGATATCCTAGAAAATGATGTTATTGAGGCCTTTGAAACGACGTACCTGACACAAACGCTATAAATACAGAAAAACATGCCAAAACAACGTGTAGATAGACTTAATTCATTGCTCAAAGAAGTTCTTTCCGAAGTGATTCGTCGCGATTTCCAAAATCGCGATATCCCGGAGCTGATCACAATTACGCAAGTGGAGATCACACGAGATCTCCACTATGCAAAAGTATTTGTAAGCGTTATCGGCGACCAGAAAACTAAAGATAAAGCGATCACAAGACTCACCGCCCTCTCAGCCTCCATAGGCGTCGTAGCCTCTAAAAAGGTTGTGATGCGTTATTTCCCTGCTTTGACATTTATTCTCGATGACAGTTTAGATAAGCACATGCGTATTGAAGAACTGCTTAAAGAGATCCACGACAAAGAACAGACAAGGGATCAAGAGAGTTCAAGCAGTGAATAGTCCCTCAGGAATTCTTGCTATTAATAAACCCAGGGGAATTACCTCATTTAGCTTAGTGCGGATGCTCCGCAAGCAACTCGGTGTTCGAAAAATCGGCCACGCAGGAACGCTCGATCCTTTCGCTGATGGAGTCATGGTGATGCTCGTCGGCCGTGATTTTACTCGTCTTTCCGATAAATTCCTCAATCAAGATAAAGAATATATCGGGACGATACGCCTCGGAATTGCTACGGACACTTTCGATTGCGAGGGTAAAATCATAAGCGAAAACCCTCTCATACCTACCCTAGAGCAACTTGAAGCTGTCATCAGCGAATTTCAGGGGACAATAAAGCAGATTCCACCCATGTTTTCTGCAAAGAAAAAAAATGGGGTTAAACTTTATGATCTTGCGAGAAAAGGCGAGGTTATTGACAGGGAACCTGTGGAAGTCACTCTTCAAACAAAACTTATTAGCTACGCCTATCCTGAAGCTGTCATTTCAGTAAAATGCAGCAAGGGCACCTATATTCGCTCCATCGCCAACGATATCGGCGAGCGACTTGGCTGCGGCGGACATCTTTCGTCATTGACACGAACACGAAGCGGGAATTACAATCTGGATGATTGCATAGACGAGAAGCAATTTGCTTTTCCTGAAGTGCTTAAGGTCAATCTTAGAGGACTGAAGCTAGATAATGAAAATTCTAAAGACGATAGAAGCATTTAAGCATACTGGAAAACCCATAGCGCTATCTCTTGGCTTTTTTGATGGAGTCCACCTGGGCCACCAGCAAGTTCTTGAAAAAGTAAATGAATATAAAGATCAAATCGAAGGACAAAGTGTTGTCCTCACTTTTGAAAACCACCCTTCAACAATTCTCAATCCCGAGCATCCTACAGAACTCCTCTGCACTCCAGAGCACAGAATTCAACTCATCTCGAAACAAGATATCGACACCCTTATTGTTCTGAAATTTACCTACGAATTTTCTCAACAAACTGCCGAGACCTTTTTGCAAATGCTCCATGAGAAGATCCCCTTCTCCCATTTCGTTCTCGGATATGATGCCACATTAGGAAAAGATCGTCATGGGAACCCGGAAACCATCCGCCAGCTCGAGAAGAGTTTATCCTTTAAATTGGATTATGTTCCCGAATTCAAGTTAAATGGAGATCCCATCTCAAGTAGCAAGATACGCAAATTAGTCAAAGCTGGCGAGCTGGAACAAGCAAGCAAACTTTTGGGGCGCAAGTATTCCGTTTATTCCAATGTCATCCAGGGTCAAGGTATAGGAACAAAGATGGGGTTCCCTACAGCGAATTTACATATCGAAAATCTATGCCTTCCGCCCCATGGTGTTTATGCAGTACAGGTAGTTTGCGGGGATACGACGATTAATGGTGTAGCCAATTTAGGTGTGGCGCCCACAGTGATGAGAGACACCCCTCCCCAACTGGAAGTTTTCATGTTTGACTTCTATAAAGATCTTTATGGAAAATCTATAGAGATAATTTTTCATGAGTATCTTCGTCCGGAACAAAAATTTCCGAATGTAGAGGCCCTTAAAATGCAAATCGCACTAGATGTAAAAAAAGCTAAACAGCTACTATCCTGAAAAAAGCATTTGATAGAATGCAGGGGGATATATGGATAGTGTTTCTTCATCTGTGTTATTTTCGTTTTCAGAAAATAATCTTGAGACAAATGTTTTACGAGAAAAGGCCATATTAATGGCTAATTGCTTCGTTTTAGCAAATTATGATATTAACAGAGAGGAATCCTACCAAACCGATCAAATCAAGGTTGATTGGGAGAAGCGACTTCTTGTGAATACTTCGTCCTTTGACCTTTCAAATCATCTGAGTAAATACAGCAAAGGGTGGATAGAGCCTCTCACGGATCTTGATAAAACAGTAATTATCCTCCGGTCCATTTGCGACAAAGTCTTTGAAAATGCAAATTCCTTGGCACAAGGCCTATCAGAAGTGGAAAAAAAAGCGGGATTTCTCATGGAACAGCTTGAAACATTAACAGTCACAGCAATATTTGCGTTTGCGGGTATTATGCGAATGAAAGCCACCTATTCGCATCGCTATGCAAAAATGAGCGAACCTTATCCTCCCTTCGTCACCTTGTCGAATCTTTCGAATGAAGCACAAACTCGAGGCAAAATTCTTATAGAGCTTTTTGTAAAGATAACAGGTCAAAATTTAAGGTTGAAGCTCGCCAATGATAGCCAATCCATAGAGTATATTGATAAAACTACTAATACCCTTGAAAAAACAATGAGCTTGAAGGATATAAACGTGCATTGGATTTCGGAACAGCATTATTATGAAAGTTTGTTTAACCTAAGTTCGTATAACATTCAAGTCACAGGAAGTTATAAGTCCCATCAAGTAAAAGCTTTTGAAAAAACCAAACTTTTAGCTTTAACGAGTTCATGGTCGGTGACTAACTGGGTTGGAAGTTTAACTAATTTAGATAAAACGGTTGTCATCCTCAGAGAACATTGCAACCGTGCTCGCAAGCAATGTGAAAGATATTCCGATGTCATTTCTAAGTGTTTTAAACCTGAAGACCTTTTTAGAAATAAGACCTTCAAAGAGGTCGATGCGATTATTCATCATACTTTTCCCGGAATCAGAAGAATGGGAACCACTTATTGCAGCCATTACGCCTCGAACCCCAACCATCCTGGCTTAAGAGAACTCAAAGAGTGTATCGATGATTTGGAATGGGCAAACAAAATCAAATTGGATGACGAAGTGGATGGATAGATTGTATAGCCACAATCAACAGGATAAGTAGGATCGCAAGCGGCAGGATAAAAAAAGGATAAGAAAAGAAAAAAAATGTTAAAATTGAAATGATTTTTAACTCAATCATTTTTTCTTCTCTTTTCTTTTCTTATCCTTTTTTTATCATGCCGCTTGCGATCCTGCTTATCCTGTTAATTGTGGCTATACACATAGTTTCAATGTCGGGCGTTTCTTTTTGATTGCTTCCAATACTACCGGCGGGATACGGCAATTCGAAATATTCAATTCGCGCAAAGAGGGAAAATGATTGATAGCTTCCAAAATCCCCCTTTCAGTTATATTAAGACACCTGCTCAAATTAAGGGTCACCAAGTCATTGCAATTCGTCGACAAATCCACCAAAGCCGTATCCGAAATATTAGACCTCGATATATTTAAATCTGTCAAACCCTGCATCGTGCGGCCCATTTCAATATACATATTCTCATTCATCTGAAGACTTTCTACCATGATTAATTTCTTAATCGAGCGGCATGCGTGAATGATGATTTTAAAATCCTCATCCTGAATCTGATGACAGTAGCTTATATTCAACGTATCCAATACTTTGAAGTCATTGATCACACCCCAATCTTCATACGTTAAATCATAATTATTCTCGAGATTCAATGATTTGATTCCTGGGCATACTGAAGCAAACTTTTTTAAATAATCCGCATTCAACCAAACACATTTGGAAAGATCCAAATCATGAATATTGCTAGGAATGTCTAAAAATTTATCACTAAAGGCGTTCGATCCGCCAAAACCTATTCCTAAAAGGTGCTTGCAACTTTGGATGATTGGGGTAAACTCAGAGTTCTCCGCAAGTGTTCCACCTAAATAAAGATGCGTGATCACTTTGGATAATGGCTCAAAAGCTTCTAAAGTTCTCCGATTGAAATTCAATATTTCAACAGCTAAATGTTGAATATCTTCCGTTTCAAAACGTAAACCCCAATTGAGTCCATTGATAAATTCCATGCAAGTCAGCTTCAAATGCAACCACCCATTCTGATGCGCGGTAATTAACTTTTCAATCGCATCTTCAGGGGTAATATATTTTTTCAACAAGTTTTCGCAGTCCATCATCAAACCGGGGATATCCCACTCCGATGCATCCCTAAAAACTTCGAGTATTTCCGATTCGCTTTTTCTCCATAAATTTTCTACCTCTCCCGTTTCAACATACTCTCGAATTTGCTCGAAGATTTCTAACGTGAGATTTCCCATGGAAATGGTAGAAGATTTTTTTTCTCTGCATTCAATGCGGATATGTTTATGGAAATAATCACTCGTGGTTGCCCACAAGAGGCTATTTTGCGGGATTTCCGCTCCGGCAACCTCAAAAATTAAATTGTTAAAGATGTAAGGTTGAACAAACCTATAATTTTTGCGAATCGCTGTAGCGGCTCGATGGACAAAAGTTTCGGCTAATTTTTCATCAAAAGATCTGAGTGTAATCCATCGGATACAGCTTTTCATAAAATCCGAATGAATAGCGCACCATGGATGATCTTCACAGGCTGCTTCAAAAAAAGTAATGAGATCAGAAGGAAGACCCGATAGCATCTCCATGAGAGCAGTCGAGTCTTTTGCTACATTGAGATAATGTAGATCTTTTGGGAGTTCTAAAGGCATTTCCATAAAATGGAGAGTGCCATTTATCGACTTTTTTGTCTAATCCCAGGACGTCTTGGCTTAAAACTTCTCTTTGATCTGAAATTGGTTGGGTTTGGTTTCGCAGTTGGCTTCAACTTAGGCTCCATTCCAGCAATAACATGTGGCGTAATTTTGTTACCGGTATACTTTTCGATGCTTCTTAGCAACGGTAGATCCTTAAACGAAACAAAAGAACAAGCTACCCCTTTAGCGCCGGCACGTCCTGTTCTTCCAATACGGTGAACATAGTCTTCAGCGTTATTCGGAAGATCAAAGTTAATGATATGGCTAATTGTGGAAATATCTATCCCTCTAGAAGCAACGTCTGTAGCGATCAAGATTTTAATCTTGCCTTGACGCATTCTCATAATTGTCTTCGTTCTTTGTCTTTGATTCATGTCGCCATGCAAGGCTGCGGCTTCGTAACCTTCATCATATAACTTTTCAACAAGACGGTTAGCCAAAAGCTTCGTCGATGTAAATACAATGGCGTGCTCCATGTTTGGATCATCAAGCAAATGATTCAATATAAGATGCTTATGCTGCATATCGTCAACAAAGTGAACTCTCTCTTCGATGTTTTCAGCGTAGGAAACATCATGTTCAACGGAGATTTCAATGGGTTTATTCAATAGCTTTCTAGATAATCTTAAAATTTCCCCTTTGAGTGTCGCAGAAAACAACAGCGTTTGACGATTTTTTGGTGTCAATGCTGCAATTTCTTCAACGGGATCGATAAAGCCCATATCCAACATACGGTCGGCTTCATCCAAGATCATAAATTCGATTTGATCCAAGGCAATACGTCCTCTTTCAAGGTGATCGATTAAACGGCCCGGTGTAGCGATGAGGATATCGTAGGGACGGGAAAGGTCGCGAATTTGCTGAGGATAAGGTACGCCGCCGAAGACACAAACGGTCTTCACTTTTGGCAGATATTTGCTGTATTTTGAAGCTTGGTTTGCCACCTGCATCGCAAGTTCTCTTGTCGGAACGAGGATCAGAACTCGTGGAGATCTTTTTGGCGTAGACTTCATGATTTTGTCTAGGGCTGGCAATAGAAAGGCTGCAGTTTTACCGGTACCTGTCTGCGCGGAAGCCTGAAGGTCATGACCTTCTAAAACTTTTGGAATGGCTTGCATTTGGATAGGTGTTGGGTTGGTATAACCATTTTCTTCGAGGGCACGAAGAATATCTTTATGGAGGTTTAACTCTTGGAAAGTCCCTTTTTTTTCGTTGGACTCTAAATTTTCACTTTTTTCTTGGAATGTCATTTTTTTTCACTATTTGTTAGTTTAATTAACATATTATAGCAGAACGTAGGGTTAAAAGATAGGATTATATTCGCATACACCTAAAGAAAAGGCGAAATCAGACGAAAATCAGGACTTCTTTATGTCCATTCCGTCCATGTCGTCCATTCGGTCCATATCGTCCATTTTTTGCCCGTTAATTATGCATAAACAGGATGACGTCGCCGTCCTGGACAATGTATTCTTTGCCTTCGGAACGGGCTCTACCATGCTCCCGAGCCCCTACACGGCCCTTATACTTCAGCATGTCGTCATAACTGACCACCTCCGCACGTATAAATCCCTTAGATATATCCGTATGAATCTCCGCTGCCGCCTCTACTGCCGTAGAACCCTGATGAATTGTCCAGGCCCTAGTTTCTATTTCACCGGTAGTCAGATATGTAATAAGCCCCAACATCTTAAACGATTCTTTGGCTAGGCGGTTCAAACCGGACTCCTTAAGCCCCAGAGAATCAAGAAATTCTTTACGCTCAGACTCTGGAAGCTGCGCGATTTCCTCTTCTAATTTGGCACAAATCGGGATCACGCTATTGCCTTCAGCCAAAGCGAATTCTCGGACCTTCTGCACATAGGCATTTTCCATTTCAGGCAAATCGTCTTCAGATACATTGGCTACATAGAGTACCTTCTTCGAAGTAAGGAACGGATAGGGCTTTAAAAGCTCTTTTTCTTCGTCAGTGAGGGGCGCTGTACGCATTGGCTTGTTTTCATTCAAATGGACCAATACCTTCTTCATGCAATCCAGAACAGCCTGCAGCTCCTTTTTACCTTTTACCTGCTTTTCTAGCCTATCGACAATATTCTCCGCAGACTGCAAATCCGCCAAACAGAGCTCTAGATTAATCACTTCAATGTCAGAAATAGGGTCTACTTTCCCCTCGACGTGGATAATATCGGACGAATCAAAGCATCGAACCACATGGACAATAGCGTCAGTTTCCCTGATATTGGCCAAAAACTTATTGCCCAAACCCTCCCCTTTTGAGGCGCCTTTAACCAATCCGGCGATATCGACGAATTTAACCGCCGCATAGACCAGTTTTTGGCTTTTTGAAAGGTCTGATAATACTTGTAACCGAGGATCCATGACCAAAACGACGCCTACATTGGGGTCGATGGTACAGAAGGGGTAGTTTGACGAGGGGGCCTCGCTAGCAGTTAGGGCATTAAAAAGGGTGGATTTCCCCACATTTGGGAGACCGACGATTCCGCATGATAATTGACTTGGCATTAGAAAAACTCACATAAATTATTGGTAAAATGTTACATTATTGTAAAGGGTGGATGTGTAAATTACTACTCAAAAATATACTTGACAAACCCTATTAATTAAAGTTATACTATATTTAGTGGGTATGTATATACTGCATAATGTTCTCATTGAGAACAGGAAGTGTTTTTATGGCTGAAAAGAGCGAGAAGGCTACCCCGAAAAAACTTAGGGATGCCCGGAAAAAGGGGCAGGTTGCAAAGTCCCAGGATTTGCCATCGGCTTTTACATTTGTTGTTTCTATATGCGTCACGCTTGCACTTAGCAGCTGGCTCTATGGCCGTATAGGCGGCTTTCTCATCCAATCTTTTCAACTAAGCTCCTCCCCGGACCTCACGCGAGTCATCCCGACGATGTTCACGGAAGGTATGATGCTCATTTACATCACATGCATCCCCATTATGACCATTGTTGCTTTAGTCGGTGTTGTAATCAACTTTTTAGCAGTTGGACCTGTGTTCTCCCTGGAAGTGTTTAAATTCGATCCGAAAAAATTCGATATGGTCGCTAACCTAAAAGCAAAATTTAAGTTAAAAACGCTTGTAGAGCTCATCAAATCGCTTTTAAAAATCAGCATTGCTTCGTATCTGATCTATGGGGTTGTTTATAAAAGCCTTCCCGTTTTAACTAAAACTGTTGCGCTTCCCTTAAGTCACTCTGCCCTCATTTTCCACACATTCCTTTTAGAGGTTGTGGTGAAAGTGGGTGTATTTTTCCTCATCGTTGCGATTGCCGACTTTGCTTATCAGAAATATACTTTTGGTAAAGAGATGATGATGGAGAAATTTGAGGTAAAACAAGAATACAAAAATACTGAGGGCGATCCGCAGATCAAAGGTAAACGTAAACAAATCGCCCAAGAAATCGCCTATTCCGATGGTCCTGCGGCAGGAGTCAAAAAGGCAGCAGCTGTTGTCACCAACCCGACCCACTTAGCCATTGCCATTGCCTACCACAGAGAAATCGACGCCGCCCCCTACATTGTTACCATGGGTGAAGGACTTTTGGCAGAAAGAATTATCCAATTCGCCGATAAATTCGGCGTTCCTGTTGTCCGAAATATTGACTTAGCCCATAAGCTCTGGCAAAATGGTGAGATTTACGAGTACATTCCGGAAGATACTTACGAACTAATAGCTGAAGTCCTCAGCTGGCTAAACTCACTTAACAAACAAGAAGGTGAGATAGATATAACTTACAAAGAAACACCCGATAAGGACGACGAATAATTTAAAGGAGAGAGATTAATGATTCAGTTTATGAGAAGAATATTAGATGGAATAAGCGCGAGATTGGGAGGCGAGAAATCGTTGTCCTCCATTTCGAGAGCCAGTGATGTTGCGCTTGCTCTTGTTATTTTGGGCATTCTTGCAATGATTATCTTGCCGGTTCCACCTGAAGTAATCGATTATCTTATTGCCTTCAACCTTTCCGCTTCCGTTCTTCTATTGATGGTCGCCCTCTATATTCAAAACGCGATTCAGCTCTCGATATTCCCCTCCCTGCTGCTGATCACAACGCTTTATCGACTAGGAACAAGTATCGCAGCGACCAGACAGATCCTCCTGAATGCGAATGCGGGGGAAATCATTTTCCAGTTCGGTAACTTCGTGGTCGGTGGTAACTTCATCGTCGGTGGTGTTGTTTTCGTCATCATCGCCTTAGTCCAGTTTATCGTGATCGTAAAAGGTGCGGAGCGTGTTGCGGAAGTTGCTGCTCGTTTTACCTTGGACGCTATGCCAGGTAAGCAAATGAGTATTGACGCCGATATGCGCGCCGGTATCCTCGACTCCCAACAAGCTAGAGAAAAACGTCTCGCCATTCAAAAGGAAAGCCAACTGTACGGAGCTATGGACGGTGCGATGAAATTCGTTAAAGGAGATGCCATCGCCGGTATCGTGATCACCCTAGTTAATATCGTTGGGGGATTATCGATCGGTATGGGTGTCCATGGGATGTCCGCTATGGACGCTGTTCAAACATATTCTATTCTGACCATCGGTGACGGTCTGGTCACGCAAATTCCCGCGCTGTTGATTTCCATCACTGCCGGTTTCGTGACTACCCGCGTTACAACAGAGAAAAAAGAAGGAAACCTGGGTCGAGATATCAGCTCCCAAATCATGGCTCAACCAAAAGCGTTGCTGATTGCTGCAGGCTTCTGTCTAGCCCTCGCTGCCCTTCCAGGATTCCCTAAAGCTCCCTTCTTGATGCTTTCTGCAGCCTTCGGACTCACTGGATACACCATCTGGACGACACGCATGCAAAAACTTGAAGCAGGTGGTCTATCAACAGCAGAGGGAGGCATTTCTTCCGCATCTTCTGAAGGTAGCGCTTCCATGGAAACGGGAGTTGAAGAACACAAAGCAATCACTGGTGGTGGTGTCGATAGCTACGCCTTAACGCTTCCGGTGATTCTTGAATGCGGTAACGGCTTAAGCTCTGAAATCAAGCGCGCACAAAAAGGGAGAAGCTTTATCGATCAGATGATCCCACGCATGAGACAGGCTCTTTATGCCGATCTCGGAGTCCGCTTTCCCGGCGTTCACGTCAGAACAGACTCTCCGGTGTTGGAAAAAGATGAGTACTCCATTCACCTCAACGAAGTCCCTGTGGTTCGAGGTAAAGTCCTACAAGGATATGTTCTAACAAATGAATCCTCCGAAAATCTAAATCGCTACAACCTTCCTTTCACAGCCTACAAAAACTCTCTGGGAATGCCTTCGCTGTGGATTGAAGAGAAATACAAAGAGCTATTGGAAAAAGCGGGAATCAAGTTCTGGACCTCCTTGGAAGTGATGATTCTTCACCTTTCTTACTTCTTCCGCCACTATGCAAACGAATTCGTAGGAATTCAAGAAGTGAAGTCGATGCTCGAATTTATGGAAAAATCATTCCCCGACCTCGTGAAAGAAGTGACGCGTCTTATACCGCTCCAAAAATTAACCGATATTTTTAAGCGACTCATTCAAGAGGGTATCTCTGTCAAAGACCTTAGAACCATCCTCGAATCATTAACAGAGTGGGCTCAAACGGAAAAAGATACGGTACTATTAACCGAATATGTACGTTCTTCCCTCAAACGCTACATCAGTTATAAATTTTCTCAGGGTCAATCGGTGCTTTCTGTCTATATCCTTGACCCGGAAATTGAAGATCTTGTTCGCGGCGCTATTAAGCAGACATCGGCCGGATCCTACCTTGCGTTAGATCCCGATACCGTCCAGCTCATCCTGCAAGGGATTCGCAATACGGTAACTCCGCCACCTCCGGGTGGTCAGTCCCCTGTCCTGCTCACAGCTATTGACGTGCGTCGCTTCGTCCGTAAATTGGTTGAAATGGAATTTTCTGATGTGTCTGTTGTATCGTATCAGGAAATTGTCCCTGAAATTCGGATTCAACCTTTAGGACGTATACAGTTGAGTTAATAAGGGGGGCCTATGAACGTAGACCGTTCAGGTGGATCGCAGGACGTAACGGTTGCTGCCTTCCAAGAAGTTGCCAAGGAAGAAAAGCAGGAGCAAACTGCTGAAAAAATCAGCGCCCAGAAATCTGCCCAAGCGGAAGCTGCTGAAAATGTCATTCGCCCCAAAACAGAAAAAAAAGAAAAACCCGCAGAGTCACGTTCCTCCAAAATCAGTGAATTAAAAGCTGCTCTTAAAGACAAGCGTCTGATGCCTGTCGAGCAAATGAAAGACGAAGCTAATAAATATGAGCAAAAATACCCCGAGCTCAAATCAAAAGTCCTCATGCTATTGCGTGAACAAATCAAACCGGGGGACACAGAAGAAGAAATTCTAAAAAAACTTGAAGAATTTTACTCAGATCCATCCTTAGCTGACGAAGCTCTTGAATTCCTCCTAGATACCACCGAAGGCGAGCTCCACCAAACTGTCCAAAAAGCAAAAGACATGCTCAACGAGAATAAGGGACGCGAAATCACTGCCGGACGCAACATCAGCGAACAGGCTCGCGCTGCCTCAGACAAGGGCCTAGGCACTCCCTCCTCGATGCGCGATATGTACCGTGATATCACAGGAAATCCAAGAGACGCCCAGACTCTTTTCGGAGAGCTCTCTCAGAAATATGCCTTTAAAGAGCTTACAAAGGTCACCAACTTCCTATTCCATTCTCTTGGAGCGGATATGAAGGCCAAGGGCTCATCGATCCCTCGCGGGGAATTAAGCAATTTGATCGCTGAAGTTAGAACCCTGCAAGCCATTATGGGAGTTTACAAATTCTTCCAAGGCCGCATGGACCTCATGGCAAAAATGTTTGAAAGCGGAGGACTGGAAATGCCTCCAGGACTCACCTTCGAGGCCATGGCAAAGGCATTCATGAGTTTAGCTGCCGAGCGCTATCCTTCGTCGGATAAGGTAAAATCGCAAGCTAGAACCCTAACAATCGACGATTGGATCCTTGCAAAGATCATTGCTTTCAGCCAGTTCCGCGATTCAATAAGAGAGCTTTCGATGAGTCAAATTTATCGAAACCTGCAGCATAGAGACGAGCTCTTTCTTGCCATCATTGAGGCCTTAGAGGACCTTGAAGAGGAATTTGAGGAGCAACAAGAGAAAGAAGGCGAAAAAGGCGCTTGGGAAGGCGGAGATGATGAAGAAGAAGAGAAGAAGAAGGAAGGGTCTTGGGAAGGCGTAGATGAGATAGAATAAGTTGAAAAAGAGAGAGGATAATTTATGGTAGCCGGTTCATTTGAGACTCTTTTGCAAGAAATAGGAACAGCAATGAACATAAAGGGGCTGGGCCTGGATGAAAACAATACCTGTTTAATACGTTTTCCAAACGGTCTCGAGGTGTATATAGAGCCTTCCAGTAGAGCCGACGATGAACTGTTGATTTATACAAAGATCGGAGAACTTCCGGTAGGTCGCTATCGCGAAGAGGTGCTCCGAGAGGCGTTGAAGGCGAATGGATTCGCCTATCCCAGGTATGGAACTTTCGCATTTTCTGAGAGCAATTTGCAGTTATCACTTTTTCATTTCTTGCCCATGAGACATCTCAACGGTCAACGGGTAGCTGATTTCTTGAATGTGTTTATGAAAAGGGCCTTAGCGTGGAAAGAGCAAATCGGCCGCAATGAAGTACCCATAGCTACAACCCTTGAAACATCGGGGGCTTCGCGTTCACGCGGTTTCTTTGGTGGCCTTCTTTAAAATCGCAATCGACATGGACGATATGGACGAAAAATGGACGATATGGACGAGATGGACGATATGGACGACATGGACAAAGCTTCCTCTCATTTCTGCCTAATCTTGCGAATCTCCCTTTTATTTCGTTCATTTTTTCGTCCATGTCTGTCCATGATCGTCCATGTTGTCCATATCGTCCATGTTGTCCATATTGTCCATGTCGTCCATTTCGTCCATTTTTAACCTTGAACAAATTATTATTGCATTTTTTCTTAATTTGAATTATTATTATTTCCTAATTAAAGGTTAATATTTGTATTATGAATAATTATAACTTTACTGATTATGTCTCAAATAGCGTCATCCGGTCTGTAGCAGATGATTTAATGGCTAATCCTCAAAAGACGGTTGAGTTTTCTTCGTCTATCTTTGGAGGAAAAATTTGGACATTAACAGAAAACAATAATTCATCAGAATTTGGTCCTGAGCAAGCGGGTAAATTTTTTATACTTAAAAGAATTTGGAATGCCGTTGTCTTTTTTTTCAAGTCTTTCGATCGGACTTTCAGTGCTAACTTCAATACTGCTATGCAAAGCATGAATCATGCCTATCAAACATATCAGGCAAGCTTGGCTCAGGCAAATCAAGTAAATCTGCCTAATCAGTTGGTTTTACTTCCAGGCGGGATCGTGCCAGCAGAAACATTGCTTAATGATTTGATAAGACATAAAATTATTATTTATTTAACCCATGACGATTGTCGGGCTATGGCTGCAGTATGCAGGAAATGGAAAACATTATTTGACATGAACTGTGGATGGCTTGTCTTTGCTAGATCGAAAGTTCTTTTCAGATGCATTTAGTGACCTGGAATCGAAAAAATTGATTACCACTTTTTTTTTCCCTTTCTTTTCTCATGAGCATACCTCTATCGACAAGGACAAATCGGGATTGACCTTACTAACAAAAGAGCAAAAAATAATAGATTTTTACAAAGTATAAAAAAGTGTGGAATAAGTTAAAAATAAAAATATAATTCCAAAAATTAAGTGCATTTGGATTGGGGTAAAACGTAACAGGCACATCATTTTGCGCTTTGAAAAAGTGAAAGAGCTATAGGGCCGCCTTAGGAATCTAGTAATTTTTGTCCTTGTCGTCCATTGTCCATTAATCCATAAGATTCTGTAGTTTACTATTGTATTTATTCTTATTTTTCAATATAATATATTTTTAATTTATCAATAATAGAATTATGAATAATTATAACTTTAATAATTATGTCTCGAATAGCGTCATCCGATCTGTAGCAAATGATTTAATGGCTAATCCTCAAAAGACGGTTACATTTTCAACATGCTTTGGAGGAAAAATTTGGACATTAACAGAAAACAATAATTCATCAAAATTTGATCCTGAGCAAAGTCATAAATTTTTTATACTTAAAAGAATTTGGAATGCCGTTGTCTTCCTTTTCAAATCTTTTGATTCGGCTTTCCAATCTAGTTTCAATAATGCTATGAATAGTATGAATCAGTCCTACCGGACACATCAGGAAAGTCTGGAAAAACAATTGACTTTAGTTCCAGGCGAGGTGCCGGCACAAAAAAGATTGCTTCCTGATCTGATAAAGTCTAAAATAATGCCTTATTTAGACTATAACAGTTTTAGGGCCATGGCTGCAGTTTGCAGACAATGGAAAACCATAATCGACAATGAAGCAAATGATTTTTCACTCCTGGATGAAAAGCTCTTTTCAGAAGTTGTTGATTTGCAGAATGCCGAATTGATTAAATTTGTGAGCCTACTGACAAATGCGCAAAAATTAGAGATATTAACTAAATTTAAAGAAGAGTACGTTAATCTCGTTGATAATCATAAAGGATTTGTTATAACTAAGCTTAAAATTTCGCAAATTCATCTATCAAACAATGAAATCACCCTATCTTTTTCCTGGATCTTTGATTCATTAAAAAATTGACTTAAATCGAATTCCCAGCTTAGTATCGCCTTAAAAAATTAAGGCGATAAAATGATCTCTTCATCAGTAAGACATTCCGTGCCCCGAACCCTAATCAGATCAAGACCTCTAACAAACTTGATGACCCCTAAATCAAGATCTAGACAGTATGCATTGGCAGCTGCCATTACAGGATTAAGTGGTGCCGCACTCATTTATAACTCCCAAAAAACTGAAATCCTTGATCCCACGAAAGCAATAAAAAGAGGAAATAGCATCGAACTCATCGATGAAAATGCCGATTTATCAAAATATCCTGCCGCAAGTGAATATCCATTCGATAAAAACTGCCAATTAACAATTGGCGATCTACATGGAAACGCCTTAAAACTCTTATATTTTTTGCTCCGACAAAATGTGATCGTTTCAAACCAAAAAGATTATCTAAAGTTTGCCGAAATCTATCACAAAAATACAGATGATCTCACGAAAACCGATATAGATGAATTTAAAGCTATTTTAGAAAGGGTGCAATGGAAAAAGGCCCCCACAGGGGCTATGGTAAGACTCATCGGAGACGAATTGTGCGATCGAGGCAGCAATGATTATTTCACTTTAAAAATTCTGGAAAAACTTTACGACAATCATATCCCCTTTGAAATTATCGTTTCCAACCATGGATTCGAATTCATCCATGTTTACGAAAAAGGATTAATCAATAACGAATCCTATATGGAAAAGGGTGGCTTTGGAGGCTCTCTCACAAATCTGCGCAAACTGGTAAAGAAAGAGTTAGTCACAATGGATGAAATTGATTCCCTTCTAAAAAAAGCCTACCAGCCCTCTCTGAAAATAGTATCGTACACCCACCAAACACATCCTGTTCTCTTTCAAAAAGCAATAAGATTATCATCTAGTATTTTCAACGCTATTTTTTGCGATGACATTGCTAAACCTATTGACGACTGGATGCCAAAAGAGAAAATAACAATTTACACACATGCTCCCGTTGGCCTAAAGACAGTAAAAACCTTAGCAGAACATGATAGGTTCGGTATAAAATACTGCGATGACTCTGTTGAAGATCTCATGACAACTATCGATAAAATAAACGAAAAATTCAATTTATTTGTCCAAAAAAACGAAGTGTCTGTTACTTTTTCTCCCGACGTAAAAGTAGGAAGAGACATAACCGGAGATGTGACTAACATCTCTTTCGAATACCCAATGAAGCGCTGCCTATGGAGTCGTGGTCACCAAGATAAGGATCTTCCGGTAAGAAAGCAGGGATTGTTCGAAGTTTACTATGCCCACGGACATGATGGAGCAGGAAAAATCGATGCTCGCTTTATGGATTACATCACCAATCTTGATAACCAACTCGGAAAAGGTCCTGAGAATGCGAAGAAAAAATACTCCATTTTGTATACCCACGAAAAGTGTTCAACAAAAAAATTAACTCTAAGTGACTCAATCGATTATTACGTTTTAATCGACTAATAAAATTGACATTTTGCTTACTTTATTGTTAAATATATCCTATGAAAACAAATAAAAGCGATTACGCAACAACAGCATTTATCTTAATCCTGATTTCCCTCGGCTATTTTGCAACCGATATTTACCTCCCATCCCTCCCAGCTTTGTCAGCCTACTTTCATACGGGCGATAACGAAGTGCAAATGACTCTTTTCTCTTATATGCTAAGTTTCGCTATCGCTCCCCTTTTGTTCGGTCCACTATCGGATCACATCGGAAGAAAAAAAGTCCTGATCATTGGAATCATTATCGGAATTTTTGCAACCATTGGATGTCTCTTCTCGAAAAATATTGAAATGCTCATCGCCTTCCGCTTCATCCAGGGTATCGGCGCAGGAGCTGTTCTTATTTCTTCCAGAACCATCGTCTCTGATCTATTTAGCGGCAAAGAACTGGCTAGGCAAATTTCCTATGTCACCATGTTTATGCCCCTAGCTCTTGCCGTAGCACCCACGATTGGGGGTGTACTCCAAGAAAAATACGGATGGCATTCCGTTTTTATTTTTCTCGCCTGCTACATGGTTCTTGTTTTGCTATGGGTAATCAAAAGACCGGAAACTCTAAAAACTCCAAGTGAGAAAAAATTTTCGGAAATTTTTTCTAATTATAAATTCCATTTAGGCAATGGACCCTTCCTCTACCAAATTTTGTTCCTATTTCCTACTATTGGCATGTACGCCTACCTGACAACTAGTCCTTTTATTTACCAAGAAGTTATTGGACTGTCACCTACAGAATATGGATTATTATCTTTGATCGTGGGTGGAGTTATCATAGCAACGGGCTTCGCTAATTCAAAACTCATTCACCGGTTCTCCCTACAAACACTTTTGATCTCTAGCGGAATACTTACACTCGTCGCAGGAATCTTGCTCTTAATTTTCCATCTGTTGGGAATATTAAATACTTGGTCATTGCTTTGTCCTTGCCTACTATTCTTTATGTGCGTCCCACTAGGATTAGCAAATTCAGGATCGAAAGCCATGGGATATATTAAATTGCACTTTGGCTCTGCGGCGGCAATGCTGACAACCCTTCAATTCCTTGCAGGCGCCTTGGGAAGCTTCATCTTTACCTTAGTAGCAGATAATAGTACCTTGCCTCTGGCCATCTGCTTTATCATTTTAGGCATTTTGAGCATTTCGCATCAGGTATTAGGAATGAAGCGAAGCGCATAGTCATCAACTTAAAGAATAGTTTATCATTTCATGAAGGCTGAAAGCCTGCCTTTTGATAGCCCAGGCAGAGCGAAGCGCAATGTCATCAAATTAAAGAATAGTTTATCAATTTCATGAGGGCTGAAAGCCTGCCTTTTGATAGCCCAGGCAGAGCGAAGCGCAATGTCATCAAATTAAAGAATAGTTTATCATTTCATGAAGGCTGAAAGCCTGCCTTTTGATAGCCCAGGCAGAGCGAAGCGTAATGTCATCAAATTAAAGAATAGTTTATCAATTTCATGAGGGCTGAAAGCCAGGCTCGTGACAGCCCAGGCAGAGCAAAGCGAAGGCCTGGGTGCAAAGTGAAAAAAGTGAAAAAGCCCTGCAAGGGCGACTCATCCATTCTTGCTTAAATATAAATTTCACCGAAATGAGTCGCCCTTCCAGGGCTCTGACTTTTTTTATCGACGTCAACCCAGGCCTTCGCTTTGCTCTGCCTGGGCTATCAAAAGGCTGGCTTTCAGCCCTCATGAAATGATAAACCATTCTTTAAAGTTGATGGCATTGCGCTTCGCTCTGCCGGGGCTGTCACGAAACTGGCTTTCAGCCCTCATGAAATGATAAACCATTCTTTAATGTTGATGGCATTGCGTTTTGCTCTGCCTGGGCTATCAAAAGGCTGGCTTCAGCCCTCATGAAATGATAAACCATTCTTTAAAGTTGATGGCATTGCGCTTCGCTCTGCCGGGGCTGTCACGAAACTGGCTTTCAGCCCTCATGAAATGATAAACTATTCTTTAACATTGAGCGAAGCTTCCTCTAACCGATCGATACCCAAATGACATATCAATGAAAGATTTCGATTGATTTTTTCAATAAAATTCAACAACTCATCCTCAGTGGCTTTGTATTGATCTATCATTTTTTTATTTTTTCTCTTTGCAAGTTTCTCTTATAATCAACTCTAACTCTTCCTTCTCTCTCTTTATCTCTTCCTGAAGCTTTTCCTCATCCTCTTTTACCTGTTCATCCGTGCGTTTGTTTTGATCTATCAATTTTTTTATATTTTCTTCATGTTTGATCTTCAAATATTCAAATTCAAGTTGAACAAAATCAAAAAGACGTGAGTCGTCGAACACATAACCTCCTTTCTTGGCTTTTTGAATCCATTCAACGGCCTTTACAATATCTTTTGGCACAACTAAACCTTTTTCGTACCCTTCTCCAATGACAACCATAGAATTTATATGACCTAAATTGGCGGCACGTTCATAAAATTCAAAAGATTTTTGATAATCCATCTTTACCCCATGTCCATTTTCATAGGCAATTGCAAGAACTAATATGGCATCAAGATTATTCTCATCGGCTTTAAAATTTGAATCTGCATTATTGAAAGCCGCAACTCTGGCATTTTCGATAGAAATTTTGCGTTGTCTTTCGATTTGTGCATTTGCTGCTTCAACTTGCTGCCGTTGCTGTTCTCTTGCATCATGGCTTTGCTGCTGCCTTAGGTTTCTTGCATCATCGTATCTTTTTTTCTCTACAGGATCGTACTCATACCAACAATTATATGTATAATCTACAGGGTCATAGGCCATTTGAAATGTGTGGCTGAGAATGCTAAAAGCCGCACCAATGATCGAAAAGGGAAGAATAATTATATTTTTAGGTGTTTCAATAAAAATTTGCTGTAGTCCTCTTGAAAAATCATATTTATTAGTTATTATAGAGCCGAAAAAATTGATCGTGCCCTTGATAAAATTCTCAAAAATAAGCGCAACGCGAACTGCAACTGTAATTATTCCTGAAACTGTTCCTACAACGATACCGCTTAAATTTACCCATTTACCCTTATCTGAAACAGAATACAATTTTTTATACATAGAGGCTTTAAGGATATTTCCAAAAATCTCCGACTGGTTTGAAATACTTAAATCAAAAGACATATTAAATCCTATTAAAAATAATTACACAAATTATATCTAATATGGAAATTTTAAAACAAGATAAAACATACTAAATATCTCCTTGTCTGCTATTCTTTTATTAAGGATGAAGCGAAGCTTCCTCTAATCGATCGATATCCAAATGACATATCAAGGAAAGATTTCGATTGATCTTTTCAATATCCCAATCCCACCATGCTATACGAATAAGTCGCTCAATAGTCTTATCGTCAAAACGCATTTTCACAACTTTCGCAGGATTGCCGCCAACTATTGCATATGGGGGAACATCTTTAACAACAACAGCTCGCGACGCAATGATGGCTCCATGTCCAATCTTGACGCCTCCTTTGATCAGGCAATCATAGCCAAACCAAACATCGCTCCCTACGACAATATCTCCTTTCACGGGCAATTCATCGATACGATAAGCTGTCTCCCAGCCATTCTCAAATATAGGAAAAGGGTAAGTGCTGATAGCGTCTAATTTATGGTCGCCGGTCATGATAAACTTCGTTTCAGCGGCAATCGCGCAAAATTTTCCGATGATGAGTTTGACCTTAGAAAAATCGTAATTATACAAGACGTTGTACTCTTCGAACTTCTCAGGGCCATGTCTTCTATCGTCAAAGTAGGTATAGTCACCGACAATGATATTTTTTGCTTTGACAAAGTTCTTCAAAAAGACGAGTTTGTCATCCCCTTTTCTGGGGTAAACGGATTCAGGATCCGGACCTTTAATATTTTGCATAGAAACCTTAATGTATTATAAATTTACGGAATTTAATCGATTTTCGATGATTGTTGTCCCTTGAATCGAGACTTGATAGGCACTTGTTTGTTTTGTTGTGACAACTTGGTGGATCTCTCCATTAATATAATGGACTGCTGCATTATCATCAACCGCAATTCCAGAACTCACTTTTCCAGCTAACATGAGCGCCTGGTACGAAGGGCGCCTTTTTTCTTCGCTATTATAATGAGGACATCCACTTCCCTTTAAAAAACCCAAACATTTTAATGCGGTTAATTCACCAAAAAGGGAGTCAGTTACACATTCTTCATACCAGCAATTCAAACCTGCACTCAAACCGCCTAGGACAACACCTCTTTCTAGGGCTTTTTGAAGAATTTTATCCACTCCCCATTCTTTCCAAAGCGCAAGCAGATTTTTTGTGCTCCCTCCGCCCACGTAAATGGCATCTTTTTCGAGAAGAAAAGATTCAATGTCTAAAACAGGAGGAGCAAAAAGCGATAAATGGGAAGGTTTGCATGGAAGCTTGGTAAATTCGGTATAGAAATTGACAGTATATTTGGCGTCATCAGCACTTGCCGTAGGAATAAAGCAAATGGATGGATTACTTTTTCCTGTTTGCTCCAAATAATAAAGTGACAGAGCTGTATCATCGGGTGAATAATCTATCCCTCTAGAGAATCCGCCTCCACCTATAGCAATAATTTGTTTTTTCATTTGAAACCTCGGTCTTTGATTATCTTTCGCCACAATTTTTTGTCGCACGTTGAAAAACTTTTTCTTTAACTGCCTTTACCATTTTTTCAAGAGGCTCTTTGCTTGTATCAAATTCGAGATCGTATTTCGCACCTTGATGCACCTTGAAATATTGCGCCCTTGCAGATCCCGGCATCCGATCCCCTCTTGCTTTTTCCCGCTCTTCTAGCAGAGGCAACGGAACGCTGACACCAATCCATAATACTTTGTAGTCCTTTAAAGTCTCCCGCCAAGCATCTACATCTGGACTCCCAAAGGCCACGTCATCGATGATGACAAAATGATCCATTTTTACAAGTGTCAAAACTATTTCTTTCAAGGTTTGAGATATCTTTTTCGCAAAGGGTCCCATTTGAATTTCATACACAGATTGACCCGTCTCATCGACTGATTTCGTCCAACTAAAACCTTCCGAAGCTTCTCCTCCCTCCCAATTATTGAGCTTATCAGGCATCATTCCTATTACTTTATCAATCCCTATATGAAGGAATGGAACATCGAATTCTTGCTGTAGAGCCTTTGTCAGTGTAGATTTTCCTGAACTAGAAGGTCCATTAATATAAATGACTTGAATACAAGGCTTCATGGGTAAACATGTTGCTTCTTCTTTGCTGTGAGCGGAAACTGCTAAAGCTGATAACAGGACTGAGAAAACTAATTGTTTCATTTTTTCACCATGTTGGATACCCATATAAGATACTATATTCACTTGAAAAAATCAATGTCATGTGATAGAAATTTTATAAACTTTCAACACTTCACAAAGGAACAAAAGCAATGATATTTTCAGGCCATTTTCCTACAATGAATATAATGGGTAAAACAATTGAATTCACCGGAGACAGCTGCTTTTCTGTTGAAGGTGTGGGATTGACAATGAAAGGTTGTCGTCAGAATGCCATGAAAAAAACGGGTAATTTGAGTCATCAATGCCAAATTATTTCAGAGTTTTTAAAAAGAACATTTTTTTTCAAAAGTGTTCCAAACCTTGTTACTTCAACGGATAAAGTAAAATTTAGACGTCAAGTAATCGAACTCAACCAAGGGGCAACTGAAATATTGTTCGCTAGATTATTTTTTGCCTTAATCGTCATCTACAAATTGTTGTAAAAAAATCCCGTCGTGTTCTCCGCGACGGGTGCCCAACCGTATCCTCATTAATTCAAAATAAACCATTTGAATTTTATTAAACATTAATATATTATATTATCATTTAAATTCCTTTTATATTAAAAAAATAGGTGATATTATGATAAATCAAGTAGCAAACAATAACAACATTTCTTCTGCACAGATAAACGAAGAAAATCCTTTATCTCAAGATTCCCAAGCACTTTTGGAAAAGCTAAAGGCAATTAATACAGGACGATTTAAACCGGACCACGCGTTACTAAACGATTTATCTAATATTCAAGTTAAAGATTTAACACCTATTTTACAAAATTATTTTATTCAAACCGTGAGCGAGGGACTAATCAACGACCCCACTCAATTTTTAGAACGGCTAGCTCAATTGATTCCTCTTGAAAAACTGGAAGAAGCCGCTGGAAGTGATGTTGCAAATATCCTTAGAGAAGCTAAGAAAATGTTTACAAGAGCCCAAATCTACCTAGAATCCACTGAAGGAAAACACTCTCCAACATTAAAATCTCGCCTCATGTCGATCCTGAATGGTATATTGAATGTCATGGAAAGCATACTCAATGCATTTGGTATAAACGATTTTTTTAATCCCCCTGAAAACCAGTGGGAAAGTCAAATGAAATCTCAAAGGATCTTCACGTTATTTCACTTATTCGGAACGCTATCATCCACGCTTCTTCCTCTCATTGGTCTCGCTTCAGGTGGATTAGTCTTAGGAGGAATCATCCTAACAATGGTTGCCCTTAGTGTTATTTGGCCAAGAATTAAGCCGATGACAACTTATCTTCCAGGAGATGCAAAAAACCTATCCGCTGAAGTAAATAAAGGCAATTTTGTCCCTCAAGGGCGAAGAGAGTCATTAAATGAAATTGCAAACATCCTTAAAATGGATCGTCATGCCATATTAGTCGGACCTTCACGAGTGGAAAAAGCCTTACCGCCAAGGCATTTGCAAAAGCTATAGAGAATGGCGATTATCCGGAGCTGGCCGGAAAAGTCGTCTTCCGCATCAACACTTCTGAAATTATCGGTGAAAAAGCAGCTCCGATGGGTGGAGAAAGCATTCTCAAGAAAATTAGCAATGCCATGGCCCATAACCGCCATAATGTGATTTTGGTATTAGATGAAATTCATATGGCTTGTAAAAACAAGGAAAAAATTGCGGATCAGTTAAAAACGTATCTCGATGAGAACGGCGACTTCCCCCATGTGATTGGAATTACTACAGAAACCGAATATAATGAACATGTGAAGGAAAACACTGCCTTTTCTCTTCGTTTTGACAAAGTAGATATTATTAGTACCGATGTTGATAAGACAATCGGCATTTTATCAGACACTATTTTGCGAGATAGTTCGAAGCCTCTTGTTGAAGATGAAGTTCTCGAACAAATTTATGAAATAGGAAACGAGGATCCAGAGATGCCTCAACCCGCAGCATCGATTAAGATTTTAAAAAAGTGTATTAACCTTACACGAAAAACGCAAAAAACAGAAACTGAGGAAAGGATAACCGAGTTATCCGATAAGATTTTATCTTTACAAACGCAAGCAGCAGCATACAGAAGTCTAAATAATAAATTTGAAGAAAAAATCTCTCAATACGAACAAGAAAAAGGCGCACTCGAAAAATTGCAAAGCGAACATCAGAAGGAGTTGAACTTATTGTTCAAATCTAAGGAGCTATTGGATCGAGTAACAAGTGAAAGATACAGAAGTATTCTTGAAATATCCAAGATAGCGCAGGGGGCTTTAAATACACAAAGTGAGAAGCAATTAAAAATGTATCTATTGCTTCAAAAGTTTTTGGAACCCTTATTGAAATCATTTATCAAGGAAAAATCAAACAAGGTCGGGGTCAAAATGGTCGTCGATACCGCACTTGTTAAACAGGTAACTAGCTAGGCATGGTTCCTATGGATACAAAAATTCTTTATATTATCTTAACATAATTAAATTATAATGTTTTTTATTTAAAAAATGAAAAGGTAATAAATGTTGAAAATATTTAAAAGAACTATACTCTCATTTTCTCTGTTTATGAGCACACTTTGCATGGCTCAAGAAAATGCCGAGGATGAGAGTCCGTTAATCAGTATTTGTTCCCCTACTGAATGCTATTTGATCGAAAGAGAGCTAGGGCAAGGGGCCTTAGGAAAAGTGTACGCTGTTCGAGATTCGAATGGTCGCCAGTTAGCCCTGAAAAGCTATAGGAAATATGATGATTTGGACGGAGCTTGGCAACTTTTAGGTGATTCTAAACGTGAATTTGAACTAGGACAAGTTTTAAATCATCCCAATATTATTAAGTCTTACGATTGGTTTTTCGACGAGAACGAGACTTTTTATGTTCTTCTTGAATATGTAGAGGGTAAGACCGTTTTTTCAACTTCAAGAAAATCTATCACAAAAGAGCAAGCTATCCATCTGTCGCTACAATTGGTAGATGCCTTAAAATAT
Organism: Waddliaceae bacterium; assembly: GCA_963822595.1. GTDB lineage: Bacteria > Chlamydiota > Chlamydiia > Chlamydiales > Waddliaceae > CAVRUH01. Next base: position 13,525 of record CAWGIG010000002.1, on the reverse strand, counting down.
TCATACGAAAACGAATATCTTTTTTTAGATTTACATACCGGAAATATTATGGTGAGTGATTATATAGAAACTAAAGTTGTCGATATTTCCAGCTTCTTCTCATTTGAGGAAATCATGGATTTATTTGCAAAGCAAAAGGGTCTCAAGAAAAAAGGGATTCATGATGATGGCAATTCTATCCGTGAAGAAAAGTTTAAAAAATTTATGGCACAAAACAAGCACCTATTTAACGGTAAAAAAGTGCCTAAAAATATCAGTATGGACTGGGTACTAAAGCAATTTGTTAAAAGTAATTTTGAAGGTATAATAGAAATGACGGTCACTTTAATTAGCAAAACTGATTTGAGTCGCGAGGAAAAAATCGAACTTTACTCCAAAATCAAAAGAATCAGCTACAATTGCCTTGAAGACTCTTTAGATGGGATAGAGCAACCTATGCCATACTACTTAGATCAATTAGAAAACGGCCTTAAATCGGAGATAAAATGATTTCAAAAAAGGATCATTGAGGAAGATATGCCAACTATGTTTATAAAAAAAATTCTTTTTTCTTTTATCATTTTGATGATTTCACAAGGGGCAATGTATGCCTCTCCTTTCAACATCATTTATCATGGATCTCATCTAAATTTCGAACGGGTTGAACCTCATCCTAACAGAAGATTGAGGGATGGAAATGTTGTGTGGGAAGGAGTTGCAATATTCGGTACTCACGATTTCCGCATTTCTCTTTTATATACACATAATATTTCAAAAAATTATATGTGTGGAATTGATTTAGTTAGTTATTACAGAGAAGACGAACCTATAGTTTATAGTGTTCGTGGTGGTGAAACAGAGGAAGAAGCTCTTGAGGCTCTGTGGGGTTCTTTCGAAGAGTCTGATGATAATTGGGGTTGGATATACCTACTTGACGGTAGAAAATTCGTTACTGAACCTGGACTGGGACAAATGGAACGTATCACTCGAGATGTGAGTGCAAATATTGGAAAAATAAGCATTAACAGACGCGAAGAAATACAAAACTACGTCGAAAAAGGGCTCATTATTATAGACTGGTCTCCCAAAATTTGGTGGCATTAATTAGTTTTATTATTTTTCATTTTCTCAGTTAATATTTTTATTTAAATAACTTGCCGTTTACAGCTTTAATTGTGTAAGGTGAAGTTATATATATAACATATAGAAAATAAGATGCATATTGATCTTTTCGTGCCACATACCTCGCAATACAATGTATTACATCATTTCACGATCAAATTATGTGAAGCCCTGCAACATCGCCATCAGAAGTCTGAAGCTCTTGTTAGCGATATGGATAAGTTTGATGCGTTTATACAAACAGTGTTAGAAAGGCATCCTGACTACACGTTAACGTTCAATTCTATAGCGCCCGATGAAGTCGGAAACTTTCTTTGGGATGTCTTAAAAATTCCCCATATCTCGTGGCTTGTGGACTCCCCAAATTTCTTTATAGACCATATGAAAGGTTCTATAAATAAGTTGGCCAAATCACACTATAGTATCTTGGCATGTGTCGATAGAGATTCATGCAAAATATTTGAGGAAATTGGAATTCCTAATGTCCTTTATCTTCCCCATGGCGTGGAAAAAGAGCTTATGGGAGATGTAGATGAAAAGCGTCCTTACGATGTCGTCATGTTAGCTACGCCGATAAATTTTAAGAATATACGGAAGGAGTGGAAGAAAAACTGTCCGGAATTAGTTGATGTGCTCCTACAAGCCGCAGAGCTTTCTTTTCAGAATCCGGCTATGTCCTATATAAGGGCCTATGCAGAAGTTCAAAAGTTGACAGATGGAAAAGGAAAAATAAGCAAGAAAATCATTGAGCATGCAAGCATATTAAATTCCTTGGAACACTATGTACGCGGGTTTGACAAAGTGAGTGCTTTAAAAAGTATCAAAAAGGCTAATGTGCATGTTTTCGGCAGCTCCTACCATGAAAATAATTGGAACGATGTTCTTGGGAAACAGTCGAACATAATCAAACATGATGCCATTTCCTTTGAAGAAACATTCGAGGTGATGAAAAAGTCAAAAATTGTTGTGAATAGTTGCTCGTGGATTCGCGATGGGGCACATGAAAGAATTTTTTCCGCAATGGCCTGTGGGGCGGTTGTGATTACGACAAGGACTCCTTATTTGGAAGAAAACTTTGTCGAAGGGAAAGAGATTTTGTTTTATGATCTCAATCATTGGAAGAATATAAATGAGATAGTAGAGTACTATCTCGCCCACGATAAGGAAAGAAAAGAAATAGCAATGGCTGGACAGAAAAAGGTCCACCGCCTCCACACCTGGGATAATCGCGCAAAGACGCTTATCGAGCACCTTTCGTCTATTTCAAAAGAACCTAATAACCCATAGCTTACGCCTAAAGCCGCCTGCAAACTGATTTTAAAACGCAGAGTTCACAGAGGACACAGAGAGTAAGAATAACTCTTTTTTATCAGAGTTACTAATAGATGTTAGGCAACCAATTTTCAACGCAGAGACGGGGAGGTTCGCAGAGACGCGGAGAAAGAAAATGATTGTTTTTCTCTTTTTTTTCCTCTGCGCCTCTGCGAACCTCCCCGTCTCTGCGTTGAAAATTGGTTGCCTGACATCTATTAGTTATTTCCCGGTAAGAGGACCACAAGGATCTGTATTGCTCTGTGGTTTAAATCTTAAATTGACAGCATTGAGCTTGCGCCTTTCAGCGCAAGCTCTGTGTAGGGGTATTAATTATTTCTTAGTAAGCACGCCTTTGAGTTTATCAAAAAGGGTTGGTTTTTCTTGATTTGCTTCAGAAGGTGATTCAGACGACCCGGGCTTTTTTACTCCCGAGATAAAAAGTACTGTCCCGGTTTCCGCATCTCTTACAAGAGAAACAAAGGGGCGATTTACTTCAAATTTAATAGGTTCTGGGCCTGCACATTCGGTCATCATAAGTACTGCTGTAGCTGCTGCAGCTTCTGTTCCTTTTTCATCCACTTTCATAAAGGTTTTCTGAACAACGTCTGAAATATAGATGCTATCATTTACAATATCGAATTCAGCACCTTTTCCGAATGCCTTTTGCATACCTAGGTTCATTAAAGCACTATTAAGATTCTGTTCGTCATTGAGCTCGAAACGAGGCAGACTTAGATCGACTTCTCGTGGACGGACGGAATTACGGCAACTTTCAACGTAATCGTGATTTAGACTTGGTAAAAACTTATCAAGATCTACAGATTTTTTAGGGAGAAAAATCATCATTTCCAGACGGCGAGTATCTTCTTTTTTTTCTTCATAGGGGAGAACGATAAATTGACACTGATCGTTTTTACCTACTTCAAAATCAGCCGTTTGCTTCATCATCGGCACTAAAACTTTTATTCCTTTATTGACGAAGAATGGAGTATTTTCTTCCGTTTGGTCTTTTTTAAACTCAAACTTCCATGTAGCTAACATATAGATAGCATTCACGAGTACTGCACGTGTATCTCCATTTAACATACTTGGTTTTACCAAATCTTTGATACGGCTGTTAGTTTGGTCTTCGACCCATTTATTAATAGTCGATGCAGACTTTCCCGATTCGTTAAAATCAACAAAATTTGGCGTTGCTTGGAACATTTCTTGTGAACGCTGGGCATATTGAGGTGTCAGATCGAAGCCACTCATTACAAACAGAGTATTTGCAATTTTAAGTGTATCATCATGTGTTAGAGATTGTGATAGAGGAAATAACATTTTAGCAAGATTATCGATATTGGATGTTAGGTGGAGAGCTTTCGCCATCTCGTCCTTTGTTTTTCCTGAGGCACCAACATAAGCCATTAAAAGGGCAAATACTGCTGAAGCCGGCGAAATGCAGATGTTTTCTTCTGCGCTTTTTGTTTTATAGGCGATGCGAAACCAATCGTAGCAAAATAAGCTTATTGATTTCGAAAGTTCCTGAGAATTTTGAGTTACTGTTTTTGCACTAACTGCAGGTTGAGGCCTTACATCACGAAAGTGTACAGAATTTACATTTAGATCAAGGTTCATAGACGAGCTCCTTTATAATTAATAACATTGTTTTGGCTACTGCCTGGGCCAGCATATTCTTTCGCGAAATTATTTCCAATATTTTTCCGATGTAAAAAAAATTGCTGTGTAAATTATAACCATCCTCTACAACGGGCCTCCTTATAAAGAATAAGTAACTCTTTATATCCTCCATACGCATGGAAACCGCGGTCATCATCAAAAGACGAATAATAAAAATCAGATATTTTTCTACCAAGAGAATAGGATCCTTTGTAGGTTTCAGGATTTAATCCGTTGTCAAATAGTGATAACACGTAATCTGCAGATAATCTTTTATTAAGGATTTCAACAAGGGCGCGATCAAATTCATTTGACAATGTCACTCCAGTATGACTTTCCTTATTGAATTCAGAAATAAGCTGGTTCAACCATAAAGCTCTCCATTCCTTATGCGATAACATTCTGGAAAGAACATCCTCCACACCATAACTTCTAGTTCCCTCCTGAATGGATTGGTAAATAAAATCTTCTTCAATAAAAACATTCCATCCTCGATTGATAAGATTGCGAATTTCTCCAATGTTACCATACAACAACGCCCTAGCCATAGGCGTTCCTTCTTCAGTAGGAAGGTAGAGTTCGATTATTTTTTTTTCAAAAGGGTTCGGAGAAGCTAATTTTGTAAGCGAGGCCAAACGCGTTTTAAATTCAAATGGGAATTCTCGTTTATAATGGCCTCTATTAAACGCGAGTGGCAATTGATGCAGAGTATTTCCATAAAATGAAGGTTCTGTCTTAGAAAGTACCTCCAACGGATCTTTCTTAGGATCTAATAGACTCATGAGACTTGTATTCATATGTAGCCGAGCAACATTATACAATTTCTCGCTATTTAAACTTTGATGCTTTAGAAGATGTTGAAGGGCCTCTTCACAATGCTGATAAACCAGTTTAATCAAAAGTGACTCATTTTCTTCGCATAACAGATCCGGATGACTATATTCACATAAAACCGACAAAACAGGACGTAGAATTTGATCTTTTAATTGACTACTCGCCATGATAAAAAGACATTTTTTAATTACAAGGGCGTTTTCATTTTCCTCTTTGGCTCCGTTTTCTAAAAGCCAACGAACCTTTGCGGGAAGATTGTTAAAATGCAATTCCATCATGCGGGATACATCATTATAAAGAGGATTCATGGAACGTTCACTTAGATCTAAACTATCAGATACATCGTGGATGATGGCTGTCAGAGGTTTTTCGCTAGGTTTGCTGATGGAATACCCTGCTTTCAAGAGAATTGCAGGTATCCTAAAAGAAGGATCAAAATAAACTTTAGAAAGCAATGACGCTATAATAGGATTTATCTCACCTGCTTTAGCTCCACGTGCGATTAATGAACGAACTAATTTATAGTAACCTGCTGTCGCTGCAACAACAAGAGGTGTTCTTCCATAATAATTTTTTTTATTAAGGAGTTCTTCCGGAGCGTGTTTAAGAACATGCTTAACAAATTTATGAGGGGGTGCCGGTCTTAAGGGAGTAGGCATTCCGCTATAGGGATCAGCGCCTGCAAGATAGTGCATTACCGTGGTTTTGTCGCATTTGATTTGTTCGAAAGATTCAGGGTCTTTCACAACCTCTTTTATCCGTTTCATATCATAATTATTATCAATGGCAGTAAAAATCGTTCTTCGAACTATGAGCGTCATCCTATTGGGACGCTGTATGAAACTTGAGCCATATCTGCATGCAGATGTGAATGAAGACGATATTCTATTCATATACCAACCCCTCCTTGTTTAATCAGACAATAAATCTATGCTGATCCTTATTTAATGATCAATATTTTTATTCCGGTAACGCCAGAACTCCCAAGGTTGCATAATAAATCTTGAAATGATAGGTTCGTTCATTTAACGGAGAAGATACCAGTATGTTAAATTTTGATTCTATTCCGAATGGGGTGGATGTCATGATATTTTCTTATCTTGGCATTAAAGATTTAGGAAACTGCTGCAGGGTGAGTAAAAATTGGAAAACCTTTGTATCTAGTGATATTTTTTGGAAACAGTTGCTTCCTAATCTTTATGGAGCAAACTTACATTCCCCAAAACAAAATTTTAAAGAATTTCTCGACCTACATATCTGCATTACCGAAGAAAAGGTTAGTGAAAGACTTGATAGATTCATGCAAAAATTAGAAAAAGATCAAACAGGGGTGTTTAAATGTTATTTACAAGGTATAGACACTCAGTTATTAATTACAATTAAACGTGGTGCTCCTAAAAACCACGAAATCTCTATTACAGACACCTGCATCTTTTCAAGAGACGACTCCCCGCTTCCAAAGAAATTCAAAAAAATAGTTAATATAAAAAATTACATTAATGTTGTTCCCAATGTGAGCGACATCATGAAGAATACTCAATCTTACACGGACTTAGCAAAATTATATTTACCTTTAGCAACACCGATCAGGATGGTTATAGATAAATATGATTGTCGCGAACGGAGCAATTATATTAAAAATGCGCAAGCAACTGATAGATACCGAACTATTGCTATTTTCGTAGCGGGAGTTATCGCTGTCAGTTTCATTGCAAAGAAAATATTTTGGTAGTCAGTAATGAGTCAGTGCAGCGGAAAGCGCAAACAGACCGAATGTAAAAATGATAGAACCCGAAATTCTGTTGAGCCAAATTCTAGCGCTCTTATTCATCTTTTCTCGAAAACAGGAACTCACGGTACTTAACATCAACCACCAAATGGCAGATCCGATAAACACACCCAATGTGATGATCAAGGGAGTAGATAAATTATCTGAAAGTGCTCCCACCCCTAATCCTGCATAGACGCCTGCAAAGCTTAATACTGTCATAGGATTTGTCAGAGTTAATAAGAACGTCGAAAAAAATGTACTCCAATAACTGCCTTCAATAGTATTTTCAGATGATTCAACAATCTTTTCAAAAAAAGTCGAAGCACCTAGATAACACATAAAAACACCTCCCAATAATTCCAAAATTAAATGATGCTTAGCTAGAAAAATACCAACTGCAGACATTCCAAAACCACCGAGGGCCCCAAATAACGTATCAGCACATGCAGCACCCAATCCAGCCATAAGTCCATAGATCATTCCTCGTGTAAGTGAATTTTTAATACACAATAATCCAATCGGACCTACAGGCATTGCAATAGAAAACCCGATAAGACACCCTTTTATTAATAAATTGGGCAACATAACTACTCCTTATTAATTATATTTAATGGTAACTCCTTAGTAGACGACAACGCAATTGTTGTGCGTGTACGGGAGATCCCTTTGATTAACTTCAACTTCGTATTTAAAAAATCATCAAGATGTTTTGTTGTTTTGCAGCGCACTTTCAATAAATAGTCATCGTCCCCTGCAACGTGATGGCATTCTTCAATTTCGCTCAGATCATCAACAGCTTCCGTAAAGCCAGCAATGTACTTTGGATGAGCGAGAGTCACTGCAACAAAAGCAGTAACAGCATATCCAAGCAATGGATAATTCAGTCTTAGGGAGTAACCTGTTATTACGCCTTTTTCCTCTAAACGTTTGACGCGCTCCGCGGTCGAGGGGGCAGACAGACCTAATGCACTTGCCAGTTCCGCCCAAGTCATTCGACCATTCAACGAAAGCAATTCTATAACCTTGTAATCCAATGTGTCTAACATAATTTACCTTCTTTTCGTATATTAATGTCATCATTATATCACATAAACGAAGGTTATGTCAACAAATATCCTATTAATCACCTGTTTTTTTAGACTTTTACCTTGGATGTTATCTTGAAATATAAATTGCAGCTAATAGACGTAAGGTAACCAATTTTCAACACAGAGCAATCCAGGTTCTTATCGTCCCCTGACCGGGATATAACTAATAGGCCTTAGACAACCAATTTAACGCACAGACGAGCATTTTAACGATAAAACGATAAAAGAAAAAAAGAGGTTTTCTTTTCTTTTAACTTTTTTTTCTTATCGTTCATATCGTTATATCGTTCTATCGTTAAAATGCTCGTCTGTACGTTAAATTGGTTGCCTAAGGCCTACTAGTTATTTAGGAAACCCGTCTCTGCTTTGAAAATTGGTTGCCTAATGCTTATTAGTTATTTCCCGGTTTGGGCACGAAAAGAACCTGGATTGCTCTCCGTTGAAAATTGGAATTATAGCCAATGTTTAAACGGAAAAGCTCGCAGATGCGAGCTAATCCAAATTCATATACCTATAAAAATCGCTAGTCGATGAAAGTTTTTTTGCAATCATTTGCCTTCCTGACTTAAACGAATGACTTGAGACCAATCATCCGATTGATCATCACCCTCAGCGATTTTATTTAATTTTTCCGTGCCGCATTTCATGCAGTTATGCACGATCTGCCAACCCTTCTTCGCATGATACTTTAGTCCGATCGCCTTCATAACACCCAGACAAGAGCTATTTCTGTCTCCAGGCATCGCATCATCGACATGCAATGATGATAGACAAAAGGGACAGTGATTGCGATAGCTACCATGCAGCAAAGCTTTAACATGGTGTTGGCAAACAACACAAATAAAATGCGTATTTTCTTCTTTTTTACCCATTCCATACCTCCTTGAATTTGTTTTGAACAAAACATCAAGAAAGTAGGATTCCGTTTGATTCTTACTGTAAAAACAGCCATCGGGCTTTTCCAAACTAGGGACTCATTCACCGCTGTTCCTTTAGAGTTAGCGGTTACTTTCAGCTCCTGCTTCATTAAGGCATCCTTTCATCCTTAAATCCGAACCTCTGCCAATTTTCCTATTTGTATTGGCCACTGTAAGGCGGCCTTGAAGCCACCTTCCGCTGATAAGTGTAATTTTGGTTTCACCGACCTAGGCGTCGTCTCCTAAGAATGGGTAATATCTATCCAATTTATTCTATTTATTTGCATATAAATCCTTATATTGAAATACCTTACAATTATATCATAATTAAAATAATTTTAGAAGAATTTCTTTCAAATAATCTATTTTATGTATATAATATTTACTATGAACTATTTAGACAAACCAACAGGAGATAGTTTCTCCAATATAAAAACTCTCTGCTACTTGCTTAAATTAGATAAGATATCAAATATTCCAGAGAAAGTGAGCGGCGGTTACCTGCATCGGATGTGGCATGTTCGAACTGATGCTGGTGAGTATGCTGTTAAAGAGTTGAATCCTTCCATTATCAGTAACGAAGAAGTTGTTCAAACCTATGAAAAAACAGAACAAGTGGCCCGTTTGTTTGCACAAAATGGTATTCCCGTATCAGAAAGCATTGTTTATAACGATTGTTCGTTGATTAACGTCTCGAATATGACATTCATCGTTTATCCATGGTTTCATGGAGCACCTTTGGTGAGCATTAGCATCACTCAAGCTCGTAAAATAGCGGCTATATTAGCGAGTATCCATAAGCAAAAACTAATATTCCATGGTTTCAAGGAACCTATATGGCCATATCACACGAATGATGAATTTCGAGAATTAGCAAGCCGTTCTGCACTTGAACGACTCCCCTTTGCGGATGATTTGCAAGAAATGCTTGATGATATCATTCGCTGGAATGACAAGTTCAAAAAATCCATCCAATGTTTAAATGCTGCGCTTGTCGTTAGCCACGGCGATTTGGATCAGAAGAATGTTTTATGGGATATTGAAGGTAATCCTATCTTAATTGACTGGGAATCGGCAAGGCTGCTTAATCCATCAATGGAAATTATTAATGCTGCATTAGATTGGGGTGGAATAACTTCGTGTAATCTAAATTTTGATATATTTGAGAGCATGATAACCGAATATATTGCTGCGGGTGCGCAACTTTCCGACACTACTTCCCAAGCTTTTTATGGAATATTTGGAAATTGGCTGAATTGGTTAGCTTTCAATATTAAGAGAAGTCTTTCCGAAAATTCCGCTGATTTAGCGATTGATCAGGTAATACAAGTTCTTAAAACACTGAAATATTTATCAAACATACAAGAATCATGTACACAAATCATTCAAAAAATTAATTAAAATGATTGCTTGTTTAAGACAAGTTTGTACTTTATCACCTACACCTGTTATAGCAATTGATGACGTTGATTAATCAAACGTCGAAAGGATCTGGCTATCCGAATTACAAAAAGGATAAAAAAATGGATTTTAAAGATTGGGGTGAAGAAAAGTTTATTGAATATTTGAAAGAAAGCTTTCCCATTAAAGGCTCTATATTAGGAATTGGAGATGATTGTGCAGTTATTCCCGGTGATGATGGGAAAGCCTGGATTGCGACTACAGATGCTATGGTTGAAGGAGTTCATTTCATAAAGGATAAAATCCCACCAAAAGACCTAGGGTATAAAACTGTAGCAGTTAATGTAAGTGATATCGCTGCGATGGGTGGTGAACCAAAATATGCTTTCTTAACGATCTCTCTTCCAAAAACAATCGATCGCGCATGGGTATGTGAATTAATTCAAGGTGTTAAGGAGGCTTGTGAGAAATGGGACCTTCTTCTTTTAGGAGGAGATACCGTAGGATCGAAAAGAGATATTTTTCTCAATATGACTATAATTGGAAGTGCAGTATTATCAAAGAATAAAATATAGATACAAGCTAAACCCGGCGATCTGATATGTGTGAGTGGTTTTTTGGGAGATTCCGGTGGTGGATTAAAAGCAATTCGAGAAAATATCCCAAAAACAGAGGATATTGAGTATTTAATTCACGCGCACTATCATCCCGAACCCCATCCTAAACAGGGAATGTGGTTAGCTACCCAAAGCGTCGTTCATGCCATGATGGACATTTCAGATGGATTAGACTGCGATTTAAAACGAATCATTAAAAGTTCTAAAATGGAGCTATCATGGATATTTCAAGATTACCATCTCCGCCTATTTAACCGAGTCAGCTTAGAAAACAATGGGATCCGCTCGAATTGCTTTAACAGGTGGCGAAGACTACTGCCTGCTTTTTACTGTTTCAGAAGATAGCTTTTGATCGATTCAGGATTCTTTTCAAAATACATTTGAAATACCTATTTATAATATTGGACGCATCTCTAACGATCCTAAAGAAAAACTCAGCTATCACAAAAACGGAGAAGTGGTACAAATAAACTATAAAAATTTTGACCACTTTCAATAGGATCTCGAATTCGTTTGAATAATATAATTGATTTGGACTATATGTTGATTTCCAAAAAGGAGATGTAGATGATATCTTTATATTCTTCAAAAGTTGTTGATAATTCTGCTAAAGAGCCCGAAACAAAACGTTCGAGAACTACGGGATCCCGTTCTTTAAGATCAAATCCACTCTATCAGCATCTAGAAAATGCTTTAGATGCAGAAAGTCTATCCGTATTAGTAAAAGAAGCTATAAGTAAACCTATTCAAATGAACGCAGGCCATGCAGTGGCTGAATCAAAATGCTTTTGTTTTAATGGATACATCAAATGGGATAAAAATTTACAGCCGGAATTCGATTCCAAAATTGTGGATCTTCTTCCCGGAAATAAAGCTAAATCCTGGGGTTCTTTAAGCAAGTCGGTACAAAAAGCTGTAATAAATTTGTTTCACATTGCTGGACTGCAATCGCATAAAATTGGAGCAGATCTTCCTGAAAAGAGTTCTTGGGTAGCTTTTGAACTTATCAGAGTTCCCCTTCATAAAGGAAAAAAGGTGCCGGAGCTTGAATGGCATCGCGATGGAGGTTATTACGATAATTTCAATAATCCTTGTTCCTGTTTCGCGGATTATTCCACAATTTTTATGCTGGCTGATCCGGATGATTGGGAAGGTGGCGATCTGGAATTACAAAGAAATGGAGAGAAAAAGAGGAGATGGACCTTCGCAAGATGGAACGTCAACATTAATTCCGTATCGACATAGTGGTGCGGTGACCTTTTATAACAGAGATTCTCGTCACCGAGTAACTCCTATCGTTCCTAAATCGGATACAAACAGGATTATATTTACGTGTTGTATATACGGTTCAAAGGAAACAAACGAGTATCGCGCGTTTCAAGAAAAATAGATTTGAGGTGCTTAGAAGTAAACAGTACAGCCTCGTTCTTGAAGCTCGTGAAACCATTTGGGGATTACCAGATTTTTATTTAAGCGAACATCCAATTTTTCAAGATGAACAAGGTCTAAAATAGTCCTAGGAAGTGTTGTAAGTCTGTTATCGCGCAAATCTAAAAACCGCAGAGTTTTTATACTTCCTATAGATGCAGGTAAAAAGGTAATTTTATTCGTTCTTAGATCAAGATCGGTTAAACGGCTAAGCTCACCCATAATCTCAGGAAGTGTTTCAAGCTGATTATCCTCAAGGATCAATTTTCTCAGATTTTGCAAAGATCCTATGTTTTCAGATAGAGTGTTAATCTTATTTTTCATGGCATGAATTTCCTTTAATTCCCGAAGTTTTCCGATGAAGTGTGGTAATTCAGTTATCTGATTATTATAGATCCTCAATTCGATTAGGCCTTCAAGACCACTAAGGCATGCAGGTAGCTCCTTAAACTGGTTGTACGTAATGTTTAAATAACGTAACAGCTTCAAATTTTGAAAGGATTCAGGCAATGAATCTAGTTTATTTCCACCGACATACAAAAACTGCAAGTTTTTTAGACTGCCAATAGATGTTGGGAGTTTTGTTATTTTGTTATGATTAAGATCCAACACTTCCAGCATTAGCAGTTTCTCAATCGTTTCGGGTAGATGAGAAATAAGATTAGCGCTAAGATTAAGTCTCTCGAGATTTTTCGTTCGAAAAGCGCTTCAGGAATATGATCCAGATTATTTTTATAACAACTCAATCGTTTGAGATCTGTCCTCTGAAGTACTTCAGATGATATTGCACTTATCTGAAGATCATCTAACCAAATATCCCTTTGGGACACCCTCATTTAACACTTCCGTTTATATGTTTATCCAATAGCGGGTATGCTTGAGTTCTCCTGTACTTTTTCAGGGCACCCATTTGTACTAAATCAACTAAATCCCGAGTCGCTGTAGCTCGCGATGACTTTGTTATTGTGATGTATTTCTCAGCGCTTAATCCTCCGGCAAAACCTTCGAACACCTCGGCAAACATTCGAAGCAAAACTTTCTCTTGTCGTGGATTTAGTTTCCCTGAAAGTTCTGTAAGAATTTTTGATTTTTTAATTAAAAAGTCAAGAAGTAGAATAGAATCTTGTTGGGCTTGCAAGATCACGTCTCCAAAAAAATCGACCCAATCCTGTACTGCCAATGTCTTATTGCATTTTCCTAATTCGGCATAATATTCTTTTTTGCGTTTTTCAATAAACTTAGAAACAGCAATTAAGGCGGGTTTTCCTATCCCCTGAGAAAGAATTTTTTCTACCAGAACACGTCCGATTCTTCCATTTCCATCTTCAAAGGGATGAATGCTTTCAAAATAAAGATGAGTAATGGCTGCCATTCCTAAAATAGGCTCAGAAT
>CAWGIG010000001.1:0-1315095 GCA_963822595.1 Waddliaceae bacterium | reverse complement strand
TCTGTAAGCATCGGTTCAGGACGTATTGCTTAAAACTCGAGTCTGAAAATCCAGTGTAAAGATGCTTTGAAAGCCCATGGATTCATAATGTGACAATGATGACATTTGTGCTGCAGATGGGCGAGCTTGAGAGAAGTCACCGTCTCGGAGGCATTTAGGGCTGGAATTTGTGCTGGCGCAGTGGAGGCTTTTGTGGCTACACCTTCGACATTCTCAAGTTGCGTGGCCAGGTTGCTGCAGTTCAAGTTCCTGCAACAGGAGTAGTATCCAGTAAGCCCCTTTGGAATGAAATTGAGCAGAGCCTTATTCGTTTGCCACATACACATCCACGGATGGTGCCTTCCATTAAAACATACGCTTGGTTGGAAAACGGAACGGGACAGCCTCCTCTTATTAAAGACGTAGCAGGTCTGAAACGTTTGACTGATGTGGAGGGACGGAGTGTGCTTTGGCGAGGCCTGCGACCTGGTATTTTTCGGGATGCTTCATATGCTGGAGTTTTCTTGGGAGTTGGCAGTATCTTTATGAGATAATGCTGCGAATGGAAAGTCGTTGATTATCTGAGAGGAGATTAAACCCAGGTAAGCTCCTTTGTTACTCTTTTCCTCCTTTGATTGCAACTTTGAGCATGCGCACCCTACGCCTGCATGAGCCCTTGACTCTGGAAACTGGATGAAATATGCTTGTATTTAATGTTGTTTTTGCAGGGCAGGTGAGAGAGCCACGGAATATGAGCAACATATAGTGATGCCTCTATAGTCCCTCTATAGCTAATTCAAGGAAGGGCTCGGTATCCTAGATTGATGGACAATAATGATTACCCATGTATAGTGATTGTGATTGGTTCACCCACTATATAGAGGGACACATAGCGGTTCAAGGGTGTGGAGACGATAGCTTGTGACACCAAATTTGGATGTGATGATAGTGCAAGGGGTGAATTGATGCTGTCATAGTGTAGATAGTTAAATCACGGCAGGGGTTGCGATTCATTTTTCAATTTTTACTCAAAGAAGAGACTGGGCACTTACCACTTCATTATATTGTGGATTAACAGTTCCTTGGAGGGGATATTCCTCCACTGAAGCCATGGCAGCTGAGTGTGAGTGCTGGCATTTGCTGCTGCTGGTGCAGCAGCTAGTACTCCCCATGCATTAGGTACACAGCGAAGACTAAGAAAGTCAAGCTACTGTCATCCCCAAGGTAAACTCAGTTTGGTTTTCAGATTCTATTTTTCCAAGGCCAAGTTAAAGCCCAACCCACACTAAATCCGCGTTACAATTGTCAGGGTTTACGTTAGAAACTGCCTTAAATGGCAGGGTTGGTTTGATCTACGAAGGTCTACATTAGAGTTCTAAGTTTTGCATTGATAGAGAGATATGAGATCGTTCATTTCCATTTAGTGTCGAGACCTTGAGACCATGTAAACAAGCAGCATCGTAACCCTTGGTTGTTGAATTTCAGCATATTGCTATGGAAAGGAAACTGCTCAAATGGGTGAAGCCTGGCAGCTGGCTTAAAGAACAGTAGGAATACTTCCTTTGACCAGCCTCTGCTTTGGAGGGGTTTAAAGATCCGGGTATTTCAACATGGCTTGGCCGCTGCTGCGTTGGTGGGCACATACGAAACAGGTCTGCAATACTTCATGCTTCATAGCAGACGATAGAATACAATCTCAAACCTCATCCAGACCCTAAACCCCAAAACCAGACCCTAAACCTAGACCCTAAACCCTAAACCACTTGACACTAGACGGGAAGCCATACCCTGCATGAGAAGCAGGGATTTTTCTGAATTTTTCATTTTTCGAACAGGTGGCAGTTGAGAAGAGCCACATCTAAGGTAGAAGCACCAGAAACTGTTAGGTACCAATTGTGGTCACCTATAAAAGCACCTGTTTCAACTTCAGGAGTTCCCAATCTAGTTATCACAAGCATTAATTATGAATACCAAGTTAGCAATCTGATTGGATAACAAATCATACACTTGTGAAAAAATTAATTAAAATTCAAAATGAGCTCTAGTTATTAAACCCAAAGTTTTATGTGCTGCAATTTTTTATCATTGTAAATCAGCGCTCCATGTAGGTTGAAATGCTTAAACTGACGGCAACTGTACCCCTTAGCCTCAGTCTAGAAGCTTGCCAAGAGAGACCTCAGCAATTGTCAACAAGCCAAGTAAAAAACTTTTTACTTTGGGCTATTTCAGAGATATTCCTAATGATGCATTGATGATCCTCATGAAAGACAGTGAAAGATGGAAACCCTTGAGGGTCGGAAACTCAGCTTCTGCAGGTAGACTGTACCTGTTAGTACTTTGCTGTCAGGGGTGTCATGTTACGAGCTCTATGTGCTAGGCTGCTAGCTTACTCAGCTACCTCTGGCTTAACTAACTTAAGCAGAGAGACAGTCAATGCAGATTGCCTCAGAGTGAATTGATTGTAACGTAAGTATTCAGCTGTCAGTCTGACAAATTAGGGTTTTAGCTCTGTTTACCATGAAGGTTCTGGGTCAACCGGGTCAGAACTTGGTATCTGCATTCTGCAGCAATGGAGACGATCACCGTTGACTGGTATTGGAGCTGCAATGATGCTTCTCACAATAGAAACCTTGAGCTCCAATGTCCAAACACAAAAATTTCACAATGAGCAGGTGTCAAATCCAATCATTTGTCAACCTACTCTCTGCCTGGTTACTTAGTGTTGATTCTATTCATGCTTGTTAATTCTTGGATATTATGCAGTGGCACTATCTATGCTTGTGTAATGCCCTCTTGAATTAACCCCTAACTGCCTGAGCGTCCATTTTTTGGACGATGTACAGATTTCATCCATAATTTCTCATCCGTCATGCACTTTTTGCAGTGTGGAATTTTTACTGTAGATTCTATGGGAAGTTAGCTTCATGCATATGTGATCCGATTAGAAAGGGGATGATTTGTGAAATTTTTATGCCTCATTTCATGTTGTAGTGATTCACCCAAAATTTTGAAGATTTCAATGTAAAAGTGCTCTAAAAAAAGTCAACTCATAAAATTAAGCAACCAAAAAATCTCCAAAAATCACTACACTTAGAGTATTACATTTCAACCAATCACAAAAAATTTCATCCGTAGATTGTCAATATCTTATTCGTAATTGAATTACAAAATAATTTTGAATTTCATGTTTCAAATTTTATACAAAATTATTGGTAATAGCAATCATAGATCTAACCGTATGGATAGAATCTAAAATTCATAATGTACAACTTTTATTCATATATCAAGTTCAAAATATCCCTCTAGGTTGCATTTTATAATGCATCTTTGCAAAACTGCCAAATTTGGAGAGGGCTCTAGGCATTTAGGGGTTAAGAGCTTCAGATTAATTAAAGAATAGGTAATCTCCTTGGCCATTAACCCTTAAACGTCAAGAGGGCCTGGCGGGGCAGCCCGGAAGGCATCTAAATTTTTGGAGGAGGAATAAAATAATAATTAATTTTAATTTTTTTGGAAAAACGGCTCTGTTGGCCAGCATTATTGCGGCACTGTAGCACTGCGGCACTTTTCAGAAAACGACCTCAACTGCCCCAACCTCAACTCCTGCTCATTTTGATAACTTCGATTGCTTGCCAATGTTTCCACAATCTCCCAAATGAGGCGCAAATTTGGAATTTAAATCGCTTTTATGGGTACTTTTTCAATGCGTGCCAGTATTATTTTGCTATTTCTAGTGGCTAGTCAACCAATCTACTCCTTGGAGCAAATCAAATCTCCAAAAGAAGCATTTGACAAACTCAAGGAAGGCAATGAACGATTCATGAGCGATAAATCGATATGTCCCGATCGCACCACCGATCGCCGTTTGTCTCTTGCAGCTAAACAGAAACCCTTTGCAGTTATTTTGGGCTGTTCCGACTCTAGGATTCCTCCCGAAATCATTTTTGACCAAGGTCTTGGCGATCTATTCGTCGTTCGCGTCGCAGGGAATGTGGTTGGCGCCACAGAGATGGACAGCATTAAATACTCTGTTTACCACAACGGTTCCTGTTTGGTGGTTGTCCTTGGACATGAAAGATGCGGTGCTGTGGATGCCGTGTTGAATCATCAAGCCGATGATGTACCGGCAGTGGGGAAGTTAGTTGAAACAGCGATAAAGGGAATAAAAGGGAATTCCCTTGAGGAAGCTGTCAAAAAGAATGTAAGATATCAAGTCGATCTTCTAAGAAAATCTGATGCTTATGCCGGGCTTATCAAGGAAGGCAAGTTAGATATCATCGGAGCCTACTATCATTTCACTGACGGAAATGTTGAAATTTTAAAAGCCGAATAAACCATTCCGGAGCGGCTCGGAATAGTGAGTCGCTCCAAAATTCCTACTAGAAAAATACTTTTTATTAGTTTATAATCTTTGCATGAATAAACAACGCAAAGTCTATATTATTGGTGGCGGAGCTGCGGGATTTTTTGCCGCTTTAGCCGCTAAAGAAGCCGATCCCGAAGCTATGGTCAGCATTTGGGAAAGAACCGCGAATTTGCTTGTCAAAGTACGCATCTCCGGTGGCGGAAGATGCAATGTCACTCATGCCTGCTTTGATCCTCGAGTCCTAGCGCAAAACTACCCACGCGGAAGCAAAGAACTCATCGGTCCGTTTACACGTTTTCAACCCAAAGACACCGTTGAATGGTTCGAATCAAGAGGGGTGACATTAAAAACAGAAGCCGATGGCAGGATGTTTCCTATCACTGATAACTCAGAATCGATTATAAACTGCCTCCTTTCTGAATGCAAAAAGCTCGGCGTTGAAATTCAGACCAGACAATTCATCGAGACCATCACGAAAGAGGGTGACCAATTTCTCATTAAATTAGACAAGGGCGAAACTTTCCCTTGCGATGCAGTAATCCTTGCAACCGGAAGCGGAGCTCATGGACATGATTTAGCAAAAGCATTTGGACACACAATTCAGAAGCCGATACCATCGTTATTTACTTTTAATATTCCGAACTTTTCACTCATCGATTTATCGGGGATTGCCGTACAAAATGCCACGGTAAGCATTGTTGGAGCCAACCTTAAACAAAAAGGGCCATTGCTGATCACCCATTGGGGATTTAGCGGGCCTGCAGCGCTTAAACTCTCAGCTTGGGGAGCGGAATTTCTTCATGAAAAGAATTATCAAACGGAAATTTGCATTGATTGGATTTCGAATGTTTCTAGAGAAGAAATTCTTAATGCTTTTGAATCTTTAAAGAAAACACAACCGCAGCAGCAATTTTCGAAGAATAATCTATTTGGCCTTCCCAAAAATCTATGGAAGAAGTTTGTGGAATTACAAGGAATTCCTGAAGACAAAAAAATCCTGGATATCAGTAAAAAGGACTATTTCAAGTTCTGCGAGAAACTAAAGACGGACATCTATAAGATGCATGGGAAGACGACGCACAAGGAAGAATTTGTGACTTGTGGTGGGGTAACTCGCTCAGAAATTGATTTCAAGACTATGGAAAGTCGCCTATGCCCTGGTCTTTATTTTGCCGGAGAAGTGATTGATATTGACGCTGTCACAGGAGGATTCAACTTCCAAAACGCCTGGACCACCGGCTGGATTGCCGGTAAATCCGGGTTAAGATAATTTCACCGAAATGAGTCGCCCCTTCCAGGGCTCTGACTTTTTTTATCGACGTCAACCCAGGCCTTCGCTTTGCTCTGCCTGGGCTATCAAAAGGCCGGCTTTCAGCCCTCATGAAATAATAAACTATTTTTTAAGTTGATGACATTGAGCGAAGCGAGACCTCCTGCCGTAGGGAGCGCGGCAACCGAAGACTGTTAAATTACTATAAAAAAATCATTTTTAATTTTCATAAAACACAATTTGTAGTATTATTAATTTAAAAACTAGTTATTCATAATATGGACTGTAGACTACAAATATTATTAGAATCAAGCAATTTTGCTTTACCAGACGGTGTTGTTAATAAAATTCAAACATATCTTGGTATTGTCGACCCAAAAGGTCTGGCATTTGAAAAGATCGAACGAACGAAAATTGAAAAAATCATCTACGTAGCTAAAATTATTTTTACTCTTGGTATATGTATTTATTTCTACAACACGAAATATTATAAAGCATTGAAAATCAATAACCTAAATGAGGCTGTTTTAGCTATAAAGCAAGGTGCTAATCTTGATTTGACATCGGAAAAAATTGTTAGACTTGTACATTTAGGGAATTCGAATTCTTTACACTTTGCAATTTCACAATGTGATTTTCCTGAGCCAGAATACTATAATTACAAACATCCTTATAAACATCTAAGATATTCTACTTGGGGTGATGTTGGGAATACAAAAGAATATTGGATTGCTATGAATACTTTGGGTAGAGAAGGAAAAAATTCCCGATTTCTATGGCAAATTCTAAAAAAGCAAAGTCAAAATAAACTAGGCCTGAAAAGCCAAATGAAATTCTATAATGAATACCTAGATTACTGTAATCGAGGAGCTGAAAGAGATCCACGGTATTAGGTCCCTTAAGAAAGTTTTTGCATGAATTTGATGCCGATGGTGTCCATGCCGAACTTTAGGACTTTCCAAGGGAATCTTCGATGTAAGGGAAGATGTTTGAAGTACACTGCATTGTATTCTACGGCAGGCTCGGCGCGACGTAGTTTTTTGTAACTTCCGGCGCCGGCGCTATGATTCAAACTCATCCCCGCTTTCTTGGCTTCCTGAAGTAATATTGTAGAAAGTTGTCTATAAAGACCCACATTAGACGGCAAAGAGGTGTCATAACCAAAAAATGGAGATGTCATGACGTTATCTTGAGAAAAATAACCAATGACAGCATCCAATTTCCCTTCTTTTTTGAGCCCTTTAAAAACGAGTAACTTGTTTCGAATGGCTAATTCGATAAACCGAGAATTGTACTGCGTATTGATCTTCGAGTGCTTTTCAATATTAAGTTTGTGATAAAGATCCTCAGCGCGTTCTGCATCTTCAGCATACAAGTTCACAATTTCATAAGGACTGTTTTTTAAAACGGAAAGGTCACTTTTAAACATTCTAGATGAAAACGCCTTGTCATCGGTACTCTTAGTAAAAAACACAATGCGTCCTGGAATAAAATCAAATTTCTTTTTTTTCAACGTACTCGAAAGTTCCGGTAACTGATAATCATTAATCGAGCGGAATATAAGGGTATGATCCGGAAAAGTTCGAGTTAAGAAACTTTTTATCATTTCAACCTGTTCCTGGCTCAGCTTGGGATATAGATTGGTTGAGATAAGCCAATTATTCACCATGACAACTTTATTCACCTTTCCAAGCTTGAGGATTGTTCCCAATAATTTAATGCCCATACCTAGGAAAAAACGGGCTTTCCTTGGGAGTTTATCACCAGAATAACTAATATAATGGGCATAAGGCGAACAGGCTAAAGAACTGCTTTCATTGGCTTCGCTAATAGTTATTGGAAGGACCACATCATCAATTAATAATGCCCGAAGATCGGTGTTAATATTGTCGATGTATTTGTTAACGCCATCGACCATCAAAGGAGTCAAAAACTTTTTGGCTTTGAGCCCTTGTAAGGTATTGGGCCACGGAAGATCTGCAATGTTTGTCTTATCAAAAAGTTGAATATTCATGTTTGCCTATGTTTTTTTTATAAGATTAAAAAGCAAATCAGGATAACACGAGAAGGCTATGATCCCAGCTAAGGAAATAAAACCTACTGTAGCGGCTGGCCACGATGTCTGATATTCCTCATGTTCTGCCGGTTCCTTTGATAACATAAGTGCAATAATTCTCAAATAATAAAAGGCCGAAAAAATCGTCGTAGCCAATCCCACTACAACAAGTCCGATATATCCTGCTTGATAAGCCACCTTAAATAAAAAGAACTTTGCGAAAAATCCAACCGTCGGCGGTATGCCGGCTAATGTCAATAAGCAGACGGAAAATATAGCGGCAAGATAGGGCGACCTACGAAAAAGTCCATGTAAATCATGAAACATCACTCCATTGCTGCGGGTATCCATATACGAAAGGACGGCAAAAGATCCAAATGTTCCAAGAGCATACACCACAAGATAAAACAAGAGCGCCGATAGGGCCTCAGGCGTTCCTACAGCTAAAGGTATCAGCAAAAAGCCGGCATGAGATATTCCTGAATAGGCAAAAAACCTTCTCAATTGCACTTGTCTCATCGCAACAATATTCGCATAAATCAACGTAGGATAGGCTAAAATCGCTATTCCCTCATTCCAAAGAGGATCGAACTGAGGTATCGCATCCATAAACACGCGCACAAAGGCCGCAAAAGCTCCGGCTTTTGTTCCTACTGCCATAAAGGCCGTCACGGGATTGGGTGCTCCATCATATACGTCAGGAGCCCATACTTGAAAAGGAACAATAGCAGCTTTAAAAGCCAATCCAAGCGTCAATAAAGCAATCCCTGTAAAGAATAAAGTCTTGTCGGGATCACTTTGCAGCTGATGATATCCCTGCATAAGCATATCCAATCGTGTGGTTCCGATAGCTCCGTAGATGAAGGCAACGCCATACAGAAAAAAGGCAGCGGAAATGGATCCTAAGAGAAAGTATTTCATTGCCGACTCATGAGATTTCTCCCAATATTTTATATACCCGCAGAGTATATAAAGAGAGATCGAAAGAGTTTCTAGTCCGAGAAAAATAGTTAGAAAATCAGCGGCGGATCCTATGAGGAGCAATCCAAAAAGCGCAGAAAATAAGAGAAAATAATATTCTCCTTGAGTTGCTTTAAATCTGTTGAAAAAGGGAATAGATAAAAGGGCAGTCGCAAAACCAATTCCTAAGAACAATAAGTTAAAAAATCGAGCAAGAGCATCGAATCGAATCCAAGGAGTAAGGAGGGGGCTATGACTTTCCGGTGCGGCATAGGCAGCGTAAAAAGCCGCGGCAATCAATATTAAGGTTGTCGCAGATCCGAACTTTTTAGCAACGTCCTCGCTGATACTTTCAAGAATAAGCAAAAGAAGGGCACCGCCAAGCAATATAAGAAGAGGACTTAAAGCAGCGTAATCGACAAGTAATAATGTTATATCCATTAGGGGTACTCCAGAAGCGCTAGATTAATAATTTTTAACAATGTTGCTGGATAGACGCCAATCCATAAAACCAGGATAATCAATGGAAGGGAAATGACTAGATCTTTCCAACCAATATCTCTCCATCTGTCTTGGAAAAGGCTAGGTTCTTCAAAGTATACTTTTTGCATCCATCGAAGCATATAAATGGCAGAAAGAATAATTGACAACGCTAAGAAGGTTGCTGCCCATGCATTGTATTGGAATAAGCCCAAGAGAATCATAATTTCCCCGACGAAAGTGTTTGTTCCGGGCAAGGCTACTGAAGATAAAACAAAAAATAGTGTCAGCCAGCATAAATTCGGCATAAATCTTGCGAGGCCACCGACTTTCCCAATTGAAGTAGACCCTATTCTCTCTTCTAACCAAGCGGCAACTAAAAATAAGCCGGTTATAGTCACCCCGTGGTTGAATGACTGCAGAATGGCTCCTGAGTTAGCTGTTTGGCTCACAACAAAAATTCCTGCCAGGATAAAGTTGACGTGTGAAAAGCTTGAATAGGCAAGAAGACGTTTGTAATCGTTTTGTCGCCAAGCAGCAAGACCTCCGTAAAGAACCCCGGCAATCGAAAGACTTAGTAATAAAGGACTCCATTCTTGTGTGAGAGTTGGAAAAAATCCTAAGCCAATACGAAGGAATCCGTAAATACCTGCCTTTGAAAGGAGGGCGGATAGAAGAATTGTACCGGCTGGGGGCGCTTGATAGTAAGTATCCGGCAACCATGCATGAAATGGAAATAAGGGCGTTTTCACAGCGAATGCCAGAAAAAATATGGCGCAAATTAAAGAAGCATGGGGGGTACCGGCTGCAAATTTTGAAATAATATCAAAGTTAAATGAATAGGAACCTGTGATTGTTGCTGTTGCAAAATACAAGGCTAAGGTTGCAGCTACCATCAAGAAAGAACCTGCAATCATGTATATCAAAAATTTAAGTGAAGCAAACTTTCTGTCTTCGCCTCCCCATAAATTGATAATAAAATAAATGGGTAATAACATAGCTTCCCAGAATATGGTGAACAATGCTAGATCTCGGGCGGTGAAGAATCCAATCAGCAGTCCTTGCAGCAATAAGATGAATCCATAAAAGGCATTTGCGGAAAGCAATTTTTCGCTATCGATCGCTAAAATACTAATGGGAATAATTATGGCGGTTAAATAAAGAAAGATAAGCGACAAGGCGTCAATGCCCAGATGAAATTCGATGGAAAGTACAGGAAACCAAGGGTAATTTATTTGGGAATTAATCCATTCCGTTTGCCCTGATATCAACATGAAAAAAGGAATTAGGCTCAATAAAAAGGAAATGCGCTGCATGTGGATCGTCGAATTTTTAGTAAATAGAAAGGGAATGAGGGAGCTCAGAATCGGAATCAAAAATAACATTAAAATTGGCATAAATACTCCTTAAATAATAAAATAGACAATCATTAGGGCCATTCCAATGACCATCCAGGCAACATAGGAGCGGATTTGTCCACTTTGAAAATGTTGCAAAGTTTTGGCGCCTACCTGCGTCACACCCGTTGCCGCACTAATCATTCCATCAAAAATCTTGGGTTCTGTAAAATCAGCAATTATATTAGCAAGTCCCTTCAATGGATTTACAATAACTGCCTCGTAGAACTGGTCGATATAAAATCCATTTTTCAAAACAGGCAACGGCTTTACGAGTGCAGGTAAGTAGCGCTTGTATAAAATAAGCGCAGTAAAGACTCCCACAAATCCGGCTAAAATGGCTATCACTAAATCAATAGAGAAAACACAACTTGTGGATAACTCTTTTTCTGCGCCTGTTAGTCCAAGCTCTGATAAGAATACTTCAAGCACAGGCAAGCTATCGCAATGGAATCCTAAGAATCCTCCGAAAGCTGCAAGTAATGATAATATGGTAACGGGTATTAACATGATCGCAGGAGCTTCGTGGACAACTTTTAATATTTTTTCTTCGATGCGCGGATTTCCCAAAAATGTCAAACAGTACGCACGTGTTAAGTAGAATGCCGTTAAGACTGAAATGATCACTCCGATATAGAAAAATGTTTCGAATCCGGCAACGTGCTCGAGTTCTAAAATAAGATCCTTACTAAAAAATGCTGAGAGCGGAGGTATCCCCGACATAGCTAAAACACCAAGGAGAAAGAGAGCATGTGTTTTAGGTAATTTTTTTCTTAAGCCTCCCATTTTTTCCATATTTGTCGATCCGTTCATCATATGAACAACGTTACCGGCCGACAAGAAGAGAAGAGCTTTAACAAAAGCATGCGTTGTTAAATGGAACATTGCTGCATAGAAGGCGCCGACGCTGCAGGCAAGGAACATTAATCCTAGCTGACTGACTGTTGAATAGGCGAGGACACGTTTTAAATCGGTTTGTCCTATAGCGCAGATGGATGCAAATAAAGATGTAACGATACCTATAGTTCCGATGACGTTGAGCGTTTCAGGAGCGAGAATGAATATTGGATGAAGGCGGACAACTAAGTATACTCCGGCAGTCACCATTGTCGCGGCATGGATAAGAGCGGAAACCGGTGTCGGACCTTCCATTGCATCTGGAAGCCACACATGCAATGGAATCTGCGCTGATTTACCAATCGATCCACAAAAGAAGAGTAGTGTTAACACGGTGACTAAAGTTCCACCTAAGGCAAGTTCTTTGGTCGCTCGAGCACTGATTTCTACGATATCCCCTGTACCGAAAATTTGAAAGGTTAACAGAAGAGCTAAAAGGAATCCGAAATCTCCGATACGGTTCACTACAAATGCTTTTGTGGCTGCCTGAGCAGCTGCAGGACGATGGTACCAAAATCCGATCAACAGATAAGAAGCTAAACCTACCCCTTCCCAACCCACAAATAAAAGGAGAAGGTTTTTAGCAAGAACGAGAAGGAGCATCGAAAATACAAAAAGGTTTAAGCAAGCGAAATAACGAGCATAGTCTTCTTCATGTTCCATGTATCCTGTGGAATACACATGGATTAAAAAACCTATTCCCGAAATAAGAAGGCTCATAAGAATAGATAAGGCATCAAGTTCAAGGGAAAAGTCAGCATTGATACCCGGTACGGGAATCCATGAGAATAATGTGTAGGCCCCAGGCTGTGCCGGCGACATTGTATATATATCTAAAATTGCTGCAAAGCTAAGAAAAGAGAGTAGAACAGTCGCGCAAGCTATAATTCCTGTTAATCGACGGCTGATGACATGGGAAGAAAATAGTAAGATTAGAAATCCAATCAGCGGTGAAAAGAGACCAATCCAAATTGCAACAGACATTTTTATCCCCTCAAATCATTAAACTGATCAATATCTACACACTGTTTTGTTCTAAACAGTGCGATCACAATAGCCAATCCAACGGCTGCTTCAGCTGCTGCCACAACAAGCACAAAAAACACCCATACTAAACCAATCTGATTTCCCCAGTTTCGGGAGAACGAGACGAATAATAGATTAGAAGCGTTTAACATGAGCTCAATGGACAAAAATAAGATCAGGGCATTTCTCTTGGCGATTACGCCGATGATGCCAATGAAAAACATCGCCATACTAATGAGAATCGTTGGTAAGACATCCATTTAAGTCACCTTTCTTCCTGTATATAAAGCGCCGACAAGGGCGATTAAAAACAATAAAACAACCGCCTCGAACGGAAAAAAGAAATCTATATAGAGAGACTTCCCAAGTGTTTCTACGTTCCCATAGCCCTCGGGAAGTATTTCATGATTTAATGTTAATCCGACGAGCTTGCTTCCCAGATATACCAACACGACTGAAGCAATAGCAATAGCACTGAAAATTAGGGTTGCCGAACTCTGCGGTTTAAATTTCTCAATTTCATGATAAGCATCCTGGAACAAAATGATAACGAACATAAAGATGACCAAAATGGCTCCTGCATATACCAAAACCTGCATGGCAGAAATAAACGGCGCCGATAACTGCAAATAGAGCATAGCAAGAGAAAGAAGCGTGACTAAAAATGACAGGCTTGCATGTACCGGATTGGGAGTTAAGATAACTCCCAGAGAAGATAGTATCAATACAAGTCCCATAATCCATTCAAACCACATCTTAGATCTCCCTATTAGGATCGCGACCGGAATCTCCGGGATTTTTTTCTGTTAACATTTCCTTCGTATATATGAGGGATTCGCGATTATATCCTGACAATTCATACTCATTTCCTAAAATGATAGCACCTGTTGGACAAGCTTCCTCACAATACCCGCAAAAGATGCAACGTAGCATATTGACCTGAAAATCGGAAGCATAGCGTTCGCCATGCGAATGCATATCATTAGGCTCGTTTTGAGCAGGTTTAACATAAATTGCCTGTGAAGGGCATACGATTGCACAAAGTTCGCAACCGACGCATCTCTCCTTACCGTCGTTCCATTTGGTTAAATAATGGCGTCCGCGGGAACGGAGTGGCAATTTTCGTTTTTTTTCAGGGTATTGAATCGTTGTAGGACGTCTGAAAAGATGTTTGAAAACGATAAACATCCCCCAGAACATTGCAAAAACTTGTGATAACTTCTTTTTCATTCTAAACCAAGGTAAAATAGGCTGTTACTAAAAAATTAAGGGTTGCGATAGGAATCAATACCTTCCAACCAAAACTCATCAACTGATCATATCGAAAACGGGGTAGCGTAGCCCGAACCCAAATAAATAAAAATACAATTGCAAATACTTTTAATGCAAACCAAAGAACAGGAATATCTCCCGGACCGTGCCAGCCACCGAGAAAAAGTGTGACGGCGATGGATGCGACTGCAAGAATATTGATATATTCTGCGAGAAAAAATGAGGCGAATTTCATTCCGCCATATTCCGTGAAGTATCCACCTGTAAGCTCTTGCTCCGCTTCCGGCAAATCAAAAGGGGATCGGTTTGTCTCGGCAAATGCCGTGATCAAATAGATGATAAATCCAATGGGATTTGTCAAAACATACCAATGATGGGTCTGGGCCTCAACGATTCCCGGAAGACTTAGCGTCCCTGCACATAGAACAACGGTCAATATGGATATGCCCATAGGAACTTCATAGCTAATCATCTGTGCCGTTCCCCGCAGTCCTCCGAGAAGCGAATAGCGGTTGTCGGATGACCAACCGGCTAAAACGACTCCATAAACTGCTAGAGAGGATAGGGAAAATAGAAAAACGATCCCGGCATTCACATCCGCAATTCTTAAAGTCACTTGCTTGCCCCAAATTTCTACAGGGTCTCCAAAGGGAATCAAAACAAAAACAAAAAGAGATAAAAATACGGATATGGCAGGAGCAAGCCAAAAAGTGAATGTTTCTGCTCCAGCAGGCTGGAAATTTTCTTTGAAAAGAAGCTTAATGACATCGGCAAGTGGCTGCAACAATCCAAAGGGGCCTGCGCGATTTGGACCTATTCTTAGCTGAAATCTAGCTAAGAGTACTCGTTCCAGTAAAGTCATATACGCTGCACAGGTAATCAATACTAGCAGTAGGACGACACACTTGATGATAATCTCAAACAAATCATTCATATTTAATTACTTTTTCTTATCTCTATGTTCATACCGTTCAATAAATTGACACTTAATTCTTGCACCTGGAGTTCTGGGAATCCAAGAGGGATCACTGCAGTTCCTGCAGCCACCTTAGGATCAAATTTAACTTTTGCTGTAATAGAATGGATCGAAACTTCATCTCCATCTTTTAATCCTCTACTCATGAGATCGGCAGGATTAAGTCTTACGTAGGGTTCCTTAGCAAGCTCTATGACATGTGGATCATGCTGCATTCTCACTCCGTGATCGAATAGCGCCGGAGCAAATGTTGCTTTGAGTGATCCTTCATGCTGGGGCGTTTTTCCAGGTGATAGGTTTTTCGGTCTTTCTATGGGCAATCTGTTCGTCAAAAGAGCTTCTGAGAACGGTAATTCTATTTTTAAATCTATATTTAACTTTTCACCTAATTTGGCAAATATTTGACCATCTGTGAATAATTCATGAGGAATATTTTTTCCAGGTCTGAGCTTTTGAATGCGTCCCTCTATGTTTATAAAGCTACCATGCTTTTCAACAAATCCAAGTACGGGTAGAACAACATCAGCCTGCATTGCGGTTTCGGTCATGAAAAGATCTTGTACCACCATGAATTTCGACTTCGAACGGGCTTCTTCCCATATTTTTTTCGGATATTTTGAGGCGATATCTGCTCCGGCAACATAAACGAATTCCCATCCTGTTTTGGAAGCTGTTTCTAGCCATTGGATTACGCTCAAACCAGGTTTTTCAACAGGTTTACCAAACGGCCCAAGCTCAGGATGCATCCCGGCAAAGCGTGCACCCACGCTATTTCCTCTTCCTTCAAGAAGATTCAATGAAACTTGTGAAGAGGATTGCTGAAATTTTAACAGTTCAGAGAGAATTGACTTTCGATCCGGTGTTGCTAGATATTGTCGCCCAACAAAGATAGCACTCTTGGAATCAATCTGCGGAAGATGTTCTCGCAACATTTCTAATTCTTTTCCTGGTGCATGCAATATTGTTTTTGCAAGATGAGGGGAGATCTCAGGAGCGTAATGTCCGATAAAGGTTATTTTTGCTCCGCGATTAATTGCCTGTTTGATTCTCAGCCATATGACGGGAAATTCTTCAGTAAGATCTAGTCCAAAAAAGACAGCGGAGGTGAGTTTTTCACACTCCCCAATGGACATCTCCATTCTCGAAGGCATACCCTCTTCATCAAGATTATAAATGGGCATACCAATTCGATGATCGACATGATTGACACCGGCCCCTTCTCTCATTAGCTTTTGAAAGAGATAGTTTTCTTCGACAGTTAAGGGATTTCCACCAAATCCGGCTAATTTCCCCGAGGGTTTAGCCTCTTTAATTTTTGAAGCAATCAAAGTTAATGCTTCTTCCCAACTTACAGGTTCAAGTTTTCCATCTTTACGTACGAGTGGCTTTTGTAGTCTTTTCTCATTATAAGAAAATTCATATCCAAACCATCCCTTATCACACATCCAAATATCGTTAACGTCTTTATTTTCTTTTGTACGTGTACGAACAATTTCACCGTCGCGAGAATCGAGAATCATGCTGCAACCCACAGGACATAACGTACAGGTGCTCTCTATGGAATCATTATCCCATGGTCGCGCTCTGAATCGATAGACATTACTTGTGAGAGCTCCCACGGGGCAAATCATGATGGTATTACCGATAAACTTAGATTCGGCGGGCCCACCATCCGGAGTACCTACTTCGGTTCGATATCCTCTATCGATAAACTCCAGAGCATGATCACCGGCAATAATTTCTCCAAAACGGGTACAACGAGCGCACACCACGCATCGTTCCCGATCAAGCATTAATACGGGTCCAAGTGGATAGGGTTTCAAGAAGTGTCTTTTTTCTTCAAAAAACTGACTCATTCCCGGACCAAATTTTAGCGTTTGATCTTGCAGGGGACATTCACCGCCCCGATCACAAATGGGGCAGTCTAAGGGGTGATTGATTAATAGGAGTTCCAGAATTCCTTCACGCCCTTTTGCAGCCATATGGCTTTGAGTATTCACGACCATCCCTTCCGTTGCTTCCAGTGTGCAGGATGTTTGAAGTTTAGGCATTTTCTCCACTTCCACTAAACACATGCGGCAAGCGCCGAATGGAGGCATCCGATCTTGGTAGCAAAAAATTGGGATTTCTATTCCCTGATTTTTGGCTGCAGTATAAACCGTAGTCCCCTTAGGAACTGTTACTGCCTTACCATCTAATGTAAATGTTATTGTTGGTTGCGTTTCCATAATATTTATAGGGGTAAGATACCTTCATTGTTGGGAGACCATCCGCATTCGGATTTTTCCGAATGTAAGCCTCAAATTCATTTTTAAATTCAGCCATAGCGCTTAATACTGGGGGAGCAGCCCCTACAGCTAACGGACAAAAGGAATCTGTCTCCATTTGTTTGCATACCTGCTCAATTTTCTTTAAATCATGAAATGTTCCGCCGCCGGCTTCAATACGCGATAACATCTGAACGACCCATCGGGTACCTTCCCGACACGGAGTGCACTTTCCGCACGATTCATTCTGATAAAATTCCATCAACCTATTCGCAACTTTTACCATATCGGCCGTATCATCCATCACGATGATCGAAGCAGTACCTAACATTGATTTTCTTGCAGCCAACGATTCAAAATCCATGGAGATGTCAAGGTCCCGTTCGGTCAATAAAGAACAAGAAGATCCCCCCGGATAACAGGCTTTAAATTTTCTTCCAGGCATCATACCGCCTGCAGCATCTAAAACCTCTCTCAGTGGGGTTCCTAAAGGAAATTCAAAGCATCCGGGCTTACTTATTTGACCGCTAACCTGAAAAATTTTTGTCCCTGTATTTTTGGGCTTTCCAATTTTTTGGAACCATTCCGCGCCCCGATTGACGATATGGACAACATTGCACAGAGTTTCTACGTTATTGATCACCGTCGGTTTTGCGTAAAGTCCTGCAATTGCCGGAAAAGGTGGCTTTAAACGAGGAGTAGCGCGGTAACCCTCTAGGGAATTTAAAAGAGCCGTTTCTTCTCCGGCAATGTAGGCTCCTGCACCCAAATGCACTACAATCTCAAGAGAATAGCTCGACCCCAAAATATTATTTCCTAAATACCCTTTTTTCTTTGCTTCTTCGATGGCCTTCCTGAGCTTTCTTTGGCCTTCAAAGAACTCCCCTCTGCAATAAATAAAGGAAAGATGACACCCGATAGCATAGCTTGAAAGTATGATGCCCTCTATAAGTTGATGAGGATCATGTTCGATCATCAGTCTATCTTTAAAAGTTCCTGGCTCGCTTTCGTCACAGTTACAAACTAAATATTTATCCAATGCCGGGTCTTTGGGGATGAAACTCCATTTTTTCCCTGTTGGAAAACCTGCACCTCCACGACCTCTAAGCTCCGATTGCAGTACTGTTGCAATAATATCCGCAGGTTGAATTTGAGGTATAGCCTTCTTGATAGCCTGATAACCGCCATTTTTTTCATAGGTCTCGATCGAAAACTGATCTGGATCATTGATATGTTCCAAGAGAACTCGCAATTCAGGCATGATGCCCTCCTTTCTTTGCTTCCTCTAGAATCGAATCAATATCGGTTTCTTTCACTGGACCGACAACTTTATCATCGACAAGCATCATAGGTGCGCGATCACACGCTGCCAAACACTCTGAAGCAATGATAGTAAACTCTCCGTCAGCCGTTATTTCTCCTGGCTTCACATTCAGCTTCTTACAGACCCCTTGCAGAACGCCGTCCCCACCGCGAAGCATACAAGAGACATTTTTACAAACATGGATTATATGTTTTCCCACAGGTACTTCAAAAAACATATCATAGAAATGGACGACAGCATTTACCTCATTTACATCGATATCAAATAATGCAGCGACATCTTCCTGAATTTCACTCGGCAAATACCCCTTTTCAGCCTGCGCTAAATGCAAGGCAGGAATAAGCGCTGACCTTTTCGCAGGATAAAGCTTTTGAAGCTCCAAAATAGATTTCTTTGTCTCTTCGCTTAACATCACCTATCTACATCTCCCAGAATTGGATCCACACTCGCAATTGCCACAATTACATCCGGCAAAACAAGATCCGGAAGAATTTCTTTTAATACTTGAACATGAGGAAACGACGGAGATCTGACCCTCAATCTATAGGGTCGATTGCTTCCATCACTCACTAAAAAGTGTCCGATTTCTCCGCGAGCCGATTCAACGCAATTATAGACTTCCCCTACCGGAGGATGAAATCCTTCGCTCACTAATTTAAATTGATGAATCACTGCTTCCATACTTCTAGGAAGTTCTTTTCGCGGAGGCAAAGCCACCTTTCGGTCATTAATAATGAACGGTCCAGGCTTGAGTTTTTCAATGGCCTGCTCAAGAATGGAGATACTTTGAACCATTTCATCCATTCTGATCAAATAACGCGCATAGGAATCAGCTTCTTTTCTAGTGGGAATTTCAAAATTATAATTTTCATAACCAAGATAAGGATATATTTTTCGAATATCGTAAGGATTTCCAGTTGCGCGGATAATGGGCCCGGTGCAGCAGTATTGCTTGCATAGCTCTTCATCGATAATCCCTACACCTTGGAGACGTTCGCACCAAACGTAATTATTGGTTATCAAATTATCTAAATCTTTGAAAGCGCTGGGGAAATTTTTAAGAAATTCTTTCAATTCATCAATAAACTCAGGATTCAAATCATAGGCTAACCCCCCCACGCGCCAGCACGAAGGAAACATACGTGCTCCAGATAGCCCCTCAAAAAGATCCAATATTTTTTCCCGCTCGACAAAGCAATACATAAAAATCGATGACATGTTCAATTCAAGAGCGCTCGTACCCAGCCATAACAAATGGCTAGCAATACGTGATAATTCAAGGACCATTAATCGAATAGTCTGAGCACGTTCGGGAACCTCAATATTCATTAACTTTTCTACAGCACCCGCATAAGCTTGTTCTTCTGCAGGCCCTGATAAATAATCAATTCTATCGACAAGGGTAAATACCTGATGATACGTACGTGTCTCACATTCCTTTTCAATTCCCGTATGAAGATACCCAATCACGGGGTCAGCGGAAACAATCACCTCACCATCGAGACGTAGCTTAAGCCTCAAAACGCCATGAGTCGACGGATGCTGAGGCCCAAGATTGAGCTCCATGATTTCGCCGGAAAGAGTGTGTTTTCTACTTTTTGACATTTTCTATTATCTTTGATGGTATTTTTGGCCTAACGCCATGTTTAAATTCAACAGGCTCTTCAGTTAAAGCATAATCTTTCAACAGAGGATGACCCTTCCAATCGTCAGGCATTAAAATGCGGGTCAAATCAGGGTGTCCCTCAAACCTTACTCCAAATAAATCATATAATTCTCTTTCAAACCAATTAGCCCCTCTCCAAAGATCGGTCACGGTAGGTAGAGAGCCATCACGTTCCACATAAATTATCACCCGAATTCTTTGATAATTTTTCGGGTCATGGAGCCAGTAAAAAACTTTGGTCCGTTTTTCAGGTTTAAGATAGTCAACACCACTCAAATCCATCAAAACTTCAAAAGGATTTTTAAGAATCGTCAATACCTTTTTCAAATGCTCTTTTTTCACTTCAATAGTGAGCTCGCCATGAAATTCCACTTCATTTTCAATCATCCCTACAAGAGAGGCGCGGATGTCTTCAGCTAATTTCATGAGGTTTTAGTCCTTCTTAAAGGATGATCACTTCTAATTTTCTTCTGCAACATAATCAAACCGTCCAGTAAGGCCTCGGGGCGCGGAGGACAACCGGCAACATACACATCAACCTTACCTGGTAATATTTTATCTACGGGAACTACGGCATAATTATTGAAAATCCCGCTCGTCGAAGCACAATCGCCCATTGCTATTACCCACTTAGGCTCAAGCATTTGATCGTAAATTGTCTCTAAAACCGGGGCCATCTTCTGGCTTACCCTTCCTGCGACAATCATAACATCGCTTTGACGCGGAGAGGCACGAAAGACTTCCATACCGAAACGCGATATATCATTTCGACTGGCGACGGTGGCCATCATTTCAATGGCGCAACAAGCCAAACCGAATTGAGCTGGCCAAAGAGCATTCGATCTTGCCCAATTAATTAATTCTTCTAATGTGCCAATTAAAAATGGAGTTTTCTCCTGATGATTCATTCCCATTGTAAGCCCCCTTTTCGCCAAATGTATATAAATCCTACAAGTAAGGCGACCATAAAGAACAACATCTCATAGAAGGCAAATGGTCCGAGTTGTTTAGCGATAACGGCCCAAGGATACAAAAAGATAACTTCAATATCGAAAACAAGAAAAATAAGAGCCACTAAATAGTGACGAAGAGGAAAGCGCTTCAGTAATAGGTGCGCTTCCGTTAGAATTCCAGACTCATAGGGTTTAAATTTAATGGTATTCGTTTTTTTTGAACGAATCAATCCCGAAAGGGCAATAATTAGGAAGGTGATCGCTGCCACAATGCAAAAATAAACAGCTATAGGGAAATAATCGTTCATGCCACGTTCCAATTAATTTATCTTCTTACATAGCAATCCCTCTCTTAACCTGTCAATCAAATTTTTGATGCAAGATTTTGCAAATCCTGATTAAACGTTAGTATGTAGCTCGACGTGTCCCCCATACTTGTCTACACATCTTTTCCTTGACGTTGCAAACGTCGTTGTAGAATCAGTCGCTCTTCGCGATGCGCTCCGAGCTCTATGCTAACACCGGATCTACCCTGGGTTCCGATGCGTCACCCGGGGCTTTAATGGATACGTCCTTCGCGATGCGCTCCGGACTCAGGAATAATTAAGTAATTTCCTGAGTCCGGAGCGCATCGCGAAGGACGTATCCATTAAAGCCCCGGGTGACGCATCGGAACCCGGGGTAGATCCGGTGTTAGCATAGAGCTCGGAGCGCATCGCGTAGAGCGACTGATTCTACTGCGACAATTCAAGTACAAGATGTGGGTAGAGATATGGGCTCGCCGAGGTACGCACCTTAGATATTACTTCTTTCTCTTCTTCTCCCTTTCCTCCATCTTTTTAGACTCTTGAAGCATCTCTGCTTCATATTTACTCCTATCGGATCGACTCACGGATGTGAATGCCAATGTGCCAAAATTAGCGCACAATTTCTCAAGTGACGTAATATCTTGTCGAAGATCTGTAAGCAATTCTTCACCGAATAAATTCTTAATAAATTGGTTCCATTCATTGCTCCTTGAAGAGATTGCAGCTAAAACAGGAATGATTCGAAAACGATATTTAGAATAATCTTCTTTAAGCCAACTATGCAGTTCTACTACGCACCGATTAAGCTGTAATTCACTCATGATAGAGAGCCCCTGGCTTTTGACTAACCATTCTCCTGACAATGATGAACTCATATCGTCATCCTTTATCGTTTTAAACAGAAGTACTAACAAATAATCAACAAGGTGCGTTTTATCTTCTCGTTGTAAAGCTTCTAAAAGTAAGCCAATGGTTTGAATGAGGTCTCGGGATGAAAATAAGTTTTGATATTGCAAGCACATGAATCCTTTGACAACAACGTCGAAATCATCGCCTACAAGCCCCGGCACCAGATGACCTATCAATCGCACTACCTCATCGCACACAATTGTATATGCAGGATACTTCGTCACTAAGATACACCCCAACAAAGGAGTCAGCAACATATCCTTATACAAAGATAAATTACATCCCTCTTTTGCTAGTTGTTCAATAACCCATAATCCGGTCTTTTGTACCTCATAATCATCAATTTGCAAGCACTTAACAGCCGCTTTAAGAATCCCAGCGTGCTGCTCTTCTGTTAAGTCCTTAGTTGATATGATAGGATAACCGTGAGGCCAGTTATAGGGCTTTTCCGGATTTAATTCAAAAAGTTTTGCTGTAATTAACCTTACGGTTTCAAGCGACGTATATTTTATTAATTCGATCCAATAGGACATGTTATCGTGTAAGCGATATGAAAACGTAAACGGCCATTTCCCAATTGGTAATTTCAGTAAATTTTCGATTTCATTTGGTGAAAAACTCCTATATTTCAGAAAAAGGGCAAGACAATCCACGCCAGAAATCGGAAGAACAGGAACAATGTGCGATGTTCGTTCGGATTCCGGCAAATCTCTTATAAGAAAATAGAGCGGCCATGCAATATTATGAATGGGGGCTTTTGGCTTATTTAATAGCAATATCATTTGATGCAGCGCAAGCTTTTTTTGCGAAATGGATAACATGGGGCGAAAAAGATCAATCGAAGAAACACACATACTCGAGAGATTCTCACGTTCCTCATCATTTATTCCTTGTTGAAACAATTCAAATAAATAATCAATTTGTTCCCGAGCATGAGTACCATTTTTCATCTTCTCTGCGAGAGATTTAGTTAACACATATAGTCCGCGGAGTTCATCTTTCGCCTTAGCATGGGTATGAATGACTCTTACTGTTTCTATGCACTTTGCGACATCGACACCTTCGATTAACTCGCTTATAATTACCAGAAAGTTTGTGCGAAATTCTATAGAATCAGAGTTCTTCCAGGCTTCTATAAAGCTATCTAAAATCTCGTACCTAAATTCCGATTGAGCAGCCACCATGCCATAGATACAAGATAACCAAAAACGAGTCATGGGATCTTCCATTTTTTTAATGCGATCCATGAGTTGTGCCAGAAAACGGCTGCGACTTTCCTTTGGCAAGTATTTTGCCAATTGGGAAATCATTTTCGATTCGCACACATTACTTTTAACATCCAAGTGATGTAAAATTAAATGAAACAGACCCAACACATGGGGTACCGGTAAGTGTTCTGCAAAATTTGAAAGTGTATCGAAAATCAGTTTGACCAAATTCGCAATAGATCGATCCTCAGTTTTCAAAAGTTTTTCATCAACTAATAGTATACATGTAATCAATGAAGCCAGCAGAACATTTAACTTTTCATTTGGTAGATTGTTATTTTTGAGTTCTCTTAATAATCTGTCAAATTGATTAAGATCTTCTTTTGAAACATTGCCACTTTTTTTCCAAAATTTATAAGCAATGGAGCGGAAAGTAACTTCATAGGGAGGGTTGAAATAGGATTCGACAATTAAAGGTTGTAGGTATTTTTGAGAACATAAAGGTGGAGCATCTTTCTTCTTGGGATTGAATAATTGCAATCCATTATTGATATTTTGTGCCAAGCAACATAATAGCATCTCATCATCGTTGTATAATATCTGTAATTTGCTGTTTAAATTTTCAGTTAACACCCTTGAGTTATGAGCTAAATGTGCGAGTTCCGGAATTTGATTGCTATTACAAATATTTTTAAAAAGACGAACAATGTCAGTCGCGTTAGGGAGAACATTTCCTTGTTGTACATTGTAGAAAAACAGCCTGCATATATATTCCTTGCCTCAATGTCAAAGGACCCCACTCTTTTAAAAATTTCCTGTAGAGCATATTCACGATCTGTCTTTGACACCACGCAAAGCGAAGCCAAACCTTTCACATTCACTAGTGGTAAAATGCAATTATTATATACTTGGTTGTAAGCTAATTTCTCGAAACTCATTTAAAATTATCCCTATTAATTTTTGAAATGTATATCACATTCAATAATGTTAAACAATTCAATTGTTTTATATCAGAGTTAATAATAGACATTGGGCAAACAATTTTCAACGCAGAGGCAGAGAGATCCGCGGAGATGCAGAGATAGAATGATGGTATGTCACTTGAATCAATTTCTTCCTCTGCGCCTCTGCTAACCTCTTTGCCTCTGCGTTGAAAATTGTTTACTTAAAGTCTATTAGTTATTCCGGCAAGGGGCTTTTATTATTAAATTCTAGCCATAAAAATGGCGAATATGTTACCAACAAAAATTTTAACTTAACAAGGGGCGTTCATCATGATTCCTTCAATAACAGATACTAGATACATCTTCATTAAACAATTTTGAACTGATAGAGATTCCAGAATCTCTATTTCAGCAACCTTCTAGCAGCACTCAATAGCAACACTCCCGAACCTCTTACTCCGGATAGAATCAAACGTATCCAAAAAATGATTCCCGAACAGAAACTCCTGGCACGTTATGTTGCAGACAGCGGGATCGAGGCCATTAACGGCAATCCAGACATCATTCCCGCGCATTTGGAAACGACTTATAATCTGACCCCTGGAGCACCCACAGACCAAAAAAGGTCCGGTCGATGCTGGATTTATGCCTCACTGAATTTCTTGCGTGTAAAAGTTTTATCTGCATTTGGAAAAAATTTTAGTTTTTCACAAAACTTTGTCTCCTTCTGGGATAAGTTTGAAAGAGCAAATTATTTCTTAGAAAAAATGATTGAAATGAAAGCTTTGGATCCCATGGATCATCGCCTATTAAACTGCATCGAAAACCTCTATACAGAGGGCGGCGAGTGGGAATTATTCAATAATGTCGTAGAGAAGTATGGATTGGTTCCGGATTATGCCATGCCCGAAACCAGCTTCAGCGGAAACTCCAACGGTTACGTCAGTCTTCTCAAAGAAAGATTGAGAGAAATCGGAGGCATTCTACATCGAAAAGCTCAATCAGGAGCTGGCAAGGATGAACTGCAGAAAATAAAAGACATTGCCCTCTCGGAAGTCCACAGCATTTTAACCAAATATATTGGAACTCCACCGAAAAAATTTCTATGGAAGGAGAAAACAGGCCAAGTAAAAAGAATGACTCCTGTGGAATTTTACAAAGGCTTGCCATTTAATCTTAATGATATGGTTGAAGTGACCCATTTTCCTTATTATAAAGAGGGAGCACTTCTCAAAGTCAAGGATGTTTCAAATTTGGTTGAAGGAAAAGAGCTGCATGCCATTAATGCAAATTTAGAAGTCATCAAGCAAGCGGTGCGCAATTCGATTAAGGATGGAGTCCCCGTGGAATTTGCCAGTGAGACTTATCATCTCGATGAAAAGAGAAAGCTTTTTTCGATGGATAGTGATCAAACCTATCCTCTTTTTGGATTGGATCCCACTTTGAAGTTGGATAAAGGGGATAGATTGAAGTATCGAGTGACGACAGTGGCGCATGCTATGGTATTGATAGGTTGTGATGATGCAGGGCATTCCAGATATATCGGAGAAAAGCCCTCGAAGGTGCCTGAGTCGCTTCGCGAGCCACTTTGGAAGGTTGAAAATTCTTGGCAGAGGGCTACAGCTATCTTCATGACCGATTCTTGGTTTAATGAGTATCTCTATAGTATCATTATCGATAAGAAATATTTGCCACAGGAATACAGGGCCATTCTGGAAGATAAAAACGCCCCTGTACTAGAATTGGACGCCTGGGACCCTTACGGCAGGCTCTAATTACAAAGGGCCCCTCAAAAACTAAAGGGGGGCCCTTTTACCATACATGTTATTCATATTATTATTTAACCATAGAGTTACAATATATCAGAAATGGCCAAAAACCTGGTGCTGCTCTTATAGAAAA
Organism: Waddliaceae bacterium; assembly: GCA_963822595.1. GTDB lineage: Bacteria > Chlamydiota > Chlamydiia > Chlamydiales > Waddliaceae > CAVRUH01. The sequence continues at coordinate 1,288,935 of CAWGIG010000001.1, read as the reverse complement.
CATATTTAATGACTAAAGCAAATAAAAAAATTTACTTGATTATCTATTGCTAAAAAACCCAAAAATTGCTAAAATAGTTGTATATTACAACTAATTTGGTGAAAAAAATGGTTCTTTCCAAGGATGAAATTAATCAATTGAGGCACGATGCAAGGGGTGTTGTGCGTGAACTTGGACTCTTAAATGACGCCTATTTTGATATTGGCGTCACTTTAGCCGAACGCCACCTTCTCATTGAATTGTCCCATATTGCCTCCCCTAGTATGGGAGAAATTGGCGATCTCTTACTCCTCGAGAAGTCTACAGTCAGCCGTATGATTTCTAAAGCAGTTAAAAAAGGGTATATCAAGTGTATTACTGATAAGAGTGACAAGAGAAAGCGACTAATTCATCTGACAAAAAAAGGGACGCAAACTCTTAACGCCTTTGAACCCATCGCTTTCAATCAAACGAAAGAGGCTCTTACTAACCCTAACTCCTGTAGAAGTCAAAAAGATCTACGAAGGAATGGCTCTTTATGCAAAGGGGCTTAAAAATTCTCGTTTACAGAAGCAAGGACAAGACATCACAGAGAAAAAAAAGGAAATAGAAAAAATGCCTGATATCCTTAATCGATTAAATAAGCTTGGATATGTTCTTGGCCCCTATGAGCAAAAAGATGAAAACGAACTCTATGCAATTTTCCAAGAGGTGGTGGAAACGGGTTCTCAGTTTCCTTACGAAAGCAGTTGCAAAGAAGAATTCCAACGCCAATTTTTTAAACCTGAAGGGCAAGTATATGTTTGTCGTACACTTGCCGGGGATGTCGTTGGAGGCTTTTACCTTAGATCAAATTATCCTGGAAGATCAGGTCATATCGCAAATGCAGCTTACATGATCAAGGAAAGCTATCGGGGAAAAGGGATAGGGTTTCTTCTTGTGCAAGCATCCCTTCATTTAACGAAAGATCGGGGCTTTCACGCGCTGCAGTTCAACATGGTGTTAAGCAAAAACGTTCTTGCTATCAAACTTTATCAAAGGCTGGGATTTACCATTGTTGGAACGATCCCGCAAGGTGTGCGAAATCCTGATGGCAGTTACCAAGATGGGTATATTATGTACCGTAAAATAGATGATTTAAATTAGGGAGGAAATAATGTCAGAAGAAAAAGAAATCGTTTCAAAAGAAGAGACATTTGATAAATTAGAAATTCGCGTGGGACGCGTCATTAGCGTGGAAGAAGCTAAGGATGTACCCAAGAAGTCCTATAAGATAAGGATTGACTTTGGAAAATTTGGGATTAGAACAAGTGTCGGAAGATTTACTCAGCATACTCCTGAGGAAATCAAATCCCAGTTAGTTTTAGGTATATTGAACTTTTCCCCAAGACAGATGGGGGATACGTTATCGGAGGTTTTAATTCTAGGGGTTCAATTTCCCAAAGCGGATAGTGGAGAAGCTACCTTCATTACACCTACTGCCGAAGCAAAAATCGGCGGGAAATTATTTTGAAGTAATAAAAGGAGCCTCTTCATATCGATTTGTAATGATTAGGAACATGATATTTTCTTGTTTAACAAGGATTCAATATGGAGTCTTTTTCTAGTGTGTAAAATACCTCCATGGCGTTTGATTTGATCTAAGGCAACCTCGGGGTATCTCACATAAATTTCTGCTCTCTTTAGGATCTCTCGTCCCGATGACTGCCCAAGCTCAATACGCGTTATCGCGGCGGGAGAAAATTCAAAACAGGCACTAAATTCTTTTACTGTTAGACCAAGCATTTTTCTAAATTCACGAAACTCTTCTGACTTTAAATGATCTTCAAAAAGTGGTTCAAAAATAAATGAGGAAGGCCCTTTGTGCGCAATTGTCGTTAAAAGAATGATAGGATCTATTTCTTCTAAAGAGATTCCGGTAGCGCGACAATAGTCTTCATAAGCAGGATTTTGTCTTGAAGGAATACGATCAGCAAATGGAACAAATAAAGTTTTTGAATGAAATGATCGCTTTGTTAGAGGCATTTCAGGTCCTAATGGAATAACTTCTTTTGCCATCAAATACTTTTCATCGTAATCAAAAGAAAATGTATCTTTGATTTTTTTAAGAATCCCAACAAATTGACGATTTGTTTTTCCTTCAAGAAATACTTGTACACCTACAATTTTTTCAAAGGTATTTTGTTGCATCTTTCAATTCCTCTGTGCGCCTTTTTACTAATTTTGTAAAAGCTTGCTTTCTTTTTTCGGATATAAAACTGTCTGAAATAAGTTGCAAGATTGATTGAAGATCGACTCGATCTCGAAATTCTTTGATAGGCTCATCAAGTCCCAGTCGGAGCCATTCTTTAACATAGTCTTTAATTACCGGTTCGATTGTTTCTTGGGTACCGATTGCCCCGCGAGGTTCGTGAAAGGCACCCAAAAGCATTGGATCCTCTAACGCTAAATAAGATGGATTGTCATAAAAAGGAGAGAGTCTAAGTCCTTGCCCTGTCTGAATTAATCCTAAATTTCTTCCATGACGATCATGATTCCCAATTAGAGAGTCGAAAAGGCAAAGTTTTACAAATCTTTGGATATCGTCATACCTTTTTACATTTCGTTCCAAAACTTTAAGTAAACCTTCACACGAAAATTGATCCGGAGAATCCAAATAGCGATAAATGTGTACAAGATCACCACCCGGATAGTGCTGCATAAAATTTTCGCTGACAAATGTCTCCAATACATTTTCAAAACGAATAAGGAAATGATTTGGGACTTCTAAATTAAGATTAGATGCAATCTGGTTGCAAAGAAATTCCATAGCGGGTAGTTCGGGAAACTCCGGTTGCTGAACTTTTAATAAATAACTTTTAGTTCCTAGTCGTGCTGAGTACTTACGGAATTTTCCATGGAAAAAACTAGAGGCAATTCGTGCCCAATCATTGGATGCCATTGTTTCAGATGTACGAGCAACTACATCTCCGAAATCCTCTAAGGTATTTACCTGAAACCATGACATAAAGCACTGAGAATGAAGACCTAAATGATTAATAGCCTCTGTCAATATAGATTCTCCACATTTATAGCATTGCCGAGTCATAAACCCATCCTTCTTTAACCCAATTATGCCATTTTCATCATTCGATGTCAAGATATAATGAAAATTGTTGATATATTAATATATCATAAATCTTTGATATAGTAATACATCAAATCAAAGAATAAATCTTCACAAAATCGTTTTTTCTTGATTATGAAGTTCTTAAGCAAGAAAATGCTTTTTTCATCCACATTTGAACTTTTCTCAACTATTAAAATCATAGCTTCGATTTGTAGTGGTGCTGAAAAACACCGTCTCCAAAATCAATCGAATTTAGCTTGATGATTTTTCCATTTTTCAGAGCTTTATCGACAGTTGTTAGAGGAATACCTTGTCCAATTGAAACAGGAAATTCGGTAATAATGTATTCATCAATTCTTCCTTGATCATAAAAGGACTCAGCCAACCCGGCTCCTCCCACTAACCATAAATTCTTGATTTTTTCCTCTTCCATTTTTTTGATAAAGCCTTGGATATCACCTTTGTAGAATTCGATATCCTTATTAGATGTTTCCAAAGGTTGACCGGAGAAAATATAGGATTTTTTTCCGATATATGGCCAATCACCAAAACTCAAAATATCCTGGTATGTTTTTCTTCCCATAGCAGTTGCATCTATGGAATCATAAAATTGTTGGTAACCATAGTCTTTTCCGCCGGTTTCTTGAAGCGTCTTTGGAAGCCAATCCAAATTGCCGTCGACACCAGCAATAAATCCATCCTTAGTTGTTGCAATGTAAAGCACTATTGTTGTCTTCATGTTATTACTCCATAGTAAGTGCGAAAATTATAAAAGATAAGGAGTTTTAGAAATATGATAAAAGGGACCTAATGACAATTTCAGATTTATAAGGAAAAGGATGATAAATTTCTCACCTTGAGGGTTATGTTTAACCTCAATCAGAAAGTCCGGAGCGCATCGCGAAGGACGAACCCATTAAAGCCCCGGGTGACGCATCGGAACCCGGGGGATGTGCAAACAAAATATAGAGCCCGGAGCGCATCGCGAAGGGCGACTGATTCCCGTGGTCGAATCAGTCGCCCTTCGCGATGCGCTCCGGGCTCTATCCCTTATTTATGCATCCCCCGGGTTCCGATGCGTCACCCGGGGCTTTAATGGGGTCGTCCTTCGCGATGCGCTCCGGACTTTCTGATTGATGCTAAGGGTCGTTTTCCTCAAAAATGAGACTGAAACTTTTTGGAATTTTACAGCCAAATAGGGTTTGTCGCATCCCAGGCCGAGCGAGCAAAAATGATAAAGGCCGTGCTAAATCCATTTTTTTAACAAAATATACATTCTTTGGCGTGATTACCATATCCAAAACTTGGGTTATAATACGCTATTTCCCTTCCCTTTGCGAGTTCTTCAAAAATGCCTCGAATAATCAGGAAGGAAAAGGCGCTTTTATCCCATTCTTTTATTTGCATCATGTGTAATGCGGACTGGACTTTTTCTTGTAAGTCTTTGTAACTTTTGCGAGAACTACTAAAACTCAAAGACCTACATGAAAGAAGTTGTCTATAAGATGAAATGGCTTCTTTTTTACCCTCTACTTTCTTTTTAAGAATTAGCGAAATAAAATTGATTGTTAAATCTAATATGATGGGAAAAGATTTTTCAAAAAGCGATAAAATTTCGTGGGGTTTTTTACCTAGGCAATTTTGGTACTGATATCCATCATCATGTTTACGCACGGTTAGTACCATAACATCTTTTATCTCTTCTTTCCTAAGCGGGGTTACTTCCACCATTTTTAATGGATTTTCAAAAGAAATTTTGTTTTCTTTGATGAAATCTAAATGATCCTGGTAAGCTAGTTTGAAGCGGATTAATGCCTCATCTCTTTCTTCTTCCAAAAATTTGCGATATCTCAGAATATTATTATCGTAACTCTTTGCTATATCCAAAATTTCCTCAAAATGAAATGGAAATAAATGAACGGCATCTCTGCACCTATTATAACTCCACCTATCATGCCAACTCCGGCAACCGGGTTCAAATTTTTCAAGATCTACGAGTCCGATTTTTCCTTGATTGTCTTCTATATATAAAGCCACATTATCATATCGAGGCACAGGCGTTTTGGATAGGGTTCCATAGGGATCTCTAGAATTACCCGTAATATCTTTGAAAGTTGATTGAAAAAGAAATCCTGTAAACTCTTTTATAGCAGCTGTAAATTGTTCTCGATTTTCGAAATAAAACCCGATTTGTTCTTTCGTCTCATGCACAACAATAGGCAACCGACTTTCCAAAATAAATTTTTTGTAGATGCGTGCTTTAGGGATAACAAGATTATTATAACCACCCTTTTCGCAAATATCACGAGCTTGACTCATTTGATCAAAGCGTGTTTGATTTTGCGGAGAACCGCTTCCCTTTAAAACAATAGGTAACTCATTTGGTAAATAAACGGGCGTATTTCCTCGAAAAGCTCGGGGTAAATTTTGGAGACTGATCGGATTATCAACATAGGGTTTTGCTTTTTCAAAAAGAGCATAGCTGAGGAGGTGCCTTTTTGCTTTTTCTGCTTTAACTTTAACGGAATAACCACGCCAAGCACTCTGGATTTTTATAGCAGCTATCGTTTCCGATCTTTCGAATTCCTGTCTGAATAATTGATTTTGAACAATGGAAATCATTTTATATAGATTTTTTGTCGGATCATCCTTTGATAGGCGACAGTGACTTCACTGTTTCCACGAGGACTTCAACGGACTCTAAAGGTGTATTGGGCTTAACTCCGTGGCCTAGATTGAAGATATATCCCGGATCCCCTTCCATTGCATCCAACATCCTGCGGACTTCCTTTCGAAGTGTTTCAGGGGGGGCAAAAAGAAAATCAGGATCGAGATTTCCCTGCACGGCTATCGTGTGAGGGATCATCCTTCGAGCCTCCGAAATGTTTAAATTCCAATCCAAACTAATCCCTGCAGGCTTTATCTTTGCCAGATCCTTCGCAAATACCGAAGATCCTCGCGAAAATAAAATGACCGGAATATTTTTATTTTTTAACCCTTGAATAATCTCACGCAAATAAGCCAAAGAAAATTCCAGAAAATGTCCATGACCAAGATAATTAGCCCATGAATCAAAGATCTGAATCGCTTGTACTCCGGCATCAATCTGCATATTCAAATACTCAATCGTTGCTTGTGTGATCCGAGAAAGGAGTTTGTGAAATGATTCCGGATTGCTCATCATCCATTTCTTTGTCTTGCCCAAATCCTTGCTAGAGCCTCCCTCAATCATGTAACTGGCCAAAGTAAAGGGTCCGCCGCTAAACCCAACGAGAGGGACTTCTAGGCCATTCAATATCTGCTTGATGGCTTTTTCTACATAGCCTAAAGATTCCCGAACGCTCTGTCTACTCAAATTGTCGATATCGCGATCCTCTTTCAACGGACGCAATATCACCGGCCCGACGGACTCCTCAAACGTAAGACCCACTCCCAATGCTTCTGCGATCATCAGTATATCGGAAAATAAAATTGCGGCATCGAATCCGAATCTTTTAATCGGCATGTGGGTCACTTGAGCAGCTATTTCAGGTTCGTGAAACATATCGATTAAAGAATGGTTCTTGCGTAACTCACGATATTCAGGAAGATAGCGTCCTGCTTGTCGCATGAGCCATATAGGAGGACGCGATCTGTTCTGACACTTCAAAGCATTTAGAAAAAGATGATCCATTATAGGATCCTCTCGAGAATGGATTCGACAGTGAATCCATACTCAACAGCGAGATCTTTGTATGGTGCGGAAGCTCCATATCTATCGATGCAAATGGCTATTCCATCTATTCCAATATACTTGTGCCAACCCATTTCTACTCCGGCTTCGATGCTTACCCTTTGACCTAGATCTCCGCCAAATACACTGTCCTTGTACTCTTTTGGCTGTTCTTCATAGAGTTCCCAGCAAGGCATCGAAATGACTCGGACATCGTGTCCCATTTTTTCTAGAGCCGCAGCCACGTCTAAAGCCAATGAAACCTCGGACCCTGTTGCAACAAGCATAAATTTTGGTTTTTTCTTTTCTTTTTTAATGATATAGGCTCCGCGTCCCATACCTTCGGCATAGGGAACTTTCGTCCCTTGAAGATCAGGAAGGTTTTGTCGAGACAAAACGAGCGCTGTAGGTCCATCGTATTTTAAAGCCGCAAGCCATGCCATTTTGACTTCGTTAGCATCTGCTGGCCGGATGACATGGAGGTTAATCATGGCCCTAAGTGCAGCATAATGCTCTATAGGTTGATGCGTGGGACCATCTTCTCCTAAAAATATCGAGTCATGGGTGAACTGATAGATGACCTGTTCTTTCATGAGGGAACATAAACGGATTGCATTTCGCATATAGTCTGAAAAAGTAAGAAATGTTCCGATAAAAGGCGTAAACATTCCTGTTTGCGCGAGTCCTGTAGCGATTGTCGCCATTCCAAATTCACGAACACCAAATTTAATATTGCGACCTAAAAAATCAGAAGAGGTAATGATGGAATCTTTTGAAATCGTTGTTAAATCCGAAGATGATAAGTCCGCCGATCCTCCTATTAATTGTGGAAGGAGAGAGCTGAGGGTTTGTATCACCATACTAGAGGACTTTCTACTAGCAATCGGTCCTTTGATATCAATAGAAGTGAGTTGTTTTTCAAGATCCGAAGGCAGTTTATGTTCATGCATCGCTTGAAATTGCTTATAGAGTTCCGGATTTTCCTTTGCCCAAGCATGAAAAATTTCTTTCCAAGCCTCTTCTTGGCGGATATCATCTTGAATTCTTCTATCAAAGTAGTCGTAAACGGCTTGTGGTACATAAAATGGTTCTTCAGGGAGGTTTAGTGCGGCTTTTGCATCACGAACTTCTTCTTCGCCCAGAGGGGAACCGTGAGCTTTACTTGTGCCTGCTTTCGATGGCGCCCCTTTTCCGATAATTGTCGTCGCTATAATGAGAACGGGTCTTTGTTGGTTAGCTTGGACTTTTGACATTACTTCATGCAGGTCATCGATATTATGGCCGTCCACGTCATGAACATCCCATCCATAAGCTTCGTATCTTTTGCGAGTGTTTTCCGAGAATGCGTCCGAAAGAGGCCCATCCAAGGTGATATGGTTGCTATCATAAATGGCAATGAGGTTATCTAGCTTCCAGTGGCCTGCCAGCGAGGAAACTTCTGAAGCTACTCCCTCCATGACGCAGCCGTCGCTTATGAGAGTGACAATCTTGTTATCGATAATTTTATGCTTTGGAGTGTTAAATCTAGCGGCTAGCATTTTAAAACCCAAGGCTTGTCCCACACTATTTCCGATCCCTTGCCCCAACGGACCTGTTGTCGTTTCGACCCCATCGGTATGTCCTTCTTCAGGGTGGCCCGGTGTTTTGGAGTGAAGCTGGCGGAAATTTTTAATATCCTCCATAGAAAGTTTAAAGCCGGAAAGATGTAGGCATGAATAAAGTAAAAGTGAACCGTGACCGGCCGAAAGGATAAAGCGATCTCTGTTGAACCATTGGGAATCTTTCGGATTATGTTTTAAAAAGTGTCCAAATAGATAGGCGCCGATTTCCGCGCATCCCATAGGGAGTCCGGGATGGCCTGAATCTGCTTTTTGAGTGGCATCCATCGCCAATTCACGAATTGTATTGGCAATTTTTGCTAGAATTTGCTTTTGTTCAGGATCAAAGGGTCTTGTATTCTCCCTGGAAGTTTTAACGTTATTTTTGGATGCCATATTGTTGTTCCTTAGATGATGGATTTTTTAATTGTTTATATTACTTCGTTATCATAAAATCTCGCAACGGATAAAATCTCAAATAGGAAATAAATGATCGATTTAGTCGGTGTCGTCTCGACAACATCATTCCAAGCAACCGGTACGCCTGTTAGCTTGCCTTTGCCATTTATGATCGTATTTTCCGCATTCAATCGCGTTCATCACCTTTGGAGATGGTATAAAAGAGCGGAAATCTATTCAAACCCCAATAATTTTCTTGCCTTAGCAGCGGGGCATGCTGTTAATGCACTTGCCGGAGATAAAATTCCTGTGAAACTTCCCGTTCTCTGCGTCCTGGTGGCTCAACGCATCCTAATGGTGGTCGATCAAACTTTTCGCATGCAAGAATGCTTTAGAAAACTAAAAAATGCGTTTAGAGATGAATATTCGAAAACATATAGTTACAAAGTAGTTAAAAACGAAAACAAATACCATTTAAAGAGAACGACTGAGAAAATAAAGCGAATAGTTACTTCTTTATTACTTATTTTCAAAGAGGCATTTATTTTAAGCATGAGGATGATCGATGCTATAGAAATATTCTATATGAATCCAGATACGATGAATGATGGAGTTGGTGAGGTCTTTGTCAACGCCAAACAAGTCCTTGAAAAATTAGAAAGAGATAAGAAAGAGCTCCAGAATGCCCTTATAAATTCCAAACCGGTCATTGAAAAAGTTCTCAAAGCCATAGGTTCGCCTTTTAACGCTAACGATTTTATTGACATTTCGTCAGACGCCCTTGATAAAGCCGCTGTTATAAGCAAAATTTCCAATGAGACTACCGGCCCAGTAGCCATGGTTATCCAGGAAATCGGAAAAAGATTCATCTTTGGCGTTGCTTCAATGGTGGGCCTCAAAAAAATGGTTCCAAAGACATTATATCCCGATTATTCCGTGAAGCCCAGGGAGGTCCACCCTTCCTTACGGTTTGCCGCAGCATCTTTAATTACCATTGTTGGTATAGAAACGAAATAACAAGATAAGCACGATCGCAAGCGACATAATTTTAAATTCATTTGCATAATGGTATTTTTTCTCTCGTTCTTTTTCTTTCTTATCCTTCTTAATCCTGCCGCTTGCGATCGTGTTTATCATGTTATTTCGCTTCTATACGTACCCATTTGAACTTCTTGGCATTTCATCCCGGTAACAGAGCATTGTACTAAACAATCATATTTGCTAAGGTGAAAAAAGTTTCAAAAAATGCATATACATGCAATTTATTGACGGGAGGAGATTTCAATGATCATCAGCGGAAATATCCATGAGAGCGTTCAAATATTAGATATTGATCCAAGTGAAATAATAAAAAAGCTTTTCGAGGCGAACGCCAGACAAATTTCAATTTTAATTAATGAAAAATTCTGCCCTTTAGAATTGCATACGAATGGTCTAGCTCGCTTAATACTGGAAATAGCCGACCATACAGAATACGAAGACACAGAAAAAGTCCGTGTCATTGGAGAAATCGAAAGAATTATTCCTATGAATGAAGTATTAGCCTTTTTAGTTCCCACTCATGGGAAGGAGGTTATCAAAATATTAAACCTCCTTGACAACCAATTTTCCTCGAACCAATTTTTCAAAAACTTTTTTTCTCAAACCATTAACTTTAGCAGTGCATTTTACACCTACCTCTTTAAAGCAATTTTGGGAACCAATAGCGAAATTGAAAATAAGAAAACGTGGGTAAATATAGTGATAGAAACCATTCCTATAGATCTGTATGAGGAATTATTCTCCGAAATGATCGTCCAATTTCCAATTAGCGAGCTCGGAAAAATAGCTGGTTTTATAAAAAATGAAGATGTTGCATTCCCTTTTGTTGTCGCCGTGATGAAGCATAGCATACTTGAAGTCGAACTCACAGAAGATCGCCAATATAATTGTAGGATTTTGTTGGATCAAATTAACTTTATCCTCGATTTAAATGGTCCAAAAAAAACAGCAGCGCTCCCAATTTTATTATTAGAACTTTCGAAAGAAGAGTTGCTTAACACATTAGTCATAGATCAATTAAAAGATATTGATGAATCATGCAGGTTGATGATTCTGTGGTCTCTACCCTACGAGGATTTATCCACATATATTTCTGTAATGGATATTCAGGAAAACCCCTATCTGCCTGCCAAAATATTAAATGATTTATTTAACATCGAAAAGGACAATCAAAAAAGAGCAGTCCTAATCAATATATTTACAGAACATTTCAATGATGCTGAATTGTATTTATTTTTATATGCACTAAACAATACCAAAAATAGCGTGATTCCCTATCTTTTAACTGGCTTAAGCGATGAGCATTTTGAAGAACTCACTCGTAACAACTCTCGAAAATTAGTCGATGAACTTTTTAAAAAATCGGTTCCTGAAACGGATATCGATATGAAATGGATCGTTGAAAATTTAAAGAGTAGACATGATAAAAATCGGTTAATTGAGATTTGTGAAAATATGGAGTTTAACCAACCTTCTCAAGATACAGAAATGATAGAAAACATCCCATATCCGGTTTATTTAACCTTAGAGAGTCTTTGCAATACTATTAAGAGCAATGAAGACGATCCGGATAACTTTCTGAAATTCTTCATGGATGACATATTAGCGACTCCGCCATTTTTAATGGCCCTTGGAATGCACCATCCTGAATTCTGCGGACAGATAGCCTTACAATCCAAGTTATTAACTGAAAAACAACTTCAAGCTATAACTTGGAGCCTTTCCGAAAACGAGCTCTGTGGGTGCTTAGATGCTTTGTTTGAACACCTTCACAACGATCAGATATTCTACGTTCTTGAAACCTTGAACAGGAGTTTTGTAACGATATATGCAAATTACAAGGCATTACAGTACAAACAGCTATACGAATCAATTATTGATGTATCGGGTCTCGTTAAATTGGGAAACCAAGAGAGTCAATTACCATTCCTGATTACAATGCTCCAAACGAAAATTCGGACGATTCTTTCTCCGGCGAATTTACAATTGGAAAAAATACTGAATTCTCATCATTCTATATGTCCCAAAATTCTAGAGATGTTTGAAACTTGCAAAAATATCCTCATCGCTATCGAAGGTCCTGATGGAATTCTTCAACAAATTAACAAAAGGACGCCTCAAACAAACACGGAATCAACAAATATAAACGAAATACTCGATATCGAAACCTTACAAATTCTTGAACTCGAATCCTATGAACAACTGAACCGAGTAGGCATCTTCACGGATGATGACCTGAAAATTATTCAAAATGGTTCCCCAGTGGGTACAGGAAAGAAATTACGAAAATATCTGGATCAAAACCAACTTGAACCCATATGGAAATTTTTAAATTCTAAGCAACTTTACTCCATTAGTGTGTTGTTGGAAAGTTTTTTATTTGAAGAAAACGAAGAAGTCTTCGAAATTAACAAGCTCGCAACAAAGCTCGGTTATACCGAGGAACAATAGGAGAAAAGTATGAACGTTAATCCATGCACCCAATACCAAAATAGTTACCAAACAGCTGCCAAGGCTAGTGAACCGGTCCGCATTTTAAGCATTGATGGAGGAGGTATCAGAGGGATGTATCCTGCAATGCTCTTAAAGCAAGTAGAGCAACGAACCCACAAAAAGGCATCGGAATTATTCGATATCACAGCAGGAACATCTGCTGGCAGCTCCATCTGTGCTGGAGTTGCGACAGGTATGCCTGCTGAAGAAATTGTCAAATTGTGGCAGCCCGAAGCGAATAACATTTTCAGTAGGAGTTGGACTCGTTTCATAACAACCGGTGATGGATTATTTGCACCTAAATGGCCTATTAAAAATTTTCAAGATGTCTTGCAAAAAAATTTGGGAGATGTCCTATTGAAAGACGCAAAAACCGAATTGATCTGCCCTGCTTTTGAAACTACAACATGGGAACCTTGGTACTTTAGTAAAAGTGCTGCGATTAATAACGCAGATTATTCCGCACTAAAAATTAGAGAAGTTGTCCAAGCCTCTTCTTCTGCCCAAGGATATTTCCAATCATGTCCATTGAATTTTCAAAATACCGAGTACAATTTTATTGATGGGGGCACATTTGCTTCGAATCCGACCGACGTCGCTTATAGTTATGCTGGGAAACCGGAACATTGTTTAGTTTTATCAATAGGAACAGGACGAAGAGTGTCTCGATTAACCTATCGCGAAGCAGCGCAGATGGGATTTATCGCGTGGGCATTGCCAACGCTTAATATAACGCTCCAAAGCAGCGGGGATAAAACGCATGATGATATGCAGAGGTCGCTTCCGAAGGACAAGTACTTCCGCTGGCAGACAAATTTAGGTGAAAGTGTTTCTATGGATGACCCTACTGCAATCCCTTATATGGTGAAAGAGGCAAATCAATATATATCAGCCAATGACAAGGAAATCGACAGGATTTGCGATATTTTTGCCGCGGCCAGTAATCGTTAATTAATCTTTTATAGAAACGGGTAAACTGGTAAAAGGGAATTAATAAGATATTTTGAGGAATTTTTATGTTCGGTACAGTTTTTTCTTTGATTGTGGCAGCCTTACTTTTCCTTTTTAGGGGTTCGTTAGATGGATTACATGAGTCCGGATGGATTCCACTCACTATTATTATTATTCCGGCAATGTTGTTGCTAGGCCAAGCCATCGCCACCATTTCTTCTTGGACACCTATTCAAAGAGCCGAAGTCACATTAACCTCTCATATCGTCGACACCTTCAGCAAAGACAAGAATCTCATGTTTACCAACATGGGAATTCTTGCTTTTTTCTTTATCTCTTATTGGATCGCATTCGATTTTGCAGTCATCAAAACAGTTCCTACTTCCTTCCTCATTATCGTTTGGACTGTATTATTAGGAATTACAATTGATCTGAAAATACATGCCTTTCATAGAATATCAAAATATTTAAATCCTTTTGAAGTCGTCGACATGTTCTCAAACAATGCTCAGGCAAGCATTCGGGATTCAAATGATCTTGAACTTTGCAATTGGATTGACTCCCTTACGGAGACTGCAATCAAAGCCATCCATCGCAAGAGCACGTCCTTGACTATTCATTGCATGAATAGATTAGGAGAGGTCATCAAAACATACCTAGAAGCTGAAAAAAGTCTTTCCCATCACGAAGAAGTCGAGGCAAAAGAAGTCGGCGTATCTGATCCGGTCAGTTTCATGCTATTTTTTATCTTCCAAAGACTTGAAATGGTCAATCGCGAGGCAATCCAGGGAGGATTAGAGCCCATATGTAGTGATTTAATGGCATTATTAGGGAAAATTGCGGTTTATGCGACTCATTTAGATATCACTTTAACGGGCTATCCTATTCACTACATGGGAAAGTTTGCAAAACAGGCCCAAGCCCACGGTCTTCAAGAAGTAGCTGATAGGGCGACTTTGACTCTTCTTGAAGTAGGAAGGGTCATTCTTCAAGAAAAAAATCTTGAATATCTTGAACTTAAGGATCCTTTTATGAGCATTATCAATCACATGGATGAAATAGCTAAAGAGACCTTTAGGAAGAATAAAGAAACGAATATTAAGTTATTGATTCAGCCTTTTAAAGATCTTAAAGCGTTATTTTCGGCAGAGGGAGTTGCAACGCATAGGGATACTCCGGTTATCGTGCAGAGCATCGATCGTGTCATCGATGAATTTGTTACATTAGAGACTGTAATGATGGCGATGCCACCTCTCAAAGAAAAGAGCGAATAACTATAGATTTTACGCAAACAATTTTCAACGCAGAGACGGAGAGAAAGAAAAACTTCTCTTTTTTCTTCCTCAGCGCCTCTGCGAACCTCTCCGTCTCTGCGTTGAAAATTGTTTGCGTAAAATCTATTAGTTATTTCCCACTAGGCCCTACGTTTTACGCTGCCTACGAGCTTCGTACAACAACAGCGTTGTGGCTGTTGCTACATTAAGAGAATCAGCGACTCCGTACATCGGTATCCTCACCTGCAAATCAGCCTGCTTCATCCATAAATCGGTTAATCCCAACTGCTCCGTTCCCACAGCTATCGCCAAAGGCACCGTCATGTCGACCTCTGTATAATCCTTCTCAGCACTTGGCGTGGCAGCCAAAATACAAATTCCCTTAGCTCTTAACCATTTAAGCGTTTCTTCACTAGATGCTTCAACTACAGGCAGTGTAAACAACGTCCCCACACTCGCGCGAACGACGTTTGGATTGTGAATATCCGTACAACGATCACATACGATCACCCCGTCGCAGCCGACAGCGTCCGACGATCTAAGGATCGTTCCTAAATTTCCCGGTTTCTCAATAGCTTCGGCAACAATCAGTAGTGGTACATCCGTCAATTTTACTTCATCCAACTTTAAATGATGCTGCGGAGCAATCGCCAAAAGCCCATCCGGACGGTCTCTATAAGATATTTTGCTGAAAACTTCCTTTGTACAAGTGTACAACAACCCACCTTGATCAACGATTCTTCTTATCAATTTTTCTTCGTTTTCACCGAGAAAGAGCTCAGGGCAGGTAAATAAAATATCGATGTGCCGGGAAGCATCCACAGCGCGGATAAGTTCACGATATCCTTCAATCAGGAATAAATCGCTCTTATCGCGAGGACCTCTGTCGCGCAAACGGACAGCCTGCTTCACGCGGGAATTTTGTAAACTTGTAATGAGTTCAGATTTCATTTTTTGCATAATGGTAAAGTTTGCCTAATAGGATGTTCTTGCTGCCAGTGATAATCATTTCTCTGTTTCCCTTCCGTTGGATTTTCCACACCAAAGGTTCATTTCCCTTACGGTGAATAGCGAACCAAACTGTTCCAACAGGCTTTTCTTCGGTGCCGCCCGTGGGACCGGCAATGCCCGTCACAGCGATGCTGAAATCACTTTTAAAAACTTTACTCGCCCCTAAAACCATCTCCGTAACTGTCTCCTTGCTTACCGCTCCGAATTTCTCAATGGTTTGCGGAGAGACTCCCAAAATGCTCTCTTTGGCTTCATTCGAATAGGAAACCACCGACCCCAAAAAATAGGCTGATGCTCCGGAAATCTGTGTGAGATAAGAAGCAATACTTCCTCCTGTACAGGATTCGGCAGCTGATAGTGTCCAACCCTTTTGCGTGAACAAAGATTGAATGGATTGTCCGATGTTGCCTGTCTCCGATTCATAATAGTTTGCTGCAAATTTATCTTTGAGTATTTGCGCTGCGGGATCAATGAGTCTATCGGCATTTTCTTGACTATCGGCATAAACATACAAATGAACTTGCAACAATCCCAAAGAAGGATAAATACCAAATTCTAATTCCGGATATTTTTCTTTGAAATCTCTCAAAAGAGGGTCGACAGCTGTTTCATACAATGTAGTAAACGACAATACTTGTCGAAATGGCCTTTTCTCAAGCTTTGCACTCTTTTTCATAACAGGAATAACAGAATCGACAAGCATTGCCTTCATTTCATGGGGCACCCCGGGAAGCATGGCTAAAGCATGTTGTCCCTGACGAAATATCAGTCCGGGGGCAGACCCTAAATTGTTTTTAAGGAGTTCCGGAGAGGACTTGAGTGTTTTTTCTGCTACAGAGCCCGAAATATCATCGAGAGTTGGGCCAAGACCGCCCGTTGTAATGACGAAATCGCTTCTATCTAAAGCAGCCAGAATAGCTTGGGAAATTTCTAGCTCTTCATCAACGATAGTCGTTTCTCTTGAAAGCTTATAGCCCTCTTTGAACAGTTCCTGGGCGATGACGGTTGCATTTGTGTTTACTGTATGCCCGGAAAGGACCTCGTTACCAATAGTGATTAATTCAACCTTCATGATACCGCCACGGTAATATTTTTTTCTATCAACTGAGGATGACGATTAATCCAAGAAAAGCAATTTTTTCCCAATCTAATCGGCACATTCATTTTTTTTCCATCCACCAAAAACGGAGTTGGAATGGTTTGTTGACGCATCCACTTTTGAAGAATATGAAATAGGCGAGTATTTGGAAAGAGTTCACTTTCATCGACTTTATAAACTTCTTCAGCTTCCTGGAAAAGTTGCGGATAAGAAAATTGGACTCCCCAAGTAATGCTTTCTTTCCCTTTCACCATGGGCCTAAATTTTTCCTCAATAACCGAATATCCCAGACGATGAACTTGAATCTGTATCACCGGTTTTACAACACGAATGATCTGTCTACCTCCTTCAACAGGAACGACTTCTATGAGGTCAGGGGAGACTGTAATTACAGATGTAAATTCAGAGCGGTAGTCTAATTCTAGAGGAACTTTTCCTTCCTTTAAAATAGAAACATAGTTGCGGTAGGTGTCGAGGAATTTATCTTTTGTTAGCTCCGTTTCATCCCTGTTTAACAGAGTCCCAATCTTGTACATTTTAAAGGAACCTAGAGCTTCAAAAAGCTGGGTCATTTCATCGATGTCTAATAAAGCCTGAACTTGCAGCCACTTAGAAGCTTCCATTTCTTTATTTCCTCATGGACGACAAAAATATCCAAAAAATGCCGATGAAAATTGCAGAATCTGCGACGTTAAACACAGGGTATTCATACCCCCAAAACACAAAATGAAACATGTCGATGACATGCCCATACAAATAATAATCCATGATATTCCCGAAGGCTCCGGCGGCTACCAAGCTCAAAGGGATCACGATCTTTTTGTTTTTATTGAAAAAGAGGAGATAATTAATGATCAATCCGACCATGATAAGTCTAAAAATCAATAAAAGGGTTTGATAATCCGAGAGCATCCCCCAAGCCGCACCGCGGTTGGTAGCGTGGTTGATGGAGAATTCTATCCCTAGAAAGTTCTTAAATACCCCTATTCCGTTATAGGGATACCAGAGACTATGACCATTTGAAGGTTCTATGTATTTCTTTACAAGGAACTTGGATCCAAAATCGAGAACGAGTACGATGACTGCAATTATTAGGGGTAAATAAGAAAAACGCGACTTTTTTGCCATTTATCGAGATTTAAATCAGACCCTTTTCAATTTGTTCTTGAGCTTCTACAGTCATACTGGCGTAGGGCATGGCATCCAATCTTTTTTTAGGAATTTCTTTGCCTGTGATATCGCAAATGCCGTAGGTATTATCATTAATTTTCTCTAAGGCTCTTTCAATTTGACGGATAAGATCAAAATCATGGCTCATCAATTCGAGGTTGATAGAACGATCAAAGTCATCGGTTCCTTGGTCAGCTTGGTGCTGGGAATAGGCCATCATATCGTCAGCGCTTTTAACCTGTTCGGTCGAGCCTTTAATGGATCTAGACAGCTGGGAACGCATTTCCTCTAGTCTTTTCTTGTATTTCTCGATTTCGTTTGGTTTGAGACCCATGTTTTTTCTCCTGTTCTATATTTATTGTCTCAAAATTTGAATATCTTTGCAAATGATAAAAACGAAGAGACGAGGAAGCTCATATAGCCCGTTAGCAACGAAGAAACGAAGAAAACGAAGGACACGCGAAGATTTATGAAAAAAAAAGGAATTTTTCTGTATTTCTAAATTTTTTTCTTGTCTTCGCGTGTCCTTCGTTTTCTTCGTTTCTTCGCGGCTAACGGGGTAGATGAGCTTCTTCGTCTCTTCGCGGCTAAATAAATCTTACATATTAAGATCTATTTCTGTATAATATACGCATCACAATTTTTATAATTTAATTATGCAGCCATTAATAAATAGTGTTAATTATCCAAATAGTTTGACTGTTTTAGAAAAAATCGAGGCAGATACTTCTCCTGCTGGAACACCTGCTGTAGTTTTTCCCTTAGAAACAGTCCACGCGGTTAACTTTAATTATCTATATAGTGAAGGGATCATTGATATTGATGGAAAACTCACTCCGAAATTTGCCAATATTTCCCTGCCTTGGCTGGATCAATCCTTTGAAGATGAGGTTAAAAAACTTCTTGGATTACCCATAGTATCCGGATCAAGTTCAGCCCCCACACTCCATAGTGTTCTCCAATATTTACTCAATAGCACCAATTTCAGCGGAAAGATCGAGATCATTGGAGGATATTTAAGAAAATTAATCCTAAGCCAACCGACCTTCATATTTTCCGCTTTGGAAAGGCTAGGTATTTCACATCCTGAAAAAATTGTAATTCCCCCAGCACCCATTCCACCCGATTGTGATATCCGCTGCACCGTTCTAAAGATCAGCGATGACTATACTTACAGATTGAGCCGAGGGATATATGACTTAGTGAAAGAAAGGATGGGAGATGATTTTATTGAAGCAGAAAAGATAACAAAAAAGAAATTTTATCATTGTGATGGCAATAATCAATATGGAATCATTACCTTTCGTGGAAATGAAAATCTAGATTTCGAACTTATGGTCATAAAAGAACTTAAAAGAAGATCTCTCTTTGTCCATGACTCCATCCGCATCGTCATTAATTCTTTGGTCATGGGAAAAACGGCAACTATTCTTTGTGTAAGTGATCATGGCCTACAACCCATCATCGATTTACTTACCGGTATGGTACACATAGATAAACCTGAAGAAGTCGAACAAATGGGCTGGCCGATGCTCATGTCCTACTATACTCGAGGCTACACTTCCCCCCAAACTCTAGCTGAAAATTGCATGCTCCAGACTAGTTTACCGCATCATCCTTACGATTTACTTCAAAGATGCCTCAAAAACCATCACGTAAATAACAATTCTGCAGCGATTGCCCTCCTCTTTAATTCAAGTGTTTCACTCGATTCAAATTTTGTTATTATCAAAACACTTTGGGACGCCTTGCCAAAAAAGGAATCTCATGTAAAAGAAGACCTTCTTTGGGCAATAAAAAAATTGATTAAGGAAGAGCATGTTGATTTTCATGTTGTCGTTAGTTGCATGCAGGTGCTTGCTCTCCTTCACCTACATAGCAGTGACAATAGCGTTAAACTTGTCAGGCATCATCAAGAATATTGGATACAGATACGCATCGATGACAACTATCTTCTTCTACCCTTTCAGATTGAGAAGGCATTAGATGACATAAGTCTAGTAAACGTCGAGAAAATATTTCTAATTCTTCTTCAAGCTTGGACCCCAAAAATATGTGTTCAGAGGAACTCTCAAATTGTAAAATACGGTAAGATGCTCCAATTAAATATAGGGCGTCTTAAAGAAAAAATTCTTTCGAATTCTGTAGGATTACCGATTCAAGCGGTCCTGCAAAGTATAGAATCTGATCCGAATTTTTTATTGGAAATATGTTCTAAACTTCCCGATTTCATGGAATCCAATAGAAATAATCCTGTACAAACATACTTTTTCTCAATGCTTGAACAGTTATTTCCTATTTATTCTGGCACCTTTTCTAGAGCAAAAGAGTTTTCTATTTTAGAATTTAGAACTCGATGGATGGTTGCTCTTGCAGAAACACACGAACCTTCGCTTTGTAGATTAGCCAGCAGTTTGTTTTCGCAAAATCAAAATGCTTATAATGCCCATACTCGCATTCTCCTTATAAACAATTTCTTGCCCCAAGACCCCTTTTCAGCGATGAATGTCTTTGATTGCTTGATAGATTTCGACGTCAGTCTATTTTTCAAAATCACCCATGCATTGAAAGCCACTCCGGAAGGTAAAATCTACCTCAAAACCGCGTGTCGAGAAAAAATCAAATCGTTAATTCAAGCAAATCTCCCGTTAAGCCAACAAGTTCTTACTCATAGAAGTTCCCCTTTCTTTTGCGATTTCGAACTGACTAAAGAATGCTTTCAGAAGACTATCTCCATGGATCACGAAATCTCATTTAATCGATTGGAGGAACTTCTTGAAATTATGCTCACGATTTGTTTTATCCGAACCGAATTCCCGGATAAACCTGAAATCAAGTTAGAGTGTTGCCAATTGATTATTTCTTCTTTGAGTAAGTTACAAAAAGATCAAATTTTGTTAACGACCTCCTTAATTGAACGCTTGAACAACTGTTCCAAAAAGATCTGTGAATACCTCAGAGGCCATGATCTGCCTAAAGATTTATACGATTTTGCAGCCCTCATGCAAAAACTCCCAATACCCTTCAAAAATCAACAGGATCTCATCTGGTCTTTAAGAGAGCTTTTAAAACAGGAAGAGGACATTCAATTCATATTGAAAGGAATAAAGCTCGTAAAAAATGTTCCTGAAGATACTAAAGGGGATTTGGCTTTACTTATCAAAGAGATACGCAATAGCTTAAAAGGAGACCCTCTCACATCAGCTGAATTTTTCCTCAATGATGTTCCAGAGATTTATGGGGAAGGTTTTTCAGAGGAATTCCAGGACCAGGCCTATGCTATCAGTAGAAATATTTCAAAAAAAGAAGCATCCCTAAAACTATCCGTTCAACTCCTTAAAAAATATAAAATTTCAAAACCTGAAATCTGGAATAAGGTGTTTCTCAAAGCCTATACCTCAAAGGATAAGGAAATTCGGTTATTGACTCTTCCCCTTATTTTTGAGTTTGGAGAGTATTGTGAAGGAGTTTGTTGGACTAAAACATTAGAAACCGCTTATTTACATAAGAATCAAATCATTTATGATCTCATTGACAAGTTATTGGATGAAAACTCAAATGAAAGAAAGGTATTTTTAAATGCACCAAGTAGCCTTCAGGAAAAAGGTGAAATTCTGGCAGTTCTTTTAAGAATCGTTTTGGAACGTTTTCCTAAGAAAACTGAATCTATGGTGTTTGGATACAGGATTTTTAAACTCCATGAACTCCTTAGCACTATCACCAAAAAACCACCCGAAATAGAACTAGACCTCTTAATTATTGAAGCCATCTTGAGTGTAGCAAACTTAGATGGATTATTTCTTATCTTTATGATCGTTGTAAAAAGATCTGATGAAATTCAAGATTTGTCATCGAAAGGAAAACTTATCGATTTGACGATCAAAGCTGTAAAATCGATGAAGAGCAGATCTAAAGAATATGAAGATATACGAACGAACTTCCAACGTGGCCTTGATTCCTGTGATAACGAAGCTATGTTATTTTACAATTACCTCCAAGGGTTTCTGACAAAAATACAACACTATTCAACAGATTGCCAAAACAAAGAGAAAACATGGGAGCTTTTCAAAGAAGCAATGCCGCTTTTCATTGATTTCGGATCCTATTCCGATACATGCTTCTCCTACAAGCTCTTAAATTCTGAAGAATTTAAATCACGAACAAAAACAAAGGATTACAATGCCTTCTGGGAAAGATATATCGAAACAAGGTTAACACTGTCATTCTCTCCTGTTAAACGCATTCTTCACGGAGATGTATTACAATTTTTCGCTTTAATTCATTGCCGCTTAAATAACAAATCCGTTGTAAAAAACACATGTATGAATTTGGCAATTATCCATTACATCGAATTCCTCAAGAAGGAATATAATCCCGCTCAAGATCTCGATTTAATGCGCAAACTCTTATATATTTTTGGATGTGAAGATACCCATAACGTGACTTTGATTACTCAATTGATCTCCTGCGACCCAAATACAGTTGAATTATCTGAATTAATATGCAGTACCATCTCAGAAATCCTACTCACTTTAAAAGCGCAAAAGAGAATCTCAGATGCCAATGTAAGCAAAATTTTTAATGATTTTATTTTTATGGAGTTATTTAGTCCTAAGGTGGATGAAGCTACTCTGAGAAAGAAAGTCAGCACGTTGCTTGAATCTTGTTTACAAAACAAATATTTTTTAGATGAAAGAATTATGAAGTGGATTATTTGCTATGAGTTGGAAGAAAAGTTCTTAACAAAAAAGTTAATTAATCCAAAGTTTGTCAAGCAATACAAAATACCCGCAACGATTCATCTTCTTGTTGATTGCCTGAGTATTAACCGTCTTCAAGGCGCTGTTGATATACTCAAGAATATACAAAAGTTACTCATTCAACAGGACAGGCAACAACTAAAAATATGTTATCAATACTTCATAGATCTTTTTAAACTAAATCGAAATTTGTTTTTTAGGAAAGACGACATTACCAAAGAAATCGATGTCGCCATCCTCGTATCTAAAGACCTTTGTTGAAGGCGATGAAAAAGCTATAAAATTCTGCGCGGATATTGAAAAAGATTGGAATAATATCAAACCACCTGGCTTAAAGTAAAAAAGTCAAAAGTTATTGATCGCATCAATGAGCCCGCGGAAGACCCCAAAATACCTGTGGTTATGATGAAAAACGATTCTTTGCAGATCCATAAACTCATTTTCTTCAGGCAATGCCGCACTTAGCCTCATCTCCCCATTGACAAGTAAAACTTTGAAATTCTCATTTAAAACGGATAATTGCTCTTGAGTGATCGGCTGGGATAGCCGAATCACACATTCATCTTTCACATAACGACTTGAATGATACCTTCGATAAAAATGCAAGATGTGCTTTACGGCATCTTCAGCGGATGTTGCAAGATGGTAAAAATTTCGATCTTCAGGACTCACCCATCCCTTATCGAATAAGTTCTTTTGAACATATTTTTGCCAATGGCGCCAATAATCGCCCCCTTCCCCTTCTAAAAGGACAACGGGTATGATATTTCCTTTTCCAGTCTGCATGAGAGTCAATGTCTCGAATAACTCATCCTGCGTCCCATATCCTCCCGGAAAGGCTGCTACAGCATCCGAGTGGCTCATAAACATTAACTTCCTGGTGAAGAAATACCTGAAAAAAATGAGATTTGGATCTCCTTCGATGAAGCTATTGCTGGGGTTTTCAAACGGAAGAAGTATCGAAAGGCCGAATTTTCCTCCGGGCTTCTGCCCCTCCAAACCTGCTTTCATGATACCGTTGGCTGCTCCTGTGATGCACATCCAGTTTTGTTTTGCCATCTCTTCACTAAATTTGCGAGCCACAATGTAATCAGGATGGTCTTCAGGTGTTCTTGCAGAACCAAAAACGCTTATCATGGGTGTGTCTAGGTATTCATTAAATACGCGATAGGCGTAGCGCATCTCTCTCACAGCGCGAGTCATCAATTTCATTTGTCCAAGAGTATGGTTCTCACGCATTAGCTTTAGGCTGTTTTGAATCTGTTGGGTGACGAGATCAGACTCATATGTTCCAACCTCATTGCCGCACATTTCAATGAGTTGTTGAATGCATTTTACGACTTTTTCATCACCTATATCGATTTTGTCCATGATTACCTTTTTAATTTAAAACTTTAATTTAACAAAAGGAGTGATATATAGCGAAATTTTTTTTCACTTGATTCTTTTTTCCTTGAACAGGATTAAACACCTGGTCGGATTGATCTGTCTAATAGCTAATCATGCCCCTCTTCAACTTCTGACGATTATGGAGGTGAGAAATGGAATTCATAAAAAACCTTCCGGAATAAGTTTAAGCAAGGGTCGTATAGGCGCAGCGCCTATACGACCCTTGCTTAAACTTATTCAGGATGATTGTTCATGCAATAGCCTAAGCTATTGCATGAGCTTTCGCATGATTAGCTATTAGACAGATCAATCCAGCCATCAAGTGAACTCAAACAGACAAAAAGTGTAACTATACATATTCATCCTCTGTGTTCTCTGTGCCTCTGTGTTTAATCCTGTTTAAGGAAAATAGAATCACAAATAATCAAATAGTCGTTCACCTGATTTCCCATTGCTTCAATTTGAAAAATTAGCTATCATACAAGTGAAGGACGCTAAACCCCTAAAAATAGGTGAATCTTATGACCATATCTCCTAAAGTAAAAGAATTTCTCGATAAAGAACAAGTCAAATACGAAGTCGCAGAGCACCCCCTAGCCTATACTGCTACCGAAGTCGCCGGGGTCCAACACGTTCCGGGAAAAAAAATGGTTAAATCTGTGATTGTAAAATCAGGCAAGGATTTCATCATGTGCGTTCTGCCCGCTATTCATCTCGTTGACTTTTCGAAATTAAAGAAAGCCCTAAACACGAAAGATGTTCAACTTGCCGACGAAGAAGAGATCGCCAATCTCTTCCCTGATTATGATGTTGGTGCAGAGCCCCCCTTCGGACAACTCTATGGACTCAAAGTCGTTGCCGATAGCAGCCTTGATGAAGATCAAGAAATCGTCTTTAATGCCGGTACTCATACCGCTGTCGTAAAAATGACATTCGCAGATTTTAAAAAAATCGTACAACCATCACTTGCAAATATAGGATCTCATATTTGAACACCGATATCGTCTCCTTTCTAAAGGAACTCAGAGAAACAATTATTGCCGGCTTTGAAGGGTTTGAAACAAAACATGGTTTTGAAAGAAAACCCTGGAATCATCACACGGGTGGCGGTGGGGAAATTTCTGTTATCCGCGGTGATGTATTTGAAAAAGCTGCTGTTAATTGGTCCGGTGTTTCCGGTGATACCTTTCCCATGCAGGACGGAGAAGGTCCATTTTTTGCTACTGGAATTAGCCTAATTACCCATATGAGGAATCCTCATGCGCCGACAGTGCACATGAACATCCGCTATATCAAAACCAAAAACCGCACTTGGTTCGGAGGGGGCTATGACCTTACTCCTATGGGATTTCCCTATCAGGAGGATGCCGAGCACTTTCATCGCGTCGCCAAAGAGGCTCTCGACCCTTTTAGCCTAGAGCTTTATCCGAAATTCTCACAAAATGCTAAAGAGTATTTCTACATCCCTCATTGGAAAAAAGAACGTGGAGTAGGCGGTATATTTTTCGATCATTTTAACACGGGAGATTTCGAGAAGGATCTCGCCATGTGGAAAAACGTTGGAAGTACTTTTTTAGGTGCCATCCTTCCCATCATACAAAAAAGGGTTAATACTCCCTATAATGAAGAAGATCGTCAAAAGCAGTCCAAATTCCGTGCCCATTACGTCGAATTCAACCTGCTTTATGATAGAGGAACTAAATTTGGTTTCCAATCGGGAGGCAATCCTGAAGCCATTCTCTGCTCGATGCCTCCGTCAGCTAGCTGGTAATGCTCATATAAAATTCAATTTTTTATTTCTGATGCTTGAATAAAAGTATTGGCGTATATACAATCGCCCGTAACTAGGTAAATAAAACCCTAAGGAGAGCACTATGATTCCACCAATGGAAGTTACACCTTGGAACTTTTCAGATTTAGACAGCCCTGAGATGAAAAAACATGTCCGGGATCCCTTAACCACAATTATTATGGCTGCTATTTTTCCTTTCTTTGAGCAAGGATCAAAAGTTGGACTTTCGGGAGATCTTATCAGTATTCATAAACCCTCTCAATTTTACTGTTTGGATTTATACTATTTTAAAGTTACCACTGAGTGTGTGCAGAGGTATTATGAAGACAACAATAACTTAAAGGTATTTCACTTTAATACATTTAAAGCTTGTGAACTATATGATCCTTCTACACCCGGTGAAGTGAATAAACTTTTTCAATATGCCTACGACGGTATTCCGGCTGCAAAGGAAGCCTACAAACCTAAACCTGACGAAGGAATTAAAGGAAAATCATCCCCTTGTGATGCTATTGATACTTACCGAACTACAATTGCCCTGGCTATGAAAGGCCATTTTAAATTTAATACTCAATTATCTGAGGCGGAACATAAGGTAAAAAACATTTGGAGAGAGTCCGAAATCAAATTGATAAATGATAATATTGCTCTGATGAAAGAAAATAAAGAACTCGAAATAGATTATGAAACGAATCTTAATAACATACTAAGCACGCTTGTAAGCAAACAAAAACTGTTTAATCAGATTTGCGAAGAGGTACTCGCGAAAAAGCTCAAATTGGAAAAACCCAATAGGCCAGCTCTACCTCCTCAGGTAATACCCCAAGTAATACCCCCACCACCTCCAAAAGAAAAAGAGGAGGATGTGCCGGATGAGGCTGTAAACCTGGTAAGCATTGTTCCCGTACAAGAAACACCGCCACCTCCAAAACCTGCTCCTGTAAAACCCCAAAATCAAACAAAGAAAGGGAAATAACCATTGTTTAGACTCGATCTATCGAGTTTTCAAATTTAATGTTTTAACGACATTTTCCTCAGGCTAACGGCCTGAAGAAAATGCCGTTCTCTAAAAAGCAGACACCCTGTTTTTTATATATTAAATTTGGAGGTTTATTGTATAATTTCACCCATAGCAAAGGGGGTCCTAGCTAATAAATATAACTTATCACATCAAAAAGGGTGGAAATGGAAAGTGGAGTATCTTTCAAAAATATTTGTAAGAAATTCGGTTCGCATGTAGCGTTGTCTGACGTTTCTTTTTCAATCAAACAAGGGGATTTTTTTACTATCCTTGGACCTAGTGGATGTGGAAAGACAACCCTTCTGAGAATTCTTGCCGGATTCGATATGCCGGACTCAGGAAAAGTTTTCTTGGATGGAGTAGACATCACCCAATTGCCCCCAAATAAGCGACCAGTCAATACCGTATTTCAAAATTATTCTCTTTTTCCTCACCTAAATATTTGGGAAAATATTGCTTTCGGTCTTCGAATCTCAAATCGCCCAGAAAAAGAAATCAATTTAGAAGTTGACCGGATGTTAGAGCTCATTCAGATGCGCGATCAATCGCAAAAAATGCCTGACGAAATCAGCGGAGGCCAAAAGCAGCGTGTAGCCATCGCAAGAGCCCTTGTCAACCACCCCCAAGTTTTACTCCTTGATGAGCCCCTGGCAGCTTTAGATTTGAAGCTTCGACAAAAAATGCTTCTTGATCTTGACCTCATCCACGACGAGGTAGGAATTACATTTGTTTTTATTACCCACGATCAAACAGAGGCAATGGCCGTTTCTGATCAAATAGCGGTTTTGAACAAAGGTCGCTTGGAACAGATAGGGACCCCGATACAAATTTACGAAACCCCTCATAATAGCTTTGTCGCGGGTTTCATCGGTGACACCAATTTCCTTAATGGCGTTGTCGCGGAAAAATCAAGCTCCGACTACAGCACTCTCTCATTTAAAGACTTCCCCAATGTTGTTTGTTTTAACGATAAAAAACTATCCGTGGGAGATCTCGTCCATCTCAGTGTACGCCCCGAAAAGATCCATATTTCACGCGAACAGCATGTGCAAAATCCCCTAAGGAATACCATGGAGGGAATTGTTGAGGATGTCATCTATAAAGGGGATCATACCCTTTTCGGATTGATTGTCAGCGGACATAAAATTTCAGTGATTCAGCAGCATAGCCGTTTTTACCTCGACGAAAGGCCCATCACATGGAAGGACAGGGTTTGGATTTCCTGGCATGCGGATGATGGATTTATGTTGGAAAGGAAGTGAGGCATCGCTAAGATGGAAAAAAAGTCACTTATTAATTTAAAAGAGTATTTGCAGTCAGCTCCATCCATTATTTGGCTTTCTATATTTTTTTTAATACCCTCGCTCATTGTCTATGCCTATGCTTTTAAGCCCGCAGACATTTACGGGGGAATCGATGCCGGATGGACCTTCGATACCATCCTCGATCTTTGCAACCCTATCTATTTTAAACTTTTGATGAGAACCCTTTGGATAAGCGCATTGACCACAGGAATCTGCCTTCTTCTTGCCCTTCCTGTGGCCTATCAGATGGCGATCATTTCCAAAAATAGACGCCAGCTCCTGATGCTTTTGATTATTGTGCCTTTCTGGAGCAGTCTCCTCATTCGTATTTTCGCATGGAAAACGCTGCTTCATCCGGAAGGTGTTTTCCATAATTCCCTTGTTTTCCTCGGGATTATTGCGCCTGAGACAACTCTGCTTTACAACTCCGCTGCGGTTGTCTTCGTCATGGTCTACACTTTTCTTCCCTTTGCGATCCTTCCTATTTATGCAAGCGCCTCTAAGTTTAACATGCAATTGCTGGATGCTGCTAGGGATTTAGGAGCTACAAAATCAGAGGCATTCTTCAAAGTGTTTGTTCCTGGAATCGAAAAAGGACTGGCGGCAGCTGCATTGATGGTGTTTATCCCTTCGGTTGGTACATATGTGATCCCGGATCTCGTGGGAGGAGTCAATTCAGAGATGCTTGGTAATAAAATCGCCCAAAAAACACTCATTGAAAGAAATCTTCCCGAAGCCTGCGCCCTTGCAGTACTTTTAGCTTTGGCAGTTTTAATAACCGTAATGCTCCTCAAGTACAACATGGGTATCCGAAAAAAATTTCGATTGTATAGCGAAGTGAGGAATCGAGAATGAAAAAACATCCTGTATGCTTCGGTATCACAACCCTTGTTCTTCTTTTGCTCTATTTTCCCATTGGGATGTTGATAGGAAACTCCTTCAATGCTTCTCGTTTCGGGGGAAGCTGGGCTGGGTTTTCATTTAAATGGTACTACCAGCTTCTTGAAGAAAGGGCTTTGTGGGACGCCTTTACAAACTCCCTCATTGTAGCTACCCTTTCCACGCTTGCTTCCACAATCCTCGGAACCCTTGCGGCTTTCGCCATATATCGTTACAAAACTCCCTTGCAAAAATTTCATTATGGGATGATTTATACTCCACTGATCATTCCCGATATCCTCATGGGGATCAGCTTACTTCTCTTTTTCATCATCATTAATTTAGATTTGGGACTTCTGACCATAACTATCGCCCACACTACCTTTTGCCTAAGCTATGTCACTCTTGTTGTTTTGTCAAAGCTCCAAAATTTTGATTATTCATTCGTCGAAGCGGCCCAAGATTTGGGAGGAAATACTTTCACTGTACTCCGTAAAGTCATCCTGCCTATTCTTGCACCCGGACTAGCTGCTGCCGCCCTCCTGGCTTTCACACTATCGATTGATGATTTCGTCATCACTTTTTTCGTTGCCGGAGAGGGCTCTACAACGCTACCCATTTATATCTATAGCATGATCAAATTCGGAGCAACCCCCGTTATCAATGCACTCTCGACATTAATTCTACTGGCAACTTTTATCTCAATCTCTCTCATGAAAAAAATCTCAAAGGATGTCGGATTATGAGGTGGATAGCTCTTCTTTTAATGACGCTTACTCTTTCCTGTTCTTCCGAGAACAAAAATACTCTGCATTTGTTTATTTGGAGTGGCTTCTTGAAACCTGAACTCATCGCTAAGTTCGAAAAAACACACAACTGCCATGTCGTTATTGACACCTACGACTCCAACGAATCGATGTATGCAAAACTGAAACTGAGTGGATCAGGATATGACATTATTTTTCCCAGTAATTATTATCTCGATATATTAGATAAACAAGGAATGATCGTGCCTCTAGACCCCTCAAGACTAAACATCCTTACAGGGTTGGACCGAAGATATTTCAAAGATGATAACCCTCTTTTGGGATTGCCCACCATCGTCAGTTTTTCCGGAATTGCCTATAGAAAGGACCGGCTACCTAACTTAGAAGCGAGTTATGGGGTTTTCGACAGAAAAGATTTAAAAGGCAGAATGACCATGCTCAATGATATTCGGGAGGCGTTTGGGGCTGCTTTAAAATTTCAAGGGCATAGCATTAACACCACAAATACCGAGGAGATCGAACAAGCCGCGGATCTTTTAATTAAGTGGAAAAAGAATTTGGCAAAGTTTGAAAGCGAACAATATAAAAATGGATTAGCGACAGCGGAATTTCTTGTGGTTCAGGGATACTCCATAGATGTCATGCAGCTCAACCAAGAAGATGAGAACATTGAATTTTTATTTCCAAAAGAAGGTGCCGTCCTTTCTGTGGATTACATGTCCATTTTAAAAGGATCAAAGAATATTGACCTAGCTTATGCCTTCATGAATTTCTTACTTGAGCCTATCAACGCCGCTGAAAATATGATGTACATTAACACTTTGATTCCTGTTCAGCCTGCCTATGATCTTTTAGATAACAGGTTGAAGGAAAGCACCATCCTATTCCCTAGTGAAGAAGACCTCAATAAAATGGAACTTATCGAAGATCTGCATCAAGAGATTAAACAGTATTACAAAGCCTGGGAAAGAGTAAAAGGTTCTTAACCTGGTAGACCTTTTTTTTAAAAAATAGTATAATGATTATATGGAAAAGGTCCTTTATAAAGTCCTCCATCTTGGGGAATGGAGAAAGTCGCAGAATAGCGAAAAAGTGTTGCTTTCCCCTTTTGATGATGCTTTTATTCATCTTGCAACGGAAGAGCAACTGAATAGAATTATTACTAAATTTTTCGCCGATGATCGTGAAGTGGTCATTTTAAAATTAGATCCTAACAAACTTCAAGGAAATTTGGTCTATGAATCAAATCCTGGGGGTTCCACGAAATATTATCACCTCTATAACGGAAGTATTCCTTTGAACGCCATTCTGGAATCAAAAATCGTTAGTCTGGGGAATTCAACCCCCTGTTGTGAGTAGGTTTTCTGAAGTTTTGATAAAAGTAAATCCGGTGGCATTTTTGACCCGAGAGTCGGGATGGCTTTTAAAGAAATCTACTCCCAGAATATTTCTGAGCTGCTCGTATTGCTCCCTTTGAATTTTTTCTGCAAGCTTTGAAAAAGGGCCCTGAAATTCCTGCGATGGAAAAGCGGCAATCTTTTGCGTCTGAAAACTGGATAAAAATGCTTCATTCATCGCCTCCATTCCTGCATCGGAAACGGGGATTAATAAATCTGCCTCGTCTATTGAAAATCGACTCCATACATTTCTGTAAAACCATATTTTCGGTTTAACATCGCTCATTTCAATAGCTCGATTAATCACCTGTAAAGAACGATAATGGGTTTTAGGACCTATATCCTTTGGATCAAAAGCTACAGTAATGATGTCGGGTTTTACTTCTCCGATTATAGATCTCAGATTAGCAGAATCAACCTCCGGATCCCCACCATCATAAAATTGCGCGCGTAAGTGATGTACATGTGAAGGATTTACTCCTAATGACAAGAGCATTTTTTCTGCTTCTTTTTCTCGGATAGCACCCTTTAATATTTTTATCTCTTCGGTTTCTATGACTTTATTAGGAAAATAATCCGTTTTCAACCAATGGATTTTTTCCTGCAGGGAATCGGCATCGGATAACCCAAACACAAGGCGCACCAAATCTAAAAAAGATCCTTTTTTGGGTGGAAAATCAATTAAATGTTCGGGAAGAGCATAAAGAGCTTTGAACATATAGTTGTCCGTCACCGAATTGTATCCTCTGGTAATATAGACAAAGGTATTCTGGTTATTATCGATCAGCTCTTGCAAAATAGGATAATAGGCTAACATTTCATCATCATGGTGAGGGGATGTATGGAGGATTTTTTTTCCTCTAGGGAGGTCGAGACCTTCATTGATTTTTGAAATTATCGAATTCATAATACCACCATTAACAAGATAAGCAGGATCGCAAGCGGCAGGATAAGACAGGATAAGAAAAAAAACAATAATTTTTTACATTTTTCTTATCTTGCCTTATCCTGCCGCTTGCGATCCTGCTTATCTTGTTTATTCCGTCCATAAAAACCTATCCCCAAAAATCTCACTAGCAAAATATATTAGTTTCGTGTTAGAAAAGTTTCCTTAAACGAGGTGTTCCTATGAAAAAATTACTAATTTTGATGCTCTGTTTCGCATCGGCCTTCAGTTTGGAAGGTCGGGTTGCTGAATCCATCAATAATGTCGATCTCATTGTCGAGGAAAAGTTAAACGAAAAAGGAGAGAATTACGGAGATATTTATACAGTACATAACCGAAATGACTTTCCTATTCGTTTTTCAATTAAACTCGGTGATTCCGTTAACGCAGTCGATAATTTGACAAAGAATACGATTATCGTAGAGCCGAACCAAACTGCGTCCGTAGGAACAGTAACGATGGACGATCCAACGAAAGAATCGAACTGGTCTTATGAAATCCAAATCAAGCCAGACTAGTACCGTGTACTAGATTTTTTTCGCTTTGATAAAAAGAAATAAAGGGAACTCCTCGCGGGCACGATCTTCCATCGCCGCCTTAGGACCTGTACTTTTCTTATTAGATACCCATTCATCGATAAGTTCGATAGAAAAGCCCGATTCCTGTAATGCTTTGCTGTAATCGCTTAATGAGCGGTGAAAGTAATTCACTGAAGGAGATTTGGTCCCAAGACTCGGTTTTGTAAATATGGGAATTGTCAATTTGTTTAAATAGCGGTTAAGGCGTCTGTATTGGATTTTTGACTTTTCATCGACACCCCAAGAAGTTTGGCGTGGAATGCGGAAACACGGATGATTTAACACGAGGAGAAGGCTCCCGCCCGGCGCTAAATGATCACTTGCGTTCTTAAAAACATTTTTTACATTTTCCAGATCCTGGAGACAGAGCATAAGAAGAACCAAATCAAAATCTTTTTTTTCGACATTTAACTTGTTCGTGGCATCCCCGACGACGAATTTGTGATTTCGATTTTTGACCATTTTCTTTGCAGCATCAATAAGAGAAGGGGCGATATCGACGCCATAATACTCAATATTTTCGGGAAGATGCCTAGAAACGACCCCTTGACCACAGCAGATATCGAGTATGGATTTCGTTCGTTTTAATTCGAGGTGTTTTTCGATTTGGGGCAGAATGACTTCCTGATGATAGAAATGGCCCTTTTGTCCAACAAGGTCATCATACCAGCGAGATACGCCTTCCCACGAAGTTTTATTATTTTTTCTTTTATCCATATTATTTCAAGTTAATTAGGTTATAGAAGTATATCACATTTGGACTTTAAAGGGAAATAACATAGATAGACATTAGGCAATCAATTTTCAACGCAGAGACGGAGAGATTCGCAGAGGCGCGGAGAAGGAAAAAGAGAAAAACAATCATTTTCTTTCTCCGCGCCTCTGCGAGTCTCTCCGTCTCTGCGTTGAAAATTGATTGCCTAATGTCTATGTTTATTTCCAATTAAAATTGAAAAATAAGGTGGTCTTATTGACTCTTCTTGTTTTCGGCATTTAGGCGGTACGTAGGATTTGTGTACTTCCCATGAATATTTACTGCGAATGGCTCTGTTAACTTAAATAAAAGATTATATTGTTTCATGCGTATTTGCAGGTCCAAATTCCCATTGAAATCGATAGTAGAGTTATGATTATCCGAAAGATAAAATTTTGATAGTTTTCTTTCACTGAACATATCTTTGAATTTTTTTAAATGAATGTACCCATCACTAATGTCGTATGAAATCGATCCATTAACTGGTGTCATGAGAGCCATATCCAGTCCAATCCTTGCTAAAATTTCTGCAGGAACATCGAAAATAGTATTTTGCACAGGGTTCTTAGATTTATTTGTAAAGGTGAGCTGTCCGTCGCCGGTGTATGTTTTGGGGTCCGATATAATTCCTTGAAAATCCTTGATTTGAAGCTCCTTCACCACAAGCGGACGCAGATGAACCGATCGTGCCGATCCCGCAGGACAAAGACCGCTAGGGCGGAATTTAGTTACCAATGCGTCAGGAACCGAGAAATTCCAGCGATTTTCTTCATCCAACCCCATATCAATTACTTCTGCCGCGACAGCAACGGCTTCATCAGAAATTTTTAAATCCGTGATAGATATAGAATTAGGAGTATATTCTAATTTGGAGGCGAGCGTTTCAAACTGGTAACCGCCAATTTCAAAATCTTTACCCAGAAACCAGCCATTGAATTTTACCTTTCCGGAGCTTGTCAAATCTCGAAGAATGGTCCAATTCCCCTTGAAGAGATAACCGGCGCCGACTAACCAACCCGCAAATTTCTCTCGAACCTCTTGGGGAAGCAAATTGGAAAAACTGCCATCGTTGACTTTTACAGTCCCTTTTAACATAAATTCCTCGGCTGAATCATGCCCTGTCTCATCTAAAACAAGATCAATTTGAAGCCCCGAAAATTCCCCTTTTGCATGATTAATTACAAAACCATTGGTTTCATCCTTATTCCACGAGATATCCAATCTTTCCCTACTATCCCCTATACCTTTCAGAACCAAGTCTCCATAGGCCAAATTGGGCGAAGTCGAAAAAGCTTCAAAAGTAAAAGGATGATTTTCATAGAGATAGTTAGAGGTCATTTTAATCGAGGAATCATCCACTTCCATCAAAAAATCGCTTAAAAGGTGCTCAGCACCCATGAATTGGTAACTTCCATTATCTAATGCTAATTTTATTTTAGAAGCTATAGGAGAGCAGTTCATATTCAATATCCCGGACATAATTCCAGTCGTTTTTGCTTCCGAAATAGATTTGGCTACAGGAGGAAGGATTTTTTCAGAAAAACTTTCTTCTAGATTATATGCAAGCAGTTCAAGGTTTTCGGCAGGGAACTCAAATCGCATTCCTTCTAAATCATATATTCCGTCCTCAAACCCGTATCTGGTCATATCTATTTTGATATTACCATAAACACTTGCGTCTTCCTCGGATTTTGCGCCGGTAATAATATTTCTAAAAGTGACACCTTTATCGGAAATGAAATGGCAGGAAACGTTCTGTGCATCTGCAAAAGTGAAACCTTTAACACTC
Source organism: Waddliaceae bacterium (assembly GCA_963822595.1). Lineage (GTDB taxonomy): Bacteria > Chlamydiota > Chlamydiia > Chlamydiales > Waddliaceae > CAVRUH01. The sequence goes on along the minus strand of CAWGIG010000001.1, from coordinate 1,253,723 downwards.
CAATTATCCAATGAAGTATTCAGTATAGCTTCAGTAGATAATCCCAAATCACTTTCTTTCAAGGAAAACCGAATTTTTCCTGCACCCGTAAGAATTCCCTGAGGTTTCCATTTCTTAGAAAAAGCTTGAAATTTTTCAACTTCTTCCATGGCTTTAAAATTCAGGATAATGTTCTTAGCATTTGCTTGGATGGCTTTTTCTGCTACAAGAATTTCACCGTCGAGTTGCATAGAGAACATCCGATCATGCACGAGAAGCGTTTTATCAAAGTAAAATTTTCCATTTCGAGGAAAAATATGAGATACAAGATTAAATTTCTCATAGGCAAGATTCATATCGATCTCTATATCATCATTTTCCTTTGTGATAATAAAACGCAAATTATTTGGATTCATGGAACCAAAATGGGTCAATTGATTGTCAAAATCAAAAACTTTAGATTCCCTTCCGCCAATTTTCCCTGCTATTCTAGCTAACTCATTATTGGATTCACTTATTCGAAAATCGAATTCCCCTGGACTTTCCGGGTCATAGTGTACTTTCCCCTCCGCTAAATAATTCATATCTCCAGTGGAAAAGGTTGCCTGTTTGACATCGATATTCAATTTCCCACTATCAGGGAGTCCTAAATCAATATCGATATCCGCTGTAATGGATGTTCCATCCATATTTGCTTTGGCTTCTGCGATTTGAATCTGTCTCCCCTGGCAAAGAATATCAGCATTGATATGAGTAAAATTTAGGCCTAAATTTTTATCCGTATAAGATGCATCTCTTAAAGGTATAAAGCCGAAACTTGTCCCTTGAGAAAAGTCAAAGAAATGAATCGCTTCTTGGATTTTTCCGGTGACAGGATGTTCAACTTTTGAGATTTGCTTTAATTGCATGACAAAACTTGGACTTTCTAAACCTAAGTTTCTTCCTTCATATTCTATAGCCAACTGATTGAGGTCCATATATCCTGAAAAATCCCCGTTACCTGAAATCTCCATTTCTTCACTTGGAAATAAAAAGGGAGTCAGATACTTGTTTAAAGGGATATGATGAGCCGTAAACCAACCATTTCTCAATCTAAATCCGGCAACTTTTGGATTTGTCACCTGTTCGACAATCAATTCTTTTGGAGAACTTATATGTGGTATTAGCTCCTTAATTGCCTTCAATCGATCCGCTGAAGATGCAGGAAGTATCTGATGAGGTCCTTTTTCAAGTTCCGCGCCGAAAGATATTGTATCAACGTTATCAGCGACCCCCGAAACTATTGAGACAACGCCATCGACTTTTAAACCGTGACTATTTTTTTTGACGTTTGCAAAGAGGGTGAGGTGGTCATTGAGAAAACTTTTATCGAGTCCTTGTTTAAAGTATTCCGGTAAGATTTGAATGATTCCTTGTGTTTGCCCATTAAAGCTCGCTTTCATCACCTCATCGTCAGAAAGCCAATCGAGCTCGACAGTGCCTTTTAGACCTGCAAAGCCTCCTTTTAAGATGGATTTTTGGATGACTCCATCATTTACCCGGAAATCTGTGCTAATATTGGTAAATTCCCAAATATCTTCTTCAGGAGTTTGGTACTTTAAACTTCCCCCTTCAACTAAAATCTGAGCGTTTATGGTTTCCAACAAATCCTCTTTGAGCATACTCATCGAAAGCGCTCCGGAGGCATTTCCCAACTCGATTTTGGTTTCTATTGGAAGTATTTCAAACTTCAATCGATGGGCGGCAATGTTATCGATATTCACTTCGGTAACTCGATATTTTTGCATAAACACAGTCCCTGAGGCATCAATCCCACCATTCAACATTTCTAAGTTCTTCCAAACGGGGAAATAGCGACTTAGAGCTGTCTGAACAAAAGAAAATTCCTCCTTCCCAATATTTTTGAGCTCGATTTCAGCGCTGTTATGCATGGTTCCCAGCTGCCTTGCCGCAAATCTTGCGGAGGCTATATTCTCATCCGGAGAAATCAACTCGATCGCAATGTCTATGGAAGATTGATAAGGGTCCGGAAAACGGACATCTCCTTCAATATTGAGTCCAAAAGTAGAATCCCGATGTGTGCATCGACCTTCGATATCTACGATAGCAAGGTCTTTTCCTTGAAAATAGATCCCCCCCTTGAGTCTTTGAATTTCCCAATAAGGGACATCCTCATTTAAAAGGACCACTGAAGCGTCTTCGGTGATTTCAACTTTACCGACAATGCCAAGGTGACCATCTTTTAAATTTTCTGCTCTGATATCGAGTCGGGCCTCTTGAATGTCTCCACGTGTTTTAAAATCGGGGTGGTCGAATACTAACCCTTGAAGAACTGCCTTGCCCATAATTTGAGGGCGTTTTTCCCCTTCGAAATTAACGGTCACCTTACCGTTGATGATTCCGTCTGTGATATTCCACTCACGGAAAGAAAAACCAAAACCTTTTGCAGCTTCACAGAAAGGAGCACAATCGACTTCCTGGAAATTCAATTCGGCTATGAGTGAATTTTCCATTTTTTTAGATACTGTCATTTCGAAGATGTTGGTCTCTTTATTCCCTTCTTCAACTTCGAGTACGAGTTTGCCATCTAGTTCATCCCCTTTACAAACCCCTTTTAGACGGAAAGTAGCGCTTTGCTTTACTGTGTCTTCTTCGGAAATGGGATGCCATGTGATTAATCCTTCTTCAACGAAGATGCTGCTATTAACTTTGAATGCCCAGTTCGAAAGGTTCAGAGGAAGGCAATCGATTAAAAAAGCCTGGAGTTCGGATGTCTTCTTTTCGAAATCGATTTGAGGATTTTTAATAACGATATTGAGATCTACTTCTCTGCTGAAGGGGCTTAGAGCTAGGTCAACAGATACTTGTTCGGCTTTGATCTTTCGGTGTTCTGTGTCGATAAGAATGTCATCGATGACCCATTTGCCATTTTTTCTTGAGATTTCTTGAAATTTGAGATCTCCTTTCAGGTATTCGCGGCAATATCCGGTGAGGCATCGGTTCATGTAATAGGTGACAACGGGCTGCCAGAGCAGAGCCACGGAAACAACCACTATCAGGGGAATGAGTATAAACAGCTTTTTTTTCATCAAAAATTCCAATTTTCCTCTATTTTTACCTTGTTTTCATCTATTTGCAAGGTAATTTTGGGGATAGCTGCTATGGGAACAAAAAAAATCACCACAGAGACACAGAGGAAGAAGAGAGAAGAATAGGCTCATTTCCAGTGTTTTTTGATGAGACTCCAGTGATAGCAACGGTCATATAAAAGCTTAGGCTTTTATATGACCATCATCGGGAACAATTTGCCGCAATTTTATGGACCGATGCGGTCCATAAAATTGCGGCAAATTGTTCCCGATAGGTTCCTAAGATCCATTCTTACCTTTGGTGATAGATAAGATATTGGAAAACTTATAAAACCAATCTTTTTATACCCTCTTTTAAATATAATACGTTAAAATTGATGATCAAACCGATGTTTTTACGAGACATTTTAAGATATGTAATAAGTTGAGCCTCATGTATCGGCAAAATCTGTTCAACAGCTTTAAATTCTAGCACAATTTGATTCTCTACTGAAAAATCGAGACGGAATCCACAATCCAAAATTAATCCTTTGTATTCTATTGGAATTTCAACCTGTCTTTGGAATTTAATTTTACGATGGTTCAATTCTTCTGCAAGGCATCTTTCATAAACAGATTCCAACATTCCAGGACCGATGGCTCTATGCACTTCCATAGCCGCACCAATAATACTATAACTTAAATCATCTTTCATCATGGCGGACATTTATAATCTACCACAAACAATTTTTACAACTTTTTTCCGAGGTCTTGTCTATCACCTAAGGCAAGAATGGATCTTAGGAACCTAATGGCAACGAAATTGCCGCAATTTTATGGACCGCATCGGTCCTTAAAATTGCGGCAATTTCGTTGCCATTGATGGTCATATAAAAGCCTAAGCTTTTATATGATCGTTGCGATCACAAGAGTCTACTCCAAAAGGAAGTGAAAACGAGCATATTCTTCTCTCTTCTTCCTCTGTGCCTCTGTGGTGTTTTTTTCAGTTGACATAAAAAGAAATAATTGTATATACTGAGAGTATATACAAAGAGGCTCTCTATGAGAAAAACTAAGGTTTTTAGATCTGGAAATTCACAAGCAGTTCGAATACCCATAGACTTTCATTTGGAAGGGGATGAAGTTGAAATTATCCAAAGAAAGCATGAAATCATCCTACGCGAAATTCCAAAAAATCTGAGCGGAGCATTCACTATATTGACTAAATTTTCAGATGATTTTTTTACTGAAGGCAGAAAAGACACTCCACCCCAGAAAAGGAAAATATTCTAATGACACTCAAATACTTATTGGACACGAATATTTGTATTTACATTGCAAAGCAACAACCTTTACATATTTATAGCAAGTTTGAAACATTGGTTATTGGCGAAGTAGGAATGTCAACCGTAACATATGGAGAATTATTCTATGGAGTACAAAAGAGCCAGAATCATAAAAAGAACATGTCGCTTCTACAAGATTTAGCCAGTTTAATTCCACCCCTTCCCATACCCACAGATGCTGGCAAGCATTATGGGCAAATCCGCACAGTACTGGAGCAAAAGGGAACACCAATAGGAAATAATGATCTATGGATTGCTGCACACGCCTTATCCTTGAATATAACTTTAGTGACTAACAATATGAAAGAATTTACTAGAATCCCTCACCTTCATCTAGAAAATTGGGTGAATTGAGACAGTTCCTCAAAAACATTCAAGACATCTTTTATAACACAAACAATTTTTACAACTTTTTTCCGAGGTCTTGTCTATCACCAAAGACAAGAATGGATCTTAGGAACCCAATGGCAATGAAATTGCGGCAATTTCGTTGCCATTGATGGTCATATAAAAGCCTAAGCTTTTATATGATCGTTGCGATCACAAGAGTCTACTCCAAAAGGAAGTGAAAACGAGCATATTCTTCTTTCTTCTTCCTCTGTGTCTCTGTGGTGATAAATCATTAGACGGCGATGGATATACTATACGGTTCCAAAATATTGAGGCTTACTTTATGATCCAATGGTTTTAAGCAAACAGGAGGTATTTATTTTATGAGCGGAATCATTGTAAGCACTTTTACAAATCCACACGTCAATGCAGCTGTAGCGACATATTTTGCACACAAGGCAAAAGAAACAATTCTTTTTTTATCTAGAAGCTGTAAAACGGTATCCGTAGGAGTAAACCAGAACACTGAGGCTGAATGCAATAGAGTACAGATGCAAAAAGATAACATCTATCTCATTAGACGAGACACGGGAGGAGGAGCCTGTTATCTTGATGAAGGATGTAGACTCGTTAGTTTTATCGAACCCAACTGTGATAAGCCACATAAGAGATATATGTCAGTAGTCGTTAATGCATTTAACCAATTGAATTTGAATGGTAATGTTGCTGTTATACAAGGACGTAATGACATTTGTATAGCTGGAAAGAAAGTTTCTGGTTCAGCATTTGCTATCAAAAATAGAGAGGGAACCTCGCCTGTCTTTAGACATCACCTTACTGCTCTCATTAATGCTAACATGGATAACCTATCTAAATATTTGACACCCTCGAAAATAAAGTTAGAAAGTAAAGGAGTAAAGAGTGTTGCAGCCAGAGTATGCAACCTAACTGAATTCAATCCTGCCATCACTTATGTAGATTTTGATCGAGCGCTTATCAGTTCTTTTCTTGCAGATTGTGGCACTTCTAGTGACTTAGTTGTGCTTGACAAAGACAATTTTAACAACATAATCGATGACCCTAAACTTTATAATAAAATTCTCGCCAGGTACACAAGTGATGAATTCATTTTCAATGAAAACCCTCCTTTTTCGCTAAAGCTTGAACATAAGTTTAGTTTTGGCATTGTACAAATAAATCTTGAGTGTGAGGCTCACAAGATCGTGAAATCTGCGATTTATTCCGATTCATTGGATCTCAAATTGATAGAATGTCTCCGCGAGGTATTTGTAGGGAAGTATTACAACATGGACCTCCCTATTAAAATGTTTCATAACTTGAACAGAACCTTGGGTCAGGACTACACGAAAGTTATCCAAGAATTCTGCGAATATTTTCAAAAGTTATTTCGCGATGATATTAATCGATTCATGAGTCATGAAACTAATGGGTTTATGAGTATAGGTTAATCTTCCTTCAAGAATCCCTCCCGAACGAATTTGCCGCTATTTTATGGATGATACCTTCCATAATATAGCGGCATTTTTCTAATTTAATTAAAATTTATATTTACATAATTATGCGCTAACTTTATAATAATAATTAGATATTTAGCATGACTAAAGTCGTCAAACTAAAAATCAAGGAGTTTGATATGGAGCCCTTAGAGAACTCTCCACTAGAAAATACAAAAATCGGGCCAAAAGAGGATGCCCACACCGAGGTGGCCACAAAGCCCCAATTAGCAGATGCTGCTAAGAGAGCTAGTACTATTGGCAGTGGTACATTAGCCCCAGACAATAAACCCGCTTCATCCACAATTCGAGAGGCCGTCTCAAGCTCTGAAGTCCCAAACGACCCAAACGCAGCAAAAGCACAACCGAAGTCAGATTATATAAAAAAGATGATTGAATCTGTTCACAAATTTGCCGAAAAGGTCGGTTTGAAGAAGGATTCAAAAGAAGTTAAAGAAGCAAAAACTAATGTACGCACTTTACAAAGTTTGCTTGTTGATAAGAAAAAAACTAGCGAAAACCTCAGGCTCCGAATAAAAGACCAGGAAAGTTCCTGTGCAGAAATGCCCAAAGGAATGAGCGATATGAGGGCTCGCGTAGAGAACCATATCAAGGAACTAAAATCTCAGAAAGCTGAGCTAGATGAGGAAATTGAATCTTTAGAAAACGAAATACCTAAACTACAAACAATAATCGATGCCAAAGAACAGCAAAAAACCAAATCGAGCTTTAACCTGAAAGAATCTATTCAGACCTTGGGAAGTGGAGTCGTAGATTCATTACAAAGGGCAGGAAAAATAGTAGGTGGAAAACTCGCAAATAAAACTGAGAATCCTGAGCTTAAGCTTCTGGAAAGTCATATGGGAACTCCTCCGGGTCCCAATTCATTAAAACAAGATTTAAATATACTTAGATCATTCTACGGAAACAATATTAAACAGGCCCAAAAGGATTATAAAAAAGTTGAGAAGCGTTTACGAGCTTTAGGAGCAAACATGAGTTCGCATTATACCCCACAGAGAATGAACCTTGTGGGCATGGATGCATTAAATCGTCTCTTTTTAACGGACGATATGTTTAGCAAAGAGCTAAAGGATCCCAATATAATTAAAGGGATAATAGCAATGGAAGCATTGGAAGCCAATGGTAACGCTGATGCTAAGACTACAAACACTTTTGCGGGTAAACAAAAAATAAGCCAAGTTTTATCCTTTGGAATAATGAACGGACCTTCTAATCTTGCGATTGTTCCCCCCAATGCTGACAAACGCGATCCGGATTTTATAGTAAAAGACACAAATAGAAGGATAAATTTAGCAAACTTAAAAAATTCCTTTACTAAAGCTAGTTCCAGTGTAGTTAAGCCCTCCATTCAAACAATGACTGAAGCTACACCTTCTCCGTATATATCTCGTTGGGAAAGAGGATACAGTCCAGAGAATTGGAATGGGGATTTAGGAAAAGAATTTTTGTCCTTCGTAGACGCACTTGGCACTAAGTCGGTTTCGGATTTGAAGAAATTCTCCAGAACAAGAAATGATTTATTTGACTGGGCGGTAAAGATTGACACAGATCCAACTTCAGGAAGAGGAGTCCAAGAATGTAAAGCAGGAATGGAGATGCTATTAAGAGGAGCACTTCGTGGAGAAGAAATTAAAAATCTTACTCAAAGTCAATTAATTGAAAAATTATCAAACTCAGATGCATGGTTAGAGCCACATATTGCCCACATGGCCTTGGATCGGCTACATTTTGGAGCTATGTTGATGTTCCAAGATCAAGTCATGATTTCAACTGCGGATGGAGAAATTTCAGCGGCGGATATTATTAAAGGAGTCGCGAATAAAATCCAAGCGGAAGGGGTTTCTCCTCAAAACGCTATAGCTGCGGAAGCCTTATTCGCTAGGATGGCCATCATAAAAGATTTTGGTGTTGAGAACTTAGGCTGGATTGAATTCATTAGTCATGATGATGTTCCTCTGCAAATTAAGGAAATTGCCGATGGAAAAGAACCCGGATATGCTGATACTTATTTATTAATGAATATTCAAATTAACAACCAAATTAAACAAATAGAGGATGATAATCGAACGAAAGCACCCGATGGGAGTCGTCAGTTTGCAGATCCAAAACAGAAAGTAATGTATAACACACTAATAAGTATGAGAGAGCATATGCTAAAAAATCCTGCTGATAGTATAGATAATTTGAATCAATTCAAAGACAACGAGGTGTTTAAGGATATGGGTCCCTTAAAGTTTCTCCTTTCCTTGTTTTAAGTAATAAAAAACTAGAAAAAAAGAGTTCATTCCAAAGGATTGATTTCCTCAGATAGTGTTTACATATTATGCCATTTTTTTCCAACGTCTTGTCTATGACCAAAGGTAAGAATGGATCTTAGAACCAAACCACAAAAATCTATTCAAAAAAAAATTCAAACGAGCATATGCTTCTCTCTTCTTCCTCTGTGTCTCTGTGGTGATTAATATATGATTGACTTTTTCTAATTTTTTGTTAGCCTAATAGACAATATAATCTACGGACACTGTTCATGCTGCGAAAATTTCTTCAATATCAACTCGACCTCACAGAAAAAGGAAAACCCCTCCATTGGATGCGTCCCCTAGTATCTGCCGGCGATACCTTCTTATATCAAGCTCCACATGTGACCACCCGCGGACCCCATATACGTGATGCCATTGACATCAAACGCTGGATGCTCATCGTTGTCATCGCCCTTCTCCCTTGCATCCTCATGGCCATCTGGAATACCGGCCTCCAAGAATTCGTCTTCTCTAGCGGCAACTACCATCTCATGAACGAATACCTCGCCAGCCGCTCCTCCTTGGCAGACTACTTTGCATTCGCCGGAAAAGATGGCAGATTCCTAAAAATTATCACCGAAGGGCTAGCGATATTTCTTCCTTTGACATTAGTGGTATACGCCGTCGGTGGCTTCTGGGAAGCTCTTTTTGCTATCGTTAGAAAACATGAAATTTCCGAAGGTTTTCTCGTCACCGGAATTCTTGTCGTCCTTATCCTGCCTCCCACCATTCCCCTCTGGATGGTCGCTGTAGGCGTCTCCGCAGGTATTGTCTTCGCCAAGGAAATATTCGGTGGCTCCGGCATGAACATCGTGAACCCTGCCCTAGCATGTCGGGCGTTTCTATTTTTCGGGTTCCCCGGAAAAATGACAGGGAATGTCTGGGTCGGATCAAACCCTGCTGTTATTCGTTCCAGTCTTCTTAAAATGAACCAAGATGCCGGAACGACGACCCTCGATGGCTACACACAAGCCAGTAAACTAGCCGAATTCAACATCCCTTTCGAAATAAAAAGAATTCATGTCGATGCCATTGCCACAAATAATCTAGGAAATAATGTAGGAACAATCGATGCCATCCAGAATCACTTTCAAACCTGGAACAAAGGTTCTGCAATCCTCGGTCAAATGACTCAAGAACAATTGAGGAGCTTTGTCACCTCTCCGTCAATAGACGGCGGACTCGGCCTTTCTCCGGGTTACTATGAGGATGCCTACAATTTTTCCAGCCTCAATTATGGACTTGGCAATAATGGAGATTGGGGATTCTTCCTCGGAGATAAAATCGGCTGCCTCGGCGAAACCTCAACACTTGCCTGCATTTTGGGGGCGTTATTTTTAATTTACACAGGGGTTGGTTCCTGGAGAACCATTTTGGGAATGACTTTTGGTGCTTTCTTTACTGCATTGCTATTTCAAATGCTATCCAAGCTCGGAGACGAAAGCGGCGCTTGGAATCCTGCGATATTCGCTATGCCCGCCTATAAGCATTTGCTCTTTGGAGGACTTGCTTTCGGTATCGTTTTCATGGCAACAGATCCGGTGTCATCGCCCGCTATCAATCTTGCGAAATGGATTTATGGAATATTCTGCGGGGTCATTACAATAACAATACGACTTATTAATCCTGCGTATCCTGAAGGAGTGATGCTTGCAATATTAATGGGCAATGTGTTTGCCCCGCTCTTCGATTACTATGCAGCAAGCTTTCTTCGAAAAAGGAGGACACGCCTTGTCACAACCGCAGCCTAAACCGGAATCAAGCAACAAGCAAGTGTACATCTTCATGATCACCTTAAGTGTGACGTGTGCAATCATCCTTTCATTATTGGCGAGCGCTTTATCAGAACCGCAAGAAGTGGCAAAAGAGCTCGATCGGAGTCAACAGATGCTCATTGCAGCGCGTATTTACACTCACGACGGTTATTTTCAGATCAGAGACGATAAAGGAGAATATATTCCCGCAAAGTATGTGGGCGAGGGAAGGCTGGAACCTTCCAAAGAGATCGTTTATGCTACCAATCATGAAATTCTCGAAATCTACAAATCGCGGCTGAGTCCGTTCTTAGTCGATAATGAAGGTAAAACAGTACAAATCGACAAATCCGGAATCGATCTTCCGGATTACATCGCCAAGTACAAAAAAGAAGGCTACTACAAACAATCCGAAAAATTGATTTATGCCATTCTTCCCAATCCTAAACCTAACGCCAAAGAAAAACCAAAACCGATAGGTTATGTTATTCCCGTGAATGGTTACGGACTATGGGATGCTATTTATGGCTATATCGCCATAGAACCGGATGGTGATACCGTTATTGGAATTTCCTGGTACGACCAAAAGGAAACTCCTGGGCTAGGTGCTGTCATTGTTGAAAAGTCATGGCAAAGCCTCTTTTTCGGGAAAAAAATCTTCCAGCAAGGACCTAGCGGCGACACCGACTTCAAAACATCCCCGATCGGAATCAATGTGATTAAGGGTAAGGTCAACGAAGTTCTTGGAGATGCCCCCAAAGCTAAGAGTGCCGTTGATGGAATGGCAGGTGCAACTTTAACAGGAAATGGTGTAACATCGGCCTATAAAGACGTACTATCGGCATACCGCCCGTTCTTTATTGAATTACATGAAGAGTATAAGAAAGGATAACCATGAGTAAACATTCTAACTTTTTCTACTTCAAAGACCAACTCTGGCACAGTAACGAAATTTTGGTGGCTGTCCTCGGGATTTGCTCCGCTCTCGCCATCACCAACCGACTCTCTGTTGCCATAACAATGGCCCTTTCCGTAACATTCGTTACCGCTTTTTCTTCGTTTTTCGTCTCTATATTGCGCAATGTGACCCCCGATAGCGTTCGAATGATTGCACAACTTGCTATCATTTCGGTTTTCGTGATCATCATAGACCAATTTCTAAAAGCCTATTTCTTTTCCATTTCAAAGGTGCTTAGCGTATTCGTCGGACTGATTATCACAAACTGCATCGTCATGGGCCGAACAGAGGGCATGGCAAAAAGTGTTGCGCCGATCCCGGCCTTTCTCGATGGAATGGGCGCTGGCGCTGGTTACGGTGCTGTTCTAGTCATTGTAGGGGTTATTCGCGAACTTTTTGGATTCGGAGAAATTTTAAACAAGAGAGTCATTCCGGAATCTTGGTATGCGACAGCAGATGCACCTTTCGGTTATGAAAATTTTGCAATGATGGTCAGCCCTCCGGCGGCTTTTTTCATTATTGGATGTATGATTTGGATTTACAATATAATAAATAAACCTGTTAAAACTTAAGGCGCGCTATGTGGATGGGAGATTATGAGTCGATTAATCTGGTAGGACTGCTAATCCAAGCTGTTTTTATTGAAAATTTCATCCTGGCTAACTTCCTCGGAATGTGTACCTACCTGGCCTGCTCGACAAAAATAAGTACAGCCAATGGATTGGGATTTGCCGTTGTCATCGTATTGACCATCTCAGGAATCCTAAATTGGTTTGTCCACTCCTTTGTCACCGGACCAAACGCTCTTTCCTGGTTGAGTTATCTAGGAATAAACGCTACTGGAATAAATCTGAACTTTCTAGAATTTCTCCTTTTCATTTCCGTTATTGCCGGATTTGTTCAAATTCTCGAAATCGTCTTAGAAAGAGTTGCTCCGGGGCTATATCTTACGTTAGGTATCTATCTCCCCTTAATCACTGTAAACTGCGCTATCCTCGGAGCCTGTCTTTTTGCAGTGACTCGTGAATATCCTTTCGTTCCCAATGTTGTTTACGTCCTTGGTTCCGGATTAGGTTGGTGGCTTGCCATCGCGCTTATCGCGGCTATTCGGGAGAAGTTGGCTGTTTCTAATGTCGTTCCCGGACTTAGAGGCATGGCAATTACTTTTATGATGACAGGACTCATGTCGATGACCTTTTCAGGATTCACCGGCATTAAACTGTCAAATCCGACGGGTGCTCCGGACAAACAAACACAAATTATAGCAGAAAACGAAGAGAAAAAATGAACGAAAATTCTGTAGAACATTTCCTGAAAATTGCTACCGAAGCTGCAAAAAGCGGTGGTGCGATTTTGGAACAATATTGGGGAAAGCTTATATCCATACAAGAAAAGCAATTCACATGGGATCTCGTTACAGAAGCGGATAAAAAATCGGAAGCAACAATCCTTAAAATTTTAAAAAATGAATTCCCAAGTCACACCATTTTAGCTGAAGAATCAGGTCTACATTCTATGAAAGGAACCGATTACGCTTGGGTTGTCGATCCTCTCGATGGAACAACCAACTATACACACCAATATCCGATGGTATCGGTATCTATCGGGTTGCTGCATAAAGGTAACCCCATTGTTGGCGTCGTTTATAATCCCATTCATAATGAACTTTTCCAAGCAGCTGAAGGAATGGGCTCAACCCTTAACGGAAATAAAATTTCCATTTCAAAGGTAGATTCCCTTTCGCATTCACTTTTAGCCACAGGTTTTGCGTATGACAGAAGGGACACCATCGACAATAACTACACGGAATTTTGTCATGTCACACATTCAAGCCAGGGAGTGAGACGCGGGGGCTCAGCAGCACTCGATCTCGCTTACGTCGCCGCAGGACGCCTCGACGGTTTTTGGGAAAGAGGCTTGCAGCCTTGGGATATAGCCGCTGGCGTTATCCTCATCCGGGAAGCCGGAGGAAAAGTATCCTCCTACGAAAATGGTCCATTGATTATTGAATCGGGTAGGATTCTAGCCACGAATGGAAAAATTCATGAACTTTTAAGTAATGAGCTACGCCTTGCACACGAACACAAATATTTCTAAGATAAGATTTATTGTTAACCCCGTATCGGGCAATGGAAAAAATAAGGATATAGATATTCTTATCGGCAAAACACTTGATCGGAAAAAATTCAGCCATGAAATATGCTTTACGCAAGGACCGGGAGATGCCACCCGACTCAGCCGGGAAGCAAAAGATAAAGCAATCGATATTGTTGTTGCTGTCGGCGGAGACGGCACCGTTCATGAGGTAGGGAAAGCGCTTATTGGATCGAATACAGCACTTGGAATCATACCGACAGGATCAGGAAACGGCCTTGCGCGTCATTGTGGTATTTCGTGTAATCCTAAAAAGGCAATCGAGTTGATCAATAAGATGACTATTCATTCTATTGATACAGTGAAAATCAACGAAGACCATTTTTTGAATATGGCCGGCATCGGATTTGATGCTATGATAGCTAAAAAATTTGCTCAGGATGGTCGTCGTGGGTTCTTTACTTATCTAAAGCTAACTGTGAACAGTTTTTTTTCCTACAAATCGTTCGATTATAAATTTACGATCGATGGAAAGGAAATGAATGAAACAGCCTTTCTCATTAGCTTCGCAAACAGTTCGCAATATGGAAACAATATTCGGATTTCACCGAAAGCTAAAATCGATGATGGATTTTTAGATGTAGCTATTTTAAAACCTTTTTCGTGGTTATCTTTGCCACTTCTATCCGTGCAACTGCTGACATCTAACATTGACAAATCGAAATACCTGCATATTATTCCAGGAAAAGAAGTCATTGTAGAAGGAGGGCCATTCCACATACACTTGGACGGCGAGCCGGCAACCTCTCAAGACAAAATCCATCTCACAATCATCCCTTCTTCGCTAAAGTTAGTGATGGGTGCCGAAAAAAAAGGATTCTCTCTATAGTCTGAATATCAGTAGAATCAGTCCCTCTTCGCGATGCGCTCCGAGCTCTGCAACAATATCTGATCTACCCACGGTTCCGATGCGTCACCGTGGGCTTAAATGGATACGTCCTTCGCGATGCGCTCTGGACTCAGGAGTAGTTAAGTGATTTCATGAGTCCGGAGCGCATCGCGAAGGACGTATCCATTTAAAGCCCCGGGTGACGCATCGGAACCCGGGGTAGATCAAGCGTTACCGTAGAGCTCGGAGCGCATCGCGTAGAGCGACTGATACTGCTGCAACACTTGCGACGTCAAAAAATTCTTACTAGGTCGTTGCCCGTAGGCTTTTATATCCCAAGCCGTTGGCCTGAAGAGTAAAGCCAAACTTGAAATTACAAGAATAAATATATCCCTATGTATGTTACTGGATTAAATTATCCTGCTTTCCGGCGGCTGTTACGGTGATCCTCGCAAGATTACCCGGCATGTAGAAATAGGGTAGCACCGATACGTCTACAATTCGGGACGTTGCAGAACATGCTCCTTTATTCCGAAGTTTTGCGAATGTTTCTTCTTTCAGTAACTCTATTTCTGCCTCCCGATTGTCCAAACATACTACCTTGTTTACTGTTACAGCAACCTCTGCAAGGGCCGCTCCATACGCATTTGCCACAGATGCATGCTCCGGATGAATGTAGCGATCTCCAAATACTGAAAGCGGAATAAGACTTGCTCCTCCTCCCACAAGTATCACAGGAAGATGCCCTTTTTCAGCCTCTATCTGTTTCACAAGAGAGTAAATACGATCTCTTGCTGCGTTTATCACACATTTAGCATCATAATCGCCAATTACAGATTCTACTCTTGCTTGAGGAATTTTTATATGGCCTAACGCTAAAGCAATATCTGTCAACGTCAACTGTGGACCACCAAATGAAACAGCCTCTTCAAATAGCTTTCGTGATACACTCTCAGGACCAATCACTACTTGGTTACCCTCCAATCGAACATGACTTCCTCCGCCTACAGCTATTGAAATAACATCGGGCATAGAAAAGTTTAAAGAGACTCCGCCTATACTTGAGTTATGTAAACAACGACGAGGAAATCCATTGTGGACAACACCAACATCCGTACTCGTACCCCCAATATCCACCACAAGAGCATCGTTTAATCCGGCTAATTTAACTCCCCCTACAAACGAGTTTGTAGGACCCGCTGAAATTGTCAGAACAGGATACTCCATGGCTTCTTCAAGAGAAATCAAACTCCCATTATTCTGTGTCACATATAACGGGCATTGAACTCCCAATTTTTGACACGAACTAAGAAGATATTTGAAACCTGATTTCATCACTTTCTTCAGTGCCGCATTTAAAATCGTTGCATTCTCTCGTTCAATAAAGCCGATCCCTCCAATACAATGAGAAAGGGATACCGGCACATTTTCGCCGAGAGCTTTACGAATAATCTCAGCAGCAATAACTTCCTGTTCAGGATGTAAAGGAGAAAATACTCCGCAAATAGCTAAACTTTCAGCGCCTTTTTCAATGAGTTTTTGTGCAGCTTCTTGAATTTGCAGGCTATTGAACTTTGTTAGAGACCTTCCATCGCACTCAAATCCACCGTCCAGAGTCAATGAACCTGACAAGATATTATGAAGAAGCTTTTTCGGCCATCCATATGCCGGAGGCAATGTGATGGGCTGATGTCCGGCAAGACGAATCACGCCAACACGATAAAGATCTTTACACTGAAGAATCGCATTCGTCGCATGCGTTGTACCGACAAAAACGCCCATAATTTGCTCAGAGTTTATTTTGGACTGATTTAACAACGCTGTTAATACATCTTCGAACCCTTTTTCTAAATGTGCCGTTGTTGAGTATTTGACAGCTTCAATGATTCGATCTTGTCCATCAATAATGACCCCATCGGTATTTGTTCCACCGATATCAATTCCTATTCTCATAAATCACTCCTTACTGGTTTATAATCTACTTCATACCCAAAGTAACGCGGACCTACTAGCTCCAATCCTTTTTTTGTTTTCCATATGTCAGGGGGTGAAAAAGCAATAAGATCCACCCGTAGACCATATCGCAATCCATCACTCGTTACAGGCGTGCCCGTTCCCTGTTCCAAAAGCATCAAAAGATCCGGTGTTGTTGCCAGAATCTTATCGCCACGAGAAGCGAGCAAATACTCATTTTGGTATAAAACTAAGACAGATTCGCCACCTGAATCAGGCATAATTGTAGCTGTCCCCTTTAAAAATCCTCCTAATATTTTGTGCTCAACATCAACGATTGTTCCGCTGGTTAATTTAGCTCCCAAAACTTTTTTCAATACAGATTCAGTGGGGTTTTCATTTTCTTGACGCGCCTGAGATAAAGCCCGTCCAATTGATATTGCCCGGGTCATACTTCCTTCTACCACCGATTGTTTTGCCTGTTCTCCATTCATAAGATGAAGCGCAACAGCTGCCCTAGATCCCATAGCAACCGAAAGTTGACGCGCCATGCGCTCCAAGGCATGGACATCGGTAGTTTCTAGGATAACATGATTGCTTAAAGCGTCGGTTAAAAATGCCGGAGCAGCCGGAATTCCACTTACAGTACAGCTATTCATTTGAAGTTCTGGAAAGGCTCTTCCTATAAGATCCGCATCTAAAACCGGTAACTGCAGCATCGCCCCTACCCATAATGAGACGAAAGCATTTCCGCCACCAATTTCTGCAGACATCAGAACCGTTGGTTTCTTATTCATGTAACGTTCCAAAGCCTTTAGAATTGTAGAAAACTCACGACCACTCGCTATCTTTTCCAAACCCACTAAAGGGGCTCCCATAAAGGCTATAGGAACAACTAAATCGTCAGGAGTAAGTTCATTCACCTTCAATAAGCGAATCGGCCCATACTGCTCAATCATATACTGGGTAATCAGACGGTTATATGAAGGCGCACCTCCTCCGCCGGATCCCAGCACAGAAGCACCCAGAGCCAAATTCTCTAAATCTTCACTATGAATTTTATTCATCCTTCTTCTCCTTGTGGTATGAGTTTACTCCGGACCATTAAACTTTGAGCCAGATGACATAATGCTGTCGCTAATACAGCAACAACGCAAGCATCCATCAGAGGGACGCCTGTCAATTTCACAATCTTGCAAGCAGAGAGTAGCCCTACAATAGCCCCAAATCCCCACAGGACTAAATTAATCGGGTTAGTTCCATTCAATCGATGGGCTTGATTTAAAATATATCGAGTTAAAATGACACATCCCATGCTTGCGACCATCACGCCCAACAACTGCAGGACAAAGGTAAATGATTGTAAAATCCCGCAAAGGGAAAGGCATATTCCAATGAGTCCAATCAGCAATGTTCGTATTTTTTCCGAAACATTTGGAATCAAAGTTCCCAACCCTGCTGAAGCAGAATAAAGATTACTGTTATTTGTCGACCATCCCGCCAAGACAAGGAAAATAGTTACCCAAATATTCCATATAGGACTATCTACTTGATTTAAGGTATCAATGACAGTAATTCCGGGATGCTTGTGGCAGAGGTAAATCCCGACTCCTTCAATCAAAGGAACACTTAATCCAATAAATAATGCAGCTGCGATTGTTCCATCTAATTTCGTCTTCGCGTGACGGAAATAGGTAGGCATGTCAACAACCGCTGAAATAGCTGTTGCCATTGCCAACGAAATACCTTCAAATGTAAAGCTAGTTTCTCGAGGTACGGTCTCGGTCCCGCTTGTAGAATAGACAGCATAGGCCATCGTCACGACCAACATAGGTAAGCTGAATGTCGTTAATGTACTAAGAAGTTTAATTCCCTGCATGGAAATCCCTATGACCAATGCCCCGAGCACTATAGGAACAATATATTCAGGTATTGTCTCAGGCAAAAGCGTTTTTAAACTTAAAGCCATCAGACCTAGCTGGATGGCAATCCAGCAGGTCTTGGCAGTAATCAGCGCCATAGCAAAGCATCGAGTCCCTAATGTCCCGAAAAATGCTTTGGCATTGTCTGTTGTTGTCAACCCTGACTCAAAGCTCATGCGAGCCGTGGCTAAAGCCATGAATAGCAGGATTGTGTTTCCTATCAAGACAGCTACCAAAGCGGAAACCACACCAAAATTTTGGCATAGGGCATGTCCGGCCATGATAACGGGGAGGCATATAGCGCCTCCCACCTTTAAGCCGGTAAGTTGCCTCCACGAAAGATTACTCCTCATCATCACTGACCTCCTCCGCAGAGACCATTACAGCCATCTCTTTTCCGATACCCGGAAGGTGATTACCAACGATGTCAGCATAGATATGCTTAATCGAAAATAGATGCGGGTTTTCATTGCAAAGCCCCGCCGTCTCCGCCTGATCTTCAAGTTCTTTTTGAAGAATGTAGGCGGCACACATCACCACGGGATCGCCATTTACAGCTGCTTTTAAACCATTCATCAGCTTTTTAGAAGCAATGCCTCCAACTTTGAGTATGAGTTTTTCATAATCACGACTCTTTTCCTTTTTTGCTAAAAGGTAAACTTCATCGTAAACATCTTCCACACTCTTTGGAAGGCAAGACTCCCACGGGTTACGATTCGGCTTAAAGATTCCGGGAACATCTTTCTCGAATAAAGGTATAGAAACCTTTACATGTTTTCTGTTCTCTTTTTTAACATACTGCGGGTGTTTCGCAGCATTTGTTAGTAGAATTTCTAAAAGCCTGCTATGAGGATACCTCTCAAGCGAATCTTCCGAATTTAAAAGGGCCGCAAGATACTCTTCCACCGGTCCTTCGTATGTAGATATTCCCTGAAAAATCATAGCCTCTTCAGCTTCTTTAAGTTCTAAAAAAGGCACCTGCTCAAATGTTTTTTGATCTAATGATCTGAAAGCCAACTTGAATTGAGTCTTCAGTGCCACGCGATGGATGATAAGAACGATCGGAATTCCGCGAGTTCTTATATTTTCAAGCAAAATCTGCAAATTAAAGAAGCAAGGAGTTGTTGAAACGCCTGCTCCGCCGATGATAGAACATTTCTTAGCGATAGCTACAAGTGCTTTTTTTCAGCCCCCTGAAGGGATAAGGCATCTGCTTCTATTGTTAAAACTTTTACGGATCGTTTAGAGAGTTCCATTTTCGCCTGGAACACGATTTTATCTAATAAAGACGTCTCGGCAACATTAATGCCCATCAAGCATCTAATATCTGCCAATTCCCCCATGTTTGCTGCATTTGTTTTTCTTGGTTGCAGCCTATCTCGTGTCATATGTAGCAAATACGATAGAATCGCAAACTTATCATCATCGCTAAGTTTTTCTGATTCCATTGCATTTGGATTATCTAAACTATTCAAAAGCCTCTGGAGATGCTCTTGCATCAATAAAGACTTTTGCATTTCAGCGTGCAGAGACAATATTTTTATTGCTCGCAACTGACAGGAAGTATCGCCCACAAGGGCATCGAAACAAGTGAGTCGATGCTCTCTCAGCGCTGTGAGAGCCCGTATGGACAATTCACGCAGCAATGCGTCGATACTTTGTTGCCTATCCGGAGATAGGTTAATTTCTTTCTGCACACCTGCAGAAATTAATATTTGCGCGAGATCGCGCACAATACCAGGCGTCTGGTTCATAAAATAACTCCTATAAAGTTAATGAATCACAAACCAATCAAGAAGTCTCTTGAGGTTTGAAACGTTTAAAAATGTAAAAATCTAAAAAAGGAAAAAATTAGTTGGCGTATGGCCAATATGCGCTGAAGTAATCAGCAAAAGAAAAGAAAGAAAAAGAAGACAAAGCAATTTTTGCGGAACCTATTTTTATATTCGGCAAATCCGGCCGACACGGCATTCTAGATGTATTTTTCACGATAATCTCCTTATTTAATTTGCACAAAATGCGCAAAGTTAATGTTATTGTAGCATACTCCTCAGATACTTTTCAAGTAATTTTATTTTTAACTTTATTTTTATTATGAATGACACCCTCTTGAGCGTAGTTTTAGCCCCTAAGTTTTTTTTCTTCCGCTTCCTCTGCAGCTCTTATCTCTCTGAGGACTTGTTCCATAAACGCAGTTTTTTCTACTGCTGTTTTTCCGGCGCATACCTTTTCAAACGATTCCTTTACGCGTACAGGCAATTTATTGATTAATTCAACTTTTTCATCATCGTGTGCTTTAGCTAAATAATCATCCGCAAACGTTACTCTCTTTGCGTTTATATGTTGTCTTAATTCATATAGGAACTTAACTAAAGGACTCGAATCGACTCCTTCCGAAACATTACTTATTGCTTTGTACATTTCACGCTCTATGCTGATTTCAAAATTGACCAATTTTCTTAAAAGCATAAGTTGTCGTTCACCGCATGCATCCCATAAATGTTTTTTAATGTGATCTTCAAGGAGCTTAAAAGCTTCATTTTCGTTTAAGAAAAAACCTTCAACCCATATTTTAATATCTTTCTTTTCTGCAATTGCTTTCAAAGCTGATAGAGCTGCTTGTGTTTTCCTTTTATCAAAATCAAATTCTAGAAGATCTAATTCAATTTTGGCTTCGCAGATAGGTCCTCCGGGGTTTTTAAAGGAAATCACACGATAGGCTCTACCAAAACCGTTGTTGTTCGATTTTTCTAGAGATCTCCATTCGGATTTTTGTAATAAATGCGAATTATCACGCATTTTAAATTCGGTATCGTTTTCAAGCTGTGCTTGCGCCTTTCGAACCATTTCTTGATCTACAGCTTCACCCAAATTTGTAATTACACCCGATGGAATATCATATACTTCACTAGTGGACATACTGTTTGCTGCGGCCCTTGTTTCTGTCCCACCTTTGATTGCCTCTTTAATATCGTCCAATACGTCGGATCCTTTAATATCATTGAAAATACTATCAGTATGAACCTGACCATTCCCCCCTGCTCCTTTGGGGTCTAAACATTTAGTAAGCAAATGACCTATACATGGAAATTTCAAGTAATCTCTAGAGTCTTTGGTATATGCTACAACTAAAACTTCCATTTCTGATACGAGTTCGTCGTGAACAGTCTCATGATTATTTTGATCTTTTAACTTTTGCTGAAAATCCTCATGCGATCTTTTACAATGCCCTAGGAAAATTGAAAAGCTTTCAGGCACTTTTCTTTTAAGAAACCGAATTTCTTTTCTATATTTTTCGGCGATTTCATTATAATTTTCTTTTAAAGTTTCTTCTAATAGTGTGTCTATATTTTGCTTCTTTACATTTTCCATCCTGGAACGGAATTCTCTGATTTCGTTTTCAATCTCGGAACGCAATTCTCTGATTTCGTTTTTGAATTTATTATCATTACGTTTTATTAGATTAAAAAAGGGAATACCAATACAAAAGACTGATGCAACAGCAGAAATGACCAAACCTATCCTTCGCAGTAGATTCGATTGATCATATTTCACCTGGCGTGCATCTATTAAACTCTTTGTGTAGGACTCTATATCTGCGGAGAGATTTTCATATTTGTGAATTTCTGCGTTCGGGCCTGATTGTTTCATCTGGTTTTGCAATTCTTTAATCACTCGTTTTGACTCTTGGGTAATCTGGTTTATCGTGAGTTTTTTTAACCCTGAGCCCAAGCCTTTTGCGTCTACAGTTCCGTATTCACCTCTATTCTCATCATAAACGATATAAGTATGAGAAGCGCTCTCTCCTGCTGGAGCTGAATGTGAATCAACGGACCTCTTTAAAAGATCTAACCAAGAATTATGAATTACGGGTTCCATACAATAATACTACCTTTTTATAATACTAACTTTTTATGTTTTTATACGTATATTATAACACATAAAACACATAAAAAGTATTAATATCTAAATAATTTATTGTTAAGATTATATTAAGAACTATTGTAGATTATATAGACGGGTCACCATGGATAAATTTAAAAAACATGACTAAAGTTTCGTGCATTTCCCTTATTTAAAGTATGAAGAGTAATTACTATATAGGACTTGTCCATTAGTACTCATTTCTAAAGCTTCTACAACCTCTTTAGGAATCGCAGTCCAGTAAGCAGGCATTTTTGCTGCTAGATCAGGGTTCAACATATAGATGAGACAAAAGTTAACCTCCCAAACGGAAGGGGCCATCGACATCCCCGTGAAGGCACTATGTGAACGATCGAGATAAATAACTAACTCGGCATCCGTTCCTTCATGCTGTGCAGCAATTGCAAATGGGAGCTGTAATGTATAAACCGATCTGTAAAGCATGTTTAGTGAGTCTTCCGCACCATTCGCCATGCACCAGGTTGACATATAACCACCCGGTTGGATAACGGCATTTACTTGTCTTGTAGGGGCATCTAGATTGGCGGGACTTTCCAGCATTCCCGCTTCATTGACGATAAGCCCATAGCTACCTAAGATAATTTCAGTCACTTCTCCGTTAATGATTCTTATGAGGGGATTACCCCACGTATTAGTGAGCAGTTTAACAGATTCATCAACCAGTGCAGCATCTTCCGGATTGCCGCTTCCGTCCGCTCCTTGACCTGTGATAAATGCCAAATATTGCTCTTCTGTAAAACACAAGTTTTTATCGAGCCCTAAGGACTTGGCGATTTTGTCGGCTTTTTTTTGTCCTAAAGGTCGGTTAAGTCGACGATGTGAGGAGGTTCGAGTTGGCGCATATTTCTCAAAACGCTTCACTCCGGCAGCTCCTCCAATAAAACCGTGCGGTCCGTGTGAGCGAGCGTTGTACGGAAGATCATTGTTTTTTTCAGGAGGGTGGGCTTCCAATCCATTAAATGAAAAAAATAAAATAAACACTATTAAAGCATGTTGTAATTTTTTGATCATAAGAAATCCTCTTAAACTATTTTCTACAAAGAACACATGAAGGTGTATGAGCGTCTTCGATTTTCACTTCTATTATTTTTAAATTTAATAATCAATAGCTATTTTGTCTTTTCGAGTCTAAATGCGCACCTGGAAATACGCTGCAAATGATTAATACCTTTTTCCTTTCTCAATTACTTCGTTGAAAGCATTCTTTAATCGCTCCTTCTACCTCTTCTGTCAGTTGATATACTGTACTATAAGCCAACGTAGTTATTGCTGGGTAAAGATACTTTGCAATTTCTGGAAGTTTACCGTATTCTTTGTGGGAGTGTTTTATAATCTGTAAAAGAATCTGATAAGGATTCTTTGCAGTCTCTAGAAACGATTTTATCACACCTTGATCAGTAAGGTGGATAAGAAGTTTCGCCTCTTGAATCAATTCGAGAAGCGATCCCTCTCCCAAAATCCCCATCATTCGCAACTCTTCCAATTTAAAATCAGATGGATCTCGCAAACATCGCATGATTTCTATGCAGTCACCATCATGGATGATCCTCTGCTCGAGACTGGTTGGGGGCTTGTCTTTATCTGCGATGCAAGCAGCAAAGAAGCTCGCCTCTTCCTTGGTCAGTTTAAGCTCCTTCATCAGGACTTGTTTTGCCATTTGACCACTCTCAACATCCCAAAGATCTGTACCATCATTTTCTCTGGCAACATCATGAAGCGGCATTGCAAGGAGTAAACCGATAATGTCATGGTTAAACTTTATTCCCTTTTCATTAGCCTTTTCCATCAACACCTGGGCTAAGAGGAGCGTCCGAACAGCATGAGGAACTCCATGCCAAAAGCGTTTCTCTCCATTTGGATAAGGTGCTCGATAAAGGGGGAATACAGTCTCATTCAGGATTTTATTAAGTTGATTCGTCTTTCCACTATCCATTAAATAAGTTGAATTTTGTACTTGATCGGGTGCGTGATGAAGTGGAACATTGCTCAAAGCATCAAGTAAGGCAGCGTCTAAAACAGTTACTTTACCTTTAAGACCATGTTCATTTACCCACTGAGTCATCTTTTCTTTATTGTCCGAAGTAACAAAAGCGAGATCAATATCCTCCCCCAATTTAGCTTTACTGAAATTTATTTCATCCATCGAAAGGAATTCTGAGGCTTTTGCTTTTGTAGAAGCCAATAGTATCCCAAAAGGCTTCTCAATCATTTCGCGCTCTTGTTTGCTGAATCGGATTGTCGGTTCCGAATCAAATAGAGAAAGAAGGCGATCATACCTGCGTTGATAAAAGGTCATCTTGCTCTTTATGTGAGCGTTCATTGGTTCAACAACGAATTTCTCGAAAATTAAGTGATAATTCTCTTCAGTAAACTCCTTATTTTCGTCTCCTAAACAGATTTCCTTTATCTCCTTCTCGTGAAGTTGGTTTTTCAGTCTAATCCGTTCAGGTAAATTGCTATCTCTAGCTGTATCTTGGATTTCCAACATCAATTCTTTGGCAAATATTTTCAGTGTTAGAAATTGCCAGCCGGAGCCAGTATCACCATAACCTATAATGCTAATAAAACTCTCATTTAATACCCTGGCTAGAGGATTATATATTGTTAATTCATTTTCCCATGTCGCATCAGGACTCAATAAGACCCCAAATTCAGCTTCGATATCTTTTGGGATGCGTTCATCCCCCTTTATTATCGCAAGACGTTCCTCGTCATAATTTATCGCTTTTAAAACCAGCAGTTCTGTTTTATTCAAGCAGCTCCCTTTTAGGGTCTCTTTGCAAGCCTCGATTTCTTTACGATACTGCCCACAAAGTCTTGTAAAGGCATCCGGGTTCCATTGTTTCAATCGAAGAAGGGTAATGATGTAACCATCCAAATCATCGTGTCCCAACGTAATACTGTTTAATTCCTTCAATACCTTCAGAAATAACGTTTTTGGTTCCGTGTATTTGTCAGGATTAAAACTGTTACTCGTACTTGAAGCATATGTCCAACACCGAGAAATGTTGCGGATGGTATCTGCCGAGAGCAAATGTTGATTAACGCCACCACCCTTCATTCCTCCCTGTGAAATCTCTCCACCCATAGGAGCTCTTCCTTTATCGAGAAGTCGACCGGTGGGTATCATTTCAAGGGTATCATGAATCATCGGAAGCAGGGAACTGTTCGTGCCATGTAGAAAATTAATCTGTTCAACTAAACGCAGCGTTTCCTGATGTGAATTTGCTTGGTCAATCAATTTTTTACGGAGCGCTCTCTTTTGTTCTTTTCTCTTAGGGCTTTCGAGCTTTCCTCCTTGTATCCCAGCGTTTTTACTGAATTCATTAGTTATGGCTTTTTCACCTTTCCAGTCAGCATTGATAATCTCTACAACACGGAATGGCAATTTTGCCATTTTTAGCCTGCTCATTTTTTCTTTGAAATCCTGGTATTCTTCTCCAAGGGAGTCTTGCTTGTATAGTTTTTTCCTCTGCAGAAGCTGGATGACATCATCAATGCTTACATCGGCAAATCGGTTAGCTTCATTTTTGTTTAAAAAACTAATGTCTTCATGTAATTTACCATTTAGATCCGAATAAACATTCATTACACAACCTTTTATTAAATTATTTAAAATTAATTATATCATATAATTGTTAAGATTTTATAAAAATTAGCAAAGGCTACAATGAGTCTAGCTTCGATACCATTTCGTCCCTCATAAAGAAATATGGGGTCAAGCCAGAAACGCAGTGTTGTCGGATTGCAGTGGACTCATCCCTCTTTGGGTTCATAATTTAAGTGACGTCAATAGGGCTGAGGCAGAAAATATTTTATGGGGATTTCATCAAGACTGATAATGGACCTGCTATTGTAAAAGCTTTACTTAGGTGAGGATCCAATCCGACGGGTGAAGTTTCAAAAGGGCCAAGCCCGCTACAATTAGCTTTAGATAATGGATTAAAGGAAATCGTTAAAATACTTGTGAATGCCAATGTTGTTTAAAATGTCAACAACAGAGGAGTTTAAATGTGGTTAGGCAGAAGGCTCGCATTCCATCGTCATTTCTTTCCAACATCTCATCCACATCATACAACTTTAATTACTGTATCAAACTTTCTATTTTAATGAATTTAATTGGATTTTCCGAATCATGGGAATAGAGAAAGTGGACAACAGCGCAATTAGTAAGGCCTGAGGGGTTTTGTTGTAAATTTTCAACATCTGCAATTAAAGAGCCAATCAGTCGTGCATGAACAAACACGGCGACCTTTTCCCCCGGATGGTTTTTAGCTATTGTAGTCAATGCTTCTTTGGTTCTTGCAACAAGGTCATTAAAAGTTTCAGATCCAGGTATTGCTGTGTAATTCCATCTTTCATTACGATCAGGATATTTCTCTAACAGTTGTTCTTCTGCTAACTGATAAAGTTCATTTTTTTCTGTAACTAATATTCCCTCAGCTTCGCCCCAATTATATTCGCGTAAAGAAGGAAATTGAATGATATTTATTGTTCCAAGCCGAGAATTTTGAAAAACCTCCGCGGTTTTTTGGGCCGTAACAACGGCTCGTTGAAGATCCGATGAATAGAAAGTCAAAACGACATCGCTATGATGTAATCCCATTTGTATCCCTAATGCCTCAGCTTGGGCAATTCCAGTGGCATTTAAAGGTATATCTGAATGTCCTTGAACTCTGTTTTCAAGATTCCAATCCGTTTGACCGTGTCGTATCAACAATATTTCGGTATATTCAGACCCAGCATATGTCATTGTCGAAACGATTAAACTAATGGCCAATAATATTTTTTTGCAATTTAACATAATAACCTCAAGAATAAAGATAATTTTTAACATAATTTTAATTTAATTTATATTAAAAGTCTAAAGAATAATAAGCTAATTTCAATAAATAACATATTCGATTTATTAATATTTTAAAAACGTGTGAGCAACATGCTAGATAATTCGAATTTTAGACTAGTTGCTAAGGAAAAAAGTTTTCGGGAGATAGCAGAGTGAAAATTACTTAAGCCAGTTAAAAAAGGAAGTCTTTCCCAAATTGCAAAAGGCAAGTGAGACCTTGCTAATTAGATCCGTCTTGTCTGCAGTCACGACAACATTTATCTTTCTCGGCCACTCCATTCCTTGCAAACGTTTTGCGAGTCCGTAATGTCTGGTGAAAAATGCGTCTTGGTCGATGCAATAAACACCAACCACATTTTCACCCAAGTTTTTTACCGTAGCTTGTATGAGCTCAAGCTTATTCTCATAGATATGGAGCAGCTCCTTCCTTTAAGCTGCTGAGAAGTAACTATATAGTTCTGAAGACAGAGGTCATATAGCAACGATATGTTTTGCTCCCATGTTTCCATAGTTAATGTGCTGCTATTCATTTCTTCCCCGTAAAAGAATTCTTCACCCAAATTCGGGCTATTTCAATTAACGATTGAGGTTCCAACTGTTCATTCTTACAAAAGGTTATAACTCTTAACCTAGCATTCGCGATATCACCGAATAGTCGGCCATCTTTACTGGGTTCTCCAAAAGTAATGTCTTCGGGTAAATCTAACTCTATGTTCTCATTTCTGGCCCAAATTTTGGCGATAATTACCAACGCGTGTACATCAAACTGATTTGCCTTGCAATATTCGATAACCTTGGCGCGTTTGGTCGCTCTGTCACCTAGATTATTCTGTTCATGGTGAAATCTAATTTCTCCACCATAACTCACATATACGTATGACATTTTCGCTCCTTTAGAAAATACTTAAGGGGACTATTCTTTCTCTTGCTGCATTTCTAAGCTTCTTAGAACCTAGTTCGCTAAAAAAGTTGGTGTCAATTTCAAGATTTTTTAATGTTTTATTTACTTTTAATGCTGCTATTAAAATTTCTAAAGACGCATCATGCAACCCACAATCCCGCAGATTGAGTGAGAGAAGGGAAGTATTCTTTGTTAACATTTCGCCTATGGCGGGCGCTATGTCATCACCCATACCATTATTTCCTTCTAAATTAAGAGATTGAATCGAGTCGTGCATTTCCACAACTTTTAGAATAGCTATTCCACCAATCTTACTTAAACCCTCATAATTACTATTAAAGGGACCAATAATAGAAAGGTCTTTTAAGGTTGAATTTGCTTTTACCTTTTCTGCAATCTCAAGAGCCTTATCATCATTTATGTTACAAAACTTCAAACTCGTTGTTGCGGAATATGACACAGAAACAGATGAATTCATGTTTTTAACCTCTATTTTATTGCTACGAAAAAAATATGCCCTAATAATTTGTAAATCATAATACGTATAACCTGAGAATCCAACAAGAAAATTATCTAAGATATTCACCGTTTTTCTTGATCTTATCAATAACACCTGATATCTTGGATCGACAATAAATTTTGGAAGGTCGATAACTTTATGTCTTATTCAGTCCGATTTCCTCGAGCTTGTGGTATTGTTTATAGAAATTCACTAATACAATCCTCGTTTTTAAGAGGGAAACGTTTTCATTCAACACTCAAAGTTGGGAATGATCAATCTGTTAACGTGTTATTATCGCGAATTGAGGTTGCGGCTGTTCAAGCAATCCTTAAATTCTATCAATATAAATTGGATTCTGCTCAAGATGGATTCAAGATCAATAATATATCAATATTAACTTCCTATCAAAATCTTTATAGAAATGGGGTATCACGCAATAATTTTGGTACTTACTTTGAAGTAATAACAAAATTGATTAAGCAAAATCATCCTTTATCAGAGCCTGAATGCACTGCTTTAGAAAAAGCCATGAACTCATCCATTCATGATGTGCAGTTACATAAAGTGAGTGCCATTGTTGAGGAAATATCCCTAAATTCAATGACCTCAACGGCGGACTCTATAGAATATGATGTTTTTGATTCTCGAGATTTTGATAAATATTGCGTGGAGGATGTCAAATGGACTCGCGTCGAAGATTATGTAGTAGATAGAGTAGGTCCCGTCCAGGTTCTGATTGATGATTTAAGTTCGTGCGACACGATTGTTGTCACTGATTTAAATTTGAATTCTGTTTTAAGCGACATGTTCCAAGAAAACAAAACTATTGATTCTATAGAACGAATAAATTTGCCAATAAGTTCCTGGGAAAAAGAAATATATCTTATTTATCAAAAAACAGGCGAAAGAACATTGCTTTTCTCTCGAATAAAAGGTGAAAACTATCTTACTCACTATATGTTGTTGATTAAAAGATATTTGAAGATACAGAAAAATGAGGCTTCTTTAAAGATGTATAAGAAGCGCTCTCCGAATATCGAGCAGAACGTGTCCTTAAATCACTTTGTAAATACTCACAAAGATACATTTGCAAAAGTAAATTCACTCGTTTTTGGTTATTTCACTTCTTTCAGATACCTTTGGGGAAACTATTATGAAAAAACGATTAAAGAACATATGGAAAGAGAATGGACTGCCGATTTTTATAAATTGCCGAATGGACATAAGGTCGCTGTTCTTGCTACTCGACTTCCCATGCATGGGGAATTATTGGCGAACAATTTCCATCACGCGATAAAGAACCTATCAACCATACAAAACATTTTTATGGGAGGGACGGCAGGATCATTAACGGCAGATGTTCCCTATAAGATGATTTTCCCTTCATTTATTCAGGATGTCTCTAGTCCGGTTAGATTACCAAATGTACTCTCAACTAATGATTCCAAAGATCGCATTCCTCAAGTGCACACTAGTGTGGTTTCATCCCTTATTGAAACGCCAACGTTTCTCGAAGAGCTTAAGAGCGGTGGAATAACTTCTATTGATATGGAGGGTGGTTATCTTGCTCGAATGTTAAAGGATAACCCTCAAATAAATCTCGGATTGGGTTTTATTATTACGGACTTTCCGAGACATGATCATTTTACAACGGCGACACTGTTTTCTAAAGACATGCAAAGGCATTCGCCGGCAAGAAATAACTTTCCAAGGGCCATCTATAATTATTTACAAGATGGGAAAAGGGTCCATAGTTGGTCCATCGAGGAACAATTTGGTCCTCTTGGTCGTCTGGCAAAGAATAACATGGACAGCGAAAAAACATTATTGGGCGAGTTATCCGATGATGAACTAAAAATAAAAGAACGATTAATTCATGAACTCAATATCGGATTTTTCATAAGAGCCACAAAGTCTCGTCTTTGGCATGCTCTAAAGAGTAAATTATTTCTCTCGCCCAGCCTCCTCAAAGAAAATGCTCAAGCACAACTTCGACCTCCAACAACTCCTCTTTTAGAGAACCAAATATATGGGGCCTACGATTATGTTTTTGGAGTCATTGGAACAGCCAACAATTCCCTTGAATATGGGGATGTGGTAATCGAGCTTAAGGAGGACTATTGGACACGATCTTCTTGGGCCAGTAAATATTCGGGTTGGTGGTCAGCTCGTCGTTTAGAAGTCCGTCAAGGCATTAAAATAATCAATGAAGAGACGTATACCATTGAAGATTCCAAGAATCTAGAAAAAGCACAGCATCAGTTTTCACAGTGGTTATATACTCCTGATCATTATCGGGACATAATTGCTTTATTGACAGTTTCCCACCTGCGACACAAAACGCAGGAACTCCAACGCAAATTCTTGACATCATCGACAAGTGAACTTCATGAATTGGTCCAAGAGAATAATTTTGCAAAACTTGAAGGTAAAATATATTTAGGTTTTGAAATAGAGCATATCAAACAGGTTATACTCCCTCAGGATACCCCATCGGAGTTGCAAGAGCTTTTGAAGCAAAATGATATTCCATTTAAATTGAATAACCCCTAGGATTTTTACGATGTATACATACCGAAGAGCTTATTATCCCTTTGTTATTGGATTTAATTCGGTTCAGCGCAAGAACCTATATACACCGCCCATCAGAAGGCTTTCAACTTTAGCCTCGAGAATATTATCCAACCCACCATCGATGACAACAAACGATATTTTTTTGGACAAAAGTATCACTCTTGTTAGTAAGGTTGGACTTTGCGAAATTGGTATTGCCAATATAGGTAACGAAGAAGTTGTCGCCGCTATTTCCAATCTCTTGGTACGCTCCATTTCGGATGCTCGTCAATCTAATGCTGCTGGCCACCTCCCTGATCATATTGTAGATGCAGTCATAACAAATTTTATTTCACCGATAAAGATTAAAACCTTATGGGCTGATTATGGAAAAAGGTTTATTATGGTATCAGAGCAGAAAGAAATCATCGGAACGGTTCATGTAGCCTCTTCTCCGGATATTATTCTTTATAGAAATCGAGACTCTAATAATGTTTTAGCTGCCGACTTTCCAGGCGTTAAGCCGAAGGGATATCATCAAATAATGAACCTCTGTGTAAAGCATGAATACCGCAGAAAGGAATTGGGTAAATTGCTCATCTGTTCTATTGATAGACATTTTGGTGCATTATTTCAAGGGAAAGGGTTATGGATGAGGGGAGATCCACCTTGGCACAACAAGCTTAAGGGTCTGGGGTTTATGCATGATCCTTCCATGGATTCATTTTTGGAAGCAGAAGCCGAAAAAACATTAGAACTGCCCCATAGTGAATATAATAAAATTTATGCGTGTTCCTGTGTTCATCCTCACCCTGAAAAACCGGAGCGACTTCTAATGCGCCAAAATTTATTAGAGACACAAAAGTTACAATATTTTTCATTCACCTACGACTTTCGTTCCAAGACATGAAATAAAGTGACCGTCCCCAAAGGTATCAGCGTAAAATGCCTTTTATATAAGAACTGATTTTAAAACGCAGAGTTCACAGAGAACACAGAGAGTAAGAATTTGAATCAGATGTTTTAAACTATTCATTCATCAATAAAAATGATCTCAGTTTCAGACATATGATACAAATTCTTACTCTCTGTGTTCTCTGTGAACTCTGCGTTTTAATTTAAGTTGACGGCATTAGCCATAAAGCTCATTTCGGAATTTGATCTAAGAGCTCTTGAACGCCTCGTTGCAAGATATCGTCAGAGCCGTAAAATTCTCTTCGTGGGTCATTTCTGACCACAATGTCCGGGACTATACCTTTTCCCTCAATGATCTGACTGCCCTCGTTGTCATAACAACCAAAATTGGGAATCGTTGCCCGGCCTTTATCAATGCCTAATCCAAGGTCTGAGATAAGCCAAACGCCACCGCCCCATGTTTGACACCCAACCACTTTGCCAAGTTGCAGTTTTTGGAAGGCACGAAGAAATGTCTCGGCATCAGAGAACGATGATTCGTCACATAGAGCTAGAATGGGACCCCTAAAAGCATCGACCATCATATTTGCAACTAACCCATGCGGATCTTCAAGGTGCATCCATGTCTTTTTAAGGAGTTTCTCCAAAATAAGGTGATCAACATTACCCCCAAGATTGTGTCTCAAATCAAAAATCATCCCTCTTTTATCAATTTGAGCATAAAATTGACGATGAAAGTCATTTAACCCATCTTCCAACATATTTCTCATCTGGACATACCCAATTTGTCTCCCTGACTGCTTTTCCACTTTTTTCCTATTAAGAAAGACCCATTCGTCATGAAGAAGTTTTTCTTCTTTTAATCGATCATGCGTTTCAACTTCATGGGTTTTTCCATTTAAAAGGGTCAGAGAAATCGTTTTATCTTTCATCTGGATTAAAGCTTCCTCAATATAATTCCAAGACCTCCCATTGATTTTTGTGATGATATCTCCGACTTTAAATTTTTTATCAAATGTATTAAGAGGAGATTGCATACTCGTATCATCAGGATCAGTAAGGAGGATTTTTCGAATCTTGAATCCTTCGGCGCATTTTTCAAAAGTAGCTCCAAGGTATCCTTGAAGGGTCTCGGGTTCACTTTTTTTACTATCACCCCCTCTCACAAAATGGTGAAGAGCGCCCAACTCTCCTAGCATTTGAGAAATCAGATCGTTTAATTCTTCATTGGATGTTACAAAATCGAGAAAAGGTTGGTATTTTAACTTAATACCTTCCCAATTTACGTTATGCATCTTCACATCATAAAAAAGATCGCGTTGATTTCTCCACGCTTCGTGAAATCGCTGTTTCCATTCAAACTTCGGAGATACCTTAATCTTCCATTCGTTGAGTAGGACCGTCTCTTTTTCTTCTTTTTTTCCATTAGCAGGAACGATGTGGTATTTGCTATCTTTATCAAGGATAAGAATATATTTCTTATTTTCAGTAAGATTGGCTTCTTTCACATCGGAATAGAGTTCCTTCCATCCGATATCTTTCTTTGCTCTTTCAAGCACCTGGAGAGATTGATCGAAAAGGGCATAAAAATGTTCTTTTGTGAAGAAAATATTTTTTATATTTTGGGGTTCTTTTGAAATAACTTCTATCCTTGAAAAGGTATCTTCTAGGTCCCATTGGTCTAAAGTTTCGGTATTATCGAACCAAGAAGTAAAAGGGCGAGTTAATGGAACATGGCAAATCTGACCTATTTTCGGCAAATTGGCACCCTGCCCATGGAGTTCCCACCCATGAGTCACGGTGCTTTTAAAATTCCTGTCTGATATAAAGAAAAGATGCCTACCATCCTCAGACCATTTAGGAGTATGGCTATTTTTATTATTAGAAGTTACAAGGGTCAATTTTTCACTCACAAAATCATAAATATAAATTACGGACATGCGATTGTCGTTATTTATCCCTTGTATAGCAATTTTCTTAGAATCAGGAGAAAATATCGCCCTTTCACTTTCTAGAGCTAGCGATTTACTCACTTTAGCTCTTATATCAATCACTTCACATTTGTTACGCCAGAACTGACAGAATAAATATTGTCCACAAGGAGAAATAGAGTAGTGCATCACACGTGCTTTAAAATCTTTTGTAAGTTTAATCTTTTCATCACCTGAAACTTTCCATATTGCTTGTTCCCCATTTCTGTCAGAAATAGTAACAATATCATTTGTTTGACCAATATATTTAGCTTGGTGATATCGGATATCCGAGGGGTCTGTGAGGGAAAGAATGGGTTTTTTCTTATCGATACTTGCTAAAAATAACTGTCCGCGACAGGTGATAAGGATATTTTTTCCGCAAGGGCTCGGCTGAACATCTGTCATGTATTCCTTCGAATCGTCAATCCAGCGATCTCGTGAAAGTTCCGCATCCCCTGTTATGGAAAAATCTAAAGTTTTTGTTTCACCAATGGTGCAATCAAAGAGATGAATTTGAATACCTTGTCTATAAGCGATTATTCCATTTGATAAGGATGCTTCTTGAATATCTAAGTCTTTAACAAACGTTTTTTGTTGCAAATTGTCTCCATCTTTATTCATGGAAAAGATATTGGTCACTCCATCATGGTGCCTTAAAAAATAGAGTGTCTCTTGCCAAAACATCGGATTAAAGCAATGACCTTTTAAATTTTCTGTCAATGGTTTACAAGTCACCTGCCCTTCTGAATAGCTCCAAATATCTTTGACAAAACCCCCCTGATATCTTTTTGCAGGATCGTCACCCTTATTTCGGGTAAAGAAAATCGTTTTTTTGTCATCGGAAAAAGCTATTTCATAGGCGGAGGAAAGATGAATTTGATTTGTTTTCCCATTCTCGCGAATATAGAGTTGGTAACTGTGACGAAAGGGTGATTGAAAATTGCTAGCATAGATGAGGGAATCATTCTGAAGGTATTTAACAGGAAAAGTATTGGACCCATAAAAAGTGAGTTGTTGTGGCGCTTGATTTCCTTGGACAGCTATTTCAAAAATTTTCGTCAGTCTTGAACAGTAGGCAATTTTTTTGTTATCCGGAGAAATAACCGGGTGTGTCACAGCAGAGCAGCTATCGGTTAATTTCACTGGAGTTGAAAAGTCTTCTCCATCGGATCTAGCAATCCATAGTGCTCCTGCAGAACAAAAGGCAAGGAGCATTTCCCCTTCATGATAATTTAAGGTAGGAAACCGACAATATGCAAGAGATTGAACTTTCGCCACGCTCGAGGGAGGTGCAACTTCTTGGAGTTTTTCAACCTCTGAAGTCAGCCACGAAATGGTAGAATCACTCTTGTTATCAATCAACATATTTCCCCCCGTCTTAAAATATTAATAATGGTTAGCAAGCTAAACTTCATCGATTTTTAAGTCAAGTTGGGATAAGCAATAAGCTCGGGATTTATAATAGGGTCCATGAGGTAAGATTAAGAGAAATACAGACAAGGCGAGAAAGTACCTGTTCGAAGATTGTTGCGTATACCAATCCTTTAACAGATACTTATTTCTAGGAGAAATTTTATCCCTTCACATAGAATGGATAGTTTTTCCAATCATTCATCCATAAATCTAACCCATCAGGTTTATTTGGATTATAGATTTTTATCATCCACCATGATCGATCCCCTTCATCATCAAAATCCGTAAAAGTTATAGATACAGAATTATAAGAATTGGCAAATATGCGTCCTACAATTGGAGTTGATTCAATAACTCCTCTTAAAATTTCACATGCTCCCTTAGCGGCGTGAAATAGGTGACCTTTCTGTAGAGTAAAAAGTGCAGCAAAAAGATGACCAATAGTATGGAGAATTCCTAGGGCAACTCTTGCAATACCTGCTGCAATACCCACAAAAGGAATTTTCGCTAATGAATTTAAGGTGGAGTCTTTCTCTCCTCTTCCTGTAGCAAAATCACTATAAAGATATTTTCCTGTAAAACTTTCAACATCAGTCTCTATTACCATACCATGGAGGAGACCCCCAATAACATTTGTCATACAACCTCTCAATTTTTATGTTTATTTAACTTCTTTTAAAGAATAAAGATTTATTATAGCAAAACAATGTAAAGAAAGTATAAAGATAAAATTTTGAAGTTAAGATTAGGTAATCTTTGACACCTAAAGGAGAGGGTCTTATTTAAAATGATGAATTTGTAACATACTTAAACAAACCAGACAGACTATTGATTTATTCATCGTTCCCACTTGCAAGCTTATGAAGGCTTTGCTTTAAATAATCAGGCAAGCTCATTCCGGCCTCTTTCGCTCTTTGAAGGAGAAGATGATGATCTTTTGAGGGGATTCTCAACTCAATCTTGCCAGAGTAATGGGGTAATGGTTTGATCGAAATCTGGATCGTTTTTTTCTCTCTTAACTGATTTCGCAGGTCATAAATATGCAGCGCACGATAGGGAGAATAATCATAGTGCTCCAATCCATAAAGCATGAAAATTCGATAAACATTCTCAGTGAGTTCCCATTTTAAATCTGTATTTCCCGTCCTGTAAAAAGGGAATGGCATAATTGTATCCCAAAACCAAGTGTCTCCTCGCTTTACAAAGGAATTTAAAGTTATTGCCTTAGAATATCCTCCTCCTTCTGCTATTAAATGAACATTATTTTCGTCAATATATCTTGCTTCAAGAAATTTTACGGAGTCCTTCAGGCTTATAACGTGCGTTATTTGTTTTTTTTCGGTGTCTATAAAAAGAAGTTTCTTCATACTACAAAGAAGCCCTTGATTACCAGAGAAAGCCAACTCACGCGCTTGTTCTTTTACAAATTCTTTCCATTCAGCTGCTTTTGAAATTGGTTTTGTTTCAATTGGAGCTATTTTAACAAGCTCTTTTGTCGCTCCCTCAATCCGGTACCATTTTTTCTTATCAGACCCGGTTTGGTATTCAGTCTCCACTCCTGTATTTTTTGAAATTGAAAAATGCCTTTTCTCTTTTAAAGAAGAAACCACGAGTTGCCCCTCATAAAGGTGCAGTTCTAACTCCTTTCCCGAAGCCGCGAGAAATTCGAAGGCACCACTTTCGATATTCACTTTGTAGATATAACTTCTAATCGGGTCGGCAACTTCAGAAGCCATATATCCTTCATTCAAGTTTTTTCCTGCCATTCTACTTAAAAAGAGAACAGCTATATTAGAACTATCTAAAACCTGCCAGTTCCAAGCTGAAAAATTTGATTTAATCTCAAGAGGTTGTATTTCGGTAGTGACCCACTTTGGGCTATTAGGATCCACTGTGCCAAATATATTCATGATATCTCCAAAGGTTTAAAGGCAAAATATTAATCATTAATCTATTTAGAGACAACAAATATTGGAAAGACAAAAACTGAAGTTGAATTCTAGTGATAAATTGTATAGGATCATATTTATGATAAAGGAAAATATCGGCACAACGGATAGAGTTCTCAGATTGATAACTGCTATTGCCCTTTTATTATTGGCTTGGTGGTATAGCAGTTGGATTGTTCTTTTAGTTAGCCTATTTACCTTTTATGAAGCTTTTGCAGGATGGTGTGTCCTGTATCAAATTCTGGGTAAAAATAGCTGTGATCTGAAAAAGTAAGAATAAAAACTCATTTAAAAAACAGAAATCTAGGTTTTTATCCTCCCCATTACCGCGTAATAACTAATAGACGTTTGGCAAACAATTTTCAACGCAGAGACGGAGAGGTTCGCAGAGGCGCTGAGGAAGAAAAAGAGAAAAACAATCATTTTCATCCTCCGCGTCTCTGCGAACCTCTCCGTCTCTGCGTTGAAAATTGTTTGCCAAACGTCTATTATTAACTCTAATGAAAAAAGAATTATTTAGGAGACGGGAGGTTCGCAGTGAAGGCAGCACTTCCCCCTCTTTTTCAAACTTTCCTTATTGCGATGCCAAGGCTTTTATAAATTACGCCTTCAGCGTAAAAAGAATGTTCTCTATTGCAACAATAAAGGTTTTTCATTGGATGTAAATTCTTCGATAAATTAGTTTATGAGAATAAATTAACCGTCGAGGATAAGAATCATGCAGGTAAATGCTACAGGTGCGAATTATAGGCTACAGCCTACAGAATTAGTGGATACCCGTTTTACAAAAAAACGAAAAGTAGAGTACACCGAGATTGACTTGAAGGTACACTTGCGATTTTACGAACATAAAATTCACAATGATTTTTTAATTTTTAAGACCGATCCTGCGGGTCCCCGTCATCAATTCTATGCAATTTCTCTCAAAGAAAAAGCTCTCGTTCCTCCTACAGAAGAGATGAATTTTACAAAGGATATTTTGCCCAACGAGTATTGTAAGGTGCTGTTTAACCAACAAGACGCTTTGGCAAAGTGGAAAGGAACAAAATCGAATCCAAAGACGGTATTTGCTGAAAATGGAAACACCTTTTTCATTGGTTATAGGAAAGGTATCATAAAAGGTATTTCCAAAAACACTTTTGAGCAGATTTCGTTGTTCAAAACAGCTGAGACATTTACACCGAAGGTGATTTGCCTGCATGACAACCTAATGATCGCGGGATATCGAAAGTTTTCATCCTATCCTCATGATGATGAATTTCGATTAATTATTTGGGATATTAACACAGGCAAACAACTCCACACTCTTATCGACAAAATGCCAGGTACTGTAAAATTTATCACTGTTCACGAAGATCAAATCATTTGTCAAATAGAAGAAAAATCCTACAAAAATGTAAAGGAATCCCAATGGATGGGTGGGTATGATGTGGTCCGCAATGACAAAGTGCTCATCTTTGATGCAGAATAGGATAAAAGAACGGAGGAGGTGGGATTCGAACCCACGGTACCTGTTAGGGTACACACGCTTTCCAAGCGAGCTCCATAAGCCACTCGAACACTCCTCCCAATAACTCAAAAAGTTTAACAAGTTAGGGCTTTAGAGTAAAGCCCTTTTTCTCTAGCTTTTCAACTCCCTTCAATGCTAATATCTTATCCAAAAATATTTAAATAATATGTTCGTTTATTCAAAAAAAATTATTAGATTCGTCAGAGATATCAAAAAGATCACCAAAGAGGTCCTATCCCAGGAAATCGGACTGAGGGTCGCGGGAGATCGCTTCTACGATAAACGCGAAGCATTCTCCTATCCCATTAAAATCGTCGTTTATAACAACAAAGCCATGCTCGGATACTTCGCTGCCGACTTTTTTGAACTAGGCTTCCACGAACTCCTCATGAATTCAAGCCGCGAACAGCTTGTTAATATCGTCCGCCATGAGCTAGGGCATTACCTCACCTTCATTCAATATGGCAACACGATTCAAGCTCATGGGACTGAATTTCGGGCATTCTGCCAACGCCACGGCTGGAGCGATGAGGTTTATAAAGCGACTACTTGTTTAGACGATGGCGCTAGTCCACCCGCAACAGAAGAATGCGGGGTTTTACGAAAAGTACAAAAATTAATGGCCCTTGCCTCAAGTAGTAATCATAACGAAGCTGAACAGGCCATGATCAAGTCTCAACAACTCCTTTTAAAACATAACATCGACGCGAAATTCGTAGACTCGAATGAAGAGGAAAAAGTTTTTCTCAAGCGAATCATGAAGCAGAAAAAAGAAAATGCAAAAATGCGTTCGATAGCAAGAATCCTGGAAACTTTTTTCGTCAATACGATTTACAATCGGTGTTCGGGGTACATTTATCTTGAAATTATCGGAACGGCTACCAATGTGGAGATAGCCGAGTATGTTGCGGACTTTCTTGATCGGGAGTTGGAAAATCTTTGGGATCATGCAAAAAAGAATCATGTATCGTTAAAAGGCATGGTTGCAAAGAATTCCTTTATTTTGGGTATTGCTAAGGGCTACTGCGATAAGATCCACTCCTTAAAAAGAGAGTATCAAAGCGAGGTAGCGAATGCTTTGATGGTCATCGAAAAGAAACTCGTCGATGCGAAAACCATGATTTATCCTCGACTCCAATCGAGCAGAAGTCATGGGAGTTTCTGCCAACACTCTCTAGACTTAGGGGAACAGGTAGGCAGAAAGTTAAACATCAACACGGCGATTAGCAATACCGCTAAAAACTTAGGAAACTATATTAACTGGTTACAATAATTGCAATTTAAACAACCTATTGATACAATTAATGACTTTAAAACAAAATAGATAAATAATCATGACCTTAGGAATAACTCACACATCATATCATACTTTAGTTCGCTATTGCAAAGAGGGCAAGAAGCTCGACTACCCTATAACTAAGATATTGCTTAATCAGATACCGCTTAAGAACGAAGAGGAAACCCTAAGATTATTTTCCCACGGCATGAAAGAAAACTGGTGGAATGCCGAAGAGTTAATCCAATTTCTAGAAGAAACCCCACTCGATACAATAAGTCACTCTATTTTGAAAGAGATAAACCATTATCTAGCAACATTAACGCTTGAATTCCCATTGGAAAAGAGAGTTTCTTTAATTTGGTGCTCTTATATTTCAACCAATTATGATTCGAAATTTATTTTTTATCGAATGAAAATGATTTTAGAATCTCATGAATTTGATGCAGGCTTTAGAATCGTACGTAATAAATTCAGTTTACTTGAATTAACCACGGAAAATTTAGAAATTCCTTTTGATGGAGATTTTTGCAAAGTGATGCAAACGGCCATGGATCCAAATCCATCTGCCGAGCTTGAAAGGAGCCTCTTCCAGCGCATGGAATTACGATGGATGGAGAACCATTCTAGATCACTCAGCCGATTTAATAACATTATCGAAAAATTGGATACAAAAGATTGTGAAGCATGGAAAATAGCTTCACGAGTTCTTTTAAAGGGTGCAGATACAAAACATATCGCTCTTATTCTTGATCAATTGAAACTATTAAGTTGCGTGGATGAAACCATTTTTGTTCTTCAGTTCGCCCTTCGTTACGATATAAAATTTGATCATCAAATTGGATACTGGTGCGCTGAACAATTATTTTATACTGATCTTTGGGTATCTATTGAGCTTGTGAAAGGAATGGTAAAAAGTAAGCATTTCAATTCAGAGAAAAATACTGAGCTCCTAGTAAAACTTTATTGCAACTTTGCCCTTGCTATGGATGAGGAAAATGAAGCATTGGCGTGGATGTCTAGTGCCCTCACCTATCAGGATCCAAAATTTTGGAACGGATTAGAAAACGAAATTGTCCATTGCGCTGAGTTATGCCAAAAAATGAACAAGCTGCAGTCTTACAGAAGCTTTTTAGCTAAAATAAAAAGAACAGTGACGGAGACTCATCCCCTTTTCGCAAGAGTGTGCAAAATGTGGGCAACGACACGACTAGGTAGTTGTCATACGGAGACCGTTGGGACTCTTCTCGGGTACTATCCTTTTCTTATATCAAGGATGGAAGACAAAAATTTTCGCGAAGAAGTTTGCAGTGTGGTGGAATTTGAATTAGAAAACAATGCAAAATCCCCTGAAAATTGCTTGGAAATCGTTATTTTATACCGGATAGGAAATCAGGATTATTGGTCTAAGATAATAAAAAACATTCAGATATCAGACAACAACACCTTAAAAAGGAAAGCCTGTCATGCATGGATGGGTTTTTCGGTGGAGCAAGCTTCCTTCCATTGGCAATCGATTTCCGGAATGGTGCACCATTGTCATATGGCCGGTCTAACGAGAGTTTTTGAGCTTATCAATGAAGTGAATCTACCTATAACTTTTGAAATTCTTAATAATCTAGCGCAATCAAGCTTAACCATTCTTAAGCAGAACAAAAAAGCAGCGCAAGAAGAAAAGGAACATCTTTTAGATGTGCTATATAAAATAATCATTGAAAAATGCCCTAGACCAACAAGTGATCAAGAGTCAATTAGCTGTTTTAATCTTGTCTTGATCCCCTTAGCTTATTGCCTGCTATCACATGGATCTTATAAGGGTATTGATTCTTGCTCTAATTTATTAATAGCTAACTTAGTAAAATTTTCATTAGAAAATAAAATGTTTCCCTTTAATATTTACAACCAACTATTGAATCAAGTAGCTGCAATGCCTCTTGAGAAAGAGGATCCATTATTTAATAAACTCATCGTTATAGCTAGTGAGCTACCCCCGCATCCTACGCCTTCCATGTTGCTGCAAACCGCAGGATCCTACTTTAAAATTGACTCTGATTTTTTTAAAGCCCTGTGTGCAGATAGCGTTAATTCTTGCTTTAGTGATCAATATTTCAAACAGCTTACAGATAAAGATATTCCTCAATTATTGTCACTTTTTAAGGAACTTATAACTTTAGAAAATCCTTCTGTTGACGTACATATTTCTGCATGTTTATATAATAACAAAGCGAATATTTTATCGCTGTTCAAACAGAAAAAACTCCCTGAAATTATAAGTACTTATTTAGATCGGAAAATCCTCGAATTTAAGGAGGAAATTCAAGAAGACATTGATGTCCAATTGAATAATTTATTCCTAGTCTTTCTTTATGCTGAAAATTTATTCGCTTACGGTCGAAGAGGAAAATCTTTGGATCATTTCATCGATTTTTTTCTTAAGACATTTTTCAGACCTTCAAGATCTAAACCAAATGCAAAAGATTTTAACCGAAATTGACATAATCTTCGACGCGACTAAATTTGAAAATATAGAGGTTAAAAAGCGATTTACTGAACATGCCGTATATATTTTAAAAGGGTTTTTAGAGAGGTTACGTCACGGAGAGAAAAATTCTAAGAACTTTGCAGTTCTTTATAGATTCCTCGTTAATGAACTATTAAA
Organism: Waddliaceae bacterium; assembly: GCA_963822595.1. Taxonomy (GTDB): domain Bacteria; phylum Chlamydiota; class Chlamydiia; order Chlamydiales; family Waddliaceae; genus CAVRUH01. Next base: position 1,211,150 of record CAWGIG010000001.1, on the reverse strand, counting down.
TCAAATTGATCCAATCAAGAAATCCAGAAGCTACGAGGGTATTCCCAAAGGGATGTTTTCTTTATTTGTGGATTTTTGCGCCTGTTGGGAAATTGTAAATATTGATTTGTTTTGCGAGCATATCGCTACGGTATCTATAATAGCTTGTACACTTAAAAGAAAGAAGCATGATTTTGTCGCAAATGGAATATTGTGCAATATCATCGATAGAGCCATTTTATTTCTTGGTGATAATTTTAATGTCATACATTTGGCCGAAGCGCAAAATTTATTAATATGTCTTCAAGAGGCTTTGAATATACTCAAATCTGCCCTTTCTCCACACGAATATTGCGATAAACTAACCAAGCTTGCTTTTTGTGTGCCTCCTCAGGACATCGAAGTTTATTCAGATTTCTTAAATATTTATCTTTTCTTGTATTTGAGGGTAAAGCCTGAAATACGTCATGAATCTCTAGAGAAAAGGTATGCATTATTGGACATGTTGATTGAAATGAAAGACATAGACCTGAGTAATGCGTCATTTCAACAGGTCTATATAGAACTCATAAAATTAATAAGCTTCTATGAAACGGTGGCTTCATTTAGAAAGATATACGCGCTTTTCGATAGATATAAAGATAAACTCGATCAAGGCCCGATCCTTGAGACTTTGAATAGGTTAATCTGTTTAAATCAAAAGTTGCCTTTGAATGGTGTCTTGATGAATGACTTAGCCTCCATTGCTATATACATAGAAACTCCGGATCAACTTATTAGAACCTTCATTCTTTATATCTATAACACCGCTATCAATCAAATGAAGGAAAAAAAACCGAAATTTAGTGCTTTGGAATTTGTGTTCCAAAGCGGCCTTAAAAACCTTTGTGAATATTGCATTGAAATGGAATTTACCAAGAAGGATAAAGGATATCGATTCGTTTTTCAGAAGGTCTTAGAGGCTCTTGAAACAATGATGAAAAAAAATGAAAGCTGTGGAAATAACAAAAAGCTAATCGAATTTCGAAAAATTTTGCGTTCTCAATTAGAAAAATAGGTAAATTTTCACTTACCAATCTTAAATACCACCACTAATTTAATTATGTGAGTAGAACATCTACGAAAAATAATGCTATTGATTTAATTTATTTAGGTCTTCATAAAGTAAATGAACATTATGGAGAAGACCTAATGAAGCACACAGACCATTGTTGCCATCATCATAAAAAAGTATCTGATACTCCAAATACAGGCATGTATACCTGTCCAATGCATCCTGAGATCCAACAGGACCATCCGGGGGATTGTCCCATTTGCGGCATGAGTTTAGAACCCATGGCAGCAGGAGCCGTGGTCGATGATTCGGAATATCGTGATATGTTACGACGATTTTGGGTAGGTGTTGCTTTAACGATTCCTGTACTTGTCTTGAATCTTTTTTTTGACACCCTTTTTTCTCATTGGCTGCAGCTGGCGCTATCCACACCCGTCGTTCTTTGGTCGGGGTTGCCATTTTTTATTAAAGCTTGGCGTTCATTGGTCAATCGTTCTTTAAATATGTTCACTTTGATAGCATTAGGAGTGGGTGCGGCCTATTTTTATAGTTCTTTTACAGTACTTTTTCCAAACCTATTCCCCGAGTCCTTTAAACAAAATGGTCAGCTTTTTGTTTATTTTGAAGCAGCTTCCGTCATAACTGTTCTTGTGCTCCTCGGACAAGTTTTAGAGCTTAGAGCAAAGAGTCAGACCAGCCAGGCTATTAAAGCATTGCTTGGAAAAGCGGCAAAAACAGCACATCTCATCATCGATGGACAAGAACAAGAAATTACCATCGATCAAGTGAAAGTAGGCGATGTTTTAAGAGTAAAGCCCGGAGAAAAAATTCCCGTGGATGGTGTTGTGATCGAAGGCTCGAGCTTTGTCGACGAATCTATGATAACAGGCGAGTCTATTCCGGTGGAAAAAAAATCGCATGATGAGGTTACCGGAAGTACGATGAATCAGACAGGAAGCTTTACTATGGAAGCGAAACGGGTTGGAAATGAAACTCTTCTAGCGAGAATTGTTCAGATGGTATCTGAAGCTCAAAGGAGCAAAGCCCCTATTCAGAAATTAGCCGACAACGTTTCAGGATATTTCGTTCCCATTGTGCTTCTCGCGGCAGTGATAACCTTTATTATTTGGGCAACAGTAGGACCTGAACCCCGTTTAGCATTTGCCTTAGTGAATGCTGTGGCCGTTTTGATTATTGCTTGTCCATGCGCTTTGGGTTTGGCAACTCCGATGTCTATCATGGTAGGCATAGGAAGAGGAGCTGAAATGGGAGTCCTTATCAAGAATGCGGAGGCTTTAGAGAAGCTAGAGAAGGTCAATACAATTCTGATTGATAAAACAGGAACCCTCACAGAAGGCAAGCCTAAAATTGTTCGAATTGTAGCGGTCGCGGATTGGAAGGAAGATGATCTACTAAGATTTGCCGCATGTGTTGAAAAAAATAGCGAGCATCCCCTGGCACTGGCGATTGTTCAAGGGGCTAAGGAAAGAAATTTAGATTTACCCCAAATGACGGATTTTAATTCGATTACTGGAAAAGGCGTGAACGGAATAGTCGAAGGCAAAAAAGTTTTTGTGGGTAAAGCAAATTTAGTGGACGAAAAGCATTTGGAGGCCCAAGCAAAAGAAGCGCAGGAACAAGCGCAGACCGTGATATTTGTTGCTGTTGAGGGAAAAACAGTGGGTTTTATCGCAGTGGCGGACCCTATTAAAGCAACGACAACGGAAGCTGTTGCAGATTTGCATCGACTTGGGTTAAAAATCATCATGTTGACCGGTGACAATGAGCACACTGCACGGGCGATCGCGAAAAAGCTGAACATCGATGAGGTTCATGCGGGAGTTAACCCAGGAGATAAGAATTTATTAGTGAAGAAGCTTAAAAGCGAAAATCGAGTTGTGGCTATGGCTGGGGATGGAATTAACGATGCACCAGCCCTTGCTGCTGCAGATGTAGGAATAGCGATGGGGACCGGAACAGACGTTGCCATGGAGAGTGCTGGTGTGACGTTGGTAAAGGGTGATCTTAGGGGGATTGTGAAGGCGATTACATTGAGTCGAGCGACGATGGGTAATATTAGACAAAATCTCTTTTTTGCATTTGTTTATAATATGGCTGGGGTCCCTATTGCGGCCGGAATATTGTTTCCGTTTACGGGGATTTTATTGAATCCGATGATTGCAAGTGCGGCGATGTCGTTTAGTTCCGTCTCTGTAATATGGAATGCTCTAAGACTTAGACGAGTTACAAATGAAAATCTTGCTTAAATTCAAAAAGTAACAGGATATGCATGATCAGGCATGATATGAAGGATGGGAAATAAGACCCTGAACATGCATATCCCAATGGTATCAACTTACATTGCCATACTTACTATTCCAAAACATTTTGGCATTTCCGTTTCAGGTTCCATTGATAAATCGACGAAACCCTCGGCAGGTAAAACCCATTGTGCTATGTTTAAAACTTCCAAATAACCTTGTAAATTTTGAGTTACCACAGTACTTTCCTCAAGATTTAAGATGTCTAATTCACTTTTTTTTCCGCTTTGAAGGTCTGCACGCATTCTGTTTTGGATATCTATGATTGGACGCACCGATTTATCAAATACGGTTTGAATCTTTTCTTTATTCTGGATGAGGTATGTTACAACAATACTTTGATGGTTGCTTGTTTGAAATGGAATTTCCTTGTTCTCTGCACGAGCTTTGAGTGTTTCTGGGTTCCATTGATCGAATGGAAATTGAAGAAAGTTACCCACTGTGAAGGCGTTATCTGGTTGACTTGGTTGCATGTATCCCCCTTTATTTAAAGTTTTTTAATTTAATCAAGAAGTCATTTATAAACTTACGTTGTGAAAAATTACCAGACTTTTTCTTAAGGATGGATGTTGTCGGCCATGTCTTTGTGGGATTGTGTTTTATTTTAAGTTAGTCTTGGAGAGTAGTTTTGAACGAGCGGATTGGCATAGCCTAGGGCAGCTAATTCATCGCGGGAGGAAAGTCCGAAACGGTTTTTTACCGATTCGAGATGTGTCTCAGCCGTGCGAGGAGAGATGCCGAGTAGATATGCTATATGAGAGCAGGTAAAGCCCCTACAATGGAGGTGGAGACAATCTAGCTCGCGAAAACTGATCTTGGACTGTATATTGCGGAAACTGAGCTTGACCGTTCGTTCAGGATAAAAAGTCTGAGTTTCAGGAAGAAAATAAGATTGTGGAAGTAACATTGAGTTTTGTTCTGCGTGCTTGATCAGTTTGCGGTTCTTCCATTCGAACTCGCGAAGCCAACACTGAAGGACTTCTTTATTTTTAAGGTAAAACTGGCTTGGGTTATCCAAAGGGGATGAGCGAAAAAAGGTTGCAAACTGGATGGTGTCATGGTAGCGGTCGACAAAAGAAAATCCGCTATAACAATGCTGAGTTTCAGCGAAGCTCCGGATTCCTTCGTCTATGAAATCCCCCCAAGCCAGGGCATAGCTTTGTACGGCTTTTGCGGATTCGTTAAATCCTGTCCGCAGAGGCAGACCAGCCTCCCAGTAATTCATGCAGAAATCGACGTGATTCGTTAAATAGACAAGCTCCCCTTTTTTTGAGATGCGAACATAGTAGAAGTTTTCAATATCCCATTCTTTAAAGAAAGATCCAGAAATGCGGGAAATCTCCTTGGAACCTGTGTTCAAGGAAAAGGAACAATTTGCTGTTTTAATAAAATCTTTCATATTAATCATATAAACAAAAAAATTATTAATTAATTATCATTTAAAATCAATAATTAATTCATTTTCTCTCCCAACTAAAAAAACTCCTTTACCTCCCTGTCATCCGGAAAAAACACGGATCATATCGTGCCTATAATCATTCATCGTTTAGGTGTTATTTAAAACTTAAAGGAGGTTTTTATGAGTATTCAAACAAATGCCCCTTCCTATGTTCTTGGGCAATCCGCTGACGCAGAATTTCGACTTGAATTGCTGAATGAATTGACAAGTGATGATTTTGTACATGCCATGAACGTGTTACCCAACCACAAAGTACGCATTTTGATTCTTGGTTGCGGCAGTGGACACCTTGAGGCTCGATTGTCAGAAGTATTTACAGAATCCCACTTTATTGGCATCGACAACTCTGCAAAGAGAATCGAGGAGGCCCGCGCCAGAACCGGGGTGTTGAAAGGGAGTAACACCTTCGAGTATATAGAAGCGGATTTGACAACATTTGCTATTGAAAAGCTTAAAACTTGTGATATTTTCATTTCTCGATTCGTTCTCATGCATCTTTCACAACCATTAATACAGTTAAATCGTTTCTTCCCAATTGTGAGATCAGGAGGATTTGTCTGCCTTGAAGAAGGGGCATCAATAGGTACTGAGTACTATTGTAATACGGATAACGGAGGATACAAAACTTTTGTTAGCATGGTTAACCTTCAAATACAAACTCAAAAGAGTTCCTTTGACATCGGATTTTCTTTGCTTTCAGAATTGATCGATCGTCGTTGCGAAATCCTTTACAACCGCATAGAATTGCCTATTTTGAGGAGTGCGCGTCATAAGTCAATTTTTCGTTTGGGTGTTCAAGAGGCAAGATCCGGCTTGCTTAAGGATGTTGAGGAGAAGGAAATGGAGGAATTGATTACTTCTCTAAGTCAGTTTGAAGACAACGAACGCGCGTATGGCTTATACACGAGATTCATTGCCATGATCGCACAAGTTCCTTAAGGACATTGTGCGAAGGTAAGGGGGGCCACCCTTGAGCATGAATTGCAATCAAAGGTTCTAAATGGCACAATATAAGGAATGGAAAGCAACACTTTCAAAATAATAACTTTATTTTTGTTCCTAACTTCAGCACCCTTCCTCCCCGCTGAGGAAAAAAGCAGCCTGGAAGAAGGCAACGCCTATTTTCTCAATAAAGACTACCCGAAAGCTGTCATCTACCTCGATCAAGCCCTGCAAAATAAAGATGAAACAAAAACAACAGAAATCCTCAATAAACTCGCCATTTGCTACCTCGAAATCGCTAAAGATCCTAAACAAAATGAAAAAAACCGCATCGATCATTTCGAAAAGGCAGAGTTTATCCTACATAAATTAAATGACTTAGATAAATCCGAAGAAGCCCAACTAGCTCTCGCAAGAACCTACATCACCCACGGAATTCAATTAAAGAACCCGGAAGCCGTCGAAAAAGGAATGGTTCTCTTAAAATCCTTGGAAGATAAAGATTATTCTAAACTTTTGCTGGCACACGCTTCTTCCGATTATACAGAAAGAAAAAAATACTATACGCAAATCACAAATTCTCCAGATTCGACTATGCGCATGCGAGCTTTAGGATGGTACTTCAAAGGGCTAAACGACCTCGAGGAAGGGGGAGCACACCTCTATGACGCCATAACTTCCTTTGAACATGCTTTCAGCCTCTTCTCCCCCAAAGATATTGGCCTATCAGCCCTCTGCCTTAAGTACAAAGCAGAAGCGTTCGCCAACCTCAATAGCAGGGAAGGTAATTTAAAAGCTCTTTCCGAACTGAATCTATTAATCCAGTACAATCATGGGAACCTTCTTGCCAGTCTAGAGGATCCGGGAGAAGTCTACTTTCTCCGAGGACTTGCAGCCTCGCGGCTTTCTAGCGATGGTGCCGGCGCAAGGTTTGGAGAAATAGCGGAAAAATCCCTACTAGAAGGACTTACGAGCTATCCTAAAAGCTCGTTTCGACCGGAAACAATGAGAACATTAGGTATCCTCTATTTTCAACAACAACGATTGCAAGAAGCCGGGGAGATTTTTGAAAAATTAGTCAAAACATATACGACGTCCTCTGAAGCGGCAGAGGCTCATTTATGGTTATCACTTTGTTTCAGCGGTGAAAAAGGTAAATTTTATCTTAAAAAATTATATACAGATTATCCTCAATCTAAATACGCCGATGAGGCCTATTTTCGATATTATTCTTTTGAAGAGTATTTAAAGGGATCCGAAGAGGCTATGGAACATCTAAGCCACCTTCAGGAAAAATTTCCGGACAGCGGATATCTTGTGATTTCAAATTATCTTCAAGGATATGACCTGATGAAAAAAAATGATCTTGAAGCAGCAGCCGACTATTTCGAGAAGTCTGAAAAAACTTTTTTGAATCTTACCTCGGAAAATGAAAAACTCCAATATTTTGAAGAAACTGCCAATCAATCCGCAATTGAGAGAGCTTTTATCCTGTTAGACCTTGAAAGAATGGACGAAAGCGAGATCATTTTAAAAAGACTATTTTATAAATTGAAGGATACGGATTCAATATCAACCATTTTGGAAAAGGCAAGCTATCATTTAGTTAAAATATATGTTAAAGAAGGCCATGATGAGGCCGCAGAAAACATTATAAGCTTGATGCTTAAAATCTATGAACAATCTAATATTAATGAGGGATATTATATCTCCCGTTTTTGGTACGAGCAGGGAATGATCGCCTTTAGAGAGAATAGCCCCAAAGAAGCGCTGCATCACCTAAGACTCTCAGAATCAGCAGCAAAAGGGGATGTTTTGGATCAAAATGAGCTTCTAGATCTTTGGATACAGCAGAGCCTATGTCATCTCGAGCTAGGAGAAATGGACAAAAGCATGTTAATATTATCCCGAGTAGCCAATTATAACGCCGCATCAAGCCTTCGGGTGAAGGCTATGTACCTCAGAGCGCAGATATACGAACGCCAGGGGCGGCACGAGCTGGCAAAAAAACAATTACAAGCCACTTCCACGAAGGGTGGAGAGTGGGCCTTAAAAGCTAAACAAAAGTTGGAAAAAGATTATGTATTACAACACCATGCTGGGTAGCATTTTTCAGTATAACTCGAATTGGAATATCATTTTGATCGTCATTGGAATCTGTTCAATCATCAGCTTTACGATTTTTATCGAGCGATTCCTCCATCTACGGAAATCGGAAATCGATACCAATAGTTTCGTCATTGCTCTGCGTAAAATCATCAATGAGGGAAATATTGTCGAAGCCATTCAGGTTTGCGAAAATACCGGGGGCACCATTTCAAACATCGTCAAAGCGGGACTTTTAAAACACAACCGAAACAAAGAACAAATCGAAAGCGCCATGGAGATGTCGGGGTTAATCGAAATTGCTCATCTAGAAAAAAATGCCAAAATCCTCTCTATAATTGCACACATCGCCCCCTTAATCGGTCTTTTGGGAACTGTATTGGGATTTATCCAAGCATTTTCTGAGATGAGAATGAGCGGACTAGTCGATATTTCCGCAACACGCATCGGTGAGGCTATGGAATATGCCTTGGTGACCACAGCGGCAGGACTTGTCGTTGCCATCCCCTCGGTTCTTGCTTACAACTATATTGTGAGCCGTATTGAAGGTTTCGTTTTGGAAATCCAAACAACTTCTTCAGAAATTGTCGACTTATTGGTGCATAGAGAAAATGAATTTCAAAGCTAACCTAAAACCTACCGGCAGCCTCATTGATTTGACTCCTCTAGTGGATGTTGTGTTTTTGATGCTCATCTTTTTTATTATCACTTCGGACATTCTACCGTTGAAATCTCTGAATATTGAAAATCCAACAATCGATAGGGATTCCGTTCCCCTGACAACGCAGCTTATTGTTGTTATGGATGCGCAGAACGTTGTGTACGTGGGTTCCAAAAAATCCATTGTGGACCTTGTTTCGCTTAAAGACCACCTTCAGAAAGAAGTCACCAAACTTAAATCTTTTAATCCCGGATCTGAACCGACAATCGTTCTGAGTGTCGATCGAAAGGTGGAGTACGGAGTATTTCTCAAATTGTTTTCTATCTGTCAAGAATGCGGACAGAACCTGAGATTATCTTACAAACCATCTGACTCCAAAAAAACTGAATATTTTTAATTATGCTTAGATTTGAAAGGAAATCAAGAAATCGAGAAGTCAGTATTAGCTTACGAAGCCATGAGAAGGCCTTGAATCGTCTTTCCATGACGGCCTTCGGACTTGCGTTAGGGTTACATTTGATGGGATTTCTTATTTTTCATGTAGCTCCATTTAAAATTTCGAATATGACAACAAATATTCCACCCGTTATCGTCAGATCGGATCTCGCGTTTGCTCCGGAATCTTCCGTATATGCCATTCTGGAAGACACCAATGTTGTTTTGCCAAAGATCGCTGAACCAACCTATTCGAAGCCTAGATTACCCGTCTTCCCGAGGAGTCAAAACATATCGTACGACCCGGGAGAGTTATGATTGAGATTAGTCCCATTACGGCCTTGATGCTTTACTTGTGTTTGACGTTAGGAATTCTATTGGGAATATGGGTGTATCATCATTTTCGCTCCCGCAAGAAAAAAATTGTTGTTATAGAAAAGAAGCTATTTGTTTGTGAGTATTGCAATAATGCTTATTTAGATGGCATCGTCAATTCGCTCACGAAATGTCCTCAATGCGGCTCTTTCAATAAAAAATAAAATACTTGTCACGCAAACTTATTTTAAAAACACAGAGTTCACGGAGAACACAGAGAGTAAGAATTTGTAGCTGATGCTTGAAACTGAGATCGGTATTATTGGTGAACTCCATCGTTTTAACAAATGATTATTTTCTCCTATACACTAAAATGATCTCGGTTTTAAGAATCTGTTACAAATTCTTACTCTCTGTGTTCTCTGTGAACTCTGTGTTTTAAATCGGTTTATATAACTATGTGGTGCAAAAAGAGCCCGCAGGCAGAAGAGCCAGCGGGCTAGAAGATGATTAGCAAGATTTAATTGCTTTCAACTGATCTACATAATGGTAGATTGAATTGCGAACATCTTGGAAAAGCTTTTGCTTCTTCAACCAATTATTGTAATGAGTCTTAAGTTCTGATTTGGTAATCAAAGCTTGAGCACGTACTTTCGAGTTTTTCTTGGTTTTGCTTGATTTTACAATCGATCCAATAAGCACACGATTTGTACGAATGGATTTTTGTAATGTTTCAAGTTCCTTTTTAATCATTCTGATCCCTGCTTGAACTTGCACGTTTCCATGATTAGATAGTGAGTTAAGAAGCTTATTCCACTTACTCTTGAAAGCAGAAACGTTGTTTTCGAATGATTTCATCTGACGCGTAATCGATGGATCAATTTTGTACTTCTTAGTTCCCGACTTTGCAGAAGCATAGTTTCTGCGCAGAAGTGTTTCCCATTTTGTAAAAGCAAAAGTCATAGATCGAACTGTTCTATTGAGTGTTCCGAGGAACATCAGAACATCCTTTCTCACACCTTCACGGAGGCCACGGAAAACTCGTGGTAATTGAGATTTAACATTGCTAGATACATTCTTAACACTACGTAGTGAGTATCCAATATCATTAAGATGTTTAGTCGTATTTGGATTAAGGATATTTGACTTTTTAAATTGACTGCGTACGTTTGATGCACTGATATTTAATTTTTTTGCAATAGAATCTGAATGACCTTTTTGAGATGCTCTTTTCTTTGCAACAGTCCTGATGTTATTCAGAAAGTTTTCAATGCTGGTCATATAGATTTTGTGATTGGCCGAAGCTCTTGTGCCGTTATTTTTTTTTGCTGTTTTGCGTGCAGTTTTGAATGATGTGAATTTACGTTTAGCACCAGCAGATTTTTTGTGTGTTCTTGACACTTTACGTGTTACTAGTCTAGACATTCATTACCTCCTAGATTGTTTAAAAATGACATCAAAATGATGCCCCAGGCTATTAAATAACCTTGTAAACTTTATTCTAATTATTTTTTTATTTATTCCAAGCTGAAAATAATAGTATTTATTTTAATTTTTTCATTAAAAATTTATAACATGTTGATATTATTGAATATACGAAAAATAATGCATAATCCCATTTAGGAAAATGCCGTGATGGAGTATAGAGAACCTTAAGGGACTTCATAATGAAAGAAAAAATATATCTATTTATTGGGCTTATTATTGGCGTCATATCTTTATATATCGCTGTTAAAGATATAAAGATAAGCGACTTCGATTACGTCATGGGGCATCTAAATGCATGGTGGATTCTTCCCATGCTCATTTGCGCTTCCTTATTCTTTGTATGTAAAGCTCTAAGGTGGAAGTTACTTTTACAACCCATCTATAAAGCCAATACGAAAGAACTCTATTCCTCTATTATGATCGGATCATCTGTAGGCTATATCTTATCAGTGTATTTGGGTGAAGTTGTTAGAGCCTTTTGCTTCGCAAAACAGTGCAATGTTAATAGAAGTTCCGTAATAGCCTCAGTTTTATTAGAAAGATTGTTTGATCTTTTTATACTACTCCTCTTCTTTGGTATTGCTCTTATTTACACACCTGATCTTCCTTTCGATACTACGAACGTCGGATATGCATTTACCTTAATGGGAGCCACTCTATTTGCTATCATGATGTTTGCCGTTTTTATGACAGATAAATGCTTAAAAATCGTTCATTTTTGTTTTAGCTGGCTTCCCAATGAAATGCGTCATCAACTTGTAAAACAAGTCGATCTTGGTATTTTAGGTCTTCATTCGCTAAAATCCCCTAAATTATTGTTCGGAGTCCTTGCGATTTCCCTAACGGGGTGGCTCTTTATGGCCTCTACCAACCACATTGCCATGCTCGTTGTAGGGATAGACCAACCCATCTACGCCTCATTTTTAATCATGGGACTCATCGTCGTCGTCATGTCTTTACCCAATCCCCCCGGAAGTATTGGGGTCATCGAATGGTGCTATGTCGTCAGCTTACGAGCTTATGGTGTTGATTCAGCAGCTGCCTTTGCTGCGGCGATTGTATTCCATGTGTTTCTTTATACCGGCGTGATTGTCACAGGATTTTATTATGCGAAAAAGATGCACCTCTCCCTTCGTCAAGCTGCTGAGGAAGCATCGGATAACGAGGCAAAATAATGATGAAAAAAGTATTATGCGTTGTCGGCACACGTCCAGAAATGATTAAAATGGCACCTATTATTTCGCTGCTTAAACAGGATCCACAGATTAATTTACGCGTGATGACAACAGCACAGCACCGTGAAATGCTCGATCGCATGTTTACTGCCTTTAATATCAAACCCGATATCGATCTTAATGTCATGATGAAAAATCAAACTCTTGCGCAGCTGACGGCGAATTTAGCAGTTCCCCTTGATAAAGCGCTCTCGGAGGAAAAACCCGACATCGTGCTAGCTCAGGGTGATACTACAACAGCCTTTATGGTCGGTCTTGCCTGCTTTTATCGAAAGATTCCTTTTGCCCATGTGGAAGCAGGATTACGTACAGGAAGTTTTTACGATCCTTTTCCGGAAGAATTAAATAGGGTTTTAATTAGCCGCCTTTCAACACTGAATTTTGCCCCTACTAAGGAGGCTGAGGAAAATTTATTGAAGGAGGGAAATCCTTCAAAGAGTATATTTGTAACCGGAAATACCGTCATTGATGCTCTTAATTTTATTTTAAAATTTCCCGGTGAAATCGATTCTAGGATTAATCCTGACTCCCGTTTATTGCTTGTAACAGCTCATCGCAGAGAAAATTTTGGAGATCCGCTTGTTAGAATTTGCAATGCTTTAAGAACCATTGTAACTCAAAATAAAGATGTACAGGTTTTATATCCGGTACATCCGAACCCGAATATTAATGTGGCAGTTCACAAGCAGCTAGGTGATCATCCGCAGATTATTTTGTCGGAACCGTTGCACTATGATCAATTTGTAAGATCGATGAAACAATCGTATCTCATTCTGAGCGATTCAGGAGGGGTTCAAGAGGAAGCGCCTTCTCTTGGGAAACCCGTATTAGTGCTTCGAGACACAACTGAAAGACCGGAGGCTGTGAACGTCGGCGCAGCCAAGTTAGTTGGAACGAATCAAGACAACATTGTTCAACAGACTCAGATTCTTTTGGACAATCCCCAAGAATATCAAAAAATGGTCGTAGAAGAATCGCCTTTCGGCGATGGTAAAGCCTCTCAAAGGATCATCACCATCTTAAAAGACTTTCTTTTAAACTAGAAAAAATTCCGAAGTTAAGATATCATGCTTCTTCAAAAAGAGGATTTAGATGAAATATTATATTGCGACATCTCTTACTAGAGCAAGAGACCATAATCTGATTAGAGATGCTTTGAAAAGTCTGAAACATGAGCTCTCTTATGATTGGACTCACCATGGCAGTGTGAAGTCGGTGAGTCTTGAACGGTTACAGGAGGTCGCCATATTAGAATTGAACGGTGTTTTGGAATCAGATTTTGTTGTTGTACTGCTCCCCGGAGGACATGGTACACATCTTGAGTTGGGCTTTGCACTCGGAAGCGGCAAGAAAGTTTTTCTTCATACTGAAGATCCCTCCTTGTTTGAGCTTGGACCACAAACTAATGCTTTTTATCATCATCCTAACCTAATCCGCCTGTGCTGCCCGCTCCATCATTTACCGAATGCCATACACTCTGAACTTTTTGATTTGATGCCGATTTATAGGGCTTCGTGAAAATCTCGCGGGTCGACCTGTCAACATTGTCAGTCATTTCTATAATTGGTAGCTTGTAAATTTTTCTACAAAAGTTTAGAATCGCCGCATGAGCAAAATTGGCGTATTACTTGTGAACTTAGGGACTCCAGATTCGGCAACTCCTAAAGATGTCCGCAAATATTTGACTGAATTTTTGACGGACGAAAGAGTTATCGACTACCCTTGGTTAAAGAGACAAATATTAGTCCGCGGCATTATTGTACCCAATCGATATAAAGAATCAGCGAAAAATTACGCTAGGATATGGACAGCGGAAGGATCACCCCTCAAAATTTACGGCATTAAGGTTCGCGCTCTGCTTCAAGAATCTCTTGGTGACGCCTTCCAAGTTGAACTCGCCATGCGCTATCAAAATCCTTCGATCGCATGCACCCTAGACCAAATGAAAAACTGTTCGCAACTGACGGTTATCCCGCTCTTTCCCCAATACGCTTCTGCAACCACCGGTTCCGTCTACCAAAAAGTGATGGAAGAGCTTTCTTCATGGAAGACCCTACCTGAAGTGCGGTTTGTAAATAATTACCCCATTCAACCTCAAATGATTGCAGCATTCTGCGCTAGAGCTCGGGAAGTAGATCTCGAAAATTACGATCATTTTATGTTCAGCTTTCACGGCCTTCCCGAAAGACAAATCTACAGCGCGGATTCTCAGAATTACTGTCTTAAGGAAGCAAATTGTTGCGCAAAAATTTGCTCCAAAAATCTAAACTGCTATTCTGCCCACTGCCACGCAACGGCTAAAGCAATCGCCGAACAATTAGGAATCGATCAGAAGCTTTTTACAATCTGTTTTCAGTCTCGGCTAGGCAAAGAACCTTGGCTGCGACCCTACACTTCCGATGTGATCGAAGAACTCGCACACAAAGGAAAGAAAAACATTCTAGTTTTCAGTCCTGCATTTGTTTGCGACTGCTTAGAGACCATTGATGAAATTGGCCGCGAATACAGAAATGAGTTTTTAAAATTGGGTGGCAATAAGTTTGACTTGGTTCAGGGATTAAACGAACACCCTCTTTGGATCGAGGCTTTGAAAAATATTGTTCTTCAAAAAGAAGAGGCCGGGAATGTTTTATATCCCAGCCCCTTAATCTAAACGATCTTTAAAGAGTTTCTGTAGAATTTTTTTTCTTTGTTGTTGTCCGATGGTGCTTATGAGTCGCGGGTGAGAGCGTTGTCGGAGAAGCAGACCCATCTACAGTGATTTTGGGAGGTACTTCAGTTTCATGTTCGGTATGATGATGAGCTGCGCGCGGCCGACGCACTATATTTGCATGGGAAAATAATCCGCTTGGAAATAAGGCCCATTCCGAATGCGTATAGGTCTTTAACTGGCTAAGTTTTACCATTCTTACGCGTAGAAACTCACCCACAGTTATCAATGTTAGCGCTCCTAAAACGACTCCAATGCCAACAGCTTGGGCGGTTCCCAATGCAAGGAGTGAAAACACTGATACTGCAACAACGGCAACTGCTGCTGCCAGAATAAATACTCGCTGTACAACAGTTAATCCATGAACTTCATGTTTATGTACAGAATGATCTGTTTGAGGTGCTGTGACACTTGACATACTTAATCCTCCGTGTTATGTACCCCCCGAGGGAGTATATTTGATTCCATTTAGAACATGTCATATGATTGATAATCAATCAAATATTATTTACACATTACAAAAGAAGGTATATTTTTACAGTTATGAAAAATGATGAAAAAAGATCTTTTTTGGCTATGAGGCCCTTGCTCCCTGGCCATCGGAATACCCACATGGAAGATTAATCGACCCTATTTCACGTCACCTCACATTAGCTTTTTCTTGGGAATATCCCCTATCCGCCATTGAATGAAATTTTAAAAGATTTTCCTACTCCCTCATTTAAAGTTGGCCCTGCGGGATATTTCGATCAATGTCTATTTTTACCAGAACGTCATCCTCATGTTGTCGCGTGGCATGTCCAGTGGTATGAAAAAGTTGTATTTGATGAATTCCAAAAACTTATCGCAAATTGGTTAATATGCCAAGGATATCCCATCGATGAGAGGCCTTTTCTCCCTCATGTCACGATTGCAAGAAGCCCCTTTAAGGACCACGAATGGAAAAAATCATTTATACATCTTCCTATAATCGTGAAGAATATACATCTTTATGAAAGCGTTGGAAACCTTGTCTATAATCCGATTTGGAGCTTTCCTATTATTTCCCCTTTTGAAGAACTAGATCATACGGCGGATATCGCTTTCGTTATCAAGGCAGAAACCATCGAAAATATACATCTGCATGCACAAATAGCCCTCGCGTTTAAATTCCCGGCTATCCTTGAATATATCAAAAAAATACCCTTAAAATCTCAGCTGGATGATATCATCATTTCTCTGAACCACTTGATCACCCTTGCTGATAGTGATATAGGATGTCCGTTTAGAGCTGTTAGCTTTCACGGCGACTTAAAGAAAGAAAATGGCATTTATAAATGGGAGATGATCGTCGATGTCTAAAATGAACCAGATAGCCCCGGCAATCTATGAACTTACCCGCGAGGGAGGCATGCGAGTCCCAGGGTTGGTTGTAGCAACACAGGCGTTGCTCCAAGAAATGAGCATCGAAGAACCCTTGCAACAGGTTAGAAACGTCGCCTACTTGCCGGGAATTGTCGGTTATAGCATCGCAATGCCCGACATGCATTGGGGATATGGTTTTCCCATCGGAGGCGTCGCAGCATTTGATTCGGAAGAAGGCGTCATTAGTCCGGGAGGTGTGGGATACGACATTAATTGCGGAGTGCGCCTTGCCGTTGTTCCTGTAGCATTTAAGAGCCTCAATGCCCACACCAAAAAACAGCTTATCGATTGCATATTCAATTATGTTCCTTCAGGTGTTGGTCATGGACAAAGAGAAGGACACGTCTTGACAGACAAAGACTATGCGCAAATAGCAAAAATAGGGGCTAGATGGTCTGTGGAACAAGGCTATGGATTTCAAAGAGACCTTGATCATATAGAAAGTTATGGTGTCATTGAAGGAGCAAATTTAGAAGTTGTATCTCAGGTAGCTAGAGAACGCGGAAGACGGCAGCTAGGTACTATCGGTTCAGGAAATCACTTTGCTGAAATCGGCGAAATTGAAACCATCTATCTTCCCGAAATAGCAGAAGCTTGGGGAGTAACCCAGGGGATGACTTATGTGTTAATTCATTCAGGGTCGCGAGGATTTGGACATCAAATTTGCCAAGACACGTTGAATGATTTTGTTAAAAAAGGGTTCTATGAAGGATTGCCTGATAAGCAATTAGTATCGGCTCCCATACAAAGCCGAGAAGGAAAAGAGTACTTTCAAGCCATGGCTACAGCTGCGAATTTTGCTTTCAACAATCGGCAGCAAATCTTGCATGCCGTGAGGAGGGCCTTCCAGACAGTATTAGCGATTGACCCGGAGCAAATTCCTTTGATCTATGATGTGTGCCATAACATAGCTAAGTTTGAAACATATGTTGTGAATGGAGTCAAGCGCAAGCTTTGCGTGCATCGCAAAGGAGCGACACGGGCTTTTGGAAAGGGGTCTAAAGATCTGTCACCCTTGTTTCAAGGAACAGGACAGCCTGTAATGGTTCCCGGGGATATGGGAAGAGCGAGTCATTTGATGGTCGGTCTGGGAAATGAACTAACGTGGTGTAGTTCCTGTCATGGGGCTGGACGAGCGCGTAGCCGACACCAATCGCTTAAGTCTTGGAAGGGAAGGGATCCGATCCATCACATGAAAACGATGGGCGTGGAAGTGAAGGCTGCGACCATGAAGACGATCACTGAGGAGATGCCGGATGCCTATAAGGATGTGGATGCCGTCGTAGCTGCGGTCCAAGAAGCGGGCTTGGCAAACATGGTGGCTCGCCTGAAACCCCACTTGGTTGTCAAAGGATAACTTGATCCTCGATCCAATCTTTGAACTCCGAAATTTTTTGAGGGGCAAGATCAGGCAGTTCGACGATTTTAATCTTACCAGGTAGTGAGAAGATGTCTAGGTGATATATTTTCGATTTATTTTCATTCATCTTAATGATCAAACGAAACGGTTCATTATCGATTTCGACAATATACGGTTGATTATCGTTCTTCTTATCTATTAGAATATCAGCTAAAAGGAGAGATTCCTCCATATATAACCTTAAACCCTCATTAACGTAACTTTGATTAATATCTTTTAAATCAATGTTGGCGATCGCATAAAATAGCGATGCAAAGTTCATCAATGTTTCACGGGATAATACAAATTTAACGTAACAAAGCATGTTATTCAGTTCATCATAGCAGGCTGCATAGGAAAAATTTCTTTGCATGGCCAATCCCAAAAGAGTATACGGATTTAAATTATATTTATTACTTATAGAAAGCAAATCAGACAGAGTGATTAATGAAGCCCTTGCTGTGGCTATTCTCCAATGCGATTCATCAAAAATCTGCCCATTTAAATTCTTAAAAAGGATATATGAAATACTGAACAGACGATAATAAGGAACGGTTTCGCATACGAGATCGACGAGAGACTTCGTGTTTTCCGATAGCGCTGCAATGTGGAGCATTTCTATTCTTTCACGCGTAGTTCGGATGACCTTATCCGTATCAAACCACCCTACAGGTAGTTCAGCAATTCTTTTTTGTACAAGGGCAGTTTTTAGAAATTCTTCAAAATCGGGTAATTTGTTTTTAAATTTCTCGATGACTTCAATCATATACCTTTTCTGAAATTCTTTGAGAGGCATATGACATTCCGGAAGTTCAAGCAAACCGCAGCGGTAGGAAGACGAGATTGTGCCGCAACCGGCATATACCCCGTTGGAATGTGGAAATGTCCGAGCATTGTCGATGAATTTGTAATTTGCTTCTTTTGTGACAAAAATATTGTTACTATGTGCGTCCATCATACCAAATCCTAGAGAAGCTACCACTGCTTGAATGAGATTATTCATTACCTCAGATGCATTTGGATTAATGGATGTTAGGGGGAGTCCGATCTGAAGAACTTCAACAAGGGGTTTGCCTTTTTCGGCAATTTGGAAGCTGCCTAAAAATTTTGAGGAATTTGATAATGAATCAAGAGAGCATCTTTTATATCTTTTTTGCTGAGAAGTATCTATATCAACGACTTCAACAGATAATTTTTTTGCTCTCTCTTGTGATATTTCCATTTCTGTTGTAGGCACGAATAGATCTTGAACCTGGAATAAGGAAGCAATTTCCCAAACCATTCTTTCCATGATTGCGGAAGCGCTAATTCCTTGTTTTCCGATTTTAAGGAATCCAAGGGGAGAAGCTGTATCTCCGATAGCAAATACATGGTTGGCAGACCGTCCTCTTGAACTTAGAGCCGGAGCTTCCTCGATTATTTCCCCGGCAACTTTTTTCGTTTTAACAAGCCCAGACTTTACGTCCATGGCTTGTTGTGGAATCTGTTTAAGGGCGTGGATCCGAAAGTGACTTCTAGGTGATATTTTATCCCTATTTTGAGGATTTGTTGACGGAATTGAGTCAATTTTGAGATGTGTACTATCAATCATAAAATAACCTTTTAAAATTTTAAATTACCAAAAACTTATGTATGCCATGGCAATAAAATTGTAAAGGGATTTCTTTGATTGGAGTTGAGAAAATCTATGCTTCTGTGAATAACCGAAAATCTATGTTTAAGGCTTTAGCGAGCCTCTTCGCTACTTTTTCTCCAACGGCTCTTTTACCGTTTTCGATCTTCGATATCTCATTTTGATTAACTCCACTTTTTTCGGCTAATCTTTTTTGAGAGAGACCTTCTCGATAGCGAATGCCCCTGAGTACTAATCCTGCTTTTTTATATTTTTTAATCCGTTCTTTTGCCAAAGTTTCCCAAGCTACGGCAGCGCTATCGTCCTCGGAATATTTTTCCAAATAGGTCTCCAGTCTGCCGAAATTTTCAGCTTTGACTGTATAGGACACCTTTTTAGAATGTGGCCTTAAAATAATGATTTCAAAAAAATCAGTATGGCGCGTTTTCGTGAGTGCCGACATAAAATACCTCTATTTTCTTTTCCTTTTCATCTGTAACTCTCCAACAAGCTACGTATGTAGGCTTTCCTTTTTTTAAATGACAATGCTGAAATACCTTATTCCTACCCTCCTTTATGGGTCCATAATTTGGCCAATGACGCAAAAATGGACCGTTCAAAGACAAATCAATGACAAGAGCATCTATAACATCAATAATGGAGGGTCTTTTTTGTCCGCTGTGTTTTAACTTATTATACTGTTTCTTCGCTTCTCCTGAGAGATAAGCCCGCCATGTCGAAGTCATTTTGCACCCTTGTAAACTTCATTATAGCATATTTTTTGCCATATGGCAAATCTTTTTAGCCGAAGACTTGGAGTTTTTGGTACTTGCGCATGAGATCGCGGGCGTGAGCTGCGTCTTCGAAGCGCATATCTTTAGCTGCTTTCTTCATTTCTGCCTCGTATTTTTTGATCCGCGCATTGATCTCATCCGTCGTTAGATACTCGTGGTGAGTCTCGGCTGCCATTCTCATAGGCTGCTTCTCTCCGATAGGATAAGCAATCTCTTCCTCTGCCTCAGGAAGAACAAGGGGAAGTATATCTCTTCTAACTGTATGGGGGGTAATTCCATGGACTCTATTATATTCTTCCTGTAGCGCTCGACGATCTTGTGTAATTTGTATCGTCTTTTTTATAGCTGTAGTCATTCTATCGCAATACATAATCACTCGGCCATTCTCATTTCGTGAAGCCCTTCCACAAGTTTGTACCAGCGCTGTTTCGCTTCGAAGAAAGCCCTCCTTGTCCGCATCTAGAATGCAAACCAAAGACACCTCGGGAATATCCAAACCCTCACGCAGAAGGTTAATACCAACCAATACATCAAAAATGCCCGAACGTAAATCTTGAATAATTTGCATTCTCTCTATCGTATCAATATCCGAATGGAGGTATTTTGCCTTAACGTTAAGTTCATTCAGGTACTTAGTGAGCTCCTCCGCTAATCGCTTCGTCAGTGTTGTTAAGAGGATTCTTCCTCCCCTAGAAACATGGGTGCGAATTTCAGCAAGAACATCATCCACTTGATTCGTTGCAGGTCTCGTTTCTATCAATGGATCAAGCAATCCAGTTGGTCTAATGACTTGTTTAATGATTTCATCACCAGCCTCATGGACTTCCCAAGGTGCGGGTGTTGCAGACACATAGACCACCTGATTCATCCTAGCATAGGTCTCATCGAACTTTAACGGCCTGTTATCGAAAGCTGAAGGGAGACGGAAACCAAAATCCACCAAAGCCTGTTTACGGGCTCGATCTCCATTGTACATCGCATTTAGCTGCGGAATCGATTGATGCGATTCATCGACAAAAAGTAGATAATCTTTAGGGAAATAATCGATAAGACATGAAGGAGGCTCACCCTCCGATCGATAGGCGAAGTGTCTTGAGTAATTTTCAATCCCCTTGCAGAAACCCACCTCTTTGATCATTTCAAGATCATACATCGTCCGTTCTTGAATACGCTGCAATTCAATAAGCTTGTTTTGCTGTTCAAAATAAGCCTTGCGCTCTGCAAGCTCCGCTTTTATTGTTTCGATCGCATGGAGACGCACTTCTTCAGGGGTAACGTGGTGAGAACTCGGATAAATATTGATTTCGTCAATGACTCGACGCACTTTGCCCGTTAATGGATCAATTTCAGATAAACGCTCGATGTCATCGCCAAACATTTCCACACGGATAGCCACATCTTCTTCGTAAGCAGGGAAAATATCGATGACATCCCCACGGACTCGGAAGGTAGCGCGGGAAAAATCGAAGTCGTTGCGTTTATATTGCATTTCTACGAGGTGCACGAGAAGTCCATTTCTACTATGCTTAGCATTTGTTTTGAGTTGTAGATTCATTCCGCGGTAGTATTCCGGAGATCCCAAACCGTAAATGCACGATACTGAAGCCACAATCAACACATCATCTCTTTCTAATAAGGATCTTGTGGCGCTCAATCTCATTTTGTCAATACGATCATTGATGGCCATATCTTTTTCGATATAGGTATCTGTACGGGCAATGTAGGCCTCGGGCTGATAGTAGTCGTAATAGGAGACGAAATACTCAACGGCATTGTCGGGGAAAAATCCTTTAAACTCTTGGTAGAGCTGAGCCGCGAGGGTTTTGTTGTGAGCGAGAACGAGCGTCGGCTTTTGGATTCTTTCTATGACATTAGCCATCGTGAAGGTTTTTCCGGAACCGGTAATCCCAAGCAAGACCTGGGCTTTTTTCCCAAGTTCAAGCCCTTCCACAAGCTTATCAACAGCTTGAGGTTGATCTCCGCATAGCTCAAAACTGCTTTTTAGTTTGAATTTCATCGATTCCTATTTTTCTATTTTTTCCTTACGCTCTCTGGCGATCCTTTCGATCTTCTTCCAATTTCCCCCCAATCCCATAGCGCTGCGGACTTCCTTGACCGTTTCGTTAGAGATTTCGATCATCTTTTGAGTCCCTTCGTAAATGACTTGCTCTACGTAGCCTTTATCTTCAGCGAATACCTTCCGTCGCTCACGGATGGGATCCAAAAACTTATTGAGGGCTCCGAGGAGTTTTCTTTTTACTTCAACATCTCCTACAGTCCCTTCGCGATACCGTTTTTTGAGCTCTGCAACAGCCTCTTTTTCGGAATCAAATACATCGAGATAGGTGAACACCGGATTTCCTTCTACGGTCCCCGGAACATGGGCATGGATGCGATTTGGGTCTGTATACATTCCCATGACTTTTTTCTCGACGACTTTTGGATCATCCGCAAAGAAGATTGCATTGCCACCGGATTTGCTCATTTTCCCTTGACCATCGGTGCCTATCAAAGAGGGGAAATCGCTCAGAAGTATTTCAGGAACAGGGAAAACCTCTCCATAGTATTGGTTGAACTTTCTAGCTATGGTTCGGGTCATTTCGATATGGGCTTCGTTATCTTTTCCCACAGGAACCAGATCTCCTTTGGGCATGAGGATATCGGCTGTTTGCAAAATAGGGTAGCCAATCAAACCGAAAGGAATGCTTTCGGCATCGATATGCGCATTACGCGCCATATCTTTGATGCTTGGAAGGCCAGCTAACCTATTGAATGAGATGAGCATTTCGAAGATGAGATTCAGTTCATAAACAGCCGGGCACGCTGATTGGAGATAAATCGTCGCTATTTTGGGATCGATGCCAATAGCTAGGTAATCGAGAACCATTTCGTGGATATTATTTCTTAATTCGAGAATGTTCTCTTTTTCGGGCTTGGTTGTGAGAGTATGGAGATCGGCGATTATAAAATAACAATCATATTTATTTTGAAGTTCTACCCGATTTTTCACTGATCCGACATAGTGTCCAATATGCAACGAGCCCGTGGGCCTATCCCCTGTGAGAATGCGCTTTTTTGTCATAAAATTCCTATCTAGTTGATGGACAAATTATACCGTAAAAATCTTTACATGTCGAGAGTATAAATTCACCTTTAATTAAAACTCAAAATGTGTTAATATTTTCTAATTAAAAAACTATAATTATTAATAATTAAATAATTAAAGGAACGAATAATGCTAACAACGGGCTCTTCTTCAGCTCCTAATCCGTACAGATATACGCTTCATTCAGCAGTTAAAGCTGACCTTCCGGATGTATGCGAAATCCTTTTAAATAACCGAGCTAATCTCACTATCCAAGATCTCAATGGTTTAACGCCCTTTCATAATGCCTTGCATTATCAACGAAAGAGATGCGCTGAATTGATATTCCAGAGAATGGATGAGAAAAGCCGAATCTGTGCAGACTATTTAATTCAGCAAAGACTCTTTATTAATCGATTTCACGCATCATTTAGTATAAAACCTTTTATATTCCGAAACAAAATAACAATTGGTTTTGCCGAAGTAAGTTATAAAGAAATTCAAGAGTCTTTTGCGGTGTATATGAGTAAAGCATTGAAGCCAACAGAACCAATATTTAAAATATTATCTAATAATGTTATTTGGCCCCATTCAAAGGCATCCATCGAACAATTTCTTAAAAAACCAAATGATCAAATTTTTATTGTTTCCACATGTTGGTATACTCCAGCGTATGGCCACGAAGTTACAACTATCATAACCAATAAACATCTGTATCTTTGCGATAGAGGCGTAAGACAAGAACGTGGGATTACTATTTATGAAATTGTAGATCATAAGGAACTAATAAAGGTGCTTCCCATACTAGAAGCATCAAACGAAGAGACCCACCAATTTATAACCTTTGAAATCGATACCTTTCCTTACCTGAAAAAAATCAAATTTATCGAACAGAGAAGCCAAAGGGTAGGAAATTGTACTTGGCTATCTCCAAAAGGCATTCCTTTTGCTTTATTTATTGCCGCAACAGTAAAAAGCGATGAAATCCCGGATGACATTATCAGCCTCGCAAAAAAGCATTATAAGGAATGGTCTGAATTAGATAGAGTTTATGGCACATTGAAATATTTCACTCATCCTTACCATCATGAAGCAAATAAAAATCCAGGAATTCCCACATTTGAAAGGTGCTTAATAGAATCTCAGTTGAATCTTGGGGAAAAATCGAGACGTAAATGGGCGCGACACTTACGGAAACTTTCCGATTGCTCCGGTATCGATCATCAAATTTCTCAACTAAAGTGGAATGTTCTTGAAGGAGATTTTAAAGAATTTTTGGAAGAAAATAAAACTTTTGAAATGGGTGAATATTCACTTGTTCATTTTACTGCAATGCATGGTGAAGGAGAACTCGCCCAAAAATTGGTTCAAAATGGTTCAAGGAGTGTTGTTAAAAATAAAATGATTCCAACTCCTACCCACCTAGCACTCCATTTAAAAATTTATAACATCGTTAAATTTCTGCATGAACCTCGCTCACACCTGGATATCAAAGATAACAAGAAGAAAACACTGTTCTTTCTTGCATGTGAGCATAATCAAACCGAATTGGCTCTTGATTTGATTTTGAAAGGTGTGGATCTTTTCATTAATTGTAGTGAAAAACGCTCTCCTTTGATGTTTGTGGCGTTGCATGGGAATATCATTATTGCTGAAAAAATTCTTTCGGATCGGAATATTATAGATCATATAAATGAACAAGATGGTGATGGTCATACAGCACTACACTATGCAGCTATCAGAGGGAATTTAAAAATTTGCGAACTTCTGTATAGAAGTGGCGCGAATTTAAAAATCCCTTCGAATGATGGACAAACACCCCTCCTGAAGGCAGCAAAAAACGGTTTTTCTGATGTTTTTTCATGGTTTCTAACTCATCTTAATGATGAAGATCTTAAACATGCAGATAAACTAGGAATGACTTCGTTTCATTTAGCAGCGAAAAGCAATTGTCAAGATATTTGCCAACAATTAATCAATCGAGGGATAAGCCCAGTGGTTTCCGATCTATCAGGAAACACGCCTTTTCTAATTGCTATACAATACAACCATTCGGAATTAGCAAAATGGCTTTTGCAAGAAATCAACTCACGCAATCTGGAGAGCCCAAATTTATCTATTGAATCTCTATCCTCACCTCTTGTAAGCGCTATCGATAACATGAACATTGAAATGGCAATGATGCTTATACCAAAATTAAGCGTTGTTGATCTAGATTATGCAGACGCAATTTACAAAGTTACTGCATTACACATAGCTGCAGTCCGTAATCAACGTGAAGTTTGTGAACTTCTTGTTGATAAAGGAGCAGCTATGATGGCTTTAACCTGCCAAGGAAATACACCTTTAATGCTAACGCTTTTATCTGATCACGTCGAATTAGCTGAATGGTTTATTGATAAATTAACCCTTGAAGATCTTTGTCATGCCAATTACGAAGGAATTACAGCTCTCCATATAGCCACATCCAAAAATCAAGAATCTATATGCAAATTGCTTGTAAAAAGAGGAGTCAATTTAAAATCGAAAACATCCAATGGTAACATTCCTTTATTTAGTGCAATGAATTTTAGCTATTGGAACCTAGCAAAATGGATGATTGAAGAATCAGACGCAGAAACATTGAATATGGTCATAAATGGTAATACCGCTTTTCATATTGCTGCAAGATACAACCAGGTAGATATTTGCCGTCTCCTTAAGGAGCGTGGTGCAAACCCTATGGCCCTTAATAATTTCAAATATCATCCTTTGTTGTGTGCCTTATGGGGCAATCGAGAGAAAGAAGTATCAATCTGGTTCGTAGACATTTTAGATACAAAAGATCTCGAACAGACGGATAGCGACGGATACAATGCCCTACACAGCGCTGTAGCGACAAATCATAGAAATATTATTGAGAGGCTACTACAGCGGGGTATGAGTCCCCAAGCAGTTACAAACTCGGGGCAATCGATTTTGTATCTTGCTATAGACTATGGGTATATTGAATTAGCTGAGTGGTTAATAGAAAGATTAGATCTAGAAACCCTTAATCGCGGAGATAATATGGGAGTGACCCCATTTCTAAACGCCGCTTGGAATGGACAATTAAATATCTGCAAACTTTTGATGGAAAAACAAATAGATTCACGAGGTACTACAGTAGATAAAAAAAATACAGCTTTGCACATGGCACTTTATAGAGGGCATTTCGATGTTGCTGAGTGGTTAATTAGTATTTTTGATAAAGAACAGCTTAATCAAGCAAATCATGCCGGCGTTACCCCGCTGCATATTGCAGCTATCTGGAATCAAGAAAAGTTATGCAAGCTCCTGATCGAACGCGGAGCTAATCCAGAACCTGTTACTAACAGGGGAAACACTCCGCGATCCTTAGCTTTGAACAATGGCCACTTGGAATTAGCAAATATATTAAAACCTTCCGATGATACTCTTGAGACCCATCAAGTGATGTGTCGAAAACTCTCATCCCTCAACACCTTCGATTCTTCGCCACTATTGCTTGCTCTCATGCAGGGATATTCGTCTATTGGTGAAAGCTACGTTTCCAAGATTGAAGATGAAGAGCTCATTCGGATGAAATTAACAGGAAAAATGCCCTGGTTTGTGATCCTTATCGAAAAATCGCAGAAGTTTTCTGAAATGCTTTTATCTCGTGAACATATATTTAACTACTTTGAAAATTCATCCGTTTTAATGTTAACCCGAAGTGCTATAGAGAGATCCCACAAATGCGTCTTGGAGATTATTCTTAAAGAAAAAGGAGAATCTTTTTTCCCGGAAGACTTACTTTCAAAAATTAAATCTATTGTGATTTGAGAGATAATCGACGAGGAGTGAATCGATAAATCGATTCACTCCATAGATCGGATCGACTACAGAACTTCCGCACATCAATCAACTAATATAAAACATATCCATCAATATCTGGATAAAGACTACGCTGATATAGCTCAAGTAAAGCCGCTGCCAACAAAGTACGGATCAACGGGCGATTAGTATGGTATCTTTCCCAAATTTCTTTGTCTAATTCAAACATCTCACTCTTGCTAAAGATTTCCACCTTAGAAGGTTGTTTTTGATTTTTTTTCAATAAAGTGAGCTTATAATTAAACAGCTTTTTCGCTGTTTCTTTCGGACTTGAACTTCCTGTAGGTTTCTGATCTAAAAGATTTGCCTTTGCCACAGCATTAGACCAGGAGCTCCATGAGGAGACCAGGGCCTTTGCAGGAGGGTTAAGTGTAGCGAGAGTAGCGAGTTCGTATGCTATATTTATTTTATCCACCAATGTAAAATGATCAGCATCTCCTTCATAGGGTTTCGATAAATTTTCAGCAAAACTAGCAGCATCTCCCACAGCATTAGCAATACTTCTCAAAATTTCACATTGGGTATCCCCTTTTTGGGGGTAAAGTTCAATTCCGCGCTCGATTTCAAGATGGACTTCTGATTCTATCCTCCTTAAATACTTACCAATCCCTATAAATTTACTACCTATAGCTTTCCAACTTTTATCATCACCAACCGAAGAACACGTCTTTTTATTAGCACACTGCAATTTTTCAGCAATCTCATCAATAGCTTCAATTACCGATTCTATATCATCTAGACCTATTTCTACTTGGTATAAGCAATGAACATCGGGTTCAATAAGCCAATAAGCATAACCTAAAAGACAAGCCCGATGGCTTTTATCCGTTTGATTAAATCCTTTGAGACCTTTGAGTAATTCTGCGACTAAAAAGTCGACTCGTTTATCCCAGTCTTTTCCATAAACTTTAGCTACTGCCAAAGTTCTTTGTATAAGAGATATATGAAAAGCATCATAGAAGGATTCCATCGAGATCTTTACTGAGCTGAAAGCATTATCTATATCATTTTGTTTTTTAATCATTATCTTGATATCGTTTAATCGTTGAAGAGTGTCATACATATTATCCACTTCAGTGCAACATTCATCGATCACGTTGTCAGAGGCTTCGAGGTACGCTTGCTGCTGAATTCGTCCCGCTAACCAATCATAAATTTTATTAAATACAGTGTCGGATATTTTGAAAAAATTGGCCCAAGCTGGCAATTGAACTTGTACCGAAGTTGAAGCACTATTCAGTTCTCTTTGAATTTCATTCCATTTCTTCGCAGCTTTGACCGGATCATAAACAAAAGAAATACCAGTGAGAGATTGCAGGACATAGTTTTTCAGCTTTGCAATTTTTCTTTGAAGTTGTGCAATTTTTTGCTTTGAACCTATTTCCGACTTTTCGTTGCACAAACTATCAATCAAAGAAATGTGAATTGTTTTGATTACAAAGTTCATGTATTTGGTAATGCATCTATCGACAATTTCCTCGTCATAATGGCGGACAATCATTGGATCAAGTTGTGGAAGATGCAAAAACCGACCAATTTCAGGATTGCTTCGTGCTTTTAAAGTCTTGATCAGGCTGGACTCTAAAATACTTTGTTCAAAAGCAGAAAAATCTCCATCTTCAATGTCATAATCATCTTTTTCTATTTCAGCAAAGAGTGTTTTCGTAAAAATTGTTTTTAATAGTTCACTATCTTCAGGATCCAATCGATGTCTTTCACATACAGATACAGGTTCTGAAAGCATCATAATTTCTTTAAAAATTAAGGCTGCATGTTGTTTATCTTCAAGATTCTGCAATAGAACAACTTTTTTCATATTAATATGCTTTATTAATTCACCTTCTTTGACTTTAAGATTTTCTTTATACTCTTGGATTTCGGTTGTATCCAAGGAGAGAAGTTCTTTTCTTGCTTCTTGAGAACTTTTTATTAGGGCTAGTTTTTCCTCCTTTTCTTTAATTTGATCAGTCATTTTGTATTTTTTAAGGAAACTTATTTCATTAATGAGTTCTTGCTCTTCTGGGGTAGGCGCTAAAAGAGTTTTTCTTTTTTCTATCTCTAAGAATTCGATGCGGTTATAGTCTGCATCATTTTTATATTTTGTGATTCCTAATATACATTTTTTACAATCATTAAAGAGTCGTCCTAGCATATTAGATAATTGCGCAACATGTTCATATCTACCTTCTGTATTGGTGATGGACTCTAGCACTAATATGCCTGGATTGTATTTTTCAACGAGTGCTTTTAAGGCACATTCCATTCCAAGAGAAACTAAGGGTCCATTTGTATCGTTAAAACCGGGAAAATCCACTACGATACAGCCTCCGACATGTTCCACGGTGGGTAAAAAAGTACAAGAAGAGGATCCGTGTGCTATGAGAGTAGGGTCATTTTGTGAAACATAATGCCCATTCTCAAATTTCATCTCATCGCCACGTATGGCGCATAAGGTTGTTGATTTACCTGAGCCTGATGATCCTAATATAAAAAGAATTTGCTTATTATAATTTAGAATGGAACTTTCAACCTTTTGAATAATGGCGTCTCTTGTCTGCAAAACGATGTGGGATATTTGAGAAAATGTCAAAGCGCAGATTACAGATCTTCTTGTGTTGCGATCGGGAAGGGCCATCATTGCCATGAGATGGTCAAATAATTGGATATGCCCATTTTTTAATAATTCACTCATATACTCTGGAATTTTTTTAGAAGATGTTGTCTTCAAAGCATCTAATTCAGCTGACTTCGTGGAAATTAATTCAGCTGATTTCGTGGAAATAATACGTTTGGTTTCTTCACGTCGCTTAATTTGTTCCTTTTTGTAACTTAAAATTTGATTCACTCTACCTGTTGATCCGGTTCCAATGAGTGCTTCAACATCTTCTTCAAATTGCGCTTCACTGGAACAAATGGGCAATAACGAAGCTATTTCTTCCAAATTAGTATTTGAGCTTTGCTCTCTTGCTTCTATGAGGTCTCTAGGACCTAAAATTTTCATATAATGAAAGAAAATTTTACGTTTACTGCTATCATCTTCAGAGAGTCGTCGCATCCTTGGGGCTAATTCTTGTGAAACTTTTTTGAGATCAAAATCTGACATTCTCTGCATTACAGTGTATATTCTGTTGATATATTCAACATCATGCCGGCAAAGTAACTCTCGCTTAAGAATTTCATTTATGGCTCCTATTCCCATATTTAATGAATTAACAGAGGCTAAGGTTCTTGTCGTGCTACAAAATGTCCCTTCTACATTAATTTGCATTTTTTATTTCCTTCAGTAATGTTGGTTTCGATACTTTTAATTTTATACTGAAGTGAGCTCAAAAGTCGGTATTTCGGGCTCTTCAAAGCCCCGGGGTTCAACGATCGCAAGTGCCCCAAATACCGATTTTTGAGTTCACTTCAGTATAGTTTGCGCGATTGCTAAATCGGCGAATCGCAGGACACGGCCCTTTTATTTAAAAAAAATATAATTTAAATATTTTGATTATTATATACCCTTAATAAAGTTGCTGCAAATAACGCGCGAACTAACGGGCGATTTGTATTGCGTCTTTCACGAATTCTTTTGTCTAATTCAAACAGACCACTTTTGCTGCAAATTTCGACTTTGGTGGGTTCACCGTTTAGAGATCCAACTTTTTTCAAAAAAGTGAGTTTGTAATTAAACTGCTCTTTCGAATCTGTTCTTTGATCTACTTGGGCTGCCTTTATCCCAGCTTTAGACCAGGAGCTCCATGAGGAGACAAGAGCCTTTACAGGTGCGTTAAGTTTAGCGAGAGAAAATGCTATATCTATTTTTTTTCTCAATGTAGAAATATCTGCATTCCCCTCATAGGGTTTCGCTAAAATTTCAGCAAAACTAGCTGCATCTCCCACAGCATTAGCAAAGCTTCTCAAAATTTCACTTTGTGTAATATTCTCGTTTTGTAGGAAAAATTCAATCCCGCCCTCGATTTCACGATGGGCCGCTGATTCAATCTTCCTTAAATTACACGCAATCTCGTTAAAGTTAATGCCTATAGATTTCCAGCTCATATCACCATTCAGAAAAGGAAACACACTTAGAATATCGTGCAAATCTTCAGCCATCTTCTTGACACCTGCATTCACCGATTCTACTACACCTAGATCTATTTCTATCTGGTAAATGCAACGGACATCGGGTTCCATAAGCCAATAGGCATACCCTAAAAGACAATTCAGATGGTTTTTATCCGTTCGATTAAATCCTTTGAGAGATAATCTTTGGAATATAAATTCGACTCGTTTATCCCAATTTATTCCATAAACATTAGCGACAGCCGTAATTCTTTGTTTAATAGATAAATGAAAATCAGAGAAAGATTCTATCGAAATATTTTCTGAGCTGAAAGCATTATCTATATCATTTTGTTTTTCAATCATTATCTTAATATCGTTTAATCGCAGAAGAGTGCCATACATATTATCCACTTCAGTACAACATTCATCGATCATGTTGTCAGAGGCTTCGAGGTACGCTTGCTGCTGGAATCGTCCCTCTAACCAATCGTAGATTCTATTAAATACGGTGTCAGAGATTTTGAAAAAATTGGCCCAAGCTGGCAATTGAACTTGTACCGAAGTGGTAGCACTGTTCAGTTTTCTTTTAATTTTATTCCACTCTTCCTCAGCCCTGACCGGATCATCAACAAAAGAAATGCCGGTGAGAGTTTGCATGACATAGTTTTTAAGCTCTGCAATTTTATTTTGGAGTTCTTCTTTTTTTTGCTTTGAACCTATTTCAGAATTTTCGTTGCACAATTTATCAATCAAAGAAATGTGAATTGTTTTGATTACAAAGTTCATGTATTTGGTAATGCATCTATCGACAATTTCCTGGTCATAATGGCGGACAATCATTGGATCAAGTTGTGGAAGATGCAAAAACCTACCAATTTCAGGATTGCTTCGTGCTTTTAAAGTCTTGGTCAGGCTGTACTCTAAAACACTTCGTTCAAAAGCATAAAAATCCTCGTTACTATAATCATCTTTTTCAATTTCAGCAAAGAGTGTTTTCGTAAAAATTTTATTTAATAATTCACGATCTTCAGGATCCAATTGATGATTTTCACAAACAGATACGGGTTCTGAAAGCATCATAATTTCATTAAAAATTTGGGCTGCTTGTTGGGGATCTTCAAGATTCTGCAATCGAACAACCTTTTTCATACCACTATTTTGGATCAACTGAACTTCTTTATAAATCAGATTCTCTTTATGCTTTCGAATGTCGTGTGTATCGATGATGAGAGGTTCTTTTTTTGGTTGACGACTTTGAAGATCTGCTAGTTCTTTTTCCTTTTCTGCAAAATCCAGTTCGTATTTCTTAAGACACTTTATTTCAGTCATGAGATCTTTCTCTTCTTGGGTAGGCGCTAAGAGCTTTTCTCTTTCTGTTCTCTCTAATATTTGGATGTGGGTATAGTCTGGATCATTACTATATTTTGTGATTCCTAAGATACATTTTGTTGTATCATTAAATAGTCGCCCTAGCATATGAGCTAAACGCGCAACATGTGCAAATCTACCTTCTGTATCGGTGATAGGCTCTAGCACTAATATGCTTGGATTATGTTTTTCAACGAGTTCTTTTAAGGCACATTCCATTCCAAGAGAAACTAAGGGTCCATTTGTATCCTCAAAACCTGCAAAATCAACGATGAAACAACCTTTGCCTTGGACATCTACTACGGTGGGTAAAAAAGTGCAAGAAAAGGATCCATCGTATCCTATGAGATCTTTAAAGTCGTTTTCTGAAACATAATGCCCTTTCTCAAATTTCATTACATCGCCACGTAAGGCACATAATGTTGTTGATTTACCTGAGCCAGATGGTCCTAATAGAAAAAGAACTTGCTTATTATGATTTTGAATGTAACTTTCAACCTTTTGAATAATGGCGTCTCTCGTCTGCAAAACGATGTGGGATATTTGAGAAAATGTCAAATTGCCGATCGCCAATTTCCTTGAGTTGCGCTCGGGAAGTTTCATCATTTCCACAAGATGATCAAATAATTGGATATGACCATTTTCTAATAATTCACTCATATAGTCGGGAATTTTATAAGGAGCTGTTCTCTTCAAAGCTTCTAACTCAACTTTCTTCGAGGAAATAACACGTTTTTTTTCTTGAAGTTGCTTAACTTGTTCCCTTTTATAGCTTAAAATTTTTAATCTATCTGCTGAACCTATTCCGATGAGTGTTGCAATATCCTTTTCAAATTCCTCTTCATTGGAACAAATGGGCAATAACGAAGCTATTTCTTCCAAATTAGAAGATACCTTGCTAAAGTTTTGCTCTTCACTCACGCTCCTCAAGTCGTTATGACCCAAGATCTGCAAGTAATAAAAGGAAATTTTCCCTTTACTGCTATCGTCTTTAGAGAGTTGTCTTATCCTTGGAGCTAAATCTTGTAAAACTTTTTTACGATCAAAATCTGACATTTTCTCCATTACAGTGTATAATTTGTTGATATATTCAACATCATGCCGGCAAAGTAATTCTCGCATAAGAATTTCATTTATGATTCCTATCCCCACATTTATTAAACTAAGAGGAGCTATGGTCATTCTTGAAGCTCTACAGAAGGCTCCCTCAACATTAATTTGCATTTTAATTTCCTTCTGTAATAATTCTTTCGATTTCTTTTAATGTTAGGATTATCTTATGCATTTGATCCAATTCCGCGCAGCTTTGGTTGATTAGGTCATCAAAAGCTGTCTCATGAGCATTAACCGCTTTACTTTTATTCATTAGTCCTAGCAAGCCACGAGGAAACTTAAGAGCGATGTTGCAACAAAACGTTAGCCATTTTGGCATTTTAAAGTTCTCATCAAAAAGATTCAATGCAGCCTGATGCTCTGCGCGAATATTGTCCCATTGTTCATGGGTTATCCCTTCGATGCATTCTTGAAGTCTCGCCAGTTTTTCTTTGAGAATTGTTTTTTTCTCAATATTAATTGTAAACTTATCTAAAATGCCATTGAGATAGATGATATCAAGTGAAGAACTCACAGCGTAAATAAAATTTTTAATACACTCAGTGATAATTTGTTCGTCAAAGTATTTAACAATACGAGGATCCATTTCTGGCAAATGCAAGAAATCCCCAATTTCTGGATGACTTTTTGTAAGGAGAATCTTGATCAAACTAAACTGTAAAATACTTCTTTTCACGTTATCGATATCTTCAAATGCAGGATAATCTTGACTCTCTCTGACAATTTGCAGCAGATTCCGTTCAAATTTCCTTACAAGCAATTCTTGAACCATTGGATCTAGCCTATTTTCAGGAGAAAGAGTCACATTCCATCCTCTCGATAAGGCTGAAATTTCTGTTAAACACATTGTTAAACTCTCTTCCTGTTCCAAATCTGAAAAACGCACAAGATTTTTTACACCAATTTGAAGCTTTATTTCGTCTTCTTTACCTTTGATGATTTTCCTCAGTTCTTTCATTTCTTCAGTGTCAACAACTTTTTTTGCGGCCTCTAATCTTGCTCTAGTCTTTTGGGCCAGTTGGCTTTGTTTCATCAGAAGGTTCTGTCTATGGATACTTTGGTTCATACTGGCAAGAAGGTTGATTTCAACCACGAGTTCTTTTTCCTCTTCAGAAGGATTTGACAATTTTTCTAGTTGCTGTTTTTCGAGGTGGGCTAATTTAATGTAATTACTTTCTAAACCATATTTCGTTATCCCTAAAATGCAGTGCGTTTTATCAAAGATGCGTCCCAACTTCTCTCCTAGGTTAGCTGCCGCAGCATATCGACCTTCTGTGTTGGTGATGGCTTCAAGAACCAACACTTTAGGTTCCAAATGTCGGTGTTTATTAAAGAGTGCTTTTAAGGCTAACTCCATGCCAAGAGATATTAATAGACCGTGAGTATCGTCAAAACCAGGAAAATCGATAAATACCCATTCTTCAAGAACTTCGATATTTGGAAGAAGCGTGCAAGAGGTAGCTCCATCATCTCCGATAATTCCAAATTGATCAGCTTTTGAGACATAGCGATTGTCATTGTATACCATGCCGTCTCGTCTTAGGAAACATAACGCTGTCGATTTCCCTACCCCTGAGCCTCCCAATATAAAAACTACAGTTTTACCGGTAGGTAAAACATCCACCCTTTTTAATATTGCCTCTCTTGTTTGTAAAACGATTTTAGATATGTCCTCAAACGACATTTTTTCTATTTCAGCCATTCGTTCGAGCCGATTATTCAATGATCTCATATGCATTAGATGTTGATAAAGTTCTGGAAAATCTTTAAATTCACCTCTTTCTCGATTACCAGCCTCTGTCTTAACATGTTTACGAAGTTGCACTTTTTTTTGATTCAGAATAGCTGTAACTTCTTCTGGGCGTTCCTTCCCGAGCAACGCTTTGGCATCTTCTTCAAAAGCTAATTCTGATTCGCAGCAAGGGAGAAAATTGGCGATTTCTCTCAACATTTCTGGAGTCGTTGGATATTTAGAAAGTTTTTCGACGAATGTTTCTTGAAAAGATTCTGCGCAGTATTCTTTAAGGTGATAGAGTGATATTAAGTCGTTCACTCTTCTAATTTTGTTACAGGAAAGCTCGTCCATTCTTTGGGAAACAAGGTCTGTTGCACGATTAAGAAGGCTCTCTGAGGAAGGGTGTATTAAAGTAACGATGTTGTTTAATTCTTTGAGGTCGTGACGGCACATGGGTTCTCTACGCAAGATTTCTGCAAAGCAACGTATCATTTCTTCGTCAGTTTCTGGATGAGGATGAGGATAATCTCCTCTTTTTAGGCTGCAATAACTAGATGACATTCTTGGGTTTTCAATAGGATGCATAATTCACTCACATTTTAGGGTTGGTTTTGGGGAAGACTATAAACATGACGCTTGTTTTTTTGCAATTTAAAGCTTAATTTAATGCGTTGAGCCTGGATCGAGGGTATTGAGTTGGAGCCGTTCAGGGCATAAAAGAATTAGACATTCCGAGACATAATATGTATAATAGACCTAAAAATGTATAATATGATGTCAACTTTGTTTCGAGTATTTTTAGTTGTTTTTGCGATGCTTTCCATAGAAGCTCATGCCGACGACAGAAGCCATTCTGTCCTGGTTAGCGTGGCCCCTTATGAATTTATTGTCAAAAAAATCGTAGGCGATACCCAAAAGGTCATCCTTTTCGTCCCCTCAGGTTCCAGCCCTCACTACTTCGAGCCCAACGCAAAACAAGTCCTCGCCGCCGGAAATTCCGATATCTGGTTCCTCATCGGCGAAAGCTTCGAAAGCAATGCCCTTCCTTCCATCAGACAACACAACCCTAAACTCAAAACCGTGGACCTCAGAGAAGGCATCAACCTCATCTACGAATCCTGCTGCCAATGCGCGGAACACGGCGACCCCGACCCACACATCTGGATGAGTCCTCGAGAAACTGAAAAACAAGCGAAAATCATCACACAGGCATTAATTTCGATCTACCCCGAACACCAACAACTCTACGAACAAAATCTTTCTCAACTTTTGCAAGAGCTAGATTCCTTGGACAAAAACACCACCACCATGCTCGCCCCCTATAAAGGCAGAGCCATTATGGTCTCACATCCAGCCTACGCCTACTTTTGCAGAGACTACGACCTCAAACAAATCCCCATCGAATTCGAAGGCAAAGACCCCTCACCCAAACAGCTCATCCGAATCTTAGAAGAGGCACGTGCTGCTAAAATAACTATTATTTTCATCCAAGCCCAACACAGCAGCAAAGGCGCACGCCTGATCGCTAAAGAAATCGGAGCAAAAATAGAGTCCATCGATCCTCTCTCCGAAAATTACATAGAAAATATTCAAGAAATATCTAAAAAGTTTTTTAATTCTTTTAACTAATATGGCCAAACCCCTCATCAAATTCGACAAGGTCTCCTTCAGATACGACGATACACCTATCCTTACCGATATTTCTTTCCAAGTGGACGAGGGGGAATTTATCGGCATATTCGGTCCAAACGGGGGAGGAAAAACCACGTT
This sequence comes from Waddliaceae bacterium, assembly GCA_963822595.1. Taxonomy (GTDB): domain Bacteria; phylum Chlamydiota; class Chlamydiia; order Chlamydiales; family Waddliaceae; genus CAVRUH01. The sequence goes on along the minus strand of CAWGIG010000001.1, from coordinate 1,174,242 downwards.
GCTTCGGTTGATTTTAGGTTTTTTAAGACCTGACAAAGGCTCCATTGAAGTTTTCGGCATGACACCCGAAAAGGCCCAGAAGGACATTGGCTACGTGCCGCAAAGACTGCGCTTTGATAAGGAATTCCCCATTTCGGTGATGGAACTTGTTCTTTCAGGAAGGCTTTCGCATCTTCCGTGGTTCGGACGTTTTAGTCATGAAGACAAAAATATTGCCTTAGAGATGCTTGAAAAGGTTGGGTTATCTGCATTCAAGAATACAAGCTTTGGAAATCTGTCAGGGGGACAGGCGCAACGAGCCCTGATCGCTAGGGCATTAGTATCCAACCCAAAGCTGTTGCTTCTTGATGAACCCACCGCAAGCGTCGATAACGAAGCAGAAATGGAAATTTATAAAATTTTAGAGGCACTGAAAGGAAAGATGACTATTCTTATGGTCACCCATCACTTGCAAACGGCTATTCATCAAGTCCAAAGAGCTCTCTGCGTGAAGCAGAGCGTTATCTCGCTGAAACCGGACCAAGTTTGCGAACACTTTGCCATAGGCCTCTACCACCCCCCGCTAAAAGGAAACTGATATGTCGTTTTTGGAAGCTGCCTGGACCAACCCCTTTTTGATGTCAGCGCTGATCGCCGGATTACTTGCCTCGATCGTCAGTGGAATTGTCGGATCCTATGTTGTCGTTAAACGAATTGTCTTTATCAGTGGCGGGATTTCCCATTCAGTGCTTGGAGGGATAGGCTTCTGCCTATGGCTAGAACGTGCTAAGGGTGTCGAATGGGCCTCTCCGCTTTTAGGAGCTCTTGTGGCAGCAATTCTTTCCGGACTTATAATCGGCTGGATTCATCTGAATTATCAACAGAGGGAAGACTCTGTTATTGCAGCTTTGTGGTCGATAGGCATGGCTGCGGGCGTTGTATTTATATCGCAAACTCCGGGATTCAACGTTGAATTATCTAATTTTCTGATCGGAAATATTCTGTGGGTATCTCATACCGATCTTTACATTCTAGCGACTTTGGATGTGATTATTTTGATTTCTGTTCTCTGTCTTCACAAAAGATTTTTGGCGATATGTTTTGACGAGGAGCAGGCACAATTGCAAGGTGTACCTGTGAAGCAGCTCTATTTGCTTTTATTGGCTCTCACGGCGATATCGATCGTTTTACTCATTCAAGTGGTGGGGATTATTCTTGTCATGACCATGTTGACGATACCTGCAGCCATTGCGAATCTATTCACTGTGAGACTATCGCGAATGATGGTCATTGCGGTATTTATCAGCGCTTTTTTTACAGTTTCGGGAACAGCCGTGGCTTTTCACCTAAATTGGCCCGGAGGGGCGACGATCGCTCTGATCGCAGGATTGGCGTACACTGTCGCTATATCTTTATTTCCAAGCGTAAAGAAGGCATTAGGTGGCGCGCGCCGCTAAAAACAAGAACGAACGACTCCTCCATCTACACGTAGGGCAGCTCCTGTTATCGCAGAAGCTTTCGGACTGCAAACAAAGGTAACTAAAGCGGCAACTTCTTCTGAAGTAGCAAAGCGTTTGATGAGCGAACTTGGTCGAACTGTCTTAAAAAATTCCGCCTGAAACTTTTCGAAAGGTTGACCACCGCTAACTTGCGCTACAAATTCCTCAACGCCGGTAGAGAGGGTAGGTCCTGGAAGGATAGCATTCACAGTAACTCCCGTGTTCGCGCAAGACTCAGCTATTCCGCGCGAAACAGCGAGTTGAGCCGTCTTTGTCATGCCGTAGTGAATCATTTCAAGGGGAGTTTGTATGCCGCTTTCACTGCTTATAAAAATGATGCGGCCCCAGTTCTTCTTTTTCATGCCTGAAAGATAGGCACGGCTAAGGCGTACCCCGCTGAGCACATTTACTTCGAAGAATCGACGCCAATCATCGTCTGTAATTTCATCAAAAGCCTTCGCTTCATAGATTCCTAAGTTGTTGACCAAAATATCTACTTCGGGAAAGCGTTTGAGTAGACCTGCCGTATCTTTTTCCATAGATAGGTCGCCTGTAAAGCCATCTACTTTAGCGCCCGGGACTTCCTTGCGAATTTGTTCCACGGCAGATGATACTGAGCTTTCAGAGCGCCCATTTACAATAACGTGAGCCCCTTCTTCAGCCAACTGTTTGGCTATGGCGAAACCAATCCCTTTCGAAGAGCCAGAAACCAATGCCGACTTATTTTCGAGTTCAAGTTTCATGGGTACTCCTAAGATTTGTACTCACTTCACCCTTATCAGATTTGCCAGAAAACTGTAAATATAAAACATAAAAAAAGGCCTTAGGTGGTTCACACCTAAGGCCTTAATTCGGAAAGAGAGGGATTTGAACCCTCGATACCCTTTAGGGGTATGCGTCCTTAGCAGGGACGTGCTTTCGGCCACTCAGCCATCTTTCCAAAAGATGGTCTATAATAACTGTCTTTAGGATTTTGTGCAAGGACGACCTCTATACCGATGTGAAGTTATCTAATCAAATTTTTTATTGACATATTTAAAAAATACTTATATCGGAAGATTATACAACGCTTAAAATACTAAATATAACCCATAGGAGAATAAATCTATGTCTAACGCCAAAGCTTATGCAGCTGCTAGTGCCACATCGCCGCTTGCCCCCACCAAAATCAAGCGTCGCGATCTAACAGAACATGACGTTCAGATAGAAATTCTCTTCTGCGGCATCTGCCACTCCGACCTTCATCAAGTGCGTAACGAATGGAGCGACCACGCACCCACTGTCTACCCAATAGTCCCGGGCCATGAGATCATCGGTCGAGTCACCAATGTCGGCTCAGCGGTTAAGAAATATAAGCAGGGTGACATTGTCGGGGTTGGCTGCATGGTCGACTCCGATGGCACGTGTCCACAATGCAAAGCCAATCTTGAACAGTTCTGCCAGAACATGACTCTCACTTTCAACGGTAAAGACAAGCATCTCGGAGGGCCTACTTATGGTGGGTATTCGGAAAGCATTATCGTTGACGAGCGATTCGTCCTGCGCGTTCCCACAAACCTCGATCTTGCCGGAGCCGCACCGCTTTTGTGCGCCGGGATCACCACCTACTCGCCCATGCGCCATTGGGGAGTCACCAAAGGGAAGAAAGTTGGCGTGGTAGGACTCGGTGGATTAGGGCACATGGGAGTGAAGTTTGCTCATGCGTTCGGAGCCCACGTTGTTGTCTTCACTACGTCGCCAAGCAAAAAAGAAGATGCAATCCGTCTTGGGGCCGACGAAGTTGTTATATCTAAAAACAAAGACGAAATGCAGAAGCATGCAGGGAGTTCCGATTTCATTCTCGACACCATCTCCGGAGAACACGACATTAATGCCTATCTCAACCTACTTCACACGGATGGAAATCTTGTCCTTGTAGGCGCATCCCCGAAACCGCTCACTTTTTCGCCTTCTGGACTCATCTTTGGACGCCGCAGTCTTTCCGGATCACTTATCGGCGGGATTGCAGAAACACAGGAGATGTTTGACTTTTGCGGGGAACATAATATCACCGCTGACGTAGAAATTATCCCTATCCAGAAAATCAATGAAGCCTACGAGAGAATGCTTAAGTCTGATGTGAAGTATCGCTTCACCATTGATATGGCAACCCTCAAAGCCGAAACTACTAAGTCCTAGAGTCCAATTTGGAGTTTACTTCGGTATACGATATGTAGTAAAATAGACGGTTTAATCCATGCTAATATTGAAATTTTATGGCCGAACTATCCGCTACATCCTTACCTTTTGAAGTTTGGACTTCCCGAGCTAAAGCGCACACTGAATTAGTGAGTCCCCTTGCTGATGCCTTTTTAAAGAGACGAAGCTTGGGTCTTAAGCATCCGGTACATGACTTTTTATTCACCTATTACAGTTGTTCTCCGTTAAAGTTAAAACAGTGGGTTCCTTCCGTGGAAGAACGCCTAATTGTAACAGCTTCCGTCCCGGGTGATTATCCGTGGCTAACCGATTATTGGTTCAAAAATGAAGGCAATTCAATCTCAATGGACAGAGAGCGTCTCAATCAAAGTATTCTTGGCTTGGCAACATTCGTAGCTGAACTATGTAGTAATATCATTGATCAGGCCCCCCGTTTTGGGTGCTTTGGACTTCATGAATGGGCAATGGTTTATAAACTGTCCCCTGATATTATTAGACATAAAGAATATCGCCTTCGGTTATCACCAGTAGAGCTTAATGAATTTGTGGATAGTCAGAGAATTTGTTGTTCTCATTACGATGCCTATCGATTTTTTACAAAAGAGGCGCGGCCTTTAAATACGTTAAATCCATCGCTTGAAACGCGGCAGCATATGGAACAAGGAGGGTGCGTTCATGCTAATATGGATCTTTACAAATGGGCAACCAAGCTTTGGCCGTGGATAGGGTCAGATTTTATTGCAAAAACCTTCTTTCTCGCAGTTGAGGCAAGGGAATTAGATATGAGAGCGAGTCCCTATGATTTGAAAGAAGATGGTTATGAACCCATCTGCATTGAAACTGAAGAAGGTCGCAAGCAGTATCAAAAGGAGCAGCAGCATATTGCTGACCGTGGCACAGTATTGCGTCAAGAGCTACTCTCCTTTTGCAAACGTCTTACTGGGTGATTATCTGTTGTATGGAGGGAATCGACTTATCGATTCACTTATGTGTTGACCTAAAGTGCGCGATTAGATAACTCCATACAACAAATCAATATTTCCTTAAATGAGTTGAGACAAAAAGGTTTTTGCGGAAACGATGATAGGCTTGGTATATTGGAAACAATCCTGATCGATATATTCCAAATCAAATGCTAATTGAAAGGCGTGTTCGGCACCAATTTGTTTTTGAAAAAATTCTAAATTAGGGGAAAGAGGTTCCTTTGAGGAACTTTTTACTTCGATAAGAATCCAAGGTTTTTTATTTTTGATGACTACAAAATCCACCTCTCGCTTTTCCTTATCTCTCAAATAATTTAACTGAAACTCACCCAATCCAATATCTGTCCAATAATGAATGCTTTTCAACAAATGAGAAGCCACTAAATTTTCTAACTTAAATCCTGGATCGTCAACTAATGACCAATCCCAAAGGTATAACTTAGGCTCTTTAATTAGAGATCGAGTTACATTTTTCGACCAAGGACGAACTTCAAAACAATAATAAAAAGAACGGAGTGTCTTAATCCATCTAGCTATGGTGTCATTACTCACTCGAATCATTTTAGAAAACGAATTATTATTTGAAAGTTGCCCTGCTTGCCTTCTAATAAATTCTCCCAAAAGTTCAATTTGATCGATTTCCTGTATCCGCGTTAAGTCACGAATATCCTCTCGGAATAACTTTTGAAGTCGTGTTTGTTTCCATCTTTGATAAAAAGCCTTTTCACCTATAAGATAAGGTTCTGGAAATCCCCCAAATTCTAATAAATTTTCAAATTTTTCCTTTTCAATTTGCTTGGGCTGCTTTAATAGATGTGTGTTTAACATGACGGGATTACAAATTTCACCGATCGATAAAGGATGAATCCTTAAAGGAAAGTAGCGCCCCATAAGACTATCTCCACCCTTTCTAAAGACGTCTATTTTTGCGCTTCCTGTGACTAGTATTTTTGTCTGCGATTCATATTTATCAAAGAAGCCCTTAAGAAAAATTTTCCAGCGCTTATATTTATGCAATTCATCAAAAATCAAGTAAGTAGGTTCAATGGATTGTACTTCAAGATCAGCCTTTTTCGCTACTTGAGATGGCCCGGAAATGATTAATTCTCTATCATCCTCATCATCCCAATTGAAGTAATAAAATTTTTTATTTTCCTGTCCTAAATGCTTGGAAATAGTCGTCTTGCCTACCTGGCGAGGTCCCATAGCAAAAAGCATCTGTCTAAATTTTGAAAAGTGCTCGGAAATAAAATTTTCGTAATATCTCTTCATACTGACCATTTTACGTATTATCGTAAAATAGTCAAGACCATTTTACGATATATCGTAAAATGGTCGGCTTCAACCATGAGGGGAGGTATAAAGTATTCCTTGCAAAAGATGCCTATTCCCTATATGCTGTTGGAACTAAATTATCAATATAACAAAAAAAGGATGTTAGTCATGAAAATAGAATTTACTAAAGAACAATATGAAAATCTTATTAAACTTGTTCACGTTGGAAACTATATAATCAACGGAACGCGTATGGAAGATGAAGAAGTTACCCAATACAATGAATTAGAAAATTACGTAAACAAATTCGCTAAAGATTTCGAACTTAGCAACTTGGTTGTTGAAGAAGATGGAGAATTCTATCCTTCCGAAGAACTCCTAGGCAGCGAAGAACTCGAAGCGTATATGGAAGAATACACGGATGAAATTTTCTGGGACGAATTAGCTGATCGCCTTGCTGTTAAAGCAATCCTAGGCGGATACGACGACGAAGCTTTGGAAAAAATGACAACTGAAGAGCAATTTTTCCTTAGAATGTACGTTGCCGAGCAATTTGAAGGTGAATTCGAAGAAGCAGGACTAGAGAACGTCACACTCAGTGGCTTCGAACCTGACTTAGAAATGCCTGAAATTCCTAAGTACTAATAAGATTTTCTAAACCGTGCCATTATTCGGGCACGGTTTCATTTCTCAGTAGCATTTATATTCCCTAAAGTCCTAGAATTAGCACCATGAATACACAAGAAGCAACAATAAAGATGGCTCCAAACTCGAAAGAGTCGGAGATGATGGTACTCGGCTGCATGCTGACAAGTATCAATGGACTCAATATTGCCGCCGATTCGTTGGATGACTCCGATTTCTACTATACCGAACACAAAATCATCTTCGCAGTGTTAAAGAATTGTTATAAAAATGACAAACCTGCCGACATCCATATCGTCTGCGAAGAACTCAAACGCCTTGGTAAACTCCAGAATGTCGGCGGCCCCGCATATGTCACAACACTAGCCCAATACGCCGGAACCTCTGCTCACATTGAAGAATATACTCAGATTGTCCATGACAAATCTGTTCTGCGCCGCATGATCAGCGCCGCGCAAGTCATCGAAAAGAAAGCACTAGACCAGCCCGAGAACGTCGAAGAGACCCTGGACGAAGCTCAGCAGATGCTCTATCAAATCAGTCAAAGCGCGCGATCGATGACCGGTGTTCTCATCGGAGAAGTCCTTTCCGGCGCCAAAGTTGAAACACAGACTCCTTTTCTCAAAATTCTTCAAGAGCGACAGGAAAAATTCCAGGAGAATGGCGGAAAAAATCTAGGCATCACTGGAGTTCCTACTCATTACAATGATTTGGACAAAATGCTCAACGGCTTTAATAATTCCAACTTAATGATTCTTGCCGCACGTCCTGCGATGGGAAAAACAGCCTTAGCAATCAACATCGCCGAGAACATATGTTTTAAAAACAATATTCCCGTCGGCATTTTCTCTTTAGAGATGAGCGCTGAGCAATTGGTTCATAGAATTATATGCTCTCAAGCCGAGGTCGAATCTGATAAAATCAAGACAGGATCTATTAACGGTGAAGAGTATCAGCGCATTGTGGAGACTGTCCACAGCATTCAAAATCACCCGCTTATTATTGACGATCAACCCGGAATCAAGATTACGGATTTAAGGGCAAGAGCCCGCCGCATGAAGGAAAGCTGGGGAATTGGATTTTTGGTCATCGATTATCTTCAATTGTTGACAGGTTCGGGAAATTTCCGTGTGCAAGAGAATAGACAGCTTGAAATTTCTGAAATCTCGCGCATGTTAAAAAACCTCGCTAGGGAAATCAATATTCCTATTCTTTGTTTATCACAACTGTCAAGAAAGGTCGAAGAACGAACAGGCCACCGTCCCGTCATGAGCGACCTCAGAGAAAGCGGAAGTTTGGAGCAGGATAGCGACATAGTCATGTTTCTATTAAGAAGAGAATATTACGATGCTATGGATAAGCCTGGGATGGCAGAATTAATCGTGGCTAAAAACCGTCACGGGGGCATTGGCACCGTTAATTTGACCTTCCGCAAAGAACTCGCCCAGTTCGCAAACTATACCCCCATCAATGCACCCTCAGACAGAGAATTCTAAACAAGTCTTTGTAAAAACACAATCGCAGTTCCAACCCACTCCAAACACTTCAATACAAATCACTTTTAACCAAACACTATTCAACGCGGAGACGCAGGGACGCGGAGAAAGAAAAAAAATTGTTTTATTTCTTCCTCTGCGTCCCTGCGTCTCCGCGCCTCCGCGTTGAATAGTGTTTGGTTAAAAGTGATTTGAGAATATTTTAAGACTCAATAAATTTTTTACTGTATTCCAATGCTTCGTGAATGGTTTGGTCCATGTCGATGTAACGATATGTTCCTAGACGACCGACAAAACTGACATTAGAGGGTGCTTCAGACTGATACTTTTCCAAAATGCGAAGATCATTTTTTGTCCGAATTGGATAAAAAGGTGTCTCATCAGGCTCGGTATCCTTGCTAAATTCATAAAAGACTATAGTATTTTCATGCTTTTCCCAAGGGGCAAAATGCTTATGCTCATGAATGCGTGTATAAGGAACTTCTATATCAGGATAATTAATAACAGGGTTGCCTTGATAATCTCCTGAATGCACTTCGCGTTTAAAAAATACCGTCCTATAGGTCAGCCTACCCCATTTATGGTGAAAAAAGGCATCGATGGGTCCGCTCCAAAATGTGTGGTCGTAGTTGGCAACTTCCGAAGGGTCCATCGGATTGGACAGCCTGACTTCAATATTGGGATGGTCGAGGATATTTTGAATCATCGCCGTGTATCCATCTTTCGGAATCCCTTGATAAGGATGGTTGTAGTAATTGTCATTATAATCGAATCTAATCGGCAGGCGCTTTAACACTGAGGCGGGTATTACAGTGGGTTCGATTCCCCATTGCTTTTTGGTATATCCGTAGAAAAAGGCCATATATAGCTCTTTTCCGATAGAGGCAAGAGCTTGTTCTTCGAAATTTTTAGGATCGATGATCGTGTGGTCTCGTTTTTGATCGAGGAAGGCTGCAGCTTCATCGGGACGCATGGCACGATCGAAAAACTGATTCATTGTGTGAAGGTTGACGGGCATGGTATAAACGCGGCCTTTGACAACAGCTTTCACCCGATTGATGAAGGGCATCATTTTGCAATAGGTGTTTACATAATCCCAAACCTCTTGATACGAGGTGTGGAAGATATGGGGGCCATAACGATGGACCATTACATTAGTTTCGGGATCTCTTGCTGTATAGCAATTGCCTCCGATATGATTGCGACTTTCGAAGAGGGTGCAGCGAGCGTCGATTTTTGTCGCTAATTCTCTTGCAATCACAGCGGATGTAAGGCCTGCCCCAGCAAAGGCCAGGCGTTTGTAAGGTTTGCTCATTCCTCTCTTTTTATGCGATTGACAAGTTTCAAATCAAGATGTTACTTTGCACGTATCATGGGCAAAACCTCCGAGAAAGTCTGCGTTGTTATTTGCAATTGGAATAAGGTCCAAGATCTTCTCGATTGCGTTGAAAGTGTTCTCAAATCCAATTACTCCAATTTCGATATCGTTGTCGTCGACAATGGATCCGAGCCACAGCACCTTTCAGAAATAAAAAAACTCCTCCCTTCTAAGGTCCATTTAATTGAAAATCCCATTAACGTCGGAGGAGCCGGCGGATTTAACCTGGGAATTCAATACGCCCTCAATCAAAAAATCTACGATTCCCTCTGGATCCTCGACAACGATATCATCGTAGATCCCGACTGCCTCTCTCAATTAATCCACGAACTCAGAACTTCTGAGAAAAACGGGATCGTCGGTTCCATGATACTCAGAATGGACTTTCCCGATAAGCTTCAAGAACTCGGCGCCTACATCGACCCTAAGGAATGTTCCGTAAATCTTTATATGCGGAATTACACTGTCAGTAATGTCAAACCCCAACCCATTACGGTTGATTATGTCCCTGCATGCTCCCTCTTGGTGGATGCAGCAAAGCTAAAAAATGTTGGCTTAATGGATCAAAATTACTTTTTGTATTTTGACGATGCCGACTGGTGTGTTCGATTTAAAAGCGCAGGATACGATATCAGGGCCACTCCTTTGGCAAAAGTATGGCACAAAGCAGGGGGAGCCAATAAAACAAGCAGCATTCCCATATATTACTACTGGAGAAATATGATTCATTTTTTTCTTCAGAATGTATCTACTCAAGAACAGATGGATTCGTATATTGATCACTTATTAATTGATAAAGTGTTTACAGCATTATTCGTTTCACAGAAAACGGGGAAAATCAACGCCTTTAAAACACTTCTATATGCTGTCATCGACGGCCTTTCGGGGATTAGAGGAAAAATTAAAGAAGATAAAATACTACCCTTAGACCACAACAAATTCGGAAATTACTTTACCGATTCTATCCAGGACTTGGTTATTATTTCCGGAGATATTGATAAATTCGATTCCCTTGATGCATTTATTAAGGCGCAAAAGGACCTTAAAACACTGAATTCGCCTCGCAGTGAGAATACTCCGAGCTACATATTCCTTTGCAAACATATACTCAAAGAGCCTAATCCTCGTGAGGAAACCTTTCATGCCTTGGGGGATGATGTCTACTTCATTGACCCCTTTAACAACCTCATGAAAGGATTCCAAATAATGAAGGAAGCTCGAAATGAGTATCATGAGCTTGTAGAGCTTTTTAAAACCGACTATCGTGATAAAATCAGAAACATCATAAACAAAATCATGAGGAATCCCGAATGAACCTACCCCTAGTCAGCGTTGTGGTCCCCACTTACAATCAAGCAGATTTTTTGACTGAAGCCATAGCCAGCGCCCAGAAACAAACGTACCCCCATGTTGAAATTGTCATTGTTAATGATGGATCCACCGACAATACGGCAGAAATTCTAAAAAACTTAGCGGACAAAGATCCTCGTATCCGATACTTTAACCAAACCAATCAAGGATTTGCCGTCGCTACGAATAAAGCTATCGAAGAATCAAAAGGAGAATATGTCGTTCATCTAGACTCGGATGATATTTATGAACCGGAAAAAATTCATAAACAGCTTGACGTGCTACTAAACGATAAAACTATCGATCTCGTGTATACAGCGATCCAAGTGATAGATGCGCAAGGAAACCCTTTGATGCAGATGCGCGGAAGAGATATCGATCCCGACACATTTCTTGCACAGATGCTTTTTAGAAGCATTATGCCCAATCCTACCACTATCATGGGTAAGAGAATTTGCTTTCTCAAAGTCCCCTACAGGGAAAAATACAAGCGATCGGTGGATTACGATAGAGTCCTTCGCCTTGCCGAGAAGTACCGATTTAAATATTTAGATCTTCCTTTGACCCGTTGGAGAAGGCATGAACGAAATTTAACGAATGAGTTGGAAAAATATAAAGCCGAGCAGCTTGATATTCTTAAGGGCTACGAAGTAAAAGACCTCATGGGCTATGTGGACAAAGCAAAATTAGATCCAAACGAAAAGACGCTTTTGAAAGGAAATATCCTCTATAACATAGAAAATTGGGAGAATGCCTTAGAAAAATTTAAGGAGCTAAACTCTCCTTCCGGATATTTCTATTCGGGAAATTGCTTTTTAAAGATGAAAAGGGTCAAAGAAGCTGTGGAAAGCTATCGTAAATGCTTAAAACATGACCCGAAACACGCTGCTTGCTGGAATAACCTAGGGGTAGCATTAGGCGAGGCCGACGAAGCCAAAAAATGTTTTGAAAAAGCGATTGAAATCAGGCCTGAATATTTGGATCCACAGTATAATTTATCACACCCTACCAAGCGCCTTACGGATAGGGAGCTAAGAAATGAACTCATCCCCTATAAAATACAGTAAATATTCTTCCACCTTTATTCTTTACATTTTTTCGGGGTTGGGTTACAATCTGACATTAAATTATAAACATCGCTGGAGAACAAATGTCTTCTGTAAAAAAGAAGCGCCGAGATAAGATCGCGAAGCACAAGCGCAAAAAGCGCAGCCGCCGCGACCGTCATAAGCCAACATAATATTTATTTCATGTGGAAATATCCTGTCGAGTATGATGTAATCGTCATGGGCGGGGGGCATGCAGGCTGCGAAGCGGCCTTTGCTGCTGCCCGAATGGGTGCCCGCACCCTCCTGCTTACGATGAGTCTTGATACTATCGGCAAAATGAGCTGCAATCCCGCCATCGGAGGTATCGGTAAAGGACATATGGTCCGAGAAATCGACGCTCTCGGCGGAGAAATGGGCAAAGTTACCGACGCGACAGGTATTCAATTCCGCATGCTTAATGCCGCCAATGGCCCTGCTGTTTGGGCGCCCCGCGCTCAATCCGACAAAAGAGCCTACCAATTCGAAATTTCCCATCGTCTTGAAAGAACCCCCAACCTCGAAATAAAGCAAGGAACTATCGAAGAACTCATTGTTTCTTCAGATAGAATTGAAGGGGTCATTACCAAAGAAGGGATTATCTATCATTGCAAAACCCTGATTATTTCCTCCGGAACCTTCATGAGAGGACTGCTTCATATCGGCGAAAACCAACACTCAGGTGGCCGCGCCGGCGATCTTCCTGCTGTAGGACTCTCTGCTTCCCTTGAAAAACATGGCCTTATTTTGGGAAGACTAAAAACAGGGACACCTCCAAGAATCAATAGACGTTCCGTCGATTTTTCCCTAACAGAGGAACAACCCGGAGAAGACGGAGTTAAATTTTCTTTTGATGATGAAGGGATTCCCCGGTTGCCGCAGATATCATGCCATATTACCTATACGACTTTAGAAACAAAGAAAATCATCCAAGATAATTTGCACCGTTCTGCCATGTATTCAGGCCGCATCAAAGGTGTGGGACCTCGCTATTGTCCCTCTATCGAAGACAAAATCGTTCGTTTCGCCGATAAAGATAGACATCAGCTTTTTCTGGAGCCTGAAGGATTAAAAACCGAAGAAATTTATGTGAATGGAATATCCTCATCGCTGCCGCTGGATGTCCAATATGCCTTCTTAAGAAGCATCCCGGCCCTCAAAAATGCTGAGATCATGCGCCCTGCCTATGCCATCGAGTATGATTATGTTGTTAGCGGGCAAATGGGTCCCTCATTAGAAACGAAAAAAATCGAAGGGCTCTTTTTGGCGGGTCAGATCAACGGTACGACCGGATACGAAGAAGCTGCTGCGCAAGGGTTAATGGCAGGTATCAATGCCGCTAATAAAGTTCTTGGGAAGCCTCCGTTCATTTTGAAGCGCTCCGAAGCTTATATCGGCGTCATGATCGATGATTTGATCACGACCGTCCTTGATGAGCCCTACAGGATGTTTACAAGTCGCGCTGAGCATCGACTCCTCTTAAGACAAGACAACGCAGATCTCCGATTGCGTCACTATGGATATGACCTTGGCCTCATTGATGGAGTCCGTTTTGGAAAACTCCAGAATAAAATAAAAACTATCGAAGAAGAGAGGATTCGACTTACAAAAGTTTTCAAGCAATTGGATGGAAAGGGCTATTCCCTTGCCCAGCTCATATGCCGTCCCGAGAATTCTTATACCTCTTTGATGCAGCAATACCCCGGGGATTTTAAAGATTATGGAGCTGAAATCAATTCGCAGATCGAGTTAGACATCAAATATGCGGGCTACATTCAACGGCAGAACATCGAGATCCAAAGGCTATCGAATGTTGAAAAAATTAGAATCCCTGACGGATTTGATTTCAATCAGGTCGTTAGTTTGGGCACGGAAGCTCGCGTTAAACTGAATCGGGCGAATCCGATCAATCTTGGCCAAGCCTCAAGAGTTTCGGGAGTGTCGCCGGCGGATATTTCTGTTCTCATGATCGAAATGGAAAAACTGAGAAAGCGTGGATGAAAAAAGCTGCCTTTCATTATATTTCTCTGGAAGGGTGGCCCATATTTAAACAGTTACAACTTGAAGAAGCCTTGATGCGAACCGATGATAAGAATTGGTGCATTACCAACCGTGGATCGGAGGCTTCTATTGTCTTGGGAATTTCCGGTAACCCAGAGCTTTTGATCGATGACGAGCATCATTCTAGAAATCCTGTTCCCCTTATACGCCGCTTTAGCGGGGGCGGCACAGTTTTCGTGGATCACAACACTTTATTTGTAACCTTTATTTGTAATAGTGAAGATTTTGGGGTTCCCTGTTTCCCTAAAGATGTCATGAAATGGACAGAAGGGGTCTATCAGCCGGTTTTTGAAGGGATGAATTTTCAACTCAGAGAAAACGATTATGTGATGGGAGATCGAAAATTTGGAGGAAATGCGCAGTATCTTCAAAAGAATCGGTGGCTACATCACAGCACATTACTTTGGGAATATGATAAGGAGAGGATGGGTGTACTTAAACTCCCTCAAAAAATGCCTGATTATCGGAAAGCTCGCAGTCATTCAGATTTTCTTTGTTGCTTAAAGGAACACTTTTCTCATCCTAATGCGGTTGTGGAAGGTGTGCTGCAATCTTTATCAAAAAATAATGAAATAATTAAAGTTAACGAATTTGAAAGTGTTTTAAACCTTCCTCATAGGAAGGCGACAACACTTATTGAAAAAAAAGCTGCTGAGAGGGTTGGAGAAACAAGCCCTCAACAGGTTTGTTAAAGTGGGTCCGCTTCCTAACGTTTGAGTTCTATGGCACGAGGCCCGAAGCTCTCCGGTTAGCGTTGCGATCCCATAAAAAAATAATTTCGTTGACGGACAATAATATATTTCTCACGTCTCCCAATCAGCAGCAACGAAGCTATTATACCTTAAAGCTAAACAGAATTCAACCATTCGCTTTTTAAAATAGTTTTTAAGCAAACAATTAACAGGATAAGCATGATCGCAAGCGGCAGGATTAAAAAAGGATAAGAAAAAAGATAAAAAAGGAATGAATTTTCAATATCCATTTTTTCTTATCTATTATTTTTTTCTTATCCTTTCTTTATCCTGCCGCTTGCGATCATGCTTATCCTGTTAATTGTTTGCCCAAGGCCTATTCAATAGAGTTCAGGATCTGTGGGTTCTTTTCCGTTGTAGTCAAAGCATTCGAAAATAAAGGCCCCTTTCACCACTTTCCCCGACACAGTAACCAAAGGCTTAATTCCCAAAAACTTGACAGATGAAAAATATTCCTGCAAAAGCTCCTGATAGTGAGCAATTCTACCCTCAGGATCCTGATCTAGATTGGGGATATTTTCTGCCAAAACAAAAAATCCGTTTTGATGAAGTTGCTCATCCTTCATTCTTGGCCAAAATGAAAACTGATTTTTCCTTGTGCCATGCAAATTCAAGAAATAGGCTCTATTTTTTCCCGGTGCATAAAAGCTCAATAGGCTAGTCATCTGATACCTATCGCCAAAAAGAAAGTTACTTTTCGGATCATAGCCTTCATTTTGTAATTCTTGCCCAAGCTTTTCCCACCCTAAATTGTGTTTTAAAGGATTTGCTCTATATGGGAAATCTATCTTTGGAATCAGCAACACCCCGACCGATAAGACGATCGACAACACCATTCCTGCTTTCAACCATCCCTTTCCCCAAGGAGTCATTTCTAAGACATACCAGGTCATATAAACAAATGCCGTAGGATAGGCGTAGAGGCACCAATTCCCTTGCATTTTTTTAAAAAGAGAAAGCTCGAGAAAAACAGCCAATATAGCAAACGACAGAAATCCGCAGAATAAAAGGGGACGCGGTATTTTGCGGTAGTCTTTTATCAGGGCAATGAAGGAAATAACCAGCAAAATAAAGAAAATCGGGGATACTAATGCTACCTGTGCCCCAAGAAAATCAAAAAAGTTGCCGGATGTTGCCGTATTTCCCACACCCTCGACGGACTGTGTAAACACATGACGGAAAGTCACCCAATCATGAGAATAATTCCAAACAATCGAAGGGAACAAACCTATTAAAGAAATTAGCATTCCAATCAAGGTATGTTTATTTCTCGGTCCAAATAAAATTATAGGAATCCAAAGAATGTATATCGGCCATTTAAACAAGGCTCCGCATAGAATCATCAAACCTGTCAGATAATAATTTCCCGTGGAAAGGTAAGCTCCGCACGCAAAAGTCCAAAAAAGAAGCATGCCCCCATCTGTGGTTGCAAGAAAGGAAGAAAAAATCCCCATAGGGCTAAATGCAAAAATAATAGCCGCCCAAAAAGCCGTGCTGACCTTTAAATTGCAGCCTCTAGCCAGGTAAAAGATCGCAAGAGGTAGCAGAAAAGTAATGAGGATCGAGCCAAATCGAACTCCCAGCTCCGTATCCCCGAATAGCTGCGTTCCTAGCCATATTTGCCAAGCGACTCCAGGGGGCTTGCTATAGTAGCCCCAATCCAGATGCTTGCTCCAAGTCCAGTATTGGGCTTCATCGGGACCAAGCCCGATATCGCTTATAGGAATCCAGCAGGTAGAAATAGCTCCTTTCAAAAAAAGAATAAATAGAAGAAGATAAAAAGCAGGTTTTTGGTGAGTATTCATTCCAATATCATACCATTCGTCATAAATCTTTGCAAAAAATCACTGGGCGATGTATGTCTAAAAATTATGAATAAAAAATTTAATATTGCAGTATTCCTCGAAAAATGAACACCATTTTTCCAATAACAAACAATGTTCCGCTCTATGAAATCCTTAGCAAAAATCCGGAAACCCTTCAGCTTGCAAAAATGAGATCCGTTTGTAAGCAATGGAAGACAATGGTTGATTGCATTTCCCGAAATTTACTGTTGTCTTTAGGTGTAAGGGTAGAACTGGAGGAGGCGACCATTCGGATTTATCAGATTACAGCCTGTTTTAACTGTATCTTACGAACGGATAGTCCGATTCCGAACATCGAAAAAGTACGAGAGATGATTCCCCATCTTTCCTGTGTAACGCAATTAAAATTGCTCGACAGAGTCTTTTTGATCAAAAGAAAGAAAGATCCTACGTTTGAAAAATTTAATATCTATACTTATAAAAATTTTCTCACAGAGGTCCTAAAAGAACTCCAGGTAAAGCAACTATTCCCTGCTGTGATTCCGACACTAAAAACGGTTCTCGTTAATCAGGGAAAGGACATTACTCTGGCTGCCACATTCAACTCAAACGATGCCTTGTTATATATAATGAATACCTTTAAGCCGACTCCTAAAAAGAAGATTCAGGATTCACTCCTTCCTGCTTGTATTTCGGGAAATTATACGATGATTCATACCCTTATAGACATCGGAGCTGATCCTAAACAAAATGATACAGGAAATGAAACATATCTTACAGCTGCTTGCAAGGGTAATTGTTATAAAGGTGTAAAGCTATTATTATCTAGAGGAGCCGATCCTGACCTTCGCAACCATCTGCAAGAAAAACCTATTGCTGCTGCAGCTCGAATTAACATTAAAATATTCAATCTTTTTTTTGACAAAGTCCCGAAAAATAGCAATGAAAAATATGGTCCCGATGATGATAAAACATTGGCGCATTTTGTTGCTGAAGGTAATAAGTCGGAAGTGATTTGGAAATTGTTAGGAAAAGAAATATTGCTCGATGAACAAAACATCCGAGGCGTCACGCCATTAATGATTGCTATTAGAGAAAAATCCATTGAGACGTTTCATAATCTTTTAGAATGCGAGGCATCCCTAACGAAGAGATGTAATCAGGGTCTTAGTCCTTTAGATTATGCTGTCCTTAGAAATGAAGAAATTTTCATTCGAGATTTACTTGAGAAAATTAATGATACAAGAATACTCTATGGGGGATTAAAAACGGCCATTGCCAATAGGAACACAAAAGCGATGAATATGATCGCAAAAGCATTGGGGGTGAGTACTCCGGTGAAGTATGCTGCTTTCTTTGGTATTGGGGCATTAGCTGGGGGCTTTTTAGTTAAATGGTTCTTTGATGCCGGTGAGAACGCAACCTAAAAATATTTACTATTTCATGAGGGCTGAAAGCCAGCCTTTTGATAGCCCAGGCAGAGCGAAGCGAAGGCCTGGGTGACGTCGATAAAAAAACTCAGCCCTGCAAGGGCGACTCATTCCGGTGAAATGATGTCTATGAAAAAATGGATGAGTCGCCCTTGCAGGGCTTTTTCATTTTTTCACCCTTGCACCCAGGCCTTCGCTTCGCTCTGCCTGGGCTGTCACGAGCCTGGCTTTCAGCCCTCATGAAGTGATAAACTACTCTTTAAGTTGATGACATTGGGCGCAAGCTATGGATTCTTATCGAGTTTTTCGTTGAGGTAGTATTCTAGCAATGTCTTGAGGTGAACAATATCTTGTTCATTATATTTAATTAGCTTTTCCAGGGATTTTTGACAGCCCCTTTGATATCTATTCCACAAACGGATGGCTTCGAAGCCATCCACTCCAACCACCTCGGCATCGCGAACGATCCCTACTTCTCTTTCAATATTTTTCAAGCCGCCCCTCAGGCCTAATTCATTGAGCATATAACGCAAATCGAGATGCACAAAAGAATATTTATAGCCAAAGTGACGTTCTATAAAAGGAATATCAAATTGCTTTCCGTTAAAAGTGACAACGATCTCAAATTCTTTGAGTTTTTCATGGGCATCACCCAAATTTTTACCTTGGACATACATATGCGAAGTGACGCCATCGTAAATTCCAAGGACAGTGATGCCATCATGATGGGAAATACCCGTGGTTTCGATATCCACATAGCCGATCTTGCCCATGTTATGAAGTCGCCAATGTTCTTTGGAGTCCAGCATCTTTTTGAAGTACTGAATGTCATTGTCCCCAAGAGCTCTTTTCGATTCAGGAAGCTCTTGCGCAATGAGGGAAACTTTCGACTTGGGGATGCAGCTAATTGTATCGCAATTTTGCGAAAAATCGTCCCAATCATGAATGCCATTATCCCAAAGAAGTTTTTCCGTTTTGGGCGAAACCCCTTTGACGTGGCAGAAAGTTTTTGTTAGCACCATTAATCCTTACTTCCGCAGATCGGGTCCGCGCCGATTATTTGAAACTTCTTCTTCTTGTCTCTCAAACTGAGTTCTCAATTTTGTCAGCCTTGTATCTGATTTCTTGGATTTCTCAGTATATTTCTTGGTTTCCAGTTCCTTAATTTTATCCTGCAAGGACGATAATTCAGTGTCTAAATCACTGGGGCCCTTTTTTTCTTTTAGTTTATCAACAGTTATCTTCGGGGCAGAAGGCCTTTTGTCGATAGCGATAAATTGAAGACATTTTACGGGGCAAGCAAAACCATAGGAGTCAACGATCACTAAACTACATTCAATTTTAAGGCGATCGGAAGCTAATTCTTGGATTTTATCTACGATCAACCATTCGACTTCATGATCCACAACCTGACTTATCAAAAGAACATCTTTTTTAGAAAAATCAACTTCAGAGAGAGGCCCTTTTTCCACTAAGGATTTTGCAATAGCAGGCCATTTGTCCTTGTTTTGAGAAACCTTTAAGCCCTCATATTGTTCACTTTTAACTAAAATATATCCTAAAGGTTGAAACTGTATTTCGTTAATCATGTGAACTCTCCTAGGTTGCTTTCGGTTCTTCGGTATCTGAAATGACATCGGTGATGGCACCTTTGAGAACTTCAATTTTAGAACCGTCGACCATGTTCAAAATGACCGTTTGATCTGTAATTTTGTTTACAGTTCCAATAATCCCCATCGCTGTGACTTTATCGCCTTTTTTCATGGCGCTACGTTGTTGCTCCATTAATTTGCGACGCTTTTGCTCTGGACGCCAGAGGATGAAGTAAAAGAATACCATGGCAATACCAATCATAATAACCGTTTGCCAGATGCCTTGATCACGTGGAGGCAAATCTCCTTCTTGCGCAAATAGGAACATTGGAAGGATAGCAAACTGTAGTAACAAAATCATTTTTTTCATCAGATTTCTCCTTTTTTATTGTTAAGCGCAATTGTCTCATAAAATCGAGATAAAACGCTAGGAAAGACATAATAAGACAATATTCTCGATATGCGGAGTGTGGGGGAATTGGTCTACGGCATCCATGGACACGATGCGATAACCCGCAGCGACTAATTCTTCGATATTTTTTGCCTGTGAAGCCGGATTACATGAGACGTATAGAATTTTCCGTGGAAGCAATGTTTTTAGGTGCTCAATAGCTCTAGGATCAAGACCTACCCTGGGAGGGTCCACAACGACTACATCCGGTGCCGGATATTCTTTATTTTCGAGAATTTCTTTCAGTTTATCTTCAACGGTTCCCGTGAAGATGGTGATGTTGTCCAATCCATTGAGCGTGGCATTATTTCGCGCATCGTAGGCAGCATCGGCCGAAAGTTCTATCCCGATAACTTCTTTGGCTTTTTTTGCCATGCAGATCCCGAGAGTTCCTGTACCGCAATAAAGATCGTAAACGACTTTGTCATGTACGGGGCCGACCAATTCCACGGCCTTTGCATAAAGTTTTTCTGCCATTACAGTATTGGGTTGAAAAAATGCGGAAGGACTAATGGTAAAGGTCAGAGCGTGATTTTCGATCTGCAGAGTTTCTGTAATATGATCGGGTCCGTGGAGATGCATGTCGTAAAACTGCGTGGGCTTTCCTTTAATCGCTTGGTGGATGCGAACAAAAATGCTGAGCCTCGTTCCCTCTTCGGCGACATGGCGCACTGCTGAAACAAATTGTTCCATCTGTTGTCTATTGAGCGCATACTCCGGATTTCCTGAAACTGTAAGGAATACCATGCGGTCACCCGTTCTCTTTCCTTCTCGCATGGTTAGAGTCCGCAGGGAACCGGTGTTTCGAGAGGGGTGGTAGGCCTCAAGAGTGGTTTCTTTCCACCAATTCCTAACAGCGATGACAGTTTCTGCAAACCAGGAATTTGTTAAATGGCATTCTGTGAGATTGAACACCTTCCCGCGACTTCCATCCATGATTAACCCCAGGTAGTAATTTTTTGCAGTATCGCTGGAGAAAGTAAATTCCATTTTATTTCGATGGTTCCAAATGGCGGCGGCGGGATGAAATGTGTAAGGAGTATTGGGAAAGGAACGTTTTATGAAAGCTTCTTTAAGCTCGCGTTGTTTTTCGTAGGAAATTTGTTGAAAGCGACAGCCCCCGCAAACGCCAAAATGGATGCAACGTGGGGTGATCCTATCTTTGGATGGTTCTATAATTTCAATAAGTCGGCTATGATAGACACCGGAACGTTTAGGTAATAATTGAACTTTAGCCAAATCACCTGGAATAGCGAAGGGAACTTCTACGGGGCACGAGACATCGTCGTGTCTCATGAAGGTGCCCAGTCCTCTCCCTTCTTTTGTAAAGGAATCGATTTTAACGTCTACTTGTATATTTTTGTTTCGTATTGTCATAGATTCTAACGATTATACCTAAGAAAGCAAAAAAAAGCAGCAATAATGCTGCTTTTTCTATTTCTAAAAATAGGCAGAGGGCGCGAGCCCTCTTATGAAATTATCTGCCTGCTGAAGCGGAACGTGTTGGAAGCTTTGCAGAACGTCTTCTTTGGAAAGACATAGCACGAGATCCAGCCGTTTTCTTTGCAGTTTTCTTTTTAGGAGCTGCAGCTTTAGGAGCTGGCTTTGCTTTTGTAGCAGTTTTTTTCTTTGCTGCAGTTGTTTTAGCGCCTTTCTTTGGAGCAGCTGCTTTTTTGCGGCCTTTATTTTGCTTATCAAATTTTACTGATTCCTTACGGTACAACTTCGCTACTTTTTCGAGTTTAATTGTTCCTGTACGGACTCTTTGAGAAGCCGCTTTATTGCCACGATCGGATTTTTCGAGATCGTGTGTGATTTCCGCAAGAAGACCTTTCATTTGCGTTACCGTGTTATTTAGAGCCATGATAATATTCCTCCCTTTTTTGAGTTTCATGACATTTAATTGAATAGATGCTTTAGGTAATATTGTGCAACATATTTTTTGATCGAGCGTTAATTTTTTTACTTAAAAACACAAAATAATTTAACGCCTAAAATAATATAATAACATTCTGGCTATATCCTGAAGAGCTTTTTTTGATTACACCTCTTTGGAAACTAGCCACCTAAAAAAATTATGCACTAAAATGATCTTTTTTCAAATTATCACAATTTTAACAATTTTCATTTTAGTGCGATTGCAAAAATAGGCCTAAAACGTCCTCATGGTACCACAAGCTTGAAACGAATGGAAGAATTATTTTCAATATTTTGGCTCCTCACACATTCCAGGGACATCATTCAAGAACTTTTAACGCTTTGCTTTTCGGCTTTGCGTTGCTCCTGACCAAGACGTCCAAGTTCATATCCCTCATAATCAACGAACTTAAAGAACCGCTCAAATTGAGGAACGGCAACAGATACTTGACGAGCCATTTCCTGCGCTACACGACGGTAACAGGGATGTCCTGCAGGTGAAGATCTGAGTTCGCACATCCATTGCAAAGCTCGTAAATTAACATGGAAGTACCACCGAATATTATATGCCATGGGAACAACATACTGCGCCTCTTCAGATAGTTCGATGGCAATTGTGTCGAAGGTTTCTTTGGCCTGACGCATCGCACTGTGATACTCTTCTTCGATATCCATGCCTTTAATTTCTGGCGGAGTGAAATATCCATAATCGCAGCAGAGCTGTTGTCTTTCTTGGGTCAACATGCGATGACGGTGGAGATCGCGGTAGGCTCCAAAGTCGGTCAACATTTCGAAAGTGAAGTTCGCATGCTCCAAAGCTCTTGGTGATCTCTGACGTCTGTTTTCTCTGGCGCTGCATGATGCGTCAAGGATCCGTTCTAACTCTTCCTTTGGAAGCTGTTTGCAATATTCCAAAAGATCGCCAAATCCTTTATCCGAGTTCGCATATAAAATAGATGCTGCCACATGATAAACAGAATCCTTGTCAAAAGAAATCAGGGAGAC
Organism: Waddliaceae bacterium; assembly: GCA_963822595.1. GTDB lineage: Bacteria > Chlamydiota > Chlamydiia > Chlamydiales > Waddliaceae > CAVRUH01. The sequence continues at coordinate 1,151,340 of CAWGIG010000001.1, read as the reverse complement.
CCCTTTTTCCATATTTCTCTGTGGGAAGGTTGTGTTTTGCGCTGTAATGACTGCCATGTCCATTTGCAAGGTTTCATAGTATTCGGAATAACTTTTGTGGGTGTGGTGGGAAGGATCGGAACGGCGAATAAATGAGGGGATTACTTTTGCGAGTTCTTCGTGCATCCTTTTGCCCATTTCCTGCATCTCTGCCAAATTACTGCAATGGAGTTTATGAATCATGCTTTCGAAGAAGCGCCCATTTCCGTAAATCCCCATATTCGTAAGCGTTCCCGCGGGAAGGAGACCGCGAAGGCAGTCGAGAACTTTTGCCCTGAGAGCTGCCGAATAAGCGACTTTTGATATTTTAGGGTCGTGAGGCATCATTGCCCCGATTTTTTCAGTGAGGATCGGTATGAATTTGCTATAGGTATCAAAAAGCATATTGCAGGTATCGACATAAATATCCCTATAAGCTGAAGTCATTAGAATAGGCTCGCGATAAAAAAGATATTCTCCTTTCACCTTTTGATCGAAATAAATATAGCGTGTCGATTTTTCAAGAGGGGATCCCCCTATTCTGCTATCTTCGAGAATTTTTGCGGCTAACATGGAAACGTTTTCTATTGCCAAGTGGGCGCCCCCTAGCTCGCCGATGGAGTCATCGCCATAACCATCGAGGATTCGATCGTAAAAGGCTTGAGCTTTTTTAATGGCTAGAGCTTGGTCGCTGCCACCTGAGGGAGAGTTCGATCCGACGATGTCTGCAAAAGCGCTTTCCTCGGAATTGGTGATAAATTCTTTAAGAAGAAGTGTTCTTAGTCCCAAATTTGATCGGGAATAGCGGGAAAAAAGAGCACCTTTTATAACCTCCGGCAGGTTTCTGAGCACAAAAATGTGGCTCGACGTATTTGTCACGTATGAGTTTAAAATCTGAACTTGGCTTTCAGAGAATTCTTCATAATTATCTTCGAACATCGTTTTACCTCGGTATTTTATGAATTTGTGCCTACTACCCTGCCATATAAGATCTCTCCTTTCAAGGAAAATCTGGCTAAAGCGCATGCAGCGATTACCAGTTTAAAATAATTAGTGATATATTTTCATTAAAAATTTTTTTTAACATTTGCCTTTTTTCCGATAATGTTTTAAAAAAGAGGGACTTATGGATGAAAAAATTTTATATTGGAATAAACTCGGATTATTCCCCGGACCTACGGAAAGTGAAGAACAATTTTGTCACAGGGCGGAATATTGTTTAAAGCTGAATCAAGAAATCAGTAATAAACTTCCTTTTAGAGACGAGGATAAAGGCACGGAGGCAATATTAGCTGAATCTTTTTCGCAGACGAAAGCGAATTATGATATTGCCCCCGATTGGATACCCCTATTTTTTAGTGATTATCAATTGGTGTTATGGCATGGGGGGTGCGCGTGGATTTTTCAGGTCGATGAAAATTCGCCCACTGCGGCTGTGCTGCAGCTTAGGAAAGCTTTTCAAACTTCTCCCCGTTATCTAGGAATCTATGATCGGAAGGAACTCATTTCGCACGAGCTGGCGCATGTCGGGAGGATGACTTTTGAGGAGCCGAAATTCGAGGAGTATCATGCCTATAAATCGTCGGTATCTTGGTTTCGAAGGTGGATGGGACCCATTATTCAATCCTCAAAAGAAAGTGTTTATTTTGTCTTGCTGCTGCTACTAATTTTTATTCTGGATGTTTCGATCATCGCCTTGGAAAAGCATAGTTTATATATTTGGTCGATGTGGATTAAAGCTGTGCCTGTATTGTTTATAACCTTAGGATTTGGAAGACTCTTTTTGAGGCATTATCAGTACAACCGATGTTTGGCGGCGTGGAATCAATTATTATCTGACGAACAGAAGGCTAAAGCGGTGGTATACCGATTGACGGACAAAGAAATCATTGAGATAGGCAAAATGAATCAGGAACAAATCAAGCAGTATGTTAGCGAACAGCAAAATGTTTCGTTTCGTTGGCAGGTAATAGTAGCCGCGTATATGTGATATAGGTCTCATAGCCACAATCAACAGGATAAGCAGGATCGCAAGCGGCAGGATAAAAAAAGGATAAGAAAAGATTTAAGAATAAAGAAAAAGATTTACTGAAGTTTTTTTATCTTTTATCTTTTCTTCTTATCCTTTTTTTATCATGCCGCTTGCGATCCTGCTTATCCTGTTAATTGTGGCTACTCGCTTAATCCCCACCCCATTGCCTTCGCTGGGTGGTGTTGCCGATGTTAAGTTCGGTGCGGTATTTTGCAACGGTACGGCGGGCGCAGTTAACCCCCTCTTCTTTCATTAAACGCGACAACATCTCATCGGATAGCGGCTTCATTTTATCCTCGCCTTCTATGAGGCGTTCCAACATTTCGCGTACAGTTTTTGAAGAGATATCTTGCCCCTCCTCGGTCGTATAGGAATAAGTAAAGAAATAACGCAGCGGAAATATCCCTCTCGGTGTATTGACATATTTATTAGCCACCGCTCTAGCAATTGTAGATTCATTCAATTGTAGCTCCTCAGCCACAACCTTCATCACCAATGGAACAAGTTTTCCGTTAGGATCCATAAAAAATGCAGCTTGATGCTTTGCTAAAAATTCCCCGATTCTTTCTAAAGTGGAATTTCTTTGGTCAATATTTTTCATCAACCATTTAGCTGACACAATCTTATTTTTGATAAAATCTTTTGATTCTTTAGAAAGGGATTCGTCTTCGAGCATGCGCATGTAACGTCTATTTAATCGTAACGAAGGAATATAATCCGAATTTGCAAAGACAATCCATTCCTCATTTATCCTCTGAATCGTAATATCGGGTATAATCGATTGGATGGGAATTTGTGAACAACTCGTCCCTGGGTGGAGATCCAACTTTGAAATATCCTGATCAATGGCTTCACGGATCTCTTCGATGGTGCAATTTAATCCCTTTTTAATCTTAGGAATCCGATTATAGAGAAGATCATCGAAATGATTTTCTACAATTTTTGCTGCAAGACTGTTTTCCATTGATAGATTCCTCATCTGAATGAGAAGAGATTGTTGCAGATTGGTAGCTCCGACACCAATAGGGTCAAATGTTTGTATTTTTTGGAGAATAGACATTAACTGAGATTCATCAAACCCATGAGAAAGAGCTATCTCTTTAAGAGGGACGCCCAGAAAACCACTTTCGTTGAAATTTCCAATCAATTCTTCAGCCATTCTTAATTCTTCTTTCGATTCAAAAGTATCGGCAGCTTGAGCCATTAGGTGTTGAAAAAGAGAATTTGTTGCCTTTATAGAGCTTTCTTCAAAAACCTTCTTTTTTTCTTCTTCCGCGCTTCTTCGCGTAGCAAAACCAGCCCCTTCCAGGTAATTATCCCTATAGCTTTCATCTAGCTGCTTTAAGATTTCAAAATTCTTATCATCAAAATTAAGTTCTTTTTCCGTTGGAAGATCTTCATTCTCAACAACTTCAGAATTTTCTTTTTCGGGTAAGGTTTCGATTATTTCGAGAATGGGGTTTTGTTCAAGTTCGGCATCGATTAACGTAGTTAGCTCAAGGACAGGGAGTTGCATCGTATTTAATGCTTGCTGCATCTTCGGCGACATCATCAAACGCTGTGTTTGCTGAATCTTTGGCTGTTGGCTCTGATTGAGATTATATTGCATACTATACCCCTTTATTTGTCCTATGACAGAATTTGGTTTAAAAGAGAAGCTTGACAACAAAAAAAAATATGCCATTCTGACTCTAAGGGGAAAAATATGCAAACACAGCATTCGGGCAAATTAAGTATAGCTGAAGAAGTCGCTGCTCATAAGGCAAAAATACTCGTTGTCGATGATGATGAGGATATTTTAGAGACCTTGAGCATCATTCTCAAAAGAAAGGGATATGATGTGATCACGGCTCCTAATGGGGCAGAAGCAATCAAAATCATCGAAAAAGAGCCTTTAGCTTTAATTATTTGTGATCATAAGATGCCGGGAATAAGCGGGATCGAAGTTCTTCAAAGGGCCAGCGAAATTATTCCTGATACCCACCGTGTTCTTCTTACCGGAAATGTTGATTTAGGCGGTACCATTGATGCCATTAACGTGGGCAGAATCAATCAGTACATTTCGAAACCCTGGGATAATGAGAAGCTCCTGGACATCGTTAAATCCTCATTAGAAAAATACAATCTGGTAAAAGAAAACAAAAGTCTTCATGAGCTAATCGTCAAGCAACATAAAACTCTCGAGGAAAAGCATGAAAAGCTTCAACATGAATTAGCTTTAGGAGGAAAAATCCATGAAAAACTCCTTCTTGGAAAGTTACCTAATAATATTCCCGGGTTTACTATAGAAGCTCTTTCTATACCATCGCAAGAGATCGACGGCGACTTTTTTGAATTTTATCAACCCTCACCAAAAGTCTTTGATGTCGTTATTGGGGATGTCATGGGAAAAGGAATTGCAGCTGCACTTGTTGGCACGGCAGTAAAAACCCAGATGATACGCTTTTCGATGCCCTATCCAGAAGCTGACATTTACGATAATAAAAGAGGTTGGCATCACAACCTGCTTTCTCCCGACAATATAATGAACCAAGTAGACAAAGCTATCTCAAAGCAGTTGATGGAGCTTGAATATTTTGTTACCCTGTTCTACGGACGTTTTGACATCCAATATAAAACACTAAAATATATCGATGCTGGATCCCCTAAACCTATTCATTATAAAGCTAAGGAACAGAAGGCGGAGCTTCTTAAAGGAGAAAATTTCCCTTTAGGAGTAAGCAATGATAACAATTACAAACTCATGGAAACTTCATTTAAAAGTGGAGACCTCTTTGTATTCTATTCAGATGGTGCGTCTGAAGCACGATCTCCTGAACAAAATTTCTATGGAGTGGAAAGACTTGTAAATTTGGTAGAAAGCAATCACGATTTAAAAGCAAAAGACCTCCTTAATTTGATCAAAAATTCCATCACAGCTTTTACACGTGAAGAACATAAAAAAGATGATTTAACTCTCATAGTTATTAAAATTGGACACTATGACAGACCGGATCTCGCTGAAATTTCTTCGATGCAGTTCAGGAGTCACTATTCCCAGTTAACGGCTCTAAGAAAATTTGTTGAAAGATTTTGCATTAACGCCCCCGGAAATAAAGAAAAATTATCGGCAGAAATGCAATTAATTATTGATGAAATCTTCTGTAACATCATTAAACACGGTTATAAGGACAACCCTAGAGGGATCGTCCATATCAAAACCGAATTGACTCAAGATGCCCTTGTTGTCAATATTTTTGACCAAGGAATGCCTTTCGATCCCAAATATGTAAACGAGCCAAGTTTAGCCGGAAATAAAGATAATGGATATGGCTGGCATATCATTCGCGAACTAACTGAAAAAATCATTTACGTGCGAAAAGAAGACGAAATGGGTTGGAATCACCTAACAATTTTTAAACGTTACCACATCGGAGGAAAAAATATGGAATTCGCTCAAGAAACAAAAGAAAGTATACTGGTTATCACACCCGAAAAAGATAGCCTGGATGCTTCAGATGCTCCTGAATTCAAGGAAAGAGTGATGGAAATCATTAGAAACAACAAATCGACCAGTGTTGTATTCGATCTAAATAAACTTCAATTCATTGATAGCTCCGGTTTAGGCAGCTTTTTATCCGTATTAAGAGCTTTAAATGCAAACGGAGGAGACCTAAAGCTTTCAAGAATGAACGGACAAATTAGAACGATGTTTGAGCTTGTAAAAATGCACAAAATTTTTGAAATTTACAACTCGACGGAAGATGCGATCCAATCATTCAAATAAACCTTTAACCGGAAGCGTTAGAACAGATCTTTTACAAGAACTCTATTATCGCTATTCCGAATCTCATACTTTTTGGAGGAAGTTTCATTTTCTAAGAAAAAAAATCTTTTGGATTTTTTTTGTAGAAGGGGCTAAATTTCTGAAAAGAGCAGTCGATATTGTCTTTTCGATTTATTTACTCATCCTTGTTAGCCCCCTAATTATTATCATTTCATTGCTGATAAAATTAACCGACGGGGGACCGGTATTATATGTTACCCGACGCGTCGGTAAATGGGGAAAGGAATTCGATTTCCTCAAATTTCGGTCTATGGTGTTATATGCTGATGAAAAAAAGAAGGATTTATTAAAAAATAATATTTTCTCCGATGATGTCAAATTTAAAATCATCAATGATCCCCGAACGACATGGGTAGGTAAAATCATTCGGAAAACCAGCCTAGACGAACTTCCGCAACTTTGGAACGTTCTGAGAGGAGAAATGTCCCTTGTGGGCCCACGTCCGCCCCTTCCCGAAGAAGTTTCTTATTACACCCTGCTAGCACGTCGTCGCCTCGATGTCAAACCGGGTTTGACATGTATTTGGCAGGTTAGCGGTCGGTCTGAAATCCCTTTCAAAGAACAAATAAAATTAGATCTCGAATACATAGAATCGCAAAGCTTCCTTTTAGATCTTAAGATCCTCCTCAAAACTATTCCTGCAGTGTTAACGGGAAGAGGAGCTTATTAATATGCGTGCAGTCTTAATTGCCACGGGATACCGAAAAGAGCTCAGCCCGCTCCTTAAACTACGCCCATCTCCCTTGTTAAACGTTGGAGATCGCCCTATTATTTTCCATATCGTAGAATACCTCGCAACGCTTGGTGTAAAAGAATTCGATCTGGTTTTGAGCTATCTTCCTGAAATCATCGAAGCTACCCTCGGCGATGGAAAACGTTGGGGAATAAGTATCAATTACCACCTTGTAAAAGATGCTGATTACCCTTTTGGCGTTCTGGCTCCTATCTCAAGAGGCTGGAGTGAAGACCATATCCTCCTCGGACAAGGAGATTCCGTTCCTTATCTTAATCTTAATTTTTTAGATATTAAAAAAAACGAATCCACCGAACCTCTACTTTTTCAATACCAAGACAATACCTGGTCCGAATGGGGAATTTTTCCTACGAAAAGTATAGGCAATGTGCCTAACAAAAAATTGCTTGCAGATATTCCTGAAGAGTTTCCCTCGAAATCCCTCAAAATTACAAAACCCTATATTTCTACAAGAAGCTTTAATGACATCATCCGATCAAATCAAACTTTTATGCGTCAAGGAAACTTGCCGCATCTATTTCCAACTTCAGCACGTAAGGTCGATCAAGATGTTTGGATCTCTCATGCCGTTACCATCCATCCTACAGTGAAAATCACTCCCCCAATATTTATTGGCGAAAACTGCCAGATCAACAGCGGAGTAAGCTTGGGTCCCTATACTGTTATCGAAAAAAATTGCATCATCGATAAAAACTCGATAGTGAAAGATTCTTTAATTTGTCAAAATAGCTATGTTGGAGAGACTCTCGATGTTAACAGCTGCATCGTCGACAGAAATATGCTGATTAATTTGGAACATGGAACACAGTGCGAAGTCCGCGAAGACTTTATTCTAAGCGAAATCTGGCCTGAAAAAGTTCATTATTTTCCCTTTTCAATATTTGAAAAGATATTTGCCATTTTTTGCCTTATCTTACTTTTGCCTTTTTTTATCCCCTTATGGATCAAATACGGAATAAAAAAAGAAAAAATGGTCTTTCTTCCTTCTCCTGAGAATGAGAAGGGTTGGAAGACTTTCACTCTCCTGTCTTTTAAAGATACTCAAAGAAGCTACTTCAAAAGGATGCCCCATCTACTCAATATCATTTCTGGAGACATTCATTTTATCGGCGTTTCACCTAGATCCCGAAAAGAAATTAAATTAATGGCTTCCGATTGGAGAAAGCTCTACCTCAAGTCTAAAGCTGGAATTATCACCATCGCAAGCGTTGAAAAAATTCCCGATGATTCTTTGGACGAAATCTATGCATCAGAAGTATTCTATGCTTCCCAAATGGGATTCTGGAATGATACTAAATTATTTCTAAAGTGGCTTTATAAAAAATTGAATACAAATATATGAAATATAATGATTATGCCATTCTAGGAATTCCGGTTCAGAATCTAGCCCTGAGGCCTACCTCGGAGAAAATACTTTCTCTTATTTACAACCACAAAGAGGGAGAGCCTCCCCATTATATTTCCACTATTAACGCGGATTATATTGCAAACGTCCATAGTTGGGGACCTATCGAACCGAAATACCCGGAACTCTTAAAGGTCGTTCGCGAATCGAACTTCACGACACCCGACGGCATGCCTTTGATTCTATTAAGCGAGCTCCTCGGAAGACCTTTAATTGGCAGAGTTACAGGGTCCGACCTTGTTCCGGATCTTTTAGAGCTCCTTACTAGTAGAGGTCGCAGCGTTTATTTGCTTGGAGGGGACGAAGAAGCGACCCATTTGGCTGCTGATATCCTTAAAAATAAATATGAAGGACTTAAAATTGCCGGTATTGATTGTCCAAAGATTTATGTAACCGGACCCCATCTTCTTGAATCACCGCAAAGAGATGCTCTCATTGTTGAAAAAATTAACGAAGCTAATCCCGATGTCCTCCTCATCTCCCTAGGAAGTCCTAAGCAGGAGATTTGGTTCAATCGAGTCCGCAACCAACTGCACGTTTCTGTAGCGATAGGAATTGGGGGTTCACTTAATTTTATTGCCGGAAAAGTTAAACGTGCTCCGATGGAATTCCAAAAATCAGGTTTTGAATGGCTGTGGAGACTGAGTCAGGAACCTAGGAGATTGCTCCCAAGATATCTCTATGATTTTACAAAATTGGTATGGCTGGGAGTGCCATTAATCATCTACCACCGTTTAAATGCCTTTCTTACCCGCTTACTCCCTCTGAAAGATACAAAAAAAAACAAAAATCTACTATTTAATTCTATTCATAACAGCGTTTGCGTTGTGAAAAGTCCTCAAAGGCTCAATTCAATTTCTCTGACCAAATTCGACACGGATATGAAAAATGCTTTTGAGCTGGATGTGATGATTTTGGATTTCCGTGAAACCATGCATATGGATATCCAAGGCATCAGCTATTTAATTCAAACCTGGATTAGAGCTAAAAACGAAAATAAAAAAATATATGCTCTAGGTATCCGTCTAAATGTTAAAATTTTGTTAATCCTGAATAAAGTTTGGGATCTAGTGCGAATGGATTCATTTAAATTTCCTGAGGATATTGTTAATCAATGTGATCCGACACATATTTATGAAGCCATTAATCAAGAGGATAACCTCATTCAAATCTCCCTTTTTGGTTCTCTAGATAAAAATCAAAATTTTGAGGATTTTTTCTACCGGTTAAGCCCTATGTTAAGACAGAAAAATTGCCTCTTGGATTTTAGCTTCTGCACTTTTGCAGACAACACAGCCATGGAATTCCTATTAAAGTTAAGGCAGATGGTCTTAGCTGAAAACAAACATATTCAAATCACCGGTCTGAACAAAACCGTAAAGAATCAACTCAAAGCCGCTAAATTGTTGAAGTTGTTTCAACCACAGAGAACAAAGAGATTAATGAGATCACTGAGAGTTAAAAATTGAGATGTGTGGTCAATCATTCATCTACTTTCAAAAATAAGACTATTATTTTATCTTTTTTCTCCCTGTGATCTCAATTTTCTCAGTGTTCTCTGTGGTAGATCATTCTACTTTCAAAAAATTGCATGTTACGATAAAAGTATAGCAAACATAAGGAGATACAATGCGCAAGTTTGGTGTAATTTTTGGACTAATTGCTTTGGTTATTGCAACTTCATTGGGAATAACCTTTTGGTCGGCAATGAATAACGATAATGTTGCCAAAATACAAAACGATGAACAAGAAACACAAGATCTAGAAAAAGTAAAACTACTCATCGCAGCTGATAAATCTTATGAAGCGTTGCCTATTATCCAAAAATACAGAAGTCATAGCATACCTCTCTCTCCGAACTCTGTTAAATGGATCGATCTTTACATCAAAGCCAACGAAAAAGAAAAAAATGTAGACGAACTTGTCACCATTTTCGATTTCTATCCTGAATCTTTTAGAAATAACGAAGATGCCTCCCTCATCATCGCAAACGAATTCCTAGCTAAAGATCGAGAAAAAGACTATGCATCCGTAAGATCCATCATCCGAGGAAATGACAAAAAAGAATCAAATTGGGTCTTATTGGATGCCGATTATCTCATCCTCCAAAACAGACAGGCCGAAGCTATCGATCTCCTAAAATCCCGAAGCTTTGAAGGAAAAAACGATGTTAATCGATTGATTAAGCTAGCCGCTCTCAAAGCAAATGAAAACCAAAAAGAAGCCTGGGGTTACTTAACTGATGCTTATAATAAAGATCCCAAAAATGTCGATATCCGCAGCTATCGTGCCCACTTGCTCGAAAACGGCGGTAAATACGACCAGGCTATTTTAGAATATAAAGCCGCTGCAGATCTACTGCCAAATAACTTGTATTTAAAAGACCAGCTCGCAGAGTTCTATGTAAGACGAAAAGACTTCCCTTCAGCTCTTAATATCTGGAAATCAAACCTTTCTAATCTCGATATCATCTGGGTAAAAGCCTTTTTTTGGAATAAAGTCATCCAACCTATTCAATTTGATTGGAGCACCGCTAAAATTCCATCCGGTTCATTGCAATCTCTCATTGCCTATTACACTCATCTAAATCCAGATCAATATTGGGATAATGCTGCATTTTCAAAAATTGAAGGGGCTACCGAACTCCTAAAAAGTCAACAATCGACCTTTTGGTTAAGACTTCTTCAAGACCTTAAGAATCATGATGAAAAAGAGGCAAGAAACCTTCTGGTTTATAACCCATTTGCAACTAGCTCCTGGGCTCCCGAACTTGAAACCGCTTTGTTATACACATTGAATTACAGAAAAGATGGAGTATTTCTTCCTGACACAGAACAAAAGGTTGTCGTCAGCGATGTAACTAGTGACCCTATAATGACAAAAGAAGGGCGCAAACTAGTTACCCAACTCAATAATTACGTCACTGAATGGAAAGAAAAAAATAAAGAGATCGTTATTTCGAAAAATCTAAGCGATTTGCTAAAAAGCAATGAAATCTTTACTGCCCTATTTATTTCTGCTGATTGGTCAGAAGCCGCATTACAGTTCAACTCTCTTGAAGTGATACCCCCTCAATATCCTCAATGGATATCTGCAGGAATCGTACAGGCCCTGGCAAGAAATCGCGGGGTACAGCAGGCTTTGGATTTTGCTGCCAAGCAAACAACAACATCTTTGGGCGTACTTAATGATGCCATAGAAAACGCTTCTCCCGAGGCACGTTCCTATATGGCGAAAAAAGCCTACACAGATAAAAATTGGCCAAAAGCTCGCGAATTAACGGAACGATTAATAAAGGATTATCCCGACAATCAACAACTCAAAGAAAACCTCAAAAAGATTGCCGAACAAGAAGCGAAATGAAATCGGATGTATAGAAACGGAATAACAGGATAGGCAGGATCGCAAGCGGCAGGATAAAAAAAAAGGATAAGAAAAAAAGAGATTTAAAAAAATAATTCTTTTTTCTTTCTTATCTTTTTTTATCCTTTTTTTATCCTGCCGCTTGCGATCCTGCTTATCCTGTTATTTCGTTTCTGCACACACATTCTGATTCAAGCTCTCTTGAGCTGCCTGTAACACTTTTAAGACGCGCAAGCCTTCTTGGCCATCGGTCAAAGGTGTCGACCTCGAATTGCAGCACTTTATAAAGTGCAAACATTCTTCTTTTAATGGTTCTGCTTGGATAACTTCAATCTTTACAGGGTTAACATTGTTAGTCACAGGATAAGTATCATTTACCCATCGTAGATAGTCGGGATAAAAAACCAACTTATTACTCCATGGAAGGGTGTCATCAAAAACAATCATCCCATTTGTACCCACTAGAGTAATTTTCTGCTCCTTGAAAGGATTCAACCAACTCACAAAAACATGAGCTCTTACTTCACTTTCGAAAAGCATCGTGGTCAACGAAATATCTGGGATATTCTTGGATACACAAGAAGAACCGGTACACTGAACATCCAAAGGAAGCTTATTTTCGCATAAGGAAAGTATCAAAGAAATATCATGAGGCGCAAAATTCCAAAGGGCATTTTCCTCCAGACGAATGCTTCCAAGATTCAGTCTGTTAGAAACGATATACTGCAATTTTCCAATAGCTCCATTTCTGACCATTTCCTGAAGTTTTCGTACACAAGGATGATAGTGCAAAATATGACCTACCATCAATATCAAGTGTCGCTCCTCTGCAATGTCGATTAATTCTTCTCCTTCGCTGCTATCCATGCAAAACGGCTTTTCAACATAAACATCCTTTCCGGCAAGCAAAGCTTCCTTTGTAAGTTTATAATGTTGGATCGCTGGTGCAGCAATAACCATTCTTGTTATTTCCGCATTTTCTAATAGCGAATGGTAGTTGGAGGTAAGATTCACATCCGGATAAAGCTTTTGCGCTTCATCCAATAGAGATTCATTCATGTCGCAGATCGAGTGCAAGGCGCCAAGCTGAAAAAAATTTCGAGCGAGATTTTTACCCCATCTTCCTATTCCAATCACGGCAACATTTTTAGACACAGGCCATCATCCCATTTTTCACAGTTTCAACAATTCGATCTTGCTCCTCTTCTGTGAGCCAAGGATGCATCGGAAGGCTAATCACTTCTCTGGAAGCCTTTTCAGATTGCGGGAAACTCCCGGGACCATATCCTAAATAGTCAAAAACCGGCTGTTCATGAATACACTTTGGATAATATACAGCTGTTGGAATGCCCTGGCTTTGCAATTCTAGACCGAGTTGGTCCCTGTTTGGAACACGTATCGTATATTGGGCATAAACATGGGTGTTGCCCCCTTCTATTTTAGGAACGACACAACACTCTTTTAAAGATTCTGAATACCTCGCACCGATTTTTTCCCGAGCTTTGACTTCCCCTGGAAAATGGGGGAATTTGGCGAGTAACACAGCCGCTTGAAGAGTGTCGAGACGTCCATTCATTCCCAAATAAGGATGATTGTGCCGCTTTTCCCCGCCATGCGTTCTGATGGCTCGCATGAGCGAAGCAAGTGAATCATCATTTGTAAAAATGGCCCCACCGTCGCCATAACACCCCAAGGGCTTTGCAGGAAAAAAACTTGTAGAGCCTATCAAAGTAACACCACAGCTCATTTTGCCATTCCTTGAGGCTCCAAAACTTTGGGCGCCATCTTCAATGACGGGGATGTCATATTTTGCGGCAATTTTATTGATGGCATCATAGTCGGGCATTTGGCCAAATAAACTTACCGGCATGATCGCTTTTGTTTTCGGAGTGATAGCTTTTTCAATCAAACCTATATCGATGTTATAAGTATCCGGTTCAATATCGACGAATACAGGCTTTGCCCCGACTAAAGCAATGACTTCAGCGGTTGAAATCCAAGAATAGGGAACTGTAATGACTTCATCGCCATATCCAACACCTAAGGCCATCAAAGCTATCATGAGACTATCCGTGCCGCTGGAAACGGTGAGACAATGTTTGACGCCGATGTATTTAGCAAGCTGTTCTTCGAGTTCTTTGATTTGGGGTCCCATAATAAATGAGCCTTGATCGAGAACTTGATGAATGGCAGCATCTATAGAAGTCTTGTAAAGTTGATATTGTTTTTTGATGTCAATAAATTCCATGAATATAAGCCCCTTTAGCCGAGTTAACGTATCAAATCTAACATTGAAACGCAAGCCTCATTTAAGCCAAATTACAATAGTGCTTTTATACTAACTATTAAACGCGGGGACGCGGAGACACGGGGACGCGGAGGAAAAAGATGATTGTTTTCGTCAAGTGTCTCCGCCCCCGCGTTTAAGTCTGTTATTTAGGGGGGATGTGAAATTTAACGGGTGTGGTTTTAAATTTATGAGGTCTTTTAGTACTACCTATTCTAATTTGGGGCGCTGCCGGCTTAGGTGGTGGAAGATCTGTTACTTTAAAAGGATGTACAATGAATTCAAGTTGATCCTGAAGCTTTCTCTTTTTGTTCCCACAAACAAATTCATCCTTTTGCGCCTCATATTTTTCTGTCAGATCAGGTAAAAAACGAGTCATCTTAAAGAAATGTACATTATAGAAATGAAAGGTAACTTTTTGGGAATCTTCTGATAATTGAGAAGATTTAATTATGGATTCCCCATTGGATAAAACCATGTCGGAAATGACATGAACATGTGTGTTTACTTTTAATTCTAAACCTGACAACCTCTTAAAAACCATTTCAGAAACACGCTTAAAACTGTGGAATGTCCCAGAAATGGATAGGTCATTAATATAAGAAATAACTTGAGCTTTTGTTTTCACATAGTCGATTTTATTTTTTTGACCAAAACTTCCAATAAAAATACCTCTCTCGATGATAACGGGTTCGAGGTAATCCAATAATTTACTTGCAATTTGTGATGCTTCCACGAATCTTTTTTGATGATGCATAGAACCTGAAGCATCCAATAAAATGATGTGCCTTGAATTTGAAAAATCCTTATAAAAGTCTTTGAAACAATTGAATGAACCAATTTTGTAATTTGGATTCGTCAATAAGGTCTTGCTTAGGATATATCTCCATCTTTTACAAACAGCAGAAGCTGCCTTTTGATCTAGAAAATTAAGTTCTCGAAAAATAAGTCCCCACACATTTCTTTCAAGTTCCGTTACGCGAGTTGTCGCTACAGTCATCGGAGGCGTACACCCACTATTTCGTACATTACACGGAAAACATGAACAATTCATAGGAGACCCCCGTTATTTTATGAAAAACTTGATAATCTATTTCAAGATTTTTGACAATCTTCTAATCACCTAATATACCACGAATGACACGCGAAGACTTAAGAATAATGGAAATACCCTTGATAAAATCCTCGCTTGTTAGTTTCTTGAGTGAACACCATTTATCATTGAAATTAACTTGAATATACTGTACCTGTGATTATATAGATAAAAAAATAGAAGAAATATTATGTCCGCTCCATTTCCTACAATTGATATTGATTCCAGTTATGGTATATTTGAATTTTTCGATCAAGATTCATTATTGAATGCCACTTTAACTTGCAGAAAGTGGAGAGATTTTATTAATAAGGACCGATTTTTTCAAAGATATGCTCTATCGCGAACAGAAGAACACCTAAGAAATTTAACAATTCCGTTCTTCAATAAAATTCTTCCACATTTTCGTATCGAGCAAGTCTACTTTATTGATGCAATAAAGGTTACGCGTCATTTTCTAAATAGCATTCCTGAATCCTCCAAGAATATAACGAATCTCAAAATTGCAAAATTAATAGCAAGTCTTGGGTGGTATAGAGAATTCATACAGAATCATATTGAAGATTGTATTAAACAATGGCATCGCAATAGTCCAGAAACTGAGAAAAAATTTAGAGAGTCTTCTGATTATATCCATTTATATCTCCTTGGTAGTTCCTTATCTTTCATACACAATAGAGCTGATGATGCCAAAACAATCGCCGCATTCAAAAATCAGTTTGAAAAAAAAATTCCGTTACTAAAAAGAAGCGAGCTCCATGATCCAAATTGGTACGTATCCGCGTACTGTATAGAAACATTAATTAATGCGGATTATTGTCTATTAAAAGCTCATGATCCAGCCAGAATTGACCCCCTCTTTGAGTCTCTTTTCAAAAGACACAAAATTAAGCACATTTTTCCACCAACATCGATAGAATATTTTTCTCTTCCAACGGTTTTTTTCAAAGGGTTATTTTCATGTTTACAACCTCAGCATTTGATATCGCTTCCCCAGCTTATTTCAATAGAAGATGATGAGCAATTGTCCATTCTTGGCAAATGGTTAAAAGAATCCAAAATAAAATTGGACCGACTTAACATTGACTTACAATATGGAGCTCAATCGATATCGATTTCACAAAATGGTTTATTAGATTTTCGAGATAATCTAAAATCTTCTTATGTTGAGATAATTAACTTATCTGGATGTGAGGAAGCGGAAGACAGTATTTTTCCAGAAAGTTTAGCTAAATGGAAAATTTGTCTACAAATCATGACTGAACACAATATAAAGTAGACTTACTCTCATCATTTAAGGACAATCTGAAACGTGTCCATAGACACCTCGGTTGTTGGGGCTTCTGTCGATAATGGGTATACATTGATTTCAAGTTGATCCTTAAGTTTTCTTCTTTTATTAGCTATAACCACATTATCCTTTCGAGACTCATACACCGTTCTCAATCTAGATATAAATGAATAAATTTTCATAGGATCGTATTGCAAATCATAGAAATGAAAAGTAACCTTTTTTGAATATATAGAAGATAAAGAAAAATTAATGATAGATTCTTCATTATCTAAACCCATGTCTGAAATGACATGCACATGTGTATTTAATTTGGCTTTTAAAATAGACAACTTCTCATAAACTAATCGTGAAACATGATTAAAATCTGATCCAATATGATGTATTGATATATCATGAATATATGCAATTACCTCAGGTCTTGTTTTCACATGCTGGACTGAACTACTATCACCAAAACTTCCAATAAAAATTCCTCGCGATCTAATTACAGGTTCGATAAAATCCAATAATTTACTTGCAATAAGGGAAGCTTTCACTATACGACTTTCAAATTGCATAGAACCCGAAGCATCGAATAAAATGATGTGTCTTGATTTTAAAAAATCCTTATAGAAAGATTTAAAACATTTGAATGACCCTATTTTGTAATTCGGACTCGTCAATAGTGTCTTACTAAGAATATGCCTCCACCTTTTACATACAGCGGAAGCAACCATTTGCTGCTGATAATCAAAGTTCCGAAAAACAAGCGCCCAAACATTTCTTTCAAGGTCGGCAGCGCGAGTTGTCCGTACAACCATATTGGGCGTGCTAACATTATTCCGAGCACTACAAGGGATACATAGACAGCTCATAAGAGAACTCCGTTTTTAGGAACGATGTGAAAATTGAACATGGTTTCTTCAGCTGTAGGGGATTCTTTCACTAAAGGATATATATTGACTTCAAGTTGGTCCTTCAGTTTTCTCTTTTTACAACCACAAACAAGTTCATCCTTTCGTAACTCAAAATCATAGGTGATATCAGATATAAATCTCATAGGTTCCACGAAATGGACATTATGGAAATGAAAAGTAACTTTTTGGGAAACTCCCGCTATAGAAGAATGAATAATAGATTTTGCATTAGATAATTCCATATCTGAAATGACATGAATGTGAGTGTTTAATTTCGATTTAAAAGTTGATATTTTTTTAAAAACGGATTCAGAAATAATCCCAAAATTCCAAAGCGCCCCGTCATCTAGGGACAAGCTATTAATATATGAAATTGCCAAGGAAGCGGATTTCATGTGCAGAATTTTAATTTCATCCCTAAGCCCCCCAATAAAAATTCCTCGAGCTGTTATTACGGGCTCGAGAAAATTCAATAATTTACTTGCAATAACCGATGCTTTCCTCACGGAATTATTACTTATCATAGAACTTGTAGAATCCATTAAAAGGATATGCCGTGAATTTAAAAAATCCCTATGAAAATCCACGAAACATTTGAAAGACCCCATTCTGTAAATTGAACGCATTAACAGAGGCTTGCTAATGATATGCCTCCATCTTTTACAAACAGCAGAAGCAACCATTTGCTCAAGGAAATCAAGATTCTGAAAAATAAGTCCCCACACATTTCTTTCAAGTTCTGCAGCGCGAGTTGTCCTTACAAACATAGGGGGCGTGCTATGCTTATTTCCAGCATAACAAGGTATACATACGCAACTCATGGGGGGATCTCCTTTATTTAATGCAAAAACTGATAATGCATTAACAGTTATTTGGCAACTGAATAAAAACAAGATAAATTATTTGATCAAGCATTACTGCACTTCAAAATTCTTTTAAGAGACTCCTTTGAATGACCTCGAAGATGTAGAGGTCCCTGATTTTTTTCCCAGCGATAAATGGACGCCGGGGTAACCCCTAGTAAATCAGCAAACTGCAAAACAGTAAGAACTTTTTCCTCCCGAAGCTGACGCAGTTCACCTCCAGTGATATTATCGATGGTTACCTTTTTTTTGGCGACAGCTTTATTTTTATGTTTAGTTGATTGTTTTTTCACTTTCTTTTTCTCTTTGACCGGCGCCTCTTTCTTTTCTGCCTCATCTAACTCAATCCCAAAGAGAGCCCCGAGATCATCTGTAATCAGCTGATTTTCAGCTGAAGATGTTTCCAGCGACAACTGAGTACTAATAAGTTCACTCGCGTCAACACCGCGGAATTTAAAAAGAAGCTCTGGTTTATCATCCAAACGATTCCCTATGCCATAAAAAACTGCAGCGACATGTTTGCAGATGTCTGCCCAATCCGGACAACTGCAAGAACACGAAAACTCTGTTAGCTTAGGGAACAGTCCCGTATCAGGGTCGGTAACAACATGCATGACTTGATCCGATAATTTTCCCTGCAACAGCTCTAAAAGGGAGCCGACTTTGCCTCTACATTGATTTTTAACCCCTTCCCACAATGATTTAGCTAAGGGATCAATATGAATAACCACTTCATACAATTCACTGCCGCTGACAATAGCTTCACACTTCCCCTTTGATAAACTGAGGTGGCAAACACTTCCATTTCGCACATAAGTTTTCCCCCTCGGAAGCCGATTGTCATAATCGGCGAAGTTTTCAAGATGGTCGCACCATTTTTTTCCCCAAAATTTCTTGGTGATAGTACGTCCCTCGATACAAACCGGCTCAACTTTTTTCCCTTGTTTTTTTAGTTTTTCCATCTTTTTGGATGCTTTGGCTCGTCTTTCGCTTACCGGCACATATCTACCCCACATACTCATTGAGCACAACTCCTTACTTGTTTTAATTAGAAACTATTTTGGTTAAATCAAGTGAGATCAAGTTCAATAGATCCTGATCTGACAATTCTGTAATTTTTACTTCATCCGTTGATGCTAAGATTTCACTTGCCAGGTTCTGTTTTGAGGCGATCATTGCATCAATTTTTTCTTCAATCGTCCCTTGAGTAATAAATTTATGAACCATCACATTCTTCTTTTGACCGATTCGAAATGCGCGATCGGTCGCCTGGTTTTCAACAGCAGGATTCCACCAGCGATCGAAATGTATCACATGAGAAGCTTCTGTAAGGGTCAATCCTGTTCCTCCGGCTTTTAATGAGAGAATAAAAAATGGCGGCCCATCACTCGTTTGAAATTCTTCTACGAGCCTCTTGCGCTCCTTAATTGGCGTGCCACCATGCAGGATAAGCCCCTCTCTTCCAAAAATCTGCTCGAGGAATTCTTTCAATTCGGGGATGATTTCACTAAATTGGGTAAATAGCAGCACTTTTTCCTGACGAGATACAAGCTCTTCACAAATTTCTTGTAGACGTTCGAATTTACCACTATACGAAGGGTCATACTTTCCCACACCAGAATATTGACATGGATGATTACAAATCTGTTTCAGTTGCAGGATAGTTTTGAGAACTACGCCACGGCGTCTATCAGGCTCTACTGTCTCAAGAGTACTCTTTAGCTCATCCACAACCATTTGGTAATTTTGTATTTGCTGGGTTGTGAGGCGGCAATAGATGGGCACTTCAATTTTGTCCGGAAGATCGGAAATCACTTTTGGATCGGTCTTCATCCTTCGAAGAATATAGGGGCTAATCAATTTGCGCAAAGAATCATAGCGAGATGGGTGAGACTGCAAAAAATCAACATAGTCTTTAAATTGTTTTGGAGAACCTAATAAGCCTGGATTTAAAAAATCAAAAAGAGACCATAAGTCAGAAAGACGATTCTCAATAGGTGTGCCTGTTAAAGCTATGCGCGACTGTGATTTAAGTTCTTTGACAGATTTGGTTTGCTTTGTTCCAGAATTCTTTATTGATTGGGCCTCATCCAGAATCAAAATATCCCAAGATAATTGAGTCAACCACTTAATTTTCGAAACCATAGAATAAGTGGTAATGACCAGATCAACTTCATTTAAATATTGTTCCGGTTTTTCCTCCATAAAATCGGATTCTGCTCCTTTGATTTCTGAAGGGTGAAGAAATAAAAGTTTCAAAGAAGGGGTAAACCGAAAAGCTTCTTTTTGCCAATTGCCTAAAAGAGAAGCTGGAACAATTAAAAGAGAAGGAGGTAATTTTGCCGATGCATTTTGCTTCCGCTTTAACATCAGTAGACTTAGTATCTGCAGTGTTTTTCCAAGTCCCATATCATCAGCTAAACAAGCACCCAAACCTAACCCCGTCAAAAGAGTAAGCCAACCTACCCCTTCCTCTTGGTAAGGACGCAAAACGGCGTGTACGTTCTTTAGCTGCTTGGACGAAATTCTATCCGGATGGCGAAGCTGACACAAAATATCGCTCAGTGCCTTACCCGTTGTCACTCTTACCCATTGAGAAATTTCACTCTCATCCTCTCCACTATCATCAGAAGGAACACCTGCAAGCAGTCTCATTCCATCAAAGAACGAAATTTGTCCATTTTTATGCTGCTTTTGCACCCGTTTCCAATGCGCTAGAGCATCCTGAAGGCGATCTCGATCGACCTCGATCCATTGACCTCGAACGTAAACAAGATTTTGGTTTTTTGCAAGAATCTCTGAAAGCTCTTCCTCAGATATTTCTGTGTCACCAATTGCCAATCTGACTTGAAAGTCGAGTAGAGATGAGGCCCCTAAAGTTGACTTCAGAGCCGATCCTATTGTTACTGAGACCTGAGGTCTTGAGCGCTGTTTCCACCAATTGGGGATCTTTACTGTAAGTCCGCTTTCTTCCATTTGCGGAATAGCAGCTAAAAAACGATATGCCTGCTGAGGAGTCCAAGCCAGGGCTTGATAAATTTCGGCCTTATCCAAAAGCTCTTGAATCCATTCACATTTCTGAGATGCTTGATACACAGGGGTGAGGAGTTTAACAAGACCCTGCCGATCGTTGGACCCAGAATATTGATTTAGAGCTTCCTTAAGCGGTAAAAATTTCACTTTACCATCTGAGATGAGCTGCGTTGAATAGGTTGCTAGGAAGGCAAAAGGACGCCCTTCATCCTTTTTGTTTTCTGCAAGATGAAAAAAAACTCGGCCCACCTGTTTCCAATGGGGTGCATGCACTTCTAAAAATTGTGCTATTCCTTCAAATTCTTTTAAGGTCTGCAAAAACCACTCATTAAGACTTTGCCATAGGGCAATGATATGTTCCACAGAAAGATATTCTCCTCCGATCATTGGTGGAGCACAGAGTATCCACTTTTCAATCAAAATGGAGTCGGGTGTTGGGACAGAATCGCAAGGAGATTCAGGTGGAAGATGACAAAGATATGTTAGAAAATGCGAAGCTATTTCTTGCCAGAATTGGAGCAAAGGATTTTGATTAAGGGGAGGCCTTTCTGCAGCCAGTCTAAACCAACCAGCCCTCCAATCCCTTTTAAAATCTTGATGAATATTACGAAGCTTTGGTGGGACCGACACATCCAACGGCATTTCAAAATGTAAAGAATTAGAAGGTGAATAACGAATAGAACAGCTACTTTCTGAGGTATCAATCGTATTGTTCATATTTCTAAATAATTTTATTAGGGTTCGAGAAACAAGCTACAATTGTAGCGTTGTTTTCCCTATATTGCAAACATATATTCATGAAATTCTTGAAGATCTCAGAATTGAAGAAGAGGATCTCTTACAGTTAAGCATTGAAAAAGTCCAAGAAATCTATCACGCTCATCCCCATAGCGCAGTATACTTTTTAGAAAAATGGCTCAAAAACTTAAGGCAGCGCAATGAACGATAATATTAAAAAAATGTTTCAACCCCTCTTCACAATAATGGTACTGAAACAGATGCCAGAGAATATGTTGTGTAGTGAAAAATCTCTGGGGGGACTCGAAGTGATGAAGGTAGAAGATGTCGCGATACTTTCGTGAGTTTAAAAAAAACTTGCTATAAGTTGGGCATCATATTTTAAAGCTTCTTACAAGTCAGAATCATCGGAACAAATATTATACCTTAAGATAATTACTCAAAAGTCAAAACTTAGTTCAAACATTTCATAACTACAAAAAACACATTAATTAAAATTTTTAATAAATATTTATACAATCTTAACATACTTTATGTTATAATGTTAGCCATAGATTGAAGGGGAAATGGATTCCTACTCAATCAGGGCTTTGCCAAAGAGGTAGGGTCCAATTAATATAAAGCGGCAACAACTTCCTTTTTCAGAAGTTGCAATAAAATAAGAGGTATATTATGTCCTTTCCATTTCCTACAATTGATATTGATTCCAGTTATGGTATATTTGAACTTCTTGATCAAGATTCACTATTGAATGCTTCCTTGACTTGCAGAAGTTGGAGAGATTCAATTAATAAGGACCGATTTTTTCGAAGGTATGCCCTTTCTCGTACTGAAGAGCAATTAAGAAATTTAACAATTCCATTTTTTACTAAAATTCTTTCACATTTTCGCCCTCAGCAAGTCTATTTTATTGATGCTATAAAGATTTCGCGTTATTTTCTAAATAGCATTCCTGAATCCCCCGAGAATATAACGAATCTCAAAATTGCAAAATTAATAGCAAGTCTTGGGGGGTATAGAGAACACTTACAAAATCATATTGAAGATTGTATTAAACAATGGCATCCCAATAGTCCAGAAACTGAGAAAGAATTTAGAGGGTCTTCTGATTACTTCCATTTGTATCTACTTGGTAGTTCCTTGGCTTTCATTCACAATAGATCAGATGAGTCCGAAACAATCGCGAAATTCAAAATTCTGTATGAAAAAGAAATTCATTTATTGAAAAGAAGCGAACTAAATAAACAAAAATGGTTCCAATCCGGATCCTCTATTGAGAGCTTAATTTCTGTGGATTATTGCCTATTAAAAGCTCATGAGCCATCCATTATTGACCCTCTCTTCGAATCTGTATTTAAAAGACACACGATTAAGCACCTTTTTTGTCCACGATCGATGGAATACTTAGCGCTTCCAAGGGTATTTTTCAAAGCGTTATTTTCTTCTTTACAAGCTGAACATTTGGAAACATTCAACCCTATTTCAGTTGCAGATGATGAACAATTGGCAATTCTTGGAAAATGGTTAAAAGAATCCCATATAAAATTGGACCGACTGAGCATTTACTTATCATATGGAGCTCAATCTATTTCACAAAACGGTTTATTAGAATTTCGAGATACTCTTAAATCTACTTCTGTTCAGGTAATAAACCTATCGGGATGTGAGGAAGCGGAAGACAGCATTTTTACAGAAGCATTAGCCAAATGGAAAATTTGTCTGAATATCATGGCTGAACACAACATAAAGTAGAATTTTTTGCCATCATTTAAGGACTATCTGATATATTTTATTGGTGGATATCTCTGCTTCTTTCGATGAAGGGTATACATTGATTTCAAGTTGGTCCTTAATTTTTCTTCTTTTATTAGCATTAACAACATCATCCTTTCGTGACTCATATAGGCTTCTCAATAAAGATGTAAAACGATAATTAGCGTTCAAAGGACTGTAAAGCAAATCATAAAAATGAAAGGTAACTTTTTTCGAATAAGCCGAAGATAAAGAAGAGTTTATTATCGATATCGCATTACTTAAAACCATGTCTGAAATGACATGAACATGTGTATTTAATTTGGCTTTTAAAAGTGACAACCTCTCATAAACTCCCGCTGATACATCCCCAAAGTCATATCCACCATGAATTATTGATATATTATGAATATATGTAATTACCTGAGATGTTGTTTTCACATGATGGATTGTAGTATAATCACCAAAAGTTCCAATAAAAATTCCTCGCGCTCTGATTACAGGTTCGATATAACCCAATAATTTACTCGCAATAACGGAACCTTTCTCTATGTTACCTTGAAAATGCATAGAACCCGAAGCATCGAATAAAATGATGTGCCTTGATTTTAAAAAATCTTTATAGAAAGCTTTGAAACATTTGAATGAACCAATTTTGTTATTTGAACTAGTCGATAGGGTCTTGCTAAGGATATGTCTCCATTTTTTACACACTGAAGATGCCACCATTTGCTCCCGGTAATCAAGATTTTGAAAAACAATCGCCCACACATTTCTTTCGAGTTCGGCTGCACGTGAGTACTTTACAAACATATTAGGGAGTAAAATCATTATTTCGAGCATTGCAAGGGATACATAGGCAACTCATAGGAGATCTCCTTTATTTAATGAAAAAACTGATAATGCATTAACAGTTTTTAGCAATCTTCTTGTTTTTTTAACCCTTTCAAAATTTTGGAATTTGCCTTATACTGAAGTGAGCTCAAAAATCGGTATTTGGGGCACTTCAGTATACAATATCAGACATAAATAGGGCCTCATGATTACAAAAAATTGCATATTGATTGAATCGCAAGCGATTCAAAAGCAATACTTAAAAGATCTTATTAGATATCACGAACTATTTTATTTCCTTGCTTGGAGAGATATCCTCGTTCGTTATAAACAAGCTTTTTTTGGAGTCGCCTGGGCAATCATCCGCCCGCTTTTGAACATGATTCTCTTCACCTTTCTGTTTAGCAATATTGCCCACCTCTCTTCGCAAAACATCAATTACTCGGTTTTCGTCTTGGCTGGAATGCTTCCCTGGCAACTATTTTCCTCGACGGTTATCGATGAATAGCACCAGTCTACTCAACAACGCACATCTCATATCGAAAGTCTATTTTCCACGTATCATCATTCCCACCTCGCAAATCGCTGTCAATTTTTTAGACTTCATCATAGGACTTGGGATGCTTACCCTCCTGATTCCTTTTACTAGCGGCTTCTGCGGATGGCAGATCCTCTGTTTCCCTTGTATTCACATTGCTTCTAATTGCGTTGACTTTAGGACTCTCTTTCTGGATTTCTGCCTGTACCGTACAGTATCGCGATATTCGCTTCATTGTCCCCTTTGCCGTCCAGCTTGGAATGTTCCTCTCTCCGGTCGGTTATGGGAGTTTCATGATCTCTGAAAAATGGAGAATTTTTTATTCCTTAAATCCGCTCGTTGGAATAATTAACGGCTTTCGTTGGTCCCTATTCGGAATAAGCGAAGCCGATTTTCCTATTTCCATAGCCCTTTCAGCATGTATATCCCTCTTGTTACTGGTTACAGGATTCTGGTATTTTAGAAAAATCGAAGTCACATTAGCGGATAAAATCTAAAATGACAAAAGTAATCGAAATAAAAAATCTCTCCAAAAAATATATCATCTCTCATGTGAGCCGTCCCGTATATTCGACCCTCATAGAAACCCTGATAAACAAATTTAAAGGTTTCAAAGGGGATCCTACCGAAGAATTTTGGGCCTTAAAAGACATCAACCTAGATATTCATGAAGGAGACTGCGTCGGAATCATCGGAAAAAACGGCGCAGGAAAATCAACCTTACTGAAAATCCTCTCACGAATTACTGCTCCAACAACAGGCAGCATTCGCATTCGCGGAAAAGTATCCAGTCTTTTAGAAGTCGGCACAGGATTCCATCAGGAATTGACAGGCAGGGAAAATATTTATCTGAATGGAATCATCCTCGGAATGCGCTACAAGGAAATCGAAAAAAAATTCGACGAAATCGTTGCCTTCTCTGAAATCGAACAGTTTTTAGATACCCCTGTTAAGCGCTACTCCAGCGGCATGTTGACGCGCCTCGGTTTTGCCATTGCCGCTCATTTGGATCCCGATTTACTGATTGTTGATGAAGTTCTTGCTGTAGGCGACTCTGCATTTCAGAAAAAGTGTTTAGAAAAACTCAATCAACTAGGCTCGAATGGAAGAACCGTCCTCTTTGTAAGCCATGACATGGGAGCTATGTTGACTCTTTGCAAAAAGGGAATTTATCTCGAAAACGGACAAATCAAAGAAATTGGAAGCATTGAAGACTGCGTTAACGCCTATATGAAAACGTGTAAAATGCACGATTTTGAGTGGAAAGGAATAGCCGGTGATGAAAATCTCCGAATTACTTCTGCAAGACTTGTGAAAAACGACATTGCCTCGGAGTTTTTCTATCAAGGAGATAAACTCAAGCTTGAAATCACTTACGAAATATTGAAGCCTGTAAAAGATTTGTACTTCGCGGTCGGCGTTTGGAATCAGCGGCATCAATTGCTTGGACGTTCTACGACAACAAATACTCATGAAATTCCAGGCATGAATAAACTCACGTTTTTTCTAGACACATCTCTTTTTCATGAAGGTGAATATTTAATCAAATTGGAATGCTTTATTCATGATGTGAAAAATATACTGAACGATGAAATCATTTTAAAGTGCCCTATATACGTTCCTGAAAAGGAAACGCGATTTTATTATCGCGACGGTATCTTTTTAGGGAATGAATGGGAAAGGGAAATTTTGAACCAAGAGATCACCTATGTCTAAAGCACTCTTGGTCTCAGAAGATAATGTTGGCGCTTCCATGGCAGGTCCGGGCATTCGTTATTTCGAATTTGCAAAAGCTTTATCAAAGCACCATCAAGTCACTTTACTCATTCCAAATGAACCCGATATCACTCACCCCGATTTTAAAATTGAGAAAAATACAAATCTATCTCTGCTAAAGAGTATTCACGAGGCTGATGTTCTTATTTCACAGCTCATCCATCCCAAAACCGCCTACCTAGCAAAGCGTTATGGCCTAAAGATCATCTTGGATGCCTATGATCCGATGCCGATCGAAAACTTAGAAGTATTTAAATATCATTCCGCAACAACAAGAGATCACAAAAATAACCGGATATTGTCTCATTTTCAATTTTCTTTTCAGATGGCCGATTCGATTATTTCAGGAAGCGACAAGCAACGTGATTTATGGATGGGATATTTAATGAATCTCGGGAAGCTCACGCCTAAAGCTTATGATGCAGATCATTCATTGAAACATCTGATCGATAGTGTCCCCTTCGGCATGTCAGCAACACCGCCTAAAATGAAGGGCGAGGGCTTTCGCAAGCGTTTCGGGATCAAGGAAGATGCGCACGTGATTTTATGGGGTGGCGGCGTCTGGAACTGGTTTGATCCGCTAACACTCATCCGCGCTATTTCTGAACTCGCCAAAATACGAGATGACGTGTTTCTTATTTTTATGGGGATAAAACATCCCAATCCGAATATTCCTGAGATGAAAATGGCCCTGGACGCTGTGGAACTAGCTAAACAATTAGACCTTTTTGATCGAAACGTGTTTTTCAACTTCGGTTGGACAACCTATGAAGAGCGACAAAGCTTTCTCATAGAAGCAACCATAGGCGCCTCCTTACATTTTGAACATTTAGAAACACAATACTCCTTCAGAACACGTATTCTGGATTATCTTTGGGCTGGGCTGCCTATCATTAGTACTCGCGGAGATTACTTTGCCGATTTAATTGCTCGCAAAAATCTCGGAATTGTTGTCCCGGAAAATGATGTACAAGCCGTTAAAGAGGCAATTTTAAGTCTCATCGAGGATCCAACAAGACGCGAAGAAATAAAAGAAAATATTTCGGAAATTCTACCACAATTCCATTGGGATGAGGTTGTGAAACCCATCCATCAAATGATCCAGAATTTTTCGAAGCAGCCTAAAACAAGCTTATCTTTCAAAGATCTTTCAAAAATCGCCTTATTTCAGCTTGATAAATTCAGTCCAATGTCTCTTTACAGGTATGCCCGAACAAAATTAGAGCTGAAAAAATGATCGAAATTCTATTAGCGACATACAATGGGGAAAGATTTTTACAGGAACAACTCGATTCCATTTTTTCACAAAGCGCTCAAAACTTTCATCTTCTTATTCGAGATGATGGATCTACAGATAGAACCTTAGACATCATTCATACTGCTATCAAGCAATACCCCGAAAAGATAACCCTTCTAAGTGATCGATCTCATCTTGGGGCCATAAAATCCTTTTCCGAACTTATGTGTGCATCTAAGGCCCCTTATGTCATGTTTGCCGACCAAGATGATGTTTGGTTAAAAGATAAAATTCTTGTTACCTTTGAAAAAATACGCCAAATGGAAGAAGTTTTCGGGAGACATCAACCACTTTTAGTCCATACTGATTTAAAAGTCGTCGATGAAGATCTAAGCGAAATTTCCCCTTCTTATTGGAGTTATTCCCATTTGAAACCTAGAGAAGGAACTCATTTAAATCGTCTCGTTGTCCAAAATGAGATCACAGGGTGCACCGTGATGCTTAATCGACCTCTAATCGATCTAGCTTGTCCTATATTTCCGGATTGTGTGATGCACGATTGGTGGCTAGGATTAGTCGCAGCAGCATTTGGACATATTGGATTTATTAATAAGCCGTTGATACTTTATAGACAGCATGGAAAGAACACTTTAGGAGCTAAAAAATTCGGATTGGCTTTGATTAGAGATCGGAGTCAGATCCAAGAAAAAAAGCAACTGCAAGTCCATGAATTTCACAGGCGCTATGAGACAATTCTGTCGAAAGGTCGTTCTGATATGCTTGTGGATTATCTATCGATGAAGGAATCATCGTTTTTACGAAATAGATTTCTCATGTTTAAGCATAAATTCTTTAAACACGGAATTCTAAGAAACCTATACAGTATTATATTTAAGGAAGTTTGATATGAAAGTTATAGACACTGCGATACCTGATGTAAAAATTTTGGAGCCCACATTTTTCGGCGATTCCCGCGGATTTTTCTTTGAAAGTTACAATCAAAAGGTTGTCAACGAAGCTCTAGGCATTTACGAAACGTTTGTTCAAGATAACCATTCGCGCTCGCAAAGGAATGTCTTAAGAGGCTTGCATTACCAATTAACAAATCCTCAAGGGAAACTTGTTCGAGTGGTGATTGGAGAAGTTTATGACGTCGTTGTTGATCTAAGAAAGGGTTCTCCCACATTTAAGCAATGGATAGGGGTTTCGCTTAGCGAAAGAAACCGAAGAATTTTATGGGTTCCTAAAGGTTTTGCGCACGGCTTTCTTGTTGTTTCCGAAAGCGCCGACTTCCTTTACAAAACAACGGACTACTACCACAAGGAAAGTGAACGGTGCCTCCGCTATGATGACCCTGAGCTTGCTATCGACTGGCCCATCGAAAATCCGCTCCTCTCAGAAAAAGACCAGCAAGGATTGCCCCTCAGTGCTCTGGATGTGTTTTAGTCATTTAAGACTACTATTGAGTAACCATTCCAATTGCTCCATGTTTACTTTCATAATTAAACCCATACACGAAAATTAACGCGGAGACGCGGGGACGCGGAGACGCGGGGAGAAGAATAGGAGTATAGATAAGACCGCCCCAAATATTATACTTCCCCTCCGCGTCTCCGCGTCTCCGCGCCTCCGCGTTAATATTGCTCAATTGGTTATTAATATTAATTCTATAAGATGTTGAAGTATAGTGGTATAAATTAAAATATCTATAAAGAAATAATTGTATGCAAAACTATGCCTTTCGGAGGTGCAAAAATATTTTTGAATCTACCCAGGGTTACGGATGCCCAATGTCATCAACTTAAAGAATAGTTTATCATTTTATGAGGGCTGAAAGCCAGCCTTTTGATAGCCCGGGCAGAGCAAAGCGAAGGCCTGGGTTGACTTCGATAAAAAAAGTCAGAGCCCTGGAAGGGCGACTCATTTCGGTGAAATTATATTTAAGCAAGAATGGATGAGTCGCCCTTGCAGGGCTTTTTCACTTTTTTCACCCTGCACCCAGGCCTTCGCTTTGCTCTGCCTGGGCTGTCACGAGCCTGGCTTTCAGCCCTCATGAAATGAAAAACTATTCTTTAACTTGATGACATTACGTTTGAGCCCTTGGCACTATACATTGGAATTATTAACCCATGTACTGTTTGCTAAGTACCAGGTGATTGTCTTTTTTAGACCCTCTGTGAAGGTGTGGTCGGGGTGCCAACCGATCTCCGTTTTTATTTTTGTACAATCGATAGCATAGCGAAAATCATGTCCCGGCCTATCTTTGACAAAAGTGATCAACTTTGTAAAGTGGGATGGATCTTGATTTAATGTCGTTGAAAGTAAGGAAATAATCTCATGAACCAAATCGATGTTTGACCATTCGCTTTCACCGCCGATATTATAGGTCTCGCCCCTTTTTCCTTTGTTTAAAAGCATCCAAAGGGCTTTTGCATGATCATCGACATACAGCCAATCGCGAACGTTTTTTCCGTCGCCATAGATAGGAAGCGGTTTTTGATTCAAACAGTTCAAAATCATCAAAGGAACAAGTTTTTCCGGAAAATGGTAGGGCCCATAATTATTACTGCAATTGGAAATACATGTCGAAAGCCCATAAGTCGCCGCATAAGCCCGCACAAAATGATCTGAGGCCGCCTTCGAGGCCGAATAAGGAGAGTTCGGCTTATAGGCAGTAGATTCTGTAAAATACCCCGTTTCCCCTAGACAACCATAAACCTCGTCTGTTGAAACATGATGAAAATGAATTTGCGGCATTTTCCTAACAACTTCCAATAAAGAAAATGTCCCCATTACATTGGTCTCTACAAATGCCTGGGGACCTAAAATGCTTCTATCCACATGACTCTCGGCAGCAAAATGGATGATGGTATCGATTTCATGTTCAAAACAGAGGTGTTCAACGAGGGTTTGATTTCTAATATCCCCTCTTTGGAATAGGTAGCGCGGATCGTTTTGAATTTCTTTTAAATTTTCTAAATTCCCCGCATAGGTTAACACATCGTAATTGAGGATTTTTCCATCAAAATTGGGGACTTGACTTAACACGTACCGAATGAAAGCTGAACCAATAAAACCGGCACCACCCGTGACGAGAATATTCTTTACTTTAGACATAGCACAATTCTCTTTCTGCAATATTTCTAAGATATTGTCCGTAGGCGCTTTTTCCTAATTTATTTCCAAGTTGCATGAGCTGTTCGCTTGTAATAAATTTCTGGCGATAGGCAATCTCTTCAAGGGCAGCAATATAAAGACCCTGCCTCTCTTCGATCACCTGCACAAATTGTCCCGCTTGCATGAGACTTTCGTAGGTTCCAGCATCCAACCAGGCGAAACCGCGACCCATAACATTGAGATAAACTTGATCTCTTTTGAGGTACTCGCTGTTGACATCGGTGATTTCTAGCTCGCCTCTTGCTGACGGCTTCAAGCTTTTCGCTATTTGCACCACTTGATTGTCATAGAAATAGAGGCCTGTGACCGCAATATTAGATTTAGGATGTTTTGGTTTCTCTTCGATGGACAAAACTTTTCCGTTATTGTCGATTTCGGCGACTCCATAACTATTGGGAACTTTCACTTCGTAGCCAAAAAGAGTGGCACCGACTTTTCTGGAGCGTGCATTTTCAAGCAACGGACCTAAGTGGTTACCATAAAAAATATTGTCACCAAGAATTAGGCAGACAGAATCTTGGCCGATAAATTTATCACCGATAATGAAAGCTTCTGCTAAACCGTTGGGATGTTCTTGTATTTCGTAAGAGAATCTCACACCATAATTTGAGCCATCGCCCAAGAGGCGCTGAAACAAATATTGTTCTGCAGGGGTTGTGATAATTAGAATATCTTGGATTCCGGCCATCATCAAAACGGAAATGGGATAATAGATCATCGGTTTATTGTATACCGGCAACAATTGCTTTGAAACCCCGAGCGTCAATGGATGCAAGCGAGTTCCGCTTCCACCAGCCAATACAATACCCTTCATCTTTTCACCTTTAGCATTCCGCGAAGGAGATACTTATACTCAAGAAGTTACCTAGTTGTCAAGGGGTTGTTGGATGCATAGACATCATAGACACAAATAACAGGATAAGCAGGATCGCAAGCGCAGGATAAAAAAAGGATAAGAAATAAAAAGATAAGAAAGAAAAAATTATTTTTTTAATTTCTTATTCTTTTTTCTTATCCTTTTTTTATCCTACCGCTTGCGATCCTGCTTATCCTGTTCTTTGTGTCTAGGATGTCTATTACCCAAACCGGCGATAAAACGGATAATCTGCATAATCAAGCATTTCTTTATCCCCCTTGCTATCACCGTATGCATAAAGGATATAATCCGCTTTAGGTCCTAGAAGCTGGTTCAATCGATTAACCTTTTCTTGCGCTCGACAATTTAATCCTTGAAGTTTGCCTGTGAGCTTTTGATTCGCATCTACTTCTATCCGCGAACATAGGACATCGGAAAATCCCATCCTTTTTGCCCATGGCTCAAGATAGACGTCAATCGAGGCGCTCACTAATACACACCTGTGACCTTGATTTTGATGCCAGTGAATGCGCTCAATCGCTTCAGGCTTCACCTTGATTCCATTTTCTGCGTATTCTTTGCTCCATTTTTGCAACTCACTTAAAGTAAGACCTTTATAGAATTGTTGAAGAATTCTTTCCTTCGTTTGCTGTCTAGAACTTAAACCCACGACGTAGGCTAGTAGAGTGGGGGAACAAAGAAAAAAATTCCAAAGGGATTTTAGATATCCGTGGGTATAAAACAAAAAAGGAAGCAAACTGTCTCGATAAGTGATGGTTCCATCAAAGTCAAAGGCGGCGATTACAGGCAATTTATTCATAGATTTTATTCTTAGTTTATATCAAAATATCATCCAAATGAGCAAGAAGATCTTAATTACAGGTGCAGCGGGTTTTGTCGGATACCATCTATCCCAAAAACTGTACGCGCGTGGCGACAGCGTCATCGGGTACGATAATTTCAATGACTATTATACTCCTCAACTTAAAAGAGATCGCGAACTGGAACTTAAAAAAGCAGGCATTCAGGTCATCGAAGCCGATATTAACGATACTGCATCTCTCCATCGTGTCATGGAAACTCACAAAATCACCCACATTGCCCATTTGGCGGCGCAAGCAGGGGTGCGTTATTCCTTGGTTAACCCCCAGGCATATACTAAAACCAATATCGACGGGTTTTTGAATATACTTGAAGCATGCAAAAAATATAATCTTAAGTTAACTTATGCTTCTTCTTCCTCAGTTTATGGAAATAACACCAAAGTTCCTTTTTCAGAGAAAGATCCAACAGATATGCAGGCGAGTCTGTATGGTGTGACAAAAAAAAGCAATGAGCTCATGGCATATACATATCATCATTTATATCAAATTCCGGTAACAGGATTGCGGTTCTTTACAGTATATGGTCCATGGGGAAGACCCGATATGGCCTATTATTCATTTACTGAAGCACTTTTAGCCGAAAAGCCCATAGAACTTTTTAATCAGGGGAAAATGAGCCGGGATTTTACTTATATAGACGATATCGTCCAGGGAGTAATGGCAGCAATTGATTTGGAATCAGGGTGCGAAATTTTCAATCTAGGAAACAACCAACCTGTTGAACTTATCAAATTTGTTAATATTATCGAAAAAGCTGTCGGGAAAAAGGCTCATTATCATTTAGGACCCATGCAGCCTGGCGATGTCGTTAAAACTTTTGCGGATATCGAGCACAGCGCAGCGAAATTGGGTTATATTCCTACGACATCTTTAGAGGAAGGAATCCCCCGTTTTGTCGATTGGTACAAAGATTATTCAAAAAGATGAAGGTTTTCCTTCCAAAATAAACGATAAAAAAATAAGATTTGAGTTACCTATATTACAGGAAATTTAAGAATGCGCTACTTATCCTTCTTGATCTTACTCGTTACACTAGCTGGATGTCAAAGACACCTAGTTCAGAAAATCGACCCTTATGATATCTCTCAGGTCATACTTCATTACGGAGTTGAGCTAAA
Source organism: Waddliaceae bacterium (assembly GCA_963822595.1). GTDB lineage: Bacteria > Chlamydiota > Chlamydiia > Chlamydiales > Waddliaceae > CAVRUH01. Next base: position 1,117,566 of record CAWGIG010000001.1, on the reverse strand, counting down.
ATACGATAAACATATCCACCTTGAAGATTCGGTTGTGTTTTATGATCAATGGATCGAAAAAATACGACTCGACTTTTCTACACAAGTTATATCTTGTGACCTCTGGGCTTCCAGAGAGTTATTAGTGGATACCGTTGAAGGATTATTAAATCGAATTAACGGTAATTCGGATATTTCTCCCTATTTAGGCCATTTTCCTTTTACTGCCGATGATCTCGAAGTTAACATCACTTATACCAGTTTCTACGGAGAATATGTCAATTTACAGAACGGTGCTTTGGCGACTTTGAGAAATGGCAATGCCTATTACTACACGTTTACCGCGTTTGATTGCAGCCAGGATTGCTTCGGAGAGCGGAAAGAATACTACTGGCAGAGCAAGATGTTTGTGGACTACAAACGCGAAGGGGAAACTCTCTATGCCCCCAAACCAAATCCTCTGGAATCAGTTTTTGGTGTAGAAAGATATATCCCACCGTCTAAATAATACTATTCGCCAGTCCTTCATGGGCTGGCGAATCATGAAAAAACTTATCACATGAGCCATCTAAATACTCTTAAATATAACCTGCTTGAAATTCATGCCGCTTCTAAAATTGATCGAAGCGAACTTATTTCCAATTTTCAAGGATCCCGAATTTACTGCAGCTCAACAGGTTGGGGGAGATTGTGGACATTGTTTTATAAGGTTGCGGGGGTCTTTTCAAAAGACGATATAAAGTTCAGTAAACTCAGAAAAGCCCTCGATAATACAGAAGCGATTTTTACTAAGGAACTTCTAACGGTCAGAAAACATGCACAAAAATTTGAAGAGTATCTTTATTTACGTTTAAATTCGAATCAAGTTGATGAATCCCTTTACCATGAAGCGCGAAGAGGCCTTAGAAAATGGACTGAAGCCACGAAATTTTTCCGCAAACAAAAATTTCTTCGAAACGAAATAGCTCTTTGCATGAAATATCTTGAAAAAAGTGCAGCCTCTCTCACATTTCTAGAACCAAAAGATGATGCCCTTTCAAGGCTGCAATATATTGTTAAGCTTGAAGGGAAGTTTCAAGGTCCCTTACCTATCGACTTAGTCCCACTTGCTGCGAAGGAAGGAGAAGTAGAACAAAAGGATTTTAATAAACTCATCGAATGGATTTCGAATTTTAAAAGAGTCTGGCCTGTTCATAAGTTTTTGGCCTCTATCTTTAGCTATATTGATGGCACGGATATCGTTTCATTTGAGATAAAGTGCCTTGAAAATCAGTGCAATATTTTTAAACAAAGTGATCCCAAGCATATTCTATGGCGACAAACCTTGCACCCCGGCACTAAGCTCGATCAATATACACTAGGCAAGCAAATCGGAGTAAAGGTCGGCGGTTCGGATGAGCAAATTTTCTTCGAAATTTTAGAGCATCCCGACAAATTAATGATGATAAGCACCAATCGCTCTCTATTGGCAATCAAAAAAGAATGGGCGCAAAGAGGTTGCAGGGGCTTAAGGGCTCAGGATTATCAATTTATAGACCCCAAGGGGCGATATGCTTTAGTAGAAAAGTTTAATCTAAAGATATCTGACTTAACATGGAAAAGCGAAGACAAATTGGAAGAAGAAGATATAAGAATGGCAACACCCATTGCAAATTATATTCGTTGGATGTTGGATAATAATCTTGCCGTCTCTTGTTTAAATGCTGAAAACATCCTGTTTGATTCCAATGGAACATTGCGATCTGTGAAGAACCAAGAGAGGAGTTCTGTGAATTTTAATTTTCCCGCCTGTGAAAATTTCCTCTTGGATGTTTCGAAAGAAAATTTTGAAGTGTTTAAATATCTGTTTCATCATTCAGGTTTAAGCGATACTAAGTTTACTGCATTTTATAGAAAGGCCGTCTCGGAAGCCCTCTACAATGGAATGCCGAACATCCCAAATGTCGGAGCAAGTAGATTTATTTGCACGAAAAAGGATATAGAGAAAGGAACTGAGTTGTGTGATCGTGTGATCAGAATACAGAATAGGTTTCTTGCAGAATACAAAATCAATAAGGAAGAGCTCGCTAAGGTTATGAACGCCGTTTACTTGAAGTTAGAAACCGCAAGCCTCCTCTGGCCCACCTATGAAGATGATGTTAGAAGCCATTTAGAAGTAGAATACGCTCATCTAAGACGCTTTATACACACGTGAACTCACGTAAGGTAATCTCACAAATGTTGCAATAGAATCAGTCGCTCTTCGCGATGCGCTCCGAGCTCTATGTTAACACTTAATCCACCCCGGGTGACGCATCGGACAATGTCATCAACTTAAAGAATAGTTTATCATTTCATGAGGGCTGAAAGCCAGGCTCGTGACAGCCCAGGCAGAGCAAAGCGAAGGCCTGGGTGCAAGGTGAAAAAAATGAAAAAGCCCTGCAAGGGCGACTCATCCATTTTTGCATAGACATCATTTCACCGGAATGAGTCGCCCTTGCAGGGCTCTGATTTTTTTATCGACGTCACCCAGGCCTTCGCTTCGCTCTGCCTGGGCTATCAAAAGGCTGGCTTTCAGCCCTCATGAAATGATAAACTATTCTTTAAGTTGATGGCATTGCGCATCGGAACCCGAGGTGGATCAAGTGTTAACATAGAGCTCGGAGCGCATCGCGAAGAGCGACTGATTCTATTGCGGCATTTGCAACGTCAAGAAAAAGATGCGTAATACAAGCTATTCTCTAAATGCTAGGTATCAATCGGTGGAGTCTTTTTTTGATTTTGTCGAGGTCTTTTTGGTAGACTTCAGGATTTTTGTAACTCTCATCATAGACTAATTTGCCAACATCGAGACGAATTGCACGGCCATCCACAAAACCTGTGTTGTCCAAAACATTGTGGTCATTATCGACGATTCCCTTTTTATATTCAGAAATATAAAGAGCATAAAGCTGATCGATTTTTTCATTCAATCCAACACTATCCCCTCTATCTAGATAGTCCTTGAGTACTTGACGGGTGATTTTTGCCTTCAATTGTATGACAAATGGAACAACATTTAGATCCAAAACATGAGTCATATCCAAATTATCGATGATCGTAATATTCGGAAGTTTTAATGAAGAATGTCCAAAGCTAAGATAGACTAACCCGGTATTATCCCTATCCATATCATAAGCGAGGCGATACCCTACAAATAGACGATCTCGCTTCTCTATTTCTTCCTTATCAGAACGCTGCATCAACGCTTTCCAGGGAAATACCGCGGGAATAATATTTGTAAATGGTGTGCGCTTTAATGTGTGCTTCTTAAATAACTTGAGAACATACTTTCCATCGCTGCTGATGAAAGCATAAGTTTGGTTTCCCTTATTTAAATAGTGATAAGGTTGGGATAATATGGGAATGATATCGACGCTTGCCGAAGAAAGTTCTATTCTAGGTCCCTCTTGAACGACATTTTCTTCACTAAAATCGCCGGTCCAATAGATATACAAGTAGCCTAGCAAAAGATAAGCCACAAGAAATACGATGATCCCTTTAAATATTCTTGAGAGCATATGTAATCAGTCCAGGGAGATCTATAGTTTCAGGTGCTTCGTGAATGGTTTTTCTGATAGCCTTCTGGGCCACAGCACCGTTATATCCCAAATTAATCAACGCGTTGATTGCATCGCTGATCATTTGCGTCTTTGGGGAAGATCCCATTTCGATCACGAACTCCGAAGGAATATGCCCTCCCATGCCCTTCTGAATCTTATCGCGCATTTCGATAACCAAGCGTTGCGCCGTCTTTTTTCCTATACCGGGAACTCTGCAAATCGAATCGATGTCATTATTCGTTATCGCTACGGAAAGCTCATCAATAGAAAGGTGTCCAATGAGGCTCAAAGTTATTTTTGGACCGAACCCGTTCACATTATTTACTATTTCTTCGAAGAAATCTCTTTCTTTGGCAGAAAGGAATCCATACAGTGTTTGAGAGTCATCTCGGATGACTAACGAAGTATGGAGAAATACATCGGTCCCGATAGCAGGAAGATGAGAAAATAGACTTACGGGAATGATGATTTTGTATCCGATACCACCAGCTTCTACAGTCACATAGCTTGGAGTTGCCGCAGTTAATTTACCTTTAACGTAATGAAACATAATTATTACACCTTTGTGCGTGACAAATTGCTAATTGTAAAGCATCGGCGGCATCTTCCGGCGGCGGTAAGGATAGAGATAGTAACCTTTGCACCATTCCTTGGACCTGTGGCTTACTGGCATTGCCGTTCCCTACAACAGCTTTTTTTGCTGTGCTGGGAGAGTATTCAAAAATATCTAAACCATTTTTTCTTGCGGCAATTATAACCGAGCCTCGCGCCATCCCTACTTTAAACGCGCTTTGCACATTTTTATTTACATACTGAGTTTCAACAACGACCGCATCAGGCTTATGTTTTTCTATTAGACGTTCCACGCTCTCAAATAAAGCATAATATCTGTCGAAAAGTTCATAGTCCGTCGGAGGGCGTATGCACCCATAATCCAGGGGGATATAGGTGGAACCTCGGACTTCGATTATACCATAACCGCTCACTCTTGTGCCAGGGTCAATCCCGAGAATTATCATCTTTTGCGTCTTTTTGTTTGTAGGTGTCGGTATTAAAAAGGTCTAATGCATCCTCGGTGTTCATTTTAGAAGATTTTTTTGGAGTTGGGGGAGCCCCCTCGATGATGTTGCCTAAATTTTTGAGATAGTCTTGCATTTTCAAATGTTTTTCTTCGACCTTTTTGAGACCTTGGATATTATCCATAGCATCTTGCCATTGATGGTGCAATTCGCGATATTTATTTTCCCACTGGCTGATTTCCTCTCTAAGATCTTTTTCCCGGGCGATGGATTCGGTATTTTCTTTATTTATTTGCCCTATATAGCTTTTCAGGGCTTCTTGTATCTTGGAATTTGTTTCTTTTAGATCGAGAATTTCCTTCATTTTTTTTGCGAGATGTTGTTGGGCTTGGCGGAGATTTGAGTCTTTTTCGGCTAGTTGTGATTGGAGGGTATCGATGAGTTGTTGGTGATTTTCTTGGGGTTCGGGAGCTTTTTCACTGACTTTTTCGGCTAGGAAATTTTTGAGAATTTCTTGCTGTTCCTGCAAAGCGGCATTTTCTTCTTTTATGGAAGCGATTTCGTGTTTATTTTTGGTAATGATCTCTTTTAGAGTGAGCTGTTGATCGACGAGGGCGTTGCATTCTTCTTCGAGTTCTTGGCATTTTTTTACGATATCCGCGGCATCATGAGGGAGAGTTTGGTCTTGCTTTGTGATATCTTGGAGAGCGCGTTGGTATTTCTTTTTGAAGGTTAGGACCATTTTCTTGAGGCGACGAATTTCCTCATCTGACCCTTTGGATTCTAAATGATCTTCGGTTTGTAGCTCTTTTTCCACACCAATCTCCACGACCTTTGAAGCTTGAAGATAACTATCTCCCACCAAAATAGCAAGAAACTTTAAACTTTGCTCCAATCGATTATATTAGGTATAATGGGTATTCATATTAGAAAGGAATTTAAAATGGAAATTTGGCCGAAGCAAGCGCCGAAAAATATTATCGTAAGAATGCCTAACTGGTTGGGCGATGTGGTCATGGCTACCCCTGTATTAGCCGACCTTCATAACTATTTCCCAGGCGCCACAATCACAGCGATGTGCCAATCAAATGTGGCACCCCTGCTCAGTTACGATCCCCATATCGACGAAGTTTTCTCCTATAAACGCCCCAGCGGCTGGATCCATCGCGATAAACATTTCGAAATTGTCGAAGACCTCCGTAAAGGGAGTTACGATCTCGGAGTCCTGCTCACCAATTCTCTATCATCCGCTTGGTGGTTCTGGAGAGGCAACGTTAAAAATCGAATCGGTTATGCCGCCAATTTACGAAGCATCCTGCTCAATAAAGCTGTCCCGTTTCCAAAAAATCTCGAAACACAACACCTTGTTCAGACTTATAAAATGCTACTCGATCCCTTAGGACTGCCAAAATCGGATACCGTACCCAAGCTATACTTAGCCCCTAAAGAAATTCAAGAAGCCCAAGAACTCCTTCAAAGGCTAGACATCGACATCGCTAGACACACCCTCATCGGAATCAATCCCGGCGCTGCCTACGGATCGGCAAAATGCTGGCTCCCCGATCGCTTCGAAGAGCTTACCAGACGTCTTATCGAAGATAAAAATGTTAGGATCATCTATTTTGGCGATAATGCCGGAGCTCCTTTGGTGACGAATATTTGCAGTCACTTTAATGAAGGAGTCTATAATTTAGCCGGAAAAACCTCTCTTCGCGAGCTCATGGCGCTGATTAATTGCTGCTCAGCATTTCTCACCAATGACAGCGGTCCAATGCATATAGCTGCAGCTTTAAATACCCCGTTGCTTGCTCTTTTCGGATCAACAAACGAAGTAAAAACTGGGCCGTCTCCACATGGAGAGGTGATACACAAACATGTCGAATGCTCCCCATGCTATAAACGCGTCTGTCCTATCGATTTTAGATGTATGAAAAGAATCGAAGTCGATGAAGTCTATAACAAGTTGCTCAAGGTACTGAAGGAAGATGGAAAAAGAAGGCTCACTTGAAAAGCTTCATTCGATAAGTCAGCAGCATATTTTCAATTACTTTGAAAAGGGTGACACTGAGCAACAAAAAAGGCTAATTGAACAAATTCAGGCCATTAATATTCCGACCTTTCGCATGCAGCAACAAATGCTACTGAAGCACCCTCACCATACACCACGATTTCTTGATCCTTTTGATAAGATTACCTATTCGGGAAATCCGGAACTCGTCCTTGCCGGAAAGAAAATCATTCAAGAAGGCAAAGTAGGTTGTCTTATTGTGGCGGGAGGGATGGGAACTCGTCTGAATTTTGATGGACCCAAAGGTATTTTTCCGATATCGGTGATCAAAGAAAAATCAATCTTCCAACTTCTTGCCGAAAAGACCCTTGCCGCCGGAAAACAATGCAACAGAAGCCTTTCCATAGCATTGATGACATCTCCCCTAAATCATCAACAAACCATTGATTTCTTTGAATTACACAATTTCTTTGGTTTAGATAGAGCTCAAATCGATTTTTTCTGCCAAGACATGCTGCCCTTTCTTGATCCTGAAGGAAATTTATTCCTCGATCGCATCGACCACCTCGCCGTCGGTCCTGATGGAAACGGAACAGCCCTTCAACATTTTGTGAAAAGCGGCATCTGGAAAAAATGGTATGCAAAGGGGGTGCGCTATCTTAATTTCGTGCTCATAGACAACTTGTTAGCGGATCCTTTTGATGAAGAGCTTGCTGGATTTCATCATAGCGAAGGTGTTGATATCGTAATCAAATGCACCTCGCGTCAAGACCCTACAGAAAATGTCGGCATCATTATCGAACAAGAAGACAAAGTAAGAGTTATCGAATACAGCGAATTACCCGAAGCCGAAAGAATCGCTACGGATTCTCAAGGAAACCTCAAACACATTGCAGCAAATCTAAGCCTGTTTAGTTTCTCAATGGACTTTATTCACAAACACGCAAACGAGCCACTCCCCCTTCATCTAGCACATAAGAAAGTTGACTATCTCAATAAAGACGGAGTTATAACCAAATCGCAAACTCCAAATGCGTGGAAATTTGAAAAATTCATTTTTGATATTCTTCCTCTAGCATGGTCTATAAAAGCTTTATTATATCCCCGTGAAGTTTGCTTCGCTCCTCTGAAAAATGACAAAGGTGCCGACAACCCTGAAGCTGTACGTGCTGCGCTGCAGCATAGAGATCGGTTACAATTCAAAAAAATTACCGGCATTACCCCTTCAGAAAGACCGTTTGAGCTCGATCAAGCGTTTTATTATCCCACTCCTGAATTGATAAAGAAGTGGAAAGGAAAAGAATTACCCCAAAATCCATACATCGACTAAAAGGAGAACGTTTATGAAAATAGGATACCTCGGAGCAGGCGCCTGGGGATTTGCGCTAACAGCTCTACTTGCTTCGAAAGGATACGAAGTCATTTCATGGACTATCTTCCCTGATCTTGTAAAGAAACTGAACGAAACAGGTGAACACCCCATGCTTCCAGGGTCTGTAGCTAAGGGAAACTTGCGCTTCACAACTGATCTTAAAGAGGTTCTGAGCGGAATAGACATGCTTGTTGAATCGGTAACTTCCGCTGGCATCCGACCTGTCTTCGAACAAGTCAAAGCTGTAGGCATCCCGAAATGCCCCATCATCACAACTTCGAAGGGAATTGAACAAAACACCGGTCATATTCTTTCCGATGTTATCTGCGAAGTGCTCGGAGAAAGCGTCCGTCCTCAAATAGGCGGCATCAGTGGCCCAAGCTATGCCGTGGATGTGATTAAAAAACTTCCAACATCCGTTGTCGGAACAGCTTATGATCCTAATGTCATGCAGGAAGTGTGTCAAGTTTTCACCAATGACTTTTTCCGCGTCTATCCGAATCCGGATGTGTTGGGAGTTTCCTATGGAGGAGCCCTAAAAAACGTGATAGCGATTGCCTGCGGCATCGCTGAAGGACTAGAACTAGGACTCAGTTGTCGGGCTGCACTGATGACACGCGGTTTGCATGAGATTGCAAAACTCTCTATGGCCAAAGGATGCAAGCTGGAAACCCTCTATGGGCTATCCGGAATGGGAGATTTGTGCGTGACTTGCAGCTCGGTAACGAGTCGAAACTTTAAATTCGGATTGCTATTAGCTCAGGGAGTATCCCCAGAAGAGGCGCGCAAACAAATTGGAATGGCAGTTGAAGGAGCTTACACTGCGGTATCTGCAATGCAGCTCAGCCAACAACTCCAGATACCTATGCCGATCACCGAATGTGTTCATTTAATAATCAACGGCACTCTTAAACCAAAAGAGGCTGTTAAAGCCCTCATGCAAAGGGAAATCAAAGCAGAACATTTGTAAGGAGACAAATCATGCTCAACGTTATTTTTCATTGTGATCAAGGATTGATCACAAAAATTGTTTTAGAGACATCTCAGGGGAAAACAGATTGGAAAATCATCTCAAATAAAAAAGATGCCGTCCTTGAAAAATTGATCGATTCTTGGATGGAAGACTATGCTAAACGCAAACAACCCAAAGTGCAACTGCCTCTGGATTTAGATGCGCTTCCTCCTTATACGAAGAGAATTTTGGCCGCCCTCAGCGAGATCCCGTTTGGAAAAACGGCCACTTATCAGGAGCTTGCCATTAAAACAAAGAATCCTCGGGCAGCGCGAGCTGTAGGGAATGCCTGCGGACGCAATCCTTTTCCGCTGATTATTCCGTGCCATCGGATTATTAAAAGTGATGGCGGACTCGGTGGATTCGCCTTTGGCACTCCCCTTAAAGAGGCCCTTCTCGCCTATGAGCAAATAGAACAAAATTGATTATTACCTTAAAAATTAAAATTTAGAGTACAACAAGGCTTACAGGAACATTATGAAAATCTATAGACTCCTTTATTTATTCTGCCCGCTCATGCTGGCATTACCGATTGACGCTAAAGAAGATTTGGCACCCCTACCCCCCGAAAAAGAAGGGGCCTTCCCTATCCATATTCCTGATTATCAAGGAATAGAACAACTCCTTCTCCTAAATAATCGCTGGGTTATTGTAGTGACCACGAACACCCAAGAGGTCCTAGACACAATCAACCAACTTTCTAAAGGAAAATTCTATGAGCTCGTCAATAAGTGGGAAAAAAGTAAAAAAACCAACCATCTCGATTGGTATTCCAAAAAAACCTCCGAAGGTATCTACGACAAATATATCGCACAAGCTCGGCTTCAAACAGGAGAACTCGAACTTGATCGAGCAGACACCTACACAATTTCAAGTGCAACAGATAAAAACTTTTCTAAACCTCAACACCCCCTAAGGGTCACAAGGACAATACTTTCACTGAATAAAGAAGAACTCCCTGGTGAAGCTATCATTCATTATGCCCATTACTCCTATCTAGAACTCCCTACCCCTATGCAAAATGGACAAAGCTATACCTTCCAACTGAACAATGGTAAGAAGGTTACCCTCCTTTACGATGAGTTGAAAACCGTCTCTCGAGCCATCAAAATCAATCAAATCGGTTACCTTCCCAATAGCTCGCAAAAATTCGCTTATCTTGGATGTTACCTTCAGGAATTCGGTCCTTTAGACTGTTCAGAAGCAAAGACTTTTTCCGTTATTTCCGTTCTTACGGGTCAACCTGTCTATACCGGAAAGATCAAACTCCGCGGGAGTAATCCAACTGTAACCAAAATGACCGGAGAAATGATCTATGAAATGGATCTCAGCGACTTAAAGGAAGAAGGGGATTTCTTTATCTCTATACCCGGAGTAGGTCGTTCCTGGGCTTTCAGACATGCACAGGATGCTTACGGAGAAGCCTTTTATATTGCTACTCGCGGGCTCTACCACCAAAGATGCGGCGTCAAAATTGAACAACCTTATTCAGCATGGCCACGCATCCTTTGCCACACCCAACCTGTTTATGAAAGCGAAGCTCTCCCTCTTTTCGGCCTAGGCGCAACGCCCTCAGGCTACGATAACTTTAATGTCATCGGCGCTACCATTGATACCACAAAAAAGACTAATGATGCCCGCGGAGGCTGGCACGATGCCGCCGACTGGGATCGGAATATTGCCCATTATATCGATGTGCTTGATCTTTTGGGTGCTTACGAAATTGCTCCTAGTAAGTTTTCCGATGGACAACTGAACATTCCCGAATCAGGGGATGGTATTCCCGACATCTTGAGTGAAGCAGAGTATGGTCTGCGTGTTTGGAAAAAAAGTTTGGACTACCGATATGGCGCTGCAGGCCTTGTTGAGACGTGGACGCATCCTTCCATCGATGATCCAAAAGTGAAGTATGCCTTCTCACAAAGAACACGGTGGGCATCCCTGCTGTTTGCCTCGGCCGCAGCTCAATTTGCTCACTTAGTACAACCTTTTAATACGGCATTATCCGATGAATATAAGGACTTAGCCTTTCGAACTTATAACTTTGGAATAGACCCCCAAAATTCTTTAGGAAAGACCGTTATACATGCTGCAAAAGATCGAGGTCATGGTGAAAAATATACAATGCAGTGGGAAGAAAAAGATAGCTACAGCTACCCATTTCTCGTTTCTGCCAATCTCCGTATGTTCATTCTCACGAAGGATCCAAATTTTCTGAAAGATGTTCCTAAACTATTGGAAAAAGTGAATAAGCCGTATATTTGGCCCAACACTCTTAGAGATTACTCCGCATGGCTCTACTTTCCTATGTTTTCAGAAGAAGTAGCGCCTTATCTTCCCAAATCTGACGTTCAGAAATGGAAAAAAAACTACACCGATCCTGCAGACGATCTTCTTAAATCGATAGCGGATCAGCCCTATAGACAAACGTGGCCCCTAGCACAGGATTACTGGATGGCGTGGGGATCGACAGTCATGACGAATCAATCGCGATGTCTTCTTCTGGCCTACCAAATCACCCATAACAAGAAATACAAAGACGCAGCATTGGTGAACTTGGATTATATGTTAGGAAACAATCCCATGGGAATGTCATGGACAACAGGTATGGGTTATGTTTATCCCATATGGATCCAACATGCCGTCAGTGAAGATGATGGAATCATGGATCCTGTTCCCGGAATCACTATTTACGGACTTGCAGGCGGCATTTTTTATGACTTAAAAAAAATAGCTTGGGATTCTCCTCAACCAAATAAAGATCCCTATAAATTCTTAAAAGAAGGCAACAGGGATATCCCTGTATTTAGAAGATGGAGCTGCCATCCCACGAGAAATACAACACAATGCGAATTTACCATTCACGAAACAATGGCATCGACGATATTTGCAACGGCTTTTTTCCTTTCGGAAGATTGGAAGCCAAACGAACGACTAAAAAACTTGAAGCCAAGACAAGATAATCTTCTCTTTGGTTATTGGTATTTACCATAAAATTTTTGAGGTAATATGAAAGTAGTAACATCAAAAGAAATGGCTCAGATTGAGTCTCTGGCATATGAAGATGGTTCTTCGGAAGAGGCCTTCATGGAAGAGGCGGGTAAGGGGGCTGCTGACGCTATTCATTTTTTCTGCGAAAAAAAGAAATTGACTAAGCATATCATTCTACTTTGCGGTAGAGGAAATAATGCCGGAGATGCCTACGTCGCCGGGAAATATCTTCTGCGTCGCAATTACCAAGTTTTTGCCTTTCAAATCGATGAACTTAAAGAATGCTCCTCGTTAACGCAAAAGAACTATTCAATTTTTGTCAGCAAAGGTGGTATCGTCCAACAAATCAATAGCGTGAATGAAATCGTCTTTCCGAAAGAAGGAGTCATCGTCGATGGAATTTTTGGTACCGGCTTCCACGGCATCGCCAAAGAACCTTATGCCTCTGTAATTAAAAGGGCTAACCAATCCGGTTTGCCGATATTAGCCCTAGATATTCCCTCAGGATTGAATGGCAACACAGGAGTCGCGGAAGGTCCTGCCATTCAAGCTACCGAAACCCTTTTTCTAGGGCTACCCAAACTAGGTTTTTTTCTTCAAGACGGATGGAACCATGTCGGAAAACTTCAATATGTCAATTTCGGCCTTCCTGAAAAGTTCGTCGATTCCTTTAGTCCACAAATGATCATGCTCTCTAGCGAGATCATGAAGCCATTGCTTCCAAAAATCATCAACAACCGACACAAGTACCAAGCGGGATTAGTTGTAGGCCTTGCAGGCTCACCGGGAATGCCGGGCGCACCCATAATGTCTAGTCTAGCTTCCCTTCGCGGAGGAGCAGGCATCACCAAATTACTTCATCCCAAAGGAATGGAAAATGAGCTCACTTCAAGTCCCTTCGAAATCATCAAAGTCGCTTATGATCTTGGAGATTACGACAAAGTGATCGAATTACTGAATAGCGCCTCTGCTTGTTTTATCGGGCCGGGACTCGGCCGTACACCTGAAGCCGCTGAATTGATCACTGCCGTTCTTCCCAAACTGAGACGTCCATGCATCATCGACGCCGATGCTTTAAATATCATTGCCGAAGAAAAATTAGCTCCTCCGAGAAATGCGATTTTAACGCCTCATACAGGCGAGTTAATTCGATTGCTAAAATTATCCGCTCCCTTACCTGCGACGAAGGAATTTTTAAAAACCTGCCAGGATTATGCAAAAGCGCATCATATCACTCTCGTTTTAAAAGGCGGGCCTACTTTTATTATTCACGGAAACGATCCGATCCTGGTTAACCCTTGCGGTGATCCGGGAATGGCGACCGCCGGGAGCGGGGATGTGCTTACAGGATTAATTGCGGCGCTATTAGCGCAAGGATTAGACCCCCAACATGCCGCTTCGCTAGGGGTTTTTCTTCATGGGTTAGCCGGAGAGCATGCTGCTGCGGAAAAAACCTCCTATTGCATGATCGCAACGGACATATTATTCCACTTTACCGATGCATTTAAAATGCTTTTATAAAGAATTAATTATTCTTGGGTGTTGATTTTTTTCTTTTTTTTACTCATCAGTCTTTCTATTTTTTCAAGTTTTTCATTCTCGATTGCAAATGCAGGGATCTCATGAATTTGTTCTATTGCATCGCATATCATTTGGATATTGATATCCTCAATAGGTCGAGCGGGCTGGTATCCATTATTCTTATTCTCAATCGATATTTCTGAGATAATGCGGTTTTTGGAAAGCGTATCTAAGATTATCTGAAGATCCTTGGTGGAAATTCCAATTTTTTCTTTTAATTTCTCACTTGTAGGCGGAGTTTCCCCTTCTGTGAAAGCCCTTATGCAAAGATACACTACTAATAAACCAGCATTCTTTGTAGTCAAATGACCCTGCTTATGCCTTAGAAAGATAAGACCCTCTCTAATTTTTGCTGCTATCTCTGCTCCCATTAATAAAATTAACCAGCTAAAAAGCAGCCAAATTAAAAATAATGGGAGGGCTGCCAAACTTCCATAAATGACTCCATAGTCAGAAAGCCTGACTTGAAAGTTTATATAAAACCATTGCCAAATTTGAAACGTGGATCCTGCAATTATACCACCGATGGCTGCATCACGAATATTCACCTTGGTATTAGGTATAAAAGCATAAATGAAAGTGAAGAGAGTCCATATTAAAACCAATGGAAAAAATTTTAATATGAATAATATGTAAGGACTGATAGTTTTAAAAATTGTATAGCTATCCGTTGTTTCTTTTATCTCAACTGTAAAATATATATTGATGCTACTAGCAGTTACAAAAAATAAAGGAACAACAAAAAGAATCGTTAAATAATCTCTAAGTTTATGAACATACGAGCGCCCTTTTTTAATCTGCCAAATTTCATTTAAAGAATTTTCAATACTATTCAATAGGCTTATTACGGACCAAAGTAGAAAACAAGTGCCCACCCCTGCTATCACACCCCCTTTTATATTTTGAAGCCACGAATGGGTATATTGAATGAGTCTATCGTAAATTTCCGGTTGTTGAACAAAATTTTCTGAAAATTCTACCTCTAATGCCTTTTCAAATCCAAAACCTTGGGCTATTCCGAAAATGACTGCTAAGAGAGGAACAATTGAAAGTATTGAATAAAAGGCAAGAGCCGAAGCTTTTGAATAGCAATCATCGGTAAAAAAGGATTTAGCAATATAGAATATCAAATGATATAGACTATCAAGCCACGTAAGAAATTTACGAGATTTTAAAAAATTAAGCATATTACTCGCTATTTGATGTATTTCTCAATACATACCATAAATTTCTTTTTTTAAATGTGCCATATGATAGTTTTTCTTAATTTATTTCCTTTCCAGAAAATAGACGACTATAATAAATTACGGTGTTTTGAGAGGGTAAAAAAATGAAAAAAATTGCGATTATGGGCGTTCACAGCGCCGGAAAAACTTCACTGGCTTATATTCTTGCTGCGCACTTTAAAATGAATGGTTTAAATGTTAAACTTATTCATGAAAGCGTCAGGGAAAATTGCCCTTTTCCCATCAATGCAGACGCCAATGTAGGCACCTGCCTATGGAATTTTCATACGCAATTTTTGAATGAACTTGAAGCTGAAGCTCAAGGGTACGAACTAGCCATTTGCGACCGCAGCGTACTTGACACATTCGTTTATTTTCATGCTGTCAACCCTGAGCAGCCCATTACAAAAGCCGCCATTGGGCAAGCTGCCGAGTGGCTCAAAACTTATGACTTGCTCATTTGCCTCGAACCGGTAGACTACATTGCCCCGGAAGATGACGGTGTTCGGTCTACTGATATCGGCTACCAACAACTCATTAATAAGGGTTTTAAAAATACACTTTTAGAATACGGTAAAAATTTACAAGAAAAAATCATCTATGCAAGTTCAGAGAACGTTTTCGAAGAAGGGAAACGTCTTGAATTAATTTATGCCGTAGAAACGAGAATGGCTCAAAATTCCGGATTACATATTTAATTTTGCGCTCACTTCGGTATAGACACGGCGGGTTCTTTCTCCCATGATTTTCAGGTCATAATGACTATCCAGGACATTTTGACTTTGCTCCACAATTTTTCTTTTCAGCTGGGGGTTCCCCACAACCTCCAAAACAGCATCGTGAAATGTCTTTGGATTCCCCAGATCGAAGAGCCAACCTGTCTCCCGATTCTGAATAATATCGATCGGACCCGATACAGCACTAGCCAAAACAGGCGTGTTAGATGCCCACGACTCCAAGATGACTAAACCAAATGGCTCTGCAAACGAGGGCAATGCGGTAAACGCCGCGATCTGATAAAGGCCTATCAACAAGGGATCCTTCGGAGGAAGTGCTCCAAGAAAATAGACCTTTTCACTCAATCCCATATCGATAATCTTTTTCTTTAAACTGATGTTATAGTGAAAATCGGTTACGGGACCCAATAAGCCGACGACTAAATTCGGAATTTTCTCCAATAGAGCCGGAAGACGCTCCATCAGCCAGCCTTGATTTTTTACACTATCGATGCGTCCAACAACTAAACAGAACGTTTTTTCTTTCAACCAGGGATATTTTTCGTAGGCAAGTTCACGATAGTCTTTTCGATATATTTCCGTTTCAATGCCGTGAGGGATGTGAACAATTTTTTGATGAGGATATTTCTCTAAGAGAAGCGCTTGTTCCCTTTTATTGAAGGTTATAATGGCGTCTGCTTCCTCGAGAACTTTATTGGATTTCAAGAAAGTTGAAAAAATTCTGGCATAAGAAAGGCTGCCTTTTACCTTTTTCTTATATTCATTGATGAAATCTTTGGGGATATCGATCACACCGCCATGCAATGACACAACAAGGGGGATTCCCTTGCGCTTTGCAATCGTCCTTCCTATTCCTCCGAGTAGCCCCAAAGTGTGCATATGGATGATGCTAAGATTTTTCTGTTGCCATAGCTTTTTCATTAAATCGAACGACATCAAATTGCCGCCGATTTGTGTCAGTTGCTCTCTTCTATCGGCATCTAAGCCGATAATGGGAAGAAAAGCGTTAAAAGGATCCACAGAGATGCCCAATTCTTCGAAAGGCCCTTCTTTTTGGTCGATTTCCAGACGGGGACAATATATTTTAGAATCATAATTAGGTTTTAGCTGCAGAATTAAATCGGCAACAGCCGTTTCCGTTCCAGCCCATTCGGCAGGATTGTACTTTCGTAAGATGTGCCCTATCTGAGGTTCATTAAACATAGCTACTTTTATACAGAAAAATCAAAATCGATTGCAATAGGGAAGAAGCGGTTTAGTCAAGGCGATTTAATGCGCGAGCTTGCATTTTAGAGATCCAATCTTTGGAAAGTTGAGCAGCCTCTAAAAAACCTCGCATTTGCAATCGGCATAGATATAGTGAATTTGGGGTGAAATGACATATAAAAGTGATTTTTTACGCCATTTTTATTTAGCTTATGAGTGACTTAACTTTGGGCCACATGTCCTGGGGGATTTCGGCTCCCACAAATTGAATCACGGTTCCTCCGGTTATTGTGCCATACCTGGCACACTCCTGCAGAGGTCGCCCCAGTAGGTAACCATGTAGAAAGCCACTAGCAAATAAATCACCGGCACCTGTTGTATCGCGAGGCTTGAAGGGAAGGGCGTGACAAGACTCAATTTGACCCCGATGTCCCACGAGGCATCCCTGATTCCCAAGCATCACCACAGCAATATCGCAACGCTCACTCAATTTTCGACACCCCTCCTCAGGACCATTCTGAATCAAAGCATGAATTTCATCCTTATTTGCAAAAACAATATCCACATATTCTTCTAAAAGACGCAAAATTGTCTCTCTAAAGTTCTCAACAACTTCAAAACTCCCTAAATCAAACGATATTTTAGCTCCGGCCTTTTTTGCCAACTCCATTCCTCTTTGGGTCACCCCAGGACATAATAACGAATATCCCTCAAGATGCACCAATTTTAATCCTGCAAAAAGGGCTGGGTCGAGATCCTCCGGCGTCATTTCGCTGGAAGCCCCCATGTAAGCACGGAGAGTCCTCTGTCCATCCGGCGTAATCAAACATGCCACATGCGCCGTGGGCTTCGTACTGAATCTATAATAAGTATTAATATGGAGATCCTGCATATGCTCCTTAACAATCTCTCCAATAGCGTCTTGACCGATTTTTCCTGTGACTCCACAAGCGTGCCCCAATGCGGCAAGCCCCTTAATCGCATTGGCACAACTCCCCCCTGCAACCTGCTCGGGAACATGTCCACTTTCTTCGATAATTTTTAGCATTTCTTCATAAGAAACCAACTCCATTCCCGATTTCTGACCGGGAATTTTTGCTAAATACTCGTCGGAAACATACAAGATATGGTCCAGTATGGGGGCTCCGATTCCAAGTATTTCATTTTTTATAGGCTTCGTCATAAAACTGCTCCTCTCATAATATATAATTTTAATTTGAATTAACTGCCACGAAGAAACGAAGGAAGCGAAGGACACGCGAAGATAAGAAAAGAGATATTAATAAATTTACTCATTTCTTTTCTTATCTTCGCGTGTCCTGCGCTTCCTTCGTTTCTTCGTGGCATTAGCGAAATTTACACATTTTCCTAGTCATAGATGATTGTTTCGAGTAAAATAGTGGGATTATTAAGGAGACCTATTCCCATTATGATCACACAGTATTTAGTTGCATTTGTTTGTTACTTTTGTATCCTATTAGTCATTGGGGTTATCTCCCATCGAAAACAAAATTCGAATGCCTCCTTTATTGTGGGGAATCGGTCACTCAATTTCTGGCTGACGGCACTTTCTGCACACGCAAGCGATATGAGCGCCTGGATTTTCATGGGACTCCCCATGGCCATATACCTTGACGGACTTTATGGAAGCTGGATAGCTTTCGGACTTATCTTCGGAATGTTTCTAAACTGGCAATTTGTTTCAATAAAACTAAGAACCGACACAGAAAAATATAATGCTTTCACCCTTTCATCCTTCTTTGAAAACCGATTTAAAGACACATCAGGAATTCTCCGTATTCTAACGGCGACTATCCTCATATTCTTTCTGACGCACTATCTCTCGGCTGCCCTCATGGCGATGGGAATGCTCCTGGAATCTGTGTTTGCAATCGATTATTATTATGGTTTAGCATTTTCCCTTGGCGTTGTTGTGGCGTATACATTCGGCGGCGGATTTATTACAATTGCCTGGACCGACCTCTTTCAATCCATCTTCTTGCTTGGCGTGATTGTCCTGATTCCGATTGTCGCCTACCTCTCGATGGAAGATGGATGGAATGCGATACAAACTGTTGCCTCGAACAAGATCGGCTACCTCAGCTTTTTCGGAGATGCCTCTGAAACCTCCTTAATCACCGTTATATTCCTCGCTGCATCCTGGGGACTTGGTTATTACGGACAACCTCACATCATCACGAAATTCATGGGGATCAAAAACAGCGCCGATTTAAAGAAATCAAAATATGTTGGAATGACCTGGCAAATCCTTGCTCTAAGTGCCTCCATAGCCGTAGGTATTGTAGGGGCTGCGTTTTTCAATTACAATCTTGAAAATCCCCAGCTTGTATTTATCGAAATGGTAAAAATTCTTTTTCATCCTTTGGTTGCAGGTTTCATTTTCTGTGGAATACTCGCAGCAAACCTATCGACAATGGACTCTCAATTACTCGTTGCGGCTTCAGCTTTCAGCGAAGATCTTTACAAAAAACTGTTTCGCCCCACAGCTTCGCCTCTAGAACTCGTCCGTATTTCAAGACTGGGTGTTGTTATTATTGCTACCGTAGCCCTCTTGGTGGCATTTCTCAAAGATGACACCATTATAGACAGTGTTCTATATGCCTGGGCAGGCCTTGGATCCTCTTTTGGGCCTTTGGTTCTTATGTCGTTATACTATAAACGTACAAATAAGTACGGAGCTATTACAGGAATCTTTGTCGGGGGTATTTTAGCCATTACTTGGCATCTGATTAATCCGATGATTACTGACATCGACATCCCAACGATGGTGGCAGCGTTTTCTCTTAGCTTGATAAGTATTTATGTAGTATCAATGCTTACAAGATCGCCAGAGTGATATTAAGCTAGTAGTAAAAATCAACAGGATAAGCAGGATCGCAAGCGGCAGGATAAAAAAAGGATAAGAAAAAAGAAGAATAATGAATAATGTATTTACATCTTATTATTTTCTTTTTTATTATCCTTTTTTTATCCTGCCGCTTGCGATCCTGCTTATCCTGTTGATTGTGGCTATACGCTTAATCCCACTCAGGAAAAGGTATAAAGTCTGTTGACTAAGTAGTTAACAAGCGCAACGATCGTTGATGCAGCGACCTGAGAATACATATACCAAATTTGGAGAGGTTCATTCATCACCCAAAAAATGAAAAAATTTAATCCGAGCATTAACGTTGAACTAAAAGCATAGCGCAAGGCGATGATATGATGCCTGCCATCGGATTTAAACGCCCAGTGGTAGAGCATCAAGTAAAGAATGACGGTGGTGAGAACATATGCCAACGTAGATGAGAACGTGGCATTCAGGACAAATAGATTTACAAAAAGATATAAAAAGCTGAATTGGAGGACCACAGAAGTGGCGCCTGATGTGACATATTTAGCAAAAATAATCCATTCTTGCTTTTTTTCTGAAATCTTTTCTTTTGTCATAATTTTAAAAAGAGCGGGGCTAGCGCCCCGCATTAATTTAACGGAATCTGAATTGTAACTGAAAATCTGTGCCATGGGAATGATAATGTTGTGGTTGGTAGTAATATTGTTGGTAGACAGGAGTCTGGTAATAATATGTATAACCTGTGTAAGGGTCAACATAAGGTCTTACTGCCATAACCGGAGGCGCAACAATCACTCTTTGAGCACATGGGTAGCAAGTTTGATTTGAACTTCTAAACGTGACGCTTGGGTTCACTTGAACTCTAAGGGCATCTGCATTTGTTACGAACAATGCACAACCTGCAAATAATATTAAAAACAACTTATTCATATAATATCTCCTTTTTATATGTTACCAAATTATAGTAAGCATAATTATAACAGGAAGGTCTATTATTTGCAAATAAGTCTTTTTAATCCTTTATTTCATTAGCGCCCTGACCCGCTTGAGGTACTACTCTGAGCCGCTCCACCCGTTGTAGCAGGAGCTGTAACCCCCGTACCCACCGTAATTGTGCTGATAGGCCCGCTGGTACCTGCAGCATCCGGGGTGATCTGAATAAACGCGGTATTACCAGCATCCGAAGCCACCACGCTCACAAAATTCCTCATGGCGCTTTGATATACTAGCCGCAAGAAAGAGAAGTTACGCGGAGGCACATACACAATATCGCCCGGTTCAAGTGGGAAATCAGGAGCACATCCCTTTTGAATCAAGTTGATATCAATATAATATTGCGTAGGACAAGCTAATGATCCTCGGATCACAAAAACGCGTGAGCTTGCTTGAAGGGTTGTTCCGGATGATTCTGCAAGCACTTCCATTAAAGTAACCTTTGTCAAATAATCATACGTCTGTTGATAGACAACTTCACCCAATACATATATTTTGTAAACTTGTCTGTGATTTATATAAATATAATCACCTGCTTGCAAAAGAACATCCTGGCTCATATCACCTTCAGTTAACAACTTTTTGAAATCCACAGGTAAATATTCCCCTTTACGAGCGATAAAGGAGGAATCCATATCGGAATAATCAAAATAATGATCTTGGAAGGTATTCATGGTAAATCCACGAGCATCGCACAGGGCGCTCAAAAGGGTAGGATTTCCCTCGATTAATTTTGTTCCGGGAGAATTAACTTCGCCAATGATAGTATAATACTCTCCGGCAAATGCAATCGGCGTTATCGATAAATAGGGATAACGATAGTATTGCTTAAGCCGACGCTCCATTTCTTCTCTTAATTCGAATATGGTCTTTCCCATAGCCGGAAACGGTTCCGGAAAAAGATACGTCAAATCTCCCGCTGGAGAAACCGAGGCTTCTCTTATCGACTGATCTTCTCCATATATTGCAATCCTAAAGACATCTCCAATTTTGATTCTATAATGATCGATGGCCTTCTTTGTTTGCGTGACATTTTCAAAGGGAATTTCAATGGGATACTGAATTCTCTCAATAGGAACATAAGCATTGAGTTCCGGTGAATACGAATCCGAAATATCGAAAATTGTAGGTTCATGTTCCTGACTTTGAAGAACAAACGTGTAAATCATGAAGCTTAGTACAAATTTCCATTTCATCATTGTGAGCTCCCCGTTGAACTTTGTTTAGGAGGGAACCAATGCCTATTAGAATAGTAATTCGCCGCCGTTGTTGAGAAGGACTGGACGAACGCATCGATAGCAATATAAACCAGTTCCCTTGCTAGACGATAAGGTTTATCCTGACAATAGATAATATCGCCAGGTCGTAAATAGAGATCGCGAGCCTCTCCATAAACAATTTTCATGATATCGACCTGTATAGCAGAAGGGCGCTCTAAATTCCCTCTCAAAATTAAAATCTGCCTCAAATTAGGAGTATAGGGTCCAGGATAAATCAATACTCCGGCATCTGCTAAAGCTTCCATGAGGGTCATATTGCGAACAAACACAATCCTTTGAGGCGCCGGTACCGCACCTAAGACAAAAACATTCGAGTCTTCAGAAGGGGCGATATAAATAAAATCTCCGGGTCTAAGATAGAGATTTTGCGAGTTATCAGGGGATTCAAGCAATGAAATAAAATCAACATCGAGTTTTTTATTTCCACGAACAATGTAGGACTTTGATAGATCTTCCATGGATTCATCCAAAGAGACTTGCCGGTTGCCAGCATTGCTTAATGCGTTTGCTCTTGAATAAACTCCTCCCGCCAAGCCTATAGCTTCTTTGAGTGTGATGGGTCCTGTCAACGGATATACCCCGGGTTCACGGACCCTCCCGAAGATTTTAAAAGACAATCCTTTGGAAACTTTTGGGACAACGGTTACAATCGGATCCTTAAAGAGATGTTTTAGTTTTAGTTCAATCTCAGAGCCTAATTCTCTTGGAGTTAGACCTGCCGCATCAATGCCGCTTCTTGACAATGAATAATAAACTTTACCGTCGGGTGCCACTATATACTGCTCATTAGTAATGACATTTTCTCCCATAACATAAATATCTAGAACATCTCCTATGGCAAAACGATGAACAGGATCGATAGGTGCGTATTGATCAAACATATCTTGTGTTAAAGGCTCACGATCATTGCAGGCATTGAAATCATCACAGGTCTCAAACAGATCACTGTAATCGATAACACAGGGTTCTGTTTTTTCCATAACCTGTGGTCTTCGGCAGTATTTATTGCAGCACCTTCCGCCACACCCTGTGAGGGTACTAATGATCAAAGCAATGAGTAATAGGGGCAATATTTGCTTTCTAAAAAAACGATCCATTCCTATTCATTTCCATTTTTATTCGTTCATCGTCAATATATATCGGATTTACTCGGTTGAGTATGATGCCATCAGGCGCTACATCGAATGATTCGAGAAGTATTAAAGATTCGTCGATACATTTCTTTTGGGTTTTTGAAGATCCAATTACAAAGAACATAAGATCCGATAAATGAGATAAATCGATAGCGAAATTCTCTTTAATGAGGCCCGGAGCCTCTATGATAACGTAATCGAAATCACTTTTAAATTTCGCCCAGAAATTACTAAAAGCCTCTGATTTTAGAGCGCTCTTCAAAGACGTGTGATTATCTGAAATACGAACATGGGTCATAGTTTCAGTTATTAATGATGGATTATCCATCAGCTCTTTCAATGTATGAGAAGGGGAGGAAATTAAGGAATTTAAAGTTTGATCAAATTCCAAAACAACAACTTTTTTACCTTCTGCTCGGAAATAATTAGCGAGATAAAAAGCTATAAGGCTTTTCCCCTCGCTATTTTTTGAACTTGTTAACGTAATAGCATGTCCTTTACCCTTGGGCATCAATCTTTCGATTTTTCCTGCAAGATCACGAATGTAAAAATGCATTTTCTTTTCGCCATTTTTCAAACTCAGTCTAGAAATTTCGGGAATTGTCAAAAGGCACGGGGTGGTATAGTACATATTGATCTGTTTGGATGTTCGAATATAAGGATCTATAACTTCCAATAGTCCCGCTAAGAAAAGACCGAAGAACAAACCGATTAAAATACCAACCGCAGGAATTAAATTGACCCATAGTTTATCGTTGCTTGAGCCTGCATCTTTTGCCGAAGCGTATAATTCAATGCTTCCTGTAGGAGTATTCATTAAGAGCTGGGTAGAATCGATAGTATTCTTTAAAAACTTGATTTGATCCTCGGTTGCCTGTTTAGCTAACAGTAACTTTTGGAGTTGAATTTGTTGCGCAGGAACCTTTTGAAGTCTTTTCTCGCTCTCAGCAACCTGAGCTGTCAACTCTTCTTTGGTTTTTTGAGCGGACCTGACCTTTCCTTGCATATGCATCAATTCAAGAGCAATAGTTTCTTTAACAGGATTTTTTTCCAAATACTCGTCGGGTTGATTTTCGTCTGTTGCGCTTTTCATCTTTGAAAAAAGTTCTTTTAACTCTTCTTCCATGGATAGGATTTTCGGATTTTCGGGTGTGTATTTAGCTTTTGCTTCAGCGAGGGCAGTTTCTAGGGTCATAATGCGCACTTTATAGGGGCTATCTCTTGTATCACGATTGATAGGGACTTTATCCGGGATAAGCTGTGCCTCCCTTTTCAGATTTTCGTATTCAACAAGGAGACCCTGGTAATTGAGATCGACGTTGCTAAGGGCGCGTTTTGAGCTGTCGATATCAGCAAGAGCCTGAACATAATTAGGATCCGTTTCGAAATATTGATGTTCCTTTTTGAATTCTTCGATTTGTTCGTTTTGCTTATTAAGAACAACGTTAGTGTTCACAAGTTCATTGCGATAAATTTCTAACGCAACTCTTAACTGCTCGCGAGTAAAATCCTGGTTATTTTTTACAACGACCTTTGCAAGAACGTTTGCAACATCCGTAGCCAAGTGAGGATTAGTACTTCTGACTTCGATGCGTTTGAGTTTTGAATCCGAACTGGCAACAGGAATAGTGACCATGTTCATTATTTCACTAGGACTTAACTCAAGACCTAAAATGGATTTAACGGCTTCGAAGTTTTTTGGCATCATGATCATGTCCAAGGAAGTTGCCAAAGAAGGAGTGTTAATGGGATAACCTCCGGGAATGGTTTTGGTGCTGGGGTCTTCATGATAGACCAAAATTGAAGTAGCCAAGTGCGTTTTGACGAGTTTATAGGTTACAAAAACTCCTAAACATCCGAAGAGAAGAGTGCAAAAAACAATTAAATTAAGGTGTCTTTTTAGACCCTTGAGCAATTTTCTCCCGTCATACACTTCGGCAAAGTCTTCGGAGGTGTCGCTTCTTATAAGGTTGACTTTGTTATGATAGGGTTGTTCATTTTGCATAGCGGTTTATTCCATGTAACTTTATCTTTGAATGATAGCTATATATGAGTTCAAAATTTTTGAACACTCTTTTTTTAGTTTTTCAAAAGAAGAAAAATGGACGACATGGACTGCATGGACGGAATGGACGACATGGACACTTTGAACCACTAGCGAGTTTTAAAAATTGTCCATTTCGTCCATGCAGTCCATGTCGTCCATTCTTGTCCTTCAGAAATTTTACATTAAAAAAAGAGGCTGCCGAATGGCAGCCTTGAAATGAAGCCTACTCTGTTACATGAAATTGTTCGTCAATATTATGCTCTTGCCGGTGCTGACGCTTTTCATGTTTTTTTGCCCGGCGTTCTTTAAGCGTCATTGTAGGTTTTTTCTTGTCTTTCTTTTGGTGCTTAAATTCCTTAGACATTTGAAACTCCTTTGTTTTTTATACACAAAGAAAGCATGAAATCACTGAATAAACTCCATGCAATTCCAACCTTCATTATATAATTAAACAATTAAATTGTCAAAATAGCCCATTTTTCACCACATTGAGGTGGATCGGCGTACTTTTTCCACATATTCTCTGGGTATTTCCTGGAGGAACCTGCTCGGACGCTGCGCTCGTGTCGTCCCCCAGAGGAACCTCAGGCGTGAATCCGTCAAGTACAAATATTCCTTCGCTCGGGTCATGCCGACATAGCATAACCGACGCTCCTCCTCCACCGCTTCCTCACTTTCGCGCGAATTCGCATGGGGAAATAAATCCTCCTCCAAACCCGCCAAAAACACCAACGCAAACTCAAGCCCTTTTCCATTGTGAATCGTCATCAAATTAACCCGATCATGCGAATCATTCGTCTCGTCTAGTGTCGATTTGAGCGATAATTCTTCAAGAAATCCGGATAAAGTCGGATTCTCTGTCGACAACTCCCACTCCAATGCCTTACCCACTAATTCGTCCAAGTTGCTTTTACGATCGTCATAGGTCTCTTGATCCTCCTCCAGATGCCCCATATACCCCGATTCTTCGATGGCAACTTTAACAAGCTGCTTCAACGAACAATCCTTGCTGATAGATCTTAGCTCCCGAATAATGCGAACGTAATCCTTAATTCCCTCCATCTGTTTTGCAGAGAGTTTTAACAGCGCTATACCGTCAACCAATGCTTCACAATAAGCGATGATCGAAACCCCTTCCTCAATAGCGCCTGCACGGATTTTTTCCATCGTGGTCGCACCAATTCCACGCTTTGGAAGATTGATCGTCCTTGCGAAGGAAACATAATCTGCACCGGAATGAACCATGCGCAAATAGGCGAGAATGTCTTTGATTTCCTTTCTCTGGTAGAAAGAAATACCGCCGACAATGATATAAGGAATACGCGTTGAGAGAAAACGGTCTTCAAAAACACGCGATTGGGAGTTGGTTCTATAAAAGATGACCATCTCTTGATAGGGAATAGCATGGACCTCATGATAGTAACGAATTTGATCACTGATAAAACGGGCTTCATCTCTTTCAGATTCTGCCGTGTGATGTTTTATCTTTTCCCCTTCTCCCAAATTACTCCAAAGGGCCTTTTCGTAACGATTATAGTTGAAGCTGATTAATCTATTGGCCGCTTCGAGAATATTCGACCGGCTGCGGTAGTTTTGTTCCAACCGAACCACCTTTGCCTGAGGGTAATCTCCTTCAAAGTTGAGGATGTTTTTAATATTAGCCCCGCGCCACGAGTAAATGGATTGATCAGGATCTCCCACCACGCAAAGATTATGGGATTTCGCGACCAACCGCTGCACAATTTCGTACTGGGCCATGTTGGTATCTTGATATTCATCAATGAGAAGATGCGACCACCGGTTCTGATAGTATTCAAGAACATTTGGGAATTCACGAAGAAGGCGAACGGTCAGAAATAAGAGATCATCAAAATCTGTAGCGTTGTATTCCATTAACCTTTTTTGATAGAGAGCATAGATTTCAGGAAATAGGGAATCCGATTCATAATCCGAGTGATCTATTTTATCAGGACCTTTGAGGTCGTTTTTTGCACGGGAAATCAGATTTTTGATCCCTTTTGGCTCATATTTTTTATCGTTGATATTAAGATCTTTTAGACAAACACCAATCAGCTTCAAGGCATCTTCTTCATCGTAAATCGTAAAATTATTGGAATAACCCAAAGAGGAGATCGATTCACGCAGAATGCGGGCTCCCAAACTATGGAAGGTGCATATAAGCACGTTGCTATTCGTTAATTTATGGATCCTTTCTTTCATTTCACCCGCGGCTTTATTAGTAAAAGTTAGCCCCAAAATTTTTGAAGAGCTTACGCCATTTTGCAACAAATTCGCTATCCTGAAGGTAACAACCCGGGTTTTTCCTGAGCCTGCTCCGGCTAATACCAGTAAAGGACCTTCTAACGTATTTACCGCATCCGCTTGCGGTTCATTTAATTTTTCTATAATACTCATCATTCACGTTCTCCCAAATTTCCATACCGATGATAATCAACACTCAAACTTACCTCACGCAAATAATGCAGAAGTTCTATACGCCCCTGGGAAACTACCGGAGTACGAATCATGCTGCAAGCAGATTCCGCAAAGGCTTTTTTCAATTCATAAGAAGGTTCCGAAATTAATCGGACTCTTCGAATCTTCTCTTTCGCAATACGTTGAATAAACTGTTCTTGAGATTCTATTTTACAATCACTCACTATCAATCTTGTCCCACATATCTTGGCAGCCTCTAATACGCGCTTCACGTCTTCAGGTTTATCCAAAGCTTGGATTCTAAATGCCATATGCTTCTGAGGCACATAACTCAGAACGTTATCCTGTCCTAAGATATTACTAGGATCGTGACCAAGACTAAAGTAATTGTTCCATGCTTCAAGATAACTTCCATTATTCAACGGATTCTTTTCCTCCGGATCCATTAATGTCACAAGATAATTGGGTCCTCCAGTTTTCAAACCGTGTCCAAAACTACTTTCCTTGCATCCGCCGAATGGCTGGCGACGGACGATGGCTCCGGTAATCCCGCGATTCACATACAAATTCCCTGCTTCAACATGTTCGGACCAATATTTCTGTTCTCTTTCATCCAGTGAGTTTATGCCCGATGTCAAACCATAGGGAGTACTATTCGCCAATTCCACAGCATGAGTCAGATTTCCGGCTCGCATCACTCCTAGGACGGGTCCGAACAACTCGTTATGATGCGTGAAATTTCCCGGGATGACGCCCCATTTAATCCCAGGACTCCACAGCTGAGGATTTTCCGGATCTTGCTGCGGCTTCAATACCCATTCTTCTCCATCCTCAAGTTCGGTTAATCCACGAAAAAGCTTCGGATTAGGTTCTCGAATCAAGGGTCCGACCCGTGTTGATAAATTCCAAGGGGTTCCCACCTTCAAACTTGCCGCAGCATCCCGAAGTTGTTTCTTAAAGTGAGGATCGTCATATACCTCAGGGAGGCATACGGCAATGCTGCACGCGCTGCATTTCTGTCCCGAATGAGAAAACGCCGAATGAATGAGATCTCGAACAGCCAAATCCCGATCTGCCATATTCGTGATAACCATGATGTTTTTCCCACCTGTTTCAGCGATGAGCTCTATTCCCGGTCTTAGCCTCAACATTTTTTCAGCTGTTGCTGTCTCCCCGGTCAATACAACGCCCTTCAATCTAATATCCTGAATTAAGCGGCTTCCCACGGGTTCTTCAGAGCAAGGTACAAACTGCAATACTTCACGATCGATCCCGGCTTTCCAACAGATGTTGACTAAGATCCATCCGACTAAAACCGCTTCCGGTGAAGGTTTAAATAAAACACAATTCCCAGCCAAAAGCGCAGCGGCAATTCCACCCAAAGGAATGGCGCATGGAAAATTCCATGGCGGCGCTATCAATATTGTTCCTTTTGGCTTCCACTCTATTCCCTCAAGTGTGTTCCATTCTTCCAAGCTGCGGCTATAATATTCTGCAAAGTCGATTGCTTCGGAAACCTCTGCATCTGCTTCTGAAACGACTTTTCCTGTATCAGCAACCATGGCGCCTATGAGCTCACCGCGGTTTTTTCTGAGTTCATGCGCAATTTCTTTTACCAATTGAGAACGTTCCGATACATGTGTAGAAGCCCATTGATTTTGTTTATTAGATGCAGTATGAAGCGCTCTATTTAACAACTCTTTATCAGCTTGCTCATAACGATAATATTCTTGACGAGGGTTTGAAGGATCTATACCTATGCCCACGGGGCTTGTTGATGTCCACTCTTGACCGGCAATAACCACAGGAATTTTGTTGATTTTCTTTTGAGCCCATTCTCTTAAAACTTCTATCGCCCATTTTTGATTCTGTGAAAGGGACCAATCGGTGTCAGGCTCGTTTTGGAATGGGGCGTTCGGATCCAATCTTTGAGGGTCCCCCCACCGATTTTGCAGCCTTCTTGGACCAATTTCCACTTCGTTTGTTGTTTTGCAGGCATGTACGAAACGCGAGACCTGATTATCCCATTCCGTTGACCCATAAGACATATCAAAAAGATGCCTCAAAAAGTTATTTGGGGCTGTATTTTCATCTAGCCTGCGCGTTAAATAGGCAACGGCATTCACAAATTCTTTTTCCGTCGCCGCAGGACAGTACAGCAACATTTGTCCTGTTAATTTCTGAACGACCCTCCTTATATGATCTGCCATCCCTTCCAACATTTCAAACCCAACACTTTGTTCAACATTATTTTCGGCTCGCAAAAGCATCGCATAAGCGATATCGAATAAATTATGACTGGCAACGCCGAGCTGTACTGCCTTAGCGTGATTGGGAAACATTCCATATTGCACCATTCGCTTAAAGTTGGCATCGACATCCGCCTTGGTTGCATACGGAGCTTCCTCCCACCCCTTCATCGAAGCCTCAACCTTCTCCATCGCAAGGTTGGCTCCTTTGACAATGCGAATCTTCAAGGGGGCTCCGCCGTTTGCCACCCTAAGCATCGCCCAGACGGTTAGTTCTTTTTGCAGCAAATGAGAATCGGGGAGATAACTTTGTAACACAATCCCGGCAGTAAGTTTAAAGAATTCCGGTCGATCCAAAACCCTCTGAAAGAGCTCCACAGTAAGATGAAGGTCCCTATATTCCTCCATATCAAGATATACAAATTTCGGAGTCGTAGTTCCTTCTTTTATGGCAGCTCGATAAAGTTGCGAGAGTCTCTGTTCCAAAATTGCAAGGGCATCTTCTTTTGCGAGGAGATTAATTTGACTGTAAATCGTCGAAATTTTTACTGAAATACAGTCAATTTCGGGTTTTGCAAGGTCCTTCAGATAGACATTTAATCTTTTTTGAGCTTCCTTTTCCCCAAGAATGGCCTCACCCAAATGATTTAAGTTAACCCTAACCCCTTCCTTATTTCTTTTTACGATATGTTCTATAAGTTTATCTTCCTCACCAGGAAGAATGACAGTCATGGTCTCTTTGCGTATTTCTTTTTTAAATAGCGGAACCAAAATCCCGGGGATAGCTTTGCCAAACCACTTGACTGCATGTAGCTGCAGCCTCTTAAAAAAAGGAAGATACTTCGGAACCCCGTAGCGCTTCAAAAGATACACAAGCTGATTAGTGACTCTAGGTGCATTGTCGCTTCGAAAACATTGATCGGTCATACTTGTGGTAAAGACCTTCCCCATAGGATCGGTCATCATTCTTGCGAGCTTCTTTTGATTCTTTTTTTCAGAAGGCGTTTGAATGGCTTCTGCCTCTTTTAACATCCATTTGGTCAACTCAATTGCAGCTTTGCTTCGTTCATCCACGGAAAGTTTTTTGTTCTTTACCGAATCAATTATCGTTCTAGCTTTATTGAGAAAAGATACATTATCCATCAAGCCTCCAAATTTGCCTGTGCACCAAGGAATATATCACATTAACCTTTACAAAAATACTCCAAAAACATGATCTTATTTTACCACAGAGATCACAGAGATCCGTGAGAACATTGAGATTACTGACGTCTTGAACTCACTTTTATTTTCTCAGTGTTCTCAAGAAATCTCTGTGATCTCTGTGGTAAAAACAAGGATATCATGAAAAGATTATTAGTTTTGATATGTGTTTGGAGTTTTTTTCTGGACGCTTCCGTCACGGTCGGAGCCGATATGCTATTTACAAAAAAATATTCGAAAGTTCTGCAGGGGAAACGAGTCGGACTCATCACCAACCATACCGCCGTCGACAAAGATATGAAATCGACTATCTCCCTCCTCAAAGAACATGCGACCGATGGAAAATATAAACTCACTGCCCTCTTTGCCCCCGAACACGGGATTACCGGTGCTATTCATGCCGATGACCATGTTGCCGATGAAATCGATCCCGACGGCATCCCCATCTACAGCCTCCACGGGGATACAAAACGGCCCACTAAACAGATGCTCGACAAAATCGATGTCCTTATTTTCGATATTCAAGATATCGGCTCAAGATCCTATACCTACAACACCACCCTATTTTACGCCATGGAAGAGTCGGCCAAGGCAGGCGTTGAAGTAGTCGTTCTCGACCGTCCCAATCCAATCAGCGGCAAAACCATCGACGGTCCAATGCTCGAAGAAAAATGGAGATCGATCGTCGGTTATATCAACGTTCCCTATTGCCACGGAATGACTGTTGGCGAGCTCGCCCTTTTCTTCAATAAAGAATACAACATCGGCTGCAAACTGCAGGTTATTCCGATGAAAGGTTGGCATCGCGGGATGACCTTCCAAGATACAGGATTGACTTGGATTCCAACGAGCCCCCATATACCCGAAGCATCCACTCCGTGGTTTTACCCTACTACGGGGATTCTAGGAGAACTTCAAATTGTCAACATTGGTGTCGGTTATACTCTTCCCTTTAAACTCGTTGGCGCCCCCTGGATTGATGCCCAAAAGTTTGCAGACGCTTTAAACTCCCAAAATTTTCCGGGTGTAACCTTTAAACCCTTTCACTACCGCCCCTTTTACGGGACTTATTCCAAAAAAGAATGCAACGGAGTCCTCATCGTCATTACCGACAATGAAAAATACCTTCCTGTAACGACCCAATATTTAATCATCGGCATCCTTAAAAGTTTATATCCCACTCAGTTTAAAGAGGCTATATCCAACTCCCTTCCGCGAAAAACGATGTTTTCCAAGGTCAACGGGACCGAGGAAGTGTACAATATTATTGTGAATTCTCCTTTTGTGGTCTGGCAACTTAAAGATCTTCATAAAAATGAGCGGCAAGAATTCGCCGAAAGAAGGAAGAAATATCTCATAACAGATTATTTAAACTAGCACTCCAATCGGCAGTCTGCTAAAAATCTTGACTTGACCTATTGACTTTAATGAGCAGGGAATCTACAATCGATTCTTGAAAAGTTTACAAACAAAGGAGATTTTAAAATGACGAAAACACAAATCCAACCCCTCGGAAATCGCGTTCTAATCAAGCGCTCGATCGCTCAAACAACTAAAGGAGGCATCCTGCTTCCAGAAACTGCAAAAGAAAAACCCAAAGAAGGGACTGTCGTAGCCGTCGGACCAGGAAAAGTAAACGACGAAGGTAAACTGGAATCCACACAACTCGTGAAGGGCGATGTCGTTCTTTTCAGCAACTACTCGGGAACAGAAGTAAAAAACATCGACAACGATGACAGCGAATACCTTATTCTTTCGGAAGATGACATTCTTGGAATCATTAAATAACTGAGCAAAACACGGAGAAACACCCATGTCTAAAATGTTGAAATTCAACGATGAAGCCCTAAAAGCCATCTCCAAGGGCCTTAGAACCCTTGCAAAAACAGTAAAAGTCACCCTCGGCCCCAAAGGTCGTAATGTCGTCATCAACAAAAGCTTCGGATCCCCCTTTTCAACAAAAGATGGCGTCACCGTGGCCAAAGAAATATCCTTAAAGGACAAATTCGAAAACATGGGAGCCCAGCTTGTTAAAGAAGTCGCTTCCAAAACGTCCGACATCGCCGGTGACGGGACCACAACAGCTATCGTTCTCGCCGAAGCCATTTATAACCTCGGAATGAAAAACGTTTCCTCGGGCGCAAATCCCATGAGCGTAAAAAGAGGAATCGAAAAAGGTGTCGAAACTGTTTGTGAAGCCCTAACTGCTCAAGCTGCTCCGATTAACACCTCCGATGAAATCAAACAAATTGCCACGATCTCCGCAAATAACGACGAGAGCGTGGGTAAAATCATTGCAGAAGCGATGGCAAAAGTCGGTAAAGACGGGATTATCACTGTAGCAGAAGCTAAAGGAACCGAAACAACCCTCGATGTCGTAGAAGGAATGCAATTCGATAAAGGATATGTCTCTCCTTATTTCATTACAAATCCCGAAAATATGACGGTAGAACTCGATAACGCTTACGTGCTCATCACCGACAAAAAGTTATCTTCAGTTAAAGAGATGGTGACTGTTTTGGAAAAAATCATGGTAAAAAATCCAAGACCTCTTCTCATTATCGCTGAAGATATCGATGGAGAAGCTCTAGCTACGCTTGTTTTGAATAAAATCAAAGCAGGACTCCCGATCTGTGCGGTAAAAGCCCCAGGATATGGAGACAAAAGAAAGGCAATCCTCCAAGACATTGCAGCTATTACCGGCGCTACAGTAGTTTCTGAGGAAGTAGGTCTAATATTTGAAGATGTCGGATTAGAAGTCCTTGGAAAAGCCAAGACGATTAACATTTCAAAAGATGCGACGACGATCGTGGATGGCGCCGGAGATAAAGCAAAAATTGATGAAAGAGTCAAACAAATCCGCAACGAGATTTCTAAACCAAACATTTCAACCTACGACAAAGAAAAGCTTGAACAACGCCTTGCGAGAATGGTTGGCGGAGTGGCCGTCATTCACGTCGGCGCTATTACAGAAGCGGAAATGAAAGAAAAGAAAGCTCGCGTCGAAGATGCCCTGCATGCTACACGCGCTGCCGTTGCAGAAGGGATCGTTCCCGGAGGCGGTGTTGCCCTCATCCGTGCAAGTAAGAGCCTGGACAAGATCAAGCTAAGCGATTCTGACGAAATGATCGGAGTCCAAATCATCCGCGAGGTATGCTTCGCTCCAGCGACAGCTATAGCTAACAACTGCGGAAAGCAAGGAAACCTCATTGCCGAGAAAATATTCGAAGCAAAAGGCGCCCACGGATACAACGGCCTCACAGACGAATTCACTGATCTCGTTAAAGCCGGTGTTGTCGATCCAGTGCTCGTCACAAAGAGCGCGCTCAGAAACGCAGCTTCTGTGTCCGCAATGCTGCTGACGACAGCATGCATGATCACCGATAAACCTCAACCTAAGTCCAAAGGATCCATGGCAGGCATGGGTGGTATGGGCGGAATGGGAGGCATGGGTGGCATGGGTGGCATGGGTGGCATGGGCGGAATGGGCGGAATGGATATGATGTAATAAAATCGTTCTTATGCTAGCTCTATAAAACGCCGAGACGCAAAGACGCAGGGGCGCGGAGAATAAAAAAATATTTTTACTTTTTTATTCTCCGCGCCCCTGCGTCTTTGCGTCTCCGCGTTAAGCAGAGCAAATAGCTTTTAGCACCTGTTTGTAAACGGAGAGAAGGGCTGCACGATCTATGGCTGTCAATAAGCCCGTTAAGCTCTTATCAGGGGACTCAACACAAGCTTTCTCAAGTTCATCTTTGGGAATAGAAATCATCGTTTTCATCCGATTTGATGAAATTCTACTTTTTCCACATTTTCCAAAGTTTTTGTAACTCGAAAAGTCTAAGCCAAATGTTTCGAAGCCATCAATAACCAGAAATGATGAAGAACTCGCCAAGCTTTCCATCCTCCGAGAGATATAGTTTTCTTTTGGACTCAACAGATCTATACTGTTATCAAAGCAAAATATGCTGTAATGTACCCAGTTCCAAAGAGCTTCTTCATATTCATCTACGACTTTTTGTTTATCCTCTTCCGAGAGCGATGAAATAATATCAAAAAATGTGGGTGAACTTTGGACCCACATCACTTTGGAATCTATAACATCCCCTCTAAAAAAACCCTCAGGGGGGTTCCAACGAGCATTGATTTCTCTATTCACGAGCAATTTGCAGATATGACCCGCAACTCCATTTTTTATTGAAATAGCATCACCAAAACATCCCATTTGAAATTCCTCTTTACATTTCTCTACACTGGATAGATGCCTTAAACCGATATTCGATGCATGAAACGCCATCAAGTTGTCCCATGTCAATGAAATTTCGGGACGCTGCATCATTTTTAGAGTACGAACATCATTATCTAATTCTGATCTTATCGAATCGGCTTCCATCCTCTGAAATTTCTCTATCAACTCTCGTTTATACGCTTCCAGAGTAACCAATTCATCCTGAAGAGATAATCTAACATCTTCATTGGAAATATCTATTGCTTTCCGAACGATTTCAGCAATAAGATCGACTTGGTCTGTATGACGATAGAGCGGTTTGAGAACTCCTTCGTTGTGTAGGAGTCCTGTCACAAAAGATCTAACCATACACGCTTTAGGAAAAGAGGCTAATATCTGAGGAGATGCCTCTTTAATTTGTCGCAGTACTTGAGCAAATTCTTGTAAGTGTGGGACATATTTTTCTTTCATCAACTTTTTTTTCAATAATTCAATTGAAAGCTCACCACTATTAAGACGATCGTCAAAACCAACTAATTTGGAATAAGGTTTTACCCGGTAATCAATAGGTATTTCAGGGGCATATAAGGCATTTTTTTCTATGTTCATACAATCATATTCTCCATTTTATTTTTTATTAAAGATAAGAGTTCCTCTTTTACGCCTTTAGGAAATTCAATGGCTCTAAATTCTATCACCTCTTTCAATCCCTCAGCCAACCTTGGGGAAATGTAAGGAAGAATCGCACGAATCTTACTCTCAAAATTTTCTTTTGGAAGCTTTATTATTACCTTAACTAAGGCTTCATGTTTCTGACGATAAATCAGTGGATTAAGATCTTGTGTCGGAGAGGCAATCAACGCAAGCTGTTCTGCACTAAAAACCTCTGCCGCAATCCCATCTATGCCATCTAGAGTATATGTAAGTAATTTAAGAAAATCGGCATTGGCAGACGCCCTTTCCAATTGTTCATCAGTGAGATGGCTAAACACAATCCTCATTCGTTCATTCCTGGCACTCAATTGATTCCCTTCTCCAGTAAAATCTTTATCCACTCTCCATAACCTGTCTAGATTTTCAACCCATGTGCCCGTAGAGCGTTCAACAAATTTTATGAGAGAAATCCTATCCATGGAGTCGAATTTCTTTTTTAAGTAGACAACATGATCATCCACCTGAATGGATTGCAATTCGGCAATAAATTCAGAAAGCTCCACTTCGGTCCATCTCGATTCGACAGCAGGAGTTGATGGAGGATGATATTTTTTATACTGCACTATTGGTGAATCGTGTCTTTTTGCGGGGGCTCTTGTAGAAGCCGATTTTGCCTTTAGTTCCGCTTTGGAGGCCTCATTGATTTTTATATAATGCTTAAATAAACTTTCGAGATTTGTTATGAGATTGATATTTCGTTTTTCTTCTTCTAAAGGAGGAAAACTTCGAAAGATTATATTTAATGTTCCCCTTAATGGTTCAGTCGCATGCGGCAACACCGCGGCTATTTTTCCAAAAAAGAAGTGATCGTCAGAAGGGATATATTTTAAAATGTCAGAAAGAACATCGGCTGTATCCAAATTAGAGGCAATTATTTTCAACTGACTCTTATTCATTACTTCGGCTATAGCTTTAGGCTTTAAATTATGTGTGATCACGTTTCTAAATTTTGGACTTAAATTTGAGGCCTTTAATTGTTCTTCAGAAAATGCATTGAAAATATTACCTATACACGTTTTGAATTTTTCAAAATTACTTTCTTTAACTTCACAACCCGCTATCATTGTCCATAAAAGATCTATATCCGATAGTTTTCTTTTCTCAGCATTTGACTTAAGCTCTTGTATCATTTTCCTCACTGAAGCTTCTTCCATTTTGTGAACTAAATCAAGAAACTCGTTCGGTGAATACTGGTCATTTCTTTTCATCACTTCGATGGCCGCAGCGATTTGTTCGTCTGAGGCCTTTTGGTTCGCTTCTTTTGGCCCCACCCTACCCTCTAACCGAGCGATGATCTCCTCTAATTCTCTATTAAATTCCGTGATATTTTCAGGTTTTGTAAAATCGACAGTAGGCTCTTTTAGCGGACGCGTGAGTTCTCGTTTTGGAGGTTCTTTTACGATGAATAGGGTTCTTAGATCAGCAACCGAGCCTTTTTTTGGGGTGGGTTGTTTATTTGGTATTTTCTTTTTTGCTAAAGACTTGATTTTTTCCTGAATATCGATTAAGGCTTGTTTAAAGTTTTCTCGATAAGAAGCGACAAATAGGTATTTTCCAATATGCACAACGACATGACATAAATACTGTCCTATTGAAGCCTTTTCACTATTAACAATAACGTCTTGAAATAATTTTTTTATTTTTGCGTCACTTGCGTTAACATCATTACTTTTTTTAAGTATGACTTCATTTACGAGTTCGTAAAGTGTATTATTCTCAAAAAAGTTAAATATAGTAATTTTCATTATATCATTTATAGTTTTAACAAAAAACTATATCATATATTAGTATATTTTACTATTAAAAACTAAGGGGACTTAATTACCTCGAGATGGTTTTCAATTTGGTTAACCCCTTCAATAGCTTTAATCATTCTTTCAATTTTATTTTTATCGCCTAAGGTATTGACAGATCCTATAAGCGTCACATTTCCCTTTTGGACCTCAAAGGTGACATCGCTAATCTCATAGGGATGCCAATTATCAAATAAAATCTGCCATATTTTATTTGTAATGTCTTCATCCGAAGTCCCCCTTACCCCAGGTTTGTTGTGATAAAGCTTAGGTTCATCCTTATCCATAACATCGATATATGCCTCCGCATTGGCCACAACTCCGAAAAATACAAGAAATAATATTTTTTTCATTTTTTTCCCCTTTACTGTATTGTATACTTTTTTAATGCATTGTTGTACACTAATTACCTATTCATATTAATATGGAGGATTTGTGCTTAAAAACTTAATTTTGATTTCTAGTTTTTTGCTTTTTGGAAAAGGTCATACTAAAGAAGAACAAAATCCGGAACTATTGCCTATAACCGAAGCATTCGCTTCCCCGGCTATTTACGAATCGGTCAACGTCATAACCGGCGAATACTGCGAAAGCCAAACAGACCTAACTCTAAGCACCCAACTCAATATCAAAAGAGTACACAACTCCAAAGACCCCCTAGCCTTAGGTTGGTTCTTCAACCAACCCATTATCATCGAACATGACGACACCTCCTTGCCGGACCTCTCTTCTAAATTCGAATTCGATGATAAAAATCGTTTGAAAACTGTAAGGGCAAATGGAAAGTGGATGCAGGTTGAATATCCCGCAGAGGAACGTTGCGTCGTAGAAGATTCTCAAGGCAAATGGATCGAATACCACCTCATGAAAAACACGGGTGCTCGTGATTTAAATCCCACTCTTTTGGAAAAAGTTCATTATTGGGACGGAAGAGAACATGCCTACGAATACGTCGATCATCCGCGCGAACATAAAAAACTGATTTCCAAACGTCAAAACACAACCGGAAACTATCTCATCAACGAATATTACGAAAATACTGACTTTAATATTCTCCGTGACCCCCGTGTTGGCTCGGTTAAACAACAGAAAGCCCCAGTTGGATCCGACGATACACCCATTGTCATTACCAGGTTCAACTATCAGATGGGATTTACAGAGGTCTACGACGCTCTAAACAACAAAACCGTCTACAGACACGGCAAATGGAAGAAACTCACCGCCATCGAAAGCTACCTGGGAGAAAACCTCTATCGAATCGAACGTTATAAATACGATGATAAAGGTCAACTCATCAGCAAAAGCCTCGAAGATGGAACCGGCAAGTGCGTTCAAACCGATCACTTACGATATGATTCCTGGGGGAACATCATCGAGCATACTCTTGAAGGGGACCTCACAGGCACAGGAAACCTCAACGAATCCTACAAGACCATCTACCGCTATTCCAACGATAACCGGCATCTTCTTGTATTTCATTCAAGTGACAATGGGGTAGCAGTCCGTTATGACTATAAAGAGGGGTCTTCTTTGCTTTGCGCAAAACTCACTTACGACCACGGTCAACTCAAAAAACGGGAATTTTATCAGTACGACGAGCATGATAATTTAATTGAAGGCATCCGCGATGATGGAATAACTTCTGATCAAAATGATCTAGCCGGTGTTACGGAAAGACACATCAGCCGCATGAAGCCTCATCCTGAACATGAAATGCCCGAAGCCATCGAAGAGCTCTATGAAGATCTTAAAAGCGGCGGAGAGGATCTTTTGAAAAAAACCTATTTTACTTTCTCTCCGACAGGAAAAGTGCTCCGACAGCAAATCTATGACTCTGAAGGGATTTTCAGTCATTCATTAGATTTCGAATACGATGTAGGGGGCCATCTGATCAAAGCAACGGATAACGAAGGCAAAATAATTGAGTCTGAATATGATGTAGAAGGAAGGCTCATTTATTACAGAGATACTAAAAAAGAAATCATGCACACTTTTGACTTTGTTGACCGACTGATTCGAAAAGAGGTCAAGGAAGCAGGGAAAAACCATTGCTTGACCTCCTACCGCTATGACTATAATGGCAACTGCATTTCCACAATCGATATTTTCGGCAATGAAATAACCCATACCTACGATTCCCTAGGCAGAGAAATTACAACGACTTTTTGCGATGGTTCTTCCATTAGTTATGAATTCGATCTCTATGACAGAATCATCTCATCGACAGATGCAAAAGGATATACAACTCGGACAGCCTATAATTCTCGTGGAAAGCCGACTTGCATCCAGTATCCGGATGGCTCTAAAGAGTCTTTTGAATACACTTTAGAAGGCTCTCTGCACAAATCCGTCGGAAAAGATGGCTCCTACACTGTTTATATCCGAGATTTCGAATCACGCCTATTGGAAACGAATCTATATAGCCCTGAAAACACTCTTATTTCATCAACAAAAAATACCTATAACGCCTTCCATCAAACCTCATCAACAAATGCCCTGGGACTGAAAACCGAATACTTCTACGACGGTGCAGGCAGGCTGATTAAAACTACCGATGGATCCCGAAGCGTTGAATACTGTTACAACTCACTAGGAGAACTATGCCAACAAAAAGAACGGTTGGGGGATAAATACGCCATTATCGTCGCAGAAAGAAATGACAAAAATCAACTTACAGAAATGCGCATTGAAGATAGCAACGGGTGGTCTCTTAAGAAACTGGATGTTTCAAAAGAAGAAAATCCGCCGATGACCGAATACATTTATGGAAACTGTTTGCAGAAACTTCTGACAGATGCGAATGGATTCACCATGGTCGTTAGCTATGATTCCATGGGAAGAGAATGCTCTGTTGAAAAACGAGATCCACATGGTCATATCGTTTCTAAACAAGAAAACCAATTTGATCTTGTTGGAAATATCGAATTTGAAACGCATACAGTCTTCAAAGGCAATCTAGAGGCCTATAAAGTAACTACCGCTTACACGTACGGACCATGCAATCGGGTTGAATCAATCACGGAAGCCTACGGAACAGCGGAACAGCAAACGACCTTCTACAGCTATAATCAAGCGGGACAATTAGAAAAGCACATCAAGCCCGATGGAACCACTCTTTATTATACGTATGCACCCGGAGGAGCCGTTGCAGAAATCGAAGCCTCCGACGGATCCCTCTATTACCGATATCATTACGATGCTGCAGGTAACGCCATTTTAGTCGAAAATCTCATCGATGGAACAGCAACAAAAAGATCTTATAATGCACTGAATCAAATGATTCAGGAGACTCTTAGCAACGGCCTCGAACTCAATTACGAGTATGACACACGAGGAAGAAAGACGAAAGTTACACTTCACGATAAGTCCCAAGTATCCTATGAGTATGACGCCGCCTATCTAAGAGCGATACACCGAATTTCCCCTTTAAATGAACTCCTTTATAGTCATCGCTATATAGAATATGACCTCAAAGGGCATCTAAAAACCCAAAACCTGATCGGAAATTTAGGAAAAATTGACTTCACTTTCGATGATTCAGGAAAATACATCGCTCAAAAGAGCGAGTTTTATGAAGAGAGAATAACTTATGATAATCAAAACCGCCCGGTCAGCAGCGTGACTTTTTTAAACAACAAAACAAATGTAAATACCTACGCCTATGACTCCCAAAATCAACTGATTGAAGAAACAGGAATTCATAACAATACTTACGAATATGACTCTATACACAACAGAACTTCCAAAAACAATTCAAAATATACTCTCAATCTACAAAACGAAATTCTTGCCGCTGAAAATTCTCTTTTCTCCTACGATGCAAATGGCAATAGAATAAACGGCTCCAAATTATCCTACGATGCTCTTAATAGACTCATTACCGTTAGCCGAAATGATCTAAAAATCTCTTACACCTACGATGCTTTTGGCAGAAGAATGAGTAAATCTCTTCACCATGGCAATGAAGTCAGCACACTTCGTTTCCTCTACGAAGAAGAAAACGAAATCGGATCGGTTGACGAATTAGGAAAAATCATCGAATTCCGCGCTCTTGGCTCAGGCAAAGGGGGAGAAATCGGTGCAGCTGTCGCTATCGAATTAAATGGTGAAATATACGCTCCCCTACACGACAGCCGAGGTTCCACTCGAGCCCTTATCGACATCTCAACCGGCACAATTGTTTCTGAATCTTCCTTCTCGGCTTTTGGAGAAGAAAAAACGACAGGTGATATCATCAGCCCTTGGAGATATTCCGGAAAAAGAATCGATGATGAGACAGGTCTCGTTTACTTTGGTAAAAGATATTATGATCCAAATCTCGGAAGATGGATCACAAAAGACCCCCTAGGCACACCTGAGGGACCCAATCGTTATGCTTATCTTAAAAATGATCCGATGTCCCATGTGGATCAATACGGATTATATTCCTTTTCGGATTTCGCAGGTTCCTTTTGGAATGCTATACAATCGTTTGGATCATCTGCATCTCATACAATAAACACTTTTAAACACCATGTGTCGTTTATAGAATATATCAGGCCTCACTTTGATAAGGTAGCCCAACAAATCGTCGGAAGAACCATCCTTCATATTGCAGGATTCTATCAGGATGCCTCGGAATGTGGAGTCCATGGAAGAGGGGAACTTAATAACAAAGTGCGCATCACTCTTATCAACGGCATACTCAATGCGCGTATCGATTACAAAATCACCATGGATTACCTCTCCGATTGTCATGGTGGCATCAATGTGCACTATGTTTTTGATGCAACGGAAGGCTGGTCTTGGGATATCTTTAAGGCGATTGCAGCCAAATTTGGATATGTTTCGCCACAAGCGCATATGCTTGCTGATACATGGAGAAAGATGATTGATGAAATGGGAGGTTCAAATGCCTGCGGCCTGGTCATTCATTTTGCTCATAGCGTTGGAGGGACCCATACGAAAGCGGCCCTTTCTTTATTGACCCCTGAAGAACTTAAAATGATCCGCGTCATGACCTTTGGATCGGCGAGTTTGATCGAGCATCCCGGGTTAGAAAGCGTCACCAACTTCGTCAGCAAAAGAGACGGTGTCCCTTTACTAGACCCTGTAGGATATGTTCGGGGCCTTCTTGGATTGAATAATACGATCTTTGTGGGCTCTTGGATTGGAGTCCCCTTCGTCGATCACATGTTGAGTTCTTCAACTTATCTCATGCTCATTGAATTGATAGGACGGCGCTTCACCGAAGATTATTTCATTTACTGAAATATTTTAGGAAGGTAGGTAGGGAGTGTTACCTCGCGGTCGTTTAAGGCGATTTCTTCGCTACTGTTGACATGATGCTTTTCTAAAAGTGCAAGAATACGAGGAAGTTCTTTCATGGCAGCTTCCTTGCCTGCTTCGTAGACCAAAGTCTTCATTCTGTCGTTGAATGCGCCGACTCCGCAGGTTTTTGGCCGGATGACTACG
Source organism: Waddliaceae bacterium (assembly GCA_963822595.1). Taxonomy (GTDB): domain Bacteria; phylum Chlamydiota; class Chlamydiia; order Chlamydiales; family Waddliaceae; genus CAVRUH01. Next base: position 1,074,470 of record CAWGIG010000001.1, on the reverse strand, counting down.
TTAGCGTGGCGGGTGCACTCCTGATTTTGCCATAAGCAGGCTATTTCGGCGCTTCTTATGAAGACCTGAAATAGGTTTGTCGGATAAGTTTTTTCCAAAAGTTCGGCAAGATCTACAGCGATGATAATTTCTGCTCCGAGATCATAAGCGACTTTTACAGGTACCGGATTTACTACGCCACCATCGACGAGGACTCTTCCCATATAATCGCATGGAGCGAACACGAAGGGTATGGAGCAGGAGGCTCTGACAGCTGTCGCGAGATCACCGGCGCCGATAGGAACAAGTTCCCCGGTATAAAGATCGCTTGCAACGACAACCAGAGGGATTTTGAGTTCCTCAAAAGTTTCGGAACCAAGATCCTCATCAATAACTTGAAGCATAGCGGTCCCCTGAGAAAGGCCGAAGCGGCAATTGCATATATCGAAATCGAGAATGCTGTGGGCGCGCATTTTCCAGACGGGTTCGATAATTTCGTCGACGGAAGGGGTTTCGGCGTAAAGGGCTCCTACGATGCTACCCGCGCTGCACCCTACAATGAGATCAATAGGGACGCCGGCATCTTCAAGGACTTCAAGAACCCCGACGTGGGCGATGCCTCGGACGCCTCCGCTGCCAAGGACCAAGGCGACGCGGATCTTTTGAGGCACTTTAAAGCTGGGAAGGGGATCGGGGCATTCTGCAGGAACAAATCGATGGGGACAGCCGCAACCTGTAAGAAGGATAAGGCAAAGAAGTAAGATTGCTCGACTCATATACTATGCATACTGTTTTTTTCAAACCGTAGCACATTCGCCAAAAAAGTAATAAGGAAAAATTTATTTACGCAACAGGATGCAAAGCAATAGACTAATTTTGCCAATTTATTCGACTATCGATTGCTTAGAAGTTATTTTTCTAATATAATGAGTTTCAGATACACTTAGATTAAATCTTTGCAGGACTTAAGAATGATAGAACAAGAAATTGTAGACCAGACCGTTCAGCGTCTTGTGAAAACTTACCAGCCTATCAAAATTTATCTTTTTGGTTCATATGCTTGGGGAATTCCAACCGAAGATAGTGATTTAGACTTACTCATAGTAGTAGATCATTCTGAATTAAATGATTATCAAAGGGCGGTGGCTGGTCATCATGCCCTATGGGGATTATGTATCTCAAAAGATTTGCTTGTTTATACTCAAAAAGAATTTGATAAGGAAGCCAAAGATGTAACAACCCTTTGCCATAAAGTCACTAAAGACGGAATTAAGGTATATGCAAAGCCATAACGCTTGGATTAGCAAGGCAAAAAATGACCTTATTGGTGCTAAATTACTTTCTGAGGAAAAAATCAATGATCTAGCGGTATATCATACCCATCAATGTGCCGAAAAGTCATTAAAAGGCTTCTTAGCCTTTAAGTTATGTCCGATCCAAAAATCTCATGATCTTGTAGTTCTTACTGAAATGTGCTATCGCTATGATCCATCTTTTGAAGGATTACGCTCACTTGTAGAAGCTTTAAATTCATTTGGGACTCTTACAAGATACCCAAGCGATAGACCTGATCCAGATCAAGAAACAACTAAAAATGCTATCGAAAATGCTGAAAAAGTCCTGTTGTTTATCCAAACAAAAATTCTCGAAGGGTAAAACCTGGCACCATATAGTTTATAGAGATTTTTCTAAAATGGAACGGATTATGTTATGTTGTTCGATGAAAGCATCGATTTTGGCATGTACACTTCTATGAAAACTACCTTTTTCCGTATCAAATACATAGACAATACCATCTTTCTCTCTAAGATTTTTACCTCCAACTATGTCAGTAAATTTGATCACTTCATCAAGAACTTCCAGCTCTTGATCATATTGGGGTAATTCCAATCGGCGAGGCTCATAATCGCCATAAAATTTCGATAGATAAACAATTTTTCGATCATATATCGCGATTTTATTTTCGGCAGCCTGCAGTCGACTTATATTCAAGTCTCGTAATGCTTGCTCCAAGTATAAATATCCACAAAATCTTTCCTCCGGCTTGTCGTCTAAAACAACCCATTCAGACTCGTCTTGATATTTCAAAATAGTTGATTGGCGTAACCTATCTTCCTTTCGTGTCCCCACTACAATATTAGCCGAAACCATAATATAGTTTTTTGCGATAAAATTTAACGCAAGCATAGTTTTTATCTTTTTTAGGTCAGGTTATTCCTGACTCAGCTTCGATATTTAAGTTTGTTTTTAACTTTCTTTTAATAAATAAATGTGATAATATTAATTTTCTCATTAATTTACTATTAAAAACTATGCTTCACAGAAATAAAATATACAAATCACTCATTGTAATGACTGTCGGTCATTTCATGGTCGATATGATGCTAGGCTTCTGGCCCCTTTACAAAACTATCTTCCACCTTGATTTAGCCGCCGCAGGAATCATCGCCGCTATCTGTCCCTTCATCGGAGAAGGCCTCCAAATGGTCTTCGGACCCCTTGGCGATAAAGGCTATCGAAAATCCTTAGCCCTCTGCGGTATCGTCGTGTCCGCACTAAACACACTTCTACCTTATTCACAGGCCTATTCTTTTATCTTTTGCCTCTATCTCTTCACATGCATCGCATCCGGCGCCTTTCACCCATCAGCTGTCGCTGTAGTCAGCGGACTCACCGAAAAAAGAAAAAGCCTTTTCATCGCCATTTTCGCTACCGGAGGTTCCCTAGGAATGGCTTTTAGCCAACTGGCATTTTCGGAAATGATCGAAAAATTTGATGGCAACACCCTTCTTTTAATGATCCCCTCCCTCCTACTTGGATGCTACATGCTATTTTCCAGCTCTCCGGGATTGCACGGACAACCCGCACAACCGGGACGCCGATTTGGCTTCAGTGCCTTTAAAAAACTCTTCCAAAATAGAGATCTTGTCATCCTCTACATCACCCAAGTGTGCAATTCTACTGTATTCTGGGGATTTATTTTTCTATTGCCCGACGTTCTCATCACAAAAGGATATCAGGATTGGATTGCCTTTGGCACAGGCCACTTCTTCTTCATTATGGGCGGAGCCCTCATCCTAATTCCCGGAGGATACCTTGCCGATCGCTATTCGACAAAAACCGTTGTATTCATTGCGTCCCTAGTCAGTTTAACACTCTTTTATACGTTCTTACTACTTCCGGCATTGCCAGATTTAGCCGTACTTAGTATTCTGTTTACCTTAGGTGCAACGCTTGGCGTCGTGACCCCCGTAATAATCGCCCACGGAAACCAGCTGATGCCTAGCAGACCCGGATTAGTCAGTGCTTTTCTCATGGGACTGGTATGGTGTTTTTCAGAAGCCATAGGACCCGGCGGTGGAGGGCTGCTAACCAAGCTTTTCGTTGAAGATGCCCCTGTGAAGGCTCTCCTGACGTTCGGGGTCTTCTTCGTAGGTGCCTCAACCTGCATCCTATTTTTACCAAAGAAGGTATCCAAAGAATACGAATGGGAAACTATACAATAAAATCTACCTTGTTAATCCTCTGCTTCGCCGCAACAGCGGTCCAAGCCGAACTGCCCATCCTTCTGAAAAAAAGAGAACCTAATTGGCGACCCTCGGTCCAAAAAAACTATCCCGATGGAACTCCGGAGGTCATCCTTTTCTTCGAACCGGAAAAGGGGGGATCCTCCGAAATTCCTGTAAAATTCATTACAAACTATCCCGATGGTAAAATCCACGTTGAAACCGACATTCAATTTCACAAGGATAGATTAGTTGCCGATGGTGCCAGCGCTACTTACACAACAGACGGTACCCTCCATATCTATGCCTCCTATAAAGAGGGAAAACTCGACGGCACAATCAAAATATTCACTGCGAATGGTCATTTAAAATCGAGTTATAGAGTCCATGAAGGGATTCTTGAGGGAACCAAAGAATCTTATTATGAAAGCGGAAAAATCGAAGAAAGATCTCATTATTCTTCAGGAAAGCTCCATGGAAAAATGGAGAAATTTTACGAAAACGGAAGCATGGCCGCTGTCCTTCATTTTGATAAGGGAGTTCTAGATGGAGAATCCGTGGAGTGGAATCCGGATGGCTCTGTAAAAGAAAAGCTAGTTTACATTTCCGGAGTTCAATACAACTCGCAAAAGCTTCCATACTACAATCCAAATCTTGTTCCCTTACAGCCCCTTTCAGAAGAAGCCTCCAATGTTGTGCCTGATCAAAATCAAGTCGAGGATTATACTGAAAATCAAATTCACGAAGGTGAAGTGATCAACAAACGCAAGGATGGCACTCTTGCAAAGAAACTTAACTACCTCCATGGAAAATCTCATGGGGAGCAGATTTCCTACCATCCAAACGGGAAGCAGGAAGCTCTCCTGACATATTCTGAAGGAGTTTTGGATGGAAAAAAAATCCTTATGGACGAGACAGGCGTCCTATTAGAGGAGGCAACCTACAAGAATGGGGATCTTGAAGGACGTTATTTTGTAAGAAGACCTAATGGTCAGGAGGTGATATCCCACTACAAAAATAATCGTTTATATGGACTTTACCAAGTGTTTCACCCTCTAAATCCCATATTTCGGAAAGTAAAGGCCTTTGAAGCTAACTTTGAAAATGGACTCATTGAAGGGGAGGCCTGTGAATTTAACGAGGCAGGCACAAAAATTACGAGCACCTTTTACAAGCACGGAAAAAAAGAGGGGCTTGCAACGATTTATTACAATGATGGTAAAGTGAGAATCACTGCTGAATTCGAAAATGACCTCCAAGAAGGAATGACCCATGAATTTTTTCCCAATGGGACTATTGCAAAACAAGCCATGTTTCATGAAGGATTCAGAGAAGGCGAGGAAAAGACCTTTCATGAAAATGGACAATTAAAAACCGCTTATCATGTAAAAAAAGACGTGTTAAATGGGTTAGGAAGAGAATGGAATAGGCATGGGGTCCTGGTTTTTGAAGCCAACTATCTTAACGGAAAAAAAGAAGGCACCCTAAAAAAATACGACAATAAGGGGGAGTTAATATCCCTTAAAACCTATGCAAACGATAAACTTATCGAGAATAAACCATGAAATGTTGGAAATGTGGAACGGAACAAGAAAGCCCTTCAAGCGGACGTTTGTCATTTAGAGCCACTTGTGATAAATGCAGTTCATGGCTTCACTGCTGCAAGAATTGCAAAAACTACAAGCCGGGCCTCCCTAATGACTGTATGATTCCAGGGACTGAGCAAATTGCCGATCGCGAAGCTTGCAACTTCTGCGAAGATTTTGCCCTCCTCGGTACAGGCCCAAAAAAATTAGCTGACCCAAAAGAAGCTGCGAAGCGTCTTTTTAAAGATGAGGATTAACCGTGATGTTTGAAGATTGGAGACCTTTTCTTTACTATCCTTTAGGGATACTACCGACTGTTTTTTTCACACTCAGGATGCTTCTTCAGTGGTATCAAAGCGAGCGCCGAAAGGAATCGTATGTAGGAAAAGCCTTTTGGAGGCTTTCTCTTGCCGGGAATCTGTTATTACTCGTCCATTACTTTATTCAGGTTCAATATCCTTTTGCCATCCTCCAAACCGGTAATGCGATTATTGCTTGGCGAAATTTGAATCTCATTAATCAGAAACGTCAGGTTTCTCTTTCTACGGTTTTTGGCTATCTAGGGTTATCCCTTATTGCCGTGACCTTGGCATTTTTAGCCCAGAGCTATTTCATTATTGGCGAAATGGATTGGGTACGCACCCCTACAAAGCTATGGGATACTGTCCGTCAGCATCACCACATGTCCTGGCATATTCTCGGTTCTATCGGCGGCATTCTTTTTGCTAGCCGCCTTTGGATTCAATGGTGGCAGATAGAGCAGTCAAAAAGGAGTGAGCTCGGCCCCATCTTTTGGTGGCTGAGTATCTCCGGAAGCATTCTTTCTTTAATCTATTTCATTAAAATTCAAGATGTTATAAGCATTATGCAGTTCAGTTTCGGGCTTATTCCCTATGTTCGTAACCTGGTCCTTCTCCGCAAAAGTACAACAATTAGCCCTCAAATAAACAATTCAACAGGATAAGCAGGATCGCAAGGGCAGGATTAAAAAAAGGATAAGAAAAAAGAATAAAAAAGATAAGAATAAAAAACTTTATTAAATCTTTTTTTAATTCTTCTTTCTTAAATCTTTCTTATCCTTTTTTTATCCTACCGCTTGCGATCCTGCTTATCCTGTTGAATTGTTTCTAAGAGTTCCTTATTGTTGCTAATTCCTGCCTAATATGATATTGATTATTTTATAAGTTTTACCAAGGTAATTTCGTGCACAAATTTTTTCTAACGATAATTTCTCTTTTCGTATTCACTTCTGCAATAGCAGCAGAAAAAACCATTATTCGTGTCGGGCACTTTCCCAATATCACCCATGCACAGGGAATGATTGGCAATCATTTTTCTCGAATCAATAAAGGTTGGTTTGAAGAACGCCTTGGACCTGATGTGGAAGTTCAATGGTATGTATTCGATGCCGGCCCAAGCGCAATGGAATCTATCTTTGCAGGTTCGGTAGATTTAACTTATGTAGGTCCCAGCCCCACTATTAATGCTTTTGTTAAATCAAAAGGAAAAGAAATGACGATCGTCTGCGGCGCATGCAGTGGTGGCGCGGCATTAGTCGTTCATAAAGACGGCAACATCAAAACCGCAAAAGATTTCCTCGGAAAAAAACTCGCTACGCCCGCTTTTGGAAATACCCAAGATATCGCAGCTCGCTCCTGGTTAACTTCCCAAGGATATAAAATTAAACTAGGGGGAGGCGACGTTTATGTCATTCCTACAGAGCCTCAAGATCAACTTTTTCTCTTTAAAAAACATGATCTGGATGCTGTTTGGGCCATCGAACCCTGGGTAAGCCGACTAATGACTGAGGACGATGCAACTATTTTTTTAAATGAAAGCTCCCTATGGCCCGAAACCAACGGACAGTATGTCACAACACATCTTGTTTCTGCAAAATCCTTTCTGCAAAAGCATCCTGAAATCGTTAAAAAATGGATCTTGGCCCATGTAGAGCTAACGGATTGGATCGATACCAACCCTGAAGAAGCTAAAGCTTTAATTTTGGATGAGTTCAAAGCGGAAACCGGTATCGCTCTATCGAAATCTATTCTAGATCTTTCCTGGAAGAATTTAGAATTTACAAACGATCCGATTTCCATTTCTTTATACAAGTATGCCAACGAGGCATACAAATTGGGATTCATTAAAGAAGATCCAAATCTTGAGGGCATCTATAATCTTAAATTACTCAACGATATTTTAACAGAAAAGGGAAAGGAACCCATAAAATAATGGACGATATCTCCAAAAATCAACCTAAGATCTTCATCGACAAAGTTCATAAGATTTTTAAAACAAGTACCAATGCCGTTTCAGCTGTTGAAAATGTCACCCTATCTATTAGATCGGGAGAATTTGTTTGTGTTGTAGGCCCTTCCGGCTGCGGCAAAAGCACCCTTTTAAATCTCATCGCAGGCCTTGAATTTCCCAACCAGGGCAATCTATATATGGATGGGAACCTCATCACTAAAGCCGGCAGCGATCGCGTCGTCCTTTTTCAAGAATCCGCCCTTTTTCCATGGCTCAATGTCATGGACAATGTTTTGTTTGGACTCAATTTAAAAAAGAATATTTCAGAATCTGAAAGAAAAGAAATCGCCATATTTTATCTACAACTCGTCAAACTAGATAAATTCATGTATTCCAATATCCATGAATTGTCAGGGGGGATGAAACAACGGGTAGCCCTTGCGAGAGCCCTCGCCCCTAATCCTCAAGTCCTCCTCATGGACGAACCTTTTGCCGCGTTGGATGCCCTCACAAGGGAACAACTCTATCTCGATATTCAACAAATTTGGGAAGATCAAAATAAAACAATCCTTTTCGTTACTCACAACGTTGCCGAGGCCGTTTGCTTGGGAGATCGTGTCATATTATTTTCTCCAAATCCGGGCAAAATTCAAGAGCAGTTTGATATCAACCTGCCTCGCCCTAGGGATATTCGGGACATGGATGTCGCTAAAATCGCTTCTGATATTACTCACGTTCTAAGAAGCCATCTATCACATGAACAGAGGTTAAGATGAAACGATCCTATATCACAATAATCTTTTTTATTTGTATTTTTGCTATCTGGGAAATGTTAGCCCGTACAAATTATTGGTCAGACATGCTTCTTCCTTCTCCATCCGCAATCGGACAATTTTATCTGGATTCATTGAAGGATGGTAGCTTGCTCGATGCCACTTTTGTTACTCTAAGACGGCTCTTTGAAGGCTATTTTGCTGGAATCATTATAGGGATTCCGATGGGACTGCTGAATGCTCGCTTTCAATTTTTTGAAGACACAATCGGCGTGATTGCTTTAGGTTTTCAGGCGTTGCCGAGCATTTGCTGGGCACCCCTTGCTATACTTTGGCTGGGACAGACTGAAAATGCCATCTTTTTTATCACTTTTATGGGTTCCGTGTGGTCTATAGCCCTAGCAACAGATACCGGTGTACGGAACGTCCCCCCGATCTATGTTCGCGCCGCTAGAACCATGGGTTCCAGAGGCCTTCATACCTGGATATATGTAGTTATTCCAGCTGCCCTACCCTTTATCATCACAGGGATGAAGCAGGGCTGGGCGTTTGCCTGGAGATCCCTCATGGCTGCTGAAATTTATATCACGATTCTTACTGGTTTTGGCCTAGGGCATATGCTGCATTACGCACGTGAGCTTCATGCCATGGATGCCGTTATAGGAATCATGCTCGTCATCATTTGTATTGGCCTTCTGATCGACAGATGCGTCTTCAGTCCCCTCGAGAAATTCCTTCACGAACGCTGGGGAACACAAAAATTTTAACCCTTTCCGATAAACGCAATCGATAGTATTATAGTGGCATGAAAGCTAGAAAACTCGCTACAGATATTGTTAAGACGCTTACCGATGCCGGATTCACCGCTTATTTTGCCGGTGGATGGGTCCGTGATTACTTGCTTGGCCACCCCTCTGCCGATATCGATATCGCCACCAACGCTACCACAGACCAAATCGCAAAGATTTTCCCTAGAACAATTCCTGTCGGAGAATCATTTGGAGTCATGATTGTCGTCAAAGAAAACCATCCCTTCGAAGTGGCTACGTTTAGAAAAGATATCGAATATCTTGATGGGAGAAAACCATCTAAAATAGAGCTGTCTTCAACACCTTTCGAAGATGCCCAAAGACGCGATTTCACTATCAACGGAATGTTCTACGATCCCTTAAAAAACGAAGTCATCGATTTCGTCGAGGGAAAAGCAGATCTATCCCATCGATTGATCCGAGCCATAGGAAATCCCCAGGAACGGTTTGTAGAAGATAGACTTCGACTCATCCGCGCCGTACGCATTGCCTCTCGTCTTGGATTTAAAATTCACCCCGATACCGAAAGTGCTATAATAAAAAATGCTCCTACCTTATTTCCGGCTGTAGCTATCGAACGTATCTGGAATGAACTAAAAAAAATGAGCGACGGTAAGAACTTCGATAAAGGTCTCATCGAACTGCATCGATTTGGGTTATTGCAAGAGATTTTTCCTCAGCTCAAACTAACAACTTCGAAAGAGATGCAACATTTCGTTTCTTCTTTTCATAAATTTCCCGATCATTGTCCCACTATTCTATATCTCATGGAACTATTTCCCAACGTGAATCCTAAAGCCCGTCAAGAAGTTTGCCTTTACCTCAAGATTAGCAGCAAAGACATGCAGCTCATTGAATTCTTAGACAAAGGAAAAAAAATGGTCAATGAGACCGCGGATTTAGTCGAATGGACCCATTTTTATGCCGATCCTCGCTCAGGATTAATCTTGCAAGTGATTGCGGCACACCAAGACCCCGATTTCATCGACAAGCACCACAAACAACAATCGAGGCTCAGAAAGCACATTGACAGAATCAAACATCGCACTCCTTTGGTAGGCTCAAAACACCTCCAAGAGCAGAATATTCCACCGGGGAAAAACATGGGTCTTCTTATTAAAGAAGCGGAACGCATTGCCATCACTCAAGATTATAATGATCCTCACGAAGTCATTTCCCAACTTAAACAATCTTCCTTGTGGAACACGGAAAAATAATGATGAACCCCATTTCAAGTCTTCAACACCCCCTCGTTAAACATTTAGTCAAATTACGATCAAATCGCAGTTACCGGGCCTCCGAAAAACGCGTACTTATTGTCGGAGAAAATCTAGTAAATGAAATTCCATTGATTAATCTTTTCACCGTTGAAAACTTCACGTCGGATCTAAAGGCGGAAAAAAGCTACGTTGTGACCGATGCAATCATGAAAAAAATCACAGGATTGGAGCACCCTGAAGGAATCGCCGCCGAAGTCGCTATGCCTCCTGAAGCCACCTTTGAATCCATTAAACGACTTCTGGTTTTAGATGGCGTCAGCGATCCGGGAAATATGGGGACTCTGATAAGAACTGCTCTTGCCTTGGGCTGGGAAGGCGCCTACATTATTTCGAGCAGCTGCGATCCTTTCAATGACAAAGCTTTAAGGGCTGCTAAAGGAGCCACTTTTCGTTTGCCCTTATCTTCCGGCAGCTGGGACGATCTGATGGGAATTATTTCCAGAAATCAAATGACCCCTCTTGCCGCTGATATGGGCGGAGTCAATATTCACAATCTCGAAAAAATGAGTGCGATAGCTCTTGTTTTAGGTAATGAAGCCAATGGCATTTCCCCAGAAGGCCAAAAATTATGCAAAAAGATCGCTATCCCCATGTCGGGAAAAATGGAATCGCTGAATGTGGGGGTTGCAGGGGGGATTTTGATGTATTGCCTTGAAAATCAATAATTTAATTTGATATAATCTAGACATGAATAAAGATGATTTAGAAAACACCTCCGGGCAAAAAAAATGGATCGCCTGCAATGTTGAAGAGGAATACTTTGGAGATTCCCTCAAACTAAGCAGAAAAGAGCGCAAGCGTTTGTCCACAAAAGATCGTTCGAAATTCAAAAAAACCGATCATAAAAAGCACACGGAAAATAAAGATTTAGAAAAAAAGGAACGCCATTCTAATCGAACTCTGCTTATCGGCCGCGTCCTTTCGATCTCTTCTCAGGGGGTCTTGGTTGAATATGAAGGGCAAAAAATTACATGTTCCGTCAGAGGCCTTCTTAAACGGGATAAAACACAATCCAAAAACTTAGTAGCGGTAGGGGACTTTGTCCACTTTGAATTAGCCTCTATAGATGAAGGGATGATCGTTGAGGTAGAACCTCGTAAATCGACCTTATCTCGTGCCGACAACCTTTCCAGAAAGAAAGAACAGCTCATCGCGGCAAATATCGACCAGGTTCTTATCGTAGCTAGCGTGGTCTCTCCTGAGATAAAACCTCCTCTCATCGACCGCTACATCATTGCTGCTCGTAAAGGAAATATGACTCCTGTCATAGTGGTCAATAAAATTGATTTGTTGGAAGAATCCCCCAATGAGAAATCGATCTATGAACACATGCTAGAGGTTTATACCGGGGAAGGGATTGCTGTCTATCCAACGAGCACGCTTACCGGACAAGGCCTAGATGCCCTTAGAGAAGCCATGAAGGGGAAGGCTTCCGTCTTTTCAGGACAATCGGGAACCGGAAAATCTTCCTTGATCAACGCTATCACAGGGTTGGATTTCCAAGTGAAAGATACTGTTAAGAAGACAAATAAAGGGTCTCATACAACATCTACAGCGCAACTCGTTCCGCTTGAGTTCGGAGGATGGTGCATTGACACGCCGGGAATTAAGAGCTTTGGAGTGTGGGATCTTGATTTGGATGAGATTCGTCATTATTTTTCTGACATCCAGCAATATGCTGACGGGTGTAAATACCCTGACTGCACGCATGTTCATGAACAGGACTGTGCCATCCTAGCTAAGGTAGAAGAAGGAAAAATCTCCCCCTTAAGATACAATTCCTACCTATCTCTCGTAGAAACCATTCAAGAAAAACACCACAGACGTTAGCCTATCATTCTTTGAAATTTGTTAGGAAATATCTGGAAATATTAACAGTTGCGAAACTTATGAAGATTATCTCATTTTAATATGAGCAAAAAATTAACGCGGGGACGCGGAGACGCAGGGACGCAGAGAGAAATTAATATTGTTCTCCCTCTGCGTCTCCGCGTCCCTGCGTCCCCGCGTTGATTGTTACTAAAATTTCTATTTCACGGGCATCTCAGTAACAACTCGAAAGTCTATCACTCTTCCCACTAAGTCATAGCCGGCGACATCGGTAATTTCGATGTCGTACCTTTCGCCGAATGCCTTCACCTTACGCCCATCATTGATGATAATCTGACCATCGATTTCCGGACACTGTCCCGCATGCCTCGCACACATCAACAGATTCGACTCAGGATGATAACCCTCAACAAACCCTCTCAAGACCTTTCCAATCATCTTTTTGCTGTTTTTCTCGAGAACCTTCTGCTGGATCTTCATCAGCTTTTCATAACGCTGCTTTTTTACCTGAGGTTCAATTTGATTCGGATACGCCCCTGCTGTACTTCCAGGCTCCTGCGAATACTGAAAAACACCGATATTTTCTAAAGGATATTCCTTAACAAAGGCAGCAAGCTCATTAAACTGCTCTTCAGTCTCTCCAGGAAATCCAACAATCAAACTTGTGCGAATGCTAATGTCCGGGATCTCCTGACGCAATTTTGTAATTGTTGCAATAATGTCCTCTCTGCTCGTGGCACGATGCATCGATTTCAACACGACATTGTTCACGTGCTGAATAGGCATATCCAAGTAAGGACATATCCTGGAGTCGCTTTTCATGATTTGAATCAACTCATCGGTAATTTCATCAGGGTACAGATAAAGCAGTCTCAACCAATAATCTCCTTCAACCTTCAGCAACTCTCTCAGAATGAAACAGAGACCGTCCGTACGCTTGTACCCCAAATCTTTACCCCAGTCCCCAAGGTCCTGCGCAATCAGAATGATCTCTTTCGCACCTTGATTCAAGAGGGTCTTGAACTCTTTCATAATCTGATCAACATTTTTGCTTTTCAAAGGCCCTTTGATATCAGGAATAATGCAATATGCGCACCTCTTACGACACCCTTCAGCAATTTTCAAATAAGCATAGTGCTTCGGAGTGGAAATTTGCCTTGGTACTTCTCCGGCTTCCAAATAACTTTTCGCTGATGTAATGCTAGAACCTTTTTGAGTGCTTTGAACGGCCTTCAGAATCCCTTCCACATCTCCGGATCCCAACAAATAGTCGACTTGTGGAAAAGCTTTGTTGATATCTTCACTGTGCGATTGCACCATGCATCCGGTAACGATAAGCTTTGCATCCTTTTTACGCTGCTCCAAGGACGATTGTATGGTCGCCAACGATTCATCGCGAGACGCCTTCAAAAACCCGCATGTGTTGATCACGATGTAATCAGACTCTTCCAATGTTTGTCCGGGTTCATAGCCGGCTTTCAATAGAATCCCCAGCATCACTTCACTATCAACCAAATTCCGGGGACATCCCAAACTGATAAAATAAATTTTATTTCCGGCAACTCGGAATGACTGAACCTCTTCTGTCTCTTCCACTAAGGTTTCAACCTTATTTCGATGCATTTGTAGCATAATTAACTCCTTTAAAAACAAGATATTATACTATTCTCTAGGATTTTATGCACTAGTTTCGTGATTGTATATTAAAACGGATACGATTATCCTGAGGAAAAACGTTTATTGAGGAAATTATGTCATATATTCGCTCGTTGAAAGCTATCGAAATCCTAGATTCCCGCGGTCTACCTACCCTCGAAGTTGAGCTCACCACCGATCAAGGAGTCATGGTGCGCGCTTCGGTCCCCTCGGGCGCATCCACAGGCAAAAACGAAGCTCTCGAACTTAGAGACGGAGACTCCGAGCGCTACTTCGGAAAAGGTGTCGAACGTGCCGTTTCCCATGTCAATGGTCCTATTGCACAAATCCTGATCGGAGAACACGTTTTCGATCAAACCCGTCTAGATATGATGATGATTTCAGGCGACGGCACAACAAATAAAGAGCATTGGGGGGCTAACGCCATATTAGGAGCCTCCCTGGCTCTTGCGCGCGCGGGAGCAGCCACAGCCCGCCTTCCTTTGTATAGATATATCGGAGGATGCCACACTTATGTGATGCCCTGCCCTATGATGAACATCATCAACGGAGGCGCCCACGCCGACAACTCACTCGATTTCCAAGAATTTATGATCCGCCCTGTCGGCGCCCCTTCATTTAAAGAGGCCATCCGGTGGGGATCCGAAGTCTTCCACACATTGAAAAAACTGTTGAAGAAGAACGGACAAATCACCGCCGTCGGCGATGAAGGAGGCTTTGCTCCAAATTTAGGATCGAATGAAGAGGCGATAGAAGTGATTCTTGCAGCTATCGAACAAGCTGGGTACCGTCCCGGAGAACAAATTTCCATCGCTCTAGATTGCGCTGCCTCAGAATTTTATGATCCTACCACAAAGCGATACATCGAAAAGAAAAAACAAAAACGTAATGAACCTTTTAAAGAACGCTCTTCGGAAGAGCAAATTGACTACTTAGAGAACTTGTGTAAAAAATACCCCATAGATTCGTTAGAAGATGGATTGGATGAAAACGACTGGCAGGGGTGGAAGCTCATGACCGATAAACTCAAAGATAAGGTGCAAATTGTGGGGGACGATATTTTTGTCACGAATCCTATTTTTCTAAGTAAAGGGATACGCATGGGTGTGGCAAATTCCATTCTTGTGAAGGTCAACCAGATCGGTACATTAACAGAAACCTTGGAAACCATCAAAATCGCCCACACACATGGGTATTCGTGCATCATTTCCCACCGTTCCGGAGAAACCGAGGATAGCTTTATCGCCGATCTCGCCGTTGGAGTCAATTCGGGTCAAATCAAGACAGGATCGCTCTCAAGAATCGACCGTATCGCTAAATACAATAGGCTTTTGAAAATCGAATCGGGCCTTGGCAGTATTGCCAGATACTACGACAGCAATAAAGCTAGCAAGGGCAAAGTGGCATAGAAATTGCATATCCTACCTAACGGTTGGGAGTTTTTATGAAGCTATACTCTATGGCATTATTCGGCGAGGCGGAAAAGGGCGATTTCAATACCCCTTATCACTGTAAAGATTTGCCACAATTAGCACATTTATTTGGAAATCCCCCTCCGGAGAGTAAGGGGTTATACTTTGCCATTCAGGCCCTCATGTATCATCAGGATCTGTTATTTTTCCGAGTAAAAGAAGAGGGGTTTAGCGTTCAGGATTACTTTTCAGGGCTTCATCTATTAGAAAGAGAAAAATTGATTACGAATGTTGCAGCTATAGCCATTCCGGGTGTCGGAAACAAAGAGATCATCGAGGCCGTAACCCCTCTCTGCATCGTCTACAAAAACGTCATCATTATCTCAGAACCCGATCTATACGACTATCTCATGCACTATTAAATCAAAAAATTTTATCTGATCTAGTTTATCATTTCATGAGGGCTGAAAGCCAGTTTTCGTATAGACACAAATAACAGGATAAGCAAGATCGCAAGCGGTAGGATAAAAAAAGGATAAGAAAAAAATGAATGAATTTTCAATGTTCTTTTTTAAATTATCTTTTCTTATCCTTTTTTATCCTGCCGCTTGCGATCCTGCTTATCCTGTTATTTGTGTCTATAAGAAAACGCTTTCAGCCCTCATGAAATGACCGCCCCTTAAACTCTATATGGAAAATTTTTAGTATCCAAAGACATTTTTTGCATCGGCGAGCCAAGGCTCTTTGCCAATAAATGTCGTCGGGCCATGTCCTGAATAGACTTTCGTTTCAGGCGGAAGCTTTGCCAGCTTCGCTAACGATGGCCACATATCGTCTTGATTAGATGTCGGTAAAGATAGATTTCCGATACTCCCCTTAAACAAAGTATCCCCTACAAAGACGATATTATGCTCCTTGCAATAAAAACAAATAGACCCTCGGCAATGCCCTGGGGTATGAATGATCTGAAAGCGAAGCTTTCCAACCTCAACAATATCTCCTTCATTCAGGAATTTGTCGGGCTCCACTCCCTTTATATCAACCATCAATGGCAAACCATCCGATCCGGGATCCCTCAGGTTAGGGGCATCCAAAGGATGCACATAGACCTCTGAATGAAAGTGATCTTTCAATATTGAGGTGTCTGCAATGTGGTCCCAATGGGAATGTGTAATGAAAATTTTCTTAGGCGTGAGGTTATTTTCGTGACAATATTGAATAATCCCATCAGCCGATTTAGGAGCAGGATCAAAAATCACCGATTCCCCTGTCTCTTCACAAGAAAGGACATAGGCATTCGTGCTAAAAGGCCCCGAAGGGAATGCTTGAATATTCATCGCACTGGAGAGGGATCGAACCTCTAACCGCCCGGTTCGTAGCCGGGTACTCTATCCAATTGAGCTACCAGTGCAAAGTAAGGGAAATCTTACCTGATTTCAATCTAAACATCAAGAGCAAAAACACTTCCGCTCAAAAAATGCTCATAAGCACGATAAAAAATATAATTTGATCTAAAATACAACTTAACATAAAATATAACATTAATTTAAATTAAAAGAAGTTTTTTATGAATATATACAGTTCTTCAATAGATAGGCCTAACTGGATTGTCATTAATGCTAAACTAAAAGGCTTAGACGATAAAATCGATGGTATAAGTAAAGAAAATCTACAAATAATATCAGAAATCCTCGAAGACCACTGGGATAAAGATATAACCCCCCGATTGAAGCCAGGATTTGTTCTCCATTTAAGACCTGGGGATGTAGAGTGGGGCTTGCCCCATCCCATAGAAATAAATGGTACGGATATTTACGTTATCTCAAAAAATGAGATTAATAAAGGCGCTTCTAAAAGAGTCAAGCTTGCCGCTCGCCTTAATGATCTTAAGCTTGTTGTTCATGCTACTATACGCATTGAAGAAAATAAAGAAAATGACATGACTGCCGCAGAAATTGAATTAAATACCTTAAAAGAAATAGGTATGCATTATACTGTCTTAAATAAAAATACTGAATTTGTCCATCTATTTCACGACTGTATTTACCAATCAAAAGAAAAAAACGGAAAGCCATCCGTAAAAAAACAAAGCTTAACCATGGAGTATTGTAATGGTGGCGACTTGTACAACACCAAAAAATTGGTACATTACAATTTCCAATACATAATGAGTGTTGTTAAACATTTATTCAATGGCCTTAAGGTCCTTCAGGAAAAAAAGATTCTTCATCGTGATATTAAATGCGAAAATCTTTTTTTAATGGAAACAGAAAAAGAGCTTCTTTTAAAATTTGGAGATTTAGGTTTTGCTGAAGATATAATGAAGGAAAAGAAAACACTCCTTCAAAAAGGCAAGGGCACAGCTTGTACAAATGAGTTTAGGCCACCTGAAATCGTTTTTGGAAATGACAGTGCAAAAAAAGATGAGCTTGAGGGTGAGGCATTAGAAGAACTTGTTGAAAAGATGTGTTCTCCTAAAACCGATGTTTGGTCCGCGGGTATCGTCCTTTATGCATTGCTTAGAGGCCACCTACCGGAATTTGCCGGGAACATCATGATGAGTCATGATCCGGCTATAAATGAGTTAAATCAAGAAACCATTAATTCTAGCATAAAAGAAGAACTTCAGCCTGAAAAATGTATTAAAGGTTTAAAAGGTCACGACGAAGCCAGGAAATTTTTAATTGATATGGTTTATGAAATGCTAACCATCAACCTAGAAAATCGCATTACGGGTGCCGAATTATGGGAAAAATTCCTAGAATTCGAAAAGGAGTGGCTTGTTTGAATTATTCATTGGTAGCTCGCATAGCAATCCAGGTTCTTATCTTCCCCTCAACGGGAAATAACTAATAGACGTTAGGCAACCAATTTTCAACGCAGAGACAGGGAGGTTCGCAGAGGCGCTGAGAATGAATAAGGAACAATCTTTTTCTTTCTCTGCGTCTCTGCGAACCTCCCTGTCTCTGCGTTGAAAATTGGTTGCCTAACGTCTATTATTAACTCTCTGTTGAAATAGAGTTATTTAGGAGGCGAGCTCTCCAAATGCGACTATCTCGCCTGTTCCAGATCATTCATTAAAACGCGTAATTCCAACTTTAACTCTTCACGTCTTCTACGTTTTGCTTCTGGGAGATTTGCCGGAGATTTTTCACTTTCAAAGTTCAGTTTTCCAAGCTCAGAAACACACATCTCCATTTTAGCATTAAGCACCTCTACCTTTATCGACTTTTCACTTAGCCAAGGAAGGGCTTTTGTAAACTTATCTTGCAATAATCGCAATTGCTCAATTTCTTCATCTGTATGATGTAATTTTGTTGAAAGCTCTTTTGCCTTTTTCACATCTCTAGTCATCGACATTTCTATTAGCTTTGACCATTTTAGCTGCTTTAGTGCTTCAATACTATTAGGCGGGAAGTTATCAATAGGTTTAATATTTAAAATATCGCATGCCTCAATGTATGTCTCAAGATCCTTAGCGAAAGTTTCTCTCAAATGTTTTTTAGTCCAGATCCAATCCTTCCAACTCTCTTTAGATAAAATATCATTTTCCACTACAAAACGGTCAAAGTCACTGATAAACTTTTGTAATTCTTCGCATTTTAACGATTTTTCTCTGGTTTCTTCTAAGACTATATCAATATCTTTTAATTCAAACCCCAATTTTTTTAAAATTCCTTTAGTATTCTCTAATAAGAGAGGATACCGCATCATTCTCTGTGCTCCGATAATAAAGAAAGGATCGAAAGATTTATAGGATTCTTCGTTTATTTTATTATTGAGCATACCTATAAAATCATTTCTAAATGCTGCTAACGAATTTTTTTCATCTAAATATCGCATAAATTTCTCACTGCAGACAATTTTACTTAAGCCAATAGCATCCTTTTTTAATTCCTCAAAGGATCTTTTTCTTAGAAGCTCTTCAGTTGCCCCTACAAAAGAATCTACAGCTAAATATTCTACGAATCTTTCCATTTCTTGTATCAGCTCTCTACTTGCTTCAATATGCTTTTCAATTCGATAGCAAACCAAATTTAGCCTCTCATCAGCAGGATTTTTAAGACATTGTTTAAAGTCCTCACCCCTCATCTTTTTCAAATTTTCTACCATCGCCTGACAGTGATTCTTCTCAGATTTCACAAACTCATGGAGGGATTTCAAGGCAGTCATCTTTTCTTTTGCGCGACGAGCAACCAATTTTCTTCTTGGCTCCATATCTCTAAAA
The DNA here is from genome assembly GCA_963822595.1 of Waddliaceae bacterium. GTDB lineage: Bacteria > Chlamydiota > Chlamydiia > Chlamydiales > Waddliaceae > CAVRUH01. The sequence continues at coordinate 1,055,161 of CAWGIG010000001.1, read as the reverse complement.
AGCCTTTGAACCTTAATTGTTACATCTTTCAGCGCTAGAAATTCTTTCCGGGCAATACTTCCTTTTACATGTGATTGGATTTTAGTAGCGGCTAATTCTCTTTGAAATTTTTTCCGAGCCACAAATCCTCTTACTACGGATTGAATTTTAACAGTAGCCTTCTCAGCTAACTCCTGGGTGGTGAACTGACACTTTGAACGGGCGATTGCTTTACCAATGAGCATGAGGAGAGGCACAGCAACTGTGAAAATACTAATCACCTTTAAAATGGATAACGCAATATGGATACCAAGAGCTCGATTATAAATTTTCTCTTCTACATAGCAATGATTAGATTCAGATACTGTAATGACTTCCCACTTTTTTCCTCCAAAGTAGAAGTAATCATCACACACATGAATGGCCTTTAAGAGGAACGAGGATTGATCTCCTAGTGCCACTGGTGTAAAAAATCCAATTGCTGAACCCATATTATTTAAAACCTTTTATTAATTTGTTCCTGACTGACCGACTATAAATGTGATATTACCAACGGTAACATCACTTTTTGCAATTTTTGCAAGGTGTGTCAGGTCTTGGTAATGTTGGCCGAATTGTTCAACTGCTCTTTCGTAAATTTTCTTTAATTTTGCGTTTGCTTCGACTTTTTCTGGATGATCCTTTTCGACAGTTTTTACGAATTTGGCAAAAGATCTCAACATGAGCTGGTTCGTCTTTAAATTATCCACTGCAAGACCCAACCAGTCATGAGGTATGGACTCTAATTTCTTTAATCCCTCATAATTTTGTTGCCACTCTCCATGTTTCATTTTAAAAGTGTCTTTTATGGCTCTGCTCATTGAAATAAGATTTGACCTTGAAGTATCTTTTCCTGAGTAGGTTGGCGTGCCAAATGCAGTCAGATTTAAAGGAACAACCCCGCCTTTAATAACTTCGGCATTTTGTTGTGCAATTGTGAGATCAGTAGGTGTACTTTGACCACCAAAAGGAAGATAGTATGTAAGTAATTATGTTTTTACCTATTTTTATTATTATTTTTTTACTATGACCTCTATATCCTTTGTGGATTTAGTGATCATACCATTATATTTACTCTAAAATAATAGCATAAATATAATTATATGTCAATAGTAATTTAAACAAATACTTAACAAAACTAACTTATATAACTATAACTATATTTATAAGGTTAATAAAATATTTAACGCCAATTCTGCGTGAAAACTTCAAACGATTATCTACCAATTTTTAACGAATTGGTAGTGCCATTACCGATTAACGACCAATTTCTACGAATTTATTGTAGGCTTTCACTTTATAAAGAGATTAAAACATAAGAGAATAACCCGTATTACTCGCAGCCTCCGAATATTAAAGGATACAGCTAAACATATTCTAGCCCCGGAGAAATTCGAACCTATTCGTAAGGAAGCTGCCATAACGAACAGGAAGGCAAATATCGTCATTGGGATATTTTACGCCATTTGTCTCCCCCTCACGATTAACCGTTGAAATTGGAAATTAAAATCAGCGACTCGTAGGAATGAAAACGGTACCTTTACTGATTCAACTAATCAGACTTTTTTTTCTTATACATTATGATATATTTTAGAACAACTCCATCAAATTGACCTTGGCATGGTATAGTTCGAAGATTATTAATCCTATACCCGTGATCAGTATATTGCCCATTCGCTTATTGAAAAGGCCATTACTTCAAGTAATTGAGGGAGTGCAACAACCGTCCTTACTAAGAGGATCTATATTTACGGTTGGTTCTGCCAAGTGATTATCTCTTGAATGATTGCTTCCCATGAGAATTGATGCACTTACTGACAAATACTTCGTCAGGACTATTTTTGAATCATACAAACTGAGTTATTCTGTTCAGGCCACTTACATATGCCGATGTTTTCGCAAACCAAAGAAAAATATGTGTATCTTATTTCATTATGCTGTAACGGGTGAAATCCTTCAAGAGCTAGCGATTCGATTCGAGAATCTCCATTAAACCAAAGGAAGAAATCGAGCAGTCTTTATGTAATTCGATGATCATTTTACCTTTTAGATCCGGCAAATATTGTTCGGCCTTTTCTTGTCGAATGGGCACTAACTTTGCTACTGGCTTACCCGATTTTGCAATAATTGTTTCTTCTCCATGTATCGCAGAATCAATTAACCTTGAAAAATGGGTTTTGGCTTCATGAATATTTACCGTATGCATAAAATTTACCTTCTATTGGACTAAGCTTAGTCTAGTCTAATCAAGGATTTATTTCAAGCACTTTCAAAGGTTTTACGGTTCTCTTCGATTTCTTTGAAGTTGACTAATGCGGCTTCCGGAGTGATTCCTTCGCAAGATTTTGCAGCGGATTTCCAACGTTCGGGGGATTCTAAATTGGCTGGCCACCACGGAAAGGTTTTGCACTGCGTGGGACGCAATTGATAGATTGTACACTTCTTTTCTTTGAGGAATATACAGTCGAAATTTGACTTCTCTTTCAGAGAATACCTTCCATCCACATAACGGGTATGGGTTCTCATAAACTCTTCTATTGGCATATTTAAATGATCTGCAATTGCTTCCATTTCTTGTTCGGTGACCCACACATATCCAGGACTTCCCGTACAGCACTGGCCACAGCCCGTGCATTTAAAATTCAACCCGCCACTGTACCAACGATTGTCACTCACAACTTTTGATCTGAACTCGCTGTCTGTAATCGCTCTGCAACAGTTCTCCAAAGACCATCCCGAGGGAAATTCATATCGACCCAAGCTACTTTAATGTCTTCTTCGTCAAGCTGACGCAATACAGAATATAAATTTTCAGCAATTTTCTCTGGCTCTCGAACAGGACCCAAAGGTAGAACTCTAAAGTTTCCGGGATAATCGCGATCCGAAAATCCGATAATCGTCCCAGAACCTTCTTTAGGAATAGCGTGAGAAAGCATTAACTTGGTTTTAGGAGCATAATGACGGAGCAGTTGGCCCGGAGATATAGGTGCATTTTGATCGACATTCACAAACAACGCGGGCTCATATCCCAATATAGGCGTAAATGCTTCTGGTGTGAGAGCCCCGAGTCTACAAATCTCCCACCTATCTTTGCGGTGGCACAGAATAGTTGATTCGAGTCCTCTTAGAGAGTTTCCTCCATTAAGAACAGGAAAATCCTCACCGAAATCCACTTCGACGTGTTCGGGTCTTGTGGCCGAAGGTTTTCCTGAAAGGTTTGCTGAGGGCATTACAAGAGGTCCGACTCGATTTAGCACTTGAAGGGTCAAAGGGTGACTAGGGATACGGAAAGCGACCGTTGGTAATCCTGCACGAACAGTTGTTGGAACCCATTGAGGCTCGGAAGGAATGACCATAGTCAAGGGCCCTGGCCAGAAAGTGCGAGCTAATTTGTCAAAATCAGGGGGAATTTTGCTGGAATAAAGAGACACTTGCGAAATGTCTGCGACGTGAACAATTAACGGATTTTTAGCAGGCCTCCCTTTAAGTGTATAAATCTCTTCGATGGCTTCTGAATGCGAGAGTGAAGCGGCAAGCCCATAAACCGTTTCGGTTGGGATTGCAACCACTTTTCCGTTTTCCAATAATTCGCAAGCTTTATCTAAAGTTATATCCATATTATCCTATCGCCTAATTTTTTTAATGACTTCATTCAAGTGTATCACAAACTGATCAATCTCTTCCTTACTATTGTAGAGACCGAACGAAACCCTAGCCGTTCCTGTTATCCCAAATCGGTTCATTGCGGGTTGTGAGCAATGATGTCCCGTACGTACTGCAATTCCTCGCAAATCTAACATGGTCCCGATGTCCAAGTGATGTATTCCATCCACAACAAAGCTAATAATCGCCCCTTTATTCTTTGAATTACCAATAATCCTCAAACCGGGAATTTTTTGTAATTCTTTTGTTGCATGCTCTAGCAACTGGTGTTCCCATGCTTGCACATTATCTATGCCCATGTCATTCAAATAATCGATCGCTGCTCCCAATCCCATGACTTCGGCAATCATCGGTGTCCCCGCCTCGAACCTTAACGGAGGTTTTGCATAGGTTGTCCTTTCAAAAGTAACCTGATCAATCATATCGCCACCGCCTAAAAAGGGGGGCATTTTCTCGAGCAACTCAGCCTTACCATATAAAATTCCAATTCCTGTTGGACCATACATCTTGTGTCCCGAAAAAGCATAGAAATCGACATCCAAATCCTGAACATCTATCGGCATATGAGGCGCTGCTTGGGCTCCATCAATAAAAACGACCGCACCAACGCTATGGGCAATTTTGATCACTTCTTTTATCGGATGAATCGTCCCTAAAACATTGGAGATGTGGCCTAATGATACCAATTTTGTTTTGGAACTCACCAACTTCTTCAAGGCCTCTAAGTCCAATTCTCCATGATCGTTAACGGGAATTACTTTAAGAATAGCCTTTCTCTCTTCACAGAGAAGCTGCCAAGGAACGATATTGGAATGATGTTCAATTTCCGAATACGATAATTTCATCGCCTGCATGAATAAAGGTCCTTCCATAGGAATAAGCGACTAAATTAATAGATTCCGTCGTTCCTTTGGTGAATATAATCTGGTCCGAGCTCTTTGCATTTATAAAGCGAGCGACCTTTTCACGCACCTTCTGATAATTTTCTGTAGATTTTGTGGCAAAATGATATACCGCTCGATGGACTGTACCGTAATAATTCTGATAGTAGTCAGTAATCGAGTCGATCACACACTGGGGCTTCTGCGCGGTTGCTGCGGAATCAAAATAAATAAAAGGCTTCCCTTGCATTGTCTTACTTATCATAGGAAAGTCTTTTCTTTTATTCATCAAGTCCATGAATCATCTGTTGGAATTTTTTCCAACACCTCTCTGACAAATGCCTCGACAAGGATCTCTTTTGCAGCTTCTTCTGTAAAACCTCGAGATTTCATATAGAAAAGATGCTCAGGATCTAATTGGCCCACGGTAGCACCGTGTGAAGCTTTGACATCATCGGCAAAAATTTCTAGATTAGGTTTGCTGTCTGCATTGGCTCTATCGCTTAAGAGAAGGTTGTTATTGAGTTGGAATGCATCGGTCTTTTGAGCAAGCTGTCGAACGAAAATTTTTCCTTCAAAACTCGATCTGCTTGTTCCGCGCAAAACACCTTTGAAAAGCTGCATGGATCGACAATGAGGGGCTTGATGATCAATGAGAATATTTGTATGAGATTCGTCATTTCCATCCAATTGCCAAATTCCATTCAAATCGACTTCTCCATTTTCACCCGTTAAAGCCACTCTGTAATCCGTTCGGACTGTCGAAGATCCTTTAGTGGCCATGACAACCTTGCATGTGCTGTTGCGCTTCATCGTGATACGCATCGCATCAAAGAGCCAGCTCTTTGGAGATCCCGGGGTGTTATGCTGGATGTACTTTACATGGGCTCCCTCTTCAACCATCACATCGACAGCCATATTCATAAAATATGTCTCGCCGGAAAGTGTTTGATGCATTGAAATAAAGGCTGCTTCAGAGCCTGCTCCTGCAAATATATGGATCCTAGGATGACACATCATCGATTCTCCCTGAGTATCGACAATATTGACGATTTTGATCGGATCCAAAAGAACAGTGTTTGGCGGGAAATATATAAAAGCACCATCGCGATGCAAAGCGGCATTCAGTACTGCAAAAGAATCTGTCTCTTCCTTAATCGAACGGGCCCACTGGTTATTTAAAAAGGCTCCGTAAGTGCTCATCGCGTTATTTAGCGGAGAAATCACTACTCTTGATGGAATCTTATCCAAATTGGATAATGCCGGCTGAAAATGTCCGTTGATGAATAAGAGATATGACCCGCTGATGTTCGGAAGTTGATCTTTAGTTAAAGATGTTGGTCTGGAAGGAACAAACGACATTTCATAGAGAGAGCGCAATTTAATATAGCGGTAGACCTCTTGATGGCGCGATGGAAGCCCTAACTCAAGAAAATGCCCCCAAGCTCTTGCTCTGACCTTTTCCAGCGGATCTTGCGGCGCCTCTTTGCGATAATGGGTATCTAACTGCTCTTGAAATGCGATCTCTGTCATCCTGTAATGTCTCCGGTCGTCAGCCAATCGTATCCCTTCTTCTCTAGCTCTAGGGCTAACTCAGGGCCTCCAGATTGAACAATTTTTCCATCGATCATCACATGGACATAATCAGGCTTAATGTAATCAAGCAATCGCTGGTAATGTGTGATCATGAGGAGTCCCATATCTTTATTCATGAGTTGATTCACCCCTTTTGCGACGATGCGCATGGCGTCGATATCGAGCCCTGAATCGGTTTCATCGAGGATTGCCATAGAAGGATTCATCATGGCCATTTGGAGAATCTCATTTCTCTTTTTTTCTCCGCCAGAAAAGCCTTCATTGATATTACGATCCATGAATTCCGGCTTGATTTCTATCATGGCCATTTTTTCTTTCAAGATTTTCTCAAAATCCTCTCTAGAAAGCTCCGGTTTTCCATTCGCTTTCTGCACAGCATTGTAAGAAGTATGAAGAAATTGAACGTTGTTTACTCCGGGAATTTCTACGGGATACTGAAAGCTAATAAACAACCCTTGATGGGCCCGCTCTTCCGGCTCTAATTCGAGCAAATTTTGCCCCTTAAACCACACTTCGCCGCCAGTCACCTCATAGGAGGGATGGCCTGCTAGAACTTTTGCTAGCGTTGATTTTCCGGCTCCATTGGGTCCCATGACAGCATGGATCTCACCTGCATTTACCTTGAGATTGATCCCTCTTAAGAGAGGCTTCCCTTCTACTGTTGCCCATAAATTTTTTATTTCTATCATATGATTACCCAACTGAATTCTCTAATTTTAATGTAAGGAGTTTTTGCGCTTCAGCCGCAAACTCCAGGGGAAGTTCTTTAATAACCTCTTTGCAAAAACCATTAACGATCATGTTAATGGCATCTTCCTGTGAAATTCCACGAGAAAGGAAATAAAATATCTGTTCTTCATTCATTTTCGATGTCGACGCTTCATGTTCGACGGCACTTTTCGCATTTCCCACTTCGATGTAGGGGAATGTATTGGCCGAACACTGATCTCCCACCAACATCGAATCGCACTGTGTGTAATTTCTGGCGCCTTCGGCTCGCGGCGCTATCTTCACAAGACCTCTGTAGGTATTGTGAGATTGATCTGCCGAGATTCCCTTGGAAATGATGGTGGACTTTGTATTCTTGCCCAAATGGATCATCTTCGTCCCGGTATCGGCCTGCATTTTCCCGTTCGTTAAGGCCACTGAATAAAATTCGCCTACCGAATTATCCCCCTGCAAAATACAGCTAGGATATTTCCAGGTAATGGCTGCGCCAACTTCGACCTGTGTCCATGAAATTTTCGAATTGACACCGGCGCATCTTCCCCGCTTTGTAACGAAATTGTAAACGCCCCCATTTCCTGTCTTGGGATCCCCTGAATACCAGTTTTGCACGGTCGAATATTTGATTGTGGCGTTATCTAAAGCAATTAACTCGACAACGGCAGCATGAAGCTGGTTATTATCATAAGCCGGTGCAGTGCATCCCTCCAGATAACTGACGGATGAGCCCTCTTCGGCAATAATTAATGTCCGTTCAAATTGACCTGATTCTTTATCGTTAATACGAAAGTAAGTCGACAATTCCATGGGGCAAAGGACGCCTTTTGGAATATAAACGAATGATCCGTCGGTAAATACTGCCGAGTTCAATGCTGCGTAGAAGTTATCACCAATAGGGACGACGCTGCCCAAATATTTTTGGATCATTTCCGGATATTTAAGCATGGCTTCGGAAATCGAACACAAAACAACCCCGGCATCATCGAGTTTTTTCTTGAAAGTTGTGCCTATCGAGACCGAGTCAAAGACCATATCGACTGCCACATTTGTGAGGCGCATTTGTTCATCGACAGGAATTCCTAAACGTTCGAAAGTCTTTAAGACTTCGGGATCTACATCTTGGAGGCTGTTTAATTGAGGCTTTTTCTTTGGAGCGGAGTAGTAGACAATATCTTGGTAGTCAATTTTGGGGTGGTTGACATTCTGCCAGGTGGGTTCGACCATTTCCAGCCAACGTTGGTAGGCTTTCAGGCGAAATTCGAGCATAAAGGGAGGCTCGCCTTTCTTTTCAGAAATAGCCCGAATAGTCCCCTCATTTAAGCCCTTGGGAAGCCGTTCCGTTTCGACATCGGTAACGAATCCGTATTTGTATTCGGTCCCTTCCTTGCTATATTTGCCTTCGGCAACTACCATTTAGTCTCCAACACATTGGTTTTAAATGAGAAATTATATCAGATTTCGAGTTACGGGTAAAGGTAAGTTTACAATAAAGCCAATACGACGACTCTTATGCTAAATAATATTTTAAAACGATAAGCCTTCAACCAAGACAATCTCATTTTAATTTTCGCAAAAAATCAACGCGGGGACGCGGAGACGCTGGGTCGCGGAGGGAGAAAATAAATAAATATTATCTCCGCGACCCAGCGTCTCCGCGTCTCCGCGTTGATTTTTTGCGAAAATTTCATATCACGAAAACACCTGATACCATTATCCCAAGTATTTTTTTATCTTCAATAGATATGTGTTAGATGATAAAGTCGCTTTCGCGTAAAGGAGTTTATTATGACAATCGGCAGATTTTATGGCATTTTAACTACTGAATTGAGCACAGCTCTGCGAGCGCCGATTCACTGGGCAAACAAATGGAACGGGGAAAGTCGCATCAATACACTTAAACTTCTCTCTTCAGATGAACATCTGAGATTGATAGAAGGAGACAAATGTCTCATTGAAAGTATTGATGAACATACTAAACTGTTTCAAGATACATTAGGTCATCCAAGTTCTGTTCCAGTCTTTTATTTTAATCCTTCATTACAGAAAAACCCTTTCAAATATGCCGGTACCATTGGAAAATTGTTCGATGAATTATCTAGAAAAGCAATTCTTGAAGGAAATTATATTTACAAGAAGGAACTTCTAGAAATAAAAACCGGACCTTTGTCAGTGAAGCCGGTAGATGTTATCATCGCAGGAAAAGAATTTGAGGTTCCGGATCTTTTTTTAGACACTCTCATGACTGAAAAAATTCTGGCAGCATCACGGAAAGGACTTCCTCTCAACGCTTCTTATTCTGATACGCTCGTATACAGATTTAACGGAAATTTTTATACCCATATAGGTTGTTTAGGCCTCTTACCAAACATCCATAAACAATTGCTGGGCAATCGAAATTTTACTATTATTTCTCGACCTATTTTTCATAAAAAAATAACACACTTGAGTGAGGGAAAAGCAAAATATGTCTCTATAATAGTGCTAGGAGTTAAAAATCTTTGGGAAACTGAATTCCGTGAAAACAGACGCCCCAGAATAAAAAAAGTTGATGAACATTCTCGCAAAAAAGAAATTCCACCCATAGACAATTCTCCTTTGAAATTATCCACAAACGAAATTGTTCAGACGTTGTCATCTCCAAATACCTTCAAAAAACAAGAAAAAATTGGCCTCAGAATTATTTGTGAGTTGCCCTCAGGAGAAACTGTCGAAAAAAATAAACATTTAATGCAAAAAGAGTATGCCAAGCTTTGTCCAGTTCCCATGGAATATTATATGGATTCAGTTCTTACTGCCAATCATCCAGAACTTTTAGCGAAATTTGCAAAAATTAACTCGGCAAGGAGTGTTGAATACCTAAAGTCAGTTTTGATTGAACATGGCTCAAAATATCCGGAGGAATTTCCAGTATTTGTACCCTTTCAAATGCCCTATACATTCGAAACTGTGTATATTTATGCAGGTCCAGTGTCTAATTTATACGATACGACCGCTCATCAAGATATTTTGAACTGGAACTATCAAATGTGTCCGCAATTTTTCGATGATCCCAATACCAATCAACAGATAGTTATGGATGCAATTTTCACAGGAAATCAGGAGGTCACAAGAAATACATTAGCCTCTCTCATGATTAGATCAGCTTTGCATAAAGCAGCGCACGATGAACTTAAATGGGGGGATCATTATTGCGATATTAACATACATTTGTATAACGACCAGGACAAGGAGTTTTGTCCTTTCCATACAATTCTTACTAGGCCTCTTACTGATGATTTAAGAGCTCATATTTTAAACGGAAATTATACTATTTTTCCTAATTGCCATTGGTATACGACAATTGTTTACGATAACAAAAATAAAATGATGTCAAACGTCGTCTTAGGCACAAAAACAGCCAATATCCGCAATTTCTGGACTCCTGAGGGTTCCGAGCTTGTCCTAAACGATATTTTTTATAAAGCCGCTACCATAAAATCAGTAATAAAACCCATTCCAAAGGATTGGTTATGAGTGCAGATTTGAAAATCTGAGAGAGTAGAGGAGACCGGTTGCCCGGCTCCCCCCTCATTAGATCCCATCGTGCCCAATTAAGGCAATGGGCTCCCGACAAATCACTCGCTTTGTCCTCTTCAAAATAGCCTATGTTTGATTGTAAGGGCTGGAAGTGGGTATTTAGTGCGAAACATATCGAATTTCTTCCATGTCATGGATGGATTCTGACTCCTTCGATTGATCCATTTGAAGAAGATTCTTACTGCTTCTTCTACAAATGCTTTTATGTATTCGAAGTTAAAGGAAACACCGTAGTATTGGATGTGTCCTCTCAGTTTCGAGCAGAATGTTTTCCACAACGGGACTAATTTAATAGTGTTTCTTTTCTCTTTTATCCAATTTGCAACCCTTTTTATTTTGGTCACAAATCTTTTCTTCGCAGTCTTTACTTTTGGTATCCATTTTCCTAATCTTGTTTTCCCGAAAAAGAATGTGAAACCTAAGAAATCGAAAGTACCTTGTTGTATACCTTGTCGGGCTTTTACCACCGAGAAGGGGACAACTTTAGTTTTATCTTTGTTCAATTTAAGTTTAAATTTTGCAAGACGTTTATCTAGTACTTCCAAGATTCTTTTGGCATCTCCTTCTTTTTCACAACAGATGATTGCATCATCTGCGTATCTGAACAGCTTTACTATTCCTCGACAATTTGGTTGAACATTTTCTTCAATCCAGGTGTCTAATACGTAGTGTGCATAGATATTCGACATGATTGGGCTACATATCGATCCCTGAGGAACACCTTCTTCTGTTATTTTAAGTTCTCCATCTGATAAAATGCCTGCTTTGAACATTCTTATGATGTATCTCATGAACTTGGGATCTTTAATTTTCATTCGCATGAAATCTTCCAGGATCTTATGATCTATGGTACCAAAGAAGTTTGCCATGTCGATATCAATGACTGTTTCAATTTCATTTCTAAAAAGAAATTTATGCAGTGCTTTAATAGCATCATGGCAGCTCTTACCGGGTCTAAAACCAAATGAACAGTCTTTAAATATTGGATCATATATGTTCTCCAATATTTTCCCTGTCTGCATCTGGATTATTTTATCTTCAAAGTTACTGATACCGAGTGGTCGATAGGCTCCTGGCTTATCTTCCTTCTCGATAAGTACTTCTCTTATATTCCCAGGTCTGTAGGCCATCTTCTTCATGCGATCGAGAAGGTTATTTAGGTTTCTTATGAGATTTTCCCCATAATGTTCTTTTGTAACCTTATCAATTCCAACCGCTTTCTTCCCGTCAAGCTTATGGAAGCATTTTAGAAGAGACTCCTCATTATAGAAATGCATCAGAGCCGTAAATTCTTTATGAGGGTCTTTTGCAGAGAGCCAAGCTACTCTTTCAAGTTTTGTATCCGTATCCCATATGGGTTTTGGAGTCTCTATTGTACTCATACGTTTCCTTATTCAGATTGATTAATGCCGAGGATTCCTTCCCTCCAGTAACTCCGCAAAGACTCACGTCTCCTTGTTCGCCCCTTCATCGGTACTACGAATCCATCTGCCATCCTGTCGCCATCCCGAGCTGCTCACTGTTACATTTGCAGATCAGTACTTCTTCCTTGAAGAGCTAAGGACTTCCCACGTTCACCATTTTATCTTCGATACATGCCCTGTTCACCGACCCCGAGGAGCTGTATATCTCATTCCCTATAGCGAGATATATAGTAATGCCTTCCGTCAACACTCACAGCGTCGGCCTCCTAAAAGTTATCTATAACGGGGCTCAATCACACGGCCTGCATCTTCCCTGTCATACGCTTAACTCAATTCGTTACCTCCTAGAGTCCAATGACTCGGTATAGCAAGTTTGGGTTTAACTCCCTAGTGACGACTTACACGTCACTGATAAAATAGCGCCTCGTGGCGCACGAGTGACTCAATTCATTGAGTCACTCCAAAGAATAGGGAATATTTTAAAATGGCCTGCTATATATCAGCCCGTTGTTTGAAGATAGTTCGATGATTTTTCCGAAGTATGTCTTAAAATATTCAATGTTATTGTTCCATATAAACGATCTTGATCCCGGAAAAGCACTGAAAATTATATCATCTCCTTCTTTCAAACCCAGATCCAAAACTTTGAGATGTTTTAAATGATTTAGATCACGAAGCCCCTTAGGTGAAATTTGATTAGCTCCTATAGCCAATACTCTTAGATTTGTTAACTGTACAATGGAATGCATTTCTGCATCCCCGATATTTGTTCGATTAACAGATAGAACCTTAAGATTTTGTAAATCGGTTAAATTACATATACCGCTCCCGATTGGATTGCAGTCCATTACAAGCGTGTGAAGTTGCGTGAGCTGGGAAAAATGATCAGCACCATTTTGATCGATCTCACAACTCCAAATATTTAAAGCAATAAGAGAGGTAAGTTTTCCAATATGTACCATGCCAGCACTTCCGATAGGATTATTAGCAAGTTCAAGATATCGAAGGGCGGGTAATTTAGGAAGTTCAGCTGCTCCTTTGTCCGTAATTCTATTGGAAGATATCCTAAGATAGGTTAGTTTTTTCAACTTGACGATTTCAGCGATTCCTTCATCTCCAAGGATGTTGGAATGCATAGAAAGCGTTGTGAGTTGAGATAATCTTCCTATCGCAGCGGCAATGCTTGGACAAACCGAGCCTAAAGAATCAATTCGGAGTTCTTCGAGATTGTTGAGCGAATCAATCGGAAGCAAATCTAGCGATGGCAACCGGTCACGTCCATAAAATTTACAAAGACTTATATTAAGCTTACGAAGTCTAAACATGACAGGATTTGAAAATAAGGCTGTTATATCATCTTGACTTTTGAATACCCGCATGGTGATGTCTAAATTCGTTAATTTTGGACACTCCTGTAAGAATTGCATAAATACTGGATTAGAGTCAAAACCACCATGCAATCTACAGTTTATAATTTTAGTTCGTTTTTTTTGATAAAAATTACACGCTTGTAAATGGCCTGTGAAGGTAGATGTGTCATACGTTGCTCGACGATCCATCTCAAAGTCCAAGGCTGCCTGTATTTTTACATTGTAAATTCCATACAACTTTCTCACCTCTCCAGATGGTAAATATGAAAAAATATCAGCAATTATAGGCATCGGAAGGTCTGTTATCATGATTAACTCTTAGTTATAATTTCGATTTTGTTTAATGAGTATATCGATAATTAAGAAAAGCTTCAATCATAAAATGATTAATTATTTACATTACTGATGATTGTTTGAATCCTTGTCATCCATTGTTCATACCAATCAGAATAGGCGGGGCGGAGGAATTTCATGTTTGCTATCATCAAACGAACTTCCGACAAAAGTTGAGAATAAATAAATCTAAAAGAAGCCTCTCGTTTCGCCCTTGCAATGACATTTTGAAACAATGCTTGGGGGTTGTTAGCATCGTTTAATAAGGTCCAAATGAGCAACTGAGGATTACAATCAATATAATTCCAGGGAGATTCAGCAATCAGAGCCGCCTTCATCACAAAGCGTTCCCTTAAAGCCTGCAAACATTCGTTTGTGTTTTCTCCGGAATCATCAGGTCCTTTGCATATCGTTAGCAAAATCATATGAAAATCAAGCTCGGCAGCTGCTTTATTATTCAAGTTGTAGGGTTCCCCAAGCACCTCTTTCATGTAAAAAATCATAGTGATAAAAGGATCTAACCTTTCAGGAGATGTCAAATATTTTAAATGCTTTAATATAAGATTGACCAGATGTGTTGGCAGACTCCAATTCTCAGATTGCAACCGTGGCAACAACGGATTGGTACAATTCATGATAATAATGATATTTTTAGTTAACCATTCGGATATTTCCTTATCATCCATAAGGCATTTATCAACATTATTTTTTAAGTTCTCAAAAAGATTGCTAACCGCCGAAATATATAAAAATTCAAATCTGACTTGGAAGTCAACAGCCGCCTCATAGTAAATATCTACACTATTCTCCCCGTCGATCAATTGTACGCATTCAGGTCTAGGCCGATAAAGAAGACAATGGCAATCCATAATAGCACTGATTATAACTAGGGGTTCTGAACATCCTTGGAATATCAAATGATAGTAGGATTCGATAAGAGCTGAAAAATAGTATTTTTTAAGACCAAGATTACTATAAACAGTTTCAATAGTAAACAAGGAGGGTAGAAAGGATGGGTTGATGTTTTTTCCTATCGTTCGAAAAAGTAAATAAAGATTCCAATGGGGTTTTTCGTTGATCATCGCTTTTTCCAATTCCTTTAAAAAAGAAATTAACCACCCATTTGCAAAATGAGCATCATTAGTTTTTCCGACAAACGTCAAAACTTTTCCAAAAGTTTCTAACAGATTAGAAGTGACGGCCCAATTGTTCGGCAGTTCTTTGGAAAGGTAAAGGCATAGAATGAACTCGATTTTAATCTTTTCGAGCCATTCAAATTTCTCTTCTTTGCTAAATTTGGGTGTCAAATGTGTAGTCAACAAACACCATAAATTTCTCTTCAGGTATTCATCTACAAGTGTTTCCGATGGACCCATTTCAAAGTCCAGCAATTCTCGAGGATTTGAATCTATTTTATACAGGGATAGAATTTCCGCTCCTTTAAATGTAAAGAAAGTTTTATCGTCATTATAAAGCGCCCAATTATAGGGTTGACAAGACATGAGAACAGATATTTCATTTAAGACAAATTGAGATTTCTTCACGGAGAGATGTTTTCGTCCTTTCAAAAGAATAATCAAAAGATCCTCAAATTTCTTTGGGAAAGCTCTATACTTATGATGCATTTCGGGTAAAATTTCGGATATTAACAAATCCAAAACATCAAAAATTTGGGTGGATCTCTTTGATAAAATAGTCTCGATATTTTTATTGATCAATTCGAGTTGTAGTTCATTAATCTTCTCTGAAGTATCCTTAACCGGATAGACCTTTGAGCTTCCCCAAGCTTTCAGATGAGCTGTCAAATCTCTTTCTGTCATATCGAAACAGGTGGCGTGCATTTCATTATCGGATAGGTGCTGAAACGCATAGGGAATGGCGCTTTTCAAGGCAGTCTGGTTATAATCCAAAATACAATCCAGATAAAGCTGATTCGCTTCTATAAGATACGTGGGATAGAAAATGAGTAACTCGGGTGTTGTTGAAATTAATAGGTTCTTTGCAAAAGAATGGTATTCCACATGATTTGAATTACAAAGAATGTTAATCGCTGCGACTACCGCCCTGGCCATATGTTCCGGATAGCACTTTTTAAGTCCATTTAAACTCCCTGTTAACGCCATGTAGGACGCAAAATATCCCAAACTAAACACGGATCTGGCACATTCTTCCTCTATACCAAGGCTAATCAATTTGACAATTTCCGATCTCCATTCTTTACGTTCCGGATAATGCCATATTAATACCGCTGTAACCATGGCGGAAAATTTTTCCATCTCAGAATTATTTCTCTGCTGTGGATTTCTTATGTAACTTCGATAGCGCGGAATGTTGGTGATAATAAATTGAATGAGCACATCTACAATTTCTTTTCGAAAATAATCGACATGATCTTTTAACATAATATCGAGGATGAACATTTGTTCATAGAGATGACGTTGATCGCATGTTGCCAGGACTTCTAAAAACCTTTGTATATTTTCTTCTTCGTAAAAAAACTCTTTAGATTTAAAAATGACTTGATTTAGATTATCGAATAAAGCAAATCTTAAAGAACTCAAATCATCGATTGGTGCGTTGAAATAGGTTGTTGCATCAGGATTAATCTTAGCCTCAAGCGAATGATTCTGAAAGATAGGGTTCCACAAAACACGCAGGAAGCCTATATAGGATTTGACGAGTTCCTTTGCTGGATTTCGCTGTAATCTTGTTCCCACAACTAACCCCTGTACAAGCTCTCTCATTATCGGATCAGCAATCCTATTTAGAAGCACATGGAAGGGTGTAATCTCCTCTAAATTTAAAGATATTGTAAGTACAGTTCCGATAGGAATTTTCTTTAGTGCCGCGTCGTTCGCATACAAAGACAGCTGTTCAATATATTGAACAAAAGAATTTTGAGAGTTTAATTTTTGACCCGTTGAACCATTGCGGAACGCTCCGGAAATAAATTCATCCGGATCCATTTTCCATAAAATTGCATTTGCAATAGCGTTATTCTTGGAGCTTTCTTTTTTGATGAAGGGAAGAATAATTGACTTGTAACGGGAAGAGTCAGGGAGTGCATCGATAAATGAAAGAAGGAGATCTATATTATTTCCTTTTGCCGATTTGGTGAGCCAACCTAGCAAATTGTAATGGAGTCTATTCCGGTTTAAGATGCTAAAGCCTGAAGACCATAAGTCAGATTTTTTATAACGATTAGACTTTTGCAAAATTTCCCAAAAGCGATAGGCATTCTCATCATCCATTTTAGGAACCAATTCCAAGAGATCCTTTAAAACGGATTCATCTATGATTGCAGTGCTTAAAAGACACCTAAGGGCGCATTTTTTGATTTTATCATCGGAAATATCGAGCTTTCTCGCTGATTTAAGCAGCCTTGCTGCGCTGAATGCATCTAAGTTATCGGCTTGTGCGGACCATTCCCAATGTTCTTGTATGATCGATGAATAATTGAAGCACCCTTCAAGAATCACGCAACGTTTGTCTAAATCTTTAACACACGCCAGAAGCTCCGAATAGACCTCTATGCTCACCGCTAATCGTTCGTCCGATGAGGATTTATTAATAAGTTCTATAACCCAATCAGAATAACCGCTTTTAATCAGTTTTAGAAGTTGCTCGCCGGCCGGTAATCGTTCGGGATTCGCTTGAGTCCGAATAACTTCCCATATTTTTCCTGCAGCCTCGGCATCGCCCTGAGGATCTCCTAATATCTTCTTTGAAAGGATTGAAAGAGTAGGATAAAGAGAAGGTTTTTTGTGACGAGAAGAATCAAAGAACTTTAGAAATACTTTGGAAATGACGCTTCCGTCTTCGATTGGAATACATGCATGGAGCATTATCAACAAAATTTCCATATCAACTTCGTTCAAAATCTCTAATAGAAAGAGGACTCCCTCTTGGGTTTCCGCTGCTCTTCTTATGATAGGGGCTGAGACCTCAGGATGAATCAGCAAACAATCGGTCATGAGTGGCTTTTGGATATCCTTTAAGGTAAAACAGTTCTCTACCATTTTCACCCAATTGGTCGCATAGAAAGCTTCCGAGGGTTTAATGGCACGATATAAAGCCGAATAGAGTGGTAGAGACACATTATTCAATGCCTTAAGGATATCCTTTCCATTCTCTGCCTTTTCTATTACAATAGCCCAAGGAATTTTTTTTGTGGGATCCAATGCATTCAACGTGGCGATTTCTGCCTTCCGTTTTTTCCAATTTTTAAGAATTTTAACCAGAGCTACACCTCTAAATGAATGGTCTTTTATTTTGTTAAGAGTCGCGGCGACGATATCTGGTTTATCGCACTCCTCGACAATCTGATACCATTTGACTAACGATTCATAGTCGAAGTTAACATTGTTTTTGGTCATTTTTGTCCATTCATCCGTCTGACTAATAAAATCGTTTGCCACAGCGTGCCAACATTCCTTATCTCTTATTCCAAATAACTGCAGAAGACTCGCTTTTTCATTCGTTTCTAGGGATTTTGTGACGAGATACCTGGATATATTGAGTTTTTCTAATTCTGTTCCCACAAATCTTTCCGAAATAATAAAATCCTTTATCCATTTCGGAGTGAAAGAACTTTTATTCTCAATAATTTGCTGACTGACGAGTGTTTTATAAGCATCCCCGGCAAAGTTTGCTTTACCCTTAGCCAAAATCCATTGTGGAGCTTTTTTCCTGTCATGCACAAGAATTTTACAGAGCATACTTTCTGAAATCATCGGATTTTTGACATGGAGCAGTCGCACCATTTTAAGAAATATCTCAGCTGAAACCTCAAGTTCATTCATGAGCGCGATAAATGAACGAACTTTAGTTTTAGACTGAGAAAGCGACATCCAATGGTCTTCAGCAACGTTCGAAATAGGA
Organism: Waddliaceae bacterium; assembly: GCA_963822595.1. Lineage (GTDB taxonomy): Bacteria > Chlamydiota > Chlamydiia > Chlamydiales > Waddliaceae > CAVRUH01. Next base: position 1,036,693 of record CAWGIG010000001.1, on the reverse strand, counting down.
CTGCAAGCTTGGTATAAAAAATAGCTATTCCCGTCTTTTAGTAGAATATCGGCAAATAGAGCTTCATAGCCTTCTACAGGTTCTTGGCCTTCATCTCGCAGCAGTTTTACTAATTCAGCGGCAAAAGAAAATCCCTTTAATTGGATGCACTTATCGACCGTTTTCCAACACAATTGCGATCTTGTAGCAGGATCATGACGATAATGATGAAAAACAAGTTTGCCAACTTCAAGAAGAATTCTAGCTTCTTCAATAGTAGATATTTCGTGCTCTGCAAGAAGGGGAATCTTCGCAAATGTTCCGGCAACAATTGCTGTATTTGAGAATGGCAATAGCTTTCTTTTTATGTCCAGTGCAAGTTCCGAAGAAACATGTACATTTTTGTAGGTTTTGCTTAATTCTCTTTGACTGATTCCCTCAAAAAACAAGGCATGGACAATCTCCCTCATTTTTCCCCAAGTTTCAACGGTTGTTTTCTGCAAAAATGTGGCTGCCGCATCCACATCAAAACGGACTAGAAGGTCTCTTTTTCCAAAAACTCCTCTAAAACGAATACGCTGCACCCAAACACCTTCATGTATCACCAGCTTCACTTCAAAAGGTTTTTTCCAAGCTTCGTACAAAGCGAGCTTTGCAATGCATTCAATTAAGCCATGGACAGCAAAAATATCTGATCCTACCGAATTCATGACATGAAAAACAGTTTTGATAAATGCCGGAACCGACGGATCTAGGATGACGTTTGTCGTTTCTTTGAGAATCCCTCGAGATTTAGGGGATAAATCCCGAAGCAATTGTTGTATTTTAAGCCGTTTTAAACAGTCGGCGATAGGCACTTTGCTATCATGATTGGCTTGATGTTTTTCGAATTGGAGTTTAAGAGCTTCTGGGTTGCTTTTGAGCTTAACGTTCATGGTTGCAACCCAACTTGGAAAAATAGCGCTTTCCGCTTTTAATATACTGACTCTTCCTTTGGATTCTTGCCACAACAGGCGCAATAAAGAACGAAAGCCATCTTGAGTGTAATCTTCCAGATAGTCTAGGACATGTCCCATCCACCATTTCCAAGGGTGGGCACTTTCGAAAACAACATGATTGCTTCCTAAATCTGATTTTTTGAGGTCTAGTTTAAAATCATCGATATTGAAAGCACTATCTGCTTTTAGCTCTTTATACACGACAATATCAAGGGCATTTTCGTCTTTTTCTCCGATGTAGATGATCAGCATATTTCCGTAAAAAAGATCGGATCGAAAATTTCCGCAGCTTCTTTGTACCTCTTCCAAATTGCATTCCTGACTGACTTTGATGCGAAGATCAACATCGGCAAAGGAAAATGTTTTCTGGTTAATTTTTCCTACTAATTTTGCAAAGAGTTGAAGTGTGTTGGGAATCCCTTGGAGGTAAATATCGAGGGCTGTGCGAAGTAACGGTTGGCCGGCGATATAGGCAACGGCGCTTCCAACGACATATTCTTTTTCGATATAATGTCTTCCAATGCAGTTTTCGATCGTGTTTAACCAATGGGATACGCTTTTATTGAGGACGCTATATTCATTTAGAATGATCTTTAGACGCGAAGCGATTCTAGAATCGACTACCTGCAAAGGGAAGGGGCGGTTGTCAATGACCATTCCGGTTGTTTGAATAAATAGATTTAAGAGTTGAGTGCTTTGAGAAATGGGGGATTCGAGTGGGGGCCTATCGCAACTTTGAATCTTTACACGGTTCTCCGTGTAATCTGGCTTATGTTGTGTACTAATAATCGGATTCATAACCTGAAAGGTTATACCATTTTCGAGTAAAACCTTAAAGTATATATCAATCTAATGGCAGCATTCATTTTATGAGGGCTGAAAGCCAGGCTGGTGACAGCCCAGGCAGAGCGAAGCGCATGTCATCAACTTAAAGAATAGTTTATCTATTTCATGAGGGCTGAAAGCCATCTTCGTGACAGCCCAGGCAGAGCAAAGCGAAGGCCTGGGTGCAGGGTGAAAAAAGTGAAAAAGCCCTGCAAGGGCGACTCATCCATTCTTGCTTAAATATAATTTCACCGAAATGAGTCGCCCTTCTATGGCTCTGACTTTTTTTATCGACGTCAACCCAGGCCTTCGCTTTGCTCTGCCTGGGCTATCAAAAGGCTGGCTTTCAGCCCTCATGAAATTAAGTTGATGACATTGCGCTTCGCTCTGCCTGAGCTATCAAAACCAGGCCTTCAGCCCTTATGAAATAATTATTCGAGCTCAAGATATTTGAACGCAAAGTCAGACCCATCGATTTCTAAGAAATGAATTTCGCTAATAATTTCTCCCAAAATATCCAATGGATCTGTTGAATCAGTATCTAGCACCACCCGTTCTACTATTTTTTGCATTTCTGATATATTAGCATTCAATATTCCACCATCCATTCCAAACTTAGCTTGCAATTTTTCCTGTAAATAAACTTCAGCAAAGACCCTAACTGGAGTATTAGCTTTCGCTTGTGACTCATCTATTATTATTCGAGCATCAACACCTAAATAATCGACAATTTTATTCCAGGTATCTTCTAATAACTTAACAGGATGTTGGTTTCTATTAAGAGTTGAAATATGGACTGTAAGACCATTGACTATTTCAGCAAAAACTTCTGCTGTATTTCCTGGGATTCCAATCTCTTTCGGATAATTTTGAATGATTTCCCATACATTGTCCAACATGGAAATCAATTTTTCACAATCAATTTTTTCTTCACTTTCAATTAATTCTTTCAAGTCCATCAGAGCAATATCTAAAATATAACTTTTTTCTTTGGTTACACGAAGATTTTCCTCCGCTTTAACTCTCGCCTCTTCTTCTAGTTTTTGCCTGTTCTCTTCTTCGACTCGATTTTTAAAATCTTCCAGTAATTCTTGAGTGTCCTGAGGTAATAAATTGAAAAATGAAAGATCTGTTTTAATCTTAGACTGCAGATTTCTTAACAACTCACCCTTCAGAATATATCTTGCAATTTGTGTAACTTCAAAAGCCTTATTAACAACAACATCAATCGAATGAGATTTTGTAAATTCGACTAAGACATCGTAAAACTGCTCTACACCTCTTTGTTTTAATATTTCCTCCATATCCTTCAAATCTAGAACCCGCGCGGGCTCATGGGCTACTACTTCTTCAAAGAGGTTATTATCAATATACTGTACTCTGCTTGCCAAATTGATAAAATCAACCATATCAAGTTGACGTACCTGGGGAAATTTATTCACTTTTACAGCACAAAATGCTTGATATACCTTTTGATCTACTGCTGATCCTGTGCACAAGTTAACAATCCATCGAACAACCCAACTAAACCACGTTACTTTCACTAAATGGCCATCATTCGCAACGTCAATATGTCCCAAATCCGTATTTTTGTGATCTTTTATAAACTTATAATTATCTTCTAAAATTCGTGGATCGATACTCATTTTTGTTCTCCCTAAATTATTAATTTATTATTGAAACAATTATATCATATTTAATTAATAAATTTCAAATAAAATATTATATGCTAAGCCTTCAGAAATGAGACTGCTTGAGTAGATTCCTCATAAATGTTATTTAATATTTTTAAATGGTATGTGCCCCATGGATGATTTAACCCTATTTCTTGATGCTTATAAACTCAAGATTGTTTTGCTTCTTGCATTCGGTTTTGTCTTTGCTAGTATATTTGGATATATTGCATTGAGGATACGATTGTCTCCTATTTTAGGTTATCTTCTTGCAGGATATTTAATTGGTCCCTATTCACCGGGCTTTGTCGCAGATATCGAAACTTCCGAGGAGTTAGCTGAAATCGGCGTGATACTCATGATGTTCGGAGTCGGCCTAGACTTTAAATTAAGCGATCTTATTAAGGTCAAAAATATCGCCATACCAGGAGCGATTGGGCAAACTCTTGGTTCAACAATTTTATGTACCGGTTTGACCTATCTTCTTGGATGGCCCCTCGTGCAAGGAATGATTATCGGATTATCAATAGGCGTCGCCAGCACAGTCGTTTTAAGTCGTATGCTTGAAGAAAACGACCTCTTACATACAAAAGAGGGACACATTGCCGTGGGTTGGCTGATCGTTGAAGATCTTTTTACCGTTATTATACTGCTTATATTACCAAGCTTTGCTGATTTCAACCATGAAAGCAATTTCCTTGTTATGCTCTCTATAATCGTCTTAAAATTTTTAGCGCTTTCATTAATTTTCTTGACCGGCGGTACAAAAATCGTTTCCTTTCTTCTTTCGAAGGTGTTGGACACAAAATCTAACGAACTGTTCACACTTTCAGTACTCGCTCTTGTTTTTGCCATAGCGGTTAGCACGACCTTCTTTTTTGGGATCTCAATAGCCTTAGGTTCATTTATTGCCGGAATGGTCATTAGACAAACATCTGTCCACGAAAAAGCCCTTAAGCACTCCTTAGCATTAAAACACACCTTTATAGCGATTTTTTTTCTTTCCGTTGGGATGATATTTAACCCTGCAATCATCCTCACCGAATTCTCGAGCTTTATCGTCATTCTTGGAATAATTCTCATTGCTAAGCCAATTATTGCATTCTTGATTTCAATTTCTTTGAATTATCCATTCAAAACAGCTCTGCTGATTGGAATTTGTCTAGCCCAGATCGGAGAATTTTCTTTTATCCTCATGGAAGAAGCCTTGAAACTAAAACTCATGCCCGATGATGGATATGACCTTATCGTAGCCTGCTCTCTCGTCTCCATTGCCCTTAACCCTCTCATCTTCAAAATCATTCATACATCGTCGTTAAGAAAAATCTAAAGGTTCCCCTCGATTTCTCCAGTAGCTCTTGCCATAGTCAAAAGAGAGTTGCGTCCCTTTTGAAATAAACTGATTTGTAAAGAACAAGGGATGAATCAGGTTCCTATCCACAGCCATTTTCAGTGTTAGGTTTGGTCGGTAGCTATGGTTGATAAAGCGAGCTTCATTCCCTTGGTCTAGGGCATCTATAGTAAATTGATTCAATCCCCAAACCATTTTCGGATAATTCACGCAATACGCATTAGCCTGTTCCTGAAAACGTTTTACCTGGCGAATCACCCCGGAATACTCTCCTATAAATGTATCCGGTTGCATATCTTCTTCAGCAAAAAGGCCATATCCTAGGACGTCATTTATCCATCGAATGGATGTATCTGCGAATTTATCAACAAAAAGACCTTCATGGTACTTTCTTCCCAAATCAATGACATCTTCAGCAAAAAGATCGGTTTTAAGCACCCATGAACAACTTTTTAACACCCTCTGAAATAGGATATAGTCAGCGAAAATGAAACATGAAGTGTATTTGACCCCAAAAAACTTTTCAAAATCCGCTTCATCCATCACTTGAAGCCCGCTATCGGCGGGTATCACTTTCATTTTTCTGAAAGAAGTGGATCGCAGCCATTTGATACACTCCTTTTTTCCCAGATATTGTGCCAACTCCAAAGCGTTGTATCCGAGCTCGTTTTCAGCCATGACCTGATCGCGGAATTTTCCTAACTGCTGCAGTGTTGAAATATCGTCTGATAGGACTGCCTGAGTGAGGGGAGTTTCTCGGATTTTGGATTGAAATAGCATTTCCAATACCTTGCTTTTGCCTTTTTATAACAAATCTTGTAATTTTTTCCACTATACCTTTGAATTTAAAGCGGTGAGTATGTACAATTTAGCAATTGAATACTACCATGGATGAAGAAATGACATATTTGGATGAATTTAAAAAACAAATTGATAAAAAGGATGTACACAAATTTTTCCAACTCTGGGAAGAATATTGTACTAATGACCAAGTAGATACGGTAGAGTTTCTACAGCTTCTCAAGCTCATAAAAAAATCGGACTTCGCCAAACACTTTGGCCAATTCATCGAAACAGCCCTCCCCCTTCTCGAATACATCAAAGATGAAGATACCTCCTACGAAGTCCTCAAACACCTCATCGACCTACAAAACACGAATTCTCCACTATTAGCCGAAACATCCTTAACCGCTATTCAGAAAAAATTTAAAAACGACCCTCTCTTTCAAGAAAGAATCCGCTTGGTCGGTCTTAGAACAAAAGACAATTTCCAGGGCGCCATTTCCAACTATGAGTTGCTTGCCCATATGGAAAAAGGAAACTGCGTCTACCATAACGGAGGTTGGGGAACCGGAGAAATTATCGAGGTTTCACCCCTTCGTCAGCAAGTTTCTTGCGAATTTGAAAACGTTACGGGCATTAAACATATTACATTCGAAAATGCCTTTAAAACACTCGTTCCGCTATCTGACGACAACTTTCTTGCGCGTCGTTTTGCCCATCCCGATGAACTCGAGGCTCAAGCGAAAAAAGATCCTGTAGAAATCCTCAAACTGATGTTAAGAGATCTTGGACAACTCACTGCAGGACAGATCAAAGACGAACTCTCTGAGCTAGTAATTCCTGAAAAGGAATGGACAAAATGGTGGCAAAACGCCCGTACACGAATCAAAAAAGATACGATGGTGCAAGTGCCCGATAAGTTAAGCGAGCCCTTTGTCCTACGCACCACAGAAATCCCCCATGAACAAAGCCTGCTTAAAGCTATCCAGCACAAAGTTGACCCTGCAACAATCATCCAAACAAGCTATACCTACGTCCGCGATTTTCCTAACGTTTTAAGAAATGAAGAGGTCAAACGCACTTTACTCGAAAAATTGGTAAGTCTCTTAGAACATCCTGGACTAACAAAAGACTTGGAGCTTCAACTTCTAATCTTTCTTGAAGGTTCATTCAACTATAAAGTCGCAGGTAAAACTCCTTCTGAGTACATCCAAAAGCTTGATAATCTCGAAGTTGTCATCAATAACATTGAGATTGCCGCCTTGAAAAAACGAGCATTAGTCCTCATCAGAGAACATCATAAAAACTGGAAGGATCTTTTCAGATCTATGTTCTTCTCTGTTAGTCAAGGTGCCCTTAGAGACTACATCGTCGCAGAGCTCAATACAGATGAAACAAGAGACATCTTGTTAGATAATCTCGAAAGCCTTTTGCTAAATCCCGAGAATCACCCGGAAGTATTCTTTTGGTACTTCCAGAAGGTCGTTGCCAAGGAAGGCGAAAATATCCCATTTCACGATAAAGAGGGTCAATGCCGCTTCTTGGAATCCTTTATGGTCCTTATTCATAAGATTGAACACGACGGTCAACACCGCGAGTTGCTGAAAAAAATGTACAACTTTATCACTGCAAAACGCTACGAGGTGTTACGTCGACTCATCGAAGATACCTCTATCGAATTTATCCACGAGTTCCTCCTTTTGGTTTCAAAGTGCCATCTTTTCAACGATCAAGAGAAAAAGACTTTCAAAGCTCTCGCTCAAGTTGTCCATCCTTCTCTAGCGCCTGCTAAAGAATCCAAAGCGACCACCCAATTAAGCGGTCATATGATTTGGACAACACAGGAAGGCTACGACAAAACTCAGGAGCGCATTAAGTATATCGCTACAATTGAAATGATCGAGAACTCGAGAGAAGTAGAAGCCGCACGCGCTCTCGGAGATCTTAGAGAAAACGCTGAATACAAATTCGCTTGCGAAAGAAGATCGAGACTGCAAGGGGAAATGAGACATCTCTCCCAACAACTCAATCGCGCCCGCGTGATCACGGCACAAGATGTTTTTACCGATGAAATTGGAGTCGGAGCCATCGTTACCCTATCGGATCCAAATGGAAATGAAGTCGTTTACACGATCCTAGGTCCTTGGGATGCAAACGTTGACGCAGGAATTATCTCCTTTCAATCGAAGCTCGCTGAAAGTATGATTGGCCGTAAAATCGGAGACGTGATTAAATTCCGTGATGAGGAGTATGTAGTCAAGGGTGTCAAAAACTACCTAGACAAATAAAGAAAAACATGGAAATCATCGTCGCGAGCCACAATCTCCATAAAGTGCGGGAATTTAGGGAGATGCTAAAAACATTAAAAAATCTTGATGTTTTGTCGCTCGTCGATTTTCCCGACTACCAATTACCGGAAGAGACAGGGACTACTTTTGAAGAAAACGCCATCCTAAAGGCAGAACATGCTGCAAAGGCCCTAAAAAAATGGGTCCTTGCCGATGATTCCGGCCTGGTTGTACCTGCTATAGATGGACGCCCCGGCGTCTATTCTGCAAGATACGCAGGAGAGGATGCCACAGATTCCGAAAATAGACAAAAACTCCTTAAAGAAATGATGGGCCTTGAAGATGAGAATCGTCATGCCTACTTCGAGTGCTGTCTTGCTTTGGCGAGTCCTGAGGGAATTGCAAAGGTCGCGACAGGCACTGTCGAAGGGAGGATTGCTCTCAAGGAAATGGGCCGTAATGGCTTTGGGTATGATCCGTTATTTATCAAAAATGACTACGTCAAAACCTTTGCACAGCTCGATGAGGTCACAAAAAACAAGATTTCCCACCGACGCAAGGCCTTCGAAAAAATGGCCGGAAAGCTAGAATCCTTAGATGCTTTATTACATTGACGGCTATAACCTCATGTTCCGGGCTGCTCGAAGCCTAGGAAACCTTCAGGCTTATAGAGAGCGCTTCATCGAAGAGCTCAATGAAAAAATCCAAATTGCCGGATTCGATGCCATGATCGTTTTCGACGCGCAATATCAATTTGGGCCGGGTTCCCGTTCCCAATATCGCCACCTTACGGTGTGTTTCACAGATCCCGGGGAAACCGCCGATGATTATCTGATTAATGAAATACGAAGTTCTCCAAAACCTCGGCAAATCATTTTGGTGACTTCGGATAAAAATCTAGGCTGGAGAGCTCGGGATTATCAAGCGAAGACAATGAGCGTCGAAGAATTCATTGGTTCCCTGGATGTTCAATTTAAAAAGAAATTGAAGGGCGAAAAAAAGAAAAAGACTCTAACACCAACACCGCCACCGCCGATCCAAGAACAACCGGTAGTTCATCAAGAAGATTCTTTTAATTATTATCTCCAAGAATTCGAAAAAAGATTCCAAGAGGCCACCTCCAAGGATAAGCCCACTGATAAACCCAAAGAAAAGTACATCTCCGAAACCGATCGCTGGCTCAAGCTCTTCGAAGAACGCCTCAATAACGATGATGATGGTGGATTAAGCTTGTAGTAACAAATAACAGGATAAGCAGGATCGCAAGCGGCAGGATAAAAAAGGATAAGAAAGAAAAAAAGAATTGTTATTTTTTTAATCTCTTTTTCTTTTTTCTTATCTTTTTTCTTATCCTTTTTTTATCCTGCCGCTTGCGATCCTGCTTATCCTGTTAATTGTGTATATGCGCATATGTCGCTTGACTTTGTCTATGCATCTCGTATACAATTTGTGCTTTGTTAGGGGCGTTAGCTCAGTTGGTAGAGCGCAACAATGGCATTGTTGAGGTCAACGGTTCGACCCCGTTACGCTCCAAATTCTTATTTTGGAAATAATATGTCCCCTTTTTTTTCCTCAATCCAACAACTTCCCGAAGATCCTATCTTCGGTCTGCAAGTTGAATTCAATAAAGACCCCAGAAAAAACAAAATCAACCTAAGCATCGGCGCTTACCAAAACGATCATGGCCAATGGGAAGTTTTCACCGCTGTCAGAGAAGCAGAAAAAATCCTCCTCAACCAAAACCTCAATAAAGAATACCTCCCTATCGAAGGCAATCCCGAATATATTAAAGAAACAACGAAACTTATTTTCGGTGAAGTCACCGATAATATCTTCGCCGCACAAACTGTCGGCGGTACCAGCGCTTTACGCATCGGCGGTGATCTCCTTTCACAAAATATCACAAAAAAGATCTTCATCTCTAACCCGACATGGCCTAACCATAACCGGATTTTCACCCACGCCGGTATGACCATCGAAGAGTATCCCTACTACGATACCAAAAATCACTCTCTCAACTTCGAAGGTCTCTGCCAAAGCATTAAATCTATGCCCTCAGGAAGCGCCATTCTCCTTCACGGCTGCTGCCATAACCCTTCAGGTTTGGACCCCTCACAAGAACAATGGAAAGAACTTTCCCAGCTCATTAAAAAACAAAATCTATTCCCGTTTTTTGATCTGGCCTACCAAGGTTTCGGCGCGGGAATCGAAGAAGATGCTTTCGCCATCCGTCAATTTGCCGCCGATGGACACGAAATGCTGGTTGCTTATTCCTACTCTAAAAACTTCGGTCTCTACGGCGAACGCGTTGGACTTATCGCTGCCTTCACCCATAGCAAAGAAGATGCCGCCAGAATCGGCAGCGTCATAAAAGGTATCATCAGAGGCGGTTACTCTAATCCTCCTCTTCAAGGCGCTCGCATCGTCTCCACTGTTTTGCAAAATGCCGAATTAAGAAAACTCTGGATGAATGAACTCGACTCCATCCGCACAAGAACTCAAACGATGCGCCAAAAACTATTTAAAGGCTTAAACGGCGATAGCGCCCAATTCAATTTCCTCAAACAACAGAAGGGCATGTTCTCTTATTCCGGACTCAACGCCGATCAAGTGGGTCGCCTGCAAAAAGAATTCGGAATCTATATGCTCAAAAGCGGCAGAATCAATGTCACGGGCTTGAATGAAAAGAACATCGAGACAATTATCCACGCCATTCACGAAGTCATAAAAAAATGAAACGTAACTCCTTCACTCCCTACCTTTTAATTCTCGGACTCCTCCTCGTGATCATGAGCCTTCCCCTCACTTCCATCGAATCCCTACGCGGTAAAATTTTTGCGTCACTGGCCCCGACATGGAATAAAATTTTTCATCTAAAACGCAAGACAATCTCCGACGCAGAATGGAAAATTCAAGAAGAAAGCGACGAAATGACACGGCTGCACCTCGAAAACCATCTACTAAGAACAGAAATTTCTCAACTCACAGATATTCTGCATCTTCAAAACAATGAATCCCAGGACGCCCTTCCCGCAAGAGTGATATATCGGTCGCTCTCTTCATGGAATAGTTCTCTATGGATCAACGTCGGTGAAGCGGATAATGCTCTCTACGGAAAACAGATGGTCACAAAAAATAGTCCGGTTACCTTAGGGACCGCTGTTGTCGGTGTCATCGATTTTGTAGGAAAGCATCAGAGTCGGGTGCGCCTGATCACGGATACAGGACTAACCCCCTCCGTCCGCGCCATACGAGAAGAGAACGGTAAAAAGCGTTATCTAGCCAAAGGTGAGCTTAACGGAAGCTACCAGCCCCAATGGCATGCCCAAGGCCAAATCCTGCATGGCATCGGATTTAACTACGATTTTCCCGATGAATATGGCCCGGCAAGAGATTTACGTACAGGAGACTCCTTGAATTCAGAAAGTCACGAACCTCCTATTTCTTTGATTCAACCTAACGACATGTTAGTGACAACTGGTATGGATGGAATATTTCCTGCGGGTCTTGAAGTAGCAAAAATTATGGAGATCCTTCCTCTCAAAGAGGGTGACTATACTTATTCTCTCACTGCAAAACCTGTCGTAGAGAACCTTAACGACCTCTCCATCGTCTTTGTCATTCCACCCATCGGCTTCGATCCCTCAGACAAGGCACCACACGTCACTTCGAATTAACAGCAGGGAATAGCCTTAAGAATTCCTTTAACATTTCACGCAATAAAGGATCCACATCCTGATAATGATTGAAATTTCGGGTTGCATTTTCATAGTACAAAAATGGCTCTGAAATTCTGTAATAGTGAGAGGAATAATAAAATTCGACATCACTTTTTAATACAATACCCGGATGAATAATTGCGCCGGCAAAACATTTAATTGCATAGGCAATATGCCACCAGGGAAGTGTCAAAAGATCTAATTTTATGATTTTTGGAGGAAATTTTCTCGTTAATAATTGATAGGGTATTGAAACAAAAGTTCTCAATGAGTCCCAAATATGACTAACCCCAACGGCTAAAGAGACTATACGACCACTTATGGATGTGAATTTATCGCTACCATCTTTTTCGCCGCTATGAATAAACCCTCTATGAATGAACCCTCTGTTCCGTAAAGCAAGAATACCAGCAGCAGTTGCAGGATATCTTTTTGCAAGTTTTTCGTAATACATTGAATCAACGGCTCGCTCCAGGTGAATCATCTTTGAGGCCGTTAAAAAGCATCCAGCTAAAGAAAGGAGCTCTGAGTATTTTTTTGATGCAGCAAGAGCATAGCAAGCTCTTCTGATAAACTTTTTATTAATTTCATTTACATCAGGAATTACCTCAAGTAAAGTTCGCAGGATATCTCCGGGAGAGAGCATAGTGGCACCGATTAATAAGAAGATATAAAATTCTTCGTCACGTTCTTCTGGCTGGAAGGAACAGAAGATTTTTTTTAAGTATTTAGAGGCGTTCAAATGATCGTCTTCGGAAAAATTGGGTGTTCTCAACATTCCTATCAAGATCCCTTCTAATAACCTCAGGCGAATATAAAGGGATGTCTCATCTAACGATTCATCCCATTTTTGATCAATAGATACATGAATTTTTTTTATTTGTTCAAATATCACTCTTATTTCTACAGGTCTATCATTGTGAACAGGAGCTTTGATCCATTCTGAACAATTTGCAAACCCTAAACCTAAGCACATAATAAAATGATCACAGATTTCTTGTCGGTATTCATCTCTATCTTGTTCGATATCAGCTATTTGAAGAAGTTGCAAAATAAAAGATTCTAGTTTAGAAAATTTACCTATTTCCGGAATGGAATCAAAATAATCAAATATTATTTTATTAATTTGATAGCGATAAAATTTTGCATTCATTTTAGATAAGGTTTCTAAAAATAAAGGGCTTTTTATTTTCTTTTCCCCAATGACATCAGCAGCATATTCTAATAAATTACCCACATGTTTTGGTATATCAACTGAAGGAAATTTAGTAGCCAAACCAACTAAAACCGCAGCACATTCCCAAGACTGCATCTTTAAGGAATTTGCGATGAGCAAATCAAAACCCGCCTTATCATCATCCTTTTGGGCCTTTTCGTATTCAAGATCTAATCTGTGTCCGTTCAAAGCGATCTGAGCTTCTGTAGTCACTGTTTTGGAACGGAAATTAATCGAAGCTATTTCTAGACGCTTTTTCAAGGATGCGTAGTCGATGCTAGGTAGCAGAGAATGAAATTTAGCAAGAAGAAATCTTTCATCCGCAATCTTATTAAAGACCTTACATGCTCTTTTTGCAGAATGAATATCAGTAAGATCAGCTTGAAATAAAATATTCCTCCAAACATCTACTGGCAAAATATCCGATGCGATTTGTGTTGGCGGTAACATGGTATCTCCTTCGATAAATCATAAAATAGATATTCCCTTTTATTATTTAATTCTATGGTAAAGCATCAGGATTCCAAAAAAACTAACACCGATTAGCTACTTTTTATTGGCGCATAAATTTCGATTAGCGCAAATCTGTGCACTTGTAACTTAAAATGATTTTTTTTGTTCTTATCGTCCTCTTACCAGGAAATAACTAATAGACGTTAGGCAACCATTTTCAACGCAGAGACGGGGAGGTTCGCAGAGACGCAGAGAAAGAAAATGATTATCCTCTGCGTCTCTGCGAACCTCCCCGTCTCTGCGTTGAAAAATTGGTTGCCTAATGACTATTAGTTATTATCCTGATAAAATAGTTAAAATTTCTTCAACATTTGACGCAATAAAGGATCCACGCCATTTTTATCTTCATCAAATGCTCGAGTATTATTAAAATAATAATGCCAAAGTGGCACTTGTACTCTGCCATAGTTAGGAGACCTAAATCCGACAGGATCGTATTTTAATGCAATTCCCGGATGAAAAATTCCGGCAGCAAAATATTTAACTGCAGTGGCGAGATGCCATAAAGGAAAAGTTAAAAGCTCTATTTTTGCGACACTTGGTGGAAAATCTCTGGATATTAATTTATATGGTATGGTAACCATGCTTTTCACACAATTCCAAATATTAAAACATCCAATGAAAACGGAGGCTGTACGCCCAACTATTGATGAGAATCCATCAATTCCTTCTAAATTCTCATGATTCATAAACAATCTATTTTTTAAAGCAAGAATTCCGGCAGCAGTTCCAGGATATCTCTTGGCAAGTTGGTTGTATGCTATTGAATCAACAGCACGCTCCAGTTGCATTAACTGTAAAGATGTATAAAAACATTCAGCCAAAGAAAGGAGTGCTTCAAAATTTCCAGTTGCAGCAAGCGCAAGACAAGCCTCTCTGATAAACTCCTTAGTAATTGCAGTGTCGTCAGGATTGAACTTATGAATAGTTTGTTTAACTTTTCCAGGAAATAGAAGAGCAACTCCTAGTAATAGGGTTAGATAAAAAACACGATCTCTATTTTCTTGTGGGATAGAATGAGCTATCTTTTCGAAGTATGATAAAGTAACCTGATCATCACCTATTGAAGAAAATGTTGCCTCTCCAAACCCCCATAATAAGAATAAACGAATTGGAATAGGGGTTTGCTCTAATAACATATCGCTTTCTTGATCAAGCGCTATATAAATATTCTTAAGCTGTTGAAATATGAACTTGAGATCTTCCCGGGTATCATCATGAATAGCTCTTTCGATCCACTTCCGAAAATGTATAAACTTCATACCCAAGCAATTAATAAATGCCTGGTATATCCTTTCTCTAGTACCTATATTATTAGTTAATTCAAGTAACTGTTGTGTAAAAGAAACAAATCTTGGAAATTTCTCTTCAAGCGGGAGGTGATGAAAATAATTCTTCATCATAATATCAGGACTATCACCATTTTTAATAGGGACCTTCATTTTCAAGAATGTTTCATGAAAAAGACACGGATCCTTTATATTCTGTTCCAAAATTACTTTAGGTGCTTGAGAATATAAATCTGGATATGTCCGTGTTAAACCAGCAAACAAAACGGCCCCACAATCCAAAGACTCCATTGTTAGCGTGTTTTGTACTAGCTCATTAAGATCAATAAAACGCACACCTTCCAATATATACTCTACATGTAATTTAGTCCCCTTCAATCTAATTTGCGCTTCTGTAGTTACTTTTTTCAAACGAAAATTAATCGAGGCGATCTCCAGACGCTTTTTCATGGAATTCTCGTCAATGTTAGGTAAAAGAGAATGAAATTTAGCGAGAAGAAACCTTTCATGCGCTATATCATTAAATTCTTTACATGCTCTCTTGGCCGAATGAATATCAGTAAGATCTGTTTGAAATAAAATATTCCTCCAAACTTCGATTGGCAGTATATCCGATGCGATTTGTGGTGATAACATGATATCTCCTTAAATAAAATCATAAAAATGATATCCCTTTTTTTCATTTAATTCTATTGTTTTTAGACCAAACCGGGTGTATACTCACTCTATATTTTGAGGAATTTATCCCATGATTAAAACAGCTGATGTCCCGGTATTCATCCTTTGCGGCGGACTGGGTACACGACTAAAAGAAGAAACCGAATTCAGACCAAAACCGATGGTTCCCATCGGAAACTACCCCATCCTCTGGCACATCATGCACCTCTACAGCAAACATGGCTTTCGTAAATTTATTTTGTGCACGGGATTTAAATCCGAAGTCATCAAATCCTACTTTCTCAATTATGCCTCCTTAAAAAGCGACTTTACGGTAAATCTAAAAACGAATTCTCTCACCATGCACTCATTAGATCAAAACGAAGATTGGGAAGTGACCGTTGCTTTCACCGGAGAAGATACAATGACCGGTGCCCGCATTGCAATTGCTGCCGAGAAATTCTTGGGCACTGCCGAACACGCAGCCGTTACCTACGGTGACGGGTTAAGCAATGTTAATCTTAAAGCTGAATATGAATATCATCTCTCTCACGGAAAAATGGGAACCATTTTAGGGGTCAACCCACCTTCACGTTTTGGAGAAATACAGCTCGTCGGCGATGAAGTCATCCACTTCGCAGAAAAACCGGAATTCAAAGAAAAGTGGATCAACGGGGGTTTCTTCTTCTTTAACAGAGAATTTTTCAGAAGCTATCTAGAGAAAGATCCCGAATGCGTTCTCGAAAAACAACCTCTCGTTCAGCTTGCTGAAGATGGTCAACTTAATCTTTTTCAACATAAAGGTTTCTGGGCTTGCATGGACACCCAACGAGATCGCGATTACCTCAACGACCTCTGGAAATCCGGTCAAGCCCCTTGGATGTCGCCTGTCAATGTTATAGATCCTTCTCAATGGGAGAAAAAAGGTGCAGGAAAATCTTAGAACACATTTTTTCGGACAAACAGTCCTGATCACAGGCCACACAGGATTCAAAGGAACCTGGCTTTCAATATGGCTTCAAGAGCTCGGCGCGAATGTCGTCGGTTATAGCCTAGCACCTCCGACCGATCCTAGTCTTTTTGATCTTACAAGTTTTGGAAATAAAACAAAAAGTATCATGGGAGATATCCGCGATTTTGCAAAATTAAGTGAAACCATAGAAAAACATCAACCGACAACCATCTTTCATCTTGCGGCTCAACCGATTGTTTTGCATTCATATGATCTCCCAAAAGAGACCTTTGACATCAACGTAGGGGGCACTGTTAACCTCCTCGAAGCAGCAAGACATACAAAATCTGTAAAAGCTATCGTTGTTGTCACTACAGATAAAGTTTACGACAACAAAGAATGGCTTTGGGGATATAGAGAAAACGATTCCTTAGGATTTCACGAGCCCTACAGCACAAGCAAAGCAATGGCTGAGCTTGCTGTCGGTTCCTATGCGAAAACAATATACCAAGGAAAAGCCTCTTTAGCTACCGCTAGAGCTGGTAATGTCATCGGGGGCGGGGACTTCTCGGATATGAGGCTCCTCCCCGATGCAATAAAAGCTTTAATCCAAAAAGAACCTATCCGAGTACGCAACCCTAACAGCATTAGACCCTGGCTCCATGTTCTCGATCCCCTTCATGGATACTTGCTGCTAGCCCAGAAAATATGCTCCGACTCCTGGAATTTCGGACCTCAACAGAATGAAGTGGTCAATGTGCAAACCATCATCAATAAAACTATCGAATTATGGGGGGATGGCGATTGGATCGATGTCAGCAGCGACAAAACAAAACCCGAAATGGAACTGCTGCGCCTGAACTGGGATAAAGCTGCAAGCCTTCTTGAATGGCATCCAAACTACAATTGGGAAGAGGCTTTATTTGAAACTGTACACTGGTATAAATTCTTTGCACTGTGGATGCAAGAACCTAATAAATTTAACTTGCGCGATGTGTGTGTGAATCAAATCGAAAAATTCAGCGAAAAATGGGAACAAAAAACATGCAATTCCATCCTACACCCTTAAAAGGAGCCTTTCTCATCGATCTGGAAAAGATCGGAGATCATAGAGGCTTTTTTTCTAGAATGTTTTGCACAGAGCAATTTAAAAAACACGGATTAGAACCTCTCATTTTGCAAGCTAATGATTCCTTTAGCGCTGAAAAAGGAACTCTAAGAGGCCTTCACTACCAACTTTTCCCAAAACAAGAAACAAAAATCGTAAGATGCATTCATGGCTCCATCTATGATGTAATCGTAGATATACGGGAGGACTCTCCAACATTTAAACAATCTTTCGGGGCGATCCTTTCTCAAGAAAATCGTCAAATGATGTACGTTCCAAAAGGATTTGCCCATGGATTTATAACGCTTGAACCTGACACTGAAATTATCTATTTAGTTTCAGAAGTCTATTCAAAAGAACATGAGAGAGGGATCCGATGGAATGATCCTCAATTCCAAATCGCATGGCCCGAAGAACCGAAAGTCATCTCTGAAAGAGATCTAAACCACCCCAATTTTATTTCGGAAATGATTAAAATATGAAAATTCTATTTACTGGCGCCAGCTCATTCACCGGTATGTGGTTCGTCAAAGAGCTTACCGCAGCAGGACATTCCGTCACATGCACATTTCTTCGACCCCAAGAGGAATATACAGATCTCCGCAAACGTCGAATCGATGAAATTATTGATTTTTGCGAACCTGTCTTCGAATGCCCTTTTGGAAGCGAAAAGTTTTGTGAAGTGATTGCCAAAGAACCTCATTGGGACATCCTATGCCATCACGCAGCCGACGTCACCAACTACAAAAGCCCCGATTTCGATTTTACCGCTGCTCTCGAAAAAAACACACACAACCTCAAACTTGTCCTAACACTTTTAAAACAAAAAAGTTGCAACCGAGTTCTCCTCACAGGATCAGTCTTCGAGCCCGATGAGGGAAAAGGATCGGATCAATTACGCGCCGTTTCTCCCTATGGACTATCCAAGGGACTTACCTATGAAACTTTCCGCTACTTCACAACGGTTTTTAAAATGAAACTGGGCAAATTCGTCATTCCGAATCCCTTTGGACCCTTTGAGGAATTCCGCTTTACCACATTCTTGATGAACGGCTGGTTTGCAGGAAAAGAAATGAAGGTATCCCACCCAAATAATGTCCGAGATAATATTCATGTTTCATTATTAGCGAAAGCATATGTCAAATTTGCAAATGAATTGACACTTACAGAGGGAGTTCAAAAGCTCAATCCTAGCGGATATCAGGAAAGCCAAGGAGAATTTGCTCAACGTTTTGCCGCTGAAATGGAAAAGAGGTTTCAAATACCCTGTAAAATTGAAATCTTAGAGCAAACCGATTTTAGCGAACCTTTAATCAGACTAAACACAGACTCTATATCTGAAGCGAGCTGGAATGAAAAGGCTGCATGGGATGAATTAGCAAACTATTACACAACCCAAATAAAACCATGTCCATCGGCGTCATAGTCATTACCCACACCGCAGAGAAACACTTGCGTCATTGCCTGCCGCCGTTTCTCAATTCCCCACTGAAGCCAAAAGTGTTAGTTGTCAATTCTTCTTCAAACGATGGTACTGTGGCGCTCGCTAAAGAACTTGGAGCCGAAACTTTAGTGATTCCAAGGTCTGAATTCAATCATGGATCCACGCGTGAAAAAGCGCGAAAATATCTTGGCACGGATATCGTCGTCATGATTACCCCCGACGCCTATGCTAAAGACTCCTTTGTACTTGAAAAACTAGTTTCCCCGTTAATAGAAAAAGAGGCGAGTGTCGCTTATGCCCGTCAGATACCTCATGATGGGGCCGATTTTTTCGAATCATTTCCGAGAGAATTTAATTACCCCGAAAAAGGGCACATTCGCGGCATCGAAGACATTGCTACCTATGGAATCTACACTTATTTTTGTTCCAATTCTTGCGCAGCCTATACCCAAAGCGCTTTAGATGAGGTCGGAGGATTCCGGCATGTTCTTTTAGGAGAAGATACAGTTGCTGTGGCTAATTTGCTGAAAAATGGACATAAAATTGCCTATGTTGCCGAGGCTATTGTCAAGCATTCTCATAGATATTCTCTTAGCCAGGAGTTCCGCCGCAACTTTGACACAGGCCTAGCGCGCCAAGGATACCGCGATCTGCTTTCTGCAGCCGGTCCCGACACAAACCGTGGAAAAGAATACGTCAAAAAAATGTTAAAATCTTTGGTTAAACAAAAACCAATTCTTATTCCGTATGCCTGTACGCAAACACTAGTAAAATGGCTTGGATATAAAATCGGCACTAAAAGCAAAAACGCCCCACTCTGGCTAAAAAAATTCCTCACCAGTCAGGACTTTTATTGGTCATTTTTAACCCTTTAGCATAGGAATAGTCATGTTAAGTACAACCTTGCCATCTAGTATGTCATCAACATCCGCCTTGGATTTTAGTCTAGTTCCACGATTTTCCGACGATTCAATAAAGAAAATCCCTAAATATGTCTTCGAAAACTGTAATCAAGTCACCTGCAATGAGTACACTGCTGATGATCTTAATGCATTGAAGGCCAAAACGAAGGCCCTCAATTTAATGGAGTGGAAGCTTTGGTGGAAAGGTCACACCGATGTTTCTGAAACTGCATGGATTGCCAAGGGAGAGGAATTCGATTGGATCAATGGATTGGATGTCTTAGAAAGAGAGCTTTTGCCTGTGGGACATTTCATGATGCAAGCACTCACTGTTGATTCTATCATCAGATACAATGGTATTTTTTCAAGACTAGGCAATACCAACCCAGGAGAGTTTAGAGTAAAACCGATACGTTGGACGAAATATGATATGGAAGATGTGAATGAAATCATTGTTCTGTATAAATTGGAGCAAATGTTAGCAGATCAATATGGAAAAGAAAAACTTGATTCTGTTCTTCGAAATATCTCAGCCCCTTGCACAAATAAAAAAAAGTTACTCATCAAAAGATCATATGTTGAAGATCTTATTATCCAGTTTATAGATCCAAAAAACCCGATCCGATATTTAAGCCCTGAAGCTGAAGTCAAATTCAAAGCAAATTGGCATCTCATCGACCCAAATGTGGTAAAGAAATGGATCGAGAAACAGGGACGCACGGATGATAAACTCGATATTTCCGAATGGTTAAGGGAGAAATGTCATTACTTTCCGCCTCCTTCAGTGATTGAATCAGAACTTGCTATCTGTCTTAAAGAAATAAAGGAACCAAACATGCATCCTATTGAAAAGGCATCAAGAATTTGGTTTGACATCGTTCGAATCCACATTTCTCATGAAGCTAATAAGCGTACAGGAAAAGCCATCGCCTCAGCGATTCTTCTAGCTTTTGGGTATTTACCTCCAAAAATTGGAAGAGAAGATGAAAAGGAATATCTTGATACTTTAAAGTATGGTTTTGAAGACGAACTGGGGCTTCGTAAATTTACTGCATTCGTCGCCAAAATGATTACCAAAACACATCAAGAATTTGCTACGAAATTGGTCTGAACATGCAAATGGAAGAGGTGAGTCATTTTTTATCGCTGGCTTTTAAAAAAAATCTCTTCTCATTTAAGGAAAAATTCCTGTATCATTCTGTGGTTATGAAAGCTGTTAATCTTGCCCTTTGCTTATTGTTTTTATTGGTCGCAACCTCATGCACCAAACCCTGCTGCGATTATAACATCGTCGGCGCCGATGAATTTGTCATCGATTCCTATCAAATCAGACAAGGAAAACTCGCCATCCTACAATTCATGGGTCAAGATGTCGGTTGCTATCCCGAAGATGCCATGGATGAATACGATGATCTCGTCACCGAAGGAGATGTATTAAACATCGCCCTCTATCATCCTTCAAGAGCCGATCTGCGAGAAGGATTCGAATTCATCAACAACGCCATGGGCGGCTTCGTTGTTAAAAACGGTAAAGTCGAAATTCCCGATATTCCCCCCGTCTATATCGAAGGTCTCTCTATAGAAGATGCAAAAGATAAACTGAACACGGAAATAAAAAAGCACTACAGCGACGCAGAAATTTTCCTTTCCTACAAAGACCGCAAACGCCAAAGAGTCGAACTCGCCGGCCAAATCGGCGCCAACTCCATCCCGGTAGATGGAAAAATGCGCCTTTACGAAGTTCTTTCCTTAGCAAAATACAATCCACAAGCTAACTTATTCATGAGCTACGTGATGCGCGACGGAAAACCTTTAGCTGTCGATATCTACCGCCTAATGAACCTAGGTGACATGTCTCAAAACATCGTCATGAAAGGGGGAGATAAAATATACATCGCAAATGCGAATGATGCAAACGTGATCGTCATGGGCGAGGTCCTTCGGCCTATCGCTATCCATGTTCCCTACGGCTTTATTTCTCTTCCCGAAGCTCTCGTTTCTGCCGGCGGCATCCCCTTTACCGGAAACAAAGACTGCATCCAAATCATTCGCGGCGATCTCACCGATCCCAAAATTTACGTTGTCTCTTGGAATCATGTCATCAACCTTCCAAACAACAGCATGTTGTTAATGCCAGGCGACACTGTATATATCTCCGAAGAACCCATCACAATTTGGAACCGCTTCATCAGCCAACTTCTCCCTACAGCAACCATCATAGAAGCAGGGTATGGCACCTATGGATTGTTTAACCCACAGGTTGATTAAATATGGAAGATCCAAAGAAAAACGATGATTTCATCATAACTGTCTCGGATCTTGCTTCCCTTTGTCGTAGAGCCAAAAAGAAAATGCTCATCGGCATCTTATGTTTTTCCGCTCTTGGACTTCTTTATTCCTTGCAACAGCCTGTCAAATATGAAGCCAAAGCATCCTTTAGAGAAAAAAACAACGCCCTTCCAGGCATGGATTCTTCAGCGATTACCGGTTTGATATTTTCAGGAAATCTAAATAGCACGGATAGCAGTTCAATCACCACGATGAAGTCTCGAACCATCCTCGAAACAGTTGCCCAAAACTTGGGTTTGCAAGCCACGATTAAACATGGATGGAGCTTTCCAAAAGTTCGTGCGATAAAAGACAATATCATCACTGAATATACTCTCATCTCCGGTTCTTTAAAGCCGGCCCTGAAAGATCCCGCGCCCATATTAAGCGCTAAACAAATTAATTATCTCGGCGAAATTCCCTTAAGTTTAAAGATTACTTTCATTTCAAATAACACCTACGAAGTCTTTAATCAGAAGGAAAAGGTTGGAGAAGGCCGTCTTAACGTTCCTTTTCAAAACAAAGATTTTCAATTTACACTTTCCGACGAAAACGAAGATCTTTTAGATGGACAAATTTTTTCATTACAACTCGACCCGATGTACCTCACTTTAAAAAGAATGAGTGGTAATCTTAAAATCGTTGCAGATAACGACGATTCGACCCTTTTGAAAATTACATATTACAACGAAGACAGACACCTCGCTTGCGCGGTGGTCAATCAATTAATGATTGCTTTTCAGGACTATCTCAAAGGAGAACAACAACGAGTTACCGCCGAACAGATTACCTATCTAAGGTCCAGAGAAGAAGAAGCCTCCCTGAAATTGAAGAATTTGATGGAGTCCTACGGAAAAAAAGTTTCAAACGATGTTTTTCATTTAGGGTTTGCAAGAGCCGAAACTGCCTTGAATTTTCTTACCAAGCAACAACTGGGTCTTGAAAAGAAAACTATCGGCATCGATCTAGCCCTTAAAAGGCTAGAAAAAGCGCAGGAAAGAGCCACTGGTCTAGAAGTTGCTAATCTTGTCGAGTTAGAAGAAAGATCGATCCAAAATATTCTAAACACCGTTCGAGAACTCAAACAAGAAAGTGACTCCATAGAACTTGCCCTTAGAAATTCTCCCATTCAAAATAAAGAAGAGCTTAAAGCAGCTTTCATCAAACAAATTTATGATTTGGAAGAAATTCGATTATATGCCGATGAAACACAAACACTTATAGCAAGCCTTGAACAAGGGACTTTTCCACCACCTCCCGAAAAACTATTTAACAATCCTCACTTTGTTGCCAAAGAATGGTATGACAAGCTCCTCAGGTCCAGAAAAACAGAAGCCTTTGAGGATAATAAAACACAATATATCAACTATTTGTCAAATCTCGATCGTTACTTGCAAGTTCAAGAAAAGACGATTTCAGAACGACTTGCGCACCAACAGGGCCTTCAACTTGATTTTCAGGGAATAAACCTGCAAACAGCAAAAGAACTCTATCACCATTTCAGCAAGGAGCTCAATCAAATAGAATCTGAAATTGCCGAAAGAAAATTCATTCTGAAGCAAATGAAAGAACCCGACTTTGAAATTAGTTCGTTGAGCAATGTTTTGAAAGACCCTGTAAGCGGACGAATGATCGAAAATGCAAGTCAAATTGTTCTTCAACTCAATGATGATAGAAATCGTTCAGAAATGGAAAAAGATCGCTTAAGAAAAGAACTAGCTATCAAAGATAAATTTTTGACCCTTCACTTAAATCAAAACCTGCAAATCCTGGAGCTGAACGAAAGTCTTCTTAGAGAAAAAATTTATTCCATTCAAAGCACAACTCTTGAACTCATTCACCAAAAAATTTCAGTTCTAGAAAAGCAGCTAAACGATTTTCTAGCAGCTAAAACGGATGCTTTGCAACAAGAGCGCCAACTCCTGGGACAACATAGAAAAATCATCCTCGGAGAGATGGCAAAACTTCCCGAAAAATGGATAGATGAAATTCTCATCCAGCAGCACCTGAAAATCAATGAAAGAATGGTCGAAGAAATTACTAAATTGGTTGAATCTAAAAACATTGCAAAAAATTTAGAGATTGTTCAATCCGCACCTTTAGATTTTGCTTACCCATCGGTCCAACCTCGATCACCTAAAATCCTATTGTTCGTAATTCTTGGGGCTTTTCTTGGAACATTTTTTATGGTGAGCAGTATTCTAACGAAAGCGATCTTCCGCGGCATTCCTGTATCGAAGAAAAACCTCGAACTCGCAAAAGTCCATGTCGCAGGTACATTGTCACAAGATTGGGATGACCTTGAAGTTTTGCGAAGACTCAATGGTTACTTTGCTTCTTCGAGTTCTCAGATCAAAAAGAGCGTTCTCTTTTTACAGGGCAAAGCACCGAATTATTCTAAAAATTTGGCGAATTTATTGTCCAAACAAGGAAGCAAAGTCGTGATGCTTTCGCTCGATTTTAATGAAAAATCGGAACAAGGGGATGGATCGGGACTTCTTCAATACCTGGAAGGTAAAATTTCCTCGCCAAAGATCACTCAAGTCAATGGATTAGATTTGATTGCTTCAGGGGGATATTCCCCTTATGGTTATGAGCTCGCCCAAAACAAGTTATTTGACGAGCTTATAAGCAAACTCAAAATGCGCTATGATTGGGTGATTGTGACCTGTTCTATTGGCCCTGATACTGCTGAGGCGGAAGGTTTAATTAAACATTTTGATTGTACCATTGTTAACGTGCAAGACGAAACGCTTCAAGATCTCAACAGCATCATAAGTATCGCTAAGGATGAAAAATCCCCACACAAAATTTCTTTTGTGATTAATTCATTTCATATGGGCTGAAAGCCAGTTTCATGAAAGCCCGGGCAGAGCGAAGCGTTATTTCATAAGATTAAAGAATAGTTTATCATTTCATGAGGGCTGAAAGCCTGCCTTTTGATAGCCCAGGCAGAGCAAAGCGAAGGCCTGGGTTGACGTCGATAAAAGAAAGTCAGAGCCCTGGAAGGGCGACTCATTCTGGCGAAATTATATCTATGCAAAAATGGATGAGTCGCCCTTCCAGGGCTTTTCCATTTTTTTCACCCTGACCCAGGCCTTCGCTTCGCTCTGCCTGGGCTGTCACGAAACTGGCTTTCAGCCCTCATGAAATGATAAACTCTTCTTTAAATTGATGACATTGCGCTTCGCTCTGCCTGGGCTGTCAAAAGGCAGGCTTCAGCCCCCCATGAAATGACATTGCGCGCCTGCCTGGCGCCACGAACTGGCTTTCAGCCTCATGAAATCTGGCCCCGCTCTGCCTCGGCACCAAACCCCCAGAAAATCGACTTCGCGATATATTAAGGAAATGTTAATTATTCAATATACTTATTATATTTATGATATAATAGAGAAAGTTAAATTTTTAAATACTTTATCAATGACAAATAATGCTATAATCTATTTGAACTCCCATAACCCAGATGTGCAGTTTCGCGTCTCAATTCAGTCAGACAACCCCATTACCAAAGAGGAAATGCAAGACATTCGGGGTACAGCTAAGCAGATTATTAATAAGGCAATTCTCAATTCTCCCGTCAAATTATCCAACCAAAAAAATGTCGTTCAACTTAAATTTGAAAGAGTCGATGTTTCGGCATCCGAAGTAACCAGGCACCTCGGAAATATCCTTTCCCTCTCCGCGCCCTTAGTAGGTCTTAGTGAAAAAGCCCCCAACCCTGATGAAATCAATGAGATAGAACTCCTATTCGCCATGCATCTCTTCCGTAATGGAGAGAAAGAACTTTTGAAAATCAAAAGTTTACTTGGAGGAGCTCAAAGTGAAATGTTGCCACTAGTCGATATCCTGCAGATATGGATCGGGTTTTTAGAACAAGTCCCTAATGATCCCAAACAAGAAAAACTCCGGCAAGAGATCGATGCATTAAAAAACATATTGTGTTGGGAAAAAGAAATCAACAATATCAGTGAACTCACCAATATAAAAGCTCGCGAAAAGGGGGTAGCCGCTCTTACCCAAGTTATGTTGAATAAATGGGAACTAGCTTGTAAAACCAAACCACCACTACCCTTCTATCTTCCTGCAAGCAAGTCATTAATGCCTTTTGTGCAAGCACCGGCTATCATTAAGATTATCATGCTGGAAGATCAAACAATTGAATTTCGTGCAGTAGGCGTTTTAGGGACGGATCCTAAACAATTGAGCCGAGGAAACAGTCGATTCGATCTCGAATACTTAAGGAAACGCTTCAACACATCTACAAAAGACCCTATGTATTCCTTTATTGAAAATATGGTTCATATTTCCCTCGGAACTCCAAAAACCTCCGTGCAGAGGGATCTAGAAGCAGGAAAAGAGCCGGGATTAGTTTCGATTCTGAAAACAACAGCAGAAGTCCAAAAAGCCGCCAGTACCCAAAAGCCAGGAACTTTAGTGTCATGGTTTAGTAACCAGAATAAAGTAAAATACAACTATATGGTTCCTGTAACCGCCGAAAAAAGTTTTGAAGTTTTTCTAAAAAATACCGGATTCGAGGGTTTTCATAGGAATAAGCTTCTGTTGAAAGTAGCAACCCTTCTCTCATTATATGCCAAGGGATCCGATCGTTTAATCACACAGCCGGGATTCCGTCATTGGATGCGAAAAAATCTGTTAAATGCAGCAGATTCAATACAAAAAAAAGAACAATACCTTACACCCGCCGACATCGCCTTCATAAAGGAGCGCCTCTCAGAGATAGTGAAGCATATTGATGAAATTGAAAGCGTGCAAGGAAGAGTTCTTCCGGAAAAACCTTTAGTCGCCGCCGTAGAAAGTTTTGATGAACGCCTCAAAATGGATCAAATTGTTCCGGTTAAAAGCTTAACGCCCATCCCCGTGATTTCACAGGAAGAAATGACACAGGTTTTGAAATTCGACAAAATCGATTTAAAAAAATTCCGGAGTTTCGTCACAAGTTGGAATAAGATGGCGAACAAAGGAAAATTCCATGAGATCGATTTACAACTCACAAGTTTCTTTGAACAGCTTCAATCGTTAGGTGAATGGTGGCAAAATATACCTCCAACTGAATGTAAGGACTGGACTGCTTTACTCCTAGATGTTGGCAAGGTAGTGATGCGTTGCAATTATGGCTTAGGAAAGATTGTTCCTGAACCTCGTCATTTCGTTGAAATGCTTCGCTGTTTTAATATCGCGGATCATCTCTGCCGCAAGGGTTACCCCGAAGATATATTTGCTAAAGATAATTATCAATTAGACTTAACATCGATCCAGAGAGTACTGAAGGACCCTTATTTCAATGTAGGTCCTTACTGGAAGGAAATCAATCATATGATTTCAAATAATGATCGAAAAGATCTCAAATTTTTGCTAGCTAGAAATTACGATGGAATTGGTCCTAATACTAGAAAATTTGTCAAGCAGATGGTATTAAAGAAATTGGGTATTTCCTTTGAATTATATAGTAAAATTGAAGACGAAGTCATTGCTGATCATAGTCTAAAAGGACAACCACACAAGGAAAATGTCTTAAAGAAATTAGGCACTTCCTCAAAAAAATATAATAAAATTAAGGAAGAGGTTTTTGCTGATATTGGTCAAAACGGACATCTATCCCCATCCCTAGCACATTTAAGGCAGCTTTACATTTTGATGGTGGCAATGAGCGTGCCCAATCGAGCCTTATTGATAGGAGATTTATGGAACCTACTAAAAATCGGTATGGGTGAGTTTAAAAAGCTAAACCTGAGTAAGTTGTTAACAAACAAAAGCGACGATAATCAACTAGAATTAGCTAAAACAGCTCTTGAAGCAAATAATACGAAAGTTAACGAGCTTCTCTCCACAGGCTCAGGTGAAATTGAGATCTTTGCTGATACAACAATGATCATTACCGAAAGGGAAAAGAACGGGCTAACTCTACCCTCATTTGTGTTAAAACCATCGGGACTCCATGTTGTGGAAACTGAATTAAATTATATGGTTCGTTTTGAATTTAAACCGTTCGACTCCTATATAAAAAACGATCTTGAAGTTCTCCGCGAACTTGCCGAATATCTTTTTGAACAAATGGTCGCTTCAGAAGAAGGTGATTTTGTACAACCTAAAACAGGCATACAAGAATATCACGTGGACGAACCTTATAGAGAACCTACTTTACAAGGAAAAGTGCAAGAGGCTGTCATGCGCGAAACGAAAACGATCGCTGGGATACCTCCGGAAACGCTTCATGAGCTGCAGATGATCCGATCGGGTTCCGGGAAACAACAGTTTAGAGAAGCTATCGGCAAACTAAGTAAGCATGCGATTCTTTTGGAGCATCTTGAGGTCGGTACCACTCTGAGACGTTTCTTTGAAGCTTTGCTCCTTCATCAAGATGATTTTATATCTACCGTTCAAATGGATCCTCTTTATTTTAGAGAAATGGTTTCGATACTGGGGCAAACAGCACGTGAGATGAAGGATAGCGGCCACTATGGAAGTTACTTCTTCATTGTCGATATGTGTCAACAAATGGATAACATCTCACAGAGCTTAAACATCTCTCCACGCCCTACGAGCATTTTTCTAGACGATTTTGAAAAGCAAATGCCAAATCTCGTTGAGGAAGCTAACAGAAATGGCTCTCCTCTCCACTCCTACAGGTCAATGTTGCATGCTTATCGCCTTTTGATAGCAGCGAGGAAGGACAATGTATCACATGAAGAAGCGTTTTCATTTCTCGAAAGCTACTGCATTACTAAGCAATGGTTTGGAGTGAATAAGTGGTTATCAAGTGAAAAACAGCAGAGGATCGATTATTTACTTTTTAAATTGGCAGGCACGTTATCAAAAGCGGTTACAAGGGAAAATTGCCATAATTTAGCAAGGGCTATCAATTCTGCTCTACCATTACTTCAATGGAAACCAAATAGTTCCGATGGGATGGTTTACAAGGCAACCGACGATAAGGGAAGCGAATATGTACTCGATTTAAGAGAAACTGCATTATGGAAAGAAAAAAAACGTAGCGGCATGATGGGACAAGAGGTAACAAGCCATCCAGCTTTTTCATCCATTAAAAAGATGTTACTAGAAAGTGCTTATCCGGATAACTTGGAAGAAATTCCCACAATCATCAGGCGAGTGAAAATCGAGCAAAAAGATGGTATAGAAGCAATGGAATACTCTTTTACATTAAATGGTAAAGAGTTCCGTTTGGTCATGGACACAGCCAGAAACTTATCTTTTTATCGGTTGGAACAACAAGGCAAGCAAGATTGGTCCCAATGGGTATCGAAGTTAGAGATAGATGATTTAGGAGAAGTAAGTGATGCAGGATTTTTTGGAATGAAGCGTTCGCTTGCAAAATTACTCGTTGGAGAAAAAAAGCCCGTAAATAAAATTCCTAGAGAAATCATGAATCAGTACACTTGTTGGATTTCTGATGATTCCAAAAAAGTCCGTCTGGAAAAACAAGGAGAACTCGTTTATGAGGCAAAGGTCGCCGATGGAAAAATTGTATCTCTATCTGACTCAAGAAAAATGCAAGTTGTTATCCCATGGAAAGATCCAAATTACCATCACTTTTTAGCTATTGACAATCCGTCAAATATCATTGTCAAAAAGGACAGCCGTGGAGAAAAAGTATCTGTAACGTATTCTCGATTGGGAATAAGTTATGTAAAAAAAGGGGATCTATGGGAAGTTGAAGGCATGCCCGGATATTATCTTTCCAATAAATCCCTTTCACAACATTTTCAAAACAAGCCTATCGAGAACGAAAGTCATCCAGCATTCGTTTCTGAATTATCCACTTTATTTGCCGATTCATTTACAGACTATCATCTTTTGCAACATGACAATGGTCCTCTCAGAATCGTCGTTAACTGTTCCTCCTATGGAAAGAAAATAGGTGAAATGGGCCAAAACTTTAGCATTATTCCTACCAAGGAAAATCTCCAGCAACAAATACCTTCGTACAAAAATTTAGAAAGTTCAGGGGGAACCTCGATCGTATTTACAGTAGATTCCACCAAAGGGCTTGTCACCGAAATGATTCCGGAGGGATATCTTTATTTAGCCTACCTCCTGGCAGTTCAGGAAAATTATACAGACGCTCTTAGATATCTCCAAAAAGGGATGTTGCATCGAAGTTTCTCAGAGCAATCTAAGGAAATTTTAAGTTGGATTAAAGTGATTCCACAAATATCTCAAGAGGCTATAGAATTTCTCTACCGAGCCTCGGAGATGCTTGTGTTGCATGCACAGCAGCTGAATGTAACAGAAATGCCAAAAGAAAAGCTTGAAGCACTGATTAAGGAACACCAAATCTTACGAACGAAAGTAAAAATCAACGCCGCTGAACCGGCTTCAAAATTTCTAGAAGCATATGCAACAGAACCGCCGGAAAAATCTGTAATCATTCTAAAAAGTGCGATTTCTTATTTCGAAAAAGAAATTTCCGAAAAAAAGGACGCTGCACTTCCAGCTTACGTGGAGCCCTTAGAAGAACCTATTCCCATATCTCCTAATCGAATCGATCAAGAGGATATGATCTCGCTAAAAGTGCCTAATACAAGCCATGCACAACGTATGGAATACATGCACAATTTGAAGCAAGATCTGAACAAAATAAATGATCCCTATGCAAAAGAAATGGCAGATGAAAGAGTCAAAGATCTTGATCACGTTATTCAGGGAGAAAAGAAAATCGAGTACATCGATCCCAAAAAAATACCGGGATTAATTTCAAGAATATCTCACGAGGTATCTCAAAGCAAAGACGAAGTACTCAAATTAAGACATGCTCTTCTCTCGATGTTGCCACCACCCAAAACTAAAGAAGGGGGAGAGCTTCTTAGTCTTCTGAAAAGAGAGAAAAAACACTGGAACGATGTTGCCCTTGATACTTCTTTAAGATGTTATGGCGAAGGCGATTGGAGTCAGTTATCTAAATATATGGCTTTCGATATAGATAAACTTTCGCTTCTAACACGTGATTATCTAAAGGCTGCCACTGTATTGATGCAAAAAGAAAAGGCATTGGTGGAACTTAAGAAGCTAAACGATCTTCCTGCGGGGACCGATGCCTACACACATACAAGCGATGAAGTCCTTACACTATATAATGGGGTAAGATATTACAATCCAGATAAAGATATCGATGCTCCCACAAACCTTCTTCTAGAATACGAGTTGGGAATTATCCTCAGACGCAGTCAGTTAAAGGCGGTGAGAAAGACGATCGCTAACCCCCATCTTTATATGCAAGTGATCTGCGGCGATGGTAAATCAACTGTTATTAGAAATATCATCTCACACATTCGCGCAGATGGAAAAACATTAGCTTGTGTAAGCACTTTAGAACCCCTCAGGCAAGCCCATGGACTACTCTATGCTCGCACTACCCTCCATGCTTTTGGGCAAAAAGTATTCGAATTCAAATGGGATCGCAAGACACCATCCGATGAACTTTCACTCTTACGCCTGCACCTCAATCTTCTAGAAACAATCCATGATCGAGGAAGATGCGACTTTACACGAAGCGACCTCCTATCCTTCAAACACACTGAAACACTTAAAAGAGACCGTTTAGCTGGCCTAGCAGAAAGCTTTCCGAATGCTCCCGATACTCTTAAACTTCAAAGAGAACTCGACATCATTGAAGATATTCGCGATCTTATGAAAGAAAAAATGATAGTAACTGCCGATGAGCTCGATAAAGATTGCGATCCGACACAAGAGAAGAACTTCTCTTACGGTTCGCATCGTGAACTTGATTCTAATCAGGTCAAGGCGGGTCTTAAAATTCTTGAATGGACGCTATCCTTACCCGAGTTAAGTCAGCTATGTAAAGCTTTACGCAATAATCTACAGGCAGACCTTCCCGAAGAGATTTGCTCAGATGCCCTCGAAGTTATCGCGAAGAAGTGGTTTAGCGAGGTAAGTAAAAAGCTTAATCTTGAAGTTTTGCAGGAAAATGATTTTGTGAACTACATGCTCGGGAAAGACGAATTCGTAGCACGTGAAGACTTTTACAATACATATATAAAAGATAGATTCAATGAAGATTTCGTTTCTCAGATCTGTTTTGGCAGGGATCTATTAACGAATATCATTCCGAAATCATTTAGAAAGGTTTCCGGAGTCAATTTTGGCCGCTCTGAAGATGGGGTTCGCGTGATTCCCTACGAAGGTAGCGACAAGCCAAAAGAGAAATCCGAACACAGCAGCGAAGCGCAACAAATATGGTTGACTTGCATAGACTACTGTCAACTAGGAAAAGGGATCACACCGAAAAACATCCTAAAAAATATCTCTAGCATTAAAAAAGAGGCCCTTGCCGAGATAGCTCAAGTACGCCTCCAAGACCCTAACTCGCCCATAGATATCGATACGACCGAAAAAGGTAAGCGATTTAAAGCACATTTCCACATTGCCCTTTCACAAGTCCAAGCAAAAGATCGCGCTGCTATCGTTGCTAAGATCGAAAGTGGTCCAAAGGAGCTCGTCAGTTTTATAGAAGATTGGATCTTTCCGGAGTACAAACTCACAAGCGAAAAAATCGTTGGAAATGCTCAAGATATACCCCTCATGGTAAATGCATTAGGCGGTGCCTCAGGAACCGAAAGCAGCAAACGCGCTCTTCCTGATTCCATAAATATCAGCGATGTATCACAACCCGGAAGCTATGGCATTATCCTAAAGGCTGTCATCGATAACGAAATCAAAAACAACGAAAAAGGGATAAAAACCTACCATTCTTATAAAGACCAAAAGGATTTGATCAATCTTGTTTCTAAATTAATTAAAGGTGGAGATTGCCTTACCGATGTGGGCATTTCTTTTCCGGGTGTTCCGGCGGAAGATATCTTGAGAGAATTAAGCCTCCTCCATCCTCAGATTGTCTTCCGCTTCATCAACAGGAATGATGATTGGAAAATGATGCTGAATGGCAAAGTATTGACACTGGATACTACTATTCCTGTCAGTAATGTCATCACTCTTTTCGATGATACCCACACACGCGGTGCAGAACGTCCTTCAATGAATGGTGTTACCGAGTGGTTGACAATTGGTGAAAATACCGGTATCACCCGCTTCGAGCAGGGAATCTCTCGTGAAAGAAAGGTCCTTCAAGGTAAGGCATCCGTTATTTACTTTTTCCCTGCGACTATCGATGCCGAACAAATGACAAGCGCTGTTCTCTACGATAGACTGGTCACAATTGAGGCGGATCAGCTAAGAACACTCAATGACACCGCCGAAAGACAACGGATCCAGGCTATTGTCCCTCATGCCATAGATCTAGCAAAACGTGCTATGACCAAAAAGGCCCGAACACTTGGCGAAAAATCCCACTACAGCGCTCGCGCCCTCATTGACAAACATTGCCGCCAATATTCTATTAAGAGCACCAAAATCGGTTCCCAGTCTGCCGGTAAGCCCAATAATATGGTAGATGCCGATAAAGCTCTTGATCATCTAATTAACGAAGATTTAAAGAATCTAAAAGCCTTACAGTCTTCACTCGAAATAGGTTTGCAAGATATCCAGAACCCTTCTCTTATATTTTTATTTTTAAAAGAGATTAAGTGTGCTGAAGATCTTCTAAGGGCTAAACTCAAAACTGTTCCAACAGGCATCGGAAAACCTCGTTTGGCAAAACAATATTATTCAAGTAAGGTCTCCGACTCTGCCTCAAATATCGAAGGAACTCAAGAGAGCGAGAAAGAAAGCGAAGAAGAACAGGAAATGGAAGTAGAACAAGAATTGGATCAAACACGTGAGGAGAGCGAGGGTACGATTTTTGATGTAAAAAGAGAGCCTGTATATTTTGTTCAACAAATGCATAATCTTTTTGATGAAGCCTATGCTCCTATAGGAGTTATAATCCCTAATTTTTATAAATACAATATCTTTGCACCTTTTCAACCTAAAAACAAATTCTTCACCAGTAATTTTTCCGAGGCACATCGGAACTCGAAAAGAGGCGTGAAACCATGGGGACTGATTACTAAAAATCAAAACGTTCCTCCCGATCAAAATCTAATTTCGCGAACTCTCTTTGCAATCGATCCAAAAACAAACCGTGTGATCGAAGTCGTTACATCTATCTATGATAATTTTATTTTGTCTAATGGACTTTCCGATCTTCAAAGTCAAATTAAGCCGTACCTTTTCTCTATGTATAATTACGATACCGGAAGAGTCGACGAGGGAAGTCGCTGGGATGCTCTGACTCCGGATCAAATCAAACAAGTCAAACGGCTAATCGTGTCTACAATGTTCCAAAGAGGAGATCTTGTTTATCCAAACATAGACTCTAGCAAAATAAAAACATATGAACAAGACCTCAAGAACCTCTACCCTGTCCTTGTAGATTGGTTAAGAGAACAGCCTAACTTAAAAGAAATGATGTACTCGTTTAGACGCTTCCGCGCCGCCTGCTGCATTAGCGGACAAAAAATTGCCGGAAGCGACCTTGCCCGAGCTTTTAAAGAAGCAGAGGCCTATCAAAAGCAAGAACAACTTTATGCCTCACCGAAACCTCAAAAGGAGGTGCGAATAACGCAAAAAGATCTTTTAAAGATGGGTGACGATGCTGATGAAAAATTAAAATCTATCCCTGGACTAATCCCATTCATAGAAAAACAGAGCAAGGATTTTATGAAGACAGTTGAAGAAACTGATCCGGCACAGCGAAAGTGGATGGAAGGGCTATTTACTGCAGGAATGAAAATCATCACTATGGAAATTCTAGGTAAGGATATGACTGCGGATGATTTAGTGAAACTCATAGACGATTTAATAGACAAAGATCCCGCTAAAATAACTGAAATACTAAGTGCAAAAATTCCAAAAGATCTTGCCAAGATGTTTCCTGATCCGTTGGATAAGATGCTTGAAGCAGAAAATATTGCTAAAATCTTCCAAATGGAAATCGCCGGAATGATGGATTCTTACAAGGGGCCGATTGAAACAACACCTGAAGCTATAAAGATCGCTGCCAAATTGGATCTAGAAACGATTCTGAGTAAGGGGACCTCTTTAATTGAGACTGTCCTGAAGCAAGCGTGGGCAAGATCAACGGATGCCGGTACAGGTTTAAAAGTTAAGGAAGTCGCTGCAAAAATTATAGAGGAAAAATTAGCTCATGTGCCCGGGCTTTCATCGCTCACTTTAACCAACTTAGCTGTCATTGCAATGCAAGCGATGAATACTGAGAATCCAGGCAACCTTGCCGAGGAAATTGTAAAAATTCTAAAGGTACAAGAAGGGGTTTTGCTACCGGATATCCTTGCAAAGGTTAACGAGGCCATACCAGCGAAAGTACAAGCTGAAGTGACAAAATGGACGGAGCACTGGAAGGTCGAGGCTAATCGCAATCGATTCTTCATGGAAAAAATGGGAGCTCCAATAGAACAAGACAAAGTGTATACATGGGAAGAGGTCACAGCAGCGATAAAAAATAAGGTTCTTGAACCTATCCAAGAACGGTTTTCTAAGAGCAATATCGGTGTTAGATTTTTCTTATATCCATTTAGGGCGATATATTTATGGTATGTGGGTCGAAAGGCGCTGCAGTTTGCAGATAAATTAGGGAATTTCTTGAGACAAGAGAAATTCATCGAAAAATTCTTCTGGCTTACTTTTCAAGCATCCAAAACAAATGTAATACCCGATCTCAAAATTTCAGCCATGGCCATCTTTAATCACGATAAAACAGCCGAGCAAATAAAAGCCCTTCTCCCCAATATCCTTGGCAATGACATATTGATTAGATCTATGACTGGATAGCCCTGGCAAGAGCGAAGCCCAATGTCATCAACTTATAGTTTATCATTTCATGAGGGCTGAAAGCCAGGCTCGTGACAGCCCAGGCAGAGCGAAGCGAAGGCCTGGGTGCAAGGGTGAAAAAATGAAAAGCCCTGTAAGGGCGACTCATCCATTTTTCCATAGACATCATTTCACCGGAATGACTCGCCCTTGCAGGGCTCTGACTTTTTTTATCGACGTCACCCAGGCCTTCGCTTCGCTCTGCCTGGGCTATCAAAAGGCTGGCTTTCAGCCCTCATGAAGTGATAAACTATTCTTTAAGCTGATGGCATTGAGCGAAGCGAAGGCCAGGCTCTCAAATAGCTAGCTTCTGTCCTCATGAAATAACAAATCAATATATAAAATCAGAATATAAAATCAGAATTATTTTTTAATGTTTTTAATCATATTAATTGGTATCATATTCATTCCAAATTAAAATAATTGATCAAAATGCAACCTATAGATTCCAATAATTTCGTAGAAGGCGCCCCTTCTGTAGAGAAGCGACCACGCGTGACAGAACAATGGCCTGCCCTCGAAAACATAAAAAGACAATACGCCATGGAACGTCTTGCTGGCAACAAGACCGAGCTTGAAAATAACGCCACCATAGCCCAACACGGGATTGCTAAGTTCTCGTTAAATTCATGGATGAGCGACACTTGGAAGCATTTCGAATTTGATGAATACAATCCTCTATTACCGCTACAAGTCTTGTGGCGCAAAAACGAAGACATGTGGATGGTTAGTGTAAATTACGTGCTTCAGCTTCCGGATGAACAACTGTTCAAGATCTGCGATCTCGTTGACGCCGTTGAAGCCCTCGATCAGGAATTGGCAGAAAGATTAAAAGAGCAACTCATCCAGCGGCTCGATGAACAGCGTCCAATTCTTAATACATGCTTACGTCAGCTTTTTTCGATCTGGAACGGCACTCAGGCCTTAGGCGTGCGAACAGAGCGCCAGAGAAAAATCGAACGACTGCTCAATCTAATACAACAGTCGCCACAACTTAGTCCTTGCTTGATCAAACACTGCCAGCTTTTGGGCGCTAGCTTCCCGAATTCGCCAGTTTCCCAGCTACGCTGTGGGGACACCACGCTCGACCACTTCGTCAGCTCGGCAATGGAGATCGACGCACCTAATGAAGAGGCTCGCGTGCGCCGGGAGGTGCTTCACCGGCTCGGCATTAGGCCGCGGGCAGACTGTCCCATCGGAGATAAACAGTTAGGCTTAGCATTGGGCGATTCGTTTGTTGGGGGTTCAGGCCTGGATGGTCAGAATTATTTAGTTGCCATCGACACATTCCTTTCCTTTCGAGACCTTTTGCCAGAGGAAGTACAGGAGCTCCTCTTGCAGTTCAAGACCACTTTGGGCTACATGTTCCAGCGCCTTGACGAGGGTGATCAACCGCATTGTCGCTGGCTGCCAATGGATGGCGATAAGCGTCAAGGATCAGGGTTCGGTAATCTTTCCTTGTGGATGGACGAATACCAAGGGGGGTAGCCATGCAATGCTCGTCGAAGTGATCGGTATAGGTAACTGTGTGAACCTGCGCCTCTATAATCAAGGAGCAGGAGTGAACAGGCACGATTCCACTCAGAGTGGTCAGCGAATTCGTCGCTCTGCGTACCGGGAGAAAGTGGGAGTACCTATGGAGCTCGTACGCTGCCCGGAATTTTGGCTAATCTTAACGGGTTTTTGCTCGGCAAGGGGCAGTGAGGAGGAGCCCTACGGTAGCGATGACCTCTACGATTACTTCGATAACATCATTCCGGGTGTCCTAGGCTACTCCCAAGTGCAAACACTGCAACAGCGCGCCGGATCCTGTACTTTTTCAGCAATACTTGCGTTCTTAAAATGCAAACTGTCTGAAAAGGCCTACGACGACTTCATTCTACGCTTCAAATTCGGCATCCTCGCCCGTTATGAGGAAGATCTATGCTATCGTCGAAAAATGATTGAGGGCAGTCAGGTTCGCTTTCTGCGTGAAATTCGCGAGAAGTTACTTGACAGCGTTGAAGTGCAACTGGCCATTGGTCGCATTGACTGCGATCTGGCCATTCTTTTACGAGAGTACTGTCGCTGCGACGTGATGCTGATTCAAGATGGACGTCCTCCTAGCGAGCCTAAACAACTCACCTCTTCCTTCGAATGTCCGATCCTAAATAATACAAAAGCTCTTGATGGACACCGAGAGGGTCTTGTTAAGGGCAAAGAATTGACTCATGATTCACTACGAGCCCTTAATGGGAAAAGACCGAACTTTATTAACGATCCATTGAAACCTTTTTCCAGGACCGCCCGCGACATCCTTGAGGACATTAAGGGTCTTCTAGAAAGAGATGAGTTCCAAAAATTGCCGATGCAATTGCCGAGTCTGCGTGATGTCAGACAACTGTTGATTGACGAACAACCGGATGCCTCCGATCTATCATGCGCTTTCCTAGCCCAGTCACTAAACAGACTAACCGCCGATACGCCAGACCGAAGGCGGCCGAGACCAATAATTATTGCTTGGGTAAGTGAACTGATTGGGCTAATCGTGGCTTTAAAATTGCGCTCGATTCATCCGGAAATGAAACAATTCTCCATGTCAGCTGAAGCCGGAAAGCACCCTCTAGAAAGGACTGAGAGCCATTTATTTGACAGCACAGGACCTCTTAATGCCGTTACCGAACGGTTACTTACTGACTGGCTCGAACACCGGGCCGCGACGGCAGACTGGCCGAGACCGTT
The DNA here is from genome assembly GCA_963822595.1 of Waddliaceae bacterium. Classification (GTDB taxonomy): domain Bacteria; phylum Chlamydiota; class Chlamydiia; order Chlamydiales; family Waddliaceae; genus CAVRUH01. The sequence continues at coordinate 998,123 of CAWGIG010000001.1, read as the reverse complement.
CCTGTTTATTCGCAACCAAACCCAGGTGCAGGGAGCTCCAGCTCTACGTCTCAGCTGGCACAGTGATCCATGGGTCGAGATTTTCGGCAAAATAGCCAGAGCGTATGACCCAAGACAATCCACAAATCCGGAGATGTTGCTCTGCAGGTACTTCAACCCCCCAAAAAATCCGTGGCCAAAGGATACCTCACAACACGAAATTGGCCCTCAAAGACTGATAAAGAGCCGTTGCGCAGCATCGCCTCGCTGCTTAGTTGGCGGGCGATGCATGAGGAACATGCCGTTCTCGATACGTTATTCAAAGACAAAGAAATGAATATCACCGTCAAGCTCAACCCTGGTGTATGCCCTACTTACGCAAAGATAATAAATTCGACGAATAGTGCCCCCATATGCTTGCCGATCGTGGGACCTGACGAACAGCTGCTCTCTATGGAGTACGACGTCGAACAGATCAGCTTGCTATGCCCCGACGAAAGCTGGACAAGCACCACTCTAATCCTTGACAGCGAAGATGCTTATGCTCATGGAATCCCTATCAGTCAGGCTGCTAAGCGTGGAGTATCCCCTTTGACAGCCCTCTTAAAAAGTCCAATCGATAGACGGAAGCGAGACCTCACCCGACTTCAAAAGCTATGTGAAAAGGTCTTAACCGACCACTGGGAAAGGGAAGAGCTCTGCCTCCCTATCGTCCGTTTGGTCGCCCGTGTTAACCTACACGGAGACGAGATAATATCTCTAAATTTAAAAGCTGACACCCTTGCTCGAATAAAGCGGTCGCCAAACTTGAGCTTCGGTTGGGCTTGCTACCTGTTGAGCATGCAGCCGGTTGACACCTCCCTTGCTGACGCATTATGTGCATATAGATACCTTACGATAGCATGTGGCCAGATGCAGAAACACCCAACCCACACAAGTAGCTGCTCCATTTCAACATAGCTTCGAAAGAGCCATGGCCAAATCCAACCAAGCTCTGAATTTTGACTCTTCCGTATGGGCGGAGGCCCTCAATTGGTATGGCGTGCCACCCGAACAGCAGGCAAACATATGCCAAGTGACAGGAGCTACCGTGATCGACGGTATCATTCAGTGTCGTTTCCGCGAATGGGAGCAAACGCCTCAAGGAAAGGTATTGAAGAGCCTTTATCCTGAACTGGCCTTTTCTCCTTGGAGAAACGCCCCAAATGGCGGAAAAAAAATCAAGAAGGGGGAGAAGGCTGTTCCCAAGACGCTTGTCCGAGAATGGGTCTGCAACAGGACACAGGCACGAATCATTCAAACCATCGAGCGCATGCACTATCAGGCCGACCAGGTCGATCAAATTGATGTCTCAGTAAACGGTGAAGTCCTTAGCGGGCGACTACGTGCCCTGGGGCTCGAAGAGTTGGTCGAGATCAAGCAAGACAAGGTGTACCATCTAAGAAAAGCTGCCGAAATCAAAGAACTGCCCTCCAGCCTTGCCCAGCCCAATATCGAGTTTTGGTATACTCACGAAGGTTCTTTAAGTAAGAAGGATGAAGGCGGGTTTATAGTAGATCCCGTTAAGAACCGCATCTATCTCGTGGAACGGACAACCCAGAGGAGTAACAACTGCCGGGTGGGAATATTTGACCCGCGAAGGGAGAATGCCGAGCTGCTGACCGGGGAACTCGAATACACCTCAGACCTAACCTTCAACTGGAAAAATAGCTGTATCACCGTACCAACCTTCGGAGTTACGGCGGGCAACCCCCGCATTCCAGTGGAGGTATGGGCGGCGGGCGGCGGTAAGAACATGAGGCTCTGGCTAAGTTGCGGTGATGGATCGCTTACCTTCCGCGTACAACGAAATGGCCAAAACCGCCTGGAGTACTGGTGTGAGGAATACGATGGCTATCAATGGATCCCTAATGTGAGCTGTGACGACATTGGACATATGAATGGCCTTCTGTTAGTCAGAGGCAGCGAACAAATCTTCATCTGTCCGTTGCAGATGTTAAATCCTGAAGTAAAACCCGGCGCGTTCCGGGCAGATTGGGTCACCAATTCATTCACTGGATATACCGTTCTTCGCCGCCGGCTCCACCCGGACCTCGAACCGAACGATCCTGAACAGAGCTTATTTGATATCACAGGGCTTGAGAGCTTTTCCCTATTCATGGAACAGATGATGCAGCGGAATTGGGAACGAGCTCGACGCTATGCATCAGCCGTAGGATTCTCGTCTATAAACAACGATAAGGCCTTGTTAGCGGCGAGTCAACTGATCAAACCGCTACCTCTTATGCACCCTAAAGCGCGAGTACTCCTCCTTGCAGCTCACTTTCGGATGACTGAATTCTTGGACGACAATGGCCGCTATCAGTTCTTAAATCGGAGGGCGTCGATTAGAGGAGAGCAGTATCTGCAGTACATTGACCGCTATCACCTTCTTGAGCAAGGTTGGGCCCTTACGTTAAAGGAAGAAGAAGGACTCGCAAAGGCCTTCGATCCTCCAGGCCTCATCAGTACGATACAAAACCATCTAGAACGTGTTCGGGGACAAGCCAAACCCTCCAAAACCGAATTCCTAGCTAGCTCTGGGGCAAGTGAACTCACCCGCGACTCGGACCAGATCTCCATACCTAGGAACACCGCACCAGGCAATGATCGCCAGTGGAAAGGGCTAGTAGTTAACTTGCTTCGTCCCTCCAGCGAAGCCAAGGTCTTTTCCCATTGCATGCGTCTGTTGTCTGCCCCAGCACCCATTAACGAGCGGATTATAGAGGTCGCCCTCATTTGGTTTAGCCTGCGTCGGAATCCCTCAGCACGGGTGCAGCTGGGACCTCGACTTAAAACCTTTCTAGAAATTGAAATCATGAAAGCGCGAGATCTGAAATACGCCTACACAAAGCGCAAGTTGCTTTTGACCCCTGCAGACATTGCTGAGCAAAACTGAGCCCGCTGAAACACTCGCTCCCGCAGAACTTAAGGACTGCATTGAGCAGCTCGACATCATAACAGGCAACCAAGAGACATTGCCCGATATAATACCCGGATTGGGCAAATGGGAAGATGACCATCTTCCGCAGGCTGCGCCTCCACCGGCTCCGCCATCCCTGTTCTATCCCAGAGACAGCAAGAGCGCACCAAAGCTTTGATAGGTAAAGTCAGGAGCAGGGAAGATCTCGTAGATGCGGTGGCAAAAAGGATCGCAGACATATATCCAGATTATCGAACAGCGAATGAACTTAATCCTTTAGGGAAGCGCGAACTTGACGAGGAAGTTGCCAACGCACCACGAAAAGCGCCGCGAACGGATGATTCCTCCCAAGACCTGCCATCCGAGCGCTTCGCAGACCTTTTGGCTGCGTTGGACAAAAAGCGAGATATCAAAGCTCTTATCGATCAGGAACTAGATATTTGCAAGAGACAAACGAAAGATCTCTTCAACGAAATTCAGCATTTACACTGCACTGCCGACAAATACACCATGAGCATTGGCCTCCGCGACCTCTTTACCTGGCTGGCATTTCACAATGCAACCAGCGAAACAGATGCCGAAGCCCAAGTTGCAGAATTATTGGTCCGATATGCGCAGGCTAGTATAGACAGCGAGGTGCTCGAAAGGGTCCTAGACAGAATATCTAACGGCACCATCTCGCCTTTCAAGCTGCGGGGCCTTCTGAGTTCCGCAAGTATCGTCCAGACTCCTCTGCCCGACCAAAGCCTGCGCTACCGACTCGCAGCCTGCTCGTGGGTACGACGACTAGCCTTCCGTCCGCTTCAGCTGCACGTTCTTGCACGCGCTTATAAAGACAAGAACCTGCTAGCTCAACTAGGCTGCGGGGACGGCAAAACCTTCGCTATTGGTCCTGCTATCGAGGCTATGTCCAATAAATTAGTGATCAACGTTGTGCCTCCAGGCGTCTTCAAAGATCATTATAAACGCTCGCTGAAGGATTGCGTTTCTACTCGAGCAGTATTTTGTCCTTGTTTAACGTGTGATAGAGACTCAGTCCGCGCCAACCTACATCTTATCCAGCGAGCCCTTGAAAGCGCCGCCACCCAACGTGTTCGATTCATCACTACCGTCTCACAGCTCTCGGCCCTTCATCTCGCACACGAGTGGATGCTAATCAAAGCGCCTACTGACCCGCGGGGAAAGGCGGACGCAAAAATCCTGAACGAAATCTACAAGGTGCTACAAAACAGCTTGCTTCTGCTGGACGAGGTCGACGCGGCTGCTAAGGAACAGGTGCACTGGACCATGGGCGAACAATGTAAGTTTGGACCAACACGATCCAACATAGTCATGATGCTCTATGAAAGCATGATTGATCTCGACAACCAACGACAACAGCCCCTATTCGGCTTGATTCCGGGAAGTTCATTCGATGAAGATTACTACAAAACACAAGGAATGCACGAGCTGATTAATCACCTGATCGACAAAAATCCGCCGGTCTTCTTAGGCAAGGTGCAAATAGACAGCGCTTGGCTCAAGCGATACCTCAGCTGCCCGCGAGGCGCTGATAAAGAACGAAAGCTCGTACAGGAATTTAAGAGCATCCATTCCGAGTCTGTTCGCGAAGACCTTATGATCTTACGTGCGCAATTGCAGGTTTATCTACCGCACACCCTAAAGATGCGCTGCAACGTAGATTTTGGCAGAGGGGATGTGACTGATTTCATCGCTATTCCCTATGAAGCTGCGCAGACGCCAGATCTAAAGAGCCGCTTCACTTACTTCGATGTGATCGCCAACCTGACGACGCAGCTCTGGCTGCGCGAACCTCTTCACACGGAATCAGTCATCCAAGGGATCGCGTTACGCCTTCCCAAATCGAACAACAACGACCTCACACGTCAAGCTAAGCGCTGGCTTGGATCTAAAGGCACCATCAGCCAGCTGACAAAGATAGTCAAGCGCCAAGACAACTGGCAGGAACTCGTCAACATCGTGGCAACCAGCCCACTGGCCCGCTTGGATATCGCAGCAGGTCCGTCAATTAATACAATCGTCCTCCACACGCATATGCTGCAATACACCCTAGCAACTCTAGAAAGTGACTTCGGTAATGTCATTGGACTCACAGCCACTCCTTATAATCACCAAGGAATGGATAGCCGACTTGCCCACAACTTCCTAGCTAACACCTCAATGGAAGAATCACTCGAGCGCCTTAGTACCTGCCCAGTCGAACGTGTGGTCGATTTTAGTCTAAAAACGCTTACTGACCTCGCCAAGTCGCCGGATGTCCACGCCTTTATGGATCCCGAGGCTCTTGTCGCCGATCACCAGAATTGGGAAGTAGCAAAAGCAATCCTTGCCGGCGCTAGAGACTCCATTAACTTCGCTGTCTTCTGGAACCTCTCTAAACAGATCTGGTCAGTGATCGACCGCCGCGGATTTATCGTTCCGTACGAAACATCTCGACACTCAGCTGATGCCTGCATTGTCTTCTTTGACCAAGCACGAAGCCGTGGGATGGACTTCGATCTCCCGGAGCAGTGCTCGGCCTATGTCCTTGTAGGGGACAAATGCCAGTCAACTCCGCTTCTCCAAGCGGCGGAGCGCTGTCGCCTCTTCAAGTTCGGAACGCAAAAGGTCACCTACGCCGTCGCTTCGAACAGCAAGAAGTTTGCCATGAACAACGTAGATGGCAACACCGTCGTCAGGGTTGCGAAAGAGAACGAAGGATACGCTCTCTCAGAAGAGCTTCCCCTGATGACAAAACGCAAAATGCACGAAGTCGTACGTAAGCCGCTGATCGAGCTATTGGCAATCAGTGATGATGAAACTCGGCTGATCTTAAAGGAAAAGTACGGAAAGATTCTCCTACGCACCTTAGACCATCGAGATTACGTTGAACACGCCAGCTTCGATCCTGCACTAAGCATCGAAACAGACCTCAAAGCCTACCAAGCACAGCTTCAAACCCAGGCTGAAGGCCTTATCACTCAAGAACAGATTGTCCAGCTTTCGCAATACCGCGAGGACTGCATTAAGGCACTCAAAAACGGTGGCACAACAGCTGTCAAACCGGCACTTGACATGCGCGTCCAACACATCCAAGACAACATACAAAGCGCACCCAGCGCCCAAGCCTTCGTTCTAGACCTCCTTGTAGAAGCTGCCCACCACCAACAAAATAATAACATCGATCTCCGCGCAGAAGCCCACCACCAGCAACAGGTCAAGAGCCAGGAACGCGAGGAGCGGAACAAAGGCGCCCTCGACGAACGCCGCTGCTTCGTGGCTGTCGATGTGATCCGGGCCCTATGCAGCGAAGTCTTTCCATGCGCTGAGATGAATACCCTAAGCCTAGGAGAAAAAGCCTTTGCCACGCAACGGCTAGTCGAATTGTTCCCACGCATCTGCGCACCTCCGTCTATCTGGATCTCCGACAAGTTGCTTTCACATATTGAGGCTGTTGTGCCAAGAAAACTCTGCGGACAAGAGCAATACGACGCTTATTCCGACCTCAAGCTGCACTGCTGGGCGACGCTCGGGACGGTCTCTCACGTACTCGAGGTCAGCAAGCCAAAAGGGCACCAGACCCTCTTCTTAGCGCTCGAAGAAGCCGACAAAATTGCAGCCGCCCTAGAGGCTTCACCGAATGACCCAGAGCTAGCAGCTGTGCGCCTGTTCCGCTTGGACGGCCAACGTGTTGCCCTAATAGGGAATTCTGAGCCACTTATGGATAGAAATGTATTGGCGGTCGCTGCCCTGTTCAACGGTGAACTGGGTCCCTTGTCCTCGGAAGTTGTGACGTCATGGATCCGGGACAGCGCACCTCCTCAAAACGATTGTTTGAAGCACCTTCGAGACCGCCTCGCACCGCGGCTGCAAGGTGACCCGCGTCACTACGATAGCAACCCGATTGTAAAGCTCTTCGAGACCTTTATACTGAAGTGAGCTCAAAAATCGGTATTTCGGGCACTTCAAAGCCCCGGGGTTCAACGATCGCAAGTGCCCTTATATTGTTTAATATTAGGGCACTTGCGATCGTTGAACCGCGGGAGCTTTCAAGTGCCCCAAATACCGATTTTTGAGTTCACTTCAGTATAATTAGAAGATCTGATATAATCAGCTCAATAAAGGTAAAATTATGCAGGACTATATCGACTTAGACACCATGTCCTTCTGGCTGGTTAACTATGGTAGCATCACTCTTTTCGTCCTACTCGCATTAGGAATTATCGCGTTGCCTGTTCCCGAAGAAACTCTGCTCACAATTACGGGGGTTCTTATTTACAAAGGACTTTTAAGTATCCCCATTACTGTCGTTGCTGCTCTTGCAGGGAGTATGTGCGGAATCACAGTTAGCTACCTCATCGGAAAAAATATTGGTTCTCACATCCTCCACAAATACGGACAAAAAATAGGGATTACGGAAAAACGTCTCCAAGAAGCCCATCAATGGTTCGAGAAATACGGGAAATGGAGCCTTTTTGTAGGTTATTTTATTCCAGGTGTACGTCATTTTACGGGGCTATCAGCGGGAGCCACAGAATTAGAATATAAACACTTTGCCCTGTTTGCATACACGGGGGCTCTGTTATGGGTCTGTACTTTTCTTTCAATCGGGTACTTCTTCGGGGATTATTGGATGTCCGTTCTCAACTTCCTCGAAGAAAGCCTGTTCAATTTTGTGCTGGGTGCAGCATTAATCGTTCTCTTATTCCTTCTATACCAATACCTTAAATTGATCAATAGAAACAAAATAACCTTCAAATGACATTAGACATACAAATTTTCAAACGCAGAGTACAATGAGGTTCGCAGAGGCGCGGAGTAGAAAAATGAGAAAAATAATCATTTCTTCTCTGCATCTGGTGCGAACCTTTACTCTCTGTGTTCTCTGTGTACTCTGTGTTTTTAAAAACAGTTGGTATATCAAATTAATTTCCCTTCAGTAAAGTCTTTATTCACTATCTTTAAATCTAAATTCAATTCCCCCGAATCCAGGTGCGATTAAATTATAAATCCACAAAACGAATGCAGTAATAAAAAAATGTATAAAAGAGCCAAGAAATGGCATGATAATAGAGCCGGTTAACATATCCGAGTCATGTATATGATAAGCATAGATAGCGTATGGAGTAAAAATAATCACTAAAGTAATAAATGATAGAATCGCGACTAAAAGCGCATTATGAAATATAGAAAACGATATAATTTGCTTTTTCATACAAAACCTCCAAAGTTCCGTAAAAATATAATACTATTTTTAATATTTTAATTGCAACCCAATAGAAATTGTTAAGATTTTGTTAAAATACATGATAATAATTTCAATTTTTGATATATTCTATAATGTCATAAATTATAAACAATCAAAGCAGGAGTTATATATGCAAAATTTAATTATAAATGAAAGTGTTGAAGCAAGGATATCACAAGGGTTTCCCCTTGTAGGACCCGGTGTTGTATCACCTATTGTGGCGATAGTTAATTTAGTAAAGACGATTGCCGGTGGAATATTTGCTTTAGTAGGAACACTTAGTAGCAATCCATCTTTAAAGAATCGTGGAATTTCTTTAGCCAAGGAAGGCGGCATTAACATAGCATACAGTCTTCTAAACATGGTTACTTTAGGAGTTACAGGCTTTATTGGTGGCCTTATTGGTATAACAATGAAAGCAAATTTTAACGGGTGCGCTCGATAAAAAAAAACTGACGACTAGTTTTCATAGCTAGTCGTCACCTCAACCTATTTTTATAAGGATTCTTTAAAAATAGAGTTCTTTTTAATCTCTCGCCATTTTTGAGCGACCTGGGCAGCCACCGGAACTGCATCCCTTCCCCAATTCCCCGCGCGAAGATACACCACAACGACGATTTCAGGAACGCCAAATTCATCTTTGAACATAAATCGTTGAGAATCAGCATCTTGATTAAATGCTATCCCTCCAAACCAGATGTGATTGTACATGTTTGTCCCAAACTCCGAATCCAAATCGGTAAATTCCATCGACTCGGCTGTTCCACTTTTCCCCACCATATCGTCTTTTATCTCTAAATAGTCACTAATCGCCCCCGGATAGTCCTTATACATGAAAGATAAAAGACCCAAATTTTGTTTATGTATCGATTCGACAACCCGTCTCATCCCCGATAAAATGATATGCCTGACTTCTTTCGGCAATACAATTTCGCGATGATACATAGTCGGAACCGAAGTAACCATTTCTCCGAATTGCACTTCAGATCTTTTTGGAGTCTCACCCGCAATATACTTCACAACTTTAGGCTTTAAAATTTTTCCACCATTCGCAATCGCCGATAGCATGACCGCCGTTTGCAACGGAGTCACTACAAGCGAATGCTGCCCTATGGCCATAGCATAGACTCCATTCCGATTGACCAAAAGATCCTTGGGAAGCCTTCCGGGAAACTCATAAGGAAGATCTATTCCGGTCCTTTCACCAAAAGAAAATAATTTTGCTGCATCCAGCAAATCATTTGGCGAGTATAAGAAATCTCCGGCTAAAAGAGAGAAGTAGGGGTTACTAGAAACTTCAATTGCCTTCAAAATATCTAATTTTCCTATCCCTGCCCTAGAGCTCTTCGGAAGAAGTCCTCCTTTATAGAGCTGTGGAATCGGTTTCTTAGTGGAGTCATAACCGATAAATATTTTATTTCCGGTTTTAAAATAGTCATCATACATCTCAAGAGGATTCAAAGCTGTTTCAGTGACCTTCTTGGACTCTAACTCGTAATACCTTTGCATCAGCGCTGCATAAGAAGTCACCAGCTTAAACACGGACCCTTGAGTCGAAGCTTGTCTAAACGCATAAGAGCGCCCGTATCCAAAACCGAACTGTGGATAAAATGCTGATGCTAGATGTTTTTCCAGCTGTATATCTCCTTCTTTGCGAATGCGGGGGTATTTTCCTAAAAGCGGACGATCTAGTTGCTCAAAATGGCGTAGCGTTTTGAGATATTCCTGAACAATCGATGAATCCCAATCTTTAAACAATACCTGCAGCTTTACAAAAGAGTCGTGCCACGAAAGCGCCTTATGAGCTCCGCGCTTCAATTCATGATGCCAACTCATAAAGTGGTCGTAGTAGGGGCGAAGAAAGGGGTACTTGTCATTTTTTTCTCCGGTTAAGAAAGCCAAAATAATCTCGGTTCTATAAATATCCCAAAATTTTTGAAACAACTCTCTTTCTTTTGCATCCAAGAGATCGATATAAGGAGAGGCAAAGCGTTTTCCCGAAACTTTTTCCTTTATTCTCATCTCCTTTAGATAGGGCTTTTGGTTTTGTTCCCTCCAAATCTTAAATGCAAGCTCGTGAAAGAGTTCTTTACTCATAGTTTTGGAGACTTCTTCAATAGCCCTAAAGGCCGAAGAGGCATCATGATAAGTTGATAACGTCTGTGTTCCCGCCTTTTTTAACAGCTCCTGTGTAAATAAATACTCGTCAACAGCTACGCGACACAAATCGGCAAAAAGAACCTTATCGTAATTTTTTGGAATGGCATTCAAAATCGGATCGATAGTCTTTCTGATTTTATCCAACTCCGGACCCAGTTTCGATAACTTTTGCTCGAAATCTTCACGATCTTTGTTAATTATTTTTTTTCCGTGGGGGGTATGCTGAGGCCCCGTATAAAGAACATTAAAAATCGCATAGAGATTATCTTGCTCCGTTAATTCCATTAAACGATCAATAGCCCTTTGAAATTCCACGCTCGTCTTAAGATTCCCCACGCGATCCAATTGAACCTTCACAGGGCTATCTATAGGCAATATAAATTTAAGATATTTCTCCCAGGTAAGATAGATACTGTCCGAATAAAAATCATCCTCATTCGGATCAAACAATTCCCTTTCCAAGGGGACCATCTGGTCCCAAATATCACCCATATATTTTTCCGACTCAAACCAACGATGAATATTATTATTTCTTTTTTTCTTCAGTTCAAGGTTACCTGAGGTAATAAAATCATTTGGATCAAATCGCGGATGGGAGGCCATAGCAAGGATCTCCCCTGTTTGTGGATCCATAGCAACAATGGCTCCCCCCTTTATCCACGGCTCTTTATCTTGAAGCTTTTGCCGTACCTTGGCCGTAACACGGGATAATCTTGGAGTTCTAATATCTTCATTTTGGGCTAAAAGCATCTCTGAAAATTCTTGCAATTCCGCAGAAATCGAAAGCAAAACCCGTCGTCCAGAAACAGGAGAACGAGAACCCGGAAGTTCTTTTAAATAATTGCCTCGAGCATCGGAAAAATAACTTTTCTTCCCGTGAAACCCCCGCAAATCACCTTCATAGCCTCCCTCAACGCCGGTTTTTCCTAAATAGTCGTTAATTGTATAGGCATGCTCAATCAAATCATCCAAGCGTTTTCGAGCTTCAGCTTCTGTTTTTATTTCCTTTGGCCAGTCAACTTCCGCCCCCGATTCTAAATCCGCTAACAAAGATTCCAATGTTTTGATTTCTCCTATCACCGTCTCATACTCGTCTCTGCTGATAGCTCCCATATATCCTAAAATATCTCCCGCTACAGGTCCACGCGGATAGTATCGTTTCGGAAGAATCTGCATATGGACACCCAGCATATCTTTCTCAAGCATCTTAAGGCGGTAATATTCCTTCTCACTGATGTCTTCCTTCAATATGAAAGGAATACTATTGTAAAACGAGGCTTTTGAATGGATTAAATCCTCGATTCTATCGGGATCCAACCCCAATTCCTTTCCCAGTATTTGAGAGAGGTTGCTGATATGCTCCCGACGTTTATACACTCTCGTTTTCTTCCCATCTTTTTTTTCCCAAGCAACCGATGGAATTTGACGGATCTGGGAGTACAAAATCGCAGCATTATATTGGACTTTATTAATAGCTAAGGGGATGTTGTAGCGATCGCGTATGGTTCCGCGCTTTGCAGGCTCGATGACGACGCGTACTTGCGGTTTTCTTGCCTCTTCAACGCGCTGCTCATGTTGGATCACACCCAAATGCCAAACTCGAATCAAAATGAGCACTATCCCCAAAAGGATAAAATTCAAAATCCGATTTGCTTTTACGGGTATATCTAAAGTGGGGATTGTGCGGCGGCGGTTTCTTTGCATATCCTCAATGCCATCGGTCTGTTAGTAATAAGACCATCCACTCCCTTATCAATTAAACTGTCTTTGAGTTTCTCATCATTTACAGTCCAGACCCAAACCTTTCGTCCTTGTCGATGGAGTGAAGAAACAACTTCTTCAGTTATGAGCTTTGTTGACAAACCATAATATTCCGGATCATTGCTCAAATGATCTCTCAATTCCCAATCATATTGCGCAAGGGCAATAATAGCTTGAGCAGGTTTTAATTCTTTGACGCGCTTTAATACTGCCGGAGAAAAACTGCCGACTAAAATAGGCGTTTTACCATTAGCCTTCTCATTCACAACGTTCATTACGACTTCTGCAAGCTCAGATTCGCTTGCTGTTCCTGTTTTGATTTCAATCATCATACCCACTTGACCCTGCGCCAAAGAAAAAACCTCTTCAAGTGTCGGAACTTTTTCACCTATAAAATCATGATGATAAGTAACACCAGCATCATAATTTTGTAATTCTTTGAGCGTTAAGCAGTTAACACTCATCGGAGAACACACGTTGACGGTTCTTGCCATTAAAGGATCATGCGTGACAACAGGGACGCCATCTTTGGTTAGATGAACGTCAAATTCAATATAATCGGCACCGGCCTCTATGGCTTTCTTGAAAGAGGCCAGTGTATTCTCAGGGGAGTTGCATGGAGACCCGCGATGACCAATGATCATCACTTCCCCAAATAGGGGTGCTCCATGACAACACAAAAGTAAGAAAATCAGAACATTTATCATACGATTCAGAGTACTGGAAATGCTCTTTTTAATCCTTATTAATTTTTCAGATGGTCGCTTACTATTCTAGCTGCCGCATCGTCCGAGAGGATATGTCCAAAATTATAAAATTGAACTAAGGCTATTTGATGAGGAAAATTCTTAACTTTTTCATCTACATGGCTATAGCGTAATCCTACAAAAGGGATGTTAGCCCCATCGCAAAATTCCTCAACGGGAACGATATGGGAATATTTATCATTAATAAACATGATCGATTTTGGAGTATATCCAATGGTTTGAAGATATTTTCGCAGAGCTTCCCCTTTATGCGTATTTGCAGTAAAAAGGACTCCATCACGATAAAGGACGCCTCTTTCATTCATAAAATGAAACTCTTCTTTCGAGGGTGCGGTAAGCTCTAAGTTGACTTCCACAGACTCCAATTGATGGATGGTTCTTGTGGACATACCCAGTCCGCGAGTCGTCAATCCGATAATCTTGTATCCTTTGCTCTGAAGATCTTTGATAATGCTACCGGTTTCTTCTTCGACAAGCTTTACGCTGGTGATATTCTGGACCGCCATCCACTCACGCAGAGCCATTTCAAGGGCATTTGCATCATCGTAACCATAGGATTTATATTCGGTGAGGCGATGGTGAAACCACTGATCGGATCCCAATGTTTGTACCGGTTCAATAATGGTATTATCGATGTCGAAGACAATGAGCATTTCCGGCTGAAGATATTCGTAAACAGTTTTCATATGCTTCGTCTCGACAATTTCGCCGTTTAACTGAAAACTAGAAAGAAAAATTACCGAAAAAATAAATATTTTACTTAACATACTTGTCATGAATGCCTCCAATTTAAAAGATTCGTTCAGAGAATGCATGTACGCTTCTTTTCTTTCAAGTCACAAAAATAATCGACGAGTCGATGTTGGAAATATGGATTGAATCCATTTATCGATTCTTTCCCCCAGGTCAATTTATTGGCCATTTCCAACATCGACTTTGGGACGTTTGCGTCGTGCCTGTGCGAAGCGCAATGTCATCCACTTAAAGAATAGTTTATCATTTCATGAGGGCTGAAAGCCATTTTCGTGACAGCCCAGACAGAGCAAAGAGAAGGTCTGGGTTCAGGGTGAAAAAAGTGAAAAAGCCCTGCAAGGGCGACTCATCCATTCTTGCTTAAATATAATTACACCGAAATGAGTCGCCCTTGCAGGGCTCTGACTTTTTTTATCGACGTCAACCCAGGCCTTCGCTTTGCTCTGCCTGGGCTATCAAAAGGCAGGCCTTCAGCCCGCATGGAATGATAAACCATTCTTTAAGTTGATGACATTGCGCTTCGCTACTACATTTTTCCGGAAATTCTTTTTACTTTTCTTTCGATCGTTGTTTGTAAGGTGATGTTTGATCCCCAGACCTCTAGCAGCTTTCGGGCGCGTGTCGCAGCTGTATATAATACCTCGCGACCAAACACTTCCGAACCCTCTGGAAACAACGCTAGAACCTCATCAAACTCACTCCCCTGGCTTTTATGCACTGATAGACAATAAGCATATTCATAACGTGGAATTAATATGCCCGGAATCTTCCTGACACCCCCGGAAGATTGGATAAGGAGATACTCCTCGCCCTGCGACGGACTGACAAGAACTCCCACCTCACCATTAAACAATTGCAAGCGATAATCATTATTAGTCAGCATGATCGGCGCCACAAAACTCTGACCCGATACCAACTGCGACTTAAAATGATTCAAAAACATAAGATTCAACTCTTCCACTCCAAACGAACCACGACGCATAGGCGACAAAATACGAAAACGATTAAAGGAATCAATCAATTCAACGGAAGATAAATCGGATAGCACACAGGAAGGAAAACGTTTCACAGCGTATTGCAAAATAAACTTTTTCAACTTCGATATCGAATCTTCAGGCAACTCTAATAATCGCAATCCGGAATCTTTCTTTGAATGCATAAGCAAATTCAATGCCGAAGCTGCATCCCCCTCTTTAACTTTAGAAGCAAACTCCAAAATACCTTGCAAATCAGATCTCAAACACTGCTTAAGCTCTACTCGATTATCTTTCAGCAGAACGTTCATGTCTGCAAATAAAGCCCCTGATTCCACAGGCGGAAGCTGATGGGGATCCCCTAAAAAGATTAACCGAGCACCCGACTTCACACTAGACAATAATCGAGACATAATCGAAGCATCAATCATCGAGCTTTCGTCAATCAACAAAAAATCAGCTTTAAGATGTGATAAGGAAGAACTACTTCTTCGTCCTAGCAATGAGTGAAGCGTTTGCGCTTGCAATTCCGGGAACCCCTCAATACTCCCACAAGCTTTGTGGATGCTCTTTTGAAGATTCGAAGCGGCTTTTCCTGTTGGCGCCGCCAACACGATATGCATTTTTGATTTTACTTCATGAGGCAATGCATCAAAAAAAGTCCTAATCAGTAAACCTGCTGTATACGTTTTTCCTGTTCCTGGCCCTCCGGAAATGATCGTCAACGTGTTCTGCAAGGACATTTTAATAGCGTCAAATTGCTCTTGCAGCAGAACTCCCTTTTTCCACAAGTCATCTAAAACAGTATTTTTCAATCCGTCATCTAATTTGATTTCTGGCTCCCCACTAAGCAATCGTGATAGATGTTCTTCAAAAGCACTTTCATAGAGCCAATTTTTCTGAAAGTAAATGCAATGACCCTTTCTAAAGAGGGGCGTAGAAGCAATACTACCGATCAAAGATACAGGCAGCTTTCCAAATCCTTCCATTATCGTTTTCTTATCTACAGAAATCAAAAGCTCGGGATGGGGCAATATCTCATCACCATCCATTCTAACACAGAGATGGCCTTCTCTTGATGCCTTGGATAAATAACATATAAACAAAAACGCTTCCTCAGAATCCGATCCATTTTTATAAATCAATCGGTCGGCCAAAGCATAATCTATGGGCGCTATCAACTCCTCTTCAAGCAATTCGGCAATGGATTTGCGGATCAGATGGGACATTTATAAACTCCAAATTTTTGATCTGAATCAGAACTTAAACCCCTAAGGAATAGATAGTAAGAACCACCAAATACATCTTCGAATTCACGGTTATCGACAATCTTTACATACTTTTTGAGGGCCTCTTTATATAACTGTGCTTGAAAGAAATAATTATTTTCCTTCATGGCTATTTCTAGATTTTCCTGAGAATAATATGTACTGTCAGGTCCAAGCCAATTACTCTTCCAATCGACGATATAATATTTTCCATCATGCTCAAAAACAAGATCGATAATTCCCTTAAGATAATGTGATTCATAACAATACATGAATTCCGTCTCTCTAAAACATTTTTCAGGATCGATATCAGCAAGTCGGAATCCATCAAAAAGCTGCGTTTGAAATACATTTGAGATGATTTCACATATAGTTGCAAACCATTCTCTGTATTGGGAAAACTCAACATAGGGTCTGACAGTATCCTCAACGGAACTTCCAATAGGATAATTTTCCAAAATGAAATGCAATAAATTCCCTGTTTCACTTCCTGAAGGTAGCGTGTGTGGGTTCATTTCTACTTCATTAAAGTCTCTAGGAGCTCCCATAAATGAAGATCCGCCACTATCATGTTTCGATAACGAAGTAAATGAATGAATGTATATAGGTGATCCCGGAGGAGTAAAGACCGAAGGAGATATAAGCGTTGGAGCACTCTGCAACTCGTTTTTATCAATTTTAAAATGAATATCATTCAAAACAGTTAAAGATATGTCCTCTGAATTTTTAGAAACAAAATCACGAAGCAAAGAACCATCATATCCATGGATGCGTTGATAAAGGACCTCTTCTTCCGCTGCCTCTTGATTCAACCTCGCAAGAAATAGCTGCATCGGAGAAGCCATTCCCTGATCAGATTCCTTAACAAGAGGAACAATGCCTACAGGACAATATAAACGATATTTCGCTCGTGTTAAAGCAACATACAACTGACGCATCTTCTCCGCATCAATCTCCTTGCAATGCTCAATATAGCCAGGATTTTCTTTATCCAATACAGGAGCTAATACCCTCTTTCCATCCTTTACGATCGGAATCAAGTCTTTCGGAGCCTGGGATGTTTTAATGAGTCCTAAAGCGAACACAATATCGAATTCCAACCCTTTACTTGAGTGTATCGTCAGAATATTTACCGCATCCTGAGTAGGATCTAGAGATCTTTTTAAGCGTTCATCCTCATTCTGTGAAAGGATTTTAAAGTCGTCCAAAAATTTCAACAATGCAATAGGTGTCAAAGAAAAACGGCTTTGCTCATCTAAAACAATTTCGATAACAGCCATCAAGTCTTGGTAGAATTCTCCTCCACCAGACTGCATCAAAATCTCTTCTCTAACAGTTTTTAATCCATTACCCCAACTCTCATTCATCAATGTATAGAAGAAGATCGACAAGCCATCCTCAAACAGTTTGCGACGCAATGAATAAAATCGCGTAAGCGTGTCTTGCAATATTTCCAAATCTTCCAATTTTCGGACCTGTTCATGGGTCCAACCAATCAATCGTGTTCCTAGGGCTGTTTTAAGAGAACTTTCGTGATTCGGAGAAATAATCCCTTTCAAAAGATCTCTAAAAGCCTGGAATGCTTCGGATTCTACAATACTGGAGCTGCGCTGAGTCATACAAGGTATATTCCATTTCTCCAAATATTCAGCCACGCGCTGCCCCTGGAACCTATCTGAAATCAATACTGCAAACTGAGAATAAGAAACTCCGTCTCTCTTTTTAAGGCCTTGAATTTCTTGTGCCAAATAGGGAAGAAAATATTTTTCTTCTAAATTTTCGATCGAAAATGTCTTCGCCTGTAACTCTTCCGCAACACAGAAATTAATCGACTTCAAAGAATCAGAAAAAATCTTTTCCTTTGCTCCTGAAGGGCATTTTACATCTTTATATTCTAAAATTTCATGGATCTTCGGTAGCGTGATCAGCCCCGGACACGACGTTTCGCTGAACAATGTATTTAATGCCTTAATTAGCGTTGGCTGCGATCGGAAATTTGTGTCTAATGTCGCATGATACTCCTCCCCTAACCTTCGTTCCCGCCTCAATGTAGGTATAAATATCTGCCTGTCTAAAAGCATATATCGATTGCTTTGGATCACCTACCAAATACAATTTACCCCATTTTTCCGCGGAATCAATAAACAGACTCCGAAATATTTCCCATTGGTGATTATCCGTATCCTGAAACTCGTCAATGATGGCACATCTAAATTTACTTCTAACAGCTTCGATAAATTTTGGATTTTTAACAGCTGTTCTTGTTGCCTCTATTAATTCATCGAAACCTAAAATCTCCTCTTCATCTAGATGCCTTTTCAAGAGCATCCTACAACCACATGCCATGCGCGCAAAAATTAGCTGCGGCGAAACATAAGACTGAAAACTATTCTTCAACAAATCTCTTAATCCGGGAATTTGAAGTTCGCTATCGGAGGGCTTCTGTTTCTTCAATATTTTTTCAGGATCAAATGCATCTACGATAAATAAATTATCGTCAATTAAGCGCTCAAAACACGCTGTATCCCAGTTTTCTTGATCAAAAAGAGATGCAAATTTCTCAACTTTTTCAATATGCTCGTGTTTAATTTTCTTGCTTTTGTCACACATCCCGCTGAAGCAAGGAGCAAGTTTATAAAAATCCGATAGAATCTTTTCTCCCGTGATTCCCATTTCATGACACAACCTACCCATGATCCGTTTAAATTCATGAAATTGTTCAGCATAGGTAGGCGTTGCAACAATTTCAATCCCTTTTGTAATGGTATCTAGAAGCCGTTTTTCAAGATTCTCCATTGAGTTGTCAAATTCATTTAAAAGCAAACTTAATTGCTGAGGACTAAAAATCTCGGGTCGAATTTCCGTCCGAAAATAATCGCGTATGATAGTTAATATGTAAGAACTTGAAAGGGGAGTATCCTCTGAAACACGTTCTAGACTGAAGTTTCCTTCAAAAACAAAATCGCTCAGCATCCGATAACAGAATTGATGTATGGTATAAATGTTCGCTTGATCATAAGCAAGTAAAGCTTGCTTTAATTTTCTTTCGGCATTTTCAATCGCAGCATCACCTTTTTCAATTACAGCGCAAACATAATCCAGAGGGCTATTTTTCGTAATAAAACTTCGCAATATTGATTTAATGCTCGATCTGATTCTTACTTTTAAATCTCTTGTGGCGGCTCTAGTGAAAGTCACAACAAGTATTTCATCTAGTTGAATCGGCTTTTCACTTAATAACAATCGAACGACAATATTTTCAATCGAAAATGTTTTTCCTGTTCCTGCAGATGCCTCTAGGAAGTAGTTTTGATTAATATTTAATGTCCTGTCTAATACATCGAAACTTCTAATACCAGTTTTCATACATCTCTCCATACAGTTTCGTCGCAACAAGTTTCCAGTTCTCATATAGCTCTAGAGTCGATTTAAAATCAGAACCTTTCATCATTATTCGTATATACTCATTATAAAAATGCTTAGACCTCTCCGACAACTGAGACTTTGCTTTCTTTTCAAAAGCTTCCGCATCTAATTTGATAAAATCAGGAACCCACTCAGGAATAAGCGGGGAGATGTTTTCTGTTGCACCGAAATAATACTCTAAATACTGCTCCAACAAACTGTGAGCATTTTGAAAATAAGGATCTTTCACAGTTCCTGTTTTTGCAAATATCAATTGCTTACCAAGATTCAATGAATATTTTTCACACAAACATAAATAAGTTAAATACTGCGGCCACACTTTCAACACATCGCTTTTTTCGTCGCCGACATACCCCAATAACCCCTGTGGCACCACCTCGGTCAGTTTTCCGATAATTTTTATTCTGAATGCATCTTTATAATTTATCTCTAGTGGTGGAAGTCTTAATATGCCATTTTCTTTTAGCATCGGCTGCCGAGTAGAATCGGAAAACTCGATTTCAAATATATCTTCCGAGAGTATTCCTGCATTCTTTAGGTTATACTTTAAATCTATCACTTCTTTTTCTAGAGCGTTCACAGCTAGGTTTCGGAATGTTCCTAGGGGGAGCTTCCCTTCTTTCTGAGCGACATCTATAACGTGCGAAAAGGGGGATTTCAAGGAAGATCTTTTGATAATCGCTTTTTCTAGGGGTGACAAAACAAAACTTTCTTCCGTTTTAACTTTTATATCCTCTTCCTTCTCTAAATATATTCCTAAGGTTTTGTTGTAATATGCCCCTACAGGGTTTCTTGCCATGGAAACAAGGTTTTTTAAATCGATCGTAATTTCTGCTTCAACTTTCTTTTCAGATGCACTACCGAATTGCGGAATAAAACGATGATTTGGTTTCTTTTCATCCTGATAATACGCCTCTGCCGCCCGAAAATTTTCCTGGGAATAACTCAATAACGTTCCATCGAAATACCTTTTGTCATACTCTCTAAAAGGATGTTTTATAATGCATCTTTCAGATGGCTTTTCACCTTCTACTGTAAACCCTGCATCTAAATAGTTCATCAACTCCGAAATCAAAAGTGATGATGGTTTTTCCTTAGAATCAGATTTTGAGTACCCGACATAGGTAATCAATAAATACTTTCTAACCGATAAAAGAATTTCCAGAAATAAATACCTGTCGAAATCTGTCTGTGAGGGACTATAGTCGGTATCAGTTTCTTTGGCCATGCAATTTAGAGAATGGGTCTGATCTTTTCTCGGGAAGGCTCCTTCTTCCATCCCTAGTAACACGATAACTTTTGCAGGCAACGCACGCATCGGTAGCAGCGAACAAAATCGTATCGCTTGCAAGTGAGGCTCTCGATAACACACCCTCTGCGTATTCAACGAGGCTATCAAATGATGCCGTATGGTTATAAATGAATACTTTGATTGATTATCTAATACTCTTTCAAACGAGGATAGGGTCTGGATTAAGTGATTTTTACTTTCTTCTTCTTCCGCATTTTCACTCACTAAATACTTTTCAAGTAGCTTTTTGAGTTCATTTGCCCATGCATGTGCTGTCATTCTTGTTCCATCAATCAATAGCTTAAGATCACGACGCAATGCTTGAAACAAAAAGATCCACCTGCCTAGTAACTCCCCTTGCGTTAATTCTAAATTATCTACGGGAATGACTTCCATACCGGCGTTGACCTCATCGTTTTCCGTCAAACGCATGATCCAACCATAGAGAAGCCTCTCTAAACCATGCTCCCAGGTTCCAATAGCGCTTTCTTCCACCATTCCTTTAAGGCAATGGTTTTGCTTCAATAGCTCTTCTCGATGAACCTTGTCGCCACCCCATCGAACTCCTGCTTCCCTGACCCAAGCCTTGATCCTGCCTGCATCATCAGCGGTCATTCCCTGTCTTTTCCTAAACGATCCGCATTCAAGCAATTGCAATACTGAACTGACATCCCATCGGGTAAACGGCAACGACAACATGTGCAGAAAACATCGAACCAAAGGATGTTGAGTCAATAAATGGAGATCCATAATTTGAAAATCGATCTTTCCTTCAAATACCGATCGAATATATGGCTCATAATCCGATATATCAGGTGCCATCACAATGATGTCGCCGGGACAAACAGGATCCAATTCCTTCGAATTTTTATCCATTATCCCCATCAGCGCATCATACAAAACCTGAACCTCGCGCATTTTACTGCTAACAACATGGACTTGTATGGTTTCATCCTTTGATAAATCTATTTTTTCCTGGATTTCCGGATTTCGCAAAAATAATAAATCTGCCTGTGCTCCTTCCAACAAAGTAATCGGGTCGTTTTTTTCGTTTAACTCAATATTCTCAAACAAAAATTCTTCATATTGGGGATGTCCGACAACATGAGAGGTCACCTGGTACTCCTCATTGGTTTCGTTATGGGCATCTTCCAATAACAGCGCCATCTCACGTCCCATTCTGCCAAAATTGGCTAAAAGGGCATTCTTATCAAAAAGAAGCTCTTCAAGCGCAATGAGTTGCGGTTCAGACCCCCCCTTTGATTCCCAATACTTCTTCAGCCGGCGACTTTCTCTATCTGTTAAAACGTCTGTCCAAAAAGCCTGGCATGGAGACAACACAAAATAGTTTACCGAATGATGTTCTGCGACTTTTTTCAGAAATTCATGATGCTTCTTTGGCAAAAAACTAATCGAAAACAGATCAATTTGAAGTTTTTTAGTTAAAATTTCCTGATTTTCAACCTTTTCAACTATAACTCTTCTCCATAGCTCCCCTTGCCAGCCTCCATCCTCACCGCCTCGCCATCTTTCTAGCATCCGATAACCATAGGTTTCGTACCTATCAAATAGGGTAGCAAGCTTACTCGACAGACTCACCAACCGTCTTTCGCTCTTTCTAGATAATTTAGAATCTTGGACTTTCAAATAATTCAAAAGGGGCTCCCAAATATCACTTTCTGGGCCATTTTCGATCACGTAACGGATTTCAGCCTCAATTTTCAAGGAAATTTCTAATAAAGGGGTCTTTTTCTTATATTGACCTGTGGGACTTAAAATTTGCTTCAGTTCTTCAATCGCTGACTCTAAATAAGCAAAATTCAATCCCGCAGAAATACCATAATTCTGATCCTTAGCGAGTTGTAGCATTATCCAAGATTTCATTGCCGGGCTAGGAACAATGACCAATCGCCTTGTAAATGGAGATTTTTCCTTAGAATAGAGTCCTTTCTTCATTTTTTCAAGCAGGAGCTCAACGCGATTGCTAAAATTGATACGCAGCATTTTTTTAATTTATCCGATTAGTCATGTCTCACTAAATTATATGCGCCAAAGCAATGCCATACAAGGTAATTTCTGTATGGAGATTGAGCTAGTGGTAACAAATAACAGGATAGGCAGGATCGCAAGCGGCACGATAAAGAAAGGATAAGAAAAAAAATAAATAACAATAATGAATTTTATTAATCAACATAACCTGCAAATTATTATTTATTTCTTTATTTCTTTTCTTATCCTTTCTTTATCCTGCCGCTTGCGATCCTGCCTATCTTGTTATTTGTTACTACGAGCTTAATTCCCAATGCCACTTGCGATCCTGCTAATCCTGTTACTTGTTACCACTAGCACAATCCACCGCTAATTAAAATTTAATTTATTATAAAACCACTTAACTCTTGAATTAAACGTGAAATTGCTAGATACTTAGGTTATGATTAAATCATTTTTAACAAGAGACGTTACTGCCTTTTTTATAAGAAGGTTTTCTTCTTTTACTTATTTAAACGTTACCCAATTTCTTGGTGCCCTAAACGATAACGTATATAAACTTTTAATTGTATACTTTCTCATTGATCTCCAGGGTATTGAACACTGCCACCATATTTTGGCCATAACCGGCGCTATTTTCGTTTTACCCTTTCTCCTTTTTTCCGCATCATCGGGAACACTCGCCGACAGGTTTAGCAAACGAAACATCATTGTAGCAACAAAGATCCTAGAATTTATTTCAATGGTCGCTGCCATATTTGCCTTCTATTTCGACAGCATCTTTGGTTGCTATGCCATTCTTTTTCTTCTGGCATTGCAAAGCGCTATCTTTAGTCCTTCCAAATACGGAATCCTTCCCGAACTCGTTGCCACTGACAAAATCAGCAAAGCTAATGGTCTAATGACTTCATTTACTTTCTTGGCGATTATCTTGGGAACTTTCTTAGCCTCTTTCCTTCTAGATATCACGGGCCGACACTATCTAATTGCCGGCGGATTTTGTCTTGCCGTCAGTATTATTGGATTAATCACTAGTTTTTGCATTGAATATACTCCGCCCGCAGGCTCCGAAAAACGTCTAAATGTTTTCTTTCTAGGTGAAATATACCGGACTCTTAAAAGCACCACTGAAGAACCCTCTTTATTGGCGGCTGTCGTCGGCTCTGCCTTTTTTCTTTTCTTAGGCGCTTACGTCCAATTGAATATGATTCCATTCGCCGTGCAATCTCTACACCTTACTGACATTCAAGGCGGTTATCTCTTTTTGGTTACGGCGCTTGGTATAGGAACAGGGTCTCTCTTGGCAGGAAAAATCTCCGGAAGGTTAGCGGAGTTAGGCATAGTGCCCATTGCCGGTGCGGGAATTGCCATCAGCCTTTATATGATAGATATTTTTTCAGACCATCTGTACGCTGTGATTCCTTTAGTGATGCTTATGGGAATGTTCGGCGGATTTTACCAAGTCCCATTGGATTCTTACATCCAAATCGCCAGCCCCAAAAAGTCTAGAGGCGAAATCGTAGCCGCCACAAACTTTTTAAGTTATATCGGTGTTCTTTGTGCATCCTTATTGCTTTTCCTCATTACAGAGGTATTTGATTTTGGTGCGGATAAAGGTTTTACGGTAATGGGAGATATTGCTTTAATCGTAACGGTGGTGATTACGTATCAATTCTATGATTATTTGAGCCGTTTTGTTGCAATGGTCCTTTCCCGGCTCCATTTTCAAATTACGTTTAATGGAATGGAAAATATATCTAATACACCAACGCTTTACATATGTACTCATACCGCTTGGAATGATACGTTACTGATGCTGGGTGCTCAAAGATGTCGGATGCGCTTTTTTATTGAACATGAACACGAACATACGCCTTGGCTAAAAAGACTTTATCATCTTTTAAGGATTGTCAATATTCCCTCTATTGAGCGATTGGAAAAAAATGAGCAGTGCCTTAAGCAGATTCGGAAAATCTTAGATAGCGGTTTTTCTGTGTGTATTTTTATTTCAGATCCGGACATTGCCGGAGCCATTGAAAAGCTTCACAATTCCTATCCATTTAGGAAGACTCTACAAGATACGGACTATAAAATTATTCCTGTATCTATTGAAAAGGGAACAAAAGAGAAACAGCCCCGAATTTTCAAGCGTCTCCTTCACAAGTTCCGAGTACCCGCCTCCATCACCTTCGGCGAATTGTGCTAGTACATAAATTATTATTGACCATTTGTGGCGCGCAACAAACGATCTGGCTAGGGAACCGTTTTGTAGCTATAACTCAGTTTGTAACTGGAATAGGTCCGATCGTTATAGACTGTTAAGAGAATTCCCCCTGTGACCGCATCAATTTCTGTAGTCAAAATCCTTCCTGGTATTTCTTTACTTTGATAATACGATTTATTATTTCTTACATCTGATACGGTAAAAGCTTGAGAATTTCTTTGCGATGTTAACAAAATGGGACCTCTTGCATCCCAGTTCTCCGTATCTTATGAGATTTTTATTGAACAGAAATGCACCGGTAGTACTGTCCAATACAATTAAGAACTTTCGGATATCTTCATATCCATCCTCTTCGTTCCACCCGTCATGGTGATGCCAACCAAAAGAGTAATAAAATTCTATATATAAACAATTATTTTGCTCAACAATTCGATTGATTCCATGAAATTCTCCCACTTCTGTCTGAAAATCTAAAACGTATTCACTTTCATTCTCTCCCTTTAAAATGATAAGCAAACCCGTATCTAATAAGATTAACAGTCTGTTGCCAATCGCTTCCTTATGTTTGATTGCTTCGACAGATATTTCTGAATTTTGAATCCATTTTTCAAAAATATCTTCGTTTCCAATCCATCGAACCTTGTTTTTGGAATCTTCACTGTATAGATATTTATTGGAGGTTGATAGGAGAGTGAATGTTCCAAATAAAGCAGCATGACCCACTGGACCCATTAGAGGATAGCCTTTCAATAGAATACGAAAGGTGCGACAGGTCAGATAGAGAGATTCATGATCGATCGCAGCGAGATAACCAAACACCGATTGCCATATTTCGACAGGGATAGATGCAAGGAGGGGATTTTCAAAGTAACACCAGCTTTCATGATAAGCAGTTGCTCTTACTTCCATATCACTATCCTTCTATTAACATAAGAATATCCGTTGCCTAACCTAAATTAAGCAACGGATTATAAATTTAGAAAGCGTAGATAAATTCAACTTCGAATTGTGAATAGTGGTGCAATCCACCTTCAGATTTCGTAATCTCCCTAGATGCTTGAAAAGAGGAATCTAGCAGCAGGTTGTCAGTTAATGCATAAATACCTTCAACTCTCCAACCTTTATAGTTGGTATTACCACGATTGTTCATAGTATTTCTAGCATCTTCGTAGTTACCGCGGCCAATACCCGATACATCCTGGTCAGGAATAGCGTTCTTTTCAACATACTGATATTGCATATCCAATCCCCAGTCTCCAGCATAGGTCACTTCACCAATACGATAACCTACATACCAACCTTTACTTCTTTTTTGGCCGTTTTTACTTACAGCATCATGGTTCCAAAGATAGGCCCCATAAAAGTGTGAAGGGAGACCGCACATACAAGAAGGATCTAAATTGTATTTCAATATCCACTGAGAAATCATAAACTTACTTCCTTGAGGATCATGCGCACCATAACGGTTTTTTCCGTTTTTCTTCCAATCGATGAAGGAGTATGTAAAGTCAAATCCTGAGTCCCAAAGGTTTGACAACTCTAACTCTGTAACCCAACCAAAGTGGTTCACCCTTTCGTCAATAACAAACCCACCTATGTACAAGTGGTAATCAAAATTGCAATCCCACGAACCATTGAATCTAAGTAGAAGTCCATCGAATCGACTTAGAAATTCAATCTCTGAATCAAATACTTGATAAAGTTGACGACGTCCAAGTTCGATATCGAAACGGGAATCTCCACCACAGTAAACGTTGTAACCCATATAAGCTTTCTTCAAGCAAATATCGCTACAGAAGCCACTGCCATGAAGTCCCACAGGATCATTACCTTCCCAATCATTGAAATCAACACCGGCGCTGTTATCAAATTCAATCTGAGCCACAGCCCATGAACGGTCGCAAACATAATCGAAATAAAGGTTGAATCGGATGTCAAAATCGTTATGACCTATTCTAATTCCATCTGCATCAACACTTTTTCCACCAAACAGGGCACCTTCTGGATCTCTTTCTCTAATGTATCTCCAGACAAAACGAACGTCACCCGCAATCGTTAAATTTCGCCCTTTTTCACAGAGGTTAATCGTTCTTTTCGAGTTAACGAAATCGTATAGCTCTTGCCAATCTCTCTCACTTAGAGCGTTATCATAGCGTGATACTGTCTTCCAAATCAGTCGTGTGATTGATAAAAGGGCGTTTGCTTTGTCCACTCAAATGAGTAGATGAAAACATGCCTACAATCATCAAAAGGGGTAGTAGTGCTTTGAAGAATCTCATTGTTCTTTCCCATTTTTTATTTATTTTATTTGAATTTCTACCAAACGTCACGTTTTATAATTTTTCCACTAAAAACGCACAGAATATAAGGTAAAGGGATAATGTATATAAGAGATTAGATTAATTTGCAAATACAATTCATAGAGAGATAGCTTGAAATTCTTAACGCTGAAGACGTGAATTATAAAAGCCTATGGCATCGCCATAGGTGGGCAGAAAATAAGTCTGCACGCTGAAGGCGTGCGTTATAGTAAACCCTTTGAGATTATTAGCTATAACGGTGCAAGAATTATTTAGTTTTCTTATCCTTTTTTAATGGTGACTATACAATCAATCTATCTCCCTATCGTGGTGTTATAGCTTGTATTCTAAGGGCCTTGTGAAGATTCCCCAATCGGCTCTTTGCGCGATCCATTGAGCCACTCTTCCCAAATCCGCATAGGAGCTCCCGCTGAACCGGTTAATCGGTCCTCCATAACTCTAATTCTCCGGTGCCGGGATTTACCGCAAATGCGAAAAAGTCCTTCACCCAGTTTGTATCGGCAAATATAATGGGGGTAGGAAGAGCGCATTCATTTATTTGAGCATTTACTGTTATTAGTTTATGGTAATCATATTTTGAATTATTTTGCCCTGTTACTAGCATGATCAGAGCCTTTATGATTTCTATTAACCCTTTTGAGCTAACAAACTTAGGGGCAAGCATTTTTCCTGACAACTCTTCATAGGTTTTTAATATTTTTTCTTTTTGTCCATTTTTAAATCCAGGAAGATCCTCAAGCAGTTTAACAATGAGCTCTTTGAGTTTGTAGGATGGAAAAATTGGGAGAAGATTAAAGAGTGTTGAATCAATCTCATCTGAAGATAGAACGGGCTGTCGCCCATATTGAAGACCCAGGGTTGTTTCCATAGTATCGACAAGATGTTGCCTGAAATCTTTAGCGCTCATGGAGCCGCCTAAGGATCCAAACACCTCATTAAAATAATGACGATAATTTAAAGGCACTTTTGCTTTGAGTTTATCTAAAACAAATTTCATTTTTTCATCGTCGAGATAAATTTTCTTGGCAAACTGTTCCATGTTTCTAACATGATTATCCCGAACCCACGTATAGGTGAATTCTTTATTTCTCCATGCGTCCGCGAAAGGGGCATATCCCGGTTTTAGAAGAAAAGCGTGTGTCGGTGAATGTACAAGAAGGGATTTTTCTGGATTCATTTCAAAAGGCTCTCGCATTTTATCAGGCATTTGCTTGATGCAATCGATAAAAAAGACAAGCAGCTCCATGGGATCTTCTACCCATCTGGAGGCCTCTGTTGGTTTTTCATTTCTACGGAAATAGCAGCTCACAAGAGTGTTCATCGCTCCGCCAGATGTATACACCCAGGGTTTTTTTTCAATTATTTCGAGATTTTCAAGGGGATTTTCGACGACACGAGCATGGTGAGCTACAGCCATTCGTGTGAAAGCTGTTTCGAGAAATTTCTTAGAACGCACATGACTAACTATAGCTGTAGTAATCTCTGAAAGGTCATCTTCTAAGCTTTTCATTTCGGGACAACCGGCGATTTCCGTTTCTGTGGCAGTGAAAAAATTGGCCAATGCATCGATAAATTCGATATGGTTTTCGACCTTAGTCCATTGAGAAGTATTGCTGCGACCATGTTTATAAAGAAGTCTAAAGCCGGCTGGACTATCATCGTAAGGACCCGAAGTCACCTCATGAATATCAGCGTCGTATACTTCCTGGAAATAGCGTGGAAACAGTTTGTCATAGATATTAACGAGATGATCGTAAAGATTGGCATATCTCTGAGCTTTTGCATGATATTTATTCCTTAGCTCTTCCTGGAGATTAAATTCATTCATTTTTGTTTGATATTCGATCTTATTCCACTGGGCTTCTTTTTCGCTGGCGGAATTACGAAGCTTTCTTTGAACATATTGTAATTGAGTATAAAGCATCTCATAATCAGCTTGATGTTCTTTCAATTTTTCGTTGCAGTCCTGAAGCCTTCTTTGAAGAATTTCGATCAAACAGGGTCCGATTCCTCCTTCGTCTTGAGGCCCCAAACCTAAGCTAGAATAGAGATTCCATCGAGTAAACTGTGATTTTGTCTCGGAAAAAGAGGCGAGAGAAAATTCCCAAGATTTTAATAAAGCATTGTCTGCAAGTCCCTTGAAGACACTTTTTGCCAATTCACTTTGGGATAAATAGAGATCATATTTGTGTTTTTTCTCGTCCAAACTCGAGCCTGTCAGAGGGGCTTGCATTAAAAAACCCCCATGGATAGGCCCTTTGGGCCTTTCCTCATATTCCTTTATATCATTTTCTGTTATTTCAAAATGATCTAGCATTATGTTGTGGATGATCTCTTCGGGGGTAGTCCAAAAATATTCTGATTTTTGTGCTTTCGTTTTCAATGCTTTTAAAATAAGAGATTTGCAAAGCTTTTGTTTTTTTTCTTTGGGAAGTTTTGAGTCGATTAATTCTACGGCTTCAAAAGCGGCAATGAGTCCTGGTGACCTCCAGAGCTTCATTTCTCCGACCAGGTCTCCTCCATAAAGGAGCACTTGTCTTTTCAAATCTCCTGCCCCCGAGCTAGTACTCAGTGGGACTGCATATTCATTACCATTAAAAGTTCGTTTAAGTCTTCCTGTTGACAATAGTTCCTGAACGTCATTTAAGAAGACGTCGGGTTGTTCATCATGGACCATGATCGCAGGAGCAGTTGCAAAACACGATCCCACATTCTGGCGCAAATAACAAAGTAATGCGGAAAGAGCCGCGCGGCGAGCGTGAGCATCAGTAACCATGGTTTTATGAGGGAGTTGAAGAGTATCGCGGATAATCTGATCCGCAAATTTATGCATATGCGGTTTCCCAACACGCGTAAAGCTCTAACCAATCCTTTATCGGTTTGAAGACGTTTAAGCATCCGCACAATGAGTTCGTTGCGTTTAGCATCATGCTCCCTATTGGGACCAACAGAATATAATTTTTTTTCTAAATCATCGAATTATTTGGGTAGAAGCCCCTCGTTAAATTTCCCTTCATCCGTAATGAGTTTATTTGCTAAATCCCTTGTTTTTAGAATGTTACGAATCGAGCAACTTTCCTGAATACCCAGAAAAATCGGCTTCTCGAGAGATTTCATCGTATTCATCCCCGATGGCCGAAAACACCATTTTGGGGAATTTTTCATCTTCTAAAGGAACGTCTACCTTCTCCAAGAATTTTATGAATTTTATTGTTATTCAAATGATTCTTCCTTTTGCCTTAATGATAGTCATCCAGACTATTTCGCAACGACCCTGTAATTCTTTGCGCATAAACCATTAATAATTCATAGATACGCAGGATCGCAAGCGGCACGGTGGATGGTGCGTATAGAAACGAAATACATAAGTAGCACCTCAAGCGGCAAGATAAAAAAAGGATAAGAAATAAATAAAAAAAGAATTGTTTTTTATGAATCTTATTTTTCTTTCTTATCCTTTTTTTATCTTGCCGCTTGCGATCCTGCTTATCCTGTTATTTGTGTCTATAAGACCTTTGCTTGCGCTCCTGCTTATCTTGTTATTTGTGTCTATAAAACCTTTGCTTGCGATACAGCTTATCCTGTTATTGTGTTTCTCCACCCATGAACCCCACCATTGCTAGAAACTTTTATTTATTGTACTATAAGAACTCAATAAAAATGTTTTTTACGAGGAAATACAATGAAAATCTTTCTACAAGATGACACTGAAATAGAGCTCCCAGAAAATAGCACAGCGAAAGATCTCGCTGATAAATTGCATCAAAATGGCCCCGATCAAGGCCTAGCTGCTAAAATAAACGGCAAAACGGGAGATTTAACCATTCCCTTAAAAGACGGAGATAAAGTTACCCTTCTCTCTTTTGAAGACAAAGAAGGAAAAGAAGTCTTCTGGCACACTTCAGCGCACGTTTTAGCTCAAGCCATTTTGCGCATCTGGCCAAACGCCAAACCCACTATCGGACCCCCTATTGAAAACGGCTTCTACTACGATTTCGCCGATCTGACAATTTCCGAAGAAGATTTCGAGAAAATCGAAAAAGAAATGAAAGCCATCGTCAACGAGAACTATAAATCGGAAAAAGATCTTTTCCCAAAAGAAGAAGCTATCAAAACTTTTCGCATAATAAATATAAAGTCGAACTGATCAATAGTTTCGACCCGAAAGAACCAGCTTTCCGGATACCGCCAAGGAGAGTTTTTTGATCTTATGCCGAGGCCCCCACATTCCAAACTTGGGCAAACTCAAATCGCTGAAAATTTTGAAAACTTCCGGCGCCTACTGGCGCGGCGATTCGAAAAACGAGATGCTCACACGGAGTCTATGGGATCACTTTTCCCAAACAGAAAGATCCTGACAGAATACCTGGATCAACTTGAAGAAGCAAAAAAACGCGACCACCGAGTCATCGGGCCAAACTCGATCTCTTCTCCCTCAAAGAAGAGGGCCCCGGCATGCCCTTCATCCACCCTAAAGGGATGATATCTGGAATCAACTACTCGCCTTTCTTCGTCAGCTTCTTCTCGAAGAACGATTACATCGAAATCAAAACGCCTGCCATGATGTCAAAAGAACTCTGGGAGATCTCCGGCCACTGGGAAAACTACCGTCACAATATGTTCACCTCGGAAATCGAAAAACATGAATTTGCGATCAAACCGATGAATTGCCCGGGATGCATGCTCTTTTATAAAGGCCATCCCCATAGCTATCGGGAACTACCTTTAAGAGTCGCCGAAATCGGCAATGTCCACCGATATCGAACCTTCAGGGGCACTTTCAGGCCTATTTCGCGTCCGACAGTTTCCATCAAGATGATGCCCACATCTTCATGAAGCCAGACCGACATCGAATCGGAAATTCTCGACACTCTGAACCTCGCCGATAACATCTACAAAACCTTCGGCCTAACTACCATCTCGAACTATCGACAAGCCCGGAAAAAGGGACCATTGGGACCGATGAAGATTGGGAAATCGCAACGAAGGGTCTTAAAAACGCTCTCGATAAATCGGGAAGAAAATACAAAATCAACGAAGGCGATGGCGCTTTCTACGGCCCCAAAATCGACTTCCATATCCGCGATGCCATCAATAGAACATGGCAATGCGGAACCATCCAGCTCGACATGGCCCTTCCTGAACGCTTTGAACTCGAATACACCGCCGATGACGGCATCAAGAAAACGTCCTGTCATGATTCACAGAGCCATTTTTGGATCCATTGAAAGATTCTTTGGTATCCTTATCGAACATTTTTCAGGTAAATTTCCTCTCGTGGATCAGCCCGCTTCAAATCCGCCTCTCACGGTAGCCGATCGCCATATGCCTTACGCGAAAGAACTTGCAAGCAAGTTCCAAAAGGCGGGATTCCACTGCGATATCGATTACACGCAATGAATCTGTAAGCAAAAAAGTGAGTAACGCCCAGTTAACGCAAATCAATTACATTCTGACCATTGGCGACAAAGAAATGGAAAACAAAACCATCAACTTGCGCACAAGAGACAATGTTGTCCATGGAGAACTCAATGTGGATGAATTTATTCAAAAGATTACACAAGAGAGAAACGAACGCAGTTTAATTTCTCCCTACGAAACAAAATGAGGA
The DNA here is from genome assembly GCA_963822595.1 of Waddliaceae bacterium. Taxonomy (GTDB): domain Bacteria; phylum Chlamydiota; class Chlamydiia; order Chlamydiales; family Waddliaceae; genus CAVRUH01. The sequence continues at coordinate 965,389 of CAWGIG010000001.1, read as the reverse complement.
TATCATGAAAGCCATTGCAGTTAGCAGTTTTAAAGGGGGAACAGCCAAAACATCCACCGCCTTGCATGTGGGCGCTGCCCTCGCTAAATTCCATAAAAAGAAAACACTACTTATCGATTTCGACGCTCAAGCTAACCTAACAACAGGATTAGGATTCGATCCCGATGAAAATGACAGCCTTGCTCCTGTCCTGCAAGGAACTAAAACCATTGAAGAAGTCATCAAAAAAACATGCATCCCAAATCTCGATATCGTCCCTGCCGACACCTGGCTAGAACGTATCGAAGTTACAGGATCCCTCGCCGCAGACAGATATTCCCACGAAAGACTCCATGATATCATCAGTCCTCTCAAGTATGATTACATCATCATCGATACCCCGCCCTCCCTATGCTGGCTCACGGAGTCCGCTCTGATTGCTGCCCAACATGCCCTTGTGTGCGCGACCCCGGAGTTCTATAGCATCAAAGGATTGGAAAGGCTTTCTCAGTTTATGGATAGCATCGGACAACGACACCCTTTAAATATCTTGGGAGTGGTCCTTTCCTTCTGGAATCAAAGAGGAAAGAGCAACAAAGCTTTTCTCGAAGTTGTAGAAAACACCTTCCCAAAAAAGCTGCTTAGTACTAAGGTTCGTAGAGATATCAGCGTTACAGAAGCTTCCATTTTCGGAAAACCGGTTTTTGAAACCTCCCCTACAGGAAGAGCTTCAGAGGATTATGTTTCAGTAACTAAAGAACTTTTAAAAAGACTTTAACCTTAAAAATGTACGACAAATGTAAAGCGGCTTTACATTAAAAGGATGTGATCATGTCAAGTGTCAATAATCTTCTCACGAAAAGACTCAATAAGAACGATAACTCGTCAAAAATGGCTCAAATGAGCAAGCAATCTGCAAGCGGAAACCTTACAGGTTTTTCAGGAATCTTTAGCGTCAACGAACTTAGCGAACATGAAAAAGACTTTCTCGAAGCTATATTGAATGAATATTCTACAGAAACAGTGAATATTAATGAGGATTTAACTAGCCTGATTTCAATAACTTCGGAAGTCAAAGCGATTAACAATCAAGCCGCCATTCTTCACGGCGAACGGATAAAAAAAGCACACGGTATTTTGACTCAATATAAAGAAGGAGCCTTCACTTCTTGGCTTTTAGGAACTTACGGGAATCGTCAAACGCCGTATAACTTCATGCAGTATTTTGATTTTTATCAAGCCATGCCGAAGCTCCTCAGACCGCAAATCGAAGCGATGCCGCGGCAGGCTATCTATACATTAGCCAGTCGAGAAGGTCCTATCGAAAAGAAAAAGAAAATCGTTGAAAATTATAAAGGCGAAACAAAATCGGAAATCCTCAATATCATCCGAGAAACCTTTCCTCTTTCCGTAGATGACAAACGTCGACCAAGCGCCGGAGAAACTGCAATTAATGGCCTGCAAAGACTATGCAACCATTTTTCAAAGCCCTACACAGTCATCTCTAAGAAACAAAAGAAATCAATTCTTGATCTTATTGATTATCTGCGTAACATGGTAAATGATTGCGAAAGTACCTAAAACCTAAAAGTCCTTACAGGAGATTTTATGATCGGAACAGGCGAGCTTATAGTTATTATGTGCATCATCTTACTGCTATTCGGAGGTAAAAAGCTTCCTGAGTTTGCAAAAAATCTTGGAAGAGGAATCCGTGAATTCAAAAAAGCAGCGCAAGGGGAGTCCTCAGACGATGAAAATGAGTTGGATAAAGTAGAAGATAAATCCAAAATCAAAGACTAGAGAAAGCGCATGTCTATGATTGACACACCCGCTTCTTTTTGGAAGCACGTGGATGATTTACGCAGTACAATTATCCGCGTATTCGCCACTATAACTTGCGGCATCGGGTGTTCACTATATTTTTATAAAGAAATTCTGGGTTTTTTGATTACTCCCTCTACACAATATCAAAATGGTTTAGTTGTTTTGGGTCCTCTAGATGGATTTTTAACCGCTCTTAAAACAAGTTTTTGGGTAGGTATTGTCTCAACCTCTCCAATTTGGATATTATTTATCATGAGTTTCATCGCACCGGCCCTTGAGACAAAAGAGAGGCGTTGGATCACTCCGTTCGTAGTCCTATCCTTGTTTTTTCTTTCTATGGGGTTAGCCTTTTCCTACTATATAACGATCCCCATTTCGAATCAGTTTCTAAGTTCATTCAACAGTGAAATCGGAGTAAACATGTGGACGTTGTCCTCATATCTCGACTACACATTGATTCTTTTATTATCGAATGCATTAGCCTTTGAGTTGAGTGTTATCCTTTTATTTCTGGTGCATTTTGGAAAAATATCCGCTGAGACTCTTATAGGGATGAGACGTTATGCGATAGTGAGTATTTTCATCCTAGCGGCCATTCTTACCCCGCCGGACATTTTTACGCAATTCATGCTAGCTATTCCCCTCATGATCATTTATGAGCTAGCAATCCTGTATGCAAGGTTCCGATTTTTATCACAACTCAAGCGTTTAAATATTCACTAATCTCACGTATTTTTATAATCTGCGACCCTTTTCAATCTAATCAGTCGCTCTTCGCGTTGCGCTCCGAGCTCTGAACAACATTTCATCTTACCCACCGTTCCGATGCGTCACGGTGGGCTCTAATGGGTACGTCCTTCGCGATGCGCTCCGGACTCATGAAATCGTTTACCTAATCCTGAGTCCGGAGCGCATCGCGAAGGACGGATCCGCTAAAGCCCACTGTGACGCTTCGGAACGGTGGGTGAGATGAAATATTGTTTCAGAGCTCGGAGCGCATCGCGAAGAGCGACTGATTGGATTAAATCAGGTTAACGAAAAAAGACGGATAAAGGTACTATAACGAATCACCTGTTTTTGTAGATGTAGACGAGATCGTTTTGATCGTTTTCATCTAGGTAATCCCGCCATTTACCCGCAAGCCACCTAAAATCCTCCAGGAGATTGAAAAACTCTGGGCAATCAATGCAATTAAGCCCTTTTAAACAAGTTAACTTTATCTGATAACTCTCTTCAAAAAGCTTCAAATCTGCATTTATTGCTCCTCTTAAGAAAAGAGGCTTTTCACTGATACATCTACGAACACTCGGGGGAATATAATCTCCTCCTCGATAAACTGTAGCTGATAGAGATACCCATGAACCCTGCTCGTAGCTGTCAATAGCTATTGTAAAGCCAGACAATTCTACTTCAGCATGGTTTTTCTTCGATAGATCCAGAACAATCTTCTTTAATTCTTTCTCTACTTTCATGGCCACCACCCACAGGTTAATTAACTACCCTTTCTAACTTTATAATATCATTATTTGATTTAATTTTAAAACAGTAATCATTAGTATAAATCAGCATAACTGCCAATCTAACTCATTATAACCACTATCTTTTAATAGTTTATTAATCTGGGAAAAGTGTTTATTACCAAAAAAGCCTCTTCGTGCAGAAAACGGCGAGGGATGGGGGCTAGTAAGGATTTTCAAGTCTGATTTTACCTCTGAATCACTCATATTCAACCATTTATTAATAGCAGACTTGCCCCAAAGAACAAAAATAGGAGGGTTTTTCCTTTTAGCAAGAGCTTTCAGAACTGCATCTGTAAACTGCTCCCAACCTCGGGAATGATGAGAAAGGGGCTTCCCTGCGGATACTGTTAACGTCACATTAAGAAGCAAGACCCCTTGTTCCGCCCAAGATTCTAGGCATCCATGCTCTGGGAAAGGCACTCCGACATCCTCAACAAGCTCCTTAAATATGTTCTTTAGCGAAGGAGGCAAGGCAACGCCCCTTGGGACGCTAAAACACAAACCGTGGGCCTGTCCCTCCCCATGATAAGGATCTTGCCCCACAATGACTACACGGACCTTTTCAAAGGGTGTTTTCCAAAAGGCATGAAAGATTAGATCTTTAGGGGGATAGATAGGAACATTTCCGGCATATTCTTTCTCGAGAAAATCACTCAATTCTACGATATAAGCGTTTAGTTAATTCGTCTTTGAGTATCTTTTGCCAGCTAGGTTCCAAATGAAATAGATGCATGGTCGCTCCTATACATGAGGTTAACTCATTTCCCATTTGACTAGAAAGGAAAAACCGCCTAAGATCTATAGCGATAAACAAAGGATTTTCCCTATGAAAGACAGAGACCTAATGGAAAACAATCTCATTCGCTTTACTAAAATTTCTAAAACGAAAGACGGTCTTTTTGCCAATTTCAAGGCAAAAGGAATAAAAGGTGGAACATCCTTCACAGCTTCTGTATCGGTGGATATTACTGAAGCTGAAGTGGATTTAGCTGATTCACTAGAGAAAATCATCGAGCAATCTGCAAAGGTCGCCGTAAAAGAATTTAAGAATTCAAATCTTCAATTTGAAGGTTTACAGTCTATATAATATTTTCATCTGGGTGTGGCGCAGCTTGGCTAGCGTACTTGCATGGGGTGCAAGGGGTCGGAGGTTCAAATCCTCTCACCCAGATTTTTTCAAAACTTATCAACCTATAAAAGGTACATTATGGGACCAATCGGTCAATCAAATCAAAATCCTTTCCTTAATATGGATGCTCTGGCTGTAAAGAAAGAGGAGTGTGCCAGCATTCTCGATGAGTTTGTTTCTACTCCAAACCCGATTGATCGCTATCCATGGCCAGAGACTATTATTAATATCAAAGAAGATTATATCAAAAAAACCACCCCATGAAGCGATGTGCTCTTCCACAATAAGTAGAAGACATTTACGGATATTGCCAACGTTGAAACAGTATTACGGCTAATCCAATCGATTCTAAGTCCAAAAGCCGAACCAATAAAACTTTGGTTGACAATAGATTATGGATGCCAGGACATAGGATGCTAAACAAACATTTGAATTTATGATGTTTATTCATGGGTCTGAAAGACCGAAAGATTTCAATAGCCCAGGGGAAGGTCGCCTTGAAAAGGCAACGCCCGCCTGGGTAGATCAATAAAAACACCTCAGTCTGAAAGACTGGAACAGAAATTTTAGTTGCGATATCCTCCCAGGCGGGCGTTGCCTTTTCAAGGCCTGCCTGGGCTCTATGAAATCTTTCGGTCTTTCAGCCCCATGAATTCACACCTTAGATTTAAATATTTGCTTCAATGTCCTATACCTGTTCATGATTCGCAAAGAATGAGACAGTATGATATGGTTAAAAACACAGAAAAACGTGCATAAGGGGTCGGATGTTCAGATCCTCTCACCTATATTTATTATTCTAGCTACCGTTGGAGGCATATAATTAAACACGATCCCTCTCCAGAAACGCTTTTAGAAGAGTATCTTTCAAAAAATATCCCCATGAGCACTGCTATGGGGGTAAAAGTCGAACTTGCCTCAGCTAATCAAGTCGTTTTAAACGCTCCGTTATCGAATAATATCAACCACAAATCAACTGTTTTCGGAGGAAGCCTCCACGCTGTTGCCACACTAGCCTGTTGGGGTTTATTACATATCCATTTAAGCGATTTTCAAGATAAAAAAATTCAAATTGTCATTTCTAAAAGTGATACTGAGTACCTTAAACCAGTCACATCCGATTTCAAAGCCGAATGTTCTTTCCCCGATGCTTCAGAATGGGAATTCTTCACAAAAACACTTCTGAAAAAAAATAAAGCTCGCATAAAACTCCACGCAAAAGTTATACAAAATAATCAAATTTGCCTGAACTATACAGGGACCTTCGTTGCCATAATTCTAAAATAGCGAGGAATCGTGTTGAATATTCAAGCCTCTCCTACCACAACAACCATTAACTCTCTCTTACGGGAAAATTTAATACATATCGGAACACACCTTGAAGCTATAGATTTAGCACGCGCCTGCAGGGTTTGTCATTTATGGAAAGATATCTTTAGCAACCACCCTAAATGGAAAGAGTTCTACATAAATAGTCAATATCCCCAGAAACCTATACCCATTGGTGAAAATTTTAATTGGAAGATTTTATATAGCAAGCCCAAGTGTGATGCACGCGCTTTTGGAAGAAATATTTTGAAGTTTAAAAATATTGCCCAAATAACCTCATCCAATCTTACTCCCTTTCACACAAACCTTGATAGCCCTCTCCTTGTAAATGGCCTTCAATATGAAGTCAAAAATAAAGAAACTGGCGGCCAATTTTTTGTCACCGAAAACGGGGCGGAACTCTGGAACCAAGATTTAATTTGTGTAGGAAGAGTTATTGTTCAAGTTAACAACCTCATCGGAGGAATACTCCACATTCCATGTAATCCTTATGAACCCGAGGGTTTACTTTTTTTCAACAGCATTAGCTCAAGAGCCCGAAAACTTCATCTTTGGGACAGCCTACATAAGTCTAAACCAGAAAAAATTGTAGAAGCTAGCGCTTTTACCCTTGTTAATGATAGAGCGATTACTCTATTAAACGGTGATCTTTATTCCCATTCTTTAACAGATTCACGGCGACTTACTAACGAGGAACGAGACTATTGGGCGCCGAATAATAAAGACGATTTCTGGGCATTTTTCCTACCAAGCCCCGATCAGAATCTTATCCACCTGATGAGTCGATTTGGTCAAATAGCCACTTTCTCACTTAACACTGGTAGTGTATTGTCTCGCAGCGATACCATGAGTGCTGCTAGACAAATGAAAGAAGCTCTAATCTACGGGGAGGCAATTTTTGCTTTAGATGATTCGGGGGATTTTTATTACACAGACCCATTAAGGAACGTTCATCGAAAAATTAATGGTAGTTTTCACAATTTAAAAATTTCTGATGGCATCGTAACTGTTCATGAAGACTTACAAAGAATTCAAATTTCTCCCAAAGAAACACGTACACCCGTAACCTTTTTCCAAGATCTGTTTAAAAAGAAATAATAATTTTAACTATATGTGTTGAATATCCGTTCATAACCACCCCTTTTTCGTTCATAACTTTGTTCACAGAAAAGTTCATAACACAAAATTGTCGATAACTCGATCTTTATCAACGACTCATCAACGGCCTGTGAACATTTGTTTATACTCGAGAAAACAGCCACTTATCGACATTCCCACAGACCCTGAAGAAGAAGAAGAACTATATAAACATATTCTTCTTCTTAAGGCTCTGTTGAAACTTATCGCAAAAAAAGAAGGTAAAAAACAAAAGAGCCTAAAAGCCAAAAATTGTTGGATTCAATTTTTTTTGGCATTGAGGCCTTTTTTTCTTTATTCCTCTCTTGGGCAAAACCCGTTCATAACCACCCCTTTTTCGTTCATAACTTTGTTTACAGAATCGTTCATAAAGCAAAACCGTCGATAACTCGCCTTTTATAGACAGTTTATCGACGGGCTGTAAACGTAGCTCCACAAACCTAAAAACAGCCACTTATCGACAAATCCACAGAGACTGATGAAGAAGAAGAATCATATAGATATATTATTCTTCTAAAGAAGATGTTGAAATTATTCACGATTCAGTTCAAAATTCTGCCTATGAAGCAAGAGAATGTAGCCTTGGATAATCTTAAACCTTTATATTTCTTCGATTTAAATGCGTTCGAACATCGCGATATTTTTAATAATATCGACCATGTTTGGGAGGTTTTACCCAAGATAGGTCCTTATCTTAAAGGACTTAAGCTCGGAAAAATTAGCGTTGAAATACCGGAAGGAGTTCATTTAATTCATCCCGAATTCATTTCCATCGGCGAAGGAACGGTCGTAGAACCTGGCGCTTACATCAAAGGTCCTTGTGTGATTGGTAAAAACTGCACTGTTCGCCATGGGGCCTACATTCGCGGAGATTTTATCGCCGGCGACCATTGCGTTATTGGTCACGACACCGAGGTAAAGAATTCGATCTTTTTGAACAATGCCCACGCGGCTCATTTTGCGTACCTTGGAGACTCTATCTTAGGAAATCGTGTCAATCTAGGGGCCGGTACGATTTGTGCTAACCTGAGGCTCGACAAGGGCCTAATTAAGGTAGCCGTTGATGGGAAAGGCTTCAACACCCAACTTAAAAAGTTTGGCGCCATCATCGGCGACGATTCGCAAACCGGCTGCAATTCAGTGACAAATCCAGGAACTCTTCTAGGGAAAAACGTGTGCAGTTACCCCTGTACGAATTTTGGGGGTTATGTTTCTTCGGATCAGCTGGTGCAGAATCAGCAAAAATTGCAGTTTAGCAAGGGAATCAAATGTCGCTAACTGCTCAAAATAATATTTTGTCGAAGTATCAGGACCGGGTAGAGCAACTCATCAGAGATCACATGTTTTTGTTTGGCGACACCGAAGGTTTATCCGATGCTTGTCGCTATGCTTTAACGAATGGCGGGAAAAGGTTTCGTCCTTCGCTCGTTTTAATGGTTGCCGAGTCGCTGGGCCTAAATGCTGATGTATCCTATGCTGCGCTTGCCCTTGAATTCTTCCATACAGCCTCACTAGTCGCAGATGATCTCCCGTCCATGGATGATGATGATGAAAGAAGAGATCGCCCCTCTACGCACAAGGTTTATGGCGAGGCTACTGCCTTGTTGGTGACCTATGCTTTAATTGCTGCCGGGAACGAGTGTATTGCTAGAAATGCGCAAGTCATTAAGAATTCGAATCTTACGTTTGCTGAGCGCGGATATGAGATTGGAATTGTTGCTTTAAGGGAAGCGGCCCATCGTTCGGGGGTGTTTGGGGCAACGGGGGGTCAGTATTTGGATATTTATCCTAAAGATCATTCGGAAGCTTCGATTAAAGAGGTGATTGATAAGAAAACTGTTTCTTTGTTTGAAAATTCCTTTGTGTTTGGCTGGCTTTTTGGTGGTGGTGCGGTGGACAAGCTTGATCAAGTGAGAAAAGCTGCGCAGCATTTCGGCATGGCTTTTCAAATTTGGGATGATTTGGGGGATATGGAACAGGATATTATCAATAAACGTCACATGAACATGGCTAATTTGTTTGGCAGAGAGGCTGCAGAAAAAATGTTCCACGTGGAACTTCTTGGTTTTCAAGAGACTATTCGCGAGTTACCCATCAATCCCGAAGAATTTTTGCTGTTATCGGCGTCGTTCTAGCCATAGGGTGTTCCGATAACAAAGATTTGACAGTTTTTATCAATTTTTCTAATGCAGAATTGATGAATTTTGTTCCGGTCGGTGCAAGTGTCGCCGTAGAATCAGTCGCTCTACGCGATGCGCTCCGAGCTCTATGGTAACACTCAATCTACCCCGGGTTCCGATGCGTCACCCGGGGCTCTAATGGATACGTCCTTCGCGATGCGCTCCGGACTCAGGAAATTAATTAACTATTCCATACTCGTGAAATCACTTATTTCTTCGGTACTCGTGAAATCAATTAACTATTCCTGAGTCCGGAGCGCATCGCGAAGGACGTATCCATTAGAGCCCCGGGTGACGCATCGGAACCCGGGTAGATTGAGTGTTACCATAGAGCTCGGAGCGCATCGCGTAGAGCGATTGATCCTACAGCGACACTTGCAACGTAGACAAGTATGGCTAAGAAAACGGTCTTGAGTGCTAAAGTGGTTGAGTCACTCTAGATCTAGAGTGACTCAACCCTTTGATATTTAGTCATCCTTGGAAGCGGTGACTAATACTTTGTCTTTGTAGTTTTCTACGATGAGGTTCTCGATCTCTTCCAGAAGTTTTGTGTTGGTTTTAAAATGTTCACGGAAAGCTTCGCGGCCTTGAAAACGCTCTCCTTTGAAGCTTAACCAGGATCCTTTTTTCTCGACGATATTGAGTTCTGTCGCCATATCAATAGCCGAACCCGTACGAGAAATCCCTTCGTTGAAGAGAATATCAAATTCGGCTACACGGAATGGAGGCGCCATTTTGTTTTTGGTTACTTTTACCTTAACGCGGTTACCAACTTCCGATGTATCAGCACCTTTAATACCGGTAACTCGACGAATTTCCATGCGGATCGATGCATAGAATTTAAGCGCGCGTCCACCTGTTGTCGTTTCCGGGCTGCCATACATCACGCCAATCTTTTCACGGATCTGGTTAATAAATATAGCGCAAGTGTTGCTGCGCGCAAGTGTAGCCGTTAGCTTTCTTAAAGCTTGGGACATCATACGAGCCTGAAGACCAATAAATGAGTCGCCAATCTCCCCTTCTAACTCAGACTTAGGCACTAACGCCGCAACTGAGTCGATGACGATCACGTCTACAGCATTTGATCTAGCCAAAGTTTCTGCAATATTTAGAGCTTCTTCTCCGCAATCCGGCTGGGAAATGATCAGATTATCGATATTGACTCCGATTTTGGTTGCATAAGCGGGATCGAGCGCATGTTCGGCATCGATATAGACAGCAACGCCGCCGTTTTTCTGCGCATTAGCTACAATATGTAAAGCCAGTGTGGATTTACCTGAAGATTCCGGGCCATAGAGCTCTAGGATTCTTCCTCGAGGGACGCCGCCAATTCCCAGGGCAATATCAAGAGCGAGCGCTCCGGTTTTAATGACGCTTGCTTCATGAGTGGGGCGCTCCCCGAGAGTCATGATGGCGCCGTCGCCGAATTGTTTCTTAATGTGGCTGACAGCTAGTTCTAGGGCTTTTTTTCGTTCAGTATTTGGTTGTGTAGACATATATTTTCTCCTAAATATTCGTTTTATGTAAATTGATAGCATAATCGATTAGCAGGAATCGTGTCGATTAGATTTTTATGGTAAGAAGTTCATTCCAACGGGTTGTAAAGCGAGAGGTTCGGCGGTTTTGTTTCATTTTCCACCCGCTGGCGACCCCTTCTGCAGCCGAATGGACAATATTGTGGCCGAAGTCTTCATTGATTTCGTCGATGGTTTGCATCAAAACTTTTTTCTTTAAATCCTTGGCATCCCAAGGAACAAACAAATCTTTTTGAAAGCAATCTTCGGAGACAAGAGTTTCTAGAATAATTCCTGCTTTACGAAATTGTTTTCCGGGTTGATATAGCTGCTCAAGGACTGTTTTTGCATATGTGATAAGATGTGGAGTATAGTTCGTAGGCTCCGGAAAAATGATTTTAGAATACATACTATTAGGGATATCTCTTCTGAAGGGATGGAACTCGACAAACACGGTCATTTCCGATGCTAGGGATCCCTGAGAGCGGATTTTCTCGGCAGCATTCGCTGTATAAGAAGCAACAGCTTCGGAGAGCTCTTCCAGAGCTATCTACAGGCCTTCCGAAGGCCCTAGAACATGTTACAGACTTCTTTGGAGCCGGAACTTCATTTAAGGGGAGACAATTAATTTCCCGGAGTTCCATGGCGGTTCTTAAACCGACGACGCTCAAGTGTTTTCTGATTAAAGTGTCATCTGCCTCCTTAAACTGTCTTGCGGTCGTAATTCCCAAAGCGTTTAATTTCCTTCCAAGTCTCCCACCAATTCCCCAGATGTCCGTTACAGGCATGCAATCAAGGATAGAATTTATTTGCTCGCTGCCCTGCAAAATAAAAACACCCCCTTGGAATTTATTCTTTTTCGCATAATCGTTGGCAACTTTTGAAAGCGTTTTTGTTTTGGCAATGCCTATGGAAACGGGAATTCCAGTCCAACGAAGGACGGTTTCACGAATCTTAAGCCCTTGATCCATGAGATCTTTTTCTTGTAAAGCCAGGAAAGCTTCGTCGACGGAATAGACTTGTATATCCGGAGAAAACTGTTTTAATGTTTCCATAACTCTTCCGGACATTTCACCGTAAAGAGTGTAGTTTGAGGAGCAGACAATAACGTCATGCGCTTTTATTAAGTCCCTGCATTGAAAAAATGGAGCTCCCATAGGGATTCCAAGGGCTTTTGCTTCGTTGGAACGTGCGATAACGCATCCATCGTTATTCGATAGGACGACGATAGGTTTATTCTTCCATTTAGGGTTGAATACTCTTTCGCATGAAGCGTAAAAATTGTTGCAGTCGACTAAAGCGTACATGGGAGATCCCTTATCTTGTTTTGTGGATGACGTAAGTGACAACTCCCCAAATCTGGAAGTCGGAATCGGGACCAATTTTAATAGAAGGAAATTTAGGGTTTTCCGGAACAAGGAACGTTCCTGAAGGCGTTTTTGATAAACGCTTCACGGTGAATTCTCCATTCATAATAGCGACGACAATTTTACCATTGGATCCTTCAATAGAACGATCGACAACCAGAATATCTCCTGTGTGGATATTGGCATCCTTCATCGATTCGCCTTCCACTCTTACAAAAAACGTGGCTGCAGGATGTTGCACGACGAGTTGGTTGATATCTAATTGATTTTCGATGTAATCATCTGCAGGCGATGGAAATCCGGCCTGAATTCCGGATAAAAACGCCGGTAGCATCTGTGTGGAACCACCATCAGAGCGGCTAATTTCCACAACTCTCATTTGTAAAGCCAGATTTTCTTTATCCAAGGGGAACCCCACTTCTGTAGTTGACTTTGCGTACAAAATTACCATCGGGATCGAATATTGTGGCTACGCCTTCGCCGGCATTGATGGTGCTGATGGGTTTTCGATCTTTCCGTCTATAGTATTCACCCTTAACTAATTTATCCTGTTCATACTCCTCGAGAAGCATTAAATTCCCGTCTCGATACCACCCCGTGGCCATTCCGTTTTTCTTGTTGTTGCTCATTTCTCGCTGACTTTCTTGCTTGCCGTTATCGTACCAAGTTCTTACGGTTCCTTGAATTTTATTTTCATACCAGCTTATGGACATCTTTGGGGTGTGGCGCGTTGCAGGGAACTCATAATATTCGATTTCCTCTCCATGCTTGAGGCCGTTTTTGACCTGATAGGTTCTAAGGATAAGTCTATCGCTACCAAATACTTTGACTTCGCCTTCCTGCACACCATTACGGAATTCATCGAGTTCCGTGACATATTCTTTTCCAAAAACGGCTCTGTACCCATTCCCATCGCATATTTCTGAAATGGAATTCGCCTCCATATCATAATAAACACCGGTGATTAAACATCCTTCAAAATACTCTTCTTTAGCGGCTATCCTTCCACATTCCCAGTAACGTACTGAGTTACCATGCTTTTGACCTTCTTGATACTCTGTAGACTGCAACAACATTCCATTGTCTAAATAAATATTGAAAGAATTTTCAATTTTATCGTTAACGTAAGTGATTTTTTTCCAGATTTTTCCATTGTCATGAAAGTACAGACTGTCTCCATGAAGCTTGCCTTTGAAATAACAAATATCGGCAACTAAATTTCCGTCCTCATTCCAAGCCAGTGCATGCGAATCAAACAACCAGGTTTCTATTGCTGTGGGGCTAAGATCGGGCTCTCCCCCTACCACCGTCGCCTCCAGCTTTAACACACCATTAGGATGCCATTCTTTATAGCATCCAAAAGCGCGGGAATTGATAACTTCCACATATTGCTTTGGCTGTCCATTGGGATAGTAACTGTTGATATAGGAAATAATGTTCCCTTCCTCATTACGATTGTAAATTTGAAGAACCTTTTGATAAGGCTGCGTCGAGAGGAAATCAACATTCGAATATTGCTTTAACCGTTCTTCATTGCTTATCGTTTCGGTCATCCCATTCCGATCAATGAGGCTTATCGATACAAGTTTTGGACAGTTTCCCGTGGAAGGCGAACAACTTGTGCATAGCAGGATAGGAACGATTAAAATAAATTGAGATAGGCGTAATTTCATGGATTGTATTCACGTTTCAGTAGTTTAAGATTCAGGACAAAGACCTCGTTGTTTGAGTTAATCTCTTTTTTATCTATACGAAAATCGAGAACAATCAAATGGGGTCTATCTGTCGGTGGAGTATAGGGTGGAATATCCACCCCTTCGATAAGCGATAAAATCTTTTTAAGGTCCGAAACATTAACCTCGACAGGATGAACAAGAGTGTCGGTAGCTTCAAGGACATACTGAAATGACTGCACATTTCCTTCAGAAAATTCAAGAGCGTTTGCGCTTCCCGATAAAAACTCGAGCCGCTGTTTTACATTGTCATCACCGGCATAATTTTTAGTGCTTTCAAGTTTGTGCAATCCGGCAATTTCAGGTTCTAGAAACTTCAGGGTTTCAAGCTGCTTATCTATGTAGTAATGATCGGAATCCTTGAAGTTTTCTCTCACTGCAATATTCGTAGCTTGCCTTTTTTCTAAAATGAAAGCTCGATCTCTAATATCCTCTATCAACGATTGAGTTTCATTTACCTGTCTTCTTTCCCCCATAAAATTCATTAAAACAATGATCAAAGGGATCACTCCAAGGATCAAGAGATAAGTAATGAGTCTATTTTTTGGAATATTCTCAAGCATTGCCGGCCCCCTTGGAAGGATAATAAGTCCTATCCTTTAAGAAGAATGAAATCCTATATTTCCCCCTTTCAGAACTCCACTTAATTTCACTGTTGGGGTCTACAAAATCATTCGGAGCCACCAACGCATCGTGAAACTCCCGAGCGCTCTTCGGCGCATTCGTCGTAAACTCAAGCTCTACTTTGACTTGATAGACTTCTTTTTTCTTGTTGTATTCAGGGCGCTTCATCATTTTGTAGCTAAAACTTGTGAGTTGAATACTGCTATCTTCCGCATCTGCAGTTCCCTTCGATTCGGATGTGTTTATAAGCCTGGTCATCCAGCCAAGAACATCGCTGACTTTTGGAACGTTAGGCAAAAGAGGAAATACGTCCGGAGCTGCCGTCAATTCTTTATTTAAGAAATCCAATCTCTGGATAATATCCTCTTGGGTAAGCTCCATTACGTCTACGGGTGGCTCTTCATTAGCCTTTCCCCGTGAGATCGCTGCATTGAACTCGGCTTCAAAAAGACTATATGGCTTTTTCATTGATGCAAGGAGGTTGACATATTCGAGCTTGATTTCATCTTGCTGTCGATTGATATAGGCATTCCCGAACATATAGAAGGCAAAGGCTAGGGTCACGCAGAGGACAAAGTAAAGGGCTAAGGGTTTTTGGACTCTCTTCCATGGATGCGGATAGGCATATTCATTTTGTCTGAAATTTATTGCATTATTGCAATAAGGCATTCCATTCAGAGCTGCTCCGATCGGAATCGCATAGGCCTGAAGTTCTTCTACAGAACAGTTAAAATCGGGATCAATAATGGGTTCTAAATGGGTGATCTTAATGCTTTTATATAAAACTTGGGGAAGATTGCGAAGAAGCGTTCCTTCCCCGGTAGTGAAGAGATCGGAAATTTCAAATTCTCTTATTTTTTTTATCAGCGAATAGGAAACTTTAGTAACCTCAAGCCGAAATCCTTCAAGCGCAGCAGCGAGAGCGGGTGTCTCATTTTCATTGACTAACGCAAAATCCAGCTGTTTAAACTTTTCTAAGACATTGTCCGACGGACTCTTTAGGTCCACGCCATAGGCTTCCAAAAGAGCCTTCGTTCCCATAGAGATGGTCTGTGCCGAGATCAATTTACCCTTCTTCGCAATGATAAATGTTGTTGTTTCGTCGCCGATATGGGTGATCAGGTGCGCGACTTCCGAGGTGCAAAAGTATTTGGAGAACTCCGCTAAGGCGACCGGAACGCAGCTGATTAATTCGGGTTCGATCTCGATAGAGCGCCACTTTTCGATGTGCTTGGATATAAAATCTTTGCGAGCGGCCACTACCGTTAAAATGGTTCCTTCTGTCTGTTTTTCGACAATAATCCTGTCTATTAATCCTTGTTCCATCGGGTAAGGCAGCATGGGTTCCGTTTGGAAATCAAGGACAGCATCAATGTCTTTCTCTTTGATCAAATCGACATCGAGCTTTCGAACAAGAACTTCGGAGGTATCAAGAACCGTGACAGTAAGAGCGCTCTTGGCAAGCTTAATTAATTGATTGCTTTGATCTTCTTTGTAAAGCGGCTTTACATTGTCGGTATCGGGCTGGGTTCGGTCGAGTTTTATCTGGAAAGTCTTGATTAAATAGGGCTTTTTTTTGCGAACGCCAAGCTCTGCTCCTTTCAAATACGAAGAAGTGAGTTCCAATCCTAAAGTATGTTCTGCATTTGGGATATCTCGCATTTTACTCCAGAGCTATATAGCTAAACTACAATCATATATTAATAACCCGGGAGATTTCAAGTAAATGTTCACTTACCAGCCAGAAATGCCACGAAGTTCTCGAAGAAAGCGAAGGACACGCGAAGATTTAAAAAAGTTATTTCTACTCAAGTGCCCAAATACCTATTTTTGAGTTCACTTCAGTGTAATTAGGTGGGAGAAAAACATCATTGACAAAATCGCTGATTTAGTCGAAGCTATTTTTAAGAAAAGTAATCCTTTAATTTGATAACTTATGTTAATTCTTTTTGTAGACAGGCTGTTTTTAGCGTACATGATTATGCTCTTCGCGAGGATTTTCAGCTCCTGGCTGCCCGAAATTCAGCATTATCGCTTCATGCAATTTATCACTTTCTGCACCGACCCCTATCTAAATATCTTTCGTAGCCTCATTCCGCCTATTGGCATGCTAGATATTAGCCCCATCATTGCTTTCCTATGCTTAAACATCATTCAATACGGGATTAATATCCTCATTATCAACCTTTTTTACTAACATGAAATACTTAAAAACACCCTTTCAATTGGGAGATATCGAACTCCCTAGCAATATCCTATACGCACCCCTCGCAGGATGCTCCGATTACCCATTCCGTCAAATGTCCGCCAAATTTAAACCGGGCCTCATGTATTGCGAGATGGTAAAAATGGATGCGATCATTCGAAGCAACGAACGATCCTTGCAGATGCTGGATTATGACGAAACCATGCGTCCCATCGGAGCTCAGTTAGTGGGAAGCAATGTGAAAATCGCAGGGCAGGCGGCAAAGATGGTGGAGGAACTCGGATTCGATGTCTTGGACTACAATTGCGGTTGTCCAGTGGATAAAGTGACTAAGGATGGAAGCGGATCAGGGATGTTGAAACATCCTGAATTAATCGGAGAAATTCTTTCGGAAATGATTGCTGCCGTAAAGATTCCGGTGACAGTGAAAATACGTACCGGATGGGATGAAAATTCGATCGTGGCCCCCGAAATCACAAAAATCGCAGAAAGAGCCGGCGCCAAGGCAATTACAATCCATGGCAGAACGCGTCAGCAAGGTTATACAGGATCGGCCAACTGGGATCACATTAAGAGCTGTATGGATGTTGCCAAGGAAATTAAGGTGATAGGCAACGGAGACATCTTTGATGCCGACGCTGCCCGAAGGATCTTTGAACACACAGGGTGTGACGGTATCCTCGTATCCCGCGGCACCATGGGAAGGCCTTGGATCGTCGAAGATATCATCCGCCACCTTTCGGGTCTAGAGCCTGAAGAGTGGAGCTTAGAAGAAAGAAGAGAGGCTTTGATGGAGCATTTTCATTATGCCGTCAAATACCGTTCGGAGCTTGGGGCATTAATCGACATGCGCCGCGTCGGATGTTGGTATTTCACCAAAGCAAGAAATACGCGGGAGTTCCGCGGCTCGATTAGCGGTGCCAAGAGCATTGATGAGGTGAAGGAGCTTATAACAAACTTTGATTTCGAGGAAATCCGTTGATAGAAGATGTTGTTGAATTACACGCCATCGTGCATGGCCGTGTCCAGGGGGTTGCTTTTCGGGCTACAACTGTCGAATACGCCAGAAAGCTTGGAATTCGTGGCACGGTTGCTAATCTCGAAGATGGTACTGTAGAAATCTACGCTCAAGGAACCAAGGAACTCTTAGAAGAACTTCTCGAATTTCACCAAGGACCCAGCGGTCCCGGCCAAGTTCTTCGCATTGTAAAAGAATACAAAAAGCCTTCAACTCAATTTGAAGGCTTTAAAATCATAAGGTAATAAATTATTTATCTAGAAGTTGCGCAATTCTCTAATGAGATCATCTCTTAGCCTCATTGCTCTAAGATCGGATATTATTCCAGTAGGTATTTTCACTTTTAACTCAACACCCAGCTCTTTTCCAATTTTTTCGTATTCACTTTTCAGATTTTTAATGTCAAACTCCTCTCCTTCTAGTTCTTTCAGAAATTTTAATATCCCTTCGCGGTCGACATTCGTAACCCCAGGTTGCGTCGTTGGTTCAGTGATTTCTCCCAAATCAACATCATTCAATTCTTCATCCAACCCGAGTCCCTTTAATGTGTTTACTAGTTGTTCTCCTCCCTCAGGGACGGGAGTATCGATTAATCGTTCGTTTTCAGGTTCTCCCACGGCAGTGCTTTCTCCTTCTAAGAAGGCTTCTAAACCTGCTGCTAGTGATGGATCATGATCTGATTTATCAATGTCTTTGCCGATTGATTTTGAAGTTTCCTTCGCTTGCTCTCGAATTAGCACATTTAATTCCAACTTTAAATCATCATATTTTTTGTTCATTCTATTCAAGATAACAATGGCTGATTTTAAGGCTGTCGTATTTATTATATTGTTCGGTTTTGCATGTAAATCTTGTATTTTCTTGTATAAAGCTTCTCTCTTAGCTTCTAATTTAACGATCTTTTTATTTAATTTGGTAATATCAGCATTCTCTTTATTTTCTGGCTTCTTGGGATCTTCGGAATCGACCGTTATTTCGAGATGAACTTCATCATTCACTGTATCATTAGCTTGTTTAGTTTTTTCTTCAGCCACCCTTTGAGCAGGCATTTTTACAACCTGCTCTTTAGAGGTCGTTGGCCATGATTTCAAGCCTTCGGATAATTTATCTTTCTTTAATTGCCATTGTTGTTTTCGGTCGTTATCAGACACATTAGGCTTCTCTTTTGCCACCGTCGGGTCTGATATTTTGGATTCTACTTTCGCTAGTTTTTCTTTCATTTGGCTCATAATCTCGTCGGTTTCAAAGCGTTTAGTAGTATTGTCTTTTCCTGTAACTTCTACGATGTTATTGGTTATTTTTATCGATTTAACACCTACCTTGTCACCTTTATCATCTTTTCCTAATCGACAAGTGACAGCTATGAATGCCGTTTTTTCTCTAGCTCTATCAAAGGCGCTGTTTACTTGATCTTGGGTAGCATTTGCATCCATTTTGACAGTGAGTGTATAGTTGCGGCTGTTGTAGGAAACTTTCTGTTGATAGATCGCCTTATCACCTTCAACACTCTTCTTCTTAATTTCACCGGTTCCTATTAGTTTATAATCTTTAACCGTTGATGAAGTATTAACTATTGGGGGATTAGATAATGGTTCCATAATTAACCTCGGGTAAGAATAACACCATGATTTATTATATAAAAATTATTTTAGTTTGTCAAGCGGAGGGGATTTTTAATCCCCAGACAGGATCATTCATCGCCGATCAATTCACCTAAATCTATGGATCTTAGACTCTTAGTTAATTTATCTATCTCGGATTGAGAGACATTGTCGCTCTGGGTTTCCTGTATTGTATGATTTGTTAGGGCGTTTAATTTAGCATATGTCTCTTTATAATTATTTTGTAATACACTCAGCTTATTATTTTCTTCAGTAATAGCGTTTTTCGTAACGTTACTACTATTTTGATCATTTTTAGCTTCTAATTGGTTGATTTGATCACTAACATAACTTATTCCCTGTTGCAATTTACTTAGCTGAGAAGTCAGGTCGGAAATTTCAGCAAACTTACTATTGGGTGTATTAAGGGAAGGAGGCGGGGTAAGGGAAGGGGGTTTCGGGCTGCCCTGAGCGTATTCATTTTCAAGTTTAGCTTTTTTGTCTTCGTTTGCTTTTGTTAATTCATTCCTAAGATCACTTAACTCTTGATTTATTTTCGTTATTTCAGCCTTTGTGTCTGTTATCTCCTTATTATTTGTTTCATCTCTTGATGGATATGTCGAAACTTTTGTATGTAACTTTTCTAAATCGGCCTTCTTTTCCTTTATAAGTTTCTCTACTTCTTTAGGTTCGCGCGTTGGGTGAGAATTGATTTGAGAACTATCAGGATGGGTTGATACAGCTTCGGTTTTTTTTTCAGCCAACTCTTCAAAATTGTCATCGCGTTCCGGAACAGGTGGTGGAGTTTCCTCTTCGGTCTTAGTATCTCCAACAGTTTTTTTGACGGCGTTCTCTTGAGATGATTTTTCGAATATTTTTACTCCCTTGGTTAGTTGTTCATATTTCGCTGTCCATTGTTGTTTTTTGAGTATTGCATTTGGATCCATATCTCCTTTTGAAGATTGATTTTCAAGGCTTTTTAATTTATTTTCTATTTTTGCTTGTTTATTCAGGATTTTATTAGTAAGCGTCGTGAAATTTTGAATGCTTGTTTTGGTATTCCCTGTGACTTGCACTCTGTTATCGGAAAGTATTTTTATCGATGTAGCTCCGAACTTGCCATCTTTATCCTCTTTTCCTAATCGACAAGCCACAGCGATAGCTGCAGTTTTTTCTCGAGCATTAGCAAAGGCAACTTGAAGTTGATCATCGGTAGCATTTGCACCCATTTTGACAGTAAGGGTATAGTCGCGGCCATTGTAGGAAACTTTCTGTTGATAGATCGCCTTATCACCTTCAACACCTTTCTTGGTAATTTCACCGGTTCCTATTGGCGTGAATTGATAACTTTTAATTTGAGGATTATTGGAAACGGGAGAGTTCATAATTAGCCTCTATAAAGAATAGGCACATTATTTATTATATACATATAATTTTATTTTGTCAAATTGACGAAAATAGACTGATTTAGGATCATCCATTTTTGTCCATACCGTCCATGCCGTCCATATTCACCTTTAAAATAATCCGTTACATTTGGTAAATTTCCGTTTTAAACATAGGAGCTGCCTTGTCTGACGAAGATGTCATTGCCGCATATAAAGACATTTATGATGTGGTAATTCCAGACTTGGATTACTACATCCGGCAAATCGATTGCCGCGATGGGTGTCCTGTAAATACAGACCCCCGCGCCTATATGATAGCTCTCCATGCAGGAAACTACTTGGAAGGCTACAAAATAGCTCGCGGTCCGAATCCTTTCGCCTCCATTTGCGGCATGATTTGCGGCGCTCCCTGCGAACTTTCTTGCAGGCGCGATCGAGTCGACAAAACCCTGACGATCAGAGCACAAAAACGCTTTCTTGATGAATGGTTTGGACTAAGCAAAGAAGCCCACATCAGATCCTTGGAAATGAGTTATGCTCGTGGTTCGACAAAGCCAACGCCAAATGGACTCAAAGTCGCTTGCATCGGTGGCGGGGTAGCTTCCTACAGTGTAGCTCACGATCTTTTGCGTTTAGGTTATGCTGTAGACATCTACGAAATGATGCCCTTGCCAGGCGGCATGCTCGTCTATGGTGTCCCCTCCTACCGACTTAAAAATGATGTTGTTTTGAACGAATGCGGAGCTATTGAACACTTGGGTGCGCGCATCCTTTGCAACAAAAAAGTAGGTCATGACATTACCATGACGGAACTTCAAGCGAACTACAATGCCGTTTTTGTGGGTGTAGGCCTCTGGAAATCGAGAGATTTACCTATTGAAGGCGCGGACGCTCCCGACATCATCCGCGGAATCGACTATTTGCGCGTGAAATGTGTCGATGGAGAATGGAAAATCAAAGATAACATGGTTGTGGTTGGCGGCGGAAACGTAGCCTTCGACGTTGCTAGGACCTCTATTCGAAATAATGCCAAGAAAGTGACTATGGTGTGTTTGGAATCCCGCGATGAACAAACTGCCGATGAATTTGAAATTGAAGATGGTTTAGAGGAAGGAATCACAATTATTACTCGAGTGGCCCCAAAAGCTGTTGTGAGGGATGCGGAAGGGAACATTATTGGGCTGAAGGTACAAAAAATATCGCGACTTTTTGAACATAACTTCCGTTTTAATCCTTTAACAATCCCCGATACCGAGTTTGTCATTCCATGCAACACAATCGCTTTAGCGATCGGTCAGGGAATGGATACAAGTTTTCTTGATGGATGGGACAAAAAAGATCAGCTGATTATCGAGCGCGGAGTGATTCAAACGGAAAGAAAAACAGGGCGTACATCAGTCCCAGGAGTATATGCGGGAGGAGATGCAGCATTTGGTCCTGCTCTATTCATTACGGCCATTCGACACGGACAAGATGCTGCAAGGGCTATTGACGAAGACTTGCGCGGGACAAAGCCTTATCAAGAGTTTGTCGGAGAGTTTACTGAGATTACGCCTATCCGGGATAAGACTTATCTTCGAACAAAGTGGTCGCTGCCTTCGATGCAGCCGGCGAGCATTCGCATTCACAATTACAATTTGGTGGAGAATAATTACACGGCGGAAGAGGCGCATGAGCAGGCGAATCGCTGTCTGCAGTGTCATGTGAGCCCTGTTTTTGATGGAAGCCTTTGCATCAAATGCAATGGGTGCGTGGATGTTTGCCCTTCCAATTGCTTGAAACTTGTCCCTATCAGCAAACTCAACCTCGATTTAGGGGAAGGAAATTTGCGAAGAGCTGTGGATAATTATTACGGAGTGGACACTGAGAATATGGAAGAAGAAGAAATGGATGAAATGGGATCGGCCATGTTAAAAAATGAGGATCTTTGCATTCGTTGCGGGCTTTGTGCCGAGAAGTGTCCGACTCAAGCCGTGACGATGGATGCGATGAATTACTCTTTTAGATGGATTGGATGATGATTTGGTATATAGCAGGAACAATTTCATTTGCATTATCCGGAATGCTCATTTATATCTATTATCTGCAAAAGGGACAATTTGATGATCCTGAAGATGTAAAATATCAAATGTTTCGAGATGAGGAAAACAAATAAATGCCAAAGTATAGAAATTCACTGAATGTTGATAAAGATGATAACGATCCGTTGGTTACCCGCCGCTCATTTTTAGCTTTGATGGGTGTGGGTGCATGCTTATTGGGGGCGGGCTCCCTATTTAATGCATCGTTTCTTGGTTTTCTTTATCCGAATGCCATGAAAGTGCCTCCCAGCGTTTTTTCTATTGGTAGACCTGAAGAAGTTCTTTCGCGAGATGGCAAGGTGTTTAATGCAAAACAAAAAGTTTTTGTGGAGACGCTTTCCGGAAAAGTTAGAGTACAAACCGGCGTGTGTACTCATTTGGGATGCACTGTGAACTTGGTAGAAACAGGATATGCCTGTCCTTGTCATGGATCAACTTATGACCGTTATGGAAGAAATACCGGAGGTCCGGCGCCTTTGCCTTTGGTCTTCTTTCAAATTTATAAAGGGGCATCCGGAGAATTAATGGTGGATAAATCCAAGACTTCCCTTAATTGGGAAGAGTCCTGGTATACACCGGTAGCATAACGAGGAATCAAATGGCTGTATTAAAGGGTAAGCGAAAGGAAACGTTTTTAGAGCATCTCATCAATCTTCCTAAAGATTTTGGGCGCTCTATTTTTCGACATAACTATCCAAATAATGATGTGGATCGTTCGGAAATTGTTTTTAAAAACTTTTTCCTCCATTTCCATCCGGTAAAATGCCACAAGCATTCCATCGATCCCTTTTATACTCTTGGCCTCGGGACAATCACGGCGAGTCTATTTCTATTATTGACGATCACTGGTGTGATTCTGATGTTCTACTATATTCCTGCAGAAGACCGCGCCTATGACATCATGAAAGATTGGCAAGACACGACTCCGTTTGCGATGATGTTCCGCAATATGCACCGCTGGAGCGCCCATATGATGGTGCTGTTTGTCTTTCTGCATATGTCTCGGGTCTTTTATACCGGATCCTACAAGGGAATGAGAAAATTCAACTGGGCTGTCGGCGTTGTTTTAATGGTGCTGACGCTTATCCTGAGCTTTACCGGGTACTTGCTCCCTTGGGATCAATTATCCTTTTGGGCGGTGACTGTAGGAACAAATATTGCGGGGTATGCTCCGAATCTGCCTGGCTTTGAGTACAATGTAAATAGGGTGATGCTATTGGCTTCTACAAACGTGGGTCAGGATGCTTTGATTCGCTTCTATGTGCTCCACGTCGCCGCTTTGCCTCTGTTGACGGGGACTCTTATCGGTGTTCATTTCTGGAGAATAAGAAAAGATGGCGGCTTATCTCGTCCTCCCGATCTCATTATGCCCGATCCTTATCGGGTCGTACAGCGTTCCGACACAAAAGAATCGTTTGCTCCGGGTGTTAAGAGAACCTATGGTTTAATGGAGCTCGTTCGCGGGACATGTCCTACCGTTGATAAAGGTCCTTACAATTTTATTTTCACGTGGCCTCACCTACTAAGAGCCGAGATGGTTGCGTTTCTGTTCACGCTGGTACTTGTATTAGGATTATCCTTTATTAATGCCCCCTTGGAAGAGCCGGCAAATCCTTCGAAGCCTCCGAATCCTTCGAAAGCACCTTGGTATTTCTTGGGATTGCAAGAGATGGTAGCTTATGATGCTTTTTGGGGAGGGGTAGCGATACCCGGATTGATGGTTGTGGGATTAATGATTATTCCTTATATCGATCGGAATCCCAAAGGTTCAGGAGTTTGGTTTCATAAGAGCCGCTATTTAGGCATCTTCCTTTATACGCTATTTATGTCATTGCAGGGGATTTTGGTAATCATTGGAACCTACTTCCGCGGAGCGAATTGGGGTTGGATATGGCCGTGGACAGAAACCTTTGCGAGGCACTAATATGCGTTCAGAATATTATTATCAACTCTCTCTGATTTTTCTAGGTGTAGTCGCAACGCTTTTTTTTGGAGCCTTTTTATATAGAGAAATTTTTCCCGAATACAAAATCTACCAAGACATTTACTGGGATTTGGAAAAATTTAGATCGGAGTACACAGGAAAGCCACCCCCGCCCTTCACTTTTGGCATTAAACAGATTGTTTTCGAAAAAGAGGATCATAGTTCTCCCACAATTGATCGTTGTACCTCCTGTCACGTTGCGTTGCAATTCAGTCATTTTGCGTTAACAGGCGAAGACAGTGTATGGAAACATCTCGATGACAAAATCGCCTCTCTTGAAGTAGAGGGAAACACCAAGGAAGCTGAACGGTTAAAAGGATATAAAACAGTTAAGGTCGGAGATCTTACTTATGATGTGACGAAAGTTCTTCGGATGCACCCGTTGATGAAAGGAGAAACCCGTCCATTTCAATATCATCCGATGGAAGAATATGGCTGCACCTCCTGTCATAATGGTAACGGCAACGGATTAACCACAGAAAAGGCGCATGGCCCCGTTTTTGATGGGCAGTATGAAGAAGAATTTGAAGGTCCCGAACCCAAATTTACCGAGTCTGATCCTGAAAACGATCCAAAATTTGCCAGCGTCTTTAATCACAAGCCCGGACATGCTCTTTTATTTCAAACAACACCTATTTTTGTGGGCGGGCTCATGGAAGCTAAGTGCGTTCAGTGTCATCAGCCCGGCAAGGACGACGTATTTCTCAAACATTATAAGCGCGGGGAAGAGCTTTATATTTCGCAAGCTTGTTATGCCTGTCACAGAATTGAAGGTTTTGCCCGTGGAGGTGTGGGTCCTGAACTCTCCATGGAGGGACTAAAATATCCCTGGTTTATTAAACAATCAATCGTATGGCCCCAAGCCGATTTAAAAACGTCCACAATGCCGAACTACCGTCTCGACCATCCTGAATTGGAGGATTTGATGACATTCCTATTGTCCCAAAGAGGAAGAGGGATGGCTCGATCTGAAAGTGATTACAAGAAAAAGATCACAAAATGGGAAAACGGAGAAAAAACTTCGATTGAAAAACCGATCAATCCGGGTGAATTACATGATCTACGCTATTCGATGACGATTTTTGCAACAGAAGGGTGCGCAGCATGCCATCGCCTGAAGGGATTTGAATCGAACATCGGATACAAAGCAACCCAAGGGAATGATGATTTTGAAACCCACTACAAAGAAACTCAGTGGTTTAAGAAATTATTCCCTGAAAACATTGAAGGTTCTGAAATCGTAAAAGCTATCGAAGAACATGGCAAAGAAATCGATGATCATATCATTGATAATGTGCGGGAAGGTTCGTTGTTAGAAGAAATTGAAACTAAATATCCGGATACAATCGAGTCATTTTATTCCAATTTTGGATTTGCAAAGAGAGCAAAACATCAAGAAACCGGCTGGGAAGACAGAGTTCATCGCGTGTTAATGATGTTTGTCCAAGAGTATGGATTGGGACGTCTCGTAGGTCCACGACCTAATTGGTCGGGGATTTATCGCACCGATGAGTGGTTGATAGAACATTTCCGCAAACCAAGTCGCCATACAGTGCGTTCGATTATGCCGACATTGCCGTTTGACGATAGTAAGTTCTATGCCTTAACCTATATGCTAGACATTCTAGGAAAGAGAAATCGAGATCAGGTCCGAGAAATTTGGGAGAAAAAAGGTTTTGATCCCGAATTAGCCTATCAAACTTATTGCGCGCAATGCCATGGGGAATATCTTTATGGAAATGGACCTGTCGCTGAGTGGATTTATCCTATCCCCAAAAACTTGCGAAATGCCGACTTCTTAAGAAACTTCACGCGTGAAAACGTTGTCACATCAATTACTCACGGAGTTAAAGGAACACCTATGCCTCCATGGGGTGAAGTGGCGGAAGACAAGGCAACGGCGGATGGAATTCCTGTTATTTCCGAGAGTGAGATTAATCAAATGGTCGACTGGATCTTCTCTTCTCTACTAGGTGGAGAGGTTATTAAAAATTCAAAGGACGTTCCAAAATGGCAATATACTCCAGCCGATGCGTTAAAAGAAATGAAGCAAGAAGGGGAAGGTATAAAAGGGCCTGCTCCAGATTTGCAGAATCCATCCGATGAAAACGTTGAAGATGTCTTTAATGTATATCCAAATAAAACGGGAGGGATTGAAAAGAATCTTTATTACATCAAGAAAAAATACTATACACAAGAAAATATCAATGCGGGTCAAACATTCTTTGAATTGAACTGCTCGGTTTGTCATGGTGTCGAAGCTGACGGGACAGGATACCGTGCCGGCTCTATGTATGATGCCAAGCCCCGAATGCTGACGAATCTGCATTGGGTCGATAGTCGGGACGATCTGCGTCTTTTAAGATCGATTAAATATGGAGTCCCTGGCACTTCAATGATTCCATGGGGAGACCAAACGTCTTCGCTTCAAAGAATGCAGCTCGTGATATTCATTCGTTCTTTGAGTGTTTCGCAAGAAGAAAGAGATAGTCTTTTTAATGCATTATATCGAGTTTACGATAGCGCCGATCAGACAATCGATACAGCCCGTGTTGGCGAGTATGCTAATCTGAATAAATTGAAAGATCAAATGAAGGACTTGAGCACACAGCAAGAAGAATTACGCAAAAAAATAATGGAAGGAACCGTTAAACCTGAAGAGGCGCTGGATAAATATAAGGAAGAGCTAACATTATCTGCTGAGGTGCGACACCATGAAGAAAAGGATCAACTTCTTGTTGATCTGAAAAAGTTAATCAAAGAAGAGAAGCTCATTATATCAAACTTTAGGCGTCCAACTCATTGGAAAATCAATTTTTGATAATACCAACAAAATATATCTTGATGCCCTTTCAACAGATAGTATTAAATACGCTTTGCAAAGAAGGAAAATTGGTTTCAACTTTTGATGCGGAGCAAGAAAAAAAGAAAGAGACTTTTCTAAATCAAATTGTTGAACAATTGGATAAAAAGATCGCTGAAAATGAAAAACTTAAAGCAAGCCTCGACGCTAAAATGCCATCTAAACAGGTTAAAGAAGAGCAAGCTGCTGTTCATGCCGTATTAGATTCCTTAGAAAAATTGAAGAAAGAGGTCGTTTCAGCTTCCAAACAAACCAAACAACTTCGCGAAAAACAAACAGCAGTTTATAAACAGTATATCGATAAGGAAACATCCTATGGTAAAATATAATGACCTGCCCGTAAAGCTGATGATTTATCCCGCAATCATCTTTCTGGTCATCGGAATGACAATCGGAACATTTATGGCCTTCAATACTTTTGTTTTTCCGGATTATTTTTCCGGAGAATACATCCACTTCGGTAGAATCAGACCGGTTCATGTCGGAACTGTCGCCCTCCTATGGCTTTATTCCGTAGGTGTCGGGTTCTTTTACTACTTTGTTCCACGCCTTTGCGGTGTCCCCCTGTGGAGTTCTAAAGTAGCTTATGTTTCCGTCTTCTTTTGGTGGGCTGCTTTGGGCATAGGCGTCAATTCCTACCCTATGGGAACAAACTTCGGCTGGGAGTATGCCGAACTTCCCGATTGGGTTTGGTGGATTCCCACGAAGCCCATGTTTGTTATCGCTTGGGTTTTAGTCGGCACAAATGTATTCATGACCATCTTCACGCGAAAATATCAAAAAATGTACGTCTCTCTTTGGTACGCTATGGGTACTACTCATCTGGGCTACGTTCACCTATCTTGTTGGTAGTTACGGAATTAACTTCGTTCCCGAAGGGATTTCAAGAGTAAACGTGAGTTGGTTCTATGTCCATAATCTTGTTGGACTTATATTTACCCCCATGGGGCTTGCCGCCGCTTATTATTTCCTTCCAAAACTGGCAAATACTCCCATCCATAGCCATAGACTTTCCATGATCGGTTTCTGGTCTATAGCCTTTGTCTATGGTTGGATCGGCGCCCACCACATGATGCACGGTCCCATATCACAATGGCTGCAAACCGTAGCGGTGATTTTCTCCATTTGGCTATTCATTCCGGTATTTACTGTGGTTCATAACTTATTTTATACGCTCCTTCCCGAATGGAAAAAATACACGCAGTCAGCTCCGATTCGCTTTCTCATGATGGGAATCATGTTTTACTTTGTGACTTGCATTCAAGGTCCACTAATGGCACTTCGAAATATCAATGAAATCACCTCTAAAACCGATTGGGTGATCGGCCATTCTCATGTTGTCACTTTATGGGACTTTTACTTTCTTTGCCTTTGCGGGAATCTATCAATGCATTCCGGTGATCACCGGAAAACCGATTTGGTCAATCGGATGGCCACTTGGCATTTTAATTTGAATATCATAGGAAGCATTCCTTTTATGCTCGCTTTTGGATCGGGGGGTTCTATCAAGGGATGCTATGGGCAACATGGGCCGATGGGTCACTACCTATGCGGAATACCACGCGGCTTTGAGTGTGTTCCCTTTCCTTCAAACGTTGCCGATATGCGGCCTTGGTGGATTTTAAGAGCCATCGGCGGAGGAATCATCCTGATCGCAAACGTTATATTCGCAATCAATATTTTCAACACCGTCATTCTTAAAGAAAGAGAAAAGTAATAGAAGGGTACTCGCATGAGCTCCAACAATTGGCCTTATAAAATCGAATTCTCAGCAATTCTGACTATTTTGGGAATTATTCTTCTGTTTTCGGGAGCCGTTATTGTTACATTGATTGCGCCCGGCATTTGTGGATCCTACGTGGACGCAACCGACCAGCCAATATCAAGTGCAAATGTATGAAATTGCGGATCCGAACATCTATTATAGCTCTCAAAGAAGCGATAGTACGACCCTTCAAGCGGTTTATCATTTGAGAAAAGATTATACCTTGCTTGCTTTTCAAGAATCCGAATTTTTGAGGATATTAGCTCCAAAAAATCTTGGAACAGTATGTGACCAAATTTGGGGATCCAACTTTAAAGCTTACATCGAATCTTTTGTATGCTTCGAAAACCTTAAGAGTCTAACACGAAAGCCGATGAACTGCAGAAAGTCTCTTCAAGCCGATTGGGAGAAGGCTCATCCTAAATTCAAAGAAGAAAAATTGCAAAGGCCGGCCTTTGAAATTTTAGAGCTTTATGAGCCGGAAGGCTAAGAGGCCTTTGCGACGGCACAAATAGATAGTATCATTGAAAACTGGGTCAGACAAAAATTATGTTATTTAGATGATACTAAAAAACAACCTTATCACAGCACATTCGGGAGTTGTCTATGTTAGTAACCCTCGGGAATATAGGGTAACCTATTTCAAATTTGCAAATGCGGAAGGATGGAAGTATGATCCTGAGAATGGCAAACCTGTACTCAGTATCGAAGAGCTAAAACATCATGCCCTGGGATTCCGTTCGAGAAAAGAGCTTATTCAATTTGGGGAACATCTTTATGCAATCGAGGGCTGTTGGTATTGTCATACGGACCAAACTCGGACTCTTATTCAGGATGTTACTTTGAATGGATCAGATTCGTATCCGGCACCACCCTCATCGGCAAACGAATACATTTACCAAAAGATAACTTTTGCAGGAACGCGTAGAATCGGTCCGGATCTTTCTCGTGTTGGTGTGAAGCGACCCAGCAGGGATTGGCATCAATCGCATTTTTGGTCGCCTAAGACTGCAAGTAAAGGATCGATCATGCCCGCAATGCAGCATCTGTTTGATTATGATCCAAGAGGGACAGGGGAGCGAACAAGCCGCATTCCAAATTACAAATTTGAGGCTCTATTTCAGTATTTGATGACAAAAGGAACGCGTATCACGCCTCCGACGCAGGCGTGGTGGCTTGGAAAGGATCCCGTGATGACAATTGAGATTATCGAAGGGAGAAAGGGTGTAAGATGAAAGATGGGATAGGCGTTTACGGATACATATTTCATTACGCTCTTTTATTTGCTCTGGTGGGGAGCACGCTGCTGATTTTTATATATTTATGGAGAAAGGGGCGTTTAGATATGGATGAAAGTGCTAAAGAACAGATGATGAAAGGAGATGATTGATGAGTGATGAGATAGAAGAGTATGGCGATTCCGGTATTACATCGTATGATCGCAAAGTTCCGCGTTGGTTAAAGATGATTTATTTCAGTCTGCCCTTCTGGGGACTTTTTTGGCTATATCTCTACTGGAACGGTTCTCATGGCGCGCTGGACCCAGGCCATTGGGGCGGACTCCAAAAAGCCGCCAACACCACCTTCCATCAAACCCCGAAATCGTTTTAAGTTGTTAAAATTCTGGTGAAGTTTCAATAGTTCACAAGATTTTGATATTGGCTTATTTTTTAGGTTATAAAACCTAATATTTAGGTGATTTTTGCTAAGTCAAACGTCTTTTTCTAAATTGTTTAAAAGTTTCTCAAGTTGAGGAATCAATTTGGGAATTTCATGTGAAAGAGCTTGCCAGACTATATCGTAATCTATATCGAAATATGCATGGATTAATCTATTTCGCATTCCAATAATAGCTCGCCATTGGATTTTTGGATGCTTCAGTTGAAAGGGTTTTGAAATGTTAGCTGCAGCCTCACCAAAAATTTCTAATGCGCGAATGACCGCGCGTTTTCAAAATCCTTGCGTTTCTTATTTTTGGTGAACTCAAGACATACTTGTCCGGCCTCTAACATATGTTTAAGACGCGCTAAATCTGTTTTTGCCATATAAATGGTAAGCCCCAGCAATAACATCATTTCTAAAATAAGGACTTAAGTCCTTAGGATTACGAAGATCAACTCGTCGTCCAACTATTTCGCCTAATTCGTACTCCAATTGAGAAATTTGAATTAAACCAGGTATATGCTTTGAATCAAATTCGACTAAAATGTCAATATCACTTTTTTTTCGAAACTGATTGGTTAAAACAGACCCAAAAAGCGCAAGTTTTCGTATATGGTTTTTAGAACAAAACCTCCTAATTTTTTCCTTAGGAATATCAATTTGTGGTTGGGCTTCGTGGTTATTGTTCATATTATTGATTTTATCAAACATCTCCTATTCAGACAATAGGTTTTTCAGTTAAATTCCGAAGAATTTAATAATTCGATGAACTTAAGGACTTCATCGCGGTTAGCGGTGACGCTGTCAATTTTACTTCTTTCCTCTTGAAGGAGTTGGATAAGTTCTTTAGGATTTTTGCTGGATTTGATGATCTCTCGAATGATTAAATGCAATTCTGTGTAATACTCCGTAGACTGAATAAAGTTATATTCAGGACAAATCGTGTTCCATGCTGAGAACATCCTACAATTGTAATCCATTCTGGATTGGAGACCGTAATTGGTGAAGCTATACGCTGTAAAATTCCCATCTTTCTCTGCTTTCATATGAATTAAATCTTGATCTTCAAAAAACCATATACTTCCCCAATTTCCACACATTTTCTTTGGCGAAAGTTTGAATAGGACTTGAGTTGGAACAAGATATTCATTATCAGGGGTATGGCTGACAAGGCATCTGTAATCGTCGGATCCTACGTAATGCAATTTACCTTGAGTTGAAAACAAAAAGCCTGTATCCGAAGTCGCAAAACCATGACTTATATTGTACTGTGTCAATCTTTGATGGTAGCAGTCTCCTGCATCTTTTTGCCAAAGGCACCCTCCTTCTGTTAGAACCCATTTCCCTTCTCTAAATAGAGTTATCACTTTGTGACCACGTAGCGATTGATACTCAAATAGGCTTCCATTTGCTTCAATTTTAAAGAACTTGTCGTTTGTTGATATATAAGGTGAATCCCAATTCTTGGTTTTCCAAAGTGTGTTGACAGAGCTTAAATAGGATTTATTTTCATCAAATTCAATATTTTCCAAATGACGAATATCGAAAACTTTAAAAGTCCTATCCTTAAATTTTACAGCGAGATTTGTCTCCTGGGCGATAATTTTTTCAATCTTTTTTACATCAGGGATATTGAGAATTTGAACTTTCCATTTGGGTCCAATATAGAAATCCCTTTTATAAAAATATAATACCCGTTTTGTCCTAAAATATAGATTATATCTATAGCATGCGATCTCCAAAACAGGGGATGGAAATTTTGCTTTTTCAAAGGGCACACACTCTCCCTTGATTAACCTAAAAACCTCTCCTTCTTCAGTGAGAAGAAAAATAGAGGATCCGTGATTTGGAATTCCGATAGCAACTGCATATTGTGTAATTGATTTGACAGTGCGGTTTCCTAAGGTAATTAATAGGGCTAAGTCGATAAAGCTCTGTTTTCCTTCAGGATTTGTTATTCCATATTCGTCATATCCTGTAAAGTACACCCGTTCTAAAGCACCTCCTGAACAAATAATCGTTCCTCTATCCGTTGGAAAAATCCTTGTTTTCCGTACAGCACAATAAACACTGAAAAGAGTTGGCATAAATGAAGCATAATCTTTAGAGTCTTTAACTGCTCGACCAAGAGCTTTTAAATCCATTACATTAAGATACAAACCAATTTCTTTGAGTACTTCTCGAGGGAGATTACAAAGAGCAAGGGTTTTCACTTTTACGATGAAGTAATCAAATCCTGCATCTGGATTTTGAAGGATTTGCTGGGTGTTAACTAAGGTAAGCGGTAGAATTTGGGTCCCTGCTATTGTTGCAATATTTTCGTTTAATATTTCATGAGGGGCAGGGAGATTTAATGAATAATGATTGTCGTTTGCATATGTTGTATTGGTTGTAACGGCAGGGGAATAATCAAAATTCATATTTTAACCATGTATTTTATTTATTACGGGAGAGTTTAAGTTATGATTGTATTTTTATCAATACGAATATGGGCGAAAATGGACTACATGGACAAAATGAATTGGTTGTTGGTGTCCATTTCGTCCATGTAGTCCATTTTTTTAAGATTTCGTCATGTGATAGGTTCTTTTGTAGAACTCTTTCATGGGTTCTAGGAGCTCTTTTCCAGGGGCAAAAAGCTGTTGGCATTTGGGGAGACTGTTAAGAAAAAGGCGTCCATAACCCTTTGTCACCAGGCGCGAATCTAAACAGACAATGCATCCACGGTCTTTTTTGTTTCGAATTAACCTTCCAAACCCCTGCTTAAACTTCACAATCGCCAAAGGCACCGAATATTCAAAGAAGGGATCTCCTCCTTCAGCTGTAATAAGTTCGGTACGCGCTTGAATAAGAGGCTCAGACGGTACCTTAAAAGGGAGTTTAACGATAACAACACACCTCAAAGCATCTCCGGGTACATCAATACCCTCCCAAAAAGAACTTGTCCCAAACAGAATGGAATATTCTTTATCCTTAAATCTGTTCAAAAGTGTTTGGCGATTAGCTTCCCCCTGTCTTAGAAGATGATACCTATTCTCTGTCAAACGTTTTGAAAGCTTCTCATAACACTTCTGCAGCATGCTGTAGGATGTAAATAATAAAAAGGCATTTCCGCGGCTAGCTTGAACAGCCTCCCAGATGCGTTCACAAACAGCTTCCAGAAATTGCGGATCATTAGGCGGAGGAATATCTGTAGGAATGACAAGCAATGCTTGCTTTTCATAATCGAATGGGGATGAATAAATATTTTCAGTAGTCAACTTTCCGGAAAGTAGCTCGTCCGTTATTCCTAAGCGCTTTTTCATGAAATCAAAACCCTTATTTGTCGCAAGTGTGGCGCTGCATAAAACGGTTGTCGGAAACTTTTTGAATAGAGATTCTGCAAGCACTTTGGAAACGTCAAGGTCTGCATCTATAAGCTGTATGTTTACCATTGTCTTCATCTGCTGCAGTTCTATCCACCTAACCCTAGTTTTGGGGCACTCCTGAGAAGTAAATTTCTCTAACACTATCGCAGCTTGTTCTAATCGATTCGCCAGAGCATTGATCTCAAAACGGGTCCCTTCGGTATGTTCGGCTAGTTTTGGATGATCGATTTCCATTAAATCCATTTCAAAATGCCTGATCGAACTGGTGTATTGTTTGATGGCATCGCTTAACAATTTCGTATGCGGAACAATTCTTTTTGTCCATTCAGGATGTAAGAAATGACGGGGAAGGATTCTAAATTTTTCCTGCCCTTTTTCTTCATCATCATCGGGTTTAAAGGACTCTAGAAACTCTCTGAAAATTTGGAACATATCCGCAATTAAAACACTGAGCTCGTGAGGTTTAGAAGCTAGATCGATAGTCAGTCGAGTCAAAAGATTATCGACTTCCGGTGTATGATTTTTTCTAAAGACTTCTTCAATTTTTATACGTAAAAGTGTCATCTTTCCGTTCTTATCACCCGCTAATCTTCTGAGAGTTCGCAGCAAATGCAAATGAGAAATTTTTTGTGCAAAGAATTCGGTTGCGGTATCTTCGATATTATGTGCTTCATCTAGAACCACTCTTTGATAATCTGGAATGAGTCCTTCGTTGTGATCGTGTTCCTCTGCGCGAAAGGCAAGATCGGCAAAAAGCATACTATGATTCGTGACCAAGATTTGGGCTTCTTCCGCCTGTCTGCGAGCGCGAATAAAGTGGCAGTCATGGTAATAGTGGCAATCGCGTCGATTGCAGGTGTCGCTTTCGGCAGAAACCCTTTCCCAGCTACTGTAGGAAGGAGTAAAGGCAAGACCCGACACGGAACCGTCAGGTGTGTCGTGAGCCCACGCTTCGATTTTGTCTAATTCTTCAGCCTCGATATCGGGAAGAGACGCTTTTTCATATCTTGAGTCATGAAGTTTTCTCAAACAAACATAATTGCCCATTCCTTTGATCAAAACGGCTTTGACGGAGCTTCCAATGGCCTTTATCGCCAAGGGAATATCCTTTTGCATTAACTGCTCTTGAAGGGCGATGGTATTTGTGGAAATAAGTGTTTTTTCGCCGCGCTTGATGCTCCATAGGATGGAAGGAATGAGGTACGCCATACTCTTTCCTGTGCCCGTACCTGCTTCAATGAGCGCTATTTTATTTTGGTTATAAGCGTCGACGACGTTGGAAAGCATCTGCTGCTGTTGTTCCCGGGGCTCAAAGCCCTTGATACAGCGGCTGAGTGAACCCTCGGGTTTTAACATCGTGAGGATGCTTTCAACGTCTAACATTACTCTGCTTCTAAGAGGTCAAGGAATGCCTTGAGCTGCTTGGATCTCGTCGGGTGACGCATCTTTCGCAAAGCTTTCGCCTCGATCTGACGAATTCTTTCTCTTGTGACATTAAACTCGACTCCCACCTCTTCAAGCGTTTTCGGCTTACCGTCAGCTAGTCCAAAGCGTTGAATTAACACTTTTCGCTCTCTATCGGTCAAAGTCATCAAGACTTCATTCATCTTGTCTTTCAAGATAGAATATCCGGTCGCTTCAGCAGGTGAGTCTGCGCCTGTATCTTCAAGGAAATCTCCGAATTGGCTTTCGCCGCCATCTCCTACTTCCGCCTGCAGGGATATAGGATGCTGGGCAATCTTGTAGATTTCACGTACTCGATCTGCAGAAATGCCAAGTTCATTCGCAAGTTCTTCCGGCGAAGGTTCCCTTCCGGTTTCCATCATCAGCTTTTTCGCACCACGTAGCACCTTGTTGATTGTTTCAATCATGTGAACCGGGATACGAATAGTTCTGGCTTGGTCGGCGATAGCTCTCGTTACAGCCTGTCGTATCCACCAAGTGGCGTACGTTGAAAACTTGTATCCGCGGCGGTATTCGAATTTTTCAACAGCCTTCATCAAGCCCATGTTCCCTTCTTGAATCAGATCTAGGAAGGACAATCCACGGTTTGTATATTTTTTTGCGATGGAAATAACGAGGCGGAGGTTGGATTCAACCATTTCACGCTTAGCTTCTTGGCTTTTATCCATCCAGCGTTGGAGCATACGTATGTCTTTCTTAAAGTCTTCGAGGGTGCGTCCTGCAGCTAGTTCTCTTTTTCTTAGCTTTCTTTTTGCTGCAGCAAGTTTTGCTGCTGCATATTTGTTTTTCTCAGCGCGCGGCGTTAATTCGAGAATTTCGTTTTCTAAGGATAAGAACCGTTCATAAGATTCCATGATCACTTCGCCAAAGTCTTCAATGATGTTGTGTCGGAAGTGAAATCTTCTTAGATAGGCTTGCGTCCGAATGCGGCTTTTTTCGATTTCTTCGAGGAGTTTTGTTTGCTTTGCCTTCGAAATTTTGCTTTCTTCTAGCTCTAAATGGAGTTTTTCAAGGGTCTGATCTTCGCTAACTAGCAATGAACAAAGTTTTGGTAGAAGATTGACAAAAGCTGTTTTATTCAAGATCTCTTTTTCTGTGATGCACTTGTCGAATCTCTCTTTGTTAAGCATGAGAAAGTCGGCAATCGCGATAGCTTCATGCGCAGAATAGCGGAAGCGCATAATGATCTTCTCAATCTGAATTTGTGCCTTCTCAATACGCTTGGAGATCTCTACTTCCTCTTCACGGGTTAGCAGAGGAACAGAGCCCATCTCCTTAAGATACATGCGTACCGGATCATCGGGTGCCCCTTCGACACGTTTTGGAAGTCCTTCAAGCTCTTTGGCTTCCTTCTTGCGTTCTTTCTGACGTTCGACCTCGCTCTGATTGAGAATCTGAATGTCCATGCCGCTCAAGAATATCAACACATGATCGATCTGCTCCGCAGTGTCGATAGTCATCGGAAGAACTTCGTTTATCTCTTCGTAGGTGATGTATCCTTGCTCTTTTGCGATCGCTACGAGCTCGTCAACTTTCTGCTGATGCTGCTGTGAAAATGAGGTTTGTAGGTCAGTTTTACCCATTCTTTTCCATAGTTGTTCTTGATAATTATGTGTAGAATAAACCAGTTGAAACTTAAATTCAAGTGTAATTAAACTGTTCGGCATGCAGTTATATGCCCTAAACGACCTAAATGTCCTTATTTCGGCCAATCATGCCGTAAAACAAATGAATTATATCTGCTTTGAATGCAAAAGCCAAGTACGCCTTAGAGGAGGCCTCCAACGCCAAAAGCATTTCTATCATGTGGACCCAAATCGTTCCTGCAAATTGGGGGGCAAAAGCCTTCTCCACCTTCAGGTTCAATGCTATCTCCAAAGTCTCCTCCCCCAGGGAGATTGCCTGTTGGAACACCGTTTTCCTAGAATTAACCGCATTGCGGATGTCGTTTGGCTGTCGAAAAAGCTCATCTTTGAGGTCCAAGTCTCAAGTATTACCGCCGAAGAGGTTTTAAGCCGAAACCACGACTATTCCCAAATGGGGTATCAGGTAATTTGGGTGCTTCATGATAAACGGTTTAATCAATTCCAAGTAACTGCAGCTGAGCATGTTCTGCAAGATAGTCCCCATTATTACACAAATATGGATATAAAGGGGCGCGGAGGCTTTTATGATCAACTTCAATGGGTTGTGAGGGGTGTCCGTAAAAGGCGAGAAAGGCATCTATGGGTGGATTTATCTAAACCTCAAAGGGTTGCTAGGCCTATTTACCGGGTTCCGGGAATTGTTGATAATCGTTTAAAAAAGTGGTCCTTGTCATTTTCTGGAGACTTGCTTTCGTGGAGTTTGGATCCTGATTTTCGCCCCATTCTCAAAAAATATAATGAAATGGAAGAGCAACTTAAGGGAAAAGTGACAATAAGATCACTTTTTCAGCGTTGGATTATTCGACCCTACTTTATTTTCTTCCAGATCCTCCTCGAAAAGGCCTGTAAGTAGGATCGAATCTTAGGGCCAGAGACAAAGTCGATGCTGTCAACTCAATAGAAACCGATTTTTAAAACACAGAGTTCACAGAGAACACAGAGAGTAAGAATTGGAACCAGATGCTTGAAACTGAGATCACTTTTATTGATAAACGAACTTAGTTTCAAGCATTAAAGGCATTTTTTCATTTAATTAATGTTTTTTTCTTTTTCTGCAAGAATGATCTCAGTTTCAAGCATCTGGTTACAATTCTTACTCTCTGTGTTCTCTGTGAACTCTGTGTTTTCAAATCAGTTTGATGGTGATAGAAGCTTGCTTAAGATTTTTCGATGACCCGACGAAAATGGCAGTTTTTGAATCTCTGCAATAGAACGCCATTCATATCCCTGAACAGGAATTTTTGCCCTAGCCTTGTATTGAAAAGGAGTCAATTCCACCTGAAATCGAGTAAATGAATGCGAGACTTTGGGGTGTTCTTGGACATATTTAAGACTTACTCCAAATTGTTTCTTAAAATAATCGGGGATAAAATGCGGTTCGCACTTTTCAAAGTAGGGGAATTCGTAAAGATCGGACATGATCTGTCCTTTTTCGCCACGTTTGACAAGGTAGGAATCTTCAAAATTGACAATTCCTACCGAACGATACAGTTTTTCGTATTTTACCTTTGCTGATTTAACAGGCAGTAAATGAGCCTTTCCCTGCATGTAAGCTTTGCAAGTCTTCTTTAGGGGACAAACATCGCATCGGGGTTTTTTTTGGCAAATGGTGGCTCCCAATTCGATGAGAGCTTCGCTAATGATCCAAGGTTCATCATCGGGAAGTTTCTCTTGGAGTAAAGTCCTCATTTTGTCGATTGTTTTTCCCTTGGAAATATCATCCTCTATAAGAAAATAGCGCGACAGCACTCTGACCACATTACCATCTACAGCAGCAGCCCTCATTTTGAAGGCGAAGCTTTGGATAGCGCCGACAGTGTAGGGACCCAGCCCTTTAATCTTGGCGAGATCTTCTTTTGAAGACGGAAGAACGCCTTGATGCATTTCTAAGACATATTTCGCCGCTTCATGGATATTTCGAGCTCTAGAGTAGTAGCCGAGACCTTCCCATAATTTGATAACTTCGTCGAGGGAAGCTTCCGCGAGATGTTGAATCGAAGGAAAACGTTTCATCCACCTTTCGAAGTAGGGAATGACAACAGACACTTGGGTTTGTTGGAGCATGACTTCGGAGATCCAGACTTGATAGGGGGAGGGATTATTTCTCCACGGGAGATCTCTCTTTTCGTCGATGAACCAATTTTTGAGGCTATTCCAATCAGGCATTTTACATTTGCATCCATTTTTTTCGTGCGCCGATCATTTTACCGCGACGTTCTCTTGTTTGTTTTTCTTGTGCTTTCTTTGCTTTTTGTTGTTTAGCGACAATCCCTAATCCCAATCCTAAATAGAGTTTCTCTTCGACGTTTTTTTTAGCCCTTTCCATTCTTTCCCATTGTTGAGGGGAAAAATTGTTGGGGTTGTTTAAGTAACTGTTGATCTCTTTTGTGGACATCCCAGTCATTTCGCAGATTTTGTTGAGTTTTGAATCGAGGTCATCTTTCATGGCATTAATTTTAGCAAACATGGCATCGATTTCAGGGTTGCCGTAAGAAGGTGGGGTGGGAGTTTTAGGGACGAAAGATTTTTTCTTTAATTTTTTTTTCAGGGGATGTGGCCCTTGGGATTTGTTTGAGGTAATTTTTTCGTCCATATTTATACTTTCTTCACAATACGATTATATCACAATCTGAAAATCTATAAAAGCGGTTGTTTAGAAAATCCTCCTGGATTATACCAATACCCATATTAATTCATAAATTGGCCAAAGGTCAATTTTTGAACGAATATGGGTGTTTTTTCGCCTGAATAGCTCAGTTGGTAGAGCAACACATTCGTAACGTGTAGGTCGCAGGTTCGATCCCTGTTTCAGGCAAGCCTTTATAAAAGGGTCTTTTTCTCAAGTTTTGAGGTTTTTGTATAATAGAAGGCCTTATCCCTAGTATCTAAGTATGAAGTCATTAAGCCTAGAAAACGACCACTTCCATGGCGCACTCGCGTTGCGGGCGCTTTGGCTGTACGAAGATTGAAAGACAGATGAAGTGCCGTAGTAACTACCTCAAGGTTTAATTTCCAGCTCTTTGAGTTTTTTTGCAGCAGTCCCGTAGTTGCCGAGTTGGTAAATGGATGCCCCAACAACCGAAAAAGTGAACGCCTCAAAAGGCTCGGCAAGCATGGCATCAAGATATTTTCTCGTAGCGATCCCGACGGTGACGTGAGGGTTGAAATGCTTGCCCGATGCATTTGGAACAAAAGCCACCACATAGTCCATCACTGCTTGTAGAATATCGGGTTCCTTTGGTGTTGTGAAGAATGCGGTAGCTGTCCCGGTTTCTACCGTGTAGGGTGCAACTGCATCAATCAATTCTTGTTGCAGCTTAAACAAGTCTTCCGTCGGCTCGATTACAATGCCTGCAATACCAATATTCTTGTCTGGAATGTAGTAGAATTTGAACGCTTCTAGTTTCATTTCGCTAACTTTGAACTTGGCGAACACTTTGGCGGCTACGGTATATACTTTTTCAAGATCTTCTGTGCGAACGTAACGCTGTAACAGAGTGATGTGAGGATGATGCTTGTCATCGAGAGCGAATCCATCAGGATAAGTCTTGAGTAGACGTTTATTGACTTCAATCGCACGTTGGACCATCTTTGCATCAGGTTCTAATACAATATCAATGGCTGTAATCTGAATTTTCTTAGGTTCATTTGAAACTCCATAACAGGTGAAAATAGTAAAGATAGCGAATATTCCAATAAATCCCTTAAAATTCATTTTAGGTCCTTTTGTAGAAATTTAGATATAATTTGACGTTTATCCTCTCCCACCTTTCTTGTCAATTTAGTGACGATGATTCTTGATGGTAAATTGCTGTGTCCGCCCAATTAAAATTGACGCGTTTAAAATAAATATTTATAATAGATTTAAGGCGGGAAACGCCACAGGAGGTCGTATGAATATTAAGACTTTGTTAATAGTAGCAGCAATACTAACTGTAGGAGGTAC
The DNA here is from genome assembly GCA_963822595.1 of Waddliaceae bacterium. Classification (GTDB taxonomy): domain Bacteria; phylum Chlamydiota; class Chlamydiia; order Chlamydiales; family Waddliaceae; genus CAVRUH01. The sequence goes on along the minus strand of CAWGIG010000001.1, from coordinate 924,061 downwards.
CTACTCTTCAGACAACATATATATTGCTAGAGGTGATTTTAGAGGGGGTGGGGATGAATTTAGAGGCGGAGATGATTTCGGAGGAAGGAGGGATCAAGATTTTGGACGCGGAAGAGATCAAAATAACATGGGCAGAGAGGCTGCTGGTATGGAATTCTCTCATAATAGAGGAGAGGAACAAGGTGAGCAGAATAGTTTTAATGCTGCAGAAGATGCTGCCTCCTCGATACCGGAGTATTATCCTAATGAAAATCAAATGTATTATCCTAGTCAAAACCAAAATCAAATGTACTTTCCGAATAATTAAAAATATAGGGTTGGAATCTGGGGTAATGCCCAGATTCAATCCGTTCTCTTGATAAATATTATTTTTTAGCAAACCTTCCAAGTCTCACTTTGAAATTGAAATTGAAATTATATAGCTACCTCTGTTAGTTATTAATTAATTTTTCAAACTTTAGGAGAGAGAATGAAAGCTATACTATCGATGGTTTTTGCTGCGATCACTGCTTTTTCACAGGTGAGTGCCCAGCACGTAAATCTTACCCCGCAAGAAGCTGAAACAATAGGCAAAGAAGCCTACATCTATGGATATCCCCTGATTACGATGGAATTAACGCGTCGAGTAATGACAAATACTGTAGTGCCGGAAAACGACAAGGCGCCTATGGGTCGATTTTATAACAAGAGAACATATCCCAATGCTTCTTTCAAAGATGTTACAGCTCCTAATGCCGATACGCTTTATTCAATTGCATGGTTAGATCTTACAAAAGAACCTTATGTCCTACATGTTCCGGATGAAAAGGATCGCTACTATCTGATGCCGATCTTAAGTGCTTGGACAAATGTAATTAATGCTCCCGGAACACGCACAACCGGAACCAAAGCAGGAAATTTTGCTATTACAGGACCTGCTTGGACAGGGAAACTTCCTGATGGAGTTACTGAAATAAAGTCGCCAACAAATTTGGTTTGGATCCTAGGAAGAACTTATTGCACAGGAACACCGGAGGATTATACTGCTGTTCACAAAATTCAAGATGAGTATTCATTGGTTCCCTTGAGTTCATACGGCAAGCCCTATACACCTCCAAGAGGCGTCGTGAATTCTTCTATTGATACAAGAACCCCTGTTAGGGATCAGGTCAATAAATTAGGTGGGACAGAGTATTTTAAGTTGTTAGCTGCCCTCCTAAAGGATAATCCTCCTGCTACGGAAGATGCGCCTATCATTGCAAAATTGGCTAAAATTGGGGTTGTACCCGGTAAAGAATTTAATGCAAATGCGTTGGATCCAAGAGTTTCTAATAAACTTCAAGAAGTGCCGAAACTCGCTTTGGCAGAAATTGCAGCTCATAAAAAAGATGCCGGTAAAGAAACCAATGGATGGGTTTTTTCATTAAAAACAGGAACTTATGGGACTGATTATTTGCAGAGAGCTTATATTGCTATGGTGGGATTAGGAGCAAATCTCCCCGAGGATGCAGTCTATCCAACGGCGACAGTTGATGCGGACGGCAAAACTTTGAATGGCGCTAATGAATACGTGATTCATTTTGAAAAAGGGGAAGTACCCCCTGTAAAAGGATTTTGGTCATTGACAATGTACAATGATAAGTTCTTTTTCGTTGAAAATAATTGGGATCGTTATACATTAAGTTCTCGCGATAAATTGAAGTATAATGAAGATGGTTCGTTGGATCTTTATATTCGTAATTCGTCTCCTGGAAATGTTAAGGAGTCGAATTGGCTTCCATCTCCGAAGGGCGATTTTATTTTGATGCTACGTGCTTACTGGCCTGAAGAATCCCTTTTGGATGGTAAATGGACCCCTCCTGCGATCAAAAAGGTCTAAGCTTTTAGGAAAGGGACCGTGAAACGGTCCCTTTGATTGAAATAGATGCTTAGATTATTTTTTTTTTGTTTATCATAATTTCACTGAACAATCGTTCTGGCGCTTCTCCAATGATGGATTGTGGAAAATAGAGCCCTTTAAAATGTGACGCTATTGCTTGCACAATTTTTTCATCAGCCGGGTTTACAAACACACTGACCTTATTAACGCTAAGTTTTCCGGTGGGACTTAGAATCCCTTGTGGAACAGTATGTACTTGTCTTTTCATTTTTGATGTTACTTGTACAGCTGAATCACCTACTATAAAAGCACTTAAGCTTGTAAGTTTCATGCCATCCGAAATTTGAGGTCCACACAACTTATTAAACTGTGTTGAGAACCCTGATGACAGGTTGTCTATTGAAAATGACATTTTTCTAACTCCATTTTAATTTGGTTGTAGGGATAATAAGAAAATATCTGGAAATAAGTCAAATTTAAAAAGTGAAAAGGCTCTTTTCGCGGCCTTTCAGAATGCCAAACCTGGCTGTATTTTTATTGGAATATAATTCAGTTCTTTGATATACAAGTCCGGAAAATTATGAGAAATTTTCATGAAAGCATATTTCATTCTTAATATCCAATAACCCATTTAACAAGGAGTTTTACAGATGTCAATACCTTCAATTTCAAGAGGTTTCATCCCAACGTATACAGGCATTTCTCGTTTAACCATTACTCATATACAAAAACGTACGATGAGTGAATTCGCCAGAAAAACTCTTAATCCTTCACTGGAATCAACTGCGACCTCCGATATCTCCAACCACAAAATTGAGATCCATTCCTCAAAAAATGCAGATGAGGTTATTTCCTTACTTCAAAAAACACTTGACTTAACAAATGAGAGGTTAACCAAAATAGAAAATCAACTTAAAAAATATGAAAAAAATCAAATACTACTCGGTCTGTTTTTGGAAAAAGAAAAATGTAACGAGGAAGCAGAAAGTTATAATCCCTATAAAAGTGGTCATCAACGTTTCCTAACCAGGGATGATAGATAGGGCGGTTTTTTGAGTGAAGTTGGGAGAGTGATCTCTCCCAACCTTTTATCTATGCCAACATTATCTTTTTGCCGTTTATCTTAACTTCATCGAATACTGGCATTGCTGGTGCTCCAAACATGGCTGGAAAAACTCGGCTCTTAAAAAAAGAAGCGACTGCTTGCTCAATTTTTTCATCGGGTGGGTTGACGGTTACAACAACAGTATCAGTACTAAGTTTTCCGCCGCAAAATGCAGCTCCATCTGGAATTTTATGTACCATTCTTTCCATTTTTGATGTTACTTCGACGCGTGAATCACCTACTAAAGATAGATATTCGTTTTCAGTTTTTACACCGTGCTCCGGTCTGCTTTCACATAACTCATCGTACTGTTTTGAGAATACTGATGACAGGTTTTCTAATGATAATGTCATATAGCCAACTCCATTTTTGTTTGGTTGTTGAGATCTTATGAAAATATCTCAAAATAAGTCAAATCATAAAGGAGGCCCACCATCCTCCTTGCAAAATAAGCCCCCCAGCATTATAAGGAATTAAAAAACGGTGATCCGAAAAAACAAAAATAAGCATTAGAAACTTTAACTAAAGGAAAATTCGATGAATATTGACACATTTCATCCTGCCGAGATTGCTAGGTCTATCATTGATAGCACCACCTTTCTTTCTCTTGCAACTTTCAACGGAAAAGAAACTTGGATCGCTCCCCTTTTTTTTGTACATGATCAGTTCAAAACCATTTACTTTGTAAGTTCTCATGATTCAATACACGCTCAACATATTCAAGTTGAGTCGCAAGTAGCTATCAGTATTTTTAATACGAATCAAAAAGAAGGAAATCTTGCTGCAGATACGAATGGTGTGCAGATTCGCGGTCATGCTTTTTTGGCTGATAAACCCGAATATGAGAAAATCATGCAACTCTTCAATAAAAAAATTTGGCCTGATGAAAAAAAGCCTATCGATGTAGATAAATATGATGGAACCCCTCGCAGCATATTTAAAATTCATCTCGATGAAATCTACGTACAAGATCCACAATATTTTCAGAAACACCACATAGACAAGCGTATAAAAGTTGATCTCTAAAAACATAAAGTATAATTTCCTGAAGTTGGGTATAAACGGAGATGAATTGGGGCAAACAAGATCCTGATTCATGTTTTAAAGATTTTATTAACTATTACAGGAGATTAACTATGACCGCTTCTATACCTTCTAATGCAGGAGAGGCTCAGCAGGCCTATCCTGCTCCCAATACGCCCACTTGTGGGGCGAGAGTTTCTGCTGGCTTGAATTGCGTTTGGTCAATCATGCCCGCCACTAATGTTCTAATAACTGTTGGAGCGGTTGGTTTAAGTGTATTACGCAATTCTTGCATGAATCCATGTGCCTACGCAGACCCTGCTTGGATTCCCTCCTCTGCAGTTCTTTTGGGTGTGGGTGTTGGAATGGATGTGGCAGCTTTTATCTATGGAGCTGTTAAGGGCCCACGTCAAGCGGCCCAACTTCAAAACAATTGAAGTAAGGAAAGTAAAGCGGGGTCAAAAAAGGTCAGACCAAAAGGTCTCCGGTTTGACCCCTTCTTCAATTGATAAACTTAAAATTAATTTTCACTAATAATCATTAAGTATTCAATGTTCTCATCAAAATAGCTCTCAAGCTCATCCAATTGCGTCCATCTCTTTATCAGCTCATTTCGACCTGCCTTATCTAAACCCTTCAATGTTCTGGAATATTTAGTATTTAGATAAAACTCAAGTTGAGCAATATTTGTCATGATGTTCACACCATTCGTTAATCTTCGAAAAGCCTCCAAACTGTAAGGGCCCATGTTAAAACTAACTAAGGAATTTTCCCAAGCGCTGAAATTCTCATCTAAAAAATCAATGCTGTTCAAAAGTTGTTCTGTGGACCAAACATTTTTATTTTCACCAAAAAAATCAAAGAAATGGTTTACAAGACTCAAAATGCCAATTTCAATATTCGACAACCGATAATGCTCTCCCTCACCCTCTTCAAATCTGAGTCCAACAGAAAGATAGGGTTTTCCCTCCAGTAAAGGAGCAAAAAAAGACTTTGTGTTGATATTTTCTCCCTCAAACAATGCTTCTCTCAGAATATCTTCATCTTCATCGTCCAACATGTGTATTGACCACCCATTAAGTATTTGAATGGCATGGTCGACGGATTCACGCAGTGAAGAGACGGAAGGATTATATTCATAAAGAATAAAACCTTCCTGATTGCTTTGAATTTCCCCTTCAGGAGCAACGAGAATGGTTGTACTGGTTAATTTGAAATCACCTAGTATAAACGTATCGTAACAATTTATATTGATCAGCTGAGGCATTAAATCTTTTAGAGGTACAACAACAGCAAATTTATTTTCCTCCCAACTCATCCAATCACCCACGGGTCTAACCAATTCTCCTAAGCTAAAATGAATCGTAGCGCGACTTTGGTTTAGCAAATCTAGAACCTGGGGTTCGATCTTGTTGTTGAAACTCTCAACACCCCCATGACCAGCTTTTAAAAGCCCACCTAAAGGGGGATAATCGGTTGCATGCACAGCGATTAATTTTTGCTCCAAAACCTCTGAGCTGTATTGATCGACATACTGCACTAAACCATAATCAACAGGCTGCGAATACAAACCATTAATTGTGGCACACCAAAAGAGAAATAAAAATGAAATTAACCTTCTCACAAAGTAACCTTTAATTATAAAAAAGAACTTATTTTACGTGAAAATCAACTATTTTATCAAATCAAAATTGCAATAAGAAAATTATAGTAAAAGCTTAAAGCGGTTTACATAAAATATAATTTTGATGATTATCGAAAAAAAATAGGAGGAATTTCATGAATTTTTCAAAACTTTTATTGGTGTCAGTTTTAACTCTAGGGGTTATCTCAGCCTCATCTGAAACCATTGTTGTTGAACATTTTGAGTTTCCGGTCGACGGACAACTAACCCAACAGATGCGGGATTATTATGATACAAATGGATTTCTCATTTTCGACAATTATCTAACGACCGAAGAATGTGGTTCTCTCTCAGCAGAAACAGACAAGTTGATTTATGAATTTATTCCAACAGCAGAATCTACAGAGATTTTTGCCGCCAGAAATGACTCTATTGAGAATCGCGGAAGATACTTTCAGGATTCGATTGATAAAATCAGCTTCTTTTTTGAAGAAAAGGCCTTTAAGGATGGCATCCTCGTTGTAGATAAGGTCGATGCTATCAATAAACTGGGGCATGCGGTGGGCGAGTGTAATGAGAAATTTCACGCTGTCACTTTCAGGGATTCCGTGCGAAATATTGCCCAAGAGTTAGGAGTGAATGATCCAAAATTGAATCAGTCGATGGTGATTTGCAAGCCAAAACGTATTGGAGGAGAAGTTTCCCCCCACCAAGACAGCACTTTTCTTTATACATCTCCAAATACTACCTTAGCCTTTTGGATGCCCTTAGAAGATGCTACGCCTGAAAATGCTTGCTTGTGGGCTATTCCAGGGAGTCATCAATGGGATTTACTTACACGTTATGTAAAAAATCCTGAAGGGCCAGGGTTCATCACGCAAGATATGTATGGAACTGCTCTCACAGATGATGAAATTGAAACGCTCTATAGCACTCATTGGCCGGCGGAAGATTTCGTGGTATTGCCTATGAAAAAAGGGTCTGTGATCATTTTTCCCGGAACATTAGTGCATAGAAGCGGTAAAAATCTTTCCGATAAATCTCGAAAGGCTTATACCTTTCATCTTATCAGCGGTGATTCAAATTACCCTGCTGACAATTGGCTTCAAAGAGAGGAATTTGCATCCATAACGGCAAATTCCCAATTTAACGAATAAGGAGAGATTAAATGATGAATTTAGGCGGCGTTCCACAAAATCATATTTACGTTGAGGCATGTTCCATTCACCCAGATAGTATAAATTATGATAAAGGCGAGTGTTTCATACGCGTTTGGTATGAAGGTAAATTTTATAAAACAGCAGAAATTCAAGAGGGTGTTTTAAGAGCTACCGAAGAGCATTGGTATGGAAGAAGTTCTTGTTTTGATATTCCATTAGATAAACTTGTCCGGGCGGTGAAACTGTTAAAGCCAACGGAAGTCACTCATGCTGATATTCTCGTCCAAAAAATAGCCTTTCTAGGCATGAATTACAGATTACTGAATAATGAAAATATTGAATTTGATGTGATAAGTAATCAAAATTATTCTAGGGGTTCCACGACGGAGGTCTTTTTAAATTTAAAGTTGGTAGAAGCAGCCGGGCTGGATAAAAATCCGGAGGACCTCGTTTTTAATGTGATTGCAATTGCTATTCTTTCAAAAAGCGAAGCCAAATTTCCTCAGGACTTAATGGGGAGTTTTCTCTTTAACACTTGTAATACGCTATATTTAGAAAAATGGAATGAGTTATCTCCTCGTTTGGCTATAGAGTTGGAAAAACTATCTCCTAATGCCAAAGTGAAAGTTGAGGTAGTGACTAGGGAGGCTCATCCTGAGTTTCATGACATCCATCAAGCTCGCTTTCTTAAAATAACTCTAGATGAATCAGAAGCATTTTTGGCATTTGGTGCCAGCCGGACTAATCCTGCTTATATTTATTACAAGAATTGAGGATTTGATTATGGAACCTGTCAGTCGCCATATTGAACGTGCTCCGAAAGATTTATTGCGTTATAGCTCTAAATTCCTTGATTTTCCTGAAATTGTACGTTGTCGTGCGGTCTGCAAAATTTGGAAACAAGTGATTGACGATCCTCAACATGACAATGAGCTTTTTGGCAGATTTACAGGTGGGGATAAATTAGGAATAGGTCGTCCCTTTTTTGAAGCGGCAAAAGCTGCTTATCTTACCGAAATTGCTGCAAAAAAGCCTCAATCCTCTTACCAACAAATGGACTATGCTCCCGCACCGGCCCCTTTACATCATAGAGTAAAATGCTGCAATTCAGAAAATGTTCTGATAGCCGCTCTGGTAATCCTCGGTTGCTGCACTTGTTGTTACTGTTGTTGCTGTTGCTGCACACAAAGCTTTTTTCCCCATTAAGGATATTAATGATGAGGCACCTTTTAAATTGTTTTTTTCTTCTTCTTTGTGTTTTCAAGCTCTCTGCCGAGCCCCTTCTCTTCATGGAATGATGGTGCGGCAAAGACGGCTATTATCGAATTTGTTCGTGTGACAACTGACAAGGGGAATTCGGAATTCGTCCCTCCCGAAGAACGCATTGCAACCTTCGACCAAGATGGTACGCTGTGGGTCGAACACCCTATGTACACACAAGGAATGTTCTGTTTTGAGCGCATTCCCGCGGTTGTTGCAGCTAAACCCGGAATTAAAAGAAGTAGAGCCTTTCAAGACAGTATTGTCGGGTAATCGGGAGGCTATCGCAAAACTGTCTATGGCTGATTTGGAGAAAATTGCCGTTGCAACTCTTACAGGGATGTCAACCGAGCAATGGCAATCCGACGTCCAAAGGCCTGGTTAGCGACTGCAAAAGATTCACGCTGGAACCGTCCTTATACGGCGCTTACCTATCTACCGATGCAGGAATTGCTTCGATATCTAAGAGAAAACGGATACAAAACATATATTGTTACCGGTGGGGGACAAGATTTTGTGCGCGTTTATTCGGAACAAATTTACGGTATCCCTCCTGAACAAGTGGTTGGTACTGCTGGAGGGGTTAAATTTCAGTATAATAAGGAAGGCATACCTTATCTAACAAAGGAGCCAAAATTATTATTGAATGATAACAATGCCGGAAAGCCTGAAGGGATTCATCTGATGATAGGGCGGAGACCTTATGCTGCTTTCGGTAATTCCATCGGAGATCAACAGATGCTGGAATATACCAAAGGAGCTAAAGGGAGGCGTCTTGCCGCTCTGGTTCTCCATGATGATTCAGTGCGTGAGTATGCTTATGGACCGGCGCAACATTTGCCCGATACCAAAGTGGGAACATTTTCTCAGCCCCTTTATGACGAGGCTGAGAAAAATGGTTGGATTGTGATCAGCATGAAGAATGACTGGAAACGCATCTTTGCGTTTGAACAGTAAGGGTCGGGGTCTCCTTTTGAGTCCAATTTAATGCAGGCCACAATAAGCTATCGGGATTCTTTGGTTCCGAATAGAGATAATCGGTGATGTCCGTCACTTGTCTTTTATAATTTGTAATCAAGATGCGGCCGTCCTTCTTGATAATGTGTTCCCGAGTGACAGGTATTTTTCCAAGCTTCGTCGTAACCACATACATGGGGACGCTAAAGCCGGTTTCAAATCCTTGCAATCCATCCATAATTTCCATCCCCTTTTCCAAGGTCGTCGTAAAGTGAGAAACACCTACCACGTTGTCATTATGATATAGGTAATAAGGTCTAACACGAATACCAACGAGCTTTTTAATTAATGTGCGCATCGTTTCCACATTATCATTGATCCCTTTTAGTAAAACAGATTGATTACCCACAGGAATTCCATGGCGCAGAAGGCGATCACATGCAGCTGCCGATTCTTCGGTTATTTCGACAGGATGGTTGAAGTGAGTATTGATCCAGATCGGGTGGTACTTTTCTAACATTTGACAAAGTTCCGGGGTGATCCTTTGTGGTAAAAATACCGGGTATCTCGAACCAATACGAATGATATTGATATGTTTGATCTTTCTTAGGCGAGAAATGATCTCCTCAAGTTTTCTATCTGGAAGAGTAAGAGGATCGCCGCCAGTGAGCAGAACATCATCGATTTCAGGATGATTTTCTATGTATTCAAAGTCTAGATCAAAGGAACTCTCTAAACTTTTGTTGTAGTAAGTTCCTTCGAGATCTGTAGTATGAAATTTTCGCGTACAATGACGGCAATAAACTCCACACACTTCTGAGACGAGGAAAATAACTCGATTGGGATACTTATGTACGACTCGTCGTGTCTTTAAATTGCTCCTATCGCCGACCGGGTCAACATCAGCAGAGGATGGGGGTGTAATCTCATGTGGACTTGGGTTGGATTGTAGTCTTATCGGGCAATTCGGATCATGTTTGTCCATGAGGGAAGCGTAATATGGAGTGACTCTCCATTTATACTTGCTTTGGCATGCTGCAAAGCCTTGCTTTTCTTCCTCAGATACTTCAACCCACTCAGCAAGTTGGTCAAGTGTTTGAATGGAATGATTTATATGGTATTTCCAATTACTCCAATCTTCTTTCGTAAATGATTCTTTCGTTTTAAACATCTTTTCACCTTATTTTTTTGAATTTAATCGGAAGCTATTTTATTAAATGCTCGCCTTTTTGCGATAGCTTTTTTCGTTGTATTTACATTATTCGGGAAAAATGACAGAAATTATTTTTAAGCAGTTGGGAAGTAACCCGCATCTGCGGGTTTTTTGTTTGATATTTTTAAATCGAGAGAATCTTACGCGTCCCAGTATTTCTACAGGTCGCTTTTACTCTTTGGTGCCATCAAATATTTTTTTAACACTTACATTCCATGTTGGGAATTTTGCTTGTTTCTCAGTCTCAGTAAGTTTTTTTATTCCTGGAGTGGATGCCATTTCTTTAAGTAATTCCCCAAAATCTCGATGTATTAACAGAGCCTTTCTCGGTGTATGCTGTACATTTAGTTGGATCTTTTATAGAATAAATCACATCAGAAGTTATGGAAACAGTTCCTGTTCTTGTATCAAGAGCAATTTGTGAAAAACCTACAGAACTAGTCAGCGAGTGTATTTCCTTCAAAACGGCCTCTTTTTCTTCTCTATCAGTAACTTTCGCTAAATTATTTTGAAGCAAACCAAACCTTTCCTTAGCCAATTGATCTAGTGGTTTTTTTGTAAATACTAATTTTGTGACCTTGTCTGTTAGTAAACCAAATGCTGATTCCAATTCTAATAGCTGGACCTTGCATGTTTCATAAATACTATGCCCACCTATGATTTGAACTTCTAACCGCGATAAATCTATTCCCTTTTTTGTAAAATTCTTTGTTAATTTATCCACTGATTCTTTAACAAGAATTCCTGTATCAATATGCGCCAATGCACCAGTGGAGGTTTCTCTGTCATATAAAGTAATAGTAAAACAGGGAGCTACTCTAGAAGTGAATAAAATATGTTTTGCTGCGGAAGCTGAGGTAATTGCAAATCCGCGCTGAGGTACACCCACATACTCTGATTGAGGTTGAGGTCCTTGAGGTATATAGAATGGTGATAAGGGCTCCATAGAAATCTCCTTTTTATTTATAAGGTATATTTATAATTATATTATAATTTAATAATGTAAAGATTTTATAAAGTTTATATGGATGGCCCGTGAAAGGAGATTTTAGTTTTGGTTATTCATGCGTATGTAGCTTACTGTGTCCCACAGTAAGCCTGGAGCAAGTGTCTCATCTTCCTGCAGGAAGGGCAAAATCTTTCGCCAGGCTTACTGTGGGGACACAGTAAGTTACATACGCTTGGATAACCAAAACTAAAATCGTCGTGTGTTCTTCTCTATTTTCCCAATGGACAATAATTTGCAATATCTTTACGTTATCGAAAAAAATGGAGGAGCGTTATGTCAATTTGCGACGTTAAGGGGTGTGGAGACAATACCAATATTTGGAAAATATCAAATGAAAATACAAACCCTCCTTTTTTCAAGGAATTTTGTCTTTGCGATTACGATTTGCATTTAGATAAGCGTTACGAAATGGTTCACAAGGCATTAGTGAAAGGAAGGTTCAACAATCAGTCCGGAGATAAGATTTCATATGATAGCTGGAATCTAGAAAAAGTGATTACCACCTGGAAACAAAACGAGCATCATTTAAAAACGTGTTCTGTTTGTAATACAAGTGAAAAAATCTGGATCATTGTAAAACCGGTACAGGCCGAAGAGAGCGATCCTAGTGAAGTTGAAGGCGAAGAAAATGTTGAAAATGAGACAGATTTTTTATGTGATCAACATCTCGTAAGATTTTGGCGCGACTTAAAAATTCGCAGTTATAATGACGACGTAGGCTCTTCGACGCTTGAATCAACTTGGATAGAGAAAAAAAATACCTGCCCTACTCCACCCAAAAAGGCTAAAAAAGCTGGTGTGGTGGAAGATTTTTAACAAAAAAACTTAAAACATTTTTTGCTTAAGGTTTGTTTCTAACATTGTTAAGACGTCATTGCCTAAAGCGGCAGGATCTTTATTCATTGCAAAGAGCTGTAAATATCTGCCGGAAAAATTTAATGTTTCTGCAGAATGATCACACTCATTTAACTGTTGCATAGCAAATTTTCCAATGGCTAAAATAGCATCAAAATCTTTGGCTGTTAGTTTCTTGGAAACACATGCTTCGTATAAATCCTTTCCAATTTTCGATCTTTCTTCTTTGGTTCTATCGTCACTCTGAGATATCGAAATTTTATTGATTTGATCCTCTGTCAAATAACAGGCGAAAAAACGAGCCGCCCATTTTTGAATGGTCGGATCATCTACTTTTGCAGCTTTCATCATACAAGGAACAACATGTTCTAAAATTTTTTGATGATGGGTGCTTTCTTTTTGCATGTTCTGAAAAAATCTAGTGCTTATGATATCTTTAGGAGTAAGGGTCTCGTTCGAATCGAGAACAAAAGCGCAAAATTCGGTTTTTCCTTTTGGCTTTACAGATGAGAGATTTGTGAAATTTTCTTTTAGCAAATCTACTACTTCATATAATCCTTTTTTACTGAAATTTTGAGCATTATAAATTAACGTTACTGCAGGGCCAAAAGCCCCATTAGGATCGAAACTCACTAAACCGCTCATAATTGTCTCCTTGATAAGAAAAAGGTTTTAGCAAATCGAAATAATAACAGCAATAAAAATGAGGTCGGTTATAGGGAAAAGAAAGTTGAAAAAACATTTGAAATTTAATGAGTAGAATCAGTCGCTCTACGCGATGCGCTCCGAGCTCAGTGGTAACTCCTGATCTACCCGGGTTCCGATGCGTCACCCGGGGCTCTAATGGGTTCGTCCTTCGCGATGCGCTCTGGACTCAGGAATATTTAAGCGCTGCCCCGAGCTCATAATATTTAAGTGAAGCCTTCAGTTCGGAATAATTAAGCGAACCGCAGGCTCAGAATAATTAAGCGAAGTCTCGAGTTCGGAATATTTAAGTGATTTCCTGAGTCCGCAGCGCATCGCGAAGGACGTACCCATTAGAGCCCCGGGTGACGCATCGGAACCCGGGGAAGATTAGACGTTACCATAGAGCTCGGAGCGCATCGCGCAGAGCGACTGATTCAACTGCGACACTTAAATTTATTTTTTGCGAAAGGTGTCTTTGAAAAAAGTGGTGAGGGTTCTTGTTTCAGAGGGATAAACTTTCCAAAAAAGTCCATGCCCCCAACGACAATTACAGATAAGAGCCCCTTCAGAGATTTCAATATGATTATGGCCACGCTGATGATAACGAAAGTTTTCATTGATGTTGTTTTTTGGATCAATAAATCTAATATCCCCGCCTACTTCTAACGCAAAAATTGCTCCGCCATAACTAATAGCTTTTTTTACTTTGGAAGATAAAATAGATGAACTGGTTTGAGAAATGACCTTTCGTTCTGTCAAAGAATAAGTTGTGATATCTCCGGTATTTTCCATCAAGTAAAGTAAGTTGTCATCACGATTGGGAAGAATCCACCGCACATATTTTAGATTTCCGGCGGTGTAGAGTGTCTCTGTACTTTCAAGTGTATGAACCTGGAGTGAGCCATTTGTTATGGAAATAGCTTCTTTGCCCAAAAGAATAAAAACGCGAGTGTTCGTCACGACTTTTTTTGGTTTCGTTTTTTGCAGGCTATCCCAAAGATATAGATCGCCGCTGCTGGGTATGGTTTTTGTCATCCCCCAATTTCTAAATTCAGTCTGATAGGTTTTAATATCTATTAATCCCCCTATGAAATTGTTTACTTCCACGGATATGTAGTAATTGATATCAATGTTCCATAAAATATTATTATTCTCCCGGGCATCGAAACAATATCCCCGGTTGTAATAGAAACGCACATAATCAACTCCATTGACAGAGATAGGTTTGAATTTATCTGTCTTCACATAATTGATTTCATCAACTTTCCATGAGTTTCTCCCAAAAGCGCGAACTTTGCATCGTGGTTCGCTATATAAACGCCTCCAGTTCGATCCTTCGGCCACATGTTTATAGGGATACTGATTATTTAAAAAGAATTCTCTCCATTTAGGATGCGTCCCGTAGATAGCTAGCCATGCGCGGGAAACGCTGCATGCACGAGCTAAGCTAATAGGATCCAAGTGGTTTCCAACCTTTATAAATACATTCGAAGGAAGTGCTACAATGGTTATTTGAGGGGAATGTTCTTCTAAAAATTCATGAGTCGGAAGCAATTCATAGGTGTCGCCATTGATTGTACTGAACATGAGAGCCCGTTGTTTAGTATAATGAACTTCTTTAGTGTACACCATTGACGTTTTTCTTGCATGACCTTTGAGCGAGCTTGAATTTTGACAAATTGGGTAGTCAACTACTCATTATGCATAACTTTTACTAATCAACTTTGGATTCGTTCCGCGTACATAATAAAATAAACTATTGCATTAAATTTTGGAATGGATTTTTTGCAAAAGGAGATCCAGTCGGCGCATTAGTACAAAATGGCCGCATAGAAAGTGAAAATCCTAAGGAGAAATTATGGGGAACCGTTGCGGTCCGCGACAATGGAGAAGTGGATATTCTTGAAGATGAAAAAGATATTTCATTTAGAGGACCAAAATATGCTCTAGCTCTGGGTGCAGCTCCGGTGTTGATTCGCAATGGCCGACTCAATCCATTAGAGAAAGATGTTAGCCAGGTAGGAGTTAACCTAATAAAAAAATTCGATGCCCCAGGTGATTTCCAAAAGCACATTCATGAATTCCACCCAAGAACAGTTGTTGCATTGACGAATGATGAAGTTTTATTCGTTACTGTGGACGGAAGAAGACCTGATGCTCGAGGAATGACCGGAGCGCAGTTGGCTGATTTTCTAAGGAACTTAAATCTCGGAATAACGCACGCTCTCAATCTTGACGGCGGAGGCTCTACAGCGATGTGGATAAGAAATCACAATGGTCCTTCAGGCTTTGTTAATACACCTGCAAATGTCTTTCCACGTCCTTTATCCAACATCTTGGCCTTGGTGAGCAAGAAAAACTAAGATCCTCTAAACCTGCTGTACAGAAAGTCCCTTTGTACATTAAATAGGGATAGAGGTGAAAAAATGCCATATTCTATCCCTAGTGAGATGCAGGCTCTCGAAATAGCTAAGCTTTATAAGGATATAAACGAATCCATAAGCAGCTTAAAGGTCGTTACAAAACCTGTCCCGGTCCCAAAACATGGGCAGGTTCTGGTCAAAATTGAAGCTGCACCCTGCAACCCCTCCGATCTTCTGTTTTTACAAGGGAAATATGCGATACAAAAACCTTTTCCTACCACTCCCGGTTGGGAGGGCGCCGGTACTGTCGTCGCTAGCGGGGGAGGATTATTGGGGAGAATGCTTGTCGGAAGACGCGTCGCTTGTGGCGGCCAGTCCCCTGCAGGTGGCACCTGGTCACAGTATTACCTTACCAGCGCAAAAGCTTGCATCCCTCTGAAATCGTACATTTCTTCCGAACAGGGGGCAACTTTATTAATCAATCCTCTCTCAGCATATGGAATGTTTGAAAAGGCCAAGAAAGAAGGTCATGCTGCCATCGTTCAGACAGCAGCTGCCAGTCAACTGGGAAGGGTTCTCTTTGCTTTGGCAGTAGAAGCAAATATACCCATTATCAATATCGTCAGAAGAGCGGAACAAGAGGACCTCTTCCTGAAACTTGGAGCTAAATTTATTCTTAATTCAGAGAGCCCTCAATTTTTGGATCTTTTAAGAGAGTATACTCATGATTTGAAAGCGACAATAGCTTTTGATGCAGTGGCGGGACAAATGACAGGGACCCTGTTTAATGCCCTTCCCAAAAATTCGACGGTTGTCGTCTATGGAACCCTCTCTATGGAGCCTTGCGAGGGTATCGGAACGCTAAATTTGATAGCAGAAAACAAAAAATTGGAAGGGTTTATGCTTTCAAATTGGATAAATGAACAAAATTTCTGGAGCCTTTACAAAGCAAGCTCTCATTTACAACAACTTATGGGAAAAGGCGTATTGAAAACCACTGTCCGTAAGGTAGTTAGTCTTCAGGAGGCACCTAGTGAGCTTCTCAAGTACCAAAAAGAGATGACTGCAGGCAAAGTCATTATTAGCCCCTAAAATCAATGATTTCAATGAATTCCTAGCCAAAACTGATCAAATTCATAAGATTTTGTTTAAAATTCGATCCGAATTGTTAATTTCTTGTAAATTTTACCCCCATATTTTTACTTTTTTATTTAAATTGTAGTATAATAATAACGTTAAGAAAGTAAATTATAATTAAAAATAAGGGGGTACTTTATGTCGGCATTGTCGGGACCAGAACTGTCGGGACAAGGACCTGTAAAAAAAAGTTGGCTTGTTAATGATAATAATGCCGTTGATAATAATGCCGTTCCACCCACCGTATCCACTGGAAAAACTGAAAAATCACCCTTGTTAAATCGTCTTCCTTCTGGAAAGGAGAGTTCGGATTCCAAACCATTAAATGGTCGATCACAAACTCCAACAGATGTAGAGATAGAGGAGGGTTTTTCATCAATCCAGCGAGGTATGGAGGGATTAGAAAGCACTCAGAAGGACAAGGAAGACCCAAAGGAATTACAAAGCATTCAAGCTGATACGGACTATGTTAAGAAGACCGAGTTTATAGCTTCAATCATTCGAGATGTTGTTGCAGATGCTGTTTTAAATGGCGGAGCAGATGCAGCAGTTGGAGTCACGGGTATCTATCAGGATGTCATGAAAAAGCTGGAAATGGACAAATCGCTTTTATCTAAAGAAATTGTTGAGAAAATGGGTTCAGTCGTTGATGGTATTAAACTTGGTGCCGACACTCTGTCTGTAGTGACGGGGACGGTCTCTTTGTTCATTAAGGTAAGTATTTTAATGGATGTATTAAAAGAAATCCAAAAAATAAGAAGGGATGGCAAGGTAGGAGATATACCGCTCTCAGATTTAAGTGACTTACAACGTGCTAATCTAGATGAAGCTGAAAAGAAAATTAACTTCGAACTTGATCAATTAGATACTGAGGCTGTCATGCTGGGAATGAAGTCAGTCCGAACAGTGTTTCAGTCAGCATCTTATTTTTTATCTTTCATGGATAAAGTTCCGAATTCCGCGTTCTCTGCGGTGGTTGCGCCTGCTACGACCGCTGTTAGCCACACACTTAAAGGATTGGATGTGGTAGTTGGGGGAGTCCTCTTTTATTATGCCCATAAAAAGTTAGAATTGCATAGCGAATGGTCCAGTGCGTTCAATAAGGAAGTTCAGTCATTAAATGTTAATAAGATTGAAGAGCGTGAAACCAAATTGCAAGATTTACGCTCTCAGTTCACCACACCTTCTTCAAAATCGGGAATTATAGAAGCTATCTCGGAAAGAAAAGGGGGAGATCTAAAGACAATTTTAAATAAAACTTTACCCGAGGATTTTAAAGGTTGCGTTGAGAAGGAATTAGGAATTTCCATTACTGACGATGAAGCAGATAAGCTTTTAAAACAGCGTAAGGATTTTGGCGATTCCCTGAAGGATTTCGTGCTTGAAAAGTTCTATAATAACTTAGGGGAGGATGAAAAAACTCTTTTAGACAAAACTAGAGACAAAACTGATCTTTTAACCACCTATTTAGATAAAAATATGTACCTACATGACTTTAAAAAGTCCGTTCAAAAGGAATTAGGAATTTCGATAACTGAAGATGAAGCAATTGACCTTCAAAAACTCCTAGAACAGCGTAGGGATTTTTTAAAAAATACTGATCTTTTAAACGTCTATTTAGATAATAATAAGGGCCGGGTAGATTTTATAGATAGCGTTGAAAGGACGTTAGGAATTTCGCTTCCTTTAGATGAAGCAGAATATCTTTTTAAACTGAGTGATGATTTTCGTGTTGCCCTTAAAGATGCCGTGCGTGCAAAGATCAAAAATTTAGATGAAACTTCTCTTTTTAACATATATATTGATATCTCTCGAGCCCCAATTTATGAGAACGTTGAAAAATTTAAATCATTAGTACAAAAACGTAATGCGAGAAAGGAAGAGCTATTGGCTGATTTCCAAGTGCGATTAAGCGATGACCCATCTTTCAAACAAAAAGTTAGAGAAAAAATTATAGCAGTAAAAAAAGATGATTTTGAGTATTTCCTCAATCAATGGAGAACATTAGAGAATTCTCCCGAAGTTATTACAGCTTTAAAAAATGAGATAAAAAAAATATTAGGGACTGAAAAAGACATTACTGATGCGCAATTTAATATGCTACTTATGTACCCTCAACAAAATCTTGAAAGAACCGAATTTATAACAAAACATATCGGAGATTCTGTTAAGAATCTTGACGACACATCTCTTTTGAATCATTATGTTGATTACCATGCGGTTTTGGATTCTACCATCAAGAACTCTCTGTCCCAAATGGTACAAAAGAAACATGAGATTGATGCCAAATTCCTGAAAATGCAAAAAATTGTAACGGGAACAAATTTCACAGCAGCAACCGTTGTTTTTGCCATCGTTCTGGCCTTATTAATTGTTGGCATAGTCGCTACTCCTATTGGGGCAGCTGCATTAATTGTCGTGATTTTGGGTGTGGGAACAACTGTATTAGCGTTAGGATTGAGCGGAGCCGGATTTATTCAATCTCTAAAAGAAAGACCTGAAGTTTCCCGTGCGCTGGTGAAAGGTCAATACCTATTTCTTAAATACTTTCAAGTTAGAGAGGCGCTTTCGATTCAGAAAGAAAGAATTGGAAGATATCTCAATGTTAAAGGCATAAAAGTAAAGGTTGAAGGTCTTCCTGAGGTAAAAGATATACGAGGCGCAGATGTTGGTAAAGCTGATGAAACATTAGAAAAAGTTCAACTTCAGTCGGAAGTATGGAAAAAGAGGGCAGATGAATTATCCCAACGATTAGAGAAAATAGAATGGAAAGATTTTGCCGATCAGGCAGATTTACAGGATCCTGCTGTTTTTGACACTTTGAAAACCTTTAACGAGCTTTTGACAACCTGTGATTTAGAGCTGCTTAGCCCAGAGACGCGAAATTTAATGGAAAAGCAGCTTGGAATTAATATCGATATTCTGCAAGATAAGATTGGTAAAGACCCAGAAGCCGTAAGGAAGCTACTTAAAGAATTCTTCGTCATGGATGAGGGGGCCTTTGTTAATTTCATTAAGACACAGCAATATATGAGGGAGCCTAAACTTTTAACAAGCTAATAGATTATGGAAAACCTGCTTTTATTTCTTCAGCGTTTATTAAAAGAGAACGATAAACCCAGCAAGCTGGAAAAGGCTAAGGGCGAAATCTTGAATGATCGTCTTCTAGTAGCTTTGGGAAATATGGATGAGGGCCAAGAAGGTGTGATGGAAATCACAGAATATCTTCCATCTGTTCAAGAGACTCCCACACAAGATGCTTTGCTTATGATTCAGTTCCAGTATGTTCTTGATGTGAATGTAACACCTGATACCTTTAATCAAGTTTCAAGCGCGCTTCACTTTTTTAATCGCATGATCCATTGTCCCGGTTTTGAACTCGATGAGCTTAACAATAAGATCCTCTATAGGTACATGTGGTTTATTAATAAAAAAGGAATCGATTCCTTGCTGCTTTTGCAGGTCTTAGGGAATCTTCACGTCTGCTATAAAATGTTTAGTCCTTATATCAAAGAAATCGCCCAAGGAAAATACACTTTGGAAGATATTCTTGAACAAGTCGCTTCATTAGCTCCCAAGCCCAAACCCTAAATTTTCCAGTTGAGATAAAATCTCGGATGATAATAATTGTCATATCATCAAAATATGACGAATATCAACATGGGAGAAAAAAATGTCTTTTGATCCAAGAGTTACACCTGACATGGTAATAAAATTTGATATAGGATTGGGTTGTCGGAAAAAAAATGGATGCTGCGAACATGCTTGTAAAATATATCTTTCCAATGGAAGAGAATTTCGTCTTTTTTTGGATGCTTCATCCATTGATATCCTCATAAAGGCTGTATCAAAGGCAAACATAGGAACGCATCATCATCCTGCGCATTATTCTTGTCCCCATTCATCTAAGGAATCTGCAGAAAGTATCTTAACAAGGGTTTTTTCCGAGAAGATAATCTTGTGATTGTTTTTAGTTAATCTTACCTAATAGATCTATTGCAACTTGATTTTTAAATTTCGTGGCAACGTCCAGTGCAGTTCCCGATGTTTTTCCTTTTGCTTGGATATCGATATTAAGTAACAAACGATTTTTCAATAAACACCTTAACAAATCTATGTGTTTAGGAGATTTAGAAGATTGTCTTAACAACAAATTAAAGTTTCGCTCTTGAATGGTACTTAGAAATTGTGCGCTGTCAGAATCTTTGGAATCTATAAGAGTTG
The DNA here is from genome assembly GCA_963822595.1 of Waddliaceae bacterium. Classification (GTDB taxonomy): domain Bacteria; phylum Chlamydiota; class Chlamydiia; order Chlamydiales; family Waddliaceae; genus CAVRUH01. Next base: position 903,586 of record CAWGIG010000001.1, on the reverse strand, counting down.
ATATTTCCCGAATGACACTCTCCACTTCATTCACTTGGGTTGGAACGGATTCAATCTTGTTATCATTATTTATAGCTTTTTTACGTTGACCAATTGCATATATGATCCTTTGAAATGGAGGGCATTCCGCTTCAACAATTTGACAATTGTCAAAACTTGTTTCCATCAGTTTTTGAACTTGCGCAAGATCCAATACTATAACGCCTGGTGCCTTCTTCATATAAAAGTCACAGTAAAGAACACCTTCCGGCTCAATACTGTCAACAAGTCTATTCCAAACATCTTTGAATTTTTTGGGATTGCAGAACGGAAGTGTTGCCTGTGCAAAGGCCACTCTTACTTTTGTTGCAAAGGGATAAGTTTCCATGGATTGATTGACTATTTGGAGGGATGGACTTAAATTTCCACATGTTTTTTGCACATTCGCTTTTAAAATATCCAAAGCCCTTTGATTGGTGTCCAATGCAATGACGTTCCACTTCTGTTTTAAAAGGAAAATAGTTTCAGGACCTGCGCCGCAACCTATATCAATGACAGTTCCGGGTTCCAATGGAAAATCTTGGAACAATTTTCTAACGCTACCTGAGGGTGTTAAATCATTTTGATTAGCTATTGAGGTTTTGTCCCACTCTGTTTCAGGAAGTGGTTTCCAACCAGAATTTTTTTTCTCGATGGCTTGCCAAAATTTTGGATCTTCAATTGTTTGTGGTGATAAATTAACATTCATAGTTACTTCTTATTGTTTGTTTTTTAGTTAACAGTATATTGAAATTCTGATTAAATTCATACTAAAAAAACAAGTCGTCGGATTAACTCGGTCATAAGGATGTTTGTCATAAAAGGCCTTATAAAAGTTAAAAACAGGATACATCTCGCTCCTAAAAAGTGCAAATATTATATGCTTGAAAATTATCTCAAGGGAACGATATTCTCGATACTTTTATAATAAAAGGCCGTAACTGATGAGTTTAGGAATATCCACAGAATCTTTTCCATACACACCATTACCCTCTATGGAAGAGGTAACATACATGAAGTTCGAGGCTATTCCTTTAGTAGCATTTCGCAATATACTTTCTTATTGTAGCATCGAAGATGAAATTTCTCTTTTTAATACGAGCAAAGCAGTTAGAGTCATTGTCCAAAAATCTTCGGAACAAATCGATCTGTTTAATGTCATCAAAGCAATTCGTAAGATGGCTCCAAAAGTGGATCTTAACAGACGATGGCAAGATACAGCTAGCTATTGGCTTCGAAATATAGAGTATGTGCCCGTGATAGGTGCTCCTATTGCGTTGGTTCATTGCATTTCAGGTCTTTCTACTACAGTTCTCTATAAATTAAACGAAGAGATTCATCTAAGACGCGGCGCTCGCACTAAATCAGATCTGACGCGTGAATTATCCTTTTATAAATATAGGATTAGCGGAGAAAAGTCTAAAAGATCTCTTCGAGAAATGATGCTTGGAGCATTATTTATTATACCCGGTCCCGGACTTTTATATGATGAATGTGTGCCGACGGAACGTAATTTGTCACCTCTTCGCCTTCATGCCATTTATTGTCTCAGAGGGGCTCTCATGCAGATGAACTGGTTTATGCTCATCAAAAAAACTTTAATCAATACAATCCCTCGAAATAACAAAAATATTTTAATAATTATCAAATTGTCTAGACGGATTGCTTTGATAACTTCAGTTACAATTAATGGGAAAAATTTGGAAGAGATGCTTAACCATGTCTCAGATCCCAAGATATTACCTTGGGCGGACTTACACCACGAAATTCATGTGAAATGCAATATTATTAACCAATTTGCTTTAAACATGCAAAAGGCTATAGCCAAATATTATCTATAATTCATTGACTTGTTCTAAAAATTTATGCTAAGAAAGGATCAAATATCCTGATTTCGGAGAATAATATGACAACGTTAGATAGATTAAAATATTTGAAAATTTCATTGTTTGTATTTGGTTTAGTTTTTCTCTTCGGAATTTATCCTATGTCGATTTATTGGCCTTCTGGCTGGACGTGGCATGTGGGACAATCCGAATATTTCCAGATGATTCTTGGAGTTTATGCAACTCTTGGTGTATTCTTGATCATAGCTTCTAAGGACCCCTTGGATAATCAGAGCCTCATATGGTTTACTGTTTGGTCAAGTTTTGTCCATGGCGCCATTATGGGTGTGCAGGCTATTGTCTATCCAAATCATTTTGGACACCTATATGGGGATGTACCGGCCTTATTTATCGTTGGATTGGTCCTTGGATATTTCATGTGGGGCCTAAGGGATGTTCGAAGAAGCTGAATAACGAATAAAATTAGGAGTATTTCAAATGAGTATTGAATCTATAGGTTTAGCCTGGATTGTTGTTGATGATTATAAGGCAGCCCTTAAATATTATACAGAAGTCGTTGGTCTGAAGGTGCAGACTCAGAATGATGAGTTTGGTTGGGCTGAATTAGTGGGGCAAAAAAGCGGGATGACGCTTGGCATCAGTGCAAAAAATGAGGCTGAAGGGATTCAACCGGGCACAAATGCTGTTGTGACACTCACAGTTGCGGATATCAACGCTACAAAAAAGGATATGATCGCCAAAGGGGCGAAGATGATTGGGGATATCATGGAAATTCCCGGACACGTAAAGTTGCAAACTTTTAGCGATAAAGATGGCAATCGTCTTCAACTCGTTGAAATGCTTACAAAATAAAGATATGAAGCTACGAAATAGTATTTTTTTATGTATCCTTATCACAATAAGTTCTGCAAATTTATTTGCAGAACTTATTGAAACACCCCTAGATAAAGTTCAAGAATTAAGGACAAGTGATTCAAATACAACGAGGATATATTTAGTCCGCCATGGTGAAAGTGCGTTTAACGTAGCTGATGCAAACGGAATAAAGTATACCTCCGGAAAAGGTTTGGACATTCCTTTAAGTGATAAAGGGGAGATTCAAGCAACGGCCCTTGGTAAAAAGCTAAACATTTTATTCCCGAAAGAGGCTTCTATTGAGGTTGTATCATCAACAGCAAAACGTGCACATGATACAGCTGAACTTATATTGGAACAGTTAGTTCGACAAAAAGTAAGTCGCGCCAAGGAAGATTATGATGGCTTCACAGAAATGGGACAAGGCGATTGGGAAGGAAAGCCAAAAGACGAAAAATTCGATAATGAAGTGAGAAATTGGAACAAATTATCAGCAAAAGATAAATACACGCATCCAAAATTAAGTACCGGAGAAAGTTATAGCGAAGTTGCAGATAGGTACCTAGCTTCTTTGCAAGATGTCGTTAATGCTTATCCAAATAAAACGATTATTATTGTATCGCATCATGCTGCTATGAACGCATTAAATCTTAAATTGAGTGGTGCGGTTGATGATCTTTCCAAAGAGCCGGGGAGTTCTTTGCCGACAATTCCCTTGGAAAATGGTGATATTCTTTTATTAGAGCTTCCTGTAGATAAAAAAGTGGATCAAGCAAAGGTTAAAAAGATATTTAAATCAAAGGTATAGGTTTTTATGAACCCTTGTACATATACTTATTATGATGTTGATCAGAATAATACCGATGACTGTTGTAGATGCAATGAACCTTTAAATCAAGGGTCCGTAGTTGCGCATTCTGGAACCGGGAATTTACATCCTATCCACCTAAAGTGTATTGAAGTATGGGCTGAGACAAATCTAAAATGTCCCAGCTGTAATGTGCCGATTGATCCTAACTTACCAATTTCGTGGGAAAGGAAAGTTAAACAAGTTTCAAGGATTGGGCTACAAGTGGTGGATGAGCTTTTGTCCAATGAGGCTGCTAAAGATGTGATTTTCATTTTGTATCTAATGTATATTTTCCGATAGCGATAAAGATGGAAATCGTTCAACTTTGACATGCTTGATAAATAAATGTTATCAACTTAAAGAATAGTTTATCATTTCATGAGGGCTGAAAGGCAGTCTTTTGGTAGCCCAGGCAGAGCGAAGCGCAATGTCATCAACTTAAAGAATATTTTGTTATTTCATGAGGGCTGAAAGCCTGCCTTTTGATAGCCCAGGCAGAGCGAAGCGAAGGCCTGGGTTGACGTCGATAAAAAAAAGTCAGAGCCCTGAAAGGGCGACTCATTTCGGTGAAATTACATCTATGCAAAAATGGATGAGTCGCCCTTGCAGGGCTTTTTCATTTTTTTCAAACCTTCTCCCAGGCCTTCGCTTCGCTCTGCCTGGGCTATCAAAAGGCAGGCTTTCAGCCCTCATGAAATGATAAACTATTCCTTAAGTTGATGACATTGCGCTTCGCTCTGCCTAGTCACGAGCCTGGCTTGAGCCCCGATGAAATGAAAGACCATTATTTTTGATGACATTGCGCTTCGCTCTGCCTGGGCTGTCACGAGCCTGGCTTGAGCCCTCATGAAATCATGAAAAAATGACAAAAAATTCCTGGGGTTCAAAAAACGATTACTTAGTGTATAGCAAATTAAGAGCTAGATTCGGAAGTGTATTCGCTGGAAGTTTCTGAGTAGGATTTTCGGGGAGGCTTCCCAATATTTGTTCGGACAAATCCACTAAAGAAGACTCAGAGAAGTTTCTTAATAGATTATTTGGAATACTCTTTATATCCACTTGATCAAAAACTTCATTGGGAAGGTAAATCCATACACCTTTTTCGACAAGATCTTGGTAATAGTCAGGACTGAATTTTGAAAAAGTTTTTTTGAAAATTACTGCCGTTTTGATTTCTGTGACTCCAGGATGATTTTCTTGGATGTTTTGTAACAATGCGGCGAGGGTTCCGCCGGTATCCACAAGATCGTCTACAAGTAAGACCTTACCGGATAATTTTGTTGTGATTGAAATATGTTCAGCAATATTTAATTTTCCCTTGTGCATTTCGTTTTCCCCAGCATAGGAACTGCACATGACAACGCCTAAAGGCTTTTTAAAAAGCCTCGATAATGCATCCCCCAAGTACATTCCTCCTCTTCCAATGCAAACAATCTGGTCGGGTTCCCAGTTAGATTTTGTAACTTTTAGGGTTAATTGTAATATTCTCTGGTTGAAATCATCCCAGGTGACGTTTAAGTATTTTTGTTCTGTGGATGCAGCACTTACAGATGAAATCATATAATTTCTCCCAAATGAGTTATTTAAATTAGAGACAATGTAATGAAAAGGTCAATATTTTACAAGTCTTCAATGTAGAACTCATAGACACAAATAACAGGATAAGCAGGATCGCAAGCGGCAGGATAAAAAAGGATAAAAAAAAGAAAAAGAAATGAAAAAATAAAAATTCTTTTTCATTTCTTATCTTTTATTTTCTTTTTTTATCCTTTTTTTATCCTGCCGCTTGCGATCCTGCTTATCCTGTTATTTGTGACTATGGTGTTGAGAATCAGAAATGAGATTGCGGAAATTAGGTCTTCTTTGTATAACCCAACCTATACCACCATAGGAGGTCAGTCATGCATTATATTTCTCGATTATTATGGAATTATGGTCATACCGAGACTCAAATTGCAACCCCGCCCAAAAAGATAGATCACGTTTACAATGCGGTTAAGGGTGTTTTTGAAAATGTTCCGTGCACAACAATTTCCCCGATGATTTTTAGGCAACCTATAGCCGCTTTTATTCCTGAAAGGATGCTTCTGACTCGAGAATTCGACAAAAATGATAAAATTAGTCATTACTGCAATGGTCTGCTAAGCGAAAGACAAAAGAAAATCGCAGAAATGCAACACAAACTTTCTCCCTTAGAGGAAATTCAACATTTGATCGATGATACGAAAAAATCCATCGCCAGAATCATTTATCTCTCAAATAAAAAGCCCTTAGCGCTAGAAAGCTATCCTTAATCTCCCTGTAAAAGTTCAATTTCAGAGTCATGTGGAATGGGATACGATCAAGAAAGATTTAGAAAATTACTTGCATGCATTTCAACTTGGGCTACAGGATGCTAAAATCGCCCGCGAAGTCCAGTTGCCGCGTATCATAGCCGACCTTTTGGTGACTCAAAGCGGAGCTCTTAATCTCGGAATTATTGATGATATCATAGAGAATTTCTTTAATAAAGAGGGTCTCCTTGAATACGAAGAAGATATTGTAAGGGTGTTGAATCATTTGAAGGATAAACCCGATCTTCTGGTAAAATTTAATCAAATCGACCTTCCAAAGAATATTCCTGCGGAGACCGATTTTGTCATCAGATCGACTCTGAATCTATTTACGCAAGAACCATTGGCTGCAGTCATAGCTAAAAAAGCTGCTTTAACAGCTCTATTGAGTCACATTAGACAAGGACCGGTTGGATCGTGCTTTGCCACTTCTGTAGGGGTCCAAATCGAAAGGGAAAGGATTGATTTTTACCTGCGAGATCTCCAGCAAATAATCTACACAGGAATGCTTGTGCGGAAGGTCGAAGGGGAAACTAAGGAATTTCCTTTTATAATGGACATCGCGGACGAAGATCTTAAAAAGGCCTTTAAATTGAATGGGAAAGGTGAAATTGTCTTCGAAAACAAAAATGCGCATGTCTTGGATATTCCGGGAATCTTTCAGGCGTGTCAGTTGATGGGTATAGATCGCGCATCTTTAGACAGTGTTATCACGGATTATATTAAGGAATCCCAATCAGAGTCCTTAAACATTACCCCCGAAGATCTCATTACTGAATTAGCGACGAAGTTAAATAAAGATAAAAAAATAGGACTCATCGGTTTCTCCGCTCAAACAAATTGCTGCCTCATGAGAATGTGGGAGAAAGTATTGGCAGGAATGGCAGAACCATCCAAACAAAGTTATATGCGCTCTCTCATTTTAGGTAGTCTTGAAAAATCTCTAAAGGAAGTTTTGGATAATAAGACTGTGAAACAAACCTTTTTGGATGTTTTCAATAGGAGTATTGTTCTCGAGTACGATTCGACTCTCGAATTAGACAAGGTTGCAGAGGATGGCTCATCAAGCGAAGGGGGCTTCGTTCTTTATCAGGACTATAAGAGATGTGATAATCCCGATGCTTTTCGCGGAGTTATTTTAAGCAGTCTTAATGTCACCGAAGAGACTTTAAGTAAGGTGAGTTCTAAAACGGATCAACCAGCTTACATTAAAACGCTGGATAAGGTACGAGCCTTTGTGCAGAACGGAAATAAGTTTATGCAACTTGTTCTTTATAATTTTGATGACTCGAATAAAATAAATGATCCCTTGGGTCACTGGAAAGATCTTAAGTTGACACCTTGGGTATCAAAAATTGGAGACGATCCGCATCTCCTTTTGCAGGTTTATACTCAGTCGACAAAGGATCTTCCCGCCAGCCATATACTACCCAAAAATGCTCTCGATTTATTTAGTTTTGCTGTCAAGGAAGGAAAGAAGCTCAATTCGGATGATCCGAATGCGCTATTTCTCACAGATGTTTGGGGAGTGCATGCCTTTTCATTCATTCCGACAAATCCATCATTTGGTCCCTTGGTAAAAAGCCCCTTGGCGCCTGAAGACGCTATCCGCCGCGCCTTAGTTTCACCTGGAGAAATTGTGGCTAACTCCAAAATCCCTGAATCCACAAAGGATAAAATGATCGAACGTCTTTTCAATTATTTGCCGAAGCAGCTCGCAATCTCTGAAAAAACCGTTGTCGGTTTCTGTCAGAAGCTAGTGCAAGTATTAAAAGAAAAAACAGGAGTGGACCAAGACGCTATTGAAAAAATGGTCACCTCTCTTTTGATCGATGCATTACCCCCGGATCTATTTGAAAAATTAGCAAATCCTGCCATCCTTGGATTCGACACCAATTGGAATCTAGAGGACGAAAACCTTTACTTCTGCGCCTTTTACAATCCGGTAACTGGACAGATAGATTTGGGCACTACAGATAGGAATAAGACGCGGCTTATCCCTCTCGACCATAAACCTTGGCTGGTTAGCACCTGGGAAATCCACGAAAAAGAAGATGTATAATATGTAACAAAAGCACTCATTGACAATAAATGAGTGCTTTTGTTACATGTACAGTATGGAAAAAACAAAGTATAAAAGTGAAATCGAGGCGCTTTTAGAAAAAGGATTTTTTAAAGCCCACGAAGCGCAGGAATTAGGTGTTCCTCCCAGAATGCTTTCTCATTTTTGCAAGCTGGGTATTCTTGAAAAATATAGTCGTGGGGTTTATCGCGCGCCGGATACAGGGATAGATTTCGAAATTGAAGATCTAGTGATTACGGCGGGAAGTATTTCACGCGGGATAGTCTGTTTAATTTCAGCGCTTTGCTATTATGGTCTTACGGACCAGATTATGCGCGAATATTGGATTGCCGTTCCGAATGAGGACAAATGTCCAAAGAGACCCCATACGCGCATCGTCAGAATGAGAAATACAACTTTAGGCGTGACGACAGTTCTCGTCGGAAAACACGAAATGAAAATTTTCGATCGCGAAAGAACGGTCATCGATGCCTTTCGATACCTTAGTGATGAAATAGCAATCAAGGCTCTTCAAATGTATATAAAATCTTCGGAAGCACAAAAACCTGATTTACCTAAACTTTCAAGCTATGCAAAATCATTACGGGTAAATATCACCCCCTACATAAAGGCGTTTACAACATGACATCACTTCTAGAGAATGAATTTAAAAAGCGACTGCAGCTTATCGCCAAAGAACGCAATCTGACCCCTGCTGTTATTTGGCACAATGTAGTCTCGGATCGATTCCTCGCGCGCTTATGCAATTCTAAATATCGGAGCAATTTCGTTCTAAAAGGAGGGACTCTCCTAGCAAAATACCTCAATATTGGACGGGAAACAAAAGATCTCGATTTCTCCATAGAAAACCTCGAAAGAGATGCAAATACCCTACAGAAAGTCATCGAAGAAATCATCGCTTGCGATATCAATGATGGCTTTGTCTTTAAAAATGTAAAAGTTGAGCCCCTAAATCATTTTCACGTCAATTATCCGGGGGCACAGGTCCGTGTCGACTCCCATTTTTTCCAAAATCGATTCTCGTTATTCATCGATCTCGGCTTCGGAGATCATGTAAAAGGAGAGGAGAAGGAAGTTCTTTTGTTGGCAAACTCTAAAGGACCCTTATTCGAGAAAGAGATCTCTCTTGCCTGCTATCCGATGGAATTTGTTTTTGCAGAGAAATTGGAAACAGTTGTTTATCTCGGCAAAGAGAATAGCCGGATGAAGGATTTTCATGATTTATACAGTATGGTGAATGAAAAAGGTGCTCTCAACCCTGAAGAAGCTAAAATGGCGATTGAAGCGGTATTCAGTCATAGAAGGACGCCTTTGCGTTTGCCGATCGATTTCAATGAAACGAGTTTTGATGAACTCCAAAAGGGGTGGGAAAGGTATCGATCCTCGTTGGTGGCCAAAGGCAATTTGCCATCGGAGATACGTAGTGTCGTGGAAAGTATTAATGGCTGGATGGTCTCATAGACACAAATAACAGGATAAGCAGGATCGCAAGCGGCAGGATAAAAAAAGGATAAGAAAGGAGAAAAAGAAATTAAAAAAATAACAAATCTTTTCTTATTTCTTAATCCTTTTTTTATCCTGTCGCTTGCGATCCTGCTTATCCTGTTATTTGTTTCTAGAAACCCAATCACAAAAAAAAAGAGGCGGAAAAATTTCCGCCTCTCTAATAATATTGCTCAGAACCTGAACGATACTAGTATCTTGAATTACGCTCGTTGCTGTCACGACGAGGACCCGAACTACGAGTAGGACGCTCTTCTCTGTCATGTGCTTTTTTTACAACGATTGTACGGCCACCTTGGCTTGATTCATTCAATGCTTGGATAGCTTTTGTAGCTTCTCCTTCGCTTGACATTTCTACGAAGCCAAAACCTCTTGAACGACCAGTTTCGCGATCAAGAATAATTTTTGCGCTAATTACAGTACCATGCGGTTCGAACAAGTCTTGAAGACTTTTATCTGTGAAGTCGAATGGAAGACTTCCAACGAATAATTTCATTTTTTTCCTTTACTCTTCCCCTACACTCTTCCACTCAAGACTCACAAATAAGCTTAATGTAAAAATGATCAGGGCTTTAAGATTCATAATAACCTCTAAGATCCAAAATAGATCCTTGAGATACTATCATTATACACACTTTAGCGGATTCTTGAACAGTCTTTTCTTTTTTACCCCATTTTTAGCAGTAAATACCTTGACTTATTGCAGATAAGTCCATAGGATATCCCTTCCCACACTAATCATAGGTTAATTATGCGCTATACTCCTATCGTAGGCACTCTTGGCTATATCCTCAGCCCGAATAAAAAGCAGGTTTTAATGGTCCATCGTAACGCCAGACACGATGATGATCAAATCGGCAAATATAACGGCCTCGGAGGCAAAATGGACATGAATGAAGACGTCGCCGCCTGCATGAAACGGGAAATCCTCGAGGAAGCCGGCATAGAAGTGGTCAAAATGCACCTCCGGGGCACCATAAACTGGACCGGATTCGGTCCAAAAAACGAAAATTGGCTCGGTTTTGTCTTTATAATAGAGGAATTTAAAGGGACGCCGAATGAAAAATCCCCCGAAGGCGACCTGGAATGGGTCGATATTGAGTCCATGGACGCCCTTCCGATGTGGCCTGGGGACAGGTATTTTTTGCCTTTAGTGTTTGATAGTGATCCGAGGCCTTTTCATGGGTATCTTCCTTATAATGGGGAAGCTCCGGTGGAGTGGATTTATCATCGGCTGTGATTTTTTTTGCAAAAGAAAAAAACACAATTGCAATTAATAGGGCTTTTTAGGATAATCATCTACTCTTCGCGCCTGTAGTTCAATGGTAGAACAGTAGCCTTCCAAGCTACGAGTGTCAGTTCGATTCTGATCAGGCGCTATGTTTTATTTCAGTAGATCAGTAAATATTTTTAACCAAGACCGAAATCTCACCATTAAGTGTGGGATGCCGTAGTCAACAAAAAAGAGGGACAAGGCTTGGCAACACAAGAAGTTGAACTCAGCATAAGGATTAAAGATCTCCTAGAAGCCGGCGCACATTTTGGACACCAAACGCGCCGATGGAACCCAAAAATGAAGACGATTCATTTTTGAGGAACGCAACGGTTTATATATCATCGACCTCGCAAAAACTCTGCAACAAATCCGCGACGCAGTAGAAGTCGTTAGCGATCTCGTCTCCAAACATAAATCCATTCTTTTCGTCGGAACAAAAAAACAAGCGAAAGCTGTTGTTCGCGAACTTGCAGAAGAATGCGGCGAATTTTATGTTTGCGAAAGATGGTTAGGCGGATGCTCTCACCAACTTAACAACCATCCGTCAATCCGTGAAAAAATTGGAGCGCATCGAAAAAAAAATCGCTTCAGGCGGAGAAGGCCTTAAAAAGAAAGAAATGTCTCTCCTTTCTAAAGATCAAATTAAATTGGATAAGAACTTATCCGGTATCCGTTCTATGAGCAAACCCCCGGGATTGGTTATTATCGTTGATCCTAGTAAAGAACACTTAGCCGTTGCCGAAGCTAATAAATTGGGCATTCCGGTTATGGCTCTCGTCGATACTAACTGCGATCCTGATCCTATTCAACACGTTATCGCTTGTAACGATGATGCTCTGAAGAGCATTAAAGTTATTCTTCAGTCTCTTTCAAATGCAATTATCGACAGAAAAACGAGATGAAAGTACTCGCTATTAAGGAAGATAGAGAGTCTGATGGTGAAGAAGAAGAAGTTCATTCGAAAAAGCGTCCAGGCTCCTCTATTAAGGAGGAAGACTAATGGCGATCACTGCACAAATGATTAAAGACCTTCGCGATAGAACAGGCGTGGGTATGGGAAAGTGCAAGGAAGCTCTCGAGGAATCAGGTGGCGATATTGAAAAAGCCATCGAAAACCTCCGTAAGTCGGGAATGGCTTCTGCAGTTAAAAAAGAAGGTCGTGAGACTAAAGAAGGGATGATTGTCTCTTCACAGAATGGCAACACCTTTGCCATTGTTGAAGTCAACGCCGAAACAGACTTTGTTGTTAGAAATGACCGTTTTCAGGACTTTCTAAAAAACATCGCTGAAGACGTTGCTGCAACTCACCCTAAATCCCTTGAAGAGTTCCTTAAACAGAAGTATTCAAAGGATAAAAGCCTCACTATCGACGAATACCGTGCGACTATTGTTCAAGCGATCGGAGAAAACATCCAGATTAGAAGGATCAAAACCTATGCGAAGAGCCCAACACATAGCGTTGGTATTTACTCTCACCTTGGTGGAAAAATCCTTACAGTGGTCGAAATTGACGGTAGCGGCGATGAAGAGCAGCTAGCAAAAGACATCGCGATGCATGTTGCTGCAGCAGCTCCGGATTATGTTTCCCCAAAAGATGTTCCTGCCGATGTTCTTGAAAGAGAAAAAGATATCGTTAGACATCAAATACAGGGAAAGCCTGAAAATATGATAGAAAAGATTGTTGAAGGCAAACTGAATGCATTCTATGATGCAGCCTGCCTCAACCGTCAGAAGTATATCAGAGATGATGCAATGACAATAGCCCAACTCGTTGAAGCGCAAGCAAAGAAGAATGGCAAGCCTCTTTCAGTCGTTTCCTTTACTCGATGGAACGTAGGCCAAGCAAACTAGTTTCAATACTGGTTAAAGAAAGGCGCAGCGATTTCGATCGCTGCGCTTTTTTTTTGTAAAGATACTTGCCGAAAAATTCAAAGTCGTAGATTCTATTTACTTACATGTTTAAGGAGAAAAATAATGAATATCGTCAATCAGACCGAAGATAAAATGAAAACCGCGCTTGAGCACCTTAAAGAAGAACTCAAGGCCATTCGCACAGGCCATGCCAATCCTGGAATGCTCGATAAAATAATGGTAAACACCTATGGATCCCTCATGAAATTGAGAGACCTGGCAAGCATTACTACGCCCGAAGCAAGACAAATTTTGATTACACCTTTTGATCCGAGCAATGTGGGACCCATTGGAAAAGCCATAGAAGCCTCAAGTTTGGGCTTTAGACCTATTGTGGAGGCTAATGTGGTTCGAATTAACATTCCTCAGATGGACTCGAATTTGCGTGCCGAAATGGTAAAATTATGCCATAAGAAGCGTGAGGAATCGAAGATTAGCATTCGAAATATACGTCGAGATGGTAACGAGCTTGCCAGAAAGCAAAAAAATGACGGGGATATCAGTGAAGATATTCTCAAAAGTACAGAGAAAAAAATTCAAGAACTCACTGACAGCTACTGTAAGAAGGCAGATGATTTATCCGCCGTAAAAGAAAAAGAGGTATCCACAATTTAGTGTTTGCGAAAAAAGAGAAAATTCTGTAAGATGGAACCTCTTTACAGGCCCCATCGTCTAGCCCGGTCTAGGACATCGGATTTTCATTCCGGTAACAGGGGTTCGAATCCCCTTGGGGTCAAAAGAGTCGTTAGCTCAGTCGGTAGAGCACCTCACTTTTAATGAGGGAGTCATTGGTTCGAGTCCAATACGACTCATAAGACAAAAAGATGTTATAACGTAAGTTATAACATCTTTTTTTTTGAAGAAGGTTTTAAATTAGTTATAAAACTTGCTTTTTATTTTAATTTTGATATAATAATATCAATTTAAAAGGAAAGAATTTATGATTGATTGTAGTCAAGTAGTTCACACTCCCCCGTTGGAGGATCTAAAAACTCCCGAATCTACCGATACGTCAAATACAAATAGTAAAGTAAGTTCCTTTTCCAAATTTTTTTTTCTGGCCCTTCAGAGAATTACTTTATGTGCATTACCCGCGGTAGTTTACTTTAGCATATTTCCTCTTTCATTGAGTGCAGGTATATGCTTCACAATCCTAACCATAGCTGCTGTAGCCTTATTGTTCGCGTTAGATGAAAATGAACCTACAAAAAAACGCGACCCTCTGAAGGATGCATATGATGAATTTATTCAATTATGCGAAACACAAATCGAGGAAAGAAAAAATTTACTTCTTGTTCTAGAAACCGCACTTAATGATGCAAGAGCTATTTTAAAAGAAGGGAAAATTCAACTAGATGAAATTGAAATGCGATTAAATGGTGTATCAGAGGAGAATCGAACAGAGATAAGTCGTGATGATCAACACGCCGGTGATGCCTCAAAGGATCCACAATTCGATAATCTGATGTTTCAATTTTCAAATTATCCCGTATTATCTAAGCAATCCCCTCATACTGTTGAAGAACTTATCCACACTGCAAATTTAAAACGGGCACATCACGCTGAGCTAATAGCAAGCGTTGAACAATATCTAAAAGATTCTTATGCAGACACCAATGAACTGAAAGAAAGAATAGAAAAGCACTCATCCGACGTACAAAAAATTAAATCTCAAATCATACAATGAAAGGCCCTACTCAAGTTTAGCGTCAGGCCTCACAGTGAAAGGTGTCGTGGGGATAAATGCTAAATTTCCTAGTTACGCGCTTATGCATGCACAGCCTGGGGTGCGATAAATCGATCAATCTGATAGTAAAATCTGATAAGTTTCCACTCTGATTTCCGACATTTTTTTGTGTAATATTCATCTTACGCTGAAGGCGTAATTTATATCAGCCTATGGCATCGCCATAGGGGGGTGCAAAAAATTCAGGCACGCTGAAGGCGTGCGTTATAGTAAAAGGTGAAAGCACGATACATTTATAAAGTTCCAATACACGAACAGTTATAGTGACATCTGAAACCCTATAACTCACGCCTTCAGCGTGCAAGAATTTCTCAAATCTACCTATGGCGATGCCATAGGCTGATATAAATAACGCCTTCAGCGTAACGAAAGTCGCGTTCAAAAACGCGCTTAAACTTTTTGGGAACTAAGAATTTTTTTTAATAAACACTTTACTCGATGTACATAATACCAAAATTAGCAAATCAAAATATTCAAAAATATTTGCATTCATACTAGGGCGTCGTTTAATGTTTACCACCAGAAAAGTTACACCCTCGGTAAATTATTTCATTGAATCTTTATGTTTGAAATTGATATATAAGCCTCCAAATAAGGCTCGAAAGTTCGTATTTGCAAAAACAATAACAAAGGAGAAAAAAATGTCACCGCTCGACACTCTTAAACAAGACGTTCAACTTATCTATTCTACTGTAGATAAGACAACTCAGACTTATCAAAAAGATTATGACTTTGAAGGTAATAAAGTAACTATCATTTTCAATCGTGTGTGGCAAGGGGAAGCGTACAAATGCGGCATCGATATGTACGGTTCTGCAGTTGTAAAAATGCAAACCAAAAATTCTGAACTAGAGGAAAAAATTGAAAAAATAATAAAGATTCCTAGCTACGCCACAATGGCTGGAACTTTTCCAGTTGTTGACAAAATTAATTTCAACTAATCCGTAGTTAAAATGGGCCGTGAAAACGGCCCATAGATTCAAGCAATCCCTACTCCTCCGGTAACACCATATATTTCACCAGTAATATAACTACCTTTTTGGGAGGCAAGCAAAACAAAAACAGGCGCAAGTTCAACAGGTTGCCCCGGCCGCCCCAAAGGGACCTCGCTACCAAATTTCTCTAATTTATCTTGCGTTTGTCCCCCACTAGGTTGTAAAGGTGTCCAAAATGGACCAGGTGCTACGCCATTGATTCTGATTCCTTTTTCGATTAAAAATTTAGAAAGGGATTTAGTGAAATTCATGATCCCTGCTTTCGTTATTGCATAATCAACAAGATAATCCGATGGCTGATACGCTTGAATCGATGTTGTATTAATGATTGCAGATCCGGGCTTCAGATGAGGAATGACGGCCTTTGTTATCCAAAAAAGAGAATAAAGATTCGTCTTCATGGTTTTATCAAAATCTTCTGTCGTAATTTCAAGAATGGAAGGTTTCGATGTTTGTTTAGCTGCATTGTTTACAAGAATATCCAATCCGCCTAGAGATTTTACAGCTGTATTCACGAGCGAATTACAAAAGTCTTCATTTTTGATATCGCCGGGAATAGCTACGGCCTTTCTTCCCTCTTTTTCAATCAATTCAATAACTTGTTTTGCGTCCTTTTCTTCAGAGGGTAGATAAACTATGGCCACATCTGCGCCCTCTCTTGCGAACGCAATAGCTACCGCTCGACCAATACCTGAATCTCCTCCGGTAATCAATGCTTTGCGACCTTTTAATTGGCCACTACCTTTGTAACTGGTTTCTCCATGATCAGGTTTTGGAGTCATTTCTGACCCTAAACCAGGGGCTTTCTGAGGTTGTTTAGGAAAAGGCGGTTGGGGATATTGGAATCTTGGATCTTCTAACATATGACCTCCTTGAGAATAAATTTCTTTTGAGTTAAATTCATATAAATAAATTTTTAAAAGTATGTCAACCGAATTGTGGTTTTTAGATCAAAGCTTTTTCCAATGTATTAATTGATAAAAAAATTGCAATAAATTAAGTTTTTGTTTAACATTAAATGTTTATCTAATAATTAAATGGTTTTTTAGTTCATGGATTCGAGTAGTATCAATCAAATTAACCGGTTTCCAATTCCAATAGCTGATCTTAGACTTATCGTCTTTAGTAAGCTGGATGGCGTTTCTTTGGGGAGATGTCAGCGCGTTTGCAAACAGTTCAAAGGTGATATTGAGAGTGAGAAATGTCAGCGCCTTTGGAGGGACAATTTTGCCTCCGAGTATGGTTATTTACCTGCTATGCCTTCAGCATTCGATTGGCGTGGATTTTATATACAGCAACTTTTGGTCCGCCACAATATGGCCCCCGGTAATTTTGGAGTGCCAGTAAAGTTAGAGGGAGATGTTATCAATGTTGAATCTAGCCTTACGTTTGGAGATAAGTTATATGCATATGATGCGGGGATGCTTTCTCTTTGTTGCTTCTCTTTGTCAACGGGTAAACTCGTAAAAAAGATTACTGAATTTTCTCAGTCGCATGAATTGCGTTCGATCGACTCAAACTATTTTATAATTAAGTATAAAGCTATGAATGAGTTAAACGGTTTCATATCGATTTGGGATGCTTCAAAAGATGAGTGTGTTTTTAACGAAAATATTTTGGGTAAGATGGCTCATGTAGAAGGAACACGAGTCATGTTTTTTACTAAGTTCGGCAACTTACAAATTTTCGATTTCAAGTCCGATCAATCGATCAAACTCATCCATGGGGGCTTATGTGAAAGAGAGTTACCAAAGGATTCTAAATTGATTGGTAACCTATTTTTTGTATTGATGAATTGGGGACTAATTCGTGTATACGATATTAAAAATGGGGAGCAGCTTTATACAGTGCAGCCGAGGGATGCCACTCATTCCAAAAAAATGTTTGTAACGGATGAACATCTGGTAGTTATAAATGAAAAGACATATGGATTAAATGGTGAAGCATGGATCTATGGCGCTTCAAATGGAAAATTAATTCATAAGATAGAATTGAGTGGCTCATTAGGCGCCCTTTTTGCTGAGATGTCACAGAATCATTTGATAAGTATCTCGCCTGATAAAACCAATACTTTAGCTTGTTGGGATCTGGAAACGGGCAAGATTGTTAAGGAGTTCACCCCGCCGGCAGGGGTATTATTTTGGTTCAAAATCGGAGTTTCTAATAGACTTGTTATTGCTTCTGGGAAATCGCCAGGTGAATTTGAACTTACTATTTGGGATATAAAAAATCAGACCCTTCTTAGCGATGTGACCTACAAAGGTTTTGGTCACTTTAGAACTTGGAACAACTTTATCTATTTGCACTGCATGGATAAGATCTCTTTTTGGGACATGACCCTGGCAAAAGAGACAGTGGCCCTATCACTTGATAGGGAATTTGATTCATGGCACTTTGATGGTGCAAGGTTTATCGTCGGACCACGAGGAGATCTCCAAATCTATAATCTAAGTACAGTGCCTCAGCAGAAAAGTTTAGCATCTCGTATTGTGAAAAAAGGAATGGCTCTCTTTGGGTGGAAATAGTCATTTCCGAAAAGTCACCCGATCCATATACTCCCGATTATTAGGAATGGGTGTAAATATGGAAGAAAATCCCGATAGACCTTTGGAATGCACAGAGTGCAAAAGGCCAATCAAGGTACACTATACAGAAATGGTCGGCAATAAAACGATACACACGGGTATGTGCGAAATTTGCCCCGTCCTTCAAAATAAATTAAGAGGCCCCTCCGAAGATGGGAAAATCATCTCCTTCTCCGAAGAGGGCACTGCGGGGCTAGTGTGCGGCGAATGCGGGACAACTCTCGAAACAATCCGGATGGGTAATCCTGTGGGCTGCAGCGTTTGCTACGAAGTCTTCGGCGATACCCTTCTCATGGAACTCATCCAAGCTCTAAAAATTCCTAAAAAAATCAGAGAACAAGGGAAAACACTCCCTCTTCATATCGGAAGAGGACCGGGGGAAGTGCAGGAAATAAGTCCTTCAATTCGATTGCTGGCATTAAATGAAGCCCTAAGTGAGACTCTCAGTAGAGAAGATTACGAACAGGCTGCTTGGCTGCGAGATCAAATCAAATCATTGACTGAGGAGAATGACAAAAAGAATGGGAAAGGGAAGTGACGCAATAGAGATCCACGGCAAAGATAGGCCATGGATTAATAATGATAATCTCATTTGGCTCGCTTCGACTGCAAGCCTCTATCGAAACGTGGATAAATTCTCATTTCCAGGCAAATTAGATCTTCCTCGCAGAAAACAGATCATTTCAGTAGTGAGCAAAGGTCTTTTGAAAGAGGAATATTTAGTCGAACCTGTTTTGTTAAATATTGAAGATATGAGCCCTCTGGAAAAGGAACTTTTTGCCGAACACTTCCTGACTCCTTACAATCTCCATCAACATCACTCGGGCGAAGCTTTTATTGTTGATAGCAGAGGAACCTTTCTCGCTTCGATGAATCTTGAAAATCATATCCACCTCGAACTGATCGATACCCGCGGTGAATTGGAAAGTTCTTGGAGTCATCTGGTCAAAATTGAAATGGCTTTAGGAAGACAATTCAACTATTGCTTTTCCCCGCGCTTTGGATTTTTAACGGCCGATCCGACTCATTCAGGTACGGGCTTTATTCTTTCTGTATTCCTCCAACCTTCTGCGCTGATACACACTAACAAATTCGGCGAAGTCATGAAACGACTCAGCAATGATCGGCTCACTTTCACAGGGATTCAGGGAAATCTTGAAGAATTTGTGGGCGATGTCGTGATTGTAAAAAACAATTACACCTTAGGTGTCTCTGAAGAAGATATTATTTCTACATTGCGTTTGTTTACGACCAAGCTTCTCGTCGAGGAAAGCAGTGCTAGGTCTCAATTAAAGAACGTAGAGAATGCAGAACTCATGGATAAGGTGAGTCGCGCCTTTGGTATTTTAATTCACTCCTATCGCATTGAAACGCGCGAGGCGCTCAATGAGATCAGCTTGGTCAAATTAGGTATCGATCTCGGATGGGTTGAAGGGGTAACGGCTGCCGAACTCAATCACCTCTTTTTTCACTGCAGAAGGGCGCATCTCTTGACTTCACTTAAGGAGCCTGAAATCGCCTTGGAACAGGTCCCCCACAAGCGGGCAGAGTTTATCCACAAAATATTAAAGAACGCTAAATTGAAGATTTAGTCGAACCTTTACGCACAATGGGAAGGACTATTTGCGAGGGATACTCTTGCCCAATCTTTAACCTATTATTTACGATAGCATAGTCTCCTGTATGGGAACCCAATAGCCCCACTTGGAGGTTCCTCTCATAGCGAGGATAATTGGATCCCGAGATCGTTGCCCTGATGCGATGTCCCTCGGCAAATACTAAGCTAGTGGGCGCGAGATCAATAGTTATTTCTCTAAATCCTTTATCGTTTTCTCTTGAGAGCCCTGTTCGATAAATTCCCTCAGTGATTAGTATACTTTTGCCATCGGGGTAGACATCCGTCAATCTAACGACGATATCGGTATCTTTTTGATCAGGCAAAATGTAAAGTTTTGCTTTGACATCCCCTGTCACTTCTATTTCTTCTGTTAAAGGTTCCGTTGTGAAAACGACGACGTCAGGGCGTGATTCGATAGATCTTTGATCTTTGGGTCCGGACTCCATAAACAAATTCCTGCCACCAATGGTTGGGATTGGAAGCATCGGGTTGTAAGAATAAGTATATTCACTCTCTTTTTTAGAGATATCTTCACTGAGACGATTCTCACTAGAAAAATAATAAGAAACTTTTTTACTTGGAACAGGCCATTCTTCCGCGTGCCGCCAGTAATTTCCCGAACTGTTCGAGCCGTCAAAGGGTCCCATGACATAATAAGTCACGGCTGGGAGCTCATTAATCCCATTTTCCATCCCTTTGAGATGATAATTAAGCCACGTGATGTAAGAAAGATCAACGGGAGGTGTGATACCAGCGGGTGGGACGGTAAAGTCTCCATAGCGAGGATCTTTAGGCCAGAGATGCGTCCAAGGTCCGATGAGGAGTTTTTGTTTTCCCTTAGCCCCGTTTCCTCCATTTTTTTGGAGGGCGACGAAGGCGTCAATGGTCCCCGGCAAGAAGACATCATACCAGCCTCCAAAATGGATTGCCGGAACTTGGACCTGATGAGCCAAATCGAGAGCGTTGAATCTCGCCCAAAAGTCATTATAAAAAAATTGATTCGTTGCATAACTATGGATGCCGGAGTCGGAGGCATACCAAGATAGCCACGATTCGACGAGTTCTTTTTGGATCTGTCCGCCTTGGTAAATGGCATGGTGGTAGAGGCTAGGTGCGGCAACGCCGATATGCTGGCATTTTAGGGAGGGTGGTGCTGTGGGGGCAAGCATGTATTGGCTGATCCCGGAAGCTGAAATTCCTACTGTGCCGATTTTTCCGTTGGTGAAAGGACTGGATGCGAGCCATTCGATGGTGTCGTAGCCATCTTGCTGTTCTCCCCAGCCATCGTGCCAAAAGGGAATGGTTTTTCCTTCGGTATCGAGAGCGCTTCGGGTGTCCTGGATAGCGACAACATATTCGTGGTTTACAAGGGAGAGATATTCGAGAGCGAATAAATTTTTTCTTCCCGAAGGACTTCTTATGAGGACGCAAGGATATTTCCAGGGTTCATCGGAAGGAAAGTAGAGATCGGTGGGCAGTCGTTTGCCATCTCTCATGGGGATGGATAGTGTGAGGTCCGGCTTAGGGGTCGAGGAATTTGCCGTGTCTATGAAAAATAATAGAAATAAAAATAAGTAAATCATATATAAAATTGAATGTATATGAGGGCTGTAACTTATCGTTAACAGCCCCATAGAGGGATATTTATTAAGGGTTAGCGACTGCAGGAATTCTAACAGCAGGGTGAAAATGATTCCAAAGTCTGTTCGAAAGGTTTTGTCCAATAACAATGCCAGCAAAAGCTATGGGAAGTGCCTTTAAGTCAGTTACAATTTCTTTTGCTCCATCTTTGAAATCTTGACGGCCTGAAGCATAATCAAATACTGCGGCGAAAGTATCAATAAAGACCATTTTAAAAAATGTAGAAACAATATCTACAATTTTTTGTGAGGTAGCAAGAAGAAATCTTCCGCGAGATGCGAAGAATTCTAGTCCTTCATTAGCACGCTTAGAATTAAAAACTTTGACGGGTTCATGATGTAAAGCTTGTTCTAGATAACTCATATTGGATCTCCTTAGGTTGTAAGTATTGTTTTTCACGTTTTTTCTCTAAAAGGGAGATAAAACGGTATTCAAATAACAACTTTATATATGTTATTTACCAATTAATCGTCAAAGATTTTTGGAAAACCCCCATAGGGGGTTTTTCATTAATTAAGCTTTTGCTCTGGCAGCAAGGCGTGATTTTGTACGGCTTGCTTTATTCAATTTAAAGATGCCATGCTTTACACCCTTGTCCATAAGGCTGTAGATTTCTTTAAGGGTTGCCGCGATCGTTGTGGTGTCTTTACCGGGGAGGGCCGCCTCGAAATTACGAACTGATGTGCGAACTTGAGATTTGAATGCTTTGTTCATCAGTCTCTTTTTGCTGTTCTGTAAATCCCTTTTTAATGCTGTGGGACGTTTTGTTTTTGCTTTCTTTGCAGTTTCTTCTTTTGCCATTATTCCTCTAGGGGTTATAATTTATAGACTTACGATTATAGCGATATGAAGATATTTCGTCAAAATAAGAGAGTATTATGAAGCATATTTTATCAAATTCGATGACTTTAATAGAGGTTTTAGCCTTATTGTCTCCCGAAAGTTCAAAATCTACCCTAAGATCCTGGTTAAAGGTGGGGAGGGTCCAAGTGGACGGAAACGTTGTAAAAGTGGCAAATCAAGTGATTCATGCCGGACAAACCGTGGTCGTGGGTGAACAACCCAAGTATGTCGACGATGAAATTCGTATTATTTACGAAGATCGGCATATCATTGCCGTAGATAAACCCAGAGGTTTACTTAGCGTCGCGACCAATTTCGACGAAACAAACAACCTCCATGCGATCCTCAAAGGAAAGTATAGGCCAAAAAGAGTCTATCCCGTGCACAGGCTGGATCAGGATACCTCTGGGGTCATTGTCTTCGCTTTATCCGATATCGCTCGCGATGGCCTAAAGGTTATTTTTGAAAAACATGAAGTTGAAAGGCATTATGTCGCTATTGTAGAAGGTCATTTGGCTGAGAAATCGGGCGTTTGGAGTTCCTACCAATATGAAGATAAGGGGTATTTTGTTAGAACAACCCATATTCCTGATAAGGGGAGGCTTGCTGTGACGCACTACGAAGTTCTGAGGGAGTCGCCGAAGTATTCGCTCCTAGACCTAAGGCTTGAAACGGGCAGAAAAAATCAGATTAGGGTCCACTGCCAGGAATCGGGACATCCTGTAGCCGGAGATCCAAAATATGGAGCCACAACAGATCCGATCAAGCGGCTTTGCTTGCATGCTTTTTTCTTGGAATTGGAACACCCCGTTACAAAAAAGAAAATGCGATTTGAATCTCCTATGCCAACCGCGTTTAAACAGGTTGTTCCTTAAAGGAATGATTCGTATAATCAAAGAAAAAGTGAACAACGTATGGTAAAAGATCTAAAAGCCACTCACAATATAGTCTGGGTAATTGTTTGTCTCTATTTGATACCAACAATTATTCTAAGTCTATATAGCATGGATCTATATAACTTGGATAGAAGCTGGGGAATTTTGTCTCTCGGGCTTCTTCAGGCGGCTGCGGGGTCGGGTCTTATATTTATTCTTTTACGAAATTGGGAAGAGGCGTTGCCGCGCGCAGTTGAGGTTCCTGTAAAAGAGCCTGAATATGTGCATGTGTCTAATGATGAAGAGATTGCGGTTATTCAAAAAGAATTGGAGAAAAAGACTGAGGAGCTGCAACGATTTTATGAAGACGCCGAAAAATTCGCGGCTTATAAGGCGGCGACTGAGGATGATCTGATAAAAAAAGAAGCCTTGCTGAATGAATTCCAGGATACAATCATGCGTCAGAGGGATGTTCTAATAAAACGTCAGGAGCAGGTGACTGAATTGGAAGGAAAAATTCATGATTTGAATTACGAAGTGAACACACTGTTGGCCGTGGTTAAAATTACTGAAACTTCATCGGAGCTCCCTTATGCGGGCATGCAGTTAAAAGAGACTGCCGGAATTTATCAAGTGACGCCCCCGGTTTCGCTAGTATCTTCTCCGGGAGATGCAAACCTGCAGTTGAAAAGATGCATGGATATTGCCGGGAAAATTACCGGGGCGAATCATTTTGAAGCAGCGAATTCTCGATTTAAAGAGTGGCATATTGATAATTATGCTTTGGATCTCCGTCGTCTTTTTGATAATTTTAGAGCAGAGTCTTCGAGCACTATTTTTGTATTTTCGCAAAAGGATAATCGGCTTTTGTTTGTAAACAATCAGGCCAAGCATTTGTTGGGATGGACCCCTGAAAAGTTTATTCAGAATTTTTCAGAGATCATTGAAGAGAGTCTTCAGGATTGGAACCGATCGATAAGCAAGCTGTCGAGCCAGTCTGAAACGACATCGCAATTGACAATGAAGAATAAATCGGGACAAAGCATCCCTGTGAATTGTCATATGGGAATGATATCATCGGGTCTCTTTAAGAATCACATCATCGGTGTGATATACTCGCACCACAGTTCAGTCGCGGTTTAAATAGATTGTATAGTCCCCATTAACAGGATAAGCAGGATCGCAAGCGGCTGGATAAAAAAAGGATAAGAAAAAAGAAGAAAAAAACTTTAGTAAATATTTTTCTTAAATCATTTTTCTTATCCTTTTTTATCCTGCCGCTTGCGATCCTGCTTATCCTGTTATTTTTGGCTATGGCGTCTATTGGCTTCGTAGAGCTTGAGGTATTTGTAGTAAGCTGTGTGGCCATTGTAGGTGGAAATAACAAAGCCTTCATAGCCTCCCAGAAAACCCTTTTTAATAAAATAGCTCTTGAAAAAAGAGAAAAATCCATGGGAAATCGCCTTTAAGAGGGACGAAGACTTCTTTCCCTTATTTTGCTTTGCAAACAAATCCGAATAAAGCTGCATCTTCTGTAAGAAATCAGAAATAGAGGCATAGGAATAATGAATAAAGGGGCTTTTCATGGGCACATGAACCATGTTTTCGACGATAACAGCCTCATGGACTTCGGCTTCGGAAAAACGGGTCTTTTTTCTATTGTAAAGTCGATACTGTCTGTCAGGATACCATCCGCACCATTTGATGAATTTCCCATTGAAGTAGTTATTTCTCGGAAAGGAATAGACACATTTTTCATCCAATGTAGTCTTAGCAATTTCCTGCGCCATCTCTGGCGTTACCACTTCGTCGCTGTCTATCGACAGAATCCAGTCATTTTTCGCGACACTCGACGCGTTATTATGCGTTGGGCCAAAGCCGATGAATTTTTCGCGGAAAACCATTACATTAGGGAATTTTTCTGCGATTTTTATCGTGTCGTCAACAGATCCTGTATCATAGAGGACAACTTCGTTAAAAGATCGGAGAGCCTCAAGGACTTCTTGGATATACTGCTGACTATTTTTTGTCAGTATTGTGACGCTGATCATTTTGGTTTAATTTTTTTGTTCGATTCCTTTAAAGCTTTGATATAGTCCTCTTGAAGCTCTTTTAAATTTGGGAGAGCGGATGGACAGTGTTTCTGAACGGCTTCAATGACTCTTTCGACGTGTCCCTCTACATGAACAGGCCTTTCGATCCAGCGGATGTATCCATCGACATCGATCGCAAAGGTCGAGCGTTCTAATTTACCCTCTTTTATCGTTCCAAAACTATGACTCATTTTTCTGTCGGGATCGCTCAGCAGGGTGAAAAAGAGGTTGTGATCTTTGATGAACTTTTGGTGGGATTCAATGGAATCAGGGCTGACGCCTAAAACCAATACGTCGAGAGCACTTAGTTTCTTGAGGTTGCTTTGGAAATCGCAAGCCTCTTTTGTGCATCCAGGGGTGTTGTCTTTGGGGTAAAAGAAAATGACTGTAGGGGTGCCTAATAAATCTTTGTCCGTAAGGGGATACCCCTTATGATCCTTAACTCTAAAACTAGGAATTTTATCTCCCAGATCTACCTTTCCCATGTTCACCTCGCATTTTTTTCACAGTTTAGCACAGGTCATATGAAACTAAAACAAAATTTGTTCTTTTTCAGTTTCTATGGTAGTATTTCCCTTCAACAAGGATAAATCCATGTCTACAATACCCGATATAGAACAATTGGGGATAGAGTTGCCACGTCGTCCGAGGAGAAATCGAAAAAGCGCAGCCATTCGATCCCTCGTGCAAGAAACAACCCTCTTACCTAAACATTTAGTCGCCCCGCTTTTTATCTTAGATGGGGAAAATCAGAGCATCGAAGTGTCTAGTATGCCTGGAGTCTATAGGCGCTCAATAGACCTATTAGTGAAAGAAGCTATCGATTTGTATCAATTGGGAGTTCGCGCGGTTGATCTTTTTCCTGTTATCCCTCCAGAAAAAAAAGATCGGTGGGGTTCAGAGGCTGTGCGACAAAATAACTTGCTCCAAAGAGCGGTAAAAGCTTTGAAAAAAGAGATTCCCGAAATGTGTGTGATGGTCGATGTCGCCTTGGATCCTTATACAGATCATGGTCACGATGGAATTGTTGATGATGCCGGCCGTATTTTGAACGATCCGAGCCTTCAGATACTTGCAAGAATGTCCCTCCATGCAGCCGAGGCTGGAGCTGATGTAATAGCGCCCAGCGATATGATGGATGGTCGCGTTGGCTATATTCGGCAACACCTCGATCATTCAGGATTTCAAGATGTAAGCATCATGTCCTATGCCGCAAAATATGCTTCGGCGTTTTATTCTCCCTTTAGAGAGGCTCTCAGTTCCGCGCCAAAATTTGGAGACAAAAAGACCTATCAAATGAACCCTGCAAATCGGCGAGAAGCTTTAATGGAGTGTTCCTTAGATGAATTTGAAGGCGCCGACATACTTTTGATCAAACCAGCGTTGCCTTATCTTGATGTGATCGTTAAAGTTCGTGAGATGACCGAATTGCCGATAGCTGCCTACCATGTAAGCGGTGAATATGCCATGGTCATGGCGGCAGCGCAAAAGGGTTGGGTCGATGCAGATCGCATTTTTTATGAGTCTCTCGTTTCAATCAAGCGGGCCGGGGCTGATTTTATTCTCACATATGCTGCGCAAAAATCCATGATTCCAAAAATTTTAGGTTAAAAATGAACGATCTCCCACAAAAAGCCCCATTAGGAAGAGTTTTAGGAGCTATATTGCTCATTGCCGGATGCTGTATCGGCGCAGGAATGCTTGGCGTTCCGGTTGTTTCGGCAGTCGCTGGTTTCCGCCCCTCTATTGTGATGTTCATCTTAGGTTGGGCATACATGGTTTGTACAGGACTCCTTCTATTAGAGGTTAATCTTTGGTTTTCCAAAGAGACGAATATTATCTCGGTATCGGGTCAGTTATTGGGAAAAGTGGGTCAGGCAATTGCTTGGGTAGGCTTTTTATTTATCTTTTTTGCGCTGAATATTGCGTACATTTCCGGAAGCGGAGAGCTTCTTATTGATTTCATCGAGCATGGAACGAATCTTACTATATCCCCCTGGATATGCAACGTATTTAGCACAATGATTCTTGGAGTTATTTTATATTTGGGAATAAAAGCAGCCGACAACTTTAACAGATTTTTTATGTTAGGACTGATAATTTGCTACGGAATATTTGTGGTGATTGGGGCTCCTCATGTGAACGCGGAATATTTCCAGTATGAAAACTGGCTGTATGCTCCCGTTGTTCTTCCGTTGGTTATTATTTCTTTCGGTTATCACAATCTTATACCGAGCTTGGCTTCGTATTTGTATCGAGATGTGAAAATGCTGCGATTGGCAATTTTGATTGGAAGTTTGATTCCCTTTGTCGCATACATCGTTTGGGAGTGGTTGATTCTGGGGTTAGTCCCGGCAAACGGTTTACAGGTAGCTTTGAATCAGGGGCAAATGGCAACACATGTTCTTGAGGACGTCACCGGAAACCCTTGGGTATCAACGATTGCTCAGGCATTTGCTTTTTTTGCCATTGCAACGTCCTTTATTAGTGTTTCTCTGAGCTTTGTCGATTTTCTTGCAGATGGGTTAAAAATCGATAAAACGCCGCGAGGCAAAGTGATTTTATGTGTCTTAGTGTTATTGCCCCCGTTATTTTTTGCCATCGTTTACCCGCAGATTTTTTTGACTGCTTTGTCTTATGCTGGTGGAGTTGGAGTTGTTGTCTTGTTTGGATTGTTGCCGGCTGCGATGTCATGGAGAGGACGCTATGCGAAAAAATTAGGAGGGCAGCAGTTGCTTCCCGGCGGAAAGTTTGCAATCATGGTTATCGTCGCCTTTTCCTTAGTGGTCATGGGAATCCAGTTGACGATGGGTATTTAGTATAGGACTCAAATACACATATAACAGGATAATCACGATCGCAAGCGGCAGGATAAAAAAAGGATAAGAAAGAAAAAAAGAATGTAAAAAATACAATTCTTTTTCTTATTTCTTATCTTTTTTCTTATCCTTTTTTCATCCTGCCGCTTGCGATCCTGATTATCCTGTTATTTGTGTCTATGGGTTCTATACCATACTAGTTTCTTTCGTCGCGAATCAGCCTGTAGAGAGTTTTTCCTGTGCAGCCGGTGACACCAACATCGCGCAGCCACGCTGAAAGGCCATAGACCCATCGATTTTGAGAAGAGTATGAATAAAAGATATCTAGAGGAATAGACACTGCAATGCCTTTGTCGTAGTATCTTCGTCCGTTTATTTTGTCGTTTCCATTTGTATAGGTGCACCAAATGCTTACCATGGTGCCGCTAGGATAAGTTTTGGAGAGGATTGTCCTCACACCTACATCATTTGCAAGGAATTTCCCTGCATTGAATTCTAAATCCATATCTACTGAATTGAAATGATAGTAAGTATTAAAAAAGGCTTGAGATCCCAAAAACCTTTGATACGAAGGTCGGAAACCATGAAGCTTTCGGACTTCATCCGAGAATCCTAAACCCGAATAGGTTCTTTTGCGAAGCACCGCTGCCTCAAAACCAAAGGCAAAGCAGGAATTCGTTGGATACCAGAGAAATTCTCCAGCTAATCCCGCGTATTCGATTTCAAAATAGCCAAAGGAGACTCTTGAAAACCAACCCTTCCCCATGTTCCAATTTTTTTGGAGATAGGCTTCGTCAACAGTAACACCATCCTGCTTCAGATAATTGACGATGTCAGTGCGAACGTTAATAAGTTGAGACGGATTGAGTCTGTCTACGTCTTTTAAATCATAGAGATTTTTGCAAAAATCATACCCGAGCAATACATTGTAGTAGACATCTTTCCAGAGAAAGCCATCTAACCGAAGATTGACACCTAAGGCATATTTGTATTTTCCTTTGGCGCTGCCGAAAAAAGAAACATATTTTGGGGTTAGAAGGATATTGTAAAGGTCGTTATTGCGATAATAAAGTCGCTTGTCTATGTAAGGATCTTGAAAGGTGACATCACAAAGAGGGCTCAGAACGCGGAGTTCATATGTCCCGATTTCTTTTTCACCAAAAAGACGCACAAAATCCATAGAGAAATGATACTCTTGAATGGGAAGGTCTTGAGTGTCGACAGCAACAATAACATAAGAAATATCAGCAGGAATCGTGCCCGCTAAAAGGTAGTTAAGGCGATTACGTATATCCTCTTCATAGCGATAGCGATTATTAGAAATCGTTAGGCGAAGCGTTTTTTTACAATTACAGTCTTCGGATAGCCAAGCCTCCTCGATACTTAAGTGTTGTTCTTCAAAAGGACAAAGAAGGAGTTGCACCAGATCGTCATCGGAATCCAAGGGGCCAATGGGTTGGTTAATCTTTGGGGGTCTATAGGGAAGCGGATCGTCACTTTTGCATTGCGTTCCTACAGTATAGCCAAAGTTGTAAAAGGCTGAGGCTGCTATAGCGATTTTTTTTCCACGAACATAACTTGCAGAAAGGTCAATTAGGTTGAAGGCCCTGTATTTGAGGCCAAAGTTGATCGGAGATTTCTGTTCGCGTCCATGAGGATGAGGTTCGTGTTTTTCGCTTTTGTAGTGGGTCGCATCATATTCCGCTGATAAGGCGATATTTTGAAAATGAGCATTGTCGTACCTCAGAAAAGGAAACCAGGTGAAGCCGCCAAAGAAACCATGAATTCGATGTCTGCCGTAGCCAAGGCTGGCTTCGGCGTTGAGTTTGTTGAATACTTGCGTCATGACAACATAACGGCTTTCGAAATTTTTCGTCCCAAGAAAATCATCGAAACCGATAGAGATCCCGGGAAGAGCGTAATTGCTTTCTTTGGGTGTCAGAAGGGCAAACTTGATATTGACCCCTTTGTCGGAACGATCCCCGAATCCTGAAGGGGAAAGGATGGGATCGGGGATGCCGCGAAAGACGCGGTAATTTCCGGAAATCTCAACACGACTGGAGAATTGGTAGCGCAGGTTGTAGTTGTGGTAGGGAGAGACATAGGAGAAGCCTAGGCCCATTTCCCCCTCTTTTCCCATGAGAGCGGAGGGCATGTTGAAGTAGCCACCTTGGAGAAGGTGGTTATAGGTGACGGGGATGGTAGCGTTGAGGCATCGGTCGACTCTTTCGACGATTTCTAGATCGTTGAGTAAATCGGCTTCTCTGACGGAGGCATTTGGAGCATAGGCGATGCAGAGTAAAAATATTATTATAGCGCGTTTCATATGAAAAAAAACAAAAATTAGAAATTATTAAGGATACACCGACTTCCTGATTTAAGAAAGTGCAAATGCAAGAATTAACCAAAGATCTCGGCAGCGCTGGCTTGGAGGCCTCCCTTAATGATGTCGGTCATCTCGATTTTCGAGGGACATACAAAGGTGGGAAGAGCAAAATCCTCGCTGTCGACATCCAAAAGCCCCAGCTCGTGAGCACGATCATAATCCTCTGCCATCACGGCTTTGACCAATGTCATCGTTGATAAACTCAATGGCATCACTCTGTCATAGAGAGATCCATCAATAAATGCCCTCTCTTCCCCATGAAGATTCGTCGTGAACTCATATTCGCGCTTACTTGGATCTAGATGACCCGATAAATAAGCTCCGCTAAAGGAATATTTATCCGCACCAAGTCTGAAGAAATGAAGAAATTCCCTTCCCGAACTTTCAGGAATCGCACAGAAAGCAAAATGATAATATCCAAGAAAATCCTTAGGATCTACTTTTTGTCCCATGAGCGGATCCCCCGAAACGAGGCGAACAACTTCTCTATCTAGCCGATTGCTGATTAGAGATTCAATAGGATAACCTGCTCTGATTCTATAATACCCTGTTCTTTCTGGAAGAATTCCGGGGCCTCCGATGCCAATGACTCTTTCAATGTGCGTTTTGCCTAAACGGATAATGCTGCCAATTGATACAACATCATGCGCGTTAAGTGTCCAAATGATATCTTCAAAGTTTTGTACAGGGTCGATTTCCTGGATGTGCAGAGAATGGTTGCTTACCGGATGCGGACCCTCAACGGTATGTTTTTGTACATGCGCAGCATTTGTGAATGCAGAGCAAGAGGAATCTTTATGGTAAACAAGATGGACCTTTCCGTTTGTTAGCTTCGCCAACGCAGCGAGGCCGACTTCAAATTCTTTTTCAAAACCTTCTACTTGAAATTCTGCAGGAGGAATAAAAGGGGCGGATTCAACTGCTTTTACGAAAATATTTCGGGGCATTTTGCTTGGATCAGCCAATTTATTGAAAGGACGAGATCTGATATTTGCGAAGATACCTCCTTGTTTCAACGCATTGATAATTTCTTCTCGGGAAGTGTGGGAAATATCAATGGTTTTTAGGGGAAAGTATTGTTCATCGGCGTCAACTTGAATGACAATATCCAGGAGGCGTCTTTTTAGACCGCGGCGGAATTCGGTGATGGTTCCAGCGGCGGGAGAAACAAAGGCTCTACCTTCTATAGATTTGTCTTCGACCAAAGGTTGACCGATTTTCACTTTGTCGCCTACTTTGGTGAGGAGTTTGAAATGAATATCGTTGAAAGGCTCTAGATTGAGGGCTAAAAAAGTGGGTGTTCGTGGAGTCGATTCGCCGCCGTGCATAAATTTTTGTGGTTTTCCTGTGGGTTTTCCGGCGATGGGGATGTCGAGACCTTTTTTTATTTTTATATGCACGGCAATATCCTGATATTCTTTGAAAATAAGTTAAGCGATAAGGGTTATTTCATGCAACTGATTGCGCCTATTCTTCAGGCCGTTGGCCTGAAGAATTAACACCGCTAAACTTGAGTCAATTGAGGGACTACCTTTCTTATTCTATGAAAGTTACTCTATCTGGAATGTAGATTGTGAAAATTATAAAACAGAGATGTTACCACATATGTGGCTTATTAGGCTAGAATAGCAATTCTTTAAAAATTAAATGAGATTGCGCCCGGAAACGGGCGCGAAAAGATCATCCTTTGACGACGTGCTTGATGCCGGCGCTAATGGCTGCTCCAATAAAGATGCCGGGAGCCAAAATAAAGAAGGCAACAAGGGTCAAACCAAGAATTAGGGCTCGGGGGATTCCCATTTGATCAATGGTTTCATTCGCATGTTTTACATACGCTACAATTTCCGTCCCATAGTAAAAACCCGCAACAAGTCCCACGAGAATTCCACCGTAAAAACTATTTAGAAAAATCCATACTATACCAAGCAACATCAAAACATAAGCAACCGTATCCCCAGTATTATTTTTGACGTAAGTAACTATATTTTCAATTTTTTCATCCTTTTTAAATGAATTCGTTTCCTTAAACTTCTCTTTTTCTTGGGGTAGATTGTCGTTAGGGGGATTTATGGTCATGCATGTACTCCATTTGTTAATTTATTTTTCTTTATACACCACGACCTACAACGAAGCAACAAATATTTTTTTATTAATTAATAGTTGTCCGTATATTCCCGATACGGCAAAATGGTGTAAAAAACTTATATCTATGCAAACTATAAAGCTAAATTGGATCAACGGAGCATTAGTAGGGGTCATTCTACTCCTTCTTGTATCCGCTTTGTTGTTTCAATTCATGCGACCTTCATCCATCGAAGTGGTAGAAAAAGCTTCCGAAATACCCAAACTTCCCAAGGGAGCATTCACCCTCAAAACTGAAGATTATCAGGCCATAGGACCCCCTTTTTTAACCCTAAAATTTTCTCCCATGGCGTTGCAAGTTCCTGATTTAAAACGCTATCTGATCTACTATGGCAAAAACGATCGCCCCGATGCCGACCCCGCGAATCAAAAGATGAATTTTGGATTTTTGGGGGTAAAAGGATCGGTTTCTGCCCTTGCGAACCAACCTATTTATATCATGTACGATAAGAATGACCCTAAAGTTAAATATAAGTTTAGTCCCGGTAATGCAGTGACCACCCTATGGTTTGAGGCTAAATTAATGCCCAACGGCGATGTTTCCATCAGCGCTTCGATGCGTAATGAGGCCGGAGAAGTCGTTCATGAGCCCCCCGCTAATGCGGAATTTATCCTTAAACCTAGGTCGCAAGTTCGCTCTGATACAGAAGACAAGCGTCTTGGAGAATTCCGAATCGATGGAACTCTTCTGTCGCGTCAAGGTGCCAAATGGTATGGGATTGACAAGTTTATGGAAAGGCATGGCGGCGAGGAATATAAAGAGATGGCCACCAAGCAAAGAATTGACTTTGGAACCCCTGGTAATGCCTATTCTGTTTATGTAGGACCGGATACCGTCTTAGCCTGGATAGATGGAAAATGGAAAGAAGTGAAGCCCGGAAAAGATTCGGTAAAATATGTCATTTTGACTGTCAATAAAATCGAAGACAGAATCATGAAACTCGACCTTTGGGATGTCGATGGAGATAAAACATCGATCAATTTGATTAAATCCATGGAAACTTGGGTTCCGGACACCATACAAAAGGAATTTGTTTTTATTGGAGCGCGAACACGGTCTCAGTTTCTTTTTGAAATCAACAAGGAAAGAATGACATTGAGTCCTTTGGACTGGCTAATAAAGACCGATAAAGGATGGAAAAAGTTGACAACAGCACAGGATATTGACGATTATGTGGAACGTAAAATTTCCGGACCCATGTTCGTTTTTGATGGTGTGGAAAAGCGGGATGGAAAACAAGTCCTGTTAGGAACCCTCTTCAATAAGGCCCGAACAGAAATGAAAACGGTAGAGATCCCCATGCAGCAAGGGGCAACTTTAACTGAACCGAAAAAGGAAAATAAAAAAATCTTTCCTGCTGTTACGGAATTGGAAGAAGATGAGGAAGAGGATGAACATGAATCTAATGAAGAGATAGATCCAGAGAAGTTAAGGGAAAAATTAATGGAAAGATTGAAAGAAAAAGGCAAAGATATGATAACTACACCCCCACGACCCGGAGAACGGAATCAATGAAAAAGATAGTACTTCTAACCGTATTAGCACTTGCCGCTGGGAATCTACATGGACAAACGATTGCTCAGAAAAAAGCCGGTTTATCCGGTTCCGTAGGCGATTTAAATCCTGAGATGCAAAAATATTTGAACGATGTCAATAATGAATTAAGAGAACGGCATGAGGAACTTTTCAAACTTCAACGACAAGTCATGGAATTGTACCTCCAAAAAGCTCCCGAAGAATCCTATCATGCACTGCTCTTGCAAATTAACGATATCAAAGAGAACATTCGAATTTTAGAAGAAAGCTGGCGCGAAATGGTGACAAGGCCCGGGGTACGCGAGGAAGGATATGCCTTGTGGCATCAGCCTGAAACTACTTTGGAACAAATCGTTCTGGATTATGGCGCTTCAGAATATGTTTATTTGATCCCTATAGATATTGGTCAGATTCAAGTCAGTTTGAATTCGAATATCCCTATTCCTAGAGCTGCTTGGGGGCAGATGTTGGAGCAAATTCTTCTTCAAAATGGTGTGGGAATAAAGACGATCAACCCCTATTTAAGGGAGCTTTATCCTTTAAAAGCGGATTTTTCGGATTTAAAATTAATCACCAATGATCCTAGAGATCTGGAAGCTTTTCCTAGCAATGCGCGTGTGAGCTTCCTTCTTAGTCCACCTCCTGAGGATGTAAAGAGAACTTGGTTTTTCCTTGATAAATTTATCAATCCAAATGCAACTGTCTTACAAAGATACGGAAGAGTGATCGTCATTGTAGGTGAAGTTTCCGCCGTCAAGGATCTTTTAAAAGTCTATGATTTTGTCGCGGCTAATAAACAGGATTTGGAATATAAAGCAGTCCCTCTTTTAAGGGTAGATCCTGAAGAGATGACAAAAATATTGTCGTCTATCTTTCAAGAATTTGATGAAGATGTCGAGGCACCTGCCGAAGGGCCTAGAGGAATAAATAATGGTAAGTCGACGCCTATAAGACAAAATCCTGGTTCAAAATCATCACCTCCTATGAGACCGATGAATGGAGCTCCTCAGAAGCCTAAGAAAGAAAGGATATCTAATTCATTAAGCGTAACTCCACTTCCAAAGATGGCACAAGCTGTTTTTCTAGTGGGAACTCGAGAAGAAATTGAAAAAGCCGAGAAAATTATTAGAGAGGTTGAGGCTCAAGTTGGTGAAGCTAGAGAAAAGGAAATTTTTTGGTATAAAGTTAAACATTCAGATCCTGAAGAGATCGCTGTTTTATTAGAAAAGATTTATCAGGTAATGATCGAGAATCGAGTGGGCTACGAGAAACCCCCAAGATTCGAAGGCGAAAGAGAGCCGCCCCCGATGATCAGAGAAACTAATATTGAGAAGGAAGTGAATGTATCCACGCCCACTTTCCTCACACCCCAGGATAATTATTATCAACAAGGTGGCTACATAGTCAATCCACGGCCGGCCGTTCCTGGAGTGCCCCAAAAAGTCGAATACAACAAGAACAGAAATAATTTCTTGGTTGATCCGAAGTCAAGTTCCATCGTTATGGTAGTTGAAATCGATTTGATTCCTAAGTTGCAGGAGCTTTTGAAAAGGATAGATATTCCAAAGAGGCAAGTGCAAATAGAATGTCTTCTATTTGAAAGACGTTGTAGAAGAACGAATAAATACGGGTTGAATCTATTGAGAATAGGATCCTCCGCAAGTCAGACCCATCAATCTGCGATTAATTGGAACGATTATGGAAATTTAAATGCGCACAACCGTGGACAAGACGGGATTTTTCAGCTTTTGATGAGTCGAGTAAAGTCCGAAACTGGCATCCCATCTTTTGATATTTCCTATAAATTCTTAATGTCGCAACAGGATGTTGGAATCAATAATTGTCCTTCAGTCGTTACAACGAACCAAGTTCCGGCTAACATTGTAATTAATGATGAAATCTCAATTAATACCGGGGTCTACCAAGTCCCAACAACCGGAACGACTACTTTGCAAAATTCATTTACGCGAGCACAGTATGGTATTAATATTACTGTGACACCAACAATTCATATAGTGAGTGAAGAAGAATTTTTCTTGAATCCGGAAAATTATATTTATCTTGAAACCGACATCACTTTTGATACAATTGCTCCGGGTGGAAATCCGCAACAGCCCGACGTAACCAGAAGGCATATCACCAATGAAGTGAGCATTCCAGATGGCCAAACGGTCATTATTGGGGGACTTCGACGTAGAAATACCGCGGACCATATAGACCAAATCCCTTTTTATTGGTGAAATTCCAGGGATAGGTAAGCTTTTTAGTGACACGGAAATAGAAAGTGATGATACCGAAATGTTCATTTTTCTAACGCCGAAGATTATTTCTGACCCTATTGAGGATTTTTATCGGCTTCGTATGATTGACTTATGTAAACGCCCCGGGGATTTACCTGCATTCTTGTCCAATTTAAATGAAGCGCTAGAATGCGAGAAACGCCGCTTGATGATGGGAAGTTTAATCAACCTCTTTGGCTTACCTCATCCAAGATACATCTGTGAAGAAGGTGAATATAATGGCAGATGAGGCAAACCCGGAAAAAAAGAGCGAGGGAAGCGAAGATTTCGTACGTCGCGGAATGATGGGGAGCGAAGAAGTTAATCGTTCTCTCGCTGAACAATTCGGGATGCCAATCTACACAGATCTTTCGGAATTTAAAATCTCCAGTAAACATCTAAAAAAAGTTTCCTATAGTTTTGTAAAAAAATATTCTGTTCTTCCCATCCACGAAGATAATGGAACTATCTGGGTGGCTGTTGCTGATCCGCTTAATTTGCAGCCTCTTGAAGAGCTCCGTTTAATCCTTGAGACAAATGTCAAAGCGATTTATTGCTCGAAAGAGATTATTGAACAGGCCATGGGACATTGGTATGATCAGAAAACGGGCGCTGCATCGGAGATGATTGAATCGCTTGAAAAAGCGGGGAAGTCCAGAGAAGATGAAGAAGTTGAAATATACGATTTGCTCGACACCACTCGAGAACAATCGCCCATAGTTAAACTATTGAACTTAATCATCACGGAAGCCATTCAACAAGGTGCCTCCGATATACATTTTGAGCCTCTTGAAAATGGACTTAAAGTCCGCTATAGAATCGATGGTGTCTTACAAATTAGACATTCTCCCGCCCCGGAATACCAACAGCAGCTATTAACCCGCGTTAAAGTGATGGCAAAGATGGATATTGCAGAGCGCCGATTACCTCAAGATGGACGCATAAAATTGCGCATGGGACGTCGTGAAATCGATTTCCGTGTGAGTACAGTTCCTGTAGTTTATGGAGAAAGAATTGTTTTAAGAATTCTCGATCGGGGTAGCGTCGTCCTAGGTTTGGACCGTCTAGGGATGTTGCCTAACGTCTACGAAGAATTTACCAATCTCATTGACATGCCAGAGGGAATCGTGCTTGTAACGGGTCCTACAGGAAGCGGAAAGACAACGACGCTCTACAGCGCCATTGCGCAAGTGTATAATGAAGAAACAAACATCATGACTATTGAAGATCCTGTAGAATACAATCTCAAAGGAATAGCTCAAATTGGCGTCAGACCCAAAATTAATCTAGATTTTCCCACAGGATTGAGACATATTCTCAGGCAAGACCCGGATATCATCATGATCGGTGAAATCCGCGATATGGAAACAGCAGCCATTGCCATACAAGCTTCACTCACTGGCCACTTGGTATTCAGCACTCTCCACACCAACGATGCTCCATCAGCAATCACACGTTTAGTCGATATGGGTATCGAACCCTATCTCTTATCCTCTACAATTC
Organism: Waddliaceae bacterium; assembly: GCA_963822595.1. Lineage (GTDB taxonomy): Bacteria > Chlamydiota > Chlamydiia > Chlamydiales > Waddliaceae > CAVRUH01. Next base: position 865,847 of record CAWGIG010000001.1, on the reverse strand, counting down.
TTGGGGTTATGGCGCAACGCTTAGTAAGAAAAATCTGTTCTGATTGCAAAGTTTCCTATAGACCTTCCGATCAGGAACTGCAGAACCTTGGTCTTAATAGAAACGATTTAAAAAATGACCAACTTTTCAAAGGCGCCGGTTGTAATACCTGCTTCGGTTCAGGATATAAAGGAAGGCATGGTCTATATGAGATCATGACGGTCGACAATGCCATCAAAAGACAAATTGTACAGAGTCCCGATGCAGGCGTCCTTCGCCAGTTGGCCTTAAAACAGGGGATGACAAGTCTTATCAAACATGGCGCCCACCTCGTTAAAGAAGGTGTTTCAACAGTTACGGAAGTCCTTAGGGTTTGCCGCGGGGCGGAAGAACAGGATTAAACATGCCACTCTATGATTTTCAAGCATTAGACGCCAAAGGTAAAAAAATCAAAGGCTTGATGGACGGTGATAACGAAACCGAAGCAAAAATGAAGCTTCGCGAGCAAGGTATCATGGTCACGAAGCTGACTGTGAAAAAAGCGATGTCGGGAAGAGAAAATCTCAAAGGAGAACAGCTCGTGTTGTTCACCATCCAACTCTCTCAGCTCATAGGTGCGGGCGTGCCCCTCTATGAATGCCTTACAGCTCTCGAAGAACAGTATCGCAAAGAGCCCTTTCACCGTATCATATTAAGCCTCTGCGAACGAATCAAAGGCGGTAGCACTTTATCCGGAGCTATGTCGGAATTTCCTTCTTCCTTCAGTCGCTTGTACTGCTCGATGATCACTGCCGGTGAGTCTTCGGGTTCCTTAGAAATTATTTTAGTCCGTTTGAGCGACTATTTGACCAAGCAAGATAAACTGAAAAAAGAAATACAGACAGCAATGATTTATCCTGCAATCTTAGGTGGTTTTGCGCTCGTTGTCGTGAGTGTGATGCTAGGATTTGTCGTTCCTTCGATTCAAGGGATATTCTCCGATCGAAAACTCAATGGTTTTACCGAATTCGTCATGAACGTCAGTTACGTCTTTCGAAATTACTGGTGGATCTATTTTCCGGTCCTTGCCCTAGCGATTGGTTACTTCATATATTATATTCGCACTCCGGGCGGCAGGATACGTATTGAAAAAATAGCCATGCGCCTTCCTGTCATAAAGACGCTCATGATAGAAGCCGCCATGGCACGCTTTTGCCGCACCATGGGAACTCTTCAAAAAGGGGGATTAACCATTATTGAAGCCCTTCATATCGCTCGTGAAGTGATGGGGAATGCAACGATGGAAGCCGAGATAAAAGTGGCAGAAAATAAAATTGTGGAAGGAAGCTCTTTGAGCATCGAACTCAGCCGTTCCCGTTGGATTCCTAAGCTGGTTTCTCGCATGATTGCCGTCTCCGAAGAATCGGGAACTTCCACCGAAATGCTAAATAAAATTGCAGATATGTATGAAGAGCATCTCGATAGAACTCTGAATAGAGTTTTGGCTCTTGCGCAGCCCGTTATTTTGATTGTCATGGGATTATTAATCGGCAGCATCCTCTTAGCGGTGTTGCTCCCATTAACAGATATGAGTTCATTTTCATTAACTTGAGGAAAAAATAATGCAACTGATTTTAAAACAAAAAAGATATGTGACACTTATTGAAATGATGATCGTGATGACTTTGATCATTATCATCATCGGTGTCATCGGATACAACTATTCAGGCGCCCTAGATGAGGGTAAAGCCTTTAAAACAAAAGCCGGTATGGACAAGCTTGAGACTGTTCTTAGTCTTGCCGTGGCGGATAAGCCTGCTCTTATCGATGATATCAGCACTAATTGGGAACAGATTGTAAAAGGGTCTCCTATGGTGAGAAATCCCGATGATCTCATCTACGATGGCTGGGGCTATAAATATGTTGTAGATGTAGAAAATGGGACAATTACTGTGCATTCCGATAAATATGAAAACTACGTTAAATCGAAGCACAGCCAATTTGGAAAATAGCATCTTCAAAATCTATCACCGGGCATTTTACGCTTATCGAGATGATGGTTGTTATCACTATCCTCGTGATATTTACGGGAGTGATAGGAATTAACGTCGCAAGAGCAATGCGAGAGCAGCAATTCAATACTGAAGTCGGTTTGATTGTTGAGCGTTTGCGCCTTGCGCAAAATCTCATGCTCATTATGGACCGCAATGTACGATTTAAAGTCCATAAACCGGATAATGGCCAGGGCTTGGAGATTAGTCTGAATGTTGAAGGAGGGGTTCCGAAAGAGTGGCAATTTGTAATAAACCATTCAAGGATCATTCTAACATCTATTCACTCCTTTCAATTCGACGATCTCCAAAATTTTCCAATTACCCCAGGTGAAATTGATATACGCTTTTTATCAGGCGGTACAGTCATGAGCCGCGGGGTGATACATCTGTCTACACATGAAAATCCAAATGATAATGGAGTAATCAAAAGCGCTATCATTTTATATGGATACCCTCATCCTATCGAAAGTGTATTGGAAACAGATAAACCCATTGCCCTCTCAGATGAAGAAAACAACAATGATGACAAGATGACCTTTTATACCGTAGAGGAATTAAAACAATATGAAGCGATTCAAAAGTCTCAAAAACAAAGTGAAAAACCTCAGCCTAAACCCGAAGGGCCTAAGCCCCCAAAGAGTGGGTAAAAGGCATATACTCCTTCTTGAAGTATTGATCGCATTCACACTGTTAGTCCTTTGCATCTTACCCCTGTTATATCCGCTCGTCTACATCCTCAATGTACAAAGCGGTTTTATCAACAAAATTCAATTAGATCATCAAGTCAATTTGCAGTATGCGGATATAATAAATCGCCTTTATTCCAACGAAATACAGTGGGGCGATCTAAATGCCGGTCAACCTCATGAAGTTAATCTTAGTAAAGATCTCCCTTACAAAGGAACTTATGTTTTTGGGGAATCGATCCATAAACCTAGCGATGAACAACCTTTTATGGTTTATCTCAAAAAACTGGATTTTACATTTACCCCTATAAATCCTTCAAAGAACGAAGAAGATCGTGAGAAAGAGACCTTGAAATATCATTATGATATTACCATTATCAGAGATCTGGGGGAAAAGTGAAGAAATTATCAAAACGCCCCATGACGTTGCTTGAATTAATGATCGCAATTGGTCTTAGCATGGTCATTTTGACAACTCTTTCCTTCTTTTATAATCAAGTCACGGCAATAAACAGAAAAATGGATATCGCCGAGAATAATGCCTTCAAAATGCTTTATGTCGAGAGCAGGCTCGCAAATATCTTGCCAAAAGTGCCCCCCGGAACCGATAAGGATATCGAGCTGTTCATTTTTTCCGACACGGATGCTAGCGGTCTCCTCAAACCGGGAAGCCAAAGTTTTGTTTTTACTTTTGATAACGGAGCTAAATTAGATAAAGCATTTGCATGTTATGTTATAGGAAGACTTTATTTGGATGAGAAAGGCCGATTTATTTTAGCTTCTTGGCCGACTCCTAAGCGATGGAAAGAAGGAGAAACTGTACCGATGAAGAAAGAAATTCTGATGGAGAATGTAGATTCCTTGGAATTTAGGTTTTATGTTCCGCCGGAGAAAGGGGTAAAAAATCAAGATAAGGGATGGCCGGCGGGTCAAGCGGGCAACTGGGTAAATAGCTGGCCAAAAGAACTTGGTAAAGTTCCCCCCCTAGTTAAACTGTTATTAACAAGAATAGTGGATGGAAATAAAGAATTGATAACCTATTCATTTCATCTTCCAAATACCTCTAAACCCATTACCTACGATCAGTAACTATGTATATTTTGATGTACGTTTCGACAATGTTGATGCTCCTAGTTCTGATGACATACGGTCGTATGGAGAGTTTTCGTGGCTTTGGATATATTCAGTCACAATTTAAGCAATATATGGAAAAGCATGAACGCAACTATATTAATGACCAAGCGATCAGGCAGTATAAAACTACGAAGGCAACCTCAAATAATCCTAACGATGATGAAGACGACCCGCAGCAGAAAAGTCAAGCGCGAGCGAAGTTGGCTTTCAATCTTTTTATAGATAAAAAGGAGAGGGATGCGCATCAAAATGATTATGAACAGCTTTCTCTGATTACGCGAAATTTGATTTATTACTTATATAGCGAGGAATCCTTTTATAAAGCTATGGAGGAGAAACGGCCTAATTTCGTTGCCGAGATTCTGGACGCAATTATAAAGACAACCGATGGTTATACAGATAAACAAAAACTTAAAAAAACATGTGAAATCTCGACGATAAATTTGGGAGATGCTGAGTTGAATGAAGTGTTCACACTCATGTTGAAGGGGTCAGTTAGTATTGCAGAGAAAATTCAATCTTCAGAAAATGTGATTCTTAAATATGAAGAGGGTCGAGTAACAGTGCAGCCGAATTATCTTTCGACGGAGGGGTATTATTCACTTGAAGGATTTTTAACTTTAGACCCTGGCAATTATAAGATTCGTGTGTTTTTGGCATCTCCGCAGCTCCTAATGGCTATTTTCGGAAATCCAGCCACTGTTAATGATATCTTGCAGCAGCGATATGCACTCTATACTTCCTTGAAGAAGGGTGAGGAAAAGAAAACATTAGAAAGTTCATTTCAGAATCAATATCAAAGCCAGATTCTTCCGGGCATCAGACCCGAAATCCTCGACTTTGGCATCTCAAAAACCAACCCCAAAAACTATGAGTAATTAAGAGATAAGAGATTGGCTGATAGATCTGCAGTTTTAAAACTCTGCTTTTATGATATTTGAAATGTCAAAAATGCTGAAAAAATGACATTTGAAATATCATAATTTTAACCAAGCAAAAGTGATATTTTGGCCAATAGATAGGTAGGAATGTATGGATTATACTAAAAGATTGTTTAAGGCGCCGAAACAGAGTTTTTCTCTACTTGGCCCTCGCGGGACAGGAAAATCCACCCTTATTAGACATAGATACCCTGATGCTCTTGTGATTGATTGCCGTTTCATCCGAAAAATGAAAGTGGTGTTTAGAGGCTACATACCGCCATCTAAACGGAGGATGTACCAGAAGTAATAAAATTTTCTGCGGTTTTTTGGGCTTGTGTGCATTCTGCGACAGTGGGGGTGTGGTCTGAGAATTTGACGACATCCGCACTTTTTAAGAACTCAGCAAGGTCCGCTTCGGTACTTTTATCAAATACCGGATTGACAGCTATATTTCGTAAAAACTCCTCGGTAGTTTCTGTCGTTGCCGGTAAAGAATAGTAATCCTCAATATACTTTCGAACAATAAATGTAAGATAATTATAAAACTCTTCAAAACGTTTGTCGTCAGGATAGTTTTCATCCTTCAACTTCTTTAGCAAATCCATAGCCTTGTTCTTCGCAATGTTCCTTTGCCTCATCTGAATTTCAAGGTAATCCACCGGCTTTTCAGGCTGCTGTCGCGCAATTAAATATAGCAATCCAAACAAAATAGGTCCTAGAATATATTCCCAAGGAAATCTCTTGGAATTTAATAATCCTTCCACATCCTGATGTTCCACTGCTATTTTTTCCTTATTTTTTGCATTGATCTCTATAGGATATTCGTTATCCACTGAAAGAATCGTCGGATTATATTCTCCGTATAGATGCAAAGGAATCAGTAGTAGCAGCAAGATTCTTTTCATCAGTGTCTGATCTTCCTTAATTTAAAAAACTTTTGTAGGGGATAAATATAAGCCTCGTCCGTTTTAACCTGAATCAACCCGGCTCCCATCTGCCGGATAATCTCCTGAAGATTCTGAGTCCTTTCTACCATGTTTTGCCGCTGCTCTCTGCGTACTGCTGAACTAGAGGTGTCGATAATTGTTGTTCGTCCTGATTCTAAGTCGCTGACCTGAACAAGATCCATTTTTGAAAATTCCCATTCGGAAGGATCTGTAACCTGGATAGCTATCAAATCATGATGCTGCGATGTAATCAATAATTCCCGCTCAGGGAGCTCGCAGATGAAATCGGAGATCACAAAGCAAATCGTACTTCGCTGTTGTACATTTCCAAGAAAGGTCAACGCAGCGGATATATCGGTTTTTATTTTTTTCGGCTTATGAACCAGTAATTCTCGAATGACCCTTAAAACATGTCTTAGTCCCTTTTTTGGGGGGAGATAAAGTTCTATTTCCTCTGAAAAGAGAATCAATCCGATTTTGTCGTTATTTTTAATTGCCGAAAAGGCAATAACGCCTCCTAGCTCAGCTATAAGATCTTTTTTCGTCCGATTTTGACTGCCGAATCTTGAAGAAGCCGACACATCAACGACTAGCATCACTGTGAGTTCCCGTTCTTCCCTAAATACTTTTACATAAGGGTGATTCATGCGTGCAGTCACATTCCAATCGACACTTCGTACTTCATCTCCTTCTTGATATTCTCGAACTTCTTCGAATTCGATTCCTTTTCCTTTGAAGGCGGAATGATACGCGCCGGCTAATAGATCCTTTGCCAATTGATTGGTAACGATCTGAATTTTTCGAATTTTATCAAATAACTCAGGCATGAGCTTAGGGTACAGGAATGGTTGCGAGTATCCTGTCAATGATATCGTCCGGGGAAACCTCTTCGGCTTCGGCCTCGTAGGTTCTTCTCAAACGGTGCCTAAGGATATCGTGACAGATAAGTTTAATGTCATTCGGGGTGACAAAAGCTCTTCCTGAAAGATACGCATGTGCCTTCCCCGCAATCGTCAGGCCAATGCTAGCTCTTGGTGAAGCACCATAAAGGAGGAGTCCTTCAATATCCACTTTATAATCCTTGGGATTACGTGTGGCACAGACAATCTGCAAAATGTAGTCGATGACCTTTTCATCGACGTAGATGTCGTTAACGATTTTTCTCGCTTCGAGAATATCCTCAGCAGAAAGCAGTGGGCGAACGGTAGGAATATCTCCGAGGGTTGCCATGCGGTGAATGATTTCTTTTTCTTCGTCGAATGAGGGATAGTCAATTTTCACTTTCATCATGAATCGATCGGTTTGGGCCTCGGGAAGCGGATAGGTTCCTTCTTGTTCAATCGGATTCTGTGTTGCTAAAACTAGGAAAGGTTTGCCGGTCGTATATGTCTTTCCGCTTATAGTCACCTGCCGTTCTTGCATGACTTCTAAGAGTGCCGACTGCACCTTTGCGGGAGCCCTGTTGATTTCGTCGGCAAGCAGAATATTCGTGAATATAGGTCCCTTATTGACCGAGAACGTTCCCTCTTTCGGGTTATAGATGGATGTGCCGATGAGGTCCGCGGGTAAAAGATCCGGGGTAAACTGAATTCTTTTAAAGTCGCATTGAATCACTTTGGACAACGAAGTCACCGCCATCGTCTTGGCAAGGCCCGGGAGTCCTTCAAGAAGGATATGTCCATCGGAAAGGAGAGCAATGAAGAGGCGATTGATCATCTCTTTTTGTCCAACAATAACCCGACTCATTTCTTCCATAGCAGAAAGAAACTTTTTGTTGGATTTGCTCACAATTGTGGTTAGTTCTTCAACGTTCATATCCACTCCTTATTTCAAGTTTCTTAATTAAAATCAATTACTGCTTGATTAAGCTCGCAATAGTCTTCTTTTTGGACCAATTTTCCACGAAGCAAAACAGCCTTGTATTTAGGGGGCGTGCCGATATCTCCATGGACAACAAGACGTTGATGTGTGGCGCCCGAGCAACAGCTTCGGACATTGGGTTGCGAAGAAAGCACCCATTCTCCATCGGGCATTTGATGGAGAAATCCGCGTATTTCAACAGTTTTCTCTTGGAGTTCGGGGTTGTTAATATCCTGCAATGAGATCACAGCGAGCATAAAAGGGAAGATGATATTCATGATGATGAAAATAACTTAAAGTTTGATCCATGTAAAGCGTTTTTGGCCTTGCAATATTTTCTTTTATTCGTATGATATATGGCTATGAGTCACTATTTATTTACTTCTGAATCTGTTGCAGAGGGACATCCCGACAAAATTGCCGATCAAATATCGGATGCGATTTTAGATGCTTGCCTTTCGCAAGATCCAAATTCTAAGGTTGCCTGCGAGACAATGGTATGTAATCAACTGGTTGTATTAGCCGGTGAAATTACCTCTTTAGCCAAGGTCGACTACGAGAAAATTGCCCGAGAAACGATTAAGAATATAGGTTATTCCAAACCGCATTTAGGTTTTGATCATCTTTCCTGCAAAGTTGAAGTCGTCATTCATCCTCAGTCTCCGGATATTGCTCAGGGAGTCAATGGACAAGGATTATTTAAGGAAGAAGGAGCGGGCGATCAGGGGATTATGTTTGGCTATGCCACAGATGAAACGGCGGAATTCATGCCTCTACCGATCATGCTTTCGCATAAAATAGTACATGAGCTTAGTCGTTTGAGGAAAGAAGGAATCCTTCCCTACTTAGGTCCCGATGGAAAGACACAAGTAACAATAGAGTATGATGAAAACCACAAGCCCCTTCGTATTCATACCGTTGTTTTGTCGACACAGCACTCGGAAGAAATGGGTCTTGACGCATTGACAAAGGATATGAAGGCTCTCATTTGCCGCATAGCGCCACCGAATTTCATCGATGAAAATACAAGGTTTTATATTAATCCGACGGGTCGTTTTGTTATTGGTGGACCCGTTGCCGATTGCGGCTTAACGGGAAGAAAGATCATTGTCGACTCTTATGGTGGAAGAGCGCGTCATGGTGGCGGAGCTTTTTCGGGCAAAGATCCGACGAAGGTAGACCGTTCAGCAGCCTATGCCATGCGTTATGTGGCTAAAAATATTGTGGCGGCAAAACTTGCAAAACGTTGTGAGTTACAAATATGCTATGCTATTGGGGTTGCTGCGCCCATCGCCATCAAAGTGGATACTTTTGGCACAGGACAAGTCAGTGAAGAAATTCTTGGAGAGGCGATAGCCTCAGTATTTGATCTGACTCCACGTGGAATTATTGAAATGTTAGATCTCCGACGTCCCATCTACAGGAAAACAGCATCAGGTGGGCACTTCGGAAGGCAAGACAAGGATTTTACTTGGGAAAAAACAGATCGGACTCATGAGCTAATTTCAAAAGTCAATCAACTTCAAAACAACTTAGCATCTAAAATATAATTCTTGCCGAGTATACTCGGCAAGAAATCAATAAACCCTAGTATCTTCTTACGGCATCGGTCCAAAGAGCTTCGCGCTCTGACCCGATAATGAAGAAATAGCTAATACTATCAGTTTGATTGTTCGCACTCAAATAAACGAATTTACCCGATTTGAATTCATTCAAATGATCTTTAACAGACCAAATGCTTCCATCGTAAAAGAATACCAATCGCTCAAACTTAATATCCCAGTAAGACTCCATGACCTTCTGACCATTATTATCTAAAACGATCTCACCGTTGTTGTCTTTCATGGGGCGAGTTTTTAACTGTCTCTCGACTTCATAGTCTTGGGTTCCACCGACAATCATTGTATTTCCTGGATATTTTACAAGCATTGCCCTTACAGTATCTCTGCGTGTGTGGTTGAAAAGCTCAAACTTATGTTCTCTTTTAAACCAGTAGCTTGACGTACGCACTCTTGGATGAACGATATCATTGATGTACCAAGTTGCGAACTTTTCTGTATCATCCGGGTGGACTTTCCATTCGGATTGATCGTTTAGAATTACAGTTACATCGCCTACAAAATCCCCGTGTCTGTCACCCGGAAAATCGTAATACGCTTCGATTGTTCGTAGAACGTGATCTGGTGTACCGTTTACGATCTCTGCTGTCGCCTGTCCTGCGAAGAACATTGGTAAAATACATAGTAATGCTAATTTCTTAATCATAAAAATTACTCCTTGTTTGTTTTATTGAGACAATTGTAAATTAAAATTATTAAGATTTTATAAATTTAGCTATTTTAGACGGTTTTTAAAAATCAATGGACGACCTAGACAAAAAAATGGACGGTATGGATGTCCATACCGTCCATGTAGTCCATTTTTTTGTCCATTTCGTCCATGACGACTTAATATGAACGCGCTTTTGGGGTTAGTCTTCCTCTTTGAAGCGGTAGCCGACGCCTCTGACCGTTTCGATTCCGGTAAAGTTGGGGCCTAATTTCTTTCTTAAGGAAGCAATGTGAACATCGATATTACGGTCAATAATGTAAGCCTCTTCATTCTGAATGTCATCGAGAAGCTGATTACGTGAAAGTACTTTTCCTCTGTGCAATATGAGACGCCTTAATATGCCGAATTCCGATAATGTCACAGGAATTCTTTTGTCTTTTTTTCTCAATTGATATCCATCTGAGTCCAACACAAACGGTCCAAATTTGAGCACTTTCGGTCCGGTTTCAGGTTCTTTTCCTCGTCTAAGGACCGCTTTGATTCTCGAGAAAAGAACTTTAGGAGAAAAAGGCTTCGCGACATAGTCATCAGCCCCTAGTTCTAACCCAAGAACTTGGTCGATTTCTTCAGTTTTTGCAGAAATCATGATGACAGGAATGTCTTTTGTCGCTGGGCTGCTTTTCATTTTTCTGCAGACGTCTAAGCCGCTTTGTCCAGGGAGCATGATGTCGAGGATAACGAGGTCGGGTTTCTCTCTTTCTATAGCAATGAGTCCATTTAACCCATCCACTTCCACATGGAGTGAATATCCGGAAATGTCAGCTTGAAGCTTAATGAGTGCAGCAATATCCTCTTCATCTTCGACTAGTAGCAATCTAGGTTTTTGCATAAAATTCGACCCCTCGTTCTAAATTTACTATATATTAATAGGTATTTAATATCTAGTCCTTGAAAAAAAATAAGAAATAGTATATACTTATCCTTTATTTTTTGGAGCATATACATGATCTCACGTAAGTTTATTATTCTGTCATTGATCATCCTTGGCATACTGTATTTTGGTTTTAATTTTTTTTCAAACCCATCTGATAATGAAGTAGTTATGTCCCAAAACACCCTAACGCAGGATAAGAATTAATGGGCCTTGTATTTCTTCTTTATGCTCTTTTTGCAACCATATTTACCGTATCAAAAACGGGACTCGAGTACGCATCCCCGGTATTTTTTGTAGGTTCAAGAATGTTCATCGCGGGTGTTTTGATGCTTGGCTATATCTATTTTTTTCAGAAAGATAAATTATTAATTCGCAAAGAGCATTTTAAAAGTCTATTTCTACTAGCTTTATTTAATATATATTTGACGAATGTTCTCGAATTTTGGGGGCTTCAGTATCTGACCTCTTTTAAAACTTGTTTTATTTACAGTTTGTCACCCTTTTTATCGGCTTTGTTATCCTATTTTGTTTTTTCAGAGAAAATGAACGGAAAAAAATGGTTTGGTTTAGCCTTAGGTTTCGTGGGCTTTTTGCCTATTTTATTAAGTCAATCCACTCAAGAAGAACAAGTACACCATCTTTTATTCCTATCCTGGGCAGAAATCGCTGTGATACTAGCGGCGTCATGCAGCGTTTGCGGTTGGGTTTTGTTGCGACATTTGATCAAAGACAAGGGATTCTCTCCCCTAATGGCTAATGGGGGAAGCATGTTCATTGGAGGCGCCATGGCTCTTATCCATTCTTTCTTTGTCGAGAACTGGGATCCGGTACCTGTAACAGAGGCTATTCCCTTTATCGAATGTTCGCTATGGCTGATTATTATTTCAAATTTTGTCTGCTACAACCTTTATGGAAAATTACTGAAACGGTTTACAGCGACATTTATATCGTTTGCCGGCTTTACAACGCCGCTATTTGCCGCTATTTTTGGATGGTACTACCTTGGCGAAGAGGTCACCCTGCCCTTTTATATTTCTGCTGCCATCGTTTTTGCTAGCCTCCTTCTCTTCAATCAAGAAGAGCTAAAACAGGGCTACGCACAACCGGCTCCAGCTTAGTGCGCTGTAAAGTTATACTGAAGTGAGCTCAAAAATCGGTATTTCGGGCACTTCAAAGCCCCGGGGTTCAACGATCGCAAGTGCCCTTATATTGTTTAATATTAGGGCACTTGCGATCGTTGAACCGCGGGAGCTTTCAAGTGCCCCAAATACCGATTTTTGAGTTCACTTCAGTATATTTTGTCCTTTCACACTATTAATCGTTAGATTATAATTTCTTGTATATCAAAAGAGGGAAAATATGACATCTACACGCGTTGAGAATGATATTTATTTTCATTCCGATACCCTTTTTTATAATGATCAACTTAACAAAATCATCGATCACATCCTCCCTCAATTTGACCGTATCGCCAAAAGATATGTCCTTTTTAACATCACCTACCTATCCATCGGGATTGTCGAAAGCGTTTTATTTGTTCTATTTTTTACGAGCCTAGCTCAATCTTCGTTCTTGGCCTTTAGTCTCGCCACTATATTTTTGACAGTATTTTCCTACTTTGTCCTAAGATTGTATTTGCAAACTCAAAAAACAGAACAACTCATCGAATTACAAGAAAAATTTCTCAAGTCTTGCAAGATTCTTATCAATTACAAAGAAGAAATTCCCGAGCATCACCTCATCCTGGCTAATGCCTGCGCAAAGTTTGCGACCCAGCTGGGAGGGCGTGAGTACAAATATTATCTCATGCCTCGATGGTTGGATGTCCTTACATCTACTGTAGAACGATGGAGCTTCTGGTGGCATTGGCAAGATGTTTTAAAGATGCGCGAGCTTCTATTTCTTAGTGCGGCAGAGGAACACATCAAGTTAGTCAAAACAGAGCCCACAAGCCTCGAAGTCCACGTGGCTCTAGCAAATGTATACGTGATGTTAACGGGACTTTATCTTGAGTTTCGCGAGGCTGAAAAGGATTCGGGAGAGCAGTGGACACTTTCTGAACGACATTCCAGGATGATCGAAGAAAAATACCGAAATATGGCTGAGAAGGCGATCGAAGAATTTAAAATCCTCAGCGATTATGCACCGGATGACCCTTGGGTGCACATGCAGCTCGCTTATAGTTATCATGACTTAGGGATGCCTCAGGAAGAAATTAAAGAATATGAAGCGATTTTACAGCTATGTCCAAGCGATAACGATACTTTATTTAAATTAGGGGTTCTCTACTTCCAGCAGGGATATAATTCCAAAGGTCTAAAAGTCTATGAAGCGTTGAAACGCCGTGATGGGCAAAAAGCCGAACAGCTTATCGAATTCTATGGTGAGAATACCCACTCGCTGCGTGGAGTTTAATCTTGAAAATTATCGCAGGGTCGCTCAAAAATAGATCGATATTTGCTCCAAAAGGCGATAAAACCCGTCCTACCTCTTCACGTCTTCGCGAATCTCTCTTCAACATCTGCCAGCATGAAATTGAAGGGGCCAATTTTTTAGATCTTTTTGCCGGCTCGGGGGCGATGGGATTCGAAGCTTTAAGTCGCGGTGCACAGTTCGCCACTTTTGTGGAGATTGATAGAAACGCAATTCACTGCATCAGAAGAAATATAGAGACTTTGGAGCTCAAAGAACGCTCTTTAGTCTTTCAAGGGGACGTTAGACAGGCTTTGGAGAGGTTTATTCGCCAGGAAAAGCAATTTGATATCATCTATGCCGATCCTCCCTATGAAGACAGATATAGCAATCTTTTGCTCCAAGAAATAGATAGTTCAAATCTTTTAAATTCCGGTGGCACTTTTTTTCTCGAGGAAAGCAGCAAAGCAAAACTAGATTTTGATTCCCTCAAGAAAATAAAACTCGTTAGCAAACGCGTTTCCGGCATGTCCACCCTTTTCGAATTCCGATCGGTATCCTATGTCGTCGAAAATTAGAGTATTAGACGAGCTGACCATCAATAAAATAGCGGCCGGGGAGGTTATTGAAAATCCTTCCTCCGTTGTTAAGGAACTGGTTGAAAATTCCATCGATGCCGGTTCCACAGAAATCAATGTCGAAATAAAAGGGGGCGGAAGACAGCTCATCCGCATTTCCGATAACGGCTGCGGGATGAATCGTGACGATGCGATTCTTTGCCTTGAACGCCATGCGACCTCTAAACTTAAAGAAATCGATGATATCCATACAATCCTCACAATGGGTTTTAGAGGCGAGGCAATTCCTTCGATAGCTTCTATCTCTAAGTTTATGATACTCACAAGCACCGGAAAGGACGATGAGGGCACCATGGTGATTGTCGACGGAGGAAAAATCATTAACTGCAGCGGGGCGGCAAGAAGCAAGGGAACGACCACGGAAGTAAAATCCCTTTTCTTTAACGTTCCGGCACGCAAGAAATTTCAGCGCTCCCCAAATTATGATGCCACCGAAATACTCAAAGTTGTGAGCGCTCAAGCTTTAAGTCACCCGGAAATAAAATTCACTCTGACGCATAATGACGAAAACCTAATCTCAACAAATATCAGCGGTGAATTGAAAGAAAGAATTATTTCAGTATTGGGTGCGGAATATTTTACAGGATTATGCCCTATAAGTCATTCTAAGGGAGAATTAAAAATAGAAGGATATATAGGTTTACCCACTTTCACAAGACATAATAGAACAGGGCAGCATCTCTTCATCAATCACAGAGCGGTATTTTCTCCACAAGTCAATTATGCCATTAAAGAAGGTTATGGAACATCCTTAGGGGATAATCGACATCCCGTTTATGTTTTGCATTTGACAGTTCCCGGCTCCGGCATAGATGTAAACGTGCACCCCCAAAAAAAAGAAGTTCGCTTGAGGCAAGATCTGACCTTCAGAGAATTCATATCCGAGGCCATTGACAAAGCCTTAGAAGGAACGAGAATCAGCTTTTCTTCGTCTTCTATCGAACTTCCAAAGGTGGTCCCTGCTTTTTCATTTCAACCGACATATAATCCTCCCCCTTTACCACAGCAAACTTTTGACACCCCCAAAGAAAAAGCCCCGGAGCTTCCTATGGAACTATTTTCCTATGAGGAAAAGGTGGAAGTTCCTCGTGTCATCATGACTCTAAAGGACTACATTGTTTTAGACTCTAGAAATCAGGGATTGCGCCTTTTAGATCAGCGTTCAGCACACGCTAGAGTCCACTTTGAAAGGCTGCTAAAGGTCTCCGAGTCTAATGAAATACAGTCGTTGCTGATTCCTCATACATTGGACGTTACGCCTATGGAGCGGGAACTTTTGAAAGAACATTTGACCATGCTCCATTCTCTAGGGTTTCACATTGAAGAATTTGGTCAAAATAGCTTTATTGTACAGGGAGTCCCTCAGTTTTTAAGCAACGAAGATATCCCACATTTGATTCATGAAATTCTTCATTCTTTGAAAGAATACCAAGAATCCCATACAATAAAAAATGAGAAAGAAAAATTCATTGCTGCGGCAGCTAGCAGAGCGTGTGTTTCGAAAAAATCCCAGCTTTCTCTTCCGGAAGCGCAGTCGCTTGTAAACCAGCTGATGAAATGTGAAAAACCTAATCTTTGCCCACAAGGAAAACCGACGATGATTGAAATAAGCCTCGAAGAAATAGCAAAACAATTTCAAAAATGAGAAAAATTATGGAATGCCATCTACAACGGATTAGAAACCTTCAAAAGTCCTTAGCGGATATGTCATGTGATGCTCTCCTTGTCGAGGATCCCATCAACCTCTACTATCTTGTGGGGATCGAACTTTCTGCAGGAAAAGTTCTCATCCATAAACACGGTTCACATCTCATCGTCGACAGCCGCTATTTTGAAGCATGCTCGAAAAAAAGCCCGATTCCCGTCATTCTCAGCAAAAATGATATCCTCAAAGAGCTCCTCGCATCTAAAGATTTCTCGTTCATCAAAAAATTAGGTTTTAATAGCGACACAACCTCCTATAAGAGCTATCAAGATCTCCACGCCCTTCTAGGTAATATCGAGCTCGTTCCAGCGACTGCTCCTGTTGAAAAACTTCGATTAACCAAAGATCTCGAAGAAATCAACATTCTCCGCGATGCTGCGAAGTTGGGTTCTGAAGGATACGATTACGTATGCAGCCTGCTGAAGGAAGGAATTACTGAAACTGAAGTGGCTATCGAATTGGAGATCTTCTGGAAGCGTCGCGGGAGCAAAGGATTGGCTTTCGATCCGATTATTGCCTTTGGTCCAAACAGTTCTATGCCTCATTATAGACCAGGAAACGTCAAGCTTCAAGAGGGATGGCCGGTTCTAATTGATATTGGAGTCAATTGGAAGCACTATCATTCTGACATGACTCGGGTGGTGTTTTTTGGCAAGCCCGATCCGCGGATAGAAAAAATATACGAAATTGTAAAATCGGCGCAACAGCTCGCTCTAGATCTATGTAAACCCAATATGCCTATAGGCAAACTCGATGAAGTGGCCCGCGGATATATCACAGAGCAGGGGTACGGGGAGTGCTTCACGCATAACTTAGGGCATGGTGTAGGACTCGAAATTCATGAAGCGCCTACTTTAAAAAATAGTCCGCCTCATAATGAGGTTCTTTTAAAGCCGGGAATGGTCATTACCATCGAACCGGGAATCTATCTTCCTGATATTGGAGGGGTGCGTATCGAAGATACGATCGTTATCACAGATAACGGACATGAGAACCTTACAGTGAGATCTAAAGACGTTACAACAATCCGCCAGAAAGGACGTGGATGATGTTAACTTTCAGACAAAAAATCCTCGCCACTTATTTATTGGTTTTTGTCATCATCATTGGTCTCCTTTTCCCTTTTGCACACGGCACTGTAAAAGATATCACTATAGTAGCGATGGAAGATCGCGCAAATGAGTTAATCGACAGAATTAGAGACGAACCCGATGATGATGCTCTGGTGCAAGGGCTGAAGGAACAGAAATCGATTATTTTTTTCCGCGTTGCCGTCATCACTAACGAGAAAAAAGTCATCTACGATTCCCATGTTAAAAGAGTCCTCGGAGAAGCTTTTGATCCTGAATTTATTGTAAACCATCCTGAAGTGAACATGGCTTTTGAAAAAGGGGCCGGATATAATGAAGAGTATTCTAAAATCTTAGATCAAGAATTCGCCTATTATGCCAAATCTTTTAATTTCCATGGAAAAATCTATGTTCTCCGTATAGCGTTCCCGCTAAAGTATGTGGAAAAAATCACTGAAGATTTCGAATTTGGCGTTTTTGGGTCTGCTTCATTTGTACTTATACTGTTCAGTACAATGTCATGGTTCATGATTAATTACCTTACACGACCTATACAACAGATCCTCAATGCGGTTCGACCTTATCAGGAGGGAAAAACTACGACTGTTCCTCAAATAGAGCTTTTCCCAAAAGGACGCACGGATGAATTCGGAAAATTAGCCCTGACTCTAAACTCCTTATCCGTTCGCGTGCGAGATCAAATTCTATCTTTAACACATGAAAGAAATGAGAAAACTGCCATCCTGGAATCTCTTGTGGAAGGGGTTATCGCCATGGACCATAAAATGATGATAGAATACTGCAATACTCAGGCGATAAAACTTCTACAAGTTAAACCCAAGGACCTTCTAAATAAATTTTTCACCCCAGAAATACAAGAGCGATGCTATGCGATTATCAGGAAAAGTATCGAAGAAAACATTATAATTACCGAAATGTTAGAGCTGAAGCGAGGTGGAGAAAAAACTTATTTAAATACCGTTGTTGCGCCGACCAGAGATGGCACAGGCGTGATTTTGGTTCTTCATGATACTACCGAGCACTTTAAGTTGATCGAAATGAGGAAGGATTTTATTGCCAATGCTTCTCATGAACTTAAAACTCCGATTACGATTATTCGTGGATTTGCGGAAACCCTTCATGACAACCCGGATCTCGATCCAACTATTTTTGAAGAAATCACTTCGAAAATAGTTAAAAATTGCGAGAGGATGGGGACTTTGATTAAGGATCTATTGACCATTACAGATATTGAGAGGATTCCTGAAACACGGTTGTTTGATTGTGATTTGCTTGATTTAGTAGAGAAGTGTGTCGAAAGTATCCACGATGCTTTTCCAGAGGCAAAAATTCAAATTCATTATTCACCTGACAAAGATTTTAATCTGCTGGCAGATCCCAATTTACTTGATTTGGCAATTACGAATCTTTTGACGAATGCAATTAAGTATTCGGATTCTCCTGCTGAGGTAACAGTATTTCTGGAAGAAGAAGGTGGATTTATTAGACTTGCTGTTCAAGATAAAGGAATCGGAATTCCGGAACAGGATATAAATCATGTGTTTCAAAGATTTTATCAGGTTGATAAAGCGCGCTCGAAGAAGGTCGGCGGATCGGGCCTGGGTCTTTCCATAGTTGAAATGATTGTGAATAAGCATTTTGGTAGGATAGAAGTACAATCTGAGTTTGGTAAAGGTACCACCTTTACTCTTGTTTTGCCGACGCAAAAGGGAAGAGTTCTGCAGAGTTGACAGCAGCGTACCGCCCCTCCGCACGGCACGCCGTGATCTGCATTACTAAGCAGCGAGTCGTTTCTCGTGCCGATGAGGGACCTTTTGATGAAGTTTAGCAAAATGCTCCATTTCATCAGCAAGGTCGTTGCAGTCATTTTCTCTGAGATAATCGATCATGGTAAGGTCGTATTCGGAATTTTTAAATTCTTGGTAACAACGCAACTCGATGTTTTTCTTATCTCTAGGGTCTTTGGCTTCCCAATATTTCATGATTATCTCGTCAATATTCCACATAATAACATCCTTTGTTGGGATCATTACGTACCTTCATTATAGGAAATTCTTTAATTAATTGCAAATCCCCTAGTTTTAGGGGGTTATTAGGAAAGGAAGGACTAATGAATAGATATACCTTTGAATATTTTTATGCTGCTTTAAGCAACGGTAGACGGCGTATTTTTTTATGACCATGCATTGCATTCCATAAATTATAACGTATTTGTAGATTGAGCCAAAATTCGGGAGATGTTCCGAAAACATCAGCAAAATCAAGGGCAATAGACTCGGTTACCCCCCTTTTCTATTAACAATCGCATTTACTTTTGGCTGCGTCCATGTTCCTCCTAAATGCTCAGCAAAGCTTTTCTGCGAGAGGTTTAAGGGCTTCAAAAACTCCTCTGAAAGTACCTCTCCGGGGTGCACAGGCTGTCTATTTTTGGGTAACATAATTTTAAATTCTTGAGACCCTGGTGATTTCTATGGGCATGCCTAAGAAGTCTTTTCCCATGGACTGAAACTTGTGCGGATCGTCTGAAACAAAAAATTTGTGCGAGACGACACCCTTTTGATCATTAACTAAATCCTTTAAATTTAATAATTTGCGAAGCTTTTCTGCACAGGCCGCCGCTGAATTTATCACATTCTTATCAGGTCCCAATTCCTCTTCAATCAAATGAGTCAGGAGAGGATAATGCGTGCATCCCAACAAAACCGTATCGACCTCCTCTATGTGGAGTGATTTTAAATACTCCTTCAGTATCAAACGCGTTGCAGGATGCGAAATAAAATTTTCCTCCACAAGATGAACCAATAAAGGACAGGCTATCGATAAAACCGTGGCGCGTGGGTTCCATCTCATGATCTCTCTTTGGTATATCCCTGAATTGATAGTGACACGCGTTCCCAAAACAGCAATTTTACCCCCGGAGCTTACCTCCACAGCTTTTTCGACTCCAGGCTCAATGACCCCTATCAGTGGCACGTCAAACTTACGGCTGAGTTCATCAAGAGCGCAAGCTGTAGCTGTATTACACGCTACAACGATGGCCTTTACCTGATGTTCCATGAGAAATTCAGTGTTCTCAATAGAATAACGCAAAATTGTTTCGGGACTTTTCTCGCCATAGGGAACCCTAGCTGTGTCACCAAAATAAATCAGATTCTCGTTCGGGAGAGCGTGCATGATCTGTTTCATCACAGTCAGCCCGCCAAGTCCCGAATCAAAGATGCCGATGGCTCTAGATCGGCTCATGGAATTTTTAGAGTTTGCCCAACAAAGATTTTCTCATTCGGTAGATTGTTGAGATTTAAGATTTCTTTGACTGTTGTTTTATTTCTCTTTGCAATCGCTCCAAGACTGTCACCGGATTGCACAGTATAAGTCTTCGTCGAGGCTGTTGCTGTAACCTGCATTGCTTCAAGTAAGGTCTTTAGCGTTTTTTGGATGGTATCGATATTGTCCCCTTGCTCGGCAATCTTTTGCTTGTATTGCTTCAAAGCATTCGCAGTTTCGTTTGCATGCGTTTGCATTTGACGAAGGTCTGCACTCATGCTTTTCATGGATGATTCCAAGGCTAGGATTCGATTCTCCAATGTAACGGAACTGTTTTTGACCATATCCTTCTGCGACTGTGTCGTATCTTGGAGTTGGTCTCGGATAGATTCAAGAATGATCAACTGATTTTTCATTTTTTCTTCGATGATTCTGATCTCGGTAGTGTGATTGGCAACTTCTGTCTGAAGGTCATCGATTTTATCCGGGAGATAGGAACTGCTCCTTACCGACTGGTTTGGAGCAGCATATACTTCTTGCGAGATAATAAAAGCGATTCCGAAAATGATAATGCGTAACATACTTTATTTTTACTGCCAGTAGACTTTAAATTGCGCGCGTCTGTTTAAGGAGTGAGATTCCTCATCGTTTCCTTGAACAAGGGGTCTTTCCTTTCCGTAGGATACTGTAAAAAGTCTTTGCGGATCTACACCATGAGCTACAAGGGCTTCGGAAACAGTGTTGCTTCTTCGAGAACCTAGAGCAAAGTTGTAGGCTTCGGCACCTCTTTCATCGCAGTGACCTTCAACGAAGATATAAAGGTTCTGATGCGATTTTGCATAATCAGCAATGGCACGGATCGTGTCCATGTTTTCCGTTCCCTTAATCAAACTGCTATTAAGAGGGAACGTGATGTTCTGAAAGATCCCGCGAAGTTCAGGATTATTTTGCGGATCTTGAAAAGCTTCAACGCCCGGAACATTGCTGCCAGGGTCGCCTGGGCTAATACTTGCCATTGTCGCTGTAGGCGATGGATCGTCAGGCAGAGTAAGGAAATCAGACTCATTGCCATTGCCACCACCTCTTGGACTGTAGGAACTGCCATCCGAGCAAAGGAAGTCTTCGCGACGGTGAACAGGGCGAGAGTGGTCTTGGACGCCGCAGATACTCTTAATTCCTTTTTCTAAGTGTCTGGTTGCAGTCTTTGTATCATCCCAAACATCTTCAGAGGAACGAGTACATCCTGTAAAAGTCAGAAGGACCATCAGGAGTGTGCATAATTTTACTGTTTTCATGGTAACCTCAACTTTGTAATTCAATAGATTTGCATAGTATCAGATTTGACTAAATTGATCAAAAAAATTAAGGTGAAAAGTTTGGAAAATGTTTTTCTCCGGGTCCAGAGGAAATCTTTACAACCTTAGGTTGCTTTAGATTAACGAGATACAACTCGCTGTTGTTATTTCCTGTCGAGTTGAAAACAAGGTGCAAACTGTTCGCAGCCCATGCGGGATTCTCTTTATTTCCACTTCCTTGGGTCAATTGCTTCTCAGTTTTCTTGAGAATGTCATAAATCCAAATCTGTCTTACCCCTTTTACTGTCGCGCAATAAGCAATTTTTGTTCCATCCGGCGACCATGCCGGCGCGGTGCTTTCTTGACACGCTTTCGAAATGAGCAATGGCTTAATGTCCTTGAGAGAGGTACCTGGAGCAGGAACATTCATGATATAAATCCGAGGCGCACCGTCTTTATTCGATACAAAAGCGATCTTGCTCCCGTCCGGACTAAAGCTAGGGGTTCCCTGGGTACCTTTTGGAGTTGTATATAATTTGCGTGGCTTTTCGCTTGGCCTACCATCTTTACCAAAAGGGAGAACAAATAGATCAGGATTTCCTGTGATGTCGCTGATGAATGCCATTTGGTCGCGTTGGCGCGTCATTGCCGGCATGAATTGGTTTCCGCCGAGGTAGCTGACACGCTTTCCGATGCCGCTATTAAGGGTGGAGATATAAATTTTGGGTTGTCCGGTTTTGTAGGAGACATAAAGAAAGCTGCCTGGGAGGTGTCCTGCATCAGGTGGAATATAGCAAGGGGTAATGCAAAATCCCCCATTACGCGTGATTTGGGTGGCGTTGTGTCCGTCGTAATCGGCTTCCCACACCTCCGATATGGATTTTCCGTTTTTTTCCATTTTGTTTGTATATAGAAAACGACTTGTAGCAATCCCTGGAACACCAAATTGCGTTTTATGAAATTCGTCTGCAAGTTTATGGATGATGCGCCTGTCTTCGTTGATATTTCCAGTGAGAGCGATATCTTTTGCGGAAGATCCGCCGTTTCCTTGAAGGGATTTTATGGAGGCATCTATTTTTTGATCGTGAATGCGGACATCGATGGCATAGGCACCGTTATTTGCGATAGTGTTCATTCCATTATGATTCAGGTCAAAGCGAAGGACATCTTCGAGTTTTTTAATGTATTCTTTCTTGAAACCCGATTGATCGTCTTTGAAAGATGACATTACGATAGGTACGAGTGTGTTTTCTGTGGAGACTTGAACGATGATTTCTTCATCGGCCTGGGCGATTATCGGGAAGAGAAAAAGAATAAGGAAAATTAACTTCGACATTGGGGTTTATCCATAGTTTTATTGTTTTAATAAGGATATCAAAACTCGGAATGGGTATTGATAGCAATGTTTTTTTTCTACCCACTGTTCAACGCGGAGACGCGGAGGAAAAAGAATTATTTTTTTATCCTCCGCGTCCCCGCGTATCCGCGTTGAATAGTGGGTAAAAAAGGTATATGTTAATCATTTCTGAGGGTGATGGAAAAAGTGTATTTGTCTTCTTTGATGAAGGTATCGAAGCTTGGGAATAAGATGCCCGGAAGTGTTCGCGTTGCATAATTACGATTTTCGTCGCTCTTAGAACTTACCACCTCCACTTTAAGGACTTTTCCGGAGCTCCCCAAGGTCAGCTTGATTTTAACTTCTCCATAGTCAGGGAAGCGTAAGCGATCCTTTAGGTGCGACGCTAGGATGTCTTGATAGCGCCGTTCTTTATCTGTCATGTTTCCCGGACTATCGATTTGTAACTTGCCAATTGTCCCTAGACTGACTAATTTCGAGTCCGTTGTAGCCTTTTTGCTCGAATTTGTACCAGCTTGGGCAAACAAGGCTTGAGCTTTCGCAATCAATTCCTGTTTTTTTAAGTCTTCTTTTGAAACCTGAGGCTTGGCAGGCGGTGGGGGTGTTTTTTTAACAACCGGCTTCTTTATCGGCGGCGGCTCTTTGCAAACGGGCTTCGTTTCTTTTTTGGGCGGCTCCTTAGGCTTTGTTTCCTTTTTAGGGAGAGGCTTCGGCTTGGGTTTTGCTTCAGGCTTCGCCTCGGGCTTAGGTTTGGGCTTAGGCTTCGGCGTAGGAATCGGCTCCGGCTCAGGTTCAGGTTCCGGCTCGGGTTCGGGCTCCGCTACAGGCTCTGGCTCCGGCGCGGGTGGTGGTGGTGGAATAGGCGCTGCCATGGCTATAGGTTCAGGCGCTTTTGCCGGTTTCGACGAGTTCATAGCCTGATTATTTTTTACAGATACTGTCGTGACGATAAGCTTTTCAGGAATCTTTTTTACAGGAGGGGTGGTTCCCGTCCAAATGCACCAAAAAATAAGCAGGAGGTGGAACGATATAACCCAAGCGCAGATCGTTTTAAAGGTGTTTTTGCGTCGCATTAGGCCGGTCTCAAAACAATTTCCATTTCATCGAAACCTGCAATTTCTGCAGCATTTTTTATCGACTGATAGGTTCCAAAATGGGCCTTTTTGTCGTGGTAAACCTGAGGCTTTACACCAGGGTGCTTCATCTTTTCTAATCTTAACCCCTCCGCAAGCTGATTTAATTCAATGCGACGATTATTCAGATAAACTGAATTATCCGCACGCACATGTATTGAAATGGGTCCGCTATCTTTTAGGGATACGTTTCTCTCATTTAGAATAGGAGATGAACCTGCCAAATCCACATTATCCACATTCAAAATCGGAGCAATAACGATAAAAATAATCAAAATCACAAAGACAACGTCGATGAGGGGAGTGAGATTCATTGCAGGTTCGTCAACTATGGAACCTTTTGCACGCAGAGATTTTCTTCTCATGAAAGGTCCACTTTGCGGTACTGAAGTTCAACGGAGGATAAAATGAGCGTTGAGAACCCTTCCATCTCGGTTTCTAGGTCACGTACGCTGTTTTTGAGGTAATTGTAGGCTATCAGAGCCGGGATGGCCGATACGAGCCCAAGGACAGTCGTGGTTAGGGCAAGGGATAGGCCTCCTAGCATTTCCTGGCTGTTCCCGCCACCGGACTGGGTCTGTAGATCCGAAAAAGTGATCAAAATCCCCCAAACGGTGCCCAATAAACCCAAAAGCGGGGCTAGACCGACGATGGTGGATAGGAGATACAGGTTCTTTTCCAAGCCTTTTGTTTCGTGGGCAATGCTTACCATAAGGTGGGATTCAAGAAAATCGATGTCATTTGAGGTCAAATAGGATCCCTCCCCCTCAGTTAGTCCAAATTTGTGGTTTTTATTCAATAAATCGATAGTTTGCTTCCTTAAAACCTTATAAATCATATAAAAAGGATTAGGATTCTGGCTTTTAAAGACAGAATCATTCTGGAGGTCTAGGGGTCTATTGCTTTGGTTGATAAAGAAGGCTTCAAAGGAACTGGAGTACTTTTTAGCCCTATTAGTCATTAATGTCTTATGTATTAAAGTAATCCAACAACTAATAGAAGTTGCAATTAAGGCTATAAATATGAGCTTTCCTAGAAAATCAGAACTGGTAAAAGCTAAAACAAAAGGGTTACTTTGCATGATTGATCCTTTACAAAAAATTAATAATCGTTTATTCTAATAGGAATTTTGATTAAGTAATTGGATAACTCATATGGATAAATTTGTCAATAAAAGTATGCTAAAGACGTTCGGAATAGGCCTTTTTCTCCTCTTCATGTGCCTATTTCAAGGGGCATCTGCCTCGCCTGTGTCCGTAAATCTCCTCAATGAGGAGATGACTGTCCAGCCAGGACATCCCTTTACCATGGGTATTCATTTTACCTTAGATTCAGGATGGCATGCCTATGCTAAGGATTCGGATGACGGCTTAGCCCCGCAAGTCACCTTTATTCTCCCTAAAGATTTTACCGTCGGGGATATCGAATGGCCGGTTGCAAAGAAATTTGTAACGGAGGCAGGGACTTTTTACGGCTACGACAGTGACTTTACCCTCCTTATAACGATTACCCCGCCTGCCACTATAGAGAAAGATTCTGCCCCTATGAAAGCTCAAGTTCGATGGGTCGTATGCGATGACAAAACTTGCATGCCCGGCGCTGCGAATCCTACCGTTTCCCTTCCTGTTTCCTCGTTAACGCCGCTTCCACACCCACAGAATACTGCAAGTATTCGTTATGCTAAGGCACTTATACCGCCTCCAATGGAGAAAAAGACAACACCTATTATAATAGATAAAAACGCCTACGAGGGTGGATTCTTTTGGGCCATTAGCCTCGCGTTTTTAGGGGGGATGATTCTGAACCTTATGCCTTGCGTGTTGCCGGTTATTTCCTTCAAAATTTTGAGCTTTGTGAAGATGTCCGGTCAAAAGCGATCCCTAATTTTTAAGCACGGCCTAGCTTTTTCCGCTGGCGTTGTCCTTTCCTTCTGGGTCTTGGCAGGCGCTATTCTATGGCTTCGCTCTTATGGTCAAGTCGTGGGCTGGGGCTTTCAACTTCAAGATCCCCTTTTTGTGGCCGCCCTGGCTGCGGTGATCTTTTTATTTAGTTTAAGTCTCTTTAGCCTTTTTGAGATGGGCGCAGGGATTGCATCGAAAGCAGGAGCTCAACAAGGGAAGGCTGAGGGCCTCGTTTCCTCTTTCTTTAGCGGAGTTCTCGCAACGACAATCGCTACACCCTGCACAGGTCCGTTTCTTGGAACCGCCGTAGGTTTCGCCGTCACTTTGTCTGCCCCGTTGGCTATGTTGATATTTACATCCCTTGGTCTTGGAATGGCATCGCCCTACCTCCTGATTGGCGCCTTTCCGAGTCTTATTCGATTCCTGCCAAAACCGGGGAACTGGATGATTACATTCAAAGAAATTCTCGGCTTCGTTATGTTGGCTACAGTATTATGGCTCGTATGGGTTTTCGTCGCCCAAACAGATGGGATGGCATTATTTGCCTTGTTGGTAGGATTCTTATTCTTAGCCCTAGCAGGCTGGGTCTATGGCAAATGGGGTTCTCCGGTTAATCAACGAATAACGCGTACGATAGGCATGGGTATTGCCCTGGCGCTCCTTACTGTGGGAGGCTATACCATTTATCAGGCTTCTAGAAGTACGCCTATACCCGAGATCGCGATGGACTCAGAAATTGCCATGGCCGATCCTAAGGTGGAAACGGCTACTTGGCTTAGATTTCATCCGACCCGAGTCCAAAATCTGCTCGACGCAGGCATTCCTGTTTTTGTCGATTTCACAGCAAAATGGTGCTTGATTTGTCAGACAAATCATTATTCATTGACTGTTCCCGAAGTCGATGAAATGTTTAACGATAATGGAATCGTCAGAATGAAGGCTGATTGGACAAAAAATGATCCGTTGATCACCCTGGAATTGAGTAAGTTTGGAAGAAATGGTGTTCCACTTTATGTGATTTATATGCCCAATGGTGAAACCAAGATTCTCCCTCAAGTGCTTACAGCGGATATCGTTCTAGATTATATTCGCGATGTAAAGCGTTAAAATATTTCTTGTCTTGAATTGTTTGTTAGAGGATAAGTAATTATATCTACAAACAATTCAGGAGAAGAATTCAATGTTAAAACATTCACTCTATATTTTCACATTTTTGAGCATATCATTTGGAGCGGATCTCTGCGCAGATCTAGATGAGGAGAAACGTACTGAGGAGACTATTCAAGACAAGAAGAGGGTTGACCAGCAAGTTGAAGACAAAAAGGTTGAATCGGATCTGGAGCAAAAAAGGAGAATAGACAAAGAAGTTGATAGAAAAAGATTCGAGCAGGAGGAGCAAGAAAAAAGAAGGGATCGCTCCGATAATGCAAGCAAATCTAAAAAGATGATCGCTGATAAAGATGACGAGCAAAAGAAAGGAAATGAAAAAGATGCGTTAAAGCAGCCTGAAGAAAAAGGACCGATGCAGGAGCGTGAACAGCAGAAGAGAGAGGGTGTACAGAAAAAAGATGAACAACAATTTCAACCTCAGAGAAGAGAAGAGAAACAAAAAAATAACGAACAGCAAATTGAAAAACAGAAAAATAACGAACAGCAATTTGAAAAACAGTCGAATCAAGGCGAACATCCTAACCTAAAGCCTCTGGTGCCTCAACCCCTTACGAAAGAGCGATTTGATAAAGACAGCTCGGACTGGAATTTAAAAGGGAAGAATGTAAGGGATGATTTTAGAAAAAATAGAACGCAAACGCATGTTTTTGATAAGGCTTACTGGGATAATTATAATAAACGTTCCAACAAATGGCATTTCAAAGATAACATGAATTGGTGGACGCCAGTTTCCGTTCCCGCTATTGATAATTGGCTTCGTATAAGAGGCGGAAGACAAAGATACTATTATTATGGCGATAATGGAGTGATTTATTATAGCGACAACAGTTCTTATAACAATTTCATAGCTGTTCCGGGGTATAGTGAATTCGTCTATCAGGGTGTAGTTCTTGCGCGCAACAATTCTAAAGTTAACTATCAGGATATTCAATGGATGCCTGTAGGTATATTCGCATTAGCATCGCCTAATCAGTCGAATACGTCTCCAAACGATTATTTTTCCCTTGCTATAAGTCCTGAGGGAATTGTGGGAGGAGTTTATTTCAATCCTAAAACGAATAAAAACGAGGAAATTGAGGGTACTGTGGATTCGCAAGCTCTCCGTGTTGTGTGGAAGTTTACTTCAAGCGATTGGCCTGTATTTGAAACAGGTTTATTCAATTTGACCCAAAATGAGTCGACAGCGCTCGTCCATTATCCGGAAGGAAGAACGGACTCGCAACTCCTCATTCGCCTGCAGCAATAAGACTTCAATCGGCGCTTGCTGTGACCCCACAGCAAGCCCAAATCAAGATGACAAGAAATCAATATAACGTTTACAATGAAGTCTACTATGGTTTATGACAAAAAAATTGCCGAACTTTTTATCCTCAACTTTAACGAAGCTTATCGCTCCGGGAAGCTCCTATTGGAATCGCATAAAAGAATTGGTAAATTAATACCCCTTGAAGAAGGGTTTTTAAAAAAATTAGAAATAGATGATTTAGATAAGCTAGATGCATTTAGGGTTCGCTTTTGTGACCTTCAAGATAGTTTAGGAAATAAAACTTTTCGATCTATTCTAAATCTTGAAGAGGAAGAAACAGGTTCTAATCTAGACACTCTTAATAAAATGGTGAAAAGAGGAATTATTAACTCTTTTGATGATTGGAAAAAACTAAGAAATATTAGAAATCTTTTTTCGCACGATTATCCGGATTCAGATAAAGAAAAAGCAGAAGCCTTAAACATTGCATATTCCTTCTCCCTCAAGCTTATAGGTACCCTTGATAATGTCATTAAATATATGGAACAGACCTTAAATTTGCCCTTAAAAGAGTTCCCCCCTTTAATTAAAAAATAGGCGATCTTTGCGACTCACTCATCCTGAAATTGAATGTTTGGTAAAAGCAACAAAAGCTAGTTTTGGAGAGAACGCTGATATTTGGCTTTTTGGATCACGTGTGGATGATAATAAAAAAGGTGGAGATATCGATCTCTATATAGAAACCGATTTAGAAGAAGGAACAGTCGCAGCCAAATTAGAAATGCGTGGTCTTATTTGGTCGGTATTTGGCGATCAAAAAATCGACATTCTTGTCAGGCGAAGGAGTGAAAAGCCCTCTGCTATGCACGAAATAGCCAAATCCAGTGGTGTCAAATTACTCTAACTTTAGTGCCCGCTGTGTAGGTTTCGATTGGGATGGGGGAATTTTGCATCAAAACTTTTACATCTTTAAATTCGACGCAAATGTCTTCACGGATCCCCACATCCTTCCAAGATTCGCCTTCGTTGCAATGCAGCGAAAAATTCTCCATCTGAATCGTTACAGGCTTTGTAATGTTTGATAACGCCGCTAATTCTACATGTTTGATCGAATGGCAATTAGAAATAATTATTTTTTCCAAACGAGGTAGGCCTTCAATGAGATTTATACAGATAGAAAGATCGCTCAAATTAGCAAACCAAATATTACGAATGTATTCAAGAGCTTCTGGGGTGGTTAGCAAACTAAGGTAATAATCGATCTCGTTACGATAGGTACAAACCATTCCTTTTATTTGAGGTTCTATGTACTTAAACCAGGGAGACAGATTCTTTACGATTTTGATTAAGTTTTCCGGATCTAAATAAACACCTTCCTCCCTTGTTCTCAACGTTCCTCTTTCCGCACGACTGACTAACTGTGCAGCCTCTTCCGCGGAACGGCGCGCAAGTAATGTAGGAATTTGGCTTTCTTGCAAACTTTGATATGAATTCTTGTTGTAGAATGTCCATATATCGCTTAATCCAAGCTTAGTAGCTAATAAATCAAGGTCAAGAAAGTTTTGATCTGTAACGGTTATTAGGTTTTCATACTCTAGCCATTGCGCAAGAGCTTCAAGAACTTCTTTTGAGAAGCAAAAATTGACATCTTCAATGAGAATATGAAGTTGGTTTGCAAAGGAAGATTGTGCCCTCAGACAAAGCAAAGGCATGTCGACAACTTCATTGGTGTTAGACATTATGACTCCCTTGCACGCTCGGGGATACCACGCTTTGATTACATGATTGTTATTACCATAGGCCGATCGAATGTTTCCTATTAAACGTTTTATGAAATCTCGACTAAGAGTTCCTGCGCATAGACACCGTTCCGCTTCTATCAATAACCAAGATAGGAATTCTTTATCCAGAAACGATGATGTAGAAAGACTATTGTCTAATATAGTCATGAGTAAAGCTTCATTGCCGTTATCTACGGCCGAGCTAATTTCAGGTAAGAAATACACAGTGAGATTATTATTAAACTGGCGATCTCTGAGTTCGACAGAATCTATTTCGTCCTCATCGATTTTTATTGGCAATGATTCTGTAGAAAGATTCTCCCAGATCGGTTCATCGGGAAGATTCATCATTTCACGAACTTGTTCTTTGCCATTCGCTCCTTCAATATCAGCATGGTGTAATGTTATATAATACTTTTTAAGGAGTTGTTGATCGTCTTGTGTTAACCTATGATAGTAAGAAAAATATTCTTGTTGCCACCTCACTCTATCGAGAATAATCCCTCTTATGGAGGGTATAAGAGATTGCACGGTTTTCAGTTGTGTACATACATTTTTAATAGAATCTTTCGAAAAGACTAAGTATTCAATATGGGGAAAAATTTTATAGATTTTTGGTACTGATTGTTCTAGATTTTGGGAGGCGGTGCCATAGCTCTCTATATGTAAAAAAATTATCAGCTTTTTAAGGGAATCAGGAAGAAAGAATTCAAGGAGGGATAGCGAAAATCCGGTACTCAAAATGATACCTTTACAATGTTGACGGAGGAATGAACCCCTGTGTGTTTTTTCAAGTAGAATGGGAAGCAACATGGGATCAATAACAACTTTTCCACCAACGAGTCTCATGCCAAAACTATTTCCACAGATCTGCTCTACTGTTTTACTGAATAATTCCGGATCATCATTTTCGATAGCAAAACCACAGATTTCAAGAATTTGAAACGGATTTAAGTCTTTTAACTTATAACCGGAAAGCGTTCTATACGAGAAAGCTTCTTGTATGTGGGGAGGTTGATGAAAAAGGTGTTCTAAAGAGCGTGTTGTATTTTTTAAAGGTCCTTCATCAAGGAGCCTTACAACTTTTTGTACTTTGTCCTGATCGAGAGATTCCGATTCCGGCCTTTCCAAAATTTTTTTGAAACGAGCTGCTAGGATAGGATTGCTTCCTATCTGACTACTATTGCTCAAGACGGCATCGATGCAAAACCGTAAAGGGAAAAGTTTGTTTTGTTCCGTATTTTCCTCAACAGCTGCAAGAGCGCAATTTAATGCTCCAATCCCATTCATGATGCCATCCTTTGTAAAAGTACTCTAAATACCGATTTTTGAGCTCACTTCGTTATATAACCGAATATTAATTATCTCATATTACGTGTCAACCAGGATTGCGCCTACCCTTAAATCGATTTGCTTCATAATTATGAAAGGAATATCATCTTTCATTATTGAAAGGAAAAATATGGATCCCGTACGGCCATCAGATAATCTCATGACAGGCTTGTTAAATAGAGCATGTGGAAGTAGTGGGGGATCGACCCGTTCATTATGTTCAAGGATTGATCAGATGGTCCATTCAAATGTGATAGGTGATGTTTTTTTTGCCTACCAACATGATTTAGCGAATAGTGCAAACCGAGTAACTAGAAATCACAACTTAGTTGCCTATATAGCAGACTTAAATAAAATTATACTCTATGATCTTGTAGCGCGTCATAAAGTTTGGGATTGCCCATGTCCATTCCCATTCAGGCCATCCCATGGTGTATTCATCGATCAACTGACCCTAACTACCGAGGGAATTGTCCTTGTCGCGACGAAGTTGTTTAATTATTCAATAAATAGAAAACGCAATTGTCATATTTTTTTTGAGGGAGAACATACTGGAACCTTTGAAATTGATGCTTCGGCTTACACACTTGAAGTTGTGAATGCTAATATTTATGTTTTAATGTTAAAAAAATACCAAACGGCTACATTTTGCAAATGGGATATTCAGGGAAATAAGCTATCAGAAATATTGCTAGATGAATTTAGCGAGGTTAGCAGCCTTTCTTTAACGGAGGGTGATTTTTATCTTGTGGCTACAGGGATTGCCTCTCTACGGTTAGATATACCCATTAAAGTCTTTGTTTATGATTTAATAACCTCAAAAACAAAAATTTTTGATCTGGAGCTGCCAAAATATCCTTGTCAGATTCTATCAACAAAAATTCATAGGCATACTGCAGTATTTGGGATCACCTATCACCAGACTGGATATGTTAGTTCAAAAATTGTTGAGATGAATGTTTTGACTGGAAAGATTGAAGTGGAGCATCAGCTTGAATGCATGAGTGAGGTAGAAAAGCTTATTGTGAGCGATGAGCATATTGCCTTTATTCTTCAAGAAGGTTCCGATGTACGTTTTCTTAGGGTCATTGACCGTCGAAATGGTAATCAAAAAAAAATCCTAGCCATTCCTTTTTGTAGGGACAGAACAAATATTCAAATGTCTATTTGTGGACAATTTCTGCATGTATGTTATTCAGATCGCGATGCTCTTAGTAACATCCATTGTGTTTTCGACTTACTCATCTCAAAAATTGTAAAAAAGGTTTCTTATAAACATTATGCCTTCAATAACATATCATTTCAAGATGGTAAGCTTGTGATTATCAATAATTTCATCGGTACAAAAGACTGTCTATATGTTGAAGATTTTATACAGGTCGATGGAAATAGGGAGCAAGAGGCAGTAGAACCTGAAATGTGGGAAAGAGAGAGACTTAATGTTGATGAACGGGGTTGGTACTAGTAGCTCGTCTTTCGTAGGTGACGACAATACGAATTTCTTCGTATTTGAATTCTTCAGGCAAAATTTCTTTGATGGGTTTTAATTTTTCAAATCCGACTTTCTCAATCGCCTCTTTAATAGCCGCATGCTTCTCCTCAGAAACAAGTCTCCGGATGTCAATGTCAGCTCCAAGATTCATCATCGTTGTTAAATGATCATAAATCGTTGACTTCGCCATAACCCTAACTGCACAGATTTCCTCAATACTTTTTCCTTCATTGAACAATGCCAAAGTTTTTTCTTCCGAAAAATTCTTTGTTAAAGGTTTGCTTTTGACAAGAACTGCCGCCTCGCCGTGAGCTAAAATCGCGCTAAGGAACGCCTCGCCATATTTATCCCACTTCAATGGACCAACTCCGTTGATAACCATAAAGGCTGCACGGCTGTGCGGGAGTGCGATAGTCATTTCCATAAGAGTGCGATCTGAGAAGACCGCAAACGGAGGAATCTCGTCTCGCTGAGAAATTTCCATACGCAGTTTGCGCAACTTTTCGAACAATAAAGGATCGTGTCCCTTTGTTGCAGCTTCCAAACGGGTACTTTGTTTGAAAGTTTTCTTCCTAAATTTGACTTCAGCTTGGCCTTTAACTACCTTCTGAGAATGATCGGACCATTGAATGGTGGGGTATTCTCCCTCGGTACGTTTAAGGTAACCCATTTGGACCAAGGAATTAATGTAATATTTGATTTCCTGTTCTGAATTGTCACGCATAATATTGTGCGTCGATATGCGTTCAAAGCCCTTTTCAAGAACCTTTGCGTTTTTAGACCCTCTAAGAACGTCCGAAATCATTTGTGCACCAAAATTCTGCCCCATTCTAAAAACGCACGAGATGATTTTCTGGGCAATGATGGTGCCGTCGATCAGCTCGACATCATCTAAACAGTTATCGCAATTTGTGCAGACAGGTTCAGGATACTGCTCGCCAAAATACTTAAGAACCTCTCCACGACGGCATTTATCTGTTGTGCATAGGGAATACATTTTGCTAAGTTTTTGAGAGAGTTCCTTTTGTTCTATTCCCGGGTCGAGTTGTTCGATGAAAAATTTATAGGTGAAAAGATCTTGGCTTCCATAAAACATTAAGCATTCTGAAGGAAGGCCATCGCGTCCGGCTCTACCGATTTCTTGATAATACTGTTCGATATTTTTGGGCATATCCATATGGACAATAAAACGAATATCAGGTTTGTGGATTCCCATCCCAAAAGCTATTGTAGCGACCATTAACTTCAATTTATCGTAAATAAAGGCATGTTGCACATTCGCCCTTTCGCTGTCGGTCAAACCTGCATGGTACTTTCCGACATCGTAGCCCATTCCTTTCAGTTCGCTGTAGGTGGAGTCCACTCCTTTTCTTGTCGAACAATAGATAATTCCCGATTGATCTTTATGTTCATTCAGAAATTTTTGGAGCTGAGAAGAAGTGTCTACCTTATCATTGATGCGAATGGTTAGATTGGGTCTGTCAAAGCTGCTTTTGATGATCATCGGTTGGGTCATCGCAAGCTGCGTGGCAATGTCTTTTTCCACGGAGGGAGTCGCTGTGGCTGTTAATGCGAGTATGGGACATTTAGGGAAATCTTTCTTCAAGAGGGATAGTTGTCTGTAGTCGGGGCGGAAAGAATGTCCCCATTGGGAGATGCAATGGGCTTCGTCGATAGCGAAAAACGAAACGTTTACCTTCGAAAGTTTTTCGCGGAAATCCAAATTTGCTAGGCGTTCAGGAGCAATAAACAGAAGTTTGTATTTGGAGAGATTCCTTAATAGATCTCCTGCATCTTCGTGCCGTAGGCTGCTATTAAGGAAAGCTGCAGGAATACCGCATTTGTTCATACTGACAACTTGGTCTTGCATCAGGGAGATTAATGGCGAAACGATGACGGCAAAACCGGGGAGCATGAGTGCCGGCAGTTGATAGCATAGGGATTTTCCCGATCCTGTTGGGAGGATAGCTAAAACGTCTTTTCCTTGGCAAAGATGCTGAATGATGTCCTTCTGATGGGGACGGAATTCATTGTATCCGAAGTATTTTTTAAGGTTTTCTTCAAAGTTCATGGATGGAGTTTACGCTACAAATCGGATTTTGTAAACTGAAAGGATCTAGCAATTTCTCACTAAAAATTACTTTTCATGAAAATTCAGTGTTTGCCACCGAATTTTCATGAAAAGGCAAAATATTATATATTAAATTTTTCGCAGAAGATTAAAAAGTTTAATTTGTTTTGCATTATATTTAATAAAATAATATAATTGTTTATTATTTTAATAATAGTTGTTTTTAAGGGGAATTAATATGGATGCATCAGGCAGTCTTCTAAGGAGCTTGAGGAAAAGAGAATTTGATGAAATGAATGAATCAACCGATTCATTAAATTTAAGTTGCGACAAGCTAACTCAAACGCATGTTTTGAATGATGTATTTTATGCTTATCGATTTAATTTAAGTCCGGAAACGACCCACATAATCAGAAATCATAATTTCATAGCTTTTCATGATGCTGGAAGAATTGTTCTATATGATCTTATAGCTCGCGAGAGGATGTGGGTTTGCCCATTTGTCATTCGCGAAGATTATAGACTCAGAGAATTGATTGTATCCCCTGATGGAATTGTCCTTGCCCTTACTACAGATCATGGGTTTGGGGGGAAACATGATTGTCATATTTTTTTTGAGGGAAATCAAACTGGAATCATTGATATTGAGTCTATCTCAGCCCAAACGATCAAACTTATGAATAGAAGGCTCTATGCTTTGACCACAACTGTTCATAAAAAAAGTATTCACATATGGGATATTCATGGGAAAAAGACCTCAGAAATTCCTTTGTTAGATAGGTTTTGTCGCGGAGTCAGGAATTCATTTGAATTGAATAGTAACTTTTATGTATTGACTGGACTAGACGCGTGTTTGGACCTGGACTCTGATGTCTTTGTTTATGATTTGATAACTGAGAAAACAAAAGTTTTCCACCTTGATAAATGCGAAGGTCGTCCTCTTGTCAGTTCGGTGATAATTCAGAAACTTACTGCTTTGATCGGGATTTCCTATAAAGAGGGCCGAAATATGGGTTTGAGATATCCAAAGATTACTGAATTGAACGTTTTAACCGGAAAAATCGAAAAACAGCATCACCTTGAATATAATAAAGGTGAGATAAAACAACTCATTGCTAATGACGATTATATTGTTTTTTTACTTTATGAAGGTGCTAACCCTGACTATCTTTGGGTTATCGATCGCCAAAATGGTGAACAAAAACGAATCTTACCCATTCCGCTGTGTCCTGATCAAGAAATTAAAATGTCTATTTCAGGACACATTCTTAATGTTTGTTATCGAACCGGATCTTGGAGTATAGGGTCGGCTCTTCATAAACTTTGTGTATTCGACCTATTAGAATCAGAAATTGTCAAAAGGGTCTTTTTTAGACGTTATCCTTGGCATGAAATGACATTACAAGATGGTAAGCTAGTGATTGTGGATACAATAAGTGAAGTTAATAGTATTTATGTTGAAGATTTTCAACAAGTGCATGGGAATGAAGAACAAACCAAAACTCTCCGAATCAATTAAGATACATATTAAAGAGTTCGCTCACAATGACGATGATCCCGACACAAACTGAGAGGGCCATTAAGCCTTTTGATTTGAGTTCGGGGTAATGAAGATGGTGTTCTTTCATTTTACCGAACAAATAAGCCGGTAAAAGGATGGCGATCACCGCCAAAATCATCCCGGCAAATCCCAGGGCAGCAATAAAGGCATTCGGTACATAGATTGCAATCAAGAAGGCTGGCATCACAGTAATCAGAGAGGATAATATCTTCCTTAACAGGGCCTGAGGGACCTTTTCAGCCAACATACTATTGAGAGTTTCACAAAGTCCCACGCCAACTCCAAGCACCGATGTGGCAATCGCAAGGATGGAAATCCACCAAACAAGGAGCTGCACAGATTGCCATTTTGCAATGCTGCTTAACACTTGTATTAATTCTCCAACCTCTACCTTTCCGGCGGTCATTTGCCCGTAAAAAGTAGGATTATCATGGTAAACCACACTCAAAACGCTACTGGTCCACAGAATATAAACGATAGCGGGTATCAAACTTCCCCAGAAAAAGGTGCGTTTAAGCATCTTATCATCTTTATTGCAGTAGTTAGTCAAGGTGTGGAAAATAACCTGAAACCCAAAGGAGGTAAACACCACAGGTATAATCGAAGCCCATACACTAATATCCGAATAATTTTCTGCCACCAATGGCAAGTTAGTCCATTTGACCGATAGTGTTAATCCAATAATCAAAAGAGAAACAATCCCTAACAGTCCAATGAATAACAGGCGATTCAAATGATCGATCATTCGAATAGGAAATAGAAGTATCACCATAGCAATAACAGCATAAATCAATGCAATAAGATCAAATGAATACTTTGTCCCGGTTTGCGACGCAAGGAGCTCTTGTATAACGGAAGACCCACCATAAATAAATACAGCCAACAAAGCATAAGAAAGCAGTTTCAAGCTGGTGACGCCAATAGCCTCAGCGATGCGTCCGGAGTAATATTTTCCCAGGGCTCCCAAGGAAAGTCCATGTCTAGCCTGCAAGTTGAGTTCTAGATTAATCAATGAGGTGTAGTACATGATAAACCAAATAAATAACATCAGGAGAATGCTAGGAATTAAGCCAAGCTTGGCTAATACGAGGGGAAGGGCAATCATGCCGCTTCCTATACATGTTCCGGCCACCAGAAATATGGCACCCATTTTCTTTTGCATAAACTCTCTTGATTTTTAGGGTCAAATATAAGAAAACATTCTATCATTATATTACAATTTTCTGCTATTATACTTTCATAATTTACAATCCAAACTTATGAAAATGATATCAAATCCTCGAGAAGTAGTTTATTTAGCATTGCTAGCCTCTGTAAAAGGAGAACAGTATCTTAGCGATACTCTGGAACACTGGCGCAAAAGGGAAAGGCCATCGACACGCGATTTTCACTTTGCTCAGGAAATCGGCTTTGGCACTGCTAGGCTTGCCTCAGCCCTTGATTACATCGCCGCGAATCTCACCGATAAGAAGAAATTAAACTTGAAAATCAAGGAAAAAGTCCTCTTACGGATGGCGGTGTACCAATACATCTACATGGATCGAGTACCCCTCTATGCGATCACCAATGAAACAATCGAAATTGCCAAGAAATATTGTCACGAGAGTTTCGTGAAGTTCATGAATGCAATTCTAAGAAAACTCGCCGATGGTGTTCACCCACTACCTCAAGGGGATTCCATTGAAAATTTAAGCATTCGGACATCTTTTCCCCCATACTTTGTACAAGAATTAATCAAAGATTATGGTATTGAAAAAGCAAAAGAAATTCTAGAAGTGGAAAATACTCAGGCTCCAATCATGGTCCGCAACAGATCTACAGGTGAAGTGGATGTATTAAATGATCTGTCTCAGCTTCAAGAAATCATTGCATCCTCCGAACATTACATTCAAAACGCCACGCCATCCGCCTTGATTGATCGATTGTCCGATCAAATCAAAGCTCCGGAAAAAGTACTCGATCTCTGTGCGTCGCCTGGAGGTAAATTAATTGCTATTCACGATCGATTCCCTAAGGCACAACTCTTTGCAAATGATGTTTCGGACGATAAATTGAAGGTTCTCGCGGAAAATTGTTTGAAATATGATGTCCCGGCCGCCTTAAGCTGTGCTAGAGGGGAAGAATTGCAGAATGGCGAAATTTATGATCTCATTATTTTAGATGTGCCTTGCAGTAATAGCGGCGTATTGAATAAGCGTCCCGAAGCGCGATGGAGGATTTCAAAGGAAAACTTGCTGCAATTAGAAAAACTTCATTTAGCGCTCATCGAAAACGCCCTTTCTCTTCTATCTCAAGAAGGCGAATTATGGTTTCTTACATGCAGCATTCTAAAAAAAGAAAATGAACGACTCATCGATAAAGCGTGTGAAAAATTTGGATTGACAATTCGAAAAACAGAAGTCATTCTTCCTAACAAAGAGGGTTGGGATGGCGGCTTCGGATGTGCTCTAAAAAGGGTTTAAAAATGGCGACTTTGTTTATAGATTCTCATGCTCACTTAACTTCATCAACTGTTTATGATCAGGTCGAAGAGATGCTGCAAAGGGCTCAAGGAGCTGGTGTAAGCGGCATAATCAACATTTGCACCGATCCAGAAACTTTGGAGAGAGGACTCATCCTCAGAAGCAACCATTCTAATGTCTATAATGTCGCCGCAACAACGCCGCATGATGTCGAAAAAGAAGGAGAACAAGATTTTCCTTTGATAGAAAAGCATGCGAAAAATGGGAGCCTCGTTGCTGTGGGTGAAACCGGACTGGATTACCATTACGAACATTCCTCGCCAGAGCTGCAAAAGCATTTTCTACGTAAATATTTGAAGCTGGCTCTCGAATGTCATTTGCCCGTTGTCATCCATTGCCGCGAAGCCTTTGCCGATTTTTTCAAAATTATCGACTCGGATTATACGATTCAAGGCAAGCATGCTCCAGGGGTCTTACACTGCTTTACAGGGACCCTTCAGGAGGCTGAGGAGGTCATCCAAAGGGGCTGGTATTTATCTTTGAGCGGGATCGTTACCTTTAAAAAGAGCGAGGAGCTTCGTGCGGTGGCAAAAAGGGTTCCTTTGGAGCAATTATTGATCGAGACAGATACCCCATATTTGGCCCCGCAAAGTGTTAGAGGGAAAACTAACGAGCCTTCTTATCTTCCGGAAATAGCAAAATGCATTGCCGAGGTAAAAAATCTTTCTTTAGAAGAGGTTGCAAGGGTAACAAAGTCGAATGCCGAAAGGCTTTTTCGCCTTGACGTAGATATAAAGAATACTTAAATTGGTTTGAATGATGAAAAAAATTGTCCTTATCTTAACTATGTTCGTGGTTTCTGCGGGCTACTGCGAAAATGACACTGTGGAGGTAACCTCTCCGCTGTCTGTTGTTCCCGGGAATCTCACGTCGCTTGAGCTTTTAATTCAGGCAACACAGCAGCAACATGAATTTCAGGTAGCCCTTCGAGATGAAATTGTCGAATATCAGAAATTAAGAGATCTATATCTAGAGAAACCTGAAAATAAAGATCTCCTTTTCCGAGTTGCAAATAGAGCAGATCGCGTTTTGGAAGGAATTAAACAAGCCAAATTAGTCCATTTATTCGACTCCGAATTCCTGAAAGAGCTGAATGTTTTCTCAAAGTTCGCCAAAAAGAAATAGCCTATGGAATCCATTTATGTAATCGATAGAGAATCGGGAAAAAAGATTCAAGAGAAGGTTTTTGGCGGCGGAGCCCTCAACTTTTTATATGGCTCGATCTTTGGAAAACCGGTGGCGCATCTGATATCCCGAACTCCGGTTGTATCTTATCTTTATGGAGTTTGGCAGAATTTATTTTTTACGAAGAAAAATATCGTCCCTTTTATCAGCGCTTATCATATTGATTCCTCAGAATTTCGTCTTCCGGTGAATGAATTTCGCTCTTTCAACGATTTTTTTATTCGAAAGCTCAAGCCAGAATGCAGACCTATAGATCCGGCAACAGACACCGCAGTTATCCCGGCGGATGGTCGATATCGTTTTTTTCAAAATATTGCAGAGGTGGACGGCTTTATTGTGAAGGGGGAAAAGTTCAACCTTTCGAAACTTTTGGGAGATAAAGAATTAAGTAAGCGATATGTTAACGGATCAATGGTCATCTCGAGGCTTTGCCCAACAGACTATCACCGCTTTCATTTTCCCGTGAACTGTGTTCCTGCTCCTAGCCGTTTGATTAATGGGTATCTTTATTCCGTGAATCCCATAGCTATCAAACAAAACATCCATATCTTTAGCCAGAACAAGAGAATGATTACCGAATTGGATTCACCTGAATTTGGAAAAGTCCTTTTTATTGAGATCGGCGCGACAAATGTCGGAACGATTAATCAAACTTTTGAAGCTAATTTCCCTTATAATAAGGGGGAGGAAAAGGGATATTTCTCTTTTGGTGCTTCATCGCTTATCGTATTGTTTGAACCCAATAGAATTAAGTTCGATAGGGATCTCATCAATCAATCCGAGTTCGAAATCCTTTGTAAAATGGGTTCTAGCATGGGTATCGCGCATATATAAACGAAAAACAGGATAAGCAGGATCGCAAGCGGCAGGATAAAAAAAGGATAAGAAAAGATAAGAAAGAAATTAATTCCTCCTTATTTTTTTCTTATCCTTTTCTTATCCTGCCGCTTGCGATCCTGCTTATCCTGTTATATCGTTTCTATATGCACGATTTATCCAGTTACTTACTATCACGCATTTTGGAGAGCAGTCTTAGAATTTCTATATAGAGCCAAATAAGTGTGACCATCAAGGCAAAGGCACCGTACCATTCCATGTACTTCGGTAATCCTTTTTTCGCACCTTGTTCGATAAAATCAAAATCGATCACAAAATTCAACGCTGCTATAATCACAACGACAACACTAAAAGCTATTCCAAGAGGTCCGCCTTGATTGACAAAAGGGATATTCACTCCAAAAAAGCCGAGGACCATGGTTGCTAAATAGAAAAGAGCGATCCCTCCTGTTGCTGCCATGACGCCTAGCTTAAAGTTTTCCGTCGCTTGGATCAGTCCGGACTGATACGCTGCGAGCATCGCTAATAGGGTGCCGAATGTCAGCATCGAAGCTTGAATGACAATTCCGGGATACTGCGATTCCATAACTGCTGAAAGTCCACCGATGAAGAGTCCTTCCAATAGAGCATAGATAGGTGCCGTCACGGGAGCCCAGGTAGCTTTAAAAGAGGTCACCAGCGCTGCAATAAAGCCGCCGATGAGGCCCAGCATGAGCCAGCCCGATACAGCCGAAGCGTTTCCGCCGGATTGAACAAACTTCATCCAAGTGAAAGATGCACTTAAAATAACAAGAAGAAGAAGGATGGCAGTTTTGTAAACCACACCCTGTGAAGTCATTGTATCGGTTTGAACATAACGTCCAGTACCATTAAAGATATCATTCCTTAATGCGGGATTTGATGATTGCATATTTAACTCCTTTGTAATTCTGCGCCGATAATACCATAATCAATATTTATATTGGAAGAGGGAGAGAAGATTGTATTCCTTGATGAAAATCAAGAAATCCTGTACATTTTCTTAATAACGTTAAACGAGAAGAATCATCATGTTTGGTTTCCTTAAAAAAATTTTTGGGTCAGCTCAAGATCGTATGGTAAGAAAATTTACCAAAATCGTCGGAAAAGTGAATGAATGGGATGAAAAGTATAAATCCCTCAGCGACGACCAATTACGGGCAAAAACTCAAGAATTCCGTGATAGAATCAAAAAAGGCGAATCCTTAGATGATATTCTTCCCGAAGCCTACGGCGTCGTCAAAAACGTCTGCCGCCGCCTCATTGGCACCCAAGTACATGTCTCGGGGTATAACCAACAGTGGGATATGGTCCCCTACGATGTTCAAATCGTCGGAGCCATAGCCCTCCACAATGGCTGCGTCGCAGAAATGATGACCGGGGAAGGAAAAACTCTGACAGCTGTCATGCCTCTCTACCTCAATTCCCTTTCGGGAAAACCCGTTCATCTTGTCACTGTAAACGATTATCTAGTCAAACGTGACTGCGAATGGGTTGGATCAGTCCTTCGCTGGCTCGGGGTAACCACCGGCACCCTCATGAACGAAACTCCTATGGAACAGCGTCATGAAGTTTATGCCGCCGATGTCGTTTATGGAACCTCTTCGGAATTCGGTTTTGACTATTTGCGCGATAATTCAATGGCTACGGCAAAAGAAGAGCAGGTCCAGCGCGGATTTTTCTACGCTATCGTCGACGAAGTCGACTCCATCCTGATCGACGAAGCAAGAACCCCCCTCATTATTTCAGGTCCCTCGCCTGTCAGCCGCCAAATGTACGATGAACTCAAAGCCGGCGTCAATGAACTGGTAAAACGTCAGCGCGATCTATGCACACGCTACGCTTCCGAAGCGAGTAAGGTTCTCGATTTTAGCGATAGAACGATGGTAGATGGAAAATCTCATACAAAAGAAGAGTCTCAGAAAGAGAAAGAAGCCCTACGCAAGTTGTGGCTCGTAAGTAAGGGAACTCCAAGAAACAAAATCCTTAAAAGAGCTCGAGAAAACCCCGATTATCGCGCCGCTATCGATGAATGGGATCTCTATTACTACTCCGACCAAAATAAAGAAGAGCGCGCCGAAGCCTTGGCCGATCTGTATATCGTCATCGATGAAAAGAGCAGCGAATATGAATTGACCGATAAAGGCATCACAGCATGGGAAGCATGCACCGGCGGCGCAGGGACCAGCAATGACTTCGTCATGTTGGATATCAGCTACGAGTATTTAAAAATCGATGAAGACCATTCCTTGACTCCCGATCAAAAGATGGAAGAGAAATTAAAAGTCCAAGACGAGGATGCGAAGAGGAAAGAGCGGGCCCATAATCTTCGTCAAATGCTCCGTGCACATCTTCTTATGGAAAAAGATGTCGACTACATTATTATAGATGGAAAAATTGTCATCGTCGATGAAAACACCGGCCGTCCTCAGCCTGGACGTCGCTTTTCCGATGGTCTCCATCAAGCAATCGAAGCCAAAGAAGGAGTCGAAATCCAAAGAGAAACTCAAACCTATGCGACAATCACCCTTCAAAACTTCTTCAGAATGTACGAAAAGATCGCAGGGATGACAGGAACGGCATCGACTGAGGCTAACGAGATCAAACAAATCTATAAAATGGATGTTCTCGCCATCCCAACGCAGAAGCCATGTATCCGCAAAGACTTTAATGATGAAATCTACATGACCGAACGTGAGAAGTATAATGCAATTCTTAAGGAAGTTCGCGAGATCCACGAAAAGGGAAGACCGATTCTTATTGGATCCGATTCCGTTGAGGTTTCCGAGAAATTATCGCGTATCTTCAAGCAAAACAAACTGCCACATACTGTACTAAACGCTAAATTTAACGAAATGGAAGCGGAAATCGTTGCCAATGCCGGACAGCATGGTGCCATTACGATTGCTACGAATATGGCCGGTCGAGGTACCGATATTAAATTAGGACAAAACGTTGCTAATACGGGGGGTCTCTATGTGATCGGAACGACGCGTCACCAATCCCGCCGTATCGATCGTCAGCTCCGTGGCCGTTGCGCCCGCCAAGGTGACCCCGGATCCTCCAAATTCTTCGTTTCCTTTGAAGATTCACTCCTTAGATTGTTCGCTTCCCCTCGTATGACTTCAGTGTTGCAAAGGTTCCGTCCGCCTGAAGGTGAGCCTATTTCTGCAGGTATCCTAAATAAATCGATCGAAACAGCGCAGAAGCGTGTGGAGCAAAGAAATTACACCATTCGTAAACATACGCTAGAATACGATGATGTGATGAATAAGCAGAGAAAAGAGCTTTATGACTTCCGAAATGACGTGTTACGTCGCGAAAACATGGAAGAAATTGCTCTCGAATTGATAGATAACGTTTGTAAACAAGCGGCCCAAGATTTCTTCCGCGATCATTCCGAAGAGAGTGGTTGGGATCCTGAAGGTTTCCGCCAGTGGCTGATGCAGCAATTCCCTATCACGTTCCCTAAAGGGTACTTCGATGAAGATCATATCGATGTAGAGGAACTGGAAAAAAGAGCCTCCACTGTCGTTACAGAAGCTTTTAAAAAGAAACTCGAAATCGAAAAAGCAAAAGTGCAAAACGTTCCACGTTCTCCTGTAAACGATGCTCTCCGCCATCTCATGGTACGAAAAATCGATCAGAATTGGCAAGAACACCTCCTCGAAATGGATCATCTTCGCTCCGAAGTGCATTTGCGTTCTTTAGGACAACGCGATCCTCTCATGGAGTTCAAACACGAGGCCTTTGCTAAATTTGATGAATTTGGTAAAAAGATTCAAAAAGAGATCACACACGACATCTTTAAGTTCCAAATGATCCCAACAGATCACCCATCGATTACCGAGTTGTTGTCTCGCATTCAAATGGAACGGAATCGTTCTCTCGTCGGAGAGATGAATGGAGAAATGGCCCCTCCGCCGGAGCAGCAGCAACCTCCCGTAGAAGTTAAGGCGGTTCCTATTACAGTCCCTCCTAAAGTGGGACGCAACGATCCTTGTCCTTGTGGCAGCGGAAAAAAATACAAGAATTGTTGCATGGAAAAAGACGAAAACGCTGAGGGATAGTTTATGGATGTTCGTCCTCTGTCTTTTTCAGCGGGTAATACCTGGTGGGAAAGAGT
Source organism: Waddliaceae bacterium (assembly GCA_963822595.1). Lineage (GTDB taxonomy): Bacteria > Chlamydiota > Chlamydiia > Chlamydiales > Waddliaceae > CAVRUH01. Next base: position 820,943 of record CAWGIG010000001.1, on the reverse strand, counting down.
AAAGCTGAAATATTCTAGCGACTATGTTCATAGTTGTGCAGATAGACTCAGCGGTGTTCTTATTGAATTTGGAAAAAAACCTCGTCTTCCATCGGCTGAGAGAATCAAAGATCCAACTATAGAATCTGCCCGACACTTCTTTAAAATAATCAACCAAGACTATAAAAAAACAGACCAAAAGGTCATTGATTGTTGGAAACTATACCACGCGACTGTATTGGGTATAAGTGTTGACACATATAACAAGAGTGAAGGTTTTTCAAAATTTGCTTCAAGTCCACCCTTAGAACGGTATTTGGCGGAGCATAATCACGAACTAATAGATGACAATGGACAGCTCCAAATCCGATATAATGGTAGACCTCAAAAGTGGGACACCGTTTATCAGGAATTCAATAGATTAGAACGCGCTGTTTCAAAACAACCTTTGGAAGTGTATTTGTCCCAGCACAATCATGTGTTAAGAACGGAAAATGGAAGGCTCCAAATTAAATACAAAGATTCCTATCAAGATTGGAAAACTCTATTTCAGGAATTAGAGAAATCAAAACACCTGGAAACATATTTACGTGCCCATAATTATGATCCAATAGTCGTAGATGGAAAGCTTCAAATCCTATATGACGGTGCCCATGAAGATTGGGATAAAGTCCTTCAGAAACTTGACAATCAGAAAAGGCCTGTTCAAGCATGGAATTACGGGGAACAAGGTGTACATAAAAAAGACATGTATACATGGGATGTACTACCTAGCTATAAAAAAGATGATCCTTCCAAATGGGATAAAAAATACATTTTCGAATTTTGTGTGACCTGTACAGATGCATCTCTCAGAACTTCCGGAGATCACAGCTGGTTTAGGTTAAAGGATCCGGAGGGAAATGTTTATTCTGTAGGAAAAAATTTGGCGGCGAAGATCGAGAAGAAAACGATGTTCCCATTTAGGATGAAGCCAGGTTTTCTGATGGCCCCAGATGTGAGTGAGTATTGGCCGCAACCGATTTATCGACTTCCTGTTGAGATTTCTAAAGAAGCTTTCTATGGAATTATTGATTCGGTGAATGAAGATAAAAGGAATGAATCGGACATTACATTTCAGGTGTTTAATGGCAACTGCCAGGAATATGTGAATGAAAAGGCGTCGATTGCCAATATCCAGCTTCCCACTCGCCAATCTGTTGTTCGTTTAATCACCCCGCAATTTCTTCAGGAGGCCTACAAAGCGACGGTCCCCAAACTTCATACCAAGGTTCAGGAGGTATTGCATGCTATTGGCGCCTTCTTTATTAATTTACTCTCTGCGATTCTTGGTAACGGGCTTGTAGATTCTACACTCAAAGAAAAGAAAATAGTGGTAGTTCCGCATTTAAACACTGCATGTATGTTAAACCGTGATAAGCTGCAATTTCATCCGCCTACCTATGTAGCGCAGGTAGTTTTCGACAGAATCGAAAGATGGCGAAAAGAAGAAGGAGGCGATAAATTCGGTCTTCCTGATGCAAAAACATGGAAATCCTGGGGTTTTTACACTTAATAGCTGGTATGGTTTTTTTTGAAATAACAAATAATACTTGATTTTAAATCTCTTTTGTGTATTATTTTTATTATATTATATAAAACTCTAAGGAAATTATAATGAATCATGTTGATAACGAGAACAAAAGGGGTCCATTAGCCGAAGGAGCTTATGATACCCTCTTTGGAATGGAGCTGTATGCTCTGGAGTGGTTTTCGTAGCCTCTAAAATTTTTAGTTTTTCGCCGATGTGGGCAGTTGTTGCTGGAGTTTGGTTCGCGGCATGTACAGCAATCGACGCCCTTATTGAAGGCCAACAAGAGATAAGCTCCCTCAATATCAAGTGACTTTAATTTATGGCACTTCGCAAGCCGTTATAGACGTTGCAACTATTGTCACGTTGGTAGCTCTCGGTCTTATTGGGACTTTGGGCATTTGTATTCTTGGAGGTTTCTATTACTTGGCGCTATTACACCTATTGAATGAGTCGCACAATGTGTATAAGACGCTGATCAAGCTAATGTTGATTGGGTGCTACCGTAGCACAATATCATCAATTGAAAGCATAGTTGATCATTTCCCGATGGCTGAAAGCAGTTTCGTGACAGGCCATGTCTTCGCTTCGCTCAATGTCATCAACTTAAAGAATAGTTTATCATTTCATGAGGGCTTAAAGCCAGCCTTTTGATAGCCCAGGCAGAGCGAAGCGCAATGTCATCAACTTAAAGAATAGTTTATAAATTTCATGAGGGCTGAAAGCCAGGCCCGTAACAGCCCAGGCAGAGCAAAGCGAAGGCCTGGGTGCAGGGTGAAAAAAGTGAAAAAGCCCTGGAAGGGCGACTCATCCATTCTTGCTTAAATATCATTTCACCGAAATGAGTCGCCCTTCCAGGGCTCTGACTTTTTTTATGACGTCAACCCAGGCCTTCGCTTTGCTCTGCCTGGGCTATCGAAAGCCAGGCTTTCAGCCCTCATGAAATGATAAACTATTCTTTAAGTTGATGACATTGCGCTTTGCTCTGCCTGGGCTTCACGATCCGGCTTTCAGCGCTCATGAAATGATAACCATTACGCTTCTCTGCCATCGATCACTTATCGGCTTTAACCGTGGTGAAATGATAAAACTATTTTTTAAGCTTGATGGCATTGCGACGTAGCAACTTAGAGTGTAGACCTGAATTGCAAATCAACCAAAATTAATTGTTGATTCTCAATAGCTCTTGACTGTACCTTATAATTTTTATTTCTATAAGGACACAGTCATGAATAACAATGTAGATAACTTTCGATATAACCATCCGGTAATAAATGGTATTCTTGTCTCCGCTCTTGGAGGAGGAATCATCTATGCTATAGGAAGGATCATTTCAAAAATTACCAACGTTTCGCCGTTGTTTGCTGTTGTTGGGTGTGTGGCGGCGGCTGCTAACGTCGCATTCAATCTAATTGGCAAATATATGGAGGATATTCATAAAGTACCCAAATTTACTGTTACCCTTTTTACAACTATCGCTCACGCCGTTGTATCCGCTTGCGCGATTCTCGCTTTAGTCATCCTTGGTCTGTTAGACCCTATTGCCATTAGCCTTCTCGTCGCTATATCCGCCGTCTATTTATTGACAGGTTTAATTAAGTATAATAAAGAAGTTAAACAAGTTACAGCTCTGCCAGCTGAACAAATCTAGTGTGAAATTTCTTTTTTGTCGAGATGCTGCAGCGACTTCCAGCCAAACACTAGTAGGGGAATCGCTATGGCAAAGTATAGATACCAATAGCTTCCATTCCAGGTAAGAGTAAATACGCCATTGCTTGAAAATAAGTAAAGAATCAAACCAAATAACAAAAAGACTAGTCCGCCAGAAAGAAACGTAATAGGCAACGCAACATTTTGGATATCACTACTTGCTTTCACCTCTGTAGGCATTTCAGCGACTTTTACTGACTCTGTCTCATTAACTGAATAGTGTGTTGCTAGGGAATTTTCACTTTCGTGGGAATCGACAATCTTATAGGGAGGCGCAAGGATATCATCCTTTCTTTCGCCGGCGTCATTCGGAGCAGGCCCCAAATAGACAGCACAGAAAGGGCAATTCTGCTCTTCAAGACCTACTCGGCCTTCGCAGTTCCAACAGAGCTTTTTTTTCAGTGTTGCGTTCATAGCCATGGTTACGTTATAAAGGTTAAGTTATCTCTATGTATGATCTCTAAATTTATATGCAAGCTACAAATCATTACTTTGCCACATTTTCCTTTTTCAAGCTACTATTGCTTTCATTCTTTTTTTCCATCCTCCTATTTTCCTCAGGTTGTGCAAGATATAAACAACCCACAGACTCCTTTCTAACCCCAACGGCCGATCCTAATAAACAGGCTGCTCTATCCCATTGGCTATACGATGTGGTGCCTCGCCACCGCTCCCAAATCTACTGGTACGATGCGGGTCATTGGACCACCTGGATGCTATTCGGCAATGATGATGACGGAATCTTTGGTGAGGACTCCGAAAATCCCTACAAAATCAACGAGCCCATCTCCTTCAAAAAAGGGGCCTACTGGGCCTGCCGCAATCCCCTGCATAATTTTTGTTTCTATACGATAGGATCCGCCTATCGCACCAATAGCGAACTTGCAATTTTTCGCGTGGGTGATGGTTCCCTAGGTTTCTGCGAGTATTCGCCAGTCGCTCATCGGGTTTTTGGAGGAAAAGGAAGCTCCTTCCTCTTGGCCTTACACGGTTGGAAGCCGTTTATATCGCTCCGCATCAGTTATTGCACGCATAGGAGCTCCCAATTTTACTTTGGATGGCGAGAAAGAGGGAACTTCGGAATGAAGTTTACTCCCCTGAAAAAGCGAGGATCCTTATAATAAAATACAAATAGGAGAAAATGATGAATCAGAAATTTGATGTAGCGGTAATTGGGGGTGGTCCCGGCGGTTATCCTGCAGCGATAAAGGTCGCTCAAAGCGGCAAAACCTGCGCCATAATCGAGTCGAATACCATGGGCGGAACCTGTCTAAACAGAGGATGTATTCCATCAAAAGTTTTGATTGCCGGTGCCGAAGCGTTGCACAAAATTCGCCAAGCCGAAGAATTCGGGATTTCTGTGGGCAAGGTATCATTCGACTACAAAAAAATGGTTTCGAGAAAAGATACGATTGTCGATAAAGTCCGGCAAGGGCTCGAAGGACTCATCGCCGCAAATAAAATCACCCTCCTGAAGGGTTATGGAAAACTGACTTCTCCAAATACCATCAAAATTACCGGCGAATTCAGTGGTGAAATTTACGCCGACAAAATCATCATCGCCACAGGATCCGAACCTCGTGAAATGCCGCAATTTCCCTTTGACCACAAACGCATTCACGATTCGACTTCCATGCTTGACATTCAAGAACTTCCCAAAAAACTTGTCATCGTCGGGGGCGGGGTCATCGGATGCGAATTTGCTTCCCTGTTTATCGAGTTTGGGGTGGAAGTTATTATTTTAGAAGCCTTATCGCGAATGATTCCAATGGAGTGTTCAAGTGTCTCAGCAGCATTAACTCGGGCCTTCACAAAACGTGGGGTAAAAATGGAAACTAGCGTTTTTGTCGAAGCGATTGAAAATACGGGACAGGGGATTACCGTTCGGTTGGCAGGAGGAAAAACGATCGAGGCTGACATGGCTCTTGTCGCTATTGGACGTAAACTCAATACAAAAGGAATAGGACTCGAAAAAGCCGGTGTCGTTGTGGATGAAAAGACAGGAATCATTCCAGTAAATGATAAAATGGAAACATCGGTTCCCGGAATTTATGCTATTGGTGATATCGCCAGTACCTTTGGTTAGCGCACGTAGCCTCGCACCAGGGTCTGGTTGCTGCAAGCAATGCCATCGGTATACCCGCTAGGATGCATTATAATGCTGTTCCGGTGGTCATATTTACAATTCCTGAAATTGCTACAGTTGGCTATACGCTTGAAAAAGCAATCGAACAGGGATATCGTGCGACCCTAGGAACTTTTCCATTTCAGATTCTCGGAAAATCTCAGGCTGCAATCCAGACAGAAGGATTCGCACAAGTGGTCGTCGACAAAGACACAGGGCAAATTTTAGGGGCCCAGGTAGTGGGTCATGAAGCGTCAACGCTGATTGCTGAAATGACTGTCGCTATCGCCAATGAAATGACGCTTGAAAGCGTGACAAACACAATCCACGCTCACCCAACAATCGCAGAAGCTTGGCTTGAAGCAGCTTTATTAGCTGCCGATACCCCCTTGCATATGCCGCCAAAAAGAGTGCGAAAAGGAGCTGCCGTATGAATGCTAATGACCGATTCAACACAAGTCCAACAATAAAGAAAAAAAAATTAAACATCCTCCCTCAAAATCCCGAAAAAAAGAATCCCGAAAAAGCTGTCGGCCCAGGACGTTTTCCGTCTTGGCTTCATCGCAAGCTTCCTAAAGGATCAAATTTATGGACGACGGGGGATGTGCTCGCAGAGAATCGATTGCACACTGTTTGCGAAGAGGCAAAATGTCCGAATCTTCTCGAATGCTGGTCAAAGAAAACAGCGACTTTCCTCGTCATGGGCAAGGAATGCACCCGAAATTGTGGATTTTGTGATATCGATTTCTCCAAAGCTCCAAAAGAGCTCGAGCACGATGAACCGGCACGCGTGGCAGAGTCGGTGAAAAAGCTAGGTCTCAAGCATGTGGTCATTACTATGGTAGCTCGTGACGACCTACCGGATGGCGGAGCCCATCATCTCGGAGAAATCATGAAAAAGGTGAGGGAAGAGGTTCCTGGGGCCACTATAGAGGTTCTGACCTCTGATTTTTGTGGAAATCAAGAGGCCTTAGATTGTATAATTTCGTGCAATCCGGAAGTATTTAACCATAATATTGAAACCGTACGGGAAATGACACCTCGAGTGCGCCATAAAGCCACCTATGATCGGACGATGTCGGTTTTAAGATATGTGAAGACGCATGCGGCTCCAACGACGCTAGTGAAGTCTGGTTTGATGGTTGGTTTGGGTGAGACCGAAGAGCAGGTGCTATCGACCATTCGCGATCTGAATGATGTTGGAGTGGATATCATCACGATGGGGCAGTACTTACAGCCCAACAATCACAAGCTATTGGTTAAAACTTTTGTGACGCCGGAACAATTTAAAAAATATGAAGAATATGGATATTCCTTAGGGGTGAAGCATATGTTTTGCGGCCCGTTTGTGAGGTCCAGTTATAACGCAGGATTAATATTTAACAAATGAATGAACTACCTGAAAATTTTCCTATAACAACAGCGTTAGACAATACAATCTTGATGCATCGCGATGCCCATTTTGGAGGTAACTTCTCCATCATGCTCGAATACTATGAAAGAGAAGGCAAAGGAATCTACAAAGAAATCGATCTTAAGCAAATCCAGCGATTAGCGGAACTCGAGAAGGGAGCCGGACAAGACTTAGCTCCTTTGCTGCTTTCCGGTGCAGAAGCCGAGAAAGTTGGAATCGCGAGACTCGCTTATAAGCGTCTACGGGACTTATATGAAGATGATAGCTTAGCGGCGCGTTATCCGAGGTTGCTTGCTGACCTGATTTTGTCTGAAGAGGAAGAACCTACAAAAGAAATTGAAGCGGTAGTCAAAGAAAAGACGAAGATTGTTCCTGCGATTTTAGAAATTTTGCGTTCTGACGAGCTTAAGGACCCTCTTTTTCCTGGGTATGGTCATGCGCCGGCTTTGGTGGCGAGGTGTTTGGGGCTTATCGGAGATAAGCGTGCGATTATATCTTTGTTTCAGATGATCGGGGAAGGGGATTTCGATGATGAAGCGGTAGCTTTGGAGTCGTTGAAAAACATGGGGCAGCCTGCGAAAGAATTTCTTCTGAATGTTGTGAAGGTGAAGCCTTATAATATGGACAATGAACGTGCTGCCATTGCGTTGCTAGGCTTTAAAGATGATCCGGAAGTGGCAAAAGCCTGTTTAAAAATACTTCTGGAGCCGGAAGTGCGGGTTAATATGGCGCTTGCGAGTTATCTTGCATTTGTTTGTGAAGGATTGGAGTCGCCTGAAGATCGAGCTAAGTTCGCAGCGCTTGCCAACGATCCTGCCATAGACAAGTCCCTCAGGCAAGACATCCTCACCATCCTCAAAACATTTTAAGCGTATGTAGCTTACTGTGGGCACACAGCATACTTTACCACACATCTCTTCCTTGACATTGCAAATGTCGCAGTCGAATCAGTCGCTCTTCGCGATGCGCTCCGAGCTCTGAAACAACATTTAATCTACCCACCGTTCCGATGCGTCACGGTGGGCTCTAATGGGTACGTCCTTCGCGATGCGCTCCGGACTCATGAAATCATTTAACTACTCCTGAGTCCGGAGCGCATCGCGAAGGACGTCCCCGTTAAAGCCCACCGTGACGCATCGGAACGGTGGGTAGATTAAATGTTGTTTCAGAGCTCGGAGCGCATCGCGAAGAGCGACTGATTAGATTGAAGAAAAGATATGCGTAAAAGTATGGGGGACACAGTAAGCTACATACGCTTGTAGGACGAGGAAGTTACGACACTTCTTTTGTCCCAAGTTAGATTTGTTTTTTGGTAATACAATCTATTAGCTCTGTAAAATCCACCAAATGTTTTTCAATAATGGATTTAACAATATTCAAATTTACCTTCTGGTAATCATGAACAGCAATATTTCGAAATCCAACCATACCTTCTAAATTTTTGGACAGCGCATCTGAAATATAACCGGCCTTTCCGAGGATTGTAAAAATCTCACGACTGCTTTGAGGAAGACCTAAATCTTCTAATGCTATAATGCGATTTCCAAGATCCATTGATGCTTCGCATAATCTTTGTAGATTGAGAATAATGGAATCTTGTTTTGTAAAATCAATTTCAATTAATTCCTCATGCCCTTCATATTCTTCACGAATTCTTTTTAAACATCTTTTGATCATGGCAATTTTATTTTTTACAACTTCATCCATACTCTCTATCCTCTTTGAATCTTAAATACATGGATCTATAAATACTTTCAATTTCGCCGCTTTTATTTGTATCAGAACAATATATGCGTTTTCCTGTTGTAATGATTACATATCTAAAAACTGTAGAAGCTTGCAAAAGATCTATCAAATCAACGTCTTTATCTATTTCAGATGCTAACTCTTGAGCAAAATACCATAATTTCACACCATCAATAGGATTCGCCGGTAGTATTGCAATATCAAGATCGCTATCTTTTCGTTCATATTTTGTACCGAAAGATCCAAATACATAGATAGCAATAATATCAGGATAAGCATTCAGAATTTTCTGCTTTATTCTATTCAGTATATCTTCATGTTTTTCATCAAAAGCCATGGATCAAGACTATCTTTAATAAGTTATTTATGCAAGATTTTAAGAGCTGTCTTCCGTCTTTCCCTATGGATGACTCTAGGGTCGAGGTTGAGCTCGTCTTTGCGCTTAGCTGCTAGCTGCCCGCAGGCCGCACTAACGTCTTGGCCCCTGCTATATCTCACCGGCGCCGGAATCGAACGATCCGTCAAATACTTTTGGAAGGTCCGTATCGACTCTAAATCCGATGATGACATCGGACTGCCCGGAAAAGGATTCATAGGTATCAAATTCACCTTCACCTTTTTAATCCCATGCAAGAATGAGACTAACTTCTTGGCATGCAACGGCGTGTCGTTTTGTCCCTTTATCATCACATACTCAAACGTGATTCCATACCGACTAGGTGCCGGATATTCGATTAACACCTTCTTCAAATCCTGCAACGAATATTTCCTGTTGATAGGCATGAGTTTACTTCTTTCTTCTTCATCCGGAGAATGCAGCGAAATAGCAAGTCGCACCGGAAGTTCCTGTCCTAGTCGCTCGATTTCAGGGATCAACCCGCAAGTAGAAATCGTCACATGATGTTTGGATAATCCAAAAAATAGCGGATCCAACATCACTTTGCATGCAGCAATCACTTCGTCATAGTTGTCTAAAGGCTCTCCCATTCCCATGTAGACAATATTCGTCACCTTTCGTCCTTCTAATAAACTGTTGGCGATAATGAGCTGAGAGAGAATTTCACCTCGAGAGAGATTCCTGCCGAAACCCATTTTTCCCGTCTGACAGAAGGTGCATCCCATCTTACATCCGACTTGGCAGCTGATGCAAAGCGTCACACGATGCTCCGTCGGCATCAGCACGGATTCAAAAAGAGCCCCTTCTTTCGTTTTAAGCAATAATTTTTGACTGAGATCCACAGATTTCAATGCGGCATCCACCACCGGCAGGTCCCATGAGAATTCCTCTGCGAGCTTTTTTCTAATATCTACGGAAATATTGCTAAAAATTTCAGGGTTAGTGACTCCCTTCGCAAAAATCCATTGCAGGATTTGCTTGGCTTGGAAGGCCGGAGCTTTTTTCCCAATAAGCCACTCCTTCCATTGTTCCTCTGTAAAATCTAATGCAAACGGTCTATTCATGATAAATTATATTTTTTATTTCTAAATATTATAACATAATCTAGATAAATTTTTCTAGAAGATGTTTCATGTAGACAAAGTTTTATTTCGAATGCTAGAATCCCGAATTAAACCATAAACGTGAGGTTTCATATGAAGAGTGCTTATAAAAATTTTTTTATTGCCATGATTGTAGTAGGGTCTACCCTTTCTGCAGAGGCGTGCAATAGCGATATAACTCCGGAAATGGAGTACGAGTTCCTTACCCTAAAGGAAATTTCTGACAGTATTACCTGTTCAGATATTGATGATTCAATAGCCATTCACACCCTTAGCAACATCAGCGCTAATCACCATATTCTCACCCTCACAGATGGTTCGGAATGGAAAATCGGAATATTTTGGAGAGGCCGCCTTTCAACTTGGTGTCAGAACGATCAACTTAGATTTACGCTTCATTTAGCCAATACTTTCAATCTTGTTAAAATCGAAAACTTAAACCAACATTCTGTGGTTTGGGGGAATCTTCACCGCCGTTCAGATATTGAAACAGTTGACGTAAGATGGATCGTCGATACCTTTTTAGATTCCTTTGTAGAACTTAATGATGGATCGATTTTTCAGACAAATAGAGATTATTCTCCTATTAGATCCGGTTGGGGTCCAGGCAATATGATTTTTCTTTTGAGTAACCAAGAATATGAATACCCTTATGTTCTCTGGAATCTTACTTGGGATTCTATAATTCCTAGCGAGTTATATTCTCCGCCAATAATCAGCAACTAGTGAGTAGTTGGGATGAGGGTAAGTGCTTTCCACTTGCCCTCACGATATCTCCAGAAGTATACCAGCGATTTAAAAGATGCATAGAGCAAACAAACGAAAGAGGGGGTTACTAACGAACTGCCCTCTCCTAATACGATGTAATAGACCGGAATAATTAAGAATACCCAAATCATCAATGACTCCGAAGTAAGCAAGAAGAAGATATCTCCGGCTGCTGTTAATATCCCCGAATAAACGAAACAAATTCCTTCGAATAAAATATACACGGCAATTAAATAAAGGCTTATAACCAACGGGTTATGGATCGATTCGATATATTCAGGACTCGCATCCGGCAGAAATGCCCGAATGATGAAGTCATGGAAACAGAATAGAAAACTGATCATGATCATAAAGAAATAGAGGTGCAGCCGGATCCCTTTCTTTAACATTTGGTCAATCAAATGCGGTCGTTTAGCTCCAATAAGATTCCCGGTGATAGTGATCGCTGCCTTGTTTACCCCTTCGCCAACGAAATAGAATAGGATATATAAATCTTGACTGATCCCTGCTATAGTGATGTATTTATCCCCCGCTAGGGTCATGATCCAATAGAAAACAGCCCAACCTAAGACCTCCGTGGTCACAAAAATAGCATTGGGTCCCCCGAGTTTTAAAGAATTCTTCAAAGAGGCAAGTTTTATTGAAAAGTCTGCTGTTCCATGGTTTTCTCGGTTATTTTTATTCAAAAAGATAATAGAAAGGACCAAAACCTGAAAAATGCTGCCCACACTCGTAGCAATGGCTGCGCCCTCGACACCCATAGGCTCCAAGTAGCCCTCGACCCCGAAAATAAGGAAGTAATCCACAATGGCGTTGATGAAATTCGTAACAACTGCAAGAACCGTAATCAGCTTGGTTTTACCCTGTCCCACAAAGAAACCGCAAAGGGCGCCGTAAAGGACGAAATTAGGGCCAAAAAACATCATCCATTCGAAATAAATCCTTTTCATATAGGAGGCTTCCGAGGCCCCATAAAAGAAGGTACCCCCCCATAATCCCATAGGGATAAAGAAGAAAACAGAGCCCAGGGATATCCAAATCATTTGCCATACGGGTTCTCCGAGCTTTTCCTTTATTCCGGCCCCATTGTATTGAGCCACAAAGACTTCGGAAATGCTGGTAAGGCTGATCCATCCGACGATAATTGACCAGGCAAGGACAGAGGCATTTACCGAGGCATTATGGGCCTCCAACGAGAATTGCGAGAGGAGAAGTCGGTCGACGAATACCATCATCATCAGTGAGAATGAGGACAGCATCAAGGGCACGGAAATAGCCCATAACTCTCTAAAACTACCTTCGGGATGTTTGGTTAATGACATATGATTTTCGCCTCCTGTTAGAATATTATATACCATTTCGGATTAAATTTCAATAAAAAAGATGACAAATTACATCATTTACCACTGAGATCACCGAGGTAACAAGAGAAGTATGAGGTTCAGAGTTATGAATCGTTGAGCCCCGGGGCTTTGAGGTGCCCGAAATACCGATTTTTGAGCTCACTTCAGTATAGTATTTTCTCGTGTGTTCTCATTTAGCTCTGTGATCTCAGTGGTGAAAACAAGGCATAAGAATGAAATATATCTTTTATTCTTTCGAGGAATTATGTTAGGATCTGATTAAAACTATATAAACTAAGGTCCGGGTACTTTTTATGTATACACAAAACAATTATCGTGTGTTGCCCAAGGGGTTTTATTATCTCATCCTCCTTTTTATGTGCTCGTTGTTAATGACCGGCTGCGAAAGCAGAAAAACGATCGTTAACGGCTTACAAGAAAGAGAAGCAAATGAAATATTGGTTTTGCTAGCAACCAAAAATATCGAAGCCCAGAAAGTGAAAAGCACCGAAGGTTCCGGTGGTGGCGGATCAAAAGTTATTCTATGGGACATCAGCGTCACCGCGGAAGATGCCCAAGAGGCAATGCAAATTTTGAGTCAGCACGGTCTCCCAAGACAGAAAGCTCAAAGTTTATTAGGAATATTCGGTGAGGTAGGTCTCGTCCCCTCGGAAATGGCAGAGAAAATAAGATATCAGTCCGGCCTAAGCGAACAAATTGCAGGCGTTATCAGAAGAATCGATGGCGTTCTAGATGCATCTGTACAGATTTCCTATCCTGAAGAAGATCCGCTAAATCCCGGAAAGAAAAAAGGTGATATTACTGCTGCGGTTTATGTAAAACACTCCGGTGTTCTAGATGACCCTAATTCCCAGCTGATCACCAAAATCAAAAGACTCGTTGCTGCTAGCGTTACCGGATTGGATATTGATAATGTAACTGTTATAGCCGATAGAGCAAGGTTTGGAGAAATCACAGGTATGGGAACTGTTGGCGAACAGGAAAAGAATTTCGTCAGTATTTGGTCCCTCATTATCGCTCAAGAATCAGTCACCCGATTCCGCATCATCTTTTTCTCATTCATTTTCTTCACTCTCCTCCTCTTAGTTTCTTTGATATGGGTGAGCTGGAAAATCTACCCTATATTGAAAAGCCACGGCGGGATGGCGTCATTGTTCCATCTTCAACCGCTTGAAGGAAGTGGAATGGAATCAGAAAAAACACCTGAAGAAACAGAGGAAACTGAAGAAACTACTGAAGATGAAGAAGAGGATGAGGACGAAGACGAAGATCATACTGACAAAAAGAAAGATGTAACTTAAGGCTAATGCATGAAAGCAAAAAGTTGGATCATGCTCAGATTATTGATCAATCGCTTCCATGAAGGACGTGAAGATGATATCCTGAAAGGAATGGATCAAGAGGACCAGCAAATGGTCCTCGCGCAAAAAATATCGAGCTCCGATCTAGCCCCTGCCATGCAAAGTCCACGTGAGAAGTTAGAAAAGATTCATTACTCATGGCTCACTTCAAATATTTCAAATATCCCAAACGACAAAATTCCCTTGGTTTTATCCCTTCTGCCGGAACCTATGGCTTTAAAATTAAAGGATTTTCTCAAACAAAATATTTCCACAGAGAAAGCGGCACCCCCCTTTCAAGAGTTTTTGTTTAACCAGTTTTTAGACAAACTTCAGTTGGAAGATGTGACCCCTTTCGAATATTTGCCCGAGAGTTCATTAACTGTATTGTCAAAACTTAAGAAATCGGAAATCGTTGATTTGATCGATTTTTTAGGAATATATGATCTTGCCGATGAAGTAAAACGTATCGTGGATAGAAATAAATTAAAACAGATTTATGAAACGTTGACTCCAAAAAAACATGAGTTTTTACGCCAATGTCTCCATTTAAGAGAAAAATTAGTCACCCCGAAGCTAAATTTGGAACAGTGGGATGGGGATCACGATAAACTGAATGCCATTCTTTATAAACGAGGAATGACGCGGCTTGGATATGCCTTGTCAGGGAAACCGCAAGATTTTATCTGGCATATCGTCCACGCATTGGACGTCGGTCGGGGCAATTATTTATTGAAGCAGATAAACAAAGAAGCAATTCCCGGCGTGACCCAAACCGTCACAATTCAAGTTTTAAATGTAATTAAATTTTTTAAAGGATAAAATGTGAGCAAGAAGTTTTTTTCATTAATTCATGGGCAGGAAATTATCCCGGCAGCGGGAACAAAAGTGATACCTGAGGCTTCCTACACTAAGCTTTTGGACGCAAAAGGGGTTATTGATGAAGCCAAAAAAGATGTTGAAAAATACAAGGAAGAGGTAGCAATAGAGTGCGATCAATTAAAGGAGCAGGCAAAGAAAGAGGGCTATGAACAAGGATTTTCCGAATGGGCGAATGCCGTAACATCCCTTGAGGCGGAAATTGCCTTGGTCAAAAAGGAAATGGAAAAAACAGTCGTTCCGATTGCTTTGAAAGCTGCCAAAAAAATTCTGGGTAGAGAGCTAGAGACTTCGGATTCTGCAATAGTAGATATTGTTGCCACGTCTCTAAAAGGAGTTTCGCAGCACAAAAGAATTACTATTTGGGTGAATCCAAAGGAATTGGAAGTCATTCAAAGCCATAAGAAAAAACTTCAGGGAGTTTTTGAACATCTGGAAGTTCTTTCAGTAAGACCCCGAGAGGATATCAAAGAAGGTGGCTGTGTTATTGAGACAGAAGCGGGCATCATTAATGCCCAGCTAGAAAATCAATGGATGGTTCTTGAAAATGCCTTCCAAAAACTCATGGAAAAGTCCCCAAAAACTGGAAAATAGGATATTGAAATGCATCTGGCACGTTTTTCGAGAATAAAATTTGTAGTCTATCTCATGGTTATCTTTGGGGTACTCATGATTACTCCTCAGCAAGTATTTCCGCAAAGAAGCGTCTCCACGACGCCGGAGTCCAATCAAAAAGTAGTTAAACCTGCTGCGGAAGCTCTCGATGATTTTTTAAATACGAAACGACCCAACCTCCTCACTCAAGCGGTCGTCCTATCGATGCTCGCTCTTCTTCCTTTCATCGTCATGATTTTGACCTCTTTCATGAAAATCGTCATTGTTCTTTCTCTACTGCGAAACGCCCTGGGGGTGCAGCAAGCTCCGCCGAACCAGATTATTAACGGCGTTGCTGTGATGCTCACGATGTTTATCATGTACCCCACCGTTTTAAAGATGTATGATGTTTCGCAACAGGCAATGGCAGACACTCCTGTACCTGAATCATTTATGACTCCGGGCTCCTCAGCATATATCATCGGTATCGCCGCCAAAACTCAAGAGCCTTTGAGAGAATTCCTAAAAAGAAACTCCTCTGTAAAACACCAGGCGCTATTCTATCGGATGTCTTATAAAGTTCTTCCGGAACAGCACCGTGAAGGTTTAAAACCAGATGATTTTATTATTGTTGTTCCCTCATTTATCACGAGCCAGCTAAAGGATGCCTTTGAAATAGGAGTGTTGATTTATATCCCGTTCTTCGTGATAGATCTAGTGGTCTCCAACGTCTTGCTAGCCATGGGGATGATGATGTTATCCCCTGTGACGATATCGATGCCATTGAAACTGTTCTTGCTTGTGATGCTAGATGGTTGGACATTGCTCGTTGAAGGGCTAGTAAATACATTTAAATAGAGGATTTCCTATGTTTCAAAGTCATGTCATTCAATTGGCTTATCAAGGGATGTTGCTGATATTAATCCTTTCTGCGCCGCCAATTTTGATCAGTATGTTTTTTGGATTATTGGTTGCCATTTTTCAGGCGGCAACTCAAATTCAAGAACAAACTCTGTCTTTCACGATTAAATTAGTTGCGGTGACGTTGGTGTTGATGTACTTGGGAGGATGGTTAGGAGCCCAAATCATGACCTTCGCTCTAAATATATTTCAAAATTTTGCTAAGTGGAGTCTTGCGCAGACCTAACTATGTATGATAGCTACGTTACCATGTTCTTGAGTAGTGCATTGTCAGCAGACAACGTAGCTGGTCCAATCACTCTTTTGTTTCTTTTTTTAGCAAGAATGCTACCAATTATCGCCCTATCTCCCTTCTTTGGATCTCGAATCCTTCCCAATCCTGTGAAAGTAACTTTTGCGATTAGCCTATTTGCCGTATTTCTTCCTCTTCTTTTAGATGTATCGACGACAAAATTAGAATACAGCTCATTGACTTTGGTATTGTTTGCCAAGGAGTTATGTATTGGCTTTATCATAGGTACTTTTGTAAGTATTCCCTTTATTATAGTCCAAAGCTCCGGAATCCTTATCGACCATCAGCGGGGTGGTGCTAGCTTAATGGTGAATGATCCAACGATTCAAAACCAATCTTCTCCCCTCGGAACATTGTTTAATTTCGTTTTGATTTACGTTTTTTTCCTGATTGACGGTCCATTTGTCGTTTTGGATGCAATCATGAAATCTTATGAGATTGTTCCTCCGGATGCATTTATCAATCCGGCATTTTTTGCAAAAAATTCATCCTTTTGGGAATCGGCTATTCAGCTGCTAGCTAAAACTACGAGGATATTTACTCAATTAGCTGCTCCGGCGTTGATTATTATTTTAATGACCGACGTTTTCCTTGGGATAGCTAACCGATTAGCACCTCAGGTGCAGATTACCTTTCTAGGGATGCCATTAAAGTCCTTGCTTGCTTTGACGGTAATCGTCCTAGGCTGGAAAGCCTACGTAGAACAGACTGTTGTTGAAACAAATAGCTGGTTGAGCTACATCAACGAAGTTATTCTTATGCTAAAGCCTCCTTTACCTCACCCCTAAGGGGAATGTCATCAACTTAAAGAATAGTTTATCATTTTCATGAGGGCTGAAAGCCTGCCTTTTGATAGCCCAGGCAGAGCAAAGCGAAGGCCTGGGTGACGTCGATATAAAAAGTCAGAGCCCTTCAAGGGCGACTCATTCCGGTGAAAAGATGTCTATGCAAAAATGGATGTGGCGCCCTTGCAGGGCTTTTTCATTTTTTCACCCTGCACCCAGGCCTTCGCTTCGCTCTGCCTGGGCTTTCAAAAGGCAGGCTTTCAGCCCTCATGAAATGATAAACTATTCTTTAAGTTGATGACATTGCGCTTCGCTCACTATCAAAAGCCCGGCTTTCAGCCCCAGCGTTACTGTGGCTTTACTACAATTTTTTCGCTTGCAGGATTTCGGATACACGCGGCAGGGCTTGTTCTGCAGCCTTTTGATCTAGAGTGTAGAGTCTCGTTCTTCTCGATAATATATCCATTTCAGTGCAGGCATATTCGTTTTCAATAGCATAGATGACCTCTGCTTCAATATACGGGTAACCCTCTGCTAGCCTTTTTTCATAGCCGTTTTGTGCTATTCTTACCACTTCGTTCGATTGGTCTCCATAGGATCGTATCAAATGCCCGATCACATCCGATTCAAAATCATAAATATTAAAGGTGAATTCGTGATTTCCTCCAATCAACATTGTACTTTCCGTCATACATGGTCCCTTTTTAGGGAGATCACCCTTTTCAATTATCGTATCTAAAAGATCAGATGCCATCTTGCGGTAGGAGGTCCACTTGCCACCCACGATTGAATATAACTTCGATTCAGAAGTCAATAATTTGTAATCCCTTAATAGGTGGGAAGTGCCCTTGACCTTATCCTCGCGAACCAGGGGTCGAATCCCGCACCAGCTCGATTTGATTTCTTCTTTAGTAATCGGCTGATCCAAATACTTGTTAAGATGATCGATAATGTATTGGATTTCATTTTCCGATGGCTGCGGATTGTGCGAAGGTTTTGAAGGAACGTCTGTAGTGCCCACGAGAGTGCTACCCTCCCAAGGCAGCATAAAAAGAACCCTGCCATCCGATGTCTTCGGAATGAGAAGCCCCGTATCGTTCGGGCTGTACTTTCTGTCCAAAAGAATGTGCGTTCCCGCACTTGCTTTTACAATCGGAGAAGCTTGAGGGTCGTCTAACTGACGGATTTCATCGACAAAAGGTCCTGTCGCATTAATGAATACCTTGGCCTTTATTTCCCATTCTTTGCCCGTGAAGTGGTCTTTTACTGTTGCCGAGACAATTTTATCGCTCCTTTTGTTTAATTGGGTGACAGAAACGTAATTTGCAATCGATGCTCCATGGGAAATCGCTGTTAGAATGAGGGTGACATTCAACCGAGCATCATCAAATTGTCCGTCATAGTAGATGATGCCGCCTGTTAGACCTTTCGATTTGAGTTTGGGAAATAATTTGAGGGCTTCATTTTTTGAGATAGAGTGACTTTTTTTTAGGGAGTGTTTTCCGGAGATGAAATCATAGAGCTTCATTCCTATTCCATAGTACCCTTTCTGCCAAGAGCTGTAGGCAGGAATAAATATGGGGAGCCACTTAGAGAGGTAGGGAGCTATTTTTAAGATGGTAGAGCGTTCATGAAGGGCTTCGCGAACAAGATTGAACTCTTTGATATTAAAGTGTTTAATCGCATCTTCGAGGTATCTCACGCCACCATGGAGGAGCTTCGTGGAGCGACTTGATGTTCCGGATCCGAAGTCTTCGGCTTCGACGAGGGCGACTTTGTATCCGCGCAAGGCAGCATCAAGGGCTATGCCTGAACCAGTCGCACCCCCACCTATGATGAGGATATCGAAAGTTTCATTTTGTAGACTTTGTAATTGTTTTTCTCTAGCATGTGTCATATTATATGTTTAGAACTAATTAGGTTTTTTATGGTAGAGGCATCTCATCCCCACTTCAAAGTGATTGCACATCGAGGTAATTCTTCGCAAGCTCCTGACAATACATTAGCAGCTTTTCAACAGGCAATTAATTTAAATGTCGATTTTATTGAATGCGATGTCCAGCTCACAAAAGATCTCGTGCCGGTGATCATGCATGATAGTACGATACATCGAATTCTTGCCGACTGTGAAGTCTGCGAAGTGAATTCGCTTAAATGGGAATTTCTTAAGAAATTGGATTCAGGTTCCTGGTTCGATGAGAAATATAATGATCAACGTATTCTAACCCTTAAAGACTTTTTAGCGATGCCCAAAGGTAAAGTTGGTTCAATGATCGAAATCAAGAAGGATACTTTTAACGAAGACTGGATGGCAAGAATTGCCGCGGATATTCTGAAAGACCATTCTCCTCTTCTAATAGGGAGTTTGAGTCCCGATATCAACATATGGCTTCAAGACCATCTTCCCGAAAAAGAATTTATTGCGATAGTGAAGTATCCTGAAGATTTGGAAGTTTTTTTAAAGAAAACACGTTCCAAGTATTTTGCCCTACGTTACAATTTAGCGACCCGGGAACTCATTCATTTTCTCAGAAGCGAGGGAAAAGAAGTGTGGGTTTGGACCGTTGACGACAAAGATACTGCAAAAAGATTTCTCGACGATGGCATACAGGGAATTATTACCAACCATCCGAAGAAGATACAGCACATGCATATGGCGATGGAAGAAGTATAAAATGCTTCAAAAAAGTCACAATGGAATTTCTTGGTTAGAATTTGAACTGTTAGCTGAGGCTAAGTTAAAGCATGGCGTGTTTTTATCTGATTTAAATTTTGGGTCTCATGATCCGGAAATTGTTCGGTCAAGAAGAGAGACGGTAAAGTCGGTTTTGAATATCCCTGCAATCGTTTTCGGCAAGCAGTGTCATGGAAAGGATGTTTACTTAGTGACCCAAGAAGGGGATCATCCTACTTGTGATGCTCTGGCCACGCATGTTTCGAATTTGGGGTTATTGTTGTGTCATGCCGATTGCCAGGCGGGGATTATGTATGATCCGATCAATCACGCGGTGGCGAATGTTCATTCGGGATGGCGTGGGAGTGTCCAGAACATCTATGCGGAGACGATATCATTTATGGCGAGGCAGTTTGGATCCAATCCTAAGGATTTGTTGGTGGCTATTTCGCCGAGTCTTGGACCTGAAAATGCGGAGTTTATTCATTATCGTACGGAGTTGCCGGAGTCATTTTGGGATTTTCGAATCAAAGACAATCATTTTGATTTTTGGGAGATTAGTCACTGGCAGTTGACTACATGCGGGGTGCTTCCGCATCACGTTCAGTTGGCAAAAATAGATACTTATTCGGATGCGAAAAACTTTTATTCATACAGACGCGACCGCACCACAGCCCGCAACGGAACTGTGGTCTCACTCGCATAGACAAAAATAACAGGATAAGCAGGATCGCAAGCGGCAGGATAAAAAAGGATAAGAAAAAAGAAGAAATTAAAAAAATAAGAATTATTTTTTCTTTCTTATCTTATTTCTTATCCTTTTTTTATCCTGCCGCTTGCGATCCTGCTTATCCTGTTAATTTGTGTCTATGATGCCTTTGCAGATGGGGCATTCGTGTGCGTCGTGTGCTCTGGCTTGGCAATATTCACGCGCGAAATAAATAATTTGTAGGTGAAGCTTGTTCCAATCTTTCTTCAGAAAAATTCTCTTGAGATCCTTCTCGGTAGCTTCAACCGTCTTTCCACTACTAAGTCCCCATCGTTTGGCGCAACGGTGTATGTGCGTATCCACAGGAAACGCGGGAACTCCAAACGCCTGGGCCATCACGACCGAGGCCGTCTTATGTCCGACTCCTGGAAGCTCTTCAAGCCATTTGAAACTCTTGGGAACTTTTCCTTTGTGCTTTTCCAAAATAATCTTCGAGAGATGCCAAATCGCCTTAGCCTTCCGTGGGGCAAGCCCGCAGGGTCGAATAATGTCTTCAATACTCTCAATACTCTGCAAAACCATTTTCTCGGGAGTATTCGCAAGCTTAAATAATTTTGGCGTCACCATATTGACGCGCACATCTGTGCACTGGGCCGATAACAATACAGCAATCAAAAGTGTGTAAGGATCCTCATGAAGGAGTGGAATTCCAGGCTTTGGATATAAGGTATCAAGAGTTTTCTGGATCGCTTTGGCCCTTTCTTTTTTATTCATCCTATTTTCCGATGCAAAACTTTGAAAAAATAGCTGTGAGTATATCCTCAGTAATATTCATTCCAATGACTTGTCCGAGCTCCACAAGGCACTGACGCATGTCGAAAGAAATAAATTCGGGCGATACACCCTCTTTTAATCCTTCAATGACTTTTTCACAAGCTTCGATAGCTTTTGAAAGGGCCTCTTTGTGCCTGGCGTTCGTGATGACAACTTCATCTTTAGAAGGAGGACCATTTTTCCAGATAATTGCATCGATAGCTGCATGTAACTCCTTTATTCCTTTCTTTGTTTTTGCCGAAATAGGAATCATGTGCGAAAAAGGATGCTCAGGTAGCGGATGATGATTTAAATCGGTCTTATTCCAGACAGAAATGGTCTTATGCTGAGGGACCTTTCGTATTAAATCCATATCTTCCTGGGTTATCCCTCGATGGGCATCCAGAACAAGAAGAACCAAATCGGCCTGATGCATGGCTTCGTGCGATCTACGGATCCCTTCTTGCTCGATGACTTCTGCTCCGTCGCGTATTCCTGCGGTGTCTATCAAGCGGAAATTCAGGCCGTTAATCCTAAGGTGATCCTCCAAAATATCTCGAGTTGTGCCAGCGATAGGGGTGACAATCGCCCGATCGCGATCGAGCAAAGCATTCATCAATGAGGATTTTCCGACATTGGGACACCCTATGAGACACAAAGAAATTCCATCGTGCAGGATTTTTCCATCGTGGAAAGTATTTTCTAAATCTTTCATCTCGGCAACTATCTGATTCAAATCGCCAACGACCTCTTCGATGCTGGCAAATTCGAGTCCTTCATCGGGGAAGTCCACCCATGCTTCTAAGATGGCAGCAATTTGTGTGAGGTGAGTTTGGTAGGATGAAATTTTCTCAGAGAGAGCCCCTTTCAATTGGTTTTCTGCAGCATCCAGAGCCCTTTCGTTTTTGGCGGCAATCAGTTCTTGAACAGCCTCTGCTTGAGCTAAGTCGATTTTACCATTCATGAAGGCTTTAAATGTAAACTCGCCGGGTTTGGCAGCGCGGGCTCCGGCTTCCAAAACAACCTCTAAAACCTTGCGGGTGATTAAACTGCCTCCGTGGCAATGGATTTCGACAGTATCTTCTCCGGCATAGGATTTGCTCCCAAGCATCACCAACACGAGTACATCATCGACATGGTTTCCTGAGCTATCTAGAATGTGTCCATAATGGGCGGTGTGGGTTTTATAGGTATGAACGGGACCTGAAAAAACTTTTCCTGCAACTTGTAGAGCTTCTTTACCTGAAATACGGACAATCGCGACGCCGCCTTCACCTGGGGGTGTGGCAATGGCTGTAATTGTTTCACCGGGGATGTAAGAGCGATGTGTGTATTCCATGTTGATTGATATTACTAGGTTGGGGAGTTTTGAACAATTGGTGGTGCATCGTAAATTTCTTCTTCTTCGTAAGTCGTATCAATGACTTCGGCTTTGAAAGGGATTTTTTGTTCAATTGGTTGAGGGAGATAGACGAGTCTATGAAAACATTCCCAAATGAGTTCTTTATCATCATATAAATCGGTATCTATTCCCATATAATGAGCTTCGTGTCTCGGATTATATAAAATATTATTAACATGTTCTTGGTAATAGCGATATTCGAGATGTGTAACTTGTCCTGGAAAGTCCGGGTGCATTTTTGTAGCCTTTTTTAAAAATAAGGCCTCAATTGTAACACATGTTTTTTAATTTTAGCAAGTTATGATTCTTTTTTCACCACAGAGAACACAGAGAAAAGTGAGGACAATGAGATATTAAATAAGTGTTGTGTTTTGAAAAAAATGTTGATATATCCATGACAGAATAATTATTGTCATTTACCACAAAAAACACAGAGAATTTTTCTCAGTGTTCTCATTTTTCTCGGTGTTCTCTGTGGTGAAATTCGTGGAGAAAAAATGGAAAGCGGACGAAGAATTCCGAGGGCTTTTTTTTGGCGAAGAATGCATTCGCTTACAGGTTTTTGGTTTTTACTCTTTCTTATCGAGCATCTCTTCGCGAACTCGCAAGCTGCTCTGTTTATAGGCGACGACGGTAGCGGTTTTATCCGTGCCGTAAGTGATATCAAAAACCTTCCCTACCTCCCTGTCATCGAAATCACTCTTCTCGCTATTCCTATTCTAGTCCATCTCGTTTGGGGTATCGAATATCTCAGAACAGCAAAAATTAACTCCGTTACTACCCATGGAAGCGCTCCCTCTCTTGCAGAATATCCCCGCAATCACGCTTATACGTGGCAGCGGATCACTTCCTGGATCCTTGTATTTGCCGTTTTGGCTCATGTCATTCATATGCGCTTTATCGAATATCCAGGGACAGAAAAAACAGGGGAGCATAAATACTATACGGTCAAATTAACAGATGACCCCGGACTCAGCTCCGTAGCAAAAAGGTTAAATGTTCATTTAGATTCGAAACCCTCCGGTGAGATCATTGCCCATGCACCTGACTTCGCGACTGCAGAGCTTCTCATGGTCCGGGAAACGTTTAAAATGCCGATTATGATTGCTCTTTACACCATTTTTGTTCTTTCGGCGTGCTATCATGGCTTTAATGGACTGTGGACCTTCCTCATCACCTGGGGAATTTGTCTCACGGAAAGATCCCAGCGAATCGCTAGGATTTTTGCAAATGTTCTATTATTCGTAGTGGCTTTTCTTGGACTCTCCGCTATATGGTTAACCTATTGGATAAATCTAAAACAATGAGAATGTATGGGTAAAAAACAGGTAATCGTAGTGGGTGGTGGTCTGGCGGGTCTTTCTGCTGCAATGAAACTCGCAGAAAACGAATGTCATGTCAAAATCGTATCTGTCACAAAAGTTAAACGTTCCCACTCGGTCTGCGCCCAAGGCGGCATCAATTCCGCCATCAATTCGATGGGAGAAGATGACTCGCCAATCATCCATGCTTACGATACAATCAAAGGGGGAGATTTTTTAGCCGATCAACCCCCCATTCTTGAAATGTGCCTAGCGGCGCCGTCAATTATTTATATGCTTGATCGTTTCGGGTGTACCTTCAATAGAACGCCCGAGGGGAATCTTGATTTTCGCCGCTTTGGCGGTACCCTTTACAACCGAACAGCATTTTGCGGGGCAACAACAGGACAGCAGCTTCTCTATTCTTTAGATGAACAGGTCCGCCGCCATGAAGCAAAAGGGCACGTCGAAAAATTTGAGAATCATGAATTTCTGCGGCTCGTACTGGATGATGAAGGGATCGCCCGCGGCGTCGTCATCATGGACCTATTCAATATGAAGCTCGAAGTCTTGAAAGGGGACGCTGTCGTTATCGCCACAGGTGGATTAGGGTCCATTTTCAAATTGTCGACGAATTCAACTTTTTGCACCGGAGCTGCTAACGGAAGGCTTTACCGTCAGGGAATGTATTACGCGAATGGAGAATTTATACAAATCCATCCTACCGCAATTCCAGGCCCGGATAAACTCAGATTGATGTCGGAGTCCATACGTGGTGAAGGAGGACGCATCTGGGTATATGGAGATTCATCAAAGTCAATTACTGCTGCCAACGGAACAAATATACCGTGCGGTAAAACCGGTGAGCCTTGGTATTTCCTTGAAGAATTATATCCGGCTTTCGGAAACCTCGTCCCCCGAGATATCGGAGCTCGCGAAATTCTTCGCATTTGCGAATTAGGACTGGGAGTAGATGGTCAACAACAAGTTTACTTGGATGTTACCTCCATGTCTGAAGAAAAACGTAAGAAGATCGAAGGCGTGTTGGAAATATATAAAAAATTTACAGGGGACGATCCACGAAAAGTTCCGATGAAGATTTTCCCCGCAGTACACTATTCCATGGGCGGAGGCTGGGTTGATTGGCCTGCTGCCGATGATCCCGACCGCTGGAGTCGCTACCGTCAGATGACGAATATTCCGGGCTGTTTCAACGTTGGAGAATCCGATTTTGAATATCATGGATCCAATCGCTTAGGGGCTAATTCATTACTTTCTTGTATTTTTGGTGGCCTTGTAACGGGCGGCGAAGTTCCAAGATATATCAAAAATCTGAAGACTCCTTTATCAGAATGCTCCTCAAAGATATACGATTGGGCTTTAAAAGCCGAAGAAGATATCAAGCAAGATTTACTATCAAGAAAAGGACCTGAAAACATCCATAAGCTCCACGACGAACTCGCTCAGTGGATGGTGAAAAACGTTACTGTAAAGCGTACCAACCCGGATTTGGAGAAAACATTGGATAAAATTCATGAGATTCGAGAACGTTATAAAAATATCACGCTCGATGACCACTCTCGTTTTGCAAATCAAACCTACACCTTTGCCAATCAATTCCAACCTATGCTTGATCTTGCCGAAATCATCACGAAAGGCGCTCTTCTTCGCAACGAAATGCGCGGTTGTCATTTCAAACCCGAATTCCCGACACGAGACGATGCAAATTGGTTGAAGACAACGATTGCCTCCTTCGATCCAAAAACACAAGAGCCTATTATCACGTACAAACCTGTGGATACGCGACACTTAGACCCTAAAGGAATTAAACGAGACTATACTAAAGCTGAAAAGGTGAAACCCCATCTGGAGAATATTCCGGAAAACATAAAGTTACCCCTATGAATAATTACATTTTGAAAGTATTTCGTGGAAATCCCGGTCATCAGTATTGGGAGGAATTTGAATTAAAGCTCATTCCCATGGCAAATGTCATTTCATCGCTGATGGAAATTCAGAAGAATCCGATCAATCGCAAAGGGGAAAAGGTAGAACCTGTTGTATGGGAACAAGGATGTCTCGAAGAGGTTTGCGGCTCGTGCTCCATGCTGATCAACGGACGCCCCCGTCAAGCATGCACCGCGATGATTAAAGTGATCATGGAAGAAACAAAAAGTAATGTGATCACTTTGGCGCCGTTCACCAAATTTCCCTTGGTGAGAGATCTTATTGTCGACCGAACGAGTATGTTCGAGAATTTAAAAAAAGTGCATGCTTGGATAGATGCCGACGGTGCTTTCGATCGAGGTCCCGGGCCAAAAATCAGTCAAGAGAAGCAAGAGGTGATGTATTCCCTTTCAACTTGCATGACCTGCGGTTGCTGCTTGGAAGCCTGTCCTCAAGTGAATGAAAAATCCAAATTTATCGGCCCTTCAATCATGGCGCAAGTGAGACTCTTCAACGATAATCCGACGGGACAAATGATGAAAGCCGACAGGTTACGTCCTTTGATGGAACCTGGAGGTATCAGCGAATGTGGCAATGCCCAAAATTGCGTCAAAGTATGCCCTAAAAACATCCCTTTAACAGACGCTATTGCCGCCATCGGCCGAGATGTCACTCTTCAGGCCATCAAAGACCTATTCAGCTTGCCGGACAGATGAAATTTCATCGATAGTAACGCCATCGGAATTAATGGCTTTGATGTTTTGTTCGGAACCGGTTAGGGTCACCAAAACAAAATGGCGTTCCTGCGCTGTCTTGGCAAGATACCACTCCTTTTTAGCTGATTTGGGTTTGCGGACTTGTCCCACTCCCCAAGCTCCATCCCCGATGTAAACAACGCCTTTTTCAGGATCCACTTTCCCCTTGAATATTCTTGGAGTCCTTTTGTAGGCATGATTGTGATTTTCAAAAGCAATGTCGAGCTCATGTTTTTCAAAAAGAGGAACCCAATGCAACCGGACTTGAACACTTAATGGATCCGATAAAGATCTGACAGATGGCCAAGCAGGGACATGATACAAAGCAAACTTATGAGTAAACTCTGTTCTTTGACCCAGATTCTGATTCAACCACTCGGTTTGATCGCCCTTAACAGGGTTCGCATGCCCCGAATCAAGCAGAAAGATTGTCATGTATCCGCTAAAATCCAAAAGATGATATCCCCTAGACCCTGGCTTCGTAAAAAGAGCCATAAAATACTTCGCTTTATCCTGGGGTTTCTTTAATTTTTGATCCACATCGTGATTTCCAAGAGCAGGAATAATAGGAATCATAATTCCATCCTTAGTCACCATCGTATTCTTCCAGGAAATAAGAAAATCCAGCCAACGATCATTTTTTTCTTTTTTGGGTGATCCAGAGGAGGAATAAGCATAGGCGATGTCACCGCCGATAAGGGCGAACATAGGATTTTGACTAGCCGCCATTCGGTTGGTTTTTTCTAAAATTTCCAAGCCATCATGATACATATCTCCGCCCACAACAAAACGGATAGGCATTTTTAAATCACTCGGCATCGTTTGAAATTTATAAGTCTGCGGCTCATTTTCAATTTTGAACTGATAGACCGTGTTGGGACGTAACCCATTAAGCTCAACAGAATGGATTGAATAATTTTTGCCATCAGGATAATCCCAATGCCTTCCTACACCAAATATCCATTCATTCCTCCCTGCTTCGCTGTAAGCGACAGTGTCCCCATTTTGCCCCTTTTGCGTGATCCAGTAGATCGTCATCGTCGATTCGGGATTTCTTTCCCAGGTAAGATAGGTTGTTAAAGGCTCTTGAGCATTAATAAAATAGCTCTGAAGAAAAAACAGTAAAAAGGAAATTAGGATTTTCATGGCCTTTATTTATGGTTAATTTAGTTTTAATTCTCTGATAATATTAGATATGAGTCAACCAATTTTGGTTGAAAGATAATGTTTCCATACGCTAGCCTGGTACTAAGAACCTTTAGGTATGTCATGCACCCCGAATTACCCCTATTAATCGCTGCAAAATTATTTGGAATCGATCCGATACTCACCCTTTACGCTACGGTTGCTTTCGTTCTAATCGGCCTAGGACTCACAGCCATGATCCTCTTCACAAAAGCTAAATTCGTCAAAACCGAAAAATGTAAAATCGAAGTCAATCATGATCCCGAATTAACAAAAACAGTAAACGGCGGGACTACCCTTCTTGCTGCACTTTCAAGCGAAGGTATCGCCATCCCTTCTCCTTGCGGAGGAAAAGCGACGTGCCTCCAATGCCGTGTTCAAATTACCGAAGGCGCACAGCCCCCTATAGAAATCGAAAAAGCTGCCTTCACCAAAAAGGAACTTAAAGAGGGTTGGCGGCTCTCTTGCCAAACAAAAATCAAACACGATCTCGCTGTCCACGTCGAAGAATCGGCTATGGAAGTCAAAGAATTCGAAGGAACAGTCATCAGCAATAATAATGTCGCTACCTTCATCAAAGAGCTGATCGTCGAATTGCCCGAACCCATAACCTATAAATCCGGAGAATACCTCCAGTTTTACGTTCCTCCCTTTAAGACAAATACATCTGATTGGAAAGAAACAATGGATTCCCTCTATTTTTCCGATTGGGAGAAATACAATCTTTTCTGTCGTGAAATCGACTTCACCCACTTAACGCAAGACGAAATTATCAGGGCCTACTCCATGGCCTCTTTCCCGGCAGAAGGAAGAATAATTAAATTTAACATTCGCATAGCTACGCCTCCTTTCGAAAAAGGAAAATTAGCCGAATCCATCCCTTGGGGAATTTGCTCCTCATACACATTTTCTTTAAAGCCAGGGGATAAAATCACTCTCTCAGGTCCTCACGGAGAGTCCTACATGATCAATGACGATAGAGAACTCGTTTTCCTCATTGGCGGCGCCGGATCTTCCTTCGGCCGATCACATATTCTCCACTTGTTCAATACAGAAAACACGAAGCGCAAAGTCACCCTATGGTATGGGGCCCGCTCCCTAAAGGAAAATATCTATGAAGCCGATTACAAAGAGCTCGAGAAAAAATATCCGAATTTTAACTACAACTTAGTGCTTTCAGAGCCACTCCCGGAAGATATAGAAGCCGGCTGGCCCAAGAATGACCCTATAAAAACAGCCTTTCTCTTCAAAGCCTTTGAAACGGGTCAACTCAAAAAAATGGAATACCCCGAAGAGTGCCTGTTTTTTGTCTGCGGACCCCCCCTGCACAATAGCAGCGTCATGAAACTCTTAGATTCGTATGGAGTGCCTAGAAAAAATATTATCCTTGATGATTTTGGGAGCTAATGAAAATAACCGCCGCACAAATTAATCCCATCGTTGGGGATCTCGAAGGAAATAGTAAAAAAATCATTCATTCTATCGAGGCTGCTCGAAATACCTCTTCCGATATCGTCCTTTTTCCCGAATTGGCCCTTTCCGGATACCCCCCGGAGGACTTTCTTCTCATGCCCCACTTTTCAAAGGCTGCTGAATACTATTTACAGCAAATTATCGAGTCTTCCAAAGGAATTATTGCTATCGTGGGTACCCCACGCACAAATCCCAATCCAGGGGATAAATTTCTCTATAACAGCGCTGCTATCATCCAAAACGGAGTCCTATTAGGGTATCAAGACAAAGCCCTCCTTCCTACCTATGACGTATTCGATGAACGTCGCTACTTTGAACCGGTTCCAAAAAATAACATTTGGAATTTAAACGGAAAAAATGTGGGCATAACGATCTGCGAAGATATCTGGAAACACGGCGGACAGGTAGCTCTCACTAATTATCAATACGATCCGATTCTCGAATTAAAGTCTCAAAAACCCGACGTTCTTTTAAATCTTTCTGCATCCCCATTTTATGTGGGGAAAACCGATGAAAGATTTAAAGTTTGCTCTAGCGCAGCCAAAACTCTGCAATGCCCTGTGATTTTATGCAACCAAGTGGGGGGAAATGATAGCTTGATTTTTGATGGCCATAGTCTCTACGTGGTGCCTGAGGGGCAACTCGTTAAAACTGCGAATGGATTTAAAGAAGATTCTATGCTCATCGACCTCTCCATTCCCGCAAAACCTTCCGAATTTCAGAGAGATGATATCGGTGATCTCCATAAAGCTCTCGTTCTCGGTCTTAGCGATTACTTCAAAAAACAAGGTTTCACAAAAGCATGTCTTGGTTTATCCGGAGGGATCGACTCGGCTGTCGTTGCCTGCATCGCCGCAGAAGCTCTAGGAAAAGAAAATGTTCTCGGAATCATGATGCCTTCACGCTTTTCCTCCGAATCCAGTATTACAGATGCAAAAGCCCTCATAGATAATCTGGGAATCAGTTCTTTAACCATCCCCGTAGAAAAACCTTTCGAAAGTTTTCTCGATCTCCTAGAGCCTCATTTCAATGATAAACCATGGGATGCCACCGAAGAAAATATGCAAGCTCGCATCCGAGGAATGATCTTGATGTCCATTTCTAATAAAATGGGCTACATCGTCCTGAGCACAGGGAATAAAAGTGAACTGGCTATGGGCTATGCCACCCTATACGGCGATATGTGCGGCGGATTAGGTATCCTTAGCGATGTGACAAAACGTCAGGTCTACGCTCTAGCAAATTGGACCAACAAACAAAAAGAAGTTATTCCTAAAAATACAATCCTAAAACCCCCCTCCGCCGAATTGAAACCGAATCAAAAGGATTCCGATTCCTTACCCGAATACGATGTCATCGATAACGTCCTCCATGACTATGTGGTTTTACACCACTCCCCCGGAGAAATCGCTCAACAACACCATTATTCTTTAGAAATAGTTCAAGACCTTATACGAAAAATTCATCGGAATGAATACAAACGCCGTCAAAGCGCTCCGGGTCTCCGCGTATCCTCCCGATCCTTCACGGTAGGTCGTCGGTTCCCCATCGTCCAAAAATGGGTCATTTGAGCGAATAGGAGACATTCGGACCATAATGTCCAAGATATTCCCTACGCCACCAGGCTCCGGTTTCACGCTTCGTCTTTAGATCTGTAAAATGATACCGATAGCGTAAGACTCTTATATATTTCGGCGGAGATTCGGGAAAAGGATTCTTCTGCAACAACGCAACAACTTCAGGCACCCCATTTAATAAACAAAAAATAAGATTTTCCAGCCAAGGATTTTGCTCAAAATAACTCAAAGGAACAAACCAAGTTTGCCAATCTAAGCGGGGTTGGTGCGGTGCAACCCAACCCGGCGCCCCCTTGATATCTCCAGGCTTCCACTTAAACTCATATTCGGTCCAACTCTTCCCATCCATGCTGCCTTCAAGAATAATTTCCTCTCTTTTTGTCGTCATATGTACAAATAAACCATACGAATTTAGCACATGATATCTCTTTAAAAACTCTAAAGGGACATTCAGCTTTCCAATCCGATAAAACATCCCAAGAAGTGAAAGCACACTGGCCAAAATATAAAGCGCACCCACCGAATCTAAGATCGTTTCAAAAAAGATATTAGAGGGAAACACAGGTTGTATCGCTACCCATTGACCAATCCAGCCAAGATAAGAATCGGGTATCAATGGGATACATAAAACGATGGTCAGCAAATTAAAAAATGTATAGTTCCCGGTTAGAAGAATGAGAAATTGAAAGAACACAAGGAGAAAAAAAACCGGCACTCTTAGCTCTGCAGGTGAAAAAATGAAAAAAGGAACGAGAAGCTCAAAGAAATAAACGACTAAAACCGAAAACTTCCCAAACCAGTGTGGGAGTTGGTGCATGTAATATCCCATCCGAGTGGGTAATGGTTGCGTTTCATAATGAAATTTGAGCGCGCTGAAATCTCTCCAATCCTTGCTTCCCCACACATATTTTGTGATGCCCGACAAAAACATCAAACGAAATAATAAAACCCACAACGCAATGACAAGCAACAGTGGAGGAGGGGATATCATCACGAAAAATAGACCGATAAACCCTGTTTCTAGCAATAAGATATCCCATTGAAACGAGAGAAAAGGATGCCCCACAACACATAAAGAATAATAGATAAACCATGTGATAAACAAAAAAAAGGCAGGATAAATCCCAATAACGGCAAACACAGATGCGATCGCCCCAGCGCTAATACATCCTAAAATAAAAGAATCTGTAGCACTCAACCAAAAAATAATCGGAAAACGAAAAAAAGAACGGGATCCATAGTAACTGCGAATCTCCTCCAGAGTATTCTGGATAGGAGTAATTCCCTTAGCCCCGTAGAGGCCTCTAGCCTGCACAAGCAAAGACAAAAAGGCGATCAGATAGATGACCCCCAATGATCTAGCAAACAATCCCTGAGCTAATATAAACGTATCTTCCATTATTCCCTCTAATAAATGAACATTAGGATAATATGGAAGTCTGTGTCAATAAATTCCATCGTCATAATTGACGTTAGGCAACCAATTTAAATAATTGACAACGTGATGGGATTGATGTACCTTCGAAATCTGTCATACACAGGAGGCGTTCATGGAACCAATTGGTAAATGTAACACTGCTGCTACATCAACTAGCATCGTTAGCCAAAATCAACCTTGGCAATCTTGCAAAATTCAAGAATTTGTAAGAAATACTCAAGTACTCGCTTTTAAAGAGGGTTCTTTCTATCTCATAAGCAATTTTAATAAATTTCATGAAGACGATCACACCACAGCTTTAAGAATATACGACACAAAATCATGGAACTGGTCTATACCCACTATTCCTCAATGGAGAATTTATGGTATCGCAGGTCAAATGTTGCAATTTAAAAGTGAAAAAAAAGAACATCATCATACTGCGAACATATTATATGCCTGTGGTTTAGATCAAGTGCCACAAGTGTGGGTGCCCGAATGGGCTGTTAATCATTGCAAAATTATCCTTAAGAATGGAAAAGAGCTAAATGCTTTTTGGAGTAGAAAAAAAGCAGAAATCAGAGATTCTAACGGAGACGTTATCTTTCAATTTGATAAATATCAAGTATTCCATCAAAAGATTGAAAATAACGATCAAGAAAATAGATTTGTTGATTATGTTCGAGAAAATGGAATTGTTGATGATTTTGAAATAAAAGATGATCATTTAATTTTGCAAACGAGAAATAAAGCATCTCGTTTGGGTGAATGGAAAGAATATGCAATTTGTGTAAGCACGGAATACGTTAGAGAAGGAGACAACAAGGATTTTTCGGAATTGGTAGGAAAACGCAGTTCTGTTGAAGAGTCTCAAAATGTTGTCATCAATCTAGATGAAAAAGTTGACAAAATTCGATCGGTAGAGAAAATTGTCGATAGTTTAGTCGCTTCAAGTACACAGATAGACAGACTCTATAGAAGAAGATCTGATCTTAAAACACTTACATCCGAAACGAAAAATTGGACTGCCTTCTGGGATACATACTGCGCATTCATTTGCGATTTCAACACAGGTACTGAACTATTTTCATTTAAAGATCGCGCTACTAACGACAGAATTGATCGTATATTCTTTGACGGGGATCTTATTGGGATAATCATTTATACCCAAAAGTTAAATCAAGTTGAATCGGGATTTAGTTATTGTAGTGGACCAACAGTTTATGATGTAGATCAAGAATTTCGAACTGATTTTCGCGTCTTATACTTCAATATTGAAGGTGCTTTATGTAAATCTGTGGTTATAAATGATCACAAAGAGTTTTATGACCGTGGCGGTTATTCTCCACTTCAAGATAATATTATTGCTGTAAATGGAGATGTGATTTCTAAATATAGGGATGGCGTCCTCTCTTTTGAAAATTTGTCGGTAAATATCAAGCAACCTCATTGGAATGTTCAGTCTTTAAATCAAAATAATCGATTCTTGGTCACGATGAATTTCGACTACTTTAATCTATGGGAGGGACAAATGAAGGTATGTTCCATCCCCAAGCCTTGGTCTGAGATAAGGTTATGTGGATCGTATTTAGCGATCACAAGGCCAACGAAAGAGATCAATATTGTCAATTTAGAAAATGGACGAGTTGAATTTGAAGCGCAATCAGAAGAAGCGCCAAAAAAAATCTGTGGCTTTAAATATTGTAATTCTCAAGATGATTTCCTAGCAGTTCAATACGAAACATATATCCAAATATGGCATCGTGCACATCTATAACAAAAAGGGCCGTTTTTACGGCCCTTTTTGAGTTTTAATGTATTTTTGAACTACCTCTCAGATAGGGGCAACACATCCGCAATATCATCGAGCTCGTGTCTCAGCATCATCAATCGATCAAATCCGACAGCAACGCCGCAACAATCGGGAAGCCCCTTGTCCAAGGCTTTTAAAAAGCGCTCATCCACAGGCAAGGTGTCCTTCCCCAGCTCCTCGCGAGTCTTATTGGCCTTAGCAAGCCTCTTACGTTGCTCCGGTGCATCAGCCAGCTCATGATAACCATTTGCCAACTCATATCCCTTATAAAAAACTTCAAATCGCTCCGCTACCTCTACACCGTCCTGTACAGTCGTTTTCGACAACATCGACTGGGATGCAGGGAAGTGATTGATTACAAACAACTCTCTGTCACCTAACTGAGGCTCAATCACCACACCCATAATCAGATTAAGATAGGCATCCTTGCCCTCCCCTCCAATATTCTCATAAGGATCAATCCCTTTTTCCTTCAAGTAAGCTAAAAGCTTCTTCTCGGTAATCTTCCTGTAATCAATCCCGGCATATTTTTTGAAAACCTGATCATACGACATCACCGTATGCGGCATATCCCCGACAAATAACCGAATAAAATCAATAGTCTCCGCGATCATTCCCGAAAAGGTAAAACCCAATCGATACCACTCGGCCATCGTAAACTCAGGATTGTGACGCATACTATATTCATTATCACGGAAAACATGGGAAAGCTGATAAATATCCCCCATTCCCTCGACCAAAAGTCGCTTCATAGCATACTCAGGAGATGAATGGAGATAATGCGTCGCCGGAGGACTCCCGCCATAAGCGCGAATCAAGTCAATATGAACATCCACCGATGCAAATCTATTCATCGAGGGACAATCTACCTCGCAAACTCCCCTTGATAAAAAAAACTCACGGGCTTTTCGAAACATCTCTGCTCTATCTCGCAAAATCCTGAGTTTTTCGGGCTTCATGCCCACATGATTAGCTGGATACACGAGAGACATATTCACCTGTGCGTGTATCGACTTTTACAATTTCACCTTCATTAACAAATATTGGCACCTGAATCTTCGCGCCACTTTCAAGCTCAGCAGGCTTCAATACACGTCCCGATGCCGTATTTCCTCGGTCGCCCGGATCTGTCTGAGTGATCTTAAGTTCCATAAACGTAGGAGGTTGTATCGATACCACTTCGCCTTTGTAAATCAGAATGCCATAAAGCCTATCTTCAACTAACCACTGATCCACATCACCTACTCTCTCGCGAGGAAGCGTGACTTGATCAAATGACTTCTCGTCCATCATCACAACACCATCGTGCTCCCGATACAACATTCTCATCTCAGTCTCGACGATATCGGCGATATCGGCTTTATCACCGGATTTAAATGTACGGTCGACCGTCCTGCCTGTAAGCAAATGCTTCAACCGAACACGGTTGAAAGACTGCCCCTTTCCAGGTTTGACAAATTCATTGCTGATAATCAAAAAGGGCGATCCCTCGATTTCTAATTTCATTCCCGCTTTAAATTCATTTGTGCTTACTTGAGCCATGCTTATATTCCTTATATTAACGTTGGAGCGCCAGTTTATCATATTAATTTCTTGTTGTGAAGTCAAAAATTGGTAAGGAAAAGAATGTTCTAACGCGCCCGAGTTTCCACCTAAGATCCTTAAACGTCTACTTCCCAGGCAATACATATAGACATCAGGCAACCCATTTTCAATGCAGAGACGGGGAGGTTCGCAGAGACGCGGAGATAGAAATTGGTTATTTTACTTTTCCTTCCTCTGCGCCTCTGCGAACCTCTCCGTCTCTGCGTTGAAAATGGGTTGCCTAATGTCTATGTATGTTATCTTCCCTCATGGGACGATAGTAACCTGCATCTGTGTAATTTTTTTATTCGAGAATTGCAAAATTTCCAAAATTCGAGCCCATGTACGGGGTCCGCACACAGGCTCGAATTTCAACATCCCCTAACGATGGCCCCCATGACCGCCGCCATGCCCACCATGTCCGCCGTGACCACCATGCCCACCATGCCCGCCGTGTCCACCGTGTCCGCCATGATGTCCACCATGCCAGCCATGATGTCCGTGCCAGCCATGATGGCCCCAACCATGATGATTCCAGCCATTATGATGCCAACCGTGATGACCCCAGCCACCCCAGCCACCACCCCAGCCACCCCAACCACCCCAACCCCCATAACCTCCCCAACCCCAGGATGGATAATATCCATCATTTACTGGATAGAAATTATAATCGTCAGAATTGTCGTAATAAGTGTAAGCGGCTCCAGGAAATGGAATGTACCCATCGTTATCGTAATCTTCCTCGCCCTCGTACTCTTCATCGCCTTCATCACCTTCTAACTGCATCATATTTGGGTTTTGACCGGAGATTATGCCAACATCTGTATAACCACTAAAAGGTGCAAAACATAGTATTAATGTGAAAGTCCCTAGATTTAAGAGCTTTACGTAATTCATGGGTACCACCAAAAGGTTTAAGTTCGTCTTAACATTCAAATAACAAATATTTGAATAAAATCAAAGGGAACTCGGACTGTAACTCCTTTTTTTGTCTTTTACCCCTCTTCTTTCCCTTTTCGCAAAAGCAATTCCTCCTGCCCAAAGTAAGTTCCATACCAAATACAACAGCCATAAGCCCGCCCCACTCATATGTTTACCTCTATAACCGCTGCGAACTTCATCCCGGTGAAAGGCCTCTATCCGCGCAACATTAAACAAAAATAGCCCTTCCGCTTTCTGTTTTTCAAATACCCCTACATCAGCTGACGGCTCTTCTTGCTTCCAAACTTTTACCAAATACCGCTCCCAAGCCATCTGCAACTGCTCTTTCTGCTGCAAAATACTCCCTTCCAGAGGTTTTCCTCTATACAGCGCCACGAGCTCCTTCTCTGTTGGAAACAGTCTTTCTTCCTCACCCTTCAAAGTTTTTTCCCCCAAACTCCCGAGGAATCCAAAAGTCACTACTATAGGTAATAACCAAATACACTGTATCGCACCCTCCACACGCAATAAGATAAATAGCGGTAGCAATATCGATAATAATACCCAAACTCTCGAGAAAAGAGGCAGATCGAAGAACAATATTCGCAAAGATGTTCCTATTTTGCTCATAAAAGGAACGGCAGCTTTCCCCTGAAGATCATTATAACCCTCCATTATTGAGGCTTTCTTCTCCTCCGATAACCCTTCATACTGTGAATCCATCAATACACTCTCGTATTTCAGCTTCGCTACCTTGATTTCATACACCTCGCCAAGAAAAGGATACCCCCCAACCCAGGCTATATAGGTAAAAACCAGACACAATTGAATAATCGACAATACCCTCAATGGCATCGCAACAAAAGTTCCCTCAGGAAAATGCTTTTTCATGATCGAATTCCTCCGTTTTTTCATCAAAAAATAGAAGAATAATCGATGTGAAAATTGAAGAAACGAGAAATTTTTCATTTTTTTTCACTTTTTTTTCACATTTTTTTTCGGGTTCAAATTCTGACTCCTAGAATGCTCTAGGAGCCGATTTTTCAAAACGCAAAAAAAGGAAAAATTGCAAAGTATTTATTTTTTTTCAGAAAAAAAACAAAAAGGTGTTGCGAAAATAATCCAAGGTCAGACATAATGTGGCCATCTTTTTAAGAAATCGTGAGACGAACGAAGAAGATGAAGACAGTGCCAAAGAGCGCTGATGTTGTTTTGACAGTGTAAGAAAGGTAATGTGCAAATCATTATGAGCTTGTTGCGGGCCTCAATTAATTTTGTGGTCTGCTAAATCTCGAAAAATTTTTTATATCAAGTTTTCAAGAGTTTTTTTCTTTGAGAATTTGATCCTGGTTCAGATTGAATGCTGACAGCGTGGATGAGGCATGCAAGTCGTACGAAGTAGCAATACTTAGTGGCGGAAGGGTTAGTAATACATGGGTAATCTACCTTTAACAATGGGATAACGGTTGGAAACGACCGCTAATACCACATGTGGTGTTATCTAGGCATCTAGAAAACATTAAAGCAGGGGACCGTAAGGCCTTGCGGTTAGAGAAGAGCCCATGCGATATCAGCTAGTTGGTGAGGTAATGGCTCACCAAGGCTAAGACGTCTAGGAGGATTGAGAGATCGACCTCCAACACTGGGACTGAGACACTGCCCAGACTCCTACGGGAGGCTGCAGTCGAGAATCTTTCGCAATGGGCGAAAGCCTGACGAAGCGACGCTGTGTGAGTGATGAAGGCCTTCGGGTTGTAAAACTCTTTCGCTTGGGAACAAGAAAAGCCGATTAATACTCGGCTAATTTGAGAGTACTAGGTAAAGAAGCACCGGCTAACTACGTGCCAGCAGCTGCGGTAATACGTAGGGTGCAAGCATTAATCGGATTTATTGGGCGTAAAGGGGGCGCAGGCGGCAAAGTAAGTCGGATGTGAAATCCCGGGGCTCAACCCCGGACACGCATTCGAAACTACTTTACTAGAGGATAGGCGGAGAAAACGGAATTCCACATGTAGCGGTGAAATGCGTAGATATGTGGAAGAACACCTGTGGCGAAAGCGGTTTTCTAGCTTATTCCTGACGCTCATGCCCGAAAGCTAGGGGAGCAAACAGGATTAGATACCCTGGTAGTCCTAGCCGTAAACTATGTATACTTGGTGTAGTCGGACTCAACCCTGACTGTGCCGTAACTAACGTGTTAAGTATACCGCCTGGGGAGTACGCTCGCAAGGGTGAAACTCAAAAGAATTGACGGGGACCCGCACAAGCAGTGGAGTATGTGGTTTAATTCGATGCAACGCGAAGAACCTTACCCAGATTTGACATACAGCAGACAGTCACAGAAATGTGATCTTCCTTCGGGACTGCTGAACAGGTGCTGCATGGCTGTCGTCAGCTCGTGCCGTGAGGTGTTGGGTTAAGTCCCGCAACGAGCGCAACCCCTGTCGTTAGTTGCCAACATTTAAAGATGGGAACTCTAGCGAGACTGCCTGGGTTAACCAGGAGGAAGGCGGGGATGACGTCAAGTCCGCATGGCCCTTATGTCTGGGGCTACACACGTACTACAATGGTCGGTACAATAGGCAGCAAAGCCGCGAGGTGGAGCAAATCCAAAAAACCGATCCCAGTTCGGATTGAAGTCTGCAACTCGACTTCATGAAGTTGGAATTGCTAGTAATGGCGCGTCAGCAATAGCGCCGTGAATACGTTCCCGGGTCTTGTACACACCGCCCGTCACATCATGGAAGTTAGTTTCACCCGAAGTCCCTGACTCAACCGCAAGGGGAGAAGGGCCTAAGGTGAGGCTGATGACTGGGATGAAGTCGTAACAAGGTAGCCGTACCGGAAGGTGCGGCTGGATCACCTCCTTTTAAGGACAATAAGCGCTCTTATTTATAAGGCGTCTTATGGTTGAGACAAGCTCATATATGAAGCACATTACCCTCCTCGCACTGTCAAGGCGACAACAAACTATCTCGAAAGTTCAATAGAAATTAAATATGTATAATTTTGGACACATCCCATGTGACCAAAATAAGTACAGAGTATCACTGATAATAATCGACGCTTGAGGAATATTCCTCAGCATCACACACATCAATATTTTATGTTAAGTAATTAAGAGCTACTGGTGGATGCCTTGGCATCAACAGGCGATGAAGGACGCGCGTACCTGCGATAAGCTCCGGTGAGCTGGATAGAAGCTTTGACCCGGAGATCTCCGAATGGGGAAACCCGGTGGGAATAATACCCCACCATCCTTATCTGAATACATAGGTTAAGGAAGCGATACCTGGTGAACTGAAACATCTAAGTAACCAGAGGAAAAGAAATCAACACAGAGATTCCCATAGTAGCGGCGAGCGAAATGGGAAAAGCCCAAACCAAGAACTCTGTTCTTGGGGTTGCAGGACCAACCAAAAGATCATGAATTCCTAGCTGAACATTCCTGAAAAGTTAGGCGACACAGGGTGATAGCCCCGTAGGCGAAAGGAAAACATGACAGGGTTGGCACCTAAGTAGGGCCGGACACGTGAAATCCGGTCTGAATCCGGGAAGACCACTTCCCAAGGCTAAATACTCGTTGATGACCGATAGTGAACAAGTACCGTGAGGGAAAGGTGAAAAGAACCCCTGTTAGGGGAGTGAAATAGAACCTGAAACCAGTAGCTTACAATCGGTCGGAGGCCTATGACCCTTTTAGGGTAATGGCTGACGGCGTGCCTTTTGCATGATGAGCCAGCGAGTTACGTTACGTGGCGAGGTTAAGGGACTTACGTTCCGCAGCCGAAGCGAAAGCGAGTGTTAAAAGCGCGCTTAGTCACGTGGCGTAGACACGAAACCAAGTGATCTATCCATGACCAGGTTGAAGCAGGGTTAATCTCCTGTGGAGGACCGAACTAGTGAATGTTGCAAAATTCTTGGATGAGTTGTGGATAGGGGTGAAAGGCCAATCAAACTTGGAGATATCTTGTTCTCTCCGAAATAACTTTAGGGTTAGCCTCAAACACAAAAATTGCAGGGGTAGAGCACTGGATCCAATAAGGGGCCTACCGGCCTACTGACGGGAACCAAACTCCGAATACTGCAATTTTGTTTGGGAGATAGACAGTGGGGGATAAGCTTCATTGTCAAAAGGGGAACAGCCCAGATCGCCAATTAAGGCCCCTAATTCTATGCTAAGTGAGTAAGGTAGTGGAATTTCTAAAACAGTTGGGATGTTGGCTTAGAGGCAGCCATCATTTAAAGAGTGCGTAACAGCTCACCAATCGAGAAATTCTGCGCCGATAATATCCGGGACTAAAGCATAGAGCCGAAATTGCGGATGTCACAGTCCATTCGTGGACAGTGACGTGGTAGGAGAGCGTAGTATGCAGCGCTGAAGGTGTACTGTAAGGAGCACTGGAGCGCATACTAGTGAGAATGCATGGCATAAGTAACGATAAAGGAAGTGAAAATCTTCCTCGCCGTAAACCCAAGGTTTCCAGGGTAAAGCTCGTCTTCCCTGGGTTAGCCGGTCCCTAAGCCGAGGCTGAAAAGCGTAGGTGATGGAAAGCAGGTTAAATATTCCTGTGCCACCTAAAACTATAGCAATGGGTTGACGAAGTAAACATACCGCGCGGACGATTGGAAATGTCCGTTACACTGTGAGGCCGGTCGGCAGGCAAATCCACCGACGTAAAGCCCGGCAGTGAACAAGGGGAATCTTCGGATGAACCGATGGCGCAACGTAAGCTTCCAAGAAATAAACTCTAGCTGTTTATGGTGACCGTACCAAAACCGACACAGGTGGGTGGGATGAATATTCTAAGGCGCGCGAGATAACTCTCGTTAAGGAACTCGGCAAATTACCCTCGTAACTTCGGGAGAAGAGGGACCGAGAAATGTGATATATTTACATGTTGAGCGTTTCTCGGTCGCAGAGAAATGGCCCAGGCGACTGTTTAACAAAAACACAGCACTATGCAAACCCGTATAAGGGGAAGTATATGGTGTGATGCCTGCCCAATGCCAAAAGGTCAAACGGAAGGGTTAGCTTCGGCGAAGCTCTAAAGTAAAGCCCTGGTGAATGGCGGCCGTAACTATAACGGTCCTAAGGTAGCGAAATTCCTTGTCGGGTAAGTTCCGACCTGCACGAATGGTTTAACGATCTGGGCGCTGTCTCAACGAGAGACTCGGTGAAATTGTAGTAGCAGTGAAGATGCTGTTTACCCGCAACTAGACGGAAAGACCCCGTGAACCTTTACTGTACTCTGATATTGGCTTCTGACCTGCCATGTGTAGGATAACCGGAAGACTTCGAAGCTCCCTCGTCAGGGGGGGTGGAGTCATCCTTGAAATACCGGTCTTGGCAGGCCGGGAGTCTAACAACGTTCCATGAATCTGGAAGTTGGACACTGTCAGACGGGCAGTTTTACTGGGGCGGTATCCTCCTAAAAAGTAACGGAGGAGTCCAAAGCTAGCCTCATCGTGGTTGGCAATCACGAATTGAGCGTAAAGGTATAAGGCTGGTTTACCGTGAGACCTACAAGTCGAACGGTTACGAAAGTAGGGCTTAGTGATCCGGCGGTGGAAAGTGGAATCGCCGTCGCTCAACGGATAAAAGGTACTCCGGGGATAACAGGCTTATCGCCACCAAGAGTTC
The DNA here is from genome assembly GCA_963822595.1 of Waddliaceae bacterium. Taxonomy (GTDB): domain Bacteria; phylum Chlamydiota; class Chlamydiia; order Chlamydiales; family Waddliaceae; genus CAVRUH01. The sequence continues at coordinate 778,741 of CAWGIG010000001.1, read as the reverse complement.
ATATCGACGTGGCGGTTTGGCACCTCGATGTCGGCTCATCGCATCCTGGGGCTGGAGAAGGTCCCAAGGGTATGGCTGTTCGCCATTTAAAGCGGTACGTGAGCTGGGTTCAAAACGTCGTGAGACAGTTTGGTCCCTATCTGTTGTGGGCGTTGGATACTTGAGAAGAGCTTCCCTTAGTACGAGAGGACCGGGGAGGACGAACCAATGGTGTTCCTGTTGTTTTGCCAAAGGCAGTGCAGGGTAGCTACGTTCGGAAAGGATAAGCGTTGAAAGCATCTAAACGCCAAGCCTCCTTCAAGATAAGGTATCCCTATGAGACACCATGGAGACTACATGGTTGATAGGTTGGGTGTGTAAGCACAGTAATGTGTTCAGCTAACCAATACTAATTGTCCATCGACTTAACTTTTTATTTAATGTGTGCCTATGCTGATGAAAAAAACTCAAGCATCGTTTACTATTAGTGACACAGATTTCTATTGAATCGAGATAACACCTTTGCTTGGTGGCTATGGAGAAGGGGGTACACCTGAACCCTTTCCGAACTCAGAAGTTAAGCCCTTCATCGCCGATGGTACTATACACAAGAGTATGGGAGAGTAGGACGCCGCCAAGCTTTTTTTTACGCTAAGATCAAAAAACTCGCTTTTGCGAGTTTTTTTTTGCCCACGACTAAACTGAATCGAAACACAACTTTGCTTGGTGGCTATGGAGAAGGGGGTACACCTGAACCCTTTCCGAACTCAGAAGTTAAGCCCTTCATCGCCGATGGTACTATACACAAGAGTATGGGAGAGTAGGACGCCGCCAAGCTTTTTTTACGCTAAGATCAAAAAAACTCGCTTTTGCGAGTTTTTTTTTGCCCGCAAGTAGCCGGTAAGAAAATGGACGATATGGACTGCATGGACGACATGGACGGAATGGACACTTTGAACCACTCGAGAGTGTTGTCCATGTAGTCCATTCCGTCCATGTCGTCCATTTTCTTTACCAATTTAGTGCATTATGATAAATTGATTATTAAGTTATTGAAACATTAAAGAGGGTTATGATGGCTATTGAAAAAGTGTGTCTTCTGGTCGATTGGAGCAAATACGAAACTTTGCGCCACTTCACAAATAAAATTGCGGAGGCTTTTAATCGCCGAGGGATCGCTACTGAGATTGTTGATGCCAATGGTGAACCCCTACAAGCTGAACCCTTCTATCACTTCGAAACAGCCCCTCCAAATTTGACCTTCTCTTTTAGCACATTTGAAAAGCTGCCTAGCGGAAAATACATCTGGGATGTGTTTCAAATCCCACATATCTCTTTCACCTTCGAGCCGACTCTTTATTTTCTGGAACTGACTCAAAGTCCCTTTTCTGTTATTTCAACCGTGGACCGCTCGGAACTTGCCGCTCTTCAAACTCAGTTTGACCGGGCGTTTTTCATGCCACATGGCATCGAACCTGATATTACTTTTGACGAAAAAGATGAGCGTCCCCATCCAGTGGTTTTTTTCGGGAGCTGCTATGATTATGAAGGCTGGAAAAAAAGCTGGCAGAAAATGCTTCCTGAACAGCTTTGTAAGGTTCTCGAATCAGCTATAGATCTTGTGCTTACTAACAACACGATTTCACTCGCGGATGGCCTCGCTACCGCTTGGGGCGCGGCATCATTGGATCCTTCTCTTGCGCAGGATTTTCTTTTGCTGATGTTTCATTATCTGAATCGTTATGTCCGGGGTATAGATCGAGTTGAATTGATTCGGAGTATCAAAGATGCTGAGGTGCACGTTTACGGGGACTCCGCTCCCGACATGCTAGAGAATGCTTCCGGTTGGCAGCATTATCTTGGCAAGCAATCAAATGTGGTTCTTCATCCCCCTGTCAGCTTTGCAGAGTCCTTAGACATTTTGAAAAAGTCCAAAATTTGCCTAAATAGCACCCCCTATTTCCGTAATGGAACGAGTGAGCGTATTTTTGCGGGAGCTGCTTGCGGAGCGCTTGTTCTGACAAGTGAAAGTCTTTATTTGCGTGAAACACTCAAAGAGGGCGAAGACATTCTTTATTACCATTCGAAGAAGTGGAATGAGGTCAATGATTTGATTAATAGCTACCTTTCGGATGATAAAAAATTAAAAGAAGTGGCCATGAGCGGCAGAAAAAAAGTGAACATACACCACACATGGGATAATCGAGTAGAGGGACTCCTCAAGGAAGTCCCCGCGATAACAGAAAAAATAGTTGCGGTATAAAAAAATCAACGCGGGGACACGGAGACGCGGAGACGCTGAGAGAATATTTTGTTATTCTTTCTCCGCGTCTCAGCGTCTCCGCGTCCCCGCGTTGATTTTTTTGCGAAAATTTCTATCTCGTAATTTTTACTTCCCGATATGCTTACTGATGATACCGGCCATTTTGAACATGTCAATGGGTTCGCTGCTGCCGAATAGTTTGGCGAGTTTTTCATCCGGATTGATGATTCGCTTGTTTTCTGTCCCTTGAAGCTTGTGCAACTTAATGTAATCCCAAAGATGCTTCATGGCGTCTCCACGACTAAGTTCCGAAACACCAACAACATCAGATAATTCCGGCGAGAGCTTACTTACTGCCATCACTCTTTTTGCTTTGGGTTTACCCTCTTCTTTTTTGGGGCGCCCTCGCTTGGATATTACCTTCCCTTTTGTTTTCTTGACGTAAGGAGTTCGAACATGCTCAGAATATTTTGTGTTCAGCTGCGAAATATCATTGACGATGACGTCACATTCCGGAAAGGTCGAGCAAGAATAAAATGTTTTTCCAAAGCGCGATTTGCGGGCGACAATGCTGTCCTGTGCAATCAATCGCAGGGCATTGCGGAAGATCTTCAATAGGGATGACAACTTCCCCTTTCTTAGGAATATTGACGATGCCTTTGCATTCAGGATACTTCGTGCATCCTAAAAATGCTCCGTAACGGCCGTGTCGAAGCTTCATTTCCGATTCGCATTTCGGACATTTTTGTTCCCAATTGAAATCATCGGCATAGTCATCTTTATTAAAGTTGATCTCTTCTGCAGGAGCGGAATATTTACAATCGGGATATGTGGAGCATCCGTAAAAATACTTGGACTTATACCAAATCTTTTGGAGTTTTGCTCCGCATGTTGGGCAATCCAAATCCGTCATGATTTTGGGGACAAATCCCGATGTTTCCGCAGTGTCTAAAGTGGGTTTAAAATCTGTCCAGAAGTCTCTCAGAAGCTCCTTCCAATCTTTTTCGTTGGAGGCTACTTTTTCTAAATCGTCTTCCATTCCAGCGGTGAAGCCGATATCCATAATTTTTGTAAAACTCGCTTCAAGCAAGTCGGCGATAACTCTTCCAAGCTCGGTTGGCTTTAAACGACTATTTTCTTTAATGGTATAATCACGACTTTGGATCTTATTCATGATCGAAGCATAGGTGGATGGTCGTCCAATTCCTAGTCTTTCAAGTTCTTTTACCAAAGAAGCTTCTGTATAGCGTGGAGGAGGTCTTGTAAAGGCCTGATCCGAGGTGAGTTCTAATAATTTTAGGTCCATCCCTTCTTCTAAGACAGGAAGCATGCGACTTTCATCTTGATCGGCTTCTTCATCGGTCTTTTCTTCGTAAACTGCCAAAAATCCATTGAATTTCATGACAGATCCGGTGGCGCGGACGATGATATTGTTTCCGGCTTCGATATCAGCTGTTACGGTATCATAGATTGCGGGCTTCATTTGTGAAGCGATAAATCGCATCCAGATGAGTTTATACAACGAATACTGTTCCCGCGTCAGATACTCTTTGATGGCTTCAGGATTGTGCATCAAGTTTGCAGGACGAATGGCTTCGTGGGCATCTTGCGCACTTTTTTTCGTCGAATAACTGCGGGGTTCATCATCGAGGTATTCGGGTCCATATTGTTTTTTGATATATTCCCGAACTTCAGTGAGCATTTCCGGTGCCACGCGAACAGAGTCGGTTCTCATATAGGTGATCAAACCTTCCGGTCCCTCATTTCCTAAATTGACCCCTTCATAAAGTCCTTGGGCAATGTTCATCGTCTTTGCAGAGGAAAAACCGTGGTGGCGGCTTGCTTCCTGCTGTAATGTGGATGTAATAAAAGGGGCGACAGGATTGCGTTTCTTTTCTTTTTTTTCTACGGTAAGGACTTTATAAGGTCCTTTTTGCATCATTTTGACAACTTTTTCGGCTTCTTCTTTATTGTTAATGATGAAAACTTCTTTTCCTGGGACCGGTTCTTTATCGATTCTTTTTCCATCGACAGAGAAAAGGTTTGCACGGAAGTTGCGATCGTCATCCTTCGTTTGAAGAATAGCGCCGAGATTCCAGTATTCGACAGGTTTAAAGGCCTCGATCTCCTTTTCCCTTTCAACGACGAGCTTTAAGGCAACCGACTGCACGCGACCTGCGGAAACAAAGCCGTCCCTGCCCCTTTGAATTCTTCGATTCAATATGGGAGAAATTTTGTATCCGACGATTCTATCTAACAAACGTCGCGCCTGCTGCGCATTGACAAGCGCCTGGTCGATTTCTCTGGGATGATCCAACGCTTTTAAAACCGCTTCCTTTGTAATGGAGTTGAAAGAGATCCTTTTAATGTTGGCGTCTTTAGGAAGAATTTGTGTGATGTGCCAAGCAATGGCTTCTCCTTCGCGGTCAGGGTCAGGCGAGAGGTAGATGGTGTCGCATTGTTTCGCAGCTTTTTGGAGGTTGTGGATGACCTTTTCTTTATCAGGCATCGTCACATACTTGGGTTCAAAGTCGTTTTCTAGATCGATTCCAAACTCTCTTTCCGGAAGATCCCTGATATGACCAATGGAAGATTCGAAAAGATATTTACTTCCCAAAAATTTTTGCAGCGTCTTTATTTTCGCAGGTGATTCGACGATTATCAATGATTTGCCCAATTTGCCCAATTTGCCCATTCAAAACTCCGTAACTCTTTTATAGATCTTGCCGGGGTATTCCCGGATTACTTTCTTCAATATTAAACTCATTAACAAAATATTTAATTTAATAACAGGAAGATCCGATATCTTCATTATATCATCAATGGATAATTCTTCTTTAGGAAGAAGCGATAATAGTTGTTGTTCTGCGGGTTCGAGGGGGGGCAGCGGTTTGGATACTATCGAGGATCGATAAGTAAATAAACCATTGAAACTATTGAGTATATCGATGGCATTTTCTATTAGCTCGGCCTCTCCGTTTTTAATTAAATGGTGGTTTCCCTTAAAGCTATCGCTATCGACCCTTCCCGGGAGGGCAAATAACTTCCGTCCTTGCTCCTTTCCACGTTGCATGGTTATCATAGCCCCGCTCTTCACAGGAGCTTCTATTAGAAGGGTTCCCATGGTCATTCCGCTGACGATGCGGTTGCGCTGGGGAAAATTCTGCCTGTCGGGGGGTGTTTCGGGTGGAAATTCGCTGATAAGGGCTCCGTTTTCGGCTATTTTTTCAGCAAGTTGTGCATTTTCATGGGGATAGATGTTCGCTAACCCCGAACCAATGACGGCAAGGGTGCGGCCGTTCTTAAGAGCCCCTAGATGGGCTTCGGTGTCGATGCCTCGGGCTAACCCGCTGACCACTGTTATTCCCGAGGAGGCGAGCTCTTGAGAGATTTTGGCGGCCATATCTTTTCCATAAAGGCTTGCTAGGCGGGTACCGACGACGGCGATGCTTTGTTGATCGGAGTTTTTAATTTCTCCTTTCACATATAATATAATGGGGTGGTCTGTAAGTTCTAGGAGGCGCTTTGGATACTTTGGGCTGGTAAAAGGGATGATTTGCAGGTCTAATCTATCAACCAGTTCTAGGCTTCGCGATCTGGCTGTTCCCCAGCCTTGCATCACTTTTGGGGTGAAGCCGGGGAGCTCCATAACCTCTTTAGGATTAGCTTTTAGTGATTCAATAGCGGAACCGAATCTTTGCAGCAGCAATCGTATCTTGATAGAACCAAGCAACGGCGTTTCCGTCAGATTGACTAAAGCTACGAGCTCCTCCAATTGAACCTCATGAATTGTGATGTATCAGTCAAAAAATCTTAATACAATTGACCATTATTCGCAAGAACTGAGTTGATGGATGGTACTTATAGAAACTAAATAACAGGATAAGCAGGATCGCAAGCGGTAGGATAAAAAAAGGATAAGAAATAAGATAAGAAAAAATAAAGAAATTAAAAAAATAACAATTCTTTTTTTCTTTCTTATCCTTTTTTTATCCTGCCGCTTGCGATCCTGCTTATCCTGTTATTTTTTGAATATGAGCATGATGGGTTCTTCCGCCAAAAAAAAGGCGCCCCTTAGAAGGGGCGCCGCAAAAATCGTTATTTCTTTCTTTGTATACTAGAAAGAAACGGTGATTCTTCCTCGAATCTTTACCGGTTCTGTAAAACTATTCGAGTCTGAACCTGCAATGTATCGTCCATTGATGAGTACTTTCAATTTAGGTTCAAAAATCATTTCTGTTTCCTCAGGTTGGCGTTCCTGCTTGATCTCATCAACAGCGAGTGAGCATGTCTTTGGACTCACTGTCTATTCTCCAACCTACCCATTGTCGGGGGTAGTTTCCAGAGAACGTGCGTCTTTTTTCAGATTAACTCTATGAAATTCAAACTCCTCCACGTTGGACTTTGACGAGTCTCAATAAGTTTGGCTTCCATTCACTCAAAAGTTATTTTGTGTACCTTGGCTTGTTAACATTGCTTAGTTTCCCCAAACGTAAGCAACAGCTTAAGATTCACAAGAATAACGGTTTGTGAATCTTACTTAACAAACTTACAGTATAGCCTAAAGCTATCTATCTGAAATCGCAAAACGATCGTTCTCCTATTTTTCAACTTCCTGCTTAGGATTTAACCTAAACAAGGTTTGTTTCTACTTAATATATATTCCGTGCCCAAAGGTCGTGGTTTCGAGCGATACAGCCTCATGTCACCTCCTTATTTGCTCTTTCGTTCCACTCTTATTAGGCTTAATTCCACAGGACATTGTCTCACAATCTCCTGTTAAGGTCCACTATAATCTAAAAATGTACCTTATCTATTTCATGTACCATTACTTTTAATAATAATGCAAGAAATTTTAGTGTCTTAACTCCTTTTCTCTTTGCGCGATATAATCTGTTAGCAGAATATTACCGTTTTCTAATTGTTTCGTTACTTGGTTGAATGCCTCTGAATTAATATTATTTTTAGAGGTTTTAGAATATTCACCCCATTCTTTCCAAGCATCGAGCTCTTCCTTGTTGTTCCCTAATGTCTTATTAAGTGTCGCTATTCGAATAAGATTGTACGCAAATAAAACACTGCCGAACTTCATTTCTTTATTTGGCGCTTCTTGTATCAACGATTCTTTCAGTTTTTGAGCTTGGGCTAGTGCCTCTTTGTATTTTTCCTGGCTAATGAGCAATGTCGTCTGACCAAAATCTTGGTATAAACTCAAGTCATTCACCTGGGTTCTTTTTAAACTTTCTTCCGCAAAGGGCTGAGCATCAGTGGCTTTACCCACAGCGAGAAAGGCCTGCGCAATCGGCGCATCATATTTTGAATGAAGCTCCGGATATTTTTTTAGGAGCTGATTCACCTTATCATAGGCTTGATCAAGAGTGGTTCCTTTTTCTAATCCAAGTATAACTCGTTGTAAATTAACGAATTCGGTCTCGGCATTGATAATATTCGCTTCTTTTTGCCCCGGGGCCCCCATAGAGAAACGGGTAATCACAAAAATGGCTACAACCACAATCGCGAAGATATAAAGTAGATTTGTTCGGTTGTCGACAATCCATTCTATAAGAGGATGATCGTTAAGGACTTCCGTAATATGTGGCTTATGATTCATGATTTCCGGTGCATTGATTTCTTTTTTTTTCATTGCTCTTCAAAGTTCCTTTTTATAAAACTGATTCCAAACCATGATATTCTTCTAAATTTTATTGTAAAGGAAAAAGGTATATGAAGAGCGAGATTTTAGACGTTGAATTGTCAAAGATTACAGTAAATCCCTTCCAGCCGAGGCGCAATTTTCCTCAGGCTGAACTAGAAGAGCTTGCAGAATCGATCCAATCGGTGGGATTGATTCACCCTCCTGTCGTGCGACCTATCGATGGCGGGGAACGCTACGAGATTGTTTCCGGAGAAAGGCGGTATCGGGCAGCGCAGTTGGCTGGATTAAAGACGATGCCATTAGTTGTCCGTGAGGGTGGAGATGTCTTTTCTGCGGAAGCGTCTTTGATCGAAAATATCCAGCGGGTGGATTTAAATGCGATTGAAATTTCCAAGGCGCTGCAGGCATTGATGGATGATTTTGGCCACAGTCAGGAGGATTTGGCAAAAAGGGTGGGGAAGAAGCGTTCTACCGTTGCGAATTACCTCCGCTTGTTAGGCCTGCCGAAGGGAATACAAGATAGTTTGCTGTCCGGGGAAATCTCAATGGGGCATGCGAAGGCAATTTTATCTTTGGACGGCTTTGAAAGGCAATTGCAGTTGCACGAGCGAATTGTCAAGGAGGAGATGTCGGTAAGAGAAGCGGAAGAGGCGGCGGCTCGATGGGGGGTCAAGAAAGAGAAAAAGATGAGGATTCCCATAGCCGGCGATTGTTTTATGCAGGAATTGCAGGACAGGATTCAGCAGAGGCTAGGGACGAAGGTAACCGTTGAGGGTAAAGGCAAACAAGGTCGTATAGCTATAGAGTACTATGATCTAGACGACCTTGATCGACTGTTAGAAATATTTGGGGTTTAAAAACATTTTTGTAGAAATGTTTCATAATTCTGTCTGTAATCTGCCAATCGACGATTGAAAATTTCTAAATCAGCAGCATTATCAAAATGACAAGCATGCGAAAAAGGGAGGATCGTTTTTTCTGCGCCTAGATTTAAGAGCATTCGAACTTTAGATTTCGTGTCCTCCATAGTTGTAGGCATCATTAACGCAACAGTAAGTGGACTTATTTCTGCTTTACAGGGTTCGTAAGTTTTAATTTTTTCTACTCTTCTTGATAAAGTTCTCAATGGAAAATTATAATTTTTTGTAAGTGTATATTCTTTACATTTTAGAATATGGTCAACTATCGGCCATTGATTCCAAAATATTGCAGACAGAAGGGCGTCGGATTTGTTGCTGCCTACCAGTCGTGCATAAATATGGTTTTCGTCACGGACTAATCGTTCGGGCGTTGCTCCTAAGCGTTCCCCGGTTAATTTCCTAACCATTTTGAGGTTTCCAGGGGGGATGCATGCCAAAATAAAATCATTTTGGTTCACGGGTCTTGCCAGAAACCCTTCAGTGCTGTCACTATCATAGGGGATGATCTCTGAGTTTATATACTCAGAAATTCCTTTTATATCTTCCGTTTCAATGAGCTTCTGGATTTTAGCTTCCACGATACGCTGCTCTACTCTTACAGGACGATGTACATAGGTAGCTAATGGGCGAACATGTACTAAACTAGCTCTTATTCCACTGATTGCTGTCATAATAACCTCCATTGGTTTGATAGATCGAAGATTTTAGGCTCTCCGTACATTTATTCCAATGAATATCTCAATTAGCAACAACAATCGCGAGATCCAACGTCTTCTAAATAACTCTTTTTTATCAGGAATTAATAATAGGCATTTGGCAAACAATTTCAACGCAGAGACAGGGTTCGCAGAGACGCAGAAGAAGAAAAGGAGAAAAATAATCATTTTCTTTCTCTGCGTCTCTGCGAACCTCCCTGTCTCTGCGTTGAAAATTGTTTGCCTAACATCTATTAGTTATTACTCGGTAAGGGGTGTTTAAAGAAGATAGGGATAATTTTTACATTAATTTTTTAATGCACTTGGGTATAAATTGAGCTTTGTGATATCATTGAAGCCCTATGAAATTATCAATAACGAGTCAACAGCAGGAATACTTCGAAGCTCAACATATCATTGAGTTTGTGGGAATCTTCTCTAAAGATGAAATCTCCGACCTGGAAGCAAATATTGATAAAACATTGTCGGCGCGCCTTAAATGCGCTCTAGAGAAGGTATGGCGGGAACCACCCGAGAAATTATTTAAGGCCGGTTTAAACCTTTCGAGGTCAAACGCCTTCATCATGAAGCTAATCACCTCTTCTAAGCTTTCCCGCATTGCCTCCCAATTGCTCAATCAAAAGCCTATCCGTTTAGGATATGACATCCTTATTTCACCCAATAACGCAAGTTATTTACACCCGTTACGTCCTTTCGCGGAAATCTGCTGCATGCAGGGGTTTATCGGCGGTGTATTGATCTGTCTAGAAGGAGAAAAAGCAGGAAATGTTGCCGTATTCGGTCCGGAATTACAGCTGGATCCTGCGAAAATTTTTGAGGGGAAACCCTTTCTTCTCGTGACGTATGCCCATCCGACCTCACTCTATATCCGAAAGCTCTCGGACCCGCTCTGTTTGGCCATGCAGGATTTAGGTTATATCTATGGGGATCGCTTAACCGACGTCATCAATCCAATAATTTATAAATAATTTATACTTTCTTAACATTCGTAAGACATAATCTTCTTTTAAATACACTCAAGAGGAGAACCAAAAATGTACTATAATATTTTTTTAAGTTTAATGTTTATGTGCCTATGTGCTTGTTCTTCAGTGCCCCAAAACCAACAATTTGGAAGCGGTATTGAAAGAGCGATAGGAAAAGAATCCTATTCATTTTTTGAAAATGCAGAAAAAGTATTTGTGATGGAAGTGACCCGCGAGGGGAAAGATGGCTATAATGTTGTTTCAGAGACAAAGCAATTGACTCGTGAAGAGGTAATTAAATTACGTGCCTTTTTATTAAAAGATTCAGGATATCAATTGGAACGAAGAAAAAAATGTCTTTTCGTTCCGGAGTATGCCTATAAGTTTGAGGGAAAAAGCAAAGAAATGGTTGTCTTGGTGAGTTTTTCCTGCCCCCAGGTTAAGGTTTTAATGAATCAGCATGCAGTCATTATTGATAATGATCCGATAGCGTCAGAAATGGAAGTATTTACAAAAAGTATAATGAATAAATAATATAAACACTATTTAGGAGAAAATATGAAAGCCCGCAATATGATTTTGACGTTGGTGTTTGGATTCCAGGCGCTGTTTATTTCTGTTCCGTTTTTGAGTGAAGCCGGTGACCTGATCTCCGTGATTGTTGCGGATACTTGGGATGAAAACATTGGGGATTCGACAGCAATCGATTTAAAAAAGATGCAAGTAACCATGACGAAGATAGCTAGAAACACCAACATGAAGTTGAGACAGGTGACGTTGAGCGATAACGAAACCCTTCCTTCAAGGATGTTGAGAACGCTTGAAAAGCTTACCGTTAAAAAAGATGATGTGCTCATATTTTATTTCTCTGGACACGGATACCGTACTGCTTCCAAAGGGGATAGTCTTTGGCCGAACCTTTATTTTTCAATACCGGATGAAGGTGTTGAGTATGAAAGAGTGGTTAGCCTTTTGCAAAAGAAAAAACCACGCTTGTTGATTACTATTGCGGATGCTTGCAATAACGAGCTCCGGGAATCTAAGGCCCCCTTATTGGCACGTACATTGTTAATGCAGGGTGAAGTCGAAAAGAATGTCAAAGCCAATTATAGTCATTTATTTCTTGAGACGAAAGGAATGATTCGTATCACGGGTGCCGAAGCCGGAGGATTTGCTTGGGGTACAAGAAATGGGGGCTTATTTACGAATGCCTTCATCAAGAGTTTTGACCGTGCCGTGACATCCTCTTCGCCGGCCGATTGGGGCAGCATTTTAGATTATGCATCCTATCAGTTGATCGGTGAAGATCAGGTTCCTGTCTATGTCATTGAAACAACGATTGATGAATGATGAAATGGCAGGTGATCGATACCGGGATTGATAGTGCCAAAAAAAATATGGAGCTGGATTGCCGGCTCCTTGAATCTTTAGATGGGGCTGAAGGCCCCATTTTGCATTTTTATGAATGGGCTGCGCCAAGTGCGACCTATGGCCATTTTATTGATCCCTCTAAACATCTTCGTATGGAAAATGTATCCCAAATGGGGCTTGAGCTAGCAAAGCGTCCTACCGGGGGTGGCATTATATTTCATGTGACCGATTTTGCCTTTTCTTTGTTGATGCCGGCTCGGCATCCCGATTTTTCTCAAAATACTTTGGAAAATTACGCCTATGTGAATGGCATAGTGACCCGGGCGATTGGGGCTATGATAGGTGGCTCGGGACCATCGTTATTGGGTAAAGAGGAGTTGAGTCATCCTTCGCCAAATTTTTGCATGGCGAATCCCACCGTTTTTGATGTGATGGTGGATGGCAAGAAGGTGGGTGGGGCGGCCCAGAGGCGTACAAGGCACGGTTATTTGCATCAAGGAAGCATTTTCCTAGCGATGCCATCGGAAATCTTGCTGGAGTCATTATTGTGGGATAAGCAAGTGTTGGAAGGAATGAAGGCTAATAGTCACCCGCTTCTTGGCTTGAACACCCAGACCAATCAAATCCAAGAAGCCAAAAATTTTATAAAAAAATATATTACAAATATCATCAGTCGTTAGTAGTTGTTAAATGCGGAGGCGCAGAGGCGCGGGGACGCGGAGAGAGAAAAATTTTTTTTTTACTTTTTTTTCTTCTCCGCGTCCCCGCGCCTCTGCGCCTCCGCGTTTAACAGTGACAACAAAAAATTATCTACATTTTACCTTGCTGGGTAAGGGTGTATTTGATACGATTTTGAACTTACTTACACCTAGGAGCGAACATGTTAGGCTTTTTACGCAAGCATCAGAAATATTTTTGGGTCATGATCACCGTTGTCATCGTGATTTCCTTTTCATTCTTCGGCACTTACAACACCATGCAAGAAAGAACAATTGTAGATCCCGTTGCCTTTACTGCCATTAACGGAACCTCTGTCCACCAATCCCAGCTAGAGGAAATGGTCAAATTTCTAGCTACCGATAACGAAGATAAACAATGGATGGGCGGAGCATGGGGCGCAAACTTCCTCAATGATGGGGTCATCAAAAATAACTTCATCCAAACAGGTCTTGCTGAAGTGCTCGTTGCCCCCTACTTTGAAGAACTTAAAACCGACTTAGATCCTAAGCTAGAAAAAGAAAAGCGTTATCAACCCTACGAAAATGCGCAAGTAAAGTTCATTAGCGTTGAAAATGCTTGGAAATATTTTTCTCCCGAAATGTCCCAATATCTAAGTCAACTCCAGGCCGTAGAGAATCCTGCAACTCCTGAAGCGTTCAAATTACGAGCGAATCTTTTTCAGGGACAGCGAAAAATACCTCCCTACGCCTTAAGACAAGCACTGAGATACCAAGAACAACAGTTTAAATGGGTAACCCCCGATCCGGCTTTGCAGCGAGTCGATTTGTCCCTATTCGGCTACCATACTGTAGAAGATTGGTTCGGTCCTAAATTTGTCCGACTTGTCGCCTCATTCATTATCAATAGCTCAATCATCGCCGAGCAAAGAGGCTACTCCATAAGCAAAGAAGAGGCTTATGCCGATTTGGTAAAAAATTCTGAAATTAGTTTCCAGGAAAACAAAAACAGCCCCTATCTTGGAGTTGCAACCAGCACAGAGTACTTTAACGAACAGATTCGACGCATGGGCATGGATTTAGGTACAGCCATCTCTGTCTGGCAAAAAGTCATGGAATTCCGCCGTCTCTTTAATGAGCAGGCAAACGTCGTGTTTTTGGATCCTCATGGGTTAAACGAGTTAAATTCCTATGCACAAGAAGTTGTCGAAGGGGAGTTATATAGTCTTCCTCGTCAACTCAACATCCCGGATTTCAAAACGCTTCAGCAGTTTCAAACTTATTTGAGCGCTGTTTCTAAAACCCCGGATGATTCTTTGGAACTCCCAAAAACGTTTTTAAGCGGAGAAGAAGTGGCTAAAAATAACCCTGAGCTTGTTCAGAAGCGATATTTAGTAGAAATCGCTTCTATAGATAAGAAGACACTTCAAGGTAAAGTCAGCGTCAAAGAAACCTGGGGTTGGGAAATTGAAGATGCTAATTGGGATAAATTGAAGAAAGAATTTCCGGATATAGGCGTCAAAAAAGGAACAACGCGTGAAGAACGCGTTGCAGCTCTGGATAGTCTCGATAGCGTGACTCGTTCCCGAGTCGACACTTTTGCCCGAAATGCTATTGTAGAGGCACATCCCGAATGGATCGTGGAGGCTCTAGAAGTTGCCCCGACGCAGAAAAAGGAAATAAGCCTCCGTTTAAAAGGCGGCAAATCCTCGATTCCGGGTCTAAAAGACTCTAAGGAATTGATCGCCTTATTGGATGGTTGGCCGGAGTCAAAAAGCAAATTAGCAGAATTCTCTCCGGATAAAACAAATTATTACAAAATTCAAGTGCTTGAAAAAAGCCCCGGATTAGAAGTGTTGACTTTTGCAGAAGCAAGAGGAGATGGAACAATCGATGAACTTTTGGCTCGTGAGCCTCAAAAAGACTATGCTAAGCTGCTAGAAGCCATTCGTCAGAATTATGCCGCATCGAATCCGGATGAAAAAAACGCAGCTAAAATGATCGAAGATTTTGCAGCTACATTAAGGTTCTACTCTTATGTCAATGAGGTAAAAAATCAGATTTCCAAGAATCCAGATAGCGAAAGTCGATATGTTCGCGAAAATGAGCCAAAAGAAGAAAAAGAAGGATTAAAGCCTCGCGAAAATCTAGATCAACAGTGGAAGCTAGTGAAGAATAAATACAATGTTGATCGGTCAGCAGAAAACCTCTACCTGACTGTAAGTGATGCTTTGGCGATACCTCAGAATGGTTTTTCAAAGATATACAATCGACGCAATGGAGAGATAGGTTTCTTCAAAATGCTTCAAGTTAATAAGAGCGCGCATAACGAAGAGTTTTATCAAAATGTCTTCCAAATGCAAAAGCTTTTAGGTCTTGATGCAGATTCAGTTTTGATGAAAAATCTTTTGGCAGATTTCCAAAAGAACAATGCTATGTCGTTACAATAGGACGTTAAATGTTTGGTGAAGACAATATTCCTTTATCGCCGGTGAATTTTTTCCAGATCAGCCTGGATTGTCATCGGCTGGGAAAAGGAGATTTTCCCCGATTGAAGGGGGCCGCATTCAAGAAGCATCTGCTGCCGGATGCTTCTACGCTTTGCAATCAAGAGAGTTTTGCCGAACTGGCCATGGGATGGAATTCTGATGGAATAGAAGTTGGGATCAAAGTCGATAAGCGCTTTGAACAGGCATTTTTTCCGCAAGTTGACAGAGGGGATAGTTTCGAGCTTTTTATCGATACGCGTGATGTTAAAACATCGGGATACAATACCCGTTTTTGTCATCATTTTTATTTTCTCCCTGAGGGTGTAGAGGGTCATCATGCCGGTGAACTCACACATTTTCGTACCGAAGATGCACACCCCCTATGTGATCCACAGGAACTAAAAGTCATCTCAAAACTCAGTTTAGACAATTACACGATGCATCTCTGGATCCCAAAAGAGGTGTTGAACGGATACGATCCCGAACAATTTAAAAGATTGGGTTTTTCCTATCGTGTAAATCGCCCGCGATATGAATCCCAGCATTTTTCGGCAAAAACTAGCGAATATCGTATTGAAGAGCAGCCTTCCCTCTGGAGCACGATGAGGCTTGTGGAATGAAAACAGCGCTCTACGACCGTCATATTCAACTTCATGCTAAGATGGTTGATTTTGCCGGTTGGGAGATGCCTGTGGAGTATCAAGGGATCATCCAGGAACATAAGGCTGTTAGGGAAAAGGTAGGGATGTTTGACGTCTCGCACATGGCTCGCATTCAAATCGATGGCAGAGATGCCGAAAAATTTCTAGATTATATTTCTACCAACAAAATTTCAGGAAAACCTGATGGCACAGGAACCTATACCGTTTGGTGTATGGAGAATGGAGGTTCGGTAGACGATTGCATCGTCTATAAAAAAAACGAGGAATCCTATTTTGTTATAGTGAATGCCTCAAACCGACAGAAAGATTTAGAGCATCTCAAAAAGCATTCTGTAGATTTTGAAGTGACGATTACCCCTTATTTTGACGATGGAATTCTTGCTATTCAAGGTCCCATGGCTAAAGATATCGTTCAAAAAGTTTTTCCAAATATAAAGCTTCCGGAAAAAATGCATTTTATATCGGGTACGGGCTTCATCCTTGCCGCGACAGGTTATACGGGTGCAGGTGGCTATGAAATTTGCGGTACGAACGAGATTATTTTATCGTTGTGGGATAAATTCTTCGCACTGGGAGTCGAGCCGATTGGATTGGGTGCAAGGGACACGTTACGACTTGAGATGGGGTATGCTCTCTATGGGCATGAGCTCAGCGAGGAAATCCCGCCTACAGAAAGTGTTTCAGCATGGGCTGTCAAATTAAGCAAAGAGGATTTTCTTGGAAAAAAGGCTCTTATGGAGCGTTCTAGGAGTCATTCAGAGTATGGGGTCATTTTGAAAGGACCGGGAATAGCGCGAGAAGGTTATGAGGTCTTTAAACAAAATGAGAAAATCGGTAGAGTGACATCGGGAACGATGTCGCCGTCGCTTCAAAAAGCGATTGCGATAGTATACGTTAAAGATTCTTTGACGGTTGGAGATCGAGTAGAAATCCAAGTCAGGAAGAACAGGGTGGAAGCAGAAGTAGTTTCTCTACCGTTTTATAAATAGCAGCAATCTAATCAGTCGCTCTTCGCGATGCGCTCCGAGCTCTCAAACAATATTCAATCTACACCGTTCCGATGCATCACGGTGGGCTCTAATGGATACGTCCTTCGCGATGCGCTCCGGACTCAGGAATAGTTAAGTGATTTCCTGAGTCCGGAGCGCATCGCGAAGGACGTATCCGTTAAAGCCCACGGTGACGCATTCGGAACCGTGGGAATTTCATGAGTCCGGAGCGCATCGCGAAGGACGTATCCGTTAAAGCCCACGGTGACGCATCGGAACCGTGGGAATTTCATGAGTCCGGAGCGCATCGCGAAGGACGTATCCGTTAAAGCCCACGGTGACGCATCGGAACCGTGGGAAGATCAAATATTATTTCAGAGCTCGGAGCGCATCGCGAAGAGCGACTGATTGGATAGCAGCAAGTCAACGAATAGATTGATGTGATTCAAACAAGCCTTTTTCATTGCTCGGTTATTTTACAATACATTAAGATGCTTTCTATATTGAACCATCAAAATTGGTAAGAAGAAAATGAGAAAATATACAGAAACACATGAGTGGATTCAGGTTGATAATGGAATCGGTACCGTAGGGATCACCGATTACGCTCAAAAAGAATTGGGCGTCATCGTCTATGTAGAACTTCCGGAAATCGGCTCCCAAGTCAAAAGCGGCGAAGAAGCTGTCGTTCTAGAATCCACCAAAGCTGCCGCGGATGTCTACTCTCCAGTCTCAGGTATCATTCAAAAGGTCAACACAGCCCTAAATGAAGATTCCGAACTCGTCAATCGCTCCGCAGAAAAAGAAGGTTGGCTCTTTCAAATCAAATTATCCAACCCCGAAGAATTAAAAGTCCTCAAGGATTAGAAGCCATGGATTATTGTGCTAACCAAGAAGCGCAAATCAAAGAGATGCTCGATAGTATCGGCGTGAAAAGCGTCGAAGAACTCTATTCTGCCATTCCCGAAAAATTGTTCCTTCCTCGACCCGACTACGATGATGGCCTTTCAGAATATGAAGGCATGCGCCTCATGGAGTCCATTGCTGCAAAAAATACTTTCCCATCCTTCGAAAACTATCTCGGTGCCGGAGCCTATGAACACCATGTTCCTGCTATTGTAGGGGCTATTTGCAGCAAATCGGAGTTCCTCACTTCCTATACCCCCTATCAAGCTGAAGCCTCCCAGGGGATGCTCCAAATCATCTTTGAGTTTCAATCGGCCATTTGCGCCCTGACAGGAATGGATGTCTCCAATGCATCTGTCTATGATGGCGGCTCGGCATGCGCAGAAGCTCTTCTAATGGCATTCAGGCACCAAAAAAATCGTAAAAAAGTCGTCATTGCAAATGGACTACATCCCCTTTACCGCGGCGTTATTGAACAGTATCTTTGCAGCCAAGATGCCGTTTTGGATACCATCGAAAATCTTGATAACACAACGGCAGCCGTATTGATCTCCTACCCGAATTTTTTTGGTGAAATCTTAGACATCAAAACCATCGTGAAGCAGGCTCATGAAGTGGGAGCTTTAGTTATTATTTCAGCAAATCCCATGGTTTATGGTTTATACGAATCCGCTAAGGAACTCGGTGCAGATATTGCCGTAGGAGACTGCCAGCCTTTTGGATTGCCCTTGCAATTTGGGGGGCCCTATGCAGGATATATCGCCTGTCGCCAAGAACTTGTGAGACAACTTCCCGGAAGAATCGTCGGAGAAACAATCGATACCGAAGGAAAAAAGGGGTATGTTCTGACACTTCAAGCTCGCGAACAGCACATCCGCAGAGAAAAAGCGACGTCCAATATTTGCACGAATCAAGCTCTGGCTGCTTTGGGGTCCCTCGTGGCAATGCTCTGGTATGGAAAAGAGGGCGTAAAGAAAATAGCCCTTACAAACTATCAAAGAGCCGAATATCTCAAAACGCAACTTTTGAAAATACCGGGTGTCACCGCATGGAGTAAAGCCCCGACGTTTAATGAATTCACCATAAAATTTGATAGACCCATAGAAAATTTGATCAAGAATTTCAGAGAGAATAAAATCGAACCCGGTCTTGAGCTGAGTCGGTTTTTTCCGGACATGCAAAATTGTCTTCTGATTGCTGTTACGGAAACAAAAAATAAAGAGCAGCTCGATAGATTCTGTCACATAGCGGCAAGGAGTCTTTCCTAATGACAATATTCGAAAAATCGCAAAAGGGTCATCGTGCTTATAGTCTTCCCAAAGATGAACCTGAATTCAAAAGCTTTCAACCCCCTTCGAAATTGCTGAGAAAAGAAGAAATTCCCCTTCCCGAAATTTCTGAGCTCGATTTAACACGTCATTTTAGTTTGCTGGCTCATAAAAATAGGGGAATCGATACAGCATTTTATCCGCTAGGAAGTTGTACGATGAAACTTAACCCCAGAGTGAATGAATGGTGCGCATCACTTCCGGGATTCACAAGAACCCATCCGCTAGCGCCTGATGAAAGCGTGCAAGGAAATCTTCAAGTCATCTATGAGCTCATTGGAAAGTTGTGTTTTGTTTGTGGAATGAAAAGTGGATCGCTTCTTAGCAACGCCGGCGCCCAAGGAGAATTCGTTGGAGTTCGGATGATTCATGCCTACCATTGCAAAAGTGGTCATTTCAAGCGCGATGAAGTTTTAATCCCTGATAATGCCCATGGAACGAACCCTGCAACGGCTTCTATGGCGGGTTTAAAGATCATTCCCATCAAGACGAATGCGCATGGTGACTTGGATCTTGAGGATTTGCGAAGATCAGTTTCGGAAAGAACCTCTTGTCTCATGCTGACAAATCCAAATACCTTGGGATTGTTCAGTCCCGTGATATTGGAAATCGCCAAAATTGTCCATCAAAGTGGAGGCCTCCTCTATTATGATGGAGCCAATCTCAATCCCATGTTGAATGTTGTCCGACCGGGTGAAATGGGATTCGATGTGATGCACATCAATCTACACAAGACATTTTCTACGCCGCATGGAGGAGGAGGTCCGGGGTCTGCCCCTGTTCTATGCAATGAGCGATTGAAAGAGTTTCTTCCGGTCCCACGAGTTGAAAAGATGGGTGAAAGATATCATCTCGTTTGGGAAGCACCTTACACGATCGGCCATATTGCCTCATTTCATGGCAATTTTGCCATTTATCTTCGGGCTTATTTATATGTGATGCTTCATGGCAATTATGGGATGCGAAAGATTGCTGAGCTTGCCGTATAAATGCGAATTATTTGAAATCGCAATTGCAAACACTTTTTAATGTTCCTTATCCGCAGCATTGCATGCATGAGTTTGTTATCAGTGCCGATCAGTATTTGGACAAGGGAGTGCGTGCTTTGGATATTGCAAAAAGGCTATTGGATTATGGGGTGTATGCACCTACTATCTATTTTCCGCTGATTGTCAAAGAATGCATGTTGATAGAACCTACGGAAACCGAATCGAAAGCGACTTTGGATCGCTTTATAGAGATTTTGAAGTCCATCATTGAAGAAATTAAGACCAACCCTGAGTTAGTGAAAACCGCCCCTCACACCTTGTCTGTAAAGCGCCTCGACGAGGTTCGGGCAGCAAAAACCCCTGTCCTTACAGCAATTAATCAATAATTAAGGACAAACGATTCATCTATTTCATAGGGCTAAAGGTCAGCCTATTGATAGCCCAGGCCTCCGTTTCGCTCAATGTCATCAACTTAAAGAAAATTGTATATGCCTCTGGAGTGACTCGATTTATCGAGTCTTTCGCCCCGGAATTTATTACGGGCGAGATAGCTATCCACGAAGAAGCCTGAAATAAATTTCAGGTCGAAAGACTCGATAAATCGAGTCACTCGTGCGCCACGAGGCGCTATTTTATCAGTGACGTGTAAGTCGTCACTAGGGAGTTAAACCCAAACTTGCTATACCGAGTCATTGGACTCTAGGAGGTAACGAATTGAGTTAAGCGTATGACAGGGAAGATGCAGGCCGTGTGATTGAGCCCCGTTATAGATAACTTTTAGGAGGCCGACGCTGTGAGTGTTGACGGAAGGCATTACTATATATCTCGCTATAGGGGATGAGATATATGGCTCCTCGGGGTCGGTGAACAGGGCATGTATCGAAGATAAAATGGTGAACGTGGGAAGTCCTTAGCTCTTCAAGGAAGAAGTACTGATCTGCAAATGTAACAGTGAGCAGCTCGGGATGGCGACAGGATGGCAGATGGATTCGTAGTACCGATGAAGGGGCGAACAAGGAGACGTGAGTCTTTGCGGAGTTACTGGAGGGAAGGAATCCTCGGCATTAATCAATCTGAATAAGGAAACGTATGAGTACAATAGAGACTCCAAAACCCATATGGGATACGGATACAAAACTTGAAAGAGTAGCTTGGCTCTCTGCAAAAGACCCTCATAAAGAATTTACGGCTCTGATGCATTTCTATAATGAGGAGTCTCTTCTAAAATGCTTCCATAAGCTTGACGGGAAGAAAGCGGTTGGAATTGATAAGGTTACAAAAGAACATTATGGGGAAAATCTCATAAGAAACCTAAATAACCTTCTCGATCGCATGAAGAAGATGGCCTACAGACCTGGGAATATAAGAGAAGTACTTATCGAGAAGGAAGATAAGCCAGGAGCCTATCGACCTCTCGGTATCAGCAACTTTGAAGATAAAATAATCCAGATGCAGACAGGGAAAATATTGGAGAACATATATGATCCAATATTTAAAGACTGTTCATTTGGTTTTAGACCCGGTAAAAGCTGCCATGACGCTATCAAAGCACTGCATAAATTCCTTTTTAGAAATGAAATTGAAACAGTCATTGATATCGACATGGCAAACTTCTTTGGTACCATAGATCATAAGATCCTGGAAGATTTCATGCGAATGAAAATTAAAGATCCCAAGTTCATGAGATACATCATAAGAATGTTCAAAGCAGGCATTTTATCAGATGGAGAACTTAAAATAACAGAAGAAGGTGTTCCTCAGGGATCGGTATGTAGCCCAATCATGTCGAATATCTATGCACACTACGTATTAGACACCTGGATTGAAGAAAATGTTCAACCAAATTGTCGAGGAATAGTAAAGCTGTTCAGATACGCAGATGATGCAATCATCTGTTGTGAAAAAGAAGGAGATGCCAAAAGAATCTTGGAAGTACTAGATAAACGTCTTGCAAAATTTAAACTTAAATTGAACAAAGATAAAACTAAAGTTGTCCCCTTCTCGGTGGTAAAAGCCCGACAAGGTATACAACAAGGTACTTTCGATTTCTTAGGTTTCACATTCTTTTTCGGGAAAACAAGATTAGGAAAATGGATACCAAAAGTAAAGACTGCGAAGAAAAGATTTGTGACCAAAATAAAAAGGGTTGCAAATTGGATAAAAGAGAAAAGAAACACTATTAAATTAGTCCCGTTGTGGAAAACATTCTGCTCGAAACTGAGAGGACACATCCAATACTACGGTGTTTCCTTTAACTTCGAATACATAAAAGCATTTGTAGAAGAAGCAGTAAGAATCTTCTTCAAATGGATCAATCGAAGGAGTCAGAACCCATCCATGACATGGAAGAAATTCGATATGTTTCGCACTAAATACCCACTTCCAGCCCTTACAATCAAACATAGGCTATTTTGAAGAGGACAAAGCGAGTGATTTGTCGGGAGCCCATTGCCTTAATTGGGCACGATGGGATCTAATGAGGGGGGAGCCGGGCAACCGGTCTCCTCTACTCTCTCAGAGAAGCGAAGGCCTGGGTGACGTCGATAAAAAAAGTCAGAGCCCTGGAAGGGCGACTCATTTTGGTGAAATTATATCTATGCAAAAATGGATGAGTCGCCCTTGCAGGGCTTTTTCATTTTTTTCATCCTGCACCCAGGCCTTCGCTTCGCTCTGCCTGGGCTGTCACCATCCTGGCTTTCAGCCCTCATGAGGTGATAAACTATTCTTTAAGTTGATGACATTGCCCTTCGCTTTGCTTCTGCCTAGGGTGTCACGAAGCTGGCTTTCAGCCCTCATGAAATGATAAACTATATTTTTCTTATTTTTTGGCAAAAGGTAGTGGCTGCGATAACTTTAATGATATCGCCGGGGATGAAGGGGTAGAATCCCATCATAGGAGCATTCTTCCAGCCAACAAAAGCGGCTAACCAAGCAGTACCCATTCCCAATTGAATGAAGCTAACCGCTAATACTGAAAGAAGCAACTTGGCGGAAGACATTGTGCTACGACGTTCAAATAACCAGCCTACAAGATAAGTCTGTACGACCATTCCATAAAGGTAGCCGGCGCTAGGGCCGAATAACCTTAAAGAATCACTCACTCCACCGACGCAAACAGGGAGTCCTGCGCTAATTTGAGCCAGATAAAGAACTAACGACATAGTACCCATCCTTGCCCCATACATCCCGCCGATTAGCATGGCAGCAAGAGTTTGCAGAGAGATCGGTACCGGGGTAAACCATAGAGGTATTTTGATTTGAGCGCATAGGGCAATAAAAAGCGAACCGCCAATAACTTGAAAGAGGGTGCTTAGGTACTCGTTATTTTCATGCGTCTGACTTAAAACTTGCTGTTGGCTCATAGGTAAACTCCTTAATTAAGCCACTATTTTATCTTGTATAAGACCCAAAGTCAACAGTTTGTTGTGGTTGACAGGGGTCCGTTTTTATGTTATAGTTCTTAGGAAAATTAAATAAACTGGCAAAGCTTTTCTAGGACGAAATTCACGCCAATAACCACAAGGAATATTATGGATATAGCAGAAATCACTGAGTTAAAGGAAGGTTTGACTGAGTTTGAAATGGAACTTAAAAAAGAAGTTCAAGAGGATACCGATTATCAAGGCGAAGCCGATGCTTTGCTCCTAGCAATCAGCAGACTTCAATCCCACTTCAAAAACGTAAACACTACGGCCGATTTTAAGAAAATCGAAGCGGCAATTGCTCCGGATCTTCAATATGTGATGGAAGCAGCTGTGTCGTTCTCCGATCTCGATGAAGAAGAAGAGGACGATTTAGATTTAGATGAGTTGGAATTCGATGACGAAGACGATATGGATCTAGACGATCTTGAATTCTCCGATGAAGAAGACGAAGAGTAATCACTTCCTAGGATCGGGGACATCCCCGATCCATTTCTAAAATGAATCCCTCTATTTTTGTTCAAGTTTCAATATTAATTTATTGTTTTATAAATATGTATTGAATAATTAATCAGTTTTCTGATATTATCTTCTGTAATTCAATAAAAGGAGTTTTAAAAATGAATAGTATTGTTGCAGGTTTTGTAAATGGATTTAGAAGTACATTTGATCCTGAATATGTGCAATTTAGAAAAGATATTAAAATGTTTAGTGAAAAAGTGAGCTTAGTGGGCTTAGCAGCCCTAGTTGCTGGCATAGCCCTATTTATTCTTAATATCGCCTTTGTTGCTGCGGCAGCTGTTCCTGCGGGGATCATCTGTCTTGCGCTAACATTGCCTTGTGTTTACGTAAGCTATAATTCTAGGAAACTTTCTGATAATTTAAGAAATATTTCAAAAAATCCTCAAAAATACATAAACAATTTTTCTAGTAAACCCCGGATACAGACTGAAGATTTAAAACAAAGCTCTTGGAAAAGATACATATGGAGCCCAGTGGCTGATTGATGATTTTGTTGATGATTTCGATGATGATTTGACAAGAGTTTATCCTTGAAAGACTTGACAGAGTTAAAAATCAGCACTTGAAAAAAGTATCCGAAAATTGGTAGAATGCCTACGGATAAACTTATTCTATAGGTGTGATTTATGACTAGTTACCAGGTAGAAGAAATCAATCAAGCAGTTCTGGAAAGAAAAAAGGGGAAAGCCCGACAATTACTGAGCCAGTTTCAAGAGCTGAACACTTATTTGAATCAAATGGTGATAGGCCAAGAGAAACTGGTTAACCGACTACTCATTGCCATTCTTGCAGATGGCCATCTGTTAGTTGAAGGGGCCCCCGGATTGGCAAAAACACGCGCCATCAAAATCCTAAGCACCGGAATCGAAAGCAACTTTCATCGCGTTCAATTTACTCCCGATCTTTTGCCGGCAGATTTGACCGGTACCGACATTTTTAGAATGGAAACAGGCACTTTTGAATTCCAAAAGGGTCCGTTATTCCACAATCTAATCCTAGCCGATGAAATCAATAGAGCCCCCGCAAAAGTTCAATCAGCTCTCCTAGAAGCCATGGGTGAAAGGCAAATCACCGTAGGTAAAAATACCTACACTCTCCCTAAGCTGTTTCTAGTGATGGCAACACAAAACCCTATTGAACAAGAAGGCACCTATCCATTGCCTGAAGCGCAAATGGATCGCTTCCTCTTAAAAGTAAATGTAGGGTACCCAAATGCTCAAAATGAAAACGAAATCCTCAATCTCGTTCTCAATGAAGCAAGCGCAAAACCTGTCGATCATCCGGTGTTAGCTCGCAAACTCACCCAGGAAGATGTTTTCGATGCGCGTGAAGCGGTCCTAGATGTCTATCTCGGAAAAAACATGCAGCAGTATATTATCGAGCTCGTTCTTGCAACGCGCAATCCGGGCAAGTACGGTGCCGATATCACGGGTTGGGTTCAATATGGGGCAAGCACCCGTGCCACAATTAGTTTAGCGCGAAGTGCCAAAGCATTGGCGTTCTTACAGGGAATGGATTTTGTCGGTCCTGATCATGTTCAAGCCTTGGCTCATGATGTGCTGCGCCACCGGGTTCTCTTATCCTATCGCGCAGAAGCAGAAGGGATTACACCCGATCTGTGCATTGATGAACTTATTGCAAGAGTACCGGTTCCTTAGATATGAAAAGAACAGGAGAACAATGTGTTTCCGTTTCTCTTTCGGAGCTGTTGCTGCTTTCTAAAATAGCTAAGGAGTTTTCTTTAGCTCCTTCAAGGATCAGAAACATGCAATCGGGTCAGCATCAATCGCGCCTTCTTGGAAGGGGAATGGAGTTTGCCGAGAGTAGACGTTATCTTCCAGGTGATGAATCCCGCAATATAGACTGGAGAGTGACGGCTCGCAGCGGAAAGGCTCATACGAAGCTATTTGCCGCGGAAAAAGAAAGGCAGGTTTTGCTTTGTGTGGACCTTCGTACGCCGATGTTTTTTGCGACGAAAGGTGTCTTTAAGTCGGTTCAAGCTGCTTTGATGTCAGGAGTCCTGGCTTGGAATGCCGTACAGGGTGGAAATCGTTTGGGAGGATTGATTTTCAACAATGATGACCACTTTGAATTTCGTCCGGCTCTAGGAAAGAAAGGAGCTCTTCCCCTTTTACAATGTTTGGCAGAAAATGCGGACTACCTTTCAAAAAATAAAAAACCTGCTCGTATAGTTTCAATGGATGATGCCATAGCAAACATCAAGAGAGTTGCCGTGCCTGGAAGTCTTATTTATATTTTAAGTGATTTTCGCCACCTCTCTCCTTATGCGTGCGACATGATCAGGTTGTTATCAAAGCATAGCGAGCTTTTTTTATGTCATTTATACGATTCTATAGAGGCTTCTTTGCCGAAAAACGGACTCTTTCCGGTGACGGATGGTCAGGATGAAATCCAGTTGAACACTTATGACAAAATGAATTTAGAAAAGTACCGACAAGAATTCATCGATCGAAAGGAGCTTGTCGAGTCCCTCGGAAAATATCCTCACATCCATTATTTGGAATGCAGAACAGAGGATGATTGTTTGAAATTACTGAAGGAACAATTGCTATGACAGAACTCCCTTTGAGAGACATTCATTTGCCCGATCCGATTTCGTGGTGGCCTCCGGCTATAGGCTGGTGGATTCTTTTGGGGGTTATTTGTGTCGGCATTTTCGTTCTTGTAAGGATGTCTAGGCCTAGTCTAAAAAAAGAAGCCCTAAAAGCTCTTCATCGAATTGAAAAGGAGTTTATAGAAACGGGAGATGCTGAAAAGAGTATGTCTGAGCTTTCTGTCTTATTCCGAAGAGTGGTAGTGAGTCAAAATGACTCCATGAAATCGGGAGGAGTCACCGGAAATGCTTGGCTTGCCTTGTTGGACAAACAGATTAATGAACCTGAGTTTAGCAACGGTGTGGGGCAGATATTGCTCACCGGACCTTATCAAAGAAAGATCGAAAAAAAGAACGTATGCGAGATTATTAAACTCTGTAGAAAATGGGTGAAGCATCTATGATCCAATTTGCTTGGCCATATATATTTTTATTGGCTCCTCTGCCTTGGGTGGTTTACAAATTGCTGCCGGCAAGTAATTTTAATCGAAATGCTCCTTTAAAAGTTCCTGAATTAGCCGATTTTTCGGGATTTAACTATCCTTCTCCAAAAGCTATCAATCATATCAAAACCTTGTTGGCGCTTGTATTTTGGCTAGCTCTATTGACAGCTGCAGCGCGTCCTCAATGGGTGGGGAAAATTGTCGACATTCCACAAAGCGGACGTGATCTGATGCTGGCTGTTGACCTTTCCGGAAGCATGCAAACCGAAGATTTTCAGCTCAATGGAAAACGGCTAGATCGTTTAACTGCTTCAAAACGGGTCGCTGGGGAGTTCATCGATAAACGTGAAGGGGATCGCATCGGGTTAATTTTATTTGGAAGTAGAGCTTATATCCAAACTCCTCTTACTTTTGATCTGGAAACGGTCAAGCAACTCTTGATGGAATCTGCCGTGGGCCTTGCAGGAAATGAAACAGCCATTGGCGATGCAATTGGTCTTGCGATTAAGCAGCTCAGGGATAGTCCACAAGCCAGTCGTGTATTGATACTCTTGACAGACGGAAATAATAATGCCGGAGAACTTACCCTGGAAAAAGCTGCTGAAATTGCTTCACACTCCCAGCTAAAAATACACACCGTCGCCATCGGTGCTAAAGAAATGCTGGTTCAAACATTTTTTGGGACAAGGCAAGTGAACCCCTCCGCAGAAATCGATGAGGAAGGGTTAAAATTAGTGGCACAAAAAACGGGGGGTAAATACTTTAGAGCCTACAATACCCAGGAGCTTGCTCAAATCTATCAAGAGATCGATCAATTAGAGAAGGTAGAGCGTTCAAATCAATCGTATCGTCCCACAGAAGAGATGTATCAGTGGCCGTTGATGGTCGCTTTTTTAGCTTTTGGAACGTTAATTCTTCATGGATGGTTTAAGAGGCGTTTTGTATGAGTGATTTTCATTTTTTAAGACCTTATTTTTTTCTTTGTTTCATTCCATTTTTGATTTGGATCATTTTGCGTGTGCGTAGGTCGCAAAGTTTCTCCATTTGGGATAAAGTTTGCTCAAAAGACCTTCTCCCTTATGTTTTGGGAAATAAATCTAAAAACCAAATCATTCCCTACGTATTCATCCTCCTTTCAGGTTCCTTGTTGATCACGGCTCTGGCAGGTCCAACATGGGAGTTGACGTCCCATCCGTTACTGAAAAATCAATCGGGACTTGTCATCCTACTGGATTTATCCCCCTCGATGATTGCAGAAGATATCAAGCCCTCTAGAATGCAAAGGGCAATCTATAAATTAACCGACATTTTAAACCTGCGCAAAGAAGGGCAAACAGCTCTCATTGCTTTTTCCGCAGATCCCTATGTTGTTACGCCTCTCACCGACGATGTTGCGACAATCAAAGCTATGCTTCCGGTGCTCGAACCAAGCATTATGCCTGCTCCGGGTCATAAGGTGGATAAGGCTATGGAGAAAGCAATCGAATTACTTGACCAAGCGGGGATTTCCCAAGGCTCTATCTTGCTGGTAGGCGCTGAATTGTCCGATACCGAATTAGAAAAATCTATTAGAACAGCGACAAACCATGGAATTGCGGTGTCAGTTTTAGGCATCGGAACGGAAGAAGGCGCACCTTTGCCTGTTCGGGGCGGAGGATTTACAAAAGATGAGAAAGGGGCATTGGTCGTCAGCCTCCTTTCGAAAAATAATTTAAATCGCCTTGCAAAATCTACAGGCGGATCGTATGTTACAATCACTTCAGATGATAAGGATATTCGGGAATTAACCAATGGATTTTTGAATGCTTCCATTGGAAATCAGGAAGAAACAAATTTGACTCATGATAAATGGCATGATGCAGGTTATTGGTTAGTGCTTTGTGCAATACCATTTGCAGCATTATTGTTTCGAAGAGGAGTTTTGGGAGGTGTTTTTACACTTGCGTTTTTTATGATACCAAATCCAATTCATGCGCTATCCTGGGAATGTTTTTGGAAAACATCTGATAAAAGAGCCGAGGAACTCTTCCATGAAGAGCAATATGAAGAAGCAAAAGAGCTGTTTCAAGATCCGGATTGGCAGGCGGCTACAAGTTATCGCTTGGGCGATTTTAAAACAGCCGCTGAGTTGTTTAAAGAAAATCAAACAGTCGAAGGTTATTATAACCGCGGAACCGCTATGGCCAAACAAGGTGATTATGAATCTGCCTTAAAGTCTTACGCTAAAGCTCTAGAGATCGATCCAAATCATGAGGATACTTTGTATAACAAGAAAATTATCGAAGAACTCATGGAAAAAAATAAGCAGGACCAGCAGCAACAGGGACAACAGCAGGATCAGAATGATCAGAAAGATGATTCTCAATCCGAAAATTCAGAACAACCTTCCAAAGATGAAAACGAACAACAACAGTCTGAAGAGGAAGAAAAGGACTCCGACAATTCTGAAAATGAACAGCAGGAACAGGAACAGCAGCAGGAAGAAACAACAGAAAATGATGAACAAAAAGAAATCGATGATCGCTGGCTGCAAAAAGTTCCTGACGACCCAGGTGGGTTATTAAGACGTAAATTCCTTCAGCAATATCGCCACACAAAGGGGAACCAATGAAAAAATCCGTATTAATTTTCCTTTTTTTGATTTTAAATATTTCATACGCATTAGCCAACAATGTTTCTGTAAATTCGAATAGAAAAACTGTCGGTATGAATGAATCTTTTACCGTGGAATTTTCAACAGATGAGAATGTAAGTGGTCAACCCGATTTTAGTCCGTTACAAAAGGACTTTAATATCCTCTCAACAAGCAAAGGGAGTAGCACCACGATCATTAACAGAGAGGTCATACAAAAAACTACCTGGAATTTAGAGCTCATTCCAAAAAGCGAAGGGCTATTAGTCATTCCATCGATTTCTTTTGGAAAATTAACCACTCGACCTACGATGATTGAAGTGACGAATGCGCCTAAAGATTTAAGAGATTCTTCCTTATATTTAGAAACAGAAATTACCCCGAAAAATACCAAATATGAACAGTCCCAACTGATTTATACAGTGCGGTTATACCGAGCAGTTAACGTCGCTCAAGGAACATTGTCCGATATCAAAGTAAACGATCCCGATGCAATTATCGAAAAACTAGGAAAGGATATTGAATTTGAATATCACCACAATAATGGCAACCGTTACGTTGTTTTAGAGAGAAAATATGCGGTATATCCTCAGCATTCCGGAGAGCTAATTTTTTCGCCTATAGTTTTTGAAGGAAGGGTTATGGTAGGCGGGCATTCGTATTTCAATGTCCAGACGGAATACAGGCGCGTTTCTTCGGACGAAGAAAAAGTCGAGATTAAACCCATCCCTGCTCCATTTAACAGGAACAATTGGTTGGCAGCCTATGATGTTCAATTGGCTGAGGATTGGTCGGCAGATCCTGCGCAGATGAAGATGGGGGAGCCAGTTACCTGGACTTTGACATTAACAGCGGATGGAGCTCTTGGGAGCCAGCTTCCGGCGATACCGCTGAATATCCCTAATGAGATAAAACAATATCAGGACAAGCCCCAAATTGAGAATAAGATTAAGGGGGATGGTAATGTCGGTGTGCGTCAAATGAAAGTCGCTCTTATTGGTTCTAAAGGAGGAGTATTCAAACTTCCGGAAGTTTCGGTCAAATGGTGGGATTTAAATCATGATGAAGTAAGGGAAATAAAACTCCCCGCAAGAACGCTCGAAGTTGCCGGCGAGGAAGTTGCGATGAATACGCCTATAAAAACGGAGCCCCAAGAGGTTGTAGTGACGCAAAGTCAAGCTTTGCCTTTATGGGCGTGGGCGTTAATTGGGATGAATGGTATTTGGATTATAGGATTAGGCATCTATTTTTTCAGAAAAATGAATTTCAAATTTGTGAAGCCGGATTTTTCAGTGGGTGTTAGATACCATTTAAAACAAGCTTGCAAGAATAATGATGCGAAGCAAGCAGAAGCCTATCTTTTATCTTGGGCAAGGACGGCTTTTCCTGCGGTTAAATTTCATTCGATTATGGAGATCAGACAGTATGTTTCGGTTGAAATGCAAAAGGCAATAGAAGATCTATATCAAGCGCTATATGGTCACAAAAGCCATTGGGAAGGCGATTGGTTGTGGCAGGCATTTGCTTCATTTAAGGTGGCAAAGCCGTCGAATTCAAGTCACGAACCAGGCGATAAACACCTTAAAAAACTTTATTAATGTAATAGACAAAAATTACAGGATAAGCAGGATCGCAAGCGGCAGGATAAAAAAAAGGATAAGAAAAAAGATAAGAAAGAAATAAAATTATTACTCTTCTTTTCATTTTTTCTTATCCTTTTTTTTATCCTGCCGCTTGCGATCCTGCTTATCCTGTTATTTTTGTCTAGGAAGACCAATCAAAAGGAACTACGCACAGCTTTCATGCTGGACATGAGCTTATTCTTGTCGATAGTCGCAATCCATATTTCCCTATCGTCTTTTCCATAAACAACATAGATTAAATCCCCGTTCACAACAAATCCTCCGGGAAAGATTATCCGTTTTAGAGCATCGGATTTGGTGTAAAAACCATCCGCAATAATCGGCTCCGTCGAGATTTTTTGTATGGCAAATGGAGGCTTGGGTGAAAACGTATAAGCTCCCATGAAATAATGTAGCAATTTTTTTCCATTTGAAACATCACTCTTCTTTCTCAACGATGAATGGAAAAATGCTAAATATTCATTTCCTACCATCAAAGCAGGGGTGCCTCCGCGAAGTATTCCATATTTCCAATCGTATTTTACTTTAGATATGCCTAAAGCGTGACAATCTCCGTTAATAAGATCGGCAAACAACACCTCATGAGGACGGATCGAATACCCCATCAATAAAATTCCCTGCCAATCAAAAGGAACCCAATTTTTCTGCCACAACTGATCTTCATATTTTTGGAGATGTTTTAACTTTACCGGAGAAACAAGAGTAAAATTATCCCCATTATCGATGAGTTCAGCGACAAAGATATCGCGTCGATTCTTATTTGTGCAAAGGATTAGCTCTTGATTGTCATTATAGATTACATACATCCTTCCCTCGACATACAAGATCCGACCATCTTCCGAATGAGGGGGAATGATGGTATCTCCGTATCGTGTATCTAACAATTGCGGAGGAGAAATTTGCTCAAAAGACTCATCCAACCTTACTACACCGACAAAAGAATAAGAATCCAATGTTCTATCGGGACAGTAGCGGAAGGTTAATAAGTAGCCATAATCTGTTTTGATTATCGAAGGATTGAAAGCGTCAGGATAGGCCTCAAGATAAATTCTTTTGGTTTCTATAACAAGATTTTCTGTATCAGCACTTAATGCAATATTGCCAAAACATAAAAATAGGACATAGAGATAAAAAATGGTTCTTTTTATCATCATTCGTTACTTCCTGCTAATATTTTTTCTCGCGTTTTCTCTGCAAAAGGGAGCATTGACGGATCGTAGATGCTATTATAAATTTGTCTTCGGTTTTCTATTTCTTCATTCGTTAAATTTTTCAACCAACCATTTCTTCGGGGAAGTTTAACCTCGCGGAAGTATTTCTCATCTCTCCACCAATAGTGATTGAGACGAATTTCATGGATGGGGGGAATTTTGTATTTCGGTTCTAAGGAAAATCTCTGATGATTTGCAAAAACTGCCTTATATTTCGTGCGATATGTGGAATAATGAATGCCTATTTTTTTTACACATTTCGTTCTAACGATAGATTTATAATTGAAATTTTCTTCCCAATCATCCGGAGTCCTATAAAGAAAATGATCAATCTGCATATCTGTCGGCGCTAATTCTTCGATGCCTGATGATCCATACATCACCCAATTGATCAAAACACCCCCCGCATAGGAATAAGATTCCAGAAACTTACCTAAATTATCATGATTGGGCATGCAGATGAATTCATCGCTATCGATCACTGCCAACCATTCGTTATTATCTTTGGCATACACTAACGCATGATTATAAGCTGCTTTTTGCAATTCGTTATGTTCGAATACATTTGCTGATTTTAAAGGTAAATTATAAAGCTCGACTTCACCGCTCTCAATATACGGTAAGAGAACGCTCCAAAAATCATCATCGCTGGCATTGTTGTAGAGATAAAAGTGAGACACACCAATGGTCTTGTGATATTCAATCCACTCTTGAATATACCTTCCTTCATTTTGAAACATCATGCATATGGCCACATCGCCTGCGCGTTTATCGTCACGATTTATGCTACAAGGAATGATGGGTTGAACGGAATACCCTTCACAAAAAGAACAACAACCTAAGATAAAAAGAAAAAATTTAAAAAGACCCATCTGATTTTTCCCTCCTTGAAAATCTATAGATTTTACATCCAAATAACGTTAGATTACAATGGGTTTATACTGAAGTGAACTCAAAAATCGGTATTTGTGGCACTTGAAAGCTCCCGCGGTTCAACGATCGCAAGTGCCCTAATATTAAACAATATAAGGGCACTTGCGATCGTTGAACCCCGGGGCTTTGAAGTGCCCGAAATACCGATTTTTGAGCTCACTTCAGTATATCAAAATTGGGAACGAAGATACTCTTTGAGAGCAAGGGTGTAATTGATGAAATAGGGATCCTGCGCATAAAGAGGAAAAATCTCAGCCCACAATTGGATGGTTTCAGCATCCGCTTTTAGAAATCCTTGATGATTTGCGGCAAGCTGATTTAGAAATTCAGAAGGCCTTTGACTAAAATAACGGATCATCTCACCATGCCAATGCACGGCAACATCTTGATCCACATATTGAAGTTGTTCAGGGTAAGTCACCTGAAGCATCGCAAGGATGCTATTCCAATCGGTTTCATTCCACAAAATCTCGTCTTCAACCATTTTTAGAAAAAGTACTTTTGATTTTTGTGAAATCTTCTTTAATTTGGATTCAACTTTATATTTTTTAACAAATTTCTCACGTTGCACATCGACAAAGACGTGCAAACGCATTCCTCCCCTAAAATAAGTATCGGAATTGCGAATTTTATTGGGCGTAATGCCAACTTCATGTGTCTCATTTCGGTTTAATGTCCCAAGATAGCGGATGTCGGGAAAAAGAGTTCCTACAATGAATTCAGAACGCGAATCCTCATCGAGAATCTGATTCGCATCCAGCCACATTTCAGCAAAAAAAACATGCGTAGCGGGAGCGGCCCCATCAACAAATCCAGAAAATAAAAAATAAAGAATAAATGCTAATTTTTTCATAATTATACTCTAAATAGTGTAGTATATGTATTTTGTGTGCTTTATACAATGTTTTTTGTAAAGGCTCACTTTCCAACCGGGAAAGCCACGAAGTTCACGAAGAACACGCGAAGATATAAGCAAAGCCATTGAAAAAAATAGCGATTTGTTTGAGAATTACAAGAGAAAATATTCTAAACTTCTAAAATAGTTGTTTCATGAAAAAAATATTTATAGTTTTATTGTTAATTTTTTCGAATTCTATATTTGCAGGAATCTCCACTCATTTAGAATATCACGGACCTACTGAACAACTGATAAAACGGGAATCCTGGGAAAAAATTGAAAAGAAATTAAAGAGTTGGAAAATCCCCCCGGAGCTCTTTCCCTTTTTCAATGAGATAGCTGCGCAAGAAGACTGGGGACACATTGGTTACCATGGAACAAATCAACAGTTTCGCATCTTTCAAGATATCATTCGATTCACCGTTGAGGAAATATTAGCTATTCCCATACGCGAAGATTTTCACTTTCTTAGGATTCCGGGAGATATGGATCTGAATCTAAAAAATCGAGAAGAATTCATCGCTTATTGGGGAAAGAAGACGGACAATAGAAAAGAATTGAGGGCAAAACAACTTTTATCGTTGAATTTTGGAATCTATTCGAATTTTGACCTTTGGGGATCATGTTCATTGAATTTTTTTGTTCACGATTTTTCTATATCAAAAAAAGATTATGTTAAACTTTTAACTCCATTTTACAAACAATTGGAGATTTCTCCATCTGCGTTATATTGCCTGTTTGATATAGCTAAAAAATGGCTGGATGGCGATCAGGGAATTCTATTACAATTCTCAGAAAATTCCCATCTGAAGGATCCGAATCACGAAGCGTTTAATTTTGCCGATGAGTTCTGTTATCCTGCAAAGCGAGGGGGGGGATTGTATGGAATTGGGACTATTTCAAATCAATATGAGGAAATTTTCTCAGACGAATATGTAAACCAGGAGATGGATATTGCTCCGCAACTAAGATTGATATTATCGAATAGGGTTACTCTCAATCCCTACTCAAATCTTATTGTGCGTCGTTGGGACCTTCATGATGAAGAGACGATTGCAAATTATGAGGCAGAAATGAGAAATTATATCCGTAACCTCAAGTACGATGAGGTATCCGTGCAATATTTTAAGAGCAACCTGCTCAAAACGTGGTTAAACTGACTTAGTAAGCTGCATACGCTTCATTACAAGAGGTTTACGATCGATTCAACCACAGTAACGATTTCTTTTTAATCTTTATATATTTTGTGTACTTTATTTATATATTTTTGTAAATAAAAGTTATAAGGAAAAATAATTTAAAGATTGTATTTTATATGATTAAGAAATTCTTAATAATTTTTTTGCTTCTGATTTCAATTGGATTGAATGGTGGTATCCCCACAAATGTAGACTATCACGGACCTACCGAGCAACTCATAAAACGGGAATCCTGGGCAAGGATTCAAAAAAAATTAGGGAAGTTGAAAATCCCTGGCGAACTTTTTCCTTTTTTTAATTCTATAGCGGCGCTAGAAGAATGGGGACATATCGGTTATCACGGTTCAAATCAAAAGTTTCGTATTTATCAGGATATCATTCGATTCACAGTTGAAGAAATATTAGGTATCCCCGTCCGAGAGGATTTTCACTTTATGCGTATTCCTGGGGATGCTGATTTGAATCTTAGGGACAGAGAAGAATTTGTAACTTATTGGGGAAGTAAAGTTGACAATAGGCATGAAGTGAGAGCAAAACAGCTTTTGTCGCTAAATTTTGGAATCTATTCGAATTTTAATGTGAAAGGATCATGTTCCGTTAATTTTTTCGTTCACGATTTTTCTATAAACAAAAAAGATTATGTTAAACTCTTGGCGCCGTTTTACAAAAAGTTAGGGATCTCTCCATCCGCTTTAAATCGATTATATGGAATAGCAAAAAAATGGCTTGATAACGACGAGGGAATTCTTTTACAGATCTCCGAAAATTCCCATTTGACCCATCCAAATCAAGAAGCGTTTAATTTTGCAGATCAGGTGTGTTATCCTTCCAGGTTAGGAGGAATATTATGTGAAAATGGGAATATATCAAATCACTATGAGAGAATATGCACAGATAAATATGTAAATCATGAGGTTGATGTAGCTCCGCAACTTAGGATGATATTATCTAATCAGTTATCCCTTAATCCGTTCTCGCATCTCATCGTGCGCCGTTGGGATCTTTATGATCAAACAACGGTATCTAATTACGAGGCTGAAATGCGAGATTGCATCCGTCATCTCTATTACGATAATGTTTCCGTGCAAGACTACAGAGACAATCTGCTTAAAATTTGGCAAAACTAACAAATACTTCTAATTCAAAATTCGTTTTAATTAATAAAAAAATAACTTGACAAAATATTATAATTACTAATATAATAAATTCGTGAAACAGGAGGTTTTTATGCAGCCAATAGGAAATGGCCATTCACCGCCCGTCGTTAGTTTTGTATATCATGATAGATTGTATCTCAATGTGAATGAAGGAGATAGAACAAAAATCATGAACGGTGATTTAAAAGGAGCTGGCGTCCGGACTTATTCGAAGACTATCGGAGCATTACTTGAGTTGATAGGTTTTGCAAAAGAATATACAATCAGTAGAGATAATCAAACTTACAAAGTTTATGTGAATACTAACAGTTTAGCAGAGTATACATTTCGTCAACTTGAAGCTGAAAAGTCTGGCAAAGCTGAAAAAACCACTCCAGAGAAAATTGATGAATTATATAAATCCCATAAGGAGGAAGGTTACAATGAATCGAAAATTAAAGATATTAAACAATCATTCCAGGGGCATATTGTAACTGAAAATCAAATTAAAAAATTTATTGATTCAATTCTACAGATTGATAAATTGAATTTAAATTTAAAAGTTGGTGATGAGTATGTTAAGTTAACTGACTTAATTAAAGATTCAATTGAATCCGGTTCTAATAAAGACACACTAAAAGATAACATTAAAACTTACCTAGGATTTATGATACGTGAGATAGAAAATCAATTGAGAGGACCGGTGCTAATTATTTCGGAACAAAAAGTTTTTTTTGATGACGAAAGTGACGCAGAAAATGAATTTAAATCTCAATTAACGGTCAAATTGACTGTTCCCGAAAAAAATTATATTTTAGATGACATAGTTGACAGGTTAAGTGTAACGGGCAAAGATGCGGAACTTAAGGAAGCAGTGGAAGAGTTAAGGGGAATGAGTGTTGAGGATATTTTATACAATGTAGGAAGATTATAATCCACTTCATGGGTTGGCCAATGTCTTTAGGTTATCGAGACAATCGGCGGGATTGAAGGCATTCACTATGTATCGTAGATTAATTCCCGAAATTATGTTTTGATGGATGATCACTAAGGGATAATTCTTTATAAAGTCATTACAATACCCGAAACAGGCGATCGCTTTATCTTTTTCTAAATAACCTGTATCCGAGCAATAATAATCTTTTAGAGAATCAATAAAGGCATCTGTTTCTTCGCTATTCCAGGAACCCTCTCCATTTTCATTGTGTTGATGTTTGTATATGTCATCTAAGAGAGATGCTGTATTAATCCAGGATTGATAGCGTCGGACACGAATCACCTGATCTTTTGGGCAAAAAAATTGTTCGAGCAAAATGGCATGTTCAACCATAGATTGAATTTCATTCATTTTGATGTGTGGAATGCTGGTGTTAATGAAATAGAGAAATGATTTTGTGGAGTTTGTTTCTTTTGCATGGATACGCATTTCATTTCTAAGAGCATTGATGACAGATAAATTAAATTTGAATTCGCATTTTGTTAAAGAAATATGGATTATTCTTAGTATTTCTATGTCTGAAAGCTTTTGTGTCACATCTATTTTATCCACGTAACTCTGTAGATAATTACGAAATAGGTTTAATTGCGGCAATGCGTAATCGTAGACCCTCTTACCTTTTTCTGCGGGGGAGAAAGTTAAATATTTTGCATCCAGGTTGATATGCTGTGTCGCATTTCCGGCAAAAAGAAGACTTGTTTTGAATTTTATGACATTTCCGGAAGGCAGTTTTACAGGAAAATCATATTTGGGTCGGATGTTTACTAATTCGAACACGTGTTTGGTTTTAAGAGGTCCCAATAAAACGGAGGAAATAGCGCAAACACTATTGACGCATGAGGTAATGAGAGGTCTTCCTGTTTTATCATAATATTGATTTGGATAGAGAGAGTCTAGGGCGCTTCTAGTGAGTTCTGCGAGGCAATTATGGGCCAGGTAATGAACGGTTCTTTGTGGCATAAGAGAGGTATTTATCGGTTGAGTTTTGGATAGATGTCTAAGGAATCTATAAACAAAATCCATTTTCCGATTTGGAAGATCCATCGCGGTAGTTGGTTGTTGAGTGAATGAAGATATTCCCGTGAGATTTCCGATCATTTGCAACCTAAAAAATTTATGGGAGACTGTATCAGAAAAGGAATTATTAGAATAGTTCTGAGTGAGAACCAATCCTTTCCAAATATAATAAATTGTTTGTTATATCTATCCAGTAGATGAGTAGGACATCTGGTTAACATGGCATTCCCGCATTCCTGTATAGCCTTCGATGAGAGAATGATCTTTGTATTTTTCGGGGATTTTCTTACTGGTCGTAAGGAATTGAATGATTTTATCAAGCTCTTCAATAATTGAATTATTGAATTTAAATTTCTTAAAATCTCTCTTGAATTGAGATCCTATTTTAGGATTTAGGTGCACGCTTTACCCCTAAATGCCTCCAAAATTCTTCGATATTATCAAAAGTTTCACCCTTCCCTTCTAAAGCTTCTTTATGGGCATCCAAAGTTTTTTTATTTGGCTTTTTGCTTCTCGTTGAGGGTGGCGATTTTTTGTTGGGTTTTCTCACTTTAGATGCAGGTAAATTTGGTCTAACGTGGGAAAGAAAATACTCACTAATAGTCATATGCGCGCTTGTGGCTAACATTTTTATATATGTTTTTTCTTCAAGCGTACATTCGACAGTAAGTCTTGATTTATGTTGTGGAGTGGGCATATTCTACCTCCGGTTTCTATTCCTAATTTTACACAAAAACTATAGTTTGTGTAAACTATAAAACTCACATTTATTGTACAGGGACAAAAATAAAATAGATTTTTTTTGGATAGATGGCTATGGTGAAAGCCATGAAAAGAGAAACCTTTGGTCTATATATTTTTAAGCTGCTCCTGATATTTGGGTTGTTTGTCTGGACAGCCATGCTTTACTGGTCTTCACTCCTCGTCGAAGAAGACAATCAAACTCTGCAAAAAGAGATGAACGATCTTAAAGCCGAATTCGCTGATTTGAAAAAGCAAAACGAAAAAAATCGGAGTTCTATAAATACTATAAAAACAAACGAACTCCAGCAAACGAAAGAAACAAAGTCTACGACCAGCGACAGACCCTTTATTGACCCCAAACTTCCTAACATTCTCCAAGAAGATCCCTTCTACGAAACCACGCTCCCTAAATTACTGGGGGAAAACTTCACTCCTCACGGAACTCTTCACGATTCCTCCCTTGGAAAACCCGATGACTTACATCCTTTTAGCAATTGGGCTCAGGTTGTGAGTTGGACTGATCTTTGCAATACCTCGGTAGCCCGTTCACTCTTCGGAAAATACGAAAGTTTTGCTCCGAATATGGCTGTCAAAATGGAAAGAAGAGGAAATGAATTCTGGATACACTTAAGAGACGATGTCTACTGGGAGCCATTAAGTCCTGATATGTTTTCGGGAAAAATAAATCTAGCTCCACAATTTCTTCGCAAAAACAAAGTAACCGCGCACGACTTCAAATTCCGTTATGATGCAACGATGAATCCTTTCAATCAGGAGTCTGGAGCTTTAGCTGCTCGAACTTATCTTGCAGACATTGAGAAAGTAGAAGTAAAAGACGACTTTACCTTTATTGTCAGTTGGAAAGCTGGAAAAATCCCGGGAAGCGCGGATACCTCGCCGAAAATAAAATACATAGCTGCGCAAATCACAGGAGGATTTACCCCTCTTGCCTCCTTCATCTACAAATATTTTCCTGATGGAACAAAAATTATCGAAGATGATGCCGATCCCGATACCTATCTTAAAAATTCAGTTTGGGCGCAAAACTTCACGAAACATTGGGCAAAGAATATCATTGTCAGTTGCGGCCCTTGGGTGTTTGAAGAGATGAATGACAACGGAATCAAGTTTCGAAGAAATTCGAATTACTTTAACCCGTTAGATGCTTTGATCGAAAAACAAGAAATTACCTTCAGGAATAGCGTTGAATCTATTTGGCAGGATTTCATCGGAAATCATACCGAGTCGACTTTACTGTCTCCGGACCAAGTCGAAGAATTCGATAATTTCTTAAAATCGGATAGGTATCAACAGCAGGTGAAAGAGCATGCTGCGATAAAACGGTTGGATTACGTTGCCCGCGTTTTTCAATATGTGGGCTGGAATGAGGCTAATCCGCTTTTTAAGAGCAAAAAAGTGCGTCAAGCGCTGACCTCAGCTATAGATCGACAGAGGATCATTAAACAAAACCTACATGGAATGGGGATTGAAATCACCGGACCTTTTTATGTCTATTCCAAATCTTATAATAAATCTATCCGACCAATTCCTTATGATCTTCTCCATGCGAAAGCTCTTCTTGAAGAAGAAGGATGGTATGATAGCAATGGCGATGGCATTATCGATAAAGAAATTGATGGTAAAAGAGTGCCGTTTCAATTTTCTCTGACCTATTATGTTAAAAACGCGCTTGGAAAATCGATCTGTGATTACATTGCAACATCGTTGAAACAAATTGGGATCGATTGCCGGTTAAACGGAGTTGACGTTGCTGATCTTTCGGCTTCGTTGGATGGTAAAACTTTTGATGCCATTTATATGGCATGGTTATTGGGTACCCCACCTGAGGATCCTAGGCAGCTGTGGTATTCAACAGGGGCAAAAGAACCGGGTTCATCGAATATTATCGGCTTTGCGAATAAAGAAATCGATGCGATTATCGATCAACTCGATTATGAAGACAACCCGGAAAAAAGACTAGAACTCTATTATAAGTTCCAAGAGATCATTCATGATGAACAGCCATACACCTTTTTGTTTACTCCAAAAAGAATTATGCTTTACCGAGAATATTTGGAGAACGTTTTCATTCCGGCGGATAGGCAAGATCTCGTCCCCGGAGCAGATATCGGAGAACCTTCGAGTTCGATATACTGGATTAAGGAACACGGATGATTTATTATATTTCGCGCCGACTCCTGTTACTTCCCATCACTCTCTTTTGTATCATTCTCGTCAATTTTGCGATCATTAACCTTGCCCCGGGAGATCCTGTTTCGGTGACAGAAATGTCTCCGGAGGGGGGAGCTGCCCGTAGAGAAGATCGATCTTTTTCTTTTGGAACCGATACACGTTATCTTCAATTTCGGGAATTTTATGGATTGACTTTACCCATATTAATCAATCTTTGGCCTTATACTTCCGAGGAAAGTGTCAAAGAAACCCTTTCAAAATTGGTCCACAGAGAGGGTATTCCAGTGAAGGAATATGATTCGATGAGGACTGAATTCGGAGATAAATCGCGGTTTATCATGCGTTATTTGATGAATATCATTGAAGATCCTAAGACTGATAAAGCAACGCAGCAAATGGCGATTCGATTTTTTGTTAGAGGAGGAACGAAGCAAGCCTATTTAGGAACTAATCTTAGTGAGTATCAGAAACAATATAATCGAAAAATCGCAGTCGATAACAATCTTTTGCTCTCTTGGCTCGAACCAAATGCAAACATTTCTATAACAGTCGTTCAAATGAAAGATTGGTATGACCAAAACAAAGAATTATATCAATTTGAACCGACATCGCTGCAAAAGTTTGGTATGGTTTTTGAAACTCGTTTTACGCGATATATGAGCCGGGTTTTGACATTAGACTTTGGTACACTTCGTAA
Source organism: Waddliaceae bacterium (assembly GCA_963822595.1). GTDB lineage: Bacteria > Chlamydiota > Chlamydiia > Chlamydiales > Waddliaceae > CAVRUH01. The sequence continues at coordinate 736,530 of CAWGIG010000001.1, read as the reverse complement.
TGATAGTAACAAAACGGTAATTAGCGAGGTGACGAAACGCTTTAAATACTCATTGACCTTAGCTATATTGCCGATGATTATCACCTTTTTTCTTTGTCAGATTTTCGGCTGCCTTATGGCCTATAAGCAATATCAATGGCAAGATCACTTTTTGAATGTTGTTTTTCTCATTATGTATGCAATTCCGGTATTTGTTGTGGCCCCTTTTCTGATTGAATATGTTGGATTACGATACCATTTTCCATTCACGCACATTTCCATACCTATCACAGGATTTACAAGTCCCGATGCGGTTTATAATAATCTCAACTCAGAGCAAAGGCTCTTTGATGTAGTTGAGCATCTTTTTTTGCCACTAATAGCGGTGATGTATGGAAGCTTAGCCTCCTCTGCAAGGCTGTCACGCACAGCAGTTCTTGAAACGCTTCGACAAGACTACGTGAGAACAGCCAGGGCTAAAGGTTTATCGACACCGGTTGTATTGATGAAGCATGTTGGACGTAATGCTGCTATTACTATTGTAACCTCTCTTGCTGGATCGTTGGGGATAGTGTTAGGTGGATCTTTGATAGTAGAAACCCTCTTTGAAATACATGGCTTCGGAAAATTTTTCTATGATGCTGTCGTTAACAGAGATTACAATGTTATTATGTTTTCTGCAATTGCCGGCTCCTTTTTGTCGCTTGTAGGGTATCTTGTAGCTGACATTGCTTATACGGTTCTAGATCCACGTGTTACTTTGGAATAATTATGGAAAATAATCACACTTCATATGTCCAAAAAATAAGAAAACAGTTTTTTGTTCATAAGCTTGGAACAGTGGCTTTGTTTGTTGTTTTGCTTTTTTGCGTTGTAGGGGTATATGCGCCGTTTTTTGCTTCTTCGAAACCCTTTATCGTTGTCTATAATGATACGGTATACTTACCGCTGTTTCGCTATTTGTTCTATACGGGCTTCTTTACAAAACGGATTGATATTTTTTTCAATTTCTTGATTTTTACCGTCCCTATTTTTCTGCTGATTTTGCGATTTGCTCCCTATGGAATGATAAGAAAATGTTTGCTGACGCTCACGGTAGTGGCTCAGCTAAGCTTATTCACCCTTTATGGTTACTTTATCGTCAAAGATCCCGCTTCGAGCGGGCAACTCAATCAAGAAAGATACAAGGCTTTTGAAGCACTGAGAAAGCAAGGGAAGAGTTTTACATGGAATGATGAACTTCATTACATGAATGACTATGGAAAATTAAACATGGTTTTGGCCTATAGACTTCGCTTGGAAAATCATCTACGTCTCCAGAAATATAGCAAAGAATATAGCCAAGGAGCTCTTGATCATTGGCTGAATGATGAGGTGCGGATCAAGCGTCTTGATATAATCAAAGGAGGAAATTCCGACATTGAAAAGATGACCGATGAGCAAATCAAGAAAAAAATTTTAGCGGAGACCCCTGAAAGTAAAATTCAAGAAATTACAGCTATGCCAACGCTATGGCAAATGGAAAAGACAAATGAAGAAAGACAGATTAACGAGCAGATGTCAATCATCGATGAATGTGAAAAAAAGCAAATAACAGATCAGGCGGTTTGCGATCGAGCCCGAGCGACGATAGCCTTTCGGGAACAAAGAACTCAATGGCTTGAAACAGAGAATAACCACATCTCGTTTATTCTCATGCCATTTTTCAAAAGCTATCATTGGGAAGATGATGCCGGTGGGGAACAAGCATTGAACAAATATATTCCTTGGTGGGAGCTGACGCGCATTAACCGTAAGGACCTGATTGCAGGACTTATTTTTGGAATTCGCATTTCTCTTGTCGTAGGCATTTTGTCGGTGAGTCTTGCGATGCTTATCGGAATCCCAATAGGGGTATGGGCTGGGTATTATGGCGGTAAATTCGATATCATTGTGAGTCGACTTTTGGAAATCTGGGAATCGATGCCGACGTTTTTCATGCTGCTTCTCGTGGTTGCCATGATGCAAAGCAAGTCGATATTTTTGGTGATTGTGGTGGTAGGTTTTTTTGGGTGGACAGGTTTTAGCAGGTATTTGAGAGGGGAGTTTTTTAAACAGCGAAATCTTCCGTATGTTGAAGCTTGTCGAGCTTTGGGATTTCGGAACAGTTATATTATGTTTTCGCATATTCTCCCGAATGCGATTCCTCCTGTGATCACCCTTTTGCCCTTTGCCATTTTGGGGGCGATATCTAGTGAAGCGGGGCTTTCCTTTCTTGGTTTAGGGGAGGAAGGATCTTGTTCTTGGGGTGTTTTGATGGACGAAGGACGCACGGCTTTTCCCGCGGAAAGCTACCTTCTATGGCCGCCGGCTATTTTGCTGACGGTACTTTTGGTGGCTATTGCGCTTGTCGGCGATGCCTTGCGAGACTCCATAGATCCGAAGCTTTCATAGCTACAATAGCCCTTTTTTTCTCTGCGTCCCTGCGTCTCCGCGTCCCCGCGTTGATTCCTCAACGCTGCTGTTCGAAGTCGCAGGGACGTGGGGTTGAGCAACCCTCATAGTAATGAGCTGTAAAGGATAGAGCCCTTGTACCTGTGATCTGACTTTTGCCTTTTATTTCTACGATAGCTTCATATTCTCGCATCGCCCAGTCGTTTCGGACATAATCATACACTGTCGGCAATAAATGATTCGTTTTAAAAGTAATCGTTCTTTCCTCTCCCGCATCCAAAGAAGGTAACTCCACTTTCTCTGTTTGAAATAATACACTATTAGGCTCGCTTTCATGCGGAGGACGAAAAGCAAAACGAATAAAAATCTCTCCCGGCAAGCTTTTTCCATTGCCAACATTTTTCACGTTCGCATTCAAAATCACATGCGTCGACGGATTAATCTTCGGACCTCTTGTAGGACTAATAGTTATGGTTGACTGGAGCCTCGCCACTGCCTCATCCGCCGAAACGATTCCTGTAAGCGCTAGACATATAAAAATAAATAAAGTTCTGATCATATTTCACCCAAAAATTGCTAATATACAATAGAAGAATCCAAGCGCCAGTAAAGCACCGGCAGGGACTGTGACTATCCACGAGACCAAAATATCCCTCGTCGTCGCCAGATTCAGCGCTCCGATACCTCGCGCAAGTCCAACCCCGATCACCGCGCCAACCAAAGTGTGCGTCGTTGAAATAGGCATTCCTAATCGCGTTGCAAGCATAATGGTTGCGGCGGCTCCGAATTCTGCTGAAAATCCGCGCGTCGGAGTAAGCTCCGTAATTTTTCTGCCGATGGTTTCAATAACCCTCCATCCCCAGGTGGCAAGTCCGATAACAATACCTGCACCGCCCAACGCCAAAATCCAAGCAGGAATTGCAGATTGTGTTGAAATGACGCCTGTATTGAGGATATCTAAAGCGGCTGCCAACGGCCCGATAGCATTAGCAACATCGTTAGCGCCGTGGGCAAAGGCCATCAATGCTGCGCTGAAAATCTGGAGATAACCAAATATTTTTTCGACGATGGTGTATTCGGAACTAGTGACTTCTTTTTCAAGGTTCTGTTTGAGAGAGTTTGTCAGTCCATCGACCTCTTCCAGCAAAACAGTTGAATGATATTGCAATTCGCCCGTAGATCCATTTTTAACTCGCGTAAGATGCTTTTTAGCTTTCTCTAGGCTGATCAAAACATCCGAACTATAGGCGGGTCTGGTTTCCAAAGAGCCGGGATTTTCTTTAATTCTTCTCACAAGGAGGTAACCGATGATTGAGGTAACCGCCCCCAATAGAATACTAATCGATAAAGATCCCCAAAATTCAAGCCCTAATTTGAGGTTTCCTAGTCCTTTGAGTAGCATGAATAACGATAGAGTCGTCACAAAAACAAAGATGAGAGGTGGAATCAGCTTTTTTGTTTCTCGAATGGGATGGAAAGAATAAAAAATACGCCTTCTAATAAATGTGAATATAAAATAAGAAAGGACTCCGCCGACAAGAGGAGAAAAAATCCAACTTGAGATAATAAATCCAACGTTTTCCCAATAAATCGCATTCCATCCTCCAACGACCGCCCCGAATCCCACCACAGCGCCAACGATAGAATGGGTCGTGCTGACAGGTAATCCTAAGTAGGAGGCTAGCTGCAACCACGCGCCGGAGGCTAGCAATGCCGAAAGCATTCCATACACCAGGATCATGGGATTGTTGGTAAAGACATCGGGATCCACTAATCCTTTTTGAACAGTTTCGGAAACATGGGATCCGAAGAAAAATGCGCCGCAGAATTCAAGGATTGCGGCAATGATGACAGCTTGCCGCAGGGTGAGGGCGCCAGAACCTACGGAAGTTCCCATGGCATTAGAGACGTCGTTGGCCCCAATATTCCAGGCCATGTAAAAACCGGCGAGCAAGACGGCTATCAGCAGTATTGTCTCTGTGGGCATATTATTTTAACTCCAGAGTCATGCGTACCCTATATCCTAATTTTTCAGAAAGATTAGCTACGGATCCTAGAGATTCAAAAATGCGTTGCCAGTAGAAAAATGAGGAGTAGGTGAGTTCTTTTTCGCCATTAAAAAGAGATTTGAGAAGATCGTGTTGAATTAAATCGGCTTCATGTTCTTTGAAAGCCACATCATCGACCAAACTTCTTACTTTTTCGGCTTCGATCCCGCCGAAAGAGGATTCGAGGAGTTCGTGCATTTCGCGGATGATTTTTCTTGCGCCATGGAAAGCTTCGAAGTTTTTATTTAAAAATCGGTTGAAGTTTGCTTTTAATTCTTGCGGCATGGGCGTTTGTTTCAGTGTGGCAAGGACGGCAACATCCTCAGCGCGATCGGCGATGCTGTCTTGAATAGAAAGAATTTCTAAAAGATTTCCTCGATCTATAGGAAGAAAGAGGCTTTTTGGCAGGTGGTTGCGGATGTCATTCTTGACCAAGTCGGCTTGATGTTCGAGTTCGCATATTTTTTTAGAAATTTCTTCAACGCGCTTAAAGTCTTGTTTTTCCAAGGCATCAAAGAGAGGAGTGAGCATTTCCACGCACTCGGAAACTTTCTCCATGTGGGATTCCAATGGAGCAAAGGGGGATCTTCCAAAAAGATTCAAAATAGTTAGCATAATATTTCCTTAATTTATGGAAATAATTAAACCATGAAACAAAGTTTCTGTAAACTGATTTCCGAGCCCTCAATTTATACTGAAGTGAGCTCAAAAATCGGTATTTGGGGCACTTCAGTATACATAATGTTCGATCAACAACTGCCAAAAGATCGTTCCCGAAGGACTTAAGAATCTGAAGAGCCGTTCATAGCGGACCCGGGGGCGGTGATACCACTCGGTATCGATAAAGGAATTCCTTCCGTCCTTGCAAAATGGTATGTTGAAAGCCACGACCGAATCCGAAAGACCCACGTTCTTTACCAAAAAAAATAGGGCTTCGAGTCTTTCGTGAGACATTGCGGAGCTTCTCCATTTTGCATGATTATCCTTACTTTTAAGGATTTTCATGTCTTGAGCGACTACGATGAAGTGCTTTTGTTGATATCCGGGAGGAGGTTCAGGAAAATCGGGCAGGCAATAGATCCATTTATCAGGGACAGAAAACATATTCTCGTAGCCCATTTCTTCGATGGCTTTCCTGATTAATTGCGCTCCGGAACAGCGGCGGTGACACATATCCCAGTCTGTCACATCCGTCTGATCATCACGGAACAATTTTAGAATGTATCCGGGGACTTGTGGATGGCGCGTCACCACGGTGTGGCTAAAGCTTCTTTCCTCGGGATTTGTGAATTTAGCCTTTTTCATTGTTTTAGCTGTAAGAGTAACCCGTGCTTTGCTGAAGATGCTATCAAGTTTTGCTTTAATGGGATGATCGTCCGGCATCAAATAGGGTTGCAGAAGGGACCAGACCGCCTCAGAAACTCCCTCGGGTTTTACAGTTTTTAATGTTTTTGGAACTAGTTGAAGATTAACTTCATCTTCTTCTATAACGTCATCATCATAGTCAAGGTAGACTTGTTCGATGACAGGATCAAAAAGATCCGATTCGTCATCAAGAAAAAATCGTTCCGCAGTATTGCCATGACCTGTGACTGCGAACATTAGGAATGTAAATCCAAAAACTATAGTTTTCATTGTATCTTCCAATTTACTATTAATAATATGCTTATGTTAATTTCTCACAAGAAAAATAAAGACACAAAATAACAGGATAAGCAGGATCGCAAGCGACAGGATAAAAAAAGGATAAGAAAAAAGAAAAAAGGGATAAGAAAAAGATTTAATAACATTTTTTAAATCTTTTTCTTATCCCTTTTTTATCCTGTCGCTTGCGATCCTGCTTATCCTGTTATTGTGTGTCTATGCGCAGAGACTTTATCTGCGCCTCTGCGAACCTCCCTGTCTCTGCGTTGAAAATCGGTTGACTCTTATAAAATGATGATTGCGCAGAATTTTTTTATCTGCAAAAGTGTTTACTGACGGAGAAAAAAATGACAGAACCGATATTAAAAGTTAGGAACTTAACGACCCCCTTAAAAATGGGTAATCAGATTTATAATGTTGTCGATAAGGTTTCCTTTGATCTTCATCTTGGCAAGACCCTTGCCCTAGTAGGCGAATCGGGTTGCGGAAAGTCGATGACGGCTCTTTCTATCATGCGAATATTGCCCTCGCCCCCCTGCTTGCCTTCTAACGGAGAAATCATCTACAAAGGTCAAAACCTTCTTGAAATTTCCGAAAGAAAAATGCGCGATGTTCGCGGAGCCCGCATCGCTATGATTTTCCAAGATCCCGGCAGCGCATTAAATCCAGTTTATACGATAGGAAGCCAATTAATTGAAGTCGCCGAGCTCCATCTAAATATCTATGGAGACGAAGCATTCAAACGCTGTGTTCGCGCCCTTGATGAAGTGGGAATTCCTGCTCCCGATAAGAGGATGTATGACTACCCGCATCAGATGTCGGGCGGCATGAAGCAAAGGGTGATGATTGCAATGGGTCTGATGTGCGAACCAGATATTTTGATTGCCGATGAACCCACAACGGCTTTAGATGTTACAATTCAGAAGCAAGTACTGGAACTGATGAAAAATCTGCAAAAGAAAATGGGAATGGCTATTCTTTTGATTACTCATGATATGGGCATCGTTGCAGAAATGGCCGATGAAGTGAATGTAATGTATACGTCTCAGACTGTTGAGAAAGGAAATGTCTTCGATATTTTCGATCGGATGGCTCACCCCTATACAATAGGCCTATTTAATTCTCGTCCCGATATCAACCAACCCAAAGGGGAGCTAAAACCCATTAAAGGGACTGTTCCGCCGATTACAAATTATCCCTCCGGATGTCGCTTTCACACAAGGTGTCCGTTTGTGATGCCTAAATGCAAGGAGGGTGTAATTCCTATGTTTGACATTCGCGTTCATGAACATCAGGCCAAATGTCTCCTTCATGATGGAACGATGGAAAGCCAACGAAAATTCGAAGAAGTATCATCATGAAAGAACCTTTGTTGCAAGTGAGAGGACTCAAAAAATATTATCCGATCCTATCCGGATTATTTCGCAAGGAAGTCGGCTCGATCAAGGCTGTAGACGGCATCGATTTCGAGATTTATAAAGGCGAAGTTCTCGGAATGGTAGGCGAATCAGGCTGTGGCAAAAGTACTGCCGGGCGCGCCTCAATACGCCTAATTGAACCGACAGCTGGGGAAATCACCTTCATGAATCAAAACGTCATGGCATTTAATTGGCAACAGCTTGAAGAGATGAGAAAACAAGTCCAAATCGTCTTTCAAGATCCCTACGCTTCTTTAAATCCAAGAAAAGCCATTTGGGAAAGCGTCGGCGAATCCCTTTATTATCATCAAATTCTGCGCACAAAACAGGAAGTGATGGATTATGTGGCAGAAATCTTGAAGAAAATCGGGATATCTCCGGATGCCATGCACCGCTACCCCCATCAATTTTCCGGAGGTCAGCAACAAAGGATATGCATCGGGAGAGCGATAGCCATGAAGCCGAAGCTTATAGTCTGCGATGAACCCGTCTCTTCTCTGGATGTCTCCGTACAAGCCCAAATCTTAAATTTGCTGATGGAATTAAAGGAAACGATGCAATTAAGTTACCTTTTTATCTCCCATGACCTATCTGTCATTCGCCATATTGCGGATAGGGTCATTGTTCTTTATTACGGAAAGGTCATGGAATATAGTAGTGTAAATGAACTTTTTGAAAATCCACAAAGTTCCTATACAAAAACTTTATTAAGTGCTATTCCTAAAAATCACCCATAAAATCCCGATTTTGATATAATATCAGGTTATATGAAAACAGACGCATTTCATCAAAGCACGAGGGCAGCCTTCCTATGGTCTAGGATACTAAGAACTCCCTTTTGGGCAATTTACATCCTGCTTCCATTTATCCTCTATAAAGACCTGCATGCAACCCCCCTCCAAATCGGAGTGATTGTTGCCCTAAAGCCTTCGGTTTCCTTGCTTTCGATGTATTGGGCCTCCTGGATAAAAAATAGACGCGATCTATTGGTTCCGAACGTCATATGGGCAAGCGTCCTTGGCCTTCTACCCTTTTTCTTTTTTCCCCTCATAGATAATCCCTGGTTTTTGATATTCTCCTTCGGATTTTTTATGGTGTTGCATCGGGGTGTTATTCCCGCGTGGATGGAGATAATGAAACTGAATTTACCGGAGCTATCCCGTCACCGCATCTTTGCATGGGGTTCCGCCTTCGGCTACCTTGGGGAAGGTATTTTGCCATTCTGCTTCGGCTGGGTTTTGGACGATTATCATGAGGCATGGAGATGGATATTCCCTCTGACGGCTTTGGTTGCCATGATACCCATTATTTTCCAGTATCGGATTCATATTCCCGAGGATACAAAACTCCCTGAGGAAGATTCTCCGCAGTCATTCAAGGAAATCGTTATTAGGCCTTGGAAGGACTCTTGGAATCTCGTGATGTCACGACCTGATTTCCGAGGATTTCAAGTGGGATTTATGCTGGGTGGCATGGGGTTGATGTTCATGCAAAGCGTATTACCGGCTTTTTTTGTAGGGGTTCTGAATCTTACCTACACAGAACTTGGAGTAGCCTTGACTCTTTGTAAGGGAATCGGTTTTGCTCTTACTTCGGAAATGTGGGCGCAGTGGATGAATCGGGTAGATATTTATCGGTTCAGCAGCATTGTCACCTTGATAGCTTTCGTATTCCCTTTGATTCTTCTCGGAGCACAATTTCAGATCATTTGGTTGTATATTGCCTATATTGTGTATGGGGCCATGCAAGCAGGTAGCGAGTTATGCTGGAATCTTTCCGGACCTGTTTTTGCAAAGAAGGAGGATAGTACTCTATTTAGCGGAGTCAATCTCATTGCCGGTGGTTTAAGGGGCTGTATTGCTCCAGCAATTGGCCTGATGCTATGTTCATACTTCGATCCTGCCTTTGCCCTGGTTATGGGAGGCGTGTTCTGTCTGATGGCAACACTCTCGCTGCTCGCCTCCGCCAAAAAATGGAGTCCTGAGATAGAAGTCATAGACACAAAATAACAGGATAAGCAGGATCGCAAGCGGTAGGATAAAAAAAGGATAAGAAAAAAGAAAAAAAGGGATAAGAAAAAGATTTAATAACATTTTTTAAATCTTTTTCTTATCCCTTTTTTATCCTGCCGCTTGCGATCCTGCTTATCCTGTTATTGTGTGTCTATGCGAAAGCTTTTGGGGATGGATCTACCGCTGCCGGGATACCGCTCAAAAACTCCTTTGATGATGACCGTTTCCGAAAGCTTTTGCTCTAGGGTTATGGTAGAATCCTCTTCTTTGACTTCAATCGGTACAGTTCTTATCGATTGCAAAATCACTTGGATGGGAATCCCCGATTTTGTAAGCAAAGAAATGGCTTTCGTTCGAAAGGCATCTAGCTCACGATCTGTGGCTCTAGAGGTTAATTCAGAATTGATTTTGCTTGAAACAACCGTTTCATCGATCCTAAGTTCGAATTTATGCGTCCTTGAAAGGGATAGTTGGCTTTTTTTTAAGAGAAATTTCAGGAGTCTTTTATCCCACGATGTCGGCGTTGTTTTAGATCTTTCAACGATTTCATTATACTGGTTAATAGCTTTTGAAAGACGATTCGCCAAATCCTTGTCGACAAGAGGATGGAATCTATTGACTTCGTTCAAAGCGTGGAGAACTTGACTTTCTTCTTGTAATTTCCTTTTTTCGTTAGTTTGGCGAGTCTCTTTAGAAAGAGTTGCTTTGATAAAGCAATGTCCTAATCCTAAAATCTTTTGAAAAGTGCCGCCTTGAGGAATCTGTTGGTGAAAAATATGCGCAATAGGTTCTTTAGAATTTTTTTTGGTAAAATTCTCCAAAGTCTCTAGAGCTGCTACCAGCCTAGCATAGTGCTGCTGATTCGTAGATTTTATCATAACATCTATTCAAAAATAGCATCCATTTCATTGCTTTTCATCGGTCTCCAATGTCCCTCATTCAGTGAGCCAAGATGGAGTCCGCCAATGCGGGTTCTTTTTAACTCAACCACATCGATGCCGGCGGAAGTAACGAGCAGTCGAACTTCTCTTTTCTTTCCGTCTGTAACGACGACTTTCAATGTTCCCTTTCGGACCTTCTGTACTTTGACAGGAACGACCAAACTTCCTTCGATGTATATACCATCCGCGATTTGTTTTAAATGCTCGGCAGTAATTTCGCTGTTGGTTTTAACAACATATTCCTTTTGGATGTTCGCAGAAGGGTGAATCACTTTATTGGCGAATTGGCCATCATTTGTAACGATGATGAGTCCTGAGGTGTCTCTGTCGAGTCTTCCGACCGTAAAGAGTCTTTCCGGAACTTCTTGAAAAAGGTCTAATACATATTTGTACCGTTCTTTTGGAACCGGGGAGCAGTAATATCCTACGGGTTTATTTAAGATATAATAGACTTTCTTTTCGGTTTTTCCGACGTGTTGATCATCGACGGTTAGGGTGTCGTTGTCATCGACCATGGTTTGAGGAATTAAAGTAACTTCTCCATTCACCATTACACGGCCGGCAAAAATGAGTTCCTCGCATGCTCTTCTTGAAGCGATGCCCTTAGCTGCTAATACTTTGCTTAATCTTTGTTTCATATGCCTAAAAGTTTACACGAGTTAGATTAAAAAATCTAGCTAAAATTATTCACAAAAGAGGTTACCCAAAGCCACTTCTTTATCAAATCTTAATAAACATAACATTTTACAAAAATTCGTTTATTATGATATAATTATTATCTAATTTAATAAGGGTTAAAAAAGATGAATGATTTAGGTTTTAGAGAAATTATTGAATATGATAATAGACTTAATTTAAGTCCTCTTCGTTTATGCAAAAATCTTTTCAATTTCAATGGACATTCTGCCAGAGTAATCGATTTTCAAAATGGTGTCCTGACATTTCAAAGAAATGTCAACCCGCAAAAACCGAATCCCTTCCTAACCGTTCTGAAAGTTATAGCATGCATGACATTAATCCTACCCGTACTAGCGTTCATTGGGGCATACATATTCCACAGAAATAATATGTTTGTAGAATTTCAACCCCCACGTGCAAGCATTCATGTTCCTAATGAGGCTCCAAATCCACCTATCAAGGAACCTGTAGAACCTTTACAAAGTTCGCAAGATAGTGTTAACGTTGTAGGAGACCGCGTCACAGTTCTAATTCAACCACTAGCTCCAATTCAAACACCGCTCGTGACAGAAGCTCCAATTCATCAACCCTTAGTGGCTGAAGCTCCATTACAACCACCGCACGTGACAGAACCTCCATTGCAACCACCACTAGTGGCTGAAGCTCCAACCCAACCACCACTAGTGACTGAAGCTCCATTACAACCACCGCACGTGACAGAACCTCCATTGCAACCACCACTAGTGGCTGAAGCTCCAACCCAACCACCACTAGTGACTGAAGCTGTATTTCAACCACCGCTCGTGACAGAACCTCCATTTCAACCACCACTAGCGACTGTAGCTCCATTGCAACCATCACCACTAGTGGCTGAAGCTCCAACCCAACCACCACTCGTGACTGAAGCTGTATTCCAACGACCGCTCGTGACAGAACCTCCACTTCAACCACCACTAGCGACTGTAGCTCCATTGCAACCACCACTAGTGGCTGAAGCTCCAACCCAACCACCACTAGTGACTGAAGCTGCATTTCAACAACCAATCGTGACTTTAGCTCCAAATCAACCACTAGTGACTGAACCTGAAACAGATATTGATCGAGAGCCCGCTGTTAAATGTTTTGACGAAATGAAGGACAATGACCGCGTTCACGTTATCCAATCCCAAGATGATGTACCTGAGGTAGATTTATCAAAATTGGATGAAGGATTTCACGACCTAGTAGCAAATTCTCCTTTAGACACATCTCTACTTCAGATAGCCGAAGACGGAGAGACTCTGGGATTGAATAGCATCCTGACAAAAGAGAACTGGGATTATTTGTTACTTGCCAATGAGTTAAGTTACGCTGCAGCTAAAACACATACTGTTGAATCTGACGCTAAAAAATTCGTAGTCGACAGACGTTTAAACGAGATTACTGACATACTAGAGAAGAGTGGATGGAGCGACTTCAGCATTCTATTCGGGGCTACGGGAGCAGACAACGTGGATCAAGACGCTTCGTGCATCGTTATGTATCACAAAGAAAAAAATCTGGTATACGTTGCATTCCATGGATCTCGCAATGGATCAAAATTTAATATTTTCAGTGCCAAAGGTGACTGGGGAGCGAATTATCGATGGAATCAGATATCGGCGCGTGAACATGGTCTAGAAGGTGCCCCTGAGGGTGTTTTTATTCACGAAGGATTCGGAAAAAATTTCTTAAGTGTACAAAAGGTTTTGTTATTAAAACTCTTGGACATTGTTTTGAATAAAGTGACTTTAGAAAAAAAACCTACCATTATTGTCACGGGACATAGCAAAGGTGGAGCAGAAGCTAGCATAGCGGTCCCGGTAATCAAACATTTGTTCAGAATGGCACCCATCGTAAAAGTTTATGGTGTAACGTTATCTGCACCAGTGGCTTTTAACACCGCAGGTGCAAATTGGGTTCAAAATACCGTTGGAAGTAGAAACATTCTGAGGTTATATGTTCCCTTCGATCCTGTTACCACGGCTGGTCCAATTAGAGATTATGTACACGTTGGTTTCGAACTAGAGGATGATATTAATCAAGTTAACATTAGGAGTGCCCATTTCCTCGGTATGAATCCTGCAGACTCAATGAGTTGGGGAAATAGGTTAGCTAATTATCATTATGGTGTATGTCACGATGGTGGATGTGGCTTTGTTTCTGATATACCCATGCGTCATTTTCAATTAGAAGCGGCTATCAATCGAACAGCTCAAGCCAGATTAAAAAAGGGCCTAGGTTTATAGGCCACGAGTTTTGGCAAGAATGAATAATCCATAAATAGGATCTTAAAATTTGGATTAGCTCGTAGATGCGAGCTAATCCCAATCGTTAATTGATAATCCCGGTCACCTGGTTATGCAAGGTATTCATTGTATTCTTGACGGGAGATTCCTTGCTCTTCGCAAGCCTCATATGGAGGAATATCCAGATCTTCGTATCGGGGAGCGCTTGGTTTTACCACCGGAATGTTATTTAAAATTCCTTGAACTTCAGGATAAATTGCATCATACCCATCATTGTGAACTTCCTGCTGTAAGTATTGGTATCTTTCTTGAAGGGCCACAATCGGTTGGTAAAAATGACGAAGAGCTCCATCTTCAGAAGCCTGAATTTGATTGATCGCTTGTTGTGCCCATTGTTCCACATTCCTTTTTTGTGCATCACAATGTGCATTAATAGGACCCTTCAAAAGCCCGAATACTACGTTGTTTCTAGATATGTCCCGAGGATGACGCCGTCTTGAAACAAAGTTGTTTCTTCTACTTACAAGACGTGTTAAAAGAGCCGCTCTACGAGTTTCGATTCTTGCTATGACATCATGCTTCTGAGAATTAATATTTTCTTTTCTAGCTGAGTTTTCAGCTTTTAGAGCATTATATCGAGTTTCAATGAGAGAGAAGGACTGACATAGAACTTCAACATCTTGAGGAACGTCGTAATCAAAAGCGTATTCAATGACATCGCGGTTAAGAGGATTGTTATTGAAATAGCCATTGATCGAACCGGCATCGGCATTGATTTTCTGATGATTAAGCTTAAGTCTATACCAAAGAGATTTGATTTCATCAGGATGAAGGATAGATCTTTCCTTAAGCGCTCTATCGCGCGCATAGAAAAATCCTTTATTACCGGCGTTTTGTCTGTGCTCTATTGCAACTGAAACCGGATCTTTCCATTTGTCGAGCTCCTTTTCCGCCGTATTCTTGTTTGAATAGCTACGTCCTGCTACGATTAGAATCGCTATGCCAATAATGGAAACGGGAATAGCTACTAATATTAACGGTGGCAATACAAGAGCGGCAACTCCAGCGGTTAAACCTGCCAAAGTTGTAATAGTACCTGTAATTATTGTAGAAACAAAAGTCGTTCTAGACTTCCCTGCTAATGCTTTCCATTCTTTCTGGGCATCCGTTCTCACTTGATCAGCGACGCAAGAGACCCGGATTGCCTCGTCAACAATGACGCTTTTTCTTCCGTTTTGATCAAAATAAGGGTTACTGAAGCTTCCATCGAATTTATGTGATGCCTTGATGAGTACAAACTCATTTTTATCTTGCCGTGGGAGTTTTTCGTATTGAAATTTAGGTTCGACTGCGTTAATCCCGCGTAGAAAATAACTTACTCCATTAGTTTGCATTTTCCTCTCCTGAGGTTAATTTGAATATAGCATGACTATAGTAGCATAATATGAAGGAAAAATAAAGAATATAACAAGTTTCAGTTAATTTTTAATTAATAGGAGTTTTGTTGGGCTTTCCGGCGATTTCCCGGACATATTGAGGGACGGCGTAGCCTGGAAGGCGTTTTCTGATTTCTTGCATGAGTTCAAGACCCTCCTTTTCTGAGACCTCAAAGTGGGCGGAACCTTGAACTTTGTCGAGCTGATTGAGGTAGTAAGGGAAAATCCCTTGATCTACCAGGGTAAGGCAAAGATCGGTAAGAGTGTCGGCATCATCATTTACCCCTTTCAGCAAGACGCCCGAATTCAACACGTTGACACCACACTTTCGCAATTCGGTCATTTTTGAAAAAATATCCTGGTCCAATTCCCGAGCATGATTGCAGTGAAGAACAAACCAAAATTGCTGGGGTGTATTTTTAATGATCTCCAAAAACTCCTCATCAATTCTTTCAGGTATTCCTATAGGAAACCGCGTGTGAAAGCGAATTCTTCGAATATGAGGAATCGATGAAATTTTTTGGATCAGAGATTTTAACAGCCGATTCGGCAAAGAGAGGGGATCTCCACCGCTGAGGATAACCTCGAAAACCGTGGGATCATTAGCGATTTGTTCGAGCTCGACATCAAAAGTTTTGTCTTCGATATCATAGTCAAAGTTTTGTCTAAAGCAATACCGGCAATGCATGGCACAGGCGCCCGTAGCTAGTAATAAAACTCTTCCTAGATATTTATGTAAAAGCTTGGGGCTGCAGCGGGAGGATTGGTCCCCCACCGGATCGGAGATATAACCGTCGCTTCTCACATTTTCGTCAATTGTAGGGAGAAATTGTCTGAGAATGGGGTCGTTAAAGTTTCCTTTTTCGATTTTTTCTGCGAGTCTATAGGGGAGGTTTAGGGGGAAATTCTTCTTAACAATGATCTTATTTCGATCTTCCTGAGACAAGCGAAGATAATCGGCGAGTTTTTCCCAGTTTGTGAAGTTCTCGCGGAGGATGTCTCGCCAATCTTTTTTATGTAGTTTTAATTCTTGCATCATCATGTATTAAAGGTGCTTAGTATAATCCATCTAAGGTAAAAGCGCAACCACGAAGAAACGAAGAAAGCGAAGGACACGCGAAGATAAATGAAGTTTTTATCTTCTTTTTTCTTAAATCTTCGCGCGTCCTTCGTATTCTTCGTTTCTTCGTGGTTAACACATTGGATTGAAAATAGAATTGTGATATACTTAATGGTTAAAACAAGGGAAAATTGTATGAGTAAGCTCGTAATGATGCGTCATGGAGAATCCGAATGGAATCGGTTGAACCGTTTTACCGGCTGGGTCGATATTCCTCTTTCCACAAAAGGGATCCAAGAGGCCCTCGAAGGTGGAAAAACGATCAAAGATATTCCTATCGATATTATCATCATGACGACACTCATTCGTTCCCAAATGACCGCTATGCTTGCTATGAGCCAGCACAGCTCAGGAAAAGTCCCTGTTGTCCTGCATCAAGGAGAAGGTAAACTCGAAGAATGGGCGAATATCTTCAATGAAGAAGCCTTGGAAAATACCATCCCTGTTATCCGCTGCTGGGAACTCAACGAAAGAATGTATGGAGAGCTTCAAGGACTCAATAAGGCTGAAACCGCGGAAAAATTTGGAGCGGATCAGGTCAAAATCTGGAGAAGAAGCTATGACGTCCCCCCTCCCCATGGCGAAAGCCTTGAAATGACAGCAGCTCGTTCGATTCCTTATTTCAAGGAGACAATTCTTCCTCTTCTTAACGAGGGGAAAAATGTTTTCGTTTCTGCTCACGGCAATTCCATTCGATCCATCGTGATGTATCTTGATAATTTGAGCCACGAAGAAGTCGTGAAACTGGAAATTCCTACAGGACTACCTATGATCTATAATTGCGAAAAAGGTAAGTTAGTCAAAGAATGAAACAAGGGATATACCTCGACAACAGCATGACAACGCGTCCTTCGAATGAAGCGGTTTCCTCCATGATGCCCTTTTTCACGGAGATGTGGGGGACGCCGATGGCGCCTCACCAATTTGGACAACAACTTGTTCCGACGCTCGAACAAAGCTACAAACCGATCTACGCTCTTCTCGGTGCTAAAGATCAAGACAATTTTGTTTTCACTTCTTCCGGAGCGGAAGCTACCAATCATGCTTTTGTTTCTACCTACTACGACGTTACGCGGCATACCGGAAAAAACCATTTTATCCTCTCAAAAATAGACGAAGCTCCTCCTTTAATGGTCATGGGACGTCTGGAACAGATGGATTGTGTCGGAAAAATGGTGAGTCCTAATAACCGCGGTCAAATCACTGTCGATGCCATTGCGGATGCCATGTCGCCAAGAACCGCGTTGGTTTCTTTAGAATGGGCCAATGGAATGACTGGGGTAATCCATCCTGTCAATGAGATCGCCGAACTCTGCAGAGAAAGGGGTGTCAGGCTTCATTTGGACGCAACCCATACCCTAGGCAGGGTCTATTTTGATCTCCAAGAAATCGGCCCCGATCTGATTTCGTTCAATGGAGACAATCTTCATGCCCCCAAGGGGACCGGAGGACTCTATATCAAAGAAAAAGTAAATTGTTCTCCTTTGATTTTAGGGGGAATGGAACAAGGGGGGCAACGCGCGGGGAGTCTGAATATTCCGGCCCTGGCTGCGCTTGGATGTGCCTCGAAACAGATGCTTGAAGCTAGAGACTTTGTTTGCACAGAAATCGCGCGCCTTCGCGATAAACTCGAAAGAGGGATCGCCGCAGGGTTTCCGCAGGCTGTATCATTTTTTCACGATAGCGAGCGCCTTCCTCATGTAACAGCCATAGGATTTCCCGGTATTGCCAACGAAGCAATGCTGTTTGCTCTCAATCGCAAAGGAGTCTATGCAAGCATCGGCGGAGGCACTTTTCAGCAGATAGGATTGATTTTGGCTGCTTCAGGGATGGATGAAAAACTTGCTCATTCGGCGATTAATTTTTCCCTTTCTCGGGAAACCACTGAAGATGAAATAGACAGAGCCATAGAAATCATTGTGGATACTGCCAAGAAGCTTTCGAAGGTATCTAGTCTATGGGAGAAAAAGTAAATGGGAATTGAAAAGTTGACAGCCTCTTTCCCTTGGAGCCGCTATAGTAAAAAGCTGATCTCTAAAATTGAAAATCCTCGCAATGCAGGAACGTTGAGTCCAAGAGAGGGTTTGCGATTAGTTGAAAGTGAAGAGGGGAATGTCGCCGATGGAAATGTGATCCATTTCTTTTGGCTCGTTGATAAGGAAGATGGTGTCATTGTCGACGCTAAATATCAAGTTTTTGGACAATCCGCCTTGATAGGGGCTGCTGAAGCAGCTTGTGATATACTTGTTGGAAAAAATTACGATCAAGCAAGCCGCATTAGCGCTGACCTTATCGATAAGCAAGTCCGCGATAAAACCGAAGTCCCTGCATTTCCTCATGAAACAGCTCCTCACCTTAATTTAGTTCTTGAAGCTATCGATAGCGTCGCCAAAGAATGTACCGATATTCCCTTATCTTTAGGGTATGTGGCTCCTCCGGCACCCAGAGATTTTGGCGAAGTTCTCGAAGGAGGATATCCCGGATGGAACGAGCTATCTCTTAAGCAGAAACTCAGTGTCATCGAAGAGGTGATCAATAATGATATCCGTCCTTACATCGTTTTAGATGGGGGTGGGGTTGAAGTTATTAATTTACTCAATGAAAAAGAGGTCATTATCGCTTATCAAGGCAATTGCACCTCTTGCTTTTCATCTGTCGGCGCGACACTTTCCTTTATTCAACAAGTTATCCGTGCAAAAGTTCATCCTGACCTCGTCGTCATCCCGAACATGTAATTGCTTTGAAATAATCAAGCGATTTTGTATGCTTCCTGTTTTCTATCTACTTACAAGGGATTTTTATTATGGATTCAAGCACACGTGTCGGAAGCGGCCCAGATATTCAATTTCAAAAGAACGGAGAAGATCCCCTAGTTAATGGTCTTCGATTGCAAAATGAAAGAATTAAAAAGGTTGTTGGAGTTGTCTTCATAGGGCTCGGTATTGTTTTGGCGGCTTTGGCTGTTGGAATCTCCTTTGGCATAACAACTTTTGCGCTAGGCATGGGGTCCATCGTAGCGTTGATTGCCGGCAGTATCTTATTTTTTAAGGGTAAAGAAGAACCCTCGCCAAAGTCTGAAGGAGGAAGTCCTAACATCGTTTCAACCCAACTAACTTCCCAAGAAGAAAGCGAAAAACAAAGCGACCTGGATAAATACCAATTTTTACAAGGATCAAAGGCTGAAGGTTGCGCTCAAGAATTGGTGCGGATAGAAGAACTTTTTTCCTCCGACGACGAGGAAAAAATTTCCGAAGAATCTGTTGCTTCAGTTCAGGAGGATGGAATCGCTCCAGAACAGAAATTAGGAGAATTTATTACGAGTGTCCTATCGAATATCGATCTTTTGCACAAGGATGATTTTTATGGAGAGCTTCTACAAAATCATTTGTTTAAAGATGACATTAAAAATTGCGTCGAGGACTATAGAGAAAAATTCAAAGAAGCTAATAATAAATATAATGTAGAGCATCAAACATTATTTGAACTTTTGGAAGAGAAAAGACAGCAATTGATCAGTGAAAGGGATGAGGCGATAGTACACAATCAAATCGCAGTTGCAAACCTTGCTCTTGAATACAGTAGGCTAGAAGAAAATTATAAAAGAGATAATGCCACAGTTTGCGATGCTGGTCTTTCATCCATCCCGACGGTTACATCTCATGCATTAATTCGAGCCGGAAGTATTCATGGGAATGCTGAGCAAAATTTGCCGGGAATTCTTAAAGAAATAGATAAGAATTGTCAAGAGCAAATTGGTAGTTTCAAAGAACAAAACTATGATGCTCCAATGAGTCGAGTCGAAAGAGTGTTTGACGAGTCTATTAGAATACTGAAACAAAATTTTCAGGAAAATGTAGAGAAATTGTTAATTGACAAACCTTTAATTTTAGGTTAAAATGATATCTCATTTAATATTAACAAGGAGTTAATTATGTCATTATTTTCGAAATATATACTGTCATTAAGTCTCTTGATGGGGAGTTTTTGTGCTACGATTCAAGCGAGTACCGTGGAAATCGAAGACCTTACATTTTCCAAAACGATTTCCAGTGGGGTTGTCGTAGTAGATTTTTATGCAGAGTGGTGTGGTCCTTGCAAGAAATTTGCTCCTATTTTTGATAAGCTTTCTAATGAGATCGACGATGTAACCTTTGCAAAGCTCAACGTTGATAATGGTTATGAAGCCATGGTTGCGTACAAGATAAAATCTATTCCAACCATCATCCTCTTTAAGGATGGTGTTGAGAAAGCGCGCAATGTAGGCGTCATGGATTTAAAAGCATTCCGTAAGTTCGTAGAAAGCAACATGCAATAGTTCTTTCATACAAACTATTAAACGCGGGGGCGCGGAGACGCGGGGACGCGGAGGTTAAAAATAATTGTTTTTCTGATTTTAACCTCCGCGTCCCCGCGTCTCCGCGCCCCCGCGTTTATCCGTGTTTCAATAAAAATTGATCTAAGAGATCCTGAAAGGGGGAAAAGCCTTTTTTAAGGAACACTTCAACATCTTTGATAAAATGATCTCTAAGAGCATCAAGCACGGTCTTAAGATCGACCATTTCCCCTTTCTCATGCGCCAGGGAAGTCGCCGGTTGATCGATTTTATCAAGCAACTCGGACTCCATATTGACATTCAGACCTATTCCCAAAACAATCCCTCTTTTATTTTCAACAGGTGAGGTCTCGCAAAGAATTCCTCCGACTTTTTTTCCTGATAGAATCAAATCATTAGGCCATTTTATTTTTGCATGGAATCCAAAAGATGCGAGAGCTTGGATCGTTGAAATCGCCAGAACTTGTGGGATGTTGCCTAAATCGCTTCTATCAGCATCCATGAAAAAGCAGAAAGTAACATAGATGTTTTTTCCGGAGGGAGATACCCATTTTCTATTGAATTGACCCCGTCCGCTCGTTTGACCGTCGGCTGTGATAATAGTGATTTTATCTTGATTGAACTCTTCAAGATGCAGCTTAGCCCAATTATTTGTGGAATCTAATGAAGAAAAATGTCGACTCTCAACTTCCATAACGCTACACTTTAGATTTTGGTTAAAGAAGATCTAATTTATGTGGAATTACAAATATTTGTCACGGATTGATTTCAGAGTCATTCCGGTTATTTTAGGGCTTTTGGCTATCAGTCTGCTGATTATTTCCTCTTACTCCATGGATTCCATCCTGGATACCGCGGAAGAAAGCTTTTTCACTCCTTTGGTGAAGGTGCAGCTTAAATGGTTTATGATTGGCGGAGCTGTTTTCCTTTTTTTTGCCGGATTCGATTATAATAAATTGCGCGAGTGGACGTGGATCCTTTATGGTCTGATGATCATAGCTTTGATAGGGCTGTTTTTTACTCCGGCGATAGCAGGGGTGCATAGGTGGTATAAGATTCCATTTATAGGCATTAGTCTACAACCCTCCGAATATGCAAAACTTGTCGTCGTTATTGCCTTAAGTTGGTTTTTGGAAAGGCAAAAGATGCATTCGCAGAGTTGGAGCACCGTTTTTTATGCCGGACTAATCGTGGGGATCCCCTTTCTTTTGATTTTAAAGCAACCCGATTTGGGAACAGCCCTCGTGTTTTTTCCTATATCGTTAGTGATGTTTTATTTTGGCAATCTGCATCCTCTGGTCATTCGGGTGATGTCCTGGTCGGGACTCCTGATACTTTTGTTTGTGGCCATTATATTTCTTGGCTTTGTGACGCATGAGCAAATTCGACCGTATGCCACTTATTTCCTTAGGGAGTATCAATTTGCCCGTTTGGATCCTAACACACACCATCAAAAAGCGGCTTGTACCGCGATTGCTATTGGGGGATTGACGGGAACCGGGTGGCGGCAAAGTGAATTCACTGCCGGCGGGTGGCTGCCCGCTCCCTATACAGACTCAGTGTTTCCTGCTTTTGCTGAGGAATTTGGTTTCATAGGCATCTGTTTACTTATGGCATTTTTTTATGCTTTAATTTATTTTAGTTTTCAAGTCGCTGCTGTAGCAAAAGATCCGTTTGGACGCTTGCTAGCTGCGGGGGTGGCAACTTATTTGGCGATGCATATTCTTGTGAATATAGGAATGATGACAGGATTTTTGCCAATTACGGGAGTTCCCTTGATATTAGTGACTTATGGAGGTTCTTCGATATTGTCGACGATGACAGCTCTCGGAATCTTACAAAGTATTTATAGCCGGAGGTTTATGTTTTGATGACATCGCATACATTTTTGCTTACACCAGGAGTCTGGCTTGGAGAGGGAAAGATATCCTTTAATGCTTCGGCTGAATCTATTGATTTTTACACGCGATGGGTTGTTGTGGAAGCGGACAATACATTTGCCTGCACTCAGGAAGTGGAGATGAAGGGCATTGACGGCAAGGTAGAGAATTTATATGTCGTATCTAAGGTAACGCCCGAGACATTTGCAATAGCGCTTGACAACGAGCTTATTGGTAAAGTGGATGGGAAGGGAGTGATTGATCCAAAGAATATTGCTTGGGAGATACGCGGACAGAAGGATTTTGAGGGTTTCGAGGTCTTTGAAAAGTTGCAAAGCGGTGATTATAAGTTTCACTCCGAGTTTTTCTCTCCGGATCAATTTCGAACAATTATCGATGGCCACCTTTGGAGAAAAGTTGAATAGGAAAGGAATTTTTAGACACACAAAAAAATCACCACAGAGACACAGAGGAAGAAGAGAGAAGAATACGCTTGTTTAATCTACTTGATTGTTAAGTATTGTCCATTTTGCTACCAGGTTTCTATAAAAGCTTAGGCTTTTATAGAACCAGCAACCAGAATGAATTTGCCCCAATTTGATAGACCGATGCGGTCTATCAAATTGGGGCAAATTCATTCTGGTTGTTTTCCATGAAGCCATTCTTAACATCTCTAATTAGCAGAAGTTGGCAACGTCTTTTGATCTTTGGAAGTGGGTAGGAGCCTTTTTCCATGTCTTGTCTATGACCAGGGGGTAAGTGTGAGTTCATGGGAACCTTCCAGAACAATTTTGTCTTCATTTTTGGACCGCATCGGTCTAAAAATGAAGACAAAATTGTTCTGGAGAGGGTCCTATAAAAGCCTAAGCTTTTGTAGGATCAGATTAAGCGAGCATATTCTTCTCTCTTCTTCCTCTGTGTCTCTGTGGTGATTTTTTTTTGTTTGCAGACGATAAAAAAAATAGCCACTATCTTTTTACGGATAGTGGCTACTAAGTCTAAGCTAAGCTAAGTTAAGCTTATGCTTTGATTTTGATGTCTACGCCGGCTGGAAGCGTCAAGTTCTTGAGAGCTTCAATCGTTTTGCCGGATGGATCCAAAATGTCGATAAGTCTCTTGTGCGTGCGAATTTCAAACTGTTCGCGCGACTTCTTATCGATGTTTGGGGACGTTAACACTGTGAAAATCTCCTTCCTTGTCGGAAGGGGAATCGGGCCCACTACAGCAGCACCCGTTCTCTTAGCAGTCTCCACGATGTCCGACGTCGAACGGTCGACCAAACGCTGGTCATAACCTTTGAGCCGGATCCGGATCTTCTGTCTTGTTATTTTGGTTTCTTGTTTTGCCATGGGTTTCCTTTATTTTTTGATGATTTCTTCTGCAATTTTAGACGGAACAGGGTCAAAGTGACTTGGCTCCATCGTAAAAACAGCACGTCCTTGGGAAAGTGTACGCGACTGCGTAGCATATCCAAACATCTCGCTCAATGGAACGTTCGCTTGAATGATTGCCGCACCTTTAAATGTCTCCTGACCCATAATCTGGCCACGACGTCTGTTAAAGTCGCCAATAATGTCTCCCATACACAATTCAGGAGTCGTCACGCTGACTTTCATGATAGGCTCAAGGATGATAGGCTTAGCCTTCCTTGCTGCATCTTTCACTGCCATCGATCCGCAAATCTTAAAGGCCATTTCATTCGAGTCAACTTCGTGGTACGATCCATAAACGATCGATACCTTAACGTCGACTAGATTGTATCCAGCAAGAACCCCTGTGGCAAGACCTTCTGTAATACCAGCAATCACGCCCGGAATGAATTCCTTAGGAATCACACCCCCAACGATCTTGTTGAGAACTTCGTTACCTTTACCTTTTTCGTTCGGCTCGATTTCCACTTCAACGTGCGCATACTGTCCACGACCACCCGACTGCTTTACGTACTTCATTTTAGAATTACTTGGCATCGAGATCGTTTCTTTGTAAGACACCTGAGGCTTCCCTACGTTAGCTTCCACTGCGAATTCACGACTCATACGGTCGTGTAGAATATCGAGGTGGAGTTCTCCCATTCCTGAAATAATCGTCTGTCCTGTCTCTTCGTTTGTAGTGACGCGGAAGGTTGGATCTTCTTCAGAAAGTGAGGTAAGCGCTTGCGAAAGCTTTTCACGGTCTGCCTTAGACTTAGGCTCAATAGCCATCGAGATCACCGGCTCTGGGAAGTCCATCTTCTCAAAAGAACTTGGTGGTCTGGATCACAGAGGGTATCCCCTGTTGTAGTCTTTTTCAGGCCGACGCAAGCTGCGATGTCGCCTGTGTGGAACGAATCTTTTTCAATACGTTCGTTAGCATTCATCTCGATGAGTCGAGAAATACGCTCTTTACTGTCTTTTGTTGAATTAACGAGGTTCATCCCTTTCGTGAGAGTACCACTATAAATACGGATGAATGTAAGACGTCCGACATAGGGGTCTGTCATGATTTTGAACGCAAGAGCAGCAAATGGAGCATCATCTTCGGGTTTTAGGATGACATCCGCGTCTGTATCTACGGAGTGTGCGTGCACTTCGCCTCTATCCACTGGGGATGGCAGCCAATTAACGACTGCATCGAGAAGCTGCTGAACGCCCTTGTTTTTCAACGCAGAACCGCAGAGTACTGGATTTAGAAGATTTTGGCAGACACCTTTACGAATGGCGCCATGAATTTCTTCCGGCGTCAAAGAATCGGGGTTCTCGAGGACTTTGCTCATGAAAGCTTCGTTACTTTCGTCGATCATGGCGAGTTCTTCAAGCATTTCTGCGCGCATTTGCTTACATTTGTCAACGAGTTCAGCAGGAATAGGGGCTTCATCCCATTCTTTACCCAAAACTTCGTCATGGAATATAAGGGCTTTCATGGTGACTAAATCGACCATTCCCTTAAATTCTGCTTCGGCTCCGATGGGACAGTGAATTGGAATTGCATTTGCATGCAATTTTTCTCTCATAGATGTCACGCCGCCGAAAAAGTCTGCGCCCATACGGTCCATCTTGTTGATGAACGCGATACGAGGAACTTTATATTTTTCAGCTTGGCGCCATACGGTTTCAGATTGAGGTTCTACACCTGATACAGCGTCGAATACGGCAACTGCACCATCGAAAACGCGCAAGGAACGTTCAACTTCTATTGTGAAGTCAACGTGTCCCGGAGTGTCGATGATGTTGATTTTTGCACCTTTCCAGAAAACAGTTGTAGCAGCAGAAGTGATCGTGATACCACGCTCTTGCTCTTGCTCCATCCAGTCCATGGTGGCTGCGCCATCGTGCACTTCACCAATGACGGTGTATCCGTCCGGCGTAGTAGAGGATACGCTCAGATACAGTGGTTTTACCGGCATCGATGTGTGCCATGATACCGATATTACGCACTTTGTTAATTTCTTCACGTTCTACGTCTTGCCATATTTTATTTCCTCCCTACCACTTGTAATGCGCGAAAGCTTTGTTAGCTTCAGCCATGCGGTGGGTGTCATCTTTCTTTTTAATGGTTGTTCCTTGGTTGTTGTAGCAATCTAAGAGCTCGCCTGCGAGCGCATCTTCCATGGAACGACCTGGTTTAGCGCGCGAATGGATAATAATCCAGCGCATTGCCATGGGGTACGGCGGCTTGGGGATATTTCGATAGGCACTTGGTAAGTAGCACCGCCGATACGACGTGATTTAACTTCGAGTGAAGGCTTTGCATTTTCAAGCGCTTGTTCGAAGGCCATCAACGGGTTTTCGGATTTTACTTTTCTAGCAAATTGATCCAAGGCATCATAAACTATGGATCGGGAAATCGATTTTTTACCGCCGATCATGATTTTGTTAATGAATTTTGTGAGAACTTCGCTACCATATTTTGGATCTGGTTCTATTTCTCGCTTTACAGCACGTCTTCTTCTTGACATATCTTCCTCTTCAATAATGAAATTAGGTTCTTTATATTTGAAGATCGTAAAGATTCACCTGGGACCGGATATTTCCGGAACCGATGCGTGAATTGCGCTCACAGTTTTACAAATGTGAGGGCAAATCGCGAACCAGGATACTCATTTATGAGCATCCTAGCGTTACTTAGGACGTTTCGCCCCGTACTTCGATCTTCCTTGTTTGCGGTCTTGTACAGCCGCACAGTCTAATGTTCCGCGAACGATGTGGTAACGTACGCCGGGTAGGTCTTTCACACGACCACCGCGCACGAGCACGATGCTGTGTTCTTGAAGGTTGTGGCCTTCACCGCCGATGTAGGCAATCACTTCTTGTCCAGTGGATAGGCGAACCCAGGCCACTTTTCGCAGAGCAGAGTTTGGCTTCTTAGGTGTCTTTGTTTTCACCTGAAGGCAAACACCTCGGCGTTGCGGGCACTTTTGCAAGGCCGGCGATTTTGTTCGCTTCGTTTTATCTCGGCGTGGTTGACGCACGAGTTGTTCAATAGTTGGCATATTAGCCTTCTCCTTATCGTCAAAATTCGATTCAGATAAAAAAATCCCCCCGGCAACCCGGAGAGATAGAAACATTATACGAAATCGAATCGATTAGTGCAATAGTGTAATTATGGCGCCTCGCCAACAGCTCCGTTTCTAGTCCAATCCCTGAGTTTTTCGAGAGATTCTTGGACCTTTTTTGCGATGGCAAGATGCGAATCTTTTTTTGGAAGTTTAAGAAATTCGTCGATATATATTGGCTTGCCGAAGACAACAGCGGTTTTTCCCCAAAGTTTGGGGAATTTTCTATGGATGGGCCAGATTTCGAAGTTTCCACTGATATATACAGGGACAATGGGTGCTTTTGATCTAAGAGCAAGCATTCCTATGCCGGGTTTAATGTCGGTGAGTTCGCCATGGGTGGTGCGTTCGCCTTCGGGGAAAATAACGACTTTTTGTCCTTCATTGAGGAGGTGGATGATGAGTTTAATCGAATGCAAGTCGCTTGCCGTTCCAGTGACGGGGTAGGCGTTGAGATGTTGGATGCACCAGCAGAGGACGGGGACATCGAAAAGTTCTTTTTTGGCTAAGAAGGCGAGTTCTTCGGGGCAAGAGGCCCCCACCATGGGGGGATCCCAAAAGGAAATATGGTTAGGGGCGATGATAGCTGCTCCTGGGGGAAGGCGGTTAGCTCCGTAAACCTTATGTTTATAAAACAAATAGAAAAGAGTCTTAAAAAACCAGTGATTGAGGCGATAAAATAGTTTCATAATACTATTTTAAGGTATTTTAAGTTTTAATTAAAAGCAAAATGGACGGGTTTGTCCATTCAGTCCATGTCGTCCATGTTGTCCATTTTTTTTGGGACAAACTTTAAAATTTCCTCAATGACCTGATCAACATTCAGTTTGGAAGTATCCACAAGGTGGGCGTCTTCGGCTTGCCGAAGAGGGGAGTGTTCTCTTGTTGAATCGTGGCTATCTCGGCGGTCGATATCCTCCAGCACCTTTTCTAATGTAAGTGTTTTTGATTCTTCGGGGAATTTTTTTAGAAGTTCGTTATAGCGACGTTGGGCCCGAACTTCGGGACTTGCTGTCAGATAAATTTTTACTTCGGCATTTGGGAAAACGACCGTTCCGATATCACGCCCTTCGAAGACAGAATTTATTCCTTCTGCAAACTTCCTTTGAATTGGCACAAGATGGTGTCGTACCGTTGGAATGGCGGCCACTTTTGACACTAGGGCGGTGACTACATCTCCGCGAATGAGTTTTGTTACATCTTCGTCTTTTACAAAATAGTGTTTTTCATTACCGATCATTTTGATTTGAAAGGAAAAAACATCGAGATATTTTTCGAGTTGTGGGATGTTGTCGCAATCGATATGATTTTTTAGGATTCCATGAGTAAGACATCTGTACATGGCACCTGTGTCAAAATGAATAAAGCCCAATCTTTCTGCAAGTTGCTTGGCAATGGTGCTTTTTCCGGTACCCGTGGGACCGTCGATGGTGATGATCATTATTAGCTCATTTTTAAGTAGAGATAAAGAGCGGGAGAGGTGAATACCAGAGAATCGACGATATCGAGGACTCCGCCAACTCCCGGAATGCTTGAGCTATCTTTGACGCCCACATCTCTTTTCAATAGCGACTCTGCAAGATCACCGAGCTGTGCCAAGAAGGACAAAATGCCTCCAAGGACAATGCTTTCTGAAAACGAGAGTGAAATAGGAATAGGGCTATTTGGGAGATTTGAGAGTATGTGGAATCCCATGCTAGCGAGTAGGGCGATGCAGAAACCGCCGATAGCGCCTTCCCAGGTCTTTTTTGGACTAATATAAGGGGCAAGTTTTTTTCTTCCCAAGGATTTTCCAAAGAAGTAAGCGCTTGAATTTGTGATGAATGTCATGGCCATCAGATAAACAATCCACCATCTTCCGTCTTGTGTTCCATTTGGAGGAAAAAAGTAATTGATGCTTACTAGACAGGTCAATGGAAGTGTGAGGTAAACAATTCCAAAAGTAGTGATGGCAACATTGGCTAAAGGATTGGCTCCCCAAAAGATATAAAACGAAAATAAGGTAAAGAGTGCGAGTAAGAAAACTGTGGGAGGGAGAAACTCGGCCTGAGGGTAGAAGGCTAAAAGAAACATCGCAAAAATGTAGAGGATCGAGCTTGTAATACCGATCGGAAATTGAGGTTCGTAACCTTTATGTTTAGCGATCTGGTAGAATTCAATAAGAGCAGTAACAATCACAGCAGTCGTCACAGAGATCAAAATGGGTGCTGTTATAGCTTCATGGGAAAAATAAAGAGCTATAAAAACAACCAGTAGTCCTAATGTACTTATTAATAATCGATAAAAAAATGGGTGTATTGTGCTTGCCATTATGTTCCTCCTAAACGCCTTTCTCTATTTTGGTATGTATGTACTGCATCGAGTAAATGATCGGGTGTAAATTCCGGCCATAGGGCGCTGCATACGTAAATTTCTGCATATGAAATTTGCCATAGTAAAAAATTGCTGACGCGCTGCTCGCCGCTTGTGCGGATCAATAAATCGGGATCGGGTTGACTCTTTGTATCGAGATGTTTGGATACAAAATCTTCATTGATATCTTCCGCTTTGATAATTCCGCGGTCATATTCTTTTACAATCTCGCGTACTGCCCGAGTGATGTCATCGCGTCCGCCGTAATTCAGGGCAAAAACCACATCGATTTTATTGCTCTTAACAGTGGCATGAATGGAATTTTGAAGTTCTCTATTTACGCTTTCAGAAAAAGGGGAGAGGTTTCCTATGGTGGTAAAGCGTATTCCATTGTTGACCATGCGTTGTCTTTGTTCTACAAGATATTTCTCCAGTAGTCTAAGTTGCGCGTTTATTTCATTTTTGGGTCGGGACCAATTTTCCGTTGAGAAAATATAGAAGGTGAGTCTGGAGATTCCGATTTCAATAGCTGCTTGGACGATAGTCATGAGCTGATTGGCGCCCGCTTGGTGACCTTGTTCCGTCATGATGAAATTTTTCTTCGCCCAGCGTCGATTTCCATCAGGGATGATAGCTATATGTTTAGGGATGCGGGAAGGGTCGATAGTGCGCAATTGTTGAGGGGTGAAGACCGCTTTCTCTGTTGACGCTGTGATACTCATAGACCCATTTTTTTTATGATTATTCCGTTGCTCTTAATACTTTCATAAAAGCATCTTGAGGGATATTCACTTTCCCAATTTCTTTCATTTTCTTTTTCCCTTTCTTCTGTTTTTCCCACAGTTTTCGTTTACGGGTAATGTCACCACCGTAGCATTTTGCTGTTACATTCTTGGAAAGGGCCTTGATCGTTTCTCGAGCAATGATTTTTCCGCCAATAGCTGCCTGAACCGGCACTCTAAACATCTGCATCGGGATCACTTCCAAAAGCTTTGCGCAAATAGCGCGCCCTCTGCCTTCGGCCTTGCTTCTGTGGACCAGACATGAAAAGGCATCGACGGGCTCTTCGTTCACTCGAATTTCAAGCTTTACGATGTCCCCTTTTTCATAACCATCCGGCTCATAGTCGAAGGATGCATATCCCTTTGTGACCGATTTCAATTTATCGCTAAAGTCTGTAATGATCTCATTTAAAGGAAAACGATAAGTTAATAAAAGCTGTCTCGCATTTAAATTGTCGGTTTTGACGCATACTCCACGCTTATCGATTCCTAGATTCATGATATTCCCTAGATATTCAGGAGGAGCCATGATATTACATTTAACCCAAGGCTCTTCGACCTGCTTAATATGAATAGGATCGGGGTAATTGACTGGGTTATCCACCTCTTTCACTGTGCCGTCATTCAAAATAAAGCGGTAGATAACACTTGGAGTTGTCGAAATGACATCTAAGTCGAATTCTCTTTGAATTCTTTCAAAAATGATTTCCAAATGGAGCAATCCTAAAAATCCGCAACGGAAACCGAATCCTAGGGCCATGCTGCTTTCTTGTTCGATATGTAGCGAAGCGTCATTTAATTGCAATTTCAGGAGTGCTTCTCTTAAGGCGACAAAATCAGTGGCATCGATAGGGTAGATCCCGGCAAAAACAACGGGTTTAATGTAGCGGAATCCCGGCAAGGGACTGTCGCAGGGCTTTTTATGGAGGGTGATGGTATCGCCGATCTTCACTTCTGCGGTATTTTTGATGTTGCCAATCAAATATCCCACTTCGCCGGCCTGAAGTATATCCACAGCTTTTTCTTTCGGAGTAAATACGCCGACTTCAAGGACATCATAAGATTTGTCTTGGGCCATCATTTTAATTTGGGAGCCTTTTGTGATGAAACCGCTCACGACGCGGACGTAAACCATAACGCCTCTGTAGTTGTCGTAGAACGAATCGAAAACAAGTGCCCTGAGGATATCGTCTTGAGGGATTTTTGGGTGAGGTACATCACGGATAATGCGTTCCAAAACTTCTTTAATTCCGATTCCTTATTTGGCGGAACAGAGAACAGCGTCCGAAGCATCTATGCCGATGAGGTTTTCGATTTGCTCTATTACATCAGGGACGTTTGCCGAGGGGAGGTCGATTTTATTGATGACAGGGATCACTTCGCAGATTATGTTCGAGGGCGAGATGGACGTTTGCCAAGCTTTGAGCTTGAACCCCTTGGCCGGCATCGACAACGAGAAGAGCCCCTTCACAAGCTGCTAGGGAGCGGGAAACTTCATAGGAGAAGTCGACGTGCCCCGGAGTATCGATCAAATTGATTTGATAGATATTTCCATCTTCTGAAGGATATTGCATGGTTACAGGATGGGCTTTGATTGTGATACCACGTTCCCTTTCGAGGTCCATATCATCGAGCAGCTGTTCTTGCATATCTCGTAGGGCAACAGTATGAGTCAGTTCGAGCATTCGATCAGCAAGAGTAGATTTGCCGTGGTCGATATGGGCGATTATCGAAAAATTTCTAATTTTTGTAATATCGTAATTGTTCATGTATGGGGATTATACACTTGAAGGGGTAATCTTTTCAAATGTTAAGTAGTTTTTGCGGCCAAGATGACTCGAACATCCACCGAGTTGCCCCGACTAGAACCTGAATCTAGCGCGTCTACCAATTCCGCCATGGCCGCAGTTCGAATGGGCAATGTTACTCAATCCCGGCATTTCCCGCAATAGAGAGATAGATTGCACAGTCCCCATTAACAGGATAAGCATGATCGCAAGCGGCAGGATTAAAAAAGGATAAGAAAAGAAAAAAAATAAGAAAAAATAAAAAAGAAAGAAGAATCAAACAAAAAAATGACTAAATAGATAAATCATTCTTTTTCTTATCTTATCCTTTTTTAATCCTGCCGCTTGCGATCATGCTTATCCTGTTAATGTGGACTATACAATCTATCTCCCAAAGTTTTCACTATTAAAACAATTCCAAAATTGTTATAATATGCTCTGTTACTTATAAATAAAATGATATGAAAGAATACACTAGAAACAATCCCTTTTTGGCTTCCATAAAAGAACGCTATTCTCTATGCAAATCGGGATTCGGAAAGGAAACCCAGCATATTGTCCTCGATTTGAAGGGATCCGACGCCCACTATAACGTCGGCGATGCAGTTGCTGTCTTCCCCGATAACGACCCTGTCCTAGTAGAACAAACCCTCATGGTCATCGGTGCCACCGGCAACGAAATAGTTAATGATAAACGATCCGGTGAGAAACTAGAATTACGAACATTCCTTACAAAAAAAGCTGGCATTACTGAATTCAGTAAGAAATTTGTTACCGAATTGGCAAAAAAACAAACAAATAACGAAAAAAGGGAAAAACTTGAGGAAATTCTGAGTCATTCTTTCAAGGAATATCAGGCCAATAGAGAGCTTTGGGATGCTCTTTCTGAAAATGCCGAAGTTAAATTTGACCTTCAAGAACTTTGCGATTTGTTGATGCCTTTGATGCCGCGGTTTTATTCCATTTCATCATCGAAAAATGTCGTAGGCGATGAGGTTCATCTGACTGTAGCGCTCTTGTCCTACAAAACTAACGAACAGCTTCGCAGGGGTGTCTGCACGCATTTTTTGTGCAATCTTGTTCCTCTTCACGAACCTGTCGTTCCTATTTATTTCCAATCGGGCAACGAATTTACTGTGCCTCAAGATCCTCGTACTCCTATCATCATGGTGGGGCCGGGAACAGGGATTGCCCCTTTCCGCGCCTTTATGCAAGAAAGAATGCGAGTTGATAGCGGGAAAAATTGGCTGTTTTTCGGTGAATGGCAGCGACAGCATCACTTTTTCTATGAGGATTTTTGGCGTGAGTTAGAAGGTCGTGGCCATTTAAGGTTGGACCTGGCATTTTCGCGAGACCAGCAGGAAAAAGTCTATGTGCAACACAAGATGCTGGAAGCGAGCAAAGAATTATATGATTGGTTGCAAAACGGCGCTCATTTTTATGTCTGTGGAAATGCTTCGGCAATGGCAAAAGATGTGGACGCAACGCTGCACCGCATCGTTCAAGAGCAAGGAAGTTTCACAGATGAGCAAACAAAAGCATTCGTCAAACAACTCCGTCATGAAAAAAGATATCTAAGAGACGTCTACTAATTTTTTATCCCCATGAACATGAAATAGTTTTTACGCAAACACTCTTCAACGCGGAGACGCGGAGAATAAAAAGATTGTTTTTTTCTCCTCCGCGTCCCTGCGTCTTCGCGTCCCCGCGTTGAAGAGTGTGGATTTTATTTCTATTAGTCTTCTATTTCTTATTCTTCAACACTTGTAGCAATTGCAAAAGCTTGTACTCCGTCTCCGCAACCGAAGTCAGTGAGACCTTCACCGGTAGTGGCAGTGATTCCCACTTGGGAGATCTTTAATTCCATCACTCGAGCAATATTTTCCCTCATTTCGATAAGCCTTTCCTTAAATCGCGGTTTGTTACCTTCGATGGTGATGGCTATATGCGAAATTTGCTGGCTCCCTAAAGTTTTCATCGCTTCTTTGAGGTAGACTTCGCTATCGGTGATTCCATCTTTGTGACAGAGGTCATCGGCAACAGCACCAAGGATGAGTTCGCCCGTTAAAGACGAAATGGCGTTGCAGATGGCATGGAAGACAACATCTCCATCTGAATTTGCGTTAAAACCAGGAACATCTTCAAAGATAATACCGGCGATGATGCATGGTTTAGATGAATCCTCCGGCATAAACCGATGACTATCTTGTCCTATTCCTGTACGTACGATCATTACTAAAAACTCCGTTTGTTGAAAAATTGCATTTTGTCATATTTTTCTTTTTTGTGGAAGATGAGGAATTTTTCGATATTTTTGTTGAATTAAAAATACGGAGTAGTGTTAAGTAAAGAATTAAACATCAGTAATGCTTTTTGAAGAGTCAACACATGGAAGCTTTATCAATAACAGGCGGAATGCCCTTCAAAGGACACGTGAAGGCTTCGGGTGCAAAAAATGCAATGACGAAGCTTCTTGTTGCCTCTCTTCTTTCCGATAAAAAATGTACCTTCTTCAACGTACCCAATATTGGTGATGTTGAAGTCACTGTCGATTTGTGCAAAGAAATCGGAATGGAAGTAAGCTGGGATAAAGAAGCCGGCATCATGGAAGTGATTACTCGCGAACTAAAATCTTCCTACATTCCTCAAAGGTTTTCCGGTTCCAACAGAATCCCCATTTTGATGATGGGCGCTTTGATGAGTCGTACCGATGAAGATATTATTGTTCCGACAGTTGGCGGTTGCCGTTTAGGACCTCGTCCCGTCGATTTTCATATCGATGCGTTGGAGAAATTAGGGGCAAGCATCGAGTACCGTACAATGAAACGCGAAGGGGCCTATTTTGCCCATGCGCACAACGGTTTAAAAGGAACATTAATCACCTTACCTTTTCCTTCTATCGGCGCTACAGAAAATACAATTCTCGCTGCTGTGACCGCAAGAGGGACGACCGTCATTAAAAATGCCGCTATAGAGCCTGAAATTGTTGAATTAATCCTATTCCTGCAAAAGCTCGGAGCAAACATTACCTTGGATGTTGATCGTACGATCAAAATTCAAGGAACGCGTCGCTTCTTCGAAGTGGAACACACAGTAATACCCGATAGAATCGAAGCAGCTTCTTGGGGAATGGCAGCTATCGCCTCGAAAGGAAGAGTCTTTGTCGAAGGGGCCCAACACGCCAACATGATTACCTTCCTCAATAAGATCCGTGAAGTAGGTGGTGGTGTTGATGTTAAGAGCAACGGAATCGAATTTTTCTATGATGGACCTCTCCAAGGGGGATTGCATTTAGAAACAGACGTTCACCCCGGTTTTATGACTGACTGGCAGCAGCCTTTTGTCGTCCTTCTCACGCAAGCTACCGGAACCTCTGTTGTCCACGAAACGGTTTATGAAAATAGATTTGGTTATGCGGAGATGTTAGTGGAGATGGGAGCAGATATTACTCTTTTCCGACAGTGTCTTGGGGGTAAAGAGTGTCGTTTCGCCTCTAGGAATTTTGCTCATAGCGTCATTGTTAAGGGGGCGACTGCTCTTGTTGGGAAGGAAATTGCAATACCTGACTTAAGAGCCGGCTTTGCTTATGTGATGGCAGCGGTTATCGCCACAGGAACGAGCACGATTACAGGTCTTGCTTTCTTGGATCGAGGTTATGAGAGTATCGATAAAAAGCTTATGGGCCTCGGCATCGAAGTCAAACGCGTTAAACTTCCATCCAAAATTCACGCAGAACCCCAAGTTGCTATACTGAAGTGAAGTCACTTCAATAATACTGGAAAACATGGATCTTGGAATTGATTTAGCAGCCTTATTGTATCTCTGCATTTTTGCCGGTATTGGTTGGCTCCTTTGGAGATGGAGGGCGACTTTTCAGGAACCGCATCTATTATATTCCTCCATTAGCGACTTTTCTTTTATAGGACTTCGAAGCAAGTTATCCTCTTTACCTCAAATCCTTCGCATTCTAGCGTTAACTTTCTTTTGTTTGGCATTTATCGATCCTCATTATTATTCTGAAAGAAAAAAAGATGAATCATTGCTCTTCCCCGAGAAAAATATCCCTACTGAAGGGATTGCAATTTACTTTGACCTCGACCTATCAGGGTCCATGTCCGATGAGGTGACCATTAACCGTCATCAATGGAAAAAAATAGATCTCCTTAAGCAAGTGACCCATGATTTTATAGTGGGAAACCCCGAAACGGGACTTAAAGGGCGTCCGAACGATTTGATCGGTCTTGTTACTTTTGCGCGTGGTGCGCAAGTACTATCTCCGCTCACCCTGGATGATGAGGCTGTTATTGATCAGCTCAAAAAGTTGCAAGTTGTCACAGATGAAAAGCAAGATGCTACGGCTATAGGTTATGCCGTTTATAAAACAGTGGACCTCATTGCAGCAACGAAACACTATGCGCAGGAGCTTTCAGGAGTGGGGAAACCCGCTTATGAAATAAAGAATTCGATAATTATTCTTGTCACAGATGGACTTCAATCCCCGAGTCCTTTGGATAAAGGAAAGCGCCTCCGTAATATGGATCTTTCCGAAGCGGGGGAATATGCAAAAAAAAATAATATTAAGCTCTACATCATCAATATTGAACCAAGAATTGCGAGAAATGAATTTGCACCGGAGCGTCATTTAATGGAAAGAGTGACAGCTCTTACCGGGGGGAAGTACTATAATGTGGGTGATTCTCTAGAATTGCACGAAATTTATTCAGATATCGATCAAATAGAAAAAAGCGAAATACCAGTCGATGCTCTCTCAAGAAGCCAGCAGCCACAGCTTTTTGAACGTGTTTCTTTTTATGGATTCTTTGTTCTAATGGGAATTCTTTCCCTATTTATTTCAATTTTTCTCGATGCCACGATTCTGAGGAGGATTCCTTGATTCCTGCCGACCTGCATTTCGAATTTTTAAATGGAATGTATTTATTCGGTTTAGCGCTGCTTATTCCTTGCTTGGGTTGGTGGTTATACAATTTTCGAAATGATGTTCTGGAAAAATTCGCTTCTATGAAGGTTCTTGAAGACATAATTGTTTATCGATCTAGAGTCAATTATTGGGGAAAAATTATTGCCCTGTCTTTGACTCTTTTTTTTGCAACCCTAGCCTGGATGGAACCTGTAGGAAATGGACATTATCCTCCCGGTGTCAAGCCTACGCCAAAACCGGAAGAGACAACCTATCGCAGAAGAGTCCATGATGTGATTTTTTTGGTTGACGCTTCTGCTTCAATGAGCGTTAAAGATACGAGAACAGGAATATCCCGACTTGACGAAGCAAAAGAAATTGTCGATGAAACTGTAAGCAGGCTCAAAGGGGAAAATGCTTCCCTGTGGGCTTTCACTGCGGAACCTACCATGCTTTCTCCGTTGACAATGGATTACCTTTTTGTCCGTTTGAGGTTGAAGCAAATGGATATTAACGAAGGGGATGTTGCCGGAACCGACTTCGCGGCAGCCCTTGAAGATATACGTAAGGAATATTTTTCAACGCTCTCACCCAGGTATCGAACTTTAGTCATTCTTTCAGATGGTGAGGATACATCGGATAGAGAAAAAGATAATGGGATTTCCACGATTGTGAATTTGGTTGGACAGGCAGATGAGTTGAATTTGCATGTTTTTACTGTAGGATTAGGATCGAAAGTGGGTGGAGTCATTCCTAATTTGATTTATGAAGGAAAATCTGTGAAGTCACATTTAGAAAGTGATCTATTACAGGCCCTTGCAAAGCGTGGCAGAGGAGAATATTATTCCGGAGAGAGTCTAACAGCGGTTCAAATTGCTAAGGAATTGGTAGATAATATTCAAAAGGAGGGCGGATTTGAAAATATCAACAGGGAAGCATCTAACACTCTCGGAAATGCAGATTTAATTTATGAGCTCTATTTCCAAATTCCTTTAGGCTTAGCGATTATACTTTTAATTTTTGCTATGTATTTCCCTGACACCCGCAAAAAGAGGGTGCCATGATAGATTGTTTAGAAACCTCATTAACGCGGAGACGCGGAGACGCTGGGGCGCGGAGAAAGAAAATAACAAAGTTGTTTTTATTTTTCTTCTCTGCGTCCCAGCGTCTCCGCGTCTCCGCGTTGTTTTTTTTCCTTTGTTGCTATCTCCCTTATCCTGCGGATGCCTCTTCCCTCACCCGCGAAGCAGACGCTTATTTCGAGGCTAAAAATTATCCAAAGGCGATTGAAGCTTATCAAAAGTTAGCTCAAGAACCCACTCTTCAACCTTGGCAAAAAGCTGCTTTAAACTTTAACCTTGCTCTTTCTCAACTAAAAACGGGTGATTTATCCAATGCCATCCAAACCCTCCAACAAATACAGCCTTCATCCCCGCTAGTTCTCCTCAATGTAAATGCGACTCTATCTTCTATACACCTTACTTTAGCTAAAACGAAGGGCATCAAAAATGATCCAACGACCCTAAATTGGTTAAAAGATGCCCTCCAAGAAGTCGATGAAGCCTCTAAAGCCTATTGTCTTCTTCAAAAACTTGAGGAAGCTAAAACATGTTCTCCTTCCGAAGAACTTTTATCCTTACGTCATTCAATAGAAAACCAATGGAAACAATTCAGCAATGAAGGGTTTGCCTCAAACGCACCTCCTGAAACAAAAATTTACATGCAAAATGCTCTTCACTGGATCCAGAAAAACTCCCGTACCCCCAATTCTGATCCCTTTACGACTCTTGAAAATGCTATTGAGGATCAGGAATACGCCCTATCAATCAATCGCCTTTATAAACAGTTGGAAAATCCTTCTGAAGAAATTCAATATTTGATTAAAAATGCTCAAATAGAAACCTTACTAACCGCGGAACCTTTTTACGCTCAAGTTCTTGAAAAAGAAAAAGAGGATTACCCGCAATCCTGTCAATGTCATCCATGGGATGCCGTTATACCTTCCTTTGAAGAGGGCTATAGAAGGGCTAAGTGGAAATTGCCAATCATTTCTGTACAGGAAGAAATTCTGAGATATTGGAAACAATCTAAAGAAAATGCTACAAAGCAGAAAGAGACACCTGTCAAACCGGAGCAAGAACCCGAACAAACTCCGTCAAAAATTCAGGATGTTTTTCGAGAAATTGAACAAATGGATCAAGATGATAAACAGCCAAAACAACAAATCAAACAGCTTTCAGGAAAGGGAGTAAAACCATGGTAAAAAACAACTTTCTAACTGCCTTGATCATCTGTTGTCTGTTCCCGTTTATCGCGTTCTCGCAAGATGTCACAGTAACCGCTCAAATTGAAGGAGAAAATATTGCCGATAAACCTCTCCAAGGAACGATTACGATCACCCATCGAAAGGAAGATAAGATCGACCCCAAAAGTTTCGTATTCGAGGGCAAGCCTTTAAATCCTTCCTTTCAAAAAGATGTCGTCCTATCCCCTAATTCGCCCCTGATCATCTCCATTTACCAATTCCAGATTCCTGGAGAAAAAAAGGGGGCTCATTTTCTTCCTGAAATTAAAGTAAAAGTGGGTAGTCAAGTCTATGCTTCCACATCTACGACCTATGAAGTCGAAGGAAGTAGTGTAATCAACGTAAATAACGTAAATAACGCAAGTAATGTAAATAATGTAAGTAATCCAAATCCTCCGTCAGAATCTCTTGGAAAGGTCGTTTTGGGTCTTGAGCCATTTATCGATGGAAACAATACGATCTATCCGCATCAAAGGATAAAAGTAGGCTACCGTTATATCTACAATTACAACTTCACTCTCACAAAAGAAGAGATTCCACTTCTTGTAGCCGATGGCTTTAGAAAAATCGGCGACAAAGACTTTAAGGAAACAACCCGAGATGGGATTACCACTTTAGAAGTTTCCTTGGTCATTGAAGCTTTGAAACCGGGAGTATATTCTTTCGGCCCCTCGGTCATTCAGGGAAAAGCCTACATAGAAGATGAAAGCGGTCGTAAACAGTATTCACAATCGGAATATTCGGCCCAAGCTCCCGTCGTCACGATTAAAGTGGATCCCTTCCCTGAAAGAAACAAGCCTGCATCGTTTCAAGGCGCTATCGGAGACTTCACAATGGATCTGACTCTTTTATCACCGGCAGAAGTCACTGTCGGGGATAAAATGCAATTGCAAATCACTATCAGTGGTACCGGAGAAATTGAAAATGTCCCTATGCCGGAAGTTTGCTGTCAGCCTGGTTTCAGCGGGTTTTTCAAGTTAAGTGACCTTCCCCCTACAGAAAAAGTGGAGGATTCCAAGAAGATGTTCGTTGTTGAATTGAGACCCCTCTCTGATTCGATTCATGAAATTCCGCCCTTAGAATTTTCGTTTTTTAACCCGGCTACAATTACCTACTCGACAGTCAAAAGCAAGCCAATCCCTATAAAGGTCATTCCCTTAAAAGGAGAACCTCCGGCTGAAGAACCTCAATCACCCCCTGCAGCTAAAGCAGAACAAGCTCCGGCCAAACCAGGGGCAATTGAAGTCGAAGGAAATTATCAACTGACATCAACGGATCTATCCAATATGAGTTTTGGAACCTGGTGGGTTCTTTTGGTTCTTCCTTTTGGAGCTTTAATACTCTTTCTCCAACTCAATTTTAAAAAGCAGTTAGAAATCCAAAAGACAATCGTTAAAACAAAAGATAGTCGTCAACTATTTGATGAGGCTCTTCAAGCGAATCGTGGATCTCCGGAATTTTTTAACGGTCTATTGAATGCCTTTATCTTAAGATTATACGAAAGGGGAGATATCGATAGGCGTATGATCAATCCCGATGAACTTCCTAAAGAAGGTCTGCCGGGTGAAGTGCGCGCTTTCCTCGCCGAGATTGAAGAAATTCGTTTTGCCGGCAAGACGGGACAACCTATGGATGATATTGTTAAGAAAGCTCGGTTGTTATTTTCTAAATTGGAGGAAAATTCTTGAAGGAGAAGTACCTCTTATTGCTGTTGCTTTTGCTAATCCCCTTGATTTATTGGTTGATTGTAGCAAAATCGGCCAATACAGAACTTACCGAGGCCTATAACCAATATACCGTAGGGGAACGTACAGGCTCCATTGCTGAACGCAAAGAGGCCTTCAACAAATCCTTAAATATTTACACGTCCCTTGAAAATTCTTATTCTCCTACTTATGGAAATGGAAAACTCTATTTCAACATCGCCAACTGTTATTTTCAGCTCGAACAATATCCCATGGCCCTCT
The DNA here is from genome assembly GCA_963822595.1 of Waddliaceae bacterium. GTDB lineage: Bacteria > Chlamydiota > Chlamydiia > Chlamydiales > Waddliaceae > CAVRUH01. Next base: position 695,699 of record CAWGIG010000001.1, on the reverse strand, counting down.
TTTATTATTACAAAGCCCAATCTTTAAGACCAAGAGATCCGAAGGTGACACAAAATCTTCGCATCGCTCAAGAAAAGTTGGGTATAGCTCCTGAAGCAAAATCCAGTTCGATTTCGGCATACATCACCCTTCCCGAACGTTTACAGTTGTTTTTCCTATTCTCCATGATTGCCCTCGGCTTTGCATCCATACAGATTTGGATTTCAGGAAATGTTTGGAGAAGGATCGCTTCGTTTTTTGGGTTATTGGCAGGTATCGTTTTCCTTACTCTGCTGTATGCACATTTCATGACGCCGGTCCAGGGTGTCCTCATCCATGCTGCCTCCCTTTACCGTGATGCAGGTGAGCAGTATGCGAAAGTTTCTGAAACGCCCCTTCTTTCGGGGACGAAAGTGGAGGTTCTCGACACCCTTAACCAAGGAACCTGGCTCAAGATCCAAACTCCCGATGGCAAACTAGGCTTCATTCCCAGCGACTCCGCCCGCATCCTCAGTTCTCTGGATTGACTCGATTTATCGAGTCTTTCGCCCCGGAATTTATTCCGGGCGAGATAGCTATCCATGAAGAAGCCTGAAATAAATTTCAGGTCGAAAGACTCGATAAATCGAGTCACTCGTGCGCCACGAGGCGCTATTTTATCAGTGACGTGTAAGTCGTCACTAGGGAGTTAAACCCAAACTTGCTATACCGAGTCATTGGACTCTAGGAGGTAACGAATTGAGTTAAGCGTATGACAGGGAAGATGCAGGCCGTGTGATTGAGCCCCGTTATAGATAACTTTTAGGAGGCCGACGCTGTGAGTGTTGACGGAAGGCATTACTATATATCTCGCTATAGGGAATGAGATATACAGCTCCTCGGGGTCGGTGAACAGGGCATGTATCGAAGATAAAATGGTGAACGTGGGAAGTCCTTAGCTCTTCAAGGAAGAAGTACTGATCTGCAAATGTAACAGTGAGCAGCTCGGGATGGCGACAGGATGGCAGATGGATTCGTAGTACCGATGAAGGGGCGAACAAGGAGACGTGAGTCTTTGCGGAGTTACTGGAGGGAAGGAATCCTCGGCATTAATCAATCTGAATAAGGAAACGTATGAGTACAATAGAGACTCCAAAACCCATATGGGATACGGATACAAAACTTGAAAGAGTAGCTTGGCTCTCTGCAAAAGACCCTCATAAAGAATTTACGGCTCTGATGCATTTCTATAATGAGGAGTCTCTTCTAAAATGCTTCCATAAGCTTGACGGGAAGAAAGCGGTTGGAATTGATAAGGTTACAAAAGAACATTATGGGGAAAATCTCATAAGAAACCTAAATAACCTTCTCGATCGCATGAAGAAGATGGCCTACAGACCTGGGAATATAAGAGAAGTACTTATCGAGAAGGAAGATAAGCCAGGAGCCTATCGACCACTCGGTATCAGTAACTTTGAAGATAAAATAATCCAGATGCAGACAGGGAAAATATTGGAGAACATATATGATCCAATATTTAAAGACTGTTCATTTGGTTTTAGACCCGGTAAGAGCTGCCATGATGCTATTAAAGCACTGCATAAATTTCTTTTTAGAAATGAAATTGAAACAGTCATTGATATCGACATGGCAAACTTCTTTGGTACCATAGATCATAAGATCCTGGAAGATTTCATGCGAATGAAAATTAAAGATCCCAAGTTCATGAGATACATCATAAGAATGTTCAAAGCAGGCATTTTATCAGATGGAGAACTTAAAATAACAGAAGAAGGTGTTCCTCAGGGATCGATATGTAGCCCAATCATGTCGAATATCTATGCACACTACGTATTAGACACCTGGATTGAAGAAAATGTTCAACCAAATTGTCGAGGAATAGTAAAGCTGTTCAGATACGCAGATGATGCAATCATCTGTTGTGAAAAAGAAGGAGATGCCAAAAGAATCTTGGAAGTACTAGATAAACGTCTTGCAAAATTTAAACTTAAATTGAACAAAGATAAAACTAAAGTTGTCCCCTTCTCGGTGGTAAAAGCCCGACAAGGTATACAACAAGGTACTTTCGATTTCTTAGGTTTCACATTCTTTTTCGGGAAAACAAGATTAGGAAAATGGATACCAAAAGTAAAGACTGCGAAGAAAAGATTTGTGACCAAAATAAAAAGGGTTGCAAATTGGATAAAAGAGAAAAGAAACACTATTAAATTAGTCCCGTTGTGGAAAACATTCTGCTCGAAACTGAGAGGACACATCCAATACTACGGTGTTTCCTTTAACTTCGAATACATAAAAGCATTTGTAGAAGAAGCAGTAAGAATCTTCTTCAAATGGATCAATCGAAGGAGTCAGAATCCATCCATGACATGGAAGAAATTCGATATGTTTCGCACTAAATACCCACTTCCAGCCCTTACAATCAAACATAGGCTATTTTGAAGAGGACAAAGCGAGTGATTTGTCGGGAGCCCATTGCCTTAATTGGGCACGATGGGATCTAATGAGGGGGGAGCCGGGCAACCGGTCTCCTCTACTCTCTCAGAGATTACTTTATCGGACTTGATTCATAGGCTGATTCAGGATATAGTGGAGAAAAGGTGATAAAATATGGAACTCAGCCGACGGGCTTCTTACAATTTATTGCGGTATAGTTGGTTAGAGGATCCCTCCCTCGAGGTTCAACCCTGGCAAGTCGAAGATTACCGCACCCTTCCCGATGAAGAAGTGTTTTCCCGCCTCGAAAACAATGGCATCACCCTCGACTATGATCTATTCCTCAATTCCTCTTACTCGTTCGACTCACCCGAAGATTACGCAGATAATATCACCGAAGGGAAACCCATCTCCGAAAAAACCCGAGACCAAATTTTCTTACTCATTTTTGAACTTTGGAGAAGGTTCACCCCGGAAAAACTCTCCCTCTCCATCTTCTGCGACGAACTTGACCGCCAAATCTCTCTTTTCGACTCCGGGGAACTCGAAACCGATGAATCCATGCAAGATGTCATCACACACCTCCAAGCGATTCTCGATGAAAATATCGACGACGGCGCAAAACCCGTAGAAGTATTCCAGGCTGTATGCGTCAACTGCTTTCATAACCTAGAAGACTTTCTCTACGACTACACGCTCCTTCAAATCGAACTCGGAAACGAATCCTACGCTTCCGAATTGGTAGAAGGCTTCGGACCCTATCTTAAGGGCAGCAAATGGTTCGAACTCCTCGAAATCCAACTACTCGCCCTATCCGATGTCGAAGAATCTATGCAACTCTTAAAGAAAACAGTTCAAAAAGCGATGAAGGATGATGATTTTGAATATAACTTAGATATCCTTGCATTTATGGCCAAAGTCGGCGATGAAAAAGACTTTGTCAAATTAGCGAAAAAAACCCTTCCTATTCTCGAACTTGAAGTTGATTTTCAAGATTTTCTTATAATTTTTAAAGATTATTGCCATTTCCTTGACTTGGACGATAAAGAGAGAGAAATCGATCAGATTATCAAGAAGCGTCACTCCATTCCTTCTACTCAAATTTTAGACAAAAACGACCCCCAACTCGAAGCTCTAAAAAAAATAATTTAAAAAAATTTTTTTGTCTCTAATTCATTCATTATCAAGGCAATTCGATGAATTCAGAAATTGAAAAAATGTTTTTGTATTTTATTAATTCTCAGTATGTTACATTCATATCTTTCCGTGACTCCGAGGGAGTTTTCGGGAGTTTTTTTTGAGATGTTCAGTGTTGACATTTATCCAAAAAACATAGATACCCAAATCACCACAAAACATATTTAAGGGAGTACAGAATCATGACAAAACCCACCACTCGTGCAATGGCCACAAGCTTGCGTACCTATCACCGTCCTATCAAAGAAGGGGATCCTCGTTTGGAAACTTGGGACCAAGTTGTAGATAGGGTTATTGCACACCAACAGTGGCTTTGGGAAAGACCTCTTGGTCGGAAACTGGAAGAAAAAGAACTTCTCGAATTAGCTGAATTGCGTCGTCTGATTCTCGATCGAAAAATTGCTCCGGCAGGTAGAACTTTATGGCTCGGCGGTACCGAACTCAGCCGCAAACGCGAATCGAGCATGTTTAACTGCTCCTTTACCTATGTTGAAACTGTTTACGATGTTGTCGATGTCCTTTGGCTACTCCTCCAAGGATGCGGTGTCGGCTTTAAACCGATTACAGGAACTCTTAACGGCTTCCGCAGACCTATCGAAGATATCCACGTGGTTCGCTCCCAACGTACATGTAAAGGTGGTATCGAAAAAAATGTCGAAAGCTACGATCCTAAAACCAATACATGGACAATAAAAGTCGGTGACTCGGCAATAGCCTGGGCAAAGGCCGTCGGTAAATTGGTTGCCGGTAAATTCCCCGCAACAAAGCTGGTTCTTGATTTCTCCGAAATCCGCCCCGCCGGAATGCGTTTAAAAGGGTATGGCTGGATCTCTTCCGGTGACGAGCAAATCGCTAAAGCCTTTAAAGCTATCGCGCAAATTCTTTCCAATCGCGCCGATCAACTGCTCACAAGAATTGATATCCTGGATATCGTTAATTGGTTAGGGACGATCCTTTCAAGCCGCAGATCTGCTCAAATTTCCCTGTTTGAATATGGACAACCCGAATGGGAAGAGTTCGCTATGGCCAAAAAAGAATGGTGGCTTACTGGAAAAGCCCACAGACAGCAATCGAATAATAGCCTTCTATTCAACCGCAAGCCAAGCAGAAGAGAGCTGGAAAAAGTATTCCAAATGATGCTCGATGCCGGTGGCTCAGAGCCCGGTATCATCAATGCGATGGAAGCGGAACGTCGTGCCCCTTGGTTTAAAGGTTGCAACCCTTGCGCTGAAATTCTCCTTGGAAACAAAAGCTTCTGCAACTTAACCGAAGTTAACGTCCTCGCCTTTAAAGGAGATAAATCAGGACTCGAAAGAGCACTTTATCTCGCAGGAAGAATGAACTACCGTCAAACGATGGTGGAGCTCCGTGATGAGATCTTGCAAGAAGCTTGGCATTTGAATAACGATTTCCTTCACCTTTGCGGTGTAGGGTTAACAGGTATTCGTGCAAGGCCTGATTTGACAGCTTACGATTACAAGAGAATGAGAAATATCACCGTGAGCGCTGCTTATAGCATGGCTCATGAGTTAGGTTCTCCGCTTCCAAAGAACGTAACCTGCATCAAACCAAGTGGAACCATCAGTAAGATTATGGGGACAGAAGAATGGGGTGAGGTTCCTGAAGGGCTTCATATGCCGTTGGGTAAGTATATTTTCAATAATATTACCTATTCCAAGCATGATCCGTTGGTGGATCGTTTCCGCGCTGCAGGATATAGCGTCATTGAGAAGCCATTTGAACCTGAATCTGTGTTGGTGAAGTTTCCCGGAAAGTATGAGAACATTCCATTTACACGGATGACTGTTACCAGAAAGGATGGGAAGGTTGAAGAGGTAGAAGTGAATGCTGACAGTGCAGTGGAGCAGTTGGAGTGGTATCGCTTGCTTCAGGAGACATGGTGTGAACAGAATGTGTCGAATACGATTTCCTATGATCCATCGGAAGTGCCGGACATTATTAGTTGGTTGATGGAGAATTGGGATTGTTATGTGGGGGTATCTTTCATTTATCGCAATGACCCAACCAAAAATGCAGCGGATCTTGGGTATGCCTACCTCCCACAAGAGGTGATAACACAGGAAGCGTACGAAGAGTATGTTAGCTGTCTAGGCCCCATTGACTATACCGGCATTGGCGTCACTGATGACGAGCCGCAGGAATCCTGCTTAACAGGTGCCTGCCCGATTCGTTAACATTAAAATCTTGCTCGGCGTGTCCCTCACGCCGAGCACTCTCCCAATCTTACGATTTTCTTTCATTTAGAATAATTGCAATTAATTCATTTTAACATTATAATTTCTGTTATTATTAAAAATAACATTTATTAGGAGTATTATGAACCCATTAAGTCCAAAGTCAGAAATTCTCAATTTAATGACGGAAATTCCGGCTAATTATAAGGGATTGATTAAACAACCTCAGGACCCAAAAGCAAAAAGAGTGGAAAAAATCGCTGCGCTTCTGAAAAAGGATGCTCTTCTGATTCGCGACCCAGGTCTCATAGGCAGAATTCTAAAATACACAGAAAAAAGTGTGAATCCGGCTATCAATAGCTTTAGAAAAGACCTTATTCAGCGACACTGTTGTAATGTACATAATGGAGTCGTGAAAATTATTGAAAACCCTTCTGTTACCGATGCCGAATTAGCGTCGGCTATTAGGGCATGCCCGGCTCTCGGACGTCTCTATATAAATAAATTAAAGTTCGCGATTTCAGAAGAGGCGCTAAAGATTTTCATAAAAGAAAAATGCGAGAATAGTGACGAAAAATTTTGGATTTTTATTAGGGAAACCCAACTTTTATTTAAGGTCAATGAAGTTGAAATTCGATTGAATAATGGAGAATCCATTTCTTATGGAGAAATAATTCTTAAGCAATTTGTTGATAATAATATTCCAGTTGCTGATCTGACAGAGATGTATACTCTGGAATTTGAAACAGGAGAACAATTTCCGCTGCCTAAAGCGAAGCTTTTACTCTGTGGGGATTTCTTCCAAGCCATGCTTTCCCACAATATGAATGAAGTAAATACTCATATCATCCATATCGAGGGAGCATCATTAAACGGATTTTGTGATGTGCTAAGGAAAGTTGAAACCGGAAACCGTCCTGCACCACCTGCTGAGGAATTCCAAATTGCATCGAGTTTTTTCCAATTTGAGCAGGCTATAAAACTTCCCGAGGGCGTCTATGGGGAAGAGGATTGGATTCAGACCTTTGGAAATCCCGGTAAAGTGCCTACTCCGCCAAAAGAATTCTTCCAATTTTGGAAGGCCAACTGCAATATCAAAACACATGTAGGGGTTTACATTCCTCCCTCTCTTGATCAAAAAAATCTTGTGACGGTTAAGGAGATCGCGACGCGCGCGCAATACTCTAAATGGGATGTTGTATTAAAAGGTGTAAGATCAGGTGTCGAAAACGATCCTGTTAAAGAAGGTTCTTGGTTAATCATAGAAAGGACGGTTCAAAAATTGGGTGAGGGTGAAGAAGCTCAAAGGGCCTTTTGTGGTCATAGGCTACCCTTGGCTTTGGATGTTATGATCTGCAGTTTTATGCATTTTGCAAAAACTGGCGAGTTGCTCTTTGAACCAAAAAAATGGGTTCTATGTGAAGGAATGGCCGCTATTTTGATGAATAATAAGGAGTTCTTATTGATGACCGAAAGAGCTGCGGACCTCAGCTGCACCGGTGTAGTGCGGACCTGGAAGTTCGCGAGTATTGGTCATTGAACGCTTGAAAGGATAGCAAGGAAACTATCATCGACTCGCAATAATTTATCGGCGCATAAATTTGAAGTAACCCGCATCTGCGGGTTTTTTGTTTAGATGCGCTTATGTCCCAAAAGTTTTTGGTAAGGTCCTGTGCTGCAAAGCAGCAATTTAATCATAGCCCAATGTGTAGTGCCAAAGGCACAAACGTTGGGTACCCGATGTAGAATGCGTAGCTGCAAAGCAGCGATTTATTACTAGATTTCTTGGAGCGAATTAGTATTAAATCGCTGCTTTGCAGCTACGCACGATCTATCACCTACCCAACGTTTGTGCCTTTGGCACTACACATTGGGCTATGATTAAATTGCTGCTTTGCAGCACAGGACCTTACCGCCACTTTTGAATCAAACCCAATTTTAGATTTTTTTTGATTAAGTCAGGATTTGGAATTTCACAAGATCCAGAAATTATTGACATTAGTTTTGTAATATATTACTATTTTTCCTTATTAATTTTAAAACTTTTAAAGGAATTATATGCACCAATTAAGTCCAAGAGATCAAATTATAACTGAAATGAAGGAAATTCCGGCAAATTATCGAAGTTTGATCAAAATACCACCGGATCATATAGTTAAAAAAATACAGAGAATCAGTGCCGTTCTGGAAAAAAATAGTGACTTGATTCGAGATTCTGAACTCATAGGCCGCATACTGAAATTTACAGAAAATCGTGATAATAAAGATATAATCTCAGTTATTAAAATTCTTATACTCCGACATTGCTGTAACAAATCTGACGGTGTCGTAAAAATTACCGAATACGATTCAGATTTCCATGTTGAAATAGCTTCCGCTATTAAAGAGTCTTCGGAGTACCTGGGACGACTCTATGTGAAAAATGGCAAATTTGACATTACACAAGATGCTTTAAGTATTTTTATGAATCAAACTTGTGAAGGAAGTCAGGAAAAATTTTGGAATTTTATTAAGGAAAATGGAGTCAAAGCGCTTGAAATTCATTTAAAGAATGGGGAATCGGTTTGTTATAGTGAAATAACGCTAAAACAAATGGCGTATAACAATATTCCTATTGAGGATCTGACGGAAATATATACTCTTGATTTTGATACAGGTGAACAATTTCCTCTTCCGAAAGCAAAGCTTATACTCTGTGGCGATTTCTTTAAGGCTATGTTTATACATGAATGTAAGGAAATGGAGTCACATTTGATCCCTATGAAGGGAGTAACAATAAATGTTTTTTGTGATGTGTTACATAAAGTAGAAACCAGGAAAGATCCTGAAAAACCATCCGAAGAGTATTATATAGCAGCACAATTCTTACAATTTAACAATCTTCCGGAAGGGATTTATGGAGCAGATGATTGGATTCAAACGTATGGCGATCCCGGTAAGGTGCCTCTTCCATCCAAAAAATTTACAGATTTCTGGAATGCGAATTGTAATAGTAAAACCCATTTAGCTGTCTATATTCCTCCGATGCTTGATGGAGATAAACTTGTGACATTAAATGAAATGGCTGAACGAGCATCAAAATCTAAAACTGGAAAAAATACTGAGTTGGCTTTTAATGATTTTTTTCCGATACCAAATGATACTAGAAATGCTCCGGTTAGAGAAGGTTATTGGCTAGTCATTGAAAGGATTCCTCAAAAATTAGAAGCGCATGCAGAGTCCACCGCGATGTATTGCGATAAGGATCTTCCTACAATTTTGGAAGTTGTTATCTGCAGCCTGATGCTTTTTGCTCAAACAGGTGAGTATCTATTTGGACGACGTAATCCTTTGCGATCTGTCACTTGTCAAAGAATTGATAGGTGGTATCCCATTGTTGAGGCATTTGGTCTTTCAGGGCTTAGCGTGAGCCTCGGTAAAAACATGTATGGTCAAGGAGTCGTTCGGGTGTGGAAATTCCCGGTTGTCGATCTTTGAAACGCTATACAGGATTGCAAAAAAACTAACATCAACTCGCAATAATTTATTGGCGCATAAATTTGGAGTAACCCGCATCTGCGGGTTTTTTGTTTAGATGCGCTTAATGTCCCAAAAGTTTTTGGTAAGGTCCTGTGCTGCAAAGCAGCAATTTAATCATAGCCCAATGTGTAGTGCCAAAGGCACAAACGTTGGGTACCCGATGTAGAATGCGAAGCTGCAAAGCAGCGATTTATTACTAGATTTCTTGGAGCGAATTAGTATTGAATCGCTGCTTTGCAGCTATGCACGATCTATCACCTACCCAACGTTTGTGCCTTTGGCACTACACATTGGGCTATGATTAAATTGCTGCTTTGCAGCACAGGACCTTACCGATAATCCTGAATCGAACCCAATATTAGATTTTTTTGGATAAGGAATAAGACAGTTTTTTGACTGAAAAGATGAGCGATACCTATTTGTTTAAGTACGCAAATATGGTCACACACGAGCTAGGCATCGCTGCTAACGAGGGCTGGCAACCCTTTCGCTTGGGGATTAACTTATCTAATTCGTATCGGACAAAAGTCTAGATAGTCGCACGACGTCAGAATATATTTAATGCCGTTTTTTTCTCCGAACATCTGTGTGCTCGTTTTAATATTGTGCAAGTGTCCAAATACACAAACATTGACTCCATATTTCTCCAGAAGCAACGATGTCTTCGATGCTTGTAAATCAGCGCTAATCGGAGGGTAATGAATCATCGCTATTTTAAAACTCGCCTGCTTATTTAAACATTTCAAACTCATCTCTAAACGGCCTAACTCACGCTCGAATATTTTGTTTGCCTTTTCTTGATCATGATCAAATTCGGTCAAAGGCCGTTCCCGTTTATTCTCTTTGATTTCGATAAATCCTTTAAAATTATACTCAGGTGTATCCCAAAGGCGCACGCCGCAAACGGAAACATCATCCCAATTGTAAGCATCGTTAGATATAATATGGATAGACGGTGGCAGCACCTTTTTAATTTTGCTTGCCGATTCCCACCAGTAGTCATGGTTTCCGCGAATCATAACCTTCGTTCCCGGAAGCTTATCGATCCATTGAAGATCTGCTAAAGCCTCTTCAAGGTGCATGGCCCAAGAGATATCCCCGGGAATCAATACAAGATCATCTTCTTTGATATTCTCGCGCCAGTTTTTTTCTATCTTTTGGGTCCACCCAATCCAGGTTTCACCAAAAACGTCCATTTCCTTATTAGGAATGCCAAAGGACAGGTGCAAATCCCCGATAGCCCAGATGTTGCTTTTGCTCATGAATTTGCCATGCGGCTCTTCAGTGCATTCCAGCCCGCTTCTTTGTAGCGTATGGCTTCAATATGTGGGTTTTGGGCTTCTGCGATGCCTCTTCCGACAATGATGATGTCTGTTCCATTATTGATTGCCGATTCCGGAGTATTGTATTGTTGTCCGAGAGAATCTGTTCCCACCGCAAGTTTAACTCCGGGGGTAAAATGAAGAAATCCCGGATCCTCTACAAGCTTTCTTTGGCAAATAAAACCGAATACAAATTCAGGATTATCTACAGCCATTTTGATGGCAGCTTCTGTGTAACTCCCTGTAGCAAGAGATCCTGATGAGCTTAGCTCCGCGACTAAAAGCAACCCACGATTTAAAGGAAGACCCACTTCTTTTAGTCCTTGGACGATTCCGGGGCCCGATGTTGCCATTGCATTGATGATATGAGCCCATTCCGAAATACGATAGATTCCTTTTTCATATTGCATCTTGCTGATTGTCCCGATGTCGGTGAATTTTCGGTCTTCAAAAATGAGAAATTGATGTCTTTTAGCAATTCTTTTTAATTCTTGAACAAGTTCCCGATCGAAATCTTGGACGAGATCTATGTGCGTTTTAAAGACACATATTTCGGGCCCCAACAGATCGGCAAATCTAAGAATCATCTCTTTATGTGTAAAGTCGGCACTGAAGGCTAAATTCGTCTCTTTTTTCTCCATAATTTCATACAGAGATTGTGCTGTCGCATTTTTGCAGAGTTTGGATCTTTCCGAAAGGGAATGTGTTGTTGTGATCATGGTTTCATCGCCACTTGGTTGTTTTTAATAAATTCTTTTGCCTCGGAGGCTGTCCTTGTATCAATTTTTTCTGAATTCTGGAGGATATCAAATACTTCGGTAATTTTGAAGACAGAATGCAATTGATATCCTTTATCTTTGAGGTTGCTTTCCCCACCCTGTTCACGATCTATCAATACGAGGGTATCATGTACAATAAGGCCTTCTTCTTCTAAGGGGGCGATTGTTTCTAGAATGCTGGAGCCACTCGTGATCAAATCTTCTACAACGAGGCACTTTTGCCCTCTTTCGAATTTTCCTTCGATGATTTTTTTTGTTCCATAGTCTTTTGACTCTTTACGCCTCATGACCATCGGTATCCCTTGCTTCAGGGATATCGCCGTCGCTATCGGGAGCGCCGTATAGGGAACGCCGCAAATAATATTGAATCTGCAATCTTGCACCTCTTCCCACATGAAATCGCCTATTTTTTCCAGAAGATCCGGATAGGAGACGATCAATCTGAGATCGATATAAAAAGGGGAAATGATTCCACTTTTAAGTGTAAAAGTTCCAAATTTTATGGCTCCAATGGTATGGAGTTTACGAACGATGGCTTCACGTTGCATATATTTTTGGGAGGGTTATGGATTGATATTGATTGGCTAAATAAGGATTCCACATCATGCCGGTAGCTGTCATGGCAAAATCGGCTCCTGCATTAAAAAAATTCTGAAAGTGTTCGGGTAAGGTAACGCCGCCTGTAGAGATTAAAGTCATTCCCAGTTTCTGTTGGTCAATAATAGTGCGAGCATTCCTTGTGAATTCAACGGCTGCTTCATGAATAGGACACCCGCATATGCCGCAGTTAAGTCTATTGGGTCCTAGAGCAGGATTTCCAAATGCATCGACGACTTTCATGCTGATGGTATTAATTCCCGAAATAGCCCTCACTCCCGCCCGCGCCGCGGCAACAAAGGTTTCTTGCATGGTTTTATTATCCGGAAATACACCGACTTTTATGATAAGTGGGGTATCGCCGATTGCTTTTACAATTTTCGAAGAAAATTCATAGACCGCTGCAGGATTAGAATAGAGCGATCCCTCTTGCGAGGAGACATTCGGGCACGAATAATTCGCTTCAATCACTTTTGCTCCGCAATCTTTTGCAAAAGCAGCGCAATTGGCAAAATCATCCGCACTGCTTATATTATCATGATCGGTTCCAAAAACAGAAACCACCATGATTTGTCCTTCATGCAGTTTATCATTGGACTGGGCAATGTCTATTTTGAGGTAAGTCGGAGAGCGAGACGGATTTCCAAAGGAATTTGTGATTCCGATATGTGAGAGATTAGAGGGCAAATGCTTTAGGGCTTTTAGGCTGGCAGGGAGTTCTCGCGGAATAAGCGGACCATTTGTTTCTACGGGAACAATATTAGGCACTGGGTGGCTTGGGTGATCATGAGTTCGAATTGTTTTATAAGTCACAATGTCATAGCCGAAATCTGCCGCAAAACCTATCCACAAGGAATTTAAAAGCGGGCCGGCGGGGATCCCTAGGCGAGAAGCTACTTTAAACCCTAGAAAATCTACCCATTGGGATCTATCAGGAACAATCCTTTGAGGAATTGGGTCGGAAAAATAGGGACCATGAGCAAGATTTTCCATCCAGCTCTTATGTATGTCGTAAATTCCCGGCTCTTTTTTAATCATGATCCACCTTAAAGATTTTTCCGTTCACAATCGTGTATATAGGCCATCCGCGCAAAATGCGTCCTGCAAAAGGGGACCATTTACATTTGGTGTTAAGATATTCGTCCTTTACTTCCTTTCTCTTATCTAAATCGACCAAAACGATGTCATTATTTTGTTCCAAATCAAAGATGTTGATAGGATTGGTCCGCATCAATTCGATAATTTTTTCTATCGAAATTTTTTTCTCATGATAAGCGTTCAGCAGAAGTGGAAGGGTCGTTTCGACTCCGGGGACCCCTGAAGGCGATTTGCCGTAGGGCTGTGATTTTTCTTCCAGAGTGTGCGGCGCATGGTCCGAGCCGATTGTATCTATGGTGCCGTCAAAGATTGCATCCCAAAGGGCTTGTTGATCCCTTTTTGTTCTAAGGGGAGGATTCATCTGCACTTTCGTGCCCCATTTTGCATAATCGTCTTCATTTAAAAAGAGATGATGCGGGGTGGCTTCGGCAAAGACAAGAATTTCATTTTTTTTAGCTTTGCGAATCATTTCGACTTCTTCTTCTGTACTTACATGACAAAAATAAACAACAGTCGAGAACTTCTCAGCTAATTCTAGAGCTTCTTTTGTTGCTTTGATTGCAGCTATACGATCTCGTATTTTCGAATGAACAGCAGGATCTGTCTCATTGGCGAAAAGGATTTTGCGCTCCATCAAAATCTCTTCATCTTCAGCGTGAACAGCGACGATTAAGTTTCTTTGCGCAGCAGTTTGAAAAACTTTTTCCAAAGCAATGGGATCGTTCATCAGCAAATCGCCGGTGCTGGAACCCATAAAAACTTTGACCCCGATGATTTCGTTTTTGCATTTCCCAATTTCATCGAGGTAACTTCTGTGCGCGCCAAACCAAAGTTCGTAGCGCAAGGGAATGCCTGCTTCTTTTAGTTGACTGTCGATGAGTTTTTTCTTTTCTTCAAACGCCTCTTTAGTACAGCACGCAGGGGAATTGTTGGGCATGTCGAAGACGGTTGTGACACCCCCGCCGATGGCGGCTTTTGATCCGGTAATCCAGTCTTCTTTATGTGTCGCTCCAGGAGTTCTAAAATGACAATGGCAATCGATGAGCCCCGGAATTAATGTGAGTTCCTTTTTGGCATCAATTTCGATATCTTGATCGCTCTCTTGGGTGTGTGTGATGATTTGATTATCTAGAGTTTTTACGTTTTTTATGGTGATCATTATTTAATCTCCTCCTGGGAGATATTCTTTCGACAGTAGTGACACCGCAGTTTAACACTTTGGTCCATTTTTTGGATAACATAGAGATAGCTTTGAATTTTCTCATGATTTGAAATGCATCTCGTATTCGTGCATGAAATGAAGCCGCGGATTGTGTCGGGGATGGAAATCGGATATTTTTGGACGACTTCGTAGTTTTCGATGATGCTGATCGTTGCCTTAGTGGCAAAGAGGGCGACTTGATTGACCTCTTCCGGATCAAGCTTTCTGTCTTCGACTTTGATTAAGTCTTTCATACCTAGGCGATTGCTTGGAAGATTTAGTCCTAGGGTCACGAGTTTCTGATGTTCGGACAAACGGAGCAATTTGACAATTTTCAAGGCATTTCCGGCTTGAATATGATCGATTACGGTCCCGTTGCATATCGCCGCTACTGCATATTGCTTCGTTAAATTCATTTCTTTACCTCACAGGAAATCTTCTCGCGAATCTCCTTTTATTTCAAGAGTCTTTTTTCTCAATCCAGTAAACTAGGAATATGTTGCCGAGCCTTAGTCGAAGCAGCGGGATCAATGTCTGCATAGATGACGCACGGGTCCTTGCCGGCTTCGGCGAGAATTTCCCCCCAGGGTGAAACGATCATCGAGTGGCCATACGTACTTCGACCATTTGCATGTGTTCCTCCTTGTGCCGGTGCTAAAACGAAGGCTCCATTTTCAATAGCCCTAGCTCTCAAGAGCGGATGCCAATGAGCTTTACCTGTTGTTTCTGTAAAGGCTGAAGGAACAGTCAAAAGAAATGCCCCCTTTTTCGACAACTCGCGATAAAGTTGCGGAAAGCGAACATCATAGCAAACGGTCATGCCAATTTTGCCCCAAGGAGTATCCGCAAGAACTGGCTTGTCTCCAGGGATAACTGTATCGGATTCCCGATATTTTTCACCTGTAGGCAAATCAACATCGAAAAGATGTATTTTTGTATATCGAGCGGTTATGTTCCCATTCGGATCGATTAAAAATGAGCGATTTGCAACCTTTGTGTCGCTAACTTTTATGGAGAGCGATCCTATTAACAGCCAAATCTTCAATTCTTTCGCGAGTGAAGTAAAGATCGGAAGGGATGGATCATGAGCTTCATCGAAACTTTGTTCGATTTTAGAACGATCATCTTTTGCCATAAGAGTTGTATTTTCAGGAGTAGCCACGAATTTTGCGCCTTTGCTGCTAGCTTCGCGGATGAGTTCCGTTGTTGCGATTATGTTTTCTTTGACATCGTACGTCGTACGAAGCTGAACGCAAGCGGCTTTAAAGGTATTCATAAAAGAACCAGGCTCAGCAAAGCTTGCCTAGTATACAGACCGTTTTTGGCCTGTTGAAAATAATAAGCATGCGATGTAGCGTCTACTGAATTGTCAATTTCCGTCACCCTAGGCAGAGGATGTAACACTTTTAAGTTTTTCTTCGCTTGGGTCAGATTTTCGGCAGACAAATGAATGAAGTTTTTGACTTCCTCATAATCCATCTTATTTGCAAATCGCTCCGATTGAATCCGGGTGACATACAGGATGTCCAATTTATGGATAATTTCCTCAATGCTATTGTGATATGAAAACTTAACCCCATTCTCCCTCAGATAATCACAGATATCCTTCGGCATCTCCAGCGAAGGTGGCGAAACAAAATAGAAACGTGGTTTAAATGGAATTAATGCTTCGGCGAGCGAATGAATCGTACGTCCATATTTAAGATCTCCGACAAGAGCAATATGCAAACCTTCCAAGGTGCCTTGCGTTTCCTTAATACTGAATAAGTCTTGAATGGTCTGTGTCGGATGTTGATTCGCTCCGTCTCCAGCGTTGATGACAGGAATTTCGACGGCATCAGCGGCAAGCTGTGCTGCGCCCTCCAGAGGATGTCTAATAACAATAGCATCCACATACATCTCCATCATCTTCATGGTGTCGTAAAGACTTTCGCCTTTGATGGTCGATGTCGTTAACAAATCCGAAAATCCGATGACCGTTCCCCCAAGTCTTTCCATCGATGTTTCAAAAGAGAGCCTGGTGCGTGTCGATGGTTCAAAAAAACAACTTCCTAATATTTTTCCTTTCAACAACTCGGGTTGTTCCTTCTCTTTCATCTTGGCAATATGGTCCAGAAGGGGATTGATCTCCTCTTTTCGAAAATCGGAAATCGAAATGATATCTTTGACACTAATCAATTGATTCATAAGTTTGCTCCACTATATTCCTGCCATGATTTTATGGGGAGTTTCCCAAGGTCTATTTCGGAAAGACACTGTAAAAAAAGCTGCGCCACATGTATGTTTGTAATCAAGGGGATGTGATGATCTATCGCAAGTCGTCTGATTTTAAACCCATCCGTGTGATGATTCCCTGTAGGCATCGAACGGGGAATATTGATAATTAAATCAACATCTCTGTTAGCGATAGCCGTAATCACATTCGGTTCCATTTTCTGGCTCCCTTTATGCAAGAATTGCGAGGCAACTCCCTGTCTTGTCAAAAAGTCATGCGTGTTTTCCGTTGAATAAATTTCCCAGCCAAGATCTTCTAATTTTTTGAGCTCAGGCAGGAGTCGGAGTTTTTTATCTCCGCCGATACTGGCAAGAATTCTCTTTCCGGAAATGCTCTGCTCTGTTGCGATCCAAGACCGATAAAACGCCTCAATCAGATGATCCCCGATACAGGCGACTTCTCCGGTTGATGCCATCTCCACGTGGGCCACAGGGTTAGCACCCTTCAGCCGACTGTATGAAAATAAAGGGGTTTTTACCCCCACATAATCGAGTTCTAATGTTTCGTAAGAAGCCTTTTTATGCTTGCCCAGCATCACCTCAACGGCTATAGCAATGAAATTGTGATTGGTAACCTTAGAGACAAAAGGAAAGGAACGGGAGGCGCGAATATTGCACTCGATAACCTTGATCAAATTGTCTTTGGCAATGAATTGAATGTTAAAAGGTCCCGTAATCTTTAGAGCTTCGACAATCTCCCGAGTAATTCTCTTTGTGCGTCGAATGGTTTCAAGATAGAGCCGCTGCGGAGGGATGACAATCGTCGCATCACCTGAGTGTATTCCTGCATTTTCAATATGTTCTGAGATGGCTTCGATAATGATTTTACCTCGATCAGCAACTCCATCAATTTCAAGTTCTTTGGCATTATTGATGAACTGAGACATCACCACAGGGTGATCCCGGGAGATAATCGTCGCTTCATGAAGATATTTTTCCAGATATTCTTCGGAATAAATCGTGTTCATGGCTGCACCCGAAAGGACATAAGAGGGTCTAACAAGAACGGGATACCCCACCTTGCGGGCAAATTCCTTTGCTTTTGCAAGAGTAGTCACTTCTTGCCACGCCGGTTGATCGACACCTAATTCGTTGAGCAAGGATGAAAATTTATAGCGGTTTTCTGCTTGATCGATCGATGTAGCCGCAGTTCCCAAAATTGGGTAATTTTCATTGTGAAGCGATAAAGCTAAATTGTTGGCTGCTTGTCCGCCGACCGAAACGATAATTCCTTTGCTATTTTCAAAATCAGCAATATCCCGCACTCTTTCTAAGGTGAGTTCTTCAAAATAGAGACGATCCGATTCATCATAATCCGTCGAAACAGTTTCAGGATTGGAGTTAATGATAATTGTGGGTTCTCCAAGCTTTCGGAGCGTTTGCGCTGAATTTACGGCGCACCAATCAAATTCTACAGAGGATCCAATACAGTAAGGGCCCGATCCCAATACGATGATAGGAGCTTCCATTGAAGGCAGGACATCATTTTGTGTTCCGTGATATGTTGTGTAAAGATAATTGGTTTCGGCGGTGAATTCTCCGGCAAGCGTATCGATTTGTTTGATGACTGGTTTGATGTTTCTTTTCAGTCGATCCTGACGTATCACTTCTTCGCTTGTCCCTTTTAAAGTGGCAATCGTTTTGTCAGAGAATCCAAGTTGCTTTGCTTTCAGGAGATGATCTTCAATAGTGATCCTTTTCGAGAAACTCACGATTTCATACAGATGTTTGAGAAACCAGGTGTCAATATGCGAGAGCTTATGCGCCTCTTCAACAGTTCCTGTTTGTTCGAAGAATTTTGCCAATGCAAAAAGGCGGCGATCGGTTGCTTTTTCGACTTCGAACTTAGGATCTTTGATTTCGAAAGGGTAATCCATGAGGCCGCTTGCTCCGATATTGAGCATGCGAATGGCCTTCTGGATAGCTTCGGGAAAAGATCTTCCTATTGCCATGACTTCGCCAACGCTCTTCATTTCCGATCCGATCGTTCTGTCGGCTGCCTTAAGCTTCTGGATATCCCACCGTGGCATTTTTACAACGAGATAATCGAGAGCCGGTTCGAAGAATGCTGTCGTTTTTTTTGTTACCGAATTCTTAATTTCATGAAGTTTTTTTCCAAGGGATAATTTAGTCGCAACGAATGCCAACGGATAGCCGGTGGCTTTGGATGCCAGGGCGCTTGATCTAGAAAGGCGCGCATTGACTTCGATGACCCGATAATCACCGGTTTTCGGATCGAGAGCATATTGGATGTTGCATTCACCGACAATTCCAAGATGGCGTGCTACTCGAATGGCTATTTCCCGAAGGCGATGGTATTCTTCATTAGACAACGTTTGTGAAGGGGCTACGACGATGCTTTCTCCGGTATGGATTCCCATGGGGTCCATATTTTCCATGTTACACACAATAATCGTGTTGTCATCGCAATCTCTTACAATTTCGTATTCGATTTCTTTCCAGCCGGTCAAATACTCTTCAATTAAAATCTGTCCGACGGAATTTAAAACTTCTCCGGCACGTTCCTTCAACTGCTTTTCGTCTTGAATTCTTCCTGAGCCTAATCCGCCCAAAGAAAATGCCGCACGCATCATCAAAGGGTAGCCAATCTCTGAAGCTGCTTTAATCGCATCTGGAACTGTTGTGACTGAAATGCTCTTCGGAGTTTTGATCGAGATTTCTGAAAGGGCTTGTTTGAAAAGCTCGCGATCTTCCGTGATGCGTATGGCTTTGGTTGGGGTCCCTAGAACCCTGACTCCATATTTCTCAAGGATTCCTTCGGCTTCTAACGCAAGACCAAGATTCAACGCTGTTTGTCCGCCCACGCTCAATAAAATAGCATCGGGCCTTTCCTTTTCGATAATCCGGCTCACGCATGCAACATTCAAAGGCTGAAGATAAACCTCGTCGGCCATTCCTGAATCTGTTTGCACGGTCGCGATATTAGGATTGACGAGGATGGTTCTGATTCCTTCCTCTTTCAATGCTTTGATAGCCTGTGAACCCGAGTAGTCAAACTCACCGGCTTGCCCGATTCGCAAGCCTCCGGAACCTAATATGAGAATCTTTTTCATAGAGTTTGATAAAATTTGTTAAAAAGTGAAAGGGTGTCTGTTGGACCGGGACTAGCCTCAGGGTGAAACTGCACTGAAAAAAAGGGTTTTGTCCTATGGGCAATCCCTTCGACTGATCCATCGTTTAAATTCTTAAAGGTGACTTTCCAATCTTTGGACAAAGTCTTTTCATCGACAGCAAATCCATGATTTTGGCTCGTGATATAACAGCGATTTGTTTCCAATTCGATGCAGGGTTGATTCTGTCCCCGATGACCAAAGGGGAGTTTGTATGTGGTGGAGCCTGAGGCAAGTGCCATCAGCTGTGTTCCGAGGCAAATTCCGAAGACGGGCTTATTCCCTTGCATCACTTTCTTGAGGGTTTTGATCGTTTCTGTGCATTGCATCGGGTCTCCAGGACCATTTGAAATGAAAACCCCATCGTAGTGTTCGTTTGTAAAGTCGTAGTTGTAAGGGACGCGCTTGATGTTGATCGGAAATTTTCGCAATGTTCGGATGATATTTTCCTTCATACCGCAATCGATAGCTATCACCGTTTTGGTTCCACCATCATACGATTCAACTTCCTTACGTCCGGCGCGGGACACTAGATGTTCTTTATTGGAGTCGATAAAATCCATTGAGGGATCATCTTCAGTGGTAATGGCACCCATCATCGTTCCCGATGAGCGGAGAATTTTTGTGATCTGTCTTGTGTCGACACCGGTGATGATAGGGACCCTTTGGATTTTGAGCCACTCTAGAAGGGAGTGTAGACCTGCGTGATGGCTCCAGGAAAGACAAGCTTCGCTGACGATGACGCCGTTGAGGTGGATTTTGCGTGATTCCCATTCTTCGTGTTTGGGGACGCCGTAATTTCCGATGAGTGGATAAGTGAAAAGGAGGATTTGTCCTGTGTATGAGGGATCTGTCAACGATTCAGGATACCCGGTCATCCCTGTAGTAAAGACGACTTCTCCTGGGAAAGTTCCTTCCACCCATTGAGGCGAATAGCCGGCAAAGCTCTCATTGTTTGCTAAAATCAATTTTGAAGGTTTGTCAGAGATCATGCCATCCCTTTTATCCAAACCGAGCTTAAATTTCAAACTCTTTTTTGAACGCGAAGAAACGAAGAAAAAAAGCCACGAAGAAACGAAGAAAACGAAGGGCACGCGAAGATATGAAAAAAGAAATGAAGTTTTTTCATTTTTCTTAAAGCTTCGCGTGTCCTTCATTTTCTTCGTTTCTTCGCGGCTTGTTTTCGAGCTTGACAATCGACGTAAAATTCTCCATGATAGTTGATTATGAATAAATTTCTTCCTTATGCACATCAGTCTATCGATTCAAGCGATATCGAAAGCGTCTCCGAGGCTTTAAAGTCCGACGTCATTACCCGCGGTTCTAAAGTCGAGGAATTCGAAAAAACCATGGCCGCCTATTGCGGCGCCACTTATGCCGTTGCTTTCAACAGCGGAACGGCAGCCCTCTTCGCCAGCTGTTTTGCCGCCGATGTAGGTAGGTTCGATCGTATTCTCACAACCCCGATTTCTTTCATCTCTACCGTTACCAGCGCCATGAGCCGAGGTGCAACCCCCGTTTTTATCGATATCGACCGCAATACGGGCAACCTCGATCTCAATCAACTGAAACTCAATCTCGAATACCAAACAACGCGCGGTCGAAATATCATCATGCCAGTACATTTTGCCGGCATTCCTGTAGACATGATCGAGATCGATTGTATGATCACCGAACCCAATACCGTCATCATTGAAGACGCTGCACATGCTATAGGGTCCACCTATTCCGATGGCCAAAAAGTAGGGTCATGCGCTTATAGCGATATGACTATCTTCAGCTTTCACCCGGCGAAAACCATGACAACCGGCGAAGGGGGAATGGTCACAACAAATAATACGGAATATTATGAGCGTTTGAAACTCTATCGCAACAACGGTTTCGTAAAAAAACCAAGCGACTGCTTCTATGAAGTGCAGGAAATTTCAGGGAATTTTAATATTACAGAGATGCAAGCTGCCTTGGGATTAAGTCAATTCAAACGTTTGGATAAATTCATTGCAAAGCGACGCGAACTCATGGGCATCTACCGCGAAAAATTCAAGCATCTTCCTTTTATTCGTCTATTGACTGCAGATTACGATGCTCAAACGGCATTTCATTTATGTGTTGTTCAAATTGATTTCGAAGCATGCAAAACAACGCGCGAAGATGTCATCCAGAAATTAAAAGATAAGGGGATCGGAACACAGGTCCATTACATTCCTATGTATCGCCATCCTCTTCTTGCAAAACGAATCGGTGATATTTCTCCGTTTTTCCCGGAAACCGAAGCTTATTATGCTTCAGCGCTTTCCATTCCACTTTATTACGATCTTACTGCAAATGATATTGACAGGGTTGTTAAGGCCTTATCAGAAGTGCTAGCCGTAAGCTAGCAACAAAGCCTTTGCCACATTTGAGATTTGTGAATCTTTTTCGCGCGACAGAAGCTTGGCAAGCTTTAATGCTTCCTGCTTGCGTCCTAACATAAAGAGAGCTTTGCATAAATTAAGAAGGGTCGGAGCATGGTCGGTCTCAAGCATCAGGGCTCTTTCAAGGCACTTGTAAGCCTTTTCCCATTGTCCTAACTGAAGATAAAGCGCCCCTAATGTCTGCGCATCATAAGCGCTTTCGGGCTCAAGCACAACCAGCGCTTCATATAAAGGGAGCGCAATATCATACTTGCCCTGACGGATATAAGCAAATCCTGCGACACGAATGTCCTCAACTTGCTCATCACCCCAGCCTAGCTTTTGTCGCCAGTCGATTTTACTCATTACCTATCCCTGTAAGAACTGTCCCACGCGTCCTATTATAAAGCTAAGCCAATTATTTATCTTTCTAATTTCTTTTAGACAACCTATTAATGCTTTTTTTTCACCCTCTTCTTCAGCCGTTTCGCAGTAGACTGTTTCTGCTT
Source organism: Waddliaceae bacterium (assembly GCA_963822595.1). GTDB lineage: Bacteria > Chlamydiota > Chlamydiia > Chlamydiales > Waddliaceae > CAVRUH01. Next base: position 673,072 of record CAWGIG010000001.1, on the reverse strand, counting down.
TTTCCTCATCTTCATCCTGCTTTTCCAAGGATCCTAAGCTAGGCGCGATGCGGTAGAAAGCGAAAGGAGATCGGCGAATGGTCCGGAATTGTCTGGGCGGGTAGAAATAGGCCCAAGGAGTAACGACTGGTGCTACCCCCAAAAGGAGGTCAAGTTCAGTCATTTTAGGAAAGTAGTCGACAACGGCAGTCTGAGGCGGTATCGACGCAGCTTCACCAAGTCGCAGCTCATTATTGATCTGCTCAAGCATCCGCGTACGAACCGCATAAAGGTTGTACACACTAATATCTAACTGGTCGATCGTTGCCATGGAGTTACCCTCCTACTCATCTTCATTTTAACACTTTATTTATTTAAATTAAACAATGATTCGATTATAATCTTCTTGAATTATGAATCACCAATCTGTATTAGTCCATGAGATTCTCCATTATTTCGAAGGGAAATCGATAAAAAGATTTATCGACGGCACTCTCGGCGCTGGAGGTCATGCTGCATCAATCCTGGAATCCCACCCGGAGATCGAGCAGTACATCGGTATCGACCAGGATCCCGAAGCAATCGCCCTTGCCGAAAAACGGCTATCCCCCTGGAAAAGTAAGGTTTCTATCGTCTATGGGAACTTCTTAGAGGTAATTGAATCTCAAGAGGATAAAGTCGATGGTATTCTTCTCGATTTAGGGGTTTCCTCCATGCAGCTTGATCGCCCTGAAAAAGGATTCAGCTTCATGCGTGATGGCCCTCTGGATATGCGCATGGACCCTTCCAATGACCTCACTGCTGCTATTATCGTCAACACTTGGTCCGAGCATGAAATCGCGAGGGTCATCCGCGATTACGGGGAAGAAAAAAGGTGGAGAGCTGCTGCCCGCGCCATTGTCGCCGCTCGAAAAAATGCCCCTCTATTGACCACTCTCCAGCTAGAACAGCTGCTTTTCCCCGTACTTAGAACAAACCAAAAGGGGATTCATCCTCTCACCCTCACGTTTCAAGGGCTCCGTATTGCAGTAAACCGAGAGCTTGAAGTCCTAGAAAAGGGCCTTCCCTTGGCTATAGAGCTTCTGAATCCTGGCGGACTCCTCGCTGTCATTAGCTTTCATTCTTTAGAGGACCGTATCGTCAAAAACGCCTTTCGCTATGCTGCTAGCGATAAAGAGGACACTTCCGGCTATCGCGGTCATTTCCTCGATAAACAACCCATCGTGGAAATTCTCACCAGAAAACCCATTGAACCTTTTCCTGAAGAGATTCAAATCAACCCCCGCTCTCGTAGTTCTAAGTTAAGAATCGTTAAAAAGATTTGTTAAGATTTTGTTAATATAATTGAAATGCTTATTATATTAATGTTATAATATAGCTTAGTAAATAATTATTATAATGAAGGAGATAAAATATGTCAGGTAGCGGTGGTTCAGGTATTAGTCCAGTTGGCCAAGATGAAGTTATGGTATTTGGAGGAACTGGAGATGGTAGCGTTGTTGCTAATTCAGACAATTTTTGGAAAAAGCATCCTACTATTAAAAAGATTAAAGATTGGATGGATGGTCTAAATGAAGCGGTATGGGAACCTGTTAAAAACTCAGCAAAACTTGCTGCAAGCAGCGTTAAACCGATCCTTGCTGGTCTTGAACCAGCTAAAGAAATAGAAAAGGTTGCGGAAGTTGCAGGAAAGATAAAAACATTCCTTTCTGTTGTGGGCATTGCCGCATTTGTTACAGCTTTTTTGACAATTTGCAAGGTGCCTTTTAAAGTCATCGAGGCCTTTGAAAAAAATGGCATCGGAGATTTAGAAGGGACAATTTTGGCTGCGACTGACGCCATTGCTGCTGTGCCAGAGAGTATGGGAGATCTTGGTACCGGTTTATCAGCTGCCTCGACCCTTGGCGCTGTTGTTGCTTCACCGGTTCTGGCCTTTTTCTCGATGATAGCTCTTCCTTTTGCTATTGCTGGCCTTGGCTATGCTGTTGCTAAAGGGACCTATGATCTCGTGCAAAATGCACGAGTCATCTATGATCTTAATAAGCAAATGAAACAAAACCCTTATGTAACAAAGGTCAAAGTTCTAAGTGACTACATATTTGAAAAGCTATACGCAGATGGCTCAAAAGTAAAATTTGATGAAGGAAAAGTCAGCATTTTGACTCGTAGAGCGGATAAAAAGATCGTGGATTTAATGAAGAGTATAGATATTAACAAACTCGATGAAGCTAAAGCTGAAGCAGCCTTGAACCACATGAAAGGTTTGATGTGGCGTAAGATTGGTGTCAACTCGGTAGGTGTATTGTCGAATGCTGGCTTCCTGGGCCTGATGATCTCGACAATATTTGTACCGGTATTGCGGCCGTTCGCGTTACCGATTACTGCTGGTGCAAAAGTTGTGGTAGGCTTTATTCAAAAAGGACTTAATGGTGCCTTAGATAAATGGAATACTGAGCACACTAAGAAACTGTTAACTGTTAACAGTTAATTAAATAATCTCCTCCGTTGACCTTGTAAATTTGCTCTCAAATTTACAAGGTTTTTTATTGTCTTCAAACTGTTCAACGCGGGGGCGCGGAGGGAAAAAACAATCTTTTTTCTCTGCGCCCCCGCGTCTCCGCGTCCCCGCGTTGAAAAGTTGACAAAATACTCTTGTCTTCAATAGCAAAAGCCCCTATCTTATGTACTAAGATTTGGGTCCATTATGTCTCTAAAGTTTTTTCGTCCATATCATTCCTATCGCCTTCTGTTTGTGCAGATATTGATCTGCATTTTTGTCGCTGCTGTCACGATGTTTGCACATATCAAAAAAAGAAATGAACTCACTCGACTAAGCCTTGTCCTCCCTCGCATCGAATCCGAAGTCAAAAAACTGCAACGCGAAAACATGCGTCTTCAATACGAAATCGACAGCTTCGAAAATCCCCTTCGGATGATGGAATTCGCCAGGCAACCCGAATATGGCCATTTAAAATACCCCTACGAAAACGAAGTCATTATCTTGAAGGAGGGCAAAGATGTCCCCTTTGAATAGTTCCCACCGCAAACGATTGGTCATTCTAGCTCTCGGCATGTTCTCGCTTTTCTCTCTCCTCATATTTCAGTTTTACAAAATTCAGATCGTCGAAGGGGACAAATGGTCTAGGCTCGCAAAAAGACAACACTTTTTTGATGTCACAGAGCCTTTTGTCCGGGGAAAATTCATCTCCAACACATCCATCAAAAGGGGACACCCCGAAGACCCTCAGCATCTAGTGCTCGATATCCAAAAACACCACCTTTATATCGACCCCTTATCGATTCCAGATAAACACAAAGACCTCATTTCTAAAGAACTGTCCAGCAGATTAGATCTTCCACCTGAAGCTGCAGTAAAATTTCGTGGACAGTTCAACCGTGAAACCCGCAGTCGAAAAATGGCGATGTGGCTGGATGGCGAAAACAAAGACGCCATTCTTGCTTGGTGGCTACCTTTTGCATCAAAACACAAAATCCCGCGCAATGCTGTCTACTTTATCAGCGATTATCAAAGATCTTACCCTTTTGGAAAGCTTCTCGGACAGGTTTTACACACGGTTCAGAACAATAAAGATGAGCTGACAAAACAGGCGAGTCCAACCGGGGGTCTTGAGCTTCAATTCGATTCCTATCTCGTGGGTAAACTGGGAAAAAGGCACTTAAAGAGGTCTCCAAGACACTCTTTTGAAACAGGGTCTGTCATTAAGCCTCCGGAAAATGGCGCTGACATTTATCTGACCATCAACCATGTCATCCAAGCGATTGCCGAAGAAGAACTCGAAAGAGGTGTGAAAAGGTGCAATGCCAAAGGCGGATGGGCCGTAATGATGGATCCCAAGACGGGTGAAATCCTTGCGATGGCGCAATATCCCTTCTTTTATCCTAATAACTACACCGAATATTTCAACGACCCGATAAAAATCGATGACACCCGATTAAAAATCATCACAGATGCCTATGAACCCGGATCGATCATGAAACCGATTACCCTGGCAATTGGTTTAAAGGCAAATAAAGTGCTCAAGGAAAGAGGGGAGAAGCCTCTTTTTGATCCGCAAGATAAAGTAGGGACAACGGATGGCAGCTTTCCCGGAAGACGCAAACCCCTCAGAGATATGACAACGCATAAATTCCTTAACATGAATATGGGATTGCAGAAGTCGAGCAACGTGTACATGGCCCGCGTCATTCAAAAAGTAATTGATAGACTTGGCGTCGATTGGTATCGAAATGAACTTCAGGAGAGCTTTGGATTTGGTAAAAGGACAAATGTCGAACTTCCCTCCGAAAGCAAAGGTGTCCTTCCGACTCCAGGAAAATTGCATCCAAATGGTCAGCTGGAATGGTCGAAGCCAACACCCTATTCTCTGGCTATGGGACATAACATCCAAGTGAATTGCCTGCAGATGGTCAAAGCGATTTCAATCATCGCAAACGGGGGATACGCTATCCAGCCGACGCTTGTGAGAAAGATTGTGAAAACACATCCTGATGGCACTCAAGAGATTCTTCTTGATAACACGCAACCGAAGAATTTCGAACGCGTTTTAGATGCCGATATCGCAGCTGAAGTTGTAAAAGCCATGAAATTTGCCACCAAGGCTGGAGGCTCCGGAAAACGAGCCGAACTTTGGGGGTATACGGAAGCGGGAAAAACTTCCACGGCAAACAAAATCGATAATGGAGCCTATTCGAATACCAAATATCTTTCGAGTTTTATCGGCTTCACCCCGGCAAAAGATCCGGCATTTGTTCTTATTGTTTCAATGAACGAACCCGAACGCCGTTATATTAATGGCGTTGGACACAACCATCATGGTGGCGTAGCAGCAGCTCCGGTTTTCCGAGAGATCGCTCGCCGATCATTAGAATATATGGGGATCACTCCGGATGACCCCCATGGATATCCTAAAGGAGATCCTCGATACGATCCGGCAAAAGCAGATTGGATAAAAGAAACCATACAGTTGCAAGAAATGTACGAAAAGTGGAATAAGTAATAGACTATGAAACTAAAAAAAATACTCAAAGACATACCTGATTTGCAAATCAAGGGATCTAAAGAAATAGAAATCAGCGGCATATGCGCTCATTCAAAGCTGGTTTCCCCCGGAAATCTCTTTATCGCAAAAAAAGGCCGCACTGTGGAAGGGTCACGATACATCCCCGAAGCCATCGAAGGGGGCGCCATCGCGATTCTAACAGACATGTACGATCCTTCAATTAAAGAGGTGACACAACTCATTCACCCTGACATCGAATCTATAGAGGGGCTGATTTCGGCGCAGTTCAACCAGTTCCCCAGCGAAAACCTGTTTATGGTGGGAATCACGGGAACCAACGGCAAGACAACGACCTCCTATTTAATCAAGCACCTTCTCGAAAGGTTTCGCGGGCCTTGTGGCTTAATCGGAACGATCGAGTACATCATCGGGACCCACAGTTATCAGGCAACGCATACAACCCCCGATGTCGCCAGAAACCATCGACTGCTGCGTGAAATTGTGAACGAGGGCTGTCAATCTGCAGTCATGGAAGTGACTTCGCACGGTCTGGATCAAGGGAGAGTCAAACATATTGACTTCGATGTAGCAATTTACACAAATCTTTCTCCTGAACATCTCGATTACCACAAAACGATGGAGAACTACGGCCGCGCAAAAAACATTTTGTTCCGGACGTTATCAAAAGATAACAAAAAGAAAAAATTTCCGAAAGCCGCGATTATTAACGCCGATGATCCCTATTCATCGTTGGTTGTCGAGGGATGCACCAATCCAATCCTAACCTACGGAATCGAAAAACAATCAGACCTCCAAGCTTCCGATATCAAGCTCACTCAGCTGGGAACGACCTTTATTTTAAATTATAAAGGACAAAAGATCCCTTGCAAAGTCCCCTTGGTAGGCCGTTATAATGTTTACAATGTTTTAGCGACCATCGCTTGCGGGTTAACTCAAGGATTTCCCATAGAAGGAATTCTCGACACCCTAACGACATTCAAAAGAGTCCCCGGACGCCTCGAACCGGTCCCTAATGATTTGGGACTTAATTTATACGTCGACTTTGCACACACTCCTGATGCACTTTTAAATGTTTTGAATTGCCTCAACGAATTCAAAAAGGGAAAAATCATCACTCTTTTTGGATGCGGAGGCGATCGCGACGCCTTAAAACGGCCTAAGATGGCTGAAGTTGTGGAAAAGCTTTCGGATGTTGTTATTGTGACCAGTGATAATCCCCGTTCTGAAAATCCCGAAACGATCATTAATGAAATTGTGAAAGGATTTCACAATTCGGATAGTTATATTGTCGAGCAAGATAGACGGCTTGCGATTTGTAAGGCCATTGAAATGGCAACGGAAGATGACATCGTTCTCATTGCAGGAAGAGGACATGAACCTTATCAAACCTTTGCTTTTCATACAGTTGAATTTGATGATCGCAAGGTAGCTGGCGAGATCTGTGAACAATTAGGAAGTAAGAAATGAAGTTAAAAACGATCCTCCTCCATGTAATGCTTGCCTTTATAGCTTTTGGTTGCGCGCCGGCAAGGCAGCAGCGTATGACTTTTCCTGAAAGAGTAGAGCCTGTGATTGTAAAAAAACAACCTGTGAAAATCTTTATCGATCCGGGCCACGGAGGCAAGGATGAAGGAGCAAAGTCTACATCAGGTCCCCGATGCTTCGAGAAAAGTTTTAATCTTACAACATCGCTACAATTGGAAAAGTTTCTCAAGGATGCCGGATACGATACTGTCTTAACACGTGGCGATGATACATTTATTCCTCTAAGGATTCGTTCATCCTTCGCCAATGGAAACCGAGCCAATCTTTTTGTGAGCGTCCATTATAATGCTTCGGAGAGTCCTAAAGCGGAGGGGATCGAGGTGTATTATTTCGAAAGCGGAGATCAAAGAGAGGTAAAATCCAAGAAATTGGCTCAGGCGGTGATGAATCGTTTGATGGTGAATACCAAATCAAAAGGAAGGGGAGTGAAGGCTGGAAATCTCGCAGTCCTTCGCGAAGCGAACATGCCTGCGATTCTTGTGGAAGGGGGATTTATGACGAATGAGAATGAGCTTAACAAGATCCGGGACCCTGAGTATATGAAAAAGATAGCGTTAAGTATAACCCAAGGGATCAATGATTACCTTGGGTATTAAGGGAACGTCCTCGGCGCGAATCGAACGCGCGACCTGTTGCTTAGGAGGCAACCGCTCTATCCCCTGAGCTACGAGGACACACAATCCAAATAGCATAAACTATAACCCCTGATTTCCTCAACGAGAATTCGCATGAAAAGGACCGTGAAATGAAAATGGCCGGCCTGCGATGGATCGTAGGCCCGGCCTGGCTGTTACCCACATCTTTTCAGGAGCCAACCTGGTCATACAACAGTATGTAGCTTACTGTGTCCCCACAGTAAGCCTGGTGCGAGTGTTTGCAAAATCTTGAGCATCGCTTGCTGTGAGGACACAGTAAGCTTCATGCGCTTATATGACCAGGGTGGCCCCTGAAAAGATGTGGGTAACAGTTACAATAGTATGTAGCTTACTGTGTCCCCACAGTAAGCCTGGTGCGAGTGTTTGCAAAATCTTGAGCATCGCTTACTGTGAGGACACAGTAAGCTACATGCGCTTATATGACCAGGGTAGCTCCTGAAAAGATGTGGGTAACAGTCAGGGCCCGGCCCCTTTTTTAATTATAGGAGGTTTATTATGTCAAGATGGCTGCTCATCTACTTTCATCTCATCAAAACCAAGTTCGTAACCGTTAACGCCTATTTGATATCTTTCTGTTAGAAATTTCTCTATTCCTTTAGCAGCATCGTCGGATGGATCAAGCCGTATGACCCCAAAGTTTGGATCCATTGCATAATACCCTTCATCCTTCCCTGCATTGATTAGGCAAATCGCGTGCCCTCCCAGGTTTGTTCCATTTTCTCCCCCTCCAACCCTTATAGAGAGCACATGAGAGCCAACAGGTAGCGTATTGAGAATACTGAAATCTTGTTTATTAGTTTTGGGATCGATGGGAGCATAGGTTTTTTTTGTTAAAGTAGCTCCTAGAGCAGCATAGACAATACCATCTCGTCCTGACAATTCTTGAGAGACGCGTTCAGAAATCTCAGGTGCGCATGCGTCCCTCAGAAAGAGGCTTAATGGCATAAAAGCTAAATTTGTGAAGCCACCGTTAATTCTGGCTTCATCCACCATTCGTCTTCTAGAATCACCACTTCCAAGAGTACTCGGGCTTTGGGAAAAACCTTTTTTTACCATTCCTTCTAGTAATTTGTAGGCCCTTTCTGGATTCTGATTCAATAGGGCTCCTAGCTCTTTTTTTTGATCCTCACTCTTGGTCTTGCTTAAAATCCAGTCCCTTGCTGCAACGTTTTTGTCTTCTCCTGAAAGTAATTTTCCCAGTAGGTATTCAGTTTGTTTTTGAATGGCTCCAGTATGTTTTTCTACATCTGTAGCGTTGGGATTTTCTTCCTCGATAGCTTTTATTGCATCATCGTATACTTTAACACACATATTCTGGGCGCCTGAGTAAACCTTGTGAGCGGCTACCACATCTTGCGAACCTCCATTCATGAAGTCTTGGCCAAAGGTCTCTAGGTCTTGGCGTTTTATTTCATCACCGATTTTTGCATTTAGATTCTTTGAAAATTTTACTGCAATCGCATAACAAACCCCATGAGTATCGTCATGTTCCTTCATGCCTGTTTCTATTTTGGAAAAATCGACTTTATCAAATTTTTGTCCATTAATTGGTCCATTAGGAGATAATAATTTCATCGCCGAGGCCATATCTTCACGATTCTCATAAGCTGCTCTGGAGGCAAGGTTATGGCAAGGAACTATAAAGCGGTCACCAAGCTGAACTTTCATATAAACTTCGCGACTTTTATCTTCTAGGTGCATGGCTTTATGCTTCTTGACTTCTGCTTTATACTGCAATTCGGGATTTTTCGTTATGTTAGACGCGGCGGTAAGTATGGTTTCGGACAACCTTGTTACTCTAGCACATAGATTGTATTTCAGTGCAATACCTGCGTTTGTAATTCGTGAGGCTAAGTTGGTACCGGTTTTTATCTTTTCAAGCCGTGAGCTTTTTGCTGTATCAACGGTATGAAGGTCAAGTGACCTAGCTCCTCCTAATGGGTTACTTTGATGTCCGATAGAATCCATCGTCTCTCCTCCTCTAGAAAAGTGATCTTATCTACCTAGGTCGGTTTAAGAAGATTTGATCCTTCCTTATTTATTACCCAAGATATTTCCGGCCCTGACATCTAACCACACAAATTTATTAAAACATGTTTTAATATAAAAGTAAATACTTTTTTTAATTATACTCATGCTAAAGTAAAGATTTCATATTTATATAAAAAATAGATTTATATGTCAGGTTAGAAATCAGGCCTGACTCGATCCTTGATCCCTGTCAAAAAGGCGTGTAAGGCCTTGCTATGAAAAGGAGTTTAAGGATGAATTATTTTGATTAATAGTGGTGCTAGAACGACCCAAAGTTCAGGGTGTTTATGAACTGTAAGTCTAGCCCGTTTTGTATTTTCTGTTTTTTTATAATGTAAAATATGTTAGGCTGAAAATAGAATAACAAGGTGAAAAATGCCAGAAATATGTCGGTTTTTGGGGATTGTAATCCAAATTTACTATAATGAACATAACCCACCTCACTTTCATGCGCGATATGGTGATAAAAAGGGGGCGTTTGATATTAAATCATTGAATATGATAGAGGGCGACCTACCTGTGAAAGTTAGAAGCCTTGTTGTTGAATGGGCCGACCAACATAAAGAAGAGTTATTTAAGGACTGGGAATTGGCTCAAACAGGGAATGTTCCCAATAAAATAGAACCTTTAGTTTAAACAAGGAGATAGTAATTGTTACTCGATGTTATCGCTGTAAAGTATCTTTCAGAGTTTAAATTAATTTTGACTTTTGAAAATAATGAGAAAAAACTTGTTGATTTAAAAAATCATTTAAAAGGGCCTATTTTCGAACCTCTTAAGGATATAGAATACTTTAAAAAGGTCTATGTCGATAAAGAGCTCGGAACTATTGCTTGGCCGAACGGCGCAGACACTGCCCCGGATACCCTTTATGATATTGGGCAATCGGTCAGTTCGAGTTCGGGGTCAGCTTTGACAGTCTGACACTCTCATCAAGTTTCCTCTTCGAGAAACGACTACCTAGTACACTATAAAGTGTCCTAGTCCACAGCATTAAAAAGCACTTTTATTTCCCTTTGAAAAAAATCTAGAGATTGCGGACTGCAACAACCCATGCAGATGCAAAAGTCACAACTGAAAAATAATTTGATTTAAATTTTAATAAAAATTATAAATATATTTTTTCAAAAAATTTTAAATGGAGTCTAATATATGACAAAGGAAATTTTAAATAACATTGGCAGGCGCACTCTAGCTTTCTTGAGTACTTCTGCACTCATTTTCTCATTTTGTGTCGCAACAGCCACATGTTATGCTGATTATGAAGAAAATTGCATTTACGAAGGTTCGATTGAGCAATGGTCAGATGGTTGCTGCCCTGATACTAATGATTTTTGCGCATGCTGCGAGAATTCTTTAGTATATGAAAATGTTCATGGTTTTGTGCAATTTGCAACAAACGAAAGATATCACGGAATAGCCTATACCCATAACAAGATGTGTCTTCAAGGATATTTGATTTGGAATGCTCCTGAAACAGGAATCTACGTCAACCTCTACAGTGAGAGTAACTCTTCTCCTGAAACAGATGTTTTATTCGTCCCTGGTGTCGGGATCGCAAAAAAACAGTGGGACTTCACCTTTGACCTCAAAGCACGCTATTGGATCTTCCCCGGAAATCATGCTACCCGCAGGTTAGATTTTTTTGAGTGCATAGGTTCTGTAAGCTATACAATTCAAGAGGCTGTAGTTACAGCAGGTTTATCTTACTCACCCCAATACTACTTTACACAATATACAGAGCTTTATCCCTACATCAATGTAGTTGTAAAACTGCCTTGCAGATTCACATTAACGGCTGAGTACGGATACGAGTACGTTAAGAAATGGAAAATCGTTGGTTTCAATAGCCACGATGTTTACGATGTTTCGTTAACTCGTGACTGCAAAGGCTTCTATGTTGGTTTAAGATATGTCGCCACTAATATAAAAGGCAGAAATGATCCATCAGGATTAGCTAAGCCAGTATTTATAGGATTTCTTGGAAAGAATTTCTAGATAATATCAATCGCTACGGGTCAGATGGTTCGGGATCATCTGACCCTTTATTTGGGATCAAAGGAAATAATGATGGTCAAAAGAATCGATTTGTTTCAACCCACACGCAGTCAGTATGGCTGTCTTCACCATCAAACCCAAAAAATGTATGAAGCTTTAAACCGAATTGGCGTTTCCTGCCGTTTGCTAGAGGCCGATCCCGGCAATCCTAAAGCTTTCATCCAAACACTTTTGGATGATCCTCCGGATTGCACCCTTTCCTTCAATGGACTGCTCCCTGACCAAAACGGAACCTTTTTCTGCGACTCCATCGGGATCCCTCACGTTGCGTATTTAATGGACTCTCCTAATAACTTCTTTTCTCTTGTCAATAGCCCCAATACGATCATCGCCTGCGTCGATAAATTCTTTTGCGACTTCTTCCGAGAAATAAAATCCACACATGTCATTTTCCTGCCGCATGGAGTCGAGAGGGAGCTCGAAAACGCTCCCGAAGAAGAGCGGATTTATGATGTTGTGATGCCCTCCTCTTTTATCGACTTCGAAGGGGTCCGCGACTCATGGAAAGACACGATGTCCCCCGCACTATACAGTATCATGGAGGATGCTATTGAAAAGGACTTTCTCAAAAACGATACTATGTTCATTCAAGCCTTTCTGGAGGCTTTGCGCGTCTATGATGGGAAGAAGGGTCTTTTAGATCCTCAGCAGGTCAATTTCGTCTATGCTCTGAATGAACTGGAAAAATTTATTAAAGGGAGGGGACGTATAGAGCTATTAAAATCCATCACAGATGTCCCCGTGCATGTTTTCGGGTCGGTCGGTGACCTCTCTGCATGGCAGAAATATTTTGGTCAAAAGGATTCCAATATCATACTCAAAGATCCTCTTCCTCTTGGTGAGGTAATGCGGGTCATGAGGCAAAGCAAAATCGTATTAAATAGCTGTGCGACATTTAAAAACGGACCCCATGACAGGATTCTAGCTTCGTTATTATCCGGCGCGCTGCCGTTGACTGCGGAAAATATTTATATGCGGGAGCATTTTTCCGATGGTGAAAACATCATCCTTTATAATCATAGAGAAATGGGTAATGTTAATGCAAAAGTTTTAGATTACCTTTCGGATGAAGAAAAACGTCGACAAGTTGTTACGAAAGGACGTCAGTTAGTGGCAAAGGAACATACATGGGATCAACGCGTTGCCACCTTAGTCGAATTACTTGATCCTATTCTTGCATAGTTAATATTTCTATTATTAACTCTATAACTACTTAATAAACAAAGACTTACGAAATTTAATAATCTAATTATAGTTATATCATGATAAAATAATTAATTGACACATTAAAAATCCTAAACTATAATGGGGCATAGAGGGTGAACCTTAAACCATTGAGGGATTATGAAAAAAGATGATAAACGAGTAAATATAGGTTTGCTTGGATGTGGACCTATTTCCCAAGCCGTTCATTTTGATGCAATACGTAAGGCTAGAAATGCCGATCTCTATGCCATCTGCGATAAAGCAGAAGACATGCTAGCCCGAATGGAAGAGATATATAAACCGCAAGTTGCTTATTCAGATTATGATAAGATGCTTGCCGATCCTAATGTTCATGCCGTCTTTATTGCAGTCGCCGATCAATTTCACTTTCCCCTCGCCATGAAAGCATTAGCAGCAGGCAAACACGTATTGATTGAAAAACCCCTCTGTTTAACAGTTGAAGAATGTAAAAAATTGCGCGACGAAGTATATAAAACCAAACTCGTGCTTCAAGTGGGTCATAATCGCCGCTTCTCTCCGACAATGATTGAGGCTCGACGTTTCATCGAACAAGAAATGGGAGATCTCCATATCTTCGAAGGTTGGTACTTTGATAGTATTTATCGCTATACAATGCAAGACAACCTATATCCTGTTCCTGTAAACAGTGCAAAAACCGTTCGACCCGCGGGTGATCAAAAAATTAATAGACAACGTTATGTATTTACCACTCATGCCCCACACTTAATTGACAGGACTATTTTTCTCATCGGAAAAGTTTCGCGGGTTTTTGCTCGACATAGAGGTTTAGATAACAATGCTCAAGGATGGTCTGTGGAGCTAGAATTTGAAAACGGCTGCCTCGGTCATATCTTATTGATTTCTCCAAGACATGGGGATTTTGAAGAAGGTTTCCGCGTCCATGGAAAAAACGGGATGGTCCAAGGTAGTTTCCTTCTCCCATGGTATCAACGTTCGCACGTGGAGTATTTTAAAGATGGAAAATACACCCGGTTACTAGGGGAAGACGATTATACTTTTAGAAGGCAGATCGAAGGGTTTGCCGATACTGTTCTTAACGGCGGAGCCCAATATGGCACGACCGTTGATCAGGGTGTGCATGCAGTGCAGGTTATGGTTGCAGCAAGCATGTCTGTTGAAACAAATGATTGGGTTTCCGTTGAAGATGCTCACGGTGGAATCCGCGCCCCAGATGTTGAAGGTGAGTTTGGCCCTGCAAAATAAATAATTGAAATAATGGAGTTTTACTATGATTAATTTAGGAATATTTGCAAAAACATTTTCTAGATCAAATTTTGGAGAGACCTTGGATGCCGTGTTGAAACACGGGCTGAAAATCATTCATTTCAATTACTCTTGTGTGGGATTACCTCCGATGCCTGATGAAATTAGTCCGGAGATTGTGAAGGATATTCGGAAGCAAACTGAGGATCGAGGAATACAAATTGCAGGCGTCTCAGGTACATTTAATATAATCGATCCGGATGTCAGTAAGCGAAAACAAGGGTTGGATCGCTTGAGGGTCATTGCTAAAACATGCAAAGGAATAAATACGCGTCTTATAACGTTGTGTTCCGGAACTCGGGATCCCAAGGATATGTGGAAAGAACATCCTGAAAATACTTCTCCAGAGGCTTGGAAGGAAATGATTGCCATGATAAAAGATTGTTTAAAGATAGCTGAAGAAGAAGATGTCTTGCTAGGAATTGAACCTGAAGTTGCAAACGTCGTCGATTCGGCTACTAAAGCGCGTCGGTTGCTTGACGAAATGGGTTCGAAACATCTCAAAATAATCATGGATCCCGCGAATATTTTCCGCGCTGATGATGTTTCCTCGATGACAGATTTCATTGATGAGGCTTTTAATCTCTTGGAAAAAGATATTGTCATGGCCCACGCAAAAGATTTTAAAGTTGAAAACGATCAAATTATTCACGTCGCACCCGGAAAGGGGCTGATCAACTACGATTTGTATTTGCAGCATCTGCAAAATATTGATGTTCCGTTAATCATGCACGGCTTTAAAGAAGAAGAGGTAGATTCGGCTATGAAATATATTTTATCTAAAATGAATGTGAGGAAATAGCATCATGGAATTTAAAACCTTCGTTCATGATGACATCACATTCCGTTACTACGATAGTGAGACCGGAACAATTCCGTTTTTTTTTCAACATGGGATCGGAGGGAACTTGGAAAATGTGGTTTCCCTGTTCAAACTTCCACCGGAGGTAAGATTAATTTCATTTGATTTTCGTGCTCATGGAGAAACCAACCCTGTCGGCGATCTCTCTAAACTTCATTTATATAATTTCGGAAACGATATTATTGCCTTGATGGACCATCTTCAGATACCGAAAGCGATTGTCGGCGGAATGTCGATGGGCGCCGCCGTAGGATTAAACTTGGCCATTCGTTATCCGGCTCGTCTCATGGGTATAGTTCTTTATCGTTCCGCATGGTTGGATGGTTCCATGACGTTACCCACTATAAGTTTATTTGAGCAAATTGTCGAACTCATACGAGGCTATGGGGCGGTAGAAGGACAAAAACGCTTCACAAATTCCGAGGCATATCATTATTTGCTAAAGGAGTTCCCCGATACGGCAAAATCGATGCTCTCTCAATTTTCTGCAAAAAAATCTTCTGAAAACATTATTAGATTTGAGATTCTACCTTATCAAAATGTCGTCAATGCGATTTCTGAAATCTCAGAGATCAAACTTCCTACTCTCATTATCTCGACAAAACAGGATCTCGTTCACCCTTTTGAGTATGGTGTGTGCTTATCCGGACTCATTCCTGATTCAATCTTTGTCGAAGCCACTCCAAAAGCTGTCAGTGTAGAAAAACACATTGCCGAATCTAATGAAGCAATAAATAAGTTTATTTTGAAAATAGGAGTATAAAATGGAAATACATTGTTATGCTGCACTTGAAGCGAAGCAACCCCTGGTTGAGCATCAATATAACCCAGATGTACTCGGTCCGTGGGATATTGAAGTAGCCATTACCCATTGCGGTCTCTGCTATACAGATATCCATTTTATCGATAACGCTATGGGCAATAGCACCTATCCGATGATCCCAGGACATGAAATTATTGGAACGGTCTTATCGGTCGGATCAATGGTCGATCCTAAACGGATCGGCACTCGTGTCGGCATTGGATTTCAACGCAGTTCGTGCATGGACTGTGAATGGTGCGGTCGAGGACAAGAAAATGTTTGCACGAAACAACAAGCGACATGCTTACACCACCCAGGCGGATTCGCTGAACGAATCATTGCAGATAGCCGCTTTGCTTTTCCTATCCCTGAAGGTCTAAAATCTGAAGTAGCTGCCCCTCTTCTTTGTGGAGGCGCGACTGTCTTTACACCGTTGATCGAATATGAAGTATCTCCTTTAAAAAAAGTAGGAGTTGTAGGAATCGGTGGACTCGGTCATCTGGCGGTACAATTTGCTAGAGCATTTGGTTGTGAAGTTACAGCTTTTACCTCCTCATTGTCAAAGGTAGATGAAGCTAAAGAGTTCGGTGCGCACCACGTGATTGTTAATACCGATCCCAAAGAACTTCTAAAAGCCGCTAATTCACTGGATTTCATTCTATGCACTGTAAGCATAGATATGGATTGGAATGTTTACCTAAAAGCCTTACGTCCTAATGGGGTTCTATGCTTCGTTGGGATGCTTGAAAAGCCTTTGAATATTCCATTTAAAAATCTCGTGAGGGGTTGTAAAGCAATCTCTGCAGGCAGTATTGGTAGCAGACCTGAAATTAAGGATATGTTGAACTTTGCCGCTCTCCATAACATCCAAGCGAAAATTGAATTGTATCCTATGAGTGATATCAATAAAGCAATAGATCGATTGAGAAAAAATCAAGTCAGATACAGAGCCGTGTTGGTAAATCCATGAAATAAAAATCGAGGGGGAGCCATGAGTTTTGATAAAACGATCGTTAGGCAAATACTGGATAAAGTAAAACAAGAAAACCGCACTTCCTTGACTGCTCCTGAAGCTAAACAAGTCGCAGAAGCCTACAAAATCAATATCCCGAAAGAAAGTATCGCAACTTCACCTGGAGAAGCAGCAAAAATCGCCTCTCAAATGGGTTTTCCGGTGGTTCTTAAAATCGTCTCTCCGGAAATTCTTCACAAAACCGAAGCTAAGGGGGTTTTGGTCGGAATCAAATCCGAAAAAGCTGTAGAGGATGGCTACAACGAAATTATGGCCAATGCTAAAAAATATAACCCCGATGCAAATCTCCTGGGAATACAAATACAACAGATGGTGGGTGCGGGCCAAGAAGTCATGATTGGAGTCGTCACCGATCCTACCTTTGGGAAACTTGTGGCTTTTGGTCTCGGAGGCGTTCTTGTCGAAATTCTAAAAGATATTACCTTTAGATTAGCCCCTGCATCATCTGAAGATGCCCTTTCGATGCTAGATGGTATCACTGCTCACAAAGTACTCAAGGGTATCCGCGGTGCGGATCCCATCAACCGCGAATCCCTTTCAATCATGATCCAAAATGTTTCCCAACTGGCAACCGATTTCCCCGAAATTTCAGAGATGGACCTCAATCCGGTCTTTGCTACCAAAAATGGAGCTATAGCCGCAGACATTCGGATCATCGTGAACTTCGCTCCTCAGGTGGCTCGCTTTCGCTATAAAAATGAAGAAATTGCCCAGCAAATGCAGCGCATCATGAATCCAAAGGCCGTTGCAGTTATCGGTGCCTCTTCCGAAGAAGGAAAAATCGGCAATTCAGTGATGAAAAACTTGATTAATGGGGGATACAAAGGGGAAATATACCCCATCCATCCGAAGGCTGATGAAATCTTGGGAAAAAAAGTTTACAGGAGTGTTAAAGATGTTCCGGAGAATATCGACATCGCCATTTTTGCCATTCCCGCTAAACTTGTGCCCCAAGCTCTTATTGAAGTCGGAGAAAAAAAGATCTCAGGGGCTATCTTAATCCCATCGGGATTTGCCGAAACCGGAAATGTTGAAGCTCAAAAGGAGATTGTAGAAATCGGCAAGAAATATGGAGTACGGCTCATGGGACCCAATATTTACGGTTTCTACTACACCCACAGCAATTTGTGTGCCACCTTTTGTACGGCCTACAACCTAACCGGAAAAGCAGCGCTATCATCACAATCCGGCGGAATAGGAATGGCCATCATCGGCTTCAGCCGTTCAGCCAAAATGGGTGTTTCAGCCATCGTTGGACTTGGTAACAAAAGCGATCTCGATGAAGATGACCTTCTTGTCTTTCTGGAAAATGACGACAACACAGAGATCATCGCGCAACACTTCGAAGATCTTAAAGATGGTCGTGCCTATGTCGAAGTGGCAAAAAGAGTTTCTAAGAAAAAACCCATCATAGCCCTCAAAGCCGGCCGTACAGATAGCGGTGCCAAAGCTGCAAGCTCACATACCGGAGCCCTAGCGGGTAATGACAAAATCTATGAAGATATTCTCAAGCAATCAGGGGTCATCCGAGTGCGCTCCCTACGCGATCTATTAGAATACGCACGTGCAATCCCGCTTTTACCTATGCCTCGCGGAGAAAATGTTGTGATCATTACAGGTGCAGGTGGATCTGGAGTTCTCCTTTCAGATGCCTGTGAAGATAATGGTCTCACCTTAATGAAAATGCCTGCCGATCTCGACGCGGCATTTCGCAAATTTATTCCTCCTTTCGGCTCTGCCGGTAACCCGGTCGATATCACAGGTGGGGAACCCCCCGAAACATACAAAAATACCATCCGATTGGCGCTAGAAGATCCACGTATTCATTCGCTCATTCTAGGCTATTGGCACACCATTATATCTCCTCCCATGACATTCGCGAAATTAGTCACCGAAGTCGTTGAGGAAATGAGAGCGAAAGGAATTGAAAAACCGATCGTTGCTTCATTAGCGGGTGATATCGAAGTCGAGGAAGCTTCGGAATATTTATTTGCTCACGGGATACCCGCGTATCATTATAGCACCGAACTGCCTGTCGTTGTATTGGGCGCAAAATATAAATGGGCTCGTGCTGCCGGTTTATTATAAACAAAAAAAGGGGATATTATGGCTACCGCTCCCATCATTAAAACAGAAAGATTAATTCTTCGCCCCTGGCGCGAATCGGATCAATTGCCTTTTTCTCTCATAAACAAAGATCCAAAAGTCATGGAATTTATCCCCATTCCCATCAGCCGTGAACAAAGTGACGCCATGATAAAATCGTACGAAGAAGAATGGGATCAACGCAATTATGGGCGATGGGCCCTTGAATTGCCAGGTGTCGACGATTTGATAGGTTATGTGGGTCTGCATTACACCGATTTCAAATCAGACTTTACGCCATGCATTGAAATTGGCTGGAGGCTAGCAAGTGCCCATTGGGGCAAAGGATACGCTTCAGAGGCTGCTAAAGCGGCATTGGACTACGGTTTCAATAAACTTAATCAAAAAGAATTTTTTGCTTTCACCTATAAAGGAAATATGAACTCAAGAAAGCTCATGGAACGTCTAGGAATGACCTATGATCCTACCCTCGATTTTGAAAATCCGGGTCTTCCTGAAGGACATCCCATGGGTTCTTATGTTGTTTATCGAATTAAAAATTAATTAACACTTGATTCCTAAATGGAAATCCGTCATGATTTTACTATGTAATTCAGGAGAAATTCATGCCGGATGCTGATATTGGTTTAATAGGACTTGCCGTTATGGGACAAAACCTTGTCCTAAATATGAACGACCACGGTTTTAAAGTGGCTGTTTTTAATCGTACCGTATCCAAAGTTGACGATTTCCTCAATGGCCCCGCAAAAGGGACGAAAGTCATCGGCACTCACTCCTTGAAAGAATTCATTGATTCCCTAAAATCCCCACGCAAAGTCATGCTCATGGTAAAAGCCGGTGAAGCTGTCGACGAGTTCATCGATATGCTACTTCCTCTTCTATCAAAGGGAGATGTCATCATCGACGGAGGAAATAGCCTCTACACCGATACGACGCGCCGTGTCAGATCTTTAAAAGAAAAAGGGATTATATTTATCGGAGCCGGAGTTTCCGGTGGAGAAGAAGGAGCCCGCCATGGTCCCTCTATTATGCCGGGAGGAAATCCTGACGGATGGCCTATTATAAAGCCCATATTCCAATCGATCGCCGCAAAAGTCGAGTCGGGCGAGCCCTGCTGTGATTGGGTTGGCGAAGAGGGAGCTGGACACTATGTAAAAATGGTTCACAACGGTATCGAATACGGCGACATGCAACTCATCTCAGAAGTATATCAGGTCCTAAACACCGGTTTGGGCCTCAAACTCGATGAAATCGCCGAGATTTTCAATAAATGGAATCAAGGTCCCTTAAATAGTTATCTCATAGAAATTACAGCAAAAATTTTCAAAGTCAAAGATACCGATGGCAAACCTCTCGTTGAAAAAATCTTAGATGTTGCCGGACAAAAGGGGACGGGAAAATGGACCGTTGTCAATGCTCTCGAAATGGGAATCCCTTTAACACTTATCGGAGAAGCTGTTTTTTCTCGATTTCTTTCTTCTCTCAAAGACGAAAGAAAGGAAGCTAGCAAAGTACTGAAAGGGCATTCTTCCACTTTTAAAGGAGATCGAGAGTCCATTATCGAAGCTATTCGCCAAGCTCTCTACGCCTCGAAAATTATCAGCTATGCTCAAGGGTTTATGATGATGCGCCAGGCTGCAGAAGAATACAAATGGAATCTAAACTTCGGCGGTGTCGCCCTGATGTGGCGAGAAGGTTGCATCATTCGCAGCCGATTCCTAGGAAAAATCAAAGAGGCCTACGATAAAAATCCTCATCTAAAAAACTTGCTTCTAGATCCCTATTTCACAAACGAAGTAGGACAAGCTGAAAGCGGCTGGCGCCAAGCTGTGTCAAAAGCTGTCGAAATGGGCATCCCGGTGCCATGCCTGAGTTCCGCAATCTCTTTCTATGATGGTTACCGCACACCCTATCTTCCAGCAAACCTTCTGCAGGCTCAAAGAGACTTCTTTGGTGCTCATACCTATGAAAGAATAGATGCCCCCCGTGGAAAATTCTTCCATACCGAGTGGAATGAACAATGAAACGAATCGCCATTCTCGGAAGTACAGGATCGATCGGCAAAAATACACTGAATATCATTCGGCATCTTCCCGAGGAGTTCAAAGTATCAACTTTGGCCGCAAGATCCAATATCGATCTCCTCGAACAACAAATCAAAGAGTTTTCTCCGAAATTAGTCGCCGTATTCGAAAAAGACAAGGCCCTGGAACTCCAGAAAAAATTTCCCGGTTTAGAAATCGTTGCGGGAATGGACGGACTCAAAGCTGCCGCCTCCCATTCCGAAGTGGATTTCGTCGTGTCTGCCATCACCGGAACATTAGGACTTATCCCTACAATTGCTGCAATAGAAGCAAAGAAAGATATCGGACTGGCTAATAAAGAAGCTCTAGTGTCCGGGGGATTGCTCGTCACAACCCTAGCAAAGAAAAATAAAGTAAAAATTCTTCCGATTGACAGCGAACATAGTGCTATCTTTCAGTGCCTTCATAAGGAAAAAAAGGGGGCCATAAAAAGGATCATTCTTACCGCTTCCGGAGGTCCATTTAGGACCATGAAATATGACCAGCTCGAGGCCATCACAGTAGAACATGCTCTAAATCACCCTACTTGGAATATGGGACCGAAAGTGACGATTGACTCATCCACCTTGATGAATAAAGGTTTAGAAGTTATCGAAGCGCATTGGCTCTTTAACATGCCTGTAGAAAAAATTAGCGTTGTCATCCATCCTCAGAGCATCATTCATAGCATGGTGGAATTCGTCGATAACTCCATTATCGCCCAGTTAGGATACACCGACATGAAAATTCCTATTCAATATGCCATGTCCTATCCCGAGAGACTTACCGGAACATTTCCGGCTTTTGATTTTACAAAGCATCACACTTTGCAGTTTTTCACGCCGGACACAGAAAAGTTCCGTTGTTTGGATTTGGCCTATGAGTCTTTAAGAAGCGGGGGTACATTATCCTGCTACATGAATGCTGCAAATGAAGTTCTTGTGAATCGTTTCCTCAGTAAGCAGATATCCTGGTTGGATATTCCCCGCAAGTTAGAGGGATTAATGAGCAACCACAAGATACTGAAGATAGAATCCCTCGAAACCATCCTCGCCACCGACTCCCTCGCCCGTGAACAAGCTGCCAGCTATTAGGATATTCACCACCGAGATCACAGAGATTATTGAGGCCACATGAGGAATATGAGAGAGGATCAAAAACAGGATGATGTTTTAACTGGGAAAATCATAGGTGCGGCAATAGAAGTTCATCGAAGGTTGGGACCTGGATTGCTCGAGTCAGCATATGAAAGTTGTCTTTGTTATGAACTTAATATGATCGGTTTAAAATTTAAAAGGCAGGTACCGACACCGATTTTATATCGTGATATAAAGTTAGATTCTGGCTATAGGATTGATATGATTGTCGAAGAAGAGGTTATATTGGAAATAAAGTCTGTTGCGAGTCTCCTTCCTATTCACGAAGCGCAACTGCTATCATATCTTAAGTTAAAGGGAGGGGGTAGGGGACTATTAATTAATTTTAATGTCAAACTCCTTAAAAATGGAATCAAAAGACTCATTGTTTAACATATTTTTTACAACCAAGAGATCAATGAGACATGAAAAAGTCTCGTCTTTTGAAATTACTCAAGTTCTATCTCATGTGGGCTCAATAATCTCTGTGATCTCGGTGGTGAAAAATAGACGATTAATAGTTTTTGCGTTTTACTTGGGCTTATGACATAATTGAGTCTTTAAAGGGTAAAAATCTATGTTTGAGACAATAATTTATACAATGTTATCGATTTTGGGTTTAAGCTTTCTCGTATTCATTCATGAGTTAGGACACTACTGGATGGCACGCCGCGTAGGCATGAAGGTAGAGGTCTTTTCCATAGGATTCGGACCTTCCATCTACACCTGGATTCGCAATGATGTCACATGGAAGATCGGACTACTACCCTTCGGCGGCTACGTAAAAATCGCCGGATATGGCGCAGAAAAAGATGAAGATCCCTACACTATTCCTGATGGATTTTACGGAAAAAAACCTTGGGATCGTATTAAAGTCGCATTCATGGGGCCTTTCGTCAACCTCCTCTTTGCCGTTTTTGTTTTTGCTATTCTTTGGGGAATCGGCGGACGTGAAAAATCCTTTGGCGAATACTCCAATACCATCGGCTGGCTCGATCCTAAATCGGAACTTTATGCCCAAGGAATACGTCCGGGCGATGAAATTACTTCTTACAACAACACTCCCTTTACCGGCCAAGAAGACAGCATCTATACTCTTTTAACAGAGGGAGACGAAGTTTCCGTCAAAGGAAATAAAGTCAATCATGTTACGGGTGAAAAAACTCCCTTCGACATAAAAGTAAAGCTTTATCCTGATTCCAGATACTTCAATAAACAAATTAAAACTGCCGGAATTCTTGAACCCGGTCGCTATATTATCTACGATCGTACTCCAGGCGGCCATGAGAACCCATTACCGGCATCTTCAACAATTGTCAACAGCGGTTTGCAATACGGAGATCGCGTTCTTTGGGCAGATGGTGAAGTCATTTATTCAAGCAAAAATCTCAGCAATATAATCAATGATGGCAGAATCTTGATGACTTTGAAAAGAGGAGATAAAATCATTCTACGCCGTGTGCCTCGAGTACATGTCGAAGAACTCAGGCCTGATGCGGCATTCCGTGAGGAACTTGCTGATTGGCAGCATGAGGCAAATTTAAGTAATGTTAAATTCGAAGATCTCTATGCCATTCCCTATAATCTCACCCACGACGGTGTTGTCGAGAACCCATTAAAATTCGTCGATAAAGAAAAAGAAGAAGAAATTTTCCCTGAGCACCCTTATTCGGAAATGGAAGAACCCTTACATGAAGGGGATAAGATTATTGCCGTTCAAGGTACACCTATCAATCATTCTTTTGAGATGCTTGCTCAGCTTCAAATGAAGAAAGTGAATGTAATTGTAGAAAGAGATCCGGCAGCAATTGAGTTGATTTCTTGGAAAAATGTAGATGGGCGATTAATGCAGAATGTTAACTGGGACAGTTTAGGAAAAATTGCCCGTTCCATCGGCACGAATACGCAAGTTTCTAAGCTCAACAACCTCTATCTTCTAAAGCCTATAGTACCCATTAAAAAAACTGACATTGGGGGGACTGAGGAACAAAAAGCATGGATGGCTACTGAAATAAGAGAAAAAAGAAAAAAAATCGAACTAATGGAAGATCCTGAAAAGAGAGCTTTTGAACTTCAACGTTTTGATCACGATATCAAAGAATTAGCTCTAGGAATTCCTGCTGTCCAAGATCGTCATGTTACTTTTAATCCTAAGCCGACTGAATTATTTAGTCACATGGCAACACAGATCTATCGTACGATGAGCGCTATGATTTCTCAAAGTTTAAGTCCTAGTTATTTGACGGGCCCTATAGGTATTGTCAGAGTGGTACAAGGTTCCTCCATGATTAGCTTAAAAGAAGCTCTCTTTTGGTTGGGCGCTATTAGTTTAAACTTAGGTATTTTGAATTTGTTTCCAATCCCTATTATGGATGGTGGAACAATCGTCTTCTCATTCTATGAAATGGTAACGGGTCGCCGCATTAACTCGAAATTGATGGAAGGGATTACCTTGGTATTTACAGCGCTATTAATATCGCTGTTTTTATTTATCACCTTTAACGATATCCGCCGCCTGTTTTAAGAGGAAATGTTGAGTCAAATTAAAACACAGAGTACACACGGAGAACATAGAGAGTAAGAATTTGAAGCAGATGCTTGAAACTGAGATCGGTTGATACACGAACAAAGTTTCAAGCAGAACATTTTACTTTTTACTATCTCCGTTTTAAGCTTCTGGTTCAAATTCTTATTCTCTGTGTTCTCCGTGAACTTCTAAATAACTCTTTTTTCAATAGAGAGAGTTAATAATAGACGTTAGGCAACCCATTTTCAACGCAGAGCGGCCCAGTCCCTTCGGGCCCCCTTTCGGGAAATAACTGTGACCTATATAATGTTTGCGGTATTTCGTGTGTCTTAGATCGTACCGCCACTGGTGTTTTTGTACCCGTCGCAGAGCGTGATCAGCGGGGGCTTGCGATTTTATCGCTGGGAAGCTTGCTATCCCGTTTAGGAGACTGCCTCTATATTTTTATAGCCCCCGCCGCACGTTAATACCTTTTTTATACCAACAAAAAAAGGAATTAAGAATGAAGAATACTTCAAAAAAGATTAAAACTAAAGAAGAAAGTACTAGTTCATTACCAGTACTTCATCCTAATACTGCAGGCATCGATATAGGTTCGCAATCGCATTTTGTGGCTGTGCCATCAGAAAGAGATCAATTTCCCGTACGAGAATTCCGGACATTTACCGGTGATCTTCTCAAAATGATCGATTGGCTTAAACAATGCCGCATTGAAACAATCATCATGGAGTCAACAGGTGTTTTCTGGATACCCGCTTTCGAGTTACTTGAAAGTAATGGGTTTGATGTAAAGCTTGTCAATGCCCGTCATGTTAAAAACGTAAGCGCACATAAGACAGACGTACTTGACTGTCAATGGCTGCAACAACTCGGAACATTTGGTTTAATGAAAGGGGCATTTCGACCTGTAAATGAGATTTTACCACTAAGGGCCTACCTTAGGCAGCGAGATATGCTTATTAAAAGTGCTGCAGAACATATCCAACATATGCAAAAGGCCCTAACACAAATGAATCTGCACCTACACAATGTTATCAGCGACATCACCGGCAAGACAGGTATGGCGATTATAAGGAGTATTGTATCGGGTGTTACAGACCCCAAAAAATTAGCCGCTCTAAGGGATGAGCGATGCCACAATCCTGAAGATGTCATAGAAGCATCGCTTGTAGGAAATTACAGAGAAGAACATTTATTCAGTCTTAAACAGGCCCTGGATCTCTACGATTTCTATACAACAAAACGATCAGAGTGCGATTTAAAAATCGAACGGGAGGTCGGAAAGTTTGAGTCTAAATTAAAACCAGAAGACGAAAAGAAACAAGCAAAAGAAGCAGAAAAGACAAAAAAACCAAAAGAAAATAAAAAGTATCAGAAACATGAATACCAGTTTGACCTCACATCTCAACTGGTTAAACTTGCAGGAGTAGACCTGACAAAAATTCCATCAATAGGTGCAAGCTCAGCACTTACAATCATATCTGAAATAGGACTAGACATGAGCCGTTGGCGAAGCGCCAAACACTTTGCATCATGGTTAGGACTATCCCCAGGAAACAAAGTATCAGGGGGCAAAAGATTAAGTGGAAAAACCAAACCATGTGTTAACAGGGTAGCTGTATTGTTAAGAATGTGTGCAAACACACTATACAGATCCGATTGTGCATTTGGGGCCTATCTGCGTAGGATGAAAGGGAGATTAGGATCCCCAAAAGCAATCACTGCTCTTGCACACAAACTAGCGAAGCTTATTTATCTCATGTTAAAATACGGAGTGGAATTTGTTGAAAAAGGAGTTCAATTTTACGAGAAGATGTACCAGGAACGTAGATTGGCAAACCTTAAGAAAAAGGCCAAGGAAATGGGGTTTGAACTAACCCAAATGACAGCCTAAGCTACTACAGCTCAAAAAAACAAATGAAAAACAAAAAGGCATGAGGAAAATCTTTTTTTTGTTTTTAAATAAATATATTGTCAAAAATCTCAAACAATGCTTTTTAAGATAAAAAACGAGTAAAGCAAGTCTTGTTTAGTCTTCAAACTCACCCAATTCACACCATGAGTTATTTAGGAGGTGGAGAGGTTCGCAGAGACGCGGAGAAAGAAAATGATTGTTTTTTTCTCTTCTCCATTCTCAGCGCCTCTGCGAACCTCTTCCTCTCTGCGTTGAGAATTGTTTGCCTAGCGTCTATTAGTTATTTCCAGGTGACATTATCCTTGTTGAAGGAGCCCTCTCACAACGCGTGCGATATCATTAATGATAAATAAATGGTTATGGGGGGCAGCGAAATCTGGCAGCTGAAGTAATGCTAAACAGGTGATTCTTTTATAGGCAATCCCAAAGCTACGAGCGATATGATATCTGGGATAATTAAAATACCCCAGATCTTCACAATCAAATCGCAAAGGTATTTTCATATCTTTTTCAATTTTATGCTTTTTCGATCCGATCGATTGCTCTAGGAGGTTAGAGAGTATCCCTGGTTTAGGATCTTCAAGCAGATTGTCTCCAAGAATTTTCCTCAAAAAATTACATTGGAACTGTATATTAAACGAAACAAAAAAGGCATTGTGAAAGACATCGTTTCTTATTAGAAAATCGACGATTTGCGATTGAACTTGTTCTAAATCTTGGCCTTCGGATTCAAGGGTTTCCCAGGTGATGCGATGTTTAAATTCGGATCTTAGATCCCGAGCATTCCAGGCCTCTTCAGTGATTTTGATATAAGAGCTGTAGGTATCGAGGACATTCCCTGTAGATGCCTCTATTATTTGTAAGGCAATGGCAATAGGCTCAAAGTCGCCAACCCTTTTTCCTGTAGTGGAGCAAGCGATTCCAATGATAATAGGATGATCACGAAGAGAGATAGTATTCATGAGAGTATCCTACCAGACTCATTTCATTTCAGTAAATTTAATTGTTTCCAAAATTCTTGAGGTTGTTACATACAAACTGATTTTAAAACACAGAGTTCACAGAGAACACAGAGAGTAAGAATTTGAACCAGATGCTTGAAACTGAGATCAGTTTATTGATAAACGAACTTTTCAATTATTAACAGGCACTTTAATTTCATCCATGTTTTTTTTTCTCTATTTACTAAAATGATCTCAGTGTTTAGCATCGGGTATAACTTCTTACTCTCTGTGTTCTCTGTGAACTCTGTGTTTTAAAATCAGTTTGTATACAACACCATTGGTTTTGGCCCATGGCATACTTTACGTAATCTTAATAAATTCTTGATAAATTATTAATTTTATAATAATATGATTTGTTGTTAAATCGCAATTATTTAAAAGGATAGTGGTTGGTTATGATAGGTGGATTTTTACAAGGAGCGACTGATTCGGCCTGGAGTATGATAAAAGATCGTATACTAGAGCCTGATATTAGTATCTGGATGGGTAACAAAACAGACTATGAGAAGGGTGCTCTCGTGGCCAAAAAAGTCATGACGATAACTATACCCTTATTTATAAATATTTTTTACGCCACGATTGGTTCAGGACTCGCAGGGTTAGCTAGCGGTGCGATTGACTTAGGTCTCGGATTGGGAGTTGCCGCATTAAATATTGGAAAAGCTTGGGTGATCAATAAGCTTCTGGATGATCTCATCTTGAATACATCTAAATATTTCATCATTAAAGATGAAATTAAAAAAGTAGTCGATGCTTCCGCCGCAGTTGTTATCGCTGTTGCCTTTTTAGTCGTATCTATCGTATTACCGATCTTTGGTCCTGCAGCTATCTTAAGTGCGACTATTAATCTGGGGCTAAGTCTTGGAAAGCTTGGTAAAAATGCTTACGAACTCTATGAAAAAAGAAATTCCAGACTGCAACAGCTTCAGCAACGTCCATTACGGCAGAACCAAGCAGCTTCAACTGATGGACGTCAGGCTGCGCTTATAAGACAACAACTAGGGGGAATTTAACATGAACGTCAATGGATTAACTGCTGGTCAAGCGCTTTCAATTATTACAGAATCAGGTACACCCGTAGCAAATATTTCTAAAACTACCAAAAATCCAATAGATCAACTAAAACGAAGAAACAATAATATTGTAGCGAGTCTTGGCCTTGTTACTGCTATAGCGTTAATCGCTTACTCTATATTTACAGTGGGTTTTCTACTTGTGACGGCTTCATCAGCATGGACTGTATTAGCAATAGTAATAGTAGGAACATTTGGAATAGTACCGATCGGTCAAGGAATTATGGCTATAGCAGTCTTAGTAATGCTCCCGATAAACGCCTTGCTGGATCGCATTACAGTTCGGCCCTATAAAAACATGAAGAATGAGATCGAGTTTCTTTATCCCACACAAGATGATAGGGATCAATCTCTCATACAAATGGATGATTTACTTATGCTCATGGAAAAATGTGACATGAATGTAAGAGCGCTGTTTGTTGAGAAAATGAATTTTGATCAATTAAAAAATACTGAAAGTATTTTAAGTAAGAAGAACTTTAAAAACCTTATTATCCCGAATGTTAATTTGAAGGCACATGAGAACTGGCGATTGATACTCGATTTCGAGGATTTAAAAAGTGAAAAACGGATGGATGCCATTGTGAAAAGAGGCGTATTTAGAGATGCACTTGAAAATACAGAGGTTCTCGATACTGTTAGACATAGAATTTGCAAAAAAAACGATCCAAATAAATTACAGTTAATCAAAGCTTTAGATGACATTGCCGGACTTAATGATTCTGAACAAGAGACTGTCAAGTTAAGGTTTTCCGATGGTCATGATGTTATATATCCTATAAATTGGATTACACAAAAAAGTGAAATTGTAAAGAAATGTATTGAGGGAAGTGGCGCGAGTGTCATAGAAGTTGAAGACAAACATTCGAATCTGATCCAATGTTTCGACATTTTAAAAGGTATGAGTCAATTACCTAATGATCCGCAAAGTCTTGATGGCTTAGCAAACACGGCAGATTATTATGGTTTAGATGATCTTACTGAAATGATTGGAACTAAAATGATTAAAAGATTTAGAACGGGTAAACTCTCAAAAATAGACTTAATAAGTTGGTTTGCGAAAAAAATTCCAAATAAACCTATGTTTGCATCCCTTAGAAAAAGGGCAATTTTATTGACAGGGTTATCAAAAATAGAATCTCTCGATCACTTTAAGAAGCTTTGGCCACTAGTCAAAGGATGGAATGAAATACATGAAAAATGTATTAGTTACTTTAAAAATGTCTTGAACACCGCTGCAAGCTTTAGATTAGCCTATGAACTTGCTATTGAGTTGCAAAGTGAAAGATTAAAGGAAATTTGTATGAATCATTTGGCCTCACAGGACAATAAATACAAGCTTGCTGTCAAGGCTTGTTATGGCATTCATATGCCTGAAGAAGTTTACGATCTTGTTAAGTAGTCTAGAGTATTAAGGCTTGAGCTTGTCCCTTTTCTGAAGGATTTCTTCTCTAATATCTTCGGGAACGTAATTCACTAAATCATCCAGACTATCAAAGGTCCGGTATATCAACTCATTTTTGTGAATGGTAAGATACTCATCCGCTAGTTTTTCACCGGCCATCGTATACTCATCTTCTTTATCCTTCGCCAGCTTGAAAGCGGTGGTATCTACAGGCACCAACAAAGGAATGTTACGCTGCACATAATACTTCCGAATTTCTTCCGTTTTTCCTTCCTTCGCTTCGGTATGTTTTTTCTCAGAGAAAATTCCCCCAAAAATCTTCGCGAATATATCAATGATTATGCTGTCATTTACCGATGGATAATACACCGTATATTCTTTGGTCGTGTAATTAAAAAACGGAGATTGTTCGTCAGCACGTCGGTCGGCCTCATCAAAAACTAGCGCTAAGGTTTGTAAATTTTGTCCCTTTTCACCTTTGTTTTCGAGTCCCTCTCCTTGTTTGTTCTGCATCGGCTTAACGGGTATGTTGTCTAAATATCCTCCATCTGAGTAGGTCTTATCTCCGATCTGCACAGGTTCCATAATAATAGGTAAAGATGCCGAAGCGCGACAGGCTGTAGCAATATCAAGATCAGGTTGATTATCCGCATCAAAATATTCCGTCTCTCCCGTTTCGCGACAGAGCGCTGTCACTGTTAAATCTTTGAAATGAACAGGATCTAAAACATGTAAACTTCGCAGCATCGAAAAAGTAATCACAATTGCTTCGTTTTCCCCATTTTCATCATAAGGGATCTTAAGGACATTCAAAACCTTTTGAATATTCTCACGTTCTTTCTCACTTCCCGACTCAACCAGGTTGTTTAAATCCCCATATTTATCTTCTAAACATTTTCTAATGGATTCCTGCATGTGTCGTCTCAAGAAGTTAACGAGAGGAGTGCCGCATTTGAAAACAGGACCAAATCCTTTTCCGAGTAGATCTTCAAAATTTACATTTTTACTAGCTTCGTTAAATCTCTCAGCTGTTATTCCTGTGGCGATCAGAGCTGCCGTAATGGCTCCCACAGAGGATCCTGATAAATAATCAAGTTTTTCTATGAAGGGATGCTTTTCAAAGCCTCTTAATATTCCAGGGAGAATCACACCTTTTGCTCCACCGCCACTGATGACGAGATTTTTAATGGGAGGTGCCTTCGCAATATAAACATACTTTTCTGTTTTGCGATTATAAACGACAAACTGATCTTTGGAACTTAATTTGATCTTACGATTTTTTAAATCCGAATTTTTGATCTTCTTTTGAATTTCTATTTCGATAATCTTATTTCTTGCTTCTGGAGTATTTGCATGAATCTGAGAAACTAAATTTTTATAACTCTTCGAAAGAGCTATTCCAACCAAACCCATTCCTGCAAGTAATGCTGTGAGAGGAAGGAGAAGAATGGCCAAGGCAATAGCTACAATTCTTTGGTTTACAGGCGACTCATTTTTTTCGAAAAAGACTTCGTCTTCTCCATTGATCAATTCGATTTTTCTAACTCTAACCGTCTTTCCAAAACCAATGCGAAGTAATCCAAGCCCGATAGTAGCCATTTTTTCGCCCATATCAGCTTTTTCTTCGATATTGAAGCTTCTAGAAAATTCTATAGATAGATAATTCATGTCTTTCATCTTTATTTGTTTATTTGTTACATATCATAACAAATAAATATTAAAAAAGATGCAAGAATTATGCTTAATTGAAAAATTCAATAGGGGTTGTTCTCATGCCAATTCCCATTTTGAGCTTATATTCAGCTAACTCATTCGCTACCTGACTGGTGCTTTTCCCTTCAATTTCAGCCCTAACTATGATTTCTGATAGAGTTTCAGGGATTCGATTCACCCGATCTCGCGATACTTTCGGGTTGTATCCGCCCGGTTCGAATTCAGAAGCCGCATTGATGATCCCACCCGCATTAATGACGAAATCCGGAGCATAGAAAATCCCTCTTTCTTGCAACCTCTTTCCGTCTTCCTCTGTCTGCAACTGATTGTTCGCTGATCCCGCTACAACTTTCCATTTCATGAGGGGAATTGTTCTTTCATTGAGGATTCCTCCCATGGCGCAAGGGGAAAAAATATCGCAATCTACCTCGTAAACTTTGTCAGGTGGCACAATTGTCGCCCCAACTTCAAAGGCCAATGCTTGTACCTTGTCAGAATCTATATCGGATATAAAAAGCTCAGCTTCCTCCCAAAAAAGAAGTTGAGTCAGTGTCTTGCCTACACTTCCAATGCCCTGAATTAAGACCTTTTTACCCTTTAAGCTGCTACTTCCCCATACTTTCTGGGCAATGGCCCTCATCCCTTGAAAAGTTCCCCAGGCAGTGAAACGGCTAGGATCCCCGCTGCTATGCTGCATCGGAAGAGCTGAAACATAAGGACTAACTCGGCGGATAATCATCATATCTTCCATGTTTGTCCCGACATCTTCCGCAGTAATGTAACTTCCTTTAAATAAATTGAGCGCTTCCCCAAAAGACATCAGAAGCTGTTCGGTCTTGTCCTTTCCTGGATCGGCAATAATCACGCTTTTACCCCCGCCTAATCCGTCTTCGACAAGGGCTGACTTATAGGTCATGCCTTTAGCTAGCCTTAAAACATCAGATAAGGCTTCTTCTCGCGTGTTATAAGGGAAAATGCGGGTTCCGCCAAGGGCGGGGCCTAGTCGGGTATTATGGACGGCTATGAAGCCGTGAAGGCCGGCTGGAGGGTCTAAAATTTCTAAGACTTTTTCGTATCCGTTTATCAGTATTTCATTAACAGTTAACATGGGGCGACCTGTACTTCCTTTTTTGTGTCTAACATTCTAAAAAAAACTGGATTTAATTAGTACTTTAAGTTATCCTTACAGGCAGTATTCTTTAATTTCCAATAATTTGTAGCTCGAAGAGGGGTCAGTATGTCGAAAGTTATCATCTCCGAAGAAAATAAGCAATTTCTCGAAAAATTTCTTACTGAAAATCGGCCTGCAGAGCTCATTAGCACTTACCTTTTTTTTATAGAAAAGAAGTTTAATCTGCAACCTGTCTTATTCCCTAGGGATAAGATTATCTACCAAAGTGCTGAAGAGGCTGCAACCGCCCTTGAAAAAGAGGGAAAATTATGGCATGAAACTGAAATTAAAATCAGTTTTGGTGAAGATAGTGTCAATGATCAAACAAAAAAAATCTACATATGCCCATTCACAGGAAAGGTCTTCGGGGATAACACCCATCCTAACCCCCAAGATGCTATCTACAACTGGGTCTCAAGATGCCCTGAAAATAAAGAAAGACAAGGCGGACTCCCTGTAAAACGTTTCTTCGTCTCCGAAGACGAAGATGTCATCAAAAGCTATATCGGTAAAATGAAAATCAAAGAACCGATCAAAAAAGTGGTTTACTCCTCTGTCCTCAGCGGCAAATTGTTTAATACCAAAGAAGCTGTCATTAGAGACTTTAAGAAAAACTACCTCAAACCCATGTCCCTAGATGAAGTACAGAATCAAGATAAGTTTAAAATCGAAGAAAAATTCCTCGATTTGATCCAAAAACAACTCGTAGAAGAGAAAATTACTGATTTCGTCGAATCCATGGCCGAAATAAGAGAATTTCAACCCATCGTAGAACATTGGTTAGAATAGTTACAAACTCAGAAGAGGAAACAAGAGAGTTAGGGTACCGGATCGGGAAAAAAACTGTCTCCCGGGAGCATTTTATGTTTCTACGGAGACCTCGCGGCCGGAAAGACAACGTTGATAAAGGGGCTTGTAAGGGGAGTTACGGGGTGTTCGGAAGATATTGTATCGAGCCCTACCTTTGTTTATTTGAATATCTATGACGGAGACGTCAAAGTTTATCACTTTGACCTCTATCGTTTGACGGATCCCCGGCAATTTTTGAGTTTAGGATTTGATGAAATGCTCTTTAGTCAGGGCATCAGCTGTATTGAATGGTCGGAAAGGATTCATTCGCTATTACCATCTCAAATTATTCGGATAGAGATGGCCCATTGTGGGGAAACCAGCCGGCAGATTAATATAAATGGCGAAATATCAATTTAAGAAAGCAAGATTTGTAAAGACGGCAATTCTCCCAAAGGATTTCCCCACGCTCAGAGATCTATCGGGAAATGAACTTCCTGAGGTAGCTGTCGCAGGACGATCCAATGTGGGTAAATCGAGTCTTTTGAATCATCTGTTTCATGTAAAAGGACTTGTAAAAACTTCGGCAACCCCCGGAAAAACGCAAGCTATTAACTTTTTCGTTGCAGATGACTCCATCGCTTTCGTAGACCTCCCCGGATATGGTTTCGCAAAAGTCCCCCTTGAAGTGAAAAGAGTGGGGACCTATGGTCCAGAACTACTTTTTGAACAGAAGAAACCCTTAAAATGGTTCTCTTTCTATTCGATATTCGTCGCGTTCCTAATGAAGAAGACTTTCAACTCATTGAGTGGGCAGTCCACCACAATTTGGCATTATTGTTAATTTTGACCAAGACAGACAAGGTGAATCATAAGGAAAAACGAGATTTCACCGCTCGTATCTTGCAGGCGTTTCCGGCGGGGAATTTACACCATTTGCATTATTCAGTTTTGAAAAATCAAGGTCGGTCAGAATTAATGGCGATACTTAATGACGCCTTAAAAGGAGAAGAATGACTCAAATAGATAAACAAAAATTTATCTGCTTTGATTGTGAAACCACAGGATTGGATGTCGATCACGATCGGATTATTGAAGTTGCAGCCATGAAATTTGACGCAACCACCCCTTATGGTGAGTATCAAACACTTATAAATCCCGAAAGATTGATCCCTAACGAATCTATTGAAATCCATCACATTACAAACGATATGATCGTTGGAAAACCCTGCATTCGAGAAATCCTCGCCGATTTTCTGACATTTATAGGACAAAGCATTATTATCGGGCATAGTATTTATTACGATATTGATATGATCGCGCGCGCAGCAGCCAGAGAGGAAATTCCCTGCACGATTCGAAATAATGTTTATATTGATACACTCCGAATGGCTCGTCTTTATGGGGAAAGTCCTTCGAATTCGTTGGTGCAGCTAAGGAAGCATTTTAATATAGATGAGGAAGTGGCTCACCGCGCGATGAGCGATGTGATTGTCAATATTGAGCTCTTTAGGCGTTTATCAAAGTCTTACGGCACCGTCGAGAAGTTGTTGGATGTGTTATCGCGACCTATTTATCTTAAGGAAATGCCATTAGGGAAGCATAAGGGGAGGCCTTTAGGAGTTGCCATTGGATTATTTGCGTTGGGAACTGCGAACAAGGATTTTAAAGGACTTCTTTTTCATTCTTTGCGAACGGAGTTAAAAAGAGGAAAAAGGGGGATTCATTTACGAGTTCTCCTTTTGAAAATCTGTTAATTGAAAATAAATGTTAATTAGAATATAATATAAACCGAAGTAAATTCAAAATTTGGCTCTAGGACTTCGTGAAAACCCCGCGGTTCAACGATCGTAAATCACCTAGTATTAATCAATACAAGGTGATTTACGATCGTTCAACCCCGGGAGCTTTGACGAAGCCCTAGAGCCAAATTTTGAATTCATTTCGGTATTAACAAAAATCTTATAGGAGAGTTATATGGGTAGAGGCGACAAAAAAACAAAGCAAGGTAAAATTTTCAAAGGTTCTTTCGGCAACGTCCGTCGCAAAAAAAAGACAAAGACAAAAGCTTAATATTTTGACTTCTGTTTAAGCTATGGTACGTAGCTCGACGTGTTTTACGTCGAGCACCCAATGCTGTAAAATTAAAATTATTTTTATAGCCAAACTGATTTTAAAACACAGAGTTCACGGAGAACACAGGGCAAGAATTTGGAGCAAATGCTTGAAACTGAGATCATTTTATTGAGAAATGAATTTTGTTTTTAAGCAGAATTTATTAGTTATACGATAACCGACATACTTCAACTGCTAAAAAGAATCTAATAATTCTGCCAAAGAGAGTGGGTAGTTAAAAGATACATTTTAATTTCACCCATGTTTTTTTCTCTATCTACTAAAATGATCTCAGTTTTAAGCATCTGGTATAACTTCTTACTCTCTGTGTTCTCTGTGAACTCCGTGTTTTGAAATCAGAGTTTCTTTATACTATGGCGAAAGCCTGTCGATTTTCCATGCCCCATCTTCCATTAACAAATACTGAAACCTGTCGTGCATCCGGTTTTGCATGCCTTGCCAGAATTCAAAACGGCGCGGAACGAGACGGAAACCTCCCCAATAGGGCGGCGCCGTAATCTCACTGTCTTTAAACTTCTCATCGAATTGATGGAAGCTTTCTTCTAAATACTCTCGCGATGGAATAACACTTCCCTGCTTAGATGCCCAAGCGCCCAATTGACTCCCTCTTGGCCTCTTCACGAAATAACTATTCGACTCGGTGAGGGTAGTCTTTTCCACTATTCCCTCGCATGTGACCTGCCTCATCAACTTCCGCCAAAAAAATACGACGGTTGCCTGCGGATTCTCGATGAGTTCTTTACCTTGCGACTATCATAATTGGTAAAAAAAATAAGCCCGTTTTTGTCAAAGAACTTCAGAAGCACCGTACGGCACGAGGGCTTACCGTCTTTCGTCGCTGTTGCCAGTGACATGGCATTCACTTCAATTTCTTGTGTAGCTTCAGCTTCAATAAACCACTTTTGAAAGAGATCTATCGGATGGTCCGAAAGGCTTTCACGCTTAATCTTCTCTTTCAAATAATGGTGGGAACCATCATTTATTTTCATCGGCTACACCTCGAATTCTTGACACCAGGGTACATATGTTTTACATTAGCATCAAAAAGGATTTTATATGCAAAAAAAGGTGGTCACGGATCTCGATCTCAAAGGAAAAAAAGTTCTCATTCGCGTAGATTTTAATGTTCCCCTCGATAAATCAGGAAATATTACAGATACCTCTCGCATCGCAGCTGCCGTTCCTACAATAAAATACGTTCTCGAAAAAGGGGGGTATCCGATCCTCATGAGTCACCTAGGCAGGCCAAAAGGAAAAGCGGTCTTAGAAATGTCATTGGCTCCCTGCGCTCAAGTTCTTTCCCGATTCCTTGACAAGCCTGTTCTCATGGCGGCGGATTGCATCGGAGAAAAAGTAGAAAATCTCATCAAAGGGATGAAACCGGGCTATGTGATCCTATTAGAAAATCTCAGGTTTTACGATGCCGAAGAGCACCCCGAAAAGGATCCTTCCTTTGCTCAAAAACTGGCAAAATTAGGCGACTGTTATGTGAATGATGCCTTCGGAACGGCTCACAGAGCTCACAGCTCGACCGCAACCATCACACAATACTTTCCTGATAAGTCCGCGATGGGATTTTTAATCGAAAAGGAAATCAAATTCCTTCGAGATACTTTCACCACCCCTCGTCGGCCTTTTATTGCCATTATCGGTGGGGCCAAAGTTTCAACAAAACTGGGGGTGATCAAGTCTCTTTTAAAAAAAGTGGACTGCCTCCTCATCGGCGGAGGAATGGCCTATACCTTCTTAAAAGCTCAAGGCAAGAATGTCGGGAACTCAATCGTCGAAAATGATCTTCTAGATACTGCTAAAGATGTCCTGCAGAGTTTCAAAAAAGCAGGAGTAACTTTACAATTGCCGGTAGATCATTTGATAGCCGCTCAAGTTTCTAATAATGCTCAAACACGTATTGTAACAAGCGAAGAGGGGATTCCTCCCGGTTTTCAAGGGGTCGATATCGGCCCTTCAACCATCCAAGAGTTCACAAGCCAAATCAATATTGCTAAAACGGTCTTTTGGAATGGACCCTTAGGTATATTTGAATATTCCAATTTTGCAAAAGGAACTTACGCCATTGCTGAATCGGTCGCAAATCTCCCCGGAACCACTATCGTGGGCGGAGGGGATTCTGTCTCTGCGATACAGCATGCTAATCTAGCCCATAAGATTTCGCATCTATCTACCGGTGGCGGTGCTTCGCTGGAATTCATTGAATTCGGCACCCTCCCAGGGCTCGAGGCTCTTAGTAATAAATAAATTATACGAAGATTCTCAGATTAATTGCTTTTGTATCGTAGATACGATGAGTGGGATTAGATCGAAATTCGCAGGCATATACCCGATCCCTATCTTTCAATCTTGTCTCATTTATGGTTAGATCGACGAATTTATTATCTTTGATAGTAGCTGTTGGAACGGATTTACCTTTAGCGCTAAGACGTAATCTAGGCGCGATGAAATTACCTATATCTGCAATAGTATCATATAATTGTTGTGCTGTCTGTTTATTAGAGACGTAGATGGTTTCCACTATCTTCCCTTTATTGTCTATCTCGATGACATCGTAACAGATGTGTTCTACCATAAATAAACTTGGATTGCTGCGACATGTTCCCCATTCATGAGCAAGGTCGCGATATTTATCGCATAGGGGATCTTCAGGACGCAATTTCTTATCGAAACCATATGCCGGATGATCAGCAGCGGCGCTTAGCATGAGATCTGTGATTTTATGCTTCAATATTTTTTCTTCGAGTTCTTTCGCATCTTGCTTGCTTTCTGTGATACTTATTGTGTGAATAAACATAGCCCCTTTTTTACATAATCCTTCATCAGGGCTGAGAGAACAATAGTCATCTTTCCCTTGATTTCCAAATACGAGCGAAACCATCCCGTAAGGTTGAGATTGTCCTTTTACGTACTGCTTTATTTTTAAAATTATGGGAATACCAATTCTATGCAATTCCTTAAGAACTAGACCTAGAGTTGGGAAAAAAGCGGTAAATTTACGTTGGCGATCATCTAATTTCACAAAATCACCAAAAACTTGCCTAGATGCAGTTCTCTCTTCTTGACTTAAGGGTAACTGAAGGGCAAGACGCTGTATATAATTCACAGAAAATTCTGAGAGTTTAGCTTGAGCTATTTTGATAATGTCAAACGCAAATCCAAGGGATAAACTTTTCCTCTTGGCAAAAATTTTATGAGGATTGCTTTCGTAGCGGCATGGGATCCCAAAGTCTACAGGTTTGTATTCAACGACCCTCGTTTCAGATAGAATAAACGACGAAATGATCACAGAAATTTCTACAGAAATTTCAAGAAAAGCATTATTTTTTT
The DNA here is from genome assembly GCA_963822595.1 of Waddliaceae bacterium. Classification (GTDB taxonomy): domain Bacteria; phylum Chlamydiota; class Chlamydiia; order Chlamydiales; family Waddliaceae; genus CAVRUH01. Next base: position 634,176 of record CAWGIG010000001.1, on the reverse strand, counting down.
CTAGGAAAGATTTAAAAGTGTCAACGTTTAGAGATTTAATATTGAGATGAGCGAGAAGCTCCTTCATCTTGTCAGCATGATCTGCTAGGTGCTTCTGGGTAGATATAAGATGTTCATCCATACCCTCTTTGTTGATTATTTCAGCGAACATAGCAGCTCTGACTTGACAGGCGTTCTCGCCGACTAAAGGATCAAAGAAGTGCATGATACGTTTTTCAAATTTGTCTAAAGCTTCTTGGGCCATCATGAGAAAGCTTAGATATTTTTTTAGATTTATCAGAATCTCGGAAGGTTGAAGAGGTACTTTAGCTACAGGAAAAATATCCAGAAGTGAGGTGTTTTCAGGGGATATTGTTTTGGTCATGCCTATAAAGGGATGATTTTCTCCGTGATTAACATAACTTGTATTAATAGGAAACATAATAATATATTATACAATAAATAGTAATAAATTGCAATATTTAAAATGAGTGTTGATTTGGTCTCAGATCAAATTCCAGCCAGATACTTTCAAAAGATTTTCACTTTAAATTTTCTATATATACGACCTTCGGGAGTATATCTACGTTCACAGGCATATATTGTAGCGTCATTCTTTAAATTATCATCATCCATTAGATTTTCGATAGTTACTGATCCAGGGTTTTTGACTATCCATCTAAGACCTAATAGTGGTTCGATGAAATTTCCTATATCGGCAATAGTATCAAATAACTGTTGGACTTTCTGTTTAATAGAGATATAGACGGATTCCACTATACTCCCTTTACTGTCGATCTCGATGACATCGTAACAGATGTGTTCTACCATAAATAAGCTTGGATTGCTGCGACATGTTCCCCATTCATGAGCAAGGTCGCGATATTTATCGCATAGGGGATCTTCAGGACGCAATTTCTTATCAAAACCATATGCCGGATGATCAGCAGCGGCGCTTAAAATGAGATCTGTGATGTTATGCCTCAATATTTTTTCTTCGAGTTCTTTCGCACTTTGCCCCCTTTCTGTGATACTTATTGTGTGAATAAACATAGCACCTTTTTTACATAAGCCTTCATAAGGGGTCAGGGAGCAATAGTCATCTTTGCCTTGATTTCCAAATACGAGTGAAACCATCCCGTACGGGTGAGATTGTCCTTTTACATACTGCTTTACTTTTAAAATCACGGGTATGCCAGATCTATGTAATTCTTTAAGAATCAGACCAAGAGTTGGGAAAAAGGCGGTAAATTTACGTTGGCGCTCATCTATTTTTACAAAATCACCAAAAACTTGCCTAGATGCGGTTCTCTCTTCCTGACTTAGGGGTAATTGAAGGGCAAGACGTTGTACATAATTCACAGAAAATTCTGAGAGTTTAGCTTGAGCTATTTTGATAATGTCAAACGCAAATCCAAGGCTTAAACCTTTTCTCTTAGCAAAAATTTTATGAGGATTGCTTTCGTAGCGGCATGGGATCCCAAAGTCTACAGGTTTGTATTCAACGATCCTCGTTTCAGATAGAATAAATGACGAAATGATCACAGAAATTTCTACAGAAATTTCTATAAATGCATTATTTTTTTCTAGGAAAGATTTAAAAGTGTCAACGTTTAGAGATTTAATATTGAGATGAGCGAGAAGATCCTTCATCTTGTCAGCATGATCTGCTAGGTGCTTCTGGGTTGATATAAGATGTTCATCCATACCCTCTTTGTTGATCATTTCAGCGAACATAGCCGCCCTGACTTGACAGGCGTTCTCGCCGACTAAAGGATCAAAGAAGTGCATGATACGTTTTTCAAATTTGTCTAAGGCTTCTTGGGCCATCATGAGGAAGCTTAGATATTTTTTTAGATTTATAAGAATCTCGGAAGGTTGAAGAGGTACCTTGGCTACGGGAAAAATATCAAGAAGTGATGTGTTTTCAGGGGATATTGTTTCGGTCATACCCATAATGGGATGATTTTCTCCGTGATATATTATAGATGTGTTTGTTGTAATAATAGACATAAAATGTAAAAATCAATAATTAAAAAGTCTATTATACATCAAATACTAAAAAAACGCAATAAAACATTATATTTTTTTATATAAAAGCAATTTATATAGCATGAAAATAAAAAAAATAATATATAACATTTTAAATCTTTTGTGTTATAGTATATACTTAATTCTTTCTTAGGGTGTTTGTTGAATGGATGTACCAAATAGATCAAGTGAATTAAGCTTAAGCCAATCCGGGTGTTGGTTCTTATCGGATGCAGATGATTACGAGAAACCAAAGGATTTACCAAGATTAGAAGCTATTGAAGAATTAAAGCGTTGTCCGGAATACAAAAACATAACAAAAGGCGAAGTGAGCCCTGCCTTGCGTAAAAGGATTAAAGGGACACGCCTTCTCCGCGGCACAAAATATGAGAATTTATTTGATTTGAATTATGTTAAAGAACATGGAGAAATTGAAAGAGTACGAGTCATGGTTGGTGAAAAAGGCATTATTCATTGCGGCCCTCGTTGCTGGAATTCTTCGATAAGTTTTTTGGTGTGGAATTTACTCTTTGCTACAAACGCCTTTATTCCTAATTTGGATCTAGCAGTTGCTGAACAAAAATTGAATAACTTGGATGAAAAAGGGGTTAAAGGTTTTCTTTTTCGTCTCGATCCCTCAGATGAAAATGCCTTCATTCTATCCTATGCTACCGACGATGGTGTTCAACATGTAAGATTCATTTATGACACTCAAAAAAATATCATTCAAAATCCCGCTGTTAAAAAGCTCCAATACAATACCCTTGATGAACTCATCCTTGATTATATTAATGAAAATCAAGTTCCCATTAATCTTATTGAGACTCTTCAGAATTTAAAAGTTCTAGGCTTAGATGTTGAAAATCCTGTGGAAGAATTTAAAACAATCCCACAAATCAAAAAGTCAACTTTTGATTTTTTGACGGCAGAAGCTAAAAATAAAAAAGGCAATCGCTACTCGGATGTTCTTCCTTTCAATGAAAATCGGATAAAATTGAATAGCGGTCAATACATTAATGCAAGCCGAGTGACCGTACCGGAAGGAGCCACCTACATTTGCGCTCAAGGGCCTATTCAGGAATATAATCATCATACATTTGATGAGTTCTGGGAAATGGTTTGGCAAGAAAATGTTCCTGTCATTGTCATGGTTACGGACCTCAAAGAGAGGGATAAGGAAAAATGCGGCAAGTATTGGCCTGAATGTGGCTATCGGAGAGTCAAATTTGGAGATGTTGGCGTCGAATGTGTTTCTGAACAGGTTCGGTATGCCGGATCTGCTTCAAAGGAGGAGGAAGGGCTAACTCTGAGAACATTCAAAATAACTAAGGACAATGAAGCCAAAATTGTCCATCAACTCAAATATGAAAAGTGGGCAGATCAAGGAATTGCTAATCTTGATCTCGTGAATAAAATGATCGACGATACTAACGTGCTCCGTTCGGAATTAATGGACAAACCGATCCTCGTCCATTGCAGCGCAGGTATAGGGAGGACTGGAACCTTTATTGCAGAACATCATTTGAGTTTTGTTATTGATAAAGCCCTTGCAGAGGGGATTCCCGCCATGATAAATGTTAAAAGTACGGTCCTTCAGCTTCGAAACGTGCAAAGTGGTCGGGTGAATATGGTGCAAAACGAAAATCAGTATCAGCATATTTATCAAACTTTAAGAAAGCGTTATCATTATGATTTCTAATATTTCGGAATTAGACTCTACAAGTCTGTACTGTCTTTTGAAGTTCACGGTGAAGTCTGAAAATATTGAGTTGCGCATCCAGATGATTTCGACTCTCGAACAAGTAAGTAAAGTGTTTCGATCACAGGCTGGCTATCTTTGGAGAAATTTTGCTCGTGAGCTGAGTATTCCTGTGGGAGAAAACGAAAGATCGAAAATAGAGATTCAAAGATGTGTGGAGCAAATCCGGAAAAATTATCCAAAGGAGTTGTTAGAAGAAATCGGGGTGTGTCGATTAATAAGGGTCCCTGTTTTAGATTTGCATTATATCAGTAATTTCATTCCCAGGTTATGTGGCGGTGATCAGCCCCTTAGGATCGATAGTAAGATGTTGACAGCTCCTTTAATGAGGGGTAGGGACTTTGCAAATCGACCTTTTCTTTCGGTATTATGTCTGAATGAGCATAGCAAAAAATATTCCATTACAATCCATCGATCGACAGAGTTATCGGTAGAATGGACCTTCGCCCAAGAAAATGGAATTTACGGAAAAATTGAATTTACAGATAAAAATGCGATGTACGTAAAATTCATGAAATTATTATCCGATGAAATGATATCTCTAGAGGCCCCCCGAGAAAGAAATTTCCTCAAAATCAGCAAATAAAAATGCTGACATTGAGCGATATTAACGCGGAGGCGCGGAGACACAGGGACGCGGAGGGGAATAATAAAGAACGATCTTATCCTAATTCTTTCTCTCCGCGTCCCCGCGTCCCCGCGCCTCCGCGTTAGATTTCTTTGAGGGTCTTCCAGGAATTATAGATCTTGGCGACATCTTCGGCATAAGGAGCTAAACGCCTTTCAATAAACATCAGCCACGCCGGATCCGATTGATCAATGTTAATCTCAAATACGGCATGCGTTACTTTCGAACGCTTCTGTATATTGATCGCATCCGCTAAAAGACGTATCGCGTACCCTTTATACTTGTATTCCGGTTCAATATAAAGAAACGCATAGGAAATGGTGTCAGGGGCCACACGATGCGTCACCATCCAACCAATAACCTTCTTCTTATGTCGAAGCCCAAAACTGTTCAAGGGCTCAATGATCTTCTCATCCTCGCCAAATGGTGATACATACGTCGGTACACGGAGCTGCTCCACCCTGTGCATAAGCTCTAATTTGTCTTTCGGTTTAAGCCTTTTCCAGGGGAATTCCGTAAATCCTTTCGGAAATGGGGACGTTTTATTCAGCCACGGGGGATTAAAAGTATATCCCAGAAAGTATTTTATTGTATGGAGTTCGGGCTCCGACCATTGGCGTTCTTTTAAGACCTTCCAAAGCACATTGCTTTTCTTCCCCTCATCATAGAACCTGAAAGAGGCCGTGTAGGCTTTAGCCTGGACTAACTCCTTTTCCAGCACATCAAAAATTGCATGATATTCCTTTTCCGTCCCGTTCTTTGTTTCTAAAGAATGAATGATAGCGAAATTCATTTCGGTATGAATGCTAGCAAGGGCAAGTCCTACATTTGGAGCTCCCACTGCCACGATGGGGGTATTGGGAATCTTGTAAGGGTCTTTACCATCGAAACAGCAACGGTACTTAGGTTCTGTGAAAAGTTCTAATACTTCACGGTCTTCAGGCTTTAACTCTTTTAAATTGAGCCTGCTTACCGTTTCCATAGTTTTAGGCTATTTTCTTGGCTTTTGAGGAGCGTTTGATCTGAGGCTCCCGGTTCTCGGTGACACACTCCTTATCCACCAAAATTTCTTCAATGGTGTCGTCAGAGGGAACATCAAACATCAGATCACGCATCATAGATTCCAAAATCATCCTCAATGCGCGGGCTCCGGTGCCTGCAATAATTGCTTTTTCTGCGATGGCTTTAAGAGCATCATCGGTGAATGTCAATTTAACGCCTTCATTTTTAAACATTTCTATAAATTGCTTCACGACTGCGTTCTTTGGTTCGGTCAGAATCGAGATTAAATCTTCTACTGCAAGTTCATTGCAGTTCGCAATGCTATGGAATCGTCCAACGAACTCAGGTATCATGCCGTATTGAATGAGATCTTCAGGTTCTACTTGGCGCATGAGTTCCGATTTGCTGAGGAGTTTGACTTCAACTTTCTCTTTTTCATTTTGCGAGCCAAACCCGATAACTCCTTTTCCTAAGCGCTTTGCGATGATTTTATCTAAGTTGACAAAAGCTCCGCCGACAATAAAGAGGATATTTTCTGTGTTGACTTTGATGTACTCTTGATTCGGATGCTTTCTGCCCCCTTTAGGCGGCACGTTCGCAATGGTTCCTTCGACGATTTTCAAGAGGGCTTGCTGCACTCCTTCGCCGGAGACATCTCGAGTGATCGATACATTCGATGTCGTACGGTTAATTTTGTCGATTTCATCGATATAAATAATACCCATCTCAGTCTTAGCAACATCATAATCAGCTGCTTGCAATAATCTAAGTACAATATTTTCGACATCTTCCCCGACGTATCCCGCTTCTGTGAGAGTCGTCGCATCGGCAATCGTAAAGGGGACGTCCAAAATATGGGCTAAAGTTCTTGCAATCAACGTTTTTCCCGAGCCTGTCGGTCCAAATAGGAGTACGTTTGATTTGCTAAATTCAATTTCCGATTTTTTTCCCATGGTTAGAATGCGCTTATAATGATTATAAACGGCCACAGAAATCACTCGTTTCGCATTTTCTTGGCCAATGATATATTCATCCAGCTTTTCTTTGATCTCTTTAGGCTTCAAAACGTTAAAATTTAAGTCGGTAGTTGTCTTTTTTTTCTCGATGATGCCCGAGCAAAGTCTGACGCATTTATCGCAGATGTAGGCGCTAGGTCCTGAAATGAGTTTTTCTACCCCATCCTCGCCTCTTCCGCAGAATGAACAGATAGCGGCTTCTGCTGTAGGTGCTGGCGTTTGCTTGTCAGACATATTTATCTCTCTTACTTAGGTGATATGATTTGATCGATTATACCATATTTAATGGCTTCTTCGGGTCCCATAAAAAAGTCCCTTTCCGAATCAAAAGCTATTTTTTCGACGGTTTGTCCGGTGCATTCCGAATAAATCTTGTTTAAAAGTGTTTTTAGATAAAGGATCTCTTTAGCCTGTATCGAAATGTCTTCTGCTGTGCCACCGATCCCCCCGGCTGGTTGGTGAATCATAATTCGGGAGTTAGGAAGGGCATAGCGATGGCCTTTGGTTCCCGCAGCAAGGAGCAACGCTCCCATAGACGAGGCTTGGCCGATACAGTAAGTGTTAATCGTGCAAGGAAGCCACTTAAGAACATCAAAAATAGCTAAGCCTGCAGAGATATAACCGCCATTAGAGTTGATGTAGATATTGATATCTTTTTTGGGGTCTTCCATTCTTAAGAAGAGGAGCTGGGCGACAACAATATTGGCTACGTGGTCAGAAATGTCCTCTCCAAGAAAGATAATCCGATCTTTTAAGAGTCTAGAAAAGATATCCATGGAGCGCTCACCGCGTCCTGTATCTTCAATGACGTAGGGTGTGAGTGAATTAGCGGGTCGTTTATTGTCTGTCATGAGAAATCCTTTACTTGAACATTATCTTATAGTTGTACCAAGTTCCGTTTATTTATGCAAACCAGAACAATTTTTTGAACCACAGAGACCACAGAGCGTACCGAGTTCACAGAGAGGGAACTCTCATTGAGCTCCGTAGGCTATGTGGTCTCTCTGGTTCAACAATTATACCACTTTAGAGTGGTCGACAAGGAAATCCATTACTTTTTGAGTAAGGAGTCTAACATAGACTCTGGAACGGGCTTCACCGGCATCCTTTGAAAAATCAATAGGTGTTTGGGAGCTGTACATTTCTTGCATTAAACCATCAACAAGCTCATTCTGAGAGACTTGAATGTTATTTTCCTCGGCAACCTTACGAACGAGGAAGAAGGTACGAAGTGCTTTATCGACTTCTCTTACCATCGAATCCTGCTCTTTATCAAGCGTTTCGCCAACTTCAGAAGCAGATAATCCCATTTTTGCGAGTTCTTGACGACGGAGGGATGTTCTATTCTTTATTTCGGATTGCACCAAGGATCCCGGAAGATCGAAGGGGTATTTGTCCAAAAGATTTTTTTCACATTGCTGACGGTAGTTTTCAGATGCCGCTTCTTTGGCTTGTTTTTCTAGGTTTTCTTTAGCCTTTTTTTCTAGGTCGGCAACATTTTCGGCGCCCATCGTGGTAGCTAACTTATCGTCGATTTCTGGAAGTTTTGCTTTTTTGATGGCTTTAACGGTGACTTTGCAGCGTGTTGGAACAAATTCAGCATCTGTTGCTTCTTTTGGAGACTGCTCGCTAGTGGCTTCAAAGCTTTCGCCTGCTTTTAAACCAATGACGCGCTTATACATCCATTCTCCCATCTTCCCTTGAATGACGTTAAAGGTGGTATCTTTACAGATGAAATGGCCAGGTTTATCGAGATTTTCGATATCCAGGCTGACGCTATCGTCTTCTTGGACGGGTCTGTCAGTGATGTCTTCCCATTCAGCAAAATGCCAGCGGAGTTCATTGAGGAAATCTTTAATAGCTTCTTCAGTAACTTCTTTTGGCTCAGTCTTTTGTATCTCAAAGCTTGTCATGTCTACAGAAGAAATTTCAGGATGGGATTCGAAGTCGATGGTGATAAGGGTATCTTCATCGAGAGAGGCATTTTTCAAGTTAGGTTTTTTCACGCTGTGGTCGTTGAGGGGGTAGATTTTCGTGAGTTTAACGGCTTCGGAGAAGGCAGTTTGGATGAGATTTTGTTTCCATTCGTCATTGACGTAGCTGGCGTAGTGTTTGAGGATCATAGTTTCGGGGGCTTTTCCTTTGCGGAAACCGGGGAGGGAAACTTCTTTGTTTACAGATTTAACAGCTTTTGAGTGGGCTTCTTTGCTAGCCTTAGGAGCAACCGAAATTTCGAGGTGTACCTGGCATCCGGGTTTATTTTCGACTTTTACAGTAATATTGTCGTTTTTTAATTCTTGCGTCATTGAATTTTCCATATAATGTTATGTGAATTAGCGGGTGATGAGGTTCGAACTCACGACATTCACGTTGGCAACGTGACGCTCTACCACTGAGCTACACCCGCGATCTATTTTTTCTTTAAAAGCGGGTAATGAGGTTCGAACTCACGACTTTCACCTTGGGAAGGTGACGCTCTACCAACTGAGCTACACCCGCTTTTTAACTGCCTGATCTATCAGCTATTAAAAAGTTAGGAGTATAATTCCTATCCACTTTTTTGAGCAAGCACAAAACTTCAGGGATCTAAAAAAATCCACCAAATGGGAGGATGGTGCGTATAGAAACGAAATAACAGGATAAGCAGGATCGCAAGTGGCAGGATTAAAAAAGGATAAGAAAAAATGAAAGGGAAATTAAAAAAATCTTTTTCTTTCTTATCCTTTTTTAATCCTGCCGCTTGCGATCCTGCTTATCCTGTTGATTGTGTCTATGAGCATATAAAAAAAATGCCAGTTCTAAACCAAAGAATGGAGGAAACTTTGATCTAGAACCAGCGGTGGGGAAACTCTTGCATACTCTGTATGCCTAGCCCATATATGCAACTTCAAATAATTATTTCCAAGGAATTAATTAATATTCTTGCATCGTATTTGCTTTAAGGTACTTATGATAACTAATTTACGTTTTTATTGCAAGTCCTTAAGTTTTATACTCCAAATTTCCCTTGCACTAGATCTAGGAAATTCATTAAAAGTGTGTATCTAGCAGAATAAATTCTAGAGAGAGAATGAATGTTGAATTTTCGTAAATTAAAGAGAGATTGCTCCCCTGCAATACTCAAAGAGGGAAAAGAGCTTTTTGACAATGGCATGGTGCTTTCTGCAAAGATTGTCACCCTTACGTCGGATAAAATCCGCTTAGGATGTCGTGTCAAAGGGAATTTTGATAATGCCTATGATTGCGAAATTGAAATAGATCGACATGAATCGGTTGCTATAGATTCCGATTGCGACTGCGCCTATAAATATGATTGCCAGCATCTTTGTGCCTTCGTATTCTATCTAGAAGCTCATTTGGATCAACTTATTGTTGATTTTTCGAAGCAGACAAATCTTGATGACGTGAGCGTAAAAGACAAGGCAAAATTGAAAAAGACCTTCAAGGAAGCTGCTACGAAAGAAAAAGCTCATCAGAGTAAAAAATGTGAAAAAGAACTTGTTGAAGAATATATCGGGGCTTCTCAGGCTTTAGGTCAGTCGCCATTTTTCTTGCCGGAAGTCGAAACGGCCCAAGATCAGGCAGAATTATTGGTCATTTGCACAAAATTAGATGGAAATCCGGAAATTCAACTCGCTTTGCGTCTTCCTTTTCGCTCTAAACCGTTAAATGTCCCGAATGCTAGAGAGTTTTTAGATGCTGTTAGATATGGGGAGATGATTTCGATAGCTAATAGGCGGTTCTTATTTTCCTTAGCCTCTTTCGATCACCAAAGTTCCCAAATTTTGAAGCTCGTTCTTGATTATGCAAGGTTTCCGGATGTTTCGGATGAAGGCAACCTACGTGTTGCTTTGATTGATGTCGAGGCTATGGGCGCGATATTAGCATTGTCCTACGAGATGGCTGTTAAAACAGACCTGCAGGCGCTACCTTGTCTATATAGGGGATCACTTGAAGAATCTCTTCAGTTTTCAAATTTAGAAGCTGTTTTTAGAATAGAACTGGAATATTTGGAAGCTCCAAAGCCCAAACTTCTTCTGAAACCAACGATCGTCTTGGAAGAAAAGGTTGTTACTATCCTTGAAGAGGCAAGTTTATTTGAATGCGCCGCTCCCGGAATGATATACAATAATACTTATTATAGATTTCAGCCATTTATAAGGCGCAAACACCTTCGCAATTTGAAAACTCTTCGTGAAATTACGATACCTGAAGCTTTATTCGGAACATTTGTCGAGAATTCCTTGCCCGAACTGAAGCGATTTGCCGAGGTTGCCAATCTGGAGGTCATTGAGAGTTTTACGACGCTGCCTTTTACAGGAAAATTAAAGGCGATATGCAATATCAGTTATTTAGATGGAGAACTTGAAGCATCGCTCCATTTTGTTTATGACAAGATTCAGGTTCCTGCGGCAGCGGGAAAGGTTACTGCTAAAGAAATCGACAGTTTCATATCGAAGCAAGGGATTTTGGCAAGAAATCTGACTGAAGAGCAAAAAATTATTGAAGATCTCTTCCAAGACTTTATTTACGATCCTCTCCATGGTGTTTACCAGCTAAAAACTGAGAAGAAAATTGTTGAGTTTATGACGGAAGTGATTCCGAGGAATCAAGAGAGGGTCACATTTAATTGTCCTGAGAATCTTTTGGATCAGTTTATCTACGATGAAACGCGATTTGTCCTGAAGTTAAAAGAAACAAAGCATATTGATGCCTACGAAGTAGATCTGAAGGTTGATGGTCAGTTGAATGGGGTAACGGTAGATTTACTTTGGGAATGTTTGGCTTCCCGACGCTCTTTCATCGAGCTGGCTCAAAATAAGTCTAATAACAAGAAAGACAAAAATGCTCCAAGAATTTATAAAATCCTGGTTCTCGACCTCGAAAAACTCGCCCCTGTTGTCCAAATTTTCGATGAAATCGGCATCAAAGTTCTCAATGACCACAAGGAAGAGCGTCCTCTTTGGAGCCTTGCTAGCATCGATGCGTCGCAATTTGAAGGATTGCCCATACAATTTTCTATGAGCAAAGGGTTAGAAGAGATTCAGAAGCAGATGTTGGGAATCAATCCGCATAAAGAACGTCCCATTCCTTTAGAGATACAGGCGAAGCTAAGAAACTATCAGTCCGACGGTGTTAATTGGCTGGAAAGACTCCGTTATATGCGCCTCAATGGTATTTTGGCTGATGATATGGGGCTCGGTAAAACGCTTCAAGCGATTATTGCCATGACCCATAATAAGAATGACAACCCGCATGCTTTATCGATTGTAGTTTGCCCGACATCGTTGGTTTATAACTGGAAAGAGGAGGTTAATAAGTTTAACCCCAACTTTAAAGTTTTGCCAGTCGATGGGACACCTGCCCAGCGTAAGAAGCTTTTGGATGATATCAATCAATTTGATGTCGTTGTGACATCGTATAGCCTTTTGCAGAAAGACATTGAATTCTATCAAAATGTAGATTTTTCCTATGTCATCCTCGATGAAGCCCAGTACATCAAGAATCGAGGCACACGAAATGCCAAATCAGTGAAAAACCTTAGAGGAAGCCATCGATTGATCCTCACGGGTACTCCGATTGAAAACTCTTTAGAAGAACTTTGGAGCCTTTTTGACTTCCTTATGCCCGGATTGTTAAGCTCTTATGACCGATTCGTAGAAAAATACATTCGCAAGCCGCAACAGGGTCCTAACAAGAACCTTGAAGTCCTAAAAAGAAAACTATCCCCATTCATTCTCAGAAGAATGAAAAAAGATGTCTTGCAAGATCTGCCTCCGGTCGCTGAAATTGTCTATCATTGTCATCTTTCGCCGGATCAGCATGAGCTTTATCGGGCCTATGCGCAGTCAGCTCGAGAAGAATTATCACAACTTGTTAAAAAAGAAGGGTTTGAAAAAGTCCAGATTCATGTTTTATCAACTTTAACCCGCCTAAAACAAATTTGCTGCCACCCTGCTATTTTTGCAAAAGATAAACCCGAAGTAGGAGATTCAGCCAAGTATGACATGCTGTTGGAATTGCTACAGAATCTGATGGAAAGCAAACACAAAACGGTCATTTTTAGCCAATATACCCGCATGTTGAATATTATCCGTCAAGACCTGCAAAAACAGGGGATTAGGTTCGAATATCTCGATGGATCAACAAAAAATCGATTAGATATTGTCAATAAATTCAACGATGATGTTAACATACCTATCTTTTTGGTCTCATTAAAGGCAGGAGGATCAGGACTCAACCTTGTTGGAGCAGATACAGTCATCCATTATGATATGTGGTGGAACCCCGCTGTCGAAAATCAAGCGACGGACCGCGTGCACCGTATAGGGCAAAAGAATTCGGTATCTTCTTACAAACTTGTGACGCTTGGGACCATCGAAGAGAAAATTCTAGAACTCCAGGACCGGAAGAGGGGACTAGTAAAGAAAATAATCAATACTGACGAAGAAGCAATCTCAAAACTTACTTGGGAAGAAGTTTTAGAGCTCTTGCAAACATAACAAGGACGTACAATGAATAACAGAAAAAATCCAGTAGGTTTGAGAGCGAATTTAAGCGCGATGTGGGATAATGGATTCGGAGCATTCACTAGATTCCGAGGAGTCCTTTCGAATGACATAGGAATCGATTTAGGGACTGCAAATACTCTCGTGTTTGTCAGAGGTAAAGGAATTGTTCTTGCAGAACCTTCCGTAGTAGCTGTTGACTCAGATACAAACGAAGTGCTAGCTGTGGGTCATAAAGCTAAAGCGATGTTGGGGCGTACTCCGCGAAAAATCCACGCTGTAAGGCCTATGAAAGATGGGGTCATCGCCGATTTCGAAGTTGCAGAAGGAATGTTAAAAGCTCTTATTAAAAGAGTGACCCCTTCCAGAAGCTTGTTTAGACCCAAAATATTAATCGCCGTTCCTTCAGGAATCACCGGTGTTGAAAAGCGTGCTGTGGAAGACTCCGCCCTTCATGCCGGAGCTCAAGAAGTCATTTTGATTGAAGAGCCCATGGCTGCTGCTATCGGTGTCGACCTTCCTGTACACGAACCCCAAGCTAATATGATTATCGACATCGGCGGCGGTACCACCGAAATCGCTATTATATCCTTAGGCGGTATTGTGGAATCCCGTTCTTTAAGAATCGCGGGGGATGAATTCGACGACTGCATCATTAACTACATGCGTCGAACCTATAACCTCATGATCGGTCCGAGAACTGCCGAAGACATCAAAATGACTATCGGTTCAGCCTACCCGCTCGGCGGCAATGAATTGGAAATGGAAGTGCGAGGACGCGATCAGGTTGCAGGACTTCCAGTGACAAAAAGAATCAACTCCGTGGAAATCCGCGAATGCCTAGCAGAGCCTATTCAGCAGATCATCGAAGGTGTTAAACTAACGCTTGAAAAATGTCCTCCGGAATTGGCTGCAGACTTAGTCGAAAGGGGAATGTGGCTAGCCGGTGGCGGTGCCCTGATTAAAGGTATTGATAAATGTCTCATCAAAGAAACAGGTCTTCCCGTGAATGTTGCTCAGAATCCGCTTCTAGCGGTTTGCTTAGGAACCGGAAAAGCCCTCGAACACCTTGATAAATACAAAAAACGCAAAGGGGGTTAGGCATCCATGATGACCCATACAGTCCTTCAAGCATGGACACAAAATCAAAAATTGATTGAGTGGATAGTATTTGTTCAAAATCTTTGCCAACCGGATAAATTGCATCTCTGTGACGGGTCCGAAGAAGAATACAACCAACTTTGCGATGAACTCGTGCAAAAGGGAACATTCACTCGGCTCAATCCTAATCTACGCCCGAACAGCTTTTTGGCAAGATCAACTCCGGATGATGTAGCTCGCGTCGAAAGTCGCACCTTTATCTGCTCTGAAAAAGAAGAAGATGCCGGACCTACTAACAACTGGCAAGATCCTAAGAAAATGAAAGAGACTCTTTTAGGTCTATTCAAAGGATGCATGCGCGGACGTACTATGTACGTTGTTCCATTTAGCATGGGTCCCATAGGATCGCCTATATCCCTTTTTGGAGTTCAAATTACCGATTCATTGTATGCCGTGTGCAACATGCGAATCATGACGCGCATGGGAAAAGCTGCTTTGGATGCATTGGGAACAAAGGATTTCGTTCCGGGATTGCATTCCGTCGGTGCTCCTCTTCATGACGGAGAAAAAGACGTGCCTTGGCCATGTAACCCAACAAAATACATTGTTCATTTTCCCGAGACGCGCGAAATTTGGTCTTACGGTAGTGGCTACGGGGGGAATGCTCTCTTAGGGAAAAAGTGTTTAGCCCTAAGAATCGCATCTGCGATTGCCCGAGATGAAGGCTGGCTGGCTGAGCATATGTTGATCACAGGAATAACAAACCCCGAAGGCGAAAAAAAATATTTCACGGCTGCTTTTCCAAGCGCTTGTGGAAAAACAAATCTTGCCATGTTAAATCCGACCCTTCCTGGCTGGAAAATTCAAACAGTGGGCGATGATATTGCCTGGATGAAATTTGGACCCGATGGCCGCCTTTATGCAATCAATCCCGAAGCTGGATTTTTTGGTGTTGCCCCCGGGACTTCTTGGACCTCTAATCCGAATGCCATGGGCTCTATCACAAAAAACTCCATTTTTACCAACGTTGCTCTGACCGATGAAGGGGATGTTTGGTGGGAAGGGATGACAAAAGAAACTCCACATCACCTTATCGATTGGAAAGGCCACGATTGGACTCCGGAATCTAAAACCCCGGCAGCACACCCCAACTCACGTTTTACTGCACCCGCTTCCCAATGCCCTATCATCGACCCTAATTGGGAAAATCCAAAAGGTGTTCCTATCTCTGCGATCCTCTTTGGAGGAAGACGTCCGACGGTAATTCCTCTTGTATATGAATCAATCAGCTGGGCGCATGGGGTTCTCATGGGGGCAAGCGTCTCCTCAAAAACAACTGCTGCCGCTGAAGGTGCCGTCGGGCAAGTGCGCCACGATCCCTTTGCGATGCTGCCCTTCTGCGGATATAACATGGGGGACTACTTTGCTCATTGGCTAAAGATTGGAAATAAAGCCGATCCTTCCAAATTACCCCATATCTTTTATGTGAATTGGTTTAGGTGTAATGAAAAAGGCGAGTTCCTCTGGCCCGGCTTCGGAGAAAATAGCCGTGTCTTGAAGTGGATATTCGATGAGGTATCCGGAAAGGACAGTAGTAAAGATACACCGATAGGCCTTGTTCCCAAAGAAGATTCTATTGACACTTCAGGTTTAAAAATTTCTAAGGAAGCTCTAAGAGAACTCACACTCGTAGACCATGAAGCTTGGATAAAAGAGGTCGAAGAACTCGAAAAGTATTTTAAGTTATTTGGAAACAAGCTGCCGCCAGAAATTACGAATGAATTGCAAAATCTCAAGACGCGATTAAAATGAAATGAACAAACATCTGATGCAGATTAGACGCCTCACTCAGGTCCTGATATTGAGTGGATTACTCAATATTGCGCTATTTTCACTCATCATCTATTCTTTCGTGAGAGAAAGGCCGCCAACACCATATTGCTCTTTGAAACCAGCGGGTCAGGAGGAACAGCAATCTCCTTTGGCAATCGATTTGAGCAACAGCGAAGTGCTCCAGGTGTATGGTCAACTTCCCTATTACCAGCTCATTCCTAAACTGGAAAACACCCAACTCGTGGATAACGGATACTCCGTTCGAGATTTGGCATTGGGATGCCTTGTGAAATTTCACTATTTCGATCTTAATCGCGCCCTTCATGGGATGGAAAAACCCAAACAAAATCGGAATATTTCTTTCGGAAAAAATAGAGAAATCGTTGTTTTTAGAGATCTTAAAGAAGATCAATATGAGGCAATTGTCCGCTTTTCAAAGACGGAACGCTGGCCGATGACTAGCCAGGGATTATTTTTGCTTCTCCAACAAGGAAATCTGGATAATTCCCTTGTAGATGCGTTCCTGCAAACGAAAGAATATATGACAGCCGAGATGCTGTTCAACCGTGCCGAATCAAAAGTTCTAAAATCTGAAATTCTGAAAATGCTTCTCGAAGGAAATTGGGAGATGTTATCCACGTTTGCTGCCCAGCAACACACACTTCAAGATTTATCGGCCCCAAGACGTCAGTCATTTCTTTTGCAGTACATCGACAATAATTCGTCGACTGCCGCTTATTTGCTTCTTAAAACAGACGGAGCTTTTGCGTCTCAGAAGCTGGATGATGATCATGTCATCAAAATGCTTTCTCTTTTAAATGCTCAGACCATCGAATCGGAAACGTTTTCACTTTCCCTTATTTCGAGTCCTCGTAGTGATGCTGTATTAAAACAAGCAACGAATCGACTCTACGCCTATGTAGGTTCTCCGCCTCCTGATACCACTCCTTCGATTAAGCCGAATGTTGTTTCAAAACCGAAGCCGGTAGCAGCTGCAAAACCCACTAAAGGCAAAACCTACATCATCCAACCTGGCGATTCTCTCTGGAAGATCGCCAAGAAAAACAAAACCAGCATCAATGCCCTCGTCCAACTCAATAAAATCGACGAAAACGCCACCCTAAAACCTGGCGCGAGCCTCATTATCTCAAATTAATCTTAAGAATTTAGGATTATATTTTTTATTTTGCAAAAACCTCTTGCCATTTTATAACGGTTTTTCTAAATTAAAAAAAACCTTAGGAGGTTAAAATGAAAAAAATGTTAACGACTTTATCACTAGTCGCTGCGCAATGCGTATTTTTATACGGCAACGTTAATGCACTCAATGATACGATCAGCTATCAAAATGAATTCGAGCAGTTAGAGTCTGCTATGGAAAAGGGTTCAACTGTAAATGTTTATAATCCACAAGAGCTTACAGAAGCGATTAATGCAGCCGCTGCTAACCTAAATCATTCAACCAAAATCGTCGTTCATGGTGAAATCACCGGTAATTTTGAAGTGCCGCTCACTATCCATACCGTAAAAATCGTTGGAGATGGTGATGATGCAGTACTGAATGGTAACAACCTAGGTACTACTTTAGTGGCCGATTTTGGCGCTACTGTAAAACTGGAAAACTTGACAATCACGGGCGGCAATTCCGCTTCAAATGGTAATATTTTTGATACCGGCTACGGTATTTTCAACCAAGGGAATATGTCAATAAAGAATTGCACAATAACTAACAATAGTTCCGATGGAGGGATATATAACTGGGGTACATTGTTAATCGAAGATTCTATCGTTTCAGATAACGATGATACCGGTATTTACAATGATTTTGGTGATGCAATTATCAAAAGTACAAGTGTAACCGGCAACACAGACTACGGAGTTTATACTACAATTGGTAATACAAAAATTCAGAAATCCTCCATAAGTAACAACCCAGGTGTTGGAATATATAGTTATTACGGCACCATAGTAAAAATCAAAGACTCGAATATTGACAATAACGGCAGTTATGGGATTCGAGTTGATTATATTTCCTTATTGAAAGTGAAAGATTCCACGGTTAATGGAAATGTCGAGTATGGGATTTACAACGAAGGGTCCACAGTAAAGATTAAGCGCTCTTCAATAAATGACACCAACGGGCTCGGGATTTATAACGAAGAGTACTGCACGATGAAAGTTAAAGATTCCTTTATCAGCGGAAACAATGCTGGGGGAATTTATAATGATTACTCGTTATTATATCTTCACAATTGTACCTTGAATGGAAACAGCAATGCCGATGCCGGCGGAGCTATTTCAAATACTGATGAATCCATTACATATCTCTGTGATTGCACATTGAGTAATAATTCTTCACTACAAACCGGCGGTGCTATTTATAATATCTATTTAATAAGTATTGAAAATTCAACCATTGAAGGTAACACAGCTACAGGTGATGGTGGTGGAATTTATAATGATACATATGTAAGAAGCGAGGAGCAACTCTCCGCGGTAATACTTAAAAATAGTACCCTAAGCGGAAACACTTCCGTAGCGCACGGTGGCGGTGTTTACAGTAAAGGCAGTGTTACTGCTATAAACACAAAAGTAAAGGGTAATACCGGACTATATGGTGGCGGTTTTGCCAATGAAACTACAGGATCTTTAAGTCTTATTCAATCAAAAGTGACTTATAATACCGCAACTCATGGTACAGGTGGTGGCGGGGGCGTTTATAGTCCTAGCTCATCACTTAGCGTTCAAGATACTATAGTAGTGAACAATACCCCTGATCAAATCGTTCAATAAAACGCTTAAGTCAGGAATCCTACAAAATTGGGTCGCATCTAAATGCGGCCCTTTTTTTTGACTCTCTTTTTTTATAAAATTTTAGAATTTGTTCGCCTTCGAGATTATGGAAGCGTATGTAGCTTACTGTGTCCCCACAGTAAGCCTGGAACGAGTGTTTGCTACCCTTTGTGCCAGGCTTACTGTGGGGAACACAGTAAGCTACATACGCTTCCATAACCTCTTAAGGCTGAGAGCCACGCTTCGCTGCTGCTTTCATGAAATTTCTGGGAAGAATTAAAGTCTTAAAAAACGCGCCGGTAGAAACCCGGCGCGCAAGAATTATTGTCCGTAAACCAAACGCTTGAAGCGCAAGCTAAAGTTAAAGCTAATCTTGTCTGGAAGCTGAGAGCGCATCGTTATGGCTATCGCCACAGCTAACGCCGCAACACTCATTCCCAAGGCTCGGCTGTCCAATGGAGCATACGTGAGCATCATACCGCTCAATAGCATCCCCATAGGCTCAAAGAGGGTCAGAGTCAATACTCTGACCATCGCCTGCACCTTAGAGGGCGTTCCTTTCAACAAAATGGAGAAATTACTGTTATCCACAATGTCATAAGACCCCTCAACAATCATGAATCCCATCATCGGGAACACGAATGCGTCATTGAAAAACCATCCGGAAAACGTCAGCAAGAATAAGAACGGTGTCACTAACACCATACTGCTTATCCCAAGATGCCTTACCAACCTTCCATAGATGAAGACTCCAAAAACAACGTTGAGAATACTGATAGATGAATAGCATTTACCCATAAAACGAGTCAGCTCACCTGCGTTTTCAGTGCTATCAGTCACAAACCGTAACTCAAATGCCGACATATAATTGTACTCAGCTATCACCCACATCAAGAGGGCGAATACGTTTCCTATAACCAAAAGCCTCGTGTGTTTGTGAGTAAATATAGTGGCAATTTTTTCAAAAAAAGATAACTTTTCGGCTTGTACCTGTACTTCCTCGATAATTTCTTCATAAGCTGGCTTTTCAGATCTTTTCACAAGGAAAATAACGAGTGATAGGAGGACCAATAGTCCAATCAATAGTAGTAAGATACTTTGCACATTGTGAATCCCTAAGGACATAATCAAACCGGTAGCCATCGATCCTAGCGATAGCATCGATCCATACAGCCCAAATAGTCTCCTGGCGTCCATTCCATGGTGGAATTGGTCGACAAATGACCAAAAGGATGAGGTTAATGGATAGAACATGAGCGGTGCAATGACCCTAAGCGCATACCACGGCCAATCACTTCCTATGTCGCATCCCCCTTGAAAGAAAAGAAACGCAATAAGATAGAAAGACAATATGGTTGCAGTCATGATAAAGAAAATTTTGCCCGCCTCTACCTTGTGATAACAATACAACAACGCGGGAGCCAAAAAGATCATCCCGTATGATATGTATGTGTATACCGTTGGTAGTGCCTTTGAACCGACGTTAACAAGAAACAGGGCGTCGCTGAATCTTATCCCGACAGTTGTTGTGAGTGCTAACAGAAACCCTAATAAGGCGAATTGAAAAACTTTTCTCTCTTCACCTAAATTTAGAGAAAATAAACGACAGAGATATTGTTTCATTATAACTGTTGTTTTGCCCCTCCTCAGAAGCTTTTGGGTTAACCTTAAAAATAGCCTATAATTCACTATTTATGTAATTAGCATTTTTTTTCGTATGTTTATTTTCAATATTTTAAAAATAATTCTAATATATTGGTTATTAAGGCTTTAGGGTACCTCGTCTATCCCCCCTGGATGCCAGGGATTGCACTTTATAATTCTTTTTGCCGAAATCCAGCCTCCTTTTATACAGCCATATTTACCGAATGCCCTCACAGCATAGTGTGAGCAGGAGGGATAAAAACGGCACGTCTCGCCCAACAGCGGCGAAAGACACCATTGATAAACTTTTATAAGTAAAATCGGTATCATTTTCATAGAAAATTGAATACTTGTAAAAGGGAAATTACGACTTCGCTAACAATTAATCCAATAATGATCCATTCCAACCTCGAAGAATGCTGGTGGTTGAGCTCGTTTCCCAACATCTCAAAGAGCTCTCTGACCACGTCTAGACGCTGATTTAAGATCTGTCCGCGTGTCTTAATGTCCAGTTCATTGGCAATGATTGTGTAAAATGGCTCAAGGTCCGAATGGTCCCAAAAAAACTCGGGAGTGTCCAGCACATCCACATGGAGGTTAATCATGCTTCGTTCAATAAAGAGCTCTCCCATTTTCTTTCGGATTTGCTTCCTAGAGAGGGGAATCCTTCCGTATTTGGCAAGATCTTCAGGGAAATCTTTCGTTTTTTGAAAAGCTTTTGAAATGGCATCTTCGAATGCCCCAAGCTTTACCGATTGGGCAAGCCCATGGGAAACGGCAAGCTTCGTCATGATGTCCTGGTCCGGCAGAATGATCTCATTTTCTATGATCCGGCATTTTTCCCCATAAGAAAAGGTAAAAGTGTCCTTCTCCAAGTACTCCAGGGGCTGGTGTTCGAATTTCCGCGTCTCCCCCAAAAAATTCACGGCCTTTTCTACTGTGATTCCCCAGCAAATAGTAGCCCCATACGGAAAATAGAAAATATCGACAGGGGATCCGTCTATGGGGATTTCGATGTGAATAACGTCCCTATAAAGGGCGGAAGTGTATTTTTTTTTAAGGGCGTCAAAGAGCGGTTTGATATTATAAGATGAAGCAGTGCAAAAAGCGCAGCAATCCATGAGAACCGTATAGGTTAGTTATTTGCGAAAGGGGGGACTCGAACCCCCACGACTGTTACATCTCTACCACCTCAAGGTAGCGCGTCTGCCAATTTCGCCACTTTCGCATTAAATTAAGAATAGATGTTAACAGCTTTCTTCGTAATCAATCAAGTGTTTTTGTGTTATTTTTGTAGCCTTTCGATTTTTTCTCGAAAAATGGGGTCGATGGGACTGTCAGGAACCTCTGCAAAGGAGCGGCAATAGGCGAGAACTAGCAGCAAATTTGCCTCTTCCTCCACAAAAAGTTGCGAACCGGTAGGGGCGTGTTGCGTGCAATAACTCTCCCATTCGTAGACGCAGTGTTCTTTCAGCTCCGTTTTACAGGTAGTACACGCGGGGGTGATCCCTAAAATCCCGTCATGCCGCATGATTTTTAACTTAAAACTGAGTTCAAGATTTTCAGGGTAATTCATTTTGGGAATGTGACCTAAGTAGCGTAAAAGGAGCTGGTAAAGGGGCGTGGAAGGCTTTTCCGGAAACTGCGTTTGTTGGATTTCACGGACCAGGTTGCATCCTGCTTCTAAAAATTTCAGTTCTTTTCGAATGTCTAAATGGGCATTGATCAGGGAAATTTCGTGGCATAAATAAAGGTCTCCTTTGCCCTTGCTGTACATGAATTCCGCGCAAGTGAGGGGATCGATGGGGGTGCCTTGTCGACGCTTTTTGCTATTTCCACCCTTGAAAAAGAATTTGATAAGTCCGCGGTCTGATGAGAAGACAGTGAGGATGAGATCATAATCCTGGTAATTTAGGGTAGAAAGGATGACGCCTTGAGTTTGTTCCATATGTGTTGAAGGTTTTTTCTTTCCAAGTTTATCCTTTTCGGTATAGAATAACCACAGTATTTTACAATTTGCACCGATAGCTCAATCGGATAGAGTACCCGGCTTCGAACCGGGTGGTTAGAGGTTCGAGCCCTCTTCGGTGCGTTACAAAAATGGGTGGTAAATATGAAAGGTAAAGAAAAAGCAGCAGAGTTTCAAGGGGTGGGGTATAATATAACTGTCACCGGTCGTCATGTGAACGTGACCGAAGCTATGAAAGCTCATGCGGTGGAAAAAGTTTCAAAAATTGAAAGATTCACCAACCGGATCATTGACGTTGTTGTCACCATGGATGTTCAGAAGTTAGAACATCGCGTTGACCTGGTGATGAGGGTGGACCACATAACGATTAAAAGCCATGCAGTGAGCACTGACATGTACGTGTCCATCGATAAAGCCGTTCACAGATTGGAAAAACAGTTAACAAAATATAAAGAAAAGATCAATGACCATAATGCAAGAGATTTTAGTTCTATCGACCTCCAAGTAGACATCCTCAAACGTGCGGAAGAAGAAGATCTCATCGATTTTAATTTGGATATCGAAGATGAAAATCAAAAGAATATGGCGTTCTTGCCTCACCAAATTGTAAGCAATGAAATAAAAGCATTAAAAACACTCACTCTCGATGAAGCGGTCATGAAAATGGAACTTTCCGGTGATGTATTTTTGATCTATCGTAGCCAAGAAGATAATAAACTCAAAGTCATCTATCGTCGTAAAGATGGTAACTATGGTATCATTCAAGTTGAGTGATATTGTCTGCAGGGTGCGGAAGATAGCCGTGGAGGCTTATCCCGAGGAAATAGTCCGTCAGGCGATATTAAGTCGCATGATCGATGACCTCGGGTTTCCTCCTTCTTGTATTGTTGTAGAAAAGGCTCTAAAACAGATGCCTCATATTTCTTTAATAGACCAGGAAGTGCCGGATCGTCGTCTGGACATTGCCTGTTTTGCCAAAGGTATTCACCCTCATCATGAATTGTATCCACTTCTTGTCATTGAATGTAAGGCGATTGCGCTTACACCTCAAGTGATCAAACAGGTGGTCGGTTATAACTACTATCTTAAGTCTCATTTCATAGCCATAGCCAATGCAGAAGAGCTTCGTACAGGCTGGTTTGACGCCGCCCAGCAAAACTATCAATTTGTCCCGTACCTACCAACCTACTCAGAATTAATAACTTCAGTGAAGTAATGGTGCGCAGAGCGAAGGCCTCATAGACACAAATAACAGGATAAGCATGATCGCAAGCGGCAGGATAAAAAAGGGATAAGAAAAAAAAGAAAGAAATAAAAAAAACAATTCTTTTTTCTTTTCTTATCCCTTTTTTATCCTGCCGCTTGCGATCATGCTTATCCTGTTATTTCGTGCCTATGGCGTCTATGTGTTATTTCTTTCCTTGATACAAGAAATATTATAACATAGAAAAAAAGGACTCCTCATATGTCAGAAAGACGTTTTCATAATAACCTGGAACTCTGGTCTCATGTCCATCCCAAAGAAGCTGTCATGCTCCCATACGTCGATTGCGATCACCTCCATTTTTGCGAAACTAAAGCCGGTGAAACAAATCTAAAAAAGAAAATAGATGGAAAGATTCAATATCTGCACTCTCAAAGCGGAGCAAAAAAAGAAGCCGAGATCTGGTTTTCGAAACAAAATTTAGAAAAAATTAAGGTCCTTTATGTTTACGGAGTCGGCTTAGGCTACTATTACGATGCAGCTAAAAAGTGGCTAAAAAAATCTAATGAGCACCACCTGGTCTTTCTAGAAGATGATCCCTGTGTCATCCATCGCTTATTCGAAACGAATAAAGGGTCCGAAATTCTTAAACAGGATCAAGTTCATCTCTATTTTTTCCATAGAATCGACGATACGGAACCCACCCTCAATGAACTCTATTGGAATTTCTACATGACCCCATTAGCTGTATCAGCTTTGGATTCTTATTATAAAACGAAACTTGAGAGCTTTAACGAACTCAGTCAGAAAATATCCTATGACGCAGCTTTAAAAAATTCTCTTTTAGATGAATACATTCGTTACGGATATACCTTTTTTCGAAGTTTTTATGCGAATATGTTCCTTATGCCCGGTTCTTCCCTGGGAAATTCTCTCTTTGGAAAATTCAAGAATGTTCCCGCCATTATCTGTGGCGCCGGTCCTTCTTTGCAGAAAAATATCTCCCTTCTTAAGTCCTTACAAGATCGAGCTCTAATCTTCGCAGGTAGTTCTGCATTAAATGCGGTCACCTCCCAGGGGGTAACTCCGCATCTTGGCGCCGGACTAGACCCTAATTCGATGCAAGAAGTTCGCCTAAGAAATATCAAGGACTTCACTTTTCCCTTTCTTTATCGCAATCGAATATACCACCCTGCTCTGAAACTCGCCAAAGGACCAAAGCTTTATATCACGGGTTCGGGCGGTTATAAAGTCGCCGAATGGTTTGAAAAATGTATGGAGATCGAAGGAGAGAGCATTGAAGAGGGGAGGAACGTTGTTAATTTTTGCCTCGAAATCGCTCATTTGATGGGATGCAATCCGATCATCTTTGTGGGTATGGATCTTGCTTTCACCGGGATGAAGGCCTATAGCGGAGGTGTTGTGGAGGATGCCGCAGTAAGCGCATCAAATTTACTGCAGAGTGAAAATGGGGATGACCGCGCTATTGTTAAAGAAGATATCCATGGAAAACCCATTTACACGTTATGGAAATGGGTGGCCGAGTCACGATGGACCGGAGATTTCGCTAAAGAGCACCCTCAAACAACCGTCATTAATGCTACGGAAGGTGGGCTTGGCTTTCCGGGTGTTCCAAATAAAACCCTTAAATGGGTTGCCAACAAGTATCTGACAAAAAAGTATCAGCTCAGATCTCGTGTGCAAAAACAAATAGATTTGGGAAAATTAACACAAGTGACGAAGAAAAAAGTTGTAAAGGCTATGGAGGAACTTCGAAGTAGCCTTCTTAAATGTGTTGAGTTATTAGATGTTTTGATAGAGGAATCGACGATTCTCAAGTTAAGTAAAGCGGAGGAGCTTCCGACTCAAACTGCTCGGATGGCGTTAGCTGAAACGGATATTGTTGAAGAGCCAGCCTATTATTATGTATTAGATGTTTTTAGCGCGGTGGCGACGCGAATGTTAAATAGAGATCTAAAACGCGTCGAAAAAGGAAAGTTTTCACCAAAAGATAAAACGATTAAATGCATTGAACTTCAAGAAAAGAAATACACTTTTCTCAGAAATACAGCGCATATCAACGCGAACCTCATCCAAGAAACCTTGGATGGGAGATTAAACTTCTAGACACAATCAACAAGATAAGCAGGATCGCAAGCGGCAGGATAAAAGAAGGATAAGAAAAAAAGATAAGAAAGAAAAAAAGAATTGTTTTTTTTAATCTCTCTTTCTTTTTTTCTTATCCTTTTTTTATCTTGCCGCTTGCGATCCTGCTTATCTTGTTATTTTGTTTGTATATGCTTAAGATCCAATCGCGTATTCTTTGAGCTTGTTGCGGAGCGTTCTTTGACTGATTCCTAATATTTCCGCTGCTCGAGTTTTGTTTTGATTGTTCTTCTCCAACGTCTCAATTATCAAACGCTTTTCCAAATCTGCTAAGGAAGTGCCTACAGTGATATTTTGATTCGAGCCGGTCTCCGCAGAAGCGGCACTATTATCCAAATAAAGATGTTCGGGACCCAAGGAACTCTGCGTGTTCATCACTACAGCCCTTTCCATGACGTTTGCAAGCTCCCGTACATTTCCCGGCCAAGGATAATTCAATATTTTCTTCTTAGAGGCATCTGTGAGTGTCATTTTCTCTTTTCTGTTTTCCTTGCAAGTCTTCTCTATGAAAAGTTCGGCAAGAGGAATAATATCCTCCTTTCTTTCCCTTAAAGGAGCTATATGAATCGGCACTACATTCAAACGGTAAAATAAATCTTCGCGGAGAATCTTGCCTTCCACGACCTTCGTCATATCACGATTAGATGTCGAAATGATTCTCACGTCGACGTTCACAGATTTTGTCCCGCCTACTCTTTCGAAAACTTGTTCCTGAATAGCTCTCAATAATTTTGCCTGCACGGCAAGCGGAACCTCAGTAACTTCGTCAAGCATCAATGTCCCACCATGGGCTAACTCAAATCTTCCTAGTTTCTTCGTGTGCGCTCCGGTAAAGGCTCCCTTTTCATGACCAAAAAATTCCGATTCAATCAACGTCTCCGGGATGGCTGCACAATTAACTTTAATAAAAGGCTTATCAGCTCTCGGAGATTGAGAGTGAATCAACTGCGCAATAACTTCTTTACCCGTTCCCGATTCTCCGGTAATAAATACGCTCGCGTTACTTTTGGCGACTCTACCTATGTCTTCCAATATCTTCTTCATGATGGGGCTTTCAGCAATAACCTGTTTTCCTTTAGATACCCCATGCTTTGTCACTTGTTCTTTTAAATACTCGTTCTCATTCAATATATGAAGATGTTCATCCACTTTTCCAATCAGAGCTTCAATGGTATCCGATGTAAATGGCTTGATTAAATAATTAAAGGCTCCCAAACGCATGGCTTCTACAGCAGTTTCGATTGTGCCGAATCCGGTAATGATCACCATCACTGTATTCGGCGAAATTTCCTTTACCTTTTTTAATAACTCTATCCCCGTTATCCCGGGCATTCTTAAATCAGTAAAAATCATGTCGAAGTTTTTTTCTGCTATGATCGCTAAAGCGGTTTTTCCATTCGAAGCTGTCATTACCTCAATATTCTTACGACGGAGTGTCTCTGCAATGAAATCGCATATGATTTCATCATCATCCACCACCAAAACTTTTTCAATGGTCATGGTTTTTCCTCCTGACTTTTCATATCTTCTGACATTGCCGTCAGAAGGTCATTAAGGTTATTCACCCCTTTGACAATGTGCTTTGCCATTCTCTGCATATCTGGATTATCTTTGAGATCCTGCTCCAAAAGTGCGGCATACCCCGCTATTCCTCCTAAGGAATTTCGAATATCATGAACGTACTCCCTTTGACTTTTCTTCATAACCACCTCACAGGCTCTATACCCCTATCCTAACCTGTTAGAGATAAAAAAGGCAAAAATTGTTGTATATTTTATTTTAAATTGATAAGTAACTTAGAATCAAAGCTTTGGCATTTTCGAGGATAATTTAAAATGGTCCCCCATGCCAAATAGGGGACACCCTTTAATTACTCAGCACATTTATCCACTACTTCAGGAGCATGTTCGGGTCTTGGCATGCTTTCCCTCATATACCCAGGCGCAATTTCGACAAATTCAGCTTTCCGCTGCAATTCCTTAATGTTGCGCGCCCCGCCATATGTCATCCCGCTTCTTAGCCCACCCAACAATTGATCAATGAGCTCTTTTGCCGATCCCAAGATGGGCAACGTAAAATGAATGCCCTCGGGGACTGTTGACTTCTTCAAACCGCCAAAAAAGTCATTCTGGAAATTCGCGCTAGCTTGACCACGATATTCCACGGTGTCCCCTTTACACCCTGCACTTTCTTCCGTCTGCGCAAATAACTTTCCTATCATCACCGTACTCGCCCCCGCCGCTAATGCCAAAACAATGTCTCGGCTAGATCGGATCCCTCCGTCGGCTATCAACGGTACCCTTAACTTCTCCGCTATCTTCGCACATTCAAATATGGCTGTAAACTGCGGCACTCCAAATCCTGTTACCATCCTGGTTGTACAGGCTGCCCCAGGCCCAATCCCTACCTTTACAGCATCGGCTCCGGCATTGACGAGATCATGATAACCCATGGCCGAACAAACGTTTCCTGCGATGATTTCAAAACTGCTTTCTAATTTTTTTAAACTACTAATGAAATGCAACATGCGGTCCGAATGCCCATGGGCGATATCAATACAAACGCCTAAAGCCCCCGCCTCAACTAATTTCATGATATCCTTCAGATCAGAATTGAGCCCGCACGAGATATAACAGTTACCCTTAAACTCTTTGACCCATTTCATTTGTTCCTCTATGGGCATAAAACGGTGGAAAATAGGGAGGGACCCCTCCTCTATAAGAACCCTAGCGAGCTTCGGACTGATTACCGTATCCATATTTGAGGCTAAAATGGGCATATTAATTTTTCTTTTCGTTGTGACCCAAGTTTCCAGCGAGGGCTCTGTTCGCGATGGTATGTTATTGTATTGTGGTACAAGTGCCACGTCATCAAAAGTGTAGGCTTTTCTCATTGAATCCTCCATAGATTTCCGTAAAGAAATTACTGCAAAATTCATATTGAAGCAATCTTTATTTCAACCTGTTTCGCGAGGCTCCGGACATCAATTTTTGTTTTTTATTCATAGGTGCAATCTTTCTCTTTACAAAAAAGTGAGGCTTATGGGAAAATTCACTCATATTATTTCGTATTTATCGAAGATTTAGGGAGAATTATGTCACGATACACAGGACCAAAAAATCGAATTGCGCGTCGCTTCGGAGTAAACATCTTCGGCCGTGCTCGCAACCCGCTGCTACATAAACCAAACCCGCCGGGAATGCACGGAGTAAGACGCCGTAAGAAGTCTGACTTTGGCTTGCAATTGGAAGAAAAGCAGAAGCTAAAAGCTGTTTATGGAATGCTTAGCGAACGCCAATTAGTCAATTACTACAAAAAAGCCCTCAAGCTTCAGGGTAACACGGTTAATAACTTTGCCGAAATGCTTGAATGCCGCCTTGATATCGTCGTATATCGCCTTAAGTTCGGTAGCACAGTATTTGCAGCGCAACAGCTAGTTTCCCATGGACACATCCTTGTAAATGGCAAAAAAGTAGATCGTCGTTCCTTCCATGTAAAACCTGGTATGGTCATTTCTATTAAGGAAAAGTCCAGAAAGTCAAAAATAATCAACGAATCACTTGAAAACACCATGCACGAAGTGCCTGCTTATTGCTCTCTTGATAAAGAGAACTACAGCGGCCAGTTGATGGCACCTCCAACCATCGAGCAACTTCCATGGCCGATTGAGATCAATCTGCCTGAAGTCTGCGACTTCCTCGCCCACGCTTCCTAATCGCTTAAGTGTAAAAAAGCCCCTCACATCTCGTGAGGGGCTTTTTTTTTGTTCAAAAATCACTGCCATAGTTTTTGCAATGTCATCAACTTAAAGAATAGTTTATCATTTCATGAGGGCTGAAAGCCAGGATCGTGACAGCCCTGGCAGAGCGAAGCGCAATGTATCAACTTAAAGAATAGTTTATCATTTCATGAGGGCTGAAAGCCAGGATCGTGACAGCCCTGGCAGAGCGAAGCGCAATGTATCAACTTAAAGAATAGTTTATCATTTCATGAGGGCTGAAAGCCAGGATCGTGACAGCCCTGGCAGAGCGAAGCGCAATGTATCAACTTAAAGAATAGTTTATCATTTCATGATGGCTGAAAGCCAGGATCGTGACAGCCCAGGCAGAGCGAAGCGAAGGCCTGGGTGCAAGGATGAAAAAAATGAAAAAGCCCTGCAAGGGCGACTCATCCATTTTTGCATAGACATCATTTCACCAGAATGAGTCGCCCTTAGGGTTCTGACTTTTTTTATCGACGTCAACCAGGCCTACGCTTTGCTCTGCCTGCCCTATCAAAAGGCTGGCTTTCAGCCCTCATGAATTCCCTTAATCGTTGGTGTTACTTGAATTGCTTTGTCCCAGTACTGTAAGCTTTTGTTTTCTTTCCTTTACTGACAGACCTTCCAAAGCATCCGCAACATCCTTTCTTTTTTTGCGCTGTTTCGGTATGCGACGGATTTGGATCACTCCCCGGTGATCCGGTTACAGTCATTGTTACTGTTTGTGTAGACATATGTTTCTCCTTTTTTAGTTAAAACCATCCTTAATGAAATGGCTAGATAAACGACATTTGCCCAGGCGCTGATGCTGGTCGCTAGAGCGACACTCGCTGCACCCCATCCCATACCAAAGACAAAAAAGCTGCTCAAAGCAATATTCAGGCCCATTGCCAACACCGACGCTTTCGTTGTTTGAGCATAAAGGCCCTTAGCATAAAACGCAGGGGCCAAAATCAATACCAACACCATCGGCGTCAACCCTAAACAATAAGCCTGCAAGCAGGGCAAAGTAGCTGCTGTCGAAGCACTGGTAAAATTGCCATGCCTATAAATAATATCGATCAATTTGTCACCGAAAAAATAAAGCCCCAATGACGTGGGAACCATAATTAAAAGGGACAGTTGTATCGCAAAGGCAAGAAATGATTTATATTTTGAAAAATCATTGTTTTTAATAGCCCGAGAAAGGGGAGGCAGCAGAGCTCCCGACAAGGCAATTCCAAACAAAGCCAACGGGAGCTGCTGCAACCGAATGGCATACCACAATAACGCGGGTCCATCGCTTTGCGCATACCTAGCAAATACAGCATCCAAAGCATTATTCACCTGGGTTGCGCAAACCCCGATCATCCCAAGAAAAAGGGGCTTTCCAAATTGCATCAAATCCTGTGAAAATACTGTAGGCGTTTCCCACTTCGGGTGTAAATTTCGAACAATGCTTATCGATTGAGGTACTGTCATCATCCACTGCAAAACACTTCCCAAGATGACAAAGACTGCGAGCCAATACATCGGTTGATCCGATGGAAATATCCAAAGAATCACTGCTCCAATCACCCACGAAAGATTAAAAGCAACCGGGGCTACGCTCGGAATGAAATAATGGCCCTCACATTGCATTAAAGATGAATTTAATCCATACAAACAAATAAAAAGAAGGCTAGGCGCCATAATCATCATTAAAGAAATAATTTCTCGATTACCTTCTGAAAAATCCCCAAGAAAATGCATCCCGCCCAAAAACCCCAGACCTATAACAATAATTCCAAGCAAAACAAAGGTCAATAACCCAAAGAGATTCATAAAAAATTGACAGGCATGCTTAGGATCTTTCTGGCGTAGCTCTTCGAATTTTGGAACAAATGCCGATTGCATCGCCCCCTCCCCAAGCAACCTACGCAAAAGATGGGCAAAGCGAAAGGCTACAAAAAATGCCGCCACCGATTCTCCGGTCCCAAAAGCAAAAGCCATGCTCATGTCGCGAAGCATCCCCGAAATACGACTTAGCATCGTCCCGCTAAAAAACCGACTGGCAGATTTGAATATAGAACGAGTCGAATCCGACATGATTGCCTTCTCTTTTTAACCTTTTTAAGTTAGAATATCTCGTCGGATGATTAAAAGGAAATGAGTTATGGAACCCTATTATAATCTTGCTCCTATAAATGCAGGAGCATCAATACAAAGCATTGTAGAAGGGCCTAGCGATACCAAAAAAACCAAAATTGAAGCTGTTGCTATGACGCATATTCCCGGAGCTGTGGCAAACGGCACGCTTGAAGGGACTCGAGTTTCTGCTGCTCCGCATCCAGAGGTCCAAAAGAAGAATTCAGAGGATGCCCTTTGGGAATGCATAGGTCGACAATTCGACGAGGAATCCGGTGGTTTTTGCTATGAATCAATCATCAAGCCCGAAGTTAACACTTTTCCAGAAATGAAAAGATTTCCCACAAGAGTGGATATAGTTCATGACGATTCATCCAAAGAAATTAGAGCGGCTGATGAAAAAATACAAAAACTAAGTCCTGCGATTCAATATCATGCTTTTGAACTGGCTTATTTGAGTGAAGATCCGGAAATTCTGCGGCTATGGGAAAGATGGTTGCCATATATGGATGTGAATGCAGATGAAAAGGCAAGGTTATTAAAGGCAGCTCCAACACTACGTTATTTGGGGTATGCGTTTGCATGCAAAGGAGACACAGTCCATACCAAATATCCCGATGCGAAACTTCTCCATTATCGATGGAACAAATTAAGAGAGAAATCTCCTGATCTTCCCGAACTTTATTTTACTTCCATCGACGGAAGTGCCAGGGTTAGAGAATTTGTCCATGCCCATCGCACGACTTCAGGTGTTCTTTCTACGGGGGAAGAATTTATTCATGATCATCAATATCACGTGATTCTTTCTATCCTATTGATATTGAATCCGTGGTTTGATTCAGAAAAGGGAATAACAATAACATATCAATCTTTTAAGCAAGATTTGAATTTATGGATTGGTAGATCTTACGATTTTGTATCTGCTCAAAGAGATAAGAGTATGGAAGAAGGAAATACAGAGTTGACGGAGATGCTGGACTTTATAGAAGCACTTATATCAGCAGTAATCGATGGAGTAGTTGCTAGCAGAAGTTTTGAAATAATATACAGAAATTCCCTTAGGCATCGATTGGATGAGCATATAAAGTTCACTAATTATAAACGTTATTTCGAATCAAAAAATTTTTTCAAAATCTCTGTGATCGAAAAAGTTTATGCATTTTTTAAGACAGGTCGAAGACTTGAAGACATTGTTGATTTTGGATTAACCAGTCGACTCTAATTATAGATTATTTTATAAATTTTTTTGTTGTAATGATTATCAAATATAGTTATTATATTTTATAATAATATAAATTAGGTTTATTATGGTTAATTTAATTGGCTCTTTTAGAGGCGAACAGCCTTCGTATTTTCTAGGGGCTGAGAAACCAATTTCCAATGATCTTTTTTATTTAATTTTGAATAATTGCTCACAGGCCTCTTTGCGGTCCCTTGAATGCGTGGGCACTTCTTACCGCGAACTCACCCGACGAAGGTGGACAGCATTATTGGTCGAAAGTCGATTGGATTTCGAATGGGATTTCGGCCACACGGAAGAGTATCCTGAAAAAGTGAAATTTCGTTTAGGAAAAGCCCTACATGCCTATATAGATGCACGTGAGACACTAATAGAGGGTAAAGTAACTCCAGATCAAGTCGCCACACGATTTGCCGACATCATGAGAAGATTCCCTTTTTTTGGGGCTTTTGTCTATTCCGACCTCCGTACATTTGGAGAAATTGAAACACCTTATCAATCACTCTTTGAAAAAAAAATAACCTTTTTGCAATCTACAACAACGGCCGGCGGAAATTTAGTTCTTCAATCGATCCTTCTTTCGCATCAAGTGAGATTGAACGGTCCAAAGACGCTAAATTCTCTTTATCAACATTTTCAAAAAGCAATAGAAGCAAAGGCAACTTGCGCAAGCATCTTTGCCTGTCAAACAGTAGATCCAATTCGACATCATCAATTTTTGCTAAATTTGGCTAATCAATCGATTGTTCGCTTTAAAGATTATCGGGGCCTTGAAAGTTTGCTAAACGTAAATAATGCTTTGGTTGATCCGCTTTATTCGCAAGGTATATGGGAGCCCCCTGTCTTATATTTTAAGGGAAGATTATCTGCCGATCACCAAAGCGGTGAACCATTTTATGATGAAGCTCTCAAATTGTATGGAAAGGATGCTCCAGAATATTTTCTGTGTGATATAGCATACGTAAAATACATTTTAAAAAAATGGAATGAAGCTGAATCAATGTGCGAAAAGGCGATTACTGCTTATGGAGATAATGTACCTGCCGTACTTTGGTATATTACAGCATGTGTAAAATGCGAATTAAATAAATGGGATGAAGCAGATCCTCTGTGTGAAAAGGCTATTACAGCTTATGGAGATAATATTCCTACCAAGATTTGGCAAAATGCAGCACATATAAAAAAACGTTTAAAGAAATGGGAAGAAGCCGAAACTATGTGGGAAAAAGCAATTGCTGCTTATGGAGATCATGTTCCTGCCTGTGCTTGGGATAATGCAGCATTCGTAAAATGCACTTTAAATAAATTGAATGCCGCAGAAATGATGTGGGAAAAGGCAATTACTGCTTATGGAGACAATGTTCCTGCTATAGTTTGGAATAATACAGCATTGTTGAAAGACAAATTAAATAAGTGGAAAGAAGCTGAAATCCTGCTGGAAAGGGCGATTACTGCTTATAAAGACAATATTCCTCTTACCGTTTTGGAGGATGCAGCATCTGTAAAAATAAAATTAAAAAAATGGAAGGAGGCTGAAAATCTGCTCGAAAAGGTGATTGCTGATTATGGAGATAATGTTCGTGCCATAGTTTGGTATAATGCAGCATTTGCAAAAGTCAAATTAAAAAATTGGAATGCAGCTGAACCTCTATGCGAAAAGATGATTGCTGCTTATAAAGACGATGTTTCTCCCTCCTGTTGGGTCATTGCTGCAAAAGTAAAGAGTAGGCTAAATAAATGGAAAGAGGCAAAGATTTATATCAAAAAGGCGATTACCGTCTCCGGAGAAAACGTTTCCGCTCTTATTAAAAAAATTGACGCCGAGGTAGAAGCTCACTTCCAAGAATAAGTATTAACGAGTCGAAATCGACACATTTATCTTCCCTCTTTCCCCTTCTCTTGCTAGAATATCTAGACGGATGATTAAAGGAATATAAGATGACGATCAAACCTGAAAAATTGCTGATTGGAGCTCACACTTCCGCTGCAGGAGGTGTGCAAAATGCTCTTCTTGAAGGAAAAAGAATCGGAGCTACCACTGTTCAGCTTTTCACCAGTAATCAAAAGCAGTGGAAAGGGAAGCAATTCTCGAAAGAAGAAATCGATCTCTGGAACGAAACGCTTAAAGCTACCGGCTTAAAAGAAATCATGTCCCACGATAGTTACCTGATTAACTTGGGATCCCCTGATCCTGAGGGATTAGAGAAAAGCAGAAAAGCCTTTGCAGAGGAAGCTCAACGCTGTGTGAGCTTAGGCATCAGCTATCTCAATTTCCATCCCGGAGCTGCCCTCAAAGAAGATCCCCAGCAATGTCTGGATATTATATGCGATAGTTTGCTGCTAGTTGAGAAAATTATCTCGGGATCCGGAACCACGCTCCTTCTTGAGACGACCGCAGGGCAAGGTTCTGCCGTAGGCTGGAAATTTGAAGAAATTGGGTACATCATTCAAAAAGTTAATAGCAAAATTCCGGTAGGGGTTTGCATTGACACCTGCCATATTTTTGCCGCAGGTTACGACATCCGCGACATAAAAGGATGGAATCAAACCCTGGAAACGTTTGATCATCTCATTGGACTGAAATATTTAAGAGCTTTCCACATGAATGATTCAGCCAAAGGTTTAGGCACAAGGGTCGATCGCCATAAACCCCTGGGTGAAGGGGAAATCGGGATCGATTGTTTTAAATTTCTGATGCAGGATCCACGAACGCGTGAGATTCCAAAATATCTAGAGACTCCCGACGGACCACCGCTATGGGAAAAAGAAATAAAAATGTTAAGAGAGTTTGCAAGCTATGCGCACAAAAATTAAATTACTGAAGTTTCCAAAACAAGGCTCTGAATCCCTCGTGGGTAAAGAGGTCAATATTAAAGGTTGGGTACGCACATTCCGCAACCAAAAGAATTTTGCTTTTATAGAAGTAAATGACGGTTCCACACTCGCCAATTTTCAGGTGATCGCCGATGCCAAATTACCTAATTACAACAATCTCGCTACTACCATTTCTACAGGGGTGTCAGTGTCTATCACCGGTAAAATTGTTGAAAGCCCGGGTGAAAAACAAGACTTCGAAATGCAAGCCACGGATATTAAAGTCCTCGGTGTATGCGACCCCGAAACCTATCCTTTGCAAAAGAAACAACATACTTTTGAATTTTTGCGTACGATTGCCCACCTACGTCCTCGAACGAATACCCTAGGGGCAGTAGCACGTGTAAGGAATGCCCTAGCATTCGCCACGCATAAGTTCTTTAATGAAAGGGGATTCCTCTACGTCCAAACGCCAATCATCACTGCCTCTGACTGCGAAGGCGCCGGTGAAATGTTTAAAGTAACGACCCTAGACTTGGAAAAACTTCCTAAAACTCCCGAAGGAAAAGTAGATTATACAAAGGATTTCTTTGGTCGTCCTGCATATCTAACGGTCTCCGGTCAGCTTAACGGGGAGATTTTTGCTTCAGCCCTTTCCGATATCTATACCTTCGGTCCGACTTTCCGTGCCGAAAATTCCAACACCTCCAGGCACCTTGCAGAATTCTGGATGATTGAGCCCGAAATGGCTTTTGCTGACATTAATGACAACATGGATAACGCTGAGGCTTACCTCAAGTATGTCATTTCATACATCTTGAACAACTGTCAGGAAGATTTAAATTTCTTTCAAAAATTCATCGCTAAGGACCTAATCACCGATCTGACAAAGATAGCTGAAACTCCATTTGAGAGGGTTTCCTATACCTATGCAGTTCGCGTGCTTGAGAAAGCGACCAAAAAGTTTGACTACCCTATTAAATGGGGGGTAGACCTCCAAACGGAGCATGAGCGCTATCTTGTTGAAAAATATTTCAATAAACCGATTATTGTGACTGACTATCCTAAAGAGGTAAAATCCTTCTACATGCGTGAAAATGAGGACGGAAAAACGGTTGCCGCCATGGATATCCTTCTTCCAAACATCGGAGAGATCGTGGGTGGTAGCCAAAGGGAAGAGCGTCTAGACAAGATTGAAGCGCGCATGAAGATTCTAGGGCTGAATCCGGCTGATTACTGGTGGTACTTAGAGCTTCGTAAATATGGTTCTGTGCCTCATTCCGGTTACGGTGTAGGTTTTGAGCGGCTCGTCCAGTTCGTCACAGGAATGGAGAACATCCGCGACGCCATCGCCTTTCCTCGTTACCCGGGCAAAGCCGACTTTTAGGGTGGGATGGTGCGTATAGAAACGAAATAACAGGATAAGCAGGATCGCAAGCGGCATTGGGGATAGATTGTATAGTCCCAAATAACAGGATAGGCAGGATCGCAAGCGGCAGGATAAAAAAAGGATAAGAAAAAAATTAATAAAGTTTTTTCTTATCCTTTTTTCTTAATTCTTTTCTTATCTTTTTTTCTTATCCTTTTTTTATCCTGCCGCTTGCGATCCTGCTTATCCTGTTATTTCGTGTCTATGAGGCCTACGCGCACTGCAGGAATTGCACCCTTTTCCTATCTCTTTCTTGAAAGAATTCGACTTGATTTCTAGCTGCATGAATCACCAGTTCCCGCGCCTCGGATACCAACTGGGACATCCTTTGCTTGCGAACCTGTAATAACCCGTCGATCTGATCAATGTTTAGCAACGTCACCCTAGGATCTGCCCCAACTTTAGGTTCGACATTCCGGGGAACGCAAAGATCAATGATCAATTTATGTCCGAGCATTATTTTGGGTAGATTTTTCTTTTTAATAAGATAATCGGTAGCTTTTGTACCAAATATAATCCAATCATAACCGCTCCAGTGAGAAAATTGATCCCAACACAAATTCTTAATCTGAAATTTCTTTGCTAAAAGCATCGATCGACTAGTAGAACGATTACATACAGTGATATCGTTGATATTTTTGTATTTAAGAAATGCTATAATCTTCTCATTGATATCCGAAGCACCCACAAATAAAATCTTCGCATTTTCAGGTTCCCCAAAGAAATTGAGTCCAGTATTCAGAACGGCGTGCTCGAGGTCGGGCATTCCTCGCCCCAGACTCAATTTAGATCGGACGTCTTTAGAGATTTTTAATGCCTTCTGAAAGAGAAAATGGAGATCTTGAGGAAGAGAAACCACTCCAGCAGAACCTTCATATGCGCTTTTTACCTGACCCTGTATTTCTGTTTCTGCAACAATAGCGCTATCGAGGCCCGCGGCTACTTGCGCCAAATGCTGAAAACAATCTAAGCCAAAATAAGAATACAATTTTTGATCGAATGTATCCGATATGTCTTGAAGCTCTTCTCTAAGAATGTTTAATAAATAGCAATGAGAGTCGGCAAGAATATCAGAAGAAAAATAAACCTCTGCCCGGTTACATGTAGATAAAAGGACGAGAGGATGATCGGGATTCGCATAACCGGTTGGACTAAACCTTTTCTGACACGCCTTAGCAAAGGATTCTCGCAGCTTTAGATCAGCCAATTTGTGATTGACACCGATGACACCAACTCGCATTTAATATGCTCCTTGTAGTGTTCAATCTTATAAGTATTTTCTTAATTTTTTAAAAGGATATTTAGAGAATTTTTTTTAGATCGTCAACGGTGAGCCATTGATCGTTTGTGTTGGATGCATAGCTAAAGAACTCCCGTGCATGTTTTCCTTTTCTTCCGGAAAGAAATTTTTGAAGCTTCTCGGGATTCTGCATATAAATTCCGGGGATAATAATAAAATGATCATCAAATTCAAGTGTATGTCTCGCATCCTCATCATTAATCATCATCTCATGGACTTTTTCCCCTTCCCGTATTCCCACTATCTTGTGTGGAAGATTAGGGGCTATCGCCGTAGCAAGATCCACTATCTTCATGCTAGGAATTTTCGGAACAAATACCTCGCCCCCGCGCGCCCGGGGTAAACTCTGTATCACGAAATCCACGGCCTGATCCAAAGTAATCCAAAAACGGGTCATTCTAGGGTCAGTAATGGGCAGTTCTTTCACTCCATCACTGATTAACTTTTTCCACAAAGGGATAATACTGCCCCGACTCGCCAATACATTCCCATAGCGAACAACCGAAAATAGGGGGTAGCCACGGTTCCCAACATAAGAATTTCCGGCCACAAAGAGCTTATCCGAACATAATTTCGTCGCCCCATAAAGATTTATGGGATTAACGGCCTTATCCGTCGATAAAGCTATAACCGTCTTGACTTTACAATCAATGGCGGCATTGATGATATTCATGGCCCCCATCACGTTCGTATTCACAAACTCGGTAGGATTGTACTCTGCCACGGGGACTTGCTTCAGTGCTGCAGCATGAATGACCATGTCAACATCCTGAAAAGCCCTCATCAATCGCGATTGATCCCTCACATCTCCTAGAAAAAATCGTATCTTGGGACTCGAAAATATAGGGTCCGAACCCTTCATTTCCCACTGTTTCCACTCATCCCGACTCAAAATAATGACCTTATTGCAGTCAGAATTTGTTAAGATTTTTTTTGCAAAAGCACGTCCAAAACTACCGGTTCCCCCTGTAATTAAGATACTTCTGTCCTTGAAAATAGTGTAGTCATTCATAGTTTTACTGGAAATTCAATTCTAATTATGTTATAACATGAGTTTTATTAATTTGGAACCATTCTATACACTATGGCAAAAAATTACGACGAAAGCACTGTCAAAACCCTAGATGCCCTGGAACATATCCGTCTACGAACGGGTATGTACATCGGCCGATTAGGCGATGGCTCCCATCATGATGACGGTATTTATATCATGATAAAAGAAATTATCGACAACAGTATCGATGAATTCATCATGAAAAACGGAAAGAAAGTTATCGTCACCCTCGACCCAGAAACCCGCATGGTCAAAGTACGCGATTTCGGCCGCGGAATCCCTCTCGGGAAAGTCATCGACTGCGTCAGCCAAATCAATACGGGCGCCAAATATAATGACGATGTTTTCCAGTTTTCCGTAGGCCTTAACGGCGTCGGTACAAAAGCTGTCAATGCCCTTTCAGACATTTTTTCGTGCGAAGCCACCGCGACGGGGAATTTGTCGAAGCCACATTTTCAAAAGGAAAACTTCTCAGTCAAAAAAAGGGAAAAACCAACGAACCTAACGGCACCTACGTCGAATTTATCCCCGATACCGAAATTTTCAAAAAATACCGCTACCAAAACGAATTTATTCTTAAAAGACTGTGGCATTATGCCTATCTTAACACGGGTCTGACTCTAGAGTTTAACGGCGAGACCATCGAATCCAAAAATGGCCTTCTCGATCTTCTTAATGAAGAAGTGACCGAAGACCGGCTTTACGAACCTCTGCACTACCGCAGCAATCCATCGAATTTGCCTTCCTGCATACTCAAAGCTATGGCGAAAGCTATTTTTCCTTTGTCAATGGACAATATACCTCCGATGGCGGAACCCACCTTTCCGCCTTTCGTGAAGGGATCCTGAAAGGGGTTAATGAATTCGCTAAAAAGAATTTCCAAGGTGTGGATGTCCGTGAAGGGATTGTCGGAACGATCCTCGTCAAACCTAAAGATCCCATTTTCGAATCCCAAACCAAAAATAAGCTTAGCAATACCGAAATCCGAGGGCCCCTGGTTCAAGAGATTAAAGATGCCGTCGTTAACTTGCTCTTACAAAATCCAAGCTTCCGCCAATGGCATCATCGAACGCATTGTCTTTAACGAAAAACTGCGCAAAGAACTAGCCAACGTCAAAAAAGAAGCGAAAGAAAAGCAAAAGAAAATTTCATTTAAAATCCCTAAACTGCGCGACTGCAAATACCACTTCCAGGATGATCCGAAAATCGGCAATAAGACCATGATCTTTCTGACTGAAGGGGATTCTGCCAGCGCCTCCATCGTCGCTTCACGCGATCCGTATGACCCAGGCTGTTTTTTCTTTGCGTGGAAAGCCTTTAAACGTCTACGGCATGAATATGGACCAGCTCTATAAGAACGAAGAGATGTTCAACCTAATGAGCGCTCTCAATATCGAAGACGATATCGAAAACTTGCGCTATGAAAAAGTCATTCTCGCCACCGATGCCGACGTCGATGGGATGCACATCCGCAATCTGCTCATTACCTTTTTCTTAACCTATTTTGAAGGGCTCGTCATCAATGGCCACCTGTACATCCTAGAAACACCGCTCTTTAAAGTCCGAAATAAGGAAAAAACCCTTTACTGCTATTCAGAAGAAGAAAAAGAAAAGGCGATCAAAGAACTGAAAAAAGGGGTCGAAATTACCCGGTTTAAAGGACTTGGCGAAATTTCCCCCTCATGAATTTAAACAATTTATCGCTAACAATATAAAGCTAGTGCCTGTAACGGTCGGTTCTTTCTCCGACATTAAGCCGACCCTCAGTTTTATATGGGAAAAAATACCCCAGAACGAAAAGCTTCATCAAAGAACATCTCATCGATGAAGAAGAAGAATTAAAAGAACTTGTTACATTGGTAGAAGAGTAGATTAATGGATGATCTAAAGTATCAAATGCGCGAATACTTTGTTCGATATGCTTCTTACGTGATTCTCGACCGTGCGATCCCGAATGTCTTTGATGGACTTAAACCTGTTCAAAGGCGTATTTTGCATACCCTTTGGAATATGGATGACGGCAAACTGCATAAAGTGGCAAATGTGGCCGGTCAAACGATGGCCTATCACCCCCACGGCGATGCTGCCATCATCGAAGCCCTCGTCAATATGTCCAACAAAGGCTATTTGCTCGACCAACAAGGAAATTTCGGAAATATATTCACAGGCGATCCATCAGCTGCGGCACGTTATATCGAAACACGCCTCTCCGCTATGGCAAAGGAAACGCTGTTTAATCCTCAACTCACCGAGTATATCCCTTCCTACGACGGCAGAAACAAAGAACCTATCTGCCTCCCGGCAAAAATCCCGGTCCTCCTCATGCAAGGAACAAACGGTATTGCTGTCGGTATGGCAACGCATATCCTGCCCCACAATTTCGTGGAGCTTCTCGAAGCCGAAATCGACTTCCTCGAAGGAAAAAAATATAAAATCCTTCCCGACTTCGTCACAGGCGGCATCATGGATGCCTCAGAATACGATAAAGGCAAAGGAAAAATAAAACTCCGCGCAAAAATTGAGTATCAAAGACCCCAAATCGATCGTTATTACCGACATCTGCTACGGGACAACGACCGAATCCCTCATCCGTTCCATCGACGAAGCTGCAAAAAAAGGCAAAATCAAAATCGACTCGATCAACGATTACACTGCCGAAAAAGTCGAAATCGAAATCAAAATGCCTAGAGGACACTACGCCGAAGACTTAATCGATACCCTCTATGCCTACACCGAATGCGAAGTGACCCTAAGTCCTCAAATGGTCGTCATCAGAGATAATCGCCCCTGGGAAACCGATGTAAACGAAATCCTAGAACTTCACGCCACCATGCTCCAAGGGTACCTCAAAAAAGAACTCGAAATTGAACGCGAGCGCCTCCTAGAAAAAATCTTCGAAAAAACCTTAGAACAGATTTTCATCGAAAACCGTCTCTACAAGAAAATCGAAGAGGTTAAATCCAACGACAAAATTCACGAAACTGTAGAAAAAAGTTTGGTTCCTTTCCATAAAGAACTCTACCGTATCCCCACACATCAAGATCGGGAAAAACTCCTCAATATCCCCATCCGCAGAATCTCCCGCTTCGACCTCGATAAAAACCAAGAAGAAATCGCCGGCTACAGAGTCCAACTCGCTGAAGTTGAAAAAGACCTCAAAAATATCCTCAAATTCACCATCAAATATATCGAAGGTCTCATCAAAAAATACGGAAAAGAATTCCCTAGAAAAACCAAAATCAAATCGATCGAAGAACTCGATATGCGCGCCATCTCGACAAAAGCCATTAAAGTCGGCTTCGACCTCGAATCCGGTTTTGTAGGAACAAAAGTCACGACAGGGGAGTACTTAGAATGCACCAACTACGATAAACTCTTGATCCTCTATCAAGATGGTTCTTACCGCGTTACTAATATCCCCGAAAAGAATTACGTCCATTTGACGAATAATAAAGCCGTTTTCGTTGGCGTTGCCGACAAAAAGACGGTTTTTAGCGTGGCCTACAAAGATCCCAAAACGCACATGTGCTTCGCAAAACGCTTTGTCGTTTCAAAGTTCATCCTCGATAAAGAATACCGCTACTTCGAAGAAAATATGGGACTAGAATTTATTTCAACGCATCCCGAACCTGCTTTAGAAGTCATGTTCATCCCTAAAGTAAATCAAAAGGTTTCTAAAATCGAGTTCTCCTTCAAAAATGTGATCGTAAAAGCCGCCACAACAAAAGGCATTAAAATGGCTCAGCGCGGAGTGAAAAAAGTTCGCCCACTCAAAAATGGAAATTAAATGGATCCCCAAAGAGGGGAGAAGAGGCATCCTCACCCTCCTCATTGACGAAGATCCGATCAGGGATATCCATACCTCCAT
Source organism: Waddliaceae bacterium (assembly GCA_963822595.1). Taxonomy (GTDB): domain Bacteria; phylum Chlamydiota; class Chlamydiia; order Chlamydiales; family Waddliaceae; genus CAVRUH01. Next base: position 590,971 of record CAWGIG010000001.1, on the reverse strand, counting down.
TTTTGGTAGAAACCCCGAATTTCCAAAATATTCTACTCTAGCCGAGGTGGAAACTTATTTACAAACTCTGGAGTACAAAGGCGCCAAAAATTACGCCCTGAAACGTCTATCCATCAAAAGCCAACCTTCTACAGAAATGGAAAAAGCTCTGAAAGAACGTCTTGTTTCCGAAGAGATCAGAAATAAAATCATCGATGAATTCACCCAGCTAGGATATCTAAATGACGAGGAATGGATCGAACGCTTCATCCGCCTACAAACCATCAAACGCCAAGGACCCAAAGCCATCTTCCAAAAATTAAAAGCAAAGGGTCTCTCCGATGATTCCATTACAGCCCTCCTAGAACAACACGCCACACCCGAATTGCAACAGGCGCAACTCCTATACCTCTTAAAAAGCAAATATAAATCGCGCGATCTTACAGATTACAAACAGAAACAAAAAGTCATCGCCTCCCTTCTCCGCAAAGGTTTTGATTTCGAACAGATCTTAAAAGCAATGGGCGATATTGCAGTAGATAATTGATTTACGAAAAAATTGCTAAAAGATATCTTCATCCTTTTAAACAAACTTAAGCGAGTGTCCTATGGCTATAACTCCAATATCACTGCCAAATATGCAAATATTCCCAAGGGCTACACCAAAATTTGCATTCTCAGCTATAACAGGAACAATTTTAACGATTGCTGCAAAATACTTTGGATTGGCCCAAGGCATCGCTTGTTTTGGATATGGCGCCAAAGAAATTGTTTTCGATGGAATTATCAAAGATTATAAACTCGCTGCACTCGGAGAAAACCCCACCTGGCAGGAAAGAACAATTCACAAAATCCGATCAATGATGGTGCATATTTTGGAAGCGCACGGAATATTATACGCCGTTTCATCTATAGCTTCGGTGTGTTCTGAACTTAATAATCTGAATGTCATCAGTTTAGGCGCTCTTCAACCTATTGCAGTGTTTACGGGAAACATCCTTTTCCTTGGCGCCTGCGCCCTCAGCATCGGAGCAGAAATTCTTCTTTTTAAAGAGGCTATTGACTTCTCTAAACGCGAGACCCTAGAAGAAAAACACGTTGCAGTATGTCTCAAGACATCTTCCATTCTCGGAATCCTAGGAAATGTAGGATATATTATTTCTGTGGGAACAATAATGCTCGGTGGGGGTACAACATTAGCCGTTATTTTTGGCGTGATTGCCATTGCCATCGGATGCATCAAAATGCTCTACGATTATAAACGCCTCGAACCGGCCCTTGAAGCCGTCAATAATTAATTTTATTGGTTTACAAGTTTTTGTCTTATAAAGTACACTATCTTTTCTAAAAAGGAGAAATCATATGTTAGTTTCTGTAGAAAGCAATCCATTCATCCAAATCTGCCAAGGGATCGGAAGTGGTGTATCAGCCGTAATAAAAGACGCAAAAGATGTTCATGGTGATGTTTCTAGCACCATGAAAGTGTGGAGATCCATCGGTAATATTTTAGCAGTAGTATCACCAACCTCGAATCTTAAATTACGGGGCATGATTCACGCTGCAGATATATTCGTAGATGCTGGCTCAACTGCCTGTGCCGTAAAAGACTTGGTGGGAAAAACAGATAAAGAGGATGTCCGTGTTTTAAAAAAACTCGAAGCGGTCACTTTTCTTGCTGTAGGAGTCGGTTCGATCATCCAATTTCTTGACTATGTAAATGTTATAACCCTCCCTGTAGTTTCCACATCTTCGGAACTTATTGGAAGAATAACTATAGGATTAGTAGGACATGCTGTCACAGGTCTTCTTGGAGTCGCTTTTCTGTTCATGGGTGTTAATTCTACTGTAAAACTGGTGAAGTCATTTCAAGAAATTAAGGCCGCACAAGTGGATAGCGATGAACAAAAAAAGGCACGTCTGAATAGAAATCAAAATATGGTCGACATCGCTTTTGCAGTCGCTCAAGTTGCCTTCTTCACTCTAGGTTTATTTGCATTAGCTTCCGGCGTAGCCCTAGTTGCTGTGGGTGTCACAGGCGCCACTTTAGGTGTTGCAAGCTACCTTTACTCAGTCCATAAAAAAGATGAGATAGATAAAATGGATAAAGCAGCCAGAGAACAATTATTGAATCCTATTAAATAAATAATCAAATACAAGGAAAATTATATGAATCCCGTTAGTCGAAATCCTTTTGTGAAAGGTGCCGAAGTTGCAAATTTCCTAGTCACAAACACCGAAGCCTTAAGCAAGGTTTCATCTGTAGCCGTAGCAGTGCTTAACTTCACCGGTGAAGTACTTTCTCACTTTGTTCCTGGTTCAGGTGCGACTATCAACCTTTTATCCAATTTAAAAAAAGGTCCTGAAGCGATAAAAGTCTTTACCAGCGCAACCGGAATTGTTCAACGCACTTATGAATTTACTGATTCAGTAGAACGTAGTAAAATTTCTGAAACTTGGCAAAAACTAGCTGGACGCGTTACCCTTACTGCAGCGCAAGCTCTCGATACAGTAAGCTTCTTAAATTCCATTTCAGTTGTTGATATTGGGATCTTGGGTGCAAGCCTCATCGGTAACCTTTCAATTTTTTCCTTTGTAAAAAATGCCTTGGTTGCAGTCTCTTCAATTTTTGGCATCTGGAATTCAGCAAGAAAAATCCATGAAGAAAAAGAATCGACTGCTTCTAGTGAAGTACAAAGATGGGCGGCTATCAGTGATGCAGACGTGGTTAGACACATTGTAACAACAACAAAAAGAGATTCAAACGTAATTAAATATAGGCAAAACACCACCATAGCTGAACTGAGACAGTATAAATCTGAAAAATATACAAAAGAAGTAGCTAATTCTCCTAAGATAATTAAGAAATCTTGGGTAGGCATTGCAGCGGAAACATCAAAATTAGCAATAATTGTCTTGTCTTCAATTGCTCTTATGTTTGTTGTTACTTCTGCGGCAGCTCTTCTTGTTGTGGGTGCCACTGCAGTCATTGCAGCTTCTATTGGCCTTGCTAAAACATTTTACGATAATGAAAATTACGGGCCAAAACTCGACAAAATTCCTGTTAATCGGTTCCAAGTTGCCTAGCAGTACCGCAACAAAAGAACGACTGCCAATCCATGAATGGTTGGCAGTCGTTCTTATTATTTCTACCTTTCTCCTCCTCACCATCATTTCCCTTTCAAACTACGAAAAACCAATCATCGAAACAGAAGATGTCATAGCATCCCAGCCTCTGGTGGAAATCACCATTGAAGGGGCCGTCAAATTCCCCGGGATCTACCAGGTCGAAAAGGGGACTCCCATCCTCGAAGCCATCAACCTCGCAGAACCCCTCCCCAGCGCCAAACTAAATAAAATAAAACCCCATTCCAAAGCGGTCCGAAAACGCAAAATCGTTGTTAAATAAAGGGTAATTTTTTCGTCCATGTCGTCCATTCCGTCCATCCCGTCCATTCCGTCCATCCCGTCCATTTTTTTGTCCATTTCGCCCTTCCCTCTGATTTTTCGTCCTTTTGGTCATTTTTGTCCTTTCTTTTCTTTCTTTCCTTTCCGCAAAAACCCTCTCACACCGTCCCACAAGCAGAAACACTATAAACTCTTTATTTTTTTTCTTTTTACCCTTTTTTTGTGCTTGTGAATAAATAGCAATGTTTGGTATTCTTTCATTTTTCACCTTTCAGAATAGGTATTCTGGATGAGGTGTCCCTCAGCTAATACTGGAAAGAACACATTTCGTGTGTACCTTGCCACTTATTAATGAGGAAAGCTAGATCAATTTTAAAGGAAATGAACATATGTCGCAGCTACTCATGGGAAAAAAACGTGGGATGTCCTCTCTCTTCGATAAAGATGGCAATCTTGTCGTTTGCACAGTTATTGAGGTGGAACCAAACGTCGTCACCCAGATTAAAACGAAAGAAACAGATGGCTATACCGCCGTGCAAACTGGTTTCGATAAAGTTAAAGGCAAAAAGCAAGAAACTATCGAAAAAAGAACCGGAAAACCTCTTCTTGGACATTACAAAAAAGCCAATGTCGAACCTCGTAGAAATCTTGTTGAATCCAGAATGGATAACGTCGGCGATTACAACATCGGTCAGGAAATCACTGTCGACATATTCAAAGATATCCCTTACATCGATGTAACAGCTACTTCTATCGGTAAAGGTTATCAAGGTTCCATGAAACTACATAACTTCGGTGGACTCCCTGCGTCTCACGGTGTGAAAAAAGTTCACCGTAGCCTAGGTTCAACCGGTAACCGTTCCACTCCAGGTCGTTGCTTCCCAGGTGGAGAGCGTGATAGCCATATGGGTGCCGAAAAAGTTACAGTGCAAAATCTAAAAGTCGTCGAAATTATTCCGGAAGATAACCTCATCATCGTTGAAGGTGCCGTTCCTGGACATAAAAATTGTGTCGTCACGATGCAAAAAGCAAAAAAGTTGAGCGGAGCAAAATAATATGACAACTGCTAAAAAACATAACACTCCTAAACATAACACTGCAAAAAAATATAACATCGACGGTGTAGAAACTGGTGTAGTGACTATTGATGAGCCTTTTACAGATGCAAAAGCACACTCCCAAATGGTTAAAGACTACATTATCGCCATCCGCGAAAATGCTAGACAATGGAGCGCATCCACAAAAGACCGCGGTGAAGTAAAACACACCACGAAAAAGCCCTGGGCCCAAAAAGGTACCGGCCGCGCTCGTCAAGGTTCGTTCGTATCCCCTCAGTTTAAAGGGGGAGGTATCGTATTCGGTCCAAAACCTAAATTCGATCAACACGTTCGTATCAATAAAAAAGAAAGAAAAGCTGCTATCAGATACCTCATCGCTGGAAAAATTAAAGAACAAAGACTTTTTATCCTCGAAAACACCACTCTCGATGCTCCTTCAACAAAAAAGCTAGCTTCCTTCCTCAATAATGTCGGATTGGAAAGAAAAGTTCTCTTCCTCGGTGAAAGCACCTTCGAAGATGTAGCAATTTCAGACAACGTAACACGCCAAGTAAGCGTACATAGCGATAAACACCTTAATTTTAGAAAAAGCCTCCGCAATATTCCTAAAATTAAGTTCAATCTCGCTACTAACGTAAGCGGCTACGACCTGCTTCTCGCTGATGACCTCGTCATCACTGAATCAGCTCTGAATGAAATTAAACAGTGGCTCTCATAAGGAAAAGAATAATGAATAAACGTAACCCTTATCAAATTATTAAAAGCCGGCACGTGACTGAAAAGACTCACATGCTGGAATCCCTAAAGGATGCCGAAAGCAACGCCTCTCTCAAAAGATGCAAGTCGCCTAAGTACGTCTTCATCGTTGATATAGATGCAAATAAACAAGAAATTGCTCGCGCCCTTGAGCAAATCTACGCCGGAAAAAATATCAAAGTGAAAGCAGTCAACACAATCACTGCTAAACCGAAACCTAGAAGAGTCCGCGGCCGCATCGGCGCTACGTCAGCATTTAAAAAAGCAATCGTTACACTGGATCAAGGCGACACCCTTGATAATACCTAAGAAGGAAAACACACTATGTTGAAAACCTATCGACCTGTTACTCCTAGCACAAGGACTCTAATCCTCCAAAAACATGAGGAATTGACTCGTCCTAACCCAACAAGCCGTGCTACCGTAAAACCAACGAAGTCCCTTCTTAGAACAAAGAAGAGAACCGGTGGACGTAATAACAATGGACATATTACCTGCCGTCATCGTGGTGGCGGTCATAAAAAACACTACCGTATGGTCGACTTCAAACGCGATAAACTCGATGTCCCAGCACGTGTAGCATCCATCGAATACGATCCAAATAGATCAGCGTATATCGCACTTCTCAATTACGTCGATGGCGAAAAAAGATACATATTAGCTCCTCACGGAATAAAAGTCGGGGACACTGTCCAAGCCGGACAAAATGTACCTTTTAAAACCGGTAACTCAATGCAATTACGATTTATGCCCCTCGGTTCCGTCGTTCATAATATCGAAATGCTCGCCGGAAAAGGTGGAAAACTCGTACGTTCTGCTGGTTTATCAGCTCAGCTTATGGCTCGTAGCGGCGGTCACGCCACATTGCGTATGCCCTCCGGAGAAGTCCGTATGGTCCCTGAAAATTGCTCTGCAACTTTCGGTGCCGTATCAAACTCCGAACATAATCTACGCGTTGAAGGAAAAGCCGGAAGAACAAGATGGAAAGGTATCAGACCTACTGTCCGTGGTATCGCCATGAACCCAGTCGATCACCCTCAGGGTGGTGGCGAAGGCCGTGGTAAAGGTAACATCCCTCAATCACCTTGGGGAGTCTACGCGAAAGGATTCCGTACCCGTTCTCCGAAGAAAACATCAAAGCTTATTGTTAAAGACCGAAGGAAGAAATAATTATGAGTAACAGGTCACTGAAAAAAGGATACTTTGTCGATCATCACCTCATGGATAAGGTAGTGAAACAAAATGATGCAGGCACCAAAAAGCCTATTAAAACATGGTCTCGTCGTTCAATGATCATTCCAGATATGGTCGGACATACTTTTGAACTACACAATGGTCACAAGTTTTTAACAGTGTTTGTATCCGAAAACATGGTCGGACACCGCCTCGGCGAATTCGCACCAACACGTGTCTTTAAAGGACACCCATTGAAAAAAACAGTATAGGAAAACCATAATGAGCCAAGCAATAGCAAAATCAAAATACCAAAGAATCAGCCCTCAGAAAGCCCGTTTGGCTGCAGGTTTGATCAGAGGACTTCCAGTGATCGAAGCGATGCACCAACTAGCTTTCTCAAAGCTTAAAGGTGGTCGTCTCCTATCAAAAACTCTTAAAAGCGCCATCGCAAACGCCGAAACTCAAATCGACGACGCTCGCAAAGAGAACCTGAAAGTTACAGAAGTTAGAATCGACGAAGGGTCGAGAATGAAACGAGCACGCGCAAGAAGTCGCGGCGGTCGTAGTCCAATTATTAAAAGAACTAGCCATTTCACCGTTGTCGTGAGCAAAGAATAAGGAGCAGTATCAATGGGACAGAAAGTAAACCCGATTGGATTCAGACTGATACGCAGAAAAAACTGGCAATCCAAATGGTTCGCAAATAAAAGTGAATTCGGTGATCTCATTTTCGAAGACCAAAAAATTCGAAAATATATCCTGAAAGATAAAGGCTTCCAAGGCGTGTCGAAAATTAAAATTCGTCGCATGTCCGAAAAAGTTGAAGTAACTATCGTTACCGCTAGACCAGGACACGTCATCGGCAAAAAAGGCGCTGAAATCGATACCTTAAAGAGCGAACTCTTCAAACTCACCGGAAAACAAGTCTGGGTTGAAGTAGAAGAAGTAAAAAGACCCGATCTAGATGCACAAATTGTTGCAGATGGTATTGCAAAACAACTAGAAAGCCGTATCCCTTTCCGTCGTGCCATGAAAAAAGCAATTCAAGCTTCCATGGACGCTGGCGCCTTAGGAATAAAAGTTCAATGCGCAGGTCGCTTGGGCGGAGCAGAAATCGCACGTACCGAATGGTACAAAGAGGGTAGCGTACCCCTACATACACTCCGCGCTGATATCGATTATGCCGGTGGCCGTGCTGAAACAACCTACGGAAGCATCGGTGTAAAAGTTTGGATCTACCGTGGTGAAGAAGAGAATGTGAAAAAGGAGATTGCTTAACCATGACACTCATGCCAAAAAGAACTAAGCACCGCAAACAACAAAAAGGCCAAATGGCCGGAATTAGCAAGGCTGCTAACTTCGTACACTTTGGTGATTTTGGCGTCCAAGTTCTAGAACGTGGATGGATCACCGCTCGACAACTCGAAGCATGCCGCGTTTCTATTAACCGCTTCTTCAGACGTCGTGGTAAAGTTTGGATGCGCGTATTCCCCGATAAACCCATCACCAAAAAACCTCTCGAGGTTCGTATGGGTAAAGGTAAAGGCGCTGTCGATCAATGGGTTGCCGTTGTTAGACCAGGTAGAATCCTCTTCGAAGTAGGTAACGTACCAAGAGAAATGGCCCAAGAAGCCCTAAAAAGAGCGTCAGCGAAATTAGGACTAAAAACGCGCTTCGTTGACCGCGTAGAACAAGTTTAAGGTAAAAAGATGAAAAAAGCTAAAGAATTTAGAGACCAAACCGTAGAAGAACTTAAATCAGCATACTCTGATTGCCAAAAAGAACTCTTCTCCATGGTAAATGAAAAAAAACAATCTAAAAAATTGGAAAAACCGCACCTGCTGCGTACAACTAGAAAGAATATGGCCCGACTTCTAACTATCATTAACGAAAAGAAAAGGGCATAATTAAGGAGATCATTCATGGAAGACACAGCAAGAAATAGCCGTAAAACAAAGACAGGTGTTGTCGTTTCCAATAAAATGGAAAAGACAGTCGTCGTCAATGTCGATAGAACATTCCCACATCCTCAATACGGAAAAGTCATCACCCGTGGGACTAAATTCTACGCACATAACGATAACGAAACACTCCAAATCGGCGATAAAGTAGTCATTACCGAAACAAGACCCCTGTCTAAAACAAAAAGATGGCGCGTTGTTTCTAAAGTAGAAGCTTAAAAATTATAAGGGAATAAAATGATCCAACAAGAATCAGAACTAGACGTCGCCGATAACAGCGGTGCCAAACGCATAAAGTGCTTCAAAGTACTCGGCGGTTCCAAGCGTCGCTACGCTGCAACTGGAGATATCATTATCTGCTCAGTTCGCGAAGCCGACCCACATGGTTCCGTAAAAAAAGGGGAAGTCGTTAGAGCCGTTATCGTCCGTTCTCGCTCCCCAATTAAAAGAAAAGACGGTTCAAAAATTCGATTTGATACAAACGCAGCCGTTCTTATCGATGATAAAAATAACCCACGCGGCACTCGCGTCTTCGGACCGATCGCTCGTGAACTACGCGAGAAGAACTTCCTAAAAATTTCTTCTCTGGCACCAGAGGTAATATAAAATGACAAAACTTAGACACAATAAAGCTATTAAAAAAGGTGACAAAATTTATGTCATCGCCGGCAACGATCGCGGTATGTCCGGTACAGTTTTATCTCGAACAGATGAAACAGTCACTGTACAAGGGGTAAACGTTTGCAAAAAACACGTTAAAAAAAGCGAAAGACATCCACAAGGCGGAATCATCGAGCTAGAAAAAGCTATCAGATTATCGAAGGTCGCCCCTTACAGAGATGAAGAAAAAAAATAAATTTGGTGAAACACTTAAAAGAGTTAAATGCAATGTCAAGGCTTAAAAAAAGATATTTAGAAGAAGTAAAACCTGAGCTCCAAAAAAAGTTCAACTTCACAAACCCAATGAAAATCCCTGCCCTCCTAAAGGTAGTGATCAACATGGGCGTGGCTGAAGCTGCAAAAGATAAAAGTATTTTGCAAGCTCATGTCAATGAACTTACAGCAATCTCAGGACAAAAACCGATCCTTACTAAATCGAAGAAAGCAATTTCTAACTTTAAACTTCGCGAAGGTCAACCTATCGGTATCAAGGTAACTCTCCGTGGAGAAAGAATGTACGACTTCATCGACAGATTTTTTAACATCGCTTCCCCTCGTATCCGCGACTTTCGTGGATTCGAAACAAAAGGCGATGGTTCAGGTAACTATACCCTGGGCATCGATGACCAACAAATCTTCGCCGAAGTTAATTTGGACGAAGTTAAAAGAACACAAGGGATGCATATCTCCTTTGTAACTAGTGCTAAAACGGATGAAGAGTCAATCGAATTACTTCGATTACTCGGTCTTCCATTCAAAAACCTGCCCGTTGTGGTTGCAGCCTAAGGAGAGGAGAAGGAATTATGGCAGTTAACGACCCAGTAGCCGACTTTCTCACAAGAATTCGAAATGGTGTAAAAGCTCAACACCGCTACATCGATGTGAGTTGGAGCAAAATGAAAGAGAGCATTTCTGAAATCCTCAAAAACTGTGGTTTCATCGAAGGCTTCCTTGTGAAAAAAGATACTCCACAGCGCGGTACCGTAAGAGTTTTTCTGAAATACAGAGAGGGAAGACTTCCTGTAATAACAGGAATTAAAAGGGTATCCAGACCTGGTTTGCGTAAGTACGTAACTTACCAAGAGATCCCTACCTTCTACGGAGGTTTTGGTCTCTCTATCCTGTCAACTTCCCACGGTATACTACCAGGGAAAAAGGCAAGAGATAAAAAAATTGGCGGCGAATTGCTATGCCTCGTTTGGTAAAGATTGAAAGGAGAATAGAGAAATGACCCGAATTGGAAAAATGCCCGTTGTAATCCCCAAAGGTGTAGACATCACCGTGAAAGACTCCGTCCTTCATGTAAAAGGGCCAAAAGGTACTTTAACTTTACATATTATCCCAGAAGTTTCCGTCAAAGTTGAAGACGGACATGTCATCGTTTCTAATAATGAAGCTGTGTCCGATAGAACAAACTTCCACGGTCTCTTCCGTGCCCTTATCGAAAATATGGTGAAAGGGGTTACTGTAGGATATCAAAAAGTCCTCGATATGATTGGCGTCGGTTACCGATCCTCAGTCCAAGGACATAATTTAAATATCCTAGTGGGTCACTCCCATCCGGACTTATTGCCCATTCCAAATGGCATCGAAGTTTCCGTTGAAAAGGGTACTCGCATAACAATTAAAGGCATCGACAAACAAGTAGTAGGTCAATTTGCTGCTTCCATCCGCGCTATCAGACCTCCTGAACCTTACCAAGGTAAAGGAATTCGTTACGTTGATGAGTTTGTACGAAGAAAAGCAGGAAAAGTAGCAGCAAAAGCTTAAAAAGGTATTTATGAAAAGTATACAATTTAAAAATCAAATTTTACGTAAAAAACGTGCGTTACGTGTACGTAAACACCTCCATGGGAATAGCATTAAACCCAGAATGTGTGTGCAAAAAACAAATTACCATATCTATGTCCAACTTATTGACGACGAAGCCGGCGTAACTCTAGGCGCTATATCGACAATCTCAAAAGAATTTAAAGATGGCGAACATGGTAAAAATAAAGCAACTGCAAAGAAAATCGGTGAACGCATTGCAGAAATCGCTCTAGCAAAAAATATCAAAGAAGTTGTCTTTGATCGCGGCCCACATAAGTACCACGGTATCCTTGCCGAATTGGCAGACGGAGCGCGCGGTGCCGGACTTAAATTTTAATTGTAGGGAAAGATTAAATGGCGAAACATAGTGACTCAAATAAAAAAGAAAAAGCAGCAAGCGATATTACAGAAAAAGTTCTCTACATCAATCGCTGCTCTAAAGTCGTAACGGGCGGACGTAAGTTTAGCTTCTCAGCTCTTATCCTCGCCGGTGACGGTAAAGGTAAAATCGGCTTCGGCTTCGCAAAAGCTAACGAACTTACCGACGCTATTCGCAAAGGTGGAGAAGCTGCTAAAAAGAACCTCCGTAGCTATGCTACCGAAGGCAATACCATCCCCCATGAAATTCTCGTCGAATTCGATGGTGCTAAACTTCTCATGAAACCTGCTCCGGATGGTGCTGGTGTAATTGCTGGTTCTCAAGTGCGCTCCGTCCTCGAAATGGCGGGTATCAAAAATATCATGGCAAAAAGCCTTGGTTGCAGCAACCCCATTAACCAAGTTAAAGCAACTTTTAAAGCTCTGAGTCTCCTCCGTACACGAGATGAAATCAGAAAGGAAAGAGGTATAAATGTTTAAACTACATAGCCTAAAAAATACAACAAAAGAACGTAAACCTCGTAAACTTCTCGGTCGCGGTATCGGCTCCGGCCTCGGAAAAACCTGCGGTCGTGGTGAAAAAGGTGCGGGTTCTCGCTCCGGCTACACACGTCGCTACGGCTACGAAGGTGGTCAGTTCCGTATGTTTATGAAAATCCCTATTCGCGGATTCAGCAACGTACGCTTTCAACATCGCTTAACTTCTGTCAATTTATCCCAAATCGACAAAGTTTATAAAGATGGGGAAGTGGTCAATGCAGAGTCTCTCAAGAAATACGGCTTTTATACCGGAAGAATTAACGGCATAAAACTACTAGGCGACGGCGAAATCACTAAAAAAGTTTCTTTCGAAATACATTCTATTTCAAAGAGCGCTCGTGATAAACTGCAAAAAGCTAAGATAACTTTTACTTTGCTCAACGAAGAAAAAGAAGCTTAAGATCGGTAGAGTAATTTCATAAACGATACTTTTACTTAATGTGAGGAAGAGATGTTTCAAGGGTTACAAAGGGTCTTTCAGATTCCTGAGCTGCGTTCAAAGATAGTGTTCACGCTCCTAATGCTCGTTGTTTGCCGTATCGGCGGTTTTATACCTGTCCCCGGAATCAATAGCGAAGTGGCTGTCGGATACTTCCGCCAACTCTCAGGGGGTGGCCAAAACCTCTTCCAAATGGTAGATATGTTCTCAGGGGGTGCCTTCTCTCAAATGACTGTCATCGCCCTTGGCGTCGTTCCTTACATTTCAGCTTCTATTATCATGCAGCTTTTCGTCGCCCTCTGGCCTTCCCTCCAAAGAGAAGTCCGCGAAAATCCAACTCAAGGAAAACGAAAAGTTAATAAACTTACCCGACTGATGACGATCCTCCTCGCCTTCATTCAATCTTCCCTCTTCGCAAAATACGCCCTCGGGATGAACATCGCAAGACCAGGTATCGTCTCCTCTGATCTTCTCCACTACCAAATGTTCGGGACGCCTATCCTCTTCTTTCTCATTTTTATCGCTACCATGACTACAGGTACCGTATTCTTAATGTGGGTCGGAGAACAAATTACCGAACGTGGTATCGGTAACGGCATGAGCCTTATCATCTCCCTAGGTATCGTTTCTCAACTTCCTATGGCTTTTGGTCTAATCATCCAGCAACTTAACCTAGATTCTCAAATCCCTGGACAAATGAACCTGGCTTCCGTCCTTGTTCTAATTGCCCTCTTCGTCTGCGTTACTCTAGGCACCATTTTAATTATCCAAGGTCACAGACGGATCCCTCTGCAATACGCACGTCGTGTCGTTGGCCGTAAAGAAGTCCAAGGTCAAAGCTCTTATATCCCTCTCAAAGTAAACTACGCTGGCGTTATCCCTGTTATTTTCGCCTCCTCACTCCTCATGTTCCCTGCAACATTGGCCACTTTCCTCGGACAAGGTAGCTTCTTATCCTCATTCGCGACTTACCTCGACCCCAGAGCTACAACATACCTCGTATTTTTCGTCATGCTCATTATTTTCTTCACTTATTTCTGGACCGCAACACAGTTCCGTCCGGATCAAATTGCCTCAGATATGAAGAAAAATGGAGCCTTTGTTCCAGGAATCAGACAAGGTAAACCCACTCAAGAATATCTCGAATCCACAATGAATAAAATTACCTTCTTGGGCGCCATTTTCTTGTCGTTAATTGCCATCCTTCCCAACCTTGTTGGAAGATTACTTAATGTTCCCCCTACAATAAGCTACTTCTTTGGCGGAACCTCCCTATTAATTTTAGTCGGAGTCGTTCTAGATACCATGAAGCAGATAGAATCACACCTCCTCACAAAGCGCTACGAAGGCTTTATGACAAAAGGACGGATTAAAGGAAGATAGGGAGAGTAAGAGATTGCAGAAAATAAGCAAAGATGGTAAGATTTTACTATTCATTTTAGAAAACAATTAGGAGCGACCACAATGCCAAGAGTTATCGGTACAGATATACCCGACAACAAACGTTTAGTTATCAGTCTTACCTACATTTACGGTGTAGGAAGATCACGATCGAAAGAAATTATTGAGAAGCTGGGCCTCAATCCAGATATGCGCGCTCAACAACTAACTCAAGATGATATCGCCAGGATCAACAGCCTTCTACAAAACGAATACGTAGTTGAAGGAGATCTTCGCCGCCTTGTGCAAAACAACATTAAGAGAATGATTGCGATTCATTGCTACCGCGGAACTCGTCACCGTGTAGGACTTCCTTGCAGAGGTCAACGTACACGTACCAACTCCAGAACTCGTAAGGGTAAGAGAAAAACAGTTGCCGGTAAAAAAACAGCAGTCGCTAAAAAATAATAAGAGGAGTATCTAACTTTGGCTAAACAACAAGCTGCAAAACCAACGACAAAGAAAAGTCCTGGTAAAGTAAAAAAGCGTATTGTACGTAACGTCCCATCAGGGATCGTTCACGTTATGGCATCTTTCAATAACACCATTATCACTATCACCGATCCAGGTGGAAATGTCATCGCTTGGGCTTCCGCAGGAAAAATGGGTTATGTAGGTTCTAGAAAATCATCAGCATTCGCAGCCACACAAGCTGCACAAGACGCTGCTAAAGTAGCCATGGGACTAGGCCTTCGAGAAGTCGAAGTTAACGTTAATGGACCTGGCGCAGGCCGTGAGTCAGCCGTTCGCGGACTTCTAAGTTCCGGATTGATCGTGACTACAATTTGCGATAAGACACCCGTGCCACACAACGGTTGCCGCCCACGAAAAAGAAGAAGAGTGTAAATTTTTTTATGCATCGAAGCTGGACTTTTCCAGCTTCTGCAACAACATTTTAGGAGTGTTCTACATGACAGTCAAGTATGGCAAGTTCGAAATGCCGGGAAAAATCTCGATCGACGAAAAAACCGCATCCAATACCTTCGCTCGATTCGTTGCCGAGCCTTTTGAAAGAGGTTTCGGGCACACTATTGGTAACTCAATGCGTCGGATGCTGCTATCCTCCCTCGAGGCTCCCGCAATCATCGGCGTACGCATCGAAGGCGTTCCACACGAATATATGCCCGTGGAAGGCTTTATTGAGGATATGACTAATATCGTCCTCAACATCAAAGGAGCCCTTCTACGTAAACTCCCTACCGACGAAACTCCTAATGCTCGCGGATACCGTATCCTCACCACTGATCTAGATATCACTCAAGAAGATCTAGATAAAGGTAAAGGACAATACGTCGTCACCCTAGGTGATATCGTCGAAAGCGGTAACTTCGAAGTCGTTAACCCAAAATTGAAAATCTTCACAGTCACAAAACCTATGAAGAAACAAGTCGACCTCCGTGTTGCTTTCGGTCGTGGTTACGTTCCTTCAGAACGTCATGTCGTTCATGATAAAACATCAGACGAAATCCTCGTTGACGCAGCTTTTTCACCTGTAAGACTCGTTAACTACTTCGTAGAAAATACTCGTGTTGGCCAAGATACAGATTTTGATAGACTCATCATTGAAGTAACTACCGATGGTCGCGTTACACCTATCGAAGCCCTAAGCTTCGCCTCACAAATCGCTAATAAACACTACGAAGTGTTTAATACCCTCAATTCTCAAAGCTTAAGCTTTGACGAAGGATCAGGTGCTTTAGGCGGCGATGAAGATGAAATAATGGATAAACTAGCTCTCAGAATCGATGAAATCGAGCTATCTGTCCGTTCAACAAACTGCCTCAGTGGCGCAAATATCGAAACAATTGCCGAACTCGTCTCTATCCCAGAACGCCGCATGCTGGAATTCAGAAACTTCGGTAAAAAATCTTTGAACGAAATCAAAGCAAAACTTCAAGACATGGGCCTCAGCCTCGGTATGGATCTCTCCAGATACGGAATCAGCGCTGAAAATGCCAAAGAGAAAATCAAGAAGTTTCAAGATGAAATCGCAAAGAAAAAGACTAACAATTTTGAAGAAGTAGGACAATAAAACATGAGACACCTCAAAGACAGACGCAAGCTCGGCAGGACAACATCGCACCGACGTTGCTTGATGGCTAATATGCTCAAATCACTGATTATTCACGAGCGTATTGAGACAACACTGCAAAAAGCTAAGCTTTTAAGACGTTATGCAGAAAAAATGATCACTATTGCAAAGGATAATACCTTGGCTGGAAGAAGACGCGCTATTGCACAGATGATGATCCAGTTCAACGCATTAACCCCTAAAGAAGCAAGAAGAGCCAAAGAAGGCGATACCTCAGCCTATAACGATGACCGTAAAGTCATCGATAAACTCTTTGCAGACTTAGGCGCACGCTTTGCTACAAGAAATGGCGGCTACACACGTATCATCAAAAAAGGTCACCGTGTAGGCGATAACGCAGAAACTTGTTTTATAGAATATCTGGAAAGTTAATTAGGATTCTGAGATGATACGGTCTCAATCTTAATGGAGAATTTCTATGCCGATCAAAGTTGCAATAAATGGTTTCGGACGAATTGGTCGTCTTGCTTTCAGAATAGCTTCTAAGCGAGACGACATTCAGATCGTTGCTATCAACGATCTTGTCCCATCATTCAATTTAGCATACCTTCTGAAGTTTGATACAACACACGGACGACATCCGGGTGAGATCACCTTTGAAGAGAATGCAATCATCGTTGACGGAAAGAAAACTCTCGTCCTTTCAGAAAGAGACCCTGCTAAGCTACCTTGGAAAGACCTTGACATTGATTATGTAGTAGAATCTACAGGTCTATTTACCTCTCCCGAGTTAGCAGGAAAGCACTTAACTGCAGGAGCAAAACGAGTCCTTATTTCCGCTCCGGCAAAAGGAGATGTCCCGACATTTGTCATGGGAGTGAACCATAAGAAATTTAATCCTGAAAAGGATTTCATCGTTTCGAATGCTTCCTGCACAACAAATTGTCTCGCTCCGATAACGAAAGTTTTGCTAGATAATTTTGGAATTGAAGAAGGATTGATGACCACAATTCATTCACTGACGGCAACACAGCCTACCGTGGATGGTCCTTCTCATAAAGATTTACGTGGAGGCCGTAGTGCCTCTCAAAATATCATCCCCTCGGCAACAGGAGCTGCGAAAGCAGTAGCCCTATGCATCCCTGAAATCGCAGGGAAATTGACTGGGATGGCATTTAGAATACCTACTGTGGACGTATCTGTAGTAGATTTAACCGTCCGACTGACAAAAGCGACGTCTTACGAAAAAATTTGTGAGGCAATGAAAAAAGCGTCGGAAGGGGAGATGAAAGGCATACTATCCTATACCAATGAACCGGTAGTATCTTCGGATTTTATAGGATGTACGTATTCATCGATATTTGATGAACAAGCAGGGATTGCTTTGAACGATAAATTTTTCAAGCTCGTAGCTTGGTATGATAACGAAATGGGTTATGCATCGCGTGTTGTGGATTTCCTAACTTATATGGGAACGCGAGAACAAGCTCATAAATAAATCAATAACCTGGAAATATTAAAGTGGATTTTACACGACAGCCAATTATAGAAAGCATAATCACTCCGAAAGAGGGGTTTAAGCTCGTCATTCGAAGCAGTAAAGGAGCCGGACATGAGGAGTTCTTTGTGGACTCAGTTGAGATGGTCTCGTTTGGACATACCTTTTTCTTTAGATCGTTAGAAAGACCTAAATCATTTCTTGTACCTGCATCTGATTATGAGATCCTTGAAGTGCGTGAAACACGCATGGTGCTTAAGAATGTAGGCGTTGACAGTTCGATTAAGATTGGTGGAGGAAAAGAAACTCCTAAGAAAGAAGAGAAAGTAGCGCAAGCACCTAAGGAAGCAGCGGAAACGGATGACAAAGGCGATAAGAAGCGTGATAGAAGACGGCAATCGAGAAGGAGACGTGGTCGTGAAGATGGAGATGTTAAAGAGGAAGGACAGACGGAAGGTGTAGGGGAGAAAGGTTCGGAAACAGCGCCTGTAGCGCCGCCTGTGAGGGCACCAGCATCGCTCTTACCGCCTCCATCGACATTGATTTCTGAGACAATAGCGCGTTACAAAGGTGACCAGTCCTTTAAGGATGTATTTTTCCCCAAGGGTGAGGAGCCTAAGGATGAAGAGGCATTGGAAGAAGAAGAGACAGCTTCATTTCTAAGACAGACGGAGGAAGAGATTGTATCGAAAGATCCGTTTAATATGTCTGATGATGAAGAGACGATTAAAGAGATAGAGACAGATTCTGAGGATCCATTTAATATAGTGGAAGAGAGTATTACGATATCTGAGGAATCGGAAGATTCTCCTGAAGGATCATCAACAAATCATGAAGGTTAATAGCCTTTAGCTCGGGTGGTGAAATGGTAGACACTAGGGACTTAAAATCCCTTGCCTTAACGGGCGTGCCGGTTCGAGTCCGGCCTCGAGCAGCCAAACCGTAAGAGGGTAAGTCCTTGAACAAGACTTAGCCCTCTTTCTTAAAGGGGCCCGGTCTTTGACCTGGCCCCTTTATTATTTTGTGTTATATGCAAAAAGCCTTCGGTCGCTGCGCTCCCTACGGCAAAAAGGTCGCTTCGCTTCGCTCAGGATAATTTCATGAGGGCTGAAAGCCAGGATCGTGACAGCCCCGGCAGAGCGAAGCGAAGGCCTGGGTGCAAAGGTGAAACAAATGAAAAAGCCCTGCAAGGGAGACTCATCCATTTTTGCATAGAGGAAATTTCACCTAAATGAGTCGCCCTTTCAGGGTTCTGACTTTTTTTTATCGACGTCAACCCAGGCCTTCGCTTTGCTCTGCCTAGGCTGTCACGAAACTGGCTTTCAGCCCTCATGAAATTGATAAACTATTCTTTAAGTTGATGACATTGAGCGAAGCGAAGGCCTGGGTGCAAGGGCGACTCATCCATTTTTCCATAGACATCATTTCTCCGGAATGAGTCGCCCTTGCAGGGCTCTGACTTTTTTATCGACGTCACCCAGGCCTTCGCTTCGCTCTGCCTGGGCTATCAAAAGGCTGGCTTTCAGCCCTCATGAAGTGAAAAACTATTCTTTAAGCTGATGACATTGAGCGAAGCGAAGGTCTGGGCTATCACGAAACGGGCTTTCAGCCCTCATGAAATGATAAGCTATTCTTTAAGACGTGACATCATGACATTCTTATTTTTTCCGCTAACATACATGGCCCCTAGCGCTTCCTTTAGGCTTTATTTCTCATAGTCTTCGATCGCAAACACTTTTCGGCCCAAATCTGTCATCGCAGCTTGTGTTTCATCCGTCAGTTGCGCTTCGAAAAGCTTCTGATACATCTTTTGCGCCAGAGGATCCTTGGGACGTTGAAAGAAGGTCATATACAGAACCTTGCGCCATTCGTATGATCTTTGATTTGGCCAATTACCGTGAGCTGTACGGCTGTCCCAAATGATTAAGGACCCTCGACGTGCAGGGATTCGGAAGAGATGGTTCTTTACGGCGCATTGAGCTTTAACAGGGACAAGCTTGCCAGGAAGATTTATTACTTTTTCTCCATAACTCTTGAACCAGAGGTGAGATCCAGGAATGCAATGGAATCCGCCAGAAGTCGCCGTATGATCTGATAAAGTAAGTATTCCTTGGATTCTCTCAAACTCAGGCTCGTGGGTGGGATTCTGGTCCCAATGAACAAAACCCGTCTCAGTTGCCCATGATGGATTTGACTTCGTCGGTCGCATCAATCCAAAGCGGTCCATGCTTGAGTAGAGGCACTCCTCGCCTAACAGGTCCGCATAGATAGCAAGGATGTTATTTTGTTGCCGAGCTCTGATGCTTCCGGGACCCACTGCAGGTCTATTGGAGACGAAGCCTTTTCCCATGTTATATTCCGAACCGTATACTTGATGCAGCCAATCAACACTCTCTAGGTCATCGAGGTCATCTTGGGTAAGTCCTGCGGTTTCCATCAGCTCTCGCTCACACTGATCGATTACTTCTTCGGGAGCAGCATTTCGTAGAACAACGAAGCCGTACTTCTGGAAAAACTCTCGAATTGGAGCCATATTAAGCTCTTGATCGTTGCTTATATCGAATGAGACGACATAGTCTCCGTCCATGGGAGGGGGGATGATCGGACCATAGTCGCAAGAACAAGGTTCTCTTTCCTGAGGAACGGGTTCTATAGTAAGATTTTCTACTGCTTCCTGTTTCGTTGGAGCAGCAAGATATTCCCGTACTACTCTTCCTGCCACAAGGGTAATACATGCAGTTAGAGCATCTAATCTGCCTGTTGCCCAGCCGCCTCCTACTGCGCCGACCAGAACAATTGTATCTATGTTCCGGCCTAGCCAACGTACAGGTGTGCTGTTCACCAGCTGTGTGAGTAAAGAATTTGACGCGTCTTCTGTAATAATAGGTCTATTTGGTTGCATTGTTTCCTCCTTTTTCAATTTATTAATATTATATACAAATTATGTTAAGAAATAATTAATATTACATTAATTTATAAAATAAATCAAAATATAAAAATGTTTTGATAATATAAATAATTTTAATTATAATATAACTATAGTATAAGCATAACATAATAAAGGGGAGTGTTCGAATGGAAAGAGATAATTTGGCAAGTCTGGCCTCTTCACTAGTTGAGGATATGACTTACCGGGAGAATCCACTGGAGACCTCTCAGCAGTTTAGGGCTCGACAAAGTGCCGTCGTCAAGGAAAAACTTGAGAAAATGATTGGGGCGATGACAGAGGGATATGGGCTTCTTCTTGACCAAATCAACGTCAAGCGTGAGGCAGGTGAAGAAGTGTGCGATGCAAATGTATTTGTGATAGAGCCGGACTCGCTTGACAAGGTCAAAGATGACGATTCCGTGCTTCAGAAACAGTTGGGTTTGTCGGACAAAGCTTTGCTCGATCTTTATGCGGCTGCTAACGAGCTATTTGAAGGGGGGAATTATGAGGAAGCTGCCAAAGGCTATCTTGTCATTATAATGCTAAACCCTAAAGTCTCAACTTTCTGGGCTAGTTATGCCACGGCCTTGATGAGATTGAATAATTCCCACAAGGCTCAGGAAGCGTACTTGGCTGCTATAGCGGCTGCACCGGAGAACATTGATCATTACCTCTCATTTGTTAATTGTTGTCTGAAGAATGATCGGCGGAATGACGCACAGGATTTAATATCAGCAGCCTTGGATTATTGCAAGGAGTTGGAGGATGGTAATCAAGAGTTAGAACAAACACTTCAGCAATTAAGAGGTCAGATAGAAAGCTATTAGCAGATTTGGCACCTTTATCGATTGGATACGAGGGCAAACATTCCAAAC
The DNA here is from genome assembly GCA_963822595.1 of Waddliaceae bacterium. Classification (GTDB taxonomy): domain Bacteria; phylum Chlamydiota; class Chlamydiia; order Chlamydiales; family Waddliaceae; genus CAVRUH01. The sequence goes on along the minus strand of CAWGIG010000001.1, from coordinate 570,033 downwards.
CGTAAGGCTACTTCTTGAGGAGGAGAATTATGGGCCCAGAACGAGTCGGCAGCGGAACATTTAGAAGCCCGGATATTACGGCTCCTAAGATGGGTGGCGAGAGTCACGATACTGTTGCTAATAAGGAGCAGGTAAAGGTAGATGCCCATCCACTGCCACCCGCTAAGGTGGCCGAAGAGTTAAAAAAAACAGGGGAAGCAGGGCAGAATGCGGGTGAAATAAAACTTCGAGATAAGATCAAAGGACATATCGAATCATTCCAAATGTTGGCTATGATGGGCGGAAAAGGGGCCGACTACTCAAAGTTAGCTGGGGAAGTCAAAAAATCAATTGCTCAGACTTTATTGGGAAAGATTAAAAGTGCAATGACCACCAAGACAGGCAACTCGGTAGATACTCAAAAAGCGGATAAAACCTCTTCGGTCGCATCACCAAGTCAAGCAAGACTTGAAAAGGTTAAGGCATATCTGCAGACACAGAAAGTGGTCCGCATTAACGTCCCAAACGCTCCAGGATTAGGTCATCAGGCAGCATCTGTAAGCGTCTCTGAGCAACTTCGAAGTCTGGGCTATAAGGGGGTGATTGAGTTCATTTGTGACGACAGGTCGGCTCCCGCGGGACAGGCTCCTTCCAACAAGCTTCAGAGTCTTCTTCCGGGGTTTGTTGCAGGGGGAGATAAGATTCAGGATATCCCAGAATCTAACATCCGCGTGGTTGTACTCAAACAAGGAGATCCGGATCTTAAGACAGAGGTAGGTTTGGGAATCTATGGGGCGCACGACGATCCAATGACTCACGATCTTCACGGACCGGTAAATGCGAAAAATGTGATCGTCCTTCAGCCACACCAGTGGCACCAGCCGCGTATGGTCAGCACCAAAAGGATTGTGAGCTTGCCTGGTCAGTCGGCGACCAAAAAGCTAGGTTTGGATAGTTTATCAAACAACTACATGAAAGAACGCCACAAGGCAAATACTGCAAAAGAAACGGATGCCCTAGCGGACACGTTGAAACGATCTCACATGACCTATCAAGTCGATCTCTCGCCGCCATCGGACTTAAACGCTCTTGTGACAGATCAGTATGAGCTCTCTGCTAGCAAACTGGAGCAACAGGCACTAGGAATGCCAGAAAAGGCAGAAGAACTTAATAAAAAGGCGGCGGATCTGCGTACTCGAGGGGAGACAGTCAATGCTTTGTTCAATGAAGTCAAGAGCGGAAAAGTTGACATGATGATGACTTACGGCATTGACTTTGCCCCAGGGCTTCCCGTCTTGGCAGGAGGGATCCGCCATGCCCAGAATAACGGGGAGGCCAAAGGGACGGTTATGCTAATCACCGGGGGTTGCAAAGATGAGGCTCTTAAAGATCTCCCAGAGAATTCAGTGGTGGTTGAGGGCAATAATCCTAATGCTGCAGAGATGATAAAGAACCTTGAGCCGGGGAAAATACTAGTATTACGTCTTGGCGGCGCTCCCAAACCAATTTTCACCGAGCTTATTCGTGCAGGAACGATGCCGGGAGTCTATGAGGGTGCTAATACCACTATGGTTGGAAAATTAATGGGTAAGCCTAGCATGACATGGGACTCATACAAGACGCCATTCATTGAAAGCGATGGCTATTCTGAAGTGACTGCCCAGTTGCGTGCTGTGGAGCAATGTCTCGTTGGTAAGGGAAGTGCGGAAACAGTTGGAAATTATATCATCGGTGCGATGAAACCAGATTCCCCCGTCAATCGATACTTCCAAGCTGAGAGGGATCTCTTTTTGCAGCCGGAGAACAACAGTCTCGTGATGGGCTTGGATAAGCTCTGCTAATTCTTATAAAATGGTGCATAAGCTATTCAATTGGGAGTTCGGAGCCCCAAACACAAATCGATAGGCGTTGGGATTTAGCTCTAGCTCTTGTTGAAGAAATATCGGAAAGCTGGAAGATGTGTCATCTTGGATATCTTTTTTGTAACATACTGTGATGATTTGAGCCGTACCTACATCCATTTCCTCTAATTGAAGAGGAAAATATGTTCTTAAAGGGTGAGTTCTCTTTGAAATCAGAGTTTGTTTATCGTCACTTAGAAAATAACCTTCAACAGGATTATCCATTTTCATTTCTTGAGCCGCCCAACGAGGAATAATTATTCTCACGAGATCCTTTGGGAGAATATCGATAAATTTTCTCTTATAATCAAAATATTTACCTCTTTCAACCACTTCGATCATCCTATTTTCACTTGTCCACCATCTGCCTTGAACATGTTTATCAAAGCACAATTCAACGTAAATTTCTATCATGACGTCAAAAAGCTTCGGAATGTTTAAATAATTTGCTGCTAGAAATACATTTATAAAATCTTCTATGTCCAATTTTTTAAGCTTGGTTTCAAATTGCCTATCTTGAAGCATTAATAATTCTATAGTTTTCAAGAGTGTCAATTCATCGAGAGACAGCGGAATAAATTTGTCATCTCCAACATCTTCACGAAGATATTTGATTGTTTTGCTTTCAAGAGCAGTCCTTAATGGTAGTACAAAATAACTTCCTGTTTTTGTTTCTAATATTATTCCTTTATCCAGTTCATCTTTTGCATTTTGATCCATTTTGAACTTCTTATCTATCGCAGCCGATTCTTTCGCGCTTTTGCTAACATAAAAGCTGTATGCTGATTGAGGATAAAAGGTTCCAAAATTTACGTTAACATCCATAATAAAAACTCCCGAAAAAATGAAATGTTGAAATTATTCCACCCAATTTATCACGTTTTAGATTTTTATTAAACATTTTAATAATTCCATAGACCCTTTGCATTTGTCCTGAAATTCTGTTGGTTTTTATTTTTTGTGTTATTATACTGGTCGTTCAACTTTTTAAGGGTTTATTATGATTGTTTCTCATGCCTCAGGCGATTTGCAGCAGGTTGAAGCGACTTCTTCAGCATGTTTGGTAAAATGGAAAGATTATGATCTTCGCGTTGCCAAATTAAATGCCTCTATTATTAATGGAACTGTCAAAAATACTGTCTTACACGGCACTCAACTTTCATGCACCTGTGAGACTGAGGCTGGGCAATGGAAAAATCGGAAAATTTTTATACAGAACATCTTAGCGGATATTGTTGGGCAATGTCCAAAAGATGAAAACCTAGTATTAATCTCCCTCGGTTCCGATCGCCTGCTAACAGAATATATTTTAGGAAAAACTCTTATTGAAAACGGCTTTTGTAAAATATCATTTTTTCTGGTAGACCCAACCTATGTGTCGTCTTCTCCTGATAATCTCAACTCAATGCGACAAGTTTTAAATGATTTTCGAACAAATATTGAATCTGTTTTTTTAAGGAAAAACAAAGAACATTTGTCTAAAGATAAAATACGTTTTCTTTCCCGATGCCAAAATATCACTAAGTATTTCACTGCAGGAGCTCATGTGGTCGTAATTGAAAGTCTTCCTCCTTACGCTGAACTAATAAAAGATATGCAAAAATCACAAGTACCAGTGAAAAGTCCCCAGGATCTGATCATGGGGAGCCACCTTGTTCAATCTAACCAAGCAAATACCATTGCATTCGTACCAAAACAATATATAAAAACGATGCAGGAGTCAGGAGCAAATTTAACGGATTCTTTGCCCCTGGCAATATTTAAGTGCGAACAATCGAATTTTTATCTCGATTGGGGGTGTAAAATCATGCCAAATGGTAATTATTCCCTAAGTTTTACTGGAGAAGAATCCTACTTGAAATCGTATGGGATTTCCCAAGATAGAATACAGCTTGTAACAGGGGAAAACATCGAGGCTAAGGAATGGATACCCGGAATAAGAAATAGAATAGAAACAAAACTTTCCATGGAAATTGAAAGTTTAAAAAGACAAAACAGTCAAGAACTGTTATCACAAAAAGACTTAACAATGCTTTTAGAAAAAGTGAAAGAAGTTGCGATTCTCCACTTGCCGGTTAGTTGTTTTTTCTCAGCTGATTATGTATTAGATCGTGAGGTAGCTATGTTATTCCTTTCAACTAACGCAGGCCATCATTATCGTAAGACATTTTCTCTTATGGCAGATGCAGATACAGGCTATAAAATATCAGTTAAAGAAATCTAATCCTTTTTTATTATTATCTATTTTATCTTTTTAGCTTTTATGATATAATTTTTCACAAATAATTGCAGGAATAAAATGGATCCATTAAATACGCCTATTACTTTGGGTTATGGAGAATATATTGCTTTTCATGATCCTCGAAATAATGAAAGTAAAATATTATCTCGTGAGACTTTTGATCAAGTTTACAAAATTTTTAATGAAAATTCTTTAGGTGTAATAGAGGGCCAATTAAATCGCTATGAACTGATAAAGGAAAAAGTAAAAAAGATAGATCCGACGCTGGAGATTGTTTTTATACCCCGAACGCTTTATGAGCTTATTTCTATCAGAAAATGCATCTTGGAAGATTTAAAGTGTGGACCCTGTTCTCAATTAAATCCAATGGAGCACAAGAAAAGTTTGGAGCATTACGAGGGTGATGAGAAAAAATATGAATTATTTTTAAGTAACCAAGAGGCTAAAAGAAGGAAGAGGAACTGTTGGCATCTCTCCTATTTTGAAGATGCTGGAGACAACAATCACCCTGGAGTGAAAGATGTGGCTTATCGTTTAAATCAATTGATTGTAAAGATGATGGTCCCAAACGGTGAGGGGTTTACAATTAATAAAATTTTGCTGCACACCAAGCTAGAAATAGGCTTTTTTCTTTTTTAAAGACTATAACAAAGAAGGATTGCAAGGGAAAAACATGCCCTATACGACATTCACATCCAATCAAACACCCGGTCCTGCAACGAATTTTTTGGTGAATAAGGATTATATAAATATTAAAGCAATGGGGATTTGTAATGAAAAAATGGCGCAGCTTATAATTAAAGCTGTTGCATTGGAGTGTAGTGAAATCGCACAAAATTCCTTTATTCTTTATAGAGGAAGTGAATTTTTTCGTGATGAAGTTCTTAGGGGCAAAGATGTAGTGTATAGTCTTTCTTTTGGAACGGGATTATTTTCCGGATGTATTTTTGATGGGGGAGCCTCCCCCTACCACTATATGCGTAAGAGTGACATAGATGCTTTCGCTATTTTAATTCCTTCTGATCAATTAAAGAGTTCGCCTTTCTATATTCCTACAACAAATGCAGTCGCTCAGTTATTTGGCAACGGAGAAATCTTTCATGCAAGAACAAGGGCATGGAAAGATTTTGACTTGGATAAGATAGAGGGATTAGATATTGTCGGCATTGGAAACAAGTTGAGGGAACATCTTAGATCGAATTTAACTAAAGAGGAATTGATTACCCAATTTGCAATTTATAAAAGCGAAGCAATACATTTGAAATAATAGACGCAATGGAGTGTCCGTGCAAAGGCCAGAATACCAAAATCTTTAAGCTTGAACAAAAGAGTAATAATAAACCTGTCGTAAGAAATCATAAAAATAAATATAGGAGTAAAAAATGTTTAATCCATCAGTTACATCAGTTACACCGGGTATGGTAAAAAAATTTGAAATTTCAAGTATGTGTATAGAATCATCTCAATGTCAACACTCATGTAAAATAGTTCTTTCTGACGGAAGAGAAAAAAACGTTACCTTAGCAAAAGGCACCATTAGAGTCCTTATCAAAGGAATTGCAAATCGTAAAATAAGTAATGAGTGGGGAAGCAAACATTTCGATAATTCGGACCAGATAAAGGAAACTGCTGAAAATATTCTTACATCAGCATTTAATAAATAGGATTCGCACTTCAAGCGGCCGCTTGCAATTGCATAAATTGGATTGACTCAATTTTTACTGAAAGGGGCCGCTAAACTTATAAATCAACAAGTAACTTCAGACACCTTTCATTAAATAAATGAATATGTTATTAGAATGAAGATCAATAGGGAGGGTCTGCTCCGATGTCATTCATTCGAATTTCTATATTTTTTGTAATCTTTTGTTTTTCATTACAAGCAATTGACCTAAACGTCATTGAGAAAAAAATTAATGTGAACGGAAAAGATGCCACAATTTATGCCATCGAACAGAATGACGGGACTCTTGGATTAAAACTTAACAAAGATCAAGAGTTCAACGTTCGCCTTCAAAACAATCTAACTATCCCCACTTCAATACATTGGCATGGTCTAATTCTTCCTAATAACCAAGATGGCGTGGCCTTTATTACTCAATACCCCATCTATCCCTCCCAGTTCTATCAATATCAATTCCCCCTTGTCCAATCCGGAACATTCTGGATGCACTCCCATCTAGGTTTGCAAGAACAAAAACTTCTCAATGCACCATTGATCATTTACGATCCTGAAGACTTAAAAATTGCCGACCAAGAAGTGGTCGTTCTTTTTACAGACTTTACTTTTAAATCTCCTTCAACGATCTTTGACCAGCTACGTTGTAAAAACTTCAAAAATGCAAAAATGTTATCAGATAAAAATATGGAAATGCAAAAGCCCGATATTCTCGACGTGGACTATGATGCTTACCTAGCAAATTACAAAACTTTGAAGGATCCTGAGATCGTCCATGTTCTTGCGGGAAAAAATGTAAGATTGCGTCTCATCAATGCTTCAAGTTCTACTAATTTCTTCATCAATCTCGGAAATCTCATTGGGGAAGCTATAGCCGTAGATGGAAATCGAATAAAACCCTTACGGAGTTCTCAATTCGAGCTGGCTGATGCTCAACGTATAGATATTGTGATCAAAATTCCTGAGGGGGGAGGGGCTTTCCCCATATTAGCCCAGCCAGAAGGTACTGATAAACAAACAGGTCTAGTTTTGATCACCAAAGACGCGAAGGTACCGCACATATCTGAAACTGCCGAGACCATAATAGGACCTTTAACTAACGCTCAGGAACGTAAACTACAGGCTCTCTATCCTCTATCTTCTAAAAAAATCGACAAGCAACTGACAGTAGAGCTTGGTGGTGATATGTCTACTTATACCTGGACGATTAATGGCCAGTCTTGGCCTGAATCAACCCCTCTTGTTGTTGAGAAGGGGCAGCGGATAGAAATGATTTTTAAGAACGCCTCATCCATGTCCCATCCCATGCATCTGCATGGACATGTTTTTCAGATAAAAGCTATTAATGAAACGCCATTTGAGGGAGCCATAAGAGATACTGTTTTAGTCACGCCGAACTCCACTCTTACTATTCAATTTGATGCCAACAATCCTGGAGTATGGCCGTTGCATTGTCATCTTCTTTATCATGCGGAATCCGGAATGTTTACAGTCGTCAGATATAAAGATTTTCAACAACCGTTAAACGATTAGTTACATGCAAAAAAAATGATAAAAAACAGCTTCACTCAAAAGTGGCCGTGCCTGCATTTACATTAGCTTGGAAATTTTAATTCGCATTTGTTCCGGAAATACGTAGATTCGCGAATCCCCAGCTTGTGGATATATCATAGATATAAATCTAATATACGCGTCGACAAAGTAATTGAAGTTTTCAGGTGGCATTTGATCTAACCGAGGGTTCAGAGCATTCAACCATTCCTTTACCTCGAGGCGGTCATGGTATACCATAGGTGTTTCGATAAATGCGATTTCGTCGAGTTTAAGACCTGCTTTTCCCACCCAATCCTGAATTTTTTCAGCCGTTATGGCTCGATTTTGAAATTCAAAAAGGGAAAGATGGGGTTTAAGTTGGTCGGAATTCATAATTTTTTGGAAGGCTACTCTCCAAGTATTGTCTTTGGCTGGTGCGGGTATCGTAAGTAAAGCAACACCTCCGGATTTAAGAGCCTTGGCAATTTGAGAGAATGTGGCTTCAGCCTCGTAATCTTGTAGCCAGTTTAAAGTGAGGAATGAGGTAACCACATCGAACTGATCCGTGTAGGGTAAATTAAATGCGTTATATGTCTCAAAAGTGAGATTGGAATTTAGGTACTTCTTTTGCGCAAATTCTATGCATTCCGGAAAGGGTTCAATTCCAATAACAGAGCCTTGAGGTACTTTGCAAGCAAGTAGCGATGTAATCTTGCCATCGCCACAACCGATATCAAGGATTGATTCGTTCCCCTGAAGTTCTAGACTTCTAAGCGAGGAAACAGCCCATACCCATTGTAAAGAAGAATTATTGCTGTATTTTTCGACGCTGATGGTGCCAGCGCAGAGGGGAATTGCCAATGTCAATAATGCTAAAAGAATTTTTTTCATACACATCTCCTGAATTTAAAGTGAAATCTAGCATGTATTCAGGATTTTATGAAATGAGATGTTTCTGTTCTATAAATCCAAAAGCATAGCAATAGTTCTTGCGCTTTGATATTCAGGCCTTACAAGACGGCTAATTTCATCGATTTTTGTGACCTCTTTGAAACCAAACTGATTGTATAAATTGAGAGCTTGCTCGAATCCGCCTTTCCTTCTTGAGGTGAGAAAAACTTCGCGATAACCTAAGTTACTTACAAATGAAAGCATTTGCGAAAATAAATATTTCCCAATACCCACTTTTGGTGATGTTGAATCCCTTCGAAGATCTTTAGAAAGATAAAAATCAGAAATTTCAGGCAATCCATTTTCAGCTTGCAAAACAGAAATACTTCCAAGAATATCGCCGGTATTTGTATTCATCAAAAAAAATAGAGCATTTCTTTGAGGATCATTTAGCACTTGTAAAAAAGTTTTATTGATCGATTTTTGTCTATGAAATGCCATTCGAGATCCCTGACGCCCATATCCCTCATCTGCATATTTTATGGATTCAGCATTAATTTCTTTGAAAATGGAGGATAGGAAAATGAGAAAGTCTCCACTTAACTGCTGAAATTTAGAGTCAGATTCATTTGATTGAGGTCCCAAAAGAGATGCTAAGCTTAGGATGCCAATTTGATGACCCATTTTAGCCTCAAGGGGTCCTAGAATGCTTTTTGGATCTATTTTTGCTATCTGTGAAAAATCCAATTTGTTTTCAGGGCTAAAATAAGATTGGCTAGATGGATTTGGATTAACGATCAATGGATTCATGGAATTCTCCTTTTGAGCGATAATATTTAGTCATTAAAAATTTGACAATGTAAATCGTGAGTAAAAAATTTGACAAATAAAAATCTTCGTGTTTTATTCCTTCTTTGAAAAGTTGGAGGATCGTATGAATATGAGTGTTGAGGCGGGAAGCAGAATTGCATTTGAGGACGGCTACAAGGTTTCCAAAGAAGAAAGTGGGCATGATGAAAAGAAGAGAAAATACGAGAAGGTAGACCCAAACGGATTATATTTAATCTTCCTTGATACGGAAACTTCTGGGTTAAGTCCTGATACCAGCCACGTGTTGCAAATTGCCTTTAAAATAGTTAATGCGTTAACGGGAGAGGAAATAGGATATTTTGAAAATGTGGTTAAGCTCCCTGATGCGGCTTTCGAATATTGGAAAAGTAAACCTGATAAATGGGAACAGGAAAATGCGAGAGCTTTGCAGACTAATGGATTCAATTGGGAAAAAATGGCAGCAGGATCTTCTCCTGCACATGTTGCAGAAAGAATATGTTCACTCCTTCAAAAACTAGGTGTTAACAAAAACAATGCGCAGTTTTACTGTCAAAATCCATCATTCGACAGAGCTTTTTTTGAGAAGCTTGTTCTAGATAAACAAAGAGAAGATGCCAATATACCCTATCATTGGTTCGATTTAGCTTCTGCGGATCATTTACTCCAAATGCACATGATACGTGAATCTGGGATTAGACCAACCAAAAGGATAAGTTATTCTAAAGATGCTATTGCAGAACGTCACGGACTTTCCCCTGAGGAAAAGCCTCATGAGGCAATGAATGGTGTCAATCATTTGATAGAATGTTACAAAAAAGTTGTCGGTTTTCCTGTTAAAGAGGAAAAAATATAATCATTGTAAAGCACCTATTTTGACTGTATCAACATCCATGGATTGCGTCCGAACCATAAGGGAAGCTGAAAGCAAAGTATCTTTTAATACATTTCAGTAAACCAAAGCTTTTGTCTGTATTAGGCTAGAGTTGAATTATTTTTAAAAAATGGTGTATTTGACTTTTTAATTATATTTCTAATATAATAAAACTATCCTGGATTGAATGTTTATATTAAGTGTCGGTAATCCTAATAGGAGGGTTATGAGCTTTAGTATTGATGATCCAAAAGGAGCAGAGGCCTTCTTACAAAAAGTAGAAAAAGAAGGTAAAGACCTCTATCCAGGCTTGGAGGATGGAAAATTAGTGGTCATATCTCGTCAGCAGTTCAATCAAATGGGTGCTGAAGAAAGGGGTGAGCTAGTTCGTAATCTAGAAGCTTTGATTGCAAACTTTACTGATTCTGTTAAGTATCAGAAGACTCTTAATAAAATCCGAGCCGTTCGCAATGAACTATTCATTTCCTTAGATGAAAACCCAAATGGTGATATTGCTGAAATGCCAAAACATGTTCTCAAGTTGATTCTTAGCCAAACTTCTCCAAAAGATGTAAGTTTTGTTCGTGAGGTAAACAAACAATTTAAGCTCGCTGCAACCCCTGATGTTAAATTTCAAATTATTAATAAGGGTCAGCTCAAACTGAAAGACGTTCTCCCTTTTGAAACCTCCGACGAAGTTCTCTCTTGGATCATCAAAGATAAAGATGCATGCAAACTACTGACTTATGCGGATTTTAGAGGATTTAAAGATTTCAACGATGAACATTTGAATAGATTAATAGAAAATTGTCCTAATATTAATGCGTTAATCATAAATAACGGAACAATAACCCATGTTGGGGCAGATTCGATCGCTACAATGCCAAAAGTAACAACGCTTGATCTTAAAGACAATCAAATAGGGGCTGCAGGGGCAGCTTCTATCGCTAGGATGCTAAACGTCACAACGCTTGTCCTTGCGGGCAATGAAATAGGCGAAGAAGGGGCGGCATCGATCGCTAAGATGCTAAACGTCACAACACTTGACCTTGGGGGCAATGAAATAGGCGCAGAAGGGGCGGAATCGATCGCTAAGATGCCAAACGTCACAACGCTTCTCCTTGGCGAGCAATCGAATAGGCGATGCAGGGGCGATATCGATCGCGCAGATGCAAAACGTCAAAACACTTGACCTTAGGGGCAATGGAATAGGCGAAGAAGGGGCGAAATCGATCGCTAAGATGCCAAACGTCACAACGCTTGTCCTTGCGAGCAATCAAATACGCGATGCAGGGGCGGCATCCATCGCGACGATGGCAACCGTCACAACGCTTGACCTTAGGGATAATCGCATAGGCGATGCAGGTGTAGAATCAATCCCTAAGATGGAAAACGTCACATCGCTTGACCTTGCGAGCAATGAAATAGGCGATACTGGGGCTGAATCTATCGCTAAGATGTCAAACGTCACAACGCTTAAGCTTGGGAACAATCGAATAGGCTATGCAGGGGCAGCGTCGATCGCTAAAATGCAAAACGTCACAACGCTTGAGCTTTATCGCAATCAAATAGGGGATGCAGGGGCGGCATTGATCTCTAAGATGCCAAACGTCACAGAGCTTGACCTTAGAGACAATCAGGAACTTAACCTATGAATTCTTATCCATAATATCAATTCGCAGAGCTTCATTGAATTTCAAAACTGGTCATAAATTATTTTTATTTACTTTAAATTTAAAAATTGGTATTATTTTTATTAATTATAAAAATAGGTGTTATTTAAAATGAGTTTGGAATCAATTTATAATAGCGTACAATCATCATTCAAAATCGATGATAGTTCCCTTAATACTCTTGAAACTCTATTCGCAAGGGGCCTAACTTCGGAGCAAAAACAAGAGGTCATAGATCGAGAATCCCTGGCCATGACCCAGAGAAAAACACCCCTTATTCAAGCCGTCATTGATGGCATGAATGCGGACGTACAAGACCTGAACAATAAAATTCAAAGATATCTTCAACTGAGAAATCTATTCAAAAATTTGATCGAAATACTTCCTTTTGATGTATTAAATAGAAAAAACGAACATCGCTTTGCCTCAATTTTCGGATATTACAATGGATTTTCCTTAGCCCTTAGTCACATGATCTCGCTTCAAAAAGAATGTTTCAAACCCACTCATATTACTATTCCATTTCTAGAATATAAAGTTGAGTGGTTGAACTCTGTCTGTTTACCCTTAATTGAAAGAGGAATAGATGTTGATGCCGGTTCTAGGATGTATGGAGAAACAAACCTGCTTTTATGTGTTCGTTACTACGTCCCTGGCATATCCGATCCGCTTAACACAATTGTAGATAAAATTCTTCCTATAACTAAAGCGATAAATCGAGCCAATAATATGGGTCAAACCCCTTTACAAATATTAATTCAACGAATTTGCCCGGCTAAATTCATGCTACCACTCATTCAACTTGGCGCAGATGTAAATGCACAAGGCAAAAGTGAAAGCTTTGGAGGAAGTGTAAGAAGTCCTCTATTGAGTCATTGCATATACAAAGGACACTATGAGGCACTTACATTATTGTTAGAACAGGGTGCCGACCCAAATGCTCTTCCTGAAAGGGAAAAGTATTTTATAAAAGGGGATAAAGGAAATGATCCAATATTGACACCTTATCAATTAGCAGTTGCTAGAGACGATGAAAAAGCTATTTCCAGTTTTGTTCAATGGGCGGATAGAACAGGAATGCCACTTATTACGGACATTCAAGAGGGCTCAACAGATTGGGAATCAAACCTGTGCAATGCATCACTCAAGAAAACGGGCCGTCAATTGACTCTATCTTGCAAACATGAATTAATTCGCGGAGAACAACAATTCTTAAAAGGGATTTTTCAAAAGTTTGGCATTCGATGTTATGTTGCCAATCAAAATGACATGTTGAATGTTGAAATGGCCTTAGAATGGCTTGCAACGGAAGCATTGCAATCTCCCGTTAGAAAAATATGGCAACCGTTGTTTGAATGTTTTATGGAGAGGATGCGTACGGATCCTAATTTTGCTATTTATATTAGTTCTATTCCGCAGGACGTTATAAAAAATAAGTTTTGTCGAGGATTTTATCATGATAATATTTATCTTGAAACGGGTTTGACAGTCAATCAATACAAAGCCTTTATTGCCCATGAAATTGCCCATCAATTTGACGAAAGCATCATCAGAATCATGCGTTCCGGTTATCAACCTCATGAATTGGGGGAAAAATTCGCAGCAGCTATAGGAAAAGATCTGCAAAAGTTAAGTGAGAGAGACTCTAAACCAATGATTTATTTTATTGCCGAAGAAATTAAAGAGGCTTATGCAGATAAATTTAATCAGGGTCCGCTCAAAGAGTACTTTGCCTATTTATTGGTGAGTGAAGTCTTCGAAAAACATCTTGTGCACCCAAAAATGTCAGAAGACGGATTACTTCAATCGGTTCGTGAAGAACTCCCAGAATCCTTTCAATGGTTTGAAACAAACTTTATTCAAAGGCATCCATAAAGGGTGTCCTTGAAGAAATCTCCCTCAATATTTTGTGAATGATACTCATTCATACTTCTCTATATAAAGCATTATATTTTTAGGCATTACATTATTTATTTTATTTTTTTTCTAATTATATTTTTAGTTTATTAAAATATTTTTTTTAAATATTTATTGTGTACAAATAATCTAGTGTCGTGTTAGGGTTGTGTCACTTTAATTATTAACAGAAGGATTGTATATGAAAAAAAGTAAATTTCTAATCGCACTAACTGTATTGAGTGTTTTTGGCCTAACTTTACCAACCCTCGCAACAGCTGATTGTGCAGTTTATCAAACAGCCGATTGTTCAGTTTATCCAGTAGCTAATTGTTCAGGTATTTATCTTGGTCTACAGGGTGGTTATTCACACACCAATTATGATCTTGGTTCATTTTTCGATAAGCATTTCAGTGATGATGAAATTGCGGGTCGCGGATATGTTGGCGTGCAATTCAATCAAAATTTTGGAATCGAAAGCGGTTTTACTATGTTAACTGGTGATAAATTACCGAAACACTTCGGCGATGTTAAAACGACACATTGGGACCTACTTTTAAAAGCGGGCATGCCCTTTGGTGCAAGTGGATTTAGAGCTGATCTAAAAGGTGGTGGTGTGCATGTTAAGTCAAAATTTGATGCAAATCATGTTGCGGAATCTGTTGGTTTACACAATGTCACTAAATGGAAAATTAGACCTATTGCTGGCGCAAGTTTAAGCTACAATTTAACTAGTAGTTTTGCAGTAGATATTACTTACTTCCATATTTTTGGAGACCCAGAGAGAAAATCATTTAATACACCAACATCAGATTTAGCAATGATAGGCGTTAGTTACCTTATCCCTATATTCTAATCTCAGTACCTTGGTAAAACATGGGCATTTTGCTCGTGAAATGTTCAGGCCCATTCTTATTTTTAGCGAACTAAAAATGAGAATGGGCCTGATTCTTTTTATGAGTTTTGTTCGAAATAGCGTGTTTTTATTCTTTAAGTCGTTGTAAGAACCACCATAAGCCAACAATTTCTTGTAGAGATGCTTCGGGATCGGGATTTACATCTTGCTTGCTTTTAATTTCCACTGCTTCATGATCCGATAGAATTATATGGTTTTTAAGTAACCAATCTAATTGAATGTTGGCGATTTGGGGATCGAAGCCTGCATGTTTTTGTGATGTACGTGAATAAGCATATCCCACAAAAGGAATATTTAGGCTTTGAAGAGTATTCTCCACTTCTTTGAGCGAATCAATTTTATCGTCGATAAAAATAATCTTTGAAGGTAAATAACCAGTCTGTGTAAAAATTTCCTTAAGGAACTCACCTTTCTCTTGACTGTTGCCGGCATAAATAATCCCGTTATGGAAGTAATCTCCAAATAAAACAGGAAGTTGGGAAAGTTCGGAATTTAATGAAGTTTTCGAAAAATCAATGCCGATTTGACGCAATAGTTTTTCCGTGAGAAGATCGACATTAGGAACTTGAGAAGAATACCATTCGTTACGTCCACGTGAAGTAAATGCAAAGGTGGTGTAACCTTCCGCCTGAATTTCGCTGATAAGTTGGGGTGTGGAGGCATCAGGGCAGATGGGTGGTACATTCTCGAAAACATGGAGGGTTAATTCATCGTGTGTTTGAGAATCGACTCGTGAACGGATGAATTTTCTCCAGGCTTGTGTTCCTAGGCTTATTTCGGTATCCATCAGCACTTCCGCCACGTTAAAAAGGACTAAAGTATCAGGTGTAATTTCTTCTCTGATGACTTGAATGTTAGTGGTATTAATGATTTCAGCATTTATAGAGCTAAAACCTGTTATAAACATTAATAAACCGATAATAATTCTCATATAAAACCTATTTTTAATTTATTAAATATAATAACATAAATTTTAGATTTTATGCAAGTATAAGGTTTGGATTAATACAGAATTTTCGGGTAGATTCTCGTTGCGATGATGACTAAAATGGAGAATGCAATGATCCCTACCCCGAAATCAACAAAGTAGCCGAAGGAACTCACTTCACCTGTAATCATCAAGCTGCGCAATGCATCCACTTGATAGGATAGGGGATTCAACAGAGCAACAATTTGCAACCATTTGGGCATCATTTCAATAGGATAAAGCGCATTACTAGCAAAGAAAAGAGGCATTGTCAGTACTTGTCCGATACCCATAAAACGCTCTCTTTTTTTTCACAATGCAAGCAATGATCAAAGAAAACGTAGAGAAGATCGCCCCTCCCAACATCACAGTGGCAATAACTCCGAGGAATGCAAAAAAATCCCAACGCACATGAATTTCTAAAATAAAGGAAAGAAAGTAAACAATAAAAATCTGAGATATTCCGCGTATACCTGCGGCTATTGCTCTGCCAATCACTAAAAGGCTTCTCGGAGCCGGAGAAACCAGAATTCTATAGAGGACTCCCATATCGCGTTCCCAAATCAAAGCAATCCCAAAAAAAATCGAAATAAACAAAATACTTTGGGCTAAAATACCTGGGGCAATGTAGTCCAGATAGGATAACGAGCCGGTAGGAATGGCCTTGGTTTTTGCCATCGCTTGGCCAAAAATTAATAACCAGATAGCCGGTTGAATCATTCGAGTAAACAACTCATAGGGATCATGACACAATTTTCTAATGTCAGTTTCCACAATTGCTACCATTTGTTCTAATCTTCTAAGAAATATATTAGAGATTAGAGATGGTCCTTCTGGTTTCTTTAACATTGCCAAAATCTCCTGATTCTTTTAATGAACTTCCGGTATGATAAATAAATACATCATCGAGTGTAGCATTTGGTCCTAAGGCAGCCTTTAGTTTCCCGGGAGTATCCATAACAATGATATGCCCCAAATGCATCAAAGCGACGATATCGCAAAGATTATCAGCTTCTTCCATATCATGTGTTGTCATGAGTATCGTCGTCCCCATTTCTTTGTTCAACGCTTGAATATGTTTCCAAAGCATCTTGCGAGCAGCTGGGTCTAAGCCAACAGTTGGTTCATCTAAAAAGAGGATACGCGGCTCATGAATAAGGGAAAGAGCTATTTCTAAGCGGCGGATCATTCCTCCGGAATAACTATTGACGAGCTTATTGCTAAATTCACTTAAATTCATAAATTCTAGTACTTTATCGATTCTCTTTTGCCTATGAGAGCGGTCTATGCCATATAATTTAGCGGATAGTAAAAGATTTTCGTACCCGGTGAGCTCTCCATCCGCAGACAGCAGCTGAGGAACATAACCTATACTTTGACGAACTTGAGAAGGTTGTTTGATAATATCGTAACCATTGATGAAAGCTTGACCCATAGTCACGGGTAATAAGGTTGTAAGCATTTTGATTGTTGTACTTTTTCCTGCGCCGTTGGGTCCGATTAATCCAAAAGTGGTACCAGCTTTGATCTCAAACGAAATCCGATCGACAGCTAAATGAGAATTATAGCTATGACTGAGTTCAATCACGCGAACAGGAAACGGATCGATATTTTGTTTAATAACTTCAGACACTTTTTCTTCCTTCAATTTATTTTTATCTTAATGTGAAAAAAATTAAAACGGAATATAAAAGGTAAGTATCAAGGGGAAATTTTTATCATCCTCTAGAGTGACTCGATTTATCGAGTCACTCTAGAGTAGACCTCGTTTTGATTATTTTTTGTAGAAAGGTTTAAAATTTCCAAATTGATTCTCGATTACTCTCTCTGTTGTTGCACACGATTTAAGATCATTTGTTAAATTAATTTCGATATAATCAACATCCCAATCCGAAATACCTGTACTTGTACGCAGGATAATTCCAAGATCCCCTTCCATTGACATCTCACCCATAGATTTATTTGCGAAGGCACTTGCGGTACGTGCAACAAGAGCATCGTCGTAGACTTTATCTGGACCACTTTTTTTATTGCCAAGATAAGTCCTCAAAGTGGATTCATCAGGAAATTTATAAATTGGAAATTGACCAGGCTGCATAATATTCTCCTTAAGTATGAAAAAAGTTTACTTACCGGGATGTTGTAGCATGGCACTCGTTAAAAAACAAGAGATTTTGATTTTTTAAAGTAACTTTCTGTGAAATTCTTTGAGCTTGTTTTCATCGCCCAACTTTTTAAGATGGTCTTCTAAGACAATTTTAAGTTCCTTGCAAATTTCTTGCATTTCGTTTTTTCCACCAACGAGGTCCCGTAGACTCTTAATGACATCATGGAAATTATCTTTGCTCTCAATAATGAAACAAGCGATCTCAAAGAGTGCTTTATCGACTAATACTTGCCTCTTTTCCTTCTTTAGTAAACTTTTAATGCAGATACGTGTTTCCTCCTCCCAACAATCGATAAATTGGGATGAGTCTCCAAACTTATGGATGCGACGGAGCAATTGCCAGTTGGTCTTTTTCGATATAAAGATTCTGGGTCCCTCCCATGGCCTTCCAAATCATTTGAGTGCGGAGTACCACATCAGGAGCGGAAGGTTCCTGGCTCCAATTAGTAAGCCGGTTGCGAGTGACAGTCAAAGCGGAAACATTATTTATAGCCACTTTAAACATTTGGAAAAGAGAATAAACAGATGCATACTGAGCGTATTGCCGAACGAAATGTTTGCTGATAATGAAGACTGCCTCATCTATTGCATTAACCGTCGGAATAGTTTTTGCGACATCGTAGATTAATTGCGTGAGAAGTTTCATAAAACGGTGATAAACCCATCCTGTCCCAATAGGGTCTGCACGATCACAGAACATCCTATTCACGAAAATGAGGACATCGTAAGGAACGTTTTCTTTGACCGCAACACATAATTCGACGAGGTTGTCTAGCATGTCTTGGGCTTGTTTTTGCCTCACAGGGTCAACTGCATCCTTCATGAGGTCATCCAAAAAAGTTCCCACTAGCTTAGAATTTGAATTAATTGCAGCAATGATATTCTGACATGTTTGAATCTGAATCCATTCTCGTTTTAGAGATATATTAAGGAGCCTAAGAGCGCTACATCCCTGTTCGTCGATCAATAAATTAATTCGAATTCTATTGTTCTCATTAACATCCTTCCAACCTATCACTTCTGCATTTTCATCATCTATGAGTTGCTCCCAAGCGTTGAAGACTTGTGAATTTAATCCGTAGGGCAGGAAAAGGAAGGATAAATTCCCATATACTTTAGTTTTTCGTTCGCGATAGACCCAGCAAATCAGCCGATTTAAGATCGAATTAGAGATTCCTAAATCACCGGCCAAACTGCGTTTGATAAGGCGTTCTGTGATTCCTTCTTCATCGGGGTCGGCCCCGCATCCCCTATATTTCATCCACCCTTCCCATAAGTACCCAAGGGAGATAAAGTTGCCCGCACGGAAATAGCGTTCAAAGAGCTCAGGATAAAATTCTTTCCATGCGTCTCCTGAAAACGATTGTATTATTTCAGGCTCGCATAGCTCTTTCGGTTCATGTAAATTAACAAAAAGAGGAATCAATGGGGACGGAACAGTTCTTTTCAATGCAATAAAAGTACGAAGCAATTTCTTTACTAACGTTCGCGGGCTAAGATGAGTAATTAAAGCGGGAGCATGACGTGTCCATGCTTCGATTTCTTCCTCTTTAAGGGGGATCAAACAGCACATTTCAGCTAAGGTTCGCCTACTTCCGTAATCAGCCTTTGTAGCCATAAAGAAAAGATTCCAATGATCGTTACATCCATCGAGTTGACCTTTTTGGTTTAACTCTCTCCACAATTGTGCCGCCTTGACTCCATCACCACTATCCATCAACTTTTTCAGATCTATACGTGTATGCATTAAATCGGCATTTTTTGGCGGTGGAGTATGTACACCTTCGAATAGACTTTTAATGAATATTGAAAGGACTTCAAAAAGATCAGAAGAGGTTTCTTTCATGCTATTGTATAAACGGGTCTGTGTGTTTTTAACGTTGTCTTCTGCTTTCAATTCTTTTCCTGTCATTAAACGGTATACAGGATGATCTTCAAAGGCGCTACAATCGATAAAAGAAAGGCGATCCCAATTCTTTTCAATAGAACTGAGGAAAGAAAAAGCAACAAAGATACCTTCATTTAAGCTGAAATAAGGATTGACTGATCCGATGAGATTTTGGATAAAATCCAGGGTTACATGAAGCAAATCGCGAGAAAATGCGTTTTTCTTTTCGAAATAATGGGTCAGTGTAAGTTCCATGAACTGAATTAATATCAGCTTATAACGTTGTGGAGTCATCGTTGTTTCAGTGATGGCATCGAAAAGAAAATGGAAACAATAAATACATTCCTCAAGATGTTCAGGAGCCTGTATGAAAATTTCGATGATATGACGGAATGTTTCTAACAATTCGTGAATTTTAAGTGTAGTCATAGCTCCCATAGGACCGCAGTAACTTTTATTCAGCATTTGATTACATCTTCGCTATGTCCAATCAGCCATTAATGGAACCACTGATTCCAATTCTAGTGGATTAAGTTTCCTTTTTTTAATAACTTGAAACGCTAATGATCCAATAACGTAATTTCGTATATTTGGTTCAGCGATTCCCTCGACTAATTTACCAAAATCATCGATTATAATATTCTCAGATGTACTGATACCCTCCAACAAAGAGCGCGAAAGACTTCCAGGGACTTGCGGGGAAGTGATCATTCTTAAGAAATCGACAGAAATCGGGCAAGGCTCTTTAGAGATGAAAATTTTTGTTATATGCCCTAAACGCTGAAAGAGATAGCGATGAGCTTTTGCGTGATGCATGCTTTCCATGTCGCCATGACTTGTTCAAAGTCCCATTTTTCCTTATGTTCCAATAGCATCAATTGATTGGCATGATGGTTGGAGGGTAGTTTTAAAAGGCATTGGGGTTTGAGTAAATAATTAATTTGTTCTAAATCTTTGCCTAAAAGCGGACGTTGTTTGTTTTTTTTCAACGTTTCTTGAATCATTTCAATGAGTATATCATTGGTTTTCTGATGAAATGTGGGGAACCAGTTATTCTCTATCATTGCATCATCGTGAGCGTGAAAACGTTTTGGATCCTGAATAAAAGAAAAGAACCACTTCCGATCTTGTATAAATAGAAGTCTCATCCCTGCTTTAGCACACTCGCAAATATGCTTTGACACAGCGGAACAAAGACCAGGATGTTCCAAATCTTTTTTCCATTTACTGATCACCCAATTTGACCAGAGCTGTTGCGGGGGCTCGTAAACGTCCTGCTGCGACTTCATCTATGACTTCGGAATGGAAGAACCCCCACTCAGGATTTTTTTCCATGGCCTCGAGAGTCTCGCGCCTCACACGACTGAGGTTCGCCTCGCCGTTCAGGAGAGTTTTTCCTCTCAATTCAGGATCGGTCACTTCGAATGGAATATGTCTAAGATCTATAGGTGTCATTTAAAAAAGAACCTCATACTTCTTTTTTTTCGCCATATAGTATCCAAACGGTTTTAATAAATCTAGCAAACTTCTTACAACGCAAGTGTCGCAGTAGAATCAGTCGCTCTCCGCGATGCGCTCCGAGCTCTATGGTAAAACTTGATCTACCCCGGGTTCCGATGCGTCACCCGGGGCTCTAATGGATACGTCCTTCGCGATGCGCTCCGGACTCAGGAAATCCCATAATTATTCCCTACTCGTGAAATCCCTTAATTATTCCCTACTCGAGAAATCACTTAATTATTCCTGAGTCCGTAGCGCATCGCGAAGGACGTATCCATTAGAGCCCCGGGTGACGCATCGGAACCCGGGGTAGAATTAGGTGTTACCATAGAGCTCGGAGCGCATCGCGGAGAGCGACTGATTCTACTATAAAAGAATTGAAACCCTTTTAATAAATCCAGCAATGATGATAGTGTTTTACGAAAAGGGAGAGTCCTATGAATCCTGTTGTTCAAACAATTTTGCCAAACGCAACCTTATGTTCTCTTGCGGAAGCCATTGTGCACAATGCAGAGGTAAAATGTAGCCGCGAGGATATCCAAACTATATCGGCAAATCTAGAGCCTAGTAATAATTATCAAGCTCTAGAATGGATTCAAAAAGCAGTCGAGTCTCTTATCCAAAATCGAGAACCCGTTAAGGTTGAATTGCACCCCGAATGGCTCTGGAACAGGGCTGGTAGTGGTTGGACAGAACCTAGGTATAATCCAGTTCCCCCATGTCTCCTTGTTAAAATTGGAAATGCACTCCCAAGAATGGTGAGCCTATGGCCCAAAAAGCCTTTCATTGTTCTCGATGGTTACTATCCCGAAAATTGTGAATTTCGTTCAGTTTTTACACCTCAGGCTTATTGCTATTCCGGAGGCAAACTCAGTGAGATTCGTCTACGTGAGAAATGTTATTTAAATTCTCGAAATCCAACGGAACGTGATGAGAGTTGGCTCAGCATTCATGCTTTGCACAACATCTTGGGTGCAACATGCGACAAAGAAGTGGTCCAAGATTTCGACAGAAGAGTTCAATGGTTGGAAGCTTCGAAAGCAGAAGCGGGATGTCTCCTATTAAGAACGTATGCAGTATTTATTGATTGGCAATTTGAAGTTAATTGGATGAAATTTTTGAAATTAGGACCGATCAATAGTACCTGTCGTCATCATCTCTGTGAATTTGATTTCAATGCCAGAATATTACAGAGGCACTCATTTAAACTTGAAGACTATATGAAATTGCTTGCTGAAGCTATTGTAAAAGGCGATCAGCCAGTGATTGATGAAGAAAAATTTTCACATAGCCAAATTTATCGTGCCGTTGATGATTTATATAGGAATGTTGGGCCCGAACCTTATATTGGTTTGCCTCTTCTTAACCGCTATCTTAAAGAAATCGGAGAATACGAACTGTCCATTGATCCAGAAGCATATATTTCACAAGATTGGAAGCCATCAAATTTTCTTTGTAACGCACCTACTCTAGAACTCAAATGTCCTGGTGGATTAGTAAAGAAATTAGAGTTTTCTCCCAATAGTCCTAAAATTTTCTGGAATTATTACGACATTTTAGACTTTGATCCGGAACTATATGTCATGAATATTAGTGAATATGAAGATGGAAAGTGGTCTGTAACATTGATTAATTCTTGTCCCCCCGTTTTTGGAAGAGAGGAGTCACTTCAATTTTTGCACGATCATGGATACCACGTTGAAGCTGAGAACTTAAAATTTATCTTTAGTATGATGGAAAAATTGTTTCCGTTGAAAAAAACAAATTATCAAGAATTTTATGAAATGCAACGTGCTATTACAAAGCCATGGAGATGCAAATTTAGTGTTCCTGATAGGGAAGTTTCTGGATTTGCTGAGTATGTGGACCTGTGGCGTATACAGAAGTTAGCTCAAGCCATGGGGATTCCGTGGATACGTGTAGACCGAGACTTTTGGAGGAACCGCGTTTTTGAAAATCTTGCCAAAGGAGAAATTCCAGCCTTTGATGAGCTGGAATTTATTAGTAGCAAAATTGATTTTGCCCAGGAACTTTATGATGAGGTTTTGGGGGGAAATAGCAGTCGCGAAGAGCAACTTGTCCGTCTCAATGCTTTTATCAGACAACATCAGCCCGAGGCCTTTTTTACCAGTGAGGAAGGATGCAAGACAGGTCACGTCTGTTCCTGTTCAGATGGATGGCACTTAACTTTGCATCTTCCTGAGAAGAAATTGAACTTAGAAATGCGCCCTTATGACAAAGGGTTCAACCTTAAAAAGTAAGTCCGGAACGCATCGGCCCGGGTGACGCATCGGACAATGTCATCAACTTAAAGAATAGTTTACCATTTCCTGAGGGCTGAAAGCCAGATATTTGATAGCCCGCAGCAGCGAAGCGCAATGGTTATCATTTCATGAGGGCTGAAAGCCAGCCTTTTGATAGCCCAGGCAGAGCGAAGCGAAGGCCTGGGTTGACGTGGATAACAAAAGTCAGAGCCCTGCAAGGGCGACTCATTCCGGTGAAATTATATCTATGCAAGAATGGATGAGTCGCCCTTCCAGGGCTTTTTCATTTTTTTCACCCTCCTCCCAGGCCTTCGCTTCGCTCTGCCTGGGCTGTCACGAGCCTGGCTTTCAGCCCTCATGAAATGATAACCATTGCGCTTCGCTCTGCCTGGGCTGTCACGAGCCTGGCTTTCAGCCCTCATGAAATGATAACCATTGCGCTTCGCTGCTACGAGGGCTATCAAATATCTGGCTCTCAGCCCTCATGAAAATGATAAACTACTCTTTCCCTCTAAGCCAGATTACTATTCTTTATACTCACGATGGCCTGACGGGTAACAATTTTATCTTTCCTAAACTTGTACAAATCGATGTTAAGAGAATCCTGTTGATCAACCAAGTTTTGATATAAAACTCTAAGCTCTTGTTCAAGCGGGAGAATCAGCTTATTAATCTTGCGCAAACTCCACTTTCCATTCCCTTCTTCTTGAATTTTTTGGAAAATAAGACCTAACGCATTAGCAATAGCAATATTATGTTCTTCAAAGAAGCAACCCCGGTAAGCAGAAAGTTTATTTTCCACCAGAACCGCTGCAGCCTTAACATTTACAAGCTCAGCTGTAACGCTCTGCGTCAATATCTTGTACTGAAGGGTCTGAATCACACGTTTCGCCAATGATTGCTGTGTGAGTAGTGAAATCTTATAAATCCTATTAATTAAATTTGCACAAGACTTGTTTAACGGAGTAATAATCATTATCTCCTTTTCAAGCTTGAAAATCTGTTCGCAATGGCGTGGATTGCGTACCAGCGCTTCCAATACCGCAGATTGCAATGCAGTTAATTCCACCGGGCTTCTTCGCAAATCCTTTTTAACATAATCGATATGATCATCCAGGCTATCGCGCCAGTTCGGCTTGTCTTGAGAAATTTTTTGAGAGAGTCTGTCTCCTTCTTTTAAGTCTTCAATCGCACCCAGAGTATTACCTTCGAGATATTTTAAAACAGCAAAGAAACAAAGCATATGAACTGCATCATCCTGATACAATGAATCCTCTTCTTTTTCACCCCAACCTTTGCGCCATTCCCGCCAGGCACCTTCTAAAGCCTTTGCTTCTTCAAGAAAACCGTATTCTACCTCCATTTGCAAAACTTTTCTCCACTCGTCATTAACGTAATCAGTCGACGTACATTTTTGAAGATGCACCACAACCGCCGAGAGTACCGCTTGCAGCTTTCTTAAGTCTTCCGCCTCTTTATCCCTCATAATGCTTATGCCACAAGCACGTCCCCAAAGAGACCTGACCCTTGCACCTGGCTTCTGAACAAAATTGGCTATCGTAATCGCTTCAAATATAGTGATACGATTACTTTGAACAAGATCATTCAGTTTTCCGTACCCATCGGTCTTGTTATTTCTCTCATCGATTTGCTTTGCTGCCTCGCACAAAATATCCAGATAGGCTCTTCTCTCATCGACCTCTGTAATATCATTAGAGAGCACCAAGAGAGGACCGATATCATTACAGTTTGAGACCATTTCCTTAGCTAAATGGAGAGCCTGTTCCTTCAGATATAGATGGCAGAGTGCACGCAAAATGATCGTTCTATGTTGCCAATGGTTTTGATATTTAAGGATACTCGTTTGATAGTCACTATTTTCATTGATCGACTTATTACGTAAACCAATAGCCATAAGATCAATAAAGTCGTCCTCCATATTTGATTTTGCAGGCGCATGATCAAGAATCTCAAGTCCATGCTCAAAGGCTCCTTCTAAAAAGAATTGAAAAGTGGCTTCTTTATATTTGTCGCGATCAGCCTCTGCAGCAGTCAACCAATGAATGGTTTGGTCATGATTACCAGTGCCAGCCCAGATCATAGCCAACGTTTCAAGGGCTGCTTTCGGACATTGAGCTCGAGTTGCTTCATTTTGAAGTAATTGCATAGCAAACCTGCACCATGCTGATTGCTCTTCTTTGTCTTTCATCATATGCGCAACACGGATGGCAAATTCTGCCTTCACTGCAGCATCATCAAGTTCATTGAGCAAATTCCAACAGTCAGATCGGACAAACATGGCTACCTTGGCGGAAAAACTGTTTGCATATAATGTTTCCATGAGCGCTAAAGCCACCTTAACTTTCACTTTAGGCTCGCATTGCTGGTGGCGTCGAAACGCATATATGACACCAAAATTTTCGGCTTTGATAATATCCTCAGCAGTGACCTCGCCAGCCAGTAAAGCTGGAGAAACTGGAGCTTCAACGATTGCTAAGTCGCTTGCAGCAGGATTTTCGGATAGGGAAAAGGGCACGATTTCTTTGCCCGTGGAATCACCGACAATTACTGGCATCATAAAAAAACTCCTAATGGTAATTTGTAACACTCAATTATCGCACAACAATCCTATATTTCAAAGAAAAAGGTAATTCAAAAGATTCCATATAACTAATGGGGAGAGACGGAGAGGACCGGAATGGCGCAGAGAAAAAAATGATTGTTTTTCTCTTTTTCTTTCTCTGCGTCTCTGCGTTGAAAATTGTTTGCCTAAGGTCTTTTTTTTGAATTTAGTAATTTTATTATATATTAAATTTTGTTTTATTATTAAATGTAAAAGCTGTGTAATTTTGTAATTATAGTCTTACCAAAAATACATAGAACGTATACAATAATCCTGTTTTCTTAATGTAGATAAACCAAATAACAAAAAATATAACATAGGAAATTTATGAAAATATTAAAAAGAGCATTTACATTCTTGCTAAGTTTCACGACTCTAACTTCATTAACAGGTTGCGCAACTATAATGCAAGGTACTAGGCAAACTGTCGGAATTGCAAGTAATCCAAGTAATGCTTGCATATTGGGTAGACAATGTGTATGCAGGAAATACTCCATTGATCGTTGAAATGTCTCGTAAAGACGACCATATTGTTACAATAGAACTCGAAGGTTACCAACCTTACGAAGCTACATTTACAAGAAAAGTTAGCTACTGGGTATTTGGAAATATTGTTTTTGGAGGAGTCATCGGATTGGCAGTGGATGCTATTTCGGGTGGTATTTACATGTTAACACCTGATCAAATTCAAGCAGAGATGCGCTCGAATCAGATGTTATACTCTAAACAAACAAACGATTCGTTTATCACTATAGTTTTACAACCGAATCCTGAGTGGCAGAAAGTAGGGAATTTAGTCGCAGCGAATTAATGGTAATATATCAGGAGGGCAAAAAACTTTTTTGCTTTCCTGACCCATTGTTACCTCGAGTAATTTTGAGTTGGCAAAAGCTAGATTTCTTTCAACGCATTCTCGTATCTCCTGAGGGAGATTTGGAATAGCTAGCATTCTATGGGAAAGCTCTGCGCATTCTTCGTATTTACCTATCCAATAGGCACAAATGGATAGTTCAAGCAATGCACCATAATCATACATCCACTTTTGAACAAATAGAATGTCCTTAGGCATCGGCACTTTTACAGCAATACTAGCAATCAAATATCCCAACGGGATAATTCTCTTTCGTTCGGTAGTACTTTGCCAAATGATACATGGGTTCCATACGAGTAGGACGATAATGATAAGCCTTAGTAAAAGAACTTGAAATTTCTTCAGTAGCCTTACCAAGATATTGTTGTAAAAGGCCTATTTGAACCATCGACCAAAAAATTTCCTCATTCCATCCTCCCATTTCAAGACGCTTTTGATAATTTTTCAGGCTATTTTCATAATCACCTGCATCAAAGTAACTTTGCGCTAAATAAAAAACATAGCGGGAGTTATTTGGTTCATCCATTAACCCTGCTTCCAAAACTTTGATATCCTTCTTATACTTATCGGGATCCTGAGACCGCGCACCGTCGGTATGCACATCATTAATAACACCTACCAAAACCTCTTTTGTATGCGCTTTCGGGGAATCGACGACTTCATGCAGGACCCCAGTCCATTTCCAGTTCAAAGAATCCTTAATTAATTGAACGCGTGCATAGACTGTGCCTCCAAAATGGGTCATGATATAATAGAAATCCTTGTCTAAAACCGGTAATTTAAAATCTTTGTCATAGACTAACACCTCATCTGCATCAATAAACAGGAGGTAGTCGGCTTTTCCTTTTGCAAGTTGTAAGGCTTCATTGCGATTGTGGCCGAAGTTAATCCAGGGTCTTTCGTGGAGTTCCCCCGGAATATCTTTCATATACTCTTTAATCATGGTCTGGGTGCCATCATTTGATCCGGTATCAACGATCACCCAGTAATCGATCATTGGACGAACGGATTCTAAGCACCGCTGAATGACTTTCGTCTCATTTTTTACAATCATATTCAAGCAGACGGTCTTTTCTTTTTTCGATTGTACATCAGCGCATAGTGCTTCAAAACATATTATGAATGATAAAATACAAAAATATTTTTTCACTAAAACAACCTCGAGATTCAAATTGTTTCCGATAATATCAAAAAAATAAATTCTTTTAAAAGAAGCAGGGAAAAGATTTTCTTTTTTTTAGGAAAATTAACATGTTAATGATGTAAGTATGAGTTGCTTAGGGAATTTAAAATAAATTCCACTTTTAGAAAAAAATTATCAAAATATTCATATTGACAAATTTAAATATAATATATATCAAAGAATTTTTGATTGAAACACATAGGATATTTATGCTTAAATATTTTCCCTTTTTGTTATTAGCATTTACGACTCATCTGGCTGCTGCCCCTGAATCAGTAAATCAAAAAACTATTCGAGATACTCTGCGCGGAGGACACCGAATTCTGCGGAACAGACTGCCGAAGAGGTCCCCCGGGAGCAACAGGTGCAACCGGAGCAACAGGTCCTATTGGACCTACAGGTCCCTCCCAAGGTGTAACAGGAGCAACTGGTCCAACGGGGGCGACAGGTGTAACCGGACCAACGGGACCAACCGGACCAACAGGAGCCACAGGAACAACGGGAGCAACTGGCGCAACGGGCACCACTGGAGCGACAGGCGCAACAGGAGCTAACTGGGGCAACAGGAGGCACAGGGACACCGGGAGCCACTGGCGCAACAGGAGCAACTGGCGCTACGGGCGCCACAGGAGCGACTGGCGCAACGGGGCTACTGGGAGCAACCGGAGCTACGGGTGCATCTGCAGGTATTTTAGATTTTGCTGATTTTTATGCTTTGATGCCGTCTGACAATGCCGCAACAGTGGCTGCAGGAGCATCAGTCGATTTTCCTCAAGATGGACCTACTAGCGCGGGGAACATATTTCGTACTGGATCTGACACTTTCAACTTAGCAGACATAGGAGTTTACAGTGTCACCTTTCAAGTGAGTGTTACTGAAGCAGGACAATTAGTACTAACACTTGATCAAGGAGAGGGTCCAATAGAGCTTGCTTATACTGTTGTGGGAAGAGCAACAGGAACGAGTCAAATAGTAGGTGTAGCGCTTGTGGAAACAAGTGTAATTAATTCAATTCTCAGTGTTAATAATCCAGCAAGCGAGAGCACTGCATTGACTATTACACCTTTAGCTGGAGGAACAAACCTGTATCCGCGCATCTTGTAATCATGCGAATCCAATAATGAAGAAAAGTAAGGAATAAAAGATGATTGATAATATGACAAATAAACTCAGAAATATAATGTTAAGCGCAATCTGTATGATTGCAGCATCGGGGACTGCTCATGGTGGCTGCGAGGATCCATGTGCACCCATTTGCTGCGTACCCACTCCTTGTTGCAATCCATGTTTTGGAGATTTTATTTTAGGGGGGAGAGCGCTTTACTTAAGAGCTTATGAGGGAGGACTCTCTTCACCCTGTGATCGAACTGAAGTTACGAATACCGTTGAGGATGATGTTCTCGTTTCAACTTTGGAAGGAAGAAATCACGATCCCGATTTTGATTGGAATTTAGGATTTAGTGTCGGAGCCGGATATCAATTCGCCGATAGCAACTGTGGACTTGCGGCAAATTGGCTTCATTATCATTCTCATTCAGGGAATGGAAGTGATGATAATGAACATCATTGGAAGTTAAATTATGATGTTGTGGATCTCGTTTATTACTGTGACTGTGGGTGTTCATCTTGCTTTGACGTAATCCCATTTGCAGGGGTAAGTTATGGTAGGATTGATCAAAAACTTCACACTCATCTGATAAGTTCAGTAGATGAGAATCCTGAAACTTCTTTTGGAACAGTTAGACAAGACTTTTCAGGAGTAGGTCCTATTTTTGGTGTGGAATTAGATTGGACCCTAGGATGTGGATTTAGTCTTTATGGAGATATAGCGGGCTCTGTTTTATTTGGAAGATTTCATGTTCATTCAAATAACACACAGGAATTTGATACAGGAACAAATATCGATCACCTAGTTAAAAATACCCAAGGCAATCAGTTTGTCTTGGATTTAGGCTTTGGTATACGTTGGGAGACCTCTATACAGACATGTTTCTGTTGCGATAAAGTCTTAGTATTGGAGCTTGGCGTTGAAGAGCACCGTTTCTTTAATCATAATCAATTTGGTGGTTATGGTGATTTAAGTTTAGACGGAGTCTCTTTTGGAGCTGCGCTCGAATTCTAAAATCAATTTCCCAGTATGACAGTTTTTGAAACTGTCATACTGGTTCAATAAATATTAATTTACCCAATTTAACGTGAGGATAATGATGAACTGCGTTGAAACTACCTATAATTTTTCATACCTGCAAACTGAAAATACTCTTCAATTACGCGCAGAAGAGGCTGAAGTCGAATCTCTTTGCAAAGTCATATCTCTTGAAAGAAAGGAGGCATTGCCCGCTCTTCGTCATCTCAAGGATTTTCTAAATATTGAAGGAACTTTAAATTTTGAAAAATTGAATGGGGGAGATTGTAATACACCTATTTTAATCTCTAAGCTGACAGATTTTAATAAAATTCCTATGGGTGTGCTTAAGCATGAGCCAAATAGTGTGTGGGCTGAAAAAAGAATGAAAGCAATGGATGAAATGAGAAGTGATGGATTTGATCAGCTTCCTTTTATTCTGAAAGATATCAAAGGAAATTATTTGGTGAAGCTAGGGGAAGCCTTCTTTTCTTGTATTGAATATCTTGAGCCGGATTCCGATCAGTCATATTCAATTGAACAAATGTTTATGTTGACCTCAAGTTTTCACAGCTATTCCAAAAGAAGCTCTTTCACAGAGGCCCTTATGACAAGAGCCTTAGATACATACTGTAATGAAAACATATCTCATTTGGATGAAAAATTAATCAAATGGAATCCTTCAATTTTTGAATCAGAAGCATGGAAAGATTGTGTCAAATGTGCAGCCTATTTCACGTCTCAGGATTTTCTGAATATTTATAATAGCTTACCTAAACAGATTATTCATGGCGACATTACTCCTAATAACACCGTTATTTCGAGAGGAAAATTTTTTTTTATAGATTTGGATAAAGTAAGAACGGATGTTCGGTTGTTTGACTTTGCGACTTTTTCTGGCTGGAGTTTTTTAGAGGAATATCTCACATTAACAGAGAATGATAGGCTTTTTACGTGTATTCAAACCTGTTATGGTCCTTTGGAACAGGTGGAGAAAGACTATTTTCATATTATAGTATTGTTTGGGAGATGTGGGGTGCTAGAGTGGTCATTAAGGGAATTAAAGCAAGCCCTACACGTTAAAGACCTTAAAAAGGAGCAACGATTTGGATATATCCTCAAAGGCACCATGAGAGAAATTAATGAAATTATTAAACGCATTCCTCAAATCAAAAAAATTATAACGGATGATTGGCGTTGTTACACTCCGAAAGATGAATTTTAATTCTAAGCTGAAATCAATAAAAAATAATTTAAATTGAAACATATCATTAATTTAGTTATAATTTTTCCAATTAAATTAAGGAGTTAAAATGAATTCAGTTTTAAGAACGGGTCAATGTATTTTATTTCGCACTTATTCTACTGTCGTGCGAGATTCAAAAAGTCTCACCGATGAGAAGCTTCAAGCTATGATGAGGCATGCAATTGCATGGGGAGAGGAAGAAGAGGTTAAATTCTGCATTAAAAATGGCGCTCCAATTAATCGCAAGGATGTTAATGCCAATGATGGTCATAATGATTATCCTATTGTTAGAGCCTCCTATATGCAACACATGAATATAGTAAAAATGCTGCTCGGTGCTAATGCAGATCCCGATGTATCTTGTGAGCATGGCCATACTCCGCTCATGATTCTCTCGGAAAGGGGGAATGTCGAGCTTGTTAAAGTTCTTCTCGATGCAAAAGCTAACGTCCATAAAGTGGATGCTGAAGGTTTGAATGCAATATTAACCGCTTGTCACAGAGCTTATAATTTTGCAGAAATTATCGATTTGCTTCTCCAAGCAGGTGCAGACATTAATCATACTTGTAATAACGGAAATAATGGTTTGATGCATCTTTTGGAAAATATCATTATCGGTTGGCATTTTAAATTGGATCATGAAAAGTTAGCGAATTTTAAAACTGTAGAAAAGGTGATCCAATTATGTGATGTCAATAAAGGCAACAAAAAAGGACTCACTCCTCTTATGGTAACGCTCTCGAAGGGATATCTCAGCTTCGTTGAGTTACTTTTGAAGAAGGGCGCTGATCGATTAGTTAGAAATAAAGAGGGTCAAAATTCCATTGACATTGCTGAAGTAAAAGAGCAAAGCTGCAAGGCAAAGTTGCAAAACTATGAAGAAATGATGAGTTTCATTTCCGATGCCGCAAACAAAGAATGCAAAAAAGTCGAGGGTATCAGAAGTGGAGAGGCTGTTAATGTTCTCACGGATGCCATTTACACAAACAAAACAGAAAAGGTCGCTAAATTATTATCTCAAGGAGTCGATCCCAATCAAGATAACGAATTGAAACAAAGCCCTATGCAATTTGCTATCCGAGGAGGAAATCCTGAAATTGTAAAATTGCTCCTCGACGCTCATGCTGATGTTCACGTAAAATCCAGATTTGGCTGGGATTCACGACAACATGTTGAACACTATCTTGAGCAAGCTACAAAAAATGCAATGGACGCAACAGCTGCTTTGAATCAACTCAAAATGCACGATTAAAATTATCGCTAAATGATAATGGACATATCATCCTTGCTGTTACTATAAAGATAACAAGCCGGTCGATGAAATTGGCAATCTTTTGATTGCTAACATAAACAAATATTTAAAAGATAAATATGTGAAGATTGCGAAAAGAAATGGTGTTGCTGATTTGGAATTTGGCATATCCGGATCGTCGTGGAGAATAAGAGCCGAAGAGCGTATTAATTAACGGTCAGAGGTGGCATCACATTCTTTAATACTAAATTTACAAAAGTAATCCAGTATTGAAAAGAATGTCATGATGTCATGTCTGATCCTTACCCAGTTATTGCCATCCACCTATGTTCTTTTACATTTCTCTTATGCTAAATATTTTTCCATTTTATAATTGATCAATTTAATTCCGACCAAAACGACCGTTTGCTCCTCGACTACAGAAAATCCCTGTTTTTCAAAGAATGGCCTTGCGGTAATACTTACTTCTGCAAAAATTCGTTTGATTTCATTTTCAATGGCTATCTCAAAAACCGACGCCATTAATGTTGACCCAACACCACAGCCAATGTATTTATGATGGCAGTAGAAGCAATCAATATGTCCATTCGACTCAAACTCAACAAAACCCACCACTATTTCACCAATCATGGCAACAAGAGGTTTTGTCTTTTCGAATTTTTTTGCCCATTCACTCGATTCTAGACTAGTCTTAGGAGCCCAAACTTCAACTTGTTCTTCTGTGTAGTGCTGAATATTAATTTGATGAATGGTATTGTAATAAATATCTGCTAGGGCCTGAGCGTCTTCAGGTTTGTATTCCCTAACAATGATTTTTTGTAATGTCATCGAAATGCTCCTTTGTTAACTTTGAGATAAAAAACGTTTGGATGGAATTGCTTTAATGGCTATCAATTGAATCAGCCGATTTTAATGCCATCTGAGCAAATTCCCAAAAAAATTGCGCTGGCAAAACACCATCATTATTAGCAAAAGCGCTAACATAATATGACCACTCTTTGAGTGGACGAGGTGGTAAGATCTTATCTTCTTTATCGGAGCTGAGCATGTCGCCAATATATTGAGTCCCCAATGCCAAACGCGCAAAGTTCATTTTTTTTGCGATTAGAAACCTTTTCATTTCTTCTGCGGTAGGGTCTCTTTGCAAGTAACTTTGCAATAACAAGGCATTCTCATTACAATTATAATCCATCAGAATAGAGTAGTATGCCAGATCTTGAAATGGATCTGTATACATGCCCTCACTCCAGTCGATAAAGTAGACCCGTTGATCTGAAGCTAAAATATTGCGTGGATTTAAATCACCATGAGTATTAGTTAAAGGAGATCCAAGACTTCGCAGCTCAGCGGCTCCATCTCGAATAATAGTTATGGCAGATTCAAAGGTGCTATGATTGTTAGACTCTTGTGAATGGTCTTGATAGAATTTTTCCATGCGTTCTTCGAAGGAGAGTGCCATAAAGGGGTTTTTTGGAAAAGTATGAACTTGACGCATGGCTTCCGCCACTTTCATTATCACCTCGTGTTTTTTACTTTTCTCTATATTGAGCGTTCCTCCGGCAATATAATCCATGAGAATGGCATGCTCGTCTGCCCCGATCCAGTGGATTTCAGGAGCAATCCCAGAGGCTGCAGCATGCTGCATTGCATAGAGTTCTGTTTTGACTCTAATAGGAGGTTCCGATTCTCTGATTACACGTAAAACATAAATTTTTCCTTCGACATCCAAGAGTAAGCTTGTAGCGGAGTAGCCTCCTGTAAGGGGCTTGATTTGGACCTTCCCTTCTTCGTACACATCAAAGTACTCATGTATTGCGGTTTTTACCTGGCTCATCACCCATGGCGACATTCCATTATCGATCTGCTCTGATGCGATCGACGGAAGATGCACCGTCGTTAAAATCGTTACAAACGCAAGGCATAGAGTAGTAAAATAAAATGTTAGTCTTTTCATTAAAATTAACCTGTATTTAAAATATATAGAAAATTATACATTTAATCTGATTAATTTTCTATTATTTTCTATTTATTGTAAGTAAAATGTTGTAATCATTTTTTATTGACGTTAACCATCCAGCAACTTCCTCTCGTGCCTCCTCATTAAGTGAAGAAGAGCTCGTTGTACGAGATACATAAAGACATAGAAGCTATAAAAGAAGCTATGGTAGGAATAGAGACCCAACAATATTAAATTTATAATTGAACGCATTAGAATCAGTCGCTCTACGCGATGCGCTCCGAGCTCTATGGTAACATCTTATCTACCCCGGGTTCCGATGCGTCACCCGGGGTAGATAAGATGTTACCATAGAGCTCGGAGCGCATCGCGTAGAGCGACTGATTCTACTCCGACAAGTGTTCGGGATGAAATTTTTGGCTGCTTTCCTTTTGGGAATCTTCACTTTGATTTTTATGACTAGTATCTGAAAAACGAGACCAAAGATTCTTTGGTCTCGTGAATAATTTATTTAGGCAGGTATTGTTCGCGTTCTTTCTTTATCTGAGAGGTGTTGCTATGCCAACGCTCGTCTCTTTCCTTGATCATTTTTTCAGGGATTGCTCCATCTTTTGTTGCGGACCACATGAGACGTGGGGAACCTAATGGAAGCTCTGTACTTGGGTCTGGCCATGTATGCCAAGTTTTTCCCCATGTTTTATATAGAACTTTTATTGTAGCTTCATCGACATCTTTTGGAGCACCTATAAGTGTTAGCAATCCTGCGCGAACTTCGTAGTCGTGAGGATGCCAAAGGCTTTTTTCATTGGAAGGCAACTTTTGATACAATGCATCGGAGATCACATATTCAACACCTAATAATTTCGGTTTTACTTCTTTTGCAGTAGTTTCGAAAAGAATGCACTGAAAGATTTCATCACTCAGGCCGACGCAGTAGTGTTGAGTTTCAATAATGAAATTAGGATTGTCCTTAGCTATATGAAAAGCGCAAATATGCAATTTATAATCATCAGAGGGATCTCCATCATTTGAATTTCCATGAGAATGAGCTGCAATATTACTAGTGAGCAGTAATGACACAAATGTAAACAAAAAACGACGCATTTTTTTTCTCCTATTTTAGTTCTGTGGGTTTTGGTTGAATAGTTGCAACAATCTCCACTTTAGTCCCTTCTTGGATTTTACTATTGGGTAAAGTGATGACTCTATCATTTTCCGAAAGTCCATCAATGATATTCATTTGATCTCCATAGTCACGGCCTATTTGAACTAGCTTAAGATGCGCAATATTGTTTTCATCGACAACAGCGACATGCGGATACCCCGAGCGGATGATTACGGCTGTTGTTGGAATAATGAAATTAATTTCATCGAGTTTTAAGAGAAATTTTACCCGCCCAAACAATCCTGCATACAAAAGTCCTTCTTTATTATCTACATCAACTTCAGTATTTAAAGTTCTTGCTGTGGGATCCAATGCCTTGGCAAAGCGGGTGACAGTTCCTTTAAAAATATTTTTCGGCAATTGGAGAATGGTTACTTCAGCTTCAAGTCCTTCTTTAATCTGCCTGTAATAGGTTTGAGGAACAGCGACAAAAAATCGAATAGTCTCAGTCTGGGCAACTTGGAATAGAGATTGAGTGGTTCCATTGACGCTCCCGACGATTAAGGAACCTATGTCCACGAGTCGTTGAGTGACAATCCCGTCAAAAGGAGCGTAAATATTTTTAAATTGTTGCTGATATGTTAATCTCGAAACATTTTTCATATTGGCGTCTACCGTTGCTTCCGCAGATTTTAAGTTAGCTGCATATTGATCTACTTCTTGTTTGGAAACGGCTTCCTTATTTTTGTTCCAGAGATTCTGCCATCGATCGCTTGTAATTTTTGCTATATCTCTTTCAGAAATGGCATTTGCCAGATCAGCCTTTGCTTGTTCAAGTTGTTCGTCTGTTTCAGGAGTATCGATTTCTGCCATCAAATCACCTTCCTTCACTCTATCACCGATATCGACCAAGTAGCGTATCAAGTATCCATTCACGCGTGACCATATCGGAGTGATATGCCAGGCCTGAGCGGAACTCGGAAGGATGAGCTCAATAGGTTTTGTGTTGGGCTTAATTTGCATAATACTGACGCGAGGCAATGGATTTTCCGCAGCGACTTCATTGATTTTACTTGTATTTCTTAAACGTGGAATCCAGCCAATAAAAAATAAAATAACCAGAATTATGGCTATGGCAACGACGAT
Source organism: Waddliaceae bacterium (assembly GCA_963822595.1). Lineage (GTDB taxonomy): Bacteria > Chlamydiota > Chlamydiia > Chlamydiales > Waddliaceae > CAVRUH01. The sequence continues at coordinate 533,327 of CAWGIG010000001.1, read as the reverse complement.
AAGCCACCGGTTACGGGAAGATTTTGGTTTTATTTGAGTTGGTTCATTCATTCTATGCCTTCATCGGGTTCTATCGCCTGATGTTCCGGTGGAACATAGGGGACGTGTTTAGCATGTAAATAGGGGTTTTCCTTTTGACGTAAGAAGGAAAACATGACAGGAACAAAAAATAATGTCGTTAGTGTCGCAAGGAAGAGTCCGCCGATAACAGCTTTTCCGAGGGGAGCATTTTGTTCACCACCTTCACCCATTCCAAGCGCCATGGGGATCATACCGACGATCATGGCGAGTGCTGTCATTAAAATGGGTCTTAAACGTGTTAAAGCTGCTGTATGGATAGCTTCGATACTATTTTTACCTTCTTTCAGCTGGAAGTTTGCAAATGATACCAACAAAATACTGTTTGCAGTGACGACGCCAATGCTCATGATGGAACCCATGAGAGAAGGAATACTAAATGTTGTGCCGGTAAGAAATAAGATCCAAATAATTCCAGCTATGGCTCCGGGGATGGCCATGGTAATGACTAAAGGGTCAAGCCATGACTGGAAGTTTATCACCATGATGAAATAGACAAGAATGATGGCGAAAATAAATCCGAATCCAAGTTGTCTGAAAGCTTGTTTCATATTTGAAACGACACCACTGATGGTGATATTGTTTCCTGGGGCTAATTGGCCTTTATAGTTATCCACAATGGTTTGGATATCCGAGGCGACACCTCCCAGGTCTCTTCCTTGGACATTTGCATAGATATCATAAACTGGCTGAATATTGAGATGATTCACCACGCCGACAGAAGGACGGCGTTGAACTGTGCAAACATCACATAAAAGCTGAGACTGAGGGGTTAACGGGCTAGAAATAGGCATATGTAATAAAGCTTCAATCGTGTTAATGCGATATTTTGGATTTTGCACAGCAATTAAATAGGGGATTCCTGAATTTGGATCCAACCAGAAGTTTGGAGTTAATGTTGTACTATCACTAAAATTTATTAGAACGTCTTGGGCAGCTTGTTGTTGATTAATTCCAGCAAGGGCTAATTGTGTCCGATCCATTTCAAAAAATAGTTCCGGTAAATCTTCAACCTGATGGATATGGGCATCGACAGCGCCGGGAACATGGGTGATTTTATCTAATATTTCATTAGCGATTCTATAATTATTCTTCTTGTCGTTGCCTGAAATTTTGACATCGATTGGAGTGGGTAATCCCAAATTAAGAATTTGATTCACCATATCAGCCGGCTGGAAGAAGAATAGTAAATGAGGAAATTTATCCTTAAGGTGTTTCCTCAGCATAGTCATATATTCTTGTGTGCTGAATTTTCTTTCTGGTTTGAGGGATATAAGAATTTCCCCATCATATCCTCCAATGGTCGCATTATCTCCAAAAGCTAGTGTATAGGCAATTGGATTCAATCCGATGTTATCGATCATCATGGCGATTTCATCCGGATGAATTATTTTTTTTATCTCCTGCTCCACTTCGGAAAAAATTTCTCCAGTAACTTCGATACGTGTTCCTGATGGCGCTTTGACGTGCAGCCTTAGTTGACCTGCGTCGACTGAAGGGAAAAAATCTTGGCCAATAAAGGGTGTAATTAATATTGCGCTGAGAAAGAGGAGTCCAAAAACTGCTATGACAATGATGCGGTTATCCAAACCCCATTGAAGGCGGGATCCATATGATTCGCGAAAACGATGAAAACCTTTTGAAAATCGAAGATGATACCTGTCTAATGCAGATCTTGCCCCGCCACCTGTGTATAAATAAAGCTCGGGGGGAAGAATAAATTTGATCATCACGGGAACGAGCGTACGTGATAGAAAATAGGATGCAACGATGGCATAAACAACGGCCAACGCTAAGGGAGTAAATAAAAATTTTGCCGGTCCAACCAAAAGCACAACGGGTAAGAAAACAATACAAATGCATAGTGTTGAAACAAAAGCGGGGATGGCTACCTCATAGGAACCGTCTAAAATCGCAGTATCCAATTGTTTCCCGCTTGCAATGTTTCGATGGATGTTTTCGATGGCAACCGTTGCATCATCCACCAATATACCAATTGCTAAAGTGAGTCCACCCAGAGTCATGATATTTAATGTTTCACCCGTTAGACTTAAAAAAATAATGGATGTCATGATGGAGAAGGGAATCGATATAAGTACAATCAAAGTGCTCCGCCAGCTACCTAAAAAAATTAAAACCATTAGCCCAGTCAAAGCCGCTGCTAATAGCCCTTCGACGACAACGCCTTTGATCGCACTTTTGACAAAGATCGATTGATCAAAAATTAAATTTATGTCCATTCCTTTAGGGGCAGCACCACGGACAGTGGGCAAAAGTGCCTTAACTTGATCAACAATATCTAGAGTTGAAGCACCTCCATTTTTTAGTATTTGCATGATGACGGAGCCAACTCCATCGCTTCGGACCATATTCGTTTGCGGGGCAAAACCATCATGGGCAAAGGCGACATCGCGCAAAAACACCATTTGCTCATCAATTTTTGCAACAGGGATATCATTAAAAGAATCAGGTTTAATAGGGGTATTGTTGACGCTGATGTTATAATCATAAGATCCAATCCTGGAATCTCCCATGGGAGATGTCAATACCTCATTTTGTACTGCATTGTTGATATCCCTTGCCGACAACCCTCTAGATTGCATGGCTAAACTATCGACATCGATCATCAACTGACGCACGAGGCCGCCATAGGGTGTAAGAAAAGTGGCGCCTGGAATAGTGCCGATAGCTTGTCGTATGTGCCAGTTTCCGTAGTCGTAAAGCTCGGATTCCGTTACTGTTTCCCCGGATAAAATCATTTGAACTAGCGGAACGGTGTTCACAAAATAACGTAAAATAATGGGAGGAAGCATGCCTGGGGGCATACGTTTTAAAATCGCTTGTGAGATGGATGTTGCCTCTGCAATGGCAGCAGGTATTTGCGCCTCCGGGTGAAAATAAAGCCGAATCAAGCCTACGCCATTGACTGTTTGAGATTCCATGCGTTCAATATCATTAACATTATTAAAAAGAGCAAATTCACTAAAGGTGGTGATCCGTTCAGCAAATTCTTCTGCAGGAAGTCCATTATATTGCCAAATGACACTGACGATGGGAATATTAATTTGCGGAAAGATATCTTTAGGTGTCACCAAGATAAAAACGGAGCTCATGATCCCAATGAGAATGGCGATCACAACAAAAGTATACGGTCGCCTAAGAGCTAATTCAACTATCCACATGTGATATTAAAATATTTTTTTCTTGTCAAATTTACATATATACATTATGGATTGTTTTCAATAAAATTCTTTAGAAGGATAAGTTTTTGAATTATTTAAGATTGTTCATATTCACATCATTAGGATTTATGACCGGCTGTTCGGTGGGCCCTTCCTATGTTAAGCCCTGCATTGAAACTCCACCTGCATGGAAAAATCCGAATGACGAAAAATGTATAAGAACAGATTTTGTTGAAGAGGGTGAACTCACTTATCTTGATTTTTGGTGGGAAGTTTTTGAGGATGATAAATTGGATGAATTGGAGGCTCTGGCGCTCCAAAATAACAGAGATCTATTTATTGCCTATGAGAGAATTCAAGAATACCGAGCCTTAATGGGCATTGCAGCCGCTGATTTTTATCCGCAGGTTAATTTAAACCCTCAATACACAAATACCGGCGAATTAATCACAAACTACGTTAGTAAAAATTCGATTATTCCAGTCACGCCCAATGGTTTTCGAGCCCATGAATTTTTTTATTTTCTGCCTTTAAATTTGAGCTATGAAGTGGACTTATGGGGAAAGATTAGGGATCAATACAACTATGCAAAATACAATTGGTTAGCTCAAGAGAAAGATTATGAGGCTTTGATGTTGTCTTTAACATCCTCTCTTGCCACAGCCTATTATCAACTTCGAGCTGCGGATACACAAATTGATCTGCTTGAAAAAATTATCAAAACGCGAGAGAAATCTTTTCAAATCAATAAAGATCGCTATGACGACAATATTATCTTATACTCGGACGTTGCGGAAGCGGCTGAAGAAGTTGATAGTGTGAAACTTCAACATAATGAAATTCTTAGGCAGCGAGGCGTTTTAGAAGATCAGATTGCTGTATTAATAGGTATTCCATCCTCTGAATTTCATCTTGATTCTATTCCTTTAAGGGGACTTCCGCCTTGTATACCCGAAGGGATACCCTCTGAAATTTTGATGCGACGTCCTGACATTGCAGAAGCGGAATACCAAACGCGTGCAGCCCATGCAATGGTGAAGCAAGCCTATACTCAATTTTATCCCTCTTTAATTCTGACAGGTGCTGTAGGATATGAAAGTCCTGTCTTAAAAGAGTTTTTGAAATGGGTTAGCCGCTATTGGATGGAAGGAGCGCAAATCAATCAAGTTGTTTTTGATGGTTTTAGAACACCTAATAATTTGAGATTGCAAGTGGCTCGATTTTATGAGGCAGGAGGGGAGTATCAAAAAATAGTCCTTCAAGCCTTTCAGGAGGTCGAAGACGCATTAAACAATCTAGAGTTCTATAGCAAAGAATATGATAATTCGTTAGGAACCACTTATTGGGCGCAAAAGAGTTTTCAGCTTTTTACAGATCGTTACCAATTAGGTGTCATAAATTATATTGATGTTGTCAACACAGAACGTGATTTGCTGAATTTTCAAACGACATTGAATTCCATTCAAGGATATAGATTTGTCGCTACAATCCAATTAATCAAGGCACTAGGCGGAGGATGGTCATATCCTTCTCAATCAAATATCATGGACTAGCAACTTTTTATGTAAGAGTATGTAGCTTGCTTTTAGAGGACCAAAAATGACCTAAACTCAAACTTGCAAAATAAATATTCTAATGATAAATCATTGAAATGACTTAAAAAGGAAAAAGGATGACACTCAAAGCGAGCTTTATTGGTCTAGGAAATATGGGCTCTGCCATGGCTGTGAATTTATTGAAACATGGGGTAGAACTTGGAGTATACAATCGATCAAAAGAAAAACTAGTCCCTTTGGTGGAAGCCGGAGCTAAACCTTTGGAGCATCCAAGTGAAGCTTTTAAACATGCCCCTATTGTTTTTTCAATGGTAGCCAATGATCAAGCTCTTGAAGCTATTACAGAAGCACCTAATGGTCTATTAGAAAGCGCATATTCTGGATGCATTCATGTCTCTTCGAGTACCGTTGCTCCGGCTACGACGCATAAACTTTTGCTTAAGCACAAAGAAAAAGATGTGAATTTTATCGCTGCGCCCGTATTCGGAAGGCCGGATGTGGCAGCGAAGCAGGAGTTATGGATTATTATGGCAGGGGAGGAAACGACCAAAAAAAAGGTAGAACCTTTTTTAAAAATGATGGGAAAAGAAATTTATGATTTTGGAGATAAACCAGAAGCTGCTAATGCTGTTAAATTAGCAGGTAATTTTATGATTTTATCTGTCATTGAAATGTTAAGTGAAGCTTTTGCATTTGTGGAAAAAAATCACGTAAAACCTGAACAACTACATACTTTTTTAACCAAAACATTATTTCCTTCACCCGTCTTTCTTAATTATGGAAACTTGATTATTCAGCAAAAGTTTAGCCCTGCGGGATTTAAACTTGCACTCGGATTAAAGGATCTCAAGTTATTTTTGAATACGGCTAGATCCTTGGATCTCAATCCGCCAATTGCTCAAGAACTTGAGAAATTACTTCTTATGAGCATGGATAAAGGGAGAGAAGAGATGGACTGGTCGGCAATTTCTCTTCTTCAATAGACAAAAAATTCCTAATAATTTATAAAGGAATTTTTTAACAATTTGCAACAGTTTAACATTTGAGGATGTAGATGATGAAGAACTTTACTTTGATAGCTTTAGCAGCGTTTATTGGTGTTTTATGTGTAGCTGCTCAGAGCAGTTATCAGGAACCGACTCCATTGCACCGACCTGAATTCAGTACATTTCACAAAGCGATGGAAACTGCAGGTTTAGGAGAAATGTTCCAGGGGACGGGACCTTTTACAGGATTCATACCATCCAATGAAGCTTTTGAAAAATTTGACAAAAAGGTTTGGAAAGATCTTCAGAAGCCAGAAAATCAGGATAAGTTGGTTAAACTCTTGACTTATCATATGATCAACGGAAGATATAATATCGATCATCTAAAAGGCATGGCACCCTCTCATCTCAAAACTATCAATGGTAAGGATCTTGATGTTACAGCTGAAGGGAATGAGGTTAAGGTTAATGATATAGTTATTAGCCAATCGAATTTAGAAGGGCCGAACTGGACGGTTCATAAAATCGAAACAGTTCTAACCCCTAAATAAAATTGAGACCCTGCTTAATACGTTTGGCTTTTACGGAAAAGGTGAAAGAAAAAGAGAATAAGCATAGCGCCGATGACAGACATAATAAATCCTGTCGGTTCATCGGGCCTATATAGGCTTAGCGCCTGCCCTACATATTGGCCAACTAATGCGCCACCTATACCAAGAAGGGAAGTGAGAATAAAACCGTTAACAATTCTCCCCGGCATCAATGCTCTTGCAATTAGCCCTACAATAAAACCAATGATAATCACACCGATAATATGCATATTCTCTCCTTAATATAAATTTTGCTCAGCTTAACTATTTCTTACAGCCACAATCCGCGCACTTGCATTGATCGCCGCACTTGCAGCTTTCGCCGCAAGGGCAGTCATCTGACCCGCAATGACCCTTCTTTTCCATTTTGCATCCGCAATGAGATTCCTTGGTGCATTCGCATTTTACACAGCTGCATTGACTTTTAATGCAATCTGCAGACAAAAACGTAGATGTCAATAGACCACAACCAAATAAGACCGTAAAAAGTAATTTCATCTCTCTCTCCCTATTGTTAATTTTCCAAATTGTACCAGATTTGAACATTTCGATTCACAAAAAAATATGGCAACCTCTTAATTTCACTTCTGGTATCCAGAATGTGTTTCAAAGAGAAACCATGTTCTTCTTTCAGTTTCATCGATGAATACTTCTAGGATGCTTGCGGTTGCTATATCGTTATACTCTTCACAGACTTTATGCGCTGCTCGCATGCGTGCCGCAAATTCTTGATTGTCTTTCATCAATATTTGAAGCATTTTTTCAGGTTCGACGAAAGCCCCATCGTCATCTTGAATATTCTGTAAGCTACCTATATGTCCTATAGAGCGTATGGTTGTTTTTCCTAGCTTCCGGATGCGCTCCGCTAAAACATCAATCATTGCAAAAATCTGATCAGCCTGTTCATCAAATAAAAGGTGGTAATCACGAAAGTGTCTTCCTGAAAGATGCCAATGGAAATTTTTTGTTTTGACATAGAGAGCAAAAGCATCTGCAACTAAAGGATTAATGCTTTCGGCAATTTTTTCTCTTCCATTGTCATTAAGATCACTGGGTGTCGCGAGTTTATTGACTTCATTTTTTGTTTGCATGGATGACTCCTTCTTATAACTTATTTTTGAAGCCTTTTATCTTAAAAGTCAATTTTTTCCGCTTCCAAAAAAAACTTGAAATTTCTATGTTTACCTGTTAAAAGGTAAGGTTTGAGGTTAAGAATGATTCCTTCTGTTTCAGATTCTCATCATAGTCATGTTAATCAACCGGCCACTATTCCCGGCTATACTGATAATCTATCAGGAAAGCTTCTCGAAATAGAACAAATACGTCGAGTCTTGCAACCTACTGAGGATAAACTTCTTTGGGAGGTGTTGGACGCAGGTCGTCTAAAATCGCATATTAAAGTCAGGCAAAATCCTTTTCTCCAAAAACTCACAACCGGAGGATTTTGTCATACAGCCTTTATGAAGTATTTGGTTAATTTGTTACAGGTGCATGCTGCCTTAGAGGAGGCTCAGCAAAAATTGTTAGAAGTGGAGCATCTCAAACACTTTGTTCATGTTGAGCTGTTTAGATCGGAAGCAATCAAGCGCGATTTACAAATTTGGGAGTTTGTTGCAGCCAAGGAATCCGTTCCATGGAGTCCTTCTAAGATTACTCTTGAATATGTCGACTATATCAAAAAAACTGCATTGGAAGATCCGGAAAAAATCATAGGGATCATGTATACAATGTATGGGACAATCATGTCGGGAGGACAAACCAATAAAAAGATTGTAAATGTAGCATTAGAGGGTATTAGAACTTATATGGATGATATCCCAATGGGTTCGGGTGTGACGCTTTATGAGATTGTAAAGGAGAAAGCTTATAGTGCTGAAGAGATAGAGGCATTTAAAATGAAATGGCACGAAAGTTTATGTCGTATTCAGGTTACGCGACCTACTGGAACTTCGATAAAAGATTTTCACGCTAAATTAATCGATGAGGTGACGAAAACCTTTGAAACCATCCTTGAGATTATTGTGAAAGATGTAGAACAAGATCACTGTTAACAATCAGAGAGTCCGGAGCGCATCGCGAAGGGAATCAGTCGCCCTTCGCGATGCGCTCCGGGCTCTGTCCCTTATTTATCCATCCCCCCGGGTTCCGATGCGTCACCCGGGGCTTTAATGGATTCGTCCTTCGCGATGCGCTCCGGACTTTCTGATTGCTGCGAAAGGTCGTTTCCCTGAAAAAATGGGCTTGAAACTTTTGGGAATTTTACAGCCGAAATGAGGAACTTTCACTGCTGTTTTGTTTTTGTCGCCCTCCAGGTAGGGCCTTTTTGACCCCGTTATTTATAGTCATAGGTTCTGAGTGTCTTTTGAATTTCCGCGTTATAAAATCTTAATCTTGCGGCTTTTTGCTCCTCGATTTTCAAAATTGTAATTTTCGATTCCAATACGTCTGCCTTTGCTTCCGCAATTGCTTTGTCTAATGTTGAAAAGTAAGGATCGTGCCGTGGGAGAGTTACTCGAAAAGTTGACAAAATATCTATTCTGTTTTCTGCAGTCGTTCTTATCTTAGTCCAACTGTCTAGAGTCAATTCTTCGGGTTTATTGAGGTATATTTTTTGGATTTGATATGAAGCCCGCAATAAATTCTCTAATGATGTTTTGATTATTTTGTCAACTTGTGAAAGGTTAGAATCGTTAGGTAAAAGCGTTTTTCGATAGGTTGTCAGTGTCTTCAACCTGTCTTCAGTTTTATTTTTCAGGTCGAACCAATTTTGTGTACTTGGTGCATTACTAGGTTCCATTTTAAACTCCCTCCTCGATTTTTGATTAATAACGAAAAGATTTTATCATATTAAGTTAATTTGAGTACATTAAAATAACTTATATTAATTCAGGTTGTTCAGATGAATAAAGATTGGCTGTTATTACAATAGTATAGGCATGGACTGGATTCTTCATTTGAATAGACTTTTTTAGTCATATAAGTTTTAATAGACAGTTTAAAATTATGGAGAGTACTTAATGGAGCCATTATCATATACCAGGGATGTTTTTGGGTGGACATCAGCAAGAGGGAGTCTTTTGACCTTGCCGTCTGAATCGAGAACTAATCTTGCAGAATTTGTGCCCCCGCTCATCTGTAATATCGAAGGGGATCGTCTTGGATATAATGCTTTAAAGATGAATCCAAAATCGAAATTTGGAAATGTCATTACTGCTTTGGATGCGCCTCTTTCAAAGGGAAGTCGAGCTCATCATACATTTCAGCAAGTAGTGGATATGAAGAAAGGTACAGATTGCAAGCGTTTAGAAGCCTTTTTACCTGATTTTGACCAGACAAAGGTGTTATTGACCGAACTTTTTTGGAGCGTGTATTATACGGAACTTTTTAGCAAAAACAAAAGTGAAGACAAGGTTCCCTTAATAACTTTTCAAGTGCACCAGTTGCCGGATGAAACAGATAAGTTAAATCTTTACAAAAGATATTTATCCCATTTTTATGATTCAATTATCTGGACTAAAGATGAAGATATGTATAAAAATGCTATTGTGACTACTGCCAACGGAGAGGTCAATCTTCATTTTAAATATGGTTACGATATTGATGATAACTTGAAAAAAGAATCCTATCAACCCACTGAAGTTCCTGCACCTAATTCGGATTTCGCCTTATCTTTCAGTATGGGAATTGGGTATGATCCATCCATACGACCTAGCGATACAGTATATCCAAACAAATATTTATATTTAGATATCGATAATCAAGTGATTTGGGATTACCCAAAATATCGTGAGAAACCAGATTTAAAAATTGAAAATGATTTGATCAATCAAATGAATTTGCCGGATTTTATCTCTACAAAATCTCGAATCGTTAGCAAGTGGATTGAAATCATGCAGGAAAGGGATCCCTTTATTCCTGAAGGGGAGGGTGTGATCACCCATGATAAAATAGATCCAAAGCTCCTAGATAATTATAAAGTCGGGCCCCAAGCTAAAATTGTAGGACTATGGAGTCCTACAATGGATGGACCACATCCTATTAGATATTGGGAATAGTTTACATCCCCTTGAGGTGAATGGGACCTTGGTTCATCAAAGCGGGTCCTATAAAAGAAGTGATTTCTTTAGTGTGGAATCGTGATCATTTCATTCAACAATACGAAAGGTTCAACATTTCTTCACGCTGAAGGCGTGGCCTATAAAAGCCTAGGGCCATCGCCCTAGGTATGCTGTAGAAGGGAAAGCAGGCTGTAGGCCTGCGTTATAGGGACGGGTTGAAAGCAGTCTATGCGAATAAGCCTCAATCCCAAACATATCGCTCATCAAAAGGGATGTTGTTTAGTTTAAGAATTTTTCGGTATTCATCTTGAAATGTATATACCTTATGATGTTCTTTTTGTTTCGAAATATATGTTGAAACAGCGCCATGCAATGATGCACTTACTGAAAAGGCACCAAATCCTTTTTGCCATGCAAATTCGCAATATTTTTCCCCTTTTGTTTTAATCCATTTTGAAGAATTTTTCTTAACTTCTTCGAGCATATCGCTTATTGTCAAGGTTCTTGGTAACGAAGTAAATAAATGCAAATGATCTTCAATACCTCCAATTTTATGAACATAACAACCACAAGATGTGGATATAGATGTAATATATGCATATAATTCAGGTTCTATATCTTTATCGATGAAGGGATGCCGATTTTTGGTGCTAAAAATAATATGCAGAAGAACATTTGCAAGGGATTGTGCCATTTTGGACTCCTAGAATTTTAAAGAGAATATATCTTAATGCTTTTGATTTTAAACGTAAATAATTAACATGGGATTTACACCAAAAATATCGTCATGTAGCACATCCTATAACGCAGGCCTACAGCCTGCTTTTCCTTTCTACAGCATACCTAGGGCGTTGGCCCTAGGCTTTTATAGTCCACGCCTTCAGCGTGAAGAATTGGCGAACCTTTCACGCCTTCAGATTGAAGAAGTGGCGAACCTTTCACGCCTTCAGCGTGAAGAAGGGTTGTGTTATTGATTTAATAGACCACGCCTTAAGCATGAAGAAGTGTCGAACCTTTGTGTATTTGACAAAAATAGGCCACGCCTTAGTGTGAAGAAGTGTCGAATCTTTCTGTTATTAACGGAATAGGATGCACAGTTTGGTGGAATCGTAAGTTTATTCAATGAGTTTTTTTATTTCATTGGGGAGGTCTTGCTTCCAATGATCCGGCCAATGATTGAAATAATGGATTCGATCTTTTTTGGAAAGTGGTTCTAATTCAAAAATCAACTCTTCGACAGGTGGTCGAGGTACTTGAGTGATGTCAATTCGTGGCCAAGGTTCTATTCCCATGACTTGATCACGGGTCACTTTAACGAACGGAAATATTTCGCCGAGTTGAAGGAGTTTCGCGCGGTACTCAAGTGTCGTAGGAACATTCCAAACTTGATCGCCTCTTTTTGTATTTGATTTCCAGTCTTCTAGGGCTTTTTCAGCATTTTTACGTTCATACACAAGGGATTTTATTTTCTCCCAATCCTCAGTGGAAGCGACATCGTAGACCATTTGTTTTCTTTCTTTGATCTTGCTCCTTAGCTCAAGTTTTGTTCGAGTTGCGTTAGAGAAGTCAACTCGTTCGTTATACCAATCAATAAGGAATGGCAGTCTAATAGAAGGGAGATCTTGTGCTGTTTTAATCGGTGAAGGCAGATCTAATCCAAGAACAGGCAGGGATGCTTTCATACGTTTCTGTTCTACCGTTGGCTTAATATTGAGTAATTCCATACGTCGTAATTGTTGTTCCCACAATGCCTTGAATAAATTTTTCGGCATGCTCGGAGGCATTCCAACTAACGATGCTGAAATTTCAAGTCTTTCTGCTTGAAGTTTTTTTTTGGCCTCATCGTCTAAAAGAGAAGATAATTCGCCAAATTCTAGTTTTTTTTCAATTGTTTGAAGTTTATCGCGCTTCCTAACTAAATCAGTTTGTTGATTTAAAAGTAGCGAGCAAAATGAAAAATCTATTTCTAATGTTTCGAGTTCTTCTTGAGAAAGAGATACATAGGTTTCGGGAAAAATATTGGTCATTTCCTCATAGTCTTTATATTTAGATACCTTAGTCGGTGGTACTTCTAGTCCTAGGACAGCCCCATAAAATGCAATTAGTTTTGCATCATGTCTTGAGTGAATTGAGCCTGAAACACCACAACTCGCTATAAAACTGAAATTGGGTTGTTCAATGCCCTTGTTATAAGCTCTATGAACCTTTAAGGATAGGTCAGTATCTTTTGAAAATGGGATCTGACACTCTTTCCAGATTTTATCAAACTTTTCAGGGCGATGGTTTCCTTCGGGGCGGTGAGAATCGAGTTCAAAGATTGTTGCCATGGTTTCCAAAGCACGCGAACCTGAGGAAAAATTGTCTAAACCGCGTTCTTTCTTGTAGAGAACTTCTAAACGATCTTCGATTTGTTCGATCATTGCCGAAGGAAATTTTCCTCCATGCTCTACTATGATGGGACTTGTGGCAGTACGTACCATGAGACTATGCAGTTCTAGAATTGTTTCGCATTGGCTGGGCTTATGTATTTCAGATTTATCATCGACTATAAGTTCCTCGAGTTCGCCAAAAAGAGGAAGAGCTTCATGTCCGCTGTTTTGTTTATTGCTCCAAGGTAACCCTAAAAATCCGTTGAGATAGTGGAGTTGTTTTAGCTCATGGCTTTCTGAAATTGTCGGGTCATCATGGTGATAGTGGACGCCGCTATTCCAATTCTTTGCGAGTGTGTTATATTGCTCCACGACTCTTTGCATGACGGTCGGATCTTTTCGCATGTGAGCTAAACACGTTGATTTTACTTCTTCTAGGGGATGGCCGAATACGCGTGCGGCAATTTGATTGAGAAGGGAATCTTGACGTGGCAATTGTTCTGCCTCAAAGATCAGGCAGCATAAATCGTAGGCGGCTTCCCGTCCTTTTTTTACATCAGGATTGTCTACGATTTGGCTTTGATAGAGCTGTTTTAATTTTGTTTGCAGGTCAGACACTTGGCCTATTTTTTCTCCGGAAGAATCAAAAATGGAGGAACCTTTGATATTGGCACCATTTAGACATGTTTGTAATTGATTGAAGTCGGTGGCGTTATGGATTGACATACATACCTCCCTTAGATCACTATGTTTATTATAAACTATATAAAGTTTATTTTAAAGAAGTATGAGGTAAGGCTAAAAAGGGCATATGTCGTCCATACCGTCCATAAAAACTGTAAAATCCATTTTCATTCCACTTCATCAACTCTGTACTTTTTTGACTTAGAAGCAGCAACCATTAAATTGATCTGCGGACCTTCTCGACCTCTTTTATTTTCACTGACGGACTCCGGTTCATCCACTATTTCTACCGGTCGCACAAATGGACATCTTACAAGCGCATTCTCCAAAACATCATAAATGGTGTCCATCAGCTTAACCTGAAACTCGTTGCAAATAAGATTCGGATGCTTTTTAAGGATTTTTTTAAGATCCTTTTCATTTTCTCTAGGGATAAGAACCAGTCGAACTCCCGCTTTTTTGGCCCCGTGAAGCTTCGCAGAAAGTCCTCCAATCGCAGTGATCCTCCCCATCAAATCAATTTCACCTGTCATTGCAACATCATTCCTGATCGGAATGCCAGTGAGCTGTGAAATAATGGCTGTCGTGATTGCTCCGCCCGCAGAGGGTCCATCTTTCGGTGTGGCGCCTTCGGGGCAGTGGATATGCAACCCTTCGGGTCCTGTGTTTTGAATCCGTTCTTTAACATCTGGGGGAAGGGTGTTCCATGCTACGGAGCGGGCTACAGACATACTTTCCTTCATCACATCCCCTTGACTGCCGGTAAGAAGCAGCTCCAGTCTTTTCTTAGACGGTGTAGGGAACACTTGAACAATAGTGAGACCTCCCAGTCCCGCATTTGTTGCGTATAGACCGTTAACAGTACCCACCATAGGTTTAGGAGCGATTTTTTTAAATTCAATTTTTGGTTCTTCGCGGAATTTACAAATAGTCTCTTGATCTATCTTGTAAGGGAATTGGATGGATTGTGGTTCCAATAATCTTTTCAGGTTGAGTTGTCGAACGATAGAAAATAGATTCTCTTTGAGTTTTCTTGCGCCGGCTTCAAAAGTGTAATTTTCGATTAGATGTTTTAGGTCTTCATCTTCGATAGATACTTCTCCGGGTAAAAATCCGCAGGCATTTAAAATCTCAGGCATGAGATGTTTCTCTGTGACGACAATTTTATCCTCAACAGTCAGAGGTTCGACTTTGATAATATGCATTCTGTCTCTAAAAATAGGATCAATTTGATTACGGTCATTATATGAGAAAACAAAAAGAACGCGTGAGAGGTCGAAAGGAATTCCGGAGAAGTAAAGATCTTGAAAATCTTTATTTTGAGAGAAGTCAGTGAGCGCAGTTAGAATTCCAATGATTTCCCTACCTCTTTCCCCAATTTTATCTACCTCATCGAGATAAATTACAGGATCCATGCACTTGGCTTCAATGAGGATTTCGACGATGCGACCTATTTTGGAGCCCACATAGGTATAATTGTGGCCTGATAAATAGGAACCATCTGTTCTTCCACCTAAAGTGATAGTAAAGAATGGTCTTCCCAATGCCTTGGCGATGCCTTCTCTGGCAAAAGTGGTTTTACCTGTACCGGGAGGTCCTTCAAAAGCGATGCACTCGCCTTTTGAATTTCCATTGGCGATGCGTTGCGCACTCCATTCCATGATCGCCTCCTTTGACTTCTCTTGACCGTAGACGGCGTTATCAAGGTTTTTTTTAATCTTATGCATGGCTTCCTGTTTTTGCAAGAGGGTGGAATCTTTAGTAACGAGCTCGGGAGTATAGATTCCAAAAGGGACTTCAAGAAGAGTGTTAACGTATCTTTTAGCTTTCTCTCCTTCGCCACCAAAAGGGCTTTTTGATGATGAAATCATTTCAAGAGCTTTTGCTTTGGTTTTTAGGTCCATATTCGAAGTGGCGATCCGAGTTTCAATTGGGATGGAATTCTTATTGAGTTTTGCTATTTGTTCCATAGTCGTTTGGAAATCGTTAAGCTCAAGATCCAATTTGCGTTGAAGGGAGAAGTGGAGGTTATCTTTGAGTGCTGCTACATATTCTGGTTTTTCTTTCATCATCGTCGTATATAATGCCATTGCGAGATTAGTGTTGTTATTCATGAGCATCAATCCGAGTAAGCGCACTTGAGTCGATACGGAAGCCGTGAGAAATCGAAGAAAAACTCGCTCCATGACCGAACTATCGAGATCACTCAGAAGATGGTAATCGGCTTGTAGATCTTCTATGATCTCGTCGACAGAGTTTACGATGAGATCTCGGATGGGGTATTGATTTAAGAAATTTATTTTGAATATCTGAGGAATATCTTCAATAAGTGAGAAGCGATGTTTTATTGAATTCATTTTGGTTTGAAATGAGCTAATGCTGTCTTGGTAGTTGAGGGGATTTTTTTTGAAATAACCTTTTACGATGAGCGTCGCTCTATTTTCGAAATCATCTGTGTATGGGATGTGAAGTTCTGCCCCTTGAATGGCATCGGTAGCGTGATATATATTAAAATGAGTGACTTTGGTGAAAAAAGGTTTGTTGGAAGGGAATAACTCCATATCAATATCTTCCTCAAGAATATCTTTGCAGCCTGTTGGTATAAATATGGAATTAAATTCTTTTAACTTTGCGACTGTTTGCGACGGAAGAGACAGCTCCCAGTCCGATCCTAATGTGACCTCTAGACCTCTTTTAAGGCTCATTCCACCTGAGGACATGAAAATCTCACTCAATTCTTCGTTATTTCCGTTCAATTTTTGTTCTATTTCATCAACGAAATCGTCTATTTGGTCGCGATTTATGAGTAATTTGCCACGTACATTCAGTTCGCATTCGACAACAAGAAGGTTTTTTCGAATGGACTCAAGCTTTTCTAGGGATAATTTCTGATTATTTTGTGTAATTAAGTTTTTTGACCAATTGTTTTCGACGCAGTCGGCAATTTTAATGATTCTTGAGAATAGTTTAGAAAGATCGGTTTTAGCAAGAGCGATATAATTATTCAGAAGTGTCTTGCCATTAATTAAATCATAGTTCTTCCGAGCGAGAAAGCCTCTTACGGAGCTTTGAATAGTGATGGCGGCATGCACTGGATCTGGATTATGTCCTTTAAACGAAAAGTTGATGCTCATAGGGTACCTCTCTTATTTGTACACAATCAGCTGTAATGAAAAAAAATGTATATAATCAAGTGTTTTTTTGATTTTGAAAATAAGAGCCCAGGTTTTGCCCCTTATGAGGAAGGACTATTGCGTTAGATATTTGTTTTTGTAATCTTGCTGAGAGAGCTCGATGATTTGATGGGCTTCCTGAGCCCCAAAAGTGTGGGTGATTTGAACGCGGCTATTGACTTGGTCGGGGGCGTCTTTGTAGGTTAGAAAATAGTGTCTTAACCTTTCTATAATTTTTACAGGACATTCGGAAATATCTTTGAATTTCTCATAGATAAAGTCGCCTGCTAGTACAGCGATAATTTTATCATCGGCTTGTCCTTTATCGATCATGCGGAATCCGCCGATCGGGAAGGCTTTAAGCATGATATCGCCGCGGAGAATGACACTTTCTGTGAGAACACATATATCAAGAGGGTCGCCATCTCCGGCAACATCTTTCAACCCTGTTTTTTCAGCGCAATGTTGTCCAATTAGAGGTCCGCAATAGGTTTGGGGGACGAGACCGTAAAGGCAAGGGCAGAGGCTTGAGTATTTCTGGGGTCGATCGACCTTGAGGATGCCCGTCGTTTTGTCTAATTCGTATTTAATTGTATCTGTCGGAACCATTTCAATGTAGCAGTTAACTTCTTTCGGAGCATTTTCTCCGATAGAAATTCCATGCCAAGGGTGGAGGCGATAATCTGTTATGGAGGGAAGATTGTTTTTGTTCATATTTCACCTATCCTATATTTATCAATTAATCAGTTTTTTCATTTCAAAGATATAGGTTTTTTACTTCTCAGGATCATCCAGGATTTCAACAATTTGGCTATTGACTTTCTTAGAAAAAAGGATGGAAGCGTGGCCTCCATCAAAAGTTTTAAATTTAATTTCGTTTGCCGGGTTTCCATTAAGAGCTGTTTTTTTTCCGACAATGAAATCTGTATCGCTGCCAAAGTGATGAAACCGAATGTCCGTATTACTAATTTCAGCGCTTAGAGTTTTATTAAATTCATGATTGGGACGCATTTGTTTCGCGGGTTGGTCGAAGCATATGTGGGCCAAGGGCGTGCCCTGTAAGGGGGAATCAAGAGTGATTACGTCTTTAATTGTAAAATGATTATGTTCCTTTAGTAATGCATAATAAGAAGTGACGAGCCCTCCCATTGAATGACCGATGAGTCTAACTTGTTTGATTTCTGATTTAACCATAATCTCATTTACACGTGCTTCTAAGACTTCTGCATATTTTTCAATACTCTTTCCAAAGGGAATAGCGCCAAGATCAACTGTGAAAACATTTTTGTATCCTTGGTTGTTTAGGAGCCATCTGTGTACCATCCAGGCTGAACTGTTGTGCAAATATCCATGCACAAGGATAATGGGAATATCTTTATTTGGGTCTCCAGTCCTTACACATTCTTTTGGATCAAATCGTGTTTGCAAAATGGGATAGGTGACTGCACAAGCCAAAATAGCGAATATTTCAATAACGGTATTAATAATATATCGGAATATCAAGACGGCCAAATCCATAATTTTTTGTGTCTTCGAACGACCCACCCCAGAATCATCTAAATTTAGTGGCATAGAAACTTTACTATTATTTGTTACATTCATATTAATTTACCTATAATTCAATTATTATAGAGTAATTTAACAAATTATCTATTAAAAAACAATATATTTGTTTAAAAATTAGATTGTTGGTTCTAGAATCACCACAGGAATATCACGCTCAGTTTTATTTTGATAGTTTTCGTAATCTTGGTACATGGATGTGAGACGTGGCCATAGAGCTGCTTTTTCTTGTGGATTGGCTGTGCGGGCGCGCATTTTGCGGATATCCGGGCCGATTTGTACGGTGCACTCCGGGTTAGCCACGAGATTTAGGTACCAAACCGGGTGATCAGGGAATCCACCCTTAGAAGCGACGAGAACAACGTTAGGGCCATCGATGATATATAATAGGGCTACCGTGCGGATTTGTCCTGATTTGCGACCTTTCATTGTGAGTAAACAAACGGGGACTCCGAACAGACGGCTGCCATATTTTCCTTTAGATAACTTATAAACCCAAACGTTGAGTGTGGACATCAAGCGCATGCCGAAGGTCGTGAGTTTTTTCTGGAAAGGAGTAGGTTGTTGTATTTGTTTTGTTGTCATAGGAAATATATATGTTCGAAATACCGTTTTTAGTCAATTTCTTTTGAAGTAATAGGGTCTCTTTATCGGGAAATAACACATAGGCCTTAGGCAAACAATTTTCAACGCAGAGGCGGGGAGGTTCGCAGAGACGCCGAGGAAGAAAAGGGATGTTTTCTCTTTTTCTTCCTCAGCGCCTCTGCGAACCTCCCCGCCTCTGCGTTGAAAATTGTTTGCCTAATGTCTATTAGAGAAGCTCGGATTCTTTGTTAGAATATGTTGAATCAAAAATAAAAATTAAGTTTGGGTGGTATTTGTTTAGCCACGCATCTAATTTACCTAAAACGATATCCAGATCCTTTTGATAGACAGCAGGATCTTTCATGGAAGGCTCGATGGTTAGATTGCCCACATCAAAATGGATGGGACGATCGCCGATAAACCCCGTGTTGCGCAGGATGGCATGGTCCTTATCGTAAATGCCTTTTTGATATTCGCTGGTATAGAGAGCGATGAGTTGTTCGATTCTTTGTTTTACCAATTCGATATCATTTTGCTGAAAAGCATTTTCAAGAACAGTTTCCGTGGTTTCTGCAGCTTCTTGGATGATGAATATCGTATGATTGAGATTGATTTTTTGTTCAAATCCTAGTTTGTTATAGGCGATGATCGATCTGTCTAAGGGTGGCTCTTGATTGAGACGAACATAAATCAACCCGCTCGCATTTTTATTGTAGTCGTGTGCCACTTTGTAGCCGTTGAAGACACGGGAGGTTTTTTTATTCAGCCTGAAAGCGCGATAATCTTGCCACGTTGCTATCGGTCCAATGTGGGGAAGAGCATTTAGAATTGGATTGGGTTTAATGTGTCGGAACTTAAAAAATTTAATCACATATTTTTTATCTTCGCTTAGAAAAACGTAGGATTGCGATCCTTTGCCAAGGTAGGTAAAAGTTTGGTCAAGGATAGACTCGAGATTTTCTGGAGGCGGAGAAGTTTCCCATTCGGGTTTTGAGGGGAGAGCATAAGTGATATGATCGATGCTAAAACCATCGGTAAGGTTGTCATAGAGTCTAAAAATGCCGAAAGTTAGAAGGGCGAAGAAAGTTAATAGGAGGAGTTTGGATTTATATTTTCGCATGATTTAGGAATTCCATGATAACTTTTGAGGTTCTTTTTGCTGCGGGTTCTTCGGTGATGTAAAAGACCTCATTGACGATGTCTTTCTGTTTTTCGATATACAGAGAATGTCTTTCATGAGCAGATAAGAGGGTTTTTTCGAGGTTCTGCAAATCCTTATTTTCAATGACGTCGCCTAAGTGCCAGGCTCTGTATTGAAAATCGTTAGCCCATGGAATTCCTTTTGGATTTAAAAAAATGCAAGGTCTAGGTTGAACAAGGAATTCGTAGTATTGACTGCTCATATCGCCTAAATAAATGTCTGCAGAGCGAGTGTAGCTCATATCGCAAGAGGCGCGGCTGCCAACGTCGACATGGATATTTTCTGCGTGAGTGTATTTTTCGGGAAGGTGGATTTTTTGTTTCGCGAATAGTTGGATGTGGGGTGCGAAGATGAGGTTGAAGTGGGAGTTGTTGTAGAAGTATTCCAAAATATCGATTCCCCAGCTATGCCAAGAGGATATTTTCGGGTCGTCATGGGGATTGTATATGACGGTCGGCTTGTTGTTATTAAAAATTCTACGTGGTGGGTGTTTGAGGGTGATATCGAATTTAGGGTATCCGACAACGCGTAGTTGTTCCGAAGAGAATAATTTGGAGGAAAACATATAATTATGGGCGGCGTTTCCACCAAGCAGGTTGCAATCGAATTGGGCAAAATCTGTAGACAGAACATAATCGCGATGGGCAGGGCCGTGGTGCAGGCAGAATGTTAGAATGCGTCGATTTTTGTTATGTTGGTGCAGGATGTGCATATTTTTGTCGGTGGTGATTAGGGCGTCGCAACTTAGGAAGTCTTTTAAGTGATTTTTTTGAACGCTTGCAATTTTTGGAAAGGGTCGTTTCCTGATAAAGTCCATGAGTTGCTGCGTGTAGGAGGGCTTAACAAAGACGAAGTGGCAATGGTTATCTGGGTATTGGTGAGAAAGTTCTTTAAGGAGATCCCAATTGCTTTTGGATGAGACATAGAGATGTACATCAATGGAAGGATCAGTTGAAAGTTCGAAAGCAGTAGGGGCAGCATGGTAGACATGGGCGATGGTGTCTAGAAAAAGGAATCCGACCTTGTATTTTGCCATAGTTATTAACTTAATCTTTTTTGAATAGATTATAACTTATTAAACTTAATCTAGGCTAGGGTAATTTAAAAGAATCGAAGCACCAAGGGCAATCCAGGTCCTTATCGTCCCTTACCGGAAATAGACGTTAGGCAACAGTTTTCAACGCAGAGACGGGGGAGGAAGAATAAGAGAAAAACAATTACTTTCTTCCTCCGCGTCTCTGCGAACCTCCCCGTCTCTGCGTTGAAAACTGGTTGCCTAACGTCTATTTTTAACTCTGATGAAAAATGAGTTATTTAGGAGAGTGCTCATACTTCTAATTCATCTTGAATTTAACCATGCATTTATGTATATTTTCCTTCCCAAACCCAAAGGAGGATGCATAATGGATCCAAGTTCGAATAACTTATGCCATGTAAATGTGGGCGGTATAGATTTTACTTTTTCTAGAAGTACAATTAAAGAACCTCATATGAATGATACCATTTTCAAGACAACTGCTCTTGGTGAAAATAACAACGTCCCTCCTTATTTTGAAGTGGAGCCTGATCTATTTAGGAAATGGTTAGACCCCTTTATTCGCAATGGAAGATATCCAGATAAACAGGACCTAACTTCACCTTCCGAGAGAAACCGCATTATCGATGCAGCGAATACCTGCGGCTTAATTGCATTGGCACAATATGTAGAAAGCGAGATACCTAAACAGCTCAAAGCCACACAAGTCACAAAAGTCAAAATCCCCTTTAAATTAGAAGCCAATCGTCTTACCTTTTTCAGTTGTGCTATTCCGAATGGCGCTAGTATCCCCTGTGCCGACAAATCATGCAATACTCTCTTTAATGCTAAACAAATAACTATTGATTGGAGAAGCTATATGTTGCTGGATCCCTGCGAAGTTTTTAGTCATTATATCTATTGTCACAATGGATCCAAAAAAATAATAATGAATAACTTTAACCCTAAATATATAAGAGAGGAAGGTTACATAAAATGTGAATTGAAAGAATATGTGCCGTTGATGAAAATTTTTGATGGTGAAAACCATATGATTCTTCACTAAAAAGGGTAGGGAATAGTTTGTCATTTCCTGAGGGCTGAAAGGCAGCCTTTTGATAGCCAAGGTAGAGCGAAGCGCAATGTCATCAACTTAAAGAATAGTTTATCAATTTCATGAGGGCTGAAAGCCAGCCTTTTGATAGCCCAAGCAGAGCGAAGCGAAGGCCTGGGTTGACGTCGATAAAAAAAGTCAGAGCCCTGAAAGGGCGACTCATTTCGGTGAAATTATATCTATGCAAAAATGGATGAGTCGCCCTTGCAGGGCTTTTTCATTTTTTCAACCTTGCACCCAGGCCCTCGCTTCGCTCTGCCTGGGCTGTCACGAGCCTGGCTTTCAGCCCTTATGAAATGATAAACTATTCTTTAAGTTGATGACATTGAGCGAAGCGAAGGCCTGGGCTCTCACGAAACGGGCCTTCAACCCTAACACCTCTTAGTTGATGAGTCCTTTAATCAAATTCTCATCGATTTGCAAGGGAATTTCAGCGGGAATATCTTTTATCGTCGATTCGATTTTATTTTCTATCCAAGGAAGTAGAAACCAGTTCAGAAAGACGAGCTCCTTATTGTCCAAGGGCTCTTGCTTCGCAAGAGTGTTGCGCCTTCTTAAAAGCTTCCTTTGTTTGCCGATTAATTTTCTGATTTTGAGAGCAGTCTTCACAATTTTTCTATTTTCCAGTTCCATTTCTTGAATTGTGATTTTAAGGGCTTTAAGATCCTTGACTACACTTGAGGTATCATCTTGCCGATTATTGCATGCAATTTCATAATCTTCCTGCTTTTGCTTAAATTGGCTTTTAGCATCTAATAGCTCCTTAGGAGCATAAGAGTCAATATTGAAAGCCGAAACAGTAAGAATAGCCAAATCGAGATATTTGTCAGGATCACTTGGTTGAAGTTTGTCTTTCGTTAACTCATAAATAGTTCTCGCAATATCCTTAGCGAAGCGGATGTTTCCACCTTTCGTTTCTATTTTTTTTCTTAAAATGGCAACAGTTTGCTCGGGAGTTGTTGGGTCGATGTTGATGACATAAAATCGGCGCAGTATAGGCTTATTTGGAAATATATACTTTTCGAATTCTTCTTTTGTAACTGCAGCTATGATCTGAACCCCACTTTTGTCTAAAAGAGGCTTGAGGACATCGTCGATCACGGTTGATTTTTTTTGGACTGCACCTGCAAACTCATCAATAAAGAAAATGGCTTCATTTTTATGACCATTAATATCCAATTTTATCAGTCGTAGAACATCTGCAAGAGGGGAATACCCGCCTGAAAGGTCGGGAGCGTTCATGGAGAAAATCGTCTTCTCATGATAGCATTGGGCAATACCATTTACGATCTGAGTTTTTCCGACACCCGTTTCACCGACTAGAAGAATGTTTATATGAAGCGAGTCTTCTTTCTTCCCAAGATAAGATTTGATTTTTTCAATTTCAAGATCTCGGCCCACCACAGGGGGTAGTGCTCCATCATTGGCCATCTGGGTTAAGTTCTCATCCGAGCGTGAAAGATTATTTGTAAGAGGGCGATACTTTAAATAAAGGCATACTCCTATGACCAGGCCCAAAACTATTGCTGAAGTGATCAAGATTGCATTGAGGGGGACCGAAACAAATGTTCCAACAACTATGAAAACAGCATGGGGTATCATGAACATTTTGTAATAGATATCAAGCATTGCCGCAAAATCCCATAGGGTTTCAGGTTTTTTTCCGGCTTCTAACAAATTAAAAGCTTTTAATGCTGTGTCCAAAAAATTCGGAAAGAACCTCAAGACCACTTGAAAGGTTTTTTTTATCGTTGAAGGTATAGATTGTTTTATTTTTGACCTTTCAGGGAGACATTCTGCCATTTCTGCAAGTTTCGCAGGTACATCTTCATTTTCGATGAGGCCTTCAAGTTGTCCTGCTTCAAAAAATGAAAGAATTTTTTCAAACTTGAAGTCTGTTCCTTCGAATATTTGATTAAATACTTCTGTAAGTACCGACTTAACATTTTCAGCATCTCCGGTTTTTAAGAAGTTTTTGAGGAGATGGCCATTATAAGAAAAAGGGTTAACGGTGAGAAACAAATGGGCGATTTTTTTTGTGTCCTCAAAGTTCCCTAGTTCGAGAAAACGGGTGACTTCATCTTTTCGGGAAAAAAGTGCTTTGAACTTATCCCAAGCGGAACCATTCCAGGTAGTTATGGGTGGTAGGATTTGTGGAGAAACCTTGGGTGAATGAAGGTTACTATTTTGGACGTAAGGGGAAATATTTTGAAAACTAAGACTAGAACTTTGCATGACTCCTCCTTAAAAGGGGTTAAAAAAAGTTCACTTTAAGGGAGAAAGAAATAGGATTTCTATCATCCTGCCTTAAGGTGAGACAGTTATTGATAATAATGAAAAAGCAGGTCTTCTGACTTCGAAATCTTTCTTAGGCTAGCCCTTCCCCTTGTTGACAAGAGTGGGTTATTTTAGCCTTCGTCCCTCGTTACAGCTACACTTATAGCACAGGATTCACACCTGTTTCCCTATTCTCCCATAACCTTGGCTATGGGCACTTTTTCATGGGATGAATTTTGCATAAAGATGTGGATTATTGCAAGTATGAAAAAACCGTGGCCAATTATCGCTGCCAAATGTATAAGGAATTAAAAGTATTATTTACATGGGGAGAAAGGTCATGCAGGTACAGGGTGGGCATTTTTCAAGAGAATTTCATGTCAATTCGATGAAGCAGAAAAAATGGAAAAACGACTTGAATCAAACGACAAGGAAAACACGGCAGCTAGAATCTAAAATAAGAAAGCAGCATGCTAAAAATGCTTCTGCGCATTCCTTTAAAATGACAAAGGAGATGTACGAAAGACAAAATTCACAGATTGGTCCTATAGATGTTGCTATAAATCTACAGGTAGCCTATCTCATCTTAAGAAAGAAACACTAAAAAGCGGGGAAGATGGCTCCCTGATACTTCTCCAAGATGAATGCTCGCATTTTTTCGGAGGTCATTGCTGCTTTCAGCGCCTGAATATCCTGCCGATTTTCATCTCCTTTGCGTATCACAAGAACATTTGCATAGGGGGAATCTTTGCTTTCAAGGACTAGAGCATCCTTTGATGGATTTAAATGGGCCTGCAGCGCCCAATTAGTGTTGATAGCTGCAGCGTCAACGTCATCAAGAGAGCGTGGAACCATCGCAGCATCCACTTCAATAAAGTGAATGTGTTTAGGGTTCTTTTTGATGTTGAGGATGGTGGCTTGAAGATTTTTTGGGTTGTCTAACTCAATGACGCCATGTTCCTGAAGAAGAAGCAGTGCCCTTGCCTCATTGGTGGGGTCGTTCGGAAGAGCTATCGTTGCTTTGTCTTTGAGTTCCGAAAGATTTTTTACTCTCTTCGAATAAATCCCCATGGGCTCGATTTCAATTTTGGCGATACTATGGATGGGATAATGGAATTGTTTGATTTGTTCATCCATGAAAAGGGAGTGTTGGAAGAAATTTGCATCTGCTTCGTGGTTGGCAAGGGAACGGTTGGGAGTGTTGTAGTCATCGACTACAACAATGATGAGATTGATCCCTTTTTCTTTCAGTTCTTTTTTTGCCACTTCTAACATTTCGGCATGGGGAACGGGCGTCGCAATGACTTTTAAGCCCTTTTCTTGTTCGCTAGAACAACTCAAGAGTAATAATATTCCAAGACAAGACAATATATTTTTAATCATGTAAAACTTTTCCTCTTTTTTTTGCGAGCGCTTTTGTGATCCTATTTCCAATCCACTGCACACCCTGAACAAGAATGATGAGCAGTATCACGGTCGTAAACATAATGAAAGTATTAAACCGTTGGTATCCATACTGGATGGCTACTTGACCTAATCCGCCTCCACCTACAAGACCTGCCATGGCGCTGAACCCTATCAGATTTATCACTGTTAACGTTATTGCCGATACAATGGAAGGGAGCGCTTCAGGGACAAGAACTTTCGTGATGATCTGTTTTGTGGTGGATCCCATGACTATAGCAGCTTCGAGGATGTGTCTGTCGACCTCTTTAAGACTTGATTCGATGAGTCTAGCAACAAAAGGGGCCGCAGCGATGGTTAAGGGAACAATCGATGCGGTTGTTCCAAGGCTTGTGCCCACAATCCATCTTGTGACAGGAATAAGAACGACCAT
Organism: Waddliaceae bacterium; assembly: GCA_963822595.1. Lineage (GTDB taxonomy): Bacteria > Chlamydiota > Chlamydiia > Chlamydiales > Waddliaceae > CAVRUH01. Next base: position 507,059 of record CAWGIG010000001.1, on the reverse strand, counting down.
CAAAATGGCAAAGGGGAAGGAGCGGGTGATATTTATTATCGTTTCCAAGGTTTTGTAAAGCATTGGACGTTCGAGAATATGACCTTTGTCGGTGATCGTTAAAATAATTCCCAAAGGAAGGCCAATAGCAACGGCAAATATTGTCGAAGCGAACACCATATAGAGCGTATTCCATAATTGGAGTGGGAGGAGATTGAGTGCAAGTTCGATATTTTCAGGATTCATTTTCTAAAACCTCATAATTTACAGCATTATCCCCAAGAAATTGCAAACTTTTTTCGATCCCTTCAGGAGATCCTGTGAGCTCAATAATGAGGGTTCCTATTGTCATGTTTTGAATACGGTCGATCCATCCAAGGAAAATATTTGCATTGACATCGAATTTCCTGACGATGTTGGAGATGACTGGTTCGTTGGATGACTTTCCTTTAAAAGTTAGACGCAGCAATTTTCGATTCGGGCTGACGGGCTTGAAGAAATCTTGGGGGATTTCGTGAGAAGCTTTTTGGAGAAATTTCTTCGTGGTAGCGTGGTGAGGTTCGGAAAAAACTTGGGTGACAGGTCCTTCTTCGACGATTTTCCCTTTTTCGATGACGGCGACTTTATTGCAAATTTGTTTGACGACATCCATTTCATGAGTGATCAGAACGATGGTTATCCCCAGCTTTTGGTGGATGCTTTTTAGTAAATTTAGGATTTCTCTTGTTGTTTGAGGGTCGAGTGCAGAAGTCGCTTCATCGCAGAGCAAGATTTCGGGATGATTTGCAAGAGCTCTTGCGATGCCGACACGTTGTTTTTCTCCGCCGCTCAATTTTGAAGGGTAGACATTTTTTTTATCTTGTAAACCGACAAGACCTAGCAACTCATCGATTCTCTTTTCCTGTTCGGCATGGGGAATATTAGCGATTTCAAGAGGGTAGGCGATATTTCCTGCGACGGTTCGGGAGTTCAAGAGATTGAAATGTTGAAAGATCATCCCGATTTTTTTTCGATAATCGCGAAGGTCGCTGTCATTCATGCTTGCGATGTCTTGATCATGGAAGAGGATTTGCCCCGAGCTTGGAATGACTAATCTTGCCAGGCATCGAATCAAAGAGGACTTGCCTGCGCCGCTGAGGCCGATGATTCCAAAGATATCATTTTTTTCCACCAGAAGGGAAACATCCGATAGCGCATTCACCTGCGAATCGCCATGTTTGTAGCTTTTACAAATATTTTTAACTTCTAGGATATAAGAGGTCATTGTATCATCTTATTAAATACCAGTAGCATACGGTCTTTAAGAATAAATTTCAATTTATTTGACTCTTCATAATTTTAAAAAAATATTTGATGAATATGTCTGTGAATATATAATTAGGTTAAAAGAGGGTAGGAATCAATTCATGTCTAACTACACAAAAAAGAAGATCAAAGGTGCTACGATGATCGAGTATGTGCTGGTCTCGGGCTTAATCGCTGGAGCAGCATTAGTGATCATGACAACGCTTGGTGGTACGATTAAAACAGCCTTTACAACAATTAATACAGATGTAGGCACAATATAGATTTTTTACGGCATTACCACATATTTCTATAATTTTAAATAAATTATTTGACTTAATTTATTGGAAATATATAATGAGGTTAAGGGCGTTTTTTTTAGATAACATGGGAAATATATCTCATTTACAAGGAGTCAAAATATGTCTAACTATTCAAAAAAGAAAATCAAAGGTGCTACTATGATCGAGTATGTGTTGATCGTAGGCTTGATTTCGATAGCTGCAGTAACGATCATTACAACCCTTGGTGGGACGATCAAGACTGCATTTACATCAGTTAATACTTCTGTCACTTCAGCTTAGGCCTAAAAATACTGAAGTTAGACTCCATATTTTTTGATATATGGGGAAAGTTGCTGCGATGATCGAATTTGTGCTGATCGTAAGTTTGATATCGAAAGCTGCAGTAACGATCACAACATCCCTTGGTTCAATTAATTTTCTGTTGGTACTCCGATTTGCAATGAAGAACCTCGCTGAGGGCATTACTCATCTTTCTTTTATTTTAAACAAATTATTTGACTTAATTTGTTGGAAATATATGATGAGGTTAAAGGCGATGATTGGATAAAGCCCGCGGGGGGTATCATCAACATTTTAAGATAACATGGGAAATATATCCCATTACAAGGAGGCAATATATGTCTAACTACTCAAAAAAGAAAATTAAGGGCGCAACTATGATCGAGTATGTATTGATCGTAGGCTTAATCTCTATAGCAGCAGTAACGATCATTACAACACTCGGTGGTACGATCAAGACTGCGTTTACATCAATTAATACTTCTGTTGGTACAGCATAGACCTAAAAGGTTTATTAAGTATTATACAAGTTTCAAAAAGGCAAAGGCTTTCGAGTCATCGAAAGCCTTTGCTTTTTCCAAACGTGGCTGGATAACAGGATAAGCAGGATCGATCCTGCTAATCTTGTTATTTTTTGTCTATGAGGTCTTGTTTGCCAATCTAGTGATTAAATAGTGATGTAATGTTGATTACAAGCGGTGCAAACAATGCGAACAAGAATAGGGGAAAGAAGGCGACAACAATAAAGGGAATAACCATCATTCCGATTGAAGTGGCTTTCTTTTCAATGAGAGTTAATTTTTTTGATTGATAGTTGTTTGTCATATGGACAATGGACTTCACAACCGATTCTCCTTGCAAGGGGGCTACGACCATGATTTCACTAAAGTCGATAACGGATTCAAAGGGAAGTTTTTCAGCTAAACGCTGCCATGTTCTGGCATGGGCCTCACCGCATTCCATGGCGAACTTAGTGCGGCAGAGCTCTTCCGTTAACAATTTGGATGTGATTCCTTTAACAGCATCTTGGGCGAATTGAAAGGCTAAGTAGGTGTTGAGGCCGGAATTTAATCCAATAACAAATACTTGAAGAACCTCTGGAAAGGTCTCTATCGTTTTAATTAATTGGTCTTGAATGATTCCTTTTAACATATATTTCGTAAACATCCAAAATAACAGAGATCCTATAATCAAGCCGGATAGTATTATTAGGGGATTTCCTGTATACCAAGATACCACGTAAGCTCCAAAAAAACCAAAGACCATGGGGCTATAAAACAATACCGTCCGTTTCCACCAAGTCCATTCTATTGCGCTATAATACATGAGATTTTCTGCTGTCCAATTCTTTTCTTTCATAAATTTGCCGATTAATGGCTTTAGAGCAGAATTTCTTGCAAAATCCATGGTTGTGATACGTGTCACAAGAAAAACTCCAGTACATGTCCAAAGGCATAGAAAAAGAAAAACAGGTTTTAGGTTGGGTTTTAATAACACCCCTATCTGATCTTTAAGAAGTAGTGACATTCCAAGAAAGATTCCCCCGAAAACAAATATAGCAAGCTTCGCATAAGAGCTTCCTGCAGCTAAGATAGTCCTTATTTTTTCTTCAGCTTCTTCCTTTTCCGAAAGCGCTATTGATATTCTTTTTAAAAGAGGGCTGATTCCAACCCCCAATTCTTTGTATTCTTCTAAGAGAGAAATCAGGTAGGTGAGACCTGTTTTAGGAAACTTCTCATCTAGCTCTCTCAACAAAATACCGATATCCTTTCCTAGGGCATTCTTTAGAACTAACTTATCAAATTCCTCCTTGATTCGACCTTTGAGGTAGTAGGAGGCTTGAGCAAAAGCTTGTTCCAAGGTCGACCCAACCGAAAGTGCGTTTGCAAGGGCATCCGCGAAAAAGGGCATCCTATGGGCTATTTCTTGACGTATTTTTTCCTTTGAGGATTCTCTCCATAAATGTAAGAAATAAAGCATTGGGATGTAAGCTAATAAAAACCAGTAACTTATATTGTATCCGGCGAGCAAGAGCATCAGGACGCAGTATCCAAGCAATACATTGATGTATGTCAAGGTAGTAAACATATCAGGTTTGAGGAAGTAGTCTTCTAACATCGACTCCAAAAATGAAACTTTCTCAGGAGCTTCCTCTTTCCTACGAAAAGGGATTTGTGTTGAAACTTCCTGATTACGTTTAATTGCAGCTTTTGCCATGGAAGTAACTTATCCTATTTTTCAATTTTATCTTTAATTAGATTCTCAACGCTATTCGTAGCTTCTTTTTTGAAGAGTGCTTCGTAATCTTTTAAAACCCCTGCTGTAATCAACTTGTTTTTATTTCTACTTGTAGGAGGGATGTAAAATTGCTCAAAGTGACCTTCAAGTTCATCTTGTGTTATTTTTTCAATATTAAAACGAAAAACATCTTCGATCACCATTTCTCCATTCTCATCCCCTGATACTTGTGAAATCGTCATCACCCGTCTTGACCCGTCGACAAGACGCGTTACATAGACGATGAGATCCAATGCGCCCGCAATTTGTTGGCGCACGCTTTCCACAGAAAGGGTGTATCGAGCCATTAGAATCATGTTTAATAGACGTGCCACAACTTCCTCGGCACCGCTTGCGTGAAGAGTGACCATCGATCCGTCTTGTCCTGTATTCATAGCATGAAGTAAGTTGAATGCTTCCGCTCCACGAAGTTCTCCAAGTATTACCCTGTCAGGACGCATACGCAGAGCGTTAATCATCAAATCAGCTTGCGTTACGGCACCCTTACCTTCGGGGTTAGCTAATCGAGTTAATAGTCTTACCGTGTGGTGATGGGAGGGTTCAAGTTCAGGAGTATCTTCGATGGTGATGATACGTTCCCGTTTACCTATGGAGGCTAATAATGAGTTCATGAGAGTGGTTTTTCCGGAACCTGTTCCTCCGCAGATGGCGATATTGAAACGGGCTTGGACAGCTAGTTGAAGAAACCTAGCCATCGGCTGTGTTAAGCTCCCTCCGGTTACAAGTGTTTGAATATCAAACTTTTGGAAAGAATATTTTCTCAAAGAAACTTTGATTCCATCAATGGCAATGGGGGGTATAATGGCGTGAATTCTAGTACCGTCTGGAAGCTGGGCATCAAAATAGGGGGTACTCAAATCTAAATGCCTCCCTGATTTTGAGGCCACCCGTTGAACTAAACGGAAAATATGATCATTATCTAAAAAGCGGATATCCTCTACTTTTTCGACTCTTCCGCGTCTTTCCACATAAACGGTGTCAGGAGAATTTATGAAAATATCCGTAATGGTATCATCGCGAAGCAAAGGTTCTATGGGTCCGAAGCCCATTACCTCATCGAATACTTCTTCAAGTAATCGCGGGCTAATCTCTGATTTGTCTAAAATTTTCTTTTTTAGGATGAGACGTTCGATTTCTTGAAGCAGATAGAGTTTTAAAACCATTGGATCGACTTGTAATCGAGCAATTTCTGTGTAGTCTAGACCATCAAGAAGCTGTTCGTGGACAGCTTTTACTTGATAAAGATGATCGTTTCCTTCGTATTTTGCTTTTGGATCTTCTATGTTGGGTAGAGTCATTGTCAAACCGCCGAATAACATTGTTTAAGAAATATGTTCTATCAAAAATTTTAAAATATATTATTTGAACTCATTTCGGCAAGTCAATTTTATTCTTGCATGATAATGACGGAAAATTATAAAAGGTTTTTTAACACAGAGGCGTTGATATATGGCTAAAGACCGATTAATTTTTTTATTCTCATTTGCTTTTCTTGGACTAGTAGCAGCATTTTTATTTCGACACTCGGACGCGCCCAATGTGCAGCTGCCAGAGACAAAAACTGTTGAAGTGGAACAAAATGGAGATAAGAAATCGATTGTTTTAGCTCCGCAAAATGATAGAAATCTTGATCATCTGCCCGGTGATGGGAAAATTGCCGTGCCATACCAACTTACTAATAGATCAGCAGTGGTTCAGTTTATAAACCCAGGCAATTATGTCGATATCACTTTCACATCTAAAGATGATATAGGCTTCGGCAGAGTCAGCTTGACACTTTTAAAAGACATCAAGGTTCTGGATATCGGAAAAGATTCCGAAGGAAATAAAACCAATTATTACAAATCGAACTCACCCACCGAAATCCTTCTAGAGATGACTCCTAAACAGGCCCAAGTCTTTTCTTATGCCCAACTGGCCGGCGAAGTTTCCCTTGGCATCATGGAAAAAGCTCAAAATGAGCAATACGGTGATCTGTCTGAGAAGCTCATCCAAAGTGAATCGGATGGAGGTTTTAATTCCGTATTAGTCACTCATATGATCCGTACACTCTTCCCAAAAGCCGATGTTAAAATCACTGCTACAAGTAAAGGATATGTTATCTCGGGAAAAGTTTCTGATCGAGCAACGGCACAGAATATCATAAAGGTTCTCGACTTAATGTCTACCGGTTCTGGAGAGAAATCCATCGTTAACTTAGTCGAGGAACATCCTGAATCTGTAGAGGTGCTTGTCGCAAACCAAGAATTATATCCGAACGATCTAGTCACTTCGAAGGATTTTGTCTGGCAACATATGGATGTATCCCAACTCAATCCCTCAATGATCACCAAAAACCCCCAAAGTGAACAGTGGTTAAATCAAGCCACCATCACAAACTACATTGCAAAAGGAGAAAAGATTCAGCGGAGCGATATCAATTGGGATTATGAAAGAAATAATAAAAAAGTGGATACCAATCCTTTCGCAATTACCCCGGGAAAAAGTGTTGTCCCTTTTCCCATTACGACAAGATCTCCCATTGCTCAGTTTTTGGATCCGGGTTCCCTTGTAGGAATTAGATTTGCTTCAAATGCAGATGTCGGTTTCGGTACAATAACGTTAAATTTAATAGATAAGGTGCGCGTCGTATCGGTTGGTGCAGGAGGAGGAGGAAGAAATTTCAACAAATTGAGGTGTTATTATGAGGCATGTGCCCCATTAGAAGTTTATTTGGAACTCACACCTCATGAAGCTGATCTTCTAGCATACGCTCAAACAGCCGGGAACTTGTCATTAGAATTAGCTGACAATGAAACACCCTCGACTGATAATAAACTTGTCCATAAACTCAGGAAAAGTGAATCGGCAGGAGAATTTCAATCGATTCTAGTAACCCATTTGATTCGAGAACTTTTTCCTCAAGTTGACATTAAAATTACCGCAGCTCCTAAAGGATATATTATAGAAGGAAAAGTGCCTGATCCGCAGATGGCAAGCAAAATCCTCGAAATTCTTGCTAGGCTTGTGCCAGGCGGTGAGAAATCAATGGTGAGTATGTTGGATGTAGAACCCCAGCAAGTTCTTTTGTGTGTGAAGGTTTTAGAGGTAGATAGGAATATCGACACAAGACTTGGTCTTAACTGGCAAGCGCTTTTTTCACATAACGGAAATTCTGTTGCTTTTGGATCTGTTTTTCCTACTCCTAATTTAGCAACGGGTCCCGATTATTTTATGAATGCCCCCAATTTGACTCTCGGTCAATGGAATTTATCCATGCTGATAGATCTCCTTGAGGAGCTAGGCGATGGTAAAATCCTTGCAGAACCGAATTTAACCACAATTTCCGATCAGACGGCTCACTTCTTTGCCGGTGGTGAGTTTCCCATATTAATTCCTCAAGGAGGTGGAGGCCTTGTCGGATCCATTACCGTGGAGTATAAAAAATACGGTGTGATGTTGGATTTTACACCTCATGTGGATCTTAACGGTTTGATCACACTCCACGTTGTTCCTGAAGTCAGTAATCTAGATAAAGAGAACGCTGTCATTTTGAATGGATTTGTGATTCCGGCATTATTGACACGACGTGCTGATACTATAGTAAAATTGTGGCCTGGACAGAGCTATTTGATTGGCGGAATGTTTGAAGATGAAATTGATCGCGTTCAGGACAATCTTTATTGGTTCAGTAAAATTCCTATTCTCGGTCCATTGTTTAGCTCCCAAACCTTCCTCGATCATAAAACCGATTTGATGATTGTTGTGACTCCTTATCTCATTAATAATGATTTTGATAGCCGATGTGTCTCAGAATTATGCGTGAACCCTTTTGCGTGTCCTCCTTGTCAACGCATGTGTAAGAAAACACCCCAGAAGGTGAGCCTGTAGAATGTATGCAATAATAGCGATTTTAAATGCCCTGGTGGCAGCTTTTATTGGGATGTATGTCGGGAAAACTCATGGCAATGACCGTGCATTACCTCCCTGAAATACTCTTAGAAGATTGCGACAAAGGCAGGGAACCGATTGACATCATTAAATGGTTTTTTCAAAAGAATCATCCCTTGAATTTTAGCGTTTTTCCCTATAAACTAGGAATAGCGTTGCTATTTGGACTCTCTACACTCTTTTTTGAAGTAGATGTTACTCTTGTTTTTGTCTTGATTGTGAGCTGTATGCTCATTTGCTGTTTTGTCACAGATTATCAGCATGGAATTATCCCTGATCAATTTACTTTAACCCTGGTTTGGGTGGGATTGATTGGGTCTTTAAATCCTATTTTTGTGACACCCCCCCAAGCGATTATGGGAGCCGTTGGCGGGTATGCTGTCTTTTGGGCTTTCAATGTAATTTATTATTATTTTCGTAAGCAAGATGGGATGTATCCAGGTGATTTTAAATTGAATGCCGGTATTGGTGCCTGCGTCGGATTTAAATTTTTAATTCCTATCCTTGTGATTTCGATGGTATTAGTGGTAGTTATAACCTTAATTCAGCTCTTATGGAGCAGAAAGTTGGTAGGTTCAAATTTTCTTTCTAAAGAAGTTCCCTATGCCTGTTTTGTCTCCGTCGTCATGTTTGGATTCATTTACCTCAAATTAATTAATTTTTAACTTGTATTTTGATCGATTTCTTGGTAAATTCCTCTCGTATATAACAAGGAAACCTCCATGAAATCTATTTATGCAATTGCAATAAGCTCTATACTTTTAACTAGTTGTGTCGGAAAAATCGGCCCTGCCAGCATAAGATCTGATACTCTACAATATAACCGCGCTGTTCAATCTAGCGTTGATAAGCAGTTGCTCCTCAATATCGTCAGGTTGAAATATCGAGACAATCCAACCTTTTTGGATATAGGCCTTGTTTCTTCATCTTACGAGTTTAACAGAAACGCCAACGTTAACTTTAGATTTGACTCTTCAGAAGCCGGAGTTGTAACTTCACCGACTGTTGGAATGTCACTGCTTGAAAAACCAACGACGACTTATCAGCCTCTAAAAGGTGAAGGCTTGGTAAAGCAAATGATGTCACCGATTTCCATCCAAACAATGTACCTCTTAAATTCCTCTGGATGGAGAATTGACCGTATTCTACGTTGCTGCGTTCAAAGATTAAATGGTTTGAATAATGCGGTATCGGCTTCGAGACCCACACCGAGTTTGGCTCCTGAGTACAGAGACTTTCTTGAGTTAACACAGCTTCTTCATAGGTTAGAAGTGAATGAAGATATTGAAATTGTTGCCGATGCGAACGAGAAAACAGGGAAATTCGATTTCGTCATTCAGATTGATGAAAAGACTGCTGATAAAAACATTATGAATAGAATTTGGCACCTCCTAAATCTTGATCCTGATACCTATGTTATTAGATTGGTTCCTTATCACAGCCGTGAAAATGTTGGTAATGAAGTGCATGTGGATACTCGGTCTCCAATGAGCATTCTTTACTTCTTGTCACAAGGTGTTCATGCGCCTTCAAGAGATCAAGAATATGGGTTAGTCACTACTACAGTTGACAGAGAGGGTAACTTCTTTGACTGGAGTAATGTTCTTGGTGGCATTATAGATATTCACGCGGATGTATGTGATCCTTGTGATGTAGCTGTATCTGTCGAATATCGTGGCCATGTCTTCTATATTCGCGATACTGACCTCTCATCGAAGTCAACATTCTCGCTTATTTCTCAGTTACTTGCGTTGCAAACAGGCAATCCTATCGTTCCTGTTTACACTCTCCAGCTGAATTAAGCACTCGCTAAAATGGACGACATGGACTAGATATCCATGTCGTCCCTTCTGTCCATGTTGTCCATTCCGTCCATCCCCCTTGACTTTAATATAAATATCCCTATTGTTGGATCATATAACCGAGGTTATTTATGAAAAATACAGCGTTGTTAGTTGCCGGGCTAATTCTTTCCGTTGAAACCTTGCTTCATCTTTCGCGATTGTACTTTGACTTTTCCATCATCATCGGAGGATATTCCCTTCCATTGTGGGTGGATGTCGTTGGATTTATTGTTAATGGGAGCTTAAGTTATTGGATGTTTATGGCTTATAGTGAAAAAATAAAAAAGACCTAAAAGCGGCTAAGCTGCTTCAAGGTCTTTTATTCTGTTATCTATGAGCAGTCGAATGAACTCTTTTCAATTGGAAAGCTATCATTACAAGTCCTATTCCAAGGAATACAAGATAGATTCCTAGGTATAAGCCCAGAACCCAGAGAGAATTATTCGGCCAGCCTTGCCAGATAAGAATTCCTAAGGCTAATGATAAAATTCCATTGAGCAATAAACCCTTCCACTTCAAGAGAGACCACATGCTGATCGAATAGAATATATAGAGGAATCCCTGCACCATAAAGTAGGTGGCCATCAGAAGAGTAAGAGTCATTGTACCGATCAATGGATGAGCAAATACCAGTATACCTGCGACAAAAGTCACAAGAGCTGCGAGATAAGCAAAGAATCCTGAATCTCTCGTTGCTTTCACGGCACGGATAAATTGCACAATACCGCTGACCACTAATAACGCACCGATTAAAAATTCGAGGCTAAAAGTTGTTATTTCAGGGGAGCAAATAGCTAAAATACCTAATAAAAAGAGAGCAAGTCCTTCAAATAGAAAGAATTTCCAATAATTTTGAACTGTTTCCACAAAAATACCTCTTGGTTGAGTTAATTGAGATATAGCAAAATCAATGTTTTTTTAAAATTATTTTTTATACAAGAATTTCGCATATTGACATTTACGTGTTTTTATTGGATAGAGTAAAAATATGAACAAACAGAATCAAGTTGTTTTAATTACCGGGGCACTTGCTGGAATTGGGCGTGCGACTGCATTTGCTTTTGCAAAGACTGGTGCTCAGATGGTGATCTCGGGACGGCAGCAGGATGTGGGTCAGGCTCTTGAGCAAGAACTTCGAGCTCATGGCTCTGAGGTTATGTTCGTGCAGGCGGATGTACGGTATGAGGCTGAGGTGCAATTATTGATAGAGAAGACTGTTAAGCGTTTCGGTCGTCTGGATGTCGCTGTTAATAATGCAGGCAAGGAAGGGAGCCTTGGAGCTATTACCGAACAAACTATTGAAAATTATAATGCCACCTTCGATACAAATGTACTTGGTACGCTTCTATGTATGAAGTATGAGTTGCGTGTGATGTTGCCACAGGGTTCCGGCAGTATTATCAACCTATCTTCTACCTTAGGAAAAAAAGCCGCACCAGGAACATCCCTATATGCTGCGAGCAAGCATGCCATTGAAGGACTCACAAAAACAGCAGCTCTCGAAGCTGCTCCCTATCAAGTTCGGGTGAATGCGGTTGCACCGGGCCCGATAGATACGGAGATGTTAAATCGGCTTTGGAATCCTGAAAAGAAAAATGCATTGATCGCCGGTGTCCCGCTCAAAAGGATGGGAAGACCTGAAGAGGTTGCTGAGATTATTCTCTTTCTTGCTTCGGAAAAAGCTCCTTTCATCACCGGACAGATCATTGGAATAGATGGCGGAAAAATGGCGTAGGATTCTCTGGTTGGGCGACTTATATTTCGGCCCGTGGAGTGTGCGATTCTTCGGCATCAAGTTCATGCTCTATCTGGGCAAGAACTTTATCGTCGATATCTCCCTGTTCCCAAAGCTCTAAAAGAACTTTACGTTGGGCTCTCACAACCTCAGTTCGGGCAGATTCCAGGTGCCGATGCTTACTGTTTTCGGGCAACACAAGCTCCAATAGACGAAATCGATTGTTGAAGTAATCATTTAAGAAGACCTTTTCGTCTTCAGATATATGTTGTTTTTGCTGAAGTTCCTTTATTTTTTCTATGGCAACATTGGCAAGTTTTTTACGTGTTTCAAGGGATGTGTCGTGTACCGGGATGGAAGGTATGTTAAGCCATGAAATAAGTTTTTCAAGGGTGAGTCCGGGGATGATTAAAGTGAATAAAATGACGCAAAAAACCATATAGATGGCTACCGGGCGTCCCTCTAGAGGGGATCCATCATCAAGTGTTATGGGTAGAGCAAGAGCGGCCGCCAGGGAAACAATACCTCGCATGCCGGACCATCCAATGATAATATCTTCTTTAAACCTAAAAGTGGCATCATGCCTTTTGCAAACTTTTCTGATGTCTGTTTTTAGATTTAATTGTTGAGAGACTATTCCTCTAAAACAGACCCAAAAAAGGCGACAAATGATCAACATTACGGTGATCAAAAATGAATATCCTGTATAGACAACCATTTGTTCAAGGCTCATCTGCGACGTCTGTTTATTAAGTTGCGAACCGATTAGAATGAAAATAAAGCAGTTGAGCAAAATGATGTACATATCCCAAGTAACCCGTCCCAGCATGCGTCTTAGGGATGAATGGTGCCTAGCAATTATCCTTAAGGATACCAAACCGCAAGCGACCACCGCAAGGACACCTGAAACATTGAGTTGTAAGGCGAGAATGTAGGTCGCGTATGAGATGAAAAATGAAGAAACCGCCCCCATCACAGGGTCGAGATAGCGCCTTGAAAAAGTTTGCAAGCAATAGCCAAAGAGAGCGCCGAATGCAGCCCCTCCCACCGACATAACGACTAGGTCCATGCCGGCATGCCAGAAGGAGAATGTCCCTGTAAGTAGGGCTGTTACCGCAATTTTGTAAAGAACCAAACCCGACGCATCGTTGACAAGACTTTCTCCTTCTAAAATAGAGGTGCATTTTTGGCCAATGGAAAATCGTTTGAGTATAGCTGTTGCAGCAGAAGCATCTGTCGGTGACAAAATAGCTCCAAAGGCGAAGCTGAGTGCCCAGGAAAATTCGGGAAAGCACAACTTAAAGATCAATCCAATGACGAGGGTTGTGACGATTACGAGGCTAAACGCTAGAGAGAAAATTTCGGAGGAGTACTTCTTAAAGTCACTTAGTGATGTCCAAAACGCTGCGTAGTAGAGAATTGGAGGGAGGATGATGGCTAAAATAAGATCCGGGTTAAAAAGGGTATAATCAAATCCTGGGACAAAGCTGAGGAGACCTCCGCCAAAGATAAGGGCAATGGGGTAGGGTATTTGCGTTCTTTGGGCAATGTTTACAAGCAAGATAGCAGCGAACATCAGCAAAATAAACGATCCAAAGTCTGGCATAGAAATACGGCCTTGTTTCCTGAGGTAAACTCACCAGGTAACAAATTACTCTAACAAAGTCAAGAATTCTTTGTATGTGTAAACTCATTTTAAACACAGAGTGCACAGAGAACACAGAGAGTAAGAAATTGTACCAGATGATTGAAACTTAGATCATTTTATTTATTACTAGAGACATGTTTTGTTTAACTATCTCCTAAAATGATCTCAATTTCAAGCATCTGATACAAATGCTTACTCTCTGTGTTCTCTGTGAACTCTGTGTTTTAAAATCATTTTGCGCTGATGAATCAATCATGGTTTTTGGGAGAGGAGCGTAGTTCTTTCTTTTCGGAATGGCGGTGTTTGTCTTCTAGCATTTTTTCTTTTTGCTTACGTGTCCGGCGCCGCTTTTGACGGCGGATTTTTTCGTGCTCCGCTTGCTTTTCGGTTTTTATTTTATAAACCTGCGCTTCTATCTTTTCACAGATTAATTTCCGGGCTTGATACCGGTTGATTTCTTGGGAGCGGGACTTTTGGCATTTTACTTCAATGCCGGTAGGGACGTGTTTGATATAGACGCAACTTGATGTCTTTTGGAGATTTTGTCCCCCTCTGCCGCTTCCAAGAATAAACTTTTCGATGAGATCATCCTCTCGAATGCCCAGGCTTTCCATCCTTAGATTAAGATCATCTTGTTTTTCTTTTCTTACGGGCACAAATTACCTGGTTTTTCGCAGTTTTTTCACCGGATTCTTTTTTTTCACCGGTTTAGCAGCTGCTTTTGCTTTTACAGGTTTAATAGGAGTAATTTTCCTCAGTGGCTTTTTAGCCGAAACTTTTGCCTTGGGCTTCTCTTTAGCTTTTTCCTTAGGAATGATGCGTTTCGGAGCCTCATTTTTTACAGGCTTTGAAGGTAGCACAGCTTTCTTTGAATTTAGCTGAGTCGCCTTTTCTTTTACCGGCAATTTTTTCTTGGTGGGTTTAATTTCATCAAAATCCTCTTCGAGATCTTCATCGTCATCATCATCGAGAGAAAAATCAATATCGATCTCTTCTCTTTCAGGGACTTTAACGCCTTCTTTATCCAGCCAACGGCTAGACAGTTCTTTGAGGGTCGCGAGTTTCTGATTGATGGATTCCATACTCTCTTCCATACCGCCGCTTGCGGAGAGCCTTCTGCTTGCCATGAGAGCTTCTTTTGTCTCGAATTTAGCGGAGAATGTGACATCAAAGGCGCTAGAAATTTCAGGAATATAGAGGAAGGGTCTAACGATAGAAGGGACAGTAGTATAAATATCAGAAGTGACATGAGGTTCGATTTCGAGTTTAAGTTGCTGTTTGGGTGGGCGGCCTCTTTTTGGTCTTGGGTTCAGAGCTTCATTAGAGTAATAGGTCTTTGCTTTGGCAATCATGGCTTTACGCGCGACTTCGATTTCTTTGCCTGCTTTGCTCTCGAAAAGATGGCTCTTGAGTTTTTCTATAAGCCCCGTCGACATTTCTAGATCTTCTTCGAATACAAAATGGAAGTTGTTGCTTCTTAGCCATTCGATGATACGGATTCTGGAACGCTCTTGGTAGAACTGCTGCCATTTTTCAAGCTCATTATGGTGATCGTAAATGAACTCAATAAAATGTTCTCTGGCTTCTTTTGATTGAATAATATCCAAGAGTTTTTCTTTCGTATCGATATCATAGACTTTCTCATGGACAAAACCTTCCATGATTTTTTTGCATTCATAAAAACTCATTTTCGGGACCATGAGATAGCGATCTTTATTTTTCTCCATTTCCTTTTCAAGCCCATTGAGTTCTTCCTGCGATTTGTCAAGGTCGACGAATACGATAAATCCTTCCATTCTATCGATGTAAAAATCTCTTTCATCATCGGATTTCGCAAAAGCATCCATCAGGCGGTGGCATCTTAAAATGAGGGGGCTTTGCGCTTTTTTTGTACTTGTAGTCATGATCATTCCTTAGAGTATTATTCAAACGATATTTTATACTAAAGCAATCTAAATTGCAATCTCTCCGCGAAAGACAAGATTTGCCGGTCCTGTTGCGGTCACTTCCGTGGGCTCGGGTTGCTCCCAATTAAAGCCAATTTCTAAACTTTCTCCTGAACGCGTATGGACGCAAATCGGGGAGGGGATACCATATCTTTTACTCGCCGCCAAGGCGACAGCGGTGGCGCCTGTTCCACAGGCAAGCGTTTCATTTTCGACACCACGCTCATAAGTTCTCAACCAAATATGGTTCCCGGAGATCGAGGCGACATTAAAATTCGTCCCTTTCGGCCGAAAATGGGGGTGGTATCTAACTTTTGGACCCAAATTCAAGAGGTCTATCTTTTGGATATCATTTACAAAATGGATGGCATGAGGCACTCCGGTATCCATGTAATCTAAGGTCAGGGGATAATTTTCAATATTTAACTTTAAATCCCAAGCTAAGTTCTGAGGGTTTCCCATCCCGATCCTGACATTTTCATCTAAAAGATCGATAGAAATCTCTCTTTCTTTGGCTTCGACGAGAAATTTTCTTCCTGGGATCTGGAGTTCATGGAGAAACTTTCCATAGCAACGCATTCCATTGCCGCACATTTCGGCTTCGCTGCCATCCGAATTAAAGATGCGGACCTTAAAATCGGCCAATTTGGAATTTTCAACAAAAATGATCCCATCTGCGCCTATCCCTGTATTTCTAGCGCAAAGTTTTCTGTAGAGAAGGGGATCGTCGGGAAATTTTTTCATCCGATTGTCAATAAGGATGAAATCATTCCCGCATCCGGAGTATTTCGAAAATGAATATTTTGTCATTCAAGTTCGGTGTAGGAGTTCACAATTTTATCTAACAATCCAAACTCTTTGGCTTCCTGAGCAGTCAACCAGGTATCACGATCGATGGCTCTTTCGATGGTTTCCGGATCTTTACCGGTATTTTCAACGTAAATTTCTATGAGCCTAGCGCGTGTTTTGAGGATTTCCTTGGCATGAATTTCCAAGTCAGTCGCTTGTCCGCGAATAACGCCCATGTTGCGAGGTTGGTGGATCATGATGCGTGAGTTAGGAGTGGCAAAACGACGTCCTTTTGCGGCGCAGAGGCTTAACATCGAACCAAAAGAAGCTGCAAGACCTGTTACAAGAGTAGTGACCGGGGATTTAATCATTTTGATTTGGTCCCAGATTGCAAAGCCGTCGGTAACGGATCCGCCGGGGCTGTTGATTACAAAGAGAATAGGTTTGCCGGGATCTTGAAATTCGAGATACCATAGTTTTCTAATGATTTCTTCAGCAGTTTCATTGTCGACCTGATTTGAAATAAATAATCTTCTATTTTCAAGTAGAGCTGCGTCGATTCTGTCGTCAACTCTCATAAATTGGTTGTCATCTTTAGGTAGCTTGGCCATGGGTTTCTCCAAATTTCATCGTTTTATGTTGATTATGTACCGTTTGTCCTTAATAGTCAATTTCAGGGTATAAAGGGAATTTCTGATTCAAATCATGAACTCGTTGTTTTGCTTTTGCCAATATTTCCGGCTTAATAATGGCGTTGGCCTTGCTTGGCTGCCCTGTTTTAGCAACAATCGCAGGGGTGGTGTTGGAAAGTAAGTCATAAATAATGTCGGCAATTTCCCGCATTTCCTCTTTTCCCATTCCTAAAGTCGTCGTTGCTGCCGTTCCTAAACGTATTCCAGAGGTATACCAGGGGCCATTTTTGTCAAAAGGAATGGTGTTTCTATTCACGGTGAGCATCGCCTCTCTCAAAGCGCTTTCGCCATGCCTGCCGGTTAAGCTAAATTGTGTCAGATCCATGATCAAAAGATGATTTTCAGTTCCTCCTGTGACCAATCGAATTCCTTTTTCAAGAAGTCTTTCGGCTAAAAATTGGCAATTGTCAACGATTTTTTGGGAATAATCTCTGAAGTCTTGCGTATTGGCTTCTTTGAAAGCAATGGCTTTTGCCGCAAGAACATGGGGGAGGGGTCCACCAAGAACTAACGGACACCCTTTGTTTATGACTTCTTGATATTCCGACTTAAATAAAACAATTCCTCCGCGAGGACCACGCATTGTCTTATGCGTTGTCGAGGTAATGATGTCGGCATAAGGAACCGGATCAAATTCTCCGGTAAATACTTTCCCGGCAACCAATCCTGCAAAGTGGGCCATATCGACCATGAAAACGGCCCCGACGCTATCTGCAATTTCTTTCATTTTGGCAAAGTTGAGTTTTCTTGGGTGCGCCGAGTACCCTGCCAACAGGATAGCAGGCTTTTCTTTTTTGACCTGTAACGCAAGAGCGCTGTAGTCAAGGAGTTCTGTTTTGCGGTCGACATCATAGGGAACAGCTTGGAACATCTTCGACGAAATATTGTGAATGTATCCATGGGTCAAGTGACCGCCCGAATTCAACGACATTCCCATCAGTTTTTGATTCAACATCAACTGGCGGATTCTTTCATACTCCTCTGGCGTAAGCTCATCCAGGGTCTTTTTCCCGAGCTTCTCAACTTCTTTATTTTGGATTCGATGAACCAAAATCGACCAAAATGCCACCATGTTAGCATCTGCTCCGGAATGGGGTTGCGCATAGGCGCCTTCACAACCAAAAATCTCCTTAAGAGAATTGGTAGCCATCTCCTCGACGGTATCGACATTTTCGCATCCGGCATAAAATCGGTGTCCAGTATACCCTTCAGCGTATTTATCGGTTAAAAGATTGCCCATAGCCAACTGCACGGCAAGGGAACTAAAGTTTTCCGAAGCAATTAATTTGAGGTGCGAGCGCTCGTCTTCAAGTTCCTTAAGGATGCTCTTAGTCACCTCCGGAGTACTCTTTTCGATATGATCCAAACCTGCCAGGAATGCCACGGCAGCACTGCTTCTCTTATCTTTGGGATATTTCTCTAGATAGCGTTCTAATCGATTCATGGTTTTGGTTTCTCCCACAGTTTTAAAAATTTCACTAGTTCTTTCATTGTAGGGCTTTGTCCGTAGCGGACATAATATCCCGACGTGGCTACCCCGGATAATAGAGCCTCTTCCGCTGTTAGACCATAGAGCAGTGCATTGCAATATCCGGCATTAAAGTTGTCGCCGCCTCCTGTAGAGATCACCGGGCGAGCCGTGTAAGGTCCTTTGACTTCTGCAACTCCATCGAGATCGGCAGAGAGAGCAAACTTGATACCATGAATAACCACACGGAAGTATCCTAACTTTTTTCGGATATCTGAGGCAAGACAAGAAAGGTCTTTTGTGTCGATTCCGAAGATTTTTCCAAGGCAGATGGCTTCGGATTCGTTTAATCCTAAAATAACTTTGAACCCCTTTTCCAGCCTGCTCAAAGCACGCATACCTTCCCGAATATCCTTATCGGTTCTTTTGGCAGGATCGGCTAAATCGACAAACATCCATCTCGGACGCAAACTCATGTGCGTGAAAAGATCGGCATCGATCATTTTCCAAAGAGGGGTCATCATCTGAAGCATCGTCCAATTGGCGCAGACAAAAAGATCGGAATCGTCAAGAAGATCTACAAGTGTCATTCTTCCAATATGATTGATCACGGTTTCAACGGTCAGTTTCGAAAGGTTATCCAATTTTCCTAAAATAATTTTTCCGTCTTGGAATTCAATGGCATCCGAATGACAACTTGGTCCTAAAGGAAATACTTTAGCGCAACGAGAAGCCATATCCTGAAATAAAGGCTCAATTTCTTCCGGCAGCCCGATTGTTCCTGCAAAAGCAATGCGATGGGCTCCTTCAAGCAAGGCATTGGTCAGAATGGGTGCATTTCCGCCTAATTTCTTTGTTTTTGTGACAAGTTCTATATTGCAGCCTTTTCCTGCATGAAGGTTCACCCTTTTACCGAATTGGTCCATCTTTTTCATGGGTTTAAAGGAGGAAGGACCGGTTCTTGTATCGACAGCCGAGAGAATCTCGTCGGTAAAGCCATCGAATCCAATAAAGCACCGAGGGGCCTCATCGGGAAAAGTAGCCATTTTTTTATGAATTTTTGACAATTTTTGGGCTAGGAGGCTTTTGTTTCCCATGATGGTTTTTTCTCTTGAGTATTTATTGCTGATTCGGCTATTGTATATAGATCAGGAAATATATTTCATCCATTATTAAATTAGGATAAACTATGCTGGAAGCCTTACATCCCATTTTGGAAATTCAAGAATACGACATGCAGATGATCCAACTCATGCGTCTCAAAAGAGAGAGACAAAAAGAGCTTGAAAACATCAATGCAATCAAAACAAATCTCCATCATAAAAACCTCATTAAAGAAGGGGAGATCATTGAGTACAAGAAAAATATTCGTCTCTTAGAAAGCGAAGTTTCTGACCTCAAAGAAAAAATTAAAAAACTGGAAGGCCAGCAGAATCAGGTTAAAAAAGTTGATGAATTCAATGCCCTGAGCCATGAGCTTTCCCACGCAGAAAGAGACAAAACGGCAAAGGAACAAAGACTCAGCGATTTTTTCGATAGATTAGCTGCCGAAGAAGAACTCTTGAAAGGCATAAACGAGAATTTACAGAAAACGACAGAAAGCAGCAAAGTTCTCGAACAAGAGATTGTCGAAGGCATCGCAAGAATCAACGAAGAAGGCAAAGCCATCAAAGTAAAACGCGATAAACTCGCCGAGAAAGCTGATCCTGAAGTATTCGGAATTTATGAGCGTCTTCTTCTTAATAAAAAAGACCGCGTGATTGTTCCTATTGAAAATCGCTGCTGCAGCGGTTGCCATATCATGCTCACAGCGCAGCATGAGAACCTCGTACGCAAGGGAGAACGGCTCGTGTTCTGTGAACATTGCTCACGCATCCACTACTGGCAGGAAAGTGAAGCGATCGAAGGAACAGTCGTCGCAACAAAAACACGTCGTCGTCGCAAAAGCTGCGACATCATAGTACAGTTCTTGTCTGGGAAGACAGGCAGTCGCTCTCGCTCCTTGTTAGGGCGGGAGAGGAAAGTCTGGACTTCGCAGGAGAGGATACCAGTGAAAGACTGGGGGCCGTAAGGCTACGGAAAGTGTCACAGAAAATATACCGCCGGCAGACCTTTCGGGGGATGTCAGACAGGGTGAAATGCCCGCTTTAGGAGCGTGGACCTATCTGGGGAAACTCAGAGGGTGGTAAACCCTATCCGAAGCAAGACCGGTGTGAAGCGATACAGTTCTCCGCTGTGCTTCCTACAGGTCGCTTGAGGGCTTTAGCGATAAAGCTCCTAGATGAATGATTGCTCAATGACAGAATCCGGCTTATCGTTCTCCCAGACTTTTTTTAATGGACGACATGGACGTAATGGACGACATGGACAAAATACTAAAATTTGTCCATGCTGTCCATTACGTCCATACTCGTCGTCCATGTCGTCCATTCTATGAATTGACAATTTCCTTATTTCCTGCTATAAACTGTTGCCAATAAAAAAAACGGGATTGCCAATTATGATTAACATGGGTTTCATTAGCGGTTTGTGTGTGGGAACAATTGAGTTAGCTAGTGCAATTACAAAGCCTCTTCCTAATCCCCCAGATTATTGGAGAACATGGTATATATCTAGCCCTATCCGCTGGGCCCTAGCTGGCCTAGTGACCCAAATCGGTATAGAGACTCTGTTCGACTTAAGTAATGACCGATCACTTATTGGATCCCTTTCTCTAGCTTTTACGATCGGAGAACTTGTGTATGCGGTCGAGACAAACCCAAATATAAATTTAAGAATAAATTCGATTGTAAATCAATGTATCTTGAAGTGGAAATATTACTTTTCTAAATCCGAAACAGAGAGTGATGATAGTTATATAAAGAGAATTGAAAGTGTGATGCAACAAGATTGGGAAAACGCGATGAGGGGTCAGTATACCGATATTTCTATTCGTGTAGGAAACCAAACATTTACTGCTCATAAGTTGATTTTATGCAATCGTTCCGAATACTTTGCCGCTTTGTTTAGGAGTCAGTTACGTGAGGCTAAGTCTGGAGAAATTCGAATCGAAGATCAACAGCCGCATGTTGTGGAACTTGCTTTGAAGTATCTTTATTGCCAAACTTTAAAAAATGAAAAGATCACTAACTATGAGTTGGTAGAGTTATCCAATCTAGCTGATGTGTGGATTCTCCCCCAATTAAAGAATTTCTGTATGATGTTAACCCAGCAAAGGGTGCGTAACTTGATGCGCCTAAATGGGCTCCCAGATAACATTGAAGTAGCAGAATAAATTAGACCTATTTATTAAAGGACATAAAGGACATAAATTTTTATGTCCTTTTCGTCATTTTTTCTAGTGGCTATAACAAACGTCTGCTTTTACCGGGTAGTTTGCGTGCTGGCTGATTTTATTCACAGCGCGGGAATGATCGCCCTCGCGAATAAAAACATCATTAGCCTCAATCCTAATCACCTTCTTCTTGGAGCTTTCAGGAAGGTTGTCCATATACTCTCTAAAGACATCACGAATTCGATTGCGGTAGGCAATGCTAGATCCGCGGACAGCATCGACGGCAAAGCTATCGGTGTCGCTGGAGGGTTCTAACCATACAATAATATCATATTGCGATTCCACCCACTGAATGGCCGCATCTTTAAGCTTATCAAAATAAGCGTGCGGGGTGTTGCGATCTTGCCAATACACGATCGCATCCAAAGAGCATCGATCGACGACGGCTACTTCATAATGCTGCGCTTTTGCTTGGAGCTCCGCACGAATCTGCGTGTGTACCATCCAGATTTCTGTATCTGTGGTAGCTTTTTCATTAATAGGAAAAGGGCAAGAACGTGCCTTTTCTTCTACTATTGTAACATTGAAATTGTTTTCTTTAAGTGCGACAACAAGCTGATGGGCTAAAGTTGTTTTCCCAACACCGTGTGTTCCTGTGATTGCAATTTTTTTCATGGTTTCCCCCCTGATTAATTTTAGAAGGAATTCTACTTTATTCTTTCAAAAGCAGCAAGAAAAACCCGTTTTTTTCATCTCCGCGTCTCTGCGTCTCCGCGTTGAGCTTTTTTGCTTAATAAAAAGGAATAAACGCGGAGTCGCGGAGACACAGAGACGCGGAGATGAGGAATTTATACAGAAGCTTTTTTAGATTTATAATCTTCGTAGTTGCCGTCCCACACATGTATACCATCGGCTTCAAAGGCGATGATTTTCGTGGCAACGGTGTCGATTATATCGCGGTCATGGCTTACTATAATGACTGTCCCCTTGTAGTCCTCAAGGCCCCAACCAAGGGCGGAAACAGCTTCAAGATCAAGATGGTTGTTCGGTTCATCTAAAAGAACGAGGTTATGCTCGATGAGCATCATATAGGCCAAAATCATCCGGGCTGTTTCACCGCCGGAAAGTGTGCTTACTTTTTTGAAGGCGTCGTCGCCTCCAAATAACATTCTTCCCATAACGTTGCGAATTTCTTGTTCCAAAGCGCCCGATTTTTTACTTTTGAGCCATTCAAAGGCGTTAAGGGCATCGGTCTTTTCTACAATTTCGGAGTGGTTTTGCGGGAAAAAGCTTGTTATGACCTGGTTTCCATAGGAGATTGTTCCGCTATCCGGTGCTAAGGCTCCTGCCAACATTTTGATTAACGTGGATTTACCGCGGCCATTGTTACCGATGATTCCGATTTTATCTCCGCGCTGGATCTCTATAGAGAAATTTTTGATCACCTCTTGACCGTCGAAGCTTTTACAAATTTTGTCGGCTTTAAGAACGACTTTTCCTGCTTGTTTTTCGGTGATGGGAAATCGGATATAGGGGCGTTGAATGTTCGATTTTTTGAGATCTTGGGGCTGGAGGCGGGAAATTTCGCGTAGGCGGGATTGGACCTGGCTAGCGCGTGTGCCTGCTCCGAATCGAGAAACGAATTCTTTAAGTTGAGCAATCTTTTTCTCTTTGGATTTTGCATCATCTTGGGCTCTTTCGCGCACCGATGTTTTCGCGACGACCATTTCATCATAGTTGCCGGGATAAATAATGATCGTTTCGTAGTCGATATCTGCAATATGAGTACAAACGGAATTTAAGAAGTGGCGGTCATGGCTGATGACAATGAGGACTCCATGGTAGTTTTCGAGAAAACTTTCAAGCCAACCGATCGATTCGAGGTCCAAGTGGTTAGTAGGTTCGTCCAGCAGCAAAGCTTGAGGATCCCCGAAGAGAGATTGGCATAAAAGGACTCTGAATTGGATGTCAGTGGGGATTTCGCTCATTCTTTTATTGAAAAATTCTTGGTCGATTCCCATCCCTGCAAGAATGACCTCGGCGTCGGAATCGGCTTGGTATCCATTTTCTTCCGCGATAATTCCTTCGAGTTCACCCAGCTGCATGCCGACTTCGTCTGTCATTTCCACGAGGTATAATTCGTCACGCTTTTGGAGGGCATCCCACAGTCTTTTATTTCCCATGACAACGACATCGAGGACTTTTTCATCACGGAAGGCTTCAATATTTTGTTTCAGGATGCCGGTACGTTCGGGGAGAATAACGCTTCCGCTAGTTGGTTCTTCAAGGCCCATCATGATACGAAGAAGGGTAGATTTTCCCGAACCGTTAGGGCCGGTCAAACCATAGCGGTTGCCGGCATTAAATGTGATGGAAACGGCATCAAAAAGGATGCGTGTTCCAAAACTTTTCGAAATTTCTTTGAGTGTTATTGCAGTCATGGGCCAAAGTATAACACATTTTCATTTTTTTACAACACTCGAATTTGTAAGAATTTCACGATTTACCTCCTCAAGGGCGTTGCTGGTTAGGTAGTAGGCATGTTTAAGTATAGCCCTGGAATCTTTATCTGTTAGAGGAATATTTTTAATCATTTCCTTGACTAAGGCGTGAAGAGAATTCCCCATAAAGGTGCTGAGGGGAGCCAAAATTTCTCCTAAGGCT
Source organism: Waddliaceae bacterium (assembly GCA_963822595.1). Taxonomy (GTDB): domain Bacteria; phylum Chlamydiota; class Chlamydiia; order Chlamydiales; family Waddliaceae; genus CAVRUH01. The sequence continues at coordinate 482,924 of CAWGIG010000001.1, read as the reverse complement.
TTAAAATAAGAGGAAATCATGGTGAATTTCCCGGTACAGTTTTCGACAGCTCTAAAATCTTCTTCCTGAATTACAACTTCGCCATGCTGAAATTGTTCATTACGCAGTTCAAACATCAGCTGAACCAAAGTAGAAACAAAATTTTTAAAAGAATCGCTTCCTAATATAGCGATGCATTTTTGCAGTTTTGCTTCAGAAAAAACGGAATATCTTTCCGAGACTTGAAGATTAACAGCGTGGAGTTTTCTGACTATTAATAATTTTTTTTCAATGCTATCGGTGGAAAATAAAGAGTTGACTAACTGTCGACCACTTATATCCAATTCGCGAATATTTTCTTCGGCGATGGTATCACGTTTGATTTCCGATGACACACCTATTTCGTCATGAACTTTTAAGAATTCCTGTTGCAGTTTCAGGAGTTCTTCCATGGCTATATTTGAGAGACTTATAAGTTCGAAGGGGAAATATTTTTCTAGATAGGAGAGGCTCGCCAGCTCAAGCCGTTTCTGGCGTATGTTTGCGTGAAGTTCTCCAAATTTGCGATAACATAATTCACGAGAAGGGTGGGCGACAGGTTCAATATCAAAAAGTAAAGGAACGAGTTCAAGAGCTTTAATGTGTCCTGATTGAATATCATGCTTATTGAAGATTTTTATTTTTTTAAACGCTTTCTCCGTGATTGTCTTCTCGTAGCTATAATTAAAGTTGTCAATAGCCCTCAGCATCGTTCTTTGGGTGGCATTTACTAACTTTAGAGTGGCCTCCATTTCGTCGATTTTCACATCGCCATAATCGTCAATATGAAGAAGGCCTTCTGTAGCGTCCTCTATATAAAAAAAGGCATCGTAAATTTCATTAAACGTTTCCTCATTCTTCAATAATTCGAGATCTGCATGAATTTTCCGCATGTTAACCAATAACTCTTCGGGATTATCTTCAGTCGATAATGCTGTAATCCGGTTCCAGCAAAATTCAACTGCCGGCAGGATGTTTTCAATGTTCTGTAGGTGTTCTTTTGTTTCTCTAATTTTTGTGATAATTTCTTCGGGTCCTAAATGTTGATGGGTGCTCGTAATGTTTCTGGCGCTATCTAGAGAGGGTAAATGCAATCGGGGAGGATTTAAGCTTAAGTTGTCGTTTAATGGAGTTAACTTATGAGCATCGCTGATCCGTTCGAGTAGGAATCGGGGTGAGGGGTGTCCCTTGTTGGCCAGATCATTATCATACCTTAGAGCTTTAATGACTCTTTGGGAATAAAAATGGAACATTTTGCAATGATGGTGGATTTCGTTGGTTGCTAAGTCAATGGAGACTTGAAATAGCTGTTTTGCTTCCTGAGTATTTTGAATTTTTGTGATGGTAGATCTGACTGTTTGTGATAAATTGGAAATGACAATTTTGGTTCTTTCGTTGAGTTGATTAGTCAGTTTAGCAACACCCGTGCTAGGATGTTCCTTAGTTTCGGCAAGTTCCCACATGCCTGTATTAGTATCTAAGTTATAAAAATCTGTCTGGATCATATAAACCTCCTTATTTATATAGATTCTGTATAAGTGATAATTCATTATTAAAATAGCGAAAAAACTTTCGTCAAATTTGGAGTAAACCCCCAGATGCGGTTTATTCCCAAATTTATGCGCCCATGAAAAAGACCTAAGTGGATGTATCTTTTCTGTTTAAACAATAGTGAAGTCCCCGAAATACCGATTTTTGAGCTCACTTCAGTGTAGCAATATGGGAAAACTAATATACAAATAATAATTTTTTTAATATAATAAAATCATAACAGTAGTTCTAACGTTTGGTCTTAAAATATGAAATTAGTATTTGTAGGAACAGGATCTGCCTTTACGGTCGGTGGCAACTATAATTCCAATATGTATTTTGAATCTGAGAACGGCAAAAAACTGCTGATCGATTGCGGAGCGGATGTGCGGCATGCGCTTTATGATTTGGGATTAGATCACAATGCTTTCGAAGCTGTTTATATTAGTCATTTACATGCCGATCATATTGGCGGAATGGAGTGGCTTGCTTTTAAAACGATGTTTGACCTTAAAAATCCTCATCGGGTTGATCTCTATTTCGCTGATTCAATGGAAGCACCTCTATGGAACATACTTGCGGGGGGGCTTTGTTCGTTGGACGACGTTGAAGCAGAATTATCTACTTATTTCAAATTGCATCTTGTACACCCCGATGGCAAGTTTGTTTGGCAAAATACGGAGTTTCATCTTTTCCAAACCATCCACCAAATTTCGAATAAAAAATTGTTTCCAAGTTTTGGTTTGGAGGCAAAGATTGACGGATATCATGTTATCCTTTCTACAGACACGAGGTTTCCTATACATGAAAGCGAAAGGCTCCTGAAATTGTACGAACCGGCTGATATTATTTTCCATGATTGTGAAACAAATACACGAAAAAGCAACGTTCATGCTCATTATACAGAGTTATTGACTCTCGATGCGTCTATAAGGAAGAAAATGTGGCTCTACCATTACAACCCAGGTGAGCTTCCGGATGCTTGTAAGGATGGTTTTCGCGGCTTCATCAAAAGAGGCCAATGCTTCGACTTCAAAGATCCCAAAACTTTATAGACATTAGGCAACCAATTTTCAACGCAGAGGCGGAGAAATTCGCAGAGGCGCCGAGGAAGAAAAAATAATCATTTTCTTTCTCTGCGTCTTTGCGAACCTCTCCTAAACGGGCTATTTAAAGGGTGCTAAAACATATTGTGTGTTCCCTACAACAAAACCTTTGAGAGGGTACCATATCACAGAACGATCGATTCCGTCGTTTGTCATGACACTAGAACAAACAAAATTTAATGTGTCAGGCATTGTCTTTGCAAATAAACCTTCCGTTTGCTTCCATCCGGCTCCAAAGTCCACTAGAAGGTCGTTGATTTCACTCAGCTCAGTAATAAAATCAGAACTTTCCATTTTTCTGATTTTGTCCTGTTCCGCTGCTGCATAGAACTTCATTTTATTGAAGATTTGATCCATAATTTTATTTGTTTCATAATCCTTTAAATATTTTTTAAGTTTAGCTTCTGCCAACTCTACAGTGCTCTTCATTTCTTGGGCTCGCGTAAAAAGGCCCTTTTCAGGCAGCTGCACTGTACCGTTTTTGAAGCTGCAATATTCTGAATCATCTTCGAATTTTAGCCCCTTTTTGGACCATCCACTTTCGATGGTATGTATCTTTTCTTTAAATTTCTCATCTGAAAATTGCTCGTCTTTAAGCGGATTTTTTCCATTGTACTCGGTGAGGAATCCGAGCACTCTTTTCACTAGGCTGAAAAGAGAGCTCTGGCTGGTTTCCATGAGTTTTTGTAGTTCGGCCAAGCGACTCTGGAAATGAGTCGATTCTTCTTTGAGTTGAAACAGGCTAGGATGAGCATTCATATGATGTGTAAACTTGCTAAGCCTCAACTCGATTTTCTGTAATAGCGATTCAATCTCAATATATTGTTTGAGAAATTTGTCATGACGCACTTTGAGTTCTTTAACCACATTGGCATTGATAGCATTTTGAACTTCAACTTTCATTGTGTTGATTTTTACTGTTTCTTGAATATTGCAAACATCAAATTGCAATCTAGCAATCATATCCTCATCAAGCATAGCCAGATATTGCGCTATGCAGGGATTGTTATTAGGTGATATGGGATTTAACTCTAGGTAGTCTATAAAATTTCGAAGTTCCCGAATGTGTTTACAAAGGGTAGCTTTTGAGCCCTCCAGTTTACTGCGGATCCCGTTAAAGTACTCAGTCCAACTATGCAATTTTTCAGTGATATCTTTGATGGTATTGGTACTCGATTGTTTCAGATTCACTGTATACAGCTTGAGTAAGATTTCTTTTTGTTTCTCAATTTCCATATATTCAGCATCGACCGAATTGACAAATTTGGCTCTTTCAGCTCCTTCCTTGGTCATTTGATCCAATTTAATCAAACTTGCTTCGGCGTTCGAAATTTTTTGTAGGCTATTTTGGAGGGCTTTCTGGAGTTGAAGGTTTTCTTCGGACTGGTCTTTCTTAAGCTGTTCGGTGACCATAGCAAAGGATTCTCCAAGAACTTGTTTTGAAGAGGAAATAATGATCTCAAGTAGCTTTGAATTTGTTGAAGCGCATTTTGCAAACCGTTCTTTTTCAAGTTTTAATGTGGCTTTTTTTTCTTCTTCCTTTGACAACAATTGAGTCAACTGCTCGATTCTTTCTAAGAGAATTGATTCTACTTTACTGGGTGTCTCTATTGAGGGAGCTACCCATCCCTTTGTACTTACAGTTTCTACACTCATGAATTCCTCCATATTGTTTTTTTTAGGAAGATCCAGGTATGGCACGATTGCCGATTTTCAGTAAACATTTAATTTTATCCTATGAGTCCTTTATTTTTTTTGGGGAATATCTTATACTCGATGCAAAAGGAATTTCATCATGAATAAATCAAAAGAACGTACAGCTATTAATCCAACGAGAGAACAGGACTATCCTGAATGGTATCAACAAGCCATAAAAGCCTCTGATATTGCCGAAAACTCTCCGGTGCGCGGGTGTATGGTCATCAAACCCTGGGGCTTTGGAATCTGGGAAAATATCCGTCTGGAACTCGACGAAAGAATCAAAAAAACAGGACACGAAAACGCCTATTTTCCTTTGTTTATTCCTCTAAGCTATTTAGAAAAAGAGGCCAAACACGTCGAAGGATTCGCAAAGGAATGCGCCGTTGTTACACATCACCGTCTCGAAGAAAAAGATGGAAAACTCATTCCTTCCGGGGAACTCGAAGAACCCTTAGTTGTACGTCCCACTTCTGAAATGATTATCGGAGAATCCTTCTCTCGCTGGGTTCAGTCCTATAGAGATCTTCCTCTTCTTATCAACCAGTGGGCCAATGTCGTTCGTTGGGAATTACGCCCCCGCATCTTTCTACGCACGACGGAATTCCTCTGGCAAGAGGGGCATACGGTCCATGCCACAGAAAAAGAAGGTCGTGAAGAGACCTTCAAAATGCTAGAAGTATATCGGGAGCTAGTCGAAGAAATCCTTGCAATGCCCTTAATTTTAGGCGAAAAATCCGCTGGAGAGCGCTTCCCCGGAGCTGTAGCGACCTATACCCTAGAGGCAATGATGCAAGACTGCAAGGCTTTGCAATGCGGGACCTCTCATTATCTAGGTCAGAACTTCTCTCGAGCTCAAGAAATTAAATTCACCACCAAAGAAGGCGGAGTAGAATACGGCTTCACGACTTCCTGGGGGGTTACCACCCGTTTAATTGGGGGATTAATCATGATCCATGGCGATGACGATGGTTTAAGGCTCCCGCCAAGAATAGCGCCAAAGCATGTTGTGATTATTCCTTTTACTCCTGGGGATGGGATGGAGGCCGACGTGTTTGCCTATGCTGATAAGGTAGCTGAACAAATTCGACAACAGAAGTTTTTTGGCCGTGATGTCATTGTGCACGTGGATAAGCGCGACATGCGTGGTGGCGAGAAGCATTGGGATTGGATCAAAAAAGGAGTCCCTGTTCGTCTTGAAGTGGGACCAAAGGATATGGAAAACGGTTGTGTTATGCTAGCGCGAAGGGATAAGGAGCATCGAAACAAGGAAAAAGTGAGTGTGGACTCTATAGGAACGATGATTCCAAGTGTATTGGGTGAAATACAGTCCAACTATTTTGAGCAGGCCAAGCAATTTCGCGATGCGAATATACGAACTGATATTAAGGACCTCGAAGAAATGAAGAAGTATTTCACTCCGAAAAACAGTGAAAAGCCCGAAATTCACGGGGGATTTGTTTTAGCGAAGTGGTGCGGCGATGCCGACAGCGAAGAGATGTTAAAGGAAATGAAGCTTACCATAAGGTGTTTGCCTTTGAAGCAAAGCGGCACGGAAGGCAAGTGTATCCTTACAGGAAAACCTGCAACGTTGGATGCTATTTTCGCAAAGTCTTACTAGTGGATGGCGTGCATAGAAACGAGATAACAGGATAAGCAGGATCGCAAGCGACAGGATAAAAAAAGGATAAGAAAAAAGAAATTGTTATTTTTTAATTTCTTTTTTCTTATCCTTTTTTTATCCTGTCGCTTGCGATCCTGCTTATCCTGTTATTTTTTGTCTATGAGGCCTATTTACCGAACGAAAATCCATCTGTTGTTAACGATGTTTTTTTGGTAGGCTTTTTTAGTTTTTCGGGGATTTTTGATGTTTTTGAGCTCGAGATCGAGTTTTTCACTCAGTTGAGCTTGATGTGTTTTGATTTTTTCCCAGTTTTCAGGCGTAAAATTCTCGGGTTTGTCCATAAACTGTGAAATTTGCTCTGCGGTTACTTGGAGCTCTTGAAACAATTTAGTTTCTTCCTTTTCTAAATCGTTGGCTCTATAAAGTAATTCCTTAAACAAAGCCTCGTTTTTTTTACTGTGACTTTCATGATCTTGTGTAAACATGACTTAATTATATCATATTTATTATTTAAATAAAAGGGAAATTTGGCTGGATTTTAAGAAATCCAGCCAAAAATAGAGGTTTTACAGGGTTTTTGCCTGTTTTGTTACATCGATGGCCGTCTCATTGCCGGTTGTTTCGATCACCTTAATGCCGTGTGAATCGAAATCAAACTTACTCAAATCTGCAAATTTAATACTTTGATTATCATATGTTTTGAAGTAATACTTGAGGGTATTCGGGTCCTTTACAGAGGTTACTTGGGTAGAATCACTATAAATCTTCCCATTTACAGTATCCCTAGCCGCCCCTACGGGTATATCAAACTGATTCAAAATATGAAAAACGCGATTTACATTCTTTTCACCACTTTCCACAGGTATGGATGTGTAACTAAATATCGCTGCTCTTACAAAGCGTGAAGGAGGCGTAAAATCACCTGGTAACCCCACCATTCCTGATCCCTGACCAAAGGATGATAAAACCACCCCATCTTCCTTTAGAGGCTTAGTATTTTCAGGATTTAGGTTGATATAATTTCTTAAATTGGTGAGATGCCAATCGAATGTAGGGGAATTCGTAAATACCCCCATCTTATTCTGATAGGTGACTAATTTGCCATTAATGGGTTCGATAACTAAAGCCTCTCCTTGTTTATCATAGACGATATAGTGAAAGGGAGCAGGAGTATCCCCCCACTGCTTGACGACTGTGGGAGCTATCACCACGCTCGGAAGAGCTGCTTTAACCTCATCCAATGTAGCAAATTGAGTCAAGATCCAATTGGGAAAATCTATAGGGGAAAGAGACTTAGATTGGTTTTCCGAGGTCGTTTCTGTGTACCCTGCATACCCTGGAAAGTAAAATGTCCCTACAACCAACCCTTTTTCGTTCATACCGTCCATTAACTGAACGTTGTTGAAGGCAATAGCGCCTACGGTGGCATATTTAGACTTATAGGAGAGCCCTGGACCCTTAGGTGTCGTGCCCTGAAATTCATAATTTCTTGGAATGAGAGCCACGGATGCTTGTACGGGTATACCAAATTCTAAGGTACGTCCGTTGACTTGAGTGCCGTCTTTGGCGGTCAGTTTGATGCCTGTGCAGGCATCCACTTGAAATTGCAATCCTATGCATGTGAATAGAACTGTATTCGCGATAAAATTCTTGAGTAGGGTATTCATTTAAAAAAACTCCTTGTTTTTAGTGAATACCCGATATATAAACTTTTTGTGAAAATATATATATAATTTTTTTTGACGCAAAGTTCACGAAGAAAACGAAGGACATGCGAAGATTGGTTTGCATAGAAACAGAATAACAGGATAAGCAGGATCGCAAGCGGCAGGATAAAAAAGGATAAAAAAAAAGAATAAAAAGATAAAAAACAAAAAAACTTTTATTTTCTAATTCCTTTTCTTTTTTTCTTATCCCTTTTTTATCCTGCCGCTTGCGATCCTGCTTATCCTGTTATTCCGTATCTGTACAAACCATTGGTTTTTTTAGTTACCGCAAAGTTTTACCAGTTCATCCGCGTAGAAGATCATCTTCTCGGAATTGTTATCTATCGCCGCAAGGAGTTTTTGACATAGGTCATAAGTGGTATCGTAGTAGACTTCGGGGAGGTTCTGATGATTCGCCCCCACGGCTCTATAGAGAGACATCAAATCGCCGATCATCTGGACGTTCTCACGGATGCGTTTAAGCTCATCGAACTTAGGCTTTACATCATTGAGAAGCAAACCTATCGTGTTCATGCATTCCTGGAATCGCTTGTCAAATTCTTCTTGCTCCACACATTCCCACTTTTCAAGGGAAAGAGTGGGGACTCCTTTGTACTCCAAAAAGGTGAGCATTGTCTGAATGGCGCCCTTTGAGTCTTCAGGATTATTCAAGACGGTCCGTAATGCGTCCATGTATTGAGTAATCATCGGATCCAATTCCGCATTTTTATCCAACAGAAGAAGACCGTTTTTAGCTCTCTCAGCAGTTCTCAAGACTGAATTTAAGTATTTTATAGCATATTCGTCGCTTTTATCTATTTCTTGCCCTGTTAAAATTTTAACCAAATAGGCCTTGATCCTAGGGTCGTAATTATCTGTACCTGGATCTTCAGGGTGTTTGCTCATGTAAGCGTGAATGAAGTACCAATCTTTGGCACTATTGATCAAGTAAAAACCTTGATTTGGTTCTATCTCAAAATGGATAGATTCAGGAAGATATCGCAGGCGACTAAAAATGCGATTCAGCGTTTCCTTTGCTTTATTGGGAATCGCAACGTGATCATTAGGATTTAATCCCAGCAACTGATCTTTAATATAGGCGTCGTGTATTTCGGTCATGATATCGTTAACGTCAAAAAACTCTTTAGAGACAGCCCGATAGAGAAAAAACCCCTCTTCCTTTCCGAGAATATTAACTGCCATGAGTTCAAAAAAGACCCCAAGTTCCCGAGAACTTTTCTTCACTTTGTGATATTCTTCAATAGAAACAGTTTCTTGTAAAAAGAGTTTTTTTATTTCTTCGGTTGCCTCATGGAAAAATTGCAGGGAGGAGGGGCGATCGGAGAAATTAACGACTTTGGTATTGAGGGTTTGGTCATACTTTTGGATTTTTGTTAAAAGGTCTGCGGATTCCGTTTGAATTTTATCGATTACGGAGTGCTTGATGACATCTTTCAGTTTGCCGAATTGTCTGACAAAATTCTTTAAAGCTTTTGGCGCTTTGTGATCTTCCGAAAAAAGATGATAAGCACTACGCATATACGTTGCTTCATTTCGCCATTGGTTAATTTGTTCTGCAAGTTTAGGATCTAACTCGCCAATTTCCCCCTTTGAAAATTTCTCCAACAGGGAACGGTCAATCTCATTGTAAACTTTATGCCATCTTTTTTCCGCTTTCTTAAAAAGATGTTGATTCTTGTCTGTCGAGAACACAACCGGAATTTGTATGGAATTATAGAGTTTCAGAGCAACAGCGGCAATATCAATATCGGGGATAGAAATAATCGTGTTTTCATTGATTCCCAACGCCGCCATACCCTGAACCATGGATTTTAGCGAAAAATAGTGCGGCACAAAGTGTCCCGATTTATTCGAAATAAAGTAGATTCGATTTCCTTTATGCTCATAGACAATAAAGGAGCCTGCAGCGACAAGATGTTGATCGGGAGAGCCTGCCAGAATGGTATGGTTGGGGTAAGCGAAGACATCGATGATGAGGTGATCTTCGGTTTCTTGGTAGTCTTTTCGTCCAGGGCATTCTAGTGCCGCCCGAATGGTTCCGTCAGGGAAGAGTCCAAAATTATAGATGACCCCAGGCTTAAGTTCATAAAGAGACTTCTCATCCAAAGTAAAGGGTTCCACTAGCCCATCGCGTAAGTAGTTGTGCATTTCTTCATCGAAATAGACTTTTCTTTCTTCGCTGGTAAGTTCCCTTCCCGTTTTAAATGTGTTAAGGTAACCTATTTCGTCTTCGTGGGGGAAATAGATTCTCTCTTTACCGGGGTTGTATAAGTTTACGACATCGCTAACATAACTGCTGACCGAATAGAAGCTATCCAGGCTGTTATGGAGATGGAAGACCCCTTGATTAAATTCTTCTTTGCCCTCTACTTCGTGGAGATAGATAAGCCATTCGTCTTGCATTTTGCTTAAACGAAGGAGGTATTGGCCGCTATATCCGCCATGGTGCCCGAGCTCGTAGTCAAGTTTTTTGATTCTCTCGAATGACTCAATGGTAGCGGGTGAAAGCGCCTCGGAATGAATTGGAGAAAAAGCAACTAATAAAAATAAGATTAGCGATCGTATTGTATTTGACATAACTAGTGTTAATTTACCTTATTATAATATTTAATGGATCTAGTAGTGTATCATAAAAGACTTAATAAATTCAAGAATTATGTGGCTTTTGGGAATGAGAATTCATGTCCCCGGGGTGTAAAAATGATGAAATTATCCTTCACTGGGAATCGCTTATTGAATTTCTACTATTTTTTTCATTTTGAGGATTTCCATTTTTCGTAGAAAGTTTGCTACTGATTGTTTTCGCTATAATGCCTAAATTTTTAACTTTTGTTTTTAGAGAGGATTTAAACCCTTCTACTTTTGCAGCACGCTCTTGTTTTTTGGCCTCAGCTCTGGAATTTTTAGAGTATTTTACAGATTGCGATCCAAGGAATTTTGTTATTTCACCCACTGGTTTTTTAAATTGCCCTTCGTATTCTCTACTTTTATTTAAGATGCTGCAAAGAACTGCAACTTGATTATTAGATTCGTTACTATACACATTCTTGTTTTCCTTTTTAAATGCCCTGATGTAAGCCTTTACATCTGTTTTTAATTGATCAATGTCCTGAGGAGTGATATTTGGCGATTGTAAATTAGAATTGGGATTTATTCCCTTATGCAGTGTTTCTAAATAAGCATTAATATCCACTTCCTCTATGCTTAAAGGAAGATCTGTTGGGCGATTTTGATTAGTGAGTAAAGCAAATGCAGGATTCGAGAATATTCTCTGTTCGATAGCTTCGTGTTTTAATTGTGATGAAGAGGAAACCGCTGGTGGTTTAGCGACTTCTTCTAGTCCGCGTTCACCAAGCTCGGGCATCGAAGTTTCCTTAAGCAGCTTATTGCGGGTCATTTGGTGCTCGGCATCATCAAGCGTCATCATCTCCCCTTTACCCTTATCTGAATGGTCGATAAGCATTTTAGTTCCAAATTTTGCTGTGGCCTGCTTGGTATTTGACTCCCCATATTCTTCTATTTGTCCTATCGATTGACGGGGTGATGGGGAAGGAGAGATTCTCCCTGCAAGGGGGCTGCTTTTTGAAACGGGAGTATCACTCATTTGTTTTTCCCATATACGAGACAGAAGGGAAGGGGTTGACTCTTTGCTTCCGGATTTTGCTAGGGAAGAATCACTACTATAACTAATAGAACTTAGGGAAAAGGATGCACTTCGCTCCATAAACCTCCGAAACTATCCTATCTTCATTATACAGTAATTTTAATAATAATACAAATTACTTTAATTCTGGCTTACTTTTTGAAAATAAGTCATTTATGACTGATTTTAGGGAGGCATTATTTAAGAATTTACAGGTAGGTCTGACGTTTTCAAAGAGGAAGTCATTTGGGAGTTTGCGTAGGATGATTTCCCAAACGTCCCTAGGAAATGGAAGGGGTGCTGTAGAGACGGGGAATGTTGAAAATGCAGTTTCTAGATCATCTTTAGATATCCAATTGACAGGTATTTTTCCAGAGGAATTTTTTAATAAAGGATTTGCTCCTTTTGAAAAGAGGAATAACCCGATGCGGCCAGCAAGTTTCCGATCATTATTTTGTTGATTGAAGTCACAAAAAGCGAGATGAAGAGGCGTGTTCCCAGCAGCATCAATAGCATGTAGGTCAGCTTTATTTTTTATAAGTTCATTGGCAATTATGATGTGTCTGAATGAACAAGCGATATGTAGGGGTGTGCGGCCGAATTTTGAATCCTTGTCTTCTAAGAATTTCAGTTCACCGATGATGAATTTGGCCAAATCGAAATTCCCTGTTTGGGCGGCATAATGTAATGGAGTGTATTTTGATACGGTTTGAATGTTTAATGGTATCCCCCTGGCGTACAAATCTTTTACAAGATCGGTATAGCCAAACCAACAAGCAATGATCATCGTTGGATCGTTAATATAAAACCTATAGTATTTAGCTGTTCTTTTAGGAATCTTCGTTATGGAAATGGCTTTTCTGAATCTATCAAGTAATTCGATATACTTTTTGTCTTCAGGGCGTTCCAAAGTATTCAGATCTGCAAATACCATGGTCATAGCTTGGATGCAGCGGGGATTTTGGTGGGCTGGAAGTTCTTCTTCGACATCATTAAAATCAGGCTCAGTAAAATATTTTAAATGGAAATCTGAATTACTACATTTTAATGAAAAGCACATATTTTTCCAATTATATATTAATAAATCAAAATTATACTATAAATTTTATTATTTGTCTATATAAATTGAAGGCCTTCAAATGTGAAGGCCTTTTTGTAAAAACTTGGAATAGGGATACTTAGTTTGCAAATTTAGGTTTGGAAGCAGCTTTGGCCTCATCAAAGGGATTGCAATTGGCGTGGGCGATCCATTGCCAACTATCGCCATTTTTTTTCCATACGCTTAAGCGTGGAGTAGGTTTTGTTGTGGAGCGTTGATCTTTGATGTTTTCGTTGACGGCAACAAGATATGTGACGATGATTGTATCGCCCTTTTCTTCTGTTGTTAGTGCGGTGATTTTGTAGTTTCCAAGATAGAGGTCTTTAATGAGTTCGAGTTCTTTTTCTCTGTCTAGGGCGCCGAACCAATGGACAGATCTAAAATCTGGAGCGATATTTTTTTCGACAGCGGTCCAGTTGTGGTGTTTCATATTTTCCCACATTTGTGTTTCAAGGGTTTCACCGAGAGGGATATCGACAGCAATAAGTTGAGACGCCATAAGGGTGCCTGCGCATAAAAATAGGGCTAAAGCTTTCATCATATAAAATCTCCTGAGATTTGTATTCTTAAAGCACATACCTTGCCAAAAAATAAATATAAATGCAACTAACAAAGCAATAATATCGCAACATTTTAAAATTTAAATTTTAAAGCTATATCATTTAATGTTTTTGTAACTTCATTCAAATTTTGCTGAGAGCACCGAACAAGTATTTTTCCTTTAAGAATGGTGCAATCAAACTCGAACTCACAATTTTGAATTCTCATGAAATGATCAAAAATGCTTGTCATATCAACGCCTACATATTCGTGTTCGAAAACTGTTAAGACGTTAGAACTTTTGTCCGCTCGGGATATGAGTATATCAGAAGCTTCAGTATCGTTAGGAATCCAACTAGATGAAATATTAGCTAAGTAATCTTTGATCTTTTCTGAAACTTCAGTGAGGTATGTTCTTTCTATTTTCTGATTGATTTTATCTTGTTTGCGGAAAGAGAGAAGAAATATTTTTTTCATATAACGCCAGACTTCATAATCGGATAGTCCCGGAAGTCCTCGGGTTGTATTGCGAGAGGCGTTAAATAGAATGGTAAAACAGATTTTGGCTATATCCTCGTTTCTACAATTGAATTCCAATGTAGGTCGTTGAAATTCCGGATAACTGTTTTTAAAAGTCTGTTTACTAAAGACAGCTAATATTTCCGAAAGACTTTCGCCAATGTTCTCACCGATCCCATCGAGGGGTCTACAATCCATAAAATTTCTCCTTAAATGTATACTGAAGTGAACTCAAAAATCGGTATTTGGGGCACTTGAAAGCTCCCGCGGTTCAACGATCGCAAGTGCCCTAATATTAAACAATATAAGGGCACTTGCGATCGTTGAACCCCGGGGCTTTGAAGTGCCCGAAATACCGATTTTTGAGCTCACTTCAGTATAAGTCAAATTGACTTACCGAAGAATGATACATATAAAATTAATAAAGAATACCGTAAAAAATACGGGTGATCATGAATTATTTAATTCGCATAAACTTTTCTCTTTGGCAAAAGTGGCACAAATGTGAGTAAGAGGAAGCTGCAACTCGCTAAATTTTGCTTTCATCAGCTCCCCGTAATTTTGGCGCACAACAGGACAGGCGGTCAAGTTTAACATCACAACAATTTCATGAATGGCATTTTCGGAAGGTCCCTCGATTTCTACAAATGAACCGATAAAGGGCAATTTATCAAGAACAATTTCACAGTTTCCATAAACAAATGTCCATCGTTCCTTTTCCGCAGCTTCGTTAGGCTTTAGACCTTGGATAGTAAGCTGTTCATGAACATTTTCACCTTCGGCAGTTGCAAATTCGAGCTCGATTCTACTTGTCATGCCGCTAGACAGCTCTATACGAGGACTTTTTAAGGCTATGGTTTTTTTATCTCCATTAGAACGGATGCGAATGACTAAATCTTGCTTCCTAAGTTGTCCATCAAGAGTGTCATAGTACTCATCCAGCTGCACAAAATGGTTGACGGGTGGGCCAAATAATTGAGTACAGGCTTCATAAGTGTTTTTAAAAAGTTCTTCAGAGCCTATAGCGATTTTTATTTCCAATTCATTTAGACGCATCATTTTCTCCCATATTTTTGAAAGCAGTCTACCATAATGAGGATGGCTTTTCAATAAAATGATGGGGATTAAAACCCGTTTTTACCAAGCAATTCATGCGATCTTGAAAAAGAACAAATTGCAAAACCCTCATGCGATAAAATTTTGTGAGTTGTTATTTAAGGTATCTTCTGCAAGCATGGGGCTCTCATGAAAAACGTTTTCTTGTTCTCTTCCCTTGTTATACGAGCGTATGTAGCTTACTGTGTCCCCCCAGTAAGCGATACGCGAGAGTTTGCAAACAGTTGCGCCAGGCTTAGTGCATACTTTACCACACATCTTTTCTTCAATCTAATCAATCGCTCTTCGCGATGCGCTCCGAGCTCTTTGGTAACATCTTGATCTACCCACGATTCCGATGCGTCATCGTGGGCTTTAACCTGGCCGTCCTTCGCGATGCGCTCCGGACTCAGAAGAGGTAAATGATTTCATGAGTCCGGAGCGCATCGCGAAGGACGTGCCCGGTTAAAGCCAACGTGACGCATCGGAATCGGTTGGTAGATCAAATATTGTTTCAGAGCTCGGAGCGCATCGCGAAGAGCGACTGATTCTACAACCACGTTTGCAACGTCAAGTTGTTAAGTTCATTGTCAAAGAGATGGGAAGTATCGATGCATAATATTTGCTGGGGCCATCGCCCCAGGCTTTTACAATCCACGCATTCAGCGTGAAGAACTCATTTATTCTTTGGGGCGGGGTTCGTATTCGTACATTTTGCGGAGGGATGTCCAGCTGCGCGCTTTGTTGTACATAAAGAGATTCTCCTCAGGAAGAACTCCATGAAGAAGTATCGCTAAACGCCTCTTATTACTCCTTCCTAACATACTATTCGCCATTTCAATAAACTCCTGATAAGTAAGTTCATCAAAACTCTGTATCCTCTTCGCTATCCAATCAAAATCCCCATCATACTTAAAGGCCAAATCATTGAGCAGACTAGCCATCTCATTTATATTCTTGGGGTTCTCCTCTAATAAAATCTTTTGCGACTTCTTAATTTTCTCAAACTGATCCTTACCCAATTCCGTTTTACCCAACTCTTGCAAAAAGCCCTCAATAAACTCCTCAAAACGGGCTAGGAGATCCCGGGGTTCATGAGTACTCGATTGAACCAAAAATAAATTAAAAAGCTTCCTTTCCACTTCCTGATCGGCAGTAAATACAAGATACCCCGTCTGCTGCTTCGTCCGTAACGATGCAAAAAAAGGCTCCTTAATACCAACCATAAGTACCTGTTGCGCCGCACGCTCCTTAAAGGAGAATGTAGGATCTTCAATGGCTAAAACAACAGCATTTCCCGCCGATTTGGTATGGTTCTCAAGATATACCGGTCCCGCATTCTTCGGTATAACTACGACTTTTTCTTGAAAATGCTCATTCTTGAGATAAGGAGCTCCGGGGAATGTGCTGAGAATTTCCTGCGCATTTTTCATCGCATCAGCTTCTGTTAAGTTGCCGTATAGGACTCCCTCTATATATGTCTTTGCATACAAATCCTTAAACCAATCCAAAAAGTTTTGATACGTGAGGTCTTTCAATACCGTTGCCTTTTCCGATTCTTTCACATAACTTTCGTAAAGCACCGATTTGAATGTCTCTAGAGCTTGATCCAATGGACTCTCAATCGCGAAATTGCGATATTTTCTAAGAAGAGATTCTTTAAATAGTTTAAATTTCTCACCATTCGGTTCCATTTTTTTCATCGTTTCCAAGATTTCATGAAAAAGGAGTCCGCTATTTTCATTGTACCCACTAATCTCTAGGGTCATTCCATTTTTTCCTCTTTTGATACTATAGTCAAGACCCGCTACTTTTGCAGGATAGCTTAGTCTACTAAGGGCATCATCTAGAAATTGTGTATAAAGGTCTCCCATCACAATTTTCGTAGCATCATTCATTGCAATTGAGGGTGTGCGAATAGTAAATATCCAATCAACTTTTGGAATCTTGAATTGGGTGTCTTGCGCGAAGTATATTTTAGCTTTATCGCTAGAAATAATCGCGAGGGGCGTCGGGATACGTTTTTCCGATTTTTTTGCTGCTTCATTCACTAGACGAATATCAGATGGAATGAATTTATTGGGCTCGGGAAGATCGATATCGGGATTAACCTTAACTTGACTCCACTTTTGAAGTGTTTGTTCAGGTATACTTACCATCGAATAGCGGGCGCCCACCCATTTTTCTTGTTTGTCAGGATTAACCATCGTTTTGCTCGAAGGTGCCATAATGATGTATTGCGCATGATCTGGGGTCAATGATGCCAATAACTCTTGAATCTCCTTTGCATCATATTTTTGCGGAATCAAACTCACTTCCGGATAGGTTGCCAGATCTTCATTTGGAATCATGAAAGCGTGTCTTTCAAAAAATTCATGGACTTGCTCTTTATTTAGATATTGATACTCTATTTTTGCCATCTTTTGCATTTCAAGGAAAATTCTTTCGGGTATCCCATTTTCTTTTAATCTTTGGATCGTTTGATATACGCGGGTAATAACGAGATCGATATTTTTAAGCCCGTTTTCGGTGAGTCCGATTTCCAAATACATTTCTGATAAATCATTATTCACTTTGATGGCGCCGCAGCCTAAGGTTTCAGCTAATTGTTCCTTTTTAAGATCGGCTAAAAGGCTTTTTTCACCTTCATGGCCAAGAATATGGCAGATGACGTTATCCGGTTGCGATGGATTAAGTTGAGCGAATTTTTTTGGCAACTCCCAAATGATGGTGAGTTTTTGAGTGTCTTTTACAGGCTCGATGTAGATAAATTTTCCCTGATATTCCGGCGTTAGAAAAGGTTCAGGCAACGTAATGCGAGATTTATTGGTGTTAGGGACATCTTTGAAGGCTTCTACAACATCATCCCGAAGGGTATCAAGGGGAAGATTGGATAGAACCACAACCTGCATGATATTCGAGCTGTAGTGTTCTTTATACCAGTTTTTGAGGGTTTCTTGAGAAACACCTTTAAGGGTCTGGATATTTCCCATGCTGAATTTATGTTGGGGATGATCGGGATTGGATAACTCTTTCTGGACATAATATTGGCGGATAGAGTCATTTTCAACATTTTTTTCATATTCTTGATTGACTGCGTGCATTTCTCTATCTACGCCTGTAGGATTGAAGAGGGGTTCTTTAAAAAAATAGGAAAATCGATCCAAGGCTTCAGGAAAGGCATCATTATTCACGCTAAAGAAAAAACAAGTCGTGGAGGATGTTGTGAACGCTTCGACGTTGCCGCCATGGTTGGTGATGTATCGCATGTATTCCGATTCATTGGGATATTTGTTTGTTCCTAAGAAAAGCATGTGTTCGGTGAAGTGGGCAAGGCCAGGATATTCCTTGGGATCACTCAGACTTCCCACGTTGACTACCATGAGAGCCCCTGAAGAATCGGTTTTTGGATCGGAGATTAGAAGGGCTTCGATGCCATTATTGAGACGGATTTTTAATTTCTTTTGATCTTTTAATTCCGGTGAAAGAATGGGGAGTTTGGCTTTGTCTTCGATGACCGTGTAGGCTTCGCTGAAGACATGGAATGGTAAAGAAAGAATTAAAACGGTGAAAATGACTAAATTTTTCATAAATACCTCATATTTGTATTGGAGCATAGCAGAAAGATCATTAATTAGAATCTTGAAATGGAATGAACTTTTGTGATAGTTATAAAATTATAATTATAAAGGCAAAAATGACCCACCCTATAGATCTTAACAGAACGTCAAACAAATTCATTGATTTGTTAAGGTTGATGAGGCCTTTGCAGTGGACTAAGAATGCTTTTGTTTTTGTAGGATTTGTTTTTGGCAGCTCCTTTATCGATTGGCATCTGCTGCTCCAAGTTATCATCGTATTTTGTTCCTTTTGCATGTGTTCAAGCTGCATCTATATCTTGAATGATATTATCGACTGCGAAAAGGATCGAAATCATCCTTCAAAAAAAAGTCGTCCTATAGCCTCCGGAAAAGTATCAATAAACGGTGCTTCCATCCTTTTAGTCGTTCTAGGATTTACGGGACTTGCTCTTGGATTTTGGGTATCCTATAAGGTGTGTTTAATTTTACTTATCTATATGATAATGAATACTCTATATTCATATAAATTCAAAGAAATCGTTATTTTTGATGTATTCTGCATTTCTATGGGATTTATGCTAAGGATTCTTTCGGGTACCATCGGTGTAGGCATACCTCCAACTAAATGGCTTCTTTTATGCGCGATGATGCTTACTTTATTCCTAGGGTTTTGCAAAAGACGTGCTGAGTTGTCGTTTAATCATAATGAGGGTAAGGGTCAAAGAAAAGTGTTAGACCATTACGATACTTTCTTATTAGACCAATTAATCACAATATGCGCTACAGCCGTTATTCTCACATATAGTATTTATACAATGAGCCCCGAAACAGTAGAACTCCATCACACTCAAAGACTTCTGTATACAGTTCCATTTGTCGTTTTTGCCATTTTCCGTTATTTGTACCTTCTTTCTCGCTACAACATAGGTGAGGATCCTAGTCTTGATTTAGTTAAGGATCCACAAATCGTTCTATGTGTCCTATGCTGGGTATGCAGTGTAGTGTACATTTTCAATGTCGGGTGAACCATCAAAAAAACGCGGGGGCGCGGAGACACGGGGACGCCATTTCTTCCTCCGCGTCCCCGTGTCTCCGCGCCCCCGCGTTTAATAGTATTTATGCAAGGGCTATGTTATAGGGCTTTTGCTACTTTTGTGAAATACCTTTTAAAATAAAAATTAATAAGATATAGGGAGAGATAAGAAGGTAACGAATTTTTAACGGGTTTTTCTCATAAAGGAGGTCTAGGATGCATTCTCAATTAAGGACTTTACCATCCGATGCGGATAAAAGCGGTCGTAATTTCGGAGCGGAAGAAATTGAAAATCTAAAGGCTGTGCTTGCTTCCGGGACTTTGAATTGCACGAAAGGTCAGCTAGTGAAGCGTTTAGAGAGCGAATTTGCGAAATTATACGGCGTCAATTATGCGCGAGCCGTGACTTCGGGAACTGCAGCAATTCATGCCGCTATCGCTGCGATAGATCCGGAACCGGGCGATGAAATAATCACGACATCTGTCACGGACATGGGAGCGATAAGCCCCATACTTTATCAGAGCGCCATTCCTATTTTTGCCGAAGTAGATCCCGAAACCTATAATGTGACTGCCGCGACCATCGAACCTAAAATCACAAAAAGAACAAAAGCGATCATCGTCACCCATTTGTTTGGAAATCCTTGTGATATGGATCCGATTTTGGCCTTAGCGAAAAAGTATCATTTACCGATCATCGAAGATGCCGCCCAAGCGTACCTTACCGAATATAAAGGAAAACTTATTGGAACATTAGGGGACATCGGATGCTTTAGTTTGCAACAGGGAAAGCACATGACATCGGGGGAAGGTGGTTTGGTGATAGCCAAAGACGAAAAAATTCAGCGTCGTATCACTTTATTTTCCGATAAAGCTTGGGGGTATGGAGATAAAAATCCGGATCATTATTTTTTGGCATTAAATTACCGCATGACTGAATTGCAAGGCGCCGTTGCGTTGGCCCAGTTGCACAAATTGGAACAAGTAGTCAATTCCAGAATTGAGAAAGCAAAGTTAATGACCCGTTTAATCCAAGGTTTAGAGGGTGTTGAAGCACCGAAACTCACACCCAATAGCAAACATGTTTATTGGAAATATTGCCTACGAATTGATCCGAAGAAAATCGAAGGTGGTGTTATGGAATTCGCTAAGCAGCTGAAAGAGGAAGGAATCTTTTCAGCTCCAAGATATATTCAAAAACCTGCTTTTATGTGTGAAGTTTTACGCGATAAAAAAACTTTCGGAAATAGTCAATTTCCTTTTGTCGGAGAGCATAGAAAAGGATTGCCTCCTGTCGAATATAAACTGGAAGACTATCCTAAAACTCAGGAAGCATTAAATAACATATGTGTTCTCCCTTGGAATGAAAACTATACGGACGAAGATGTGCAATATATTGCTAATGCAGTTATTAAAACTGCTAAAAATTTAAGGAGAAAATCATGACCCAAGATACAAAAAAATTTCATTTAGGTCTTGTGGGATGTGGCAGAATTAGCCAGTCATGGCTGGAAGCGATCAGGCAATGCAAGCACGTGCAGCTCGTATCTGTTATGGATATCAATCCGGAGTTTTCGAAGCCGATAGCACAACTCACAGGTGCTACTGCTTTTAATGATCTTGAAGAATTCATTCATCATAAAAAACTCGATGGGGTAATTGTTTGCTCTCCTCCCGCTACACACAAACCTGTAGCTTGCAGACTAATGGAAGAGGGGATTTCTGTATTATGCGAAAAGCCACTTGCCCTCAATCTCGAAGACGGAATCACGATGTACGATGTAGCTAAAAAAAATGATGTCGTTCTTATGATGGGATCGAAATTTCGCTACGTCGAGGATGTTATCCGCACAAAAGCGATCATTGCAACAGGTATGCTCGGGAAAATTCATTTCTATTCAAATCAATTTTGTTCGCAAATTAACATGAGTGGAAGGTGGAATTCGAATCCACAAGTAAGTGGTGGAGGGGTTATTATGGATAATGGACCTCATGCCGTCGATATTATTAGGTATTTGATGGGCCCCATAAGCAAAATCTATGCGCATGAAAGTTCGCGAGGAGCCGGATTATCCGTTGAGGATACAGCCACGATTTCAGTCATCACCAAGAGTAACGTCATTTCAACAATCAATCTTTCATGGGCCCTTAATCTGCAAACGAGTTCCTACATTGAAATTTATGGTACCGAAGGAGCCATTAAAGTGGGTTGGAAAGATTCCATGTATCAGCATAGCGGCCATCCTAACTGGATCTCTTATGGCATCGGTTATCAAAAAGTTGGAGCCTTTAAAACTCAGCTGGAAAATTTTATCAATACGATTCATGGAACTCACGAGCCACTCATTACCCCTGAAGATGGGCTTGCTTCGATAAGTCTTCTTGAAGCCGCATATAATTCGCTACAGACCGGAAAATGGGTGGAAATTGAGGAGAACATCGTTCATGCAAAATAAAGCCTATATTCATCCTACGGCAAATATTGAAGAAGGTGTGATTATTGGAGATAATTCTAAAATCTGGGATCAGGTTCATATCCGTCGAGAAGCGCGTTTGGGACATCATACTCAAGTCGGTGAGAAAAGCTATATTGCTTACGGAGTAACGATAGGAAATTACGTCAAGATTAACGCAATGGTGTATATACCTGCTCACGTTACTGTAAAGGATTATTGCATGATATCGGCCGGTACGGTATTCACGAATGATCTTTATCCGCGATCGATGAATAAGGAGCTCACAGATTTAGAAACTTCCGAACCCACTGAAGAAACGTTAGCAACTTTAGTGAAACAAGGAGTGACGATAGGAGCAAATGCCACAATTGGTCCAGGGATTACTTTAGGTGAATTTTCAATGATTGGGATGGGTTCCGTTGTAACGAAAAATGTTCCCGACTACGGATTAGTCCTCGGAAATCCCGCTCATCTTGTAGGTTATGTTTGCACCTGTGGGCCAAGTCTGATTTCGCTAAAAAATCCTCCCTTAAAAGATTCAATTATCACCTGTAAGAGATGTCAGAGAGATTATCAATGGAACGGGGAAGGTCTTAAACCACACGGGATCATCCATCATGCAGAAAAGTAAAAAACTTCCTTTAAGTATATCTTTAGATCTCGATAACACTTGGTCCTATTTAAAGATTCATGGAGACCAGAATTGGGAAGAATCTGAAAGTCATTTTCCGCTATTTTTCCCTATTTTTTTAGATTTTCTAAAGAACCATAACCTTAAGAACACATTTTTTATTGTCGGTAAAGACGCTGAAAAAGAAGAAAATTTCGAGTGGTTCCAAAAGCTGTCCAAGGCAGGTCATGATGTGGGTAACCATTCGTTCAATCATGAACCATGGATGCAAAAAGAAAGCGAATCAAAGATTTACGAGGAGCTGCAAAAGGCCCATGATGCGATTCAGAAAGCGACAGGAAAAGAACCCATCGGATTTCGCGGTCCGGGATTCTGTCATAGTTCTTCATTAATAAACACATTGGTAAAAATGGAATATCGCTTTGATGCTTCCATACTCGCCACGGTTATTGGACCTATAGCCCGTCTGTATTATCTTTTGAATGCTAAAAAATTCGATAAAGAAGATAAAGAAAAAAGAGATGTATTATTTGGATCTCTTTCAAATGCCTTGATGCCGAACATTCCTTTTATATGGAAAACATCCAGTGGGAAAATATTAGAAGTTCCCGTTACCACAATGCCGCTGTTTCGAACACCTATTCATTTAAGCTACCTGATTTGGCTTTCACAGTTTTCTAAAAAGCTTGCTTGGACATATCTTTTAATGTGTATAAAACTCTGTAAATTATTAAAGATATCGCCTTCTATTTTATTGCATCCACCTGATTTTATGGGAGCAGAAGATTTGCCGGCACTTTCTTTTTTCCCGGGAATGAATTTATCAAGAAACTACAAGTTAGAATTTGTGAACGAGGTCTTCGATGAGCTCAAAAAGCATTTTGAAATTATTTCATTGAACGATCACGTGGAGTCTATAGGCAATCAAGAAGAAAAACTTAAAGAACGCGACTTATCATAGGAAAGAAGATGCTGAACCAAGTAAAAAATAGCTCTAATAAAGAAATTATAACAGAAAAACTTCCATCTGTGACTATTATTGTCCCATTTTATAATGAAGAAATGATCCTTGAAGATACCATCAAAACTCTCGTTGACTATGTGCAGACTCAAAATCAAAAATATGATTTTGATATTCTATTTGTCGATGATGGCAGCAGGGATGAATCGACAAAAATTGTAACTGAATTCAAGAAAGTCCACCCCTTTATACATTTGGTTTCCCATTCCAAAAATCTGGGATTGGGGAACGCGCTTCAAACAGGTTTTACAAACTCCACCGGGGATTATGTCATCGTTTTGGATGCAGATCTTAGCTATAGTCCGAATCACATCGGAGAATTATTAGAAAAGCTGATAACGACAAAAACAAATGTTGTGGTTGCTTCACCCTATATGAAGGGTGGAAAAGTGAGTAATATTCCTTGGATAAGATATAAACTTAGCAAGTGGGCTAACATATTTTTATCCTTTTTGTCTAATTCTCCAGTAAAGACCCTTACAGGCATGGTCAGAGGCTATGATGGAATATTTATTAGAAATCTTAGCTTGCGCTCATCAGGATCTGAAATTAACCCCGAAATTATCTACAAAGCTTCTATACTCCATCAAAAGATCGAGGAAATTCCTGCTCACCTTTGTTGGCTAGGAGACGATACGGAAAAAAGGTCTAAACTAAAAATATTTAGACACACTTCAAACACTATTCTTGTTGGGTTTCTAACGAAGCCTTTTCTCTTTTTTATTTTTCCCGGACTGCTGGTTCTCATTTTAGCCATCTATTCCAATGTATGGATGTTTATACATATACAT
Organism: Waddliaceae bacterium; assembly: GCA_963822595.1. GTDB lineage: Bacteria > Chlamydiota > Chlamydiia > Chlamydiales > Waddliaceae > CAVRUH01. Next base: position 458,812 of record CAWGIG010000001.1, on the reverse strand, counting down.
GAAGAGTATGCAAAACTCCAAGGTTTTTCATTCCTGAGTGGCATTACAGAAGCTTTTAAAATCGCCTATAATATTCAGCCACACACGTTTCTAATTAGCTTTTTATCTTCGATGCTTTCCATTCAACTTATTTCCACAGGATTACAGTCCTTGCAAGCAAAGTACTACTTTGAAGAGTTATTTTCCCTAGGTACAAAAATTCTACAAAAACGAGAAAAAAAATGACCATTGGTATCATTGGCGGGGGAGTCATGGGACTGGTCATGGCCCTAAAGCTTAGCCGCGAGGGGCATCAGGTCCATGTCATGGAAAGCGAAACTCAATTAGGCGGCCTTGCCACCTGGTTCGACTACAAAGACTTTGTTTGGGATAAGTTTTACCATGTCATCCTCAGCTCTGATACTCATTTGACGGGGCTTATCGAAGAGCTTAATTTAACGGATCATCTTCATTGGACTTCCACCAAAACAGGTTTCCTTTGGAATAAAAAACACATTTCAATGAACAATCATTGGGAACTTATAACTTTTCCCGCACTCAATATCTATCAGAAAGTTCGTCTCGTTGGAGGTATACTGGCTTGCCAATATCTTCAAGATCCTGAAAAGCTCCATAGCGTCAAAGCCGACAAATGGCTGCAATCAGTGTTTGGAAAAGGCGTCTATAAGACAATTTGGGAACCGCTATTGGAATCGAAATTCGGTGCTCTTAAACACAGTATTCCGGCTTCGATCATGTGCTCCACGATCACCCGCTATCGCTCCACACGAAACTCATCGTCAGGAAAAGAAACTATGGGATATCTAAGCGGCGGATTAAAAGTCCTGATCGAGAAACTTCAAGAGGAAATTTTAGCAAACGGAGGAACAATTGATTGCAATTGCAAGGTTTCTTCTATTGATGATTCCAGTAAAGATTTCATTGCTGTAACGACTTCTCTAGGTATTTTCAAGTTCGATCAACTCATTAACACTCTTCCCACTTTTGTTCTTCAGAAAATAGCTCCCGATATCAAAGGACTTTACAAGCATCAATCAAAACCACACTTTCTTGGGGTTATCTGCCTTTCTCTCGTTTTGAAAAAAGCCTTCAGCCCCTATTATGTCACTAATTTGATCGATAAAGGTTTTCCATTTACAGGCATCATCGAACCGTCCAACGTCGCCGGGGAGAAGGAATTTAATGGAAAACACCTACTTATGCTTCCACGATATGATATTCCAACTTCCCCATGGTTCGATAAATCTGACCAAGAAATCAAAGATGTCTTTATAGATAAACTCAGTAAAAATTGGCCCGATTTCAAGGAAAATGTTCTGCATAGCTTTGTTCAAAGAGCTAGGCTTGTACAGGCTATTTGGATCGATTCCGCTCCTGCCTATACCGAGCCCCAAATAAGCGAAGATGGGCGTATCTGGAGCGTCAATTCTGAGTTGGCTAAAGGTCATACCTTAAGCAATAATGGAATCATCGAAATCGCCTCAAAGGCATCAAAAGACTATTTAGAAAGTTATAAGTCGCTTATTATTAGACACTAACTAAAAGAATTTAGTGTTTTTTTTTCTTAAAAAAATCTTTATATAATTAGTATTGTTAAATAAATAATTATATAATAGACTTGAGTTAGAGGGAGAGGTGGGTAGATGAGAGATCATCCACTAGCTAACTTTTCCCAATTGTTTGTTAACTCCTAAACAAGGAGGAGTGTATGTTTAAATTAAAATCTAGGATCAGTAGCATCCTACTTATAACAGCATTGGCTGTGACCCCTTATTTCAGTATGAATGCAACAGATCAAGCCGATCAAAACTTAGTAGCAGATCACGGCGGCGGCGGCGGCCATGGCGGTGGTGGCGGTCACGGCGGTGGCGGTTGGGGTGGCGGCGGTCACGGCGGTGGTGGATGGGGTGGCGGCGGTTGGCGCGGCGGTGATGGCTGGCGCGGTGGTGGTTATGGTCGCGGTTATGATCGCGGTGGCTGGGGCGGAGACGACTTCTACGGATTTGGTTTCTGGGGTTACCCCTATGGCTATGACTATGGCTATAGAAACAACCAATCTAACTGCTACTACGTTCAAGGACCAGATGGTGGCTGGTACTATACTTGCTCAGGTTACTAAAATAAATTCGCTGTTCTAGCAAAATAGCGATCGAAGGACGCCTTTCGACTAGTTCGGAAGGTGTCTTTTTTTTTTCATATACACAAAAGTTTCTTTGGGTATATTCGGAAGAATGAATACAAATGAAATTCAAATTTTCGATGACTACTCACCATTTAATAAGGAAATCCCTCTTGTAATTACTGATATCGGGGTGGTTTATGACTTACAAAGAGTCAGTTTACCCTTAGGCCTCGTTCAGGTATCACAGGTTAGTGTCCCTAAGATCGTTAAAATCAATGCAGAACGTATCTCCCTTATTGCTCGGGACTTGATTGGGCTGTTTGCTTGGCCCGATAGGGTCGACCTTCCAAAACAACAGAAAATTTGGCGTGAATTATCTCTTGAGACGGTCCGTTTGGGTTGTAATATGCAATTACAAGAAAAGTTGACGGATGGGGAGGCGGGCCTCGAAGGGTCCCAAATGAAACTCTTGGTAGAGATGATAAAAAAAGGCTCCCAGTTTTTAACAGTTTATTGTAAAACCCCGGAAGTTTTATCGAAGAGAAAACCTGAAGAAATTCACATGCCGATACGTTTAGTTATTGAAAAGCTTCTCAAAAGGCTATTTCCTAATGAAAATGAGCTCCAACTTCATTTGAATGGACTCTGTCATCCTCTTTTAGATGGCTGCATTTCCGATCTTGTTACTCCTGAAGTGATCACAAAGATTCTCCTTAATCTTGAATTTGATTATGGCGGAGAAGATGATGGCTCAGAAAATGGAAAAGTCAAAGCGGAGATGCGTTCTATTTGGCAAAAAAATGAAAAAGAGTGTATCGAGCTCGGTAATGCATTGCTAGATTGCGTCGATGTATTAATTTCTGAAGCTAAAGAACGTTTGAAAAAAAATACAACTGGAATTTTAGGATTTTTCGAAAGTGGTAAACATCAGATTACTAAAATAATTGTGAATGTTAGCACCAAAATTTTACGGAAATTTAATAAATATATTGGGGGTTATCTTTTCGCAATGATTAATATTGCGATGCGTTCTGAGGGAAGTAAAGTTCTTAACATTATCGAACTTTGGATTAAACGTGCCGGAACAAAACAAGACGAAAATAAAGATACAGATTTACGGCAAAAGCTTGAATTGGCAATTCGAAACGATTTTCCTCGAGTGATAAAGTACGTGATTGATGAAAAGGATGGAGAGAGTGAGTTCAGTAAAGATCAGGCCGGAAAAATCATAGAAGAGATTGCTCCGATTTTGGTTGAAATGATTTGGGATCAAAAAACACACGCTATTGCCAATTTTCTTTTTTACTATGCACCACAAGCTCTTGTCCTTGATGAAAAACCGCAAGAAAACCTTAAAGATTCATCGATTTATCTAAACTCCAAAGAGACGCAGAAACTTGAATTTCTGGTGATTCAATTTGTTCAGGATTATCTACTGCCGAAGGATGAGGGGAATAATCTAGATGCCAATCCGGTAAACTGGAATGCAATGCTGATGTGTTCCATTAAAGTAGGCATTAGAAAGGCTTTTTCAGGACGGCAAAATGTTACCCCTTCTCCCGAAACCGTTCATGAAAGCACAATGAGACTAGGATATGTTTTTGCAGCGATGAATCGATTTTTTCGCGACTCAATAACTAGAAAACATACCTTTGATTTGGATGATAAGCAAATTGAGAAATCTTTAGTCGATTTATTATGTTATTTTGTTCAAGTGAAATATCCTGGGAAAACGGAGATCCAGAAGGAAATAATCAACTTATCGAAGAATCTCATAAATAATTTTATTGATACAGTATTCAATCCTGTTGTTATCAGCAACCTTATCTTGAAAATCAAGCTTAAATCGTTGGTCATTCCTCAAGTCCCTGCAGAGGGGGAAGAAAGACTCAGTTATGAGGCTGTGGGACTTGAAGCGGTTCGTTTATTAAGGACGATTTTGTCATTAGGTCATGAAGATGATTCTCTGGGATGGTTGGATGCCATTGTCGCTTCCGGTGCGAGGAAGCATAGAATGACAATAGGTTCCAAGATCGCCCAGGCCATTCATGAGGCGGCTCAATCGAATGATACAGCGTTGATGGATATGCTTGAAATCGTGTTATGGCGTAAAAAGGAAAATAAGACAAATGAACCGATCTTTTTTGAGGGCTGGATTGAAGATAAGGATGAATTACAAAAAGCGCTTAAATTATGGCTAGAGAATGAATTGCTTCCATTTATTTCGGAATCGGTATCGAGTCAAGGGTTTTTGATGAGTTGGTTTATTGAAGCGGAGCTCAAGTCTAAAGTAAAAATAGTGACCGAAAAATTATTTAAACTCATTTGGCACGAAGAAAATAAAGCTATTCGGGTTCTTATCTTGCAGTACCTGCTTCCTATCATTAAATCTTATCTGCCCATGCGTGTCTAAAATTCACCTGATCTACCCCGGGTTCCGATGCGTCACCCGGGGCTCTAATGGATACGTCCTTCGCGATGCGCTCCGGACTCAGGAATAATTAATTAATTTCCTGAGTATGGAATATTTAAGTGATTTCATGAGTCCGGAGCGCATCGCGAAGGACGTATCCATTAAAGCCCCGGGTGACGCATCGGAACTCGGGGTAGATCAGGTATTACCATAGAGCTCGGAGCGCATCGCGAAGAGCGACTGATTCTACTGCGATATTAGGATGACAGATTTAAGCCTGGGGAAAGATTTTGCTCTTACTGCATGGAGATAAAAACTGCTTAATTTTTTCTGTTGTTCAAAAATAAATGAGTTGGCACATTGATTTTGTTTTAACTTAACAAACGGAGAGAGTTATGGAACCTATTTTGCATCCAGGATACGTTGAGAGTGCTATTCGTCCAATCGGAGACCAATTGTCTCAGAAGAGTCAACAAGATGTAAATCTTGCACCTGATTTTGTTAGAGCTATTAACTCAGCATCTGCTGATCTTTGTTCAAAATTAGCTGACAGACGCTCTGTTATACACAAAAACTTTGTTTTCTTTACTCCAAATATCCTCGCTGCATTCGGAATGCTTGATGCAGGGGCCCCTGCAGATGCTAAAATTGCTCTTGATGCATTTCTCAGAACGAATGAAGTTAAAGGCGATTACCATGCATCCTTCGGAAAATGGATTGACAACCTTAGTTCTCGTTCGGTTTCTCAGGCTGCAGAGCTTGAAAAATCAGCTATAACTGCAAACAAATTTTTCTATAAGCAATCACAAGCTGTGATAACCCGCGAAGATGTAACGATCCCAGTTGAAACAGAGTTGAGGCTCGGACAATACCGACCTGTCCAAATTAGCTTTAGAAATAATGGTGAGGCTCAATCATTGACAAATGCATGGGTTGAAAAGGAGACAGAAGGCAAAATCAAAAATCTTGTTGAGGGCAACCTTCCAGATCGAACAGTGCTTATGTTAGTGACTGCAGCCCTTTTCCAAGGAAGTTGGAAACTTCCTTTTGATGAACAAGATAACTCCGTAGAAACCTTCCACAATTCTGATGGGACTAAAGTGAAGTTTACCATGATGAATCTAGGTATCGATGGGCTACGCTTGTATTCAGATTGGAAAAATCACGTTACCATTTGCGAACTTCCCTTCCATGGCGATACTTCTTTATTGGTTGTCAACTGTGGCAGCAGATGGGATCTTAATGGCGCTCAGGCTGCAGCCAACTTGAAATCATTTATGACTCGAGAGAATCTTTTGGAGATGATCGAAAACTTTGATGAGCAGGCTCAACCTCAAGATGCTTTGCAAATAGGAATTCCTAAATTCAATGTAAAAGATAAAACAGATCTATTTAAGGAACTGTCATCGGAACGTATCGTACAAGCTATTGTCGGTGCAGATTGGAACGGGTCACTTGTGGAAGCTGGAGCTGGAATGCTCATTAGCACAAAGCAGCTAGTGTCAGAAGTGCAATTTCAAGTGGATGAAGCCGGAGCTCAAGTAGCAGCTGCCTCTTATTCCCCTTCGGGATGCGAGTCTTGCGATCCTGAATTTAAGATAGAGGTTCCGTTCGGAGTCATTCTTTTTGACAATAAAACAAAAACAATTCTAGGGTTGGGACAATTTCTGAAATTCGAGGGTGAACCAGCAGAAAATAACTACTAATATGTTGAACTTAGCTTTCTGCAAGCAACTAGATGTGCTTAGCGTCGATGAAACTTCGACGCTGAGTCATTTCCTGGGACAGCAACCTGACGAAAATTTCTTTTTTGAGCGTAGTTACAATAGAAGGGGTCTCGTTAAACAACTTCCTGAAGATTACAGATTTGTTATCCATTGGAACACTTGGTTTAAGGTTGAATTCGATGGAGAAGGAAAAATCACTTCTGAAAGAGTCACTGAGGTTTATAGGAGCTATCCCGGATATGATCGTGTCCACAAAATCTTCCATAAGGCAATGGAATGCATGGCTATGCAATTAGGCTGGCTTAACAGCACGCAGCTTATGGGGATTACCATTATGCAGCACTTTAACCTTAAAAAAGGGCAAGAGGTAGGTCCTATAAAATGGCACAATGATACTGGAACACATTCTATGGTTGTGCTTATAGACGATCAAGCCTCATGGGACGGAGGAGAATTCCTTTTTAAGATAGGTGAAGAGCCTGTGCAGACTTTTATTCCGCAGCAAGGAAAGGGTGTCGTGTTCAGTAATGAGGGAACGCAGCATTACGTTTCCCCCATTATTGCAAAATCTGACCATACGAATCGAACTATTCTGACACTACACAGAATAGATCCATTAAAAAAATAGTTTATTCAATCGCAATGAAGATTTCGGTTGTGCTATCTTGGGTATACAGTTCGTAATCGCCCGTGTAGGTGCGTTTAAGATCCGTTTTCCAGATGATTCCCCATGTATCGATGATGCTTTTTGGGCGTTCGCCAACAGCTTGGAAAACTGCATAGGAGCTTTCTGGAATAACTTTGGCTACCATACCCTCAGGAATGTCGTCTAATGTGCTTACGGGGCATCCAATGACAAGGGAATAGGGTTGGGTGAAATCGCCTTCGTAATCGCAGTAGAGACCTATGACATCATTAGATAATTTGTTTGGGATTTGGCTGATGATATTTTCGGCGTAGAATCTGCCCCAGAGTTGAGGGATATCAACCATTGCGGCGCCAGGAGCGTTGGAGGTTTTGCAAGAAATTCCGATGATGGCGATGTGTTCTTTTTCGACGACTGAAAAGTTTGTCATTTGTTCCTCATTTTGGGCATGGATTAGGGTTGTGAATAAGGTAAGGCAAGTAAGGGTAAGGCATAATTTGTTAAACATATTTTATCCAATATTTTGTTAGTTAAGGGAGTGGAATTATACATCATTTAGAAATAAATACCAAACTATTTTGATATCATTTTTGTACCCTCATCTTTTTCTTGACGTTGCGAATGTCGCGGTAGAATCAGTCGCTCTTCGCGATGCGCTCCGAGCTCTATGGTAACCCTTGATCTACCCCGGGTTCCGATGCGTCACCCAGGGCTTTAATGGATACGTCCTCGCGATGCGCTCCGGACTCAGGAATAATTAAGTCATTTCACGATTATGGAATAATTACGTGATTTCATGAGTCCGAAGCGCATCGCGAGGACGTATCCATTAGAGCCCCGGGTGACGCATCGGAACCCGGGGTAGATCAAGGGGGTTACCATAGAGCTCGGAGCGCATCGCGAAGAGCGACTGATTCTACTGCGACATTTGCGAAGTCAAGAAAAAGATGTGGGTAATGTCCTTCTCTGTAGACCAAAGAAGCCTATGCACCGATTCAGTATTTAATGACAGGATTATGAAGAAATGAAACCCCTAGACTTTTGGCTTCTTGGATTACTCCTATCTCTTTTGCAGCAGATGTTAACTTATTATGGTACCATTCTTTCCTCTCAGGGCAGATTTTAATAAAATACTCCATATCTTGAATGACTTCATTTAATACCTTCACATATACATTACAAAATAAAGCGTCCGTTGTACTTTTTGAAATGCACGCTTGAATGAATGAGGATTTTTCATAGTCGTCTTGAATCAAGAAAGAACATTTTAATAAATTCGGTATCTTATCAAAATTCGTGAAAAACTCTGCATTGCCTATAGAAAATCCGGTTAACATAGCCTGCCTTATCGTCAGGATATATTTATTGCTCGATGGGAATTTGGTATCGCGACCCCTCAATACGGCTAGCATCATATAATCCTTTAAAGCATTAGCAAAAGCATATGTGGATTCATGCTCTTTCATTTTTAATAACTGAAACAGAATAAGCAGTAAATCCATGACCTCTGTTATGATCTCTTCGTCCACAAGGAATTCAATTTGTTCATAAAATAAGGCAAATACTTTTTCCGGCAAATGACTTGTTACATCAAAACGTATAGAAGTAGTTTCAGTTCTCAGCCTGAAATCACGCAATTGTTGGATGAATAACTTTTTGTCGTTATTCTGTTTAAGTCGCTCTAAAATCCTCTTGATGCCTATCGTGTAGATCAGTTCAAATTTTATGATGTAATCGACATTTGAGACGACTTCGTAAATTACGGATCGCATTTTTATCGCACGGTTAGATGGCATGATCATCGTTTTGTCTTCGAGTTTGTTCAAATGGATTAGGGCTTTATCGATGATATGGTCTTCTTGACAACCTAAAGATAGCAGTTTGTGGAGGGCATCAATGCAGTTCCTATTTTTATGTTCTTGGCTCAACTTGCCGCTGAATATTTCTATTAGCGGGAGAGAGGGAAGTAATTCAAGAGTGATGAGGATTTGCAATTTTTCATCAATGATGCTAAGGAACCATTTATTGAACTCACAGTCGAATAAAGGATCTAATTCATTAATGAAGGTGCCTATCCAAGCATTTGCGAAAGCGGGATTTTGTCTAGAAATGAGTCCATTGATGCTGATGACTAATTCCAAAATAGAAAGAACGCCGGTTGTTATCGACTCAATGGATGCAGCTTTTGATGAAAGATATAAACAATGGACTAATTCCATTTGGATATGGTTCATCCATTTAAATGTATCACCATCGTAGGGTTCGTTTTTAAAGACCTTAATAGTTTCTCTAATCCATTGGTATTTTGAGGCTAATTGAGCATCATACTGATAAGGTTTTTTTGGTGGTTCCGATTTATCGTGAGTTGGACTTAATTCAAGAAGTTGTGCTCGATTCCCTCGGCATTTTTGGAGGGTATCGCTATAAAATCTGGCTATTTTAACAGTATTAAAAAGTTCTTCCTGGTCATTTTCAGCAAAGAAAGGAAGCCATGGGTCGATAGGGAAATAAGGGTGGCTGCAAAGGAGGACGGCGATTTCGGCATGGCGTTTGAAGTCATTTTTTGGACATTCATGAAGGCAGCCCTCTATAAGAAGTTCATTTATCCTTTTTAATTCGTTAGGATATTTAGCATAAGTTGCTGCTAGAAATATAAAAACCGAAATATTGAGTAACCCTATCAGGCTTGGTAAATAGATATGGTTGGATTTTAAAATTTCAGAAATGTTGAAATGGACTAACTCTAAGCGTATGGCTCGGATGGTTTCGGGATTGGCAGACGTTGTGTATCGTTTTTTTGTTTTATCGATTGGACCTCCCCGTGAATTTTCATAACATTGGCAAAGTTTAAAAAGGTGGTCTTCAATCGTTTCTTTGGATTGTTCAAAGCAATCAATTTTTTTTGGATTGCACAGATGTAAAAATAGTTGGGTTATTTGTGAGGAAATATTTTTTTCATGAGTGCTTTTTAAGATAGCTCGAACAAAGTGTTTATTGGCTTCCCGAAGATTATTTTCATATAGATGAAGAACATTATGAGTTCCATCTAATAAAAGCTTATATGCTTTATCAATATTATCAGGATGAGGATTATTGCAAAGTTGTATGATGGCTTCCGTAATAGATATCGATTTTAAGTTTGGAAGAAAAGCATAAAATCCATCCATATCAGCGGTTAAAGTTAAGTAGGCTCTATAGGACTCTAATTTTAAATGTTCTCTTTCAGGATAATTATTGTTGTTCACCTTCAAAATTAATGAAGCTAATTTCGAATGTTCCGCTTTGTGATTCGGAGTAAATTTTATCATTAATTGTGCCATCAAACGGTATAAATCACACAGGAAAATTTCATTTGGGTCTCCCCGCTTTACGGAATATTCCTCCTCAAAGGCTATTGTTTTGAGATAAGTCAAAGCTTGAAAACCTGAAGCGTTATTAGCATAATCCAGTGCCGTATAGCCGATGATCCTACAGAAATATAATTGAAGGATCAAGTTTTTTGGGAAGCTAGAGATGGCCACCAAAAATGCCCCAAGCACTTCTTCATCGAAGAAAATACTAGGTTTTGAAGTGATAAAAGTTATCAAAATAAATCTAGAGAACAGTTCGAAGCTAGGGGTTCCGTTATTATTCACCACATTATAGGGATTTTCGTGGATTCGCAATATTACCCATTCCTGTAACTCCTCTACGTGAATGCTGCTCAAGGTAGCAAAAGGTAGGAAATAGATAATCTATAAATTTTAAGGCTAATTCTTTTGTCGGCGTATGAATAAAAAGAGAACTCAGTAGAATTCCTTTAAAATAGTCTCTTCTTGGCAGATCTTTCATTTTGCTTATATTCGATATAAGTTTGGGTATAAATTGAGGAAATTTCCAACTGTGGAAAATGATTGAAGTTGGACATTTGTCAATATTTTTCAGATCGGCTATCCCCATGATGGCATACCCAAAATAACTTTCGTTATTGCTGCATGCTAAGGGAGTAATCAACTTCCACAATTCATCCGTCAAAACATGATTTTGCTTCATGAAAAGAAGTAGCGTGCATTTATCCTCGTTTGACATGACAAATTCGTGATCCAAAACAACACTGCAAAGTCTCTGAAGTTGCTTCGAGAAGGGAAGATACTGCTTTTCGCATAGCAAAACATTCGAGGCGCGAAATGCCCATTTTAGTCTATCTTCTTTGACAGTGTTAGGAATGAAATCAGCCAGAAGTTCATAGAGGAGATTTGAGAAAGTGTTTAGTTCATCTTCAAGATTTGTATAAGTTAAGATTTTTCTAAAAGAAAAAAGGACGTTTAGTAAAGAAAGAAACGCAGGATTAGCAAATTTTTCTCTTCGATGATTATCGGCAAGCCGTTGCAAAGTTTTTCGATATTGTTCCAAGGTTGGATTTAGAGCATCAAGCTCCTCCATACTGATATCGATATCGCAGTTTAAGGCCCAGTATATTGCCGAGGCGTTCATATTTTTTTTCAGGGCCTCTTGTTTCACTAAAGGAAAAATAAGGGAGTGAATACGGGTTTCTAAAGGATGTTTAATAACATTTTGTAGGAATGTAAAAAGTTTATCGATCGGCTGTCCTGAATGGTTTTGTATGATCCAGCTGAGAACTCGATAATGGGTTGTTTTAGGATCCCGTTGAAGAATATCGACTCCTGTCATCCAAAGATTAGATTTATCGATACTTTTTGATTTTTTTAGCGCTTCCCATAGAACACAAGCGTTATCGAAGGCAATTCTGGGGAGCATATCCAAAAGATATCTACATGTCTGTTCATTGAGAATGATTTTTGTATTTTGCTTTACTTCTACAGCGGAAACAAAGAGTTTATGAACTTTTTCATCCGGCACTTTGAGCTTTTGAACTGATTGAAGAAGCCTTATTGCTGTGGATAATACAATGGGATCCTGCTCAGCTAGGAGTTCCCAGTGTTTTCGGACTGCTTCTGAAAACACCTGACAACTTTCCAGAAGACGGCATCGTTTATCTAAATCTTTTGTGCAATTTAGAAGTCGAGAGTATATTTGAGGAGGGATTGATTCGAGATCGGATGGTGAGGCTTTATTGACTATATCGATAGCCCAATCGGTCGCATTGTGTTGGATAAGCCGGGTGAGGTGTTCTTTGCAAGGAAGCTTTTGCGGATTTGCAAGTTCTTTGATAATTTTTTGTATTCTTACAGCAGCTTCAGTATCTCCTTGTGGGTTGTTGAAAATCTTTTGTACAAGTTGGGCTAACTGCTTTTTGAAGGGAATGTTACATTTATGAGAGTCTGGATTATAAAATTTCATAAATATCATTGTGCCCATGACGCCATGATCGTCGAAATCAACACAGGCTTCAATCATCTTATAAAGAAGTTCTTGGTCCACATGTGTTTTTTCTAAATTATCATAAATAAATTGGATCCCATCTTTGAAATTTGCAATTCTCTTGTAGAGGGCGAGTGAAGTTTTTGGATCGATTTGCAAGCATTCAGTCATGACGGGATAGTTGAGAGCATCCAATAATTCGGTAGTCTTACCTTCCGGGAATTTCTTTAGAATCATGTTAACCCAAAAGGTTGCATAAAAAGGTTCAGTGGGTTTAATCGCTCTAAAAAGAGCTGAATATAAGGGTAGAGAAACATTATTGAGTTTTCTTAGAATATCTTCCCCTGTGTAGGATTGAGAAATTACCTCTTCCCATGGGATTCCTTTAGATAAATCCAGTTTTTTTAATATTTCGATATCTACCGGTTTTTTTGTTTTTCCCCAATTTTTTAATATTCTAACGAGCACAAGACCTCGTACGGTATCTTTAGTCCCTATTGGAGGTGGTTTAATTTTTAAAAGAGTTTCTTCGACCAAAGGGGTGTCATCAGCATTATTTATGATTTGATACCACTTGACTAAGGATTCATAATCTAAAAAGTCCGGCCAGGTTTCTCCTTGGCTTATGTATTCATTAGCCACAATTTGCCATAAGTAGGGTTCTTTTATTTCCAGCTTTTGTAGAATTTTCGCCTTGTCTTGTGCCGCTAACGGTTTTGAAAGGAGGTATTTACACAAGGTGATCTTTTCCACCTCTGAAGCCATGAAATTTCTTAAAATGAGGTAGGTTTTAATCCACGCAGAACTAAAGGAGTTTTTGGAAGAAATAATACACTGACTTACAAGCGCGCAGTATTCATTTGAATTAAACGCGGGTTTGTCTTTCTCTATAATCCATTTACACGCTCTGGTTTTATCGTAGACTAAAATTTTACAGAGTGCTTTTTCGCCTATTTCCGGATTTTTAAATTTGAGCAATCGGAGCATTTCCAAAAATAATTCTGCAGAAATGTCCATTTCATTCATTAAGCTTAGAAGAAAAGGGATTTTACTTTTTGATTGGGAGAGTTCCATCCACTTCTCTTCGGATATAGTAGGAAATGGACTGCATGCTTGATACAAGAGATAACTATCACAGTCCTTCTGAATCACATGCGCAAAAAGAGAGGTATATCCATCAATAGGTTCTTCCTTGTCCTCACGAAGTATTTTTACGAATTCTGCTGTTTGATAAAAACCTCTCAGTTCAATACATTTGTAAACAATTTTCCAGCACAGTTGGTATCTCATCGACAGATCATGGTGATAATGATTAAAGACGATTTTTCCAACCTCTAGAAGATATTTGACTTTCTGGCTCCAAGATATTTCTAATGATGCCAAAGAAGGCTGCTTTGCTAAATCAACATCCCCTCTTTTAAGGCTTGTCTTTTCAAAGATTTTTTTTCTTATTTCTAAGATTGCGCTAGGAAAAGCTGCCAACTTTTCGAGTTTTCTTTTGTATTTGGGTCCTTCTTCCCTTTGATTCAATTCATCAAACCAAAGCGAATGGATGATGACTCTCATCTTTTTCCATTGGTCTTTGCTCGCCTTGTTCAATAGATCCAAGGAAGCGGGAATGTTAAAGCGAACTAGAAGATCTCTTTTTCCAAAAGTCCCCCTAAAACGTATCCTTTGTACCCATTCTCCTTCATGCTTTACCAACTTAACTTCAAAGGGTTTATTCCAAGCTTCATATAAAGCCAGATAAGCAATGCACTCGATGAGAGCGTGAACGACTGCAATATTGGATCCTTTTTCCTGCATTACATGGAAAAGTGCTTTGATAAATGACGGGTCAGTTTTGTGAATAGGTGTGTTTGCGGCTTCTTTCAGAGTGAAATGGAATTCCGAAGAATTATTTCTTATGAGTTGCTGCAATCTAAGACGCAATAAGCAATTTGCAAGGGGAACAAGCCGTTCATGATTCTGTTGGTGTTTTTCACACTGAGTTCTGAGAGCCGTTTTATCCAATTTTAATTTGTAGTTCATTTTTTCGATCCAAAGTGGAAAAATCGCGCTTTCGGTCTTTTGAATGCTGACTTTACTCTTGGATAGCTGCCATAAGAGTCTTGGGAGACAACGAAAACCGTCCCCAGTATTATCCTCAAGAAGTCCTAAGGTATGACCCATCCACCATTTCCATGGGTTGGTACTATGGAATACAATTTGATTTCTTTCAAAATTCGATCTCAAAATATCTACTTTAAAATCATCTAAGTTAAAGGCACTCTCCGTATCGAGTTCCGTATAAATGACAATGTCCAAAGCTTTTTCCTCTAATTCCCCGACATATACAATAAGCACTTTACCATCAAAAAGGTCCGTACGACATCCTTTCAATTGATTAATTTGACTTTGCAATTTCTCTAAAGGATAATTGGAACTCACTTTGATCCTTAAATCGACATCTGCAAAAGAAAATTCCTTTTGGGCTATCTTACCCACCATTTTAGCAAAAAACTTTGCTTTTTTTGGGTGATTATCTGGAATATTTAATAAGAAGGTGTCGAGGGCCTCTCTTAGAAGTGGCTGCCCGGCGACGTACGCGGCAGCGCTCCCTACAATATATTCTGCCTCAATACATGACCTACCAATCATGTTTTCAAATTCCTGCAACCATTGATGAACTTCTTTACCTAAAACACAATAGGGAATGCCGCCCCAATGCATTTTTTTGTCTTGAGGCATTCCAAGAATTTCTTTTCCGCGCGATGAGATACGCCAGTCTTGAACAATTAAAGGAAATTCTCTCAATAGAATGGATGGCAAAGGAATCGATTGAATAATGTTCTGAAAGATTTGAAGTAAACGGGCGCTTCTTGAAACGGGTGATTTTACGGGAGAGCGTTCATTGATTTTCTTTTTGATCCCGCCGCAAGTGTAGTCGGGTCTTCTTTCAGTATAATAAATATTGGGATTTAACATGATCCATAAGTAACCAATTGAACAGCCATTATGGTAAATTCCTGTTTTTAATGAAAGAAACAAAAAGAATACATTGTGGAAAAATCCATGTTTAGCGATTTTAGTGTTATGGCTATTACAACTTTGTTTTTAGATATTGGTGGAGTCTTGCTCACAAACGGATGGGATGGTCCCACACGTGCGTTAGCTGCCAAGACTTTCGGTCTTGACTTGAAAGAATTGGATAACCGGCACCACTTAACATTTGAGACCTTTGAAGAGGGTAGGCTTACACTCACTGAATATCTCGATCGAATTGTTTTTTACAAGAAACGCCCCTTTACTCGTAATCAATTTAAGAAGTTTATGTTTGATCAGTCAAAGTCTTATCCTGAAATGCTTGAGTTAATCAGACATCTAAAGACGAAATATGGACTTAAGATTTTTGTTGTAAGCAATGAATGCCGTGAATTAAATGCTTACAGAATCAAGAAATTTAAAATAACAGCATTTGTGGATGCTTTTGTTTCTTCATGTTATGTGCATATGAGAAAGCCCGATAAGGGCATTTATCAATTAGCTTTAGACATCTCCCAAGTTCCTGCGGAAAAGATCCTTTATATTGACGATCGCCAAATGTTCATCGACGTTGCAAAAAGCTTCAAAATCAACACTCTCCATCACGTTGACTACACTACGACAATAAAAAAGCTTAAAACTTTCGGATTATCGTAATGAGGGCCTCGGGCTCTCAAAATACTTGTTATATAAAAACTGATTTTAAACACAGAGTGCACAGAGAACACAGAGAGTAAGAATTTGAACCAGATACTTGAAACTGAGCTCATTTTAGTGGATAGAAAAAAATCATTAGTAAAATATAAAATTTCTGTTACTACTTAAAACTAAGTTCGTTTATCCATAAAACTGATCTCAGTTTCAAGCACCTATTAATAATTCGAACTCTCCTACTTTAGTTTCCTTACTTTTCTTGGAAAGCGCCATCGTCCAAACATCCAAAACTCTGTTCAAGCTTTTGCTTAAAAGTTTCATATTCACCGTATTCAGGAATATCAATTTGCTGCTGGCAAGTGTGATAGATGGGAAGATTATCAATAGGCATATTCCCTACGTTGAGATTAATGCCAACAGTTTTCGAAATTGTATTAGATCCTGTGGCAACTTTTAAGAATTTTTGCACTTTTTCTGTAGAACTCTCGCTTATCCATTTAAAAAAATAATCTCGAGTTTTAGAATTAAACTCATAGCCTTCAGAGGTTGGTCTACAGGCAAGTACATCCTTTACAATGTCTTTAGAGAATTGTCCTTGGATATTGTTGGAAATTTCTGTGGGATCCTTACCCCAAGGTTGAGAAGCAGAAGAAGTACAATGTTGAGCAATACCCTGACAAATTTTGAAGATGCGAGGAAGCGTAGAATCTGTTGATGCAATATCGTAAAGAAAGTCTTTAACTATATTCTGAATTAAATCAAAATTAGCTCTAAGTTCATTAACACTCGGTTTTCCTTGTAAGCTTGGAATTTCATATCCCATAAGAGAGACAAACTCAAACATTCGTTTTAATCTTTCATCGGAACAATTCCATTTCGTTACGTCATAAAATTCAAAAGTTGATTTCATTTCCATTTCTTTCATTACCCTAAGTAAAAATATTACATATTCCTTAGGTAAATCCTCAAGCGCTCTTAGGAGATGATTAGATGTGGTAGCCTCCATCACCTTAAACAAAGCAGGATCAAAGATTTGGCCTGTTAATAACTTACCGCCCGATGTTAGGCACAGCCCCATGAGTTTTCCAATATTTTCATAGAGATTTTCTTCTCTCTTTGTCATCGGTGAATCACCGTGAGGCATAAGGAACCCAGTTTTAGTTCTCTTGAACTTTCGCGATTTTTCCTTCAGACCTTCAAAAAGATCGGTCATAAATTGGCGACTAGGTCCTCCGTGATCTAATGCTTCTAATTCATTGAATTCGCTATCTAATGCAATAATTTTAATCTCATTAAAATTGGAGTTGTAATAAAGGTCTGTAAAACGGTCAAGAACCATCTCTGGTTGCTCTTTTAACCATAGGCAAGTAAATTTTAACGTGACAACTTCCATATACTAATTCAAATTTAATGGTTTCTTGAAGCTTTGCGTAGGCCATTTTATATAAAGGGTCTGTAGACGGCGTTTTATTAACAATTTGATTGAGAACTCCAAATTCTATCGTTGGATATTTTTTAAGTTTTTGAAGAATTGTACCTTGATGCTTGGTAGAAAGTGTTCCCATTATAATTTCCAATTTTCGTGATTCTGAAATTTCGGAATTTGAGACGACTCCACGGATCGCTCCATTTAAAATCTTTTTGACTCTGACATGAGGGTTTGATTTAGTAATTTTAGCGATAAGCTCATTAAAATTTTCGGCGATGGAATTCTTCGGATTGATTTTATAATCCTGAAGAATTGTGCACCGATCATTTTTCTTTATTCCAATGGATAGAAAAAAAGTGATGATCGAATTGAAAAAGGTAGAATTTTCCTGCAGCCAGCGGAATAGTCGTGTTTCAGCACGGATAGGTTTGATCGAGTAGGTTGTTCTGCCATTATCCGGATTTGGTTTTTTTCTTTTTACATAGACCTGCAGGGGAGACTTTCCGGTGTAGGCCAATAAAGCCGGATCTATTTGAAAATCATTTATTCTATTCATTTTTAATCACCCTAATCAAATTAAAATTGTAATTAACACTATTCTTTATAAAATCTTTCAACGCTTATTTAAATATGTATGATACCAAGATTGTATTAAGATTATTTAAAGAAAAATGTTTTGAAGCCTAGTTTTTTCAAAAATATAGGGATCAAGGCGGTGATGCCTAGGAGAAGAAGGGCAAATTTGATCTCAGTATTAAATACTGAATTGAGGGAAAATGGCTCATTTGATTCAAAAAGATGCTCCAATCCACCCCCGGCAAGGGTAAAAACCAGGGTTCCCGGAACAACACCTATCAGAGTGGTCCAAAAGAAGGTGGCGAGAGATACCCCAAAAAATGCGGGGGCTATATTGACGAGCCAAAAGGGAAATAACGGGACAAATCGTAGAAAAAGCATGTAACTGACAGCGTTTTCTTGGAATCCTTTTTCCATTTTTTTTAGAAAAGGTCCTGATTTTTTCTTTAATAACTCCTTGAGTGCCGTACGGGCGGCCAAAAAGATAAGGGTTGCCCCACAAGTTGCTGAAATGACGACATAAATTGTGCTAAAGGGCTGGGGGAATAAATAACCTCCCAAGAGAGTCAAAAATACAGCTCCGGGAATGGACAAAGCAGTCGAAGTGATATAAACGAGACAAAAAATAATCGGCACACCAATCGGATGCAGTTCAACGAAAGTTTTTAAAGTCTCGTGATAGGTGCGAAGGGACTCAAAAGAAATAGAGTTGGCAGCTCCTGAAAAATAGATAATCCCCATTCCGATGAGAATGAGGAAAATGGGTAGATATTTTATAAATTTATTCTTCACCGATAAATCTTCATTTTGGAATAAATTTTAAGGCCGCTGAGTTCATGCAGTATCTTTGTTTTAAAGGTTCGGGACCATCTTCAAAAACATGGCCGAGGTGTCCTCTGCAACGACTGCAGGAAACCTCTGTTTTTTTTAAGAACCAAAAGCCTTCTTCGGTGAGTGTGACATTATTTTTGCAAAGGGGGTACTTGAAGCTTGGCCAGCCCGTTCCGGAATCATATTTTGCCTGAGAGCTGTATAGGGGAAGGGCGCAACCTGCACAGACATAGATTCCTTTTGCTTTGTTGGTGTCATAGAGATTTTCAAAGGGTTTTTCAGTGCCATGTTCCCGCAGGATGTAAAACTGTTCGGGAGTTAATTTTTCTTTCCATTCTTTTTCGGTGAGGGTTATTTTTTTGCCATCGAATTGATATTCGGGCAAACATTCGGCTTCGGTATTCATAGCTGCAACCTGAAATAATGTTAACATACTGAAAATGAACAGGATAAAAAATTTCATCTTTTCCTCTATTTGGTTTTTTATAATTTTATCTTTGTTTTTATAATCGCAAAAGTCAAGAATAACCTTATAAGAGAGGTGATTTATGTTCAAAGCCATTTTGATTTTGTTAACTTGTTATTTTATTACGGCGCAAGCTGAGGAAGCTACCTTTGCTACGGGGTGTTTTTGGTGCACGCAGCACGATTTTGATCAAATTAAGGGGGTGATATCGACTACTGCGGGTTATACAGGCGGAGAAAAGGTCAATCCGACCTATGAGGAAGTATCTTCGGGGACAACGGGTCATGTTGAGTCTGTGCTTGTTAATTTTGATCCCAGTGTTGTGAGTTATCAGGAGCTTTTAGATGCCTTTTGGCACAATTCGGATCCTACGCGGAATGACGGACAATTTTGTGATACTGGGAAGCAGTATCGTCCGGTGATTTTTTATCACAACGCAAAACAGAAGGAGCTAGCAGAGAAGTCTAAGGAAGCGATCATAGCGGCTAATAAGGTGCAACCGATTTTGGTAGATATTTTACCGGCGACGAAATTTTATCCGGCGGAGGAGTATCATCAGGAGTACTACAAAAAGAACCCGATACGTTATAAGTTTTACCGCTACAATTGCGGTCGAGACAGCCGCCTCCAAGAGTTGTGGGGTTCTTCTTCATAATTCAATTCACCACTGAGATCACAGAGCCCAAAAGAACCCACAGAGTTCGGATTTTTGATCTCTGTGATCTCAGTGGTAAGAAGCTATTTCGCTCTAGGGTGAGCGGCGTCGAAGACCTTTTTCTTGAGGGTTGGGTTGACTTGCGTGTATATCGTTGTAGTTGCCAGGGAAGTATGTCCCAATATGGTTTGGATGGTTTTAAGATCCATGCCCCTTTCGAGCCAATGAGTCGCAATCGTGTGCCGAATCGTGTGGGGGGTCACTTTCCCTGCAAGGCCGCTGGCCGTCAGGTACTTGTCAAACTTTCTGTCTACAGATCGTGTTGTCAGCCGTGTCCCTAATCGATTTAAAAAAATAGCCTGGGGATCCACCTCAGCCTCATGTCCATCGATTTCAAGATAGCGTTCCGGATGTTCTAAATATTTGGTGATCCAGTCGGCCGCATTTTTTGTGATCGGGACAATCCGTTCTTTCTTTCCTTTCCCGCGAACTCTCAAAAGAAGATTGCTTTTATCTAAATCGGTACGATTTAAAGAGACAAGTTCGCTGACACGTATTCCTGAGCTATAAAATAGTTCCATGATCACCCGGTCTCGGAGTCCGATGTAGGTAGAGATATCGGGCATGTTGAAAAGTTGTTCGACTTGGTCATAATTCAGGGAATAAGGGATTTTCTTTTCGATTTTCGGAGTCTCCAATTCTTCTGTAGGATTATGAGGGATGACTTTCTCGGAGAAAAGAAATTTAAAGAAAGTTCGGGTGGAGGACAGCCTTCTAACGATTGTACGTTTGCTGCTATGTTTGGAGCTGAGGTAGGCGAGGAAGCCTCGGATGTCTTTGCGATCGATTTTATCAAGGGCAATTTCTCCATTATTTTCGCGTTCAAGATATTCTTGGAGGGTATGTAGATCGATAGCATAGTTTCGCAGAGTATGCTCCGAAGCGTTTTTCACGTTTTTCAGGTGATTAAAAAATTGATTGCAGGCGTTTGTAAACAAGGTTTTTTCATCTCTTTTTACTTCTTATATAGTCGAAAAATCTATTTTTGTACATGTCCACGAAGTGCACGAAGAAAAAGATGTATTCTTAAATCTTCGCGTGTCCTTCGTTTTCTTCGTGAACTTCGTGGCTATTTTTTGAAAGGGAAGGTTCTTAAATCTTCAGCCACATGGGTGTTGGGGAATACGGAGCGAGCTTCTTTGAGGAATTCTTTGCCATTAAGATAGCGAGCTGAAAAATGGGTGAGAATTAATTCTTCGACACCGGCATTTTTTGCAATAGTAGCCGCTTGTTTTGCTGTAAGATGAAAATGATTTTTTGCTAGGGCAGCATGTTCTTCGAGGTAGGTGCTCTCGCAAATCATGATTTTGGCGCCTTTAGCGATATTGATGGCGTTTTGGCAATAACGAGTGTCGATAACGACGGCGATGCTATCGCCTTTGCGAATCCAGCTAACATCATCGACCAAGATGTCTTGTCCGTTGACAGTGATTTTTCCATTTTGGATCAATTCGCGGACCAGGGGACCGCGAATGCCGTGTTCGTTGAGTTTGGTTTCTTCGAATTTACGTGTGTCGGCTTCGGTGACTCTCCAGGCTAGGTTTTCCACACTGTGTTCGAGGTAGGTAGCTTCGATTTTAAAGCGTCCGTCATCATGAACGACTCCTGCCTGAGTCACAGGATGTTCAACGACGTTGATGAGTTCGTGATAGATGGTTCCATAGCGCAGGCGGTCGAAGTATTTTTTTCCGCTTGCGGGGTAGTAGCAATGGATGGGGTGGGTAACTTTATCGAGGTTTAGGCGCATTAAAATGGAGGGGAGGCCGAGGCAATGGTCGCCGTGAAAGTGGGAGATAAGAATTCGGGTGATGACTGTTGGGGCGACATTGGCAAAAATAAATTGTCGTTGCGTTCCTTCGCCTGGATCAAAGAGGAAGCCTTCGTCATTCCAACGGACCAGATAGGCCCCATGGTTTCTGTATCGAGTCGGGTGCTGGCTCGAACATCCTAAAATTATGATATCTCTTACGCTCATAGCTAAAGATTATATGCAATTGTGACAATAAAGACCAGAACAGATATAGCTTTACCGGGAAATAACTAATAGACGTTAGGCAATCAATTTTCAACGCAGAGACGGGGAGGTCCGCGGAGTCGGGGAGAAAGAAAATGATTGTTTTTCTCTTTTTCTTCCTCAGCGTCTCTGCGGACCTCCCCGTCTCTGCGTTGAAAATTGGTTGCCTAACGTCTATTAGTTATTTAGGAGGCGGGGAGTGGTCAATCCAAAATACCAGGCTTTCAGCCCTCATGAAATAGATAAACTATTTTTTTATTTGCCGATGAGAGCCCTTTGGAGTTTCTTGGAACTTAAGAAAGTCTCGAGGTCTTGACTTCTGAAACTGACGATCCTTTCAAAAAGATTACGATAGATCATTGGGCTGTCAGACTGACCGATCCATTTGCTAAGATGTTGGATATAGGGCTCTTTGGCAAGGCGTTTGGCATCCCCTTGCAAAAATAGGGCCTGAATCAGTACCTCCGGAGAACTAAATTCAGGATTTACTCCACTTTTCACTGTCTCTCCCGATGGTTCGATCAACATAAACTGACGCACATGGTTTTGTTTGAGAAGGTCAACGAACATTTTTGATTCCTCTACAGACAATATTACCAACTTCGTCGTTCCATCAACTTCTTTAACAAGCAGGAGATGATGCAACGGTTTTTGATCTAATGTCAAAAAAGGATTTGGATTATCTTCAAAAGACTTGAGTGCATTGCTGCTGATTAATAGATTCTGATGAAATAACCCCTTGAGTTCAGAATGGCAACTCTCTAAACTATGAACTGCAGGGGCCGCTTCGTTTGTTACTCCTACCGGAACGGCATCGAATAATCCAGGGGCATCGAGATTCTGCGGCCATGCTTGTTCCTTTCTGGAGGTTTTTCTTCCGAGTTCTGCTGCCTGTCTAACCTCTTGCATCACCTCTTGCTGTTGGGCTTGTTCAATTTCAACAGCAGCCTCGTCATGTTCATAAGGCTCAGTCATCGTTTTAGACATAGGCACCTCTCTAAGTGCTTTGTCGACAAATGCATGCAATTCCTTCTTTTCGATCCACTTTCAATTCATGGAGTTCAGTGCCAATTTGTTCAGCTTCCCTATGCAGCAGTTCATCCGTACTGACAGTTCGATTGATCGCTCCAAATTGAGCAAACAATGATTTTGGTTGCACTGTCACTAAATTAGATCGATATTTTTCATAGATAGCGCTGCGCTCTTCAGGGTTCTTCGCATGGAGTCGTTGATGGCGCACTTCTTTCTTAAGTTCAAACAAGAGTTTTTCCCTCATACTATTTGAATTCACAGGAATTTCTTTTTGTGTTTGGACATGTTCTGCAAATACAACAAGATCTTTTGTTGTTAATTCTTCAGGAGATTTGTTTAAGTATTTTGCGATCTCATTTGCCATTTTGGCTTTCATCACCGGCTTCACAAAATGTTTCCCTGCAGCTAAACGTCTCATCCTAGCTACGGCCTGAAGGAGCTTATCTTTTGTCAGTTGATCTCCAATGGTTACCCAGGCAATAGATCCATCCGGTTGAAAGATATCGGATCCTATAGTATGGGCATGATCAAATGTAGTCAGAAGATCACTAAAGGTTAACCCTTCCCCAAGTGATTCACGCAGAGTTTCTTTTTGACTGTCACGCAAAGGTATAGGAGCTTCCAATCCTAATTTATAGAGGTATAGACGACTCGAACCATCAGCAGAAGCTTGATAAAAGACAATCGCTTTTTTCTTTCCTCCGGCTTGATTGAATTCCGTAAGAAGCTGCTTAGCGTGGTTAAAGTTATCCACACCTTTAAAGATCGGTCCGGCATCGATCGAAGCGGAAAAGCCCCCAACACCCTCTTTGGCCATAGAGGTAACTGGATCTGCATCATCAGGGATAATGAGCACATTTGCATTGGCCATCGATGTAAGGGGATCGATATTCATCGCATCTGTATGTGAAGTCGCTTCGCTTTTAATTCGTGAAGACCATGTGTGATGATAGGCACGAGTACCACTAAATCCGTTTGAACGTTTTGGGACGTTAAGAAGATCTTGTGGAGTGCTTGTAAGTTGCACAGGATCTTGCTTCAGCTGATTAGGAAAGACAACATGTCGCAAATACCCCTGGATCAGTTTCAGACTATGAGTTTTATTGCCTTTGAATAACTGCTCAGTATACAAAGCCAATTTATCTGGTTGGGATGTATCAATATCTTCAATATTTCCAAATAAATGTTTAAGTGTTTCATCATAAACGGGCGTGTTCGTTTTTGGGTCTACCGCTGTTAATGCGAAGTTAATAAGTCGTCTAGTTTGCTCAGGGTCATTCCAGTTTTGTCTGTAAAATTGACAAGTCTTGAAAGCGCCTTCCCACACATTTTTGAAGCGTGTTCCCTCTTTTGGCGTTCCATTATATTCGCAAGGAAGAACGATTTCGAAATCCTTCTCTTTTCGGGATCTTTCATATCCCACATGTCCCGCAGCGCTAAGCGCCGTGGGCAATCCTTTGCTTAAAGCATATTTCCAGAAGGCAATTTGATCCGACAATACACGACCTAGCCGTGATTCCCGCATGTTGGCGAGATATTTAACAAATTCTTGTGTTTGAGGAGTATCTTTATTCTGCAGGTAATCGTCAAAAACCTCCCTTTGAGCGGGGAAATTGCTTTGATACTTGTCCCATAGTTCGTCCCGAAGACCTTTTCGAACAGCATCCAGTTCTTCACGGTGTAACATCGTATGTCCATCAGAAGCGATTTGCAACTGTCTTTCAAAACGTGTAAGCATTTCGAAATAAAGTTTACAGACAATTTCGATGCCTGTTTGATCCACAGGAATCGACTCTCCAATAGGGAAGCTAAGAACATTTTTAGGATCGGCAATCGTATCAAATTCATCAAATAAAGCTTCTTGCCTCTGTTCAAGACGGTTCAGGATTTTACCCAAGAGATCGATCTGCTGTTCATAATCCCTAATCAATCCTTGTCGAGATAGAAAATCTAGTTTATATCCCTCAATGACAGCACCTAGGTTTGATTCGATATTATCCGGAAGCTTATCGTCATTTAGCAGAATGTAATTTTTGATATGTTCCCTCAATCCATGAAGCTCGGGATGAAATTCCAACCATTCATTAAATCGATTGATGGCTTTTTCTTTGATTTGATAAATCAATTCGTCACGCTCATCCATCATCATATTAAGACTATGGAGGTCCGAAGGGCGATGCAACAGAATAATTCCCTCCTTTTCAGCCTGATCAAGTTTGGTGATGATGCGATATAAGGTATTCAAAGAACATTCTTTGCGGGTAAACAGAAGGGTCTCGGTTCGTATATGAAACATCCGGTAGAGAATATCGCTTAAGTCCTCGGAACCTGTGGCGAATAAACTGCTTGGTAGGCAAATCGTACTGACGTTAAATCCATTTGCTGCTTTAAGAGCTAGTATAGGAGCAATCAACTTCGATTTTCCAGCCCCCATCACAAGTTGGAGCACTAATCCAAATGCTTCAGCTCCAAGTTGCATACCACTCATCCGATCGATAAGCATCTTTTGGTCGGATCTTACTCTAAATCCAGAATAGTATTCAAAGACCAGGTACTCCCAAGCCTCTCCTCGAATGAGTTCATCCATTGTATAGGCACGCTTAGAGGTGAGCCATGCTCCTGCATCTTCTAAATTGCCTTCATTAAGCTTTTCTAGTCCCTGCTTTAAATGCTGCCTTTCGGTTTCAATCAACAGGTATTCCATCACTTTTCCTTGAAGGAGACTTACCTCACCCTCTGTAAGGGAAGTTCTGCTTTGCCAGAGAGCCATCTGACCTCGAAGGGCTAGTCCAATACATTCATTAATTTCTATGACAGAGCGGCGCGGCCCCTTTTCAGCCAAAACTCGCTTCAGAGCATCCAGTTCTTGCGTTGGAAGTTTGTTTGCAAGATTAAGGATTTCCGATTCCACTTTGACAGCCTTTTGCGCTAAAACTTTATCCTCTTTTTCAATTTTCGCGCGGATTGTTTGGATGGCATCCGAACGAATTTTTCTCTGTTTGATCTTTTGGGAATCTATTCTGTAGCTCTGAAGATCTTCAACAAGCAATTTTACCGATTCCCGATCTTCTTCAGGAAGTTTTTGTAGATCATCATCTGATATTAAAGGAACATCCGATAGGATTGGCGTATACTCATCAGTGAATTCTTCAAAGTTTCCTTCTTTGAGACTCTCAAAACTTTTTGGGGTCACTTGAGCAGGGAGAACATGTGACGCACCTTCGCTCCAATCTTTCAAAATGCTCTGCACAGTCCAAGGGACGCCGCCTCTGATAGGCTCCTCATATTTTACGCGAGCTGTTCTTTCGATTTCGTATTTGTTATAAGCTTCTACAGCGGATTCAGCTTCCTTTTTAAGTTTTTGCATACAGATGATGAGCTCTTCTTCAGATTTAATTGCATCAAAACGATTGAGCTCATTCAAAGCTTTGAGATCTGCATCGTTCCCAATAATTCCGTACTGGATTACAAAGTAGGGAATTTCATTAACAGCAATGATCATATCTTCCAACTTTTGAAATTCAGGGGAAGCTGCGTCGGTTGTTTTTTTCTTTTGTTCTATTTTGGCAATGGCTTCTCTAACATCATGGATACCTTCGAGAAGAGGGTTCATTGCCTGTAGGGTCTCTGCTAATACTTGATGATAGCGAGAGATTGATTTTTCACATGTTTGTGAGATTCGATTCAGCCTCACATCGGGCATCAGATTATTCCACTCCTCAGGCCAATATGAACTTAACATGGCACTCAACCGAAAATCTCCTGTACGTGAACCCAATTCAGCTGCATCGTAATAATCTTTTGTAATTCCAGTTATTTTGTCTATGCCCTTAATGAATTGGTCATGACAATTCAAGAAACCCGCTTCGCTTCTGATCATTCCTTTTTCGGCACGCACATTTTCTCGATATTTTTGCTCCACTTCAAGCTGTTCTTGAATGGTTTTGATTTCCCAATAGATTTCATCAATATCTTTTTCATTGCAGAGTGTAGGTTCCAATAAACCCAGAAGATGAAAGGGGGAGTCTTCCCGTTTAAAATCTTCCGCTGAAAGTTCATTTCTTTGTTTCCAATACATATCAACAATAATAAGTGCTTTTTTTATCCATTCAAGTTGGATATCTTGTGGTTTCAAGTCTTTTAACTTTGGAAAATGCCTTACTAAGCTCAATTCAGCTTTTTGATAAAATTCTTTATTCCAATCGCCTTGCGATAGTTTGTCGACTTTCTGATTGTAGGAACTCTTCCAGAGGGGTTTTGGAGATTCTCTCGGTTGTACTGTAAATCCTAGATATGCGCATAAATCATCTGCAAATTTTACTGCGCTTTTATAATCTCTCGCATTTTCAGGAAGCACAGGAGCACCCGTACAATCGCCCTTTTTGTATAACAAACTAAGAAATACAAACGACCATTGACCAGAAAATTGGTGGTCGGGTCTAATTCGGACAGATGCCAATGTGGCGCGCAACCGTTCTTTCTTAAGCGTCATTTCTTCACTTAAATCTTGTGAAAGGATAATTTCATAGGCTTCGCGGAAATGGTTCTCGAAAACTGAAGAGTTGTCCATTGCAGAATGGGATTTTGTCCAAAATTTCTCGGGCTTTAAATTGGTATCCCAGAGAACAAAAAAATAGGCTTTATCTTTCACTACCAATCTGTTTATAAACTCTTCTTGTTCAATATAAGCCTCTTCCTTCTTCCTAAATTGCCAAGGTTGAGTCGGTTTATAGGTACCCAGAGCGTTTAATCGGGAAAATAATTCAGAAAGTGGTTCTTCATTCCATCGTATAGTAAGCTCTGAATCTGTTTTATTTTTGATGTATCTGATGGCTGCATGGATGCGGTTCAAAAAGAGGAGTTCTTGATCAGGAGTAAACAGTTCAGTAACAGATAATCCCACCTCAGGTTCAGAACCTTGTTTGATGCTTTTATACATTTCATTAGCTTGTTCAAAGTGCGCTTTAGGTTTATCGATAGGATCAAAATCATCCTCGAGCTCCGGAGCTGATGGGAATGGACTCCAACTGACGATAAAACGTCTGAGATCCTTATCCATTCCTAGTAACGTTTTCACTTCAACAGGAAACTCATAGAGATGGGATTGCATTTCAGCCATAATCCAGAGGCGCAATGAACTTGCATTACTATTTTTGTCAGCTTTTTCCATGTTGGACTGCACTAAACACTTTAAAAGCTTCAATTCATCCATATTATAAGGGCGTCCTAGAGGACGAAGGTCTCGAGAAAGTACTTCCTTAACCATTTCATAATTTCCCCACATCAAATGCTTGTAAGCTAATGCTAAACGTTGAAGGGTTGTTTTTGGAGAAACTCGATAATTATCGATAGGGATGAGTATTCCGACATGTTCAGTGGACTTCAATAGAAGCGGATCTACCGTTGGGAAATCGAGATCTGATCTTAAGAGCAGCGGCATAATCGGGGAATCTTCAAACAGCACCGCCTGTTTTCCCCCTGCCGTCTCCAAAACAAGATAGAGTGAATCATCCGGGAAGTCCATGATGACCTGATCTTGAGCAAC
This sequence comes from Waddliaceae bacterium, assembly GCA_963822595.1. Classification (GTDB taxonomy): domain Bacteria; phylum Chlamydiota; class Chlamydiia; order Chlamydiales; family Waddliaceae; genus CAVRUH01. The sequence goes on along the minus strand of CAWGIG010000001.1, from coordinate 430,296 downwards.
ATGATAAGTTCCCTCGGGTTGCAAAATCCACTCATTTCCCTTTCTTTCAAAAGTAATCCCTTGCTGTGTTCCTAAGTTTATCGGAAGTTGCAAGCGTGCCGGAGATCCATTTTCGTCGACCCAGCAAAGCCCTTCAGTAGAATTGCGACAGACTCCGCCAAATAAGTTGATGACACTATCCGGAACCTCGGAGCACAGGATTAAAGAAGGGGCATCCATTGGATGGACTTGGCCTTTGTTATCAATAGTGAATAGGGGCTCTGGAATTCCATCAGATCGATGGCCGCAAATGATCATTTCACGCCCACCTTTTTTGACCCAAGTCGTAATGTCGGAAATACGAAGTCCCTGCGGCAGATCGAGTTCTCCCATCTCAGCGACATCGAGCAATCGCCATTTTTCTCCCTTATAATCCATGAGGACATCTCTAGAGTCATTAGGCTTTAACGTGAGCGATTCGCATCCCTTTGTTTCTAGCTTATATCCGTCTGAAGTCACGCGACAACCTTGATCGAGGGCTTTGCCAAAGGGCCGCATTTTTGAATCGATTTTATAGCTAGGAGGAAGTTCAGTCAGGGTTGCATCCACACCATTTCTATAAATAACGCCACTGGATAAATCGATTTCAAGCGTGTTTCCTTGATAAGGGAGAATCAATATTGTTCCAATGAGAGACCAAGCTTGAGGAAGGGCTTGGACCATTCCTGCTAGCTTTTGATTCCCTTCTTGAAATATTGTTGGATCAGGCTTTTGGCCACGATGCTGCTCCATAGTTTTGAGAGCTTTCTTCAGTCTTTCACTATCTTCTAAAGGTTTTTCAGCTTGTTTTAGCTGCTCTTGTTTTATTTGATCCCATGCACCCCTATATTCATTCATGTTTTTGATAAGCTCTTGCTGTTGGAGAGAGGCGGCTTTCATTTGTAATAATTCAGTTTTAAGATCTGTCTGTCCATGAAATGGAATCAATGCCAAACTTTTCTCATTTTCTCCTAAAATAGAAGCTACAAATTTTTGTCTCTGTTCATCATTCGCAAGGCAAGATAAAACTTGAGGAAGACACATTTGCCAAGCCTCAGTAGCCCGCACCCGAGCCACGAGATCAAAAGCTCCGGTTGACCGCGCATTCATGGTTAATCGATGTAATTGAAAGAGATCAGAAAAAGTCTCTTCTTTTGCTGGCAAGACAGCATAAGTTGACATCAATCGCATCGCTAAGGTATTCACCCAAGACCGTTCCTTCGGCAACCGTTTGATTAATGAGATCCTAAGTTTGTTTAAACTGATCTCAAAATTTTTATCATATTTTGACATTTCCGCCATCAAAACTAGAAGATGTCCTAATCGATCTGCAACCGCATCAGAAACGAGATTGTTAATATCAGTTTTAATGGTCTTTTTGAGAAATTTCAAAAGTCTACGAGAAAACTTGGGTTCTGCGGTGATGGCCTCTTGAAGGAGCTCTTTAGATACTATGTGGGACATGAAATAATTTAAATAATCTTTCTGCAAAAGAAGTTGCGGATTGGATTCGAAGTATCTGAGTAATAGCGGGAGTCTTAATGAGGGATCACTTGTGCTGATTAAACAGAGGTCGTAAGCCTCTTGACGATTCGTTGCATTTTCTTCATTAGCTCTTCGTAAAACCTCTATTTGTTCCAAACGAACATCCCTTGAAAACAAAGTCATATAAGGTTTTATCTTTTCTGATACTTCCCAATATTGTATGTGTTCTCTTGGTTCCGGGTCTGTAATGATGGGAGAGCTTGTACTTGCTGTTGTTACGAAACCTTGGTGTTTATAACTAAAGGAAAAGCGTGGTTTAAATTTAGCCACATCAATCGTGGTGCAATTTTCCTTTTTCATTTCTCCTGAAATGGATTGCTGTGCAAATTCTGAGAGCTGATACCAATAGATCATCGTCTTTTGATTAGATTTCCAAAGTTTAATCTCCGGCGTTATTCCCACATTTATTGAAGAAGTTTCTATCCAGGAGTGATCAAAGATGGCCGTATCAGTGCCTGCGTTGTTCTCACCACAATACCGATTTCCATCTGGGCTATCTTTTGCAAAAAAGGTTGATAATTCATGCACCGTTTTTGCAAGGTTAACGTCCAGTAATGAAAATTGCGGAGACTCACACAGTTTCCCCCAGGGTGCCCAAATGATAGGCGCTGAAGTTATACCTGCTCTTCTGGAGATTACGGTAGCGATAGCATACGCCTTCCATATGTCCACAATCTGCTGTTGAGTGCCATAGCCATTCATCTGACAGAGATTAAATGATAGATTAACAGCATGAAATAAACCCAAAAGAAATTCATTGACGGCGTCCTCACTCAACTTTTGGCCACTTTGCAAAGCTTCTAAAGGGGGTAATCGTTCGAAGATCTTTTTCTGAAGATGGTATAAAATCTCTGCAGGGCCCACATTTTCTAAAGCTGAAACACCCTCTACAACAGTTTTTATTTGTTCTGACAAAGAAAGAAGTTCATTATCATTGATAGGGGGATCAGGTATATTGATGGCTTTAATCTCTTTTGTAAAAGCTTTTGATACTGCAGGCAGAGAGGGATTTTCGCCGCTTGGAGCAAGTGAATGTATGTTGGCTTCAGCAGGCGCAATAGGTCCTTTGACGCTAAGATCGATCTCCATCCCTCGGCGATTGTTGAGACGTCTGAAATTAATTTGTTCTAGAGTGACAATGTACGAGCTCAGTTGTTCTGCGAGGTCAGGCTCCGAATAGGTGTCACAATATTTTGAAATCGCATTCCATGTTTTTAAGTAACTCTTAGCATATATTTCCTCAAATAGTTGACGATCGCCAGCAGATAGATTTCGATTTCTTAGGATATGCTCTAACAAGGAAAGGACGATGACCTTTTGTTCAATGCGTAGGAGTTTATAGCTTGACTCTTCTAGCAGCGTTCTGCCAATCAGATCGACACTTTTCCTCGAACATGTTCCCGCTCTTTGGCGTTGTATACTTTTGATTCCCGGTATTTTGCGGGGTTCCTTACAGAATCTTTCGAGTGAATTGCGGGCGACAGTGTGAATAGACTCAGATGAAAATGCTCTAGATTCCTGTTTTTTGATAAGCGGCTCAGTTTGAGGTTCAAGGAGTGTCTCCCATAAGGCCTGCCCAATAGCATTTTGAGGAAGACCGTACCATTCTACGCCTGGAGAAAACATCATAAAACCCTCTTCGGGCTCATGAAATTCTTGTAATCCAGCGCCACTGTCTAGTATGGCGAAACTATAGGTATTGTCGAGTTCACGTTTGACCCGAAACATCTGAGCGTGTCCTACGTGATAATTTCCCCATCTATTAATAAAACCCTGCCATCCGCCGGGTACATAGAATGTTTCTCCAGGCTGTAATTTTTTGATCCGTTCACTTATCCCATGACAAATTTTAACGGCATCATCATCTGATTCACAGTTTTTAATATTTTTAGCTATCTCATGTGTTTCTTTATAGTGCGGAAGGAGTTCCGTAGATAAAGAAGATAGCCCTTCCCTTTTCATAATCTGTGAGAGAGTTGTATAAAATTTTAACATCCTTTCATCAGAGTAGCCCTCTAGTGATCTTTCTTGTTGATTTTTTCTTCCTGCTCCCCAATCGTCAGAAAATATCTGGAATAGCAGTTCAGCATTCAACTGGTCACTTACACCTTCATAGATTTTATCGGTTAAGTGAAGAAAAGATTGATTATTTGTCGCAGAGCCCAGGACCTTTTCCAGATGGGAATGGGTAATGTGCTCATTTTGGAATACATGGATAAGGATCCGTTCGATACGAGAGATTGTTGGCCTTAAGGGGCTATGATCTTTTGCTGAATCGAGCCGTTTCCTCAATTCGGATAGCTCTTTTTCTGCACCGGGGAAAGAGATGATATCTTCAATCGGCATCATCTGCCATTTTTCCGCTAGGTTAGCATATGTCTTGTTCGCATCGGGTGTATCAAGTGCCTGCGAAGTCTCCGCCAACAATAAACCAAATCTTTGGGAAGTTATTCTAGGCTCCATATTAGCATTACCCAAGATATATTATATATATTAGTTTATTATAAAATATTTAGTTTGTCAATAGAAGTACATTTTTCTATTTAACCAATAGATCTCTGGAAAACAAAATATGCGCATAGACACAAAATAACAGGATAAGCAGGATTGCAAGCGGCAGGATAAAAAAGGATAAGAAAAAAATAATAAAGTTATTTTAAATCTTTTTTTCTTATTCTTTTCTCTTCTTTTTTCTTATCCTTTTTTTATCTTGCCGCTTGCGATCCTGCTTATCCTGTTATTTTGTGTCTATGCGCATACGTCTTCCGCTATCTTCGGGCGAACCAGTTGGTGCGGGCGAAAACGTAACCGATGAGGGCACCCGAAATGTGGGCGGTGTTTCCTACATGAGGCGTGAAAGAACCGGATCCTTGAATCTCAAGAATGAAAGAAACTGTTTGCATCCCTACAAGAGCTAAAACAAAAATTGTAATAAATCCCATAGTCATAGGCAACAGCTGATAACCTTCCCAAACCGCCCTCTTTTGTCTAAACCATATAAAGGTAATCATCGCGCATATGACCCCGGATAACCCAATAAATTCAGGACCGGTCATCAAATACTGACAGGTATTCGAAAATATCCCCGCTAACAAAACAAAAAGGGCGAACCTTGCCGTCCCCAATCTTTCTTCCATCTGCTTTCCAAGGATCAAAAACCAGATCAGATTGAAAAAAAGATGGAGAATGTCGTAATGAAGTAGCGCAGGGGAAAATAATCGCCAGACCTCTCCATCCCTGATTTTCTCGAACATCGGCGCATTAAAATATGGGGGCGGGGATTTGTCACGGATATGAGCAACCACCTTATCGTACAATCCTGTCCAAATCGGAGTGTTGGCACTTTGCTGCAACAAATAAGTAGCTTCCGGAGGCAGTTCTTTTAAATTCTGCAACTTATCAAAACCATAGGCATTAATTACCTTATCAATGATTTCATAGGCATGAGGATAATCGTAATACAGGGCCTTACTTATAGGAGATGCAAATAAAGGCATGTAAGGAATGTGCGGAGGAGGTGTCTCATAAGGACGCTGTGTTAGCGCAGAAAAGAAAAAAAGAATAGTACAACTTATAAGAACATAAAGTGTTAAAAAACCTAAAGGTTTGGGTTTTACTAATCTAACGGAACTTCCAATAATAGGAATTTGCTCCGGATCTTCTTCCGGATTCTCAATTCCTAAAATTGAAGGAATGGGAATCGTACTGCCAATAAACTGCGGATCTTCAGGGTTGTCGAGATAGTTTTCATAATAATTTAAAGCGGCTTCGACCTTGTCCTCATCAACAATCCATATTCTTCCCGATACTGTTCCGTAATCAGTACTTCCCCAGTCGGTATTTGTTATGACTTCTAATTGATTTTCGATCTTTTGTTTTGTCAGAAAGGAAGAAAATGTTCTTGCGCCCCTTTCATTGTCAAAAGTACAAAGCAATCGCATGTTAACTCCGTCCTGTAGGTAGATTCGAAATTTTAGATAGGATTTGCGTCGTCGATAATCCGGGTACCAACTTCACGATGTGAATTTTTCCTCCGTGAGATTTCACAACATCGGCCTCAATGCAGTTTTCTCCGTATTCAGAGCCGTTGACATGGACGTTGGGACGAATCGTTTCCAATAACTTCCGCGGGTCAGTTTCATCAAACCAAGTGACATAACTGACAAACTCCAGAGCCGCTACCATTTGCAAGCGGTACTCCAAGGGAATTATCGGCCTATCAGGGCTTTTATACTGCTGTATGGAGGAGTCGGAATTTAAAGCCATGATCAATACATCACCCATCTGAAAGGCTTCAAAAATAATCTGAAGGTGCCCCGCATGAAGAAGATCAAAAGATCCATTTAACGTCGCAATGGTTTTTCCGGTTAAGCGTATATTTTCAGCGGCATCCGCGAGACCTTCAGGCAATATTAGTTTCTTCTTCCACACGTCAGACCACATTTTCATCTAAAATTTCTCGTTCAAAGGTGAAGGAAGGGTTGGGAAGGCAATGGGGAAGACTTTGTCATAGTGGTCCACAAAATGGATTTTGATTCCCTTCTTGATGTATTCAGGAAGCTCGTCATAGTCGCGTATGTTCTCTTTCGGCAAAATGATCGTATTGAGATTCGAACGTCTTGCCGCCACTAATTTTTCTTTCACTCCCCCGATAGGAAGGATCCTTCCTGTAAGCGTCAATTCTCCGGTCATCCCGAGGTTGTCCAGGACTGGAGTATTCGTGAGCAAGGAGAGCATTGATGTTACCATCGTGATACCTGCGGAGGGTCCGTCTTTAGGGGTAGCCCCTTCAGGAATGTGCAAATGCACCTGCGATTTTTCGAAGAAGGTGTATCCGGGGGCATACTTATGAATGGAACTGTGAAGGTAGCTCCAGGCAATTTCTGAAGATTCCTTCATTACCTGTCCTGCTTGGCCGGTGAGTTTCATGTCGGTTTTTTCGCCGGGGATTTTTATTCCTTCGATGTAAAGTGTCGCCCCACCCAATGCTGTCCAAGCTAGCCCGGTGCAAACCCCTATAGGCGTTCTTTCGTAGAAACGATCGCTCGTATAAATGGGTTTTCCAAGATATTCATCGAGATTTTTCTCTGTTATCTTATACGAAGTTGTCTTGGTTTTCTTTGGGGCTGCATTTTGTTCTTTGACGATCTTCATCGCTACCTTACGCATAATCTTCTTAATAAGATTTTCCAAGCTTCGAACTCCTGATTCTCGTGCAAACCCGTTGATGATGTGACGGAGGGCTTCATTTGAAAAAGCGATATTCGTAGCTTTCAATCCCATAAGCTTTCTATTGCGAGGGATGAGGTATTTGTTGGCTATAGCTATCTTTTCCTGCATGATGTATCCCGACAATCGGAGAACGTCCATTCTGTCTTGCAAAGGCTCAGGGATGGTATCCAAGACGTTAGCTGTAATGATAAAAAGGACATCCGAAAGATCGCAACGGACATCGAGATAGTGATCTAGAAACTCCCGATTTTGCTCAGGATCCAAAACTTCCAACAAAGCAGATGCCGGGTCGCCTTGATAACTATTTCCGATTTTGTCCACTTCATCGAGCATGATGACGGGGTTCATCGTCTGACAGAATTTAAGCGCTTGAATAAGCTTTCCTGGCATAGCGCCAATGTAAGTACGGCGGTGCCCTTTAATTTCAGCTTCATCGCGCATGCCTCCGACGGAGAATCGATAAAATTTTCTGTTGAGGGCTCTGGCGATGCTTTTGCCGATGCTGGTTTTACCTACTCCAGGGGGTCCTACGAGGCAAATGATGCTTCCTTTAACGCCGCCTGCAAGTTTTCCGACACTGATGAATTCAAGAATCCGCTGCTTGATGTCTTCGAGGCCGTAATGATCCTCTTGCAGGATTTTTTCCGCATCATCAAGATCGTGTCGTTCGTCGCTTCTAATTCCCCAAGGAATGATTGTCAACCAATCCAAATAGCCCCTTGAAACGGCATATTCTGCCGATTGAGGTTCTAGAGATCCAAGTTTTTCAAGCTCGTCATTAATCACCTGTTGGACATCTTTCGGAATCGTTCTTTCTTTCAAGCGCGCTTCAAATTTATCCTTATCGATCGTCTTGTCATCTTTTTCAATGCCGAGTTCTTTCTTAATCGTTTTCAACTGCTCTCTTAAGAAAAAGTCTTTTTGTCCTTTAGAGATTGTATTTTCGATCTTTTGATTGATGTTTTGTTGCAGCCGGCTGAGATCAAGTTCTTTTTTAAGTAATACAAGGGCCTTTTCAATGCGGTTAGGGACGTCGAATGTTTCTAAAACATCCTGTAACTCTTCGCGCGATGCCGTCGTTAAAGCAACAGCAAAGTCGGCGAGCTTTCCCGGTTCGGTAAAGTCGGAATGGCTTAAAAATAGCTGGAGCTCTTCTTTGAAGAGGGGATTTAACTTTAATAGTTTTTTGATCGTTGAAATAATGCTGATGGCATAGGCTTTGAGCTGGTCGTTAATCACTTCTTTGCTTTCGATGTATTCAACTTCGGCTTTAAGAATTTTGGGATCGGAAACAGCTTTGATAATTTTGATTCTCTTTTCCATGGTAAGGATGACCTGGGCCGTATTATTTTCCATGGGGATAATACGTAGCACTCTAGCGACAACTCCAACTTGATGCAGATCTTTTATTTTAAGTTTGTAGACTTCGGCTTCTTCAGTTTTTGAAAGAACCAAGCCAATGCATTGTTCCTCGGTTTTTGCGATTTCTTTCAAAGCTTCATAGAAAGGACCGGATTCGATCATTAATGGTGAGGCCATTCCTGGGAAGAAAGGGCGGCGCAACATAGGGAATATAGGGAGAACCTTAGGATAAATGGGGGTTTTTCCCTCTTTCTCGTTTTTTTCAAGTGAACTTAATATGGCTTCTTCAAGCTCTAAATCAATAGCGTTGTCTTCGTATTCTTGTTCCAAAATTTAACCTCGTTTTCCTAAGTTACTACAGTATATGCGGACGCTACTAAAGAATCAATGGGGCTTTAAGCGTAAATTATAAATTCGATGGAATAGATGCAAGGGGAAACCGGCCTTTTTTGATAATAATCTTTTTATACAAACTGTTAAACGCGGGGACGCGGAGGAAGAAAAAATGATTGTTTTTCCGTTTTTCTTCCTCCGCGTCCCAGCGTCTCCGCGCCCCCGCGTTTAACAGTTTTGATCTCTTCCGAGCATAACCTCCCTCTATACATAAAACGCATTTTAAATAAAACTTCTCTCTAGAAATTTATGCTATTATTTGGTATGATAGGCGCAAAGTAGGAAGAGTATAGATATGGAAAAAATTGATATCATTTCATGGGTTCTGGGCAGTGGACTTAGTTTAATGTTCGGTTTAATGCTAGTGATGTGGCATAACTTGAATCATCAAATGGATAAACTTGACGAAAAGGTGACGGACATTGATCGTTGTCTTTGTAGGTTAGAAGGTGCATTTTCCTTAAAGGATTGCTGTATGATTAAAGATGAGAGAAAGCTTGGGAAAGCTGAATAGCATTACCCTAAAAAAATGAAACAACAGCTTTCAAATGTACATTCAATGTCGATGGCGAGAGAGGAGGCTACCCTGTTTCCCAAGGCTTCCTTTTCTAAAGACCACTCCCGCTTTCAAAAAATCGAAGAAGACTACCGCTTACCCTACAAGCGTGATGTCGATCGCATCATCTATTCCAAATCCTATTCCCGCTATATCGATAAAACTCAAGTGGTGTATCTCGTTGAGAATGATCATGTTACATCTCGAGGACTCCACGTGCAGCTCGTCAGTAACTTCGCCCGCGGCATCGCCGAGATCTTGAAGCTCAATGCCGATTTAGTCGAAGCTATAGCTCTTGGACACGATGTAGGACATCCTCCTTTTGGTCATGAAGGGGAAGGGTATCTTTCGGAACTCTCGGAAGAGCATGGTAACGGCGTTTTCGCCCACCCGTGGCAATCTTGCCGCCTTCTATCTGAGATGGAACCCTTGAATTTAGGCTTGGCAGTTTATGATGGAATTCTTACCCATGACGGCGGATTAAGAAGTGATAAATTTACTCCTCGCTTCGGCAAAACTTGGGATGACCATTTTAATGACCTGAAGCAAAAGTTGGCCGACCCCAATTTCGATATCATTCCCGGCACTCTCGAAGGGTGTCTTGTAAAGTTTAGCGATAAAATGGCCTACATCGGACGCGATATCGAAGATGCTATTCAATTGGGCATTATCAACCGTGAACAGGTTCCCGAAACCATTTTGGGAAATAGCAACCGTAAAATGTTAACGGTCATCGCTGAAGATCTCATTAACAATAGCTATGAAAAAGAATATATCGCTATTTCTCCCGAAATTCGTGAAGCCCTAATTAAACTCCGTTCGTTCAATTTTGAACACATCTACGTGCATAAAAAACTCAAGATAGAATCTAAAAGAATCAGAAGGTCTTACCGCTATTTATTTGTTCAACTTCTTGAAGATCTCAAGAAAAATAAACGATCGAGCTATATTTGGAAAGATTTCCTTAGCAATAAACCCGAAACCTATCTAAGCAAAACACCTCCCGTACAAATGGTTGTCGACTACATCTCCGGAATGACCGATAGCTTCTTCGTCCGCACCATAGAAAATCTAGTCATCCCAAAAAGGATCGAAATTTCGTAATGTGGACTCTTCTCATTGAATCCAGCACGGAACGTGCGATTGTTGCACTTTTTCAAGAAGATGTATGCCGTTATTTTTCCTGTCTACCTGTAGGCTACGAAAGCTCTCGCTTTTTGGTGCCAAAAATTGATGAGGGTTTGAAAGAACTCCAAATAAATCCGGAAAATATCGACCTTATTGCCGTAGGAATAGGTCCGGGCTCCTATACAGGAACACGCGTCGGTGTTGTCATCGCTAAATCGATGGCCTATGCCATTAGGAAGCCTCTTGTGGGGATTAACAGTTTGGCTGGGTTTACCCCAGACAGAGAGGGTCCTTTCGCGGCTTTCATCGATGCAAAACTTTCGGGTGCAATTATTCAAAAGGGTAATCGCACCGGCGATACAATCGTTATGGAAGGCAAACCGGAGTTGATTTCGTGGGATCATGTCGGAGAACATATTAAAGGTGTCCGGCTTCTTGTGACGCCGAATGCAACGAGGGTCCAGCCGAAGTTAAAGGAATTGGTTCCTGACGGAACTTGGGAGTGGGAAGAAACTGCTCCGGATGCTGCTGAAATGGTAAAAATCGCTCAAAAAAAATTTGCCACCGGCGATTTCTCTACCGATGGCAATCTAGAAATCACCTACTTAAAATAGATTATTTCGCGAGCAGCTTCTTGATTAACTTTATTTTGATCATCTCAGGAAAATCATGATCACTAATGAGATATTGAATTATTTTAGGATTCTTTCTAGCCCAATCCTTTACATTCTTTCTCATATTGTCTTTACAATTCCAATCATCTGTTTCGGGTAAGGTGATCGATTACAACTGGCATTCCTTCCGCTAAGCATTATTAGTTTTTTCGATTAAAATCGCCGATAAATTCCCCCTCTCCTTTGCAAATCTTCTGCGCATTCAATGTCAGATACTTTTTTGCAAAATCAATAATCGTTTTATCTGTTGCTGATAAGTCTTCGTAACTTTGTCCATTTGCCCAACCGTCGCCACTTATCTTGGTAGGCATTCTTTCTACAATCCAGAAAGGATGTGTCGTAGGATTAACATAACATTTTGGCTGAGGAATACCTTTTTTTTCGTTCTCTTGATACGCACGTAAATCATCAGCCGCGGTTCGATCTTTGATACCTTTCCTTCTAACTTTGTAATGACAAAACTTTATGACCTTGTTCGATGTATCTAAGGATGAATTTTCGTTGATATGAAATGTTCTATCTCTAAAGGAATACGCTTTATGGAAGACTCCTTCGCCGACTATAATCAAGGGATAGGCATGTCCATTAAAAAAGAGAGTTTGAGATTCAAATTTGTGAGTACTAAACGACTCTTTGATAAGTTCTCCTTTCCTAGCCATCGTTAAAGCATCGAATGGATGAGTCTCTGAGTTTTCATTTTCTCGGGGAGATTCCGGGATTACTTCTTCAATTTTTCGCTTGGCGCGGCCAGCCAAAGATGGGGGCGAGTTAGTAGAATTTATCAGAGGACGAGGTAAAGCAGTGTGAGTTGGTTTTGTTTCTCCAAAATTAGGTTGAGGAATGCTAAAACTAAAACCTGTAGCATTCGGACTAGGAATGCCAAAACCTGAAGGATTTGGTGCTATCATAATTAATTCCCTATAATTTAAAATAAACAATAACTATATACTATCTATTGTTTATTGTCTATTTATTTGTTTTGGGAATGAAGCGACACTCTCCCTTTTTTTATTTATTTTTTTGCTATTTTATAATCTCAGCTGCTGCATCATCTTTTATTTGCTGTTTCCTTCCTTTTGGCTTAACTAAGCTTTTTTCTCTTTTGGGTAAAATTGCTGAAAATGCTCTTCTAAATGTTTTCTTTTCAGGCTTTTTTAGTTCCTCGATAGCGGGGGGAGCGGGGGGAGAAGGTTTTTCTTCGGAAGCAGCAACGGGTGGCGGTACTTCAGTTGGTTTATCTTGAGGCTTCTCTTCTTTTGCGGGTTCTACAGCAGGGGGTGTTACCACCTTCACAGGGAGAACATCTTCGGGATCGGGAAGTGCTTTGATAACCACGTTCAAGTCAGTCTTATCAATGTTTGGATAATTTGGGGGAGGAGGTGGGGGAGGTTCTTCGCTTGCAGGATCTTCTAGTTCTTCTGAAGCCTGCGATAGTTCTTCTTTGCCCTTTTCTTCTACTTTTACTGGAGCTTGATCTATAGGGATGTTTCGGTATATGACGACATATAGAAATAGGTTAAAGACAGTGCCAACAACGGGAAGGATAGTGATGATTCCATAGGTGAAATCTCTTAAATAGTCTGGGTCGTCGATTTTTCTACCCAGAATTCTGTTGCTGATGTCGCAAATGGCTTTCCACAAATGTTGTGCACCATGTATCTGTTGATAAATGGGAAAAATGCCTTCATAACATGTTTTTGCATCTATTTTCATTGGTCCTTCCTATTGAAATAATTTTTTTCAGAAGGTTGAAAATACAAAATTATTGTTATATGTGCAACAGAAACCTTTAATTTTTAAGGGCACTTAAAATCAAGCTTCCCCAGCCGAAAAGCAAGAGCAGGCCTCCAATAGGCGTAATGGCTCCGAAAATTCGGATTCCAGTCAAAGCTAGCAAAAAAAGACTGCCGGAGAATAAAAGGATACCGCTGACGAAAAACCATCCTGAAAGCATCACAAACCTATCCGGGAGCTGCGTGTAAATAATAGCTACAAGAATAAGTGCAAGGGCATGATACATTTGGTAGCGTGCGCCAACCTCAAAAACCGTGAGCATTTCCCCGCTAATCCTTTGCTTCAAGGCATGGGCTCCAAAAGCGCCCGCAGCTACCGAAATAAAGCCCATAATAGCTCCTAGGATGAGAAAGCACTTTGGATAATAGGCAAGCATGATGAGTCCTTTATTAAGTTTTTATTAAGATAAACTTAACGAATAACCTGTAAAAATGCAATCCTGATCGCTCTCTTGATTAATTAATCGGATTTTGTTATAATAGTTTATAGATACAAGGAGGAGATATGAGTAATACAGGTAATCCCAGTGTACCAGTTGTCAATTCTACGGCATCCACAACAGCTGCGACACCAGCTTCAACTACACCTACAACTGCTGCAGCAGCCGGATTTACGGGCGGCGACACGGCAAACAATATGAGCGAGCTAAAAACAAAGGCTCCACAAGTCTATAACGCATTGATGATGGCATATGCACAGACGATCACTAGCGACATGCAACATCACCAAGATAATTTGAAAAAAATCATGGCTGAAGAACGACAGCAGGCCGGGGGCTAATTACAACAACGTCGAAACCGGAGTTCTTGCCCTTAGGGGCATTTTTTTATGTTTGATTATCAACTCTTCATCGGCTTCCCAAAAGATCCACTCTTTGAAAAAGAATTGCGAAAAGCAAATTCCCATCGCACTGACCAATTTATCAATCCTCAAGGCGACTATCTACTAGAAATAAACCACCACGGGATGTCATACCTCGGTAAAAAATTAGGAAAGTTAGAAAAATTCTCAGAAATAACCCTCAAAGAAGCTAATATTTACAGTATTTTAAAGTTATTAGTTCCCGAGTACCCCTACGAAGAAATCCCATTAATGCTCTTTCCCATCCCAGAGTCCCCAAATGCAAAATGAACCCAATGAATCAATCGTCATCACCGATGAAGAAGCCGGGGAGCGATTAGATAAAATCCTCACCAATCGCTATAAAGAGGTCCGGTCACGGACCTATTTTCAATACCTTATCGAAGAGAATAAAGTGCTCCTGAACGGACAAAGCGTCAAAAAGCGGATTTGTCCCCAAGCGGGCGACGAAGTCGAGGTGTTTTTTACTTTAACTCCCGAAATAGACGTTAAACCGGAGTCGATTCCCCTGAATATCCTCTACGAAGATATCGACCTCATAGCAATCAACAAGCCTGCGGGGATGGTTGTCCATCCTGCCCCCGGTAATTGGACCGGAACCTTTGTGAATGCTCTTCTGCATCATTGTAGGGAGCTAGACGCTACCCATTCCATGCGACCTGGGATAGTCCATCGGCTCGATAAGGACACTTCGGGAGTCCTTATAGCAGCCAAAAACACGCAATCTCAGCAAAAATTGATAGAGATGTTTGCCGGCAGGGAGATTTATAAGGAGTATTTGGCCATATGTCTTGGGAATCCTGGAAATCAGGAAATCAACAAACCCATTGGCAGGCATCCGATCGATCGGAAGAAAATGGCGATAGTAGAAAGTGGCAGGAAGGCGACTACAATTGTTGAGACACTTTCTTTTGACGGGAAACTCAGTGTTGTAAAGGTCATACTCGCGACGGGTCGGACCCATCAGATTCGGGTGCATATGAAAAGTATAGGGACACCTGTGCTTGGGGATGGAACTTATGGTAACACCCAAGAGAATCAAAAGTTCAAGGCCGACAGGCAATTACTTCATGCCCGGCTAATCAGGCTTCGGCATCCAATAACAGGCCAACAGCTAGTTATTGAGGCCCCTATCCCTGAAGACATGCAGGCAAAAATTTAATGTTGCCTTTTATGATATGCTTGGCATACCCTTATATGTAGGGTGCAGCAGCTAAACGACGCATGCTCCTCTGAAATATAACATCTTAACCGCAGTAGTGAGGAACGAATCATGAAAGAATTTGTCGAATACATTGTCAAGAATCTAGTGGATAACCCTGACAAAGTTAAAATTAACGAAATTGGTGGAACCCAAACGCTTATTATTGAATTGTCTGTGGAGAAGTCCGACATCGGCAAGATTATCGGAAAAAAGGGTAAGACAATTAATGCCATCCGTACTCTTTTGATGTCAGTTGCTAGCCGCAATGGCATTCGTGTTAACCTCGAGATTCTCGAAGAGGGCGAATCAACAAGATCTGCTGAAGCACCAGCTGCTCAACAGTAGCTTCATAAAAGACCTACAAAACAAAAAGGACATAAAGCAATTTATGTCCTTTTTGTTTTTGAGAGGCGTCGTAGACACGAAATAACAGGATAAGCAGGATCGCAAGCGGAGTGGGGGATAGATTGCATAGTCCCCATTAACAGGATAAGCATGATCGCAAGCGGCAGGATAAAAAAAGGATAAGAAAAAATTTAAGAAAAAAAATCAAGAAAAAGATTAATAAAGTTTTTTAATTTTTATTCTTTTTTTTCTTATCCTTTTTTTATCCTGCCGCTTGCGATCCTGCTTATCCTGTTATTTTGTGTCTATACGCATTTGTGGAGGAATCGGACTGAGCAGGATTCGAACCTGCGACCACCCGCTTAGAAGGCGGGTGCTCTATCCACTGAGCTATCAGTCCAAGTGAAAGAGAAAATATTATCTAAAATCATTCTTAAATTCAAGGCTTTTATGAAAATTGACGTTCGTGTATGATAATAAGCTATGAAAAGATGCGTACCGGTTAAAAATTTTCAAATAGGGGAAGGTCAGCCTTTAGCTGTCATGACAGGCCCCTGCGTTATCGAAAGCGAAGAACATTGCATGCACGTTGCCGAAAAATTAAAAAAGATTTTTTCAGGCCGCCCCGTAAACCTCATTTTTAAAACCAGTTACGACAAAGCAAACCGCTCCTCCATCAATTCTTACCGAGGTCCCGGCCTTAAAGAAGGTCTCAGAATCCTCGAAAAAGTCAAAAGAGAATTAGATCTTCCTGTGGTCACCGACATCCATTCTCCTGAAGAGGCTATGGAGGCAGGCACCATCTGCGATATTCTCCAGATTCCCGCTTTCCTTTGCCGGCAGACTGATATTGTGATTGCAGCCGGAAAAACCGGAGCTGTTATTAGCGTGAAAAAAGGACAATTCCTTGCCCCTTGGGATATGAAAAATGTTGTCGATAAGATCCTCTCGACAGGTAACGAAAAAATCATCACTGTTGATAGAGGTGTCTCTTTTGGTTATAACAACCTTGTCAGCGACTTTCGCGCCATTCCTATCATGCAAGCATTCGGATACCCTGTTTGCTTCGACGCTACCCATTCCGTGCAACTTCCGGGAGGCCTAGGGGAGACGACAGGGGGACAGCGCGAGTTCATTCCAATATTGGCAAAAGCTGCTGTAGCAGTAGGGACAGACTGTTTATTTATAGAATCGCATCCCGACCCCAAAAATGCCATGAGCGACGCCTCTTCCGTCTTAGATCTTAAAGACCTACCAAAGTTATTGGATCAATTGCAGGGTCTCTATCATGTCGTTCGAAATACGTAGGTTTTCCCATGAGATTTCGTAAAGCGCTTCTTTGGCCCTCCATGGCAATAGTTTCTATTGTAGGTTTGAGTTATTTTCTTTATTCCCTTTTCTATTCCGATGTCAACCACGAAGCCTACCAAAATGTCATTAAGGTAGCCTCCCAAAGTGAAAAAGATATCCACGGAACAACCACGCAGCAACGTGAGCTCGTTGCTAAAGATATTTGGTTTACAAGAGAAAATGTCCCTCTGCAGTTGCATTTGAAAAGCGCCGACTCGGAATTGGTTTTTGAACACGAGGGAAAGCATTCCGAAATCGTAGAAAAAATGAAAGATGTCATATGCTTTGTTCAAGAAGAGCTTTTTTATATCCTCGGTGAAGATAAAGAGGTCATTCGTGATGCATCCGGAAAGCTGGTTTTGAGGGATTCTCCGCAGGTAGAGGTCTCGGAAGGGGATCCCGAACTGAAACCTGTCCAACGTATTCGTTACATCGAAGCTGACCATGCTACCTATTACTTTCATAGCGGGTTGTTGATTGCTAACGAAGTACACCTCTCTCAATATATTTTGCCGGGGCATAAGTTATCTCTTTCTATAGAAGGAAAAACCCCTATAATGAAGGGACGTGCGGAATCCCTAGAAATTTCCCTGCTGAGTCAAGGTCTTACCTTTAATGCAAAAAAGATGACAGCAACCTTTTAACGAGTGTTTATGAAAAAACATTTTCTTCTTTTGGTCTTTTTACCTTTAGCGCTTTACTCCAATGAATTAACGATTCTTGGATCTGATAATGTCGATTATAATGGTCAGATTATGGTGTTGTCGGGAGGAGTGGACCTGGAAAATGACTTCGGAAGAATTAAAGCTAACGAAGTGATTCTTTATCCTGCCGAAAAAGATAGCAAGTTGAAATTTCAGTCAGTAAAGCTTGTTGGTGACGTGAAGTTCACAATCAAAGGTAATGGAACGATCGAATGCGAAGAAGCACACATGGATTTTGTGAAGAAAGAAGGAGCTTTTCTAGGAAAAGATGCTACCTCTTACGTTACTTATTCCGAAATCCTAAAAGGAAACATTCCTATTGAAGTAAAAGGTCATAAAATGACTTTTGAACTGGTTTCAGGAAAGGATGGAGATTTTGCGATGAAACGTATCCTCGTCGAGGACGATGTCACCATAGGATACCAAGACAATTTAATCGTTACAGGGGATAGAGGAGTTTACGATTGTCAGCTATGTACCTTCAATCTAAGCCCCTCTAGCGATGATCGGCAGTGTTTAATAACGAATGCCACCGGGGATATCACTTTGAAGTGTCCTGGAGAAATCGTCGTCGATAAGAAAAATTACAGAATCACCCTCATTGGGAATGGCGGTTCTGAAGAAAGACAGATTTATTTTAATGATGGAATGGGCAGGGCTTTTGCTAATCTTGTCGTTTTGGAATATAACGAGGCTATGGAACCCAAAAAGATATCTCTTATCGGGAATGTAAAAATCATGAATAGAGAAGGTGTTTTGACTCAATATATTTTGGCGGATAGGGCCGATCACATCTTTGAAAGCCTTCAAACGAACTTTACAGCCGATAAGGGCAGTCGGGTCATTCTTTTCGACCGTCCTAATAACCTTCAGGTCAGTGCTCCGGGTCTTAAAATTACAAAAAATCCTGAAACCAAGAAAGATTCTATCCAAGGGATGGGCGACGTAAGATTCAAATTAGTTGAAGAAGAACTCGAAATGATAAGAAAGAGTTTCCTTTTAGAAAAAAATCAATTAGAATAGAAGCATGAATGAAACACTTTGTTTAGATGTTAAAAATCTTGAAAAAGCCTATGGTGGGCAGCCGGTCGTAAATGGCCTTTCTTTCCAAGTTAGGGAAGGGGAGATCGTCGGGCTTTTGGGTCCGAATGGCGCCGGTAAAACGACTGCTTTCTATATGACAGTGGGTTTGATCCGCCCCGATAATGGCAAAGTTTTTTTTAAAGGATCCGATGTTACAAGTTCCCCTATGCATAAACGGGCCCGTATGGGAATGGGATATCTTGCACAAGAGCCTTCCGTTTTTCGGCAGCTTACTGTCGAGGAAAATATTCTTTGCATTCTTGAGACTCTTACTATGTCTAAGTCCGATAGAAAGCGTCGCCTGGAAGAATTGTTAGCGGAGCTGCATCTCACTTCCCTTGCAAAGAAGAGGGCAATTTCGCTTTCCGGAGGCGAAAGAAGAAGGTTAGAGATCACACGTGCGCTTGTGACGAATCCGACCCTCTTAATGCTGGATGAACCTTTTGCAAATATAGATCCGATTTCTGTGCATGAAGTGAAGGAGATGGTGTCCCATTTATCTAAGAGGGGGATTAGTATATTGATAACAGATCATAATGCCCGAGAGATTTTTTCTTTAGTGAATCGCAGTTATATTATTACAGAGGGCAAGGTGATGCTAAGCGGTACAATCGATGAGCTCCTCAACAACGAAGAAGCCCGTCGCAATTACCTCGGCACCAACTTCAAAATGTAGTGGGGATTAATCTAGCTGTAACAATTAACAGGATAAGCAGGATCGCAAGCGGCAGGATAAAAAAGGGATAAGAAAAAAGAATAAGAAAGAAAAAAAGAATTGTCATTTTTTCTTATCCTTTTTTTATCCTGCCGCTTGCGATCCTGCTTATCCTGTTATTTTGTGTCTATACGCAAATTTGACTACTGTTTCTACGTGGGCTGTTTGGGGGAACATGTCGAAGGGCTGGATGGTTTCTATCACATATCCACCACTTTGCAGAATGGCCGCATCCCGCGCCAATGTAGCTGGATCACATGAAATATATACAATCGTCTTTGGGGATTTCTTCAGCAATATATTCAGAAGCTCCGGCTCACAACCTCTCCTAGGAGGATTCAAAATGACCACATCCATACCTTGAATATCACCAAGACTCTTTTCGGCAGTTTCACAAATGAAATTCACATTCTCGATGTCGTTCATTAGCGCATTCGCCCTAGCATCATCAATGGCCTCAGAAACACATTCAATGCCAATAACTTCTTTTGCCTTCTTTGAAGCAATAAGAGATAACGTTCCAACTCCACAAAAGGCGTCCACGACTTTTTCAGTACCCGTAAGACCGCAAAGCTCGATCGCTCTATCGTACAAATGCTCGGCCTGAGCAGGGTTTACCTGAAAAAATGAACTAGCCGATATCTTGAAACGAAGCCCGCAAATCACTTCTGTAATCTGTGCGGCACCTGCAATCTGTCGGAATTCAGAACCAAATACAATATTTTCCGGAACTGTATTAATATTCTGAATAACTCCCTGTACTGTGGGGCACGCCCTCATCAATTCTTGGGCGATTAACTCTAATTTTTCCATTTTGCAATGGCCAGTAATAAGAACCACCAGGACTTGTTGAGTATTCAAGGCCGATTTGATAATTACGTGACGCAATTCACCCTGATGTGTGGTCCAATCATAAGGTGTTAAATCAGAGGACTTTATTAGATCTTGGAGCTTCTTAAAAACCTCTTCTCCAAGGGGGCAATGAATGTAACAATGCTCGACATCAACTAAATCGTGCGAGGAACGTGCGTAAAATCCCAAGCGGATTTCACCTCTGAGTCCGATTCCTACAGGAACCTGAATTTTATTTCGATATCCTAAGGGTTCGGGGGAGGGGCGGCAGGGTTCTACAGGAGGATTCTCAATTTTACCGATACGTTCAAAAGCGTCGATGACTTTTTGTTGCTTCATCTGGAGTTGGGCATCATAGCGCATGTGCATCACTTGGCATCCGCCACATTTTCCGAAAAGCGGGCAGGGGGGAGTCACCCGGGCTGGTGAAAGGTTATCAGTCTTAAGGACTTTCGCTCTGCCGTAATTCTTTTTGGTTTCCGTAACACAGGCTTGAATTACCTCGCCAGGAAGGGGACCGTCTACGAAGAGGGTGAATCCATGCCAATGGCCAATGCCTTCGCCGTGGATCCCCAATCTTTCTATAGTGAGGCTTATTTTCTGGTTATGTTTCGGTTTTGATTGCATAGGTCAAAATTATACCATAAATCGCACTTAAATAAAAGAATTTGATATCGGATTGCGAATAAAGGAAAATTTAGGTTATATTAAGGAATACAGTATACCTTAGTTTTTCCAACCTCACAGCAAAGGGGCATTTATGACATATAAAATTCATGCAAATTTTAATGGACGTTTACTTTTTATCGGCTTCGGCTGTGTAGGACAAGCTGTGTTACCGCTAATTTTACGACATATCGGAGGTCTGACTCCGGACCGTATTACCATTTTAACATCGGATGATGCAGGTAAAGAAGAGGCTGATCATTATGGCATCCGCGTTCTAAAACTGCCTCTGACTAGCGATAATTACCGTAAAGTTCTCGATCGATTGGTGGAACCTGGCGATTTTGTCCTCAATCTCTCTGTCAATGTTTCAAGTGTCGATATCATTCAGTATTGCCAAGAGAAAAATGCTCTTTATTTAGACACCTGCATCGAACCTTGGGAAGGACGTTATGATAATCCAAATCTCCCTCCTCATGAAAGGACTAACTACGCGTTACGCGAAGAAGCCCTGGCACTGAAAAAAAGTCATTCTAATAACCCCACCGCTGTTCTCACTCATGGAGCTAACCCCGGGATGGTATCACATCTGGTCAAACAAGCGCTCCTCAATATCGCTCATGATACCGAACATAAAGTCGCCGAACCCAAAACACGCGAGGAATGGTCAAAGCTGGCAAGGGATCTGGGAATCAAGGTCATTCACGTCTCTGAAAGAGATACTCAAGTTTCTAAAATCCCTAAAGGCCCCGGAGAATTCGTCAATACTTGGTCAGTTGATGGTTTTATTAGCGAAGGATCTCAACCCGCTGAGCTCGGTTGGGGCACCCATGAAAAACATTTCCCGCATGATGGAAATCATCATGAGTCGGGAAGCAAAAGCGCTATTTACTTGAACCGTCCGGGCTGCAACACCCGCGTCCGCACGTGGTCGCCGATTGCCGAACATTTTCATGGCTTCTTGATTACACATGGGGAAGCGATATCGATTGCTGATTTTCTAACTGTTCAGGAGAATGGCAAGCCGGTTTATCGACCTACTGTTCATTATTCTTATCATCCTTCTGATAATGCGGTCCTTTCTGTCCACGAGTTTTGCGGGAGAAATTATCAGGCACAGTCAACAAAAAGGATTATGGTGGATGACATCATCGGCGGTGTCGATGAGTTAGGGGTCTTGCTTGCCGGACATAAGAAAAATGCCTATTGGTATGGATCTCAGCTCACAACAGCCGAAGCGCGAAAGCTCTGTCCCTATAACACGGCAACAACCTTGCAGATATCTTCATCAGTTCTTGCGGGAATGGTTTGGGCTATAAAAAACCCTAAAAAAGGGATCGTCGAACCTGATGAAATGGATTTTCGTAGTTGCTTAGAAGTTTGCCAACCCTATTTAGGGCCTGTTGTGGGTAAATACACGGAATGGACCCCTCTCCATGGGCGTTGCAGTTTATTCCGTGAAGACCTCGATGAGGCTGATCCCTGGCAGTTCAAAAACGTTAGAGTTTAAGGAATAGGACGTTGTAGTCACGAAATAACAGGATAAGCAGGATCGCAAGCGGCATGATAAAAAAAGGATAAGAAAGAAATAAAAGAAATTTAAAAAAACAATTATTTTTTTCTTATCCCTTTTTTATCCTGTCGCTTGCGATCCTGCTTATCCTGTTATTTTGTGTCTATGGCGTCGTCGTGGCTATAGAATGATGCACTTTGCATATCTTGTGATTTTTCTTGTTTGCTTTCTGTGTTGATTAACATTAATTTCTGTTGCTTTATGTTTATTATCATGGATTTCTATTCCACGATGATCATGTTTATCACTTGTGTGAACACAATATTGATGTCTCCCAACTTTATAAACCAAACGGTAACCATTCCCAATCGGAGTAAATTCATCATGATTAAAATGAGTATGCAGCCTCTCCAGCCAAGGCCCATGAGAGATATATAACAGATTGTCTTTTGTAACTTTAATCCGAACTTCTTCAGTAAGTGCCGCATTTGCCATCTCTAAGATGGGTTCTGGCACTTCGTAAGCCAAATGGTGGTATTGAGAATGAGAACAATTTAATATGGAAACTTCGGTATTCATAGAAGAAGACCTCCTGTTAAGTTAGTTTCACCATATTAAAAAATTTACATAACAAGCAATGCTTCTTTTTTATGGATAGTTATTATTTGCTGTGGTAAGGTTTTTCTACTCAACAAAGGAGTGTTAACTATGCAACCAATATCCGCAGAACTTTATCCACATGTATCCTACCCAGATGGAAAATCTCATGAAGTTTCCATTAGATTAAGTGTTCCTTATATTGGACTACCGGTTACCATTGAAAAAGTGCATTTGATTGGTAATGAAATATTCATGTTATGCAAAATACCCAAAATATATGGCGGTTGTCCCTCTTTTGATACAGCTGAAGCTCGCGTTACAGTTAAATTGCCAAATGGAATTGATGATCTAAAAATTCATCGTTATATTTTAGGAAAAAATTGGCAATGGTCTGAGTTTGATACTGACATGGTGTGCATTAAAGATGAAAAAGAATTTACAGACGTGATTCAAGGAAACTAAATGCTTAACCGAGTCCACTTTCGTGGACTCGGTAATATTAAAACTTTGTTCTAGGAATTTCTTTTGCGATCGACTTCTTTTAAGTACCTTTTTCTAAGGTTGATAGAATTCGGCGTTACCTCAATAAGCTCATCGTCTTCAATGTAGTCAATAGCCTTTTCTAAAGTGAAAAGCTTCGGCGGAGTTAGGATAATATTTTCATCCGAACCCGATGCTCGTACGTTAGTAAGCTTTTTCCCTTTGGTAAGGTTTACAATAAGGTCATTGTCACGGTTATTTTCTCCGACAATCATCCCTTCGTAAATTTCATCACCAGGATTCTTGAACATCACGCCGCGATCTTGAAGGTTGAACAACGAATAGGCTGTCGTTCTACCTTGGTCGATAGAAATTAACACACCATTCTTTCTATGCGGCATATCACCTTTCCATGGGGAAAAGTTCTCGAATAGTGAAGTTAAAATCCCCAATCCACGTGTAACTGTAAGGAATTCATTCCTGTAACCCATTAACCCGCGAGTAGGAACCAAGAATTCCATCGATGTAATCGACTGTTCGTTTGTGTGCAACGAAACCATCGAACCTTTTCTTTTTGAAAGCTCCTCGATGACTGCTCCGGAATATTCCTGCGGGACCTCGATATAGACCCTTTCAATAGGCTCGTTCTTAACGCCGTCGATTTCTTTAATGATAACCTGGGGTTTGGAAACAGACATTTCATAGCCTTCACGACGCATCGTTTCAATTAATACGGCTAAGTGAAGTTCTCCACGTCCGGAAACCTGCATCGCGTCTTGCGCATTTGGAGATTCGGCGATCCTGAGAGAAATATTCGATCGCTTTTCCTTAAAAAGTCTTTCCTTAATTTTATTGAAAGTGACGTGCTTGCCGTCTTTTCCAACAAAGGGACTGGAATTGATCATGATATTGATAGAAACTGTCGGTTCGTCAATATCAATTTTAGGAAGCTGAGAAGGGTGTTGAGGATCGCAAATGGTATCTCCAAACATCACATCTTGAATTCCTGAAATACTGACGATATCCCCGGCATAGCCGACATCGGCTTCAATTTTCGCTAACCCTTGGTAGGTTTCGATGCGGGTGATCGCGTGGCTGCTTTGATTCCCTTCGGCGCCGACTCTTACAATTTGCTGCCCTTTCTTGATTTTTCCCTGCTGAATCCTTCCTGTTCCTTGACGGCCAAGATAGTCGTTGTAGGAAATGGTCATGATTTGCATTTGGAGCGGTGCTTCTTCATCACATGGAGGAGGAGGTACTGCTTCTATAATCATTTCAAAGAGGGGATCCATGTTAACTCTAGGATCGTTGATTTCGCGGCAAGCAAATCCGGATAGTCCTGAAGCGTAGCAGTATTTAAAATCGAGCTGATCGTGGTTAGCGCCTAGTTCGACGAATAAATCGAATGTTTCATTAAGAACTTTATCAGGGTTAGCATGGGGTCTGTCAATTTTATTGATGACGACGACAGGTCGTAGACCCATCTTCAACGCTTGCGATAGAACGAAACGTGTTTGGGGCATCGGACCGTCTTGCGCATCTACGAGGAGGAGAACGGAGCTCACCATGCCTAATACACGCTGGACTTCTCCGGAAAATTCGGAGTGTCCTGGGGTGTCGATGATATTGATTTTGTAGTCTTTGAAGGGCAGACCGGTGTGTTTTGCGAAGATAGTGATTCCGCGTTCTCTTTCTTGGTCATTGGAGTCCATGACTCTATCTTGGATGACTTCGTTATCTCGGAAGAGGTGAGATTGCTTTAAAAGGCTATCTAGGAGGGTAGTTTTTCCATGGTCAATGTGGGCGACGATGGCGATATTTCTAATTTTTGATTCTTTGCTCATAAATATTCACGTTTGTTAATTTACAAATATTATAGCATGAAATGAGATTAAAAATCAATTAAATATTTTTTTACACCATAGTTTTGGAAGGGGCGAAGGGAACTTGCTGTTTAATTTATGGGTGGGGTGTGATAGCTAAAATATAGATTTCACCTTTATTGGGTCCATATACCCAAAAAATCCGATATGCCCCTGGGGTGTTGTTCTGAGCATAGGTTTCAAAAACTTGACCTAAATCACACGGAAGATCATCAAATTTATGAGTATTTAAAGAAGGATGTTTTAGGTTTGTTTCCATAAAACCCAATATTCTTCTTACTTGTTTCAACAATCCTTTTTTAGAATTGTCCTCTTTAAGTTCATTCAATTTCAGTTTGGCTTCTTCAGAGAACCTTAGTTGAAAGTTCATTTATTAATCTTCACTCTCGTCATCTTCTGAAGCGTACTTGGCAAATGAGCCCAAATCCGAAATTCGTCCTTCTTCAACATCGTGGATTCCTTTCATCAGTGATGCCAAGGCTTTAGGATCTTTATAGATCCAATGGCCTTTTCCGGGTATTTGAATAACTGGTTCTAATACTATTTTGGCACCTTCCCAATAAATACGGAACGAAGTAAAAAGTTGACGTTCCTCTTTGGTAAGCAGCCGAGTCAAGCAAATGCGCTGCTTATCATCCATATTGACTGTTGGTGTTTGTTTTTTCATAACCCCTCCGCTATAATTCTATTATACCACTAGTGGGATTTTCCCACAAGTGATTCTATGGTAAAATAGAAATTTCTTTGCAGATGGAAGTAGCAAAATAATCGGTCAAGATTTGTTCTGCTTCTTCCATATTCACATCAAAAAGGGGATGTAACACATTAAAGTTCTGGGCCCCCTTTACCACGGGCACCGAAAGCAACTCATTATTTTCCCCAAACTCTTTTAGAAGTTTTATGACTATAGACCCTTTTAAAAGGTATCCTTCAAAGTCCTTTTTGTCTATCGATTGGTGCCCCTCTAAAACGTCCTTGATCCAAAGTCCCATGATCACGTATTTATTTTCATTTGTAGATAAACTAAAGAATTTTTTAGGATCTTCTTTAAATTTCTGAATTTCACTCTCGTTTAAACTTAAATAGGGATCTGTCGATGCATGATGTTCCTCAAGATAGGAAAGGAAGTAAATAAGAAGTTTGCTTGGGATTGAATATTGATATTTCTCCTCAAGGAAGGTGTATTTTAAATAACCTAGTTCCTCAGCCTTTTTCATTAGAGGGTAACTGACATCATTAAACAAGCGAAAATTTCTTTTGGCTTTTTCAACAGTTTCCATTTTTTTATTCGCTATAGATGCCCAATAGCTTTCTTGATAAAACAGAGAGGGGTGTACTAAAAATTCATCATCGAGATCTCGCATAAATGAGCTGTCAACAATATCGCCCGGCTTATGTTTCCCAAAACCACAAGCTGATTCAAATTTTACAGATTTAAGAGCTTTCCCGCCCTTTTTTAGGTATCCTACGACTCTATTTTTATAGTCTATTCGAATGTTATTTTTATTGAGTAGAGCCAATTCTTTTTCAACAAAGGAAAAATTTTTTTTCTGATTTAAAATTTGTAACTCTTCCGAAAAAATATAAAGTTCAATGATTTTTTTTCGATATTCCTTCGGCCCCTCTGTGCAGAGAAATCTTTTTGCCAAACCTTGGGTAAAAAGGAGGTTACCTCCATTTTTATAGATTAGAAAGCACAGAAACACTGTTTTGTCAACTTCGCTTAGATAGGATTTAAAGGCGCGGTAGGAGCTGAGTCCATTTGGGATACATGAGACGACATAATAAGCTTCAAAGATGAATGAGTTTTCAAATGTTTTACAACTTCTTAGGGCAGTACAAAGGTCTACTCCGAGGCATCTAGAGTTCATACTTTTCCATGTTAAGGCATTTCTTTGAGCTAACTTTTCGGTAAGGAAAAATCCGGAATATGTGTTCAGATGAGTAGGAACAACTTGTGGTCTTTGATAGAGTCCAATGAGGGGGTTGATTTGATCGCCGAAATCACCCGCCCATTGAAAGATTTTTCTGATTTTTATAGATTCGGGGGTATCGAATTTTGTTTCTGAGATCTGGAACAAGAACGGCTGCTTTTTTTCCATTTCACTTAGTTCTGTTGTCATTTCAAGCAGGATCTTTTTAATGCGTACAGTAATAGCCGGACCTCTAATCCCTATGGGAGACTCCAACCTGTTCCCATCAAAGTGAAGATCGAGGTATCCCTTTTCTTCGTTGAAGGAAGCGGCGTTTAAAGTTTTTAGGTTGTGAATATAGGTATATGCATCCATCTTTTACTCCATATATCAGGAAGTAAGTTGGATATAACACACCCGCGAAATTTGAAAACACTGAAATTAATTCAAAGTGGTAGCTTTTCTATGCACGCATCCAAGCCGAGATAATTTAAATTTAATTTTTCTTAAACATATTTCAACGCAGAGGCACGGAGACCGCAGAGATGTTTTGTTAGAATTCACTCTTTGACTGTTTGAGTTCATTTGATTGCTAAGCTTATGAATCTAATGCTAATATGGAGATATTGGACACATAGAATCTGCTATCAAATGAACTCAAACAGTCAAAGAGTGAATTTTATCATATTCATCTTTGCGTTCTCCGTGCCTCCGCGTTGAAACATGTTTATTGAAATTATAATCATAAATTGATCAAATTCAAACATCGAAGAGGTAGGGGATGACGGATGGGGGTTTGGCCATTTTTATGGGACTTTCTCCCATGAAACCAACGATCTTGCCGCTTGCATCCTTCATAGCCGCTACAGCGACTTCCTGAGCCTTTAAAAGAAGATTGTGAACCTTATGTTTATCTCCAAGAACCTTTTTATAAACATTTGTGATAAGCTGATTTAGATCGCCCTCCGTGCCTACGGCATTACTCGCAGCGCCGGATACATGCGTGATTAAATCTTTAACAGCCTTCGCTGTTTTTTCGATTTCTTTTTCCAAAAGTTGTTTCGTTTCCTGTTGAGTCAGCACCTTCTTTTCTCCAAACATTTTAACTCTAAGTGCTTTGTCATCTATTTTTTTCTTCATCTGGAGCGTGGCTAGATGAATCATATGATCAGGAGATTTCCGGAATTTTGTAGTGGCTTCACTCATTATATCGCTAATCTTTCCCTTGAAAAGTCGCGATACAAGATTTACCCAAAACCCTTTGAAATTTCCAATACCAAAGACAAGATTCACTATGATATCGCCAAATTTGTGATTATTGTCGTGAGGCATGTCTGCAAAATATCCAACGACCGCGGTCTTCACAGATTGAAGTGTGTTCGGTAAATTTTTACCCCTTTGATAATTTCTGATTCCACTTTCTATAAAGAATAATTCGTTTTCCATAATCTCGAAGAAGTCTTTTTCTGAAAATGAATCAAATTGTTCCTTATTGAGAATGAATATTTTCTGGAGTTCATCATGGAGTTTCTGACAAAGCTTCTCCACTTTTTCTTTCCGTTTTACTTCGTCTGATGCATCGATAATTTCAAAAAAATTCGGGCAATACGCAGCGGGGTTTTTCTTTATTATCAATTTACTTGCTGAAACTAAGATTTCCTTCTGTATGATGGGAAAAATCTCCTTTGCCATCAGTTCATTAATCAATTCAGGGGTGATGAATTGGGAAAATAAAATTTTCGCAGCTCTGACCATCCCTGTATGAATCAATTTTTTCAATTCAATAATGACGATTTCTTTGATTCTGTCTCCAGCGTGTTCTCCAGCAACTCTGTAAATATTCTCAATCATTTCTTTGGTTGCAGGTGTAATGATTTCATTCGTGATATTTATTCCATAGTTCGTAATCACTTTAAACTCATCGGGTATTTGAATCTGACCGGTGAGGAAAATTAATCCATCGACTTCTTCTACGGTACCATCCGGATACTCCACTTTTTGTTTTGGAAAAAGTACAGAAATTAATTCGTTTGCAATATTATCAAACATTTGCTCTTCAATTTTATCTTTCTCTTCCTGCTTCATTTTCGGATCCGTCATGACCTTGACAATGTTGGGATGGCAAAATTTACGGTAGACTCCATCCTCCCCTAGAACTTCAAAATTGGTGAAGGTCTTGATTGATTCATTTTCAACCCATTGCGCTAACCATTTTTCTTCCCCGATAGTATTTACATCATTTAAGAAATCTTGTGCTGCTTGGAGATTAGCTGGTGATGATTTTGCTTTAGCAATTAATTTTTTTCCTTCTTGCAGTGCAACTTCCTTTTTTTGCTCGACTACTGAAATAGCACTCGCTTGGTCTGCAATTAGCTCAATTAGAGCATCAAAGGTGTTTGTATAAGGGGCGTTTTCGGAGATAGCAATAAACCGTCTTACGAGGATATCGCTGATTCTTGTAACATTCTCTTTCAAGCTTTTATGAATGATTTCCGGCAGTCTTTTACCCAAATCATTTTGACATACTTGGACGAAATCGTCGATTTTATTATCCAAAAGTAGAGTTAGGGCTCTTTCTAGAACTTTGTCAATGATGGCTTTATTAGCAAGAATATCTATATCATGTTTTTTATAGATAGTGGCAAACGTGTCAGATTGATTCGTTTCAAACAACCATTCGATGCAGGGTCCAATGAAGGATTCTAGATTTTCAACATTTTCTTTCTCAAACAATCCATGAATCTTTTTTGTTAGGGCAGCTTTTGTCTCGTTTGTGCGGAGCCAACTAATCAAGCGGATATAATCGGGTTTAAATTTTTCTTCGATAGTTGCGCTTCTTATCATTTCGAAAAATGGCTTCGCAGATTTATTACCTATTTGAATAACTAAATTTGCTGCTGTCTTGAGACCTTCAGAGAGACTGACCATCCCGGCCTTTACACTTGTAACTGCCCCTTCAATCTTTTCTTCATAGACAGCCATTACAATCTTTGATACGAGTTCTTGAGATGTAGCATGAAACTCTTTCATCACGGGATTGTCAATTTCGGCGTAATGTTGTTGCGGAACGACTGCATCTAATTCTTCTTTTCCTTTAGGGTCTTTCGCTTCTTGAGATAGATCAACTTGCGTTACCCTTATTTGAGCTATCGGTGAAGGGGGGGCTGGATGGGCATAACTTCTGGCATTTTGAATCATCTCCTGATCGCGAATCGTGAGTTTTGAACTTCCGAGATTAAGGACTCTTTTTAAAAATTCGCCGAGATTATTGAAAATACCGCTCACAACATTCCATATTCTCTTGATTAAATTCACAAGACCATTTTCGGACTTACGCCCCCGATGCAGAAGGGGATTATAATCTTCTTTTGAATGTGATATAGAAAGTGCCATGTTCATACCTTTTTTTATGTTAAAACGAGATTATTACAGAGAAATGTTAAGAGAAGATAAATTTTTTTTATTTTTTTTGAAAATACTAAATAATAAACTTATTAAAATGATAAATTTTAATATTTAATATCTGTTGACAAATAATTAGTTAATACGTTAATATTTTTTTTATTAAAAATATAAATAAAAAAGTGAGTAAATAATGGATTACGGATTTAATCAAGTAGGATACAAAGAAACTACTGAAGAGGATACGGCATTAACACCCTACAAAATGAGAGGGGTTAATGGATTTATCTATAACACTGTTACGTATGATGTTGATACTACTAAACGTATTAATGGAGTAGCTGGGTTAAGGTTATTAAGTCACCCCCCCGTAAATCGCGATGCACAACCAAGACATGTAACTTTCAAAACAACATTAATATTTAATGCGACAAAATGGGATGGTGAAAAAGCGCTGATGGATGATAATCAAGCTATTTATCTGGGTGCTTTTCAAAATTCCGTGCCCAATGGAAAAGGGGCATTGATTTTATCTGATGGAAGTACTTATGAAGGCAAATGGATAAATGGCGAAGCGCATGGATTCATATCAATTACTCTACCTTATGGATTTACTGGTATGGGCGAGTGGAGATATGGTATTCCGGATTATAATACTCTAACAATTACAAGACCTAATCGAAGTACTGCTCGTGTCTCTGAAGCTGATATCAAGGGTATGGGATTATTTTTGGGTTGATAGTAGATCGAACACTGCCTACCCGCGCGTAGCATAAGTTCCTTTGCTTATAAGAATGGAATTTTTAGAAACGCCGAAGACTTCGTCTAGGATCTTATCCGACATCATATTATCGAAGGTGTCACATCCAAGACAAGATCCTTCGTTCAGGATGACAATTTGATCGCAGTAGTGCTCCGCAGCGGCAAAATCGTGATTAGAAACGAGGATTGTCCGATTTTTTTCTTTCAGTTTCTGAAGCAGCTCCCAAATTTGAATCTGATGTTTGATATCTAAGCTAGAAGCGGGCTCGTCTAACAAGAGTACAGGGGACTCGGTAATTAAGGCACGGGCAATATAAACACGCTGTCTTTCACCATGAGAAATTTGATTCATCCGTCTATTTTTCAGGTGCCAAGCATCTACCGTCGATAATGCCCATTCAAAGAGCTCTTGATCGTGCCTCCCATGGGAATACCTTCCCATCAAAATAATCTCACTCACCGTGAACTCAAAAGGAACAGTAGCGTATTGGGGCACCAAGGTAATGATCTTACTGGTTTCACGCCTTTCCATTTCATGCAAAGGATGACCCTGCCATGTCGTTCTTCCCGAAGTCGGCTTCCAAATCCCTGCAAGGTTTTTAAGAAATGTGGTCTTGCCTGCTCCGTTGGGTCCCAAGATGCCGTAAATGATACCCGGCGGAAACTTGAGTGAAATATCTTTA
Organism: Waddliaceae bacterium; assembly: GCA_963822595.1. GTDB lineage: Bacteria > Chlamydiota > Chlamydiia > Chlamydiales > Waddliaceae > CAVRUH01. Next base: position 398,578 of record CAWGIG010000001.1, on the reverse strand, counting down.
ATGAGATGTTTGCCGTCAACTTGATAACTCAGATTTTCCGTTTCTAACATTTTATGCCTCTCTAAGGACATTTCTTTTCCCAACAAGCAAAAGAAGAAAAAAAGTCCCTCCAAGAATTGCAGACACGTTGCCTATTGTAAAGGCATGAATGTTAAATACCCTCAAAAGAACATCCATCATCACAAGAGAAACGCCGCCGATTCCGATGCACATCGGAATCAGTCGTCGGTTGTCCGGACCTTCTATTCTCCTAATAGCATGCGGCAGAACCAGTCCGAAAAAGGGGAGGATTCCCAACGCTGCAATGGATCCGCCGGTGAGTAATGCAATGCACATAAATAGCCGAAAGCGAACTTTTGAAACTTCTACTCCCAAGTTCTTAGCCTCTTCTTCTCCTAAAGCGAGAATATTAATTTCATCTCGGTAATAAAGGCATCCCAAAAGACCAAATAGCGTTACGGGAAGTTGGAGATGCACATGTTTCCAGCTTCTATCCATTGTAGAGCCCGCGTCCCATTCTCTTAGAGTTTGCATCAGCTGCCATTGGTCGCGTAAAGCATACGAGATGGCTCCTTGAATCGACAGGAGGAGCGTTGATATGGCTATCCCAGTAAGAATAAGCGTAGAGGTGTTGACATATCCGTTTCTTCGCGAAAGGGCATAGACGATAAATAGAGTGAGGAGACACCCTCCAAACGCAGCCACCGGCATTGAATAAGGGTAATTAAAGTGCCATCCTAAAATAAAAACCAGGGAAACCATCAGGCTTCCACCGCATGAAATACCCAGCACGCTAGGGGAGGCTAGAGGATTCTGAAAAAGAGATTGCATAACAGCCCCAGCAACGGCAAGGGAAGCGCCAGTGCTGAGCAATACGATGAGGCGGGGGAGTCTTTCGTCAAGCAGGGGGTTCCACTGATTCGAATGCCCAAGAATTCTCTCGATTAAATTTCCCCAAACATCGTTCCAAGGTGTATCTCCAACAGTCATAGTGGCTAATATTCCCGCCATTGAAATTGTAATAAAAATGATGAGCTTCATAAACCCCCAAAAGGAGATAGGATCGCCTCGGCCAGATCAAAGTAGGCAAGAACTATATATTGAGTGTTTGACTGTTGAATATCGTCATCAAGATAGTAAATGCGATGATTTTTAACCGCACCCAAAGAAGATAGCGCTCCATTTGCTATGGGGTCATGTAAAGGTTGGCTATTTGCTGTAGCGATAAAAAGAGTCTCAGGATTGCAGTTTGCAATTTTTTCTTGGTCGATAGGAATCATCCAAGGGGAAAAGTGATTGTTGGAGGGGGATAGGAATACAATTTTGTGTTCCATGAGCCGTTGCAAGAGATGTCCGGTTATTGTACGTGCTGTCGGTACCGAAAATTGCGCATGGTAATTTAAGAACATAAAGCGAGGTGTCGTATTGGAAGCGATATATTTGTCATGCACGGCCAAAAGACGATTGTCTATGGCGATTAAAGCCGATTCCATAAATAGCGTCATCAGTTCTGCTTCAATCGAACGATCCACAACTTGGCCAATCTGTTGAATGGATCCGGCAATTTCAGGAATTGTATTGAAGGCATTCAATGTAAAAAGCTCGATTCCCTGATGTTGGAGAGCTTGTATCGTCGTTGGATGCGAGTAATTTGCAATAAAGGCAAGATCGGGTTTTTTCTGAAAAATGGTTTCTGAGTTGACACGCTCCAAATCCAAAGGAATTTTATTATAAAGTTCCTGAAGAAAAAAGGTTTTTTTGTTTTCTAAATCCCGAGGGAAGTCCTACTATTTGATCGGGTTCGAGCAACGCTAGCAAAAAAGTCGCCGAAACATAGGTTTGAGGAAGGTATTTTTTCTGATCTCTCTTTGAGGGGGTAGGTGAGCTTTTCAGGTGCCGTCCCACCACTTGGCTTCTCACATAACTTTGTCTTGGCAGGCGACGGACCCCTAATAGACCTTCGCTTTCCATGATCTTGGCATCCACATCCCATTCGAGGATGAGCTTTGTCATCAGATCAAAATCACCCGAAAGGGCTTTTTGAATGGAACTTCGATCAAACGGCGCTAAATATTCGTAGAAATCGGGTTTGTTTTTAATTTCTTCGGAAAAACTTAAAGAAGACTCTATCTTGGATTTATTTGATGGATTAAAAGCAAGATACCACCACCCGGAGATGAACAAGATAACAAGTATATACCCTGGGAGGGTCATGAATTTCTTTGTTAACTTTGCTTGTCCCATTGTATTTCGTGTCCTAAAAATGATTCCGGAGTGACTTTGTCACTCCTTGCGTATGTAGCTTACTGTGTCCTCACAGTAAAGCCTGGCACGAGAGATTGTAAACTAATTCTCAATGCTTACTGTGAGGACACAGTAAGCTACATACGCAAGGAGTGACAAAGTCACTCCAAATTAAGCATTAATTAGTCTCTTCGTCTTCAGGGGCGTCGGTGATGAGCGCTTCCGAAAGAAGGACAATACCCGCAACAGACGCAGCGTGCGTTAAGCAGTTAATGACCACTTTGGCAGGATCTATAACGCCTGCGGCGACAAGATCTTCTACTTTTTCAGTTTTCGCATTGAATCCAAAATTGTTTTTTGCATTTAGAACTTCCAAAAGAATGACTGATCCGTCAAAGCCGGTATTTGTAGCGATCTGCTTAAGAGGCGCTTCACAAGCCTTTGCAACAATGGAGGCTCCGATAGCTTCATCGCCTTCGAGTTTCAGGGACTCAATCGCTTTTATCGCTCTAACAAGGGCGACTCCACCGCCCGGAACAATTCCTTGTTCAATCGCAGCCTTAGTTGAATTGAGGCTGTCTTCGAACATCTGCTTCTTTTGTTTCAGCTCGGGCTCTGTGGCAGCTCCCACCCGGATTACAGCTACACCACCGCTGAGTTTTGCTTTTCTCTCTTCGAGCTTTTCTTTGTCATAAGTACTTGTTGCCCCGGCAACTTCGTTTTCGATTTGCTTGATGCGGGCTTTAATTTCTTTTTCCGAACCTTTACCCTGTACAATAGTAGTGGTCTCTTTTGTAATGACAATTTTTTCGGCAGAGCCAAGGGATTCCGCTGTGATTTCTTTGACTGACATACCTGCTTCTTCGGAGATCAATGTTGCTCCCGTTAGAGTTGCTATATCTTGCATCATTGCTTTGCGGCGGTCTCCAAATCCAGGAGCTTTCACTGCAGCAATTTTAAGAGTCCCACGCAATTTATTCACAACGAGTGTCGAAAGAGCATCGCCTTCGATGTCTTCTGCAATAATAAGAAGCTCACTTCCAGAAGTTGCGGAAGCTTGAAGAACCGGGAGGATCTCATGGACGTTAGAAATCTTCTTATCGATAAGAAGAATCTGTGGATGGTTCATTTCTACGTTCATCTTGTCGGCGTTTGTGCAGAAATAGGGGCTTAAGTAGCCACGATCGAACTGCATTCCTTCGACAATTTCGATGGTCGTTGTTGTTCCTTTTGCTTCTTCAATTGTGATAACTCCGGTATTTCCCACTTTTTCCATGGCGTCAGCGATCATCGTGCCGATTTCTTCGTTTCCTGAAGCAGAAACGATAGCAATATTGCGAGTATCATCTTTTTTGTTTACGGGGATGGCAAGTTTTTCGATATTTTTGACGACAGCTTCAACAGCTTTGTCCATACCGCGTTTAATGCTGATAGGGCTTGAGCCTGCTGAAATGTGCTTCAAACCGTGTTTCGCAAGAGCGCGGAGCAACAAAGTCCCTGTTGTCGTCCCATCTCCACATTTTTCTTTGATTTTAAGAGCAACTTCCTTTGCTAAGGAAACACCCATGTTCTCATAGGGATCCTTTAAACTAATTTCTTTGACGATGCTATTTCCGTCATTAGTAATTTTTGGGGCGCCCCAGCTGGCTTCAATACCCACATTTCGCCCTTTAGGTCCTAAGGTGAATGCCACAACGTCTGCTAATTTGTCTATGCCTGTAAGCAACGCGTTACGTGCTTCTTCTTCAAAAATAATTTCCTTTGGTGTCGTCATATATTCTCCTTTGTTGAAAGGTCAGATTTTAATGAAATCTTGAAATGAATGCAAGACGCTTCTCTTGATGGTGCGTATAGAAACGAAATAACAGGATAAGCAAGATCGCAAGCTATCCTGCTTATCCTGTTAATGCGTTTCTATACGCACGTTCCACTAATAATATTTTGTCCAGGAAAGACCAGCATTATACTGCATGTCATTGAGATCGATTACTCCGCCGCCAAGTTCCAAAGGAATATTGTGGCGCCTACGGTGGTGTCTATCCCTAGTTGTGCCCCTACCATCTACAAAATTTTTGAAACCATAGGCTCCATAAAGAGTGATTTCTCCCCAACAAGGGGTTGCAGCAGTTAGTCCGCCTGTGACCCAGTATTCGATAATGTTAGGAGTGAGGGCATTAAAAAAGTTTTGTGAGCGACGGATAGGGATGCGGGCTTGTTGGTAACCTATACGCAGAGAATACCACTCAGCGAAATATTCCGCTCCAATTCTCCAAATCAACTGATCTCTCCAACCAAGTCCTACACCATCCCTATCACCAAAGGGGACGTCATCATCCAACTCGGAAATAGAGTGCGCTAGCGAAGGAACATTGTTCCATCCGGCATGCTCTGCATCGATTTCTACTATTAAATTTTTGGCGATATCGAAGGCAAGCCCTATCATATACCTTTGCGGGATATGGAGTTGACCCCTTCTAGCCAAAAGTCCTTTGTATTTGTTGAAATTAGACATGACAACCGGCGGTGACCAGGCAAGGCCGATTTTTGCGCAACGCCAGAATTCGCTGACCCAGCCTACAGTACAGCCGACCCCAAAAGAATAGTCATATCCTTTGTTTGTGACTTTGCTTGGGTCATGAGAAAATATACGATTGGCAAAATTCTCAAGACCATTGACTTTCAGGCGTTGCGTCATGAGATCCAAAGATATCCCTAAGGAATGATATCTTCCAAACTTGATTGATCCTGCCGGAGAAATGGTTTCGAGTTCGTATTCGAGTCCTAAGCGAGAGGTTCCAAATGCGGCGATGGGTACCTTATAATCAGTTTTGATATAGCTGCGAGTGTAACCTACAATGCCAACTGTCCAATTACATTGGCAATAATTCATGCAGGCTCCGATCTCCGGCAGAAACATGTTAGGATTTTTATTCGTAGTAAATTTTCCATTCTCGAAGAGATTGCCTGAAATTTCTGTATGCCCTTTTTGATTTATCCAGTAGCCGCCTACATTGAGTTGTTCTTTTACCCAAGAAAGGCCACCAGGATTATAGGCGATGATGAAAGAGTCCACAGGCTTTGCCATGACAGCACCGCCGCGTCCCATAGACTTTACACCTGCATAAACAGCCTCCGTAGTAGAAGGCAGGGCACATAATAGTGAAAATAATCCAATACCGGAAAATAGTTTTGCAATTCGGGGGTTCATCAAAAAAAATCCTCACATTTTTTCTTTTTTAAAGAACCACGTTAAGAAAAAGTGGAGTAACTTGCAAATAAAAAATTCATTCGCCGGATATTAGCAAAACAATTTCGCCTTTAACAGATCGAGTTTTCCACTCGACAAGCAATTCTGAAGCTGTTCCGGTTCGGACCTCTTCAAATTTTTTCGTGAGCTCGCGCGCCACCCCAATTTTTCTTTCGGGGGCCAAACGCTTCAAGACTTCCAGAACTTTCAGTAGCCGATGGGGCGTTTCGTAACAAATTGTCGTTCCGGAATAGGTGAGAATTTCTTCCAATTGACTCTGCAGGCGACCTGAGGTCTTCGGTAAGAATCCCCAGAATTGAAACCGTTCCGTAGACATTCCAGAACAAGTAATGGCCTGGATGGCGGCGCAAGGTCCAGGAATTCCTTCCACCTTTAAATTTTCTTCACGGCACTTTTTTACCAGGCGCATGCCAGGGTCGGCGATGCCCGGAGTCCCTGCATCGGAAATGAGGGCGATAATTTTTCCGGACTGGAGATCTTCAATGACTTTTTTCTCGCGAGAAGCTTCATTGAACATGTGGTAACTCGTCAAATGCTTTTGAATCGAATAGTGTTGGAGCAAGCGCAAACTATGGCGGGTATCTTCGCAGAGAATATAATCGCAGGATTTTAAAATCTCGACAGCCCTGAAGGTGATATCTCCAAGGTTGCCGATAGGAGTTGCTACTAAATATAACATAGGTGGCACCCAGATTCGAACTGGGGATGGAAGCTTTGCAGGCTTCTGCCTTACCACTTGGCCATGCCACCTGAATAAGTAAAGGGTTACTTATATCTAAGATGGCATTATCAGGTCAAGATATATTATAAAACACTCAACGCTAATTCGTAGTTTGGCTCGTGTGTGATCTCCTGAACAAGTTCTTCAAAAATTACTTTATTGTTCTCATCAAGAACCACTACTGCACGGGCGTAAAGTCCTTTCAAAGCCCCATCCGTGATAGTCACCCCGTAATCCTTTCCAAAACTGCTTCTAAAGGCTGAAAGAGTGATTGCGTTTTCAATACCCTCAGAGGCGCAGAATCTGCCTGCAGCAAACGGAAGATCCATTGAAATGTCAAGAACAACCAAATTGGGATTTTTCGCTAATTTTTCATAAAATTTACGTACTGAAGCAGCACAAACTTTCGTGTCAATGCTCACAAAAATATTTAATAATTTCTTTTTCTTACCGAAATCTTCTAGTTTTTTTTCAGAAAGATCCCGTGCAACTAATTTAAAATCCGGAGCCTGCTTCCCTTTTTTGGGGAGTTCACCGGATGTTTGTACGTCTTTTCCTTGAAATTTCACTGTTGCCATGTGCATCTCCTTTTGTTAAGTGATTCGAATTGTATAAAGAGTCACTCATTTAACGCAAAGAGAAACGGGGGCTGAAAATTTGATTTAAATTCAAAATCATGATACGACCCAATTATCAACATTCAAATAAAGGTGTTTATGACAATAGATGGAAAATACCCTCTAGTAAGGAACCTAAATGAAGAACTTGTTGTTATTTCCGGTGATGTGAAAAAGATATTTAGAACTCTACAGAAAGAAAAAAAAGTCTATTTCAAGTGCGAGGAAAATACTCTATCTGTCGTCACAAAAGATCAGTTTAATGCTTTGGACGTAAAACAAAAGGAAACTGTTGTAAAAGGGCTTGAAAATGTGATTGCTAATAAGGAGCTGCATAGGTTCGCAAAGGTCATAAATGCCCTTCGAAGCATCCGAAACGAAATTTTTATCACCCTCAATCCTTCAGAAAATGGTTTTTCAACGCTACACAATGATCTGTTGGAAAAACTTATCTTGGGACGTACTTCTCCAAATCAAATAGAGGCAGCAAAACTGATCAATCGTCAACTCAAGAGGGTAGCTACCCATCGCGCTAAAATCAACTCCATAAATAATGGAAGCCTTTGTCTTAAAAAAGCTCTTCCAGCCAAAATTAAAACTACGGATGAAGCGCTTCAATGGCTTGAACGTGATAAAGATGCGTGTTATTTTTTAAGATATGCTGACTTTAAGGGGTTTAATGACTTCAATGGGTTTAAGGACTTCAATGAAAAACACCTGGAAAAATTAATCGAAATTTGTCCCAATCTTACTCATTTATTTATCCAGAGTCAGGCGATATGCAGGATTGAGATGCTTCCGCCTTCGCTGAGAGTACTCAACTGCAATAATTGCCGCAACCTAAGAAGTCTTTCCAATCTTCCCGCTTCGCTGACTAGGCTTATCTGCTACGCGTGCGACTTAAGAAAGCTACCTTCTCTTCCTGCTTCGCTGATAGAGCTTGTCTGCAGCCATAGTAGCCCTCTAGAAGAGCTACCAGAGCTCCCTGCTTCATTGGTGAAGCTTGACTGTAGTTATAGTTTCGAGCGACTCAGAGCCTTGCCGCAGCTTCCGTCTTCGTTGACAGAGCTTATTTGCTACAGGTGCGAAAAGCTGGAAGAGCTGCCCAACCTTCCGGATTCGTTGACGATCCTTAATTGCAATGATTGCTACGCTCTAACAGAGCTGTCTAAGTTTCCCCATTCCTTGAAAGAGCTTGATTGCATGGATTGCGCCAGCTTAACAAAGCTATCAGAGTTTCCAGCATCCCTGGAAATACTTAACTGCAGGGGCTGCAAGGCGCTAACAGAACTTTCTAAGCTTCCTCCCTCGCTGTGGTATTTTGACCGCACCGGTTGCCACGCGCTAACAAACCAGTCCGAGCTCCCGGCTCCATTTAACAAATTAAGGGGCAAAAGACCCCTTTAGTAGTCTGAAAGCTGGGTATTAATACCCCAGGGTAACGTCATCAACTAAAAAATCATGACCATTGATGAGAGAAAAACTAACATCCATTCACAAGTTTGTATGTGCGCATAAATTTGGAGTAGCGCATCTACGCGCTTTTATAGTTGGTTAGTTAAACCAAGCCATTCTTCACCCCGCATGACATTGCCCTTTGCATGGCTATCAAATACCAGGCTTCAGCCTTCATGAAATGATAAGCTATTTTTAAATTTGTTGACATTTCGCATCGGAACCCTTAAGAATAAGCAAAAAAATAAGAGCTCGTAGCCCTTCGCAGGGTCACGGGCTCCGTTATTTATTTGTATGACTAAGAAAATAAACTACCCCTTAAGTTTTTAAAAGGCGTTCGGATTGAGCATCAATTTTAACTTAATTACCTTTGTTCTTAACGCATATTGCTGGTTATCAAGGTTATCAGGCAGTGGATTATGCTGTGGCCTATGTTGAGTGAAGGACGTGAAAAACTCATCATCCCTAAGTAAATCTTTTCGCCAGAGGTTACTTAGATCATCTAATTTATCAATTTCTTCAGGTTTAAATTTTCCGATACCTTTTGGTCTAACCGAAAGTGAGCCCAGAAAAATCACTTTAGATTCAAGGTCACCAAAATTATTAGAATTTGCAATTTGTTCTACTCTATCAATGTGTTCTTTTAACGCGGTAAATGTTTTTTGAATTGCATTTTTAACCCGATCATTCATAGCATCAATTGTTTTTGCCCCAGTAAATCTATTTAGAATACATATAAAAAAATTTTTTAATCTTCCTACTCTTTTTAGATTACCATTATCATCTGCATCAAATCTTGCAGGAACATTTCGTCCCGTTTGCGCAGAATACAATAGATGAAAATTTCTTGCTGCTCGATCTTCTAATTTTTGTGGTTGCATAACTTTCTCCTTATACAAAGTTTTAAATTAATCTATTTAAAATAAATTATATCATTATAATAATTAAAAGTCAATAAAAGACTTATTATAAAGACTATTATAATTCACTTGAAAATTAAAAAATACCGTATAAAATACGGTATTTCTTTTAAAAATGGCAAGGCAATATTTAAATTACCTGGGCTAATTTTTTGAATTTTGAATAAAGTCGACTGTCCTTCGTACACGTTTCAAAAGGCTTATTCGAGATCTATAGGCTAATTTCGACAAATATACTTTTAAAGAATTAATTTGATTTATACTTATAAATGTGGTATAATTGTGTTCTAAATATTTAATTTTAATAAGGATGTTTATGAATATAGATAGAACTGATCCCACAATTCTAATGAATTATATTAAATTTCCTGATGCTGTGAGACCCACAAATTGGATGCAAACCGCAGCAAAAGCAACGATGATCGCTGTTCACATTCTATTATCTATCGTATCTTTTGGATATTTCCCTGATATAAGGCAAAATGCAATTGTGCCAGTACCCCTTCCAATTCCGGTCGCACCCGCACCACCTCCAGTCTTGCCTCCGCCTCCTCCATTAGTAGCCCCTCCTCCCGTCATAGAAGCGCCACCACCAGCACCCCCAAAACCGATTCAAGTAGAACTCATTGATATTTCTAACGATGATGGTATGAAAATCTTACTTGGCAGGATACGGCAAGGAAATAAAATATATTTTAAATGCGAGGATGAACTTTTAAGTATCGTAACAAAAGATCAGTTTGATGCTTTAGATAAAAACCAAAAAGAAGCTGTTGTAAATCGTCTTATAACTGTGATCGAGAAAGTGTCTGCTAATGATTATTTAAATGATGAATATGCAAGGGAAAAAAATGCCCTTCGCACGATCCGAAACGAAATTCATCTTTCTCTTAACCCGGCTGAAGATGGCTTCTCAATCTTTCCTAGGGATGTTTTGGAACAACTCATCTTAGGGAGAACTTCTCCACAACAAGTCGAAGAAGCGAGACAGCTCAATAAAAAAATACAAGCGGCGGCAACAGACCGCGCTAAAATCAAATCTATAAATAATGGGCTTCTTAGACTCAGAGAGGCTCTTCCACCCAAGATTACAACTGCTACTCAAGCTATTGAATGGCTTGAAAAAAATACGGCTTGTGATGACTTGAGATTTGCTAACTTTATAGGATTTGATGACTTTAGTATAGCACATCTAGAAAGATTAACCCAAATATGTCCTGATCTTACTGAGTTGCGCATTAGAACCGATAATATAGTCAGGCTTGGGAATCTTCCAGCTTCGTTGAGAAAGTTTTACTGCTGGGGTTGTAAAAACCTAGCAATGATTACTATGCTTCCATCCTCATTGAGAGAGTTGGAATGCACCGACTGTCCCAGTTTATTTATGCTACCCGCACAGCTTCCTTCTTCCCTGATAAGGCTTTTCTGCAGATCTACCGTGTTAAATGAGTTGCCTCAGCTTCCTGAAAACCTAGAAGTGCTTAGTTGCAACGGTTGCCATAGACTAAAAAAGCTGCCAGAGCTTCTTCGGCTCCCCCTGAAAGTGCTGGAATGCAATCTTTGCGTTTTACTGACTGAGCTACCCCAACTTCCTCCTTCGCTCATAGAACTCCAGGCTCAACTCTGTCGTTCATTGACAAAGTTGCCTCATGACCTTCCTCCTTCGCTAGCCGTTCTTAACTGTTTCTGTTGCAAAACCTTAACCGAAGTACCCCACCTTCCCGATTCGTTGATTAAGTATGACTTCACGGAATGCCCAGCGCTAAAACTCCCCGAGAACCAACCGCTCTCGAGAGTACCAAATAACCAAGCGGAGAATGTGGCGAAGCAAATCTTCCGAGTTAAATATATTTAAAAATAGGTATTTATGTTAATTAATAGAACAGACCCAAAAGAACTATATAATTATCTTAGTTATCCCTACGCGGTAAAGCCGACGAGTTGGCAACAAACGGCAGCAAAAGTAGCTATGATCGTTGTTCATATCCTATTATCTATTGTATCTTTCGGAAGGTATGCCATTAAGACAAAGGAGCAATATTTAGCTGATAAACGACTAAACGAATTCTTTGTTTCCGATGCTAATGATATGAGCATGTTTCTCAGCCACATCCGAAAGCACAATAAAATACACTTCCAATATGACGAGGGTCGTTTTAGTGGCGTATCCAAAGAGCAATTTGATCGATTAAATGAAAATGAAAAACAATCTTTTGTAGATGGTCTTGAAATAGTGATCGCCCAAGAAGATCTAAAAGAGAAATATTTAAAGGAAGTCAATGTCCTTCGAACCCTACGCAACGAAATTATTCTTTCTCTGAACGTATCAGTAAATGGTTTCTCTCTACCGAAAGACGTGTTGGAAAAACTCATCTTGGGTCGCACTTCTCCAAATCAAGTAGAGGCAGCAAGACTCGTTAATAGACAATTCAAAAATGCAGCTACACATCTCGCTAAAATTCTCTCAATAAATAATGGCTGCCTTAACCTTAAAGAAGCTATTCCACCTACAATAACAAATGCTGATCAAGCCATTCAATGGCTTGAGAAGAATACTGCTTGTCAACATTTAACTTATGCTGACTTCAAAGGGTTTGCTGACTTCAATGAAAAGCATCTAGAAAAATTAACCCAAATATGTCCTAACCTAAGTCATTTATTTATAAAAAGTAATAAAATAGTAAAGATTGAGAAGCTTCCACCTTTGCTGAGAGTGCTTCAATTAGATGCCTGCAGACAGTTAACTGAGCTAACTGAGCTCCCAGCTTCGCTAACAGTGCTTGAATGCTGCTGCTGCGACACGTTAAGAAAGCTTCCCAACCTTCCAGCCTCCCTAAGAGTGCTTGACTGCACCGGTTGCCTCGCGCTAAGAAAGCTTCCGGAGCTGTTTCTGACTTCACTGACAGAGCTTCGCTGCCAATCTTGTATCAGGCTTATAGAGCTGCCCGAGCTTCCGAGTTCGCTGACTAAGCTTCGCTGCAACTATTGTCTTTGGTTAACAAAGCTCCCAGAGCTTTTTTCGACTTCGCTGACCGAGCTTGACTGCAGCAATTGCTGCCGTGTAGAAGAGCTGCCTGCTCTTCCGGATTGGCTGATTAAGCTTAATTGCAGTAGATGCGATAAGCTAACCTTGCTTCCAAAGCTTCCGGCTTCGCTGACAGAGCTTAACTGCAGCCTTAGCTACGCTTTAACAGATTTACCTGACCTTCCGGCTTCATTGAAAAAGCTTTACTGTGATGGCTGTGATGCCCTAAAAAATCGGCCAGAATCTACCCCTTCCTTGACAGTTTATAAATGATAAAAGGGCGAAACATTTTTGGGCATTGGATATCCGCATCACCCCTGGCCTACGCTTCGCTCAATGATCATTTCATGAGGGCTGAAAGTCAGCGTATGTAGCTTACTGTGTCCCCACAGTAAGCCTGGTGCGAGTGTTTGCAAACTCTTGAGCATCGCTTACTGTGAGGACACAGTAAGCTACATACTGTTGTATGACCAGTGTGGCTCCTGAAAAGATGTGGGTAACAGTCAGGCGTAGCGACCGCAGCCAAGGTTTGCATAATCTTCAAGGTACTCTTCGAGATATTGCAATGCTGCAAAAAAATATTACTCAACATCAATAATATTGAGATCTAAATAGGTCTTAGTCCCATGATTTGGTCCGATAGTTGGTGCCATTGTCTCCAATCTTCGTTTAGCCTTTTCTTCAAAGCCTTGATTTCAGCTTTGATTTCTAAAAGCATGTCACGCTCACAGTTGTCCTTCTTCGTCTGATGATACTTTTCAATCAATTGATTGAATTCAGAAATCTTTTGTAAAATAGCCTCAGAGATCTCGTCAATACGCTTTTCCACATCATCTTTTTTGACGTACCAAAGCTCCTTGATCTGATTCAATAGAAGATTCTTTCTTTCAAGAACAATTCTCTTGTTAACAGTGTAATGATCCATTCTCTTGAGGTTCGTGGCTAAACCCAACTTATCAAGGGTCCAAATCAGCCATTTGGTCGGATCAAAGTGATACCACCTGATTCCATTTCTATAGTCATTAGCATAGGTGTGGTGGTAGTTATGATAACCCTCACCAAAAGTAAGCAGGGAGATGATGTAATTATCAACAGCAGATTGCTCTTTGCAGAAGGGTTTGTCTCCCCAAGTGTGTGCAAGCGAGTTGATAAACCAGGTAAAATGATGCAGCAAAAAGATTCTTACCCAAATAGCCATAAAAAAGGCGCCAAGATAATCATCCAACATCCAAGCCACCGCAAAATAGGCAATCATATTCGTCAAAACCATGGATAATCCATAGTACTTGTGTTGCAGGGCAACCCATTTTTTCTTAAATAAGTCTGAAACGACTTTTGTCTCTATAGGACGGGGTTTTTCTAATAGCCATAGGCAATGGGCGTACCAAAAACCTTTTTTAATGGAATAAGGATCTTCGTCCGTATCAACATGGACATGGTGAAGGCGATGGTCAAAGCTCCAACGAATAACGCTTCCTTGAGCTGTCATCGAGCCTAAAAATAATAGGATCCCTTCCACAATAGGGTGAGCACGGTACGCTTTATGGGCGAAATAGCGGTGATAACCAGCGGTGATGCTAAGCCCTGTCATATAAAGTAGCACAAAAGTGACTAGAATCATCGCAATTGAGGGAGGCGCGTAGTAGAAATAGAAGGGAAGACTTGCCAGTAACAACACATGATAGATGATTAAAAATGAGGCAGGTCCCCAATTGAATGATTTGGCACGATCCATGTTAATCTCCCATACTATGAAATAATTTCAATTCTAACATATTTCCTATATATAAAGCAAAGTATCAATTTTTATTTTTCTGTCTCAAAATTCCGTCCCGCAAAGCCAAAAAACACTACAAAATAAATAATCACCCATATATCATCACTTTTAATGCCGCAAGGTTTCATTGTAAATTTTCTTATCAAAAATCAAATTATGCTTGATCGGAGTTTGTTCATGCAGCTGCAAAAAATAGCCCATATCCTTGGCGTAGATGTCAAAGAAAACCTTAACATCACAGGTTTTAGTGTCGATACACGCCTAACTAAGGCCGGAAACCTGTTTTTTGCTCTAAAAGGGGCCAAAGTTGATGGCCACTCCTTTCTTGAGGAAGCAAAAAAAATGGGCGCTATCGCCGCAGTTGTTAGTAACCACTACTCAGAACATGTCGAAGGATTACAGCTTCTTAAGGTGGACAATGTCCTTGCAGCCCTTCAAAATTTAGCTAAATGGGTCATCGATCAATCTCAGGCAAAAATCGTCGCTATCACAGGGTCCATAGGTAAAACGACAACCAAAGACTTCATTGCAACAATTCTCAGTGAAAAATTTCGTGTGGCTTCCTTTATCGGTAATCAAAACTCTCAAATTGGGCTTCCTTTAGCTTTATTAAATAATGACTTAACTGAAAAAGATATCTTAGTTCTCGAAATGGGGATGGATCAGCCCGGTCAAATCACACAGCTCACACAAATCGCGCCTCCAGACATTGCTGTCATCACCACGACAGCCCTTGTCCATGTGAAAAATTTCGGTTCATTAGAGTCAATTGGCATGGCTAAAGGCGAAATATTCTCTCATCAAAAAACGAAGCTAGGGATACTTAATAAAGACATTGTCAACTTCAACACCCTTAAAGGAATCGGAACATGTCCAAAAATTTCATTTTCCGTAACCTCTCCTAATACAGACTTTTTCTTGCACGAAACCCCGAATGGTTTCGAAATCAAGGATTCTTCCGGGTTTGTTTCCTTTGATCCTTTGCCTGTACCGGGGCGCCATAATCTGCATAATTTCCTGGCAGCGGTCTCGGTTGCACGAACTTTAGGGCTCACATGGAATGAAGTAAAAAGCGGCGCTGCGAAATTGCGACTCCCAGAAAAAAGAATGCAGATTCTTAACCTTCGCGGAGCAACCTTTGTCAATGACTCTTACAATGCCTGCGAGGCTTCTATGAAAGCTGCTTTAGTCAGTCTTCCGGAACCAAAACTGGGCGGAAAAAAGATCGCTTGCTTAGGGGAAATGGTAGATCTAGGTGATTTTTCGGAAAAATGTCATATTGAAGTCGGAAAAAGTGCATTAGAAAATATCGATCTCATGTTATGTCTAGGAAGAGGGTGTATTCCCATCGTTGAATGTTGGAATAATGTCAATAAACCTGCATTTTTATTTAATGATCGATTGGAGCTTGTAGAAAAGCTCAGAGAGGTGTTAAAGGAAGGGGATAGCGTGCTACTAAAGGGAAGTAATTTTAAACAAATGTGGAAGGTCATCGAGGAACTTTAAAATGGTTGAGTACATTATTTATATTTTGCGCGATTTTTTCGGCTTGAAGATCCCCACAGTACTTTCCTACACATCCACGCGAATGATGCTAGCAGCTATGACAGCCCTTGTTATCAGCATTTTCATGGGTCCGCGTTTTATTAAAAAGTTATATGAGTTAAAAATCGGTCAATCCATTCGCACTGACGAATGTCCCCATTTAGGTGAACTTCACTCAAAAAAGAAAAACACTCCTACAATGGGCGGACTTCTTATTATTTTTTCCATGCTCGTTTCGATGCTTCTCTGGATGGACCTCACACACATTTTTACTCTCATATTATTTCTCACCACTATCGTTTTAGGTGCTATTGGAGCTTCAGATGACTACCTAAAGCTGAAATTTAAAAACACAAAGGGACTTTCTGGAAAGAAAAAACTCATTGGGCAGGGGGCTATTGCAGCTTTATTGGCACTTTATCTGCTCGTTCCAATCTTTCATGAATCTTTTCATATTGGCTCTTGGTACCAACCTCCTATGATAAAAGATAATCTCCAAAATGCGATTCCACTTCAAGACTTTGCCACGAGGGTATACTTTCCCTTTTTTAAGGATCATATCATTCAATTCTCCGGCATTTTTCTGGTCATTTCTTTCTTATTTACCATTTGTGTTGTTGCCGGGGCTTCGAATGCCGTAAATCTTACAGATGGGCTCGACGGATTAGCTGCAGGCTGCTTAATCTTGGTGGCTGCTAGCTTAGCAATCATCGCTTTCCTTTCGAATAATATGGACATCGCAAGTTACTTGAATATTCTCTATATCGAAGGAAGCGGAGAAATTGCCGTTTATATGAGCGCCTTTGTAGGAGCTTGTCTCGGGTTCCTTTGGTATAACGGACACCCCGCACAAGTATTCATGGGGGATACAGGTTCACTAGCTTTAGGAGGAATTATCGGCGTGACCGCCGTTCTTTTGAAAAGAGAGCTCCTTCTGGTTATTTTAGGCGGGATTTTTGTTGCTGAAGCCCTTTCCGTGATTGCTCAAGTGGGAAGTTACAAATTTCGCAACAAAAGGCGAGTCCTTCTTTGCGCTCCGTTACATCACCATTTCGAATTCATGGGTTGGCCGGAAACAAAAGTCGTTCTCAGATTTTGGATCATAGGTTTACTCTTGGCAATTATCGGATTGGCCTCCATAAAATTTCAATAAAGGGAACCGAATATGAAAGCGCTGATTTTGGGAATGGGGATAAGCGGACAATCCGCCGCAAAGTTTCTTATAAAAAAAGGATATCAGGTCCATGGATTAGACAAAAACTTCCAATCCATAAAAATGGATGGAGTAACCGTTACCTCCGATCAGGACCCTATAGACATCAGTTTATTTGATCTTTTTGTGATTTCTCCCGGAATTCCCCAGGATCACCCCATCTGTCAGAACGCAAAAAAAAATCAAATTGAAATTATCGGAGAAATTGAACTTGCTAGTCGGTTTATTAATAGTCGCTTTATAGGAATTACCGGAACAAATGGTAAAACAACAGTTACTTTATTAATTGCTCATATTTTGAACGAATCGGGTATACCCGCGAAGGCGTTAGGGAATGTGGGGAATCCTCTTGCTTCTGAATTGGAAACCATTAAGGATGAGATAATTGTTGTTGAATTGAGCTCTTATCAGCTTGAGACTATGAGGACTCCGGTCATTGATGCAGGGGTTATTCTTAATATTACCCCGGATCATTTAGATAGATATAGTTCAATGGAAGATTATGCTAAGGCAAAATTATTGATGAAAGATTGTCTTAAAAAGGGTTCTAATCTGTATGTTTTTGAGAAAATTACACAAGAATTTGGACATTTATTTGGAAGTTTTTTACCCAAAACATATGGTTATTCTTTAGATTCTGATTATTTTATTCAAGAAAATGCAATTTGTAGTAAAGAAAATATTGAATGCTTATTGCCAATTTGTTATAGAAGAGGGGTTAGTCATGATATCGAAAATATCATGGCCGCTTATTTGCTTTGTTTAGAGGTAGGTGTTACAGCGGATCAGTTCTTGAAAGGTTTAGAATCATTTAAGAAACCTGCCCATCGTATTGAGTTTGTACGTCGTTTTGGGGATGTTAATTACTTCGACGATAGCAAGGGAACCAATATCGATGCGGTAATTCGCGCTGTAGATACCATGGAAGGCCAGGTAGTGCTTATTGCCGGCGGTGTAGATAAAGGCTCTACATATAATCCTTGGATCCAATCCTTTAAGCAAAAAGTAAAATGTATATGCGTTATCGGTCAAGCGGCAGATAAAATTGAAAAGGAAATGTCAGGCGCATATCCTGTGAAAAAATTTAAGTCTCTGGAAGATGCTGTGAGGCATGCTTCAGAGATAGCATCTCCCGGAGAAAACGTACTGTTGTCACCGGGATGCTCTAGTTTTGATATGTTTAGAAATTATGCCCACAGAGGTGAGGAATTTAAAAGAATAATAAATGAATTATAATAATAATGGAGAAGTCAGATGAGCAAAAAGGATACTGTGATAATCGCAGCACTAGTCAATACAGGATTGTTAGCGCTATTGTTTATGATGGCCACAACAACAAATATCGAAGGTGTAAGCAGCTTTCAAAATATCGATCTCAACCTAGTTGAAACCGAAAGAACCTCGCAAATTCAAGAAAAAACCCCTTCACCACTCACGCAAATAGCCTCTAAGGATGAGCTTGATCAGGTTTTAAAAAGCTATGCACAATCCACAGAGGATTCAGACAGAACTTCTGAGATTTTACTGGAAGACTCAAGTGAAACTGTTCCGGCCGAAGCACCGAAAGTAACTGCACAAAATCCAAATCCGACAGAAGAGCGTTATACTGAAGTCACTGTAAAGCGTGGTGATTCCCTAGATAAAATTGCTCGCGCCAACGGAACAACTGTCAAAGAAATCATGCGCATCAACCAATTGAAAAATGAACGTCTGGATATTGGACAAATTCTTCGTGTTCCTTCAGGAAAGAAAAAAGATGTTGTAAAACCTAAGCCCTCCATTGCTGCAGCAGCAAAATGTGCAGAAGGTGGCGCAGAATACTACACTCTGAAAACAGGCGATAATCCTTGGAAGGTTGCAAAACAATTTCATGTGCGCTTCGATCAACTATTGAAGATGAATAATCTTGACGAAGCGAAAGCTCGTAACCTAAAACCTGGTGATGTTCTGCGTGTAAAATAAGCATGAAATATTTTCTTCTGGTCGTCGTCGCGACTATTTTTGCAATGGGTTTGGTGATGATCTATTCCACCACATCTGCAGAAATCATCGACCACGACCTCGATTCAAATGCTCATCATGGTTTTTTCAAACAGATCCTCTTCGCCGGCATCGGGATTGCTTTGGCTGCCACTGTTTGGAAAGTTGGATATAGAAAATTTGTAGAAATTAGTCCTTTTCTTTTCGGATTGTTTATTATTTTGCTTCTTCTCACTTTGATTCCGGGTGTTGGTCGTGTCGTCAACGGATCACGTCGTTGGCTAGGTTTCGGCGGGTTTTCCTTTCAACCTTCAGAATTTGTAAAATACGTCATCCCTGCATTTTTTATTTATAAATACATTCATCTGAAAAAGTTTGATTTAAAGAAGCTTTTGCAAGTCGTTGGACTTATCGCCATTCCGATGGGACTCATCTTGATTGAACCCAACAACGGAACAGTCGTTGTAATCGGTATGACACTTTTCGCAATGTTCCTTCTAACACGTGTACCGATGAAGTTTTGGGCTTGGCCATTAGTCGGATTTATGTTAGTGGGCGGCGCGTTTGCTTATCATCTTCCCTATGTCTCTGCGCGAATAAAAGTATATTTAAATCCCGAGCTCGATCTTCGCGGAAAGGGCCACCAGCCTTATCAGGCAAAAATTGCAACAGGCTCCGGAAAGATGTTTGGGCTAGGTCCTGGAGAAAGCTGGCAAAAACTAAGTTTTCTCCCTGAAGCCCAAAACGATTACATCGCAGCCGTCTATGCAGAAGAGTACGGATTTCTCGGAATCTCTTTGCTGATATCCTGCTACATGATTTTTGCCTACCTCGGATTTTATATTGCTGCACACTCTAAGGATGAGGTAGGATTTTATATGGGATCAGTCATAACGTTCCTAATTTGCATGCAAGCTTTTTTGAATTTAGGGGTTGTATCAGGGCTGTTACCAAGTACGGGTCTTAATCTTCCCTTCTTTAGTCAAGGAGGATCATCATTAATGGCTAATTTTATGGGTGTGGGGCTTTTACTAAGCATATATGAGGATAAAAAATGTCTAAAAAAAGGGTTCTGATAGCAGTTGGGGGCACCGGCGGACATGTTTATCCTGCAACATGTTTAGGAAAAGAGCTCTCGGAAAAAGGTGTAGAAGTGAAATTTGTCGGCGGTGGACTTGGAAAAAATAAGTATTTCGACAGAAATCAATTTGCTTTTCAGGAAATCACCTGTGGATTCTTATCTACAAAAAATCCATTCAAGCTAGCGCGTGGAGTGTTTCAGGTGGGGCAGGGAATGGTCGAGGGAAGACGGATATTAAAAGAATTTAAGCCGGATTATGTCGTGGGTTTCGGAAGTTTTTATACCTTCCCCATTTTGTCGGCTGCAAAATTATCTTCTATTCCCATCATTCTGCATGAGCAAAATGCTGTTCCGGGACGTGTCAACAAGCTTCTTTCACCGTATGTCCAGTTTACAGCAATTTCGATACCCGATGCTTCCAAAAGTCTTTCCGGAAAAGTAGTGCCGGTTGAAATGCCTCTCAAATTAAAGCAGCATGTTTCGGTTGCCGAATCTAGAAACTATTTTAAACTCGATCCATTGATGAAAACCGTTCTCATTTTTGGCGGTTCGCAAGGAGCCGACGCTATAAATCAATCCTTCTTTGAGTGTGTTCCTAGATTAAAGGATTTGCAAGTCATCCACTTCACAGGGAGTTCCCAAACGTCGCGTCAAGCTATGGAATTTTATGCGAAGCATCAAATGCGCTCGTGTGTCAAAGATTTTGAGCCACGCATGGATTACGCCTGGTCTGCAGCAGATGTTGCCATCACGCGATCGGGTGCGGGAACGATTGCGGAAGCGATTGAGTTTGAAGTGCCATTGATTATGATCCCCTTTCCTCAAGCGATGGACAACCATCAGGAGAAAAATGCCGACTTCATGATTCGCACAGTGGGTGGCGGAGAAAAAATCTTGGAGAGAAATCTGAAGCCAAACGATTTGGCAAAAAAAATTCTGGAGTTGCCCGTAGAGCAAATGAAAAAATCAATAGCGCAATACAAGCAGAACTCACAAATGCAAAGCCTCCCGGAATTAGTCTACAACCTACTTAAGAGAGATATAAGTCATTGAGTTATGACATAATCACATGGATCTGTATCGGAGTGCAGTTTATTTTCGCATTTGCATACTTAGCATTTATCTGCAACTTATTCAATGAACAATTACATGACTACATCCAACATCCAGAAAAATTAACAAAGAGAAGGACTCTATGGCAAATCTTTCTAGTTATCTTTAACTTAACCGTATGGTTTTGGCTCCTGCAATCTGCAGTTTCACACCTCTAGCATTAAAGAATAGTTTATTGTTTCATGAGCGCTGAAAGCGTGGCTTTTGAAAGCCCAGCGCCGGAAGGCCTGGGAATGATAAACAAGAGCTCTGAGCCCTGAAAGGCGCGGCACATAGTGTGCAAGGGATCTTCTAGAGGCCGTTTCGGGGCTTTGGCGGCGCTGGGCTTTCAAAAGGCAATGAAATTGCTAAACTTTTTGAAGGCTTAATTCATTAAGTAAATATATTTATTGAAATCAATACTACAATTATATATGTTTTGGTTTATAGTGTCTGATTGAAAAATAACTCAAACCGGAGTATATGTTATGGGCCCCGATAAAAAATTAAATCCACTTATTCACGAATACCACCTCGAACAGGAAGGGCTCAATCAGAAATTGGACGAAATTGTACACCAAGAAATAACGCGAACAACAGGGATTAAAGAAATACTCAAACATAGTAACATCGGAGGCTGGCACAGCGAACGTAATCTGGATGCTAAATTAGGCGATGGTTCCCCGGCAAGCAATCAATTGCTTCTACTCTTTGATAGTTTTTCAGCTCCCATAACAGACTACATCCGCACCCATCACACTCGATTAGGCGTCCCCTTAAAAGACAGTTACGAATGGAACTACGCCGGAGCTTGGTATAATGTTGCCTTCGGAGGAAGCTATAATTCCCCACATGTCCATCCCGGAAGCCAAATAAGCGCCGGCTATTACATTCGCACAGAACAACCGACCCCCGAACATCCCTACAGCGGAAGAATTGATTTTATCGATAAGAATAATATTCAATACGGTTTTTTTCCTAAGCCCGGAACACTTTTCCTTTTCCCGGGGGATATGCTCCATTGGGTTCATCCCTACTATGGATCAGACATCCGTATTTGCCTCAGCTTTAATGCGAAATTTATTCGATAGAATTTGGTTGAGATCTTTCTGATCTAAACAATACGGGGGCATCTTAGGGGGGTTAATAAGATTAGGGCAATTGCTCCAGTCAAGCTGTCTTAATGATTCTGGTAGAGAGGGTATTGTTGTAAGGGATCTACAATTGCTGCAATTGAGCTTCTTTAATGAAGCAGGAAGGTTTGGCAGAGCCGTTAGTTGGAAGCTGATGCTACAATCGAGTGCAAAAAGTTGAATAGGAAGATTTCCAATTTCTCTTATAAAAGTCTGTCTAAGACTTAAATAATTAATATTAGGACAAATTTCAAATAATTCCTTAAGATGACTAGCGTTCAAGTTTGGATAGCCATCGAAGTTAGCATATTTTAGTTTCTCGGAAGCATTGAGATCCCTTTTAAGCCAAGAGATTGCATCCCCAGCTGAACTAATTTTAAAGAGATTCGAAGAAAATAAAGGTTTACCAAAGTATTTTTTAGGAAGGCATTTTTTAAGTGCAAGGCATCCTTCGTTAATGGATAGGATTTTAGCAAGTTGTGTTCCTGCTGCTCTGAATCGTGAATTTACCCACCTTAAATCTTCTATTTGCTTTGGTGTGGTAAATTTCAATATATGGTGTTCAATAACGTCTCTTGGAATCGATAAAATATTTCCTTTACATGGCTCAACTGACATAAAAAGCTGATTACGGAGGCGTCTAATGACATTTATTTCTCGTGTGTACAAATACATCCTGTCTGCTTTTTTTATGACTCCCTCGAGATCCTTTAGGAGTTCTCTTTCTGACTCACCACTTAAAGATTCAAAATGTCCTTTTGTAATGACTTCTAATTCATTACAATGATCATTGACGTGTTTGAAATAAACATCCCCATTTCTACTTCGGACATAATCCAGTAATCTATTCACCTCGATTGGTGCACTAATATAAAAGTTTAAGCTCATAATTATTCCTGAATATTTTATTTATTATAAAATATAATATATTTAATTAAAATTAATGTCTATTAAAAACAAAAAAGTTTAATGGGCTTATGTCGGCACAAGAGTTAGCTCTAGTCGAGACTTCAAAATTAGTGGTGACGGCAAATTGTCATTGTGAGTAAAATCCCCTACTCGCAACACAGGAAATAATAATGAACCCAACCACAAGAAAAAGAGATAGAGAAGAATTTGAAACGGTGGACCTTTCTAAGGTACCTAGAGTTGCTCCCAATGATTTATGTTGTAATAGATTATGGGTAACTACCAATGAAGTAGGTGAAGTTGCTGTTTTAGAGAACATGAGGAAAACTTCAATTGTTGGAGATACCATCATTGGAGTTTCGGGATTTTATACTCTTGATCTCGCGGTTCAGCGTGGGGATTCTTTACGGCGTCGAGGAAAGAAAATTGAACATATAGTAATCATCGATCATGGTTTAGCCGTTTCTCATTTTTGGAACGGAGTTGCAAAAATTGTGCGAAGATGCACTAAAAGAGAAAGTGCCATCAACAAAATTAAAGCATTTCTGAGAGAGAGTGATCCGTTTTTTAATCTGTGTAAAACGGGTAAACATCATCATCATGCAGAGTGTCAAATAAGAGATCTCCAAAGGTGCATAGAAAAGGGGATAAGCTGGCTCTCCAATGATGCTTGGTACAAAAAAGGGAAAGCTTTCTTTGATCAACATCGTATCCAACATATCATTTCTGATTTGTGCGATCCGGAAACAATGAGTGGGGTGGTTAATGCTATCTTAGGAGCTGGTCATACTGTAGATACTGTCTACTTTTCGAACGTTTTTGCCGTCCCTTATGAACCCTATAATAAAGAGCCCAAAGCAGCCGAAAAGGTCCGAGCCAATGTTCCAGCTAATGCTAACACAGTTGAAGCAGTTCCGTGCAACTGTAGGCCCGAATGTATTAGTTTCAGACAAATATCTCACTCAGGAATCTAGCGCTCTTGGGACTACTTAGGATTATCCAGGCGGCGAACATGGCGAACCCACCAATATTCATAAGGATCGATGTCTACACTTAAACTGTCAAACCAATTATTCCCCCAATTATTCCCATAATTATTCCCCCAATCACCATGAGGATTGGTCCTCCCTAAAAGGTAGCTAATTTTTGAGGGTTCTCTTAGGAATGCTGGTGTATCTTCTGAAAAAAAATCCTTCGGCAGCTCTGGTGGGTTAATAAGTTTAGGGCAATTGTGCCAGTCAAGCTCTCTCAATGATTCTGGTAGCGAGGGTATTGTTGTAAGGAGGGTACAATTGCTGCAATTGAGTTTCTTTAACGAAGGAGGAAGGGTTGGCAGGGTAGTTAGGATCAAGCATCTGCTACAATCGAGTGCAATGAGTGAAACAGGTAGATTTTCAATTTTTGTTATATAAGTCCCTCTAATACTCAGATAATTAATATTAGGACAAATTTGGAATAATTCTTTAAGGTGACTATCATCAAATGTATAGTAGTCATCGAAGTTTGCACATTTTAGTGTCTGACAAGCATTGAGATCTTTTTTAAGCCAAGAGATTGCATCACTTGCACTTGCTAGCCGAAAGGAAGATAAATAGGAGGATAAATTTCTTCCAAGACAGGGCATCGGAGTCCTATCGTTTTCTTCACTTGTTTTTGCAATGTGCTTAGGAAGACATTTTTTAAGTGCAAGGCCTCCTTCGTTAATGGATAGGATTTTAGCGAGATGTGTTCCTGCTGCTCTGAATAGTCTATTGATCGCCCTTAATTCTGCTATTTGCTTTGGTGTGGTATATTTCAATATATGGTGTTCTATTACATCTCTTGGAATGGATAGAATATTCCCTCTATTAGGCTCAACTGACATAAATAACTCATTACGGAGGCGTCGAATGGCATTTATTTCTTTTATGTACAAATACATCCCATCTGCTTTTTTTATGACTCCCTCGAGATCCTTTAGGAGTTCTCTTTCTGACACACCACTTAAAGATTCAAAATGTCGTTTTGTAATGACTTCTAATTCATTACAATGATCATTGACGTGTTTGAAATAAACATCCCCATTTTTCCTTCGAACATAATCGAGTAATCTATGCACTTCATGCGATGTA
Organism: Waddliaceae bacterium; assembly: GCA_963822595.1. Classification (GTDB taxonomy): domain Bacteria; phylum Chlamydiota; class Chlamydiia; order Chlamydiales; family Waddliaceae; genus CAVRUH01. Next base: position 373,487 of record CAWGIG010000001.1, on the reverse strand, counting down.
CTGATATAATAATTAGTTGTTAAAAAGCTCATAATTTCCTCATTAATATGTTATTTATTATAAATAAAAAATATAATATCATTAATTCAAATGAATGTCTAGTAAAAAACAATAAAGCTTGATAGGCGTATGTATACTGAAGTGAACTCAAAAATCGGTATTTGGGGCACTTGAAAGCTCCCGCGGTTCAACGATCGCAAGTGCCCTAATATTAAACAATATAAGGGCACTTGCGATCGTTGAACCCCGGGGCTTTGAAGTGCCCGAAATACCGATTTTTGAGCCCACTTCAGTATAGCTTACTGTGTCCCCAATTGGCTTTAGTAGTATAAAAATGAGTGGTGACGTCACATTGTGAATTTTTATTCAGAGTTACAGGTGTTTTGGAGACCGAAAACATTGACAAAAATCCTTATGTATCTTACAATAAAGTAAGGAAATAGGAAAAAAGTAAGGAGAATTATCATGACAAAATCGACTGTTACAAGCAAAGGGCAGGTTACCATTCCCAAGGAAATAAGAGTAACGGCAATGATCCACGAGGGGACCCAGATTGATTTTCAAATTCAAAAGGACGGAACGATTCTTATTATTCCTATTCAAAGACATATTTCTCAACTCAAAGGAATTGTCCAAGGAAAAAGAAAAAAAACTGTCAGTTTAGCGGAAATGAAAAAAGCTATTTCTGAGGGTGCTCAAGAGGCCATAGAATGATTGGCCTCGACACAAATGTGATCGTGAGATACCTCACTCAAGACGATCATCATCAAGCAGCGCTTGCGAATAAGATTATCAGTAAATCTACAGCCGAAGGGCAGTTGCTCTGGATCAGTCTAATTACTTTATGTGAAACGGTATGGGTATTAGAACGTGCCTATAAAATTTCCAAAGAAGAGATAGTTAACATTTTGCATCTACTACTACAAACACAAGAATTGGTTTTCGAAAATCATAATGTAGTCTGGCATGCCTTAAATGATTATAAAACTTGTAACTCTGCGGGCTTCTCCGATTGCCTGATTGGAAGGCAAAACCATGCCAATGACTGTTTTTACACATACACCTTTGATAAAGAGGCTGTCAAAGAGCTCGGAACTTTTCAATTGTTGAAATAATGAAAAAGCTTGGATTGACTTACTTGAACCGGATAACCTAAGATTCTATGGTGCAAAGCCAGAACGACTTTAACAGGATCCAGTACAGGAAGCTGAAAAGGGAAGGCGTTGATTTATTAGCAGGCAGGGCATTCATGTGTCATATGCATCCCTTTATTGCTGCCGAATTAAAAGATTTTTTTCTTTAGAAAGGGCTCTAAAGGTAGGATTGCTTCCTATTGTTTGGGATTCGGAGATTTTTGTGAAGAGTATCCCGATAAAGGCTTATATACTACCGAATAAATGTGAAATTTTGTACTCTATTGGAGTTGGAAGAGGGGAAAAATTTATGTTACAAAAATGCCATTTTATTGGTATCGGCGGAATCGGGATGAGTGGCCTGGCTCGTCTACTATTGAAAAGAAAAATCGCCGTATCAGGCAGCGATATCGCCGAAAACTATGTCACAAAAGGATTATCTCAAGAAGGTGCCAATGTTCATATCGGCCATTCAAGCTCCTACATCACCCCGGATCTCACTGTTGTGTATTCTACAGATATCAAAGAATGTAATCCGGAATACCAAGCTGCACAACATCTAAAATGCAAAATGCTCCATCGTTCCGATCTCCTAAAAATTCTCATGGATGGGAAAAAATCGCTAGCTGTCACAGGAACACACGGAAAAACAACGACGACCTCGCTTTTGACTACTGTTTTAAAACAAGGAAATGTCGATCCTTCCTTTGCTGTCGGAGGCATCATTCCCCAATACGGATCCAACGCGGGTCACGGCGAAGGGGAATATTTCGTCGCTGAAGCCGACGAAAGTGACGGCACCTTCACCAAATACAAACCTTTTGGCGCCATCGTCACAAACATCGGACTCGACCACCTCAACCACTTTAAGTCAGAAAGCGGACTCATCCGCGAATTCGAAGTTTTTTTAAATGATGTTCAATCGAAAAATCACCTTTTTTGGTGCGGAGATGACTCCCGACTCAAAAATATCGCAAAAGAGGGGATTTCCTATGGTTTTTCAGAAGGCTGTAAGCTCAGAATTTCGCAATTTCATCAAGATGGATGGCGCTGTTTCTTTGATATCGATTTTGAAGGAAAACACTACTCTCATATTGAATTGCCTTTGTTAGGAAAGCATAATGCCCTTAACGCCTCGGCTGTTTTCGGCCTGGCTATTCGTTTAGGAATTCCTGAGGATCTCATTCGGAAAGGTTTGTTGGCATTCCAAGGTGTTGCCAGAAGGGCTGAGAAAAAAGGGGAGCATCAAGGGGTTCTTATTCTTGATGACTACGCTCATTTTCCAACCGAAATCGTGGCGACACTGAAAGGTCTACGAGAAGCTATCGGAGAAAGAAGACTGATTGCCGTGTTCCAACCCCACCGTTATACCCGTACGCGCGATTGCTTGGGACTTTATAGCGATATCTTTAGCGAAGTCGATGAACTTTTCGTGACTGATATATTCGCAGCTTCTGAAGCTCGGATTCCGGGTGTTACAATCGAAAAAGTCATTGCAGAAATTAAAGCACCTTCCAAATACCTCCCTAGATCAGAACTTGCTGCTTCCTTGGCTAAATTTGTCCGTCCCCATGATGTTGTCATCACTTTGGGAGCAGGGGATATCACCCATTTGGGAAATCAGCTTCTCGATATTCTCAGAAAAGAGGGGGTCAAAAAATATCAAATCGGTTGGATATCCGGAGGCCGCTCATCAGAGCATGAAGTTTCTATTCTTTCTAGCCAAAACATGATTCAAGCTCTAAATAGAACCTATTACGATGTTCATGAATTCGGAATCAATAAGCAGGGGATATGGTCCAATGGAAAAATTAACAATGAAGATGAGTCTTCTCTTCCGATTTCTCAAGAGGTCATGGATAATATCTTAAAATGCGATGTATTTATTCCTATATTGCACGGAAATTTCGGTGAAGATGGCACTCTTCAGGGGTTCTTGGACATGCTCGATAAACCCTACGCAGGACCGGACCATCGCGCATGCGCTATAGCCATGGATAAAGCTCTTCTTAAAGCTGTTTGGCTGCACCATGGGATTCCAACGTCACCCTTTGTCGCTTTCAGCGCTTATCAATGGAAAACAGAACGTGAATCTATCCTAAAAACTATTCGTGAAAAATTGCGCTATCCTATTTATGCGAAGGGAACACATCTTGGCTCCAGCATCTCTGTTTCGAAAGTCGTGAGCGAACAGAATCTTCCTGCAGCAGTAGATCTCGTCATGAAATACGACTCGCAAATTCTTGTTGAAAACGAAATCATTGGAAGAGAAATCGAGTTTGCCGTTTTGGGAAACGATCATGTTCGCGTATTCGATCCGGGAGAAGTTATCCGTTCAGGAGAAATTTATACCTATGATGAAAAATATACCGATTGCGGCATTCCATCAATATTTAAATCGGATCTCACTACGGAGCAATTGGCAAAAGGAAAAGAGTTGGTGAAGAGGGCCTATCAGCTTGCAGGATGTCAGGGGTGCTCGCGAGTAGATACGTTTCTTGATGCGTCGGGGAATTTTTGGATGAGTGAGATTAATCCGTTGCCGGGCTGCACGCCTTACAGCATGTTCCCTAAGGTTTTAGAGGTAAATGGATTGCCACCCTCTCAATTAATTGATCAACTGGTTATTATGGCGTTAGAGAAAAAGCGAACCCAGCGTAAATTTGTAAATGTATAAAGAATCTCAAAAAAAACTGCCTGTTAGAAGAGCCATTTATTGGATTTTTCTTTCGACGCTTTTGATTTCAGGTTCATGTGCTGCGATTTTGTTGTACTATTGGAATTATAAACGTGTCAATGAAGTCGATCCAAAATACAACATTATTGCTATTGTTCAGCGAGGTCCCCATAAAGATATTCTCAAAACTGAGTACTTGGCGGAATTATTAGAGCTTTCCTTAAACAGACCTACAAACCTCCTGAAGCTCAATATTGAACAGGCTAAACAAAAGCTGCTTCAAAGTCCACTTATCCAATCTGTCGAAATAAAAAAGGTAAAACCTGGAACTCTCTATATCGATTATCGTGTCAGAAAGCCCATTGCGTTTCTCGCCGATTATTCAAATACAGCATTGGATGAAGAGGGGGTGATGATTCCTGTTGCTCCATTCTTCACCCCAAAAAAACTCCCCGAAATTGTCTATGGATCCCTAGACGCTTGCAAATGGGGTGAAGTTTTAAAAGGCGAACAAATCAATTGGGCATTGAATCTGTTAAAAAACAATCCTGGTCTCCCGCTTAAACGTATTGATTTATCGTATTGCGAGGTTTCGAGTTTAGGGCAAAGAGAGGTTATTCTGGTTTTTGAATCAAATGACAAGCCCGAGACGCGTATTCTGAGGCTTCCCACGGAAAATACTTCCCAGCAGTTAGCAAATTATAGAGTCCTTGAAGAGTACTTGAAGAATCATCCCATGGAGAGTGACTCCCTTATTGTCGATTTAAGGATACCTCGACTTGCGTTCCTCAAAGGATAAGCTAGACGGTGTGTATAGAAACGAATAACAGGATAAGCAGGATCGCAAGCGGCAGGATAAAAAAAGGATAAAAAAAGATAAGAAAGAAAAAAGGATTGTTTTTTTAAATTTCTTTTTTTTCTTATCCTTTTTTATCCTGCCGCTTGCGATCCTGCTTATCCTGTTATTTCGTTTCTATACACACCCGTCCTTCGAATTGTTCTTGGATTTATTTCTTAAAAAGGTTTATATGTTACGTTACACAAGAGGTATTGGTATGTCACAGCCTATCGAAATTCATTGGACGAGCGGTAGCATTGATGAAGCCCGAAAAGTTTCACGCTTTTTGGTCCAAGAAGGCTTAGTCGCCTCCGCCCAAATTACCCCTTGGGTAGAATCGATTTTCCTCTGGAATAATCAATTGGATACTTCTCAAGAATCAAAAATCACCCTAAAAACCTGCCTCGATAATTACGAAAAAATTACAGAAATCATTAAACAAAACTGCACCTACGAAATTCCTGAAATTACCTACACCCTCATCGATGGGGGAAATCAAGAATATTTGAACTGGCTAAAAGATAATTCCCAGGTAGTTTTAAAAAAATAGAAAAATATTATTTTCTCGTAAATCATTAACAATCAATAGTCTTCGCCACCTTAAAAAAATAAAATAAAATATATATGATTTCTTCTTGTAAATTAAAATTTTTATGATATGTTTTGGTATAAGGGATTAATTTTTTACAAGGGTGAGTGCTATGGTAGCACTAAATAAAGTCATTATCGCAGGTAGATTAACGCGTAAGCCGGAACTTCGGAGTACTCCGAACGGCGTAGCTGTTACTGACCTGCTGCTAGCTTTAAATAGAGATTTTGTCACCCAAGGTGGCGACAAACAACAGGAAGTCTGTTTCGTCGATGTCGTTGTATGGGGAAAACAAGCCGAAAGCTGCGCTAATTCGCTCGATGTTTCTTCCCCGGTCCTCGTAGAAGGTAGACTCCAACTCGATGTTTGGCATGGAAAAGAGGGTGACAAAAGATGTAAACTGCGCGTGGCTGCAGAAAAAGTTCAGTTCCTCGAAAAGAGATATTCACAAGATCTCAAAACAGAAGTCGCCTCGCAAAGTTGTTAATCATCTCTCCGAAGCTATTTTTTTCTAGGAGAGCATTTCTATGGATTCAGTAAATTTTACCAGAGAAAGGGTCGGAGATGTCGAAATTTGCCGCATTTCCGGAAAATTAGATGCCAATACTGCTTCTGAAGTGGAAAAAAATCTCCAAAATGCGATAAACTCTGGAAATAAAAAACTCGTTTTAGATCTTCAAGGACTTGATTATATAAGTAGTGCGGGAATCAGAGTTCTTTTGCAGACGAATAAAAAGATGGAATCCTTCAAGGGCGAAATGATAATTACTTCATTGAATAAAAAAGTTTTAGAGATTTTTACGATTTCTGGACTAAACCATTTTTTTGTTTTAACAGATAGTGTCAATGGGGCAATAAAAAAATTAAATAAAGAGACCACTGGTTAATAGTTATGCCATTTAGCTCATCAAAGGGTTCAACGATCGTCAAGGAAGATATCGAAAGAATCTTCACCGGATTCGCCGTCGAAGCTCAAAAACAAATGTCTGGAGAAGTCTACCTCCCAAAAAAACGTGTCATCGTCATTTCCGGCCCCACAGGTGTCGGAAAGTCCGATTTTGCTAAAGAACTCGCAAAAGAAATGGATGGAGAAATTGTTTCGGCCGACTCCATGCAAGTGTATCGCGGCATGGATATCGGAACGGCTAAAGTGTCCCTTGAAGATCGCCTCGAAGTCCCGCATCATCTTATTGATATTCGCAACATTAACGAACCTTTTAACGTTGTCGATTTCGCCTATGAAGCGCGTCAATGCTGCAAACAAATTCTCGATCGCGATGGTGTGCCAATCGTCGTCGGAGGTTCTGGATTCTATCTCCATTCTCTTATTTATGGACCCCCAAGTGGTCCCCCTCCGTTACCCGAACTCAGAAAATCTCTGCAAGAAGAATTAGAAACACTAGGATCCGAAGCTCTTTATGAAAGATTGAGAACGCTCGATGCAAAATACGCGAATACAATCACTAAATTCGATAAACAGAAAATTATTCGCGCCCTTGAGATCATCACTCTTAGCGGAGATCCTGTCAGCCACAATATTTGGAGAGGCCATCAAACCCCTAAAAATTTCGATTTTCGCTGCTGGTTTTTGCATCGTCCAAGAAAGTCGATATACCATCGGATCGACCAAAGATGCGAGGAAATGATGAAAAAAGGGTTTCTTGAAGAAGTAAAAAGATTAGAAAAAGAGGGAATTAGGACCAATTCATCCGCTGCACAATCTATCGGCTATAGGCAGGCTCTGGATTTCCTCAATACAAAACAAACGGAAGAGGATTATAAAAATTTAGTGAAAGAATTTAAACAAGCCTCGCGCAGATATGCTAAAAGGCAATTTACATGGTTTCGTAAGGAGCCTATATTCCGTTGGTTAGATATGGATTTGCATGATCCGGAAGTGGCAATAGACATCATTCGGCAAGATCATGATATTATATAAGGGTGATAAGGCTTTACTCAAAAGAGGAAATCGGTTATAATCTCCCCTGAAATTAAGAGAATAAAGGTTCAAAGTATGAGTAAAGTTGAAGAGGCAAATATTTCCAATGATCAAGATGGTGAAGAGTTAGCAAAAGATTCCTTGTTTGGATTACTTCTGAAGGAGTTAGAATCGATTCCGGATTCAGAGACAAAGCTGCACCGCATCATCGAATGCATGCAGGCCTCTATTTCCCAAACGGGGAGCCCAAGCTTCCGTTGTTTTTGGGAAGCACGCAAGCTTTGCCTACAGCAGTTTAAGGAGCAACTTTCTCCGTCTGTTAGATCTCTCTACTGGACAAAATACAGCGAAATTTCTCAAGAAGCCTATCGGTTAAAAGAAATCCTCGACGAACAAAGCGCTTTCGCCACAGAACAAATTGATAAAGCTATCGAAGCCATCGAACAAAGCATCAAAGAACTCGCGCAAAATATCGAAAAGCAAGAAGAAATCCGTTTTCCTGATTATTGCGACTTCCTTTCGGATCACTTTTCGAAATATAATCAGCTGCAGAGGGAAATAAATCTTCTTAACACTCAAGCTTCTCGAGTAAATTCCTTAAGAAAGGAACTTATTCGCACCCAAATGAGAGTGAAACAGAAAAATAAGTTTTTCAAAAGACTTTCATCTCTGGGAGATAGCGTATTCCCCAGACGTAAAGAACTCATCAAAGAAGTGAGCGATCTGTTTACTGCCGATGTCGTTGGGTTTGCCAACACCCGTTTTGTCAACGAAATCCAAAAGAGTTCTATTTATGACCTCCGCGAGGAGATTAAAGGTCTCCAAAATATTGCTAAAATTCTCACTTTGAATAGCCAAGCGTTTGCTGAAACGAGAAAAGAGTTGAGCAAGTGTTGGGATCAAATGAAAGAAGTTGAAAAAGAAAGAAAGCGTGAGAAAAACGAACATCTTCAAGAAATGAAAAATAATGAAGATGGAATTTTTGCAAAGATTAAACAATTCGGAATAGACGCAGCTGAAGGAAAACTATCTGTTCAAGATGCTGAAACGCGTGTTAATGAGATCTTTGTTGAGATGAAAGAATTGCGTCTTGGCCGCGACGAAATTTCATTCCTTAAGAATGAAATTGTTAAAGCTGAACAACCTATTATCGCTATGAAACGAGAAGAGGATAATAAGCGAAAAGAACAGGAACAGGAAAGACTTCGCAAAAGAGAAGAAAAACTGGACAATCTGCGCAAAGCAATATCTTCTTTTGAACAAGATATCGCTTCTTCCGATCCAACTCAGATCGGGGAAACCTTTGCAGCATTGGAAAAGGAAATTGCTGCGGCTGAGATTAGTTCACCTCACCGTCAAGAGCTCCGTAGAAAGCTGATTCCCATCCGTGACGCCGTGATTGAAAAAGTCGAAAGAATGCGTTTAGAGCAATCCGGAGAAGACTTATCCGATGTAAAAGCATTGCTTAAAGAACGTAAAGATCGCCGTCAAAAAGTGAAAGAACAGTACGAAATTTACAGAAAACAAGCGGGCGGATCAGGTTTAGGCTTCGATCAGATGATGAAAATCAATGAACAGGTGAACGAAGAAAAGAAACGCCTAGAAAAGCTCGACCAAAGCATTAAAGAACTTGAAAGGAAACTTTCAGGGAAATAAACTGTTTCACCACAGAGATCACAGAGAAAGCTGAGATCACAGAGAGAAAATGAGTTAAATTTTTAATCATTTTCTAACTTTCTCTCTCTGATCTTAGCTTTCTCTGTGATCTCTGTGGTGGAATTTAGTATGTCCTATAGTAACATCAGTTTCTTTGACCTAGATCATACCCTCCTTAAAGTTAATGGCAGTTTTCAATTCGGAATGTATCTCTATAGAAAAGGACTTATTCCCACCCGCCAAATGATCACCCTTTTAGGACAGTATGCACTCCATAAATGGGGCTTTATTTCCCCCGAAAAACTCAATAACTCCGCCTGCAAAACATTTTTCTCGGGACGGTGCATGAGTGATATCGATGCAAATGTAGATTCTTTCCTTAATGAACACCTGGATGAGCTTCTTTATTTTCCCATCACAAAACGCCTTGTCAATGCTCACGAAGAAGGGCATTACACTGTCATTCTCTCGACTTCTCCCCATTTTTTGGTAAAACCCATAGCAAAAAGATTAGGTGTTAACGCATGGGGATCGACCCAATATGCCGTCGACTCCTTAGGTTGCATCTCACACGTTGAAAGTCATATGGATGGTCAATCTAAAGCACTTTATATTAATTCGTTATGTGGTGAGCTAAATGTCCCCGTTAAAAATACAGTTGCTTATTCAGATAGCTATTATGATTTGAATTTCTTGAAGGCCGCGGGTACTGCAAAAGTGGTAAATCCCGATAGAAAATTGAGGAATTATAGTCTAGCAAATAATTGGGAAATCGTCTAAAAATGACCTTAAAGAACTTTAGCAAGGGTCAACCAGTGAATACACGATTTTTAGCGGTAGAGGCAACAGCGAAACGACATGGCACTTTTCCGACACTCGAAGAGAATGGGGGAGCCGTTTCTGCAAATTTTGGGATCCATGTATTTAATCGATCTGTCATGAAAAAAATGTTGTCAGGGGCGATATACAAAAATATCATCAACGCCATGGATGGCAAAGAAAAAATCAAACTAGAATATGCCGATGCAATTGCTGAAGCAATGAAAGTATGGGCGTTGACTCACGGGGCAACACACTTTTCTCATTGGTTTCAACCTCTAACAGGGTCTTCCGCGGAAAAGCACGACGCCTTCATCGATTGGACCTCAAATGATGAAATGATAGAAAAATTCACAGGAAAGCAACTCGTCCAAGGTGAGCCAGATGCCTCATCATTCCCTTCAGGGGGGTTGCGAACCACTTATGAAGCGCGCGGCTACACAGGATGGGATCCTACATCTCCCGTTTTCATTTGGAAAGCCGGCGGTGGAATAACACTTTGCATCCCTTCTGTATTCTTCTCGTGGACCGGCGATGTTCTCGACAACAAAATTCCTCTTCTTCGTTCCGAAAAGAAAATTGGTGAAGAGGTTTTGAGATTATTGAAGCTGACAGGTGTAGAAGCGACGCAAGTTCGAGTCACCTTGGGATTAGAACAAGAATATTTTGTCATCGATCGCGCATTGGCAAATCTACGTCCGGATCTGCTTATGGCAGGGAGAACCGTTTTTGGGGCACCTGCCCCGAAAGGACAGGAACTCCAAGACCATTATTTTGGAACCGTAAAAGAACGTATCGTTAGCTTCATGCATGATTTTGAAATCGCAGCTCTAAAGCTGGGAATCCCCCTCAAAACAAGGCATAACGAAGTCGCGCCTGCACAACATGAAGTCGCACCCAGTGTCGAAAAAGCTTCAGCAGCAATAGACCATAACATTCTTCTGATGGAATTGATGCGCAAAACTGCTGTACATCATGATTTAAAAGTCCTTCTTCACGAAAAGCCCTTTGCCGCTATAAACGGCTCCGGAAAACACTGCAACTGGTCTCTTTGTACAGATACCGGTATCAATTTACTCCATCCTACGGAAACGCCAGGCAATAACTTCCACTTTTTGATCGTGCTCACAGCTATTCTGGATGCCTTTTACAACCATTCAGAGCTATTAAGAGCTTCTATTGGTTCCGCCAACAATGATTACCGTTTAGGCGGACATGAAGCGCCTCCGGCGATTATGTCGATCTATCTGGGAGAAGCCCTAGAGAGGCTTTTGGATCAAATTGAGAAAAAGGGGGCATCCGATGAATCCCACGGAAAGGGCAAGCACAGTTTAGGCATCCTTGAGCTTCCGGATATCGATAAAGACAATACAGACCGAAATCGTACTTCTCCTTTTGCTTTTACAGGAAATAAATTCGAATTTCGGGCTGTCGGTTCCTCAGCAAATCCAGCTTTCACAGTGTCCGCTCTGAATGCCGTTGTGGCAGAGAGTTTGCATAAAATATTGAACGAAATCGAAAAAAATCTCGATACTAAAAAACCTTCTAACGAACAACTGATTAAAGCTTCTATTCCGGTCATCCAAAAATATCTGAAAAACTCACGCTCGGTGTGCTTTTCAGGCGATAATTACTCCGAGAAATGGGTAAATGAAGCTAAAAAAAGAAAACTGCCCAATATTAAGAGATCCATCGATTCATTCCCATCGCTATACTCTCCAAAAACCATTCAAGCCTTCCAAGGCATTCTCACAGAACAAGAACTCAAATCTCGCTTTGAGGTGATGTCCGAGCACTATGCTCACGTTCTGCATATAGAATCAAAATTGATGATAGATATGTTCCGCACACAGATTCTTCCGGCAGCATTAAAACACCAAGAAGCCGTCGCGCGTAGTATTCAAGCTTCCAAGACTTTATTGCCCGGAAAAAATAAAATGCCTCGTCAAAACGAAATCTTAAAAAAATTAAATGAAACAATCGAAGAGGCAATCACCCTTTCAGAACAAATGGAAAAACTTAGAGGCAGAATTGACGGCCTACCCATTTTTGAAAGAGCAAAGGCTTTTAGCGATGAAATGGTTCCAAAAGCAGAAAAGTTTAGGCACGCCGTGGACTCCCTAGAAAGCCAAATCGATGATGAACTTTGGCCATTGCCTAAATACCGCGAACTGCTCTTTATGATATAAGGTCGTCTATTGAAGAAAGAAAACCCCACAATTGGTATTCTAGGCGGCACCTTTGATCCAATCCATTTTGGACATATCAATCTCGCTTTAGAAATGAAAGAACGGCACCAACTCGATGAGATCTGGCTTATTCCGGCTAAAGTTAACCCCTTTAAATTAGAAAAAAAGCTCCAACCCATGGAACATCGTCGAAAAATGGTCGAAATGGCTATCGAAGACATCCCCGGTTTTTTCCTTCACGACGTAGAAAGTCAAAGGGAGGGCCCCTCATTTACCATAGACACTCTAACCCAGCTTAAGGAAGAATATCCTAATAATTATTTTAGACTGATCCTAAGTGACGAAACTGCCGAGCATTTCTATCGGTGGAGGGATCCCGAAGAAATCTGCAAAATGGCCCCGGTTTTGATAGGAACACGGCATTTTATAGGGGAAAATCCCCCAATTTTTAAAGGAATTACGACTAAAGAAGCCTGGACTCCTATAAGAATGTTGGTCATTTCGGCTACCGATATTAGGGATCGGATAAAAAAGGGGCTTTATTGCGGACATCTCCTGCCCAAAAAAGTGTTGGACTACATTTATAGTTATCGGTTATACTCTTAGGCATTTATGAGTGAAGACCAAAACAAAATGATACAAACAATCGCCCAAACGATTTATGACAGAAAAGGATTCAATATCCTAGCTATCGACGTGCGCGAAGTTAGCACGATGACAAACTTTTTCATCGTGGCAGAAGGCGCTGTCGAACGACATGTACAAGCTCTTTGCCGTGATGTTATAGAGAAAATGAAAGAGCTGGGATACAGCGCTCTCCATATCGATGGAGAACAAAATGGCGATTGGATTGCTATCGATTTCGGCGATGTCATCATCCATATCTTGATTCCGGAAATGCGAGAAAAATATGCCCTGGAACAAGTCTGGAAAGATGGTAAATTAATAGAACTCGACATAAAAAAAGAAGATGAGTAAGAAAAGAATCGTTGTTACAGGCCTAGGAGTAGTATCTTGCTTCGGCAATGATGTTGACCACTTCTATAAAGCCCTTCTCGAAGGTAAAAGTGGCGTCGCACCTATCACCCATTTCCCCGTCGAAGGATTCCCTACCCGTTTTGCAGCCTCCATACCGGAAATCGATACAGAAGGTTATCTAGATAAAAAACAGGCACGTCGCGTCGATAAATTCATCTCTTTCACTGTTGTAGCAGGAAAAAAAGCGCTCGAAATGGGGAATCTCCACGGTGAGGCCCTAGAAAAACTGAATAAAGAGCGTTGCGGTATTATCATCGGCTCCGGCATGGGAGGCATGGATGTATTTGCAGAGGGCGTCAAGAGCCTGGAAGCTCACGGCGTTCGACGCGTTACCCCATTCTTCGTTCCTTATATCATCACCAACATGGGCGGAGGCCTCCTAGGGATGGAACTCGGCTTCATGGGCCCAAATTATTCCATTTCCACAGCCTGCGCCACAGCAAATAATTCCATTGTAGCAGCGGCGAATCATATTAGAAACGGGGATGCCGATTTAATGCTTTGCGGCGGTGCCGAAGCGGCTGTAATCCCTATGGGACTCGCCGGATTCTGCGCTTGCAAAGCCCTTTCTCAACGCAATGACGAGCCGCAACGGGCTTCTAGGCCTTGGGATCAAGGACGCGATGGCTTCGTATTGGGTGAAGGTGCCGGTGTTCTTGTTTTAGAATCTCTCGAACATGCGCAAGCTCGCGGAGCTCCTATTTTAGCTGAGTATCTAGGCGGAGGAATCTCTTGCGACGCTTACCATATGACCGAGCCACGTTCTGACGGAAAAGGTGTTTCTCTGTGCATTAGAAATGCTCTAAAAGATGCGGGTATCACGGACCAAGATGTTAATTACATTAACGCCCACGCCACTTCCACTCCCGTTGGAGATATGGCTGAAATAAATGCCTTGAAAACGGTATTTACTCAACCTAACAAAATCATGATGAACGCTACTAAGTCGATGGTTGGACACAGTCTTGGAGCCGCAGGCGGTATCGAAGCTGTAGTGGCCATTAAAGCGATCCTGGATAAAGTCATTCACCCCACAATTAATCTTGAAAATCCTGAACCTGGACTAGAATTTCTGATTCCAACTCAGGCTACTGAATGCAATGTAAATGTTGCCATCTCGAATTCCTTTGGCTTCGGCGGTCACAATGCAACAGTCGTTTTTGGAAGAGTGAGATAATATGGTTGATGAAGCCTCCTACGGTATCATTCCGATCCGTAAAACAGATCATGGATGGGAAGTTTGTATCGTCAAACATTGCACAGGGCACTGGTCCTTTCCTAAAGGACATCCCGAAAAAGATGAAACTCCTGTTGAAACGGCCACTCGTGAGCTAAAAGAAGAGACAGATTTAGACATTCTCCGTTTGCATTCTGACAAAGTACTCGAAGAAAAATACGTCTATCGCTACAAAGGTGAGCTCCGCAACAAGACTGTAAAGTACTATGTCGCAGAGGTTATCGGAGATCTCAAAATACTCCCTAAAGAGCTTCAAGAGGGGAAATGGCTTCCGGTGGAATCAGCAGCTGCCCAAGTGACCTTTCCGCAAGCCCGCACTATCTGCGAAGACCTAAAAAACTATTTGAAGTAAGTGCCTATAGACACCTTAAACAAGATATGGTGCATGGTGTATATAGAAACGAAATAACAGGATAAGCAGGATCGCAAGCGGCAGGATAAAAAAAGGATAAGAAAAAAGATAAGAAAGAAAAAAGAATTTCTATTTTTATCTTTTTTCTTATCCTTTTTTTATCCTGCCGCTTGCGATCCTGCTTATCTTGTTAATTGTGTCTATGCACATGATCCTTGATTCAGTTTCGTAGCCAGGAAGTACCGGGTAAATCTCCGGAAGTTTCTAATGAAATTTGTCAAAACGTTTTCAGAAATATAAAGATTTGAGAACAGTTCATCGATAAGACTATTCATACTTGCAGTGAGCTCCAAAGCATATCTAGAAGAATTCTTGCTGGCCTCATGAAGGATATTTTCAATAAATTTCAAACTATTTTCAAGCTTTGAAGGTTTAATCATAATGCGATCATCATTATCCCTTTCGAGTAATTCCAGCGCCATCTGCCTTGTTCTTGCTCCGCAGCCTTCAGAATGCAAGATTTCATCCACAAGAATAAAATGACCGCATTCGCGTTGAATCCGTTCCTCTACCATTGACGGTAGATGGTTACCGGAATTTAAAAATCTTTTGAACGTCACCCCATTCGTGTCTAAGTCTATTTCTGCAATCATGTCTTTCTCCTAAGTAAAAAAAATTTAAACTATGAAAAACAATATACATTTTTTTGGATTTTTGCCAAATCATTTTTTTTATTTTGCTTAAGTTCACGTTTAGCCACGAAGAAACGTGCGTGCAAGGATAAAAAATGGATATGAAAAGATAAGAAGGTAAAAAGAATTAATTTTTTATTGTATTTCTTATCCTTTTTTTATCTTGTCGCTTGCGATCCTGCTTATCCTGTTATTTATGTCTATAAGGAACCCTTCGTCGCTTCGTGGCTTTTTTTGGTTGAAAATTTAGTCATTTTCTCTCAGAATAGGAGTATATTTTAAATAGGGAGAATTTTGTGAGAACATTTCTAGAATTTTTAATGATTTTGTTTCTTCGGGCAATGTTTTGGTTTCGTTACCGAGTGAAAGTCAAAGGTTTAGATAAGTTAACTCCAGAAGCCCTCAATAAAACGGGGGGAACTCTTTTTATTCCCAACCATCCCGCTGCCTTCGTAGACCCCGCATTGGTCGTCATGTCGGTTTGGCCAAAATTCCGCTTGCGCCCCATGATTATCGAATATATGTATTTTCTTCCCATCGTTCATGGGGTGATGAAATTTATCCGCGCCCTTCCTGTTCCTGATTTCGAGTCCTCCAATAACAGCATCAAAAGAAAAAGAGGCGAACGTGTTATCAAAGACATGATTAAGGGTATCGAAAACAAAGATAATTTTCTCATTTACCCTGCCGGCCGCTTAAAGCATACAGGCATTGAAGATCTAGGCGGAGCGTCCGCAGTTCACCAAATCATTCAAGAATGCCCCAATGTAAATATCGTCTTAGTAAGAACAAAAGGTCTTTGGGGTAGCAGCTTTTCACGCGCATTGATTGGAAAATCTCCCCCTCTATTTCCGACCATCTGGAACGGTGTCAAAATTGCCCTTAAAAATCTTTTATTTTTCACCCCTCGCAGGCATATCACGATTGAATTCGAACCCGCTCCTGCGGATTTTCCTTATCATGCTTCTCGCATAGAGCTCAATCGATGGCTCGAAAAATGGTACAATAAACCAGATGGACTGACAAAACAGGAAGGGGAATTACCAGGAGATTCCTTGATGCTTATCTCCTATAGTTTTTGGAAGAATGAAATTCCCGAAGTCTATAAACCCCCGAAAAGAGAAGAGGTAAAAGTAGAGCTTCATGAGATCGATGATGAAGTCCACCAGAAAATCTATGCAAAACTTTCCGAGCTTACGGAATTTCCCGTAGATAAAATCAGTCCCCAAATGAGCTTAGCCTTTGACTTGGGTCTCGACTCCCTGGATACTGCCGATCTTGCTTCCTATATCACAGATCAATTTGATGTGGGCATTGTTCCAGTAACCGAATTAACCACTGTCTCCAGGGTGCTTGGAATTGCAGGAAAAAAAATTGTGCTAGAAGGAAAAGAGGAGGAAGAAACTAGCGATGTCTCCCAGTGGAAATTCCGCGGAACACGGGAGCATGCCACCATCGCAGAGGGCAATACCATTCCCGAAGTATTTCTAAATAACGCAAAAAGGATGGGAAATGCCCCGGCCTGCGCGGATTTGCGATCGGGTGTTGTCTCTTATTCCAGATTTAAACTCGGAGTGATCCTTCTTGCGGACTACATCCAAAAACAACCCGGGAAGTATATTGGGATTCTCCTTCCTGCTAGCGTAGGTTCCATGATGTGCGTTATCGCGACCTTATTAGCTGGTAAAGTCCCTTGCATGATCAATTGGACTCAAGGGAAACGACATCTTGAATCGGTCGTGGAAGTTTCTAAGGTGGAAGTGGTTCTCACTTCGTGGGCCTTTCTTGAGAAGCTAGAAAATGTTGATCTGGATGGGGTGGATGAAAAATTGGTGATGCTTGAAACGGCGCGAAGAGAATTCGGCCTATTTGCCAAAATTAAAGCATTCTATCGCTCTAAATTATCGACAACATCTATCTTGAAAAAGTTCGGCGCAGATAAAATTAAACCCGAAGAACAAGCGGTGCTTCTATTCACAAGCGGCACGGAAAGCATGCCAAAGGGAGTTCCGTTAAGTCATAAGAATATATTAAGTAATCAAAGGGCAACTTTTCAAGCGATTGATTTGTATAACGACGACGTCCTTCTTTGCATCCTGCCACCCTTTCACTCCTTTGGCTTCACTACAACCGGATTGATCACGCTATTGTCTGGAATACGCGCAGCATTTTCACCGAATCCTGTGGATGGAAAAGCAATGGCCCAAGCTTTTGAGCGGTGGGAAGCTACTATCGCTTGCGGCGCCCCGAGTTTTATCAAAGCTCTTCTATCTGCAGCAACACCCGAGCAGCTAAATACTATGCGCGTGTGCGTGACAGGAGCAGAAAAAGCCCCTCCGGAACTCTTCCAAATGATGGCAAGGATCGGAAAAGAAAGATGCGTTGTTGAGGGTTACGGGATCACAGAATGTTCTCCTGTTATCGCCGCAAACCGTTTTGGTCAACCTCGTAAGGGCGTCGGAGAACCTATTACCGATGTCGAATTACTTATTGTTCATCCGGAAACATTTGAACCTTTAGGAGCTGATGTTCAAGGGTTGATCTTGGTAAGGGGTCCTAATGTATTTTCAGGATATCTAAACCCCGGTATGGCATCTCCTTTTGTGACTGTCATAGGCAAAATGTGGTACAATACCGGCGATTTAGGGTCGCTTGATCCGTCGAACCGCTTGACGATTTCCGGAAGGAAGAAGCGTTTTATTAAAATCGGTGGAGAAATGGTGAGTTTGCCTGCAATCGAAGAATGCCTGCTTCATGCAGCCCATTTAAGAGGCTGGGCAGAGGATGAAGAAGGTCCTCCTCTTGCGGTTTTAGGCAAAGAAGAAGAGGGGGCCAAATCAAAAATCGCACTCATCACAACCTTTAAAGTAAGTTTAGATGATGTGAATCAAACACTTCGCGATAGCGGTTTCAGCAATCTAGTTCGAATTTCCGAAGTCGTGCAACTTCCGGAAATTCCTGTGATGGGAACAGGAAAAATTAATTATCGCGCATTAGAACAGGAACACTTAATCAGCTAATAACAATGAAAAAAAACTTAGACATGGATGCTATACAACTGAAACTATATAACTCAGAAACTCGCGCAAAGGAGATTTTGAAACCCATAAAGGAGGGTAAAATCTCCATGTATACCTGTGGACCCACAGTTTACGATTTTGCCCACATCGGAAATTTTCGTACCTATATTTTTGAAGATCTGCTCCGTAGAACTCTCAAATTTTTTGGATACGAAGTGACCCAGGTAATGAACCTAACGGATGTCGACGATAAAACAATTAAAGGAGCTATCAAAAATAATGTCTCCTTGGATACCTATGTAAAACCCTATATCGACGCTTTCTTCGAAGATATCAGGACACTTAACATTGAGCAAGTAGAGTTCTATCCGCCTGCAACGCACTACATTCCTGATATGATTGAGATCATTCAAACATTGCTTCAAAAGGGAGTGGCCTACAAAGGGGGAGACGGAAGCATTTATTTTGCCATCACAAAATTTCCACGATATGGATGCCTCTCACATCTTCATCTAGATGAGCTCCAAGTGGGAGCCTCCAAACGCGTGGCAGCGGATGAATATGATAAAGATAATGTCTCCGATTTCGTCCTTTGGAAAATTTACGATCCTGAAAGAGATGGAAAAATCTATTGGGAGAGTCCTTTCGGGCCAGGTCGTCCCGGATGGCATCTTGAGTGCTCGGCAATGGCAATGAAAATCCTTGGACCATCTATTGATATTCATTGTGGAGGTGTCGACAACATGTTTCCCCACCATGAAAATGAGATCGCTCAATCGGAAGCATGCTCCGGAAAGCACTTTGTGAATTATTGGATGCACTCGGAACATCTCGTTGTAAATAATAAAAAGATGTCAAAGAGCTTGGGGAATTTTTATACCTTGCGCGATCTCTTGAGTAAAGGATTCGATGGATCTTTGATCCGGTATATGCTGATACATACTCATTACAAGACACAGTTAAATTTTACTTTTGAAGGTCTGGAAGGATTGAAACATTCTCTCGAGAGAATCAATGACTTTATCAGGCGTTTAGGTGAAATTGATCAATCAAAATCATCGGGACTAGTAGCTCCGGTGCTAGAAAAAGCATTATTGGACTTTGCAAACGCTCTTGCTGATGACCTCAACATATCTGTAGCCATATCAGTATTATTTGAACTCATCCGTGAAATCAATCATTTGTCCGATAACAACCAAGTAGGGAAAACAGAAGCCGTGGATGTTTTGGAACTTTTGAAAAGATTCAATAGTGTCTTAGGCTTTGTAACATTTGAAAAGCTGGAAGAAGAGATTGAAATAGACCTTCAAGAGGCATTAGAAAAACGCCTTGAAGCACGCAAGAATAAAGATTGGGCGATGGCTGATAAGCTCCGCGACTTCATTCATGAAAGGGGCTTTGAGATTGAAGACACCTCTTCGGGTGCTCGTTTGAAGAAGAAGTAGTATGGATCGAAAAGGGTTCTTCTCCCATCTTCTGAAGTTGGCCGTCGGGACGGGAATTCAAGTTTTGGAATCGACCCCTCTCGGCAAAGCTCTTGAGAAGCTGTCAGAGGAACCTAAAAAGAAAGTTCGGCCTCCAGGCGCGATCCAGGATGATTCTCTATTTCTGCAACGCTGCACCGGATGTGATGCCTGCATGAAAGCATGCCCCGTTAATGTCATCATGATTGAAGACCTTGAAAGGCGAGACCCGGTCATTTATCCTGAGAAAGATCCCTGCATTCAGTGCCCCGGATTCCCTTGCATCGCCTCCTGCCCCACAGGAGCCTTAAGAAATTTGAAAGCTTAACCCCTGGTGTACTCATTATGGAAGCAATTCAAGTAAGTTTAACCTCAAAATTTCGGGTGACAGTCCCTAAAAGAATAAGGGAAGTACTTCATTTGGAAAAAGGCAATCAAATTGTATTTGAAATATTGGGTGATCGAACGGTATTAATACGGAAGTTTCTTCCACTTGATCTTCAGTATTTTGGAGTCAGTGCTACATTAACTGAATGGGAATCAAAAGAAGACGACAAAGCATATAGAGACCTGTGAGCAATTTTGTTTTATTGTTCGTCAAGAGGAGTTTCCTATTTAATGTACCTAAATTTAGTTGCAAAAAAGACTGTATTTAGGTACAATTAAGTTAAAGGAAAAGGTGATGGAAAGAGAATTTATCGTTTTCGAAGGTTCAGAACACACAATTGAGTGGTACTATACAGAAAGAGGTAAAAGCCAACCAAAAGAATATTTTGATAATCTCGATAGAGAAAGAAAATTGGAAGCCCTTAAGTTGTTTAAAGCACTTGCTAATATAGGAAAGATATTAAATATTACAAAGTTCAGACATGAAGGGGATGGAATCTATGCCTTTAAACCAAAACCAGAAAGGTTTTTATGTTTTTTCTTCTCTGGTCAAAAAGTTATTATCACGAATGCCTTTGAAAAAAAGAAGGATAAATTATCTCCCACTGAAAAGAAAAAGGCATTGATATGTTATGAAGATTACAAGTCTAGGATTAAACAAGGAGGTTATTATGATAAAAAACAAGGCAAAGGTTAGCTCAACATACGATAGGCTAATTCAAGAAGATTCGAAGTTTGAAGAGGATTTAAATAAAAAATATAAGGACTTTATTCTTTCTGAATTGCTTTTGGCGGTAATGGAAGAGGATAATATTTCCATTAGAAAACTCGCAAAAGAAGCTAATGTTTCGCCCTCTCTTATTCAAGATTTAAGATCGGGGAAAAAAGAGAATCTCACTCTAAGATCTTTCTCGAGTATAGTTGACGCGTTGGGGTACGATATTGTCCTTGAAAAACGGCAGAAAAAATCTTTTACACCAAATAACCTAAGAATATCACCTGTTCGTCCTCGAAGAAGTAAATTACAATGCGCTTAATAATTTACTTACTAGTCAATAGATATGTCCAATGAAGGAGCTTGGTATTCTTTATCTCCAACTTTTACTGATATTGGAGGGAGGGTGTAGTTGCCTTTTGGCTTGCCTTTAACCTCAAATTGATAGATCGATATCGATAAATTATCCGTGGACGATAAGGAAACATCTCTGACAAATTTCACTTTCAAAGTTTCTCCACCCATCTTAACACTCGCCGGATCCACCTTAAGATTATTCACGTGAGTAATCATCAGCGTTCCTTTAATGGGCTGATTCGCTTGGAGAGTTTCATAAGGGGATACCTCAGAAGTTACCTGTACCGAATCCGTGTACAGCAAAATATTGTCTTGGGGAGCAGCTATAAGAGGAATGCCCGTTAAACAAAAAAATACGACTAAAAATCTAAGTGTAACCATCGATACCTTCCTCTCGTTCATTAACTTTTTCATAAGCTAATAGGCATTTCTATTCAATATTTAAATCTATACCCTGGCGAAACGCCACCCGAAAAGACAGCTTAGGAAAATAAAGGGCGCCCATATGGCGACCTCAGGTGATAGTACCTGGCGCTCTCCAAGAACAACAGCAGCATCCATCACGAGATAAAAGGCAACCAATCCAAAAATACTGAAGGCATATATGAAAAAGACCGGAAGATGACGGCTAAATCGAACACAGAACGGCGCCGGTCCTATAACAGCTATTAAACAAAGCCAGGGCATCGCCAATTTTTGGTAATAAGTAGACATCACCCGGGATTCTTTTTCATTCAAAGGATTTCCATGCGTAGGAAATTTCTTCAATAAACTAGAAAGAGAAAATTCTTCGACAGGCGTGATGGTGTCCAACAAAGCCTTGCGATTAAACTGGATCTCCGGAAATTGGCGTGTCTCAAAAACCTCCTTCTGAACAAACTCTCCGGAAGCATCCCGCATTAAATGAGTCACTTTCTTCCCTGTGGCTACCGCTGTCCCGGGATATAGATTTTGGATTTTATAAATGTCCTTAGAGGACTTAATCCAGAAGGCATCCGAAAATGAATTTTCCGCCGTATCATATTTCTGAAATAATAACGTGGTACCATCCTCTAGGGAAACATGCTCTACCGACATGTTTTTTATCTTCTTCTTCCTTTTAGAAGCGTATTTATCACTCATATGACGCAACTCGCTCAGAGCGTCGGGAATGAAAAATTCGGTGTTAAGATAAAGGACTGCGGTCCCTAAAAGCCCGACAATGATAAACGGCCGCAGAAGCGTTTTTAGTCGCATTCCGCTTGCCATCAAAGCAACTAATTCAGAATGAGCGCTCAGGTTGCATAGCGTCCTTATGGTAGCAATCAAAATGGCAAAAGGAAGCAAAACATCCATGCGTTGAACAAATTCGTAAAGATAATACAAGACCAATTCGCCCCACTTCATATGCGCATGATGATACTGACTGCCGCTCGAATGGCTGGAATAGTCGATCAAAACATAAAGACCATAAAAACAAAGCAAAAACATGAACATCATTTTCAAAATTTCGCTAAGAAAATATCTTTCCCAAATTTTTGTTAATATCATACTTCGATTCCCCTTGAGATCCTATAAAGGACCCATAAACTAATGGCGATAATGATAAAATGCGGAACAATGTACATCAACGTCGAAGCAATCAAGTGATTATCCATCCCTTTAGCCACAAAAAAAGTACAAAGGTAGACAGCGGTGAGAATAATCACGGCAAGGATCCCTCGATTCGATCGGTTTCGACTAATGTTCATTCCAAAAGAGGCTCCCATCAGTGTAAAAGTAAAAGCAGCGAATCCTAAAGATATTCTCCGAGCAATTTCTGTATAGCATCGGTCAATCGTCTTTTTGATTTGCTTTTGGTCGGAAATAGGTTTTCCTTCCGAAATAGCATTTTGAAGCCCTTTTTTCTCTTCTTCTATACGGGCTAATAGCAATGACATCTTTAAATGATCATTGTTGATAGACCAAGATTGCTTTTGTAAAATGCCGGCAAAATCTTCAATCGAAGTTACTGTTTTGCCAATATTCTCCACCATCAAGTGATCAAATCCGCCTTCCTGCTCCCCTTGCATGCTCGTAATTAACGCGATTCCTTTTCCCATAAAATTATCCACGCTGGCATTTAATTGAGTGGCTACCATCAAATGAATTCTTTCGCTGGAATGGTTGGGCATTGCCAAAATTACTTCAGAAGCGTTTTCTCCCATTTTGGAAGAGCCTAAGGTGTCAAAATAGAAACCCTTCACTTTCATCAAATGCTTGCTATGCAGCATAAGCAGGGGATTAATCGACCTGAGCTGCGTCTTCAACATTCCTGAAGATAGATGGGAGTTTGTAGCCACTTCCGAGACAAAATAAAAGTTTATCATAGAAATGAAGGCTGCCATGAAAAGAATAGGGCTCAAAAATTGTTTAATAGCCATTCCGGAGGATCGCAAAGCGGTCAATTCGCAGGTGGCTGAAAGTCGTTGAACCAATAAAATAGCGGATATCAAACAGGATATGGGGATGGCTATCGGAATAATATAGGGGATTTGATAAAGCACATATAATAGGAGGTTTCTTCCTTCAGCGCCCAGGGCTGCAAAGTGGGCTATTTCATCTAAACGCGTGGTGAGAAGAACAGCAATAAAGGTCGTGGCACACAAAATGAGGACTTTTAAGTACTGCGTTAATAAAAAACGCCAGAGAATAGGCATAATTGAAGCTATTTGTGAATTATATTTCTCGATTATACATGCATTAGAATCATTTGTCTATATTTTTACCGATCTGTTTGAAAGACCGCCACGAAGAAACGAAGAAAAGGAAGGACGCGCGAAGATGAAGAAAAGATCAAAAGAAAAATATGTATTTTTTGATTTTTTTTGGTTTTTTTTCATAATCTTCGCGTGTCCTTCGTTTTCTTCGTATCTTCGTGGTTATTTTTCCAGGGATGTTGATGTACGAAATTTGGGCGTTTATGTATACTGATGCATATGAATAAAATTTGGTTTGTTAGTATCAATAATACTCAAGAGGGGCCCTACTCTGTTGAGGATCTCCAAAGAGATGTACGGATTACCCCCGATACTCTCGTCTGGAGGGAAGGTTTCCCGCGCTGGATTGCCATTCGTAATATCCCCGAACTCAGAAAAATCTTTAAAGATGAAGAAAATGATACTGATGAAGAAGAAGATAAAACAAAAAAACCTTCAAGAATCCCTTACGAAGAAATGGCCCTCGATTACCAGCAAGATCCTAATACCATCTTTTGGATCATTGTCGTTGTACTAGCTCTTATTTACTCCTTATATCAGTTTTACGTGTTTACATGACCCTAGAAAATACTTTCCTAGATTTTATCCATCGCCATTACAGGGGCGATAAACCCCTTCTATTGGGCCTTTCAGGAGGTCCCGATTCCCTCGCACTTTTTCACCTTTTAACTAAGCACGCCATCCCCTGTGGCATTGCTCACGTTGACCATGGTTGGAGGCCTGAAAGCGGCCAAGAGGCACTAATCCTCAGGTGTTTAGCTAAAGAATATCAACTTCCATTCCATGAGAAAAAACTTAAAGGGATGACAACAGAACTGGCTTGCCGCGAAGAGCGCATTAAATTTTTCAGGGAAATCTATCGGGAGCATGGGTATGCGGCTTTAGTCCTCGGACACCAACGCGATGATCAGCTAGAGACGGTCTTTAAAAGAATTCTAGAAGGAGCCTCCCTCACAAATATGGGCGGAATGGGCGAAGTTTCCACAATGGATGGGGTTCCCGTTTGGCGCCCATTGATCAAAGTGGAGAAAGCCGAGATTCTTCGCTGGATTCAGGACCACCAATTAAAACCCTTTTTTGATTCGACAAATCAAGATCCTAAGTTTCTGCGGAGTCGCATGCGCCAGCAAATCATCCCGTATCTTTCCGCCGTTTTTGGAAAAGAAATCGACAACTCCATTCTCAATTTAGGAGAAGAAGCTAAGGAACTGCAATTTTTTCTGAATATCCATTTGGACCCCATTCTTCGCTCTATTGAAAGCTCTTCCTCCGGCTACTTTTTGGACCTCAATCCCTATTCCTCAATGACCCCTTTTGAAATTAAATATATTATTCGATCCATCTGCAAACTTGTTCCCTTTATTCCTTCGAGGGATATCGTTGACAAGGCAACCGAATTTATCCTGAGCGGAGAAGCTAATAAGCTGTTCATGGGAGGGAATAATCAATTATATATCGATAGAAAACGTCTATTCTTAAACCGAAAGCCATGGATGCCGCTTCCGGCGGATCCCCAACCTTTGAAGGATTCGGTAAAGTTTGGCGATTGGATTGTATCTATTAAAGATGTGTCAAGCCAAGGGGATGCTCCTACAACCTGGAAAGAGGCGTGGAAAGGGGAGATGAAAGTGACGATCCCAAGGGGGAATTATCTACTTGGTCCCTCAAAAACCCCTAAAATCAGCAAATGGTGGAATAACCATAAAGTTCCTTCGTTTCTGGGCACTACCGTCCCGGCAATTTGGAGCGAAGGGGCCATTATTCATGAGTTTTTGACTGGAAAAACGCTGCTTGGAAAAAGTCAAACCGATGATTTTATTGAAATTTCAATTTCAAAAGAGTAGGTCCTATAGGGGGTCAAAACCACAATTCCATTGATAACGAATCATTTATGTGATAGAATGAAAATCAAGAGCGGGCGCCATTATTAATATCTTACCTAAACGCCTGTAGCTCCGTAACATAAGCTTTTAGTTGGAAAAATCTATATGAGCGACGACAAAAAACCAGATCTTAAAAAAGGCTTTTCAGGCGGTTTCATTTGGTTCCTGATGGCTGCAGTTATCCTTTCTTTAATGGTGCAAACCTTTATAGAAACTAAACACGCGAAAGTGTCGTTTAGCTACCAATTGGAACATTTGGTAAACCTGCAGTTGATTCAGCCTGAAGATAGCCGTAAAAGCGCACTCAATGATAACCTCGTCACCTTTAGCGGCCAATTCCGCGACAGACAAACTGAAGAAGGTAAACTCCGCTATAAGTTCCTCGAGCTCCTCAATGCCAACAATACCCTGAAAAATGAAAAAGAAGCTTTTAGCGACGAATTGGATAATATCAAAGGAAAGGTTTTTGATTCGGGGAATCTCTTCCTGCAACTCAGCGGCATTCCGCTCCCCGCAACCGGCTATGTCGTAGTCGATGAAATCTCAAATGCCTCCGAAGATAAAGACCGCAGCGTCGTTATTACCCAACTCAATCCTATAAAAGTCACAAGTCTCCCCCAACTGAAAACGCAGCTAGCCTCCCTGATCAATGAACAAAATGAAACCGCCGTTACAAATTTTGGGAACTCATTATCTGAAGTGATTCATTATTTCCGTTCTCCTGAATTGGGCATCGGCAATGAAGCTATCAAACAACAACTTAGAAAAATAGATACCGATTTCGTTAGCGCAAACACCCCGGAAACAGCCATGCCTGTCCGCCTTGCGGTTTTCGAAAAAACAATCGGCCAGCTAAGCGAAATTGTGGATCAACTGAATACTCCTGAAGGAAATACAAGACTCACACAGCTCCGAAGCGTTAGAAATTATAAAGAGGCTGTCGACGAATATAACAATATCAATAAACAAATTGATGATAATCAAGTCCAGCTCGACAAAGCGCGACGCTCCGTCGCTCAAGTTATCTGGTTCTTCAATAACCAAGAAATTTCAACCAAAGCTCTTGAAAAACAAGATCCCGAAACATTCAATCACTGGTTCCTTAACGCTAAAGAAGAATGGAATGCATTCAACGCCAACCGCGGCGGCATTTTTAAAGCCCCCGATCAACCGACCAATGCTGTTCTTGAAAAGAAATTTAAAAGTGAAGAACCAACACCTAATTACGTTTACTCAATTGTTACATTACTCCCTATTATCCTAGTCGTTTTGGTTCTCTACTTCCTCTTTTCACGTCAAATGAAAGGGGTCGGGACAAATGCTATGAATTTTGGAAAATCCCCGGCAAAACTCCTTCAGAAGGGGACTCATAAAGTGACATTTAAAGATGTTGCCGGAATCGATGAAGCCCTTGAAGAACTTCAAGAAATCGTTGAATTCCTGAAAAATCCAAAGAAATTTACCGCACTCGGTGGCCATATTCCAAAAGGTGTATTATGTATCGGAGCTCCAGGTACAGGTAAAACCTTGATTGCAAAAGCTGTTGCCGGTGAAGCGGATCGCCCCTTCTTCTCAATCTCAGGTTCTGACTTCGTTGAAATGTTCGTCGGCGTGGGCGCTAGCCGTATCCGCGATATGTTCGACCAAGCTAAAAAGAATGCCCCTTGTATCGTATTCATCGATGAAATCGACGCCGTAGGTAGACATCGTGGCGCCGGCATAGGCGGCGGACATGATGAAAGGGAACAAACGTTGAATCAGCTTCTCGTTGAAATGGACGGATTCGATACTAACGAAGGTGTTATTCTGATCGCAGCCACAAACCGACCCGATGTATTGGATAAAGCTCTGCTTAGACCAGGACGCTTTGACCGTCGTGTGATTATTAACCTCCCTGATATCAAGGGAAGATATGATATTCTCAAAGTCCATGCCAAAAAGATTAAAATGGATGTTTCTGTCGATTTAATGAACCTCGCAAGAAGCACACCTGGATGTTCAGGTGCCGACCTTGAAAATGTTCTTAATGAAGCCGCTTTGTTAGCCGCCAGAAAGGATAGAACTGCTGTCACGCAACATGAAATCAGTGAGGCTAGAGATAAGGTTCTATACGGTAAAGAACGCCGCAGCATGGAGTTGGATGAAGATGAGAAAAAGACTACAGCTTACCACGAAGCCGGACACACCATAGTGAGTGTTGCAGTGGAGCATGGAGACCCTGTAGATAAAGTCACCATTATCCCTAGAGGAATGTCTTTAGGAGCTACAATGTTCCTACCTAAAAAGAACCGTGTGAGTTATTGGAAAAAAGAACTCTTGGATCAATTGGCTGTTCTGATGGGAGGCCGATGTGCCGAAGAAATTTTCATCGGAGACATTTCGAGTGGTGCAAGACAAGATATCGATCAGGCCACGCAGCTAGCGCGCAGCATGGTTTGCGAATGGGGCATGAGCGATAAGCTTGGTCTTGTAACTTATGATGAAAGGTCTGATTCGGGACAATATCTTGGAATGAATGGCTATCATGAGAAGAAGTATTCTAATGAAACAGCACAAGCGATTGATGCGGAAGTCAGAGAAATCCTTGATACAGCGCATGAACGTGCTTTAGAGATCATTAATGAAAGACGCGATCAATTGGAGCTTTTGGCGATGATGTTGATCGAGTTTGAGACATTAGATGCTGAAGACGTCAAAAAAATCGCGAACAATGAGTGGAATATTGATGATAAGAGAGGTCGTTTGAAAACAGCAGCCGATCTTCAGAAGAAGAGACCTACATCCACTCAGACACCACCTTCATCAACTGAAAAGGGACCTCGCACGAGCACCCCGCCTCCGCTCCCGCAAGATTCACCTGCATAATGGTCTTATAGACACAAATAACAGGATAAGCAGGATCGCAAGCGGCAGGATATAAAAGGATAAGAAAAAAAAAGATTTTAAAAAAAAATAAATCTTTTTTTTCTTATCCTTTTTTATCCTGCCCCTTGCGATCCTGCTTATCCTGTCAAAGTTTCGAATTTCATCTAAAAAAATTATAACTATACTGAAGTGAACTCAAAAATCGGTATTTGGGGCACTTGAAAGCTCCCGCGGTTCAACGATCGCAAGTGCCCTAATATTAAAAACAATATTAGGGCACTTGCGATCGTTGAACCCCGGGGCTTTGAAGTGCCCGAAACACCGATTTTTGAGCTCACTTCAGTATAAGTAAGAAATACGGATTTTTTTTATTTTTGTTTCTGGTATTGTTGTAGGATTTTAAAAGGATTATATATGGATATCTCTGAAAGAATCGTTACTAATAGTGGTATTGTTGAAAATATTATTGGTAATTTATCGACAAAAGATGCTTGGGAGGTAGCGAGAAGTTCAAGAACTCTTCATAGGATCGTCAGAGAATCAAATGCGTTTTGGCTCTCAATGATCAATGAAATACCCGATGAAGTGTTTCCAAAAGCAGAAGTTATAAGATGCTTTAAAATCATCCGCGGAGTTACTGCTCGTATATTATTCCGAAACGTATGGGTGATGCTTTGTACAAATACTTCACGTGAATCTCCTGCGATGCCTGTTTCGTTGCGCATTCCTCTCATTACACAAGAAGTACATTTTAACGAATTCATAAGTAAATTCTGGCCTAACCTTTCTACTGACCAGCAAAATACCGTTTTTCCCGCTCTTGTTGATAAAATCCGAATAGAAATTGAGAGTAACCCCTCATTTATTTTTAGGCTATCTGACGACCTGCAGGATTGGATTGTATCTAGCTTGGATTGCTTGACAAAGCTTGAAGTATCCGAATTAGCAACCCTAGCTCTACGCTATATAAAAAATGAAGATGCCCTGAGATACGATCAAATATACAAGTGTGCCCTAAATAACGATCAAGAATTTTGTGTGGGGCTTATACTTGCAACTTTGAGAATGGATAAGGTAAGCTTAGAATTTTTGACACA
The DNA here is from genome assembly GCA_963822595.1 of Waddliaceae bacterium. GTDB lineage: Bacteria > Chlamydiota > Chlamydiia > Chlamydiales > Waddliaceae > CAVRUH01. The sequence goes on along the minus strand of CAWGIG010000001.1, from coordinate 343,803 downwards.
TATTTTCTCTTTGATCAATCGCAAAAAATATTCGCTTGAGGATATTGAAATTATCCCAACGGCTTTTAAACATGAAAACGCACTTGAATTAATAGAACTATTGGTTGCAAAAGGGGCAAAAGCAATCCCAAAGCCAGATCAGAAAATGCGTCCCATTTACCAATATCTTTTTCGACAAAATAATAATTCCGCGATAAACCTTGAAGTTATCAAGGACTTAGAAAAACGGGGGGATACTTATTTAGAGGAAAATCCCCTTATAAAAGCTATGGTAGAGGGTGGGGGAGGAAAATTTAATGTATATCACGCCTCGTACCTTTTGCAGTTTACTGAGGAAAATATTGATGAAAAATTATGCACCTACTTTCCAAATGATCTTTTTCCTACTATACCAACAATGGTCACCATACTTCTTAAAGTAGGATTTAATGTTAAGCATTTCGTTTTTTTTATAGAAAGAATCTTGACAGAAGAGGATTTTATAACTTCATCGACTGCCGATCTCATCACTATTTTTGAAGATCTGAAAAAACATGGAATAAATTTAGCGACTTGGGAAAGAAAAGGAAAAAACCTTCTCCACATAATGTTTGAAGGAAGACATTGGCATTCTGAAAAAGTCGCCGCTTATCTTCTCGAAAATAAAGTCGATCCATTAAAAAAGAACGTTGAAGGTAAAATTCCTTTGAATCTATTGCTTAATAAATGTACCCATATCCTGCATTTTAATCGTTTTATCTCATTCGGACCAGTCATACAAAAAATGATTGAGTTGGGAGTGTCTTTATTTGATGAAAAAACACCCTTCACACAATTTTCTGAAAAAGAAACCTTGTGGGTTGCAGCTTTACTTGAAAATAAGGATTTCATTTATCGTGGATTTACGCTTAAAAGTATCGATGACATTTGTATTGTATTACTGTTAAATGATTTGGAATTGATTAAATATTTGCTTGGATCGATTGAGTTCAATTATATGACAGCGATAAATACTAATATGAGTCATTTTTTCGATTTGATTCGCATTGATGAATTATGGAATGTTGAGATTTTTAATCTTGTTCTAGATAAGCTCTACAGAGATAACAAAGCTCATCCATTTGAGGGTATACTTACACACGCTTTGAGTTCACTTAGATTACTTCATGATTGTGAACGTATCTCTACCGATACATTTATCCAGTTTATCAAAAACATCCCTACTCTATACAACCCCAAACGCAAGCAAGATGAGCTCATCTGGTGTATAAATTCAACCCATTCAAATGTGGAAACATCTGATAACTCATTTTTTATTGAAGATATCGAAAAATTTCGGGCTCACCTGGCACAGGTGAGTGATGAAGATAAATTTGTCCGTTGCAATACCGACATTCCTTTAGATAATATTATAAGATCAGCTTATGGGTTTAGACTCCTTCTTCCTATTTATGAGGTAAATCCAGATTGGTTTAGAGAGGAAGATATTTATACAACGTTATACGAAAGATTGGTTGAGACCCAAGATCCGATAATTCAAAATGAGATGGTTGGGGTGTGTGAAGAGTTGCTTAGAAAGTGTGAGCTATCTGATCGAAAGAAAGAACAAATATGTTTTAGCACCCTGTTTAATATGCGTTATTTTTCAAAAATTTGTACCGGACCCTTATTCCTAAAACAACACCTTGTTAAACATTTTTTAACCCCAGAAAGCCTTCAGGATAAAACAAGAAACTATTTCTATGGTGTTGGTAAACTCTCAAATTTAGAGAGATTATTTTATATGTTGTGTGTGTATATGCCCACACAAGAAGTCTGGAATATGATCAAAGGGGTATTGGAGAGCAGTTCTCTTGATTTCGTGGGGAAAAATAACTGTCGTTTAATTGAAAAATTCACAGGTTTTTTCAAAGCATATTCCGAAACGGATCATACAGTAACCTGTCAAATTTTAGAATATTTATGGGGTAAAGCTGGAAAAGGTCCAACACTTTCCCTCCATAATCTTATTGAGAATAGTAAGTCAAGTACAACACATATTCAATATTTAGTGTCGATTGGACATCCTGTGAACCATCGAGATGCCTCTAATAATACTCCATTGCACATTGCTTGCAATGAAGGACGATTAGACATTGTAAAAGTCCTTTTAGAAAATGGCGCAGATCCCTGTGATGAAGGGGAAAATGGCGAAACGCCCTGGCAAATCGCTAAGCGCAGTAAAAATTTCGAATTAGGCCTTCTGCTGCAAAACAAATTTAGAGGACTTTGAATCTCAGGGCAACGGTCTTGAATCACAGGCCAACGGCCTGGAATCTCTTCAGCCTGAAGGGCTGGGTTATAAAAGCCTATGGCATCGCCATAGGTAGGCTATGAATATGACAAGCAGACTGAAGGTCTGCATTATAGTAAGCACTGAAGGTGCGAAATATTAACTAGCCATTAGCTATAACGCAGACCTTCAGTCTGCTTGTCATTTTTATAGCCTACCTATGGCGGTGCCATAGGCTTTTATAACCCAGCCCTTCAGGCTGAAGAGAAACAAAAAGGACGTAAAAAACCTAATTAGGTTTTTTACGTCCTTTATATCTTTTACGTCCTTTAAGTCCTTTACGACTTAGATGGGGAACCTAGAAGAACCTTACGGCTAAGCTTTAACTGGCCGCGGTCGTTGATGTCAACAACCTTCACAGTGATGATATCACCTTCTTTAGCAACATCTTTCATTTCAGCGATACGCATCACATCATATTCAGAGATGTGGCATAGACCTTCCTTACCAGGTATAAGCTCCACAAATACTCCAAATGGAACTACCGATGTAATCTTCCCTGTGTAAATTTGGCCAACCTCAACATCTGCTGTCAAAGACATAATAATACTCTTCGCCATCTCAATGCTTTTTTGGTCCGGACTCGTAATGCTTACTGTTCCATCATCTTCAATATCCAACTCAACGCCGGTTTCTTCAATAATCGAACGGATCTGCTTGCCTCCAGGTCCAATTACAATCGCAATCTTGCTTGGCTTAATCTTAAATGTCTCAATTCTCGGAGCATAGGACGACATCTCTTTGTTAGATGTAGGACAGATTTCCAACATCTTCTTAAGGATGTGCACTCTTCCCTCTTTAGCTTGTGCCAGAGCTAATCTCATGATCTCATGAGTAATACCCTCAATTTTGATGTCCATCTGAAATGCTGTAATTCCTGAGTGATCTCCAGAAATTTTAAAATCCATGTCTCCAAGTGCATCTTCATCGCCCAAAATATCCGACAGAATAACAAAATCATTTCCTTCAAGGATAAGTCCCATTGCAATTCCGGATACGGGTCTTGTAATTGGCACGCCTGCATCCATCAGAGCTAAGCAGCCTCCGCAAACCGATGCCATCGATGAGGATCCATTTGATTCCATGATGTTTGATTCAAGACGAATGGTGTAAGGAAATTTTTCCATGGTCGGTAAAGCTGCCGCAATAGATCTTTCAGCTAACTTGCCATGACCTACTTCACGACGTCCCGGAGCTCCAATACGCCCAACTTCACCGACGGAGAAAGGAGGGAACGAATATTGTAAGTAAAAACGTCGGATGCCGTCTTCATTCAGATCTTCAAAACGCTGTCCCATGCTTTGACCGCCAAGGGTACATACCGCAAGAGCTTGGGTTTCACCACGAGTAAATAACGAGCTACCATGCGCACGAGGAAGAACCGCTTGCTCAATGCTAATATTGCGGACCTCTGTTGATTTTCTTCCGTCAATACGGACTTTTTCCTTCAAAATCATATGACGCATGTAATTCGATGTCACTTTTTTGATGGCCATGCCAACGTCTAAGGGATCGAAAACAGGTGTCGTACCTTTTGGAAGCAGTTGTTCGTGAACAGCACCCTTAATGCTTCTTAGGGCATCTTGGCGCTCTTTTTTATCGCCGATTCTTAAGGCTGATTCTAGAAGAGGCTGTGCAATCTTGGTGACACCATCGATGACTTCTTTTGGAAGAACACGCAGTCCAGTTGTATTCTTAGGCTTTCCTACTTCTTTCTGCCATTTTTCCAGTGTTTCACAAATGAGCTTGATCCCTTTGTGGCCGGTTTCGATAGCCTCTAAGACCTGTTCTTCTGTGAGGAAGTCGCAATACCCTTCGATCATCAGGACAGCATCTTCAGTTCCGGCAATCATAAGATCAAGTGTAGAATCTTTTTGATGGTCTACTGAAGGGTTGATGACGAATTTACCATCAATATATCCGACACGGACAGCTCCAATAGGCTTAATGAGGGGAATGTCAGAAATAACCAAAGCTGCTGAAGCTGCGCAAAGAGCGAGAGGTTCAGGAGAGTTTGTTTTGTCGTAGGACAAGACGTAAGCTAAAACTTGTGTTTCATTGTAGTATCCGTCTACGAACATCGGGCGGAGAGGACGGTCGATGAGGCGTGAAACGAGAGTTTCTCTTTCGGTAGGGCGTCCTTCTCTTTTAATGAAGCCGCCTAAGGTTTTACCCACTGCCGAGAATTTTTCTTGGTAGTCTACTTTAAGGGGGAGAAAATCGATCCCGCTCGTGGGTTCAGGTGCTGCGCACGCTGTGGCAAACACATAGGTTTCTCCTGCTCGGACGATGACGGAACCATTGGCTTGTTTTGCCATTTTTCCTGTTTCAAAAGTAATGGTTTCTTCACCAACTTTCACTGATATTGTTTTATGAGCCATATTATTTCCTTTACGTTATCTAGTCGTTCATTAACTTGTATCCCAAGATGGGCTTTTTTTACAAGGATGGAATGAGTAATTTTTGGGGGGTATAAATAACAAAGGCAGCTCCGGTGAGCTGCCTTTTAATTTTTTTGCTAATAGCTATCTTCTTAGCTTTAGCTTCACGATCAAAGCTTGATACCGACTGGTATCTGTCGAGTTTAAATAATCAAGGAGTCTTCGGCGCTGTCCTACCAGTTTTAGCAAAGCTAAGCGTGAAGCGTGATCCTTGGGTGATCTCTTCAAATGTTCAGTCAATTCTGCAATCCTTTCTGTCAGGATAGCGATTTGTACGTCTGCTGATCCGGTATCTTTCTCATGAAGGCGATACTTTTTGGTGATCTCTTCTTTTGTACCTTTGTCCAGTGACATTCAGTATTTCCCCCGCGTTTTGGGGCCTTGAGGCCATTCTTTATGTTTATATTTTCTTAACTTCTAAGCCTCTATTTTATCACAAAAGGGTAATTTAGGTCAAGGTGTCTATACCTTTGTATCGAGAATTATCTCAATAAAGTCGGGAAATTTCTTCAAAGGATCCTTTCTAAGGGCTATTTTAAAGGGAATAGTTATATTTCCTAAATGTTTCTCATTTTGAAGCTCATCCCATATTTTCTGCTTTAATTCCTCCGTCGCGGGGACCTTTTTATACTTTTTTAGCAGATTATTAATGTAATTTTGCTCCTGATTCCGTACTATAGGATGGTCATAAAAAAAATGTTTGTGCTCTTTAGCCATTGCTTCTCTTGCTTTTTTTACCGATCTATACCAGAATATTTAAGATAATTACAAGGACTATATAAATGACTTTTCCTTTTTCCATCACTCCTCAAGATGAGGATGAAAAAATGATGCTAGAGGCTCTCAGAGAAGCCTGGAAGGCCTATCAGAAAAAAGAAGTGCCTATCGGCGCCGTCTTAGTTAAAGAGGGGAGAGTCATCGCGCGCGGCTATAATCAAGTCGAACTCCTGAACGATGCAACGGCTCACGCCGAAATGTTGTGCATCACTGCCGGAGAAAGCGCACTGGAAAACTGGCGCCTTCAAGATACCACCCTCTATTGCACCATAGAGCCTTGCAGCATGTGTGCAGGGGCGATGTTGCTTACGCGCATCCCAAGGCTAGTTTGGGGAGCTCCCGATAATCGTCACGGGGCCAACGGCAGTTGGATCAATATATTCGAAAAGCAGCATCCGATGCATACTATAAGCATAAAACAGGGCGTTCTCGGAGAACATGCAGCCTCTTTAATGCAAAATTTCTTTCGTGAAGTGAGAAAGGAGAAGGAATCATGAACTGGGACGAACTAGAAAAAGTTATCGAAGAAATCGCAGAGCAGCAAGGCCGCAGTTTGCTTCAATTAGGGAGGCGGATTGTCCCCACATTAACCCCCGAGGATGTTCTTCAGCCAAATGATTATCCTGAGCTGGAGCACCATCCTGAATTTCGCTATGAAGAAGGCGTATTAGCGGGTATTCAAACAATTCAAATGGCCCTGCGCGCTCTCCATAATGAGGCTCTGGAGTGACTCGATAGTTGTCATATACAATCTGATTTTAAAACACGGAGTTCACAGAGAACACAGAGAGTAAGAAGTAGAACAAGATGCTTAAAACTGAGATCATTTTTATTGATAAGCGAATTTAGTTTGAAGCTTACTTATGGTTTTTTTCTTCATCTACTTAAATGATCGCAGTTTCAAGCATCTGGTGCAACTTCTTACTCTCTGTGTTCTCTGTGAACTCTGTGTTTTAAATCAGTTTGTATATAGCAACGATTTTAAGTTACACCCAGTTTAGTATATAAGTTTGAGGTTGTCAGGGCTTTTAAAGCGTAAAATAACATCTTTCATCTTATCTTCCATTTCTAGAAGAGAGTGATTTAATAGAAGCTCTCTTTTAGGCAAATCGATCGATTCTGAGTGGATAATCCGATCGATGAGAATCAAAGCTTCATGTTTGTAATTCAAGAGTTTGTCCAATGAATCATGATAGCTTTGTTTAAAATTCAAGAGCTTTAGCTGACCTTCTCCAAAAGAAAGAAATCTTTTTAAACCCATTTTAGAAAGATTGTGATGATAGATTTCTTTCAGTTTTCTTCGCGCCTTTTTATACGAAAAGTGCGCTGCCTCTCTTTCAGCGTTAAGATAGAAACCAATCCCCATAGAGCAAAGAGCGGCTATGGAGCAAAAGGCGCAGGCTCCATTTTTGATAAGATAGCTGTAGGATCCTAAAAGAAAGCCGGTGGTGTAGGGTGAAAGTTTATAGAAAAGGATAGCTCCGCAGAATAAATAGAACAGTGCAAGAGCCATAAAAATGGTTCTATAGGTGGAAACCTTCTGTTTATGAATCGTATAGGGTCGATGATGCGCTGCATGGACATCAATCTGCTGTTTAAACAAATGGAGATCGGGGTAGTGGCTCCTTATGGAATACACTGAAGGTCCTGTATTTTTTAGAAACTTAACGAGATCCTTGTTTATCATATTCCACCTATTTTTAAAATTTTAAATAATTATATTATGAATGTTGATTTATGTCAATAACTATTAATTATATCAATAAATACATATTGACTTTTTAAGGAATTTGCTTTATAATATTTAAAAATAACAAGGAGTGTTTCATGATTAATCCTTCAGCTCAAAATCCACTTTCGATGTTTGACTATGTAAATATAGGAGACTACGAAAGAGCTATTGAGACAGCAAAAAGTTTACCAACCATAAATGCTAGAGAAGGTGGAATTATGATGATCGCTTTTTCAATGGCAAGAAATGGAAAGTTTGTGGGGGCTAGGGAATTGGCTAATCAGTTATCAAATCCAGCTCAAGTAGAAAATGTTCTGGCAAAGATTGACGCCAATGAGTCGCAACATTTTCAAAAGACGGCTAGGAAAGTAGGGAGAGTTGCATCTGTAAATTCAAACCTTAAGTTAATAGCTCAAGGATTACATACGGAGGTACCTGAAAAGGATAAATTCAAAGAAGCATATATACAAATATTTGCCTTTAGAAATGATACGATTAGGGGATTGAAGTTTCAATCATTAGCTAGGGGGATGTATAAAATAGGGGATCTTGGAAAAGCTACGATGGCGGCACTTCAGATTCCCGATCCTCTATTGAAGAAGATAACTCTACAAGAGATATATTTTAAGAGAGGTCCGGTGGAAAAAGGTAACCTTTACAAAATTGTTCCATAAAACTTTACTTTTTCTGGGCTTTCTTTTTCGAGATGCTGTCAAGACGGCGTCGCTCGCTCCAAGAGAGCGAGCTCTCCCCATACTTTGAAATTTTTGTTAGCATGACATCGACAAAACGGTCATCATCAGCCATGTCGGGTTCTCCCGTCTTGAAGTTGATGATCTTGGATGAATCTATGGTTTGATTCTTTTTTAGATTCATCCTCGTTCCAAAGCCATTCAAATAACGGTCTATTTTTTCGGTCCAGGCAAAGGGACTCGACAATCCCCAGGCAATGGCAGCATAAATGTAGCCGATGAGTGCTCCGGATAAGTAGAAAGTCATGTAAACAAAATCTAATTTTGATAGATAGATCAGAAAAATACCGGCTAAGGTTGCTACCGTTAACCATTTGATCTTGACGGGGAACATCAGCAATAAAAGGATTTCCAGATTAGGCGAAATCATCATCCAGACTGTTAGCAGAGCTAGAATAACAGGTCCGGGACCGAGAAGATAGTTCGTTCCTATAAGCGTGGTGAGTAGCCCTGAAAGGATTCCAACGCCAAAATAAAAATAGATAAAAGATTTTGATCCGACAAGATTTTGCACAATAGAACCCACTATCCAAACGATATACATTTGGAAAGCTAAAGACAGCAGGAGGCTGAATGTGATCCCTTGGTATCCTTCAGGAAGGACAAATAAATAGGTGATGGGTTGCCAAAACTTCCATTGGGTTAAGCCATACCAAGAAAGACTGAACCAATCCTGTGGTCCCGAAACACCCAATAGACTGAAAAAAATGGGTTCCAGAAATGCTGAAAATAGGGTGATTCCTATGGTGAGGAAAATGAGGTTTCGAATCACTTTCGGAGTAAATTCGGGGCTCATTGGCGTTTGTGTGAGTGTATATTTCATATGGACGAGATTATACAAAATTGATGTTTTTTAAGCAGTTTATTTTTACTCCTTGAATCTTATCCTGTGGATACGTATAATGTGACCTTTATAAATCGGAGCATAATATGAAAGAAAATACTCATCCAAAATATCAGGAAGTCCTTTTTGTAGACTCTTCAACAGGACACAAATTTGTTTGCGGTTCGACGCTGCAGACTGATGAAACAGACACTTATAAAGGGAAAACATACCCTGTTTGCCGTTTGTCTGTATCTTCTGCATCACACCCTTACTTCACAGGAAGCAACAAGTTAGCTGACTCTGAAGGCCGTGTGGCAAAATTCCAAAAACGTTATACAGCTGCTGAAGAAAAAAATAAAAAATAATTTCCTGTAGGGAAAGAGTTTATCGATGGAAAATAAAGTCCAAAAGCTATTGTCTCGTCTCCCGGAAATCGAGGATGCTCTTGGACAACCCGGCGTGATTAGCGATCAGAAAAAATATCGCAACCTCATGCAGGAACATTCCTATTTAATCGATGTTCAGACTGTTTGGAATACCATCATAGAATCTCAAAAACAGCTCGAAAATAATCGCGATCTTCTCAAATCAGAGAGAGATCCCGAATTTCGAGCCGTTTTGGAAGAAGATATCCTATCTCTCAACGATCAGATTGAGGAGAATCAAGTCAAACTTGAAGGTCTCCTTATTCCCCCTGACCCCAATGACAATCGTAATGCCATCTTAGAATTGCGCGCAGGTACAGGAGGCGACGAAGCTGCCTTATTCGTCGGAGACTGCATCCGCATGTACAAAATGTTTGCCGATAAAATGAAGTGGCGCTATGAAGAACTCTCATGCACAGAATCGGAAATCGGCGGTTACAAAGAATATGTGATGGTCCTTTCCGGACCTGGAGCCTATCGATTTCTTCGCTATGAAGGCGGTACCCATCGCGTTCAGCGCGTACCAGCAACAGAAGCTCAGGGGAGAGTCCATACTTCAGCTATCACTGTAGCCGTATTGTTGGAGCCTGATGAGGAGCAAGAGGTAAAAATCGATGAAAAAGATTTACGCGTCGATACTTATCGATCTTCCGGTGCCGGCGGACAGCACGTCAACACCACCGATAGCGCCGTCCGTTTAACTCACCTCCCTACGGGAATTGTTGTTTATTGTCAGGAAGAACGAAGCCAGCATAAAAATAAAGACAAAGCGATGCGTCTTTTGAAAGCCCGCATTGCCGAAGCCGAACAACAGAAAAAAGACGCCGAGCGCGCCTCAGACAGAGCTCGCCAGGTGGGAAGCGGGGATCGATCCGAACGCATTCGAACCTACAATTTCTCTCAAAACAGAATCACAGATCACCGCATTGAGTACACCCGATATAATTTAGATCGAGTGATGGAAGGGGATCTCCATGAGCTGACCCAGTCGCTCGTGCAATTCTATCACAAAAAACGACTCGAAGAGATCTAATGCTTACCCTTTTAGACATTGTCCAAAAATCGACTCAATATCTTGAGCAAAAAGGGGTCGAAAACGCCCGTAGGCAAGCTGAGGAGGTCATCAGCGATGCTTTCAACTTTAAACGCTTAGACATCTATTTGAACTTCGAACGTCCTTTGACCGAAGCCGGAAATTATGAAATGCCGTTCTGCTATCGAAAGACGTGGAAAACGAGAACCCACTCAATACATTTCCGGCGTCGTCGACTTTCTTGATTGCAAAATACAACTGACTCCCGATGTTCTTATACCAAGGCAAGAGACTGAAATCCTGACCGACAAAATAATTCAAGAACTTTCAAAAGAAAATTTAGAAGGCAAAACGCTATGGGATGTCTGTTGCGGCTCCGGTTGCATTGGAATCGCCATTAAAAAACGGTTTCCTCAGCTTAACGTGATCCTTTCAGATATATCCGAAAAAGCGCTGGATGTGGCAAAACAAAACGCGAAATTGAATGAAGTGGATGTTACTTTTCTGCATAGGGGACATATTTTCTCCCTTTTCCGGAAAAAAAACCGACTTTTTTGTATGTAATCCTCCTTATATTGCCGAAAGTGAGTTTTCAGCGCTTGACCCGGAAGTTAAGAATTTTGAACCTAAATCAGCCTTAGTTTCAGGTCCGTCAGGCCTCGAATTTTACAGCAGGTTGTCTGCTGAACTTCGCGAATACCTGCTCCCTGGAGCTAAAGCCTGGCTAGAGATTGGCCACCGGCAAGGAGAAGCCCTTCGGACCCTCTTTTTACCCCCTCAATGGAGGCGGGCGGAAACACAAAATGATTGGTCTGGAAAAGAAAGGTTCTTTTTGCTTGAAATTGAATGATTTTTTAAGTATCCTATCCTCATAAATTTAGCTATATTTAACCTATGTTTGGCGCACTAACAGAAAAAATGCAGGGACTTTTCTCCAAATTAAGTGGGAAAAAGACTCTCTCCGAAGACAATATCGCAGAAGCCGTCAGCGAGGTTCGCTTGGCGCTGCTCGAAGCTGACGTCAATTATAGCGTTGCGAAAACGCTAGTAAAGCGTCTCAAAGAGAAAGCTGTCGGCGATGATGTCGTTAAATCGGTAACTCCTGGACAGCAATTCATTAAAATCGTCCACGACGAATTAATCGAATTAATGGGGGGAGGGGAGGCAAAGCTTAATCTTACCGGAAAGCCTTCTGTGATCATGGTTTGCGGTTTGCAAGGCTCAGGGAAAACGACGCACTGCGCTAAGCTCGCAAAATACCTCCTCAAACAAAAACGAGTGCACAAAACCCTTAATTGCTGCTTGCGATCTCCAACGTCCCGCAGCGATATTGCAACTCCAAACATTGGGCGAATCGATTCAAGTTCCTGTATTCACCATCGCCGGAGAATCCGATCCTGTTAAAGTCGCCAAAGCTGCTTTAGAAAAGGCCAAGAAGGAAAACTTCGATCTACTGATCGTCGACACTGCCGGACGTTTACATATCGATGACGACCTCATGAAGCAGTTGGAACAAATTAAAAGCGCCCTGACACCGAACGAAATTCTCTTTGTTGCCAACGCAGCAACCGGTCAAGATGCCGTCACTGTTGCAGCCGAATTCAACAAGAGAATTGCGATCGATGGAACTATCCTGACAATGCTCGATAGCAATATGCGAGGCGGAGCGGCCATTTCCATCCGTGAAGTCACCGGCAAACCCCTGAAATTTGAGGGTATCGGTGAAAAAATGGATGACATCCAGCCGTTCAATCCACGTTCGATGGCCGATCGCATCCTCGGAATGGGAGATACAATCAACCTTGTGCGTCGCGCACAAGAGCATTTCGATGAAGACCAAGCAAAGCAGCTAGAAAAAAAGATGCGCACCGCGACCTTCACCTATGAAGATTATCTGAACCAAATTCAGATGGTCAAAAAAATGGGATCTTTCAAAAGTCTTCTTGGGATGCTTCCGGGAATGTCTAGCATGAAAGATTTCGATTTTGATGAAAAAGGATTTCATCGCGTCGAAGCGATTATACAATCGATGACGCCCGATGAAAGAGCAGAGAGGTGTGAACTCTCCGTTCCCCGTAGAAAGCGTATCGCAAAAGGGAGCGGAACAAAAATTGATGATGTCAATAAGCTTGTTAAATCGTTTAAACAAGCCAAACAGTTTTTTAAAAACATGCCAAATATGAAACAATTGAATAAGTTGATGGGAGGATCCCTATGGCGTTAAAAATTAGATTGCGTAAACAAGGTCGTACAAATCGCCCTTTTTTTCGTATGGTTGTTGCAGATTGTCGTAATCCACGCGATGGACAATATGTCGAATCCTTGGGATGGTATGATCCCTTGGAAAGTGATAGCGAGAAAGGTCTCAATATCGCAGCAGATAGAATCCAACACTGGCTCAATCAAGGCGCTGTGCTCACAGAAAGCGCAGAAGCATTGATCTGCCGCGCAGCACCGCAAGTCATCAAAGGATTGCGTGAAAAAGAGCGCCTACAGCGCCTAAGTCAAGCTGCAAAGCGTAAAGCTCGTAAAAAAGCAAAAGCAACAGCCGGTAAATAACGATGCGTTTCGATATCTTGTCACTCTTCCCTGAGTACTTTCGAGGCCCTTTTGATGAAAGCATCATCAAAAGAGCTGTTGAGAACAAGCTTGTCGAAATTCATCAAATAGATATCAGAGACTTTGCCGAGAATCGACACCGACGTGTCGATGATCGCCCCTATGGGGGTGGACCCGGAATGGTATTAATGCCCGATCCTGTAGTGAAGGCCATACGCTCCGTCAAAACACCCAAATCCAAAGTGATTTATTTGTCACCCCAAGGGAATCAATTGACAGCAAAAAAATGCCGAGATCTCGCAAAGGAAGAACATCTGATTATCTTGTGTGGACATTATGAAGGGATCGATGAAAGGGCTATCCACTTGGAAGTCGATGAAGAAATTAGTATCGGAGATTACGTTTTGACCAACGGATGCGCCGCCGCCATTGTTCTTCTGGACGCCGTTTCCCGGTTTATTCCGGGAGTGATCGGACACCCCGATGCAGCGAATGAAGATTCATTTGAAAATGGATTATTGGACTGTCCTCACTATACGCGGCCTCCGGTTTTCGAAGGAAGAGAAGTCCCGGAAGTGCTCATGAACGGCGATCATAAGAAAATTGCCGATTGGCGACATCAAACAGCAAAAGAAAATACTCTCCGGGTACGCCCTGAGTTGGTAAAAAATATATCATAGAATAAGGAGAAATAAGAAAATGTGCAAAGCAGCAGTGATACAAAAACTGGAAGCCAGACAAATTAAAAAGAAAATCCCAAAATTTAGCGTTGGTGATACAGTTCGCATTCATACACGCATCATCGAAGGGCAAAAAGAACGTACCCAGATGTTTACCGGAACAGTGATCGGACGCATGGGATCAGGGATTTCAGAAACGCTTTCTATCCACCGTGTCGCCTATGGCGAAGGTATGGAACGTATCTTCATGATCCACAGCCCAAGAATTTCAAAGATTGAAGTGATGAAGCGTGGTAAAGTAAGAAGAGCAAAGCTGAACTACCTCATCGGTAGCTACGGCAAAAAATCTAAAGTTAAAGGCCTATTTGGCGCACATAAAGAGGACGAGGAACACTCAACAATAGAGAATGAGACCCCCGATGCCTCTGTTGAGCCAACAGCCGATAAAGCGTAGTGAGCTAAAACGCCTTCGACAGCTTAATCTTTTCGAAGAGGAAGCCCGTCAAGGCGGCTTTCAGCACATTGCAGGAGTAGATGAAGCAGGACGCGGACCCTTAGCCGGTCCTGTAGTTGCTGCTTCCTGTATTATTCCTCAAAATCTATTTTTTCCGGGAATCGATGACAGTAAAAAGTTGTCCGCAAAAAAAAGAGCGGAACTTTTTCAAGAACTGACATCGAATTCCAGTGTTATTTATGGAATCGGTATCATTTCTCATGAAGAAATCGATAAAATAAATATCCTTCAAGCCACCATACAAGCGATGTTACAGGCGATTGCTAAATTAGCGGTAACACCTGATATCCTCTTAGTCGATGGAATGAAACTTCCGTCTCCTATTCCTTCAAAAAAAATTATCGGTGGCGATTCCCTTTCGCAATCCATTGCGGCTGCATCGATTATTGCAAAAGAGACGCGCGATCGAATCATGGAAGAGCATGATCGCACCTGGCCTGAATATGGTTTCAAAGATCATAAAGGCTACGGAACGCTAAAGCATCGCGAAGCTATTGCAAAATATGGCCCATGCATGATACACAGGATGTCTTTTAAACTGCTCGAAGAAAAAGAAATGGACGACATGGACTGAATGGACGACATGGACATCATGGACAAACTTCTGTCCATGTCGTCCATGCAGTCCATTCAGTCCATGTCGTCCATTGCTGAAAACAGAAGGAATTACAAATGAATTTTCTTGTAAATAGACCTGTTATCGATTTAAGAAGAGAACCCTTTGAAAATACCGTTTTCGAGGGTATCGATTACAAACTAGAAACCCAACTCCTCTATGGTGAACACGTTGTTGTTGAAAAAGAACAAGACGATTGGGTGTTTATCAAAGCTATCGAACAGTTAAAATGCCTTCCTGATGGCTCTTGGGCAGGATACCCAGGATGGGTAAAAAAAGAATTTCTCCGACCAACGCAAAACATTCCACAATACAATCTTATCGTCAAATCGCTGTGGGCGCAGATCGAATCCAGCATTCCCTTTACAGTTTCGATCGGAACCCGTCTTTTAGGAATCCAAGAATTCCCTGATCATTGGATTGTAGAGCTTGTTGATGGTTTAAACGGTAAAGTTAGTAAAAATGATGTTTGGCTATGTTCTCAAAAAAAAGAAGATACAGCGCAAAGCATTTTAGAGCATGGAAGAAAAATGATTGGCTTTCCTTACTATTGGGGAGGAAGAAGTGCCCACCAACCTGATTGGAAGCATGTTAAAACGAGTATTGATTGTTCCGGTTTCGTTAATCTCCTATTTCGTATCCATGGCATGGATATTCCACGAGATGCACATGATCAGTTTTTAAAAGCAACACCATGCTCATTTATAGATTTAGCTCCCGGAGATCTTATATTTACAGCCTCGACAACTAAGCCGGAAAGAATATCTCATGTGATGGTCTATAGTGGTAATGAAAACCTGATTGAGGCGACCGCATCATCTGGCAACGTCAGGGAAATCCCGATAACCGAAAGGCGTCTAAACGACTTTATTGTTCATTACGGAAAAATAACTTAGCTTGTATAAACCGGTTTTAAAACACAGAGTTCACGGAGAACACAGAGAGTAAGAATTGGCACCAGATGCTTGAAACTGAGGTCACTTTTATTGATAAAGGAATTTAGTTTAAACATTAACAGATATTTTACTAAAGATTTTTTTTATCTACGAAAATGATCTCAGTTTCAAGCATCTGGTCCAATTTCTTACTCTCTGTGTTCTCCGTGAACTCTGTGTTTTAAAATCAGTTTGCAAATAAAAAATATTTTAAGTTGACGGCATTGAGTTCCGTTATTGAGTAATAATCACATGTTAACTAATATGGGCTCGACAAAGAGGAGCTTATAGATGCTTAATAATGATGAAAAAGAAATTCTTCCCGTTTCTCATCTCCGAGATCACATGGCAAATGAAAGAACTTTTCTGGCCTGGATTAGAACCAGTATAGGAATCATGGCTTTTGGCTTTGTCGTTGAAAAATTTTCGTTGTTTATGCAGCATATATCTCCTTTTCTAGAAAAAGAAAATCCACTATCAACGTCAAATTTACCTCCTTCCCCTCACGGATACTCCTCATTTTTCGGGATACTGCTTGTTGTTTTCGGTATTTTCGTATGTTTGCTTGCTTTTATCAAATTTAAAAGCTTTGAAAAACAAATCGATACTTCAACTTATCGCCCAGGTATCTTACTTGATGTAATGATAGCCTTATCAGTTGTTTTAATCGGCTTTTTCTTGTTAATTTACATGGGTTCTCTCAAATTTTAGAAATGTCAACCCAGACATCGCGAGAGTGCTGCAATGTAATAAATCCGATGATAGGATTCTCATCCTCATCGCACTTGAGAACATATTTTCCTGATTTTAGCAGCTGTATCATTTCTTTGGCCTCTGTCGTTGCCAAACCTTTCCCCGGACAACTGTGAGGCCCACCGCCGAACGGAAACCAATCGCCAAGATCTGTCACACCATTTTCCGATTGTGCTTGAAGATGGCGCGCGGCATCAACCATACGTACTCCTAACATCTGCCCAGCAAAAAAGATCACTTTCCGCGTAGTTTCTTCTCCCTCCAAACGATATTCAAGACAGGTATCATTTATTAGTCTACGGCCCGTGGCAAATGCGGGTGGAAATTGTGTAATCGCTCGAGAGAAATAGTCGTCAACTGACAACTCGTGCAGCATTTGCAATTCTTTTGGATCGCTTGCCACCTTCCATAATATGTGGTTGATTAGAGAGGCTGTCGTTTCCTGACCTGCGAAAAGCACAGAAAGGATCATTGACTGCTTTTGAGCCTCACTAACTTCAAATCCTTCAAAAAGAGGGATAGGTCTTTTTAGAATCTCTAATGTTGCTTCACGAATATCTTTAAGCGATTGATCATATATAGCATTTTGCTCTACCGTTGCCGTTTTGGCAAGCTTCTGCATAATAATTTCATTGATGTTGTTAATAGATGTACAGAGTAATTCGCTTTCAGCTCCGTGTCCGAATAAGATGCTCGTAGCGATTCTACTTGCAAGTTGACGCGTTTCGGAGGTTATGTTTACCCTGCCCTGTTTGACCCATCCCGCTATTGCCTTTTCTGTTTCGATTTTGACAATTTCTGCGGTATCTTTCATGGCAGATCGGATCAATTTATGATAGAAAAGCGTTTTTTCACGTTTGCATGTCAGCAGGAAGTCTTCGTAATCAAATTTAGTATCCGGAAAGGTATTTTCTACAAGTTCGAATAACAATCGGGATGAGAAATTGGGAGAAAAAATGAGGTCATTCCGGTGTTCCGAAAGAACAGCGCGCATCACCTTTTCTTGATCAGTAATTAAGAAGAGATGACTTACAAAGGAGGGGAATTCGTAAAGAAAAGAGGGGGAATACCCAAATTTTTGAGCGATGGCGATGGGGAACGGAGGTTCCCAAGCAAGCACGTTCACCCCTTTTCGGTACAATTGGATTGTCCCTAATGTTTTATTGAAAAGTTGCCAGACGCTGGACAAAGTGCTGGAGAGGCAGCCTCCCCGTGCTTCGAATACTTCAGGCCGTGTGGCTGTGCGAAGGGATGCGTGTGTAACAGTCATGATATTACTCCTGGATAGTTTTTCCCAAAATTACTTCACTGAGGTATTCAGATCAAGGTATTTCAGATATTTCGTTGACTATGTGTAAATCCCTGCCATGTCAACATCAATCAATTTATACATATATACATAAATTTCTTTAAAAATGATTGAGTATAATCCTGTAAAAAATTAAATATGGGGGTTAATGCATTAAAAAAAAGCATATTATATGTGGATTGTATACCTAGCACTTAGAAGACCCTATACCTTTGTCATGATGGCATTGTTGATTTTGGTCATGGGCGCATGGTTTATCGTTCAAACTCCAAAAGATATCTTTCCTAGTGTCGATATTCCCGTTGTTAATGTCATTTGGAGTTATAGAGGACTTCCTGCAGAGGAATTTGAACAACGAATAACGACTTTTAGCGAATTTTCTCTTTCAAAAAACATCAATGAAATAGAGAGAATAGAATCTCAAACTCTCGATGGAATTGCTGTCATTCGACTATTTTTCTTTCCCAATGTGAATATTGAGTCAGCGATTTCCCAGGTAACAGCTTCTTCGCAATCAGTTCTGAGGCACATGCCAAAGGGAGTAGAGCCACCTATCATCGTAAGGTATACGGCAAGTAGCGTGCCCATTTTGCAAATTCTTCTTTCAAGCGACACCTTAAGTGAAACAGAGTTATACGATTATGGAATTTACCGCATTCGCCAATCCATAGCAGAATTAGAGGGAGTTACGATTCCTAGTCCTTTTGGTGGTAAGGCTCGACAATTAATGATAGATCTCGACCCTGTGGCGCTTCATGCGAAGGGACTTTCACCTCGGGATGTGAATGAAGCCATTAATGATAATAATTTAATTGTGCCGACAGGAGACAGTAGGATAGGGACATTAGATTATCGAGTAAATATGAATAACACCCCTTTATTAGCAGACGATTACAACAATATTCCAATAAAAATGGTCAACAATGTTGTGGTGTACTTAAGGGATGTCGGTTTTGCTCACGATGGCTTTATTCCACAAACAAGCATCGTTAGAAACGATAGTAAGCGGGCAGTATTGCTGACGATTTTAAAAACTGGCTCTGCATCTACTGTTGACGTTGTGGATAGCATAAAAAAGATGCTACCGTCGTTAAGAGCGGCGGCTCCAAAAGGAATGAAAATAGACCTATTATTTGATCAATCCGTGTTTGTTAGAGCTTCAATCAAAAGCGTGATGCAAGAAGGAGTGCTAGCGGCTCTCTTGACAGGTTCCATCATTCTTATCTTTCTCGCCAGCTGGCGTAGTACGCTGATTGTATTTGTATCTATTCCTCTATCTGTTTTCATGTCGATTATTATGTTAGCGCTCTTAGGTGAAACTCTCAATGTGATGACATTAGGGGGATTGGCGTTATCTATTGGAATTCTTGTGGATGAGGCAACCGTCACCCTTGAAAATATTCACAGAAATATGCATATGGACAAAACCTTACGCCAAGCGATTTTAGATGGCTCCTCTCAAATTTTGTTTCCCGCACTAGTTACCATGCTTTCTATTTGCATTGTTTTTCTACCGGTGTTTTTATTAGTGGGCCCAACTAAATTCTTGTTTGTTCCCTTTGCTTTAGCAGTCGTGTTTGCAATAGCAACCTCATTCGTTCTGACTCGAACACTCGTTCCTACGATGATAAATTACTTGCTTCATGACGAATTAAAGCAAGATGAATCCCAAAGTAGCAAAGAGAGTTGGTGGAAAATATACCAAAGGCATTTCGAAAAAAGGTTTCATCGTTTTCGTTCATCTTATGGCAGACTTCTGCATTTAGCTTTGATTCACCGTCTTGCTACTTTGATTTTATTCGGCTTGGTGTTCGCGAGTGCCCTTGTTGCCTTGCCTTTTGTTGGTAATGATTTTTTTCCCAATGTAGATGCGGGACAGCTTCGTCTTCATGTGCAAGCTCCGACGGGAACTAGGATTGAGATTACAGAAGAAATCTTTGGAAAAGTTGAAGATGCAATAAGAAAAATTATACCCCCGGAAGAAATCGCTTTTTTAATCGATAACATCGGCCTAGTTGCCGAACCTTATAATTATGCTTTTGGGGATAACGCTACTTTAGGTTCTTACGATGGAGAAATTTTAATCTCTTTCAATAAAGAAAGAGAAAAGTCGACATATCAGTATAAGGAAATTTTAAGAAAGGAATTGAGAGAGCAATTTCCTCACCTTCGCTTTTTCTTTCAGCCGGCGGATATGGTGAGTCAAATACTGAATTTCGGATTACCCACACCCATAGACCTTCGAGTGAGTGGTCACGATAAGAAAAATAATCTGAAAATAGCCAAGGAGCTTGTGGAGCGTATATCTCATGTTCCCGGATCTGCGGACGTCCATTTACATCAAGTGGATGACTTCCCCGAATTATTTTTAAATGTTGATAGAACGCTTCTGGCGAGGGCTGGAATCACTCAAAAAGATATTTCCGATGATGTCATTATTTCGTATAGTTCCAGCAGTGAAGTTACCCCAAATTTTTGGCTCGATCGAAAAAACGGTGTTCCCTATTTGATTGCAGTCCAAACACCCAAGTACAAAATCAATACAGTGGATTCCCTTATGAACATGCCTGTTTCTAGTTCCGAACTGAAACATCCGCAATTATTGACCAATTTAGCTCAATTAGTACGTCGAGAAACTATAGGTGTAGCAAATCATTATAACGTGCAACCCGTTTATGATATTTATGCAAATGTACAGGGAAGAGATTTAGGGGGTGTTGCACGTGATATTTATAAAATCATCGATGAAATGAAGGATAAATTAGCACCGGGGAATGAGATTATTATGCGCGGTGCGGTAGAAAGCATGAATGAGGCTTTTGTCAGGTTGGGAATAGGTTTTGTTTTTTCCTTTATTTTGGTCTACTCGCTTTTGGTGATCAATTTCCAATCATGGACCGATCCATTCATCATTATTATGGCACTTCCCGGAGCTATGGCAGGTATTATATGGATGCTATATCTCACTCACACGACTTTTAATGTTCCCTCATTGATGGGGACAATTATGGCAGTAGGATTAGCGACAGCAAATAGCATTTTATTGGTTAGTTTTGCAAATACATTAATGATAGAAGGTAAGAATAATGTGGAGGCTATTTTAGAAGCGGGAAGCATTCGTTTGAGACCCATATTAATGACAGCACTTGCCATGATTGTCGGAATGATTCCTATGGCTTTGGGTTTAGGAGAAAGTGGAGGACAAAATGCTCCTCTTGGAAGAGCTGCAATTGGGGGACTTTGCTTGGCTACTCTATCAACTTTATTTTTTGTTCCGGTAATGTTTACGTTCTTACGCCATAAACCTAATCCCTATTTGCATACTGCTAGGGAAGAAAGTGAATTTCACGTCCATAAAGTGCATCAAGCTGGGAGGGATAATGATGGAACCAACGAATGATCCTGTAGAAAAAGAAAAAGAACATGACCATGTCGAAACAGATAAATTTCACTCGACACCTCCAGAAAAGTACTCAAAAAAACGCCAAGCAATTTTTCTTGGAATAATTTTTATAGTTTTAGTTATTCTCTTCCTTATCGGTTTTTTCCCCCGTATGTTTCATTGGGAGAAACTTGTAGAAACAGCAAATACTGTTTATCCGATTACCGTGAATATCCAGACTTTGGAACCAAGTAAGAAACTTATAGAGCTTATTTTACCTAGCACGACGCAGGCGATGAGAATTACACCTATTTGGTCACGAAGCGATGGTTATATAAAAAATTTCTATGTGGATATCGGAGATAATGTACATAAAGGTCAACTTATGTTGGACATCGAAACCCCGGAAATTGACAAACAACTGAGTCAAGGGAAGGCTGATCTTCGTACGGCTTTTGCAAAATTAGAGATTGCAAAAATCAGCGCAACCCGATGGCAAGAGCTATTTTCGCTTAATCAAGAAGCTGTTTCAGAGCAAGAAGTGGACGAAAAAAATACGAATTTGGTGGCCGTACTTTCTGAAGTTGAATCGGCTGCTGCTAATGTCCAGCGACTTGAAGACATACAAGGCTTTAGCAAACTCAAGGCTCCCTTTCAAGGGATAATAACCGAAAGAAACATCGATATTGGTACCCTAGTCACCGCTGGAAGCCAAGAAAATTATCAGCAGCTTTTCCAAATTGCACAGACGGATGTTATTCGCGTTTTTGTAAATGTTCCACAACCTTATTTTCGTTTGATTAAGGTAGGAGGCAAAACGGATATTTTTATACAAGAGTTCCCTGAAAGAATATTTAAAGGAACAATTGCTAGAACATCTAAATCATTGGATCCTCTATCGAGGACATTATTAACAGAAATACATGTGGATAATAAAGATGGGGAAATACTCATAGGGTTGTACGCTGAAGTGCACTTTCATCTCATTCCCGAAGCACCATATTTCATCATTCCGACAACAGCTTTAGTCATTACAGATGGAGATCCACAAGTTGCTATAGTTGATGATCAAGGAAAAGTGTCCTTGAAAGTCGTTAAGATCGGAAGGGATTTTGGTAAAACAATAGAAATCACATGGGGTTTGAAAGAAGGCGAAAAAATGGTTACAAATCCTACAGAACGCATACGTGACGGAGTGATAGTTGATCTAAAAAAATCCACCCATAAAATGATTACCTTATGAAAATTCAATTATCGTTATTTTTTTGTATTGTTCTTTTAGCTGGGTGCCAGTTGGGCCCGAAATATTCTCTACCTTACACTCCAGTTCCGGAAGAGTGGAAAAATGGAGAGGAAAACGCCTCCCAAACAAAAGATGTTGATAATTGGTGGGAAATCTTTGAAGATGAAAAACTGAATGAAATTGAATCTCTTGCTTTAAGCAACAATAAAGATGTTTATGCCGCTTTCGAAAGAATTATTCAAGCTAGAGCCATTGCGGGTATTGCGCTTTCAGATACCCTTCCTCAGGTTAATTCAGAGCCTTCTTATTTTAATGAGGGTATCCTTTATATGCTTTATGACCCCATTCGCGTTATCAGGGAGCATCGACGCAGAAATCATATCCCTTTTGTATTGAATTATGAAGTTGATTTATGGGGAAAGCTAGCAAAAGCTTACGAATCCGCCTATTTAAATATGGAAGCAGAAGAAGATGCATTTAACACTTCTTTACTGATCCTCACAACAGATCTTGCAACGAGTTACTTTCAACTTAGGACATTTGATGCCGATATTTTATTTCTTCAAGGAACGTCAAGATCATTAGAAAGGGCTTACAAAATCTTGAAATCCCGCTATGAAAAAAAAATCACAAATTATATCGATGTTTCTCGAGCAGAATTTGAATATAAAAAAATTGAAGCAGAATATTTCAGAGTGAAAAAGCTTCGCAATATAGAGGAAAATAAAATAGCTCTATTAGTAGGAATGTCTGCTTCCACTTTTAAAATAGAATCGTTTCCCTTAAAGGCACCTCCTCCTATAATTCCCCCCGGGGTACCTTCGGATATTTTGCTTCAACGTCCGGATATAGCGGAAGCTGAACGAACGATGGCATCCATGCATGCTAATATTGGCGTTGCTTATGCTTCATTTTTCCCTTCTCTCTCCTTAACCGGTTTTGCTGGGTATTCTAGTCCGGAACTCAAGGATTTTTTAACCCCAAGAAGTGGTTTATGGGGAATGGGTGTTAATTCTCTTATTCCGATAATGGATGCAGGTAAGTTACGTTCTAATTTAGAATTTGCAAAATCAAAATTTAGAGAAGCTGTAGATAATTATCAACAACAGGTTCTCATTGCTTTTCAAGAAGTCGAAAATGCTTTAGCTAGCATAGAGGGCTTAAAAAAAGAACATGAAAGCCTGGATCTCTCTGTACAAGCAGCAAAAAAGATCAATACAATTGCTTCCGCTAGATATTCTAAAGGAATTACTTTCTATTTAGACGTTCTCGATAGCGAGCGCGAGGCTCTAGAGGCCGAAAGAACGTCAATTGAATTATTGGGGCAACAATACGCTGCAACGATCCAATTAATTAAGTCCTTAGGAGGCAGCTGGAGTAATTGTGGGTATAATTAAAAATTCGTATAAAGATCAATACAATACTGGTAAGTATAAAACCACCCCGGATGAATTCCCGGTTTTTTCTTGGAGGCTCGCCACTGCCAAGAAAAAGTGGCTCCTAGGCTTTCAGTAAAACTTGCATCGAAACCTATCCTAAAGCGATTTGTATGGTATCCACCAACCAAGCCAGTGGGGTTTGATGAGCTGTAAGTTGTTTTTCTGAAAAACCATTCGTTGCTTATAAAAGGATTTAAATCGAGACACGTAAATTTCCAAGGAGTATATATAGCAAGTCTTTGTCTGTAGATATAATGGTCAATATAATGTTTTTTGGAATATTCATTGTACTCTCCCCTTAGCCTTTGCCTTATCGACCATTCATATAAGTTGAAAGAAATATTTGCTTCAATGATCGGACGATTGATCCAGACCCAATGAAAATTTCCCAGGGTATTCTTTTTTAAGTCCATTGTAATATTGTAACCAAGACCTATTGTCAAAGTATTTAAACGGTTACACGGAAGAAGCTTCAATAGATTATACAAAAAAACAGCTTCATACTGATAGTACCAAACTTTTTTATAGTTTGAACCTAGACGTTGCTCCATCCGATATCTTATTGACCAATCAGAAGAGAGTTGAAAATTTGCTGTTTGTGAAATCCATATTCCATGGTCGTTATTGGCATTCAGTTCACTCAGAATACTCCCTTGCAATGATGAAGAAAATAGAACTCCGGCGAAAGTTAATATGGTAAAAATTTGTTTCATTAAACATTCTTTTAGTAGACGATATATCTAATTCATGGGAATAAAGTCTAGAGGAAACGGGAAGATAATGTAAATAATGTTTTAAATCTTCGCGTGTTCTACGTATTCTTCGTTTTCTTAGGGGCTAAATAATCCTGGTTTTTAATGGTAATTTGGTATATAAAGATATTATTCTTAATTTGGTTCTATAATTTATGTTAAAAAGTATGACGGCTTATGGCCGTTCCAGTTTAGTTACTCCTAAAGGTCGTTTTGTCGCCGAAATTAAATCGCTAAACCGAAAATTTCTCGATATTTCCATTTACACGCAGAAAGGTCTCTCCTGTTTCGAAAGCGATATTCGCAATTGGGTCTCCTCACAAATCAATCGCGGTAAAGTCGATGTCTCTATTTGGGCAACTTTTGAGGGTGCTTCCCCGGTAAAAGTAACTCCCAATCTGGCACTAGCCAGGGAGATCCAAGCCGCCTGGAATCAATTAGCCGAAGAACTAGAATTCGACGATCGATGCAATTTAGAGATTCTCCAGAAAGAACCGGGGATTCTTATCTATGAAGAAAACGTCGAAGATACAGAGAGCCTACGCAAGATCATCCAAGAAGCGATAGAATTGGCTATGGCAGAGGCCGTGAAAATGAAAACCGTAGAAGGGGCGGCCTTACAGAAAGATATCGAAAAGCGCCTAGAGAAAATGAGCCATTGGATCGCACAAATCGAGCAAAAGGGCGATTCAGCTGTACAGAAATACCGAGAAAAGCTCATACAGAGAATTAGCGAGCTTACCCCCGATGTGAACGATGACCGCATCTTAAAGGAAATAGCCCTCTACGCAGAACGAATCGATATCTCAGAAGAAATTATTCGATTCAAATCCCATATTAAGCAATTTCATCAGTATTTAGCCTCCAATAGCGAAGGAATCGGCAAAACATTAGAGTTTTTAGTGCAGGAATTGCTCAGAGAGGCGAATACAATAGGTTCGAAATCTCAAGATGTAGAAATTTCCCGCATCATCGTCGAGCTAAAAAGCGAGATTGAAAGGGTTAGAGAACAAATTCAAAATGTAGAGTGATATGCAGAAAGTATTAGGAAACAGAAACCGAGGATTGCTTTTTATTCTCAGTGCCCCTGCAGGGACCGGAAAAACCACCCTCATTCATAGGTTGACTTCGGAGTATTCTAATGTAGTTCAAAGTATTTCTTATACGACAAGAGAGCCTCGGGAAGATGAAATCAATGGAATTCATTACAACTTCATTACTAGGGACGAATTCGAAAAGAAGATAGAGGCGAATGATTTTCTTGAGTTTGTAGACCTTTACGGGTATTATTATGGGACCTCTCGTGAGACGGTAGAAAAGCAGCTGGATAGTGGAAAGCATGTGTTTTTAGTTATTGATACTCAAGGCGCTTTGAGATTAAGAGAATTTTATCCGGCGTGCCATATTTTTGTGCTTCCCCCCTCGATTGAGGAGCTGAGCGACAGACTTGAAAACCGTGGGACGGAATCACCGGAATCATTTCAAAAGAGAATTCTTTTGGCTAAAAAGGAAATGGAAGTTGCAGAGAAATATGATTACAATATCATCAATGATAATTTAGAAATTGCCTATCAGGTGCTCAAAAGCATTGTTATAGCCGAAGAACACAGAGTGAAAAATTTATAAAAGGAGAATCCATGGAAAGAAGAAGAAATTTAACCAACGAAATCGTGACTAAGAAATTTCAAAACCAATTTGATTTAGTCAATTACGCTATTTCAGTGGCTACCAATATCATTCGTACAGGACGCGAAGCTCATGATAGCTACGGCTCAGAAAATCCTGCTCTTCAAGCTTTGGATGAAATTGCCACAGGCAGAGATAAATACGAAGAAGTCGAAGAGGAAATCGAAATCGAAGTTATTGAGGAAGAGGTAGTCCCAAAGAAGCGCTCGAAAAAATCCGAAAAGGCACTAACAGAATAGCTAGGAAGGTTGCATGAACAATATACATGCTTCCTTAATATTGGCCATCACACAGGAAGATACTTACTTTTTAATCGGTACGGCTCTCCTTGTTTTTATTTTGCTTGTCCTTTACTTTATCATGGCGTGGAGGCACCACAAACACGATGTTTGTCTATCTCCTTATAGTGAAAAGCCCTTGCGCCGTGCTTCAGATATAAACTGGATGGCAAAAGAAAAAGTGTTGCGATATATGTATGATAGGATCGACTATGCTAATCGCATTTTTGATTTTAAGAATGCAGCTCTCTGTCGTGAAACAGGTCGTATTTTCCCCAATTGCATCAATTGGTGGGGAACCATCCACGTCGATTGGAAATTTTTAAATAAACACTTTCCGGGAAACTATATCTCTTGGGGAAGCCTCAACCGCGATCAACAGGAAGCAATAAAAGTACAGCACGCTTCAATAGACGAATATCAAACTCACTATTCATCACGTAATCCCGCTCCCAAAAATGTGGAAAAAGAATACGCTCTGATGAAACCTGGACCGCTCTATGCGGATCCCGAAACAGGAATATTAATCGGCTGGAAATGCGTTCCGGATACAGATCTTGAGGTATTAATCGTCCAAAGACCTATCGAACGCTACCTCCCCGGACTTCACAAAAAGTATTAAAAAAAATGGAAAAAATTCTCATCACCTCCGCGCTGCCCTACGCAAACGGTCCTCTACACTTTGGACATATCGCCGGTGCCTATCTTCCGGGAGACTGCCACGCCCGTTTCCAACGTCTCGTTGGCAACGATGTCCTTTATATTTGCGGATCAGACGAATATGGCGTTGCCATCACTCTAAGCGCTGAAATGGCCGGACGTACACCCCAACAACACGTCGATATCTTTCATCAAATCAATATAGACTTGTTCGATAAATTAAATTTCTCTTTCGACCACTTTTCCCGCACTACCTGGGAAGGCCATCCGGAGACCGTTCACCAATACTTTTTAGATCTATTAAAAAATGGGTATATCGAAGATCGGGAAACTCTCCAACTCTATTCCGAAGCCGATCACCGTTTCTATGCCGATAGATATGTCGTTGGTGAATGTCCAAAATGCGGATTTAAAGAGGCTAGAGGCGATGAATGCACTAGATGCGGCTCAAGCTTTGAAGCCACCGATTTGAAAAATCCTCGTTCTAAAATCACGAATTCTCCCTTGGTTTTGAAAAAGACAAAACATTGGTTTATCCTCCTAGATAAATTCAAAGACCGATTAACGGAATGGATCGAAACAAAAAAATGGAAGACCAACGTCGTTAATTTTGTTAAGGATTATATCAAGGATTTAAGGGCGCGCTCCATCACAAGAGATATGGATTGGGGAATTTCCGTTCCACTTCCGGACACAGAAGGCAAAGTCATTTACGTCTGGTTCGATGCCCCGATAGGCTATATTTCAGCTACAAAAGAATGGGCTCTCAAAATGGGTTCTCCGGAAAAATGGAAAGATTACTGGTGCGATCCAAAAACAAAACTGATTAATTTTATCGGAAAAGATAACATCCCATTCCATGCAGTGATATTCCCGGCAATGACATTAGGACAAAACCAACCCTATAAAGTCGTCGATGAACTTCCCGCAAACGAATTCTTAATGCTCGAAGGGCGTCAATTCAGTAAATCGGATAACTGGACGATCGACCTCGAAGACTTTTTCAGCAGATACACCGCCGACCAAATCCGTTATACCCTGGCAGCAAATGCTCCGGAAACCTCCGATGCCGAATTCACCTGGCACGACTTCCAAAATCGGTGCAATGGAGACCTCAGCGGAAAATATGGCAATTTTGTGAATCGTGTCCTCGTTTTTGCAAAAAATAACTGCGCCTCCAAAGTCCCTGCTTTAGGAAAATTGGAAGAAATTGATATAAAATTTCTTGATAAAGTGAGAAAACTGGCCGATCAGGCGCAGGAAAACTACCATTCCTACAGCTTGCGTAAAGCCACCCAGACGATCATGGAGCTTGCCCAGGAGGGGAATGTCTATTTTGATGCGAAACAGCCCTGGAAGGCAGTTAAAAACGTCGAAACCAAGCCATCTATGGAGACAACTGTGGCTTGCTGCCTGGAATGCATTAAAACATTAGCTCTTATTTCTTCACCGATAATACCCGAAGCGGCCGAAAAGGTGTGGAAAATGCTAGGGATGCAGACGTCACTAGCGGAACAGAAATGGCGGGAAATAGTAGAAGAACCCCTGTCACCGGGGCAGCAGTTACCTGCGCCGGAAATACTATTTAAAAAAATTGAGGATGAGCAAATTGAGCTCGAACTGCAAAAACTTAAGGGAAGATGAATAATACCCTTGAAGGTTATAGGGCAGTCGTGTTAAGATGTATCCTTTCAAACGATATAGATTGGAGTAAATGATGCGTAAGTGTCAAGTCACAGGAAAGACAATCTCCCGGGGATTTAAATATAGTATCCGCGGTATTGCAAAGAAACATAAAGGTATCGGTCTAAAAGTTACCGGTAAGACTAAACGTCGGTTTAAAATTAACCTCCGTACAAAGCGTCTCTGGGTTCCAGAGGAAAACCGCTTCGTCACATTACGTGTTTCGACACAGGGTCTTCGCACAATCGACAAGAACGGCATCGGTTCCGTTGTTCGAAAAATGCGCGCCTCCGGCGAGCGTCTGTAGCAAAAAAAATGGACGCCATGGACTAAATGGACGACATGGACAGCATGAACAATTGTGTTGTCATGTGGTCCATCATGTCCATTCAGTCCATGTTGTCCATGTTATTTCAGCGGCAGCCAGGTTTCTTTCGTGTTGTACCGCTTGTTGATGTGACGTTCTTGCTCGTGTTTCACGAGGTCTTCGTCATTTAGATTAGGTAGCTTTTCTTTTTTGTATTTTGTTAGCAACTCTTTGACTTCTGCAACATAAGCTAGATCCTCTTTGGTTGCCTGATCGGGATGATCGAAAATATTCTTAAGCTTTTTCTTTTTTAGATGCAAATTTTTAAATACTTCCGGGTCCTTGCTGTAAATCCATAAAAGCTCCTTTTCAACCAATCTAATAGCATTTTTTGGAGATTTTTCCTTAGGTTCGCTGGGCTTACCCATCTTTTGGGCAACATCCGCTAATTCCAACAGATTATCCACAGACATTTTAAGAATGCCTTCCTGAAGTATACTTTCGACCTTTGTATAATTAGTCCTTCCCATATCTATATTTTAACAAATTTTTTTAAAATTGACAATGGAATATAAAATGGAGTACTTTATAAATAGGAGGATTCGTTGATTACATGGAAGAAATAACGGTAGATATCGTCGTCATTGGGTCAGGCCCCGCGGGTCAAAAGGCAGCCATTCAAGCCTCAAAAGTCGGCAAAAAGGTCCTTGTCATTGAAAGAACCTTAGATCCGGGCGGAAACTGCCTGTTCTCCGGAACGATTCCCTCGAAATCTCTCCGTGAAGCCATCATCGATCTTACGAGGTTTTATGAGCGCCACTTCTTTGGCGAAGCCATGCCCAAGCAAAAAATCACTATGGAAGACCTAAGCTTTAGGCTTCAGCAAGTTCTCGAAGACGAAAAAAGTATGATTTATCGTCAGTTTCGAAGGAATAATGTTCGTTTGATTCAGGGCGTAGCCCGTTTTGAAAACCCTCATATGATCATCGTCATTGATTCGGATTTCAGGATGCTCTATCAAATTCGAGCAGAAAAATTTATTATCGCCACGGGATCCATTCCAAGAAATCCTATCGATGTCCCTTTTGATAAAGAGATTATTCTCGATTCGACAAGTCTTCTAAGCATAAAAAAAATTCCGGAATCGATGATCGTTCTTGGGGGCGGTATCATCGGTGCCGAATACGCAAGTTTCTTTGCAGCGATCGGTACAGAGGTGACTATCATCGATAAAGGGGATCATATTTTGCCCCTTCTGGACTCGGAAATTGGTATTCATCTACAGACCTCTTTGACTGATATTGGCTTGAAATTCATGGGAAATAAACGTCCTAAAAAAATACAAAGAATAGATGATAAAGCTTTTGTCGAGTTTGAGGATGGTTCGACGTTAACAGGGGATACTCTATTATATGCTCTTGGAAGAACCGCTAATGTTGGCGAACTGCATATTGAGAATGCCGGGATTAAGGTCAACGAAAAGGGATATATCCCTGTGAATATGTTGTTCCAAACAACAACCCCAAATGTGTATGCAGTCGGGGATGTGATTGGAGGAGCCAGCCTTGCTTCCACCAGTATGGAGCAGGGACGCTTAGCCTCTCGTCATGCTTGCGATATTGAAACGCATCAGTTTCCTTCTTTTTATCCTATCGGGATTTATACCATCCCGGAGATCTCAAGCTGTGGCTATACCGAAAACAAGTTGAAAGAAATTGGATTTAACTATGAGGTGGGCAGAGCCTACTATTATGAGATTGCGCGAAGTCATATTGCCGGAAGTGGAACGGGAATGATCAAAATTTTATTTCACAAAGAGACTTTGGAGATACTTGGTGTTCATGCGATTGGGCGTAGTGCCACAGAATTGATTCACATTGGTCAGATGGCGATTAGTTTCAATGCAAAAATTGACTATTTTGTGGATCAAGTTTTTAATTATCCTACCTATGCCGAGGGCTATCGTGTCGCTGCCTTGAACGGCCTCAATAAAATTAAACGTATAAAATAGAAGGGTGGATGGTTAGTATAGAAACGAAATAACAGGATAGGCAGGATCGCAAGCGGCAGGATAAAAAAAGGATAAGAAAAAAAGAAATTTTAAAAAAACAATTCTTTTTTTTTCTTATCCTTTTTTTATCCTGCCGCTTGCGATCCTGCTTATCCTGTTATTTGTGGCTATGAGATCTATTATCCCCTCACCCAGGGCGTCAGTATCTCATACCCCGTTGGAGTAATGAGCAAGGTATGTTCCCATTGACCGCTGGCTTTCTTGTCTGCTGTGCGGGCTGTCCATTGGTCAAAACGATCAACCACAGCTTCTTTGACTCCGGCATTTATCATTGGCTCAATGGTGAATGTCATTCCCGGCTGCAGAAGAATGTCATTGCTATTTCTGCAATGAGGAATTTGTGGACCTTCATGGAATTCGAGACCGACACCATGCGCGACGAATTGATAGACGACTGAACATCCCTTTTGGGTAGCATAGGATTCAATCGCATCGCCGATGGCGGAAATGGGGATGCCCGGCTTTAGAATTTCGATAGAGCGCATAAGGCATTCGTAAGAGACATCGACAACCCGTTGTCTTTCTTCGCTGACTTTCCCGATAGTTACCATCTTGCTGCAATCGCCAAAATAGCCGTCCAGGATGGTGGTAATATCGATATTGATGATATCTCCTGTTTGCAAGGCATAAGGACCTGGGATTCCGTGGCAAATAACTTCGTTAATCGAGGTGCAAATGCTTCCTGGGAAGGGGGGATTTCCATAATTTAGGGTGGCAGGGACGGCGCCGGATTCTATGACACGCTTATAGGCGTAATCATCGAGTTCTTTAGTCGTGACACCTTCTTTAGCCATTGCGCAGAGTTCATCCAGGATTTTTGCCGCTAAATGACCAGATCTTCGAATACCCGCGATCTGCTCGTCGTTTTTTATGAGGATTTGGTATTTTTTCTTATAGATTTGTTTAACATCTAGGGGAGTGACAGATACACTGCCTTTCTCGGGATAATGGCATTTTTTCCATTTTTCCCCACTTCCACACCAACAAGGATCATTGCGTTTGATATTCATGCATTTATAATAGCATAGCTACGTGTTTTATGGCAAAAAAACGTGAAAGCAGTTATAATTTACCTCCATGAAACCAAAGAATTTGAAACCACCCACTAATTGGGAAAATAGAGAAGTTATTATCCAAGATAGAGTCTGGTACGTGCCGGAATACTATGATCACTACGATGAATTTAAGTTTCCGGGTTGGAACTCACCCGATCTTTTTGGCAATAACAACCCCGTACATGTCGAGTATTGCAGCGGCAACGGAGCCTGGATAGAAGCAAAGGCATTGTCACATCCTCATGTGAACTGGGTCGCTGTCGAAAAAAAATTCGAAAGAGTAAGAAAAATCTGGTCGAAGATACAAAATAACAAAATCAATAATCTCATCGTCCTATGCGGCGAGGGCTTTTTGGCAACCTCTCTCTATTTTCCGAAACACTCTGTCAGCGAAGTATTCGTCAATTTCCCAGATCCTTGGCCCAAGAGAGCTCATGCAAAACATCGAATTATTAATCCTTCTTTTGTCGAAGAGATGAACAGAATTTTGACCGCTAAGGGAATGATGACTCTTGTTACAGACGATGTCGATTACTCTGCAATTATGGTCGATTGCTTGCTTGGAAATGCGAGTTTTGAATCGACTTGTCCCGATCCGTTTTATCATACCGATCACCAGGGATATGGATCATCCTACTTTGAGCAACTTTGGCGTGAAAAAGGTAGAGAAATTAGATACCATCAATTTAGGAAGAGATGATGGAAATATCCTTAGATGGCACATTACATTCTAATCTGGATTGGAAACAGCAACAGGCTTTAGCCGAGTCTGCAGACCATATTTTATGGAATATCGACTTAGGGTTATTCTCTAAGCTGCCTCAACCCCTGAATAGCATCGCGCAATATAACTCCTTAAAGCTATCTCTGGAGCACTTTTGCAACACACTGTGGAAACAATACCGTGAAAAAACAATCGGTATTTGTCTTTATAAGGGAACGATGGATTTTTCTCTAAATTTTCCATGGGACGAAGAACAAGAAAAAAATCTTGGTGAGTGGCTCAAAAGGGGATTTGAAGATGTTTCTGTGTTTTCAAAAGAAATGGGAATTGAGGTCTCAGATTTTCACCAAATCAATGCTGAAATGTTAAGGGGAACACAAGTGTTAAAACTCTTTTGCCGCGATGTAGCAGGGGAGTATCTGGATTTACTTTCCGGGTATCTGCCGGAGGGTTTAGATTCTTATGTATCACTGGATACTACCGGTCTTTCTGATCCTCTTCTTATCGCGCAACTCACGACAAAAGAACGATATCCTCATTTGAAGATGATTATCGATGGCAAAATGGAGGATGAAGCTTCGGTGGCGGTTTGTCTTCCTGCAATGGACCTCATTCGTCCGAGTGTCTATAGTGAATTTCCTAAAATCTTTGAGAGGCTTAGACAAGAGAAAACCCCTTATCGCGTCATTCCTGAGGCGTTCCTTACATCGGAATGGCACGGATTGGATGTTCTTTATGTGTCAAAAAGGACACTATCTCCGTTAGGAGCGCGTAAGTTACAAGGATTCCAAGCTACGGGCGGAACTGTAATAGACTTTACAGAGGGATTTCACGAGCTGCACCCCATTCAATAGCCAGTTTTTCTGAATAGGCGATAAGAACCTCATCATTATCTTTAGCAGACCTTTGATCATCCTTTGCAAAATAGGCCCAGGCCCCCCAAGGGTTTTCCGGTGCCAACTTGCATGCGGTGTCAAAAGCTTCTAGGATGTCCGATTTGGGGTAGCCCCCTAATTTCTGCATGACTTTTCCCTTAAGGAAGTAAAGACAAGCTCCTTGGTCATTAAGAAAGTTTTTGCCCTCGGCATTTATGAATTCTTCAATATTTTCTTCATCAAATTGTTGATGATGTTGAATAGCTTGATTTAATAGATTTAAAGAATTTTCGTTGATTTTTTCTTCTTTAACCATATTTGCAATGGATTGCGCAAATCGAGTTCTAATATCCCCCGCTGGTGCAAAGGAGGATAATTCTTCTGAGGAAAAACACTTCATACTGAGAAGAAAGAAGTAGGCAGCATTCTCCCACTCACTTTTTTCGTAACAACCTAAGCCAAGTTCAAAAGCATCTTTTTGAAAATCTTCTAAATTTAAAGCTGTTCCACGTATGTCGTCTAGATGTTGACATAATTTTTTAAGTACATCCTTCCCCTGTTTCTCTTCAGAGGAATCAAAGGCTTTTTTGTAATAATCGAGTGCTTGGGAAGAGTAGGTCTTTCGTTGGTCAATATAACCCAAACTGATATAACTAACGAAAGTCGCCCTTTTGGATTTAGCATAACTTAATTTTGAATCACCGATAATTACTAACGCATCAGTAAAACGAGAGCTTAGATCTAACTTATTTTCGGGCATTTCAGGAAGGTCATTTACCATTTTTTCTGCTTCAGAATATTTTAATGCTTCAGCTAAGCTGATAAACTTAATATAGGAGTAATGGGCTTCAAGATGATCTTCACTGAGTTTTATTGCTTTATCAAGATAGTCTAGGGCGGTCTTCGGGCGGTTTCTTATGTATTCTCTCTTGGCGAGACGTAAACAAATTTTTCTAGCTGAATCAATAAGCGGGGTTGTTGGTAAGTCGTAATTTCGAATAGCCTGGTTTAAGCAATCACCCAACTGCTGGGAATAATATTCATTCATTGGAAATTTTGAACTCGTAGCCTTATGAAGATATTCAAATTTTTTCCATAAGTTATATTGTTCCGTTTCTGCATAAGCCATCGAAATGTACGTAATTCCAAAATCGTCTTTGGTTGGAAAGGATAGCAGGGTTGTTTTGGCAATTAATGAGTTCCAAAAGGAAGGTTCGAGCTGTTTATAGTGTTTATTACAATACTCGATGAGCTGTATGCGGACTCTATCGATTTTTTCATCTAGGGTACCGGGTGAAATAATCGTCCGAACTGTGATATTTAAATTTGTGTTTTGCAAATAATAATTTGCCTTAGAGTTGATTGTCTGTAATGATTGAAGTATAGCAGGATCATGAAAATACCCCTTTACCAAACCATAGTGTAAAAACTTAAGCCATTCAGCCTGAAGTTTCTCCAACTTTACTGCATTGTCTAAGCCAAACCATCCTTTTATTCCTTCCCAAATAGCTTTTATCCTACTGGTGGTTTCTAAGCCTCTATCGGTGACGCAAAGTCTTGTGTTAGGTCCTATATTACTTAAATTTTGGAGTAATGCAGCGTACGTAGCAGAATTAAACCTTTTTTCATAATAATCAGGGCAGCTTTCAGGATAGTTCATATGATTTTATTTATTATTATTTTAAAAAAGCAATTATATCGTAAAAATGATCCAAATGCAATATTATTTTTAAAGAAACTTTTAAAAACAATAGCCTTGCCCTAAAATTCGCTATTTTGGTAATATTTTATAAAATATATTAGAATTATAAAATTAATTAAGGAGTTTTGTTTATGAGTATTTATAGTGTCGATGCATCATGTTATATCGAGAGCCAATATCCTAGAAAAGGTGAAAATTTAGCCCATAATGGCGCTGGGGTATATTTAGGCGATGAACATTTGATAAGAAATTTTTTCAAAATTGAAAAAGCAATAAAGAAGGGCGACCATGCCGGTTTGGAAGAAAGAGTCAAAAAATTAGACGATATCAATGCCGTATGTAATTATGTTGGTAACACATCTCCTAGTTACACTCTTTTGCATAAAGCTGTTGATAAAGGATGCGAAGTTTGTACTCGAGTACTTTTAGAATCTGGTGCGCATTCTAATATTGAGAATAGTAATGGGGAAACAGCCGAAAGAGTAGCTCGAATAAAAAATAATCCGCAAATCATCACTTTAATCGAAAAGAATAACGCCCTTTCCAAGGCCATTTCTGAAAGAACAGTGGAGTGCACATTGGATAGAAAGGTCTGTCGAAAGATAGGGGGTGGTCTTGGATTCCCTGATATTTGGATGGAAAACTTTGAGGGAACTTTAGCTTTTGGCCCTAATTTTGGAGACACTGCCAAGGTAATGCTAAGTAGATCCGCGGAAGCCGCTACAAACAATTATGAGCTCAAGGTGTTGTTTACAGTTGTGGAATTGGAGTATGACGGAAAAAAAGCTTTCAAAATCAAATACGATGAATCTATTTGCAGTATGTTAGTTCTAACACCAAATCTTGGAAAATACCTCATGGGAAAGAATAATTTGTTCGTTTCGAAGGAAGAAACACAAGCCCGAGAGGATAGTTGCATCATAAATTAATTAAATTATATCGGTATGTAGCTCGACGTGTCCCCACGTCGAGACTACCATAACTTAAAAAAATAAGGTTTAGTATATGGATTTCAGTGGACGTTTAGATTCTATTGGTAATGAAACAAAGTTTGAATTATTTACAAAACCCTTGCGAGGCGTTTTAGGCGGAAGACATTTCACCGATCGTAACAAATTAATATCGAATGAAGATTCTTCTATTCTAAGAGTGTGGCAACGATTCTTGGTTGGAATTATTTTAATAGCAGCCTTTCCCTACACAATTATCGCAGGCGCTTTCGTTGCCTTTTCAGAGCCAAAAGACATTATTAAAATGATTTCAAAACAAGCTTTGTCACCCATATTCAATGGGGCAAAGATAGAACTCGAAAATATTCCATGGGGTGATCCCAGTAATATTGAGCAATTTGATGAACCTTGTTGGATAGCTGTAGTACGTACAGGTGATATATTAATGCATAGCTTAGTGATCCCGTTAGATGCTAAAGATGGAACCAAAACTCATCTTGATATAGATAAAGACGTTAATCAGAGTGGAGAACATGCTTTTTGGAGTTGTCATCTAAATAAAGTTGGTGGTGTTGCAGTATTACCTTTATTCCCGCAACCAGATGCTAATACCGAAGCAATTCAGCCTATTAAAGATCTTTTAGCTGGTAGAAGTGCCATTATAAAGGGAATTGAGTACAAGCTCAGAGAAAAAACCGTTCAAGTATAGTAAGTTGCTCGGCGTGTCTCCACGCCGAGCACCATTTTTATGATTACTCAATCTCCATATTTGAGTTGAACACAAATTCGAATTCAGATTCTTGATCATCCTCCATGAGTTCACTTTCGATTACCGCGGGCTGCTGGATAATTACAGGAGCCACAGGCTCCATTACCAGAACCTCTTGCTTTACTTTTTTAACTTTAGCTTTTTTCACTTCTTGCTTCACTTCAACAACATCATCAAGTTCTTCTTTTTGCTTTTTGTCAGAAAATTCCACTTCAGGTTCTTCTCTTTCTCTTTTACCAACGGAGTTCTTCTCATCTTTATAATCGTTGGGATTAAAAGCGCCTTTTTCGCTGATGAGTAAAGCCACTCCCTTAGCGGGATGTCCTGAAAGTATTGCCTTGTTGAGATCTTTTTGAGGAATTCCCTCAACCCATTTTGCCCATACTTGAGCGTTGACCATCACGTCCCCGGCGGCTCTGTGAGCTTGATTTTCTTCTATGCCAAGACGTACCCTCCAATCTTGCAATTTATGCGACATTCTTTTTCCCCCTTTACACATGACCCTTGCCACGGCAAGCGTGTCTAAGGACTTATAAGTTTTTATAGGTGTGTTGGTTCTTTCACGTTCAGC
Source organism: Waddliaceae bacterium (assembly GCA_963822595.1). Taxonomy (GTDB): domain Bacteria; phylum Chlamydiota; class Chlamydiia; order Chlamydiales; family Waddliaceae; genus CAVRUH01. The sequence goes on along the minus strand of CAWGIG010000001.1, from coordinate 305,993 downwards.
TTGGGCAACCTTATCGTCATAACCCCATACGTTATGGCCAATTAGAACGTTCACCTTGTTTGCCGTAGCGCCAACTTGAGTATTAATAAAGTCCTCAAAAGCAAGCCAGGCAGCTTTGAAGTTAGGTTGTCCTTGAACCATTTCATTCGTGATTCCGTGAATATTCATCGCTTCTTCAGGGATCGGTATGCCGGGATTGATAAGTGTGCTAAATGATTTGTTAATGGATGGAATATAAGCTGCAAGTTCGACAGCACGCGGATTAGGTCTGTCGGGATTTTTTTTGTCTGCAAAAAGTCCCGTTGTTTCAAAGTCGTAGAAGATAAGAACGGCTTGTTTATGCTTATCGATGATCTTGGCAACAGATACTACAGGATGATCTTCAGGTGGTAATATTGCGGCCTTAAGAACTTTGTCCATCTTAGCATCGCCGACCATAGCCTTAAATACTCCCTCGAGCATTTTTACATCATTCAACGCATCATGAGCTTTTAGAACTTCCACTCCAAGACGGTGGCATAATTCAACCTGGCTGTTTCCTCCTTTACCATAAAGCATCCCTGCAAGATAGAGCGTATCAAATGGCTTCCAGAATTTGGGAAGTGCCTTACCAATACGTGTGCATTCGTTCCCTAATATTTTCCAGTCATGAGCATAGATGTTATGTCCAACGAAAAGAGCTTGACGGTTCCCATCTAGTCTGCTGTTTACCCAATTTTCTAATTTTTCCCAAACGTGTTTGAATTTTTTTGCTGTCTTCGCAGATCCTTCGTGCGCCTTACTTTTTTGACTCACAAGCTTATTCGGTTGTACAAACTTTACGAAATAACGTTCATTTTCCGGACGGCTAGGATCACATACTGCAATTTGCGTGATGCTTTGCAAGGGTTCTCCTCTTGCTCTCGGAACACTATCAACTTCCACATCTATATAAAACAGACGCGGTAGCATGGCATTATTGGCGCTAATCATAAATTACCTCCTCGGTAAAAAAATGTTTTGTCCAAATTGGACATAATTAAAAATTGCATTTGATAAAAAAATCAAAAAAAATTATTTCCCTTTCCTCACAACAATGTTCCCATCTTTCACGTCGAGAGTGATGTTTCCGCTTAGCGGTTTTTTAATGTGGGAACTGGTTATTTGCAGGTAATTTGTGATCGTTTCATCAATGCTTTCGCAAAATTTACTCATGCCCAATCTTGGATCATACTTCTGGTTTTGAAAGTGTTTTACAAGGGCTTCGGTCCAATGGAGATTGATTTTGGTTTGTTTAGCGAGTCGAGTTTTAATCCTATCAAGCTGAACATTTACAACGCCGGGGATGTGTTCCTTCTTCAACGGTGCAAAAGGAATAACGTCTGTACAGCGGCCGAGGAACTCCGGACGAAGCTCTTTTGAAAGAATCGGCATTATTTCATGTTTGACTTCTTCGGGATTTAATTCCTTTTTAGCACATAGTTTAAAAAGCTCATCAGATCCTAAATTCGATGTAATGATAAATAAAGACTTGCTGCAATCGACGGTGAATCCGCGGCGGTCTGTAAGAATCCCGTCTCTGAATACCTGTAGAAACAACATGCGTACTTCATCATGGGCTTTTTCAACTTCGTCAAAAAGGACAACACGATGGGGATTCTTTTTCATAGCTTCTGTGAATTGTCCTCCGGCCTCGTGACCTTCATATCCCGGGGGAGCTCCAATGAGCCTAGAGGTAGTATGAGATTCTCGGAATTCCGAGCCGTCAAGTCGTAGCATGGCAGTTTCATCGCGGAATAATTGCTTTGCCAGCATTCTTGCTAATGATGTTTTACCGACACCTGTGGGGCCAATAAGTAAGAAAACTCCCCAGGGCTTATTTGAAGGAAGAAGTCCTTGTTTGTAACTTGCAACCCTTTGACAAATTGATTCCAAAGCATGGTCTTGACCGACAACCTCTTTTTGAATACGTGAAATTAATCTTTGTTTGTCAAAGACCGATTCATCCAATAAATCTTCTGCGTCAATGCCCGTTTGTCCGCTCATGAATCGAGCAACAACATTCGAAGTGATAACAATTTTTCCAGGCGAATTTCCATTTTGGAATAGTGCGCGATTGGCACATTGTTGGATGAGATTTATAGCTTTTCTTGGGAAGGGGTGGACTCTCTCATATTTGTCAGCGAGTTTAACAGCGAGTTCGATTCCTTTCTTTGTGAATTCGATTTGTGGGTTGATAGGATTTTCTAGGAGATGGTTGGTGACGATTTTTTCGACATCTTCTAGAGAACTTTCAGTGACTTCAAGCGGTTTAAAGTTGTGAGGAACTAGCCATTGGACGGTTTGCATGCCTGCTTCTTCCGTTTGTGATTTAGAAATCGAAGCAATAAAGGGGCGCGGCTTGTTTAAATGAGAGGTTAATTTATCTCGAACTTGATCGATCTTGAGTAATTTATCGATGTCTCGGAAGTAAAAGATGGGAAATTTATTTTTCCTGGCTCGAAATGTTTCCATCTCGGTATCGAGCATATCTGTAACATCATCGGAACCCGAAGAATTATTGAACTTTGCCAACAATTCATTACAATCTATACAGTGGATGACTCGATTGGGATAACGATCTTTGTATATGGTCTTGTAAAAGAGGGCTGCCAACTCAATAATCGAACACTTCCCAATTCCAAATTGTCCTGTCAGCAAAGGATGAATACCTCCCTTGGGGAGCTCAATCATCTCGATAAGCTCGTGTGCCTCGTGGATGCGACCAATGACTTTTTTACCGACGCAGTTGGCGACATCCGTGCACAATTCGTGCGAAATGCGATTAAGTTCTTCGACTTCCTCTTCAAATTGAGCCTCTACTTTTCTTCGTTTTTCTTCATAGCGGGAGGTAGCTTCCGGAGCTCTTTCTCTTCTCCTTAAATTTGTGTGGGGTTTTTCTTCGTAATCTTCATCGTCACTCGAATTGACAACGAATCCCGCGAGATTTCCATCCTCGTCGAGTTCCTCTAAAAAAAATGGGGCATGATTGGAAGAATTTGGATTGATATTATTCATCTTAGGCTCTCCTTTAAGTTTTGTGTATGCTTCGATTCCGGATCTTATTTCCAAGACCATTTTGTGTAAATTAAAATTTGCATTGCGTATCATTTAAAATTTGGATATACACGAGAATCTATACACAAAACGGAGGTTTGTTATGATCGGTCCTGTCACTTATGATACAAATATTGAAGTACAAGAAGATCCATCTACAGGTAAGCGTGGAAGGGATAAATCGCCGGAGCTTTCCGGTCGCAGCGTGAAGCAACTCAAACACGAAGATGCGGTCATAACAATTTCAAGAAGAGATGCTTTTGTGGGTGGAGTTCTTGCCTATCGTGAGTTTCTTCAAAATGTTTTTGAAGATTTAACGGATAAGCAATTAGAAGAGCACGGTTTGACGCGAGAGCCCGAGGTCCTCGAAGAGCAAGAAGCAGGAATCAAATTATCGAAATCCCAATATAGCGAGATCGAAGATGTTGCTGTAAAAAAATCGGGACGTGTGAGTAGTCAATTATTTGAAATTTATCAGATTTTGGGAAAAAAAAGAGCTCTTAAAAAACAATCGGGTACTGAAATATTAAATTTAGCAAATCGTCTGATTTCAAAATTAGAAGACAAAGATGTTCAACCTATGGATATGGGAGACATCGAACCTGAATTTCAAGAAATGGCAAAAAAATATACAGAAATGTTGGGATACGATTTGCCTTTAGATGTATCGCAAGGACTAGCAGTGGAACTTCAGAGGAAAATGCAACAGAAAGGAGATGGTGAGGAAGCTGATCCAAGAGAGAAAATGGAGGATCTTGTTAGCGCTCAGTTAGGCTGTCTCTTACTCATAGCCTCTCGTGATTTCGCTAACGCAGCTCTTATCGCGAAGCTAGAAGATGATGATGAGATCATTGATGCCCTTGCTGATGGGGTCGAAGCAATTCTTGAACCGATTCGACTCAAAATTTTGGAAAAAGGAGAAGAGTTTCGTGCCTATTCCATACAAAGTCCTGATGAAGCTCTCTTTCATCAATTCTCTATAGAGTTGGCAGATCTATTATTGTTAGATAGTGGAAGCATCAACTTTGGTATCATTCAGGATTCAGTGGAATATTTAATGCCCGAATATTTTAAAGACCTCACAGCTGTGAACACTTTGCATATCGTTTTAGAAATACTTGAGGATACTTCAGAACTCTGGAAAATCATTTCTCAATGCAAACCACCACATCGGGATAATTTGCCTGGAAATCTTGCTGTGAGAGTCACCTTGGGTCTATTACCAAATGAAGAAATTACGCGGCGGCATGCGCAATTAACCGTTCTCAGCGCTTTCTTGGGGCATTTTCGTCAAGCGAGAGCAGGCACATGTTTCACGACTGCACCACTCATTGATGTTTTATTTCATCATCCGGACATGTTTTTATCAGATATGGCAGATTTGGTTGAAAAGGGATGCATCACCCGGATGGTTCTTTCGGAAAAAAGAGAATTCCCATTTCAAACCACATCCAGCAAAGATTTTCTTTCAACTCTGATCACTGCTGATAACGGCGGTAGAATTCTTTCCACACAAAAATACGAATTACGTGTGGGCGAAGATTCTGGCTGGGAAGGCCCCTATGAGGATAGTTTTCTTTACGAGGCTCCAGGAGTTCTTGCAGTGTGCAAAACTCTCAACATCAATGACCCCGTTAGCGCTGTAATGCAAGCCATGGAGGCTCTAAAGGTTCCTTTCACGCCAAAACAACTGATTCAAGAATTTGCAAAAATCGCTTTCGAACTGCAAAACGAAGGTTTTGCGTTTAGATCGAGACCAAAGTACTCCATCGAGGAACTTGTTAACAGAGGTACCTACGCCTTCTGTTCTCAGACAAATCATCCTCTACATAGAGCCTACGAACAAGCTGTTGTCTCATCCGTGAAATATCTAGGCTCGAAATATGGCCTTTCCATTAGACCCTTCCAGATTCTTGAAAAATACCTTGAAGGTAAGGATAAAGGCTATTCTGTTGAATTTCAAACTCGCTTCCGACGCCTTTTACAAGAATTACTTCAGCCGCTTATCACTCGTATGAGATATCGCTACAACCATAATTTCGACGATGATATTGCCCTTTTCGATGACGGCAATCACGGGGTAGAGTCGACAAGTTGTTACGGTTATGAATTATGCGATGCCGGTCTTCCAAAAGATTTTGAGTATTCTACCGACTTATATCAAAGAATTAAGCAGGATTGTAGTTTTATTTTGATAGATAGGAATGTTGATGTCTCTTCATCGCATTCATGGAAATTAGCGAATACAGGTGAAAAATTTATTGCTTTTCTTCAGGACGTCATTATGGAAACTGCGGAAGAGATGAAAAGAAGAGACAAAACACATACAGCCCTTTGGGATAGTGTTTGTCAAAAAATGTGCGAAATTGTTTCAAAAAAAACGCTTCAAGATAAAATGGCAGCGGAGTATTTTCCAAAACAAAAAAGTAAATTTGAAAAAAACCCATATACGTTTAATTATACTCCCTGGAAATTGAAGATGGGAGGGGATTTTGATGAAGTCCTTCAAACTTTCTATGGGTTTACAGAGGCCCCTTCTAAAATCAAAGAGTTCAATGGGAATCAAAGAGAAGTCCTCGCAAAGTGTATTAGTTGGATAAAAAACCAGCCCGAAGAATTCAAACAAGAGTTTGAAGATCCTAGGTCGCAGTTTCTCATCACTTCTCCCGTCCATGCATTCTTGCTCACACCTCATGAAGCTTCTTTCAGGAACGCTTGGGAGTCTGATATGTCCTCGATCGACTATATTCAGAATCATGTGATAAATCCAGGTCTTAAAATTGCCAATAGCTTCGTGCCAGTTCACGCCAAAAGGGCACTTGTTGATTATGTGGCAAATAACGACTGGGCTGTCCGTGAACTCGAGCATCATGATTTTGAGAGACAGCAACTTACTGATTTTTCTAAACAGAAATTCGATGAGTTTCTTTCGGAGGAGGATATCGAAAATGTTCCACCTCAGGAATTGTTAAACACTCTCTGGAGTGTTGTTGTTCACAGCAGGGCTGCAGATCCAATAATTGGAACCAGAAATAATGATTGGGAAAGAAAATGCAAGTTGGCGCTCCAACATAAAATGGATCAAGTTTATACCAAATATGGCGATTGGAAAGAACGACTCATCGATTTTGCAAGAAATCGCAAGGATACTATTGCTCTTTCTGAGAAGGCCGTGAGACGGTTTAAAGCCAAAATGCAAGAAAAAATCGAGGGCAATATTTCCTATAAAGATTTTAGAGCCGCTGTTCTCGAAGAAGCTTATAATCAACATTGCCAGGATCTTTGTAACAAAGATTCAAAATGGAAAGAAAATTTTTGTGAAAACTTTGATACTAAAATTTTCAAAACAATGTCAGGTCGTAAACAAAAGCAGCTTATCGGCACCGGAATCGTGACTCACGATCCAAATTGGAAAAGAGAAATGAATGATTATAGAATCATTTGGTTAGTTAACCCCGGGACAGGCAACCTTGAAATGTGTAACTATCTACCCGATCTTGCTTTGGTGAGTTTTAGGGGGCAAAAAGAGTGGTTTCCGCAGGGAGGAGAACATGGAGGCTGGGATTTTCCAGACAACTATGTTGCCTGGAAAAACGGTCCACTCTTCAATGTGAAGAAGCTGATGGCGATTTAAGCGTTGGTAGTTGCTGCTTTTTTGTCATCACGTGACCAGGCGATGATGCCCCAAACGCAAATGACAAGATAAGCGGCAAACAAGAAGGCTTGTGAGTAGGCGCCGATATAGAGGTCGTAGCTGATCCAACCGAGGTTAGCTACGGCCCAAATCCATTGGCCGATGACGTTTTTCTGATTGACGAAGATGTTCCCGGCTAAGGACATCGCTACAAGTACCCATGAAAAAGTTTCGAATGACAACATAAAAATCTCCTGGTTAAAAGCCACTATTTTCAATAGGGAAGATAATGATGTCAAGAAAAAGGTTTCGTTATAATTGGATTTTATTTGAGCAGGGTTAAACACAGAGAGCACAGAGATCACTGAGGATGAATATGTTAGGTTACACCCCGTGTCTGTTTGAGCTCATTTGATAGGGGAATCTATGTGTCTAATAGCTAATCCTGCGAAAGCTCATGCAATAGCTTAGGCTATTGCATGAACATCATCCAGAATGATTTTTCCCAAGAGGAGTATAGGCGATGCGCCTATACTCCTCTTGGGAAAAATCATTCTGGAGGCTTTCCATGAATTCCATTATTTTTATGGTTAAATTCGTCAGATATGGAAAGAGTTTTTTCAACTTCTGACCATTAAAACAGAAAAAAATGGAATTCATGAAAAACCTTCCGGAATGAATTTCCGCAAAGATGGCTTAGGCGCATCGCCTATGCCATCTTTGCGGAAATTCATTCCGGATGATTGTTCATGCAATAGCCTAAGCTATTGCATGAGCTTTCGCAGGATTAGCAATTAGACACATAGATTCCCCTATCAAATGAGCTCAAACAGGCATAAAGTTTAATCTAACATATTCATTCTCTGTGTTCTCCGTGCTCTCTGTGTTGAACCCTGTTCAAATAAAATAGAATAGTCCCTCGAAAATTAGGATTCCAAAATTCGGCAATTTCTTGTAAGCTACGTCTCATCCCAAACAAAAGGAGATACCTCATGACAAATCGATTTCCGGGTAAACTAGAAGTCATCTGCGGATCCATGTTCTCAGGCAAAACCGAAGAACTCATGCGCCGCCTCCGTCGTAGTGAATTCGCCAACAAAAGCGTGCTCACAATAAAACACAAAATTGATACGCGTAAGTCCCATTCCTGCATCGTTAGTCATAACGGCATCGAAAGGGAAGCTTTCCCAATTAGCAGCTGCCAAGATGGTATGGACGCCCTAAATAAAGTGGTCAACCAACCCTTCGATGTTATCGGTATCGACGAAATCCAGTTCTTTCCCGCCGAAATCATCGACACAATCTTGGAATTGGTCACAAAGGGAAAACGTGTCATCGTCGCCGGACTCGATCTCGACTTCCGAGGCGAACCTTTCGGTATCGTTCCACAACTCATGGCTCTAGCAGATGATGTCACTAAACTCCACGCTATTTGTTTAGTCTGTGGCGATGAAGCTAACTTCACTCAGCGATTAATCAACGGACAACCCGCAAAATATGACGATGAACTGATCCTAGTCGGTGCCGATGAATGCTACGAAGCTCGCTGCCGCGGATGTTATAAGATTGACAAAAAAGCATTGGTAAATGTTTAATCGGAACGCAAATTTAACAAAAAATGGAGGAATATGAACAAACTACTAAAATTGTTTGTTTGCTTAGGTATCATGGGGATATCTCAGCAAGCAAATGCTGCGGGCTTCGCTCTAATCGAGCAAAGCGTCAGCAATATGGGTACAGCCTATGCAGGCGCCGCAGCAAATGCTGAAGATGCGACTACAATATGGTTTAACCCCGCTGGGATGACTAGATTTTGCGATAGCCAAATCGTCGTAGGAGCCCAACCTGTATTCCCAAGAGCTGTTTTTAAAGATAGAGGATCTCACTTAGCACCCGCTCTTGGCGGCGCCCCTCTGACAGGGAACAATGGCGGCAACGGAGGAGACTTTGGCGTTGTCCCTTCAACTTATTTTGTATACCCAACATGTGAACCGTTGGTATTTGGATTGGGAATTAACTCTCCTTACGGCTTAACAACAAGTTATCACCATCATTGGAAAGGCCGTTATTATGCACGCCATTCAAAAATATTCGCGATTAATATCAATCCTTCGGTCGCCTGGAAAATTTGTGAAAATGTAAGCTTCGGAGCAGGTTTTAATGCGCAATATTTCAGAGCTACATTAACGAATGACGTTGATTTCGGTTCTATTTTATTTGCCGCTACCCAAGGCGGGTTAGGCGTGCCTCAGGGTCTAGATGGAGAGGCCAAACTAAAAGGGGATTGCTGGGGATATGGCGGAAACGCTGGCGTTCTTTGGGATATCAACTACTCCACATCCGTTGGATTGAATTACCGCTCTGAAATCAGACAGAAATTAACAGGACATGTAAGGTACAAAGGCGTTCCCGGACCTCTTGCCGGAACTTTCCAAGATGCTCGTGCAAGGGCGACTATAAGATTGCCACAAACAGTGTCCTTGAGTGCTGTGCACCACATGGACTGCCGTTGGGATGTCATGGCTGACATTACATGGACAAATTGGAACAGATTAAAAAATCTAACAGTCAAATTTGACAGCCCTCAGCCTGATAACGTCACTCCTTTTAAATGGAAAAACGTCTTTCGTTATTCCTTAGGTACAACCTATAAGTACTATGATTGTTTGAAACTCCGTTGCGGTGTGGCTTATGATCAAGGCCCAACGCCTAATGCAGAATATCGCAACCCAAGACTCCCTGACACAAACCGTTTTTGGCTTGCTGTGGGCTTTGGTTATGATGTGAATTGCATCCATATTGACTTCGGTTATGCTCACCTCTTCATCGAAGATCCAAAAATCCATAAGAATCAAGTTGAACCTGGGCAAAGCGACTTCTTCTTAGGTGATTTAAATGGAAAATATCATGAAAATACCGATATCGTAGGACTTCAACTCGTCTACAATTTCTAATCTCTTAAGAGCCTGTTGTGTCTTCACAACAGGCTCTTTTTTTACCATCAAACTATCTCTCGCCCTTTTTTTCTTCTTCTTCGCGTGTCCTTCTTTTGTGATGTGAGCATGGCCATGGACAAAATACCTGCTGAGGAGTAGAATGAGAGTTGTTTTCCGTTTCTTAAAAATAAAATAGGAGAAATCATATGGTACATTTTTTGAGATCTATAATCGTATTAGCAGTTACAGCCACGAGTTCCCTTTTCGGACAAGCTGTTCTTCCAGTTGAAGATGGACCGATTCACGAAGCATTTGTGAGTCGCGATACAGAAAATTTTGAGTTTGATGTCGTTCGTATTCAACCACCTGCGCCCATCAACGAGAGAATTCCTCCTCAAGTTGACAGACAAGCTGTTTGGATTCCGGGATATTGGAGCTGGGATGAAAAACGCAATGATTTCATTTGGCTGAGCGGAGTTTGGCGCCGACCCCCTCCAGGACATTATTGGACCGCTGGCACATGGAGACCTATGAGAGAGGGTTGGGTATGGACGTCAGGATTTTGGAGCCCACAACCCGCGAATACTATGTCCTATATCGACATGCCTCCCCCTGAAGCGATCGATGAAAATATCATTCAACCTAGAGGCGGGGAATACTTTTGGTCTCCGGGATACTGGGAATATTCGGAACGAGGTAGAGGATATGCCTGGGTGAGCGGACATTGGGAAAGGTTGGACCCTAACTGGATTCTTGTTCCCTCTCATTATGTTTGGTATAATGATCAATATGTTTTCGTTCCGGCTTATTGGGACTGGAAGCTCGAAGATAGAGGAACAGCATTTAGTCCGGTTTATATTGCGCCACCTTTTCGCACAACGATTGTTTATCAACCTGTTTTTGTTGTAGAAAACCCTATCATCGTTAGAAGGCTTTTTGCGTTCTATCCCGATTACATCGGAGTTTGTATCCATCACCAGCGTTTCCATCCGGAAATTTGGGGAAGCTTTTGCCGTACACCTCCTTGGTGGGGATCGAGAGCCTATGCCAGAAGACAGGTTGTAAGCACTCCGGGTAGAAGACAACCGATTGATGTGCGCGTTCAAGATCCTAGACGTCAACCTGTGCGGACTCAAATCGTCGATAGGTCAGGCCGTCAACAACCTGGAGCTCGGGCGAATGTGCCTGAAAAACCTAGGTCGACGGTAATGAACTCACCGGGAACTCGAGTTCAGCCTGGCACTAGAGCGACAGTTGAGCGTCCATTGCCTAGTCAGCCTGCACGCAGACCACAGGTGAGAAGATGTTCGTAGAGCTACGTCTGATCGTGGTGCAGACCGTTCTCGCTTAAGAGGATAAAGCACCGAAGGTGGATTTTGGTGGATGGTACATACCATCCCCATAATCTACCCCCCTCCGTGGCCTAAAAAATGCATACATGTTATAATAATACTGGCGGAGGTATTAACATGAGTGAAATAATAGAACTTAAACCAATCCTAGATGCTGCTGAAAACCTGAATGCTATTGATAATCTTTCTGAGGATCAACAACTTAAGTTGTTAAAAACGACCTTTTTTAAAGGTCATGAAGTAACACACATACCAAGCGATAAAGTCTTTACAGAAATTCTGTATCAATTACGACAAATGCCTTCTCTCTATAATGTAATAGCTCAAGACTCAGCCTTACGATCCAATACTGTCAAAAATTTAAAATCATTAGAAAAATTTTGCAAGGGCTATTTGTCATCTCATCAAGACGTTGATAAAAGCGTATCAGAAAAAATCATCTCTTCCTTCTCCCAAGTGATCGGAGGTATAGAAAATCTCCCAAAAGGGGAAGACAAAAAACACATTGTCACCCTCGTTGAGTCCGATCCCGCCACAGAAAATGCTATTGAGGAACTCAGAATAATCAGCGAAGCTATTTTATCTGCCTCAAATTTTGAAGATATCCAACAAGGTATTCAGAAGGCTGATGAAGTCAATAAACGGATTAAGGTCATATCGCCAAAACAGCAAGATCGTGCAGAAAATTTTATCAAGACTATTCAAGAAAAAGTACATCTCTTTCTCGCAAAAGAAGTATCCCATTTAAAAAAAGATGAAGATACATCAAAAGTTCCCAACCTCAAGGGGCGTCTGAAAAAATATGAAGAATTGGCAGAGGGTTGGACCGGAGAGCATAAAGAATATCTTCTCGATGAAATTGAAAAACTCAATAAAAAAATTTAAAATTCTTTGTCTAAATCTAAATTTCAATTATATACATTACTGAGTGTTTAGAGGGAAATGTATGGATGAAATTCAAGTCAAAACAATATACGATATCGTAAAACTCCTAGATCGGAAGCATTCGAATTTGAAGGCTTTTAACCATTACGATAATGGAGTGTGGCATAGTGTTTCCAATGAGGAGTTTGTTTACGATCTAAAGAGACTCACCTATGGGTTGATTAGTCTGGGAGTGAAACGGGGAGACCACGTTGGCATTATGGCAAACCCTTCGCCGGGTTGGAGTATGGCCGATTTAGCGATCATCATGGCGGGTGGAATCACTGTTCCCTTATTCTCAAATATTTCTGATGAAAACTTTATCTACGAAGTAGCTCAGGCAAATGTACGCTATCTTTTTGTGGATGGTGTTGAGCAGCAAGAAATGTTCCGAAGACATAGAAACCTCTTTGACCATGTTATCGCCTTGGATCATAAAATTGTCATTCGAGGAACTCACGCTCTTCATGAAATCCTAAAAAATGGAGAAGCTTATTGGCGCGAAAGACCGGATTTGTTTGAAGAACTAGGGAAACAACTCAATCCCGATGATCTGATGAGTATCGTCTACACCAGCGGCAGCACGGGAGTTCCAAAAGGGGTCATGCTTTCCCATCAAAATTTGATGCATCTCACAAATGTCAATTCCTTCGATTTGAACAATAAACAAGATAAGTATCTAAGCATCCTACCTCTAGCTCACGTTTTTTCACGACAAATTAATTTTATCTGCATGGCACATGGCATCAGCATTTATTATCTCAATGAGTTGAGCCTTCTTGCGAAAGTTTGTCAAGAAATTCATCCAAGTTTCATGATTGTCGTCCCGAGAATTTTGGAAAAAATATATTTTGGCATTCTTTCCACTGCTCAATCCGATAGCTTTGTAAAGAGAAAAATTCTTTCTTGGGCTTTTAAATACGCCGGGAATGGAGAGAAAAGCTTTCTAAGTCGATATACAATAAATCCCTTAGTAGATGGACTCGTTTTCTCCGATATTCGCAAAGGCTTAGGAGGAAATTGGAAGGTTATTCTATGCGGGGGTGCTGCCTTAGATCCAAAAATTTATCAATTCCTACTCAATATCGGTCTGCCCATATATGAGGGTTGGGGACTCACGGAGGCTTCCACAGGAGTCGTTAATCAAGCGGGAAAAGTAAAAGTAGGAACCGTGGGACAACCTCTGCCTGGAGTCCAAGTAAAACTCGGGGAGGGTGGGGAGTTACTAATATTTGGTCCTACTGTGATGAAAGGATATTTTAGAAATCCGGAAATAACGGCTGAAACTTTAGACGAATCTGGATGGCTTCACACAGGTGATAAAGGCGAAATCGATGAAGAAGGGTATGTAAAAATCGTCGGAAGAATCAAAGAACATGTAAAATTAGCTACCGGAGAATGGTTGATGCCAGGACGCATGGAATATGCCCTATGTGAATCTGCATTGATTGACACCGCTGTCGTTATTGGTGAAAGAAAAAAGTTTGCCTCCTGCCTCTTGTTTCCCGATGTGAATGTCCTCCGACGCATGAAAGCAAAACTCAACTATGCTGAGATGAGCGATGAAGAATTTATGAATTGCGAATTTGTAAAAAAGGAAATTAAAAGTTTGATAGAGAGTGTCAACTCCAATATCAACAACTGGGAAAAGATTCAACAGTATCGTATTGTGATGGAACCTCTGAAAATTGAGAACGGTGAATTGACTCCTACTTTGAAAATTAAAAGGGATGTCGTCATCAACAAATATGCCAATCTTATCAAAGAGATGTACGGCGAATAAGGAGGTCATAAAGGGGTCAGGCCTCGAGGTCATAAAGGGGTCAGGCCTCGTAGTTCTGATTTGCGAAATCGCAAATCAGAACTACGAGGCCTGACCTAGGGTGTTGATTTGAGCAAAAATATTGATACTCAAGAATCATTTAAATGTTGTCTCTATATTTTAATATTTGATATGATCGCCTCAACTCTATTTTGCAAGGTATAACATGGCTACAGATAAGACACCTGATTACAAAAGAATTCAAAGAGCTGAGGCTGGCCGGGAAGAGTGGAAAATAAAAGCAACTTTACGTCGTGAAGAAAGTGAAAAGCTTGCCATGGTCTTAAAGGCCAAAGAGGCGCGATTAAAAGATGTAATTTCAGAAAAACAAAATCTTCAAGATCAATTAGAAGCAGCTAGTAAAAAGATTGCACAACAAGAAAAACTAATTGAAAATCTAAAAAAAAAACGTCCTAAATGAGGGTGAAAAACCTTATCGTCACCGCTTCTTCACAAAAATTATAAAATTAACACTCGATTTATATGGACATGCCTCAATGGGTTGTCGAAAAATTATTCGAGTTTTGGAAGTGTTTGCAAAACAAATCGAGATATCAATCCCTCACCACACAACTGTTCGTCAGTGGATCATACGCAATGGATGCTATAACCTGCAATTACCTCTAGAAACAGCCAATGATTGGGTTGCTATAGGTGATTTAACAATTAGCCTTGGGAAAATGAAATGTTTAGCAATTCTCGGAGTTAGGATGAGCAATTTGGAAAAGAAGGAGAATTTGATATTAACCCATAGTGATGTGGAAGTTCTTGGATTATATCCTACTGAGAAATCCGATGGTGAATTTGTCCATAAGGCGTTAAATGATTCTGTAGCCCGCGTGGGAGGGAAATTTTTAGCTACTATTATCGATCGAGGTTCTGATATTAAGAAGGGTACTAAATCGTTCCAACTAGAGAATAAAACCACAAAAATATTACATGACATTGGTCACAAGCTTTCAAATTTAGTTGAGCATGACTTAAGAGACGATTTCAGATGGAAAGCGTTTATACAAGAACTTAATACAACAAGAAAGAGAGCCTTTCAAACTGAATTAGCAGCGATAATGCCTGCAAAGCAACGTGAAAAAGCGCGATTCATGAATATTGGCTTCATGGTAAATTGGCCAGAGAAAGTTTTAAGTGCCAAAGCCAATGGAAGATTAAATAGTATTTCGGAGGAACGATTTCAAGACTATTTAGGTTGGATTGTGGGGTTTAAAACTGACTTAGAAGAATGGAGCTTTATCTATCAAACAGTGGGAATGATCAGTGAAATCGTCCGAACATTTGGTGCTTCAGTGGAAGTATATCGACATTTAAAAACATTCTTTGAGGAAGCCTCTATAGAAAGTGAGAAGTTGCAAAAGTTTATTGAGAATGCACTGAATGCTCTTTTAGAAGAAGTTTTAAAACTGGACGATGGACAAACCCTTATTTGTTCAACGGAAGTTCTTGAGTCAATTTTTGGAAAGTATAAAGCAATAAATGAGGGGATCCAGGGAGTTACAGGAAATGTGCTTGGAATTTGTACGTTTGTTGGACCTGAAAAGGATGAGGGTACAGTTAAAAAAACTATGGAAAAAGTATCAGTTAAAGAAGGTTTAAAATGGATTAAAGATAAGGTTGGCACTAGTATGGCAAGTCTAAGAAGAAAATTTTTCAATGATAATAATGAGACAAAAATTGACGAGACTTTAGAGGGGGTCATTTAAGCTCAAATCAACACCCTAGGCCTGACCCCTTTATGACCTCGAGGCCTGACCCCTTCTCTATCCTTTTTCTTTTATGAGTTGCTTCCAATAAGAGCGTATTTCTTTTGATAAATAGGGCGTGAGCTTAAAGTAGCTTATAGGCCAGGTATCATAGCATTGGGTGTCAACGAAAGCAATGCGTCCATCATTTGAGAAGGGAGCATTTGCAGAATTAGCACTGTCTAAGAGGCCTAATTCATTGACGATATAAAAGAATTTGTCAATTAATTCATAGGTAACCAATTCGCTTTTCCAATAGCTCCTGTTTGTCGAACTTTCCACGATATTCATGTCTTCTTCCACAAGAATAAAATTCCTACGAATAAGTTCCTCCGGAGGTGAGGGTTCAATAGGTAAAGGGTAAATCCATTTTTTCGGGACTTTGAATTGATCATTCCAGCCTTTTTCATCGAGCAAAGCTTGAATTTTACGGGCGCCCTGGGCCCGTAGAATATAGAAATAATGCTCAGGCTTGTTTTTATGATACCGCTGAGCATCGAGATAAGCTTTGATCACATATCCTTCAAGTTCAGGATGTTTTGTTACAATAATGTGTGTAAATCTTTGAGGAACAACATTTTCGAACCCGGCTTTCTCCATGGTTTTGATGCTTGTTGTAGCTCGTCTATCTGTAAATATCGCATCAAGCTTTGCTTTGACGGGGTGGTCGTCAGGTATCAAAAAGGGTTCAACTTCGTCCCAAACTTTATCTTTAACATAGGGATTAGGTGATATTGCATCTAAATGTGGGGTGCTTGCGCACAAGAACCAAACAAAAAGAAATCCTCTGAGTTTCATGAACGACTCCTAAAATTGATATTGTGTTCCGGCATAAAATCTCCCTCCATACCCGACATTTTCTCCCCAGACAAACCTATCGTATCCTGCGACAAAAGAGATTCCACGATTCAGGCAAACGGTAATTTCAACTTCTCCGGTTAATAGTCTATAATTCGGATTGTAGAAGAACAAGCTGCGGTCATTTCTTGAATGCCCATTGAAAAGTCCATATTCCAAAAAACCGCCGACTTTAATGAAAACTCTTGGCATAGGATGAAAATTAATGGAAGCATCCGCGAGTATTTGATCAGAGGGAAATCCGGAATACCAAAGATATCCGAGGCGTAAATCATACCAGGCATAAGTATCCCACAAGAAAAAACTTTTTGAGGCAAGAGCGTTTAACTCTGCTCCATAGCGACTGTAACATAAACCGGGTTCATAATCCTTTTCGAGGGGGATAATTGCATCCAATTCCAAGGCTAAAACATGGCACCACACTTCGCCAATATGTCTTTTCCACCCCAAAATTAAATCGTTGTAACCCTTCGTTCCACCGTTTAGGGTTTCGTGAATATGTCCCCATCCAACTGTTGCCACGAGGGTGTCTTCATCGGTTAATCCATATTCGAAATAAGCTTCCACTCCATTCAATATGAAATCATCGTGAGCAGGCTTTTTCTCACCCTTTTTGTTCCAGATGTGTTCGGAGCCGTAATAGCTATATTCCGCAGAAGTGAAAAAATCATGTTTCTCTTGAACTACAGCGCTTTTAGTGATTCCCATAAGAGTGACTGGGAGAGATAGAGACACAAGTATTGCGCTTAACCATTTATTCATTTTTTTCGTTTTCACTCTTTATCTATTAAAATAGAGGCTTCTTTTGAGCAGTAACATAAATACTAATATTTTTAAAATTATTTTTTGAATCTTCGCGTGTCCTTCGGTTTCTTCCTGAACTTCGTGGCTTGAACATTTACAAAAAATCTATAATAAGTTAACCAGAAGGAAGGGTAATGTTTTCCCTAAAGGAGGTAGTCTAATGAATACTCATGAAATACCGTCCCCGCCGCCATGTCCTGTCGGTGGTGTTATGTCAAAAATCAAAGGCCCAAGAGAAAAAAAATATTCTCTCGATGACCTACATCAACTCATCAACTTTACACAAGAAAAAATTCAGTCAGCGAATCAAGCAGGGGTGAACGTGGATACTCAAATCAACCATATTTCCTGCACCATTATCGATTCACCCCCCCTCTATTCACCCCATACCAATGACATCGTTGAAGTCGCTCTCAATCGATTAATTATCGTTTTAGGGATCTACTGCTGTCAAATCATCCGAAAATTGACAAAAAACCATATCGTTACAATGTACAACGAAGGTATAAATCGACCCGAGCTTCAAAAAATGCATGGTCTCATGAAGCAATGTAAGGATTGGGCTTTAAAACAACTTCCCGAAAAATTTACTTTAAAACCCCCCTATGAAGTGGATTTGCGGACTCGCGGATTGCTCGTCAAAGTTGAGGAAATGAAATATAAAATCCTTCAAAAGTTGTAGAAAAAAATAAAGGAATGTGGAAAATCAGGGCATGGATAGATTAGTACATATTCCTACCGGCGGCGTCACTCTCGAAGGGAATCTCAATGTTCCTTTAGGAGCTACAGGAATTGTTGTTTTTGCTCACGGGAGTGGCAGCGGCCGACACAGCCCTCGCAATCGATTTGTTGCAAAAGTCTTTAATGCTGCAGGTCTCGGAACCTTACTCATGGATTTACTCACGCTTGAGGAAGAAACGGTAGATATTCAAACTCGAGAACATCGCTTCGATATTCCTCTTCTTTCGAAGCGTGTCGTTGGCTCAATCGACTGGCTAAAGGCTCAAGGCGATACTAAAGATTTACAATTTGGCTTGATAGGATCGAGCACAGGTGCCGCTTCTGCTCTCGTAGCGGCTTCATTAAGACCAAAGGATATCCATGCAGTTGTTTCTAGAGGGGGCAGGCCTGACCTTGCCGCCAAAGCTTTAGAGGCTGTCACGGCACCCACATTAATGATTGTCGGAGAACTGGACTCAGAGGTCATTCAATTAAATAAAGAGGCCAAAGCGGAAATGAAGGGGGATGTGAGT
Organism: Waddliaceae bacterium; assembly: GCA_963822595.1. GTDB lineage: Bacteria > Chlamydiota > Chlamydiia > Chlamydiales > Waddliaceae > CAVRUH01. The sequence goes on along the minus strand of CAWGIG010000001.1, from coordinate 287,581 downwards.
CTTAAAATTGTTCCCGGGGCCACGCATCTTTTTGAGGAACCCGGGACTCTAGAGTATGCTGCCGAATTGTCTCGAGATTGGTTTATGCGCTATCTTTAATTAATTTAATCACATCTTCATCGGATGTTTGGTTAAAATACTTATAAAACTGCCCGACGGCCTGAAAGAAATAAGGAGTATCCAAGCAGACGGCTTCGTCGACCATTTGGCTAATCTCTTGAAGTGTTTTGGGTGGAGCAATGGGAACTGCCATCACGATTTTTTCGGCGCCTACCGTCCGCATGGATAATATCGCAGCTTTCATTGTCGATCCTGTGGCAAGGCCATCGTCGACAATAATCAATGTCTTTCCTTGAAAATTTCTAGGGGGTTTGCCGTCTCTGAATTTATCCAATCTCTTTTGCGCTTCGATTTTTTCTTTTTCGATGGTTTTTTGGAGGTACGATGGCGATATCCCTAACGTGGCTATGACACTTTCGTTGAATATTCCTTCACCGGTCTCCGTGATGGCGCCGATGGCAAATTCAGGATTTAATGGGGCACCGATTTTTCTAGGACAGGTGATATCAAGAGGGAGACTCAGCGCTTTGGCAACTTCATAAGCAAGGACGACTCCGCCTCTAGGTAGGCCAATGACAATAGTATCTTTTTGTTTCTTATACTGGCTTAGAGCTTTTGCTAACTGTCTCCCTGCATCTTGTCTGTCTTTGAATATCATTAGATAATCATTTTTTTTATGATGTGGAGAATAACTGGAGTTAATGGACTTTGAGCAATGGTAACGGCAATACCGATAGGCAGCATGACCTTTTTGGCAATATGGACTATTTTATCAATCGAATTTATTGTCCAACATACGGCTTTAAAGGGAGTTGTTACAATATAGGAATATTTAAAGGAGGAAGTAGTTGTGGGTTTATCCTGTGGATACCATTCATCCTCTTCCTTTACCTGAATTTGATGATTTTTTTGGTATAACCATTCCTCAGCCTTTGCATTATCTTGTATATATATTAGAGAAGAAGTGAGGTCTTCATTGAGAAATTCTTTTGCAGCGGGGGATAGGGGATGATCATCGCTAAATTGTCTAATGAGTTCTTGGCGGAGATTAGGATTTTCATGGATGATTTTAAGAATGGCTATGATGTCATCCTTTGGGATGACATGGACTGCATGGATATCATTTTCTTGAGGAATTTGAGGAGCGGTTGGAAGAGGTAATCTAGGCTTTCTTTCCTCTAATTCGATGGGCGCGCTTGCACCTACTCCGCTATAGTCATTGATGATGATGCTTCCTGATAATGAAGTCATAGAGTTCTCCTCCGATAAACTTAATTACAAAATAGGATTTCACTCATTTTTTGGCAAGCGAAAGAAATTTTCGTTACTAGTTCTAAATTCAATAATATTATTAGACACAATAACAACTATTTGTTATAATTTTTTTATTAAATGAAAGATCTTCATTTGTTTATGATAAAAATAATTAGAAATAATTCAAAGAAAGGTGAAAAATGAATCCAGTTTTAATTAATACAGCTCCAAAGCTAACATTTTCAGAAGCTGAAATTGAACTTTCAAGGCAACTTTATATACGTGGCTCTGAATTTGCACGAAAAGGAATACATCAGAATCTACCTGAAGCGAGACTTTTATTTCTTCAGTCCGCAGAGAAAGGAAATGCCCTTGCAATGGATAGACTTGGGTTTATGTATCAGTATGGATTAGGGGGTCCTATGGATTTGAATGGAGCATTGGCAATGTATAATAAAGCAGTGCTTTTAGGTTACACGGAATCTTATTTAAACATATACTGTTTGAATCTATTGGTCGAAGAAGTGTTTGGACCTCATATTTTTAAAAAAGAATAACTTAAGGAAGGTAAAAAATGAATCAAGTTTCAAACAATTCAGCTCCGAGAGCAACATTTACAAGGACTGAAGTTTCAACTCAACTTTTTGAGCGGGGCGTTCAGTTTTCAAATACAGGAAGAGTTCAGGATTTAACGCAAGCTAGACGTCTATTTCAAGAGGCCGCAATCTTAGGAAATGCGAATGCAATGGATAGACTTGGGTTTATGTTTCAGTATGGAGAAGGTGGTCCTATTGATCTGAATAAGGCTAGCTACGTTTATGAGGAGGCTATACGTTTAGGCCATAAGGGCGCGTTGTTTAATCTGTTATGTATGCGTGATATGGTGACATCTGTGTTTGGTGCCTATAGTTTTGTAGGACCGGACGTTAATGATGGCATTTAGAAAAAATAATTTAAAGGAAGGTAAAAAATGAATCCAGTTCAACAAATAGGTTCAAATAATCCACGCCCCACAGAAAAAGATATCGCAATTTCAAATCAACTATATGATCGTGGCATGGAGCATTCACAGAATGGGGCATTTCAGAATCTACCGGAAGCTAGACTTCTATTTATTCAGTCTGCACTTAAAGGTAATGCAAATGCGATGAATGTACTGGGGGTAATGTTTCAGTATGGCTATGGTGGTTCTATTGATCTCACCACAGCAAGGGAAATGTATACTCACGCAGTACGTTTGGGCCAAAACGATGCTCATGTAAACCTGCTTTGTTTGAATATAATGTTGGATGTAGTGGGTGGTCCATATCGTTTTAAAAAGTCAGAGAAGTTGTAATCGCATTAGGGATAGACTGTATAGCCACCATTAACAGGATAAGCAGGATCGCAAGCGGCCAGGATAAAAAAGGGATAAGAAAAAACAATTAAGAAAAGTTTTAATAAAGCATTTTAAATTTTAACTTTCTATTCTTATTTCTTATCCTTTTTTTATCCTGCGCTTGCGATCCTGCTTATCCTGTTATTACGTTTATCTCCCCCCGTTTCTTTTTAGAATTTGCAGCTGTTCGTTGAAAAGATCTTGCTCTGTACAGGGATGAAGCTCGTTCCCTATCCACTTTCGCGATAAACTTTTGAAGGGGGGAGTGCGAGTGTTATTCCATTGAATCGTCATGATATCCAAAGAATCTTCCAATAAACTTATGTAGTTGTCTCTCATTTCATTAGGTAACATTTTTTCGATCTTTGACATCTGCTTTACTTTTTTTGTGAGCGCTTTTTTGTTGATCACATCCATAGCCAATAACTCGACTCGCCATCCTAAACTGCTCTTTAGTTTTCTTGTAATTGAATACTTTTTTAGATCCTTCAATCCTTTGTATTCAGCATCTAATAAACGTAATTTTGCCAAATACTTTAAAGCAACTTTTGACGTTATTTTGCTTTCGAGAGCCCAAATCTGATGTTCTAAAGCCTCAATATTCTTCAACTTCTCTATTTTTTTCCGCGTTTCTTCAGCGGTTTGCTGGAAAAATGATTCTATCTCTTCAACTAACTTCTTTGTGGCTTCATAGGGATGCAAATTTTCCTTCGAAACGCAATTCAGGATCTCAATAGCTTTAGCTCTCAAATGATGTTCCATTAACGAATCAAATTGATTCACTTCATCCGGAAGCTCCACCGTCGCATTCATCGACTGATACAAGGTAGAGGATGGATCAATCAATCCTGCTACGGTATCAATTCCCTCTAAAAGGGTGCAGAATAGCCCAGGATAATGACGAACGTTTTCTATTTTTTGAGGGTCTACGCCTAAAGCTTTAAGTATTTCAGCTGTTCTTTCTGTAATTCCTTCCACAGCTAATTTCAGTTGAAGAGTTTCAAAGAAATTATCGTGAAGATTTGTCAGCAGGGACGAATGAGCAGCGCTAGCCCAAGCATGGTTTGCAGTACCGTGTTGCAACTCAGTTTTACCGCGAGTAATATCACAATTCGTATTATGGTATACAAGCGATTGATAATAAAATATTTGTATTCTTCTATAAGAATGATCCGCGATGGCATCTTGAATCTCTTTTTGATCGAACAAACGAGTTTCAGAAGGAGTCCATCCATCAATTTTACGGGCAATACTATGATTCAAATCAAAAGAAAAGCGACGCCTTTTGATTTTTTTCTTTTTTAGTTGAGTAGGTTCAACGGCTCTTTTATGCGGATTAGATATTGTAATCCCGTGGAAATTATGTAATTTTGAACGAACAACACGTAACGGGGAAAAATAGTCGATGAGCTGTCTAGAAATGACTCCCCAAGTGGGTCCGAGCACGGTTTTCCTCCACCTAAATTGCAAACTAAGGAGTTCAACAATATAAGTAAATGAATTTCTAGGCGCGTAAAGGAATTTTTTGAAAAACTTTTTTTGCTTCTAAGCGGAGCATGAGGATTGCGGAGCAAAAGCCCAGCGCAACCCAGTACCAAGCGATGCTAGAAACGATCCCTGTTTCACGATATAACCAAAGAGAAATAGCAGCTGTAGGACCCCCAAAAATAAGGGCGCCTAGGGCATTGCCGAAAGAAATAACGGAATAACGGTGTTCTTTTTCAACCAAATTTTGAGACCATGAGTGATAAGTTGATGAAAACCAGACACCTACGAGCATTACACAGACTCTAACAAAGATGATGATCGCCATGGAAGCGCCCTTGAGCATTGAAAAGAGAGGGATTCCGATGATCACACTCATAAATGCGGAGGCTACCATAAATCGGGTTCGATATTCCTTTGGACACAGGAGACTGAACAGGGGAAGTGTTGCAAAATCCAATACAAGGAGCACGGTGTTAAGCTTCATTACTTCGGTTCTTGTCACATCGGTGACAAGAGGAATAAATCCATTCACCACCCCTAAAGACATGGTGTAGTTCGCATAACTAAAACCTGTTGTCACCGCAATGGTCAAAATGATAAATCGCATTCTCCAGAAAGTTTTAAATTGCTCCGCAAGCGCCCGACTCTTAATAGGTTCCACTACGCTCTCTTTTTTCCGTTTCTTCTCATGATGATGCCGCAAATACCGGTAACCCCGCCTATCAGATAGAGAATTCTCCAACCTGTTTCAATGATTTCTAAATGGGAAAAAAGGGTAACCAATCCCGAAGCCAAAATGATCCCAGCAATCGTCGAGGATCCAAAGAGTCCGCTCATCAAGTTTTGTTTCGATTCAGCACTGTTTTCTATGATATAGACAGCCCCACCAGCCGCCTCTCCCGAACAAAAAAAGCTGAGTAACATTCTTCCTAATAATAACAATATCGGAGCAAAAATTCCGATTCGATTAAATTCTGGCAGCAAAGCTATCATTAATGTAACGACTGCCATGCCGCTTAGAGAAATATAAAGCGCCTGCTGACGCCCGTAGTTATCACCGACAAAACCAAAGAAAATAGATCCTAGAGGCCTCACAAGCATACTTATGGGGATCATTCCATAAGTCAGTATCAGGGCCGTTACAGGGTCTTGCGTTGGAAAAAATAAGGGGGCTAAGAAAGGGGAGAGAAGTCCGTAAAGAGCCGTATCATAGTGCTCGAACAAATTTCCTAAAAAGATGCTTAAAACGCCCATTTTTTTTTTCATAGGTTAAAAGAAATAAGTGATTAATGAAATGATTAATGTTGCCGCAACAGGAGTTTTTACATATTTAAAGCCATATAACTTGTAGAGAAGGCTCACAAACGACAGCATAATCAAAGCTGGATAGCAAATGATTAATGTCGGCTGGAGGTAATTCATAATCCCTTCAAAATGGAGTGTGGAAATTAAAAATGTCGTGAACAAAGTCCCTACGAGCGCTACAGGGTAACTGATTTTCATATTGGAAATATCTTCATGGATGAATTCTGCAAAGACTGCTGCGAGGGCTATCGCTGTAGTTAAACAGGCTAATGTTACCGAGATGATAGCCACAATACCTGCGTTGGGCCCCATGATTTTCATTGCTAAAGCTCCGAGCATTTGCTCTTTAGGAACCGCCGCAAGAAATTCGCTATTATAGGCTGCCACATAACTGAAACCAATATATACCAAAGCTAACAATGAGGCACCGATGCAACCCGCTTTAATAGTCATTTTAACGAGCTTTTTAAAATCTTTCGTGTCTGTTGGGTGCAACTCTTTCTTCAGGCATAGGATTGCCACCGAAGAAAAGAAAAAAGCCCCCATGAGGTCCATGGTATAGTATCCTTCATACATTCCATGGAGAAAAGTGGCGACGGGCGTCTCTTCGGCTTCGATGAGGTCAGGTTCAGTGAAAAAAGCTTTGATGATAAGCACAAATAATGAACATAGGAGGACAGGAGTGAGGAAATATCCTAAAATATCCAAGATCCGGTTTTGCCTAAAAGTAAGGAAAAACACGATGGTACAAGCAACGATACTGAAAAGGGGCAGGGGAATATTAGGGATAAACATATTGATCGTAGAATAGGAAAAAGTAATCACTCTGGGCATTGCCCCTAAAGGACCGATCAATAGCATGATAAATAGACAGGCTAAAAATCCGGGCACTTTTCCCATTCTTGCAAAAAAAGCTTGGTAGTTGCCATCAAATAATGTCATCGAGAGCAGCCCTAAAAACGGAACTCCTACGGCGGTAATTAGCAATCCGATGATCGAATAAAAATTTTGATCTTGGGCATATTGTCCTGCAGCCAAGGGGAAGACAAGGTTGCCGGCTCCAAAAAACATAGAAAAAATGGCCAAACCGGTAGAAAAAGTGTTCGATTTTAATGCTTGCATGATATGTCCTTCAAGTTAACAGCCAACTCTATCACATAAAGTCTTTACTGCTCAAATAATTTCACCACCGATATCACAGAGATTGGCGAGATCACAGAGAGAGAAAAAATAGAGCTCGTATTTTCATCATTAACCGCAGCTTTCTCCTCTCTGTGCCCTCATGAATCTCGTGATCTCGGTGGTGAATATACCATGGCAAATAATTTCCCGATGAGATACAATAAGAGAAATTATGAAGAAAGCACATATAAAAATAGCCACATCCATATTGGCAGGAGATTTTGGCCATTTAGCTGAAGAAGCTAAAAGAATCGAAGCTTCCGGCGCCGATTACCTCCATATCGATGTCATGGACGGTAATTTCGTCCCCAATCTAACCATGGGGCCCCAGATCGTTGCTGCCATTAATCGGGCTACTTCCATGTTTTTAGATGTTCATATCATGGTTTATCACCCTTACGACTATATCGAACCCCTAGCAGAAGCCGGTGCCGACCAAATCACTTTTCATATCGAAGCTACTGAAGATGTAGAAGATACTTTAAAATATATCAGAAAATGCAATGTCCGCGCAGGCCTCGCGTTTAGACCGGAAACATCGATCTCCTTGGCTATGAAATACCTCGACAAATGTGATAATATGCTCCTCATGACCGTAAGTCCAGGTTTTGGCGGGCAAGACTTTATGCCCGAGGTTATTGAGAAAATTCAATTTGTCAGAGAAGTCACCGATAAATTGAATATTCGAGCCGGAGGAGTCACTGTGAATGGGGATGGAAAGGAAAATGATCTGCCTCCCTTTGATATACAGGTTGATGGTGGAATCAATGAAGAAACAGTCAAACAATGCATCGATGCAGGCGCTAACGTAATCGTCGCCGGCACCTATCTATTTAAATGTCAGGATATGTCCGAAGGTGTTCGAACATTACGCCAAGCCCCCAGATAAAGGAGAATCAAATGGTAGTGAGTAATCAGCTTAGTCCCGGAATGACAATTACAATCAATAAGAAGCTCTATCGCGTCGAATCCAGCGTTAAAGTTACCGTTCCTAAAGGAACCCCCTTTATCAAAACAAAGCTCCGCGAACTTTCAACGAATAAAGTCCTCGAGAAAAATTTCAACCTCAACCAAGATGTTCAAGATGTCGCCCTAGAAGAACGCGATTTAGAGTATCTTTATGTTGAAGGGAAAGATTATCTTTTCCTCGATTTCAAAAATTTGGACCAAGTATTAGTCCCGGCTTCTGTTGTGGGAGACAACACCAACTATCTAAAAGAAGGAACGGTTGTTAAGGCTTCTTTCTTTGGCGAGGCCCCTTTTGCTATCGAACTTCCTCAGTTCCTCGAAATTATGGTCTCCAGAGACGAAAGCGATGGGAAAGATTCCGGAATTATGACGAACGGTACCAAAACTATCGTCCTCGAAACGGGTGCCAAAGTGGAAGTTCCACCATTCATCGAAGTCGGTGATATTATTAAAATTGACACTAAGTCTAATGAATACATACAAAGAGTTTAATTTGGGAGGGTGTGACCTTGGATCTAAAACGTATTAAAGAAATAATGACCATGATGCGTCGCTCTAAGACGCGAAAACTTAGAATGAAGGATAAAGATTTTGAAATCGAACTCGAAATGGAGAGTCCTGAAAGCGAACGCACTGTCTTTCAAACAATCGAACACCGACCTCTTCCCAGACATGGCAAAACTGCTGATATTCCTCCCTCCATAAATTCCTTGCTTCCCCCAGCGGATAAAGGCGCAGAAAAAGAAGGGAATTTCGTCACCTCTCCAATGGTAGGTACTTTCTATGCCACTCCCTCTCCCGATGACCCCGTTTTTGTAAAAGTCGGCGATAAAGTTACCCCACAAACCGTTGTCTGCATTATCGAAGCTATGAAAGTGATGAACGAAGTCAAAGCCAATATCACCGGAACTGTCGCTGAAGTGCTCGTCGAAAATGGCCACCCTGTTGAATTCGGTACAAAACTCATACGGATTAGTTAATCCCATGAAAAAAGTTCTGATCGCTAATCGCGGAGAAATCGCAGTTCGAATCATTCGAGCCTGTCATGATTTAGGTCTTCAAACGGTTGCCGTGTATTCCCAGGCTGATGCCGAAGCTCTACATGTTTTGCATGCCGATGAAGCTATATGCATCGGAGAACCCCCCTCGAATAAATCCTATCTGAAAATACCCAATATTCTTTCTGCCTGCGAAATCACCGGAGCCGATGCTATCCACCCAGGTTATGGTTTTTTAAGCGAGAACGCGAATTTTGCTTCCATCTGCGAAAGCTGCGGCCTTGAATTTCATCGGTCCATCCCCTGAATCGATTGCTCTTTTAGGCGATAAATCCAAAGCTAAAGCGACAGCAAAAGCTGCTGGATGCCCTGTGATCCCGGGTTCGGAAGGTGTTGTGAGTGACTTCGATCAAGCGATGGAAGAGATTAAAAAAATTGGCTATCCTGTTTTTATCAAAGCCGTTGCCGGTGGGGGTGGGAAGGGGATTCGCATCGCTCACAACGAAGAAGAGTTTAAAAAGCATTTCATCGCTGCAAGAACTGAAGCGGAAGCAAGCTTCGGTAATCCCAATGTCTATCTTGAAAAGATGATCTTTAACCCTCGTCACGTCGAAGTGCAAATCCTTGCCGATAAATTTGGAAACTATCTACACCTCGGTGAAAGAGATTGCACCATTCAGCGTCGAAGACAAAAACTCATTGAAGAGACTCCTTCCCCTGTTGTTAGTGCCGAACTCCGTAAGAAAATGGGAGCGGCTGCCATCAATGTCGTTAAAAAGGCAAAATATTACTCAGCAGGTACTGTGGAGTTCCTTCTCGATAAAGACTACAATTTCTATTTCATGGAAGTAAATACGCGCGTTCAAGTAGAACATACTGTTACCGAAGAATTGACAGGCATCGACATTGTCAAAGAACAGCTCCTTATCGCCATGGGAAAAAAATTGCCCTGGAAACAAAAAGATATCGAATTCAAGGGTCATATTTTTCAATTCCGTATCAATGCAGAAAATCCTGCAAACAATTTTTCACCCTCACCGGGTCGTCTAGAGTACTATTTGCCTCCGGGCGGGCCTCATGTTCGTGTAGATAGCGCTTGTTATTCCGGATATAAAATTCCGCCAAACTACGATTCGATGATTGCAAAATTGATCGTCACCGGAAAAGACAGGAATGAGGCAGTGAATATAGCTAGAAGGGCTTTAAGAGAATTTCACATCGGCGGAGTGCACTCGACGATTCCCTTCCATCTTTTCATGCTGCAAGATCAAAAGTTCCTCGCAAACGAATATGATCTGGCCTATATCGACACCCTCTTGGCCAACGGCAGCACCTTCACGCAATAGATAGATTGCATAGACACAATTAACAGGATAAGCAGGATCGCAGGGAGATAGATTGCATAGACACAATTAACAGGATAAGCAGGATCGCAAGCGGCAGGATAAAAAAAGGATAAGAAAACTAAAAAATGAAAAGAAAAAGATTAAATTTTTTTCTAATCATTTTTTCTTTTTTCTTATCTTTTTATTATCCTGCCGCTTGCGATCCTGCTTATCCTGTTAATTTTGATTACGCAATCTATCTCCAACACCCACCTTGCACAAAATTAATATTTTCTTTATACTTTCCTAACAATTTGTCGCTAGATTGACCTTTAAATAAAGCAAACAACCAATTCAACTTTTAGGAGGAGAATATATATGAGTAATTTTACAAAGGCCCTGTGTGGGGTTTTATTGATGACGAGTTCACTCGTTTCTGCAGATGATCAGCAAGTAGAAAGAAAGCATATCACCGTTGGGGAACGTGAAATGTCCTACACGGAACGTATGTTACATAAAGAAACACGTGCAAAAGACATCGAAGAAAACCAAGATGCTGATGCAGGTGCTGAACTTGCGGAAAATGCAAAGACAGTTAAAGCATTTAATGCATCAACTTATTACTCAACACACAGCGGTGCTTTCCAGCATCCTTACAAAGTAGCTTTTGATGGTTCATCCGTTGAACTCGCTGACGGCTCTATTTGGTCAGTATCTTCCGATGACCGTTGGGCAACTCTCAACTGGCTCCTTGGTGACACTATCATCATCTTGCCAAACCATAATATTTTTTCAATTTACAACTACAGACTTGTTAATATTAATACAGGCGCTAACGTGAAGGTCAACCTAACTCTAGGGCCTATCTATAACGGCATCTACACACACTGGATTGTTGCCATCGATCAACTTTTCGGCGAAATCGCTCTCGAAGATGGGTCCCTATGGAAAATGTCAAGCTGGGACAGCTCCATCACCAACAAATGGTATCCTAATGACACTGTGATTATCGGTATCAATGATGGCTGGCTCTCAACATCCAATCCTAACATCTTGATCAACGTAAACACAAACAACTCCGCAATCGGATGCTGCGTCTATTAAATAAAAACATAGAGGGAGCGAACAAGCTCCCTCTATTTACAAGGAGATTTATATGAGTTATTATGAAACTAGCGCGCTGCCACCACCACCGGCATACAATCCCAATGCAGGGGGAAGTTATTCTACCGATTTTGCACCGGCACAAAAAGCAGTAGGGGTAAGTCACTCTACCAGTTTTACACGGGCACAAAAAGTAGTAGGGATTGTCGCAGTTGTTGCTGCTATTGCTTTAACTATATTCACAGGCATTGTTGTTGGAGCTGCTGCTCTTGCAGTGGGTGCTGTTTTATTACTCAGCATCGCCTCTTTAGCATTAATGGTTAGGAGTGCTGGTTTAAGACATCATACTCATCACCATGGGAACGTGCGCCAGGTACCTGGACAGGGACATGGTGGAGGTACCGTTGTCGTTAATACAACACCAAACGTGTATCCCCCAGATACCGGCTTCTTTGGCGGAACGAATTCTTTTGATACTACCGGACGTACTAGTCGTCCTAGCGCTTCCACTTCTGCTGTACAAGCACCCCCGAGGCATGTTGCTCCAGTTAGTCGTCCTAGCGCTTCCACTTCTGCTGTACAAGCACCCCCAAGGCATGATGCTCCAGCTAGAGGTCAATCAGCTGTAGAGACTCGTGGTATTACTCCAGGCGGAAACGTGATTCCTGGTTCAGGAAAGTAGAATTTAATATAATATTTTTCGATGCCCCTGACGACTTCGTCGGGGTCATCGCTATCATTTTTTGCTGAAACCTAAAAGAAGTGACACGGCTGCGAGAACAGTATTAAACCAGCTATCGGCACGATTATTTTCGAACATCCCCAATAGCATTCCATTTGGCTGAGAAAAACCGAGAATAGCTAGGATTCCATAAACGATTCCAATAATAATGAAATAAAGTTTCGAGGCATTAAGGCTATATAGACCACATAAAATGCCGAGGATTCCGCTAAAGATGTGAGCCATTCTGTACTCGAAATTAAAGCGAAAGATGCCAAAAAGATTGTTTGAATCGACAAATTGGGGATAAAAGCCGATTATTCCAATGACCAAAAATGCCACACCAAAAATGACCGCCAAAGACCTTAACATGAAAAGACTCCTTCTTATTGACCATGACGCAAGATGCGTTTCATCAGACTTTCAATTTTCTTTCTCTTGCCTGTGAATGTACTGGCTTCCACTCCTGTCGAAACTTCATGCAAGTTCTCTATCGCTATAAACGCATGTGGATCTTCTCTATGAATCAGCTCCTTTAGCTCTGAAAGCTGCAAACGCTCGGATATGACATAAAGGATCTCTCTGTCTTCGCCGGAATATCCTCCGCGTCCATACATGATAGTTAATCCAAGGCCAAGTTCACTGATAATCGCTTCCGATATCTCTTTCGATTTCGAAGAAATAATTAATACCGACTTTGTTTCTTCCAAGCCCACAATCACGGCGTCCATAACCTTCGTGACGACCATAAATGTTATGAGGGACAGCAGAGGAGGGTGCCAATCATTAAATACAAATCCCGCAGCTCCGAAAATAAAGACGTTGCAGAATAGCACCACCTGGCCCACGGTAATTCCTGTGCTTCTATTGATGATAATCCCCAAAATCTCAGTTCCATCCAGGCATCCGCCATAACGTATGATCAATCCGACGCCAATGCCTAAAATGGCTCCGCCAATAACGACGACTTCCAAACTTTCTCCTTTGAATTCTAGTTGCGGGAGATTCTGTATGAAGACAATAGACCCGACAAAAAATAAGATGGCAAATAGCATGTGAAACAAAAATATCTTCCCTATATAGCGGTAGGCCAGAAAAAGAAAGGGAAAAGTGAATATAAAGAGGAAGAAGGGGAGTGTGCTATGTCCAAAAATATGGCTAAACATCATGGAGATACCGATGATGCCTCCGTCAATAAGGTTGCTGGGGATAAGGAACACCTCGATGGCAAATGCAGCTAAAAAGGCTCCCAGGGCTATCCAGATGTACATCATTAACTGAGTCGTGATGGATTTGGCTGTAATTTGTGTTTGTTTCATGATGCCTATGATTCTATCTGAAGAAATAAATTTTTTCAAGATGAAAAACGCTTGAGTTAAATTCGGAAAAATTATAAAGTGAATGCTTATTTTTAGGGCGTATAGCTCAGTTGGTAGAGCGCCTGTCTTACACACAGGTGGTCATAGGTTCGAGTCCTGTTGCGCCCATAAATAAAACTCCTATGCGGGAGTAGTTCAATTGGTTAGAGCACCGCCCTGTCACGGCGGAAGTTGCGGGTTCGAGCCCCGTCTCCCGCGTTCCCCTTTTATAAGCTTGAATGAACTGAATGGACGTTATGGACTACATGGACGAAATTGGCCAAATGTCCATGTCGTCCATTCAGTCCATTTCGTCCATGTAGTCCATTTTTTGTTTTTTACATGAAGTGCTGTTCGAATTGTGATCTGCGTGCGTTTAGATGCACGTGGTCTGTGAGCTCCCCGACGTGAACGGGAACTGCAGCTGCGTAACCTTTTTTGATCCAGGTGATATCGCAGTCTTCGACTTCGTCGAATTCCAATATTCTTGCTCCGAGCCAGTAATAGTTAAACTCGCCAACCGGGTGGGGTCTTTCCAAAGGATCCTCAGCCCACATGCCTTTGCCTTGGCGGGTCATTTTAATCCCTCGGATTCCTACATGATCTTTTGAGGGGAAATTCACATTCAATAACGTTCCCTCTGGGAGCGGATGTTCTAGAACGTGTTGGATGACTCTGGGGACGTAGGTTCCGACGAGTGCGTAATCGGGATCTGTAAAATCATGGCACGAGAAAGCGATGCTCGGGACTCCTTGAAGAACCCCTTCAATCGCACCTGCGACGGTTCCGCTGTAGAGCAGATTTCGTCCTGCGTTGGTTCCGCGATTGATTCCGGAAATCACAAAATCGGGTTTCTTTTTGAGAATTACGGATATTCCCAGCTTAACGCAATCTGCAGGAGTTCCTGTAGAACTATAAATGTGGGCACCGGATTCCCAGGGATGTTTTTCAATCTGGAGCGGATCGCGGATAGTGATTGACATGCTGGTGGCGGATTGTTCTTTAGAAGGGGCAACGACAGTGACATTTGCCATGTTTTTTAAGGATTCGTAAAGAACGCGTATGCCGGGAGCATGAATTCCATCGTCATTAGTAATAAGTATGTTAGGTCGATTATTCATAAATTGCCTAGGTTAATGTGAAAAAAGCCAATTGTAGAAGGTAGAGCCATTTTAGTCAAATTTTATATTACTGATTTTTTTGAATTTTGATGAAATTTAAATCGAAAGTGTTGTATAATTAGTCATGTTAAATAATAAATATAGATAAATGTTATGTCTGAAAGAATAGGTGATCAAAATTTATTTCCAATGAAGAGTAAGCATGATTTCGTTTTTTCTCAAAAAGCGGAAAAAAAACCGTCATGGTTGCTGGCTCGTTTATGGAGAAAACCTGACGATACACAGGTAAAACTTTCGATTAAAGTTTATAGTATCAAGCCTGAAGCTGAACAAGCTCATCATGAACTCATGAAAATTTTGGCGAATTTTTCGTCGAATGATAATTTATACCCTTATGTTAAAGAGGTCGTCGATCCGCTCCTTCGTGAAATTGATCAAATTCTTAATAAGCTCCAATATAATTTGACCGACGATGCTTTGGAAAGATATAGTCAATGGACTGCAAAAGCCCGTAGATGGGTAGATTTATGTGCTAAAGTTAGCGAAGAGAAACTTAGAGAAGCGGTGACTGATCATATCATCCTTAGGTCGTTGGAATTGATCGATCGCGATATTAATTTCATTATCGAATATGCCTCAAATCAAAATCCTACAGCAAATATAGGACCCTTTATCTCCGATCTCGAAACGCTCAAAGTCAAACCGAATCTTCCGTTGGAAGAAATATCTAAATGGAAGCAAAATTTCGACAGAAAACGTGAATCCGTCGTCAATTCTGCCTATCACGCCATCGATACAAGTCTTTAATAAATATAATCATCGGCGATATTTCTTCTGTCATGACCATCTAAGACGTGGAAAATCCGAATTTTATTTAGTGTCGTCGGGGATAGCTGTCCAATCGGAATGTACACGATTTTCTTCCCATAGCGCTGTGCAAAGTTTTTAAGAAAGCTTCTTGGCGGTTTGTTTGCCACATAAACTACAATGGGCCCCACAGCATAATCGATAGCAGCCATCAGCAATGCTTCTGCTTTGGTTCGTGCTTCCTCGTAGTCGGGATCGCTCCAAATATCGTACATCCTCCGTGGAGGATAGGACATCATGAACCCGCCGTATTCACAGCGGCTTATTCCGGGTCCAACAACATTTGAAGCTAAAGGAGTCGCATATAATGCCATATCGGATTCCTGTTCGTGTTCTCCAATCCAGGTTGTTTTCCAGGAAAATTTCTCTTCGTAGGATTTTCCTTCTTGCTGGGAGTCATCATCGAAAATCACGACGATGGAGCCCACGCCTCCGGGAGGTTTTCCCCACATTTTGACATAGAGTTTTTTCTCGTGCCAATGGCGAATCGTTTCACGTGTATCGATACCATCTTCAAGGCTTGTGACAAAGGGAACCGTACGAGCGGCATCTTCAGAAAGAATCTGGGTTCCTTTTTTTCTTAAAAACGTGCCGAATTTTTCGATGACAACATCTTCCGGGGGATAGGAGCAGATACTGAAGGGACCTGGAGGTTCAAAGCGGAATTTCGATTGGTCTTTTTTTCTTCGCTGATAATGATTCTTTTTTCTGCTAGGTTGTCTGAAATGAAAACGGATGATTTTGCTGTGTCCCCAAATTTGATCTATAGATAGATCTAGCTCCAGAAGTCCATCGACATTCCTTCTGTAAGGGTATTCTGTCGCGAGTTCCCACGTTTCGTAGGCATAGTTGTGGTCGACACACCCTTTTGCCGAAGATAAAATCTGGAAGAGGTCCGGCATCAGGCGATTTGTGATAAGTGAGTAGTTTCTTGAAAATTTCATGATATTGCGGAAATTATAAGCGGAAAATCGCAATTCGAATTGACTTTGTATTTTTCAGCTGCGGCTTTGTAGAGCTGGTAGATGAGTTTCTGGCGATCCGGAGGAAAATCGGAATGTTGAGACGGCTGTCTTCATATTGTTTTGAAATCCAACCGAACTCGCCCAAGACTTCGCGGCAGGAGGCTTCTGTAAGCGCGCAAATCTCAACAACCTCTCTCTTAGCATGTTCAAGATGAGGATAAGAGTTTCTCTCGAGTAAGTTCTAAAATCCTTTCGACATGGGCCATACCTCCGACAAATAGGACTTTGTCATAAGAAAAAGAGAGTTCTTTCAGTCGACGTGCCATGTACATTTCGCGGCGATTATCTTCGTCTGATTTTTTTGGAGCCGTATGATGAAGTAATCTTTTTATATATCGAATAATATTCTTCGAGACCTATTCTTTGTATGGCATAAGGATCGGGAAGTTCCTCTCGAATTTCAGGATAGTAGTCTACATCAAGATCGATGCAAAAGGCAGGTACTTTGGCCTCCATAGCGCTTCGTAGAGCCTCAAAAGCGCCATCACAAGGTTCTGAAAGGTAATACAGGGGCTCTCTGGTTCTGTCGTAGGTAATCACAACGCTGATATCGGGGAGCCTTGAAGCTGCATGCAGCAGTTGGAGCTGCATGGTTTCCGCTAACTCGACAGCAACGCAATCGGGTTTTAACGCTTCCATCGTCAAGCGTACCTGAGCGGCCATTTCCATATTGTAATGGATAATAGGGATCGCGTAGATATTTCCTTTTTGCAAATAGAATGGTGTCATGGGAGATACATTAATGCTTCATCGCCAAGAATCATCGCTACAGCCTGTCTAAGCAGGTTCGTGAAATTGTCCGGTCCTCCATTGACGCTCTTAATTCGTTTTGCAGCATAGCGGGCAATGTTAATTCCGTCGCGGATGGTATAACTTTCATTATGAGCGTGAGCATTCTGTAAAAAGCTAACGACATAATCCATAATATTTTCGTCAACGAAGGGAAGATTTTCACGAAGTATCCGTCTTTCTTCTTCCGCCTCAGGAAAGTCCAAGTAAATTTGGGGCTGTAGGCGGCTGTGGATATATTCAGGAATTTCAAAAGTAGATGCGTCTTCATTCATAGTGACGCAAATGCGAAACTCAGGATGCGCAGTGACCTTCAATCCAGCGACAATCGATTCGATATAACGTCTTGTGTCAAGAAGGGGAGCTAAGGAAGCCCAAGATTTTTCGCTCATGCGGTTGGCTTCGTCAAGGATGGCAGACTCCGCCTTTAATCATGGCTGTGACTAAGGCTGAGGCAACATAACGGATGCCCCCGCTTTTATCAATGACCGGAGTAATTAATAGATCTTCGGGACGTGTATCCATAGTGCATTGGAAGATGTAGACATCTTTATTCAAAGCCTTTCCTGCTGCATAAGCAAGGGTTGTTTTTCCAACTCCGGGCTTTCCGATCAGTCGCGGACTTAAGG
This sequence comes from Waddliaceae bacterium, assembly GCA_963822595.1. Classification (GTDB taxonomy): domain Bacteria; phylum Chlamydiota; class Chlamydiia; order Chlamydiales; family Waddliaceae; genus CAVRUH01. The sequence goes on along the minus strand of CAWGIG010000001.1, from coordinate 270,008 downwards.
GAATATCCATTTTATCCAAAACAAGCCAAGCTGCTAACAGCTGGTCCATAACATCTTTTTGTCCGATCCATTGATAGGAAAATTTGTCGGGAAAACCGAGGGCGATTTCGACTCCTTCGATAGTGATTTTGCTTTCGTGTTCGCTGGGCATTGAATAACTCATTTTTTCTCCTAGTGCTCTGCCTTTCTTGACCCGTAAATCAGTCCTGCGCTGGCAATATTCGCGCGGGCGTTGGGGAATAACTCTTCAATCTGATCTAATAGCTTATCCACTTTCTTTCTCATCGAATCCTGACCCACAGGACACTGACACATAATGCGTCTAAAACCATGCTGTTCTGCAAATCGGATAATATCGTTCTCCGCAATATATGCCAGAGGACGAATAATCGTCACGCCAAAATCAACCATACGCAATTTTGGCAGGTTTCCGCAGAATTCACCTTTATGAAGCATGTTCATCATAATCGTTTGAGCATTGTCGTCGCGGTGATGTCCGAAAGCGATAATGTCTGCTCCTACACTTTTTGCTGCTTCAAATAAAAGGCGACGTCTTTCTCTAGAACAAGAATAGCATTCTAATGTTTCTAGCTTTTGTGTGGATTCGCGAGTAATAAAATTCACGCCTAACTTTTCGCAAATAGCTCGCAAATAGCCCTCGTTGACGCCGGCGCCGCAGGAGAACTCTCCCGAGACATGAATGGCATGAATGGTGAATTTGGGGAAACCCCTTCCGGAAATCGCATTTAATAGGTATAAAAGGCATAAACTGTCCTTTCCTCCGCTTAAGGCGATAGCTATCGAGGAGGCATTTTCCACCATTTTATAATCGTATAAAGCTTTCCTGACGGCACTCTCGAGTCTTTTTCCTAAACCTGACCAAGGCGGTGTTGCTATGGGTATGTCCATTACTTATGATTCCAAATAAATTAGGTTTTTATTATAATGGAATTACCAGAAAGTAACAATATTGAATCATAGGTATATTCATGAACGAAAGAGTTGGTAGAAATGATCCCTGCCCTTGTGGCTCTGGAAAGAAGTATAAACAGTGCTGTTTAAAAAATGAGCGCCCTCGCGGGAGTGCTCCACGTAAATTCAAAGCTACGGTTATCGAAGGTGGCGGAATGTTCAAGAAACCGCCGGATCTCATGCAGCGCACCTTTGGCAAGGCCATTGAAGCAGCTGAGCAGGATGAAAAACCCCCACTTCCCCCTCAATAAATGAAAAGAATCAAGGAGAAGACAACTTCTTCTTGAGTCTAAATGTTGAAATTTGCTATAAATGAGCCTTCTTGCACCGCTGGCATAGCTCAATTGGTAGAGCACCCGACTTGTAATCGGACGGTTGTGGGTTCAATTCCTACTGCCAGCAACATTTATTCTCTATATGGGGGTGTCGCATAGTGGCAATTGCAAGGGGCTGTAAACCTCTCGACTCCGGTCTCCGTTGGTTCGAGTCCAACCGCCCCCATAATAAAAGTTCAGGCCTCGTAGTTCTCATTTGCGAAATTAGAACTACGAGGCCTGACCCTTTTACAATTTATGTCAAGATCCGCTGATCAATCAAATAACCGTGTGTTATTCAATGGAATGGATGGATCAATCTCTTCGTAAAGAGCTTGAACAAATTCCTTGATTTCGAATCTAGGATACTTCTCCCCTGTCTTGGGATCAACTGTATACATAATTTCAGCTATTTCCATTACATCGTTTCCATAAGCTCTTTTTAAATAAGGCATAAAGTCCTTAGGCGCATTTACATAAATAGGGCCGAAAGGAATACGGATTAATTGATCGACTTCATGATTTAAGAAAAAATGTTCCGGATAATAACTATAATAAGGTTGATAGTTGTAAATCAATCTATCGTCATCTTCTATCATAGCAAACACATCTACATGACCATAAATCTCTTGGCCATTTTTAATGCGTTTGATTCTATAAAAAGTTTTTTGTCCATCAGTATCCATAGGCAAAATATAAGCGTTATACTTTTTAAAATCTTCTTTGCAATCTAATAAGACCTCAATATCTTTTTCTAAAATACATACATCTGTGTCAAAATCCCACGGTATAAACCCTCCATGACGCACCGCACCAAGAAGGGTTCCTGCCCACGCCCAATATACAATTTGGTGCCTAGAAAAGACTTCATCGGTTAATTTGAGTACTTGATAATTAGAGGCAACTTCATGGGGTTGAATAATTTGAAAATTATCGTTGACTGCATGGAGGCTAAAGGAAAACAAAATAAAAACAAAAAATTTCATTTTTGTTCCTTCTGCATCACATAATCAGGAGAAGAATAATCTGTTATCGCAACCTTTATTCTTCTCATTGAAGTTTCGGTAGAATGTTTATGCCATAAGTAGGCAACAAAGTACCAATCAGGACCATACTCTCTCGTCAATATCTGCTCAGCATCAGCAGGTATTGGAATCTGCAAGGGACCAAAAGGACAAAACTGAGGAAACTCTTGAATTTCATGGGGGTAGAGCCACCACCCTTTATAAGATCCAGAAGCCGGATATAAATCAATAGAGGGAAAATTGTGAGAAACGATGCATATTCTATCTTGAAGCTGATTGACTGTGAATATATCAAGAAAAGGGTATTTCCAAGGATAAGCCGAACCATCCCCTAAATAGATGGGATCGCCATCCTTAAAAAAGATTTTATAATAATAATTACTATAAATAAACAATTGCAAACCATTTTTATCTAGCTCATATGCCAAACTTTCTAATTTTTGTTTTTCTTCCACACGAATTATAATATCCAAATCATCATCCCAGGGTACCATGCCCTCATGGCGAATGGCACCTAAAAGTGTCCCTGAAATTGCCCAAAAGCTGATTTTATGATCATTTAAAATTGATGAGACTTTTTCAAGTAACAGGTAAAATTTTCCCCGCTCTTCTGGGCTGATTTTTTCAAGATCGGCATCAGTTATCGGAACCGTAGGAATTTTTTCTTCTAGAAAATTTAAAGCTTCCCCCCATGAGCAATTCAAATGGATATAATCATAGAAGACCTTAGAAGCGAATTCTGAAAGATTTTGAACGGGAGCATCTAGGATTATAAGATGAGTCAGATCAAGCAAATCTTCATTAGTGATTTGAGTTTTCATTTCTTTTTCCGAACCAGTGATGACTCTTGCATGAATGGTCTCTGCTAGTTGTATTACAGGAAAATCGCATCTTTCTCCTAGTGTCATCAACAATCTAGGGGTGTATGCTTCCAGTGGAAGGAAAAAAAACAGCACATACAAAAAAATAGTTTTATCTGAAAGAATCATTCCTTCCTCAATTTGTAAATTTCCATCTTAAGGAGAATCTTCAAATTTTTCCAGTCAAGAGTTTTAAAATACATATTTTTGTGCTATCTTAAAATTCAAGATTTATTTTATGTTTTAGAGTGCGCCAATCTCAGAGCTTGTGAAATAAATTTGGTTCAAACTTATTCAAGAGGTTTTAGTTTGCTATGTTATTAGAACAACTCCGCGAAAAAACAAGTCTCTATCATCAGAAAATTGAAAAGAATGTCCTGCTTTCCAAGCTCATGGGACCGCTGACGCTGCCGGACTATGTCGAGGTGCTTAAAAAATTCTACGGTTTTTATATGCCTTTGGAGACACAGGCAATTCCCGAGTTCTTGAATCAAAACAAGGATTTTCAAAAGTTCTACTTTCCCAAGCTGTCGCTATTGAAGAAGGATCTGGATGCGCTTGCGCCAGCTAGCGATGTGTTGAAGCTTTGCCCCTCCACTCCAAATCCCACTAGTCCCTTCGGTTGGCTTGGGGTCCTTTATACACTAGAAGGTTCCTGTCTAGGCAGAGCCATGTTGTGGCCGCGGATCCAGCGGCAACTGCGATTGGACTGCGGCGGTTCCTTTTTCGGCTCGGCTTCAAACGACTTAAAAACTCGTTGGGCTGCCTTTTGCAAGGACATGACTGAACAGGTCCGTAGTGAGGCCGAAGCCCAAGAAGTGATCGCCGGCGCCATCGCGACTTTCGTTTCTTTAGATGAATGGTTTAAACAATGAACCCAGGTAAAACATGACAATCTCCAGTTCTGATCTCAATCTAGAAAAACCTTGCACCGGAATCTCCGTCAAACAGCTGCAGCACACGCAGGACTTTGGTGTCTTGATCGCTGTTGAAAAAGGATTAAATAGAATCTCTCATGTCTCCGAAAATATCGAAAAGTCTTTCGGAATATCCATCGAGAAAGTGCTTGGAGAGTCTATTTTGGCATTCTGTGACCACCCACTGCTTGGCCAGATCGCTGACCACATAGGGGTGAGAACTACACAAACCCCTTCCGTTGAAACCATTTCTTGTGCTCCTACTTACGAATTGCTCTGCCATGAACAGGACAAACACGTGATCTTCGAGTGGGTCTTCTTTCACGCGAAAGACGAGCATGCAATGCTAGAAAACTTCCAAAAGGTAGTTCTTTTTTTTGACGAGATGCGCAAAAGTGACTTTAATCATGCTTTGCAGGAGACGTGTAAAGCCTTGAAAGACCTTTTATCCTTTGACAAAGTCCTAATCTACCATTTTAGGAATGATGGTCATGGTGATGTCCTAGGGGAAGCGTGTGAAGAGGGTATGGACAAATACCTAGGTCTTCGTTTTCCCGCCACCGACGTGCCAGTACATGTGCGTGAAGTCTATATGGAAAACAGTATAAGAATCATTCAAAACGTACAGGCAAGGCCGGTTAAAATCCACGCTCTATCGGATCAGCCGATCCTAGATATGACTCAATGTCTGCTAAAAGGGATTGCCCCCATACACCAGGGGTATGTGCAGGCGATGAAGCTAACAACGTCCATTTCTTATGCGATCAAATCCCAAGGTAATCTGTGGGGTCTTCTTTGCTTCCATCATAGAACTCCGAAGGAATTGTGTTATCAGGAGCGAATTCTGCTCGGTTTAGTGAGTCAACTGATAGAAATTGCGCTAGACGTTCAAAATAAAGAAAAAAAGGCTGAATTCTATTCTCAGGTGACACAGATTCTATTTCGATTAGCCGACGAATACGTTAAAACAGGCAGGGATCTTACAGAGATCTTTATCGACCTGGGCGATAGTTTTATGAAGCTTTTTGGAATTGAAGGATGCTGCATTAGTTTTGAGAACAAATTAAAATTAAAAGGAAAAACGCCTGAGTGCAATTTGATCAAAGAACTGATCAATTGGCTTTCTGAAGGTGTACTGAAAGAAGGTGTCTTTGCAACCGATAACCTAATGGAGCATTATCCCGCCGCAAAAGAATATGTGGCTTCTGCTTCGGGTATCATGGCTTTCAACATCGGACCCGATCCAACAGACATGATTATCTGGTTCAGACCAGACCAGATCACCCATGTCCTATGGGGTGGAAACCCTAACAGAAACCACGCAATCGATCAGCAAGGCTACTTGTTGGCAGATTATTCATTTGCCCTATGGCAGGAGGCTGTTTATGGAAAATCTAATGGATGGAGGTCACATGAGATATCTGCAGCAAAAGAAATTCAAACATTTATGAAAACGGTGATCTTCGAGCTATTAAATGCTAGGATGTCAAAACAGCTGCAAGCGCTCAACAAGCAAAAAGACAGTTTTCTCCAAATGGCCGCCCACGATCTTCGCAATCCCCTCGCCGGTATACTGGAGGCTGTCGACATTTTGCGCTCGCAAAGCACAGAGCCTGCGTTGTCCGCACGACTAGTGGATATAATTCAGAGGCAAGGGCAGTCGATGTTGGTGTTGCTGAATGAGCTCCTAGACGCATCTGTAATTGAGTCGCTGGCAATGCAGATCAAGCCAGAAAAGACTAATCTTCCAGAATTCTTTCGGGACATCACCACGTTTAATATCATTCTTTTTGAAAAAAAAGGAGTCACCTTAAAGACCTCGTTTCAATTTGATGGCGATGATGTTATGGTAGACAAAAACAAAATCAAGCAGGTGGTGGAAAACCTTCTTAGCAACGCCTTGAAATACTCGAGGGCTGGCACCTGTGTTACACTTTCAGTGCAAGCATCTAAAAAAGCCCTTTCAGTTGAAGTAAAGGATCAGGGAATCGGCATTCCGGAGGGCCAGCATGGGCTTGTCTTTGTACCTCTTTCGAAGTTATCGCCAAAGCCTACAGGCGGGGAAAGCTCCCACGGTATTGGACTGTCGATCTGTAAGAAGATCATCGACGCGTACGATGGAAAGATCGACTTCACCAGTCTCCCCGGCGTTGGCTCGACATTTGATTTTACGGTCCCTCTGGTTCAAATTCCCTCGAGTGAATCAATCGAGAAGCTGGATCAGGCATGTCCAACCCCCTCCATCCTTTCTTCGTAATTCGTAAAGGGGTCAGGCCTCGTAGTTCTGATTGCGAAATTAGAACTACGAGGCCTGACCCCTTTATTGGGGAGGATTTAATAATTTAAAGGATGGGGGTGTGCCTGCTAGCAAATCAAGATTGTCATTAAAGTTAATGTCTTGGGTAAGTCATTCCGCATCTCAGTTTGATTCTCTGTTAATAAATATCGAAGAGCTTCATGGTATTCACCAAAAAATTATGCCCGACTATAAGCGTATCCGAGAATTATTTCACGTAAAACAGCCTCATGGTGTTTTTTGTGCTAACCTAAAGTACCTCGCTATAAGTAACTTGATATTTGGTTAATGAAATTAGGTTTAGATCGGGAAAGCCTCTTTTTCTTGCTTTTTTAGTTAAAAACTCTTTATAATACATCCTTCAATATGAGGATGTTATGAATAATTATATCTCTAAAACTATATTCATTTTTTTTGTCTCAACATTATTTTTTGCATCAAATATTAGTTCCGAAATATTAGATGACGCTTTTGATTGGAAACGTTTGGAAGGCTCAAAGTTGGGGTACTATGTTGGTTCATTTGATCCTATTCACTTAGGCCATCAAAATGTTATACAGCAAGCTCTGGAATCGCATGTAGACTATGTTTTGATCTATCCGGCGCCGGGTAGCGATCACATTAAAAATAGAACGGATCTATCGATTCGTCAAAAACTCATTGCTAGTATATATCAGGGCCATCCCAAAGTCTTAATGACTTATTGGAATCCCAAAGAATTGCAAGACAAGTTTAATACATGCGCGGTGGACTTAGACATTATTGGAATTATTGGATCAGATGTTGTTAGCGAAAATTTAATGGGCCCGGACAAAGAATGGAGTGAAAAGTATCGCAGCATATTTATGAGGGGCATTCCTCTGAAAGAAAAGTATTACCAAAACTCCGCGGGTGCTTTGATGGCGTTGGAAGCAGATTCTTTTCTAGTAGCTCTCAGAGGAAATATAGATTTATCTCATTTGGAAAATCATATTTATGACCGCCCCATTCGCGCTTTTATACAGTCAAAAAATTACTCTTCAACAGAAGTGCGAAATGCCATTCGAAACAAACAGTCTTTTGAACAGTTCGTATCTTTTTCTGTACAAGCAATCATCAAGGAAGATGGTTTGTATGGTTTTTCTTCTCAATTCAATAAAGCACTTCACGATGAGCTTATTGAAATGGAAGAAGCCGATCAAAAAGCGCGATTTAATTTAATCAACAACAAATTTCCTTCAGAAGACCTATGTTCAGCTGTTCAGCGCGTTGACACTCAAAACAGAGAAAGATTAAAAAGTATTATCGATCAGTATGGATGGCCAGGTGTGTCTCTAGTTGGCCTGAAAGGTTCTTCTGCCATCTGGCTTTTGGTGCAACATCAAGATAATAATATTGATTTTCAAAAGCAATGTCTCGAACTTTTAAAGAACGCGGTAAACCAATACGAAGCCTCTTCACAATCTCTAGCTTATCTTACTGACCGTGTAAATGTGAACGAAGGCAGACCACAAATTTATGGCACGCAATGGTTGCAAGTAGATGGTAATTTTACCTTATATGCTGTAGAAGATATTGAGCATCTAGATCAAAGACGCTCTCAGATGGGACTATGTATAATTGCTGAATACAAAAAACAACTAATGGCGATTTTAAATAGCAGGGATTCTAATCCGCAAGGCTCTGGATGGCTTTATCCTGATCAGAATGCGCAAGAGTCGGCATAGCATAAAGAGGTTTCGAATAAACTTTAATAAAGGGGTCAGGCCTCGTAGTTCTAATTTCGCAAATCAGAACTACGAGGCCTGACCCCTTTATAAAATGAAGTATCAAAAGTCTGAGGTAATAATAAACTTGATTATTATTATCAAATCAGATAAAATATCTGTTTTAAATTAAAAGTTTATTTATATTTTAATATTAGATGGAGTCTATTATGGTAAGTCAAATTATAGCATCGAACGATTTGTTGCAGCAATTTACAATTTGGGGAGAAGGGAAAAGAGAAGCTATTCTATTTGAACCTTATTCTATACCCCAGTTAGATCAGGAATTAAGTCAGGGACTTATCTTTGGGGAAGATATCAAACGGTTTATTCATACTTTCTCGACTCAAATTAAATACGAAGTTGCGTCGCTTGCCCAAAGTATCGCGATTATAGCCATTTCACCTTTTGCTTTAATTGCCGAGCTTTACAGGTTCTGCGAAGGATCCATTAATGCCTCAACTTGTTTGAAAAATATTTGTATTATTCCGAAGCACATCATCTTCTCCATTTTTAAATTTGCTTTTTATATCGTGAGAGAAGTAAATAAGGCAGTGAATGCTGTATCGATTGGTGTTGGATTTTTGGCATGGCACGGTGGCGAATCGCTAGTTCGATTGATCAAACGTTCTTCCAATACGGTTCTTTCTAATTCTCCGCAGATACGGGATATTGTTTATAGTTCTATCGGAATAACCTTATTGTCCGCAGCAACGGTTTTTGTTCCTCTTGTAGCGATTCAGATGGTCTCTCTCCCCATTATCTTAGGTTCTATTTATGGAACGATCAATAACCAGTTTACCGTTCGAGAATGTCCCGAATACTACACGATGGGGCATTATTATGATGGAACGGATTTGAGAGGGCATGGAGTTAAAACAAATAATGTCATAATTAAGCCCATTGTTACTGGATGTTATGCAACTACCATGGTGACAAAAATAGCAGGCGTTATTCTCGCTGCAACTGGTACACTTCCATATACCGCTGCGGTTCTACCTGTACCTTATGCTGCCGCTATGATTGTTGGAGTCGCTTTGATATCTCTTGTTGCAGCTCATGTGTTTTCAAGAATGAAAAAGAACTCGCTGCAGAAAGCTCTTGATGAGCATGCAAACCTGATGGGTATTCAATGGACGGATAACAATCGTAATATGAGATGGAGCGATTATCTCGAGATGTGCCTTCGAAGTGTCGAAACACGACGACAAGAATTTGCATCACAAGAAGAAATGGAAAAATTTGACAAAAGGTTTGAGGAATTAACCAAGGAAATTGAATCAAATATCCTCGATGAAAGTATGCCCATCAAATACATCGTAGGATGGCAAGCTAATAACACCCGTAATAGCATTGGTTATTTTTTTGTAGGGGGAGGTACTTTAGTTCTTGCCCTCTCAACGATTTTCTTGAGAATTTATGGTCTTTGAAAACAGCCATGACAGAAAGCGATTAATCACAAAGTAAAGGGGTCAGGCCTCGTAGTTCTAATTTCGCAAATCAGAACTACGAGGCCTGACCCCTTTACTACGAGGCCTGACCCCTTTATATTGATTTTCAAAAGGAATGTCTTGAACTTTTAAAGACAGCGGTAAACCAATACGAAGCCGCTTCACAATCTCTAGCTTATCTTAATGACCGGGTAAATGTGAACGAAGGCAGACCTCAAATTTATGGCACGCAATGGTTGCAAAAAGATGGTAATTTTACCTTATATGCCGTAGAAGATATTGAGCATCTAGATCAAAGACGCTTTCAAATGGGATTATGTACAATCGCTGAATACAAAAAACAACTTCAATTGGTTTATCACATACAAAATGTGGATTTTAAATAGCAAAAAAACAATACAGTAACAGCACTTTTTTTTTTCGATGCTTTCTCTATAATTTTAGGTTTACTCTGTTTTTTCCTCGCACTCTAAAGAGCTAGCTGATATATCTTTGACTTTTCAGAACGTCTTGGTTCCTTTCCTCCTGAATTCCCGGGAAAGTGAGATTATTCCCAACCATGAAATATCTTGATTTCCCCATAGTCATTATTTATTGATATTAATTTATCAGCAAATGGTTTTATTCTTGCTGCAAATTCTTCACTCTTTTCATCTTTACTTTGAGGTTCTTGTTTATCTGGGTGAAATTGCAATATAAGTTTCTTATATGCCATTCTGACCTCATCTTGAGAAGCATAGATTTCCAATCCAAATGTTGCATAAAGTTCTGCAAGTGATTTATTTTGAAATTCCAGATTCATAAAAGATTTCATAGTTGTGTCTTTATCGGCTTTTCGTTCGATTTCTTGCCATATCTCTTGGACACTATGCTGAGCAAAATATTCCCTCGGATTCTTTAACCAAGCTTTTGTTAAAAAATAAAAAAATTCTTTTGATGGGAAATTTTGGCTTATATAATAGTACATGTGTTCTTTTCTAATCCTCATCATCCGTTGGAGAAAAAAAATGTCTAAGAGTTTTGCAACAACTTTTACTAGAACGGTTTCGTCATCGGAAAAAGATGCTTGCGCTATTCGAGTTATTTCAAGAATATCTCGTATTTCATAAAGGACACAAAATGCTTCAGCCCTTTTTCCTTTACTGATGTACTCATTTATGATCTTTTCAGTAAAAGACCCCCTTGTTTCTACATCAACGGAGAAATGCTGAATAGTTTTTAGGGCCTCTTCAAGTTTGTTTGCTTGAAAGTAGGCCTCTGCTATTCTTGGTATAAACTTTCGCCTTGTATCAGAATGGCCGTAGGGATAATTAATAGTTTCAAAGGTCTTGTCTAGTTTTCCTGCTTGAAAATATGCTTCTGCTATCTTCGCTATAAAGTTTTCCAATGTTTTCTTATCAAAGAAGATTTCTTTAATAATTTTAAAAGCCCTATCTAGATCGCCTGCATTGTAATAATATTCTGCTATTTTAGTGAAAAACTTTTCTCGTGCATCATCGTCGTGCGTGATTATATTATTTGTTTCAAGGGCCTTGTCTATATCGCCAGCATTGAAGTATGACTCTGCTATCCTAACGACACACTTGATTTTTGTATCGTGATTAAAAAAGACTCTCCTAATAGTTTTAAGAGCTTTGTCTAGATTGCCATTGTCCAAATAAGCCTGAGCAATACTCGCAAAACGTTCCTCAGTTATTTCACTGAACGCTTTTGGGATCAATGACAATTCCTTGTCAAGTTTAGCCTCAGTGCTAAAAGAAGTTGATGGAGAAAATTGATTCTCTGATGTTTCTAAATGTATGCTCATTTTTCCATCTTTAGATAGTTTAATGAAAAGATTATATATATTATGGAAATAAAAAGCAAAAGATCAATCGCTATAATTATTTATTTTTAAATTTTCAGCGAAGGGTTTGACCCCATTTTTTGAAAAGGGAAGTGCCTGCCCGCCTAAGAATTTTTATAAAATTTGACAAAAACTCTAAATTGAAATATTAGTTTTAATTTTTACGAGGTAGATGATGAAATCAAGATGTTCTTTTCGTTCTAAAATATTGATGGTGACGGTGGGTTTCATAGCAAGCATAAATCCGCTGTCGGCCTTCGTTGATTTTTGCGGTGAACCTGTAGTGCAAATAGGTTGGTTTTCAGCAACCCAAGGAAAATCGCAGCATATAGATATTGAAGGATTAATCGGAGATGATTTTAGTGTAGATCATCACTCATCTCAAAATCTTCTTGTTGGTCTCGGATACTATTTTGACTGGATTGATAAGCCTCAAATGAGCCTTAGATATGGCATAAATGCTTTTTATTTGGCGCCGATAAAGGTAAAAGGGGATGTCACCCAAGAAAATCTATTTACCAACCTATCTTATCACTATACTCGTACGAATTATCCCATTTATTTTTCAGCAAAAGCGCTGGTTCCTTGCACTATGTGTTCCGACCTCGTAATCGATTTAGGCATTGGACCAAATATTGTAAGCACCCACGGTTTTAAAGAAAGGTCTCTTGATGGAGGAATCACTCTTCCTGATCATATATTTTCCGGAAAAACTGTCGTGGTTTTCAGCGCTACAGCAGGCTTGGGTTGGAGGATGAATAATGTCTTCGGAAATCACGCTCTCGAAATTGATTACCGTTTTTTCTATTTAGGTGAGGGCAGACTCAAAAAAGTTAACAACCAGGTAAGAAACACTTTACGCACAGGTAATAGTTATGCAAATGCAATCATGCTTTCGATCTCTATTTAGTTCTCTTATTGTTGCTGATAGGAAATTGTTATGCTGACACTGGATTGTTTTTTGAAATTTCAGAATCAGAAACGACGAGCCCTTTGAATATCAAACTAGCTCTCGATGGGAGAGGACCTCTCTCAATTCAAAACTACACAATTAATGGCTTAAATTTAATTATCAACACCACAATTCCCAATCATTTTTATCCCTTCGCAGGCATAAAGATAGATAATCCAGGTTATTGGGTGGCGGGTCTCTCCCCATTAAAAAATGGATACTACTTGTTTCCCGTGGGCGATAGTTCTCCTGCAAACATCTTGATTATTCCCCCTAATCCTCCCTGGTATCCCTCTTTGGAGGCTTTTGAACACTATAACTCCGGTCGCTCTCATGTGTTTCCTGAGGCCACGTTTGGAGGATCGTATTCAGGCAATAACACTGTAGATATTTTAAGTTCTCCAATGGTATATCCATCTGGATATAACATGGCGTATCTCGACCCAGATAATATCTTCATTTATGGTGGCGGTTATGGTGATGTGGCTGGTTCCGTTGGCGCTTTTGTTGCTAAAGTAAATCCTACCACGCTTGGACCCATCTGGTATAACCAATTAATTAATACAAGCATCAATGGAGAGTGGGACTACCCCGGTTCGATGGGAATACTGCAAGATGGATTTATCTATGTAAGCTATGGTTATCGCCTTGCAAAACTCAACAAAAATGGGGAGGTAATCGACACGTTAATTCTCCCAACGGGAGTGCAGAACCACAAAACACTTCATTTAATGGATTCAACGCCACTTCCGATGGGATTATCATGATGAAATCTGTTTATCGTCAGGCAGGGTGCTCAATTCAGGGTCCGGATGCCTTATTAAATTGTCCTGACCCTTCAGATGTTCCTTCATCTATTTTAATTTCAGTGAATCCAGAAACGATGCAGGTGATTGATAACATTACCCTTCCAGCACCTGTCGGAGCTCGACCCACGATAAGTACATTTAAAGGAAAAAATTATGTCTACTTGCTTGAACCTACCACAGCTATACGGTATGAAGTCAATAAAGGAAAATTCCTTCTAGATACCTCTTGGAATCCGGGAACGATTACCGTAAGCGGACAGACCCTTTGCACCTCTTTTGTAGTGATGAATGATTGGGTTGTGGCCCAAACGAATACACTTCCTGCATCTACTGCCTTGGATGTGATAGCCATCAATCAAGGTGATGCTTCAAGTTATACAAGCTTCAGCCATTTGCCGGCGATCCCATTCCTTCTTTAGTTGCAGCAGCTTTTTCCGATCAAGGACCCGGTGGAGTGCCAGCAATCAGTTGGGCTCCCATGTCAGCTATCTGCGGACCCAGAAAACAATTTGATTTATGCAAGTGATTCTTTACCTGGTGAGATTGCAGCAATAACGATCACTTCAGAGTGGGCTGCAGACTGTTTGGAAAGCTGAATCAAACAACAACAGAATTTACAACGCTCATTGGTCCACAACATAGTCGTGTACTTGTCGGGACGGATATCCCTGGTCCAGAAATTCCAGGTAATAATATGAATGATTTTGCTGTGTGGAGAAATGCCGCAACAGGTCAAGAGCTTGCTCGCTCTCCCTTACTTCCAGCGATGACGCAAGGAACTATGATTCAACCGTATTATAATGGAGACATGTTTTTTGAAGGACAGTCAGGAACTCTGATTAAGTTAATGCCAAGATCTCTATGAAAGGAGCTCCTTTCATTAAGGAGTAACGGTAATACTTGCAGGAAGAGAGTTATTATCTTGAGCATCCACAGATACAATATAATAAGTATAGGTGACGTTCTTCAACCGATTGTGATCCTCAAAATATAATGCTCCTCCGGCTTCCACAATGCCGATCAATGTACTTAGATCCGTTCGATAAACGTTATAAACAACGGGCACAGCCCCATCAATAGGTGCATCCCATTGCAGTACATTCACATTGTCGGTTTGAGTAAGGAACTGATTTTTTATTCTTTTGCCTTGTAAGTTCGTAGGTGGTAATGGAATCAATTGATAATTGAGAGAAAGCGTGTAGCCATTATTTTCCAAATCAAATTGATAGCCAGGCAAGCTATGAATCACAATAGAATCAAATGCTTCACTGATACCGCCTGTTGTTTGCAAAATGGTATATTGACCAGACGAACTATAGGAACCCGGATTTTGTGTGACTTCAAGGACTCCTCCCAAAATTGCGGTGCCTGTCACATCTATCAAGCTACAGCTTGTGGTAGTGACTTCGACATTATAGACGCTCGTAGAGTATAAATAAAGATCCGTAGTGGAAACTTCGCCAATCGAATTGATCGTTCCGCTATTATAGAGGGATCCATAAACTGTGGCTTCCCCTGATAGTGTGCCCGTTCGATTCGATATTCAAATCGCCGAGAACAGATCCATTCAGATTCAAGTTCCCCGATTGGATCAGAGTTTCACCCAGATAGGTATTCGTTCCGCTTAGATTGACAATCCCGGTACCCGACATAGTCACTGTGGGTCCGGTAACTTCAGATAAAAATCCCCCTCCTTCGATTGGATTGGGAACGGTCAATGAACCGTTGATCTGAAAGGTTACACTGCCTCCCGATCGGATAAAAATATCTTCTCCAAGGGACGATCCATTACCTCCGGGAACGCCACCTGTCGCTGCCGTACCGCCAGTCCCTGCAGTCGTCGAATTGCCGGAAAAACTGACGCCATCTTGAATGATGAGAAGGCCTCCTCCATGAATGAAGATCGCTCCCCCAAGTCCCGAACCTCCGCCCCCGCCCGCTGGTGCGCCTTCCCCGAGCCACCTGCTCCACCAAGGCTATACATATCGGAGCCACCGATATGGCCTGCACCTCCGCCAGCACCGAAGCCGCCAGCGCCGCCCGTAGTAAAAGGGTCAGGCCTCGTAGTTCTGATTTGCGAAATTAGAACTACGAGGCCTGACCCCTTTACTTGCTAAGCCTCCGGGTCCGCCGCGCCGCCGGAGGAATTACCGGTGCCGCCATTGCCACCGATGGCTTGATTGTTATCGAGACTTATGCCGGAGATGGTCATGGTTGTGCCTGAGTGTATATAGAGTGCGCCGCCGCCGCCGGTTCCACCGCCACCGCCTGTTATTCCCGAACCCCCTGTGCCACCAGCTGAGAGACCATTTTGAATGGTGAAATCAGAAATCGTGACAGATCCTTGTGCTAGGGAGAAAACAGTGACAGCGCTCCCTCCGTCGATATCACACCGCTTCCGAGAATGGTAAGTGAAGAAGTGGAAGATGTGAAATTGATTCCAATCGCTGGAAAGGGGTGCCCTGTAAAGCTGATCATCTGCCCTGCAATCGGCGAGCAGTCGATGACGTCGCCATCTTCAGCGGAGTAAAGTGCTGCGCCTAGACTACCGGGAGTTCCATAATCACTATCTGTACTGGTGACGGGGATTGTCACAGAAAACAATGGATTTCCGATGGCTAAGAGAAACTGACCCCAGATGAGGAACGCAGGAATCCTTTTCGAGAATTTGTGGAACATCATTGGGGCCTTTTCGTGATTTTATATTTTTTTCAAATCAAAATATATTTTTCCGCTATCGGATGAAACAATCATATTGAAGTTTTTTCCGTAAAAGGGATTAACACCAACCTTCGTGGATGCCTTAACAATGCACTCGGTAACCATTGAATTGACGATGGTGTCTAATTCCAAGTTAATGAGCGTGGTCGGTGTAAACCAAGTGACGATCAACCCATTATCAATTGATAAATAATTTGAAATATCTGTAAATATGCCATCGGCAGTTTGCATATTTAAAAAAGAAGCAGAGCATGTTCCTACTTGTATATTTTGTGTATTGTAAACAGGGGCTCTTCCCGCTAAATAGGAGGATGCTATAGTTGAACTACCACCTGAAACATTAGATGTCGGTATTTCGATAAAACTATTTACAAAATCAGATACATTAAGATAGTACGATAAATTTTTATATTTTGAGCATTTTGGGACTAATAAGTCATTTTCTTCGGTATCACTAAATACATAAAGTGGTGCACTGATAAGTAAAAAAAGAAAAAAAACATTTCTATAGGCTTTCAATAAAAACAACATCGCTCTCTCCTTAATTTTTGAGTTCATTTAGTTATATATCCTGAATTCAGGACCTGTAAGACAAACAGTTCTATAACTAAATTTTTTATTTGTTTCAATCCCTTATTTGCGATGTTGTTCCCAATCATGGAAATCCCATTTAGGGACGATTAGCCTATAAGTACTTGGGATCAAGTATAAAAAAATGTTGCTAGCTTCATTGACAAAGGTAGTCAAATCTTGTTCATCTTTTACATATCTTTCAAACGAATGAATTAACTCAATGAGCTCCTTTGCAATTCTTTCTTCGATAATGATATCAAGTGCCTGCTTGATGTTCTTGTTCAGATCTGCCTCTTGTTTATCATTGAAAGTTGCAGGTTGTATGAAGTCCTTTAATGCCGACACTACTTTCCGGCTTGCTATACCTCGAGCAAACTCAAATTCATGTAATATGTGAATATTTTTTACATTCTTAAGAATCTCATCGAAAAACTTAAATTCTGCTGGTTCATCTTGCAAGGATTTGGACTTAAATAATCCCGTTAAGTGAAGATGCGAAATCACTTTCTCAAAAGTACTCGGATGGCCTCTGCTCTTCCTGTATAATTCAATCAAATTAAGAAATGTCATTAACTTTCTAAAAACATACTTTTGGTTATTGTTTGTAAGTTCATTGGGAAGTGCAGACTCCTTTCCGGCTTTAATTTCTATTAAGATAACTTCTATATTTTGTTTTAAATATTTGATGACTTCTATTGTGTCTAGCTCGACTCTTAAGCCAGCATTTTGAAATCTGTCTGAAAGGGTAATACCTTTAGATTGTTCTAAATGATTATTGAGCACTCTTAAAAATCCATCTAAATTTCCATGTAAATTCTCTTGAGGGATTTTACTTTCTATAATATTTTTTACAGTAAGCTGGAAGTCTTTATCCCTAAATAAGGATATATCGGTTAGCGGCTTAAGAAAATAAGAAAAAAGCTCTAAAATATCTGAAAATTTTTCTGTGGGAGAAAATTTAAGGAGGTCTTGGTTATCCTGAGTCTCCATTTGAAGTAGAATATTATTACAATCTCTTGGAATTGACTGAGCATTGGCAACAGAAAGAATATTGATCTTGGATACGACACTATGTAACGAACCAACTCCTTCTTTTAATAGGTGAAAACTCCATTTTAGAAAGGGGTAGGAAGTGTCAATTAAGGGCCTAACAATCCTTTCTCCTATTATTTCACCTATGCTTTTGGGAAGAACTTGAATGGATCCATCCAGGCATACAACCAACCGATTGCCAGGAGGATGGTAAATCATAGGATCATGCACATAGAGCTGACAAGGGGGAATTGCGTAGGTACCGGGAATTGTAAGGTTATACATTGAATCAATCCATTAAAGTTTCAAGGTCCTCCAGGATAAATTAATTCGAAATCCATATCAATGCAAAAGGGATTGGCTTACAGACTCTTGATTTATAAATCCCAATAATTTAAATAAATATTAATAATATTTTTCACAACAAGGGGTGTCTTATGCCAGAAAAAAAAGTTGTTGAACGAGCAAAACGCGATAAACGTCAGGGAAAATCGGCTAGTACACAAGCTGGCGAGTTTGTACATGAGGAAATAAAACATATCCGTGAAGGTAAGCATGGGGCTCGATCTGCAAAACAGGCAATAGCTATTGGATTATCCGAGGCACGGCGCGCTGGAGTTCCCTTGAAGCCTCCCGCAAAAGGTCGTGTATCTGAGAAAACACGAAAGAGCGCTGAATCTGCATATAAAAAAGGACAAAGGCATGAGCCTATATCCAAAACGCGTTCTGCTGCTAGCGAAAAAGCTCTAAAACGCGAACCGAAAACCGCTGCCTCCCATTCGGCACTCTCTCGTCAGACACGTGAAGTTGCGAAAAAGCGTAGTCCCGCAGAAAGATCACAAGCTGCAAAAAAAGCAGCAAGAACTCGCGCTGGGGGAATGAAATGATCCGTAAACTTAAAACAGGAATGTTTCGTATTTATTCACGATCAGTAGATCCTAAAACTGGAAAACGTAAAAATCTTGGAACTTTTAAAACTCGGGAAGAAGCTCAAAAACATGAACAAGAGATTCAATATTTCAAGAGACGTGGTTAATTCCCTCTGTTGCATAAAATAAATGGATCCATTATTCTTAATACCATTTATTAAGGAGCAAATATGAATCCCATTGGCACAACTTACTCGACATCCCGTGGACAGATCACGAATGCGCAAGCTCCGAATGAATGGGTTCAAAAAACTAAGGAAACACTTTGCAAATTCCTTTCTCAGATCGACCTGTCTAAAGTTACTTTGCCAGAAAGTATTGAAGTGAAATCTATCCGCCAAGCGCTTCTAGTTGAAACGGAGCTTGGCGACCGCCATGGACAATTTCTTCCGGTTATAAATTATCAACCTTCGTATTACGACGGATTCATAATCCTCTTGCAATCGGGGAATGAAGAATATCAAGCAAATGTTGCCATCGTCGGAAATGATCTGAAGATGCATTTCCCATTTTTTAATGATGGTTTTAATGGATACTGTGAGGAAGTCTCTCAAACGATGATTTTAAACTTAGTTCATCAAATCGCCGATTTGACCCATAGTGAAATTTCTCCCTTTGAATCGAAGGTCTTGTTTAGTAGTAAAACTTCAGTTACGAGTGATACTCTTACCGATCGTTTGACTTTACAGGATTTATTAGATCCTACACGGAATCGTATCGAGGCCTATACGCTAGTACTAGAGATTAAAAATGACACGTATTCACTTATCGTAACAAAAGACTGCAAGAGAGGAAGGAACTTTAGGCATCATGTTTTTGAGGAAACCAAACAAGAAGAAAGGATGTCGGAAGAAGCTGAAGGATCGGAAGGCCCTCTTAAGAAGCCAGTCATAGCATTCCAGCGTTTGAGCGAGGAGCCCTTGTTAAATGGTGGGATGCCATTTTTCATTATAAACTGTCCGCGCAAAGTCATCGCAATAGCAAAAGAATTAATAAATATTGAACCTCTAAAAATGATAAGTGAAGAGAATTTGATGCTTACATTTAAACAACTAGGAATAACCGTGCAGGAACCTGCACCGCGGGTCCCGGGTTGGCGCTTAATCTTTGAATCGAATCAAGGGAAGCACGAGGTCTGTATAGACAATGAGGGCATGAACAGCCTCATCATTTATCCAAAAGCGATTTGATTAATAGCTGGGTTAGCCAGTTTTCGTAGTCGTCGGATGACCAATTTCTCTCGATAACAAACATGCGGTAGATGTCACGCCCAGTTAAAGTCCATAGGATATCCCGAGCTTTTTCAAGAGTTAATCCCTTAGCTAGAGACTTTTCTTTCATCATACTTTTAACGTATTCAACCTGTCTCTCATAGCGCCGATTTTCCCTTTCCTGCTCCAGCTCCCTGAATTCGGGCGCTACAACTGAGGCACCTCGCAAAATATCCATAAGCCCCTTTTCGGCATCGTAGATTTGACGCGCTAACTTTGCTGTAATACTTAGGCGCTTCGTCGGAGATGTCTCGTGCATAGACTCGGTTACTAGAGCTGCAAATTGTTCGGGAGGGAAAGCATCATCAATCAAAGACTGCAGCATCCCTCTTTTTGATTTAAATATGGCATAAATCGTTGGCATGGAAACATCTGCGGCTAAAGCAATCTTGTTAATAGTCACACGATCGAACCCCTCCGTCTGAAAAAGTTCTTTGGCAGCCTTTAGAATGTGAGCTCTTGTCTTGGCCGCTTGTGTATCTCTGTTTTCAGAATTGTAAGTTCGTTTTTTTTCCGGCTTCATTTTGATTACACCTTTTAAATATATGATATACTGAAGTGAACTCAAAAATCGGTATTTGGGGCACTTGAAAGCTCCCGCGGTTCAACGATCGCAAGTGCCTAATATTAAACAATATAATGGCACTTGCGATCGTTGAACCCCGGGGCTTTGAAGTGCCCGAAATACCGATTTTTGAGCTCACTTCAGTATACTCTATTCAATGGTGGTTGTCAAAAATTTATGGTTTTAAGTAAGATTATCAAAAGGAATTTAATCATGAGAAATAATCTTATCAAAGGGCAAACAGCTTTCATCACAGGCGCCTCTAGCGGTATAGGAAAAGCTTGCGCATTACAATTTGCAGCTTTAGGAGTTAATTTGGTCATCGCTGCTAGACGAGAAGACCGTTTATTAACCCTTGCAAGTGAGCTCTCCAAGCAATATGGCATACGATGCACCCCTATTCAGCTCGACGTTCGAAATCTTGAACAGGTCGAAACGGTATTTAAGAAGCTGGAAATGGAAAATATTGAAATCGATGTTTTACTCAATAACGCCGGATTAGCCCTTGGTTCTGAAAAAATCCAAGAGGGTAAGATTGATAACTGGGAGATCATGATTGATACCAATATTAAAGGGCTCCTCTATGTGACCAAAGCTGCCCTTCCTTTCATGCTTAAAAAAAATCATGGCCATATCATTAATATCGGTTCCGTAGCAGGCCATGGATGTTACATTTCCGGAAATGTCTATTGCGCCACAAAACATGCCGTCCGAGCACTCAGCAAATCATTTCGCATGGACCTCATAGGAACTGCTATTCGGGTGTCCGAAGTGGATCCCTGAGCTGTTGAAACCGAATTCAGCGAAGTTCGGTGGAAAGACAAAGAAAAAGCTAAGAAATTCTATCAAGATTTTCAGCCGTTAGTTGCCGACGATATCGCCGATGCCGTGATCTACTGCGCCACTCGACCGCCGCATGTCAATGTCGCTGAACTCGTTGTCTATCCTCAAGCTCAAGCGTCTCTTACTGATATCTTTCGGCAAGGGGACCCGGTGAAAAGCGTGTTTGATCGAAAATAATTTCTAAAGATTAACTTGCAATTTGCTTTGGATTTTAATAAAGTTCCGATTATGGAACGGAATAGAGAATTAAATTCTGAGGAAGAACGTGTCATCCTTCGCAAAGGGACAGAGATTCCTGGCAGCGGTAAATACAATAAGTTGAATCAGCCTGGAATATACGTCTGCAAAAAGTGTGATTCTCCCTTGTATTTTTCGTGGAATAAATTTGATTCCGGCTGCGGCTGGCCAAGTTTCGATGATGAAATCGAGGGGAAAATTACTAGACTCATGGATGCTGATGGCTCCAGAAAAGAAATCATTTGTACACATTGCGGTGCACATCTCGGGCATGTCTTTATCGGAGAACATCTAACAGACAAAAATACACGCCATTGCGTGAATTCGATTTCTATGCTTTTTGTTCCTGCGGATACCCCTGAAGGGTACTCCAGAGCTCTTTTTGCCGGGGGCTGCTTCTGGGGTGTGGAACATCTTTTTAAAAAAATACCGGGGGTCATGAAGACAACTGTGGGATATTCCGGCGGCCATACTGTTAACCCCACCTACGAAGAGGTAAGCACCCTCAACACCGGACACGCCGAAGCCTTGGAAGTCATTTATGATCCAAAAAAAATTACTTACGAAGAGCTAGCAAAAATCTTTTTCGAAATTCACGATCCGACCCAAAAAAATCGACAAGGTCCTGATATCGGGACGCAATATCGCTCTGCTATTTTTTATCTGACGCCAGAACAAAGAGAAATTGCTAATAAACTGATATCTACACTCACAGCGAATGGATTATCGATAGTCACTGAAGTTCTTCCTGCCAGTACTTTTTATCCTGCAGAAGATTATCATCAAGAATACTATATCAAAACCGGGAAAAAGCCTTATTGCCATACCCGTGTTCACCGTTTTTAACTATTGGGAGTTTTATGAGCAGAAATATATTAGTTGTAGAGGATAATTTAATCAATCAGGAGTTGCTTTCTGAAATTCTTCAACGTCTAAAGTGTTCAGTAGATGTTGCAGATAATGGAAAAATGGCCATAGAAAAGATGGACCAAAACAAATATGATTTGATTCTTATGGATATTCAAATGCCAGAAATGGATGGAATTGAGGCAACTAAAAATATTCGGAAATCATCTCTAGAAATTCCTATTATTGCTATTACAGCGAGTATTTTTCATTCGGATCAAAATGAGTGCACTGAGGCAGGGATGAACGGATTCCTCAGTAAACCGTATACATTCGATCAGGTTAAAGATATTGTAAGCAAGCATTTAGGTGACGTCTAATTATTTTCGACTACTTCTAGGTCTAAATTATTATTTAGAATTGGATCTTCGTCCTTTTTGAATGCAAAGTAAGTTCCGACTGATACTGAAACCATTCCGCATGCCAAAAGCGAGGTGGCAACAGAGACCAAAGGGAGAAAAAAGGTGACCATGCCGGCACACAATAGAAGAGCTCCGAGTACGGCTAAAATGACTCCGGCTACTTTTTTGATTTTTGCCATAAGTTCAGAGTTTTTTGATGGAACAACCTCGAACTGAATCTGAGGATCTGCAGATAATGGTTGTACTGGCTCCATAAATAACCTATTCCTCAATTTGAATCCTTAATTATATAACATTTATATTTTAATTGCAACTAATTTAAACCCTATTACCTCGAAATAACTAATAGGAGTTAGATAAACAATTTTCAACGCAGAGACGGAGAGGTTCGTAGACACGCGGAGAGAGAAAATGACTGCATTTCTCTCTACAGTGGCTCTATTTGACGCATGAAAATAGACCTATCAACAAAAGATATTTTCTTCTTGAGTAAATTTTATCAAAAAATATATGTTCCGTTTTATATGATCTTTTTTCAATTGCTCGATAATTTCTCTTGGGTCTCGGGGACTCTAATTGTAGTCGCTGTGTTTATTGTATTCGCTGTAGCCGGTATGATGATCATGCGGCAGTCTGTCAATACGAGTATTTTTAAGGCTCATCATGACGTCGCAGGTTATGTATTTACAACGATTGGCGTTCTTTATTCGGTATTACTAGGTTTTACTGTCATCAATGTGCAGCAGCGATTTGATCAGGTTAAAAATGATACCAGGGTAGAGGCAAGCTATATTACACAGCTCTACCGTGATTCGGAAGTTTTTTCTGATAAAGATAAAAAAACCATTCAATCGGCTATCGTAGCTTATACCATGAGCGTCATCAATGAAGAGTGGAAAAGCATGTCCAATGGCCAACCTAATATGAATACCATAAACCTTTTAGATAAGATTTGGTTAGCATATTACGCTGTCGAGCTCACCAATAAAAAGCAAGAACTCTGGTATGCCGAATCGATAGAAAAACTCAATCAACTGATGTCAGCTAGACTTTCTCGCATCATTGGTGGAGAGGAATCTTTAGGTAATGAGATGTGGTCGTTTCTTATTTTAGGTGGTCTCTCGATTGTCATTTTTTTCTGGTTTTTTCATGTTGAAAATCTTAATTCTCAAATCTTGATGATCTCGATGCTTGCGGCTTCTATCGCTTTTCTACTTTTTTTGATCTATTCTTTAGATACTGTTTTTACGGGAGGTGTCAGTGTTCCACCCGATGCGTTCAACAGAATTGTTGATACGTACAATATTGAAGAGCATCATTCATAATATAGCAGCTCCCGCAAATTAGGACGGTTTCTCTTGTTTCCTCGGCCACTTGAATGGCTTCAAGGATTCCGCCTTGTATAGATGACGAGAATTTTACAGAAAGGGGCAAGAAAGCTCCTTCGAGTTCAATGATTGAATAGCCCCGCTTTTCCGGGACTTCAATAATATGGATATTGTTTGTATTTTTTTTGATGATTTCTGCACAAGTTGCAAGGTCTTTAGTTTTGCTCATTCCAAAAACCACGCGTAACGGCAGGCCCTTCAAAGTTTTAAATAGCTGAGTAAGTCCATCGGAATTATGGGCCACATCCAGGATAACATCAACGCCTTTGATATGATATCTCTGCATCCGGCAGGGGAGTATTGCCTCTAAGCATTCCGGGTGAAAAGGAATTCCTAGAACATCAATAGCCTTTTTGGCGATTTCTCTGTTTTCCAAATCTGTGGTGTCAAAGTCTCCATGGACTTCATGAAAAGGGGAGACTCTAGGAATAAACGGCGTCTTAGGTCCTAGAACAACAGGGACGCCAGGCTTGATGATTCCCGCTTTTTCGCTGGCAATTTTTTCCAGGCTATTTCCTAAAATGTCTTCGTGGTCTTTGCTTATTGAAGTGATCACAGAAAGCTGAGGAAAAATAATATTTGTTGCATCCAACCGGCCTCCCAATCCTGTTTCAAAGACACCCCATTCTATTCCCTGCGAAGCGAAGTAATTGATCGCTAACATGGTTGATATTTCAAAAAATGTGGCGGGTATTGAGTGTTTATCCATCATCTCGAAGATTTCTTGGAGATGAGAGACAAGCTCATCTTCCGAAATGAGTATTCCATTGATCCGAATGCGTTCACAGTAAGAGGAGATGTGAGGAGAAGTGTAAACTCCGGTGCGGAATCCTGCAAGTTCCAGTGCTTTTCCGATTTTTATCGTTACGGACCCCTTACCATTTGTTCCTGCAACGTGAACCGATTTGAATTTTTTATCGGGATTCCCAAAAAGCTGATTCAATTTACGTATATTGTCAAGACCGGCCTTGGAGGCGCCATGCTTGTTGATGTTGAATAATTTATCGAGAAGTTTAGGATATAAATCTGTCATAGAGTATCTGGAAAGTATTTTCATCGACCCAAGAAGCGCCTAGGGGGATATCGGGTTTTACACTGCCATGGAAATCGGAGCCGCCGGTCATCAACCAGTTTTTTTTCTTTGCAATATCAGCCCATTGCTTTTCATCTTCACGGGGCAATCTCGCGTAAAAAACTTCTATTCCATCAAAATTCATTTTAAGAAGGTCATCGACCACACTTCTTTTCCAAATGAGTTGCGGATGTGCAATCACAGCTAGCCCATTTCCTTTGTGAATCGTTTCGATAGTTTCTTCAACAGAAATAAAATCGCTTCGCACATAACAGGATTTCCCTTCGGCGAGGTAATTCTGGAAGGCTTCCTTCATGGTTTTTACATAACCTTTATTGATCATTACCAGAGCAATATGAGGCCTGCCTATCGATCCCTTTTGCCCCAAACTCAGGAGTTCTTCCTCAGTTATGGGCATGTTATGTTTCTTTAACAGTTCAAGCATCGCCCGGTAACGAGTCACCCTTCGCGTTTCATGTCTTTTACATAAGTCCAAAATCGCAGGACTGTCCAATTTAAAAGAATAGCCTAAAATATGGACGCTGGTATTTTGATGAACTGTGGAAAATTCAATTCCCGACACCATTCTTAGCCCCAATTGTTTGGAGAGAGGGAGGGCTGTTTTGTAAGAGGCAATTGTATCGTGATCCGTGATGGATAAACCACTCAACCCTATATCTTTTGCTAAGTGCAACAGCTCTTCAGTCGACATAGAACCGTCGGAGCAATTAGTATGGCTATGGAGGTCATATCTTTGTTGGGAATTATTCATAAATTACTTATTTGGTTGTATTTCATTCGGTATATTTCATGTAACGGACTTCAGGTTCTAGCTCAATCCCTGTTTTGCTTTTTACTTCCTCGCGGACCTTTTCTATGAGGGCAATCATTTCGCTCGCCGTTGCCCCTTTGTTATTAATGAGAAAATTGGCATGCAAGTCCGAAACCTGTGCCCCTCCAACCGAAAGTCCTTTTAAGCCGCACTTCTCAATTAAGGCGCCGGCATGTTCTCCTTGAGGATTTCTAAAGATGCATCCTGCAGACCTCGATCCATAGGGCTGCGTCTTCGTTCGATAAGCAATAATCGATAACTGTTTTTCTCTAGCGGTCTCTTCCTTCTTCAATGAAAATGTCGCTCCCAAAATAGCTCCTTTCATCTCCTGAAAAGAAGAATGTCTATATGAAAATGATAAATCTTCCTTCTTGAGACATGAAATCAAACCTGTTTCCGATACGAAATCAACTGAGGTTAGTGTCTGAGAGGTTTCCATACCATTGGCGCCGGCGTTCATGAACACTGCGCCACCAACGCTGCAAGGAATGCCCGATGCGAATTCAAGTCCAGACCATCCTTTGCGTGCTGTTTGGACTCCTAACAAAGAAAAACTATAACCGGCTCCCGCATGGAATACGCCGGGTTGTATTTCCTTCATAAAGTCGATCTTATTTTGGATGACAACACCGTTGAAACCTAGGTCATCGAAAAGACAGTTGGATCCTTTTCCGAGAACCATGTGAGGAAGACCCTGTTCACGGGAAAACTCCAAAGCTTGAATCATTTCTTCGATGCTATGCACTTGAACGAAATATCGGGCGGGGCCCCCTATGCCTAGGGTGCAAACTTCTTTAAGATGTTTGTTTTCGACCTTTTCGATCACGTTTGGGTTCCCTGCTTCCTCTTATAAATATTGTCCATAATGGCGTTTACGTAGGAAACCGACTCAGGAGTTCCAAATTTTTTGGACATCCTAATAGCTTCGGCAATGGCTACTTTTGGAGGTATTTCCGGGTCAAAAAAAAGTTCGTAAATGCCCAATCGAAGCACATTGCGCTCTACGCTATGTATGCGATCAATATCGTACGAAACAGAGGCCTCGGAAATTTTTGAGTCTATATCCGGAAGACGGATTCGGACTCATTTGACTCTTTCGAGCGCTTCTCTTACTACAGTTCGATTCACTGAAAGCTCTTTCATCATCAGAGAGCATAGCTCCTCCTCTGAGGAAAGGCCCATATTAAAGCTGTAGAGCATTTGAAATACAATTTCACGGTATTTTTGTAGAGGTATTGTCATTTTAATTCTATCGGAGTTTTATCTCCACTCCCCGCTCGTTTATAATGTTCTTGTGCTGGATATAGACACGTCTTAGGCGGGATTCAGAATCGAATTGAAGATCGAACTCCATCCATCCTTCATTAAATTTGAAGGAAATTAGGTACGATCTCTAAATTTTTCTTTACAAGGTGCCCTTTCAAAAGCTTTTTCAGCCAATTCCCTTGGCATGAATTTAACAAGTCTCGTAGGGCAACAGGAGGGACAAGTTAAAATATTTACAAACTCATTAAAAGTTAACCGGTTTGATATTTCTACTCCTAACGCTGTTGCGATATCTTCAGGTAAGGACAGAGGATAACGTAAACGGAGCAAAAACGATGAAAACAGGTTAAAAGGTCTCATAATTTAGTTTTGTTTATTGTAATAACTATATTAGCAAAATCTGCCTTGTCATTCAACCACCAAATTTGCTATATGGATGGAATATGTTAGCCGTATTCCTTGATATAGAAACCACCGGATTAGATCCCTATAGGCATAGCCCTATCGATATCGCTATGAAAATTGTTGATACTTCGACGGGGGAACTCAAAGGGACCTACCAAAGTGTCCTCAAACTCGACGAAGAGCACTGGGAGAGACGCGACCCCGAAAGCATGAAAATTAATGGGTATACATGGGAGAGGATACAGCAAGGCAAAGAACTTTCCGAGGTGACTTCAGATATTCTCCAACTATTTAAAAACCAAGGAATTAAGAGGGGGGAAGCCGTCTTTATCTGTCAAAATCCTGCTTTTGACCGCGGTTTTTTTAATCATGTTGTCCCTGTTTATACCCAAGAAAAGCTTAATTGGCCTTACCATTGGCTAGACTTAGCTTCGATGTATTGGGCTATTTTGGTCGTCAAACAGGGAAATTTCCCTAAACAGACCTCACTTTCCAAAAACGCCATTGGAGCGCTTTACAATATCCCGGAAGAGGTGTCTCCCCACCTCGCTATTAATGGTGTCAACCACCTCATTCAATGCTACACGGCCGTCCTCGGACTCAAGTGGACTCATAATTTATGAATAATTAATAAGCTTGGGGCTTGCTGGCGGTTGATCCATCGATGGTGGCAACAGGTCCATTGCCGCGGATTTAAGCCTGAACAATAACTCAGGATGGCCTCTTCTTCACGTTTGCCTTCCTCATGGCCCGGATAGCAGGTGATACTGATCATTCCGCCCCTTTTTATCAATAACTGAGCATTCCGGACGCTCTTAAGGGTAGAATCGGTCATGGTTGTCTTGGTTTTGTCCCCGCCGGGAAGATAGCCAAGATTATAGACGATCAAACTCACCGTCTCGGGAGCTATCCCGATAGGAAAAGCTTCGTGAGATCCCAGAACGAATTCAACTCTGTTGATTAATTTTTCATCGAGTTGTTGCGACAGCAGCTGTTTTGCAGATTCTATTGCTGCAGGTTGTATGTCCAAAGAAAAAAGAGTTCCTGAAGTATCTGTTAACGCTGTTTTAGCAAGAAATAACGTGTCGTGGCCGTTGCCGCAAGTAGCATCAATAACCAGATCCCCTGGTTTGACCCATTGGCTCCAGCATTCGTGTGAAAAACTAAGATGATTTGCTTGGTTCATTAAAGCTGATTTGGAGTGAAAATTCTCTTTTGTAACCGAAAATTTTCGATAAAATATTTGAGATGTCTTTATCGATCTTAGCGAGAAGCGTTTTCTGTTCCGCAGAAGGATAGTAGGGGAGGTCTGCAACGATATAAATTTTATTATTCTTTAATGTCACATGATTCGGAATGTTGACATTAGGAAAAAACTCTATCCAATAGGAATTGATATATTTTTCGATAAGGTCTTCATCTACGGACACCAAATGGCGTCCCGCTGTAACTTGATAATAGCTGTGTCTTGCATTTTGAATGACATTAACGACGATTGCAATCCCGATGGCAAAAATGGCCATGGAGAAAATAGAAATGATTAGCGCGTTCTCCAAAAGAAAAACGATGAGCGCAGTGCGTATATGGGGGAACCACAGCGCTAAGAGTCCTATGGTGCCGAGAACGATAAAAAAAAGACCTGTAATGAAGGTCATCAAGAGAGTAGAGAAGCCTGCTTAAATTCATTTTAAAACTCTTCGCTATACTCTTCTTCTAGGCTTTCAGGATTAATCACCGGAGGATTTTTCGGAGATGTAAAAACTTCTGAAATCTTTTTGAGGCGATCTTTAGGGACAATACCTTTGAAGATAACGTGAACCAGGGCAACATGCAGACCGGTCATTTTCGTGATTTCTTCTGCAACTTTCGTTTGGATTTCTTCGGCTTTTTCGGGAATAGAGACTCCAAACCCTACGTTAAGCTCAATTTTAATGTTCACACATTGATGCTTACTATCCTGATCGGTATGAATGCCGCGAATGGCTTCTAAACTATCTCTCCCGAGGATTGTATCCATAAAATTTCCTTCAAGAAGGGATATGCCATCGATTTTTGCCAGAGAGTGAAGAACGATCCCTTGAAAAACTTTGTTTTCGATATCTCTAACAAATAAAGTTTCCGGGAGCTCGAATTCTTGTGTATCTACTTTTTTTGCATGGGCATGCAAGCCTTTAAACTCTTCTTTGTGCATAGGTATTTCCTTGTATCTTAATGAAAATTTACATGAATGGAGGATTATTAGCAAGATGAGGACAAAATGGACGACATGGACGATGGAATCTTATGGTGTATCATGTTGTCCATGATGTCCATGCAGTCCATTACGTCCATGTCGTCCATTTTTGTGAACGGTAAAAATTACCAGCTGGCTTTGGTGACGCCGGGGATCATTCCGTTGGAAGCCATTTCTCTGAAAGCGAGACGTGACATTTTGAACTTCCTGAGGAATCCTCTAACGCGACCGGTAAATTGGCAACGGTTACGCAGGCGAATTACAGATGAATTGCGTGGCATTTTGTTGAGTGCGACAACAGCATCCTGGCGCTCGGCAGGACTGAGATTCATATCGAGAATTTTTACTTTTAGCTCGTGTCTTTTTTCGCGCTTAAGTGCCACAAGACGTTCGCGACGTTGTTGCTTCTCTACTGAAGATTTCTTGGCCATGGTGCTCCTTTATTTCTTGCGGGCAGGGCCTTTCTGCCTCTGCTTTCTGTTCGGGTCTTTCTTGTTAATAACGTATAACCGTCCGCAACGGCGGACAAGTTTGTCTCCTTTAGAAGGATCTGCTTTAATAGAGGCTCTTGTTTTCATTGGTTTTCCTTAACAATTCTGATATTTTAAGTCATGACTATACTTCAGAACCCTATTTCTCGACAACGATTTTTTCATTCTTATACAAATCCATTGCGATTTATTTCCTATTTCAGGTATCCTATTGACTTTGAAACTGAAAAGAATAAGGAAAAAAAATGGTTAAGCGCACATACCAACCTAGTAAGCGTCGTAGAAAAGCAGAGCATGGATTCCTCAAAAGAATGTCCACTGCCAACGGTCGCAAAATTATTAATCGCCGTCGTAACAAAGGACGCGTAGAATTAACGAGAGTGTAGCAAAAGTATACCCTAAGTCCTGCCGTTTGTTAAAACGGTATCAATATAGACAGGTTACCTCCCGCGCCCAGCGCTTGCAAGGAAACTGGCTCTTTGTTGAGGTATGCGGAAATGTACTTTCTAATACACGCCTAGGCATTACTGTAACTCGAAAATACGGTAATGCTTGCTTAAGAAATCGATTCAAGAGAACTGTCAGAGAGGCATTTCGCTCATGCTACCAAGAGCTGCCGCGAGGTGTCGATCTCATCATAAGACCCCGTCGTCCCATTGAGGACACGAAATCCCCGGATCTAAAAGCTGAATTATTGTGTCTGCTGCGTGGTATGTAATTGTGCTTTGATGTTGTTTATTCCCTCGGCAATCTCCTGCTGAACACTTACCGGCGCCACTTTTAAAGCCGCTTCGGCAAATTGAAGAGCCTCTTTAGGTCGATTTTGATCCAAAAAAGTCTGAGAAACTATCATATTTAAACGCCATTCATTCTGCTCATCCTTACTGCCAAACTCCTGAAGATAGGTGACGAGGGGAGCCACGCAGGTATCGGGAGAGCATTGACCATGACACATTTTTTCACAATTATCTTGGAAATCAATGACCGCCACTTGATAATGAATAAGATTCAGATTAGCAGGATCCGAATTTAGCAATTTTTGTTTTAATTCTTGAGTACTTTTATCTTCACTTTTTCCCTGTACGACTAGCCTGCGATAGCGTTCAGCCAGGAAAAAATGAGGGAGATCGCTATGGATCCCCCGTTCAATAAGAAGTTCTGAGTCGGCAGTCAATCCAAGCTCTTGAGACTTTTGATAAAGTCTTTTGAGCTCTTTTCCGCTGGTGGAAGGATTATTTAAACTGCCCATTTTTTGACTATAATCGGAATACTCGTTCATCATCTTTAAGAGATGATCAGCGTAGGCTTTTCCGCCGCCCGGACGGTAGCCGGTAATACCGATTTGTTGTTCTTTAGGGCTAACGAGAATGAGAGTAGGATATCCTCGGATAGCGAATCTCGAACGCAATTCATCATTTTGTTTGACCACTTCCGGGCTTTGTTGACCGCGGCTAGGAAAATCTAATTTAACGAAAATGAGTTTATCTCCCACTGTTTTGATAAATTCAGGGGTGTCTAGCGACTCTGATTCTAACTTTTGGCACCAAACACACCAATCGCTTCCTGTAAAGAAAAGAAGCATCGGCTTGTTTGATTCTTCGGAAGCTTTTACTGCCTCCTTATAGTCAGTCATCCAATCGATACCGGATGATGATGGAAAGTCTCGGGCAAACAACTGTATGCCGAATACCATCAAAAAACACACAATATAGCCTTTCATTGGCAAAATCCTGGTTAATTTGTTTGTATTAGTGTATAATTCGTCATCGTAACTTACTAAATTGAAATTATGCAATCTTTTCCACCAACAGTCATCCTCCGCCATCGAAAAGAAAACTTAAAGAAGTGCAGCTTAAGGGGTTTGGAGCAACGTGATGACTTTATTTTTTATACCTATCCCGATGGGGATTTTCCCAAATTTCCCGATTATATCCTGTTAGACCTGGATGGCGAGCCTTTAAGCCCTTCTGATGGCGACAAAGGACTCCTTATTTTGGATGCTACTTGGCGATATGCAGGCAAGATGTGTAAATTTGTGGAGTCGAAACAAAGCTGGATCAAGCGCAGTATTCCTCCTGAATGGCGCACCGCTTATCCTAGGCGTCAGAATGACTGCCCGAATCCGGAGCAAGGTTTAGCTTCTATAGAAGCGATTTATGTGTCTTATAATCTTCTTGGCAGAGATACAAGCGGGCTCTTAGATACTTACCATTGGAAAGAGGACTTTTTGACTAAAAATTCTTAATTTTTGACGCTTGGCAGGGTTAACAAATTGGAGATATGATCTCTATGGTGGTAAATGTAATAAACTCCTGTAAGGAAGGTATAAAACGCCGCGACGCCTACCATCCAAGAGCTCAAGGAATGGAGGGTTTCTGTAGAAATATAGCCCCAGGAGTGGGGAATCATTAATCCAACGATGGTAAAGGCTGCAATGGCTTGAATCACGGCCTTGATTTTACCGCTTTTATGGGCCGCTAAGGCAAAGCCATGGAGCGCACAGACTGTTCGTAGCGTGCTAATGGCAGATTCCCTGACAAGAATGACAAAGACAAGCAGCATCGGAACGCGTATAGGATCGAGGGTGAAAGCAAGAAATACCGATATTCTGGCAATGCTATCCGCCATAGGATCGAGGACTTTCCCCAAATCTGTCACTTGGTTATATCTTCGAGCAAAAAAGCCGTCAAACGCATCCGAAAGCTCCGAAACAATCAATAAAGAAAGGAGAATATAGGGGAGCGTATGGGGGCTTATCCCGAGCCACACATGTTCAATATAAATGAACAAAAAGATGGGGCTTACCAGAACGCGGAAAAAAGTTAAAAAATTTGGAATATTCATCACAATTAATTTAACAAGATGCGATCTTAACGTCAATACTATTTTTTGCTTTCATCACATATGACTCCTAAATAACTAATAGACGTTAAGCACCCGATTTTCAACGCAGAGCGGCCCAGTCCCTTCGGGCCCCCTTTCGGGAAATAACTGTGACCTATATAATGTTTGCGGTATTTCGTGTGTCTTAGATCGTACCGCCACTGGTGTTTTTGTACCCGTCGCAGAGCGTGATCAGCGGGGGCTTGCGATTTTATCGCTGGGAAGCTTGCTATCCCGTTTAGGAGACTGCCTCTATATTTTTATAGCCCCCGCCGCACGTTAATACCTTTTTTATACCAACAAAAAAAGGAATTAAGAATGAAGAATACTTCAAAAAAGATTAAAACTAAAGAAGAAAGTACTAGTTCATTACCAGTACTTCATCCTAATACTGCAGGCATCGATATAGGTTCGCAATCGCATTTTGTGGCTGTGCCATCAGAAAGAGATCAATTTCCCGTACGAGAATTCCGGACATTTACCGGTGATCTTCTCAAAATGATCGATTGGCTTAAACAATGCCGCATTGAAACAATCATCATGGAGTCAACAGGTGTTTTCTGGATACCCGCTTTCGAGTTACTTGAAAGTAATGGGTTTGATGTAAAGCTTGTCAATGCCCGTCATGTTAAAAACGTAAGCGCACATAAGACAGACGTACTTGACTGTCAATGGCTGCAACAACTCGGAACATTTGGTTTAATGAAAGGGGCATTTCGACCTGTAAATGAGATTTTACCACTAAGGGCCTACCTTAGGCAGCGAGATATGCTTATTAAAAGTGCTGCAGAACATATCCAACATATGCAAAAGGCCCTAACACAAATGAATCTGCACCTACACAATGTTATCAGCGACATCACCGGCAAGACAGGTATGGCGATTATAAGGAGTATTGTATCGGGTGTTACAGACCCCAAAAAATTAGCCGCTCTAAGGGATGAGCGATGCCACAATCCTGAAGATGTCATAGAAGCATCGCTTGTAGGAAATTACAGAGAAGAACATTTATTCAGTCTTAAACAGGCCCTGGATCTCTACGATTTCTATACAACAAAACGATCAGAGTGCGATTTAAAAATCGAACGGGAGGTCGGAAAGTTTGAGTCTAAATTAAAACCAGAAGACGAAAAGAAACAAGCAAAAGAAGCAGAAAAGACAAAAAAACCAAAAGAAAATAAAAAGTATCAGAAACATGAATACCAGTTTGACCTCACATCTCAACTGGTTAAACTTGCAGGAGTAGACCTGACAAAAATTCCATCAATAGGTGCAAGCTCAGCACTTACAATCATATCTGAAATAGGACTAGACATGAGCCGTTGGCGAAGCGCCAAACACTTTGCATCATGGTTAGGACTATCCCCAGGAAACAAAGTATCAGGGGGCAAAAGATTAAGTGGAAAAACCAAACCATGTGTTAACAGGGTAGCTGTATTGTTAAGAATGTGTGCAAACACACTATACAGATCCGATTGTGCATTTGGGGCCTATCTGCGTAGGATGAAAGGGAGATTAGGATCCCCAAAAGCAATCACTGCTCTTGCACACAAACTAGCGAAGCTTATTTATCTCATGTTAAAATACGGAGTGGAATTTGTTGAAAAAGGAGTTCAATTTTACGAGAAGATGTACCAGGAACGTAGATTGGCAAACCTTAAGAAAAAGGCCAAGGAAATGGGGTTTGAACTAACCCAAATGACAGCCTAAGCTACTACAGCTCAAAAAAACAAATGAAAAACAAAAAGGCATGAGGAAAATCTTTTTTTTGTTTTTAAATAAATATATTGTCAAAAATCTCAAACAATGCTTTTTAAGATAAAAAACGAGTAAAGCAAGTCTTGTTTAGTCTTCAAACTCACCCAATTCACACCATGAGTTATTTAGGAGACGGAGAGGTTCGCAAAGACGCGGAGAAAGAAAATGAAGTTTTTTTCTCTTTCTCTGCGCCTCTGCGAGCCTCCGCGTCTCTGCGTTGAAAATGGGTTGCCTAAATTCTATTAGTTATTTCCCGGTAAGGGGACGATAAGGGACTGGTCAGCTCTGTGGTTCTTTCCTTTTCGGTGTAGAGAGCAACATATTTTTTGGCCGATTCCTCCCAATTAAAAGGGGCTTTCATGGCATTTTGCATTAGCATTTTCCACTTAAAGGGATCACTCCTCCAACAAATAAAGGCTCGTTCCATCGCCTTATGCAAGGCTTCCGCCGTAGGCTCATTAAACGTAAATCCATTGATTTGATCAAAAACGGTATCTATCAAGCCACCGGTATTTCTAACTATAGGAAGGGTTCCATAACGCAAGGCAATCAGCTGCGATAAGCCACAAGGCTCAAAAATCGAAGGCATCATGAGTATGTCAGATCCTGCATAAATAAGATGCGCTATCTCCTCATCATGCTGCAGTTGAAGAAAAACGTTAGGATTGTCGTTGTATTTGAGTTTCAATTGTTCAAAGTCATATTGAATGGATGGAACAGGACTAGATCCAAGCAACACGAATTGTCCCGAATTCTTTAACGTGTATTCCAAGGCTTCTTTGATAAGCTCTATCCCTTTTTGAGGCACTAAGCGCGTCACTACACCTATCAGAGGGCAGTTTTCCTGACTCATTCCCAATTTTTTGAGAAGCTCACGCTTCACAATTTCCTTGTTTCTTGGCTTTCTTGCCGAAAAATGGCAAGGAAGATAAATATCTGTCTCCGGATTCCAGTACGCAGGATCAATGCCATTTAAAATTCCGGTAAATTTATTTTGGTATTGATTGATAACACCTTCAAGTCCTTTACCTTCGACCCCAAAAAGGATTTCTTTCATGTAATTTGGCGAGACTGTAGTCACTGCATCAGCATTCACTATGCCTCCCTTAAGTAGGTTCGCAGCCTCTGGGTAAATTGGGTCCTGCAACTGCTCTGGAATGTAAAAACGATCCAATTCAAGTCCAATTTTAGGAAGGTCATAAGGAGAACACCTTCCTTGATACTCCAAATTATGCAGAGTTAGAACTAATTTCCCCTGCGGTTTGGGAAAAAATGTCTTGTAAAGAGGAGCGAACGCTGCGGAATGCCAATCATGGATGTGAATGACGTCAGGATCCATTTCCCGTTTTATTAATAAATCAAAAACGGCGCGAGAAAAATACAAAAACCGATTCATATCATCTGGAGATCCATAAATGTGACCTCGATTAAAAAATTGGTGCGGATGATAGGCATCAATAAAAAGAAGCTGAACCCCATACAAATTGCCCGTCCAGACATGATTCACATACCAGTTGTCTTCGAATAAGGATGTATAACTATATTTTTCGAGGTGTAAATCAGCGACATCCTGAAAATTGATCATATTATATTTAGGGAGAATAACTGAAACTTGATGACCCAACCTAACAAGTTCGAGAGATAGACCGTAAGTAACATCTCCGAGCCCCCCGGCCTTAGCCAAAGTTGCAAACTCGGATGCGACATGGATAATATGCATTCAAGCCCCCTATAAGTGGTAGCATACAAGGGGAGGAGGGTTGAATTCAAGAAAAAACTTTGTCGCGATGGTGGGGATGGTTTGTATAGACAAAAATAACAGGATAAGCAGGATCGCGAGCGGCAGGATAAAAAAAGGATAAGAAAAGATTTAAGGAAAAAGAATAAACACAAGAATTAAAAAAAAGATAATAAAAGATTTAAGAAAAAAAGAATAAACACAAGAATTAAAAAAGGATAATAAAAGATTTAAGAAAAGAATAAACACAAGAATTAAAAAAAATATTTAATAAAATTTTTTAAATCTTCCCTTATCTTTTTTCTTATCCTTTTTTTATCATGCCGCTCGCGATCTTGCTTATCCTGTTATTTTTGTCTATATAAACCATTCCACCGCGATCCTGCTTATCCTCTTATTTTTGTCTATGCGTACTATCAAAAGTTACCCGCGAAATGTTTTTCTTGCGAAAAATACGTTAAAAGTGATAGGATTTTGAGTTTAATTCATTGGGGTGTCGCCAAGCGGTAAGGCAGCGGTTTTTGGTACCGCCATGCGGAGGTTCGAATCCTTCCACCCCAATTAGTAAAACTGAAAATGTGAGAGCTAATGGTAAAAGATAATGCCCAACTTCATCTGTTTTCTGGGTCTTCGCATCCCGAACTGGCAAACGAAGTAGCTGAATATCTTGGCATCCAGCTAGGTAAATTACAGCTTGAACGCTTTCCTGATGGGGAGATCTCTCTCCAAATTCTGGAAAACGTTCGCGGTCGAGATGTGTTTGTTCTGCAAACTGTCGCCTTAGATCCCAACAATTATTTGATGGAGCTGCTAATTATGATCGATTCCCTGAAAAGGGCGTCGGCACGAGTCCATCAATGTCGTCATTCCCTATTTTGGGTACTGCCGGCAGGACCGCAAAGATAAACCCCGTGTGCCCATTACGGCAAAGCTGGTAGCAAATATGCTAGTCAACTGCCGGAGCCACAGGTGTTATCGACCATGGATCTCCATACAGAACAGCTCCAAGGATTTTTTGATATCCCGGTCGATAATCTCTACGGAAGGCAACTAGCTCGCTGAAGCCGCCCAGTGAGATGATAGGGCATGACAACTTTGTTGTTGTTACCCCCGATATCGGAAGTATAAAGCTTGCAAGAGCCTATGCTAGCCACCTCAAGGTTGACTTCGCCATCGTCGATAAACATCGCATCAGATGCGACAAATGTCGAAGTCGTAACCTTAATAGGTGATGTTAAAGGAAAAGATGTTCTTCTCGCTGACGATATGTGCTCAACAGCAGGCACTTTAGTGTCAGCAGCGAAAGTTTGCCAAGAGAAGGGAGCTAAAAGGATTTTTGCTGCGGTAACACACGGTCTGCTAGTCGCAGACTCTGTGAAAAAAATCGAGCAAAGCCCGATAGAATTGCTGTTAATAAGTAATACCATCCCCACGATGGACCGGTTTAAAGATTCGAAAAAAATCCGAACCGTCTCCGTCGCCAATCTCTTCGGACAAGCGATCAGCTGCATCGTGTCGCGAGAATCCATATCTTCCTTTAATACAAGGAAAAATGAAAAAGTACCGACGATAAGTCATTGATTTTAAATTATCAATGTATATTGTCCCCGGACTCTCTCTAATTTTTAGAGTGTTCGAGGACAGTATATAATTAAAAAAGGTGTTTGTGATGAAACTAAACATTCAGAAACGAAGCGCGGAAAAAGGTGGCAATGTAAACTCTTTGCGTCGCGAAGGGTTCATCCCCGCAGTCTTCTACAGCAAAAGCAGACCGTCAGAAAATGTGACTGTCGCTAAATCGGAATTCGATGCATTCATGCGTCAATTAAAGCAAGGTCGCTTATCAACGACCAAGCTAACATTGATTAGTGAAGATGGAAAAGAAAGACAAGCTATCATTAAAGACATTCAATACGAAGTAACGACGTACGACGTCATTCACCTCGATTTCGAAGAGCTTGTCCCAAATACTAAAGTTCGCGTTAACATCCCTATCGAATGTGTCGGTATGGCCGATTGCGCAGGGATTAAACTCGGTGGCGTCCTACGACAAGTGATTCGTAGCCTACGTGTGGAATGCCTCCCGGACAAAATGCCCGAGTTCTTTAACCTGAACGTGGCAAACCTCAGCATGAGGGAGTCCATCAGATTGCGTGACATTGTCTTGCCGGAAGGTTTAAGGGCAATCGCAGACGTGAACGAAGTAGTAGCAGTGATTGTTAAACGCTAGTGGACGAAAGGATTGAGAAAGGTCGACTCTTTGTAGGACTGGGAAACCCCGGTAAGAAGTATGAGATGACCCGACATAACATGGGTTTTCTTGTTCTTCAGACCTTTGCTCTTCTCCACAAAATTCCTATCGCCGAGGACAAACGGTTCTTGGCGATGGTTGGAAAAGGAAAAGTCAAGGGAGTTCAGGTACACCTTGTCTTGCCGACAACATACATGAATGAAAGCGGTCAAGCCGTTAGGCGTTATATGGACTACCATAAGATCCCTATCGATGACTTGGTAGTTGTAACGGACGATGCAGACATCCCTTTTGGAGAACTCCGTTTGCGGGGCCAAGGGAGCTCAGGGGGCCACAATGGCCTGAAGAGCGTCCAAGCCCATGTAGGGACCTTGGAATATGCCAGATTCCGCTTAGGAATAGGGCGTGAGGGCGAAAGGGGAACGCTAGCAGATCATGTATTGGATGTGTTTAACAAGAATGAAGCAGAACAGTTGGTAACCATTCTTGACAAAGGGGCAGCGGCACTAGAGATGCTTCTGACAGAAGATATGGCCAACGTGATGAATAAAGTGAATAAAAAATAGGAATAAAGCTATGAGCAAAGATACACCAAACCTTTACGAAGGGATGTATATCATAAGCGCTACGTTAAGTGATGATGCGCGTAATAAAGCTTTGGAGAGAATCCAAAACGGCATCACCCAGCGTGGTGGAGAAATTAACAAAGTGCATGATTTTCAGCGCCGAAGATTGGCTTATGAAATCAATGGACATAAAGAAGGACATTATTTTGTCCTCTACTTTACAATAAAACCTTCCGCGGTAACAGAGCTGTGGCAGGAATATCACCTCAATGAGGATCTCGTCCGCTTTATCACATTCCGCACAGAGAATGTCATGGAAGAGATTAAATTCAAGCCCCTCGTGGAAGAACAATAAGGAGATCACGAATGTTTTACGATGAACCAACAAGATATCCTCCGAATCCTCAGAGGACCTTGGGACCAGCAAAAGTACGCAAGCGGAAGAAATGTCCGTTTACCTTGGCAGGGGTAAAGGAAATTGACTACAAAGACACAGAAAACCTGCAAAAGTTTATTACAGAGCGCGGCAAGATTCTTCCAAGAAGAATTACCGGAGTATCTGCGCATCATCAAAGACTTCTAACGAATGCCATTAAGAGGGCGAGAGCGATAGCTCTGCTTCCTTTCATGGCAGAAAATTAAGGAGGAAGCTGTATGGCATTACATTTACTACTCATAGATGACGTAGAAGACTTAGGTCGCAGCGGCGATGTTGTAAGAGTTAAAAATGGTTTCGCTCGCAATTATCTTCTTCCTCAACAGTTGGCGGTTGTTGCTGATCCAAACGCATTAAAGATGCAAGAGCGTCTAAAAGATGAGCGTTCGAAGAAGGCAATACAAGATAAGGCGGATGCAGAGGCTGTTGCAAAGAGCTTTGAAGGTGTCACAAT
The DNA here is from genome assembly GCA_963822595.1 of Waddliaceae bacterium. GTDB lineage: Bacteria > Chlamydiota > Chlamydiia > Chlamydiales > Waddliaceae > CAVRUH01. Next base: position 229,609 of record CAWGIG010000001.1, on the reverse strand, counting down.
TACAACTATTGTAAAAGTGGATCAAGAAGGTCATATGTACGGTTCTGTTGCAGTCGTTGACATCATTAAATTGCTCGAAGACGAAGCAAAGATTCATGTTGAAAAGAGAATGGTGCAGTTGAAGCATCCTATCAAAGAAATCGGCGTGCATACAATCCACCTCAAATTGAACGAAGGTGTTCCGGCATCCTTCACACTCAAAGTGATGGCGGAAGGTGCAACCGAAGCGACAGAAAATACAGCTCCAAATGCTTAATCTTTTCTCGCCTGCTAAAATCAACGTTTTTCTTAAAGTCGTCGGGCGTCGGCCCGACGGCTTTCATGATCTTGCTTCCTTATTCCAAACTATAGACCTCAAAGATACTCTCCATTTGTCTCTAACAGACAAAGATGAGATGACATCCACCTGCAAAAACCTTCCAAGAGATAACTCTAACCTCGTTTTTAAAGCCGCAAATCTCTTTCGCCAAAAAAGCGGAAAATCATTTGGACTCCATGTCCATATTGTTAAAAGGATTCCGCAGCAAGCCGGATTAGGCGGGGGAAGCAGCAATGCTGCAACAACCCTTTGGGGGATCAATCAGCTCCTTGGGACACCCTATACCACGCAAGAGCTGACGGAATGGTCCATCGAATTAGGATCCGACGTTCCCTTCTTTTTTACGCAGGGGACGGCCTACTGCACAGGGCGTGGCGAAGTATTGCGTTCTATAGACCCTTTGCTTTCTCAAAAGTTATGGATTGTAAAGCCGGATCGGGGTTTATCAACTCCTGAGGTTTTTAGCCATTTGAAGTTAGGAGAATTGCCGACAAGGGATCCCGAAATGGCCTTGGCGAATATTCTGAATGGAAAAATGGAGTGTTTTAACGATCTAGAGAATTCGGCGTTGCAATTGTTTCCTGAGTTGAATCAAATAAAACACCAATTGAGTGAAAAGCATTCCCATGTATCGATGACAGGATCCGGTTCAGCCTTTTTCTGTCTAGGCGGCCAAGCGCCCCACAAAATTCCCACATACCCGCATTTTCCCGGCTCATTTTATTAACCGCGCGTCGGATGATTGGTATGTATAGACACAATTAACAGGATAAGCAGGATCGCAAACGGCAGGATAAAAAAGGATAAGAAAAGATAAGAAAGAAAAAATAATAAATATGACTTTTGTATATTATTTTTTAATTTCTTTTTTTTCTTATCCTTTTTTTATCCTGCCGCTTGCGATCCTGCTTATCCTGTTATTTCGTTTCTATACATACCATTTAAATTTGCCAATTCCCATGAATTGTGGTATGATGTTATCAAAAAGGCCATATGATGAATCTTACCAATAAAATAATTGTTGTGACTGGGGGTGCGGGTTTCATTGGATCTGGCGTCATTCGCCATCTTAATGACAACGGCATCAAAAATATCGTCATTATTGACGATTTAGGCAAAGATGAGAAATGGAAAAACCTCGTCGGAAAACAATTTCTCGATATCATTCCCATCAAAGAATGTTTCAACTGGCTTCAAGGAAAAGAAAATGACATCGGCGCCTTTATTCATTTAGGAGCCTGTTCAAGTACCGTCGAAGCCGATGCCGATTTCCTCCTCGAAAACAACTATCGCTTCTCTGTTAAACTCGCCGAATATGCCCTCAAAAATAACCATCGTTTTATCTACGCTTCCTCTGCCGCAACCTATGGCGATGGATCATTAGGCTTCTCAGACGATCATGATGCACTTGAAAAACTCCAACCCTTGAATATGTACGGCTACTCAAAACAACTGTTTGATCTTTGGGTAAAAAATCAAGGACTGCTTGATAAGGTTGTTGGACTCAAATACTTTAATGTGTACGGACCCAATGAACAGCACAAAGGGCGTATGGCCTCTGCGATTTACCACGTGTTACCCTCTGCAATGAATGAAGGAGTCATTCGTCTCTTTAAATCAAACGACCGTAGAAAATTCGATCATGGAGATCAATCGCGTGACTTTATCTATGTAAAAGATGCTGCTCGCATCACTTGCGCCTTTCTGAATAACGACGCCACAGGAATCTTTAATGTGGGTACCGGAAGACCCGGAACGTGGAATCATTTGGCCACATCGCTTTTCAAAGCTATTGAAAAGCCTGCAAATATCAAATACATTGATATGCCAAAAGACCTCGTAGGAAAGTACCAAAACTTTACTTGTGCCGATATGAAAAAAACGACCCAAGCACTCAAAGAAGCAGCCACATTCTCTTCTCTCGAAGAAGGGGTGACCGATTATGTTAGAAATTACCTTCTTAAGGATGCAAAATGGTAAAACTCGTTTCAGCTTTCAGCAAAATTCAGCCGCAAAAAATTCTCCTTGCCGGTGACCTCCTTCTTGATACTTATACAATTGGTAAAGTCGGAAGAATTTCTCCGGAAGCACCGGTACCTGTTCTGCATGTGAAAAAAGAAGAAAATCGCCCAGGCGGATCTGGGAACGCGGCTCTCAACCTCGTATCCATGGGAGCCCAAGTGATTCTCTTAGGACGCATCGGTGATGATAAATCCGGAGAACAGCTCAAGAAATCTCTGCGCGATGAGCAAATAGATGTCAGAGGAATTTTAACGCAAAAAGAGTTTCCGACTCCGGTGAAAAACCGTGTGATCGCCAACAATCAACAGATCGTCCGCATCGACTATGAAGAAGTCACTCCCATCCCTGCGGATCTTGAAAAAAAGGCGATAGACCTATTACCGGAACTCCTTGAAGGAGTAAAAGTTGTCGCCATATCGGACTATGGAAAAGGATTTTTATCTGCTCAATTGTTAAAAGCCTTGATTCACGTGTCAAAAGAAAAAGGTATACCTGTTGTAGTGGATCCTAAGGGGTATGATTTTACAAAATATCGTGGCGCCACAATCATAAAACCTAATCTTTCCGAAGTTTTTGCAGCGGCGAATTTGACGCCCGATGCCCCTTTGGAGTTAGCTGCTGAGCGAGTTTTAAAAACGGTTGACGCGGATGTGTTGATGGTGACGCGATCGGAAGCAGGAATATCTCTATTTCATAAAAACGGAAGCCGTCAAGACTATCCTGTTCAGATTCGAGAGGTGAAGGACGTTACAGGAGCCGGGGATACAGTCTTGGCGATGCTAACCTGTTCCTTGGCAAGTGGATTATCAATCGGAGAAGCTACCGAGCTCTCAAATATTGCTGCCGGAATAGCCATTGAGCACTTCGGATGTGCGAGAGTGACACTATCCGAGTTAGCGAGAAGGTTGCTTCAGGATAATGTTCAGAACAAGGTTTTTGACGAGGATCATCTTTTTGTATTGCAAGAGGCTCTAAGAGGCAAAAAATATGCTGTCTTAGAGGTATCCGGCTCTCAAGGATTAACGTCGGAGATCTTCAAAAGTATTCGTGAGATGAAAAAGATCCCTAACAGAGATTTGGTCGTACATATCCACGATGAGAACCCAAATGAAGAATTCATCCATATTATTGCATCCCTTCATGAAGTGGATTTCATTCTTTTAGAGACAAATACCCTTCATAAGTTATTTGCTTCAAATCAGCCAGAGTTGATGAAAAGGACATAAAGGATTCACTCCATACAAGAAAGTTTACCACAAAACTTATTGAAAATTACTGTGTATTAGGTTATCTCTCAATAAAACGGGAGTATTTATGTGGGAGCGACATCCTAAGGCTGAGGAATTTATTGACCGAATCGTTGAAAACTGCTGTGAAGACAATGAGTTTGTCGCAGATTTCCAACATGACCTCCTTAAACACACAAGTACTCGGCTATTAGATTGGCTCGACCATGTCATCGTCGGGTATTCTCCGGCCATCGAACAAGAACTTGCAGACACCGGATTCATATCTGATTTAGCCACAACATCCTATCGCGTTTTTTTCCATCCCGGCGCTCAGTTGCCTCGAGTCATCGTGCGGGATCACGACAAACCTATTGGCGGACTCGCCGTAAAAGTCGAAAGTATTGCCGATTTTTTGATGGTTCACGGAACCTCCGGGTGGATTGAAGGGTCTCCATTAAGTCCTTATAGGCGCTGCTGTATTTCCACAGAAAATAATGTAGCCTTTTACGTCATCGAAAGGCGCGGAACATATACAATGGAACCAACTTATCTCGATTCGGGATATCTCGAAAAATATCATGAAGCCACAGAAAAGTGGCAAAGCCGTCCAAGACAGCTATCCGATGAAGATGAATCCATGGAACGTACCGTTGCTCTCGCGGAGGAGATCGTGGATATGCTCGGAGCAGATGTAGCGGCTTGGATCGTTCTTGAGTGCGAGCGTAAATTCTGGCAGGCCCGAAATACCGCTGGGCAAATCCAAAAAAATCGTCAGGATCGGATGGGAATGGGATGGGCGAATCATGATCACCATACGTTTAGATCATCGCGCCAGCATTTTCAACAGCTAGTTCGTTTGTTTGAGATATTGGGATTCCATTGTCGAGAAAGGTTTTATGCCGGCGCTGAGGCCGGTTGGGGAGCCCAGGTGATGGAAAATTCGAAATGTGGACTCGTTCTGTTCTTGGATTTAGATTTAACAGCGGAGGAATTGGAACTTGATTTTGCGCATCATCCGTTGTCGCATATAAAGCATCTGGGAACGGTTGGGCTTTGGTGTGCGTTGCATGGAGACTCTATTTTGAACGCAGGCATGCATCATTTGGAAGCTCAATTTATGTTTGACGATCTAAGAGAGCATTTGCAGCACTTGGGTGTGGGGATGATGGATCCGTTTAGCAATTTTGATTACTTGAAGCAAGCGTTCACGCATGGTGAGATATGGCCTGTGGATCCGCACAGGGTGAATGTTTTGGTGGAGCAAGGATATATCAAACATGAGGAAGCTGAGAAATTTTTGACCTATGGCGCCGTTGGGAGTCATTTAGAGAATCTCCAAAGGCGCGAAGGCTACAAAGGTTTTAACCAAAAAAATGTCAGCACCATCATCAAAAAAACCGATCCACGATACGCCTGAGGTTAAGCGAGATACAGTTTTTTGGCTGGGTTGTGTCTGAGGAACCATCCCCACCAATCGTTATGTTTCAGCTTTTCAGCGGCAATCTTCTGACAAAAAGTTAACAAATCTTTTCCTTTTACATCCCGAACATATTTCAAATATTCAAATACCGATAGACTGATTTTTTTATGATCTTTTAACCATTCGAGGCTATGCTTATTCAAATATGTCATAATATCACCAACATTATCTATAAAATCATGTGCTGCTTGTTTCATTGCTGCAGCAGCTGCCTCAGCGGCAGCCTTTGCTGCAGCTGCTGCAGCAGCAGCAGCGGCGGCGGCAGCGGCAGCTGCTCCGGCGTCATTCCCAGGAAGCGTTATACCTCCATCACTTCCAGTAGAAGCAGTTTTACCACCAACGCTTCTAGTAGAAGTTATTGTTCCATCACCGCCACTATTACCTGAATTCGATTTAGAGGACGAACTAGAACCCCCCCAATTTTTCCAAAGGAAATAGCCAGCGATAGCTACAACAGCTACAATTACGACTCCCCCTACTATAGTTTGATTTCGAGTGAATCCGAATAATCCCCGATTTAAGAATTTTGCCTTCCAGCGGCGACCTCTCAAATGCACGTAGCGAATTGGATCTATTGGATCTCCTTCAATATCTTCTACCACGATACGTGGAACGATCGGGTAAATGACTCTGGCCCTGAATTCTTCAATTCTGCGCTCGTCGAGATCTATATTTCCTTCATTTGCTACTACGGCAGGAATGATCATGCGTACTGGAGGTAAAGTTAGAATTTTGTGTTGTACGGATGAGATTTCTTGTCGGATATTCCAACGTCTGCCATGACTTCTGGAGCTTTGAAGTTGATTATTCAAGGTGGTTAATCTATCATTTAGACTAATCCAAGAGTCTTGTTGTTGTTCGTTACTATAATTAAAAATTACATCTGAGTAAGTTAATTTTGAAAAATGGTTCATAAAAATCCTAAATGGTTAAAAAATAATAAGAATAATAATGGATTGAATATTGTTTAGCAAGATTATACCGAATTGAACTCAAAATTTGGCTCTAGGGCTTCGTCAAAGCTCCCGCGGTTGAAAGATCGTAAAGTCACAAAAAACTTACAGACTTATGAAGAAAACAAAAGGGGCCAAACGATTGACCCCTTTCTTAAGACAGAACCTAGGATGTTAAAATAATTTATCTCCTGCTTTATAAAAAGCATTTTCAAAAGCAACTTCAATATCTTCTTCTGTAATGTTTTCCTTTTGTTTTAATTCGCTGGACATATGTTTCCTCACAACTTCTATATCTATTCCTTTTGGGAGACTTGCAGCTTTTTCATCCAGTTTAGCGTTAATTTCACTTTTTGCTACGTAACGATCGGCTAAGTCGGACAATTGTTTTACAGCCGCATAGAATTTTTGATAATCTCTCGCCTTATTTCCTGTTTCATCCATAGCTTTTTTTAAGAGATCCAGCGCTTTAACGGCCTGGTTATGTAATGGTGAATTATTTTTTTGCATGTCATCTATCAGGCTCTTCCCTAGTACTTCTGCATCCTCAAAGACAGTTCGAACTGGAACAGGGACCTGATTAAATGCTGTAGCTTTACTAGCTACCCTAAAGGCTTCTTTGAAAGAAGGTAGGAACATTTTCCTATCCCCAACTAACAGAAAGCGTTTGTTGTCTTTCTCGTCTCCCTTTGGAATGGGTTCCTCATGGACTATGTTAAATAGATTTTCAAGGTATGTTTGACCACCCTGTCTACCAAATTCAACAAAACTGGCTAAAACGGGTTTTACCCTTTTTTCATCTAGAGGGATATCGACTCTACCCAATTGATCAAATAATTGACGTTCTGGATCGGTTTTAGCATCACCCTTTGGTAAAAGATCAATCAACTTGTTTTTACTTGAGCTAATAGCAGCGGTATAGTCACGACCATGTAATTTTGGGTCATATTCATCAACATAACTTTTTAAATCATCGTACAGAGATTGCATAACAGACAATTTTACTGGCGATTGTAAACTCTCGATCTTGTTTTTTAAGTCCTGTAGTAGAATTGGATTTACTTGATTATCAATCTTTATATTACGATATATAGCACTAAGGTTATCATCTTTACTGATCGCTGATAATGCCCATTCTGAACCTTCGAGAGTTCGTAGGATGTCTATTGCTTCTTTTGTGAGACCAACTTTGTTAATGGCGCCCTCTAGGCCAGTAATAATTGTGAAGACTGCTAGCTGAGCCTCTTCACTTTTTCCGACATTGACGTCTAGTAATGTTATTTTAGATCGATCTCTTGAAGTTAAAGTATTTCCTTCTAAATGGAGTTTTTTTTCAGGATCACTCAGGACTGTCACGTCTCTTTTTAAGTCTGTGAGCATTTGTTTTGCTCCAGGTTCGTCACTCGTTTTCAGTTTCGATTCTAGAGCAATGGCTCTTTTGTTTAATGTATAGTTATTTTGCAGAACTGCTTTGCCCCAATCTGATCCGCGGAGATTGTTCATCATATTGAGCAAGTTTTCTTTTTCGTTTTTGTTGACTTTGGGATCTGATTCAGCAGCTTCCATTTTTTTTAATAATACATCTATAGCTGTGTATGAGGATTCGCTCGTTCCTGTTTTCACGTCCAATTTAGCTGCACCACGCTCTCTTTGGGCTATTCTAAATTCCGTTTCCCCGACGAGCTTCAACTTCATGTCTGATTTTAATTGTTTCAAAAGACTACTTACCGAAGATAAATCTTGCGAACTGGGTTTGTAATTCTTTTGTTCGGGGGTATCTAAAATTAAAGTTTCATTAGGATCATGAATTACATTTAATTCACCATCTTTTATTGAACTATCTCTTGGATTTAGAATTCCGGTAGATATGTCATTAAGTTCTAAGATGTTTCCTCTTTCAGGCAAAAACATTGGCTCAGTATCGTCGTCTTCTTGTGGAGATATATCATTTGTTTTCGTTGTTGCAGTGGCATTATCTTTTTTCCCGGGAAGATGTAACGCGTCTTTGAATTCCTTTAGGCGTATCCAAACGGCGTCATGAGTATTTTTGAGAGCTTCCCTAATGCTGGACCAATTTATATTTGGTAACGTAGTTTTCGCTAGTTTATCCGTCGCCTCTATATCGGGCCTGGTTTGGATTTCTGAAATGTCATGGCCTTGAGTTTCGTGGGTCCCAGAGGAAAATCTCACCCTCTTTTCTTTTACTTTCTGGTGGCTGAGTGCTTGAGGTCGGCTGAGATGACTCTGGATGTATAGAAGACATATAAACCTCCGATGTTGAAAATAATTTTGTTATTATCTATTTATATTATACATCTTTTGAATATTTTACAGAATTAATATAAACAATTAATTTTATTATTTATTTAAAGATTGTATAAAGATCAAATAAAAATTCCGTAGAGAACGGGCAGTATAGGATGAAGTTGATGCTTTGGGGGTCAAACTTTACCGTTCTTTTCCTAAAATATTTTTTATCTTTATGGAATCTTAATATTATTTTGTTATAATTATTTATATTAAATAAAACGGAAAGTGTTTATTTTATTTTTAACAAGTATTAATTTAAGGAGAATAATCATGCAATTCAACCCCACAACAACATCAACCAACAATGTCCCTTTTGCGGTTAAGCAGGAAGATAAGAAAAACTGGAACAGGAAACATTCAATTCATTAACAAAGATAAGATGAGTGTCGAAGCTTTGAGAGAATTAGCTCTCTTATGTATTAAGAAGACTGAGAAATAATCCAGAATTTCGAATTTTAAGAAAATAAAAGATATAAAATAATCGGGGCTGTTTAGCCCCCTTAAATAAGGAAAAATAATTATGCAAGGAAGCGAATTAAGTCCTGTAAATGGCAACTTGGGGATTCCAAGTGGGGAAATTATTCCTAAAGAGAGAGAAATTCCAATGACTATCCTCGTCCCACGCGATGTTTGGAGAATAATTTTTAACCATTTAGGATGTGGGCAGTTACGTTCTTTTACTGATTATAAAGTAAGAATTATGGGGCAGCCCTTAACAGGTGCAGAGGATACAGGGCGCTTATTGAACGGTGAAAAATTTATCTTTGAAAAGAAGAGCTTTTTAGAAGTTGTTAAAAAAGTGTATAGTCTTGCGCGTTGTTGCCAGAATTTTTACGTATATACTGAACGAGAAAGAAAACTACTCCTCAAAGCAGCTATGTGTGGAAAAGTTAATCGACAGTATTTTATTGATGTCCCGTGGCAAATGCCTCAGGTTTCTGTGGCCCCACCTCCACCCCGGGATCCTTTTGAGAGGCTTGAACCATTACCAAAATTCCCAAACTTGGAAGAAGATGCGCATATTAGATTAAGACAGATTGTGGACTCACAAATGGGTTTAAATGAAAGGCTTTTCGAAAGAGCACCGCGACTAAATTTCGATGGTATTGTTCGATTGAATGATAATTTTCAAAACCAAATGGATGAAATGAAAAATCAAGTAAGTATAAGTCTCGCAAAACTAATGGTGGTGCCTACTGAAATAGTAATTGAAGAACTTATAATGAGAAAGGATGAAGAGTCGTCCGATTCAGATAAAGAAAGTAATTGTGTAATGCAGTAAGCGTCTGACAAGAGGCCATTCTGGCCTCTTTTTTTATTTTACAGAAGTTTGGCGACGACTTGAGCAAGGTGGAGGGCTTTGCGATTGGTTCCATCCTGAATTTGAGTGCGGCAAGAGACACCATTCGCCACAATCCAGGTAAATTCTCGACTTGATCGGATTGCAGGAAAAAGCTGGAGCTCTCCAATCTTCATCGAAAAATCATAATGCTCTTTTTCATATCCAAACGACCCTGCCATCCCACAACAACCTGTCGGGATTTCAACTACCGTACACCCCATTGCTTTAAGGACTCTATGTGTCGGCTCCGTACCCACCAAGGCCTTTTGATGGCAATGCCCATGAAGCTGAACTTTAAAAGTTTCAGAATATTCCTTCTCAGGCAGCTTACCATCGATAAAGCTATCAAAAGAAATGCAAGCCTTCATCACCTTCTGCAATTTCTCATGGGTGTATCCAAGCAAACCCTGGTAATCATCTTGAATGGCTGATAAACAACTCGGTTCAAGAACAATAATTGGATAGTCTTTTATCGCATACGCATGTAAAACATCTATCAACTTTTCGGCTTTTGATTTCGCCTGCTTAAGAAATCCTTTCGAAATTAATGGTCTTCCACAGCAATCCCAGGGAGGCACAATCACGGAATATCCTAACTTCTCTAACACTTCTTTCGCTGATTCACCAATTTCAGTGTAATGAAATTCGGTGTAAGTGTCGCTGAAAAGGACAACAGGATTTCCTTCCGAAAACTTCGTTTGCGATTTCGAAAATCTCTTTTTCGTTAGCAAGGGGAGGTCCCTTTCTTCGGAAATGCCAAAGAGTCCCAGAACTTTTTTAATGAATTTCGTGTGAATCATTGCATTGTATAGGGAAGGTATCAGCGAACCAAAGGAATTCAAGGTTCCGAGAGAAGCAATCATTCTGCTTCTAAGAGAGTAACCATGCTTCTCTTGATGCTGAAAGAGGATCTCCGACTTCATTTTCGCCATGTCAACTTGCGAGGGACACTCCTTTTTACATCCCTTGCATTCGATGCATAAATCAAGAACGTCGACCATAGCATCTCCGGTGAGATCCTCCATGGGGAGTTTACCGTGAATGATCGATCGAAGCGTTTGGGCTCTTGCGCGAGTGGTGTCATATTCATCATGGGATGCCTGAAAAGAGGGACACATCACCCCTGTTTTTTTTCTGCAGGACCCATTCCCATTGCACATATCTGCAGATAAACTGAAACCGCCTTCTTGACTAAAGTCTAGGAAGGTTGAAATTTCATGCATGTGCGATTGAGGACTCAATCTTAAATCCTGATGTACAGGGTGGTCACCGACAACCTTTCCAGGATTCATTAGATTATCGGGATCAAAAGCCTGCTTCAATAAAATAAAAGCTTCATAGACTCTGTCTCCAAACAGCTTTTTATTCTGCCACGAACGAAGCAGCCCATCTCCATGCTCACCACTGAGGGAGCCGCCATATCTGATAAGCATATCGGCGACCTCATTCATGATTTGCTCCATGAGTTTGACTTCCTCAGGATTTCTGAGATCCATATAAGGACGTAGGTGCATAGCTCCGGAAGCAACATGGCCGTAGATTCCTGCATCCTTGCCCATTTTTTTAAGGTAGCTGCGGAATTCCACCATAAAGGATGCTAGCTTAAGAGGTGGCAGCGTGATGTCTTCAATGAATGCTATGGCTCTATTGTAGGATCTTTTTGAAAGAAGAAGACCAAGTCCGGACTTCCGCACTTCCCAAATATGAGAGATCTCCACAGGATCGGTTAAAATAACCTGTGTTTTAGAAATGTTTTCAGCTGCTAGCTTATCTAATTTCATTTTAACAACGTCAATGCTGTTTCCATCGAGTTCTACGACGAATATGGCTTCAGGGTGACCTCTCAGCCATTGCATTTTGTTCTTGAGCTGCGGAGAAAGCTTCCCCATCTCGATGATACGATTGTCGATCATTTCGACGGCAATAGGTTTGTGTTCTAATATTTTTTCAATGGAACGCATTCCTTCGATCATATCATCGAAATGAAGGACACAAACGCCGGAGAATTGAGTTTTCTTACAGATACGCACTTTGATTTTTGTAATAATTCCTAAGGAACCCTCCGAACCTGTAATGACTTTGCATAGGTTGAGAGGTTGATTTTTGATGAGTTCATCGAGATTATATCCGCTGACCCGACGAGGAATATTCGGGTAATGACGTTCTATATCCTCTTTGTATTCATTTAGAATTTTTTGGATAACATCGTAGATGTGTCCATGACCTCCTTTATCATCGAAATGCGTGAGTTGTCCGGAGGCAAGAATCATATCTAGCTCGAGGACATGGTCGACCATGCGTCCAAAGATGAGGGCGTGGGAACCGGCGGAATTATTTGCAACCATGCCACCAAGTGTCGCCCGATTACCCGTGGAGGTATTGGGGCCCAGGCGATAGCCTTTCTTTCCTAGCAGCTCGTTTAAATCGTCTTGGACAACTCCGGGTTCAACAATCGCGTATTCTTCGTCGAAATTCACATCGATGATACGGTTGAGATACATCGAAGTATCGATGATCAGTCCATTTCCGATGCACCCTCCGACAATGCCTGTGGCGGCTCCGCGCGGAATCAGAGGGATGTTATGTTTTTTTGCGATAAGAACTGTTTGGATGATATCTTCGACAGTTTTTGGGATGACAATACCAAGGGGAGCTATTTCGAAAATAGAGGCATCTACACTGTAGACCATAGGGAAACGCTGTCGTGGCGTACTTCACCGGATATTGCGTTATCGATTTCTTGAAAGAGAGATTCCATTTTTACCTTTGGAAGCTATAAATCGAACCGATTTTCAATATTTGAGTAAGTTCATTGAGAGCTGATTGGCATTCATCGACTAGTTTGGGATCGGCTAAATCTTCGGGATTGAGACTATCCCTATAGTGTTTATTGATCCAATCGCCGATTCGTTTGTAGAGTTTTTCATCCAAAAATACTGCGGGATTTGTTGCGTTCAATTCCTTTTGATTGAGCACAATACGGTTTCTTAAGCAGGCTGGGCCGCCCCCATTTTGCATGCTTTGGCTAAGGTTGACATAATGAATGGATTCGATAGGGGTTCCGGGGGTCTTTTCAAGTTGATTAAGAAATTGGACCACTTCGTCGTATTTTTTGCATTCTTCGGGACAGATCATTGCCATCATGCCATCGGGAGTTGTCACAATCTGGGAATTGAATAAGTAGGTTTGTACAGCCATCCCCATAGGAATTTTATCTGCGTGGACCTCGATAAAAATCGGGGGAATATCGCAAAATTTTCCCACTTTTTTACGAATATCGTCCAATACGTATTCTTGATCGAGGAACGCTTGAGAATGGTAAAAAAATACATTTTTGTTGCTTACTGAGATAACGTCATTATGGAAAACCCCTTTATCAATGGAATTAGGATGCTGTTGGGCGACGATGACCCGTTCAGGATAAAGTTGGTGTGAACGAATGATTGATTGAGTGGTTTCATAGGCATGTCTTGATGGGAATTTAGCAGGGAGCATGGTGTTAGTTCTCATGGTGTATTTACCAAAGACTAATAAATGAACTCCGACACCCACAATATCGTTGCAGAAGCGAGTGACATTAGCAGCGCCTTCGTCGGGAAAATATTCTCCCGGAGGAAGTGGTGCGTGGTGTGTAAAGTAAATGGGGTCTGGAAATATTGCTTTTAATACATTGGAAGTTGTTGCCCATTCGATAGATCTGTGAAACATCGTGCAAAGATTGGCAGGTGTGAAGTGGACGTGATTGTCGATGCTGTCTATCGAAGGAGTGATAGTGGCAGCATTTGCTGCCCACATAGGGGCTGCTGAAGATAGCTGAAACAGAATGTCCGGAGCTACCTTAAACGCTTTTCCGGGGATATTTCTGTCGGCTCCTGTGAAGCCTAAAGCTCTCAATGAGGGTAAATGGGGTCTTTCGTGGGGAGGAAGTACCGCTTGTTTGACACCGAGATCCGCAAGCTAATTTCATCTTTTCCAGTCCTTGAAGGGCTGCTGCCCGGGGGTTGGAAGTTTGTTTCCCATGTTGCATGGAAGCTACATTTCCGTAGGAAAGAGCGCTATAGTTATGTGTGGGACCTACGATCCCGTCGAAATTAACTTCAAAACCGTTTTGATTCATTTGATTTCTATTCCTGGTAAAAATTTACTTGGCAACGATAGATTTTCATTTTCGACAGAGGCGACAGGAAAGCAGCAGTAATCGATAGCGTAGTACCCGCTGGGCCTATAATTGCCGCTTTGTCCGATGCCACCGAAGGGTGCTGAGCCATAGGCTCCTGTTGTTGGGCTATTCCAAGTGATGAGCCCCGCACGGACACCTGTTAATGTTTTTTCATATTCTTCTTTCGAATTAGAAATGATGCCAGCCGTTAACCCATATCCTGTGTTATTTGCTTCTTTGATTGCTTCTTCGAGGCTATTTACGCGGATGACTTGCAAAAAGGGACCAAAAAACTCTTCATCGGGACGATTCTGAATATTTGTAACATCTATTAATCCTGGGGTTAGAAAAGCGCTATCTTCTTTTCTTTCCATGCGGATAATTGGCTTTGCGCCATTTTTTATAAGCGAATCTTGTACTTCCATGAGTTTTGCTGCGGCAGCTTTGGAAATGAGGGGCCCTAAAAAGGGTTCGGGTTTATCATCATATTTTCCAACGCGGATTTTTCCTATGAGTTGTTTCAATTTATCGAGAAGAAGGTCTCCGTCGCTATTGGATGGAATAATTAATCTTCGCGCGCAGGTACACCTTTGACCCGAGGTAATATACGCTGACTGAGCAATAACATAGGCTGCAGCATCCACATCTTTCGTTTTGCCAACAATGAGAGGATTGTTGCCTCCGAGTTCTAAGGCTAGTATTTTTTCGGGATGATTCACTAATTGTTCGCTGATGATTTTTCCTGTCTTCCAGCTTCCTGTAAAGAAAACGCCGTGAATACCGGAGTGTGTGATGAGATATTTTCCGACTTCCGGACCCCCTTGAACGATATTGAGAACACCGTCGGGGAGTCCAGCTTTTTTCCAAATTTTGACCGTTTCTTCACCGAACCAAGGGGTCAGTTCGCTCGGTTTAAACACGATTGTATTGCCGGCGAGTAAAGCGGGAACGATATGGCCGTTAGGAAGGTGTCCTGGGAAGTTAAATGGTCCGAAGACGGCGACAACCCCATGGGGCTTATGACGCGTGATAGAGAGGCCGGCAGGTTGTTGTCGAATGAGTTGCTTACAACGATCTTGGTAGGCATCGATTGTAAAATCGACCTTTGTGATCATAGAATCTACTTCTGTGCGCGCTTCCCAAAAGGGTTTTCCATTTTCTTTTGAAATCATTTCAGCGAGGAAGTCTTTGGATTCTTTGAGAAGATTTTGAAATTTTCTTAAAATGGCAATTCGATTTTCAATGGATGTGAGAGACCAGGTTGCAAAGGCTTTCTGCGCTTTGGCTATGGCTGCATCGATATCTGATGGCGTTGATTCCTTTCCTGTCCAAATAACTTCATCTGTTGCCGGATTGGTTGATACAAACGTTTTCACTTTGTCCATCGGATGAGATCTCCCTTTTTTACCTGCAAGGCTTCTGCCACCGATTGAGTAATAATGACTTCATTGTTTCCACGACGTTTAAGTTGACCTACACATGCCTTAAAATCGATTACGTTGTTACAGATAAGATAGTTATTCCAAGAAACGGGTTCGGATATAATCTCGTGGATGTTGTCTAAGTGAGAATTTTTAATACAGTCGATTTCGTTCGTTTCTGCTTTGATCAAGGGACCCCCGTCAAAAACACCGATTTCTCCGGAATATTTGAAACCCTCATTCATGAGCATTTTGAGAGCAGGCTTTGTTGTCATATGGACTTTTTGCATCACTTTTTGTGCAAATTTAGGAATGAGCGAAACATAGATGGGATGTTGGGGTAAGATATCAATGATGAAGGATTTACTCGAGTCCATTCTTTTCATTACATCAGTGAAAGAAAGATTAGTAAAATTAGATCCGACACCTTCCCAGAAGGGAGAACTGTTTTTTTTGACATCGATGACCCCTCTCATATCGGCAACGATAGTTCTCTTGAATCTTTGTGGAAAGGAAGCAATGAAAAGGAAGCGACATAAGGAAAGGAGACGTCCGAGTTTTTCTTTTCTCGATTTCCGATCCAGAAAAATCCCACAAACCTCTGAAGGTCCATTCGTATAGCTGACCACTTGAAGCAACTGCATTTCTTTGGGCACGATTGCTTCATTGGAATGGGGATGTATCGTTACGATCTTATAGAAATGAAATGGATCTGGAGATCCTGTTTTTGCTTTTATCGCGCACGTGCCCACGACTTCTTTTGTATCTACGTTTTCAAGAACAAAAATATAAAATTCATCTTGAGGAGCATGGGCAATTTTTTTAAATGACTCTAAAGAGAGTTTTATTTTTTTCTCTAACAATTCGGGATTTTTCGGAAGGTTATTCATTCCTATAGTAGCTTGCATCGCAAAGTTGTGAAAAGAATTTAAATCTTCACTTTTTATAGGTCTTATTATGTACATAATTTCCTAATTGTTTTTTCTATAATTTGGGAAACTGCATCGATATCTTCAGGGGATAGGGCACCTATAGGAGGTAGAAAACGGGTTCTATAGGGGTTAGCGCCGGCGCCGAAGCTAAGAACACCTTCATGAAAAAGCGCTAGATTAAATTCTTTTGCTTTTGCGGCACTCCCACCTAAAGGTGTAAATGCGATCATTCCACCGAGACCGAAAGGTCCGCTTAACATATTTGGGTTGCGTTTCGAAATATCTTCGAAATTTTTTGAGAACTGTTTATTGACAGCCATGTTTTTTCCATCAGCGCCCAAAAGGTGGTCTTTAAATATCATCTGGATAATGGTTTTTGATGCTTTGATAGCCGCTGTGCTGCTCGTAAAGGTCTGAGCAATTAAACCGGGTTTGGGTTTCCATTCGGTTTTGAATAGGGTCGCGCACACTTGAGCCAACTTTCCTATTGTGACGATGTCGGCATATTCATCGAGTTCAAAATGCTGGAAAGCAAATAGTTTCGTCGTTCTTCCAAAGGTTTGCACCTCGTCGATAAATATGGCTATATTGTTTTCTTTCAATATTTTCATGAGAGCAACAAAGAATTCTTTAGAACCGGGGTAGCATCCGCCCTCACCTTGAATGAGTTCCAAACACATCAAAGCATGTTGTTTAGGGTATCTTGCCAAATGCGATTTAAGAACTTCTACTGCCTTCTTAGTGCTTTCTTCCGGTTTTTTAGAATCGTAAAAGGGTACATAATCTACATGAGCGTAATTAGGCATTGCTTCGCGGTTTGAAGCTTTATCAGAAATATCTAATTGAATCAAAGACCGGCCTGTAAAACCCCTTTCAAATGCTAATATCCTGCTAGCCGGGAAATTTTTTTGTAAGGCTATTTTAAGAGCATTTTCGTTTGCAGTGGCTCCCGAAGTGGATATGTAACAGTGATCCAACTTTGATTCTTTGATTAACAATTCTGTAAGCTCGACGCTGTCTGCATTCTGTTGCAGCCCTCCTTGCATTACAGTATTGCTGATTGCAGCATCTATAACTGCAGACATAATTTCGGGATGATTATGTCCGAAATGATGCACTCCAACGCCAACGATCATATCGTATTTGATACTTCCATCGAGAAGTTCTACAAAAGGTCCTTTGCCGAATCCGCTTCCGATATAGGGATAGAAAAGATCTCCTCCTCTATCGTTGCAAAAGGTTTTGATCGCCTGCTCGTAGCTTGTTTTCAATTCGGATTTGGAGGTTTTGATTCCCGTGATATCTTTTTGCTGGTCTCTGACTGCATCTAAGAGAAGTTTCTTGGCTTCAGCGACACGATGATCATGCTTTAATTTTGCTTGATGTGTTAAAGTGTCCATCCTGCCTCCTCGAATAGTAATGATGCCGCCCACTTTGCTCGTTCGGTTAAACTATCAATATGCGCATATTCGTCCGTAGTGTGGAGACCACCTCCTACAATGCCTAAGGTGTCGATAGTCGGAATCCCTGCAGCTGCTAATGTGTTTCCATCGCAAACTCCTCCGGATTCCTTCCAGCTCAAATGATAGCCGAATTTTTCCCCATGTTTGTAAAGGCGATGAAATAATGCTTCAGTCTTTTCATCGAAGGCTTTTACAGGTTTTATGTTATCTAGAAAAAGTTCAATATTCATTTCTTGAGCCAGTTGTTGTAATTTTTCCTGGACTTCTTGCATTCCTTGAGGGCTCTTTGACCTTATATTCAGTCGACAGATGCCGAGATCGGGAACAATATTTGTAGGTCCCCCACCCTCTATCTTTCCAATGTTCACTGTAGTCCCTTTTTCTTCATACGTCAAGGCATCTGAGGCAATAGCAAATCTTGCAATGGCTGTTAAAGCATTTTTTCCTAGATGAAAATCTCTTCCCGCATGAGCAGATTTACCCCGTGCAATGGCTGTGTAGGTAAGTGAGCCCTTTCGCGCGCTGACGAGATTCCCATCAGGCAATGAGGGCTCGAAAATTAATCCAAATCGATGATCCTTAGCGAATTGCGTAAAGAGTGGCGCGGATCCGGGGGATCCAATTTCTTCATCTGGATTAATTAGAACTGTCCAACCAATTTTACCCGCAAGAGGACTATTTTCCAAAGTTTCTAAAGCTTTTAAGAGGATGACGAGTCCTCCTTTCATATCCGCGACTCCCAAACCATGTAAAGTATTGGAGTCTATTTGTTTACATTCGAAAAAGGGTTGATGGGGGGCTAAGGCGACATCCATATGGCCTCCGAGAAAAACTTTTATGGGTGCATCGCTATGTTTTTGAATCAAAAGTGCTTTACCCAGAGGGGTTTCGATTATTTTACCGTTAGAGTCGATTTTCTTTTTAGGCGGGAGGGGGATTTCATGCATCTCCCCTTGAAGTTTTTTGAAGGAAGATTTAAGGGCTTGTAACATGAGGGCTAGCCCCTGGATATTTTCTGTTCCCGAGTTAATATTCGACCATTTGATTAATAGGGAGGTCATTTCCTCTCTATCTTCATCGATTTTTTGTATCAAATTCTTCATTTTTTCACTTTTTTATCCTAATTTGACTTTAAAGTAATAAATGAAGATTGACAAATGTTTTTTTATCGTTTACATATTAATTCATGAGTAAAATTAGCGAAGAAATAAAGGCTGAGCTGTCAAAGGATCATAATTGCTACGTGCTAGTCACGTGTAATACGCCGACCGCTGACGGAAAGATGCAGGTGGAAATGACCTATGAAGGCGACCCTGTCCTCGCTGCCTATCTTCTGCAAGGCGCCCAAACCTTCCTCGAAGAACAAGACGACAGCGTATAATTCACCTTAATCACGCTCCAATAATCACACTCCAATACAAAAAATAACAGGATAAGCAGGATCGCAAGCGGCAGGATTAAAAAAGGATAAGAAAAAAAGATAAGAAAGAAATCTTTTTGAAAGTAACTTCCAATTCATTGTTTTTTTCTTTCTTATCCTTTTTCGATAGTCTTCTCCGCGTCTCAGCGTCTCCGCGACTCTGCGTTGAGCCCTTTTTCTTATGTGAAGGGTCTCAACGCGGAGACGCGGAGGCGCCGGGACGCGGAGAAGACTATCGCATAGACAAAAATAACAGGATAAGCAGGATCGCAAGCGGCAGGATTAGAAAGGATAAGAAAAAAAGATAAGAAAGAAATCTTTTTGAAAGTAACTTCCAATTCATTTTTTTTTTCTTTCTTATCCTTTTTCGATAGTCTTCTCCGCGTCTCAGCGTCTCCGCGACTCTGCGTTGAACCCTTTTTCTTATGTGAAGGGTCTCAACGCGGAGACGCGGAGGCGCCGGGACGCGGAGAAGACTATCGCATAGACAAAAATAACAGGATAAGCAGGATCGCAAGCGGCAGGATTAAAAAAGGATAAGAAAAAAAGATAAGAAAGAAATCTTTTTGAAAGTAACTTCCAATTCATTGTTTTTTTCTTTCTTATCCTTTTTTAATCCTGCCGCTAGCGATCCTGCTTATCCTGTTATTCTGTGTCTATGTGCTGATCATGCCTATCTTGTTATTTTTTGTATTGGAGTATGAATATCCTTAGTCGGCTTTGGCCCACGTTACAACTTCGCCTTTACAATGGAGCTTAATGCTGCTCTTTGGCGTTATTTTTCCTTCAAGGATTGCTTTCGATAACATATTAATAACATCCTGCTGGATCAATCTTTTCAGCGGCCGCGCCCCAAATACGGGATCATAGCCCTTCTCCCCAAGCATCGATACCACTTCTGGTGTCCACTTCAGAGATATCTCTTTGTCGTGTAATCTATCAACCAAATGTTCCAACTGAATATCGACAATTTCCTTCATCTCTTCCTTCTTTAATGGTAAGAAGGGGAGGATCTCGTCCAAACGATTGACAAATTCAGGTCGAAAATGACTGCGGATTACAGGTTCAAGAAGCTCCATTATGGATTCTTTAGTCATCTTAGATGGAGATTTTTCCATCTTCTCAAGAAGAAGGTTCGATCCTAAATTCGAAGTCATGATAAATAAGGCATTCTTACAATTTACCGTACGGCCTTTGCTGTCGGTTATGCGACCGTCATCAAAGATCTGCAACAAAATGTTAAATACATCGGGATGGGCCTTCTCTATTTCATCAAGAAGAACCACAGAATAGGGACGTCGTCTAAGCGCTTCGGTCAACTGGCCACCTTCTTCATAACCAACATATCCCGGTGGAGATCCCACCATGCGTGATACCGAATGTTTCTCCATGTATTCGGACATATCCAGTCGAATCATCGCTTCTTCTTGGTTGAAGAGGAGTTCTGCAAGGGCTTTTGCCAATTCTGTTTTACCCACACCTGTAGGTCCTAAGAATAGAAAGACTCCCATTGGACGCCCTGGATCACCAAGACCCGATCTTGATCTTAGGATAGCTTCGCTGACAGCTTGAATAGCAAATTTTTGTCCGATAACGCGCTTTCCGAGTTCATCCTCAAGATGGAGCAATCGTTGTGTTTCACCTTCGAGCATTTTTGTGACGGGTATTCCGGTCCATTTCGAAACGATATGGGCGATGAGATTTTCATCGACCTCTTCTTGTAGAAGACGATCAGGTTTTTCATAAAGTTTCTTTTCGGCCTCTTCAATTTCCTTTTGAAGTTCGGGAATCTTTTGGTAACGAAGGATAGCAACCTCATTATATTCTGCTTTTCTTTCCAGTTCTTCTTCTTGGAAACGCATTTTTTCAAGTTTATCTTTTTTATCTTTCACGGATTGCAAGAGAACTTTCTCGCTATCCCATCGTTGCCTTAGCGATTTTAGGTCTTCTTTAATTTGCGCAATTTTTTCATCGAGTTTTTCAATTTCGACTTTTGATCCTTGCTCCCTTCGCAAAGCTTCCTGTTGCACGATGAGGGAGGACAGTTCTCTTTCCTTTTGATCTATCGGAAGCGGCCTGCTGCCAAGCTGCATCTTAATTAAGCTTGCGGCTTCATCGATAAGGTCAATGGCTTTGTCAGGGAGCCTTCTATCAGGAATATATCTGTATGAAAGGTATACGGCAGCGTGAATGGCTCCCTCGGTGATGCGGACTCCGTGAAAGATTTCATATCTTTCGCGTAACCCTCTCAATATAGCCATGGAATCTTCTAAAGAAGGTTCTAGGACCATGACAGGTTGAAAGCGACGTTCGAGTGCGGGATCTTTTTCGATGTACTTTTGGTATTCTCCCAATGTGGTGGCGCCGATGCAATGGAGCGTGCCTCTGGCAAGTGCAGGTTTCAACAGGTTAGCGGCATCCATCGATCCTTCAGCAGCTCCTGCACCGATAAGCGTGTGCACTTCGTCAATGAATAGGATGATATTTCCTTCGGCTTTTTCAACTTCCTGCAGAATACCTTTTAGCCGCTCTTCAAATTCACCCCGGAATTTTGTGCCGGCTACGAGAGTGCCCATGTCTAAAGTCATCAGTTGTTTATCTTTCAGCGAATCGGGAACATCATGCTGGACAATACGGAGCGCAAGACCTTCTGCTATCGCCGTTTTACCGACCCCGGGTTCTCCGATAAGCATCGGGTTATTTTTTGTTCTGCGGCAAAGGACTTGCATGGTACGGCGAATTTCCTCGTCACGGCCGATAACGGGGTCGAGTTTTCCGGCTTTTGCTAGTCCTGTTAAATTTTTGCAATATTTTTCAATAGCTTGTAGGTTGCTTTCTGCTGATGGGGAATCCATATGTCGTTCACCTCTGATTTTTTTAATTTGTTCTTCTAATTTCTTTATATCAACACCGGACTGATTTTTCCAGGTGGAAAAAGGAGCTCCGCCATTTTTCCAGTAGGAGAGCAAAAAATGATCGCTGCTGATATAGGAATCTTTCCAATGAGCCGCGATTTGCTGCGCATCGGTGATGCGGCCGTGGAGGGAGCGGCTGGCAGGGGGAGGCTCTGAAGTAGGTTGCGTTAAGGTGGGTAGTTTATCCAGGTTTGCAACCACTTGATCTTGTAGTGTGCTAGGATCAAGATTTAAGGCTGTGAGGATGTTGCTAAAATATCCATTGGCATCGGACAAAAAAGCCCACAAGAGGTGGTTTTCGGTAACTTCGGTATTGTTTCTGCGTTGTGCATCCGAGAATGCTTGTTGTAAAGCTTGGGTGACTGCGTCAGTGAAATTTGGGTTCATTTTCGACTCCCTTGTTTATGCTATAAGCATACCCAAGCAACCAATATCAAGCAAGATCCGAACTTTTGGAGTGACTCGATTTATCGAGTCTTTCGCCCCGGAATTTATTACGGGCGAATTCAATGATAACTATGTTCATAGCTACCCAATAACAGACCTGTAATAAATTCCAGGTCGAAAGACTCGATAAATCGAGTCACTCGTGCGCCACGAGGCGCTATTTTATCAGTGACGTGTAAGTCGTCACTAGGGAGTTAAACCCAAACTTGCTATACCGAGTCATTGGACTCTAGGAGGTAACGAATTGAGTTAAGCGTATGACAGGGAAGATGCAGGCCGTGTGATTGAGCCCCGTTATAGATAACTTTTAGGAGGCCGACGCTGTGAGTGTTGACGGAAGGCATTACTATATATCTCGCTATAGGGAATGAGATATACAGCTCCTCGGGGTCGGTGAACAGGGCATGTATCGAAGATAAAATGGTGAACGTGGGAAGTCCTTAGCTCTTCAAGGAAGAAGTACTGATCTGCAAATGTAACAGTGAGCAGCTCGGGATGGCGACAGGATGGCAGATGGATTCGTAGTACCGATGAAGGGGCGAACAAGGAGACGTGAGTCTTTGCGGAGTTACTGGAGGGAAGGAATCCTCGGCATTAATCAATCTGAATAAGGAAACGTATGAGTACAATAGAGACTCCAAAACCCATATGGGATACGGATACAAAACTTGAAAGAGTAGCTTGGCTCTCTGCAAAAGACCCTCATAAAGAATTTACGGCTCTGATGCATTTCTATAATGAGGAGTCTCTTCTAAAATGCTTCCATAAGCTTGACGGGAAGA
Source organism: Waddliaceae bacterium (assembly GCA_963822595.1). Taxonomy (GTDB): domain Bacteria; phylum Chlamydiota; class Chlamydiia; order Chlamydiales; family Waddliaceae; genus CAVRUH01. Next base: position 206,415 of record CAWGIG010000001.1, on the reverse strand, counting down.
AAGCGGTTGGAATTGATAAGGTTACAAAAGAACATTATGGGGAAAATCTCATAAGAAACCTAAATAACCTTCTCGATCGCATGAAGAAGATGGCCTACAGACCTGGGAATATAAGAGAAGTACTTATCGAGAAGGAAGATAAGCCAGGAGCCTATCGACCACTCGGTATCAGTAACTTTGAAGATAAAATAATCCAGATGCAGACAGGGAAAATATTGGAGAACATATATGATCCAATATTTAAAGACTGTTCATTTGGTTTTAGACCCGGTAAGAGCTGCCATGATGCTATTAAAGCACTGCATAAATTTCTTTTTAGAAATGAAATTGAAACAGTCATTGATATCGACATGGCAAACTTCTTTGGTACCATAGATCATAAGATCCTGGAAGATTTCATGCGAATGAAAATTAAAGATCCCAAGTTCATGAGATACATCATAAGAATGTTCAAAGCAGGCATTTTATCAGATGGAGAACTTAAAATAACAGAAGAAGGTGTTCCTCAGGGATCGGTATGTAGCCCAATCATGTCGAATATCTATGCACACTACGTATTAGACACCTGGATTGAAGAAAATGTTCAACCAAATTGTCGAGGAATAGTAAAGCTGTTCAGATACGCAGATGATGCAATCATCTGTTGTGAAAAAGAAGGAGATGCCAAAAGAATCTTGGAAGTACTAGATAAACGTCTTGCAAAATTTAAACTTAAATTGAACAAAGATAAAACTAAAGTTGTCCCCTTCTCGGTGGTAAAAGCCCGACAAGGTATACAACAAGGTACTTTCGATTTCTTAGGTTTCACATTCTTTTTCGGGAAAACAAGATTAGGAAAATGGATACCAAAAGTAAAGACTGCGAAGAAAAGATTTGTGACCAAAATAAAAAGGGTTGCAAATTGGATAAAAGAGAAAAGAAACACTATTAAATTAGTCCCGTTGTGGAAAACATTCTGCTCGAAACTGAGAGGACACATCCAATACTACGGTGTTTCCTTTAACTTCGAATACATAAAAGCATTTGTAGAAGAAGCAGTAAGAATCTTCTTCAAATGGATCAATCGAAGGAGTCAGAATCCATCCATGACATGGAAGAAATTCGATATGTTTCGCACTAAATACCCACTTCCAGCCCTTACAATCAAACATAGGCTATTTTGAAGAGGACAAAGCGAGTGATTTGTCGGGAGCCCATTGCCTTAATTGGGCACGATGGGATCTAATGAGGGGGGAGCCGGGAAACCGGTCTCCTCTACTCTCTCAAATTTATTTCATCCAGGGGAAATACAGCACATCTCTAATAGACTGTGCTTGTGTAAAGAGCATGACTAAACGGTCGATGCCCAACCCGATTCCGCCCGTAGGAGGCATCCCCTGGCAAATGGCTTCCACAAACTCTTGGTCGAACGGATTGGCTTCTTCATCCCCTTTACTTTTCTTTGCAGCTTGTCCTTCCAAAAGAGTCTTTTGAAGCAGGGGATCGTTAAGCTCCGTATAGGCATTGCTAAACTCGCCGCACAAAATAAAGGTCTCAAAACGTTCTACAAGGCCTTTTTCCCTCATCTCTGGATCGCGGTGAGGCTTGCAGAGAGGTGTCGTCTCAATAGGATGATCAATAATATGGTGTGGTTGAATCAAATGAGGCTCCACTTTATGTTCAAATAATGAAGCAATCATTAACCCGCGTGAAAAATCTTTGACTTTCTTTGTTTCAAGGTGACCACAATCGATTAATATTTTATAGAGCTCTTTATCCGAAAGGGTATCCACATCGATATTAGCATATTTAATGATGCTCTCACGCATCGTGAGCTTTTGCCACGGCGCCTTCAATTCAACTTCTATCGGTTCATTGGTGTGCGGGTGCAATGCCGGAATCGATGTCTTTCCGAATAGCTCTAGGGCTAATGATTCGAAAAGATTTTCCATGCAAGACATCATATCATTGTAGTCCCAATAGGAGGCATAAGCTTCCAAAAGAGTGAATTCAGGATTATGCGAGCGGTCGATTCCTTCGTTACGGAATACGCGTCCCATTTCAAAAACCTTTCCCATACCGCCTACAATAAGCTTTTTGAGGGGGATTTCAAGGCTGATTCTAAGAAACATCTCTTGGTCAAGGGCGTTGAGTTTTGTGATAAATGGACGTGCCTCTGCACCGCCGTAGATGCTTCCTAGAACAGGAGTTTCGACTTCGATAAATCCCTGACCTTCAAAATATTTTCGGATAAAGCTTAAAATGCGGCTGCGGGTGCGGAAGGTGTTGCGGACTTCTTCGTTGCTGATGAGATCGAGCCATCTTTTGCGGTAGCGGACCTCTTTGTCGCTCAATCCTGAGTGCTTTTCTGCTAGAGGAAGGAGGGTTTTGCAAAGAAGGGTGATTTTTTTGACGAATAGTGTGAGTTCGCCTTTTTGCGTGTAGAAAAGATGGCCTTCGACGCCGATGATGTCGCCGAGATCCACTTTCTTTTCGATGAGTTTTAGAGGAGTCGTAGCTTCTGTTGACCCGGGATTTTCGGGATGGTATCCTTCGAATTCGGTGAGGTCTTTATTGAACATGACTTGGAAGCGACCTGTTTCATCTTGGATATGTCCGAAGGCGTTTTTACCCATGGCGCGGAAAAGGACGAGGCGGCCGGCTAGGCAGGCGAAATCGGTTTTTCCTGCGGCGGCATCTTCGCTGTGGCCGACTTCTTTTCCGTGATATTTTTGGTGAAGTTCTTGGGATTGATGTTTGGGGGTAAACTTATTGGGATAGGGTTCGATTCCTAAGTCTCTAAGTTCTTGGAGTTTTTGAATACGATTATGGTATTCGTCAAGTTGTTCAAATTCAAGTTTTGGTGTCATGTGAAGTTATTTTTTAGGGTTTAATGGATACTGTGGTCTTGTGGCTATGAGAAAAATCGAGACGGGCATAGCAATAGATTCCCGTGAGTATGATAGGGGAGACAAATAAAATTACAAAGAGAATAAAGACTAAAGTCGATTTATCGCATGATTTTAGCTTTGACAACGATGTAAACATATTGATTGCAACCCTCTATCATACACTATACAAAAGCCCCTCATTTTTGGCAATCCTAGAGTGATCTAGCATTAACACATTATGGAAACTTTAGAAGAAAGGCCTCTTCGATATCTTGCCTTTGCTTTTCATACTTGATCGATTGAAGGAGAAGCACATTGAAATCTCTATCTATTTTTTCTTTATGCTTGGTGTGATAGGCGATGTATTTTTCTGTAAATTTTTTAACACCATCAATTATCTCTTGATTCATATTATTAAGCTGCTGGATCTCTCTATCAATTTCTTCCTTGGCGTTAGGATCGTTATTTTTTGTTATTTTATCTTTAAGTACTTCGCATGATTTTTGTAGTTCTTCTCCTAATTTAAGCATACCTTCATAATCAGAAAGTATAGATAACTTATCTTCAAGTTTTAGGCGATTCATTTCATCTGGACCAACGATGGTTCTTCGTGCCCAAGCGCGATTATCTACTTCCAGCGTATCCCATTTTAGGCGATTTTGATGTGCTTTATCAGCTAGGTGGAAGCACAAAATTCCAATACCGATTAATGCAACGCCAGCTGCTAAAAAGATAAGACCGGGAATCACTGCACCTGCAATTTCCATGATTGCCATCCCACCGATAATAGCACTGATAGTCCCAACTGTGAACGTGAATTTACCGATGATTGCGGCGATATTTTCTCTTAATTCCCAAACTTTTTTCGCTTTGGCCTGCGTACTTCTCGATGGAGAATACATGATGATTGCATCATCGATTTTGTAGGGAGAGCAGCCGAGGGGTGTATTATTGTCACTTGGCAACTCTTCGATAGTTCCTTTGAAAATATTACCTCTTTCTTTTTTAATGAAATTATCCTGAGGATAACTTGAGTAATTGTATGAAACGAACATTTCTATTTCCTAATTTAAATTATTTATATGTTAACAATATTTAAATAGGTATTATATTAGATAATTGGAATTTAAAACGACCGTATAAAATACGGTATTATGCTATGCTGAAAGAGCCGCTTCGTAGTGTTGTTCTGTTTGGATTTCACCGAGGAATGCCATAGTTTTTCCTTTTTCCATGACCTTTTTCAAAACAGATATGCGGAGTTCCATCATTTCTAATTGTTGAGTATCTAGGTTGAGTTCAGCGGAATTGATGTTTTCAAGCTTTGCAACATCAGAGGCCTCAAATTGAGTCTGGGCAAGCGGGTGGTGCCTCCATTCGTAAATATGCTTCGCATTGAATAAACCTTTTTTGAGATGGGCACAAGGAAAGGACATTCCATTGTCTATAGCATGAATTTTATTATTTTCATCGACCATCCAGTTCCCATTATGCCTGTCCTCATTACCTATGAGGAAGTCAAGAATCACTAATTTTTTGAATTCTTCCGCCTTAACTTTTGATGTGTCTGCGTCTTTCGCCATTGTAGCCGTAACAAAAGTTTGAAGAGAACCTTTTTTGTTTTTTTCATTTCCTACAAAGTGTTTTGAGTTGAAGTTAGTCGTGATGGTTTTCGGGACGATGTTTAATCCAAGCTGATTATCCAGTATAGAAGCGCGTACCTCTGATAAAGAGCTTTCTTCTTGTTTACAATTGTTCGTAAGTATAGAGCTTTCAAAGAGCTTTCTAAAGAAATAAACGATTTTACTTCTGAGTTTTGGTGAGTTACCCGACAGGGACGATTCATCATCGGGTTTAAAAACAAACAGTTTTTTTCCATGAATGTTGTTGATGAAGTAGGCGCCGGAGCAACCTTCAGATATTGGAGTACAGCCGACACCCAGTTTTTCTGCGAGGCGGAGCTCTTTCATACGTGAATCTGTTTCTTCTCGGAAGCTGATTTTAGTAAGACTTTCAACTTCGGTTGGGGTAATTTCAGATCTATCAAAAACTGCTGTAGACAATCGATTTAATTTTTCGAAGTAGAACGTTTCAAGGTTTTCTTTTGGTTGGTAATTTCTTACAACATCAGAGATAGCTTGTCTAACCTGAGATTGGATGGTGGAGCGAAATAGAAAGTAAATAATTTTATCGATAGGGGATTCTACTATGGTAAGTTTGCCGTCGACAACTTTGAACACCTGGTGGTCAGCTCGGGCGCATAACACTTTATAGTTAACATTCAATATATTATTACTATCAATATTCATATATACTCCTAAAATAGTATAGCACTATTATAGTTTTAATGCAATAAGCATTAATAAAGATAATGTTAAAATTAAGTTAAGGGGAATGCTAATCCTCTAGGGATTCTCGAATTCTATTGATGACCATTATCCAATCTTGATACCAATCCGTCGAATCGGGACGTATTTTTTTGAAATTTTGTATCATATTTTTAGCCAGAAGCAGCTCTTTAGTATAACTTTCTTTAAAAGCAGGGTTATTCAGCGCTAATTGCATCACGCTTTGGTAAAATGGGGAAGGTGACTGTGGATCTTCTAAAATAGTCCAAAGGAGGATATCATGGCAAAAATTTGTTTTTTTGATGGATATACTCATGTCAAAGTGGGCTATTTCGGTCTCAAATCTATGCCGCAATATTGCGAAACAATGAATGGAGTCAATAGGGAGATTGTCTCCTTTAAATATAGCAAATAAGATAGCATGATAATCATACTTCGCTATATCGCTATTCCCCTGAAAGTAGAATTTACCCACTAACTTGTTCATAGTAGTAAACATTAATTTGATAATAGGTTCGAATCGGACATTTGTAGGGAAATAGGGAAGGTTAAGGTAGATCAGTTCTATCCATTCACGGGGAATTAACCTATTCATTCCATCTAAAAGGGGAAGAGTACTTTTAGTGGCATTGATAATGAAATCCAGTTGAAGTAAGAAATTCTCATCCGAAGCTTTTCCGTAGCGATTAAACAAGTCCTTAAAAGCCATCAAAAACAGGAATTCAAATCTTCCTCGGAAATTAAAAGCAGGTTCAATGAATTCAACACAAACATATGTGGTTCCATTCATGAGTTGAGATTTAACTCTAGGCAGAGTCTGTAGCGAATGACAATGTAGTAAAGCTTTATTCAGAATCTGAGTATTGAATAACCCTTTTTCAACTAATGAGTAATAGATATTAATCATATTGACTTGAGGATGATTGATACTACAACAATCGTGTAAATCTTCAAGATGTATCAACGAAGGTAAGAGGTGTTCGTTTAATATTGAACCCATTTTGTCGACAATGAAATGAGCGAACCATGTCCGCTCTTGGAATAAACATGATTTTAATCCTAAAATGAAAGAGTAAATCCATTCATTGAGGAATTCTGATTCCTCAAGACTCATTTTTTGGGAGATTTGCATTGTTTTTCCGAGTGTTTCCAAAAGATTTAGTGTGGGAGCCTTCATGTCGGGAAGGAGGGAAGCGAGGTAAAAAGAGCGGCAAAATTGAAGTCTAATGTTCATTAGCCATTTCTTCGTATCGTTATGATTCAATGTTGGAGCTAAGTTTGTTGTCAGCAGGCACCATTGATTGCGCATAAGAAATTCTTCTGCAATATGATTATATTCCGGATATTTAAAATCCAATAATGCCGTGGGATTGGCTTCTAATTTACATAAATCATGAATTTCCTGAGTAATAGTAGGAATTTTTATGGAATTATCGGTAAGGATTGATAATATATTTTCTTTAGAAAGGTGAGCATGGCAGCATATAAGCCCGTTCAACTTGTTCATCACATTTAGGGCTTCGTCAAAACTCTGAATTTTTTTCCAGGACATCAAGATAATCACAAAAAGTTCTTTATAATACTCTGGCAAAGCTTTGTAATTATCGGATAATTCGAGAATAACTTTTGAATTTAGGAAATCGATGAGAGGAATAATAATGGATGGTTTGATGTCTAAAATATTCTGAATGGAACTATTGATAAGATTCAGCTGAAACCTTTTTAGGCCTTTGATGAAGGCGCTTCCATTTGTCGTTTTAGAAGGACCCCAAGTTTTGATGTACTCCTGTAGATCTTTTTCGGGCATATCGAAACACGTGCGGAACATTTCTTTATCCGATAGGTTCATAAATAAGTGTGGGATTCTATCAATTAATTCTGAGCCGTCATAATGACTGACGATGCATTTGGTATACATTTCGGTGCAGCGAACTAATATTTCCGGATAAAAAATCAACAATTCCGGTGTTGATACGCGTAAAAGGTTCCTTGCGCATATGTGATTTTCCGACTGTCTACTCTGGCAGAGAATAAGAATAGCCTTTTCTATGGCCAAAGTCATTACTTGAGGTTGACATCTTTGGAGACCGTTCAGAGATCCTATAACTGCAATATATGAACCGAGTAATCCTATATGTTTTGAAGTTATATAAGAATTTCCTATAATAAACACTTGCATAAATTCGCCTAAATCTATGGCTATCTGTTTCCGATCCGGATAATTTACGACCATAAAAGCTGCTAACGTGTTAAAGAATCTTTCCAAAACAACATTTTCGGCATGGTAAATTGGGTTCTTTTTTAAGATAAAATCAAGAAGCATATCACCGTTTTGTCTATTGAATTTTTCATTGAGCATATTTATCAATAACATGATGAGGTAGTATTGCTCCTGAAAATGGTCTTTATCACAAAGGGAGACCAAATCAATAAGCTTTGCGAAAATATCAGGTTCATTGAAAACTTCCTTAGCGTTCATAAAGACCACTTTTAAGCAATCCCACAATATGGCTCTTGAACAGGTTATATCTCCAATTCCCGCCTCGTAAAATTCATCTAGAGATAAATTTAAATAGCGACCATATTTTAGATGAGTTACGGACGGATCCCATATGAAGCCTAGGTTTTCGATATAAGATTCAGCGACTTCTTTTGAAGGATAGCGTATCATCATTGAAGTTGAAAGAATTCCATTGATTAATTTTTTTTGTATGGGATCCTCTAATCTTTCTAGGAGTTTATGAAAGACGGCCATTTGATCCTTGTAACTCACTAAACACTGAACAATCCATATGGGGATTTTTTGTATTTGAGCATCCGTTGCATACAAAAATAACTGATTGAAATAATGTTCCACAACATGCTGAGTTTTATTTTCATTTGTGGCTCGTAAGTGTTTACCTAAGATAAATTCTTCTGAATCGATTTTCCAAAGGATCTTATTGGCGATTGCATTGTCCTTTCCACTTTCCTTTTTGATTAAGGGATGGATAATGGATTCAATGCGTGAGTAATCCGGCAGTTCATCGAGAAAAGCCAAAAGGAGCTCAACATTGTTTCCTTTGGCATTTTTAGCTAACCAAGCTAATAAATGATAGTGAAGGTGATTTCTTTTAAGGATAGTGAAGCCTGCTGCCCATAAATCTGATTTTTTATATCGATTCGACTTCTGAAGAACTTCCCACAGTCGATAGGCATTGTCATCGTCCAATCTAGGAACCATTTCTAGAAGTTCTTTCAAAATGTCATCATCGATGATGGCCGTGCTTGAAAGGCATCTAAGAGCACATTGTTGGATTTTATGATCGGCTATAGAGAGTTTTTTTGCCGATTTCAACAACTTTGCTGCGTTGAACACATCTAAGTTTTCGGCTTGAGCGATGAGAACCCAATGTTTTTGTATGGACGAAGAAGAGAGAAGGCACCCTTCTAGAATCTCGCAACGTTTGTCCAAATCTTTAACGGACTCAAGAAGCAGCGAATAGATTTCCAAATCGACAAGTTGACGTTCTTCCGGAGTAGAATTGTTAAGGAGGTCAATCACCCAATCGAAATAACCGCTTTTAATGAGTTTGAGAAGCTGTTCGTTAGAGGGGAGTTGTTCAGGATTGGCTTGTCCATGAATGATGTCCCAGATTTTTTCCGCAGCCGCACTATTGGCTTTAGGGTCTAGAAGGACTTTTTTTGCAACGGTTGCAAAACAAGGATAAAGTGCAGGTTTTTTATGGATGGAAGAATCATAGTACTTCATGAATACTGTAGAGCAGAGTTTTGCGTCTTCAAGTTTTAAGCAAGTATTTAGCATTGTAGATAGCGTTTCAACATCTAATTCGTTCACATTTTCTAAGATAAAGATAGTTCCTTCTCCGGTACCGGCAATTCTTTTTATGATAGGTGAAGTAACATCGGGTCGGATGAGCAAACAATCGGTCATGAACGATTTTTGGATATCTTTAACGAGATTCGGGGTTTTTTCTTCAGGGTACTCGCCTTGAATCATTTTGACCCAAAAAGCCGCATAAAATTCTTCTTTAGGTCTAATCGCCGCATAAAGCGCCGAGTATAAATTTAGAGAAACATCCAATAGTCCTTTTAGAATATCTTTACCGCTTTCAGCCTTTGCTATTAAAATCTCCCAAGGGATTTTTTTGGTAGGATCTAGTGCTTTTAAAGTACCGAGATTTGCTTGTTTCGTTTTCCAATTTTTTAATATTCTAACTAGGGCGATCCCTTTAAATGAATGGTCATTAATTTCTTTAAGCTTCGTAGAAACAACAACATCATTATCGCAATTCATCACGATCTGAAACCACTTGACCAATGATTCATAGTCAAAGTTTACATTATTTTTGGAGATTTGTGACCATTCATCCACTTGGCTGATATAGTCGTTAGCAACGACTTTCCAACATTCCTTGTCCTTAATTCCAAATAGCTGCACAACTCTGACCTTGTCGTCGGTTTCAATTGATTTGGAAAGGAGATATTTGCATAAGTTCAATTTTTCCGATTCCGACCCTACTAATCTTTCTGAAATAATAAAGTCCTTGATCCACTGGGGAGTAAAAGAACCTTTATTCTCAAAGATCTCCTGACTTACTAGTCTTTTATAGTCATCGCTTGCGAAGTTCGCTTTACCCTTAGCCAAAATCCATTGCGGAGCTCTATTTTTATCGTGCACAATTATTTTGCAAAGCATGCTTTCTGAAAGAGGGGGCTTTTTTACATTCAGAAGTCGAACAATTTTTAGAAATATCTCCGCCGAAACATCCAGGTCATTCATCAGGGTGATGAACGCATTTACTTTTGTTTTTGACTGGGATAATTTGAACCATTGATCTTCGGAAACGTTTGGAATGGGGCTGCAAGCTTGGTATAAGTAATAGCTGTTCCCGTCCTTTAGAAGAATTTCGGCAAATAAAGCTGCATATCCTTCTATCGGCTCTTCACCTTCTCCTCGAAGCAGTTTTACCAACTCAGCGGCATAGGAAAATCCGTTTAATTTGATGCATTTTTCGACAGCTTTCCAACATAATTGGCTTCTTTTAACCGGATCGTGACGATAATGATGAAAAACAAGCTTTCCGATTTCAAGAAGAATTCTTGCTTCTTCATTCGTCGAAATTTCAAGTTCTGCAAGAAGGGGAATTTTTGCAAAAACCCCTTGCACGGTTGCAGTATTTGAAAAAGGCAATAATTTCCTTTTTATCTCAAGGGCTAGTTCAGAGGACACATTTACATTTTTGTAGCTTTTGCTCAATTCCCTTTGACTAAGATCTTCAAAAAATAAGGAATGGACAATCACTCGCATTTTTTCCCAAGTTTCTAACGTTGTTTTTTGCAAAAAAGTTGAGGCAGCATCCACATCAAAACGGACGAGAAGATCCCTTTTTCCAAAAACTCCCCTGAAACGGATCCGCTGCACCCAGACGCCTTCGTGCACCACCAGTTTTACTTCAAAAGGCTTTTTCCACGCTTCGTAGATAGCAAGCTTTGCGATACATTCGATTAAACCATGAACAGCAAAGATGTCGGATCCTTTTGTATTCATCACTTGAAAAATAGCCTTGATAAATGCAGGTACCGACGGATCTATGAGAGCGCTTGTCGTTTCTTTGAGTATTCCCTTAGATTTGGGGGATTGATCCCGAATGAGTTGTTGTATTTTAAGACGATTCAAACAGTCCGCGATGGGTACTTTGCTATCATGATTGGCTTGGTGTTTTTCGAATTGAAGTTTAAGTGCTTCACGATTGGTTTTCAGCTTCGTATTTATAGTAGCGACCCAGCTTGGAAAAATTGCGCTTTCGGCCTTTAGTATACTGATCTTTCCTTTGCTTTCCTGCCACAAAAGACGGAAAAAAGAACGGAAACTATCTTTTGTATAATCTTCGAGATAACCGAGAACATGTCCCATCCACCATTTCCAGGGGTTTGTGCTTTCGAAAACAACATGGTTGTTGCTAAGATCTGATTTCCGAAGATTTACTTTGAAGTCATCGATATTGAAGGCGCTATCGGTGTCTAATTCTTTGTAAACGACAATATCAAGGGTGTTTTCGTTTTTTTCTCCGATATAGATAATTAGTATTTTTCCGTAAAATAGATCGGACCGAAAATTTCCTAAACTGTTTTGAACTTCTTGCAAGTTGCATCCTTGGCTGACTTTGATGCGAAGATCGACATCTGCAAAGGAGAATGTTTTTTGGTTTATTTTCCCTACTAATTTTGCAAATAGTTGAAGATTATTTGGAATGTCTTCAATGTAAATATCGAGCGCTATCCGAAGGATTGGCTGACCTGCAATGAAGCCCACAGAGCTGCCAACAACATATTCTTCTTCGATATATTGTCTTCCAATCCGGTTTTCGATGGTGCTTAACCAATGAGATACGTTTTTGTTGAGGACGATATATTCGTTTAAGATCTTCTTTAAACGGGAAGCTATTCTTGAATCTACTACCTGTAGGGGGAAGGGACGATTGTCAATCTTCATTCCTGTAGCTTGAATAAAGAGATTCAAAAGCTGGGTACTTTGAGAAATAGGGGATTCGAGCGGTGGCCTATCACAACTTTGAAGCTTTATATAGTTCTTGGTGTAATCAGGTTTATGTTCTGTATTTAAAACAGCTGGATTCATAATTGGAAAGGTTATACCATTTTGCCAAAAATCTGCAAAGGACATAAAAGAACAATAGGCTTTTTATACAAACTTTCAAACGCGGGGACACGGAGACGCGGGGACGCGGAGGAAGAAAAAACTAAATCAATAAGAGTAACCGAGATTTAAATCCAAGGAGTAATATTGCTTGGGTTGGTTTCCATACAACTGCTCAAAGACCGGGCCTATACCAAATTGTAAAAGAAACGTGTCCGATGATATCCATATCGATGGCGTAATGAAAATCATGTTGCCTCCGGAATTCCTATCTATTTTTCCTTTCACAAGATTTCTTTCCGCATACACTCCATTAAATTCTACCATCCAGGCATAAATCCAACCCGGCGGTGTGTCTATTGTCCCGCCAATTCCCAGTTCATAAAGATATTGATTACCAAAGCGCGTCCTATGATGCAACGATGGAAATATCCCTTGCAACGCTCCAAAATAAAACCAGTCAAATGTCATGTGATTATATGTCGTACCCACGGTAAAGGCCGGCGAACCGAATCCTGTCGGAGGATTTTTATTCGGGGATCCTGTAGGATAGGAGATATTCGCTAAAATGGTTGCCTGATCTGTGTTATCAATTTCCTGTTTTTGAAAGTAGGAATACTCCAACTGAATATAAACATCCTCCCAACCCGATGAATGTTTTTTCCGTTGTTTATTCCCCGGAGAAAAGGGGAAATTAAAAAATACGGATAAATCATCCGTTATCCCAAATAAAATGCTGGGGATAGCATCGCTTCTATAATTCTTGTTTCCCGCGGAGATATCTGCAAAGAGAAAAACCTGGGTCTCTCCTTTATCAATGATGTTTTCACCAACTCCTACCAAAGGACCCGGTTGTTGAGAGGTTCTAAGCGAAAAATTACCTATTTTTAGCGGGAAATCCTCTTTCTCGTCTTTCCCGTCTTTCTTTTCTTTCTCTTCTTTCTTTTCTTCTCCAAATACGAGAGAATGAGTTAATAAGAATAGGCAAAATAAGCACTTAAGTATGTTACTTTTATCCATCAAGGGTTCCATTTAAACGGTAAACCAAAAAAATACCATTTCCCTCGGCATTTCAGCAACATTATTTTAATGTCTTCCGGTCCCAAAACACTTTAAATTTAGGGGTTTAAATAATTTTTTTTAAAAATAATAAATATTAATAAAATAAAAAAAATATTGACAATAGTATAAAATAAACTCTATAATAATTACGTAGTGATGAGAAAGATATATAATAATAGGCGTTAGTTAGGAGGTTTTTTATGGTGATGCGATGCGGGGGAGGAGTAAGGCATGGGGTGCATTTGGGTATGGCCGTGGCAAGAACTCAGGGTGTCAATCGCCATCAACAACAAGTCAGGCATTACCATGAAGACGTCCATGCAGCAGGAAGGAGGGCTATGGAGGAAGGGGACCCTAATTGGAGGAATCACATATTTGAAGATGTCGGTGGAGTAATGTTGGCACGTCCAAAGGGGGATAATGTATTGGGCGATATAACAAACGGAAACAACGGAAAACCCGTAGAACAGGAACAGCCAAAGAAACCACATCCCATAATGATTGGCTATCCTGATGGGACCGTAGAATACTTCAACAAAGCGGGCAAACTCACTAAGAGAGAGTTTCCTGATGGAAAGGTAGAATATTTTGATAAAATGGTGGAAATAAAGGATAAGGTGGTTGAAAAAGGTGCAAACCATTTGTTCGTATATGAACGTATTCCGGTTGATAATGCACAAGTCCCAAAACAAGATAAAAAACCAGATGTTTCAGAAAAGCTGTCTAATGAAAAATTATTAGTTAAAGAATACTTGGAATTATGCGGAATAAAAAAAGGAGATCCAAGTTATAACTCTATAAAAAGTCTTTTTAAGAGCTTTGTAACGATGTCATCATTAGGTTCGTCAAATATCTTATTTAAGGAGAGATTTGATAAAGCTAAAAATAGTTTAGCCGATTGTTACGATAATTATGAAAATAAAGAATTAGAAGCTAGCGACCCGGACAGTTATAAGCAACGAAAAGAAATTCATCGAATGATGGGAGAAGCAATAAGGAAAATGGATAGCAATCAATTCACAGAATTTAATGATCAATTATCTAAACTTGCCGATCTTATCGAAAAGAACGATCCTGCTAATGAGGGTGAATCCAATAATATAGCCAAACAGTTAGTACAACTCATGGCAGATAGAGGGGTGAACTCGAGAATTCGTGATCTTGAAAAAATTGTTTCAGTATCTGATTTCGAAGACGCTACTTTTTCCTCATCACTAGCAATAACTAAAAAAATACAATCAACACGAAATTCAGCGGACGATGCTAAGCCATCCTCCCAACAGGAATTATGGAAAGCGGCTATTTATGCCATTATGGGTTCCACTTATCTTTATTTGTTAACACACGAATGTAAAAAAGAGAGTTTGACAAAACAGATTAACACAAGCTTTCAACAATTGGAACATTTAACGCAAACGTTGGTTAAATTAATTTCAGAGAAGGAAAAACTTTTGCTGGATAATTTTAAAGGGGCCGAATTAGCAAAAGAAAAAGCCAAAAAAGCGTTCGCCTCCGGAAAAAAAGATGAGCAGAAGGCTTCTCTGGTAGAGGTTGAAAAGTATCAAAAGAGTTTTAAAGAAGCTCAAAAGGATATGGAAGATATTCAACATATACAAACGGAATGTGCTAAGCTAGATGAGAGTTTAAGGGAATTAAAACAAGATATTGAAGGGGATTCTATTCAATTTCCTGATATCAATCCGAAATCTATAATATCAAATCCAAGTAAGGTAGTTTGGGATCATTTTCCAAGTTTGAAAGAACTGGATGAAAAGAATGCAACGACACTCCAAACGTTCAAAGATAGAAACGAGAAATTGAAACAGGAATGCAATACGTTAAATGCATTAGTAGAAAAAATGCAAGTTATACCAAAGTGAACTCAAATTTTGTAATTTATTTATCGGAGTTCAAAGCCTGATTAAGGTTTGCGGCACACTCATTTAGTTCCTTCCCTAAATCTTCCATCCTTTCATAAATAGCGGATATTCTTTCTGTGGTCCCTTGGATAGACTCCAAGTTACTAAGTGTATTGTCTAAAGAAGCAGTTTGACTTGTTGTAATCGATGGACTAGTTAATGAAGGGACTGACATTTTTTTCTCCAATGGAAAGGGTTATAGTTTATTTAAGGCCAATTATTTTAACATATAAACTATTATAACTAATCTAGGTAAATAAATCAATGAATTTTTATAATAATTTAAAATATTTAGTTGCTTAGAGGAGAAGGAACAGAGGGGGTACTGTTTCCCTAGCAATTTGTTTTTCCTTGAATGTTGAAATCAGTTACGATCAAAAATTGATTAAATCCAGAGGATTACCATGATCGTTACTGTAGGTCTGTCAGAAACAAAAGATTATCAACCAGCCCCATTGTACTCAGGGGAATCCAGTTATATTGCTCGGGCAGTAAGATGGTTTCGAGCTGAGGATCTGAGAGTAGAAGATCAAAACATAAGAAAGGTAGGGGCCATTGCTCTTGCCTTTTTGTTAAGCATTACCTTTGTTGGCATCTATTTTGTTGTTTTAGGTGCATTGGAGTGGTCAAGACAGTCGAAGAAGCCTATACCAGTTAAGACTGAACCCAAAACAGAGGACTTGCCCCAGGAAAGCAAGGATGATTTTCCGTTGCCTTTTGAAACCTTAAAGCGCTTAAATCTTTATCCTGATGATAATATCGAAGGAATTAAGATAAAGGTTAATAGGGCTCTTAAACAGGGAAATGGTTATATGATTCCTAGGGGTTACAGGACCTTAAAAAAAGACATTTCGTCAAAAGAGCGAGTGGAAGAGCTATATGATGAGGCAAAAATACTTTCCTATCACATTACGATGAAGCAATTCGCGGATTTAAACATTAAGGATCCGGCATTAAAAGTCTATAAACCGGGTCTGATAGCCAATCTCGACATGGTTCTGAATGAATTAGTCAAAACCAAAAAATTTCCCGCTGACCCCTTTTCTTGGTATTAATAATCGCGGGAACAGTCGGCAACGCCCAAGGTAGATTGGGATCGCAAGCGATAACGTCGCGCCCGTGTGCGCATCTTATTACCCACATCTTTTCTTGACGTTGCAAATGTCGCAATAGAATCAGTCGCTCTACGCGATGCGCTCCGAGCTCTATGGGAAAACTTGATCTACCCCGGGTTCCGATGCGTCACCCGGGGCTCTAATGGATACGTCCTTCGCGATGCGCTCCGGACTCAGGAAATCACTTAAATATTCCATACTCATGAAATCACTTAAATATTCCATACTCTGGAAATTACTTAATTATTCCTCAGTCCGGAGCGCATCGCAAAGGACGTATCCATTAGAGCCCCGGGTGACGCATCGGAACCCGGGGGTAGATTACGTGTTACCATAGAGCTCGGAGCGCATCGCGAAGAGCGACTGATTCTACAGCGACATTTATAACGTCAAGAAAAACGGGCGGGACGTTATCGCTTTCGATCCCAATCTACCTTAACGCCAAGGGATTTTTCTATTAATTCTTTCGAAGACGAGATAGAGGATGGGGGTAATAAAGAGGGTAACAAGCTGCGATAGAAGGAGGCCGCCGATAATGACGATTCCTAGGGGACGGCGGGCTGCGGCTCCAGCACCCATACCAAGCGCGATCGGCAATGCCCCAAATATTGCCGCAACGGTTGTCATCATAATAGGTCTAAATCGGACTGAGCTAGCATCTAGAATGGCATCTCGGGCACTCATCCCTTTCGTTCGGATATTTTCCAAAGCAAAGTCCACCATCATAATTCCGTTCTTTTTTACAATCCCAATCAATAAGACAATTCCTAAAAATGAATACAAAGACAAGGGTAACCCAAAAATCCATAGCGATAATAGCCCTCCCAAAGTCGCAGGAGGCAACGTTGTCAGGACTGTAAGGGGATGGATAAAACTTTCGTACAGCATCCCTAAAATAATATAGATCGAGAAAATAGCTACAAAAAGCAGAAAGCCCGAATTCTGCACAGATTCTTGGAAAGCATGGATGGCACCGATGTCTTGAACAATCACCTGCGGGTCGATTAATTCTTTTTTAAGCTCTTCCAGTCTTTTTAAGGCTGTACCTAAAGAGACTCCATAAGCAAGGTTGAAGTTAATGGTTACGGAAGGAAACTGATTGATATGGTTAACACTCGAGAAGCCTAGCCCTTCATCCCATTCCGTTACAGCACTCATCGGTACTAGTTGTTGAGAGATGGAAGAGCGCATCCATAAGAAATTGAAGGTATTCATATTCATCTGCTGCTTTTTCTTAAGTTCAAGTATCACGTTATATTGGTCTATGGGAGTGTCGATCCTGGTTATATAGTTATACGAGTAACCAAAATTAAAGGCATTTTCGATATCGGTGGCGGTTAGACCTAGGCTCGAGGCTTTATCGCGTAATATCTTCACATTGACTTGAGGGGAGTCCATTTCTAAGTCGGTGTTGACTCCTTCGAAAAGGGGGTCTTTTTCCATTTTTTCGATGAGTTTTTTCCCCGACGCATAGACCTTATCCGGAAAGATACTGTGCATAGCGATCTGGTAATCGGCGCGGCTTTCCTGTCCTGTTGATAAATCAATCAGAGGAACTTTTTTGATAAATACCTGAATGCCCGCAATTTCTGATAATTTTTCCTGGAGTTCGTCAATGACTTGTTTTAGGACAGGACGTTCATTTTCAGGTTTCAGCAGAATTAAGTTTTGCCCTTTACGATATTCAGAATAAGAGCTAATGGCAACAACACTATCGACATAAGGGTGATTCTTTAGGATATCGATAACTTTTTTCTCATAATCCAGCATTCGATAGGAGGACCCACCTTCGGACCCTTGTGTGTACGCAATAAAAAATCCTGTATCTTCATCGGGAACAAAGTCGATAGGCAAGTAGATAAACAATACGATCGTTAAAAGAAGGCACAAAGCTCCGATAGCGAGGGCGGTGTAGACGTGATCGATAACCTTGCGGAGCATTTTTTCATATCGATTTCGCATGCGTGAATTGACATTCTTTGACCACTGAAAAATTTTGAATTGAGACTCGTTTTGATTTTCTCCGTTTAGATTGGGGAGGAAACGGCTGCAGAGCATCGGAGTCAATGTAAGCGATACAATACCTGATATGATGGTTACGGCGATGAGTGTAATGGCAAATTCTTGGAAGATCTTTCCAATGAGTCCTCCCATGAGAAGCATAGGAAGAAACACGGAAACAAGCGAGAGGGTCATGGAGATAATTGTGAAGAAAATTTGCCTCGATCCTTCTAAGGATGCTTCCAAGCGATTTTCTCCTGCTTCCTGTCTTCTGACGATATTTTCCAAAACGACAATGGCATCGTCGATGACGAAACCTACTGCCAAAGTTAATGCCAAAAGGGAGAGGTTATCCAGTGTGAAGTTATAGTAGTCCATGACAATAAATGTGCTTATTAAAGTCATGGGAATGACTACGGAAGGAATAATCGTATCGGCAATTTTTCCTAAATATAACGAGATAACGATCACAACAAGGACTAAAGCTGCAATGAGGGTGAAATTCATGTCGGAGATGGCTGCGCTGATGGAAATGGATTGGTCATAAAAGGTGTCGACTTTTACAGCGCTAGGAATTTCTGTTTTCAGTGTTTCTAAAAGTTCGTGAATTGCTTTAGAAATGGCAACTGTATTCGACCCCGGTTCTTTTTGGATAGCCAGAATGATTGCGGGACCCGATTGTCCATTTTTGATATACTGAACGTTAATTTTATCATTTTGAAAGCTCTCTACAGTATGTCCAAGATCCTTTATTCGTATGGGAGTTCCATTTCGGTAGACCGGGATGAGAGTATTCCAAGCGTCGGCAGTGAGAAGTTGTCCATCTACCGAAATATTCGGAGCCTCTACCGGTCCATCTAATTGTCCCGTGGGGATGTTTGCGTTGGCAAGGACGATCGTTGCTGCTAACTCGCTTAGAGAAAGATCATTTGCCACCATTTTTTCCGGGTCCACCTGAATTCGAATAGCTAATGGAGATCCAAAAACGGTGACTTCAGACACGCCGGTAAGCATCGAGATGCGCTGTCCAATAACGTTGTTTGCATAAGTATATAGATCTGTTAAGGGAAAAGTCTCGGAAGTTATGCTGACATAAATGATGGGAAGTTCTGCCGGATTTTCTTTGCGGTATGTTGGAGCGTAGGGGAGTTGCGGAGGGAGAGTGGGAGTCGCTGTAATGATTGCCGACTGAACGTTTTGGGCAGCCTCTGTCATGCTTTGGCCGACACCGAATTGTAGGACGATGCTGCTGCTTCCTAGGGTGTTATTCGAGCTAACCAGTTGGACTCCGGGAATAGCCATGAATTGTTTTTCTAGGGGAAGAGCGACGGCATGGGCCATCATTTCGGGCGTCATGCCCGGAAATGATACGCTGACAGTGATTGTAGGAAACGTAACATTGGGTAAATTACTGATCGGCAAGCGACTGTATGAAATGAACCCGCCAATGAGAACAGCGATCATCAATAAAGTTGTCATAATAGGACGTAAAATGAAAGGGGCAGTTGGGTTCATTTGTCCTTCCTGTTCATTTTTTCACTTAACCGTTCAATTTCTAGGTAAAGGATTGGGGTAATAAAGAGGGTGATCAGCTGTGAAATGATCATGCCTCCAATAATGACAATTCCAAGAGGTTGCCGTGCTGACGCATTAGCGCCAATACCAAGGGCAATGGGGAGAACTCCAAAAATGGCAGCGACGGATGTCATGATGATAGGGCGAAATCGAACAAGGCTTGCATCGACAATAGCCTCTCGGACGGGCATACCTCTGTGCCTCACGTTTTCTATGGCGAAATCTACGAGCATAATCCCATTCTTTTTTACTATACCAATGAGTAGGACGATACCGAGGAAAGAATATAATGACAAAGGAATATTGAATATCCACAAGACGATAAGTCCACCGAACAATGCAGGGGGAAGGGTAGTGAGAATCGTGATCGGATGAAGAAAACTTTCGTAAAGGATACCCAAAATAATATATATCGATACTAACGCGAATACTAGAAGTATTCCTGCGCTTTGGATGGATTCCAAAAATGTTTGCGCTGCTCCAATAGGTTTCGCTTGAGTGGTGGGACTTAATATTTCTCGGGAATATTTATCCAACTTTTCAAGAGCCGTTCCGAGGGGAACTCCCTGCGCTGAATTAAACGAAACGATGACCGCAGGAAATTGATTGATATGGTTGATGCTTGTCGCGCCCAGCTCTTCTTTCCAAGTGGCCAATGCAGTTAAAGGGACCAATTCTTTGGATATTGAAGATCGCAACCAAATGTTATTGAGGGTGCTTAGCTGTCTTTGCAATTCGGGATACAATTCAAGAATGACATCGTATTGATCGATGGCCGTTTGAATAATCGAAATGAGATTGCCCGAGTAGGCAAAATTGAAAGCATTTTCTATGTCTGTGGCAGTAAAACCAAGACTCGATGCTTTCTCTCGCAAAATATTTACGTTTATCTGCGGCGTATCAATTTCTAAGTCACTGTTAACGTCTTGAAACATCGGGTCCGTTTTGAGTTTTTCTATGAGGGCTTTGGCGTTCGCAAAGAGGGTTTGTTGCGAAATATTTTGTAGAGAAAATTGATAAGCCGAACGGCTTTGCTGACCGGCTGCTAGGTCGATAAGCGGAATAATTTTCATAAAACATTGCAGTCCGGGTATTTGCTTTACCTCTTTAGAAAGCTGCTGGACGATCTCACCGATAGGAGGTCTTTTTCCGATAGGCTTAAGATTAATTAAATTAATCCCACTACGATATTCGTTAACCGAACTCAAAGCGACAAATCTGTCGACGTAAGGGTTTTTCTTAATTATTTCTATTAATTTATTTTCATTTTCTAACATGCTTTGAGAAGATCCGCCTTCAGCTTCTTGCGTATAAATCAAAAAGAACCCTAAATCTTCATTAGGAAGAAAATCTACCGGTATTTCTTTCAGGAGAAAAAAAGTGGCAACCATACATCCCAAGCAAATGCTTAATGCTGTAAAACGATGATCCAATACCGCCTCCAACATTCTTCGATAACGTTTTTGCAGCGAAGTATTGAATCTTTGCGACCAATCCATCTTTTTTTTGGTAGTGGAATTTTCCTCACCTCTTGGAGGAAGAAAGCGGGCGCAAAGCATAGGTGTTAAGGTTAAGGATATCAATCCTGATAAAATAGTAATGGTAGTCAATGTCACAGCAAATTCATGAAAAATTTTACCCAGAAGACCTCCCATGAATAGCATGGGAATAAAGACTGCAATCAGAGATAGGGTCATCGAAATAATTGTGAAAGAAATTTGCTGAGAACCCATAAATGCTGCATTCATGGGGGTTTCTCCAGCTTCTATATGGCGAACAATATTCTCTAAGACAACCACCGCATCGTCGATAATAAATCCTATCGCAAGGGTCAGGGCAAGTACTGATAGATTATCTAAAGAAAAATCGAGGTATTTCATCACAATAAACGTACCGATGACAGACATGGGCAAAACAAGCGATGGAATAATGGTGTCGGCAAGTTTTCCAAAAAAACAATAAATGACCATGACCACCAGCAAAAGAGCAAGGACAAGAGTCCTGTTTGCATCTCTAATGGCTTCATGAATGGGAATGGAGCGGTCAAAAAGAACGTGGACATCGATTGCTGGAGGAATTTCGTCTTTAAGTTCATCTAGAATTCGATAAATTTCATCCGCAATTTCAACAGTATTTGCACCCGGATCTTTTTGGATTGCTAATGTCAATGAAGGTTGAATTCCATCTTTATCACCATACTGGCCATAAATTTTATTATTTTGAAAGTTATCAATCGCTCTTCCGAGATCTTTAACGCGAACGGGAGTTCCGTTCCTATAGGCTACAATTAAGGATTCATAATCCACACCCTTCAATAATTGTCCATCGACACTGATAATTGGAGCATCTGCAGGGCCATCCAATTGACCTGCCGGAAGGAAAGTATTATCCAAATGGATGCTGCTAGCTAATTCAATCAAAGTTACATCGTTATAAGCTAATTTGGCAGGGTCAACCTGTACGCGTATTGCCTTGATAGAACCATAGACAGTCACTTGAGCGACACCTTTTAGCATAGAAATACGTTGTCCGACCAAAGTGTTGGCATAGGTGTATATATCCGTTCTTGGCATGGTTTTGGAGGTTAGCGTCATGTAAAAAACGGGCTGATCAGCAGGATTGACCTTTCTGTATACCGGACCATAAGGAAGATTGGTTGGCAGGTAGGGGATTGCTGCCGTAACAGCTTCTTGAACATCTTGCGCAGCAGTAACCATATCTTTAGTAATCTCGAACTGCAGCGAAATACTTGTGCTTCCAAGTGTATTATTCGAACTGACAAGTCTTAACCCAGGAATCCCCATAAACTGTTTCTCTAAGGGAAGAGCTACAGAATCCGCCATTACCTCAGGCAGTGTACCCGGAAACGAAACTTTTACATTGATTACAGGGAAATTGACGTTCGGCATACTGCTGATAGGTAGGGAATAAAATGAAATGAGACCAACAACAAGCAAGGCTAACATTGCTAAAGTTGTCATTACGGGGCGTTTAATGAAAGGCCCGGAAAAATTCATGCTTTCACTTTTTTCGAATCATCTAAAACATTCACTTTCATCCCAGGAGATATATTTATCTGTCCATCGACGATAACGGTATCTCCTGCATGCAAATCTTTGGAATCGATAGCAATATATTCATCCGTACGAATTAAAACGGTGACGTTATGAACAGCTGCTTTTCCTTCCGCATCTACAAGGTATAAATACGGTCCATTCTTTCCAATCAAAACAGCTCCGGGCGGAACAACGAAAGCATTCGGAGCCATCCGATGAAGAACTTGAACTTTAACAAATTCTCCGGGCCAGAATTCCCAATTGTCATTGTTAATCCTTCCCTTTAAAAGAATGGTTCCTGTGTCTTGATTAACCTGATTATCAATGAAATAGGTTGTCCCTTCATATTTTTTATCCGGATACTCCGGAAGAACTGCAATAAATTTCCATTCTCCTTTATTTCCTTGAACCGCGCGAATCAATTCCAGCTGCTGCTGCGGTAGGGAAAAGAGAATATCTATTGGTGAAAAGGGTTTTATTGTTGTAAATGCGGTGGCATTGTCAACGGCAACAACGTTGCCTACATCTACGACAAAATAACTGACTTTTCCCGAAACCGTGGCAACGACGCTGCAATATTCCAAATTAAGAGCCGCGGCGCGTACCGCTGCCTTATCAAACTCGACTTGAGCCCGCGCTGCTTGCTCATTGCTTATATAACTATCAAAAGTCAAGCTAGAGATAAAGTCCTTATCAACGATGGGTTTGTAGGATGTCACAGTTTGCTGCGCTAAAGCCCAAACTGCCATGTCATGTTCCAGCTGCGCGTTAGCTTCATCTAAAGCGGCTTGATAAGGCCGGGGATCAATTGTATAGATTACATCTCCTTCCTTAACGATGTCTCCCTGCTTTATATACGTCGCTGTCAACGTTCCCGAGACTAACGGTCTGATACTAATGGTCACCGTAGAAATCGCTTGGCCAATTGCATCGACATAAATAGGGACATCTCTCTGCTCCACTTTTGCAACAGTGACATTGGGCAGCTGCTTCTGTTTTGGAGGTGTTTTACAGCCTGATATTCCAAGTGTCATGACTAACAAAAAATAAAAACCTGTTTTGCGTAAATATGGCATAGTTTTGTCCTATTTATTGTGAATTATCTTTATATTTTATGTCATAAAGCCTTTTAGGTGGCCCATCCATCCACATTCCACTATCCTCAGTCAGGATACCTACCGAGAAAGCTAAATTTGCAAGAGAATAAGCCCATTGAGTCCGCGTTGCAATTTGTTGAGCACGCGCATTGCTGAGTATAGTAAGGGAATTGACAACATCCAGCATCGATGAAGAACCGACTTTGTATTGACTAAAGGTGCCTTCATAGGATCTTTGACTATAACCCAACGTAGCTTCGCTAGACGCCAATGCCGCTTCGGCGGTTTTAAATGCGTAATAATTGACGACGACATTTGAAACTACTGTCGAAACTTGCGCATCTAAATTAGCTATAGCTTCATCCACCTGAGCCTTCATTTGCTTGACCAGATTGGTATAGTAGAATCCGGAAAAGAGGGGGGCATTTAAATTTAACGTGATGATATTTTCATCGATACGAGGGACGTAGGGGTTGGTAAAATTTTGTCGACTTGCAACTCCTGTCAAAGTAAAGACCGGCATTCCCGCAGAAAAGGAAATTAATAAGTTGGCTTCTTGCTCCCTAACTTGAGCGATGGCTACCCCAATCGTTGGGTTTCTTTGCTTTGCAAGATCAATCAAGACGCCTATTTCTTCCGAAATCTCCACAACGGGTAGCTTTTCAGGTAAATTTTCCACAGAAATCCGTGTGCTTACCGGCAAACCAAGGGCTATTAACAATTGTTTTTCAGCAGTTTTTTCTGCCCCTTTCGCCTGTTCCAAATTATAACGAATTTGCTCCAGCAAAGATTGTGAAGATAAAATATCTGTCTGAGTCGCTACGCCCCATTTATGCATCAAAATACTCGAATCGAGAGCTGTTTGTGCGTCTTGGAGATCTAGCTCTGTTGCAGCGACAAGCGACTTATTGGAGACATATTGGGTGTAGGCGTTTATGACAGAAAGCATGACACTTTGCATGACTTCGTTATGTTGCCAGTTTGCAGCAACAAGAGTTTGAAAAGCCAAACTGGCGTTGCCATATCTTCCGCCAAAATCTAGCAATAAATAGTATAAAGTAAGTTCATTATAGTTGCTGGCAGTTTTTATGTGAGTTGCCGCAACCGTTATCGGCGTCCCTGGAGTTGTTACTGTGGTGGGGGGAACTGTGGAACTTGTTTTTGTCGAACCTGTAAAGAGCTTTTCTTCTTGGATAAAACCCGAATATTCAAACGACGGATAATATTCAGCCAGAGCGACGTGATAGCCATAAGCTGCAGCACGGGCTGCATTCCAGCTTGCTCTTGTCAGCGGATTATTGCTCAAGGCTATATCTAAAAGCTTTCCTAGCGGCATGGTATTCTGGAGTTCTTCAGCGGTGAAGACGGGAGCCACCTTTTCCCTGTATGTAAATTGCTGGGGGACTTTTGTCGCAGGAGACCGGGGTGCATCTCCGGTTTTTACCGGATCATACAACAATTCGCATCCGCAGAGGAAAATACCTAAGCCTATGAGGACGAGGGATCTAGATGGTAAAGATAAATTAAAATAATGTATTTTCAAATTTTTCTTTCTCCATATTTCAATATAAAATATTTAAAAATCTATCATTGAACATAAACGTATATGAAATTATTGTAAATTGTTTTGGACGTGCCGAATAGTTATTGTGGAATGGGACCAAAGATTTTTTTAATCCATTTGGAATTATACAGTTCAATGACTAACATTTTAACTGTAGCGTATAGCGGTGTGATGAAAAGAAGACCAATGATTCCAAAAAAATATCCTCCTGCAAAAAGGATCAAAATCATTGTTAGAGGATGAATTGTAAGTGTTAAACCCATCACTCCAGGCGTAAGCCATAATCCTTCTATACAAGTAGCTAAGAACAAAACAACAGATACTTCAATTCCTGTTATGGTGCTCATAGAAAATCCTACTAACAAGGGCAAAGCGGATGCTAATACCCATCCGATGGTAGGTATGATAAAAAAAATAAAAGCTATTACAGATAAAATGTAAGAATCATTAATTTGTAAGTATAAAAAACAAATAAGTATAAATAATGATACAAATGCAGATACTAATACTCTGCCAGTAATGAAATGCATCAAGATATTGTCAATTTCATTTAGAATATATTTTGTCTTCGGTAAATATTTTTTTGGTGTGATTTTGCATATTCTATCAAAAATTAATTTATCATCTTTCAGTAAATAGAATAGAATAAAAGGTGTTATACAAATATATATAAAGATTTCAGTTATGTACCTTATTAAAAGGACAAAATTATCAATAAAAAAGTGGTTTGTATTAATTAAAAATTGTTCTAACTGTTTTTTGAATTCCTCTGAAGTACTAGAACTTATACCTAATCTGTCAAAAATACCTATTTTTTTATAAGCGTTATTAATAATGTTTTCAAAATTTAATGATTTTAACAAACTTATCTGTTCAACAAGATTTGGATATAGGAACATGAATACAATGGTTAGAATCGCTAGTAGTAAAAGATATACAAGGGAGATCGCAAAATAAACAGACATTTTCTTCTTTAAAATTTTAACCAGCGGCCTTACGATGTAATATAGAACCAATGATAGGAAAAATGGTAAAAGCATATAAATAAAGAAGTTATATAGTTTACTTATAAGAGGTTGCAGTTGAATTAACATTAAAATAGAAAGGAGTATTAGGATAGTAATACAAAGGTTTCGGGTATAATTGCTTTGATACCAGTATTTCCCGACACTCTCTTTTATTATTGGCTTCTCCATAACTTTAAAATAATGAAATAAAATAAAAAAGCAATGATAAAAAAATCAATTTAATTCTAGGGATTAGGAGCCCCTAACGCCGCGTCGACTATTTTCTGCGCCTCTTTCAGTATCGCTGCAAGATGAACTTCTCCGAGAAAACTCTCACCGTATATTTTGTAGATGTCTTCAGTGCCTGAGGGGCGTGCAGCAAACCAACCATTTTCCGAGGTGACTTTTAGTCCTCCGATGAGAGCATCATTTCCTGGTGCTTTAGTCATGATGGATGTGATTTTATCCCCAGCTAATTGTTTAGAATGAATGTTAGTAGGTGATAAATTTTTCAAAACTGCTTTCTGCTGTGGGGTGGCAGGAGCTTCCATCCTCCCATATGCAGGGGTGCCGAATTCCAAAGTCAGATCCTGGTATATTTGTCCCGGATCTTTTCCTATTTTTGCTGTAATTTCAGCAGCAAGCAAGCAGGGGACGATGCCGTCTTTATCCGTGGTCCAGACGGTGCCATCTATACGGGAAAATGAGGCCCCGGCACTTTCTTCTCCGGCGAAACCGAGAGATGCATCTAGCAAACCATCCACAAACCATTTAAAACCTACAGGGACTTCATAGAGTTTTCTACCTAGTTTCGATGCAACAAGATCAATCATTTCACTGCTGACGATAGTTTTAGCTACAGATGCATTTTTACTCCACATGGGTCTGTTTTCAAAAAGATAGTGGATCATCACAGAAAGGTAGTGATTAGGTGAAAGTAAACCGGAACTTTTCGTGACAATACCATGTCTATCCGAGTCAGTATCACAAGAAAATGCAATGTCGAATTTGTCTTTCAAATCGATGAGTCTTCCCATAGCATATTTTGAGGAAGGATCCATGCGAATTTTACCATCCCAATCAACAGTCATAAAACTGAAAGTAGGGTCGACGGTCTCGTTAGTGACCTTAAGGTTTAATCCATATAGCTCAGCTATGGGTTTCCAATAATGGACGCTAGCTCCTCCAAGGGGGTCCACTCCTAGGTGAATTTTTGAATCCCGAATAGCGTTCATATCGATGACATTCGAAAGATCCTTGATATAATTACCCAGATAGTTATGGCGATGCGTTGTTGAGGATACGAGAGCCTTTTCAAAGGGAACTCTTTTTACCTCTTTCAACCCTTTCGTTAGAATATCGTTGGCTTTATTTTGAATCCAATTTGTAACGTCGGTGTCAGCCGGACCACCGTTTGGAGGATTGTATTTGAACCCGCCTTCGTCGGGGGGATTGTGCGAGGGGGTGATGACGATCCCGTCGGCAAGCTTGGTTTGGCGTCCGTGATTATAGGTGAGGATCGCATGGGATATTACCGGTGTAGGAGTAAATTCATCATTTTCGGCTAGCATGACATCGATACCATTTGCAGCCAGCACTTCTAGAGCACTTTTCATGGCGGGAACAGAAAGGGCATGCGTGTCTATTCCTAGGAATAGGGGGCCATCTATTCGTTGTTCTTTTCTATAGAGGCAAATGGCCTGACTGATTGCCAGGATATGATTTTCATTGAAGTTCTTGAGAAAAGAAGACCCTCGATGACCTGAAGTTCCAAATTCCACCCTTTGAGAGGGGACCGATGGATCAGGGATCTCATTATAGTAGGCATTGACGAGATCTTTGATGTTAACCAGCAACGCAGAAGGTGCGGGCTTGCCGGCGAGTGGACTTATTTTCATGATTTTACTCTTTTTACTTTATGATTTTGACTCTATACTGAAGTGAGCTCAAAAATCGGTATTTGGGGCACTTGAAAGCTCCCGCGGTTCAACGATCGCAAGTGCCCTAATATTAAACAATATAAGGGCACTTGCGATCGTTGAACCCCGGGGCTTTGAAGTGCCCCAAATACCGATTTTTGAGCTCACTTCAGTATATATAAACGATTTGGTAAAAAGTCAAATTATATGATAAATGTGAGAATTATTGAAAAAGGAGAAAAATGAAAATCCATACAAAAGATTTTCGCGTAAAACCCGGAAAAAACATTAAGCTTGAAGAGTGGCCGACAATTGTGAAGCCGTTTTACAACTCCAAGAAGCAGTATGAAAAACTCTTGGAAGAACATGTTAAAAAGCTGAGCGATTTCCAACGTCTTCATTATGCTTCTAATCGCTATGCTTTGTTATTGATCTTTCAAGGAATGGACGCCGCAGGCAAAGATGGGGTTATCCGTCACGTCCTTTCAGGAGTTAACCCTCAAGGTTGTGAAGTTTACAGTTTCAAAGAACCCAGCGTAAAGGAACTCCAGCACGATTTTCTTTGGCGTACAACCTGTTGCTTGCCCGAACGTGGGAGAATCGGCATTTTTAATCGTTCCTACTACGAAGAAGTGCTTGTTGTCCGCGTTCATCCGGAACTGCTCGTCCATGAGGGTCTATCAAAGGAAGAACACGACAAAAATATTTGGAAAACGCGGTATCGTTCTATCGTCGACTTCGAAGATCATCTTTACAATAATGACACACGTATTATTAAGTTCTTTCTACATATTTCCTATGAAGAACAGCGGAAGAGGTTTCTCGAGCGGATCGACACTCCGGATAAAAACTGGAAATTCAGTCTTGCAGATATTCATGAAAGGAGTTTCTGGCCCGATTACACGAAGGCTTATGAGGCCTGCATGAGTGCTACAAGCACCAATCATGCTCCTTGGTATGTGGTACCCGCCGATGATAAAGAAAATGCTCGCTTGATTGTTTCTAAGATTGTCCTTGAAGCATTTAGCGATCTTAAAATGGAATATCCGAAGGCGACTAAGGAACATCTTGAGGAATTAAAGGTGATTCGCAAAGAATTAGGCGGTTAATTCCTGATATAAAGCATGTGCCAAACCATCGACTAAACCGATTTTGGGCACATATATTTCATTGATATTTGCCCATTGCATGAGATTTATGAAGATCTGCAAAGCAGGAACAACAACATCAGCACGGTCTTCACGAAGTTTGTAAAGGTGGATTCTTTCTTGCACTGAAATCTTACGAAAATCCGCATAATATTTTTTCAGTCGATCCAATGATAGTGGCTTTCCCTCTTTCTTTTTACTCATAGAGAATATTTTGTTAATATTCCCGCCAGACCCGATAGCTACTAAGGGCAGATGACTATGTACATTAGCTTCCAGCTCTGCTTTCAAATTGTCCCAATGGGATTTTGTGACTAAATTTTTTAGGATTCGAATAGTGCCGATATCGATCGATTTTTTATATTTCAACTCACCATCCTCAAAAAATATTATATCGGTACTTCCTCCCCCTACGTTGACATAAAGGTAGCCATGCTCTCTATCCATATTTTCAGCGATATGATTCTCATTAACTAAAAGGGCTTCTTGATCTCCGCTAATGATATCGATCTTTATTCCCGTTTGAAGTTCCACAGCTTTTACAATCTCATGACTATTCTTTGCATCGCGCATCGCGCTTGTTGCACAAGCTTTTAAATGCTTCACATCATAAAATGCAAGCAAGCCTTGAAATACTTGCATAGCATTTAATACTTTTTGCTCTTTTAAGGGACTAATTCTGCCATTTTCAAAAACATCAAAACCTAAACGTAAAGGAAGCCTTTCGAAGCATACTTTATTGTAATCAACGGTTTTGTCCTTATTAGGAACGACATCGACAACTAATAACCGTGCTGCGTTACTCCCGATATCAATCGTGGCTATTCTCATCGTACGTTTTCTCCTTTTTTCGTTTTAAATATTGATAAATGGCCAGTTGGGAACGTATTTTCTTCTTTCCTTTTGAAGATACAAAGTGATTTGAAAGCTCTTTATCGAGCCAACGAGCTTTGACATTATCACTGAGTTTGATTTCAAGAATATGCTTTAATTCATCTTTTATTGCTTTATCTGTTATTTTAACCGCTACTTCAATGCGATAATCCAAATTCCGAATCATCCAGTCTGCAGAAGAAATATAAACTTCTTCGGCTCCGCCATTATGAAATAACCATATTCGACTATGCTCTAAAAAAACATCGACGATACTAATAGCGGTGATGGGCTTCAAGAACTCTTTTTTATCAATCTCTACACAGAAAATGCCGCGAACAATCAGTTTAATATCAACTCCGGCCGCGGCGGCCTTATAGAGTTTTTTTATAAGCTTTTCATCACTTAGAGAGTTTACATTGATAATGATTTTTGAGAGTTTTCCTGCTTTTGCCGATTCAATCTCTCGATTAATCATATTCATTAACGCCTCACGCATTTTGATTGGACTTACAATGAGTGTTTTACACAACCCGAGTTTTTTTCTCCAGTTAGCTTCCGGTTTCTCCAATACCCTGAAGATACGATTCATATCAGCTATGATTTCACGGTTACTTGTCAGCAAAAAAAGATCGGTATAGATTAAAGCCGTGCTCTCATTCAAGTTGCCTGTGCCAATAAATCCATATTCCTCAATCTTTTGATGGGCTTGTTTTTTGATCACACACATTTTCGCATGGATTTTTATATTGGGAATGCCAATAAAAACTTTTACCCCTTCTTCTTCCAGTCTAGATTTCCAATCCAAATTTGCCTTTTCATCAAAACTAGCGCGTAATTCCAAAATAACAACGACTTTTTTTCCGTTTCGGACAGCATTTATCAGCGCGTTACAGATTTTTGATATGGGTGCCAAACGATAGGCGGTGATCTTAATGCTTATTACATCGGGATCCATGGCTGCTTCCCTTAATAAATCAATAATTGAATTGAATGAATGATAAGGGACATACAGCAATACATCTTGATTCATGATCACGTCACTAACACGTAATGATTTAGCTAAAACAGGATGTTTAAATGGCCGCGGTCGAGGTTGTGGATTCGGAAGCTTTGCAGGAAATTGCATAAAGTCTCGAAAATTGCGAATGCGTCCTCCCTGTATGATGCTATCTTTGTGGGTAAGATTGAGTTTTTTAATCAATAATTCCAATAATTGCTTGTTCATCCTCTTATCATATTGGAATCGAATAGCCCGTGCCTTGCGTCGATTTTTTATCCCTTTTTCAATTTTTTGAATGAAAGTTGTAGAAACATCATTATCAATATCAATTTCAGCATCTTTAGTAACTTTGAACATGTGCGCTTCAAAATGACTATAACCTAGATGAAAAAATATTCTTGATAAGTTAAAGCGAACCACATCTTCTAAAAGCATAATGTGTTGTTCTCCAGATGTGGAGGGTAGAATAACAAAACGAGATAGACTTTTAGTTGGAATTTCTATTATGGCAAACCTTTTTTTTAAAGAGCCATCCCTTTTTTTCATTGTTATTCCTAAAAAAATGCTGTTATCCTCAAAAGCAGGAAATCTAGGCATGTTTTTAATAAATAAAGGGATAATAGAGGAGCTCACCTCTTGATCAAAAAAATTCCTAACAAAGACCTTTTGTCTGTCATTCAAATGTTTGTCATCAACCAAAAACACCTTCTCTTTTTTCAATTCAAGGATGATATTTTTCCAAATTCTGTTGAATTCTGCTTGCTGCTGTAAGACAATACGGTGGATTTCATTGAGAAAACGTTGGGCGAATTTGCCAAGATTATATTTACTTTTTAGATTCTTAAGCACAAAGGTTTTTTTTAAAAAAGCTACCCGCAACCGAAAAAACTCGTCGCGGTTATTGGAGTGAATCCCCAAAAATCGGATTCGCTCCTTTAAAGGGAGAGTGGGATCTTTGGCTTCTTGCAGAACCCTGGCATTGAAACTTAACCAACTAATTTCACGAGCTTTTAAAAATTTTTTCATCATAAAATTGATGTAAGATATTTGGGTTCCATTAGCCATGCTAGCCTACAGCCTGCGGGCTTTATTACCTCATTTATCTCGAGCTTGATGACGCCACTTTTTTTAAGGTTTATGAACGAGTTACTATCTTTTGAAAGACAATAGGAGGCAAAGAGACTAAGAAAAGGCTCATGGCCTACGATGGCGGCAATTCTACAGTCCTTTAGATTATTTAAGAATTTGATGAGATCATTGCAGGAAGCGTCTGGACGAAGAAGCTCTGTCACCGTTATTTCTTTTGCGTTGCCGCAATAATCATTGACGATTTCAGCGGTTTCTTTTGCTCTTAACAAAGGGCTACTCAAAATAATATCAAAATGGATGTTTTGTTTTCTCAGTGCTTTAGCAACATCTTTCGTGATCCGCTTGCCTTTTTTCTCTAAAGGGCGTGCGTTATCCTCAATTTCATTCTCCAGGCTACTTCCCGCTAATCCGTGTCTTATAATATAAAGTTCTAACATTTGAGCCTCTCTCTATTATATTTACATCTTACATTAAAAAAATTAATGTACAATAAAAATCCAGAAAAAATACTTTTAAATTACACATAATCAATAGGATGTGGAAATGAGTATTTCATCTTTACATTTGATAAGTAACCAATTATACATGTATATTTTGGAAAAAAATATGAATTTAACTATAAACCCACCTAACGATTCTGCTATTGAAATTTTTAATGGTCCAGATCTTCTTTTGGAGGAACAGAGAGAACAATTACAGCCCATTATGAACAGAATCCGGGATCTTTCGGAAGTGACTTTCTCTAAAATTGCATTTCCAACTCTTAAATTCTGTTTTAAAAATTTAAAAAAAAAGCCATATCTTAAATCCTCATTAAAAATTATTGCTCTGTTAGCCTATTTGAATCTTTTGGGATTGGGGATTCTTACTATAGGGTCTAGCGGAGTTCTCTTATCAAGCGCTGATTATTCAAATGTCATTTCTGTGGATTTTGCCAATGATATTACAAATGCGGCTGCGGCTCTTTGCTTGATGACCGATTTTCCAGCATTCACTCTTGGCATATATCTGCTCATTATAAAAAAGGGATATATAAAGGCTGTTCGAGAATTAACAGATGCTGGCTTTCACTCTAGTCTTAATGAAGACCTAACTCCTGAGCTCCATGAAAAATTATATCAATGGCATATATCTCAGCTCCAAGATTTGGGTGTGGATAATTTTTACCTCAAACCCGACCCCTTTTCGCAGACAGGTCAGCTTCATCTGGCTTTGGCACCTCAATTGGCAAAGATTGATAAAGAAATTAAAAAGGGAGTATCGATTAAGGATGTACGAAGAAATTGTCTTGATGGATTTAAGAAAACTTCTTTCCCCAAAAAAATTGCCAAAATAACTGTATTTTCTATTTCCGCGTGCATCATCGGACTCGCGTTCTTTCTGATATTTGAAAATTATGTTCTCGTGGCGAAAACTCCGGTAAACGATCTGTTTTCGGGGAATAAAACGAACCAATATAATGAGGCCTTTTATTTAACTCAATTAGGCGGTGTCTTTTCCTCTGTCACTGCGATTGCTTTATCTTTATACATCCTTTTCTTTGTTTGTCTACGAAACCCATATAAAAAAACAAAGCGTGAAAAAATTGACGCTGCATTTATTCATAACACACCTCTTGAGCTGTCCGCCAATATGCGAAATGAACTTTATCGAATTAAAGAAATAAAGCTGAAGAAACTTTAAAAAGACGAGGATTCAACAATGCAACAAAATATAACTTTAACAGAAAGTCAGAAGTTCGGCAGATTTGTGAAAGGTGCCTCGGGTTTCTGGCGAGGACCCACCGGTTGGATCGCGTGGCCGTTGTTAGCGCTTTTGATTCTCCTTATACTCCTTCAGTTGTTGGTTTCCTATCTGATTAATTTTTGGAATCGAGACTTCTTTAACTCTCTTACAGCAAAGCAAGTTAACGAACTTTGGATAGAGGCATGGCTATTTTTGCCGCTTGCTGTTTCAAGTGTTATAATAGCCATCCTTTCTGTTTGGGGAAAGATGACGATTACTCGAAAATGGCGAGAATGGCTTAGCAATCATATGATTAATTATTGGGTCAAAGATGATCATTACGTGAGTCTATCAGCCATCAATAATGACCATCTTCAGAATGCAGAATACCGCATAGCTGAGGACGCTAGAGTATCAACAGATCTTCCTTTCGAACTCTTTCTTGGATTATTCTCATCGCTTATTACAGCTTTTACTTTTATAAATATTCTTTGGCAAGTAGGTGGCACGCTGCATGTTGTAGCCTTTGGGGTTCCTTTTGCTATCCCTGGCTATCTTGTAATATCGGCGTTAGCTTATTCTTTGCTGCTATCCACTGCCACTCTTTTTGTAGGCCGCCATTTGCCTGGAGCAGTAGAATGCAAGAACAGTAGTGAGGCTGAATTCAGGACGATGGCGAGCAGTCTACGTCAGCATGGGGAATCGAAGGATCATTCAAAAAGTAAAAATGAGGACGTTAAAGCAGTTAAATTAGCCTTATTTCATGTGATTGATAGTTGGAGAATTCTATGTAGGCAGCTGATGAAAACGACATTTGTTTCTACCGGCAATGGCGTTTCAGCTCCGATTATAGGATTATTGCTTTGTACACCGCAATTTCTGGTAGGGGAAATGTCTTTGGGTCAGGTTGTGCAAGGGGCTGCCGCCTTTGTAACTGTTCAAAATAGCTTTAACTGGTTGTTGAACAACTATCCCAGCATTGCAGATTTTCTATCCTCAGCAAATCGTGTCGCGTTCCTCCTTTTTGCTCTAGACAATCTCGAAGCGAAAGAATGATGAGGATTAGAGAATTTTCATACTGCTTAATCTCTACCTATGGCAAGAGACCTCGCTTTGGTCGATGCATCAACTTAAAGAAGAGTTTATCATTTCATGAGGGCTGAAAGCCAGGCTCGTGACCTATGCGATAGTCTTCTCCGCGACTCTGCGTTGAACCCTTTTTCTTATGCGAAGGGTCTCAACGCGGAGACGCGGAGGCGCCGGGACGCGGAGAAGACTATCGCATAGGTCACGAGCCGCTTCCCATTCTTAATAGGTGCTTAAGGGATTGACGTCGATGAGCATCTTGACCGAAGAGCTCCGGATGTGGCTTTCGTTTATCTTCGCGAGGACTCGGGTGATTGTCGTGATGCTGGGACCACGGATGATAAATTGAAATCGGTATTGGTCCTTGATTTTAGAATGGGCTGCAGCTAAAACCGGATGCAGTTGATACTCATTCGAAAAATGAGGAATTAACTGCTGCCTGTACTTCAACGCTGTTTCACGCACATTTAACTGGTGCTTTCCTGTAAAAAGAATTTTTACCATGCTTTGATAGGGAGGGTAATGAAACATTTCCCTAACGGCAATTTCCTCATTATAAAAACCATAGTAGTCATTTTTGGCGGCATGAAGGATGGTACTATTATCCGGCATACACGTTTGAATAACCACTTCTCCAGGCAATACGCCCCTCCCCGCACGCCCCGAAACCTGATTAATCAATTGAAATGTTGTCTCAGATGAACGATAATCAGGAATATTTAACCCACTATCACTGTTCAAAACGCCAACTAACGTCACTTCAGGAAAATGCAATCCCTTTGCAATCATCTGAGTACCTATCATCACATCCGCCTTTCCGGTGCCAAAATCACGCAATAATTTTTGATGGCTTCCTTTATGCCGCGTGGTGTCTCCATCTAATCTGATGGTTCTTATATCCGGAAATATCGCTAAAAGTGATTTTTCAACCAGTTCCGTCCCAATCCCTTTATATTTCATTGTCTTTTCGCTGCGACATTTGGGGCATTTAGAAGGTGGAGGTTTTATGGTATATCCACAAAGGTGACAAGCTAAGGCATCGTCATTCTTATGGAACGTGAGAGAAACATCACAATGCTGACATTTTATTGCCTCCTGACAAGCTTGACAAAACAATGTCGTGTGGTATCCCCGACGATTCAAAAAGAGAATCGTTTGTTCTCCGACGGCATGGCGCTTCTTGATTCCATCCAAAAGCACTTCAGAAAAAGTGGTGAACCCTTTTGCCTTATCAAATTCCTTTTTCATGTCCACGACGCTAATATTCGGTTGACTTGCATTTTCCGCGCGAAGATTTAATGTACTTAAAATGTATTTTCCGTTTTTTGCGTTGAAAAAGCTTTCTAGGCTTGGCGTGGCGCTACCAAGAATGACTGCACTCTGCGTAAGTTTTCCTCGCATCACAGCAACATCGCGCGCGTGATAGCAGGGGCCTTCATCAGTTTGCTTATACGAAGACTCGTGTTCTTCATCGACAATAATTAAACCTAAATTTTGGATCGGACAAAAGATCGCTGAACGTGCCCCAATGACAATTTTGGCTTCCCCATTTCGAATGGCATACCATGTATCGTACCTTTCTCCATCGCTCAAACGATGGTGTAGAATGGCAATGCGGCTTTCAAAGCGGCTGCGGAAGCGGTGGATTGTCTGTGCGGTCAATGATATTTCAGGAACAAGCATAATCGCGCTTTTTCCCATGCTCAGGGCTTTGTCGATGGCTTGAAGATACACTTCGGTTTTACCGCTACCCGTAACTCCATGCAGGAGGTGTGTTTCAAAGCGATTGCCCTCCATGCTGTCGACGATTTTTTTCAGAGCTGATTCTTGTTCTTCATTCAATATTTTCGGATTTGTTTTGAAGTAATCCTCGTTGATAAGAGGGGAGCGATCGATACGAACGGTATCAACCACTAAACAGCCTTTTTTTACTAAAGTATCTACGGGGCTGCGGGAACCTTCGGTTGCCTCTAAAAGTTCTGTGAGAAGGATTCCTTTATTCACTTGGAGCATGACATCTAAAACAGCCGCCTGTGCCGGATGGGAGTTTCGGATGTCTATTGTGATAACTCTCAGCTCCTCTCGCGTCATCTTTCTCATGACATAAAGCTGTTCTTTAGGTTGGATTTTTTTGCGGATACTTGCAGGCATCATCGATTTCAATACCTGATTTAAAGGAGCAAGATAATACCGTGAAATCCATAAGGCCAGTTCGAAGGAGTCTTTTGTAATTAATTCGGAATCGGAAAGGACTTTACTAATAGGTTTTACGGAAGAAAATTCACAGTTGTCTTTGACTTCAAAGACATATCCGCCGCAGGGTCTTCCTCGCACGGGAACTTCGACACGGATTCCTTTGCGAATCAACGCTGCCATCTCCGATGGAATTCCGTAGTCTAGCGATTTACCCACAGCTTGGTCGACGATCACAGATGCATAACCGCAATAATCTTGGCTCATTGTTGGCTAGGATCGATAATAGTAACGTTTGGAAAGTGGTCGCTTAACATCTTTTTGAATTCTGAATGGTCTATCGTTAGTACGGGTTTAACCGGAGTTTTCTCTACTTTAGCAACAGGTGGAGGCTTCGGGAGAGGCTGCTTAGGAACGGGAGGTGCCATGGGGGCTATCGGCTGTTTCAGTACCGGCTTCGAAGCCGGAATGGGCTGCTGCGTGGACATTTGTTTTTTAAAATGATCTCGAAAATAGTTACAGGTCTCCATATCGGCAAGAACGTAATCCCCGGAGGAGTACTCTTGTTGAAGAAATTCTTTTGTAAGTTTGATGAGTTCTTTCATTTTTTAACCGTATATTTCTGAAATAAGTCTTTTAATTTCAGGGATATGCCCTTGAAATCCACGTTGAGTATACTTACGGCAAAGGAAGGTTTCAACTGAATTCTTTCCTTTTGGGTACATTTTCTCAAACAGCCGAAAACAGAAATTTTCACTAAATAGACTATCGAGTTCTGTATGAAAACGCAAAATAAAATAAAGAATATTCTCATCTTGTCGAAATTGGACGAGGAGCTGCGAAACTTCCTGGGCAACGCTTAAGATGCAGTGGGACATTTTTTCGATGAGGCCCCCGAGGGAAATGAGTTCTTTGGGAGTTGGGGAGACTTGGTTGTTAAGATGATGGATGATGTCTAGGGCTTGGAGAGAATAGATCCAGCTCCTTTCAGCGGCTTCCATGAGGGAAGTGTCGCCACCCCCGACTCTGCCGATTAAAAAAGCACAATAATTTTTTAATCTGATGAGGGTTCCGATGTTGAAATTTCGGGTGAAGAGGCGCATGCCACCTGTGTCGTTTGATCCGCTGAGTTTAATCATGGATTGGAGGATGGATTTAATAGATTTGGCGATATTGGGGCGTGTTTTTGGAGATTTTTCGAGGAGTCGCATGATTTGTCGTGTTTCTTCGATGCTTTGGATGATTTCGTGCAGGATGAATTGAGCGACGAGACCAACATCATCATGATAGCTGGTTAAATGTGCAGGGGGCTGTTCAATTAACGTTCGCATGGAACGAAAGTATCATGGTAAGCGAATTTTTGCAACAAACATTCACAAGATAAGCATGATCTCAAGAGGATGCACATAGACACAAATAACAGGATAAGCAGGATCGCTAGCGGCAGGATTAAAAAAGGATAAGAAAGAAAAAAACAATGAATTGGAAGTTACTTTCAAAAAGATTTCTTTCTTATCTTTTTTTCTTATCCTTTTTTCTTATCCTTTTTTAATCTTGCCGCTTGCGATCCTGCTTATCCTGTTATTTTGTGTCTATGCCTCCTTCACCCAAAAAATGTCATTTGGAATTCGTTGCTTTTTTCCTTCGGTTGCGCTCTGGGTCGTGGCTTCGGTTTCGAAGGCTCAAACACACCCTTGCGGTTCGCGTTCTCTTCAAGATGCACCAAGATTTCCTTCGCACGTTCAATAACCGATGCCGGAAGTCCTGCCAACCTTCCCACATGAATGCCGTAACTTTTGTCCGTCCCACCTTTAACAATGCGCCTTAAGAAAATGATGTTGTCTTGGCTCTCGTGCACTGCCACATGGTAGTTAACAGCTCCGGGTATCTTCTCTTCCATCTTCGTTAATTCCCAATAATGTGTGGCAAACAACGTTTTTGCCATGCGCCCCTCAGTGGTCAAAAGACACTCTGCCACCGACCAAGCAATCGATATCCCATCATAAGTACTTGTCCCTCTTCCGATTTCATCCAAAATAACCAAAGAGCGTGATGTCGCATTATTCAAAATATTGGCCGTTTCTGTCATCTCCACCATGAATGTCGATTGTCCACGAGATAGATCATCGCTAGCGCCAATACGGGTAAAGACCTTGTCTACAAGTCCAATCCTAGCTGATTTTGCCGGAACAAAAGATCCCATCTGTGCCATTATAGTAATCAAAGCAACTTGCCGAATGTACGTCGATTTACCGGCCATGTTAGGTCCGGTGATAATCAAGAGTCGATTATTCTCTTCATCAAGCAACGTATCGTTAGGAATAAATTTTTCGCCGATACGCGACTTCTCAATGACAGGATGCCTTCCTTCTTCAATATGAATCACCTGGCTCTCATCGACAACGGGTCTAACATAACCGCATTGACGGGCGGCCTCAGCAAAGGCATGCAGGCAATCGATTTGCGCAAGCGCCTTTGCAATGCGCAATACTTGAGGGGCATACTTCGCTACTTCCTGACGAATAGCATTAAATAGCTCGGTTTCAATTCCCCCCATTCTTTCTTCAGCTGTCAACACCTTCCCTTCGTACTCTTTCAATTCCGGAGAAATAAAACGTTCGCCGTTCACCAATGTTTGACGGCGATGAAAAGTCGCGGGCATTTTGTCGGCTTGACCTTTGCTAACTTCAATATAATATCCAAACATCCTGTTGTAGC
Source organism: Waddliaceae bacterium (assembly GCA_963822595.1). GTDB lineage: Bacteria > Chlamydiota > Chlamydiia > Chlamydiales > Waddliaceae > CAVRUH01. The sequence goes on along the minus strand of CAWGIG010000001.1, from coordinate 166,389 downwards.
CGACTTTTAGGGTCTTTATTCCTAAATCTTCCCTTAGATTTGTCTGATATCGAGCTATCCAAGATTTGCTATCGCGTGAAAGCTCTCTCAATTCATCTAGTTCTTTGTGATAACCTTCTCGAATAATATTTCCATCGCTCACTCTTACGGGTGGCTCATCCACAAGGGCACTTGCAATGAGTTGTGTCATTTCGGGTAGATTCTCAAGAATGTTTCCTTCCTCCCGCAATAACTCGGAATGGGCTGCAACTTCCTGCAAGGCTATCTTGACGTGAGATAAAGGTTCAAAAGACTTTCGCAAAGCAACAAGATCTCGCGGCGTGGCATACCCGGAGCTAATTTTCATCATCAAACGTTCGATGTCCCGCACGCCATCTAAAAGCAACCTCACTCTATCCAGCACTTGTCCCTTTTTGCAAAAGGACTCCACAGCATCTTGTCGCAAACTTATTTTCCCGATGTCAAATAGAGGCTGCTTGATCCAGTGGTGAATCAGTCTTGCTCCCATCGGTGTCTGTGTTTGATCAAGAATTTCTACCAAGGTGCTTCGTCGACTTCCATCCTGCAAAGAATGTGTCAATTCCAAATTTCTTAAGGTCGTTCGATCCAATGACATGAACTGGCTTGTTGAATAGATGTGGATCTCACTAATGTGTCCGATGGGCAGGCATAAAGTTTCCTCAAGATGCTTCAGGAGCCCTCCAGCAGCATTAATGGCTGCTACCATTCCACCCAAACCAAATCCATCCAGGGAATGGACACGGAAGTGCTGCACCAAGAAATCGTAAGCGATTTGGTGATCAAAATGCCAGTCTTCTTCGGTGTTAATAAGACAGTTATAAATCTGTTTAATCTCATTAAATAGCGGCAGATGCTTCTCATACATTTTTTTGGGGACGAGAAATTCTGCTGGGCGAAGGCGAACGATCTCATTTAAAAGATCATGCTCCTTGTCAAATTCGATCACTCGAAAATCAGCCGTAGTGAGATCTAAGAAGGCAAATCCAAAAGCAGATCCAACCTGTACCACAGAAGCAAAAAAGTTGTTGGAATTATCTGATAGGAGAGACGAATTGATGATCGTTCCGGGCGTTACAACACGTACAACTTCTCTGCTGACGAGTCCTTTCGATGTTTTTGGATCGCTTGTTTGTTCAGCAACGGCCACCCGATGCCCTTTGGCGATCAGCTGGTCGATGTAATTATCGCAAGTGTGAAAGGGAATGCCGGCCATGGGGATTTCTTGGCGGGTTGTCAATGTCAAATCAAGTTCTTTAGAGATGCGGGCTGCATCTTCATAAAAGGCTTCATAGAAATCTCCCATACGAAATAGCAAAAGGGCATCGCCAGCTGTCTTTTTGCAGGCATGCCATTGGGCCATCATGGGAGTAGTTTTTTGTTCCGGACTCATTTTTTCTCTCTCTATTGAATTAAGGCTCTATTTTCGCTCATTTGCCTCTCCATTCGCAAGCAAAAGTACATGTTGCACGCATTTTTGATACGAATCATCCCATTTCTCGTCCCATTCATAATTGTTAGCTTCTGAAATTAAAGTTTCAGATCTTCCATCTTTTCCAACTGTAGGAAAACTGAAGTCATCTGGAAGATCTTCAAGAAGGAGTCCGGGAGCCTTGAAATCTTCCATTTCCGGAATTTTTAATTCAGAAAAAGTTTTAATCGATTTGATAAAGTTTGTTATATATTCTGCAAGATAATTGTTGTATTCATCCGCTGGTTTATTAATTATGCGCTTTAATCTGATTAGATGTAATTTCTTTGCATGCTCAATTCGCTGTTTGACTTGTCCTCGCATCACAGTATAGGGAAATTTGACTTCATTAGCCATTTTATCATCCGAGATGATCCTTTCGATGACTGTCATGATCTCTTTTTCATATTCATTGGCTCTCTTTCGATACTCTCGATTCTCAATATCAATAAATTCAAAACTTTCATCTAAAATTTTAATGAATATATCATATTTTTCTTTCAGAGTATTGAAAAAGGATAAATGATTTTCATGGTGGCGTATATTTCGAAAAAAAAGGGTGCTTTCCTCAAAAAATTTAGTTACTAATTCATCTTTTTCTCTAGAGAGGTAGAAATCCCGAGCAAACTCTATCATCTTTTTGTGTTCATGTTCTTTTTGTTTTTCGGGTAATAGCTTTTTCCAGTTCTCATGTTCTTTCGCCGCTATCGGCGTCAAATCGTGAAATAATCTTCCTAGGCAAATCGAAGATACTAAAAGAGCTATTCCAACCATGAATGTAAAGGGGAGATTCTCAGATAAAACACAGATTGCAAACCCTGAGGCTCGCGTAGCATAACTTAACATTTCAAGACGGTTAGCTTTTTCAGCCGTTGCTTTCCAACGAGCTGCTATCCATTCTACATCGGTATGAATGAGCCTTTTTCTCTCGCAGTTCTCAGAACTTTCATTCGGTATTTCTAAATAAAATCCAAGCAAATTTTGAACAGCCATTCTAGCCTCCAAATAATTTCTAATTAATATAAAGGATTAAACTTTTTAGGTATTCAGTCTCGGGATGAAAAATATTGATAGGATGATCCGCTGCAAGGATATGCCTGCCTATAATTTGCACCTGACGGCCTGCCTCGGCGGCTGCTTGGAAGACAACTTGCTGGAATAAAGCGGTATCAATATAGGCAGAGCACGAACAGGTAATCAATATCGATTCTGCCTTCATCTTTTTGATCGCCACGCGATTGATGTCCTTATAACCTCTGCAAGCGGGTATGATATCCTTTTTACCTTTTGCAAAAGCCGGTGGATCTAATATCACTAAATCATAATCGAGTTCTTTCTCCCGTAAAAAAGTAAAAACATCGGCTTCGATCGCTTGATGTTTTTCTCGGGGAAATCCATTTAATTCGGCATTCTTGACGGCCATTTCAAGCGCCTTTCCTGAGATGTCAACGGAATCCGCAGCACGTGCACCGCCAGCTAAAGCATACACCGAAAATCCTCCGGTATAAGAAAAACAATTCAATACCTTCTTTCCACGCGATAACTGCCTGACTTTTTCTCGCATTTCCCGTTGATCTAGAAAGAATCCCGTTTTTTGACCGTCTCTCACCGAAACAATAAATTTAAGCCCATTTTCTAAAATTTCGACTTCATTATTTTCTTTGCCGAAAATAAATCCTTCTACTCCAGGTAATCCTTCTTCTTTCCGAGATCCTTGATTGGATTTTTCATAAATAGATTCGGGATTAAATGCTGCTATTAGATGTTGTACAATCGAAGAACGGAGCTTTTCCATGCCTAAGGTCAAAATCTGTATCACAAGGGTCTTGTTATAACGATCGACAATCAGACCTGGAAGGTGGTCTCCTTCGCCGTTAACTAGGCGATAGGAGTTCGTCGTTTTCTCATCAAAAAGCTGCTTTCTTAATGCTAATGCATTATTTAAGCTTTTTTTAATGGCTTCTTCAAAAGGGGACTCATCAAAGCTGATCATTCTTCCTGAAATAGCTACTTTTGCATTATAATAGGCTTGCCCTAAAAATTCCCCTTTACTGCTGTAAACGGGTAAAATATCCCCGTTTCCTCCCCTGGGTGGGGTTGCAATGGCTCCGGAAAATATCCAATGGTGCCGATTTCGTATTGCTTTCTCTTTACCTGGTTTCAATATAATTTTATTATCTTTATTCATTAGTAGGGTTCCTGAAATTTTTTTGAATTATCTTACTATGTTATTGAAATTTAATCAACATAATGCTAGAATTTCTACATGATATTTACAGATCAAGACAAATACGATATTCAAACCTCTCTAGGGAGAATCAGCATAAATGACATGCCGCGAGTCGGGCGAAGTGTCATGTTTACCGTCTTGGATCCTAATGAAGTCAGTAAATTGGCGTTAGAAGTCCTAGCAAAACTCGTCGTTTGTTTCGAAAGCGCCAAAACAAAAGATACCAATACTGCTCCTTTATACGATCGCTGTCTTCGTGTTGTTGTCCGTCTGGTCGTTCAAAAAGTTATTCAAGTAGCCGATAAAACAAAACTCCCAAAATACCTCACACAGAAATATTGCGAGAAGTTCATTGAGCTTGCAGGGGCAGAAATAAATCCGGAAGATCATAAATACCTCCGTTTGAAGCACGTGCCTCAAGGGGATAAACAAACAAGAATAAAAATCAAATCAGATATTTTGTCCTCATTAGTAGGTGACGAGCTTCCCCCATATAGCACACTTCTTCAGATCCACATGACAGATCGATTAGGTCTTCTGTTTCTGATGCTGGTCGCAGTGCATAACACTCCTTATGAATATAGTCTTGCAGAAACACAGCTGCAAATAGGTAAAGGTTCTAAAAAAGATAAAACTGATGGCGGGCACATGTGCGCCGTGCCTCAATTTCAGCGGCAAGCTAGAGGGGTCGCAAATGCCCCTGTGCAGAAGGGCTTTATTGTGCAGATGTTTCTTTATCTGAGCATGAATCGGGTAGATAGAATCAAAAGAGATGACAACGAAGTGGATATGAAAATGGAGCCTCGAATGCGCCCCATGGTCATTGAAGCAATGAATGAGTCCGCCAATGGTAGGTTAGTTACAAGTTGTTTCGAAAGAGCTGTCGAAAAAATTCAAAACCTAGTGAATGATATCAAGCTTGAGTGGCAACCCGATCCAGCTTTTGCCGGAAAACTCAAAGGTCTTATCGATCAAGAAAAGGGGATAGATTGTGTTGTCGATCCTAAAACCGGAAAAGTCGATCCTGAATTTTATCGAATGAATAGTCGATTAATCGACGACAACGCACTGCAAACTGAGCTCCAGAAAAAACAGTGGACTCAACTCGATCCGTCCACGCAACTTAAAATCATCAGCTCTTTGCAAAAGCAAATCCTCAGCCACTCAGCTGTTCCTTATCTAGAAAAACGCTCTCCGACTCTTTTAAATAGACTCATCAAAGAATTGTAAAAATTTAATGGACGACATGGACGACATTGCACATAGACACAAATAACAGGATAAGCAGGATCGCTAGCGGCAGGATTAAAAAAGGATAAGAAAGAAAAAAACAATGAATTGGAAGTTACTTTCAAAAAGATTTCTTTCTTATCTTTTTTTCTTTTTTTTCTTATCCTTTTTTAATCCTGCCGCTTGCGATCCTGCTTATCTTGTTATTTTGTGACTATGTGCAATGTCGTCCATCCCATCTAATTGCGCCCCCGCGTTTAATCAGTTTTCGTCTTGAATTTTTGCTTTCTTTTGGGTGGGTTGGCCTGCAAGCAGCCGCAGTGAAGTAGAGCTTTCTTCTCTTTCAAAGACAATCTTTTTGGGATACCAAGCATTTCCAAATTTGAGTTCCCGTATACTGTGAGAAGAAGGAGATATAGAACTTTCAAATACAGATTCAACTGCCTCGTAATCCCCGAGGGGACATCTTTGCGAGGTTTTAGTGATTATCAAAATATCATATTCGAATTTAAAAGTTTCAGGATATTCCTTATGGATATAAGGCTCCAACTTCTCTCGTTCTCCATCGACATAAATATAGCTGCGTCCGCAAGTTTTTATGTAAGCGCGACCGCCGATTGTTAATACTCCATGGATGGCTTTTATAAGTTTAACTCTATCAATGGAATAATTGTAACTACCCCAAATATCAGTGATTAAATCATATTCAGCAGGTAGCTTTGGGAGAACTTTTAAAGAATCGCCAAGATACCAATCGATACGGTTTTTATGGCGTGTCAGAAATATTTTTACGTTATCAAAACTATGGATTGATACTCCCGTTACTTTTTTTATTAGTTTACCCCATTTTGATTTGAGTAATGTGTGTAAGGCAACTCCTTGTCCTGCGCCACTATCGAGTACCTTGATTTTTCTACCCATCTCCGTATATCTTTTTTGAATAAACTGAGTGATAGAATCATTATCAGATACATTAGGATCAATATAATTAATATAATCTTCAAAAGTACGGTTTGAAGATGTTAAATTTCGATCATCATCGGTGAGTTCAGGAAAACGGTGGAGTGATCGATAAGTAATTTTTTCCAACGATGATGACATGATTGTTCTCCCGGTTATTTATGTGCTGAAATTATGCTTATCTACTTTATTTTTCCAGAAATTTCCATCCAAAAACTTAACAAGTTTCTTGTTAGAAAAAAAAATATTTCGTATGTTCGGTCAAACAACTTGGAGTTTTACTCATGACTTTTTTTAAGCGTATTACAGTCTTTTTAATGCTCACAACTCTATTGCATGCTACCATAGAGGCAAGCGACAGCCCCTACAAAGAGGGTAAAAGTGTATTTGTTTCCTATGCCAACGCAGATGGAAATACAGACCTTTCAAATTCACCCACAATTTATATTAGCTTCAATGGAAGTTCGCAGCGTGTGCCATTTATTATGGATACTGGGTCTGTCGGTATCGTAGCTTCATCGGACATTTTTACTCCAGCCGCGGGAGCATCAAATTTGGGAGTAGGTCAGCAGATATATTCGAGCAGCGGAATCATTGAGAATGGGACTTGGTGGTCAGCAACACAAGAAATTTACGATGCAGATGGTCATTTGCTCGCCATGTCGAACGTCCCTGTTTTACAAGTCACGTCCGTCACCTGCACAAATGATGCTAGAGATTGCACCCCAAACAATAATCCTACAGGAATCTCTGTTATGGGTGTCGGTTTTGCGCGTGAAAGTGATCAACAAGTGCGTGGCACCCCAAATTACAATGCCTTTCTTAACCTCACTAGCGTTCGATTAAAACACAAATTAAAAAAATTACCAAAAACTTGGTGTAATGGTTATGTGGTTACTCCAACAGGTGTTTACCTCGGCCTCGACTCCGACAATACGGCTAATGCCGGATTCGTTAAACTGTTGCCTTGGACAGAATACTCGACCTCTGAGCTCTCGGAGTGGATGGCTGCACCGATGACCATCAACGCAAATGGCGTTAGCGGAAACGGCAATATCCTCATGGATACCGGGGTAGGCGATGCATTTTTAACTCCTCCTCAAGGAGCAAGCCTCGGCACTCTTGTTACTTGTCCGTCATCGAATCTTGTTGAATGCATACCTAATGGAGATGTTATCGGCGTTTACCTTCCCGACGAAACTAACCCGGTTGCTTTCTACACCTTTACCGTCGGGGATAGCGGCAATCTCATGGAGCCTAACGGTGTTCATGTTGTGAGTGGTTCCAATGTCTTTTTTAATTCGAGTCGCCATGTTCTCGGGGGAATAAACTTTCTCTATGATAATACCAATGGCTATATCGGTTATATTTGGAATGGATCTAGCCCATCGGATGTCGGATATGTACATCCCGCAACAGCAACGAGTAGTACGGTCCTGACAACATTAACTAATCCTTCGAATGTAGGCGATACTGTAACATTCAAAGCAACAGCTGTTGGATTCACTCAATCACAGATTCCTACGGGAGGCATTACATTTATTATTGATGGTGTACAAGAATATGTCGCTTTAGACAATAATGGTGTTGCCACTTATTCGACATCTGAACTGACTAAGGGCAAACATAAAATTGTTGCGAAATATTCGGGTGATTCGACATATGTACGTTCGACATCCAATCACCTTACACAGAAAGTGCGAGGATAACAAAAAAATATTATCATTAAATCGGATTTATTTTTTCGACGATAAAAAGATCCTGATAATATGTCGGAAGGCTTGAGAATAGCTCTTTGGGCGTTTTCAAGGCTTCCGTTAAAACCTCATTTGAAAAGGATTTAACGCTAGCTGTAAAGCCGATATCTGCAGGCATGGGTTGATCAAAAAAAATGAGAATACTAAGATCTGCATCCGTCAAATTCTCGATGTGATGAGGATAGGCTTTCGGAATAAAATAAATATCTCCCTTTTCCATTTCGTACGTATCTATTTTTCCCGAAGGAGATAAAATGGACATTCTTCCCTTACCCTCATTTACATAGCCTAGTTCGGCAGTTTCCGGATGCCAATGAGGTTCCCTCATTCCTGCCCCATGGAGGAGCAATGAATAGAGAGCTTGCCGGTGAAGTATCGGCCATACATCGTGTCTTGCCACTTTTGCGCAGCCGCCTTTATTTGATACAAGAGGGGAGGCCGTTTCGAGATTATATTGGTAAGGAGTATGATAGTGAACATCATCGGGAATCTTCGTCGGATTTTTTTGCTCCGCGATAAATACTTCTTGGGTAGAGCGTTTTACATCTTGAAATTTTTTTTCTGAAACATGCCATGTATTCCCCAAAACCGCGTCAGAAAACATGCCAAAAGAAGTGGAGAGAGCAAAATCTTCAGGTTCCTCGTTAGAAAATTGGAGAATCATTTCAATCGTTTCATTCCCAATGTTTTCGATACTATGAAGGGATCCTGAGGGAATAAAAAAGGATTCGCCCTTTGAAATGAGGAAAGAGCTTCTAACATTACCTGTGGAAAATAGGGAAACAAGGGCATTACCTTTCAAGCAATAGCCCAGTTCATCGGCATTGGCATGCCAATGGGGTTCTCTGACGGCTTTCGGATTTAGGATTAATTTGTATAGGGACATGCCTTGGAGGGCAGGAAAGTTGCTTTTTGTAGCGCGGATCCTATATCCCCCTTCTGTGACGTTTTGAGGCTTCACGCGACTGAATTGGAAATGGTGTGTGCTCATAAATTCCCTATACCAAATTCAAGAATTTATGTTTATTTTTTTTCTTGAATGGACGACATGGACGGAAGGGACGGAATGGACTATTTTTGGTGGGCTTTTCGATAATGGTAAAGGCGTTCTGTAAAGCCACCTTCATTTTTGAAGGCTTCTGCTTGAGCAGCGATTTGCCGGTCCAGAAGAGAGCAGGCGGCGGCCAGCAGGGCTAGCATGCCATTAGCTGCATTTTCCTCTAAGGTGCCTTTTTGGATCTTTACCCATAATGCAAATTGATCTGCAGTTGTCAACCGCCTACTAATTAGGTCTCTACGCCGGGGATCTTCATAATTCCAAAGGGGAAGCTGGCGATGTCTAAGAAAATCTTCGTAATCAAGGCGCAATTCTTCAAGGCTAGCGCGGGCTACGTTGGTGAGCTTCAATTCTGTTTTTTTGGAAGTGCCGGAAGCTTGGCTTCCTTCTGCAATATTCTGGACCCCGGACCTAGCAGCTTGCACCATTTGATCTTTGGTGCGGCTGAATTTATCGACGAATCGGTCGCAAAACCTTACGGTTATGTCATATATCAGCTGTGCTATTTGAAAGCTTTTGAGGGTTCGATACCCTCCATGCTTAAGAATCAACTTGTCCATGTCGTCCATTCAGTCCATGTAGTCCATTCAGTCCATTTTTTTTAAATAATCTACACCACGCCGCAAATCATTACAAGGACTTTCAGGATTTACCAAGAGAATTCAATTCCCGCGATAAGATTACATGTAGCAGAATGTTCCCACCATTCTCCGTCTACTTCAAAATATCCCTTCAGACCTTGGCAAAAATATGTCGTTAAACATAGAGCAGAGTCAAAGCTGTAATTGTCTAACTCATTGCCGCAAATGTGAAAGGAATCGCCAAATTCTTTAAAGCGACCTTCGGCTGAATTTTTACGGCTTGACAATAGTTGGTTCCAAGCAATATCAAAAGATAGATCGATGCAATCACACAAATTACATTTAGAAATATGTGCGCCCAAACGAGAGCTAGTTGTGGACCAATCGTGCTTTTTGATTTTCAAACCAAATCCATTTGATTGATTTTCACTAATCTCTCCGCGCCAATTTTTTCCAATTTGGATTCCTAGAAATGGTTGGATGAGGGCACAGTTATATTCTAAATCAAATCCTGCTTCGCCATAAAAAGTAATCAAATTGAAATTCGGTTTGCTACGTGCTTTATATTCCAAATTTCCTACGTCGATTTTTCGCTTCAATCGACTAGAGGAATATCCATATACAAAGTCAAATAACCCATAGTATGCGCATGGTCTATAGAGTCCATAAGCGCCTGCAAAAGCTGAATTGCGTTCCGACTTCGCATCACGATATCTCACATTGTCATTTTCATATGAACCTGCAAGTCCAAAAGTAAGATCGTGGCAGAATGTTTTTTGGATCCCACCGGTCACCTAATAACTATCTAAGTTCAGTTTATGATCATTATTTCGATGTACGTTGTGTATATCCATAACCTGTTTCTATCCATGAGGTCCACTCATCGCAAGAAGTCACAATGCACATCCTACTGACTATTGATCTTAAAGGATCATATAAACGTCTGAGAAACCGGCTCGTTGAGATATTCGTTACAAGCACGTCATCTGTATATTGAAAACCTGATAGATCTTCCAATGCCTTCTGTGCGCCTGCTAATGGCAAATTAGCAATTGTACTGATCAGGAGAGATTGTGGAACATTCGGGTTAACAATATTATCAAGGTTTGTTGCGACTCCATACTGGATGCAATTTTCGGCTGCATTTGAGAGTGCTGCCTGAAGTGTGAGATATACATTGTCAGGATCATATGTCAGTATTGGATCGATGAAGGCTAATGAAGTAACGCTTGTGATATGTCCCATCCACACCTCTCTGCATAGTCACAATGGTATAGGGTTGTTGGAATCTAAAAATACCATTAGGAGAACTGACAACGACAGTGCCTCCATTAAGGGTTGCTGTTCCCGAGGCAATAATGCGGTTGCTCTGTCCAACTCCGTTGACTTCGACATTATAAATTCCGTTATTTTCGATATAATTGCCTACCGTCAATGTACCGATGCTCTCTCCTGGAGACACAACCCCCGTATTCGTAAATGTACCACCGATAGTCCCGTTACCTTTTAATGTTCCAAGAGAGTTTGTCAAAACATCTCCTGCGAGGGATCCATTTACAACTAAAATGCCTTCTTGAACTGTTGTCAGTCCCGTATAGGTATTAACACCCGAAAGTTTTTGCGTTCCAGCTCCGGTTTTCATTAATGTCGAGCTGGTTTCTGGGAAGTCTTGGATTGATCCCGAAAATTCAGCAATTGTTCAAAGCATCAGTATTGATAATCAATTGTGGTTGAGATTGGGCAATGGAGTTGCTATCGCCGACCAGTGAACAATGGTAAAGGTGGGAAGTGTTGTTCCGATATTAAGTATGCTATTGCTTAATACGATATTGGCGTTACCACCTGCATTAGTACCTTCAATATCAATTCCAAATGAGCCTAGAGTGCCTTCATTGACAGCTTGGATAGTCACTCTGCCGCTAGCCACGTTAAACCCTTGGCCAAATAGGATCTGGGAGTTTCCTACGGTACCGGAATTGAATGCGCTGATAGTAGATCCATTATTGAAAGTACAACTTTGAGAAAATACCATTTGGTGAGCCGACAAGGTACCCCACATTATTGTCTGGCTTCCTTCGTTTATAGCTGTATTACTTGCACTCATGTTGAGGTTTGTTCCCGCAGTAAAATTCCCATTTGCTAACAATTGAGAGCCATTAATAAATCCGACACTGTTAAAGTTCCCTGTGGGGTCGTTATTTATCCCGCTATTTGAGAGGACAATCGAGCTGGCATTACCAGTAACGAAAAATACCGTCGAATTCGACTTGAGTGCCACCGACTGTTCCTATACTGTTGTTGTCTGCCCGGAAGAATTATCAGTGCCTGAGTTGGATACATTTAACGCAAAGTTATTTCCTGCTTCAAAATCACTCACAGAATAAAATTGCTGTCCTGCAAGAACCCCTACTATATTTCCAGACGAAGTATTGCTGCCTTGATAAGTTCCTGTATTCGATAAAGTTATCGATGCGCGATTTCCTACGGTACCGCCTTCTGTGAGGTGCAATCTGAGAGCCGGAATTATCAACGGTATCATTGTTCATAAAACCAACAAAATTTCCACCCGGTCCTGTGCTATCATCAAATCCGGAGTTTGTAATCTCTAAAAGAAAATTATCTCCAACTTGAAATTGATTCTTAGCCAACAATTGCTTGCCATAGCCCATGAAGCTGCCTACTTGGTTATTGGAAGTCGTATTAGAAGAATTGGAGCCGCTATTTGAAATTATAATGGATGCATTGTTTCCAATAGTAAGGCTATCTTGAAAGGTAACCTGTTGGCCGGCTATAAGATCTCCAACAAAAAAGTCGCCTACACCACTGCCGGAGTTTGTTCCTGAATTACTGACATTCAGGGTAAAATTATCCTCTACAGAGAAGCTACTAACGCAATTGAGTTGACAACCACCAGCAGAACCAACATTCACATAAGTGCTAGACGCATTGCCGCTGAAGTTACCGCTGTTTGTGAGGGTAATATTTGCGTAGTTACCTAGAGTTACAGGAGTGAAGAGTATAATCTGATCTGTAGAAACATCTCCTACAGCATCCGCACCAGTTCCATGGCTACTATCAATGCCATTATTGGAGGCGCTTAAAGTAAAATAATCACCGGCCAATAAGGCGTATGAGCCCGGCGCTGTGCTATCACCGATGGCAATCTGTTGAAGATTCATGCCTGCAATATTAGAACCACCGTTTGTATTGGTACCGCTATAGGTCCCGCTGTTTGTGGCGCTAATTGTTGCATGATCTCCGAGTGTACATCCTTGTTGAAAAAGGATTTGATTGCCTGTTGTTCCAGAATTGGAGTTGATCACTGCAACTTGGTAATTTCCATATCCGTTGCTCGTATCCGTACCGGTATTGGTGACCCCTAAGCTGAAATTGTCTCCAGCTTGAAAAGTGTTTCCAACAAAAAACTGTTGGTCATTGAGATATCCAATAAAATCTGGGAAATTCGGTTGTTTGCGAAGAGTTAATGCCAGTATTTGAAAGATTGAATGTGCAATTATTGCCAACAGTTCCGGTTGTTTGTAAGATCATTTGTGCAGCATTGAGTTGTCCTATGTTGCTGAGCCCAACACCATGACTGCTATCATTGCCGGTATTGTGCACTTCACAATTAAAATTGTCTCCAACTTCGAATGCCCCTGAAGATATAAATTGACTGCCATTGATAATCGCAACGGCATCACCTTGAACAGTGTTGGTTCCGCTAAAAGTTCCACTGTTTGAGATGGAGACAGCGACATTGTCTCCGGCTGTAAATGATTGATCAAACCTCAATTGGCTGGATCCTGTATTTGCCGTTCCATTGTTACCAGTACCATTCGTGCTATCATTACCCGTATTGCTTACTGTGATATTTCCATCGTTAGCAATGGTAAATGCTCCACTAGAATGGAGATTGGAATTGAAGGACCCAATAGATGTACCCGATTGGTTTCCTGTTAATGTACCACTATTTGAACTTGTGATACTGGAGCTGCCGGAAGTCCCTGTAGCTCCAAGAAAAGAAATGAGATCCCCAGGAAAAGAACTGTTGTTAATATTACTGACAGTGATGGTGGGATTTGTATTGAAACCCGTAATGCCAGCTCCGTTAAAAGTGAGTGTTGTGTTGTTAAAATTAAAATGAAAGATCGATGCATTATCTAGAAAATTGAAAGTGGAAATAGAAAAGGGTGCAGTATTTTCGGTGGGATTGGTATCGATACCGGTAATTGTACTATCGAAGATAGCATCGTCGCTACTCCCCGGAACCGTATTAGGATTCCAGTTTGCGGAGTCGTTCATGTCATTATTTGGATCCTCAGCCACCCAAGTAATCGATGCGGCATGATTCAATGCGAATAGGCAAGAGAAAATGCATGGGAGCCAAAAATTACGGTTGAACATAGATACCTTCACTTAGTTGATAGATTTAAAATGACGATAGTGTGAATAAAAAGGATTTTTGTCAAATCTTAAGTTAAATCGCGCTTGTCTGATTTAAAAGCTATGTCTACCACACCACGTGGTTCAAACATGCTGATAAATTGCTTATACATTAACGACCGATTCTCGCCACCCGCGGTCTTTGAAATTAACTCATGCCCATATTCGGCAATATCTTCAACGATTCGTTCATGTCTGTAGTAGGTTAAAATGGTCGAATTAACTTCAGCCTTTCCGTAACCGCTATAAAAAAGCTGTTCCTCATGGGGAATATTCCAAACATTTGCGACACCTCCGCCAATAAACATGAGGTCGCGTTCCTTAGGTGCAATGATAGGATTATCCCAATCTACAATGTAGATATTGTCATTTTCATCCATCAATACATTACCGCCATGGATATCGGAATGGCATAGGACCCTTTCAGCCGATGACCCCTGGAGTTGTCGGCCTAACTCTTCAGCGCGGTCTACCAGTCGGTGAATGGACAGAATATTCTTCTTCATAAACTTCAAAAGTTTTTGGGTGATAGCGTCGCCAATGGGTTCAGCTTCAATATGAGGATAAAGCGCCCGAACAGCATCTCGCCATTTCGGTGAGTAGGCCTCCTGTCGAACTTGTTTTTGGAGAGATGATGGTACATCGATTTCGTGAACTTGTCTTAAGGCTTTACCTAATTTGATCCATTGATTATCTGTTAGATTACGGCTAAAACCATCCTGTCCAGTGATAAATGGATACACAATGAGAGTAAAATCTTCCATACGTAGGGTGGGTTGACCAAGGTTTGTTTTGATGGACGGAATAATCTGTCGAATTCCGGCGTTGTGTAATAGCTCCGCTATTTCTATACCGATATCGTGAGAGTGGCCACGCTTTAGCTTTACGAAAAAAGATGTGTTGTCGCTCGATTGAGCTTTGTATACTGAGGCATTCAGATCAGCGCCAAGTGGGAGGAGGGTAAGCGTCGCAATTTTAATTCCATAATTGGAATTGAGACAGCTAATAATGTGTTCTTCAATTTGCATTTACTTTATTTTGAATCCTTCCTCAGCAACTGCCTGGGTGAAGAGTTCGTCAGCAATTGTTTTCCATGATTCGGGGGTAGGGTAAAATTTGAAACCGGATGATTCTGTAGCGTCTATTAAGTTGAGTTGATTTATATCACTAAAAATCCTCTTGCCTATCAGATCAACAAGGGTCATATCTCGTCCAAGCTTATCAGTATGCATAGCAAAGAGATGTTGAATGATTAGTGGTCCATTTTGTGAGAAACTATCACCACCGGGATAGAAAATTTCTAGAGACATCTTTTTGCCTTCTTTTCCTACAAGAACCACGGTCTTGCGTTCCGTATCTGTGACTCTTCTTAGAAGTTTATCCTTAAATTGTACATTTATTGAACAAGCTCGATTATTATTTGATGCATCAACGTTCATGATTCTCCTCTCACAGATTGAAATGGTTTAAACTTACCAGACAATGTTTTTTATATGTAGAAAAAATCACCTCAGTCCATGCCGTCCATTCAGTCCTTTTTTTTCGGGTTGGGGTATTAATTAGTTGAATAAAATTTAAATTTTTGATACAATTTTTTGTTTATTAATTAATGATAGGTAAATTATGGATTATAATATAAATGGTCTAAATAGGCAGCAATTACAGGGTGGATACCCCACAATTAAACTCGATAAATCAAATCTCCTATACTTGTTTTTGTCAATTATTGCCTTAGATAAGAAGCAATATTACATTGATAACGTTACTTTCGGCGAATTGTCTCTTGTTTCCAAAAAAGCTAAAATTATCTGTGATGTCACCCTATCCGATGTCATCTATACATCACTAAGTGTATATGAAGCAGCAAGTTTATTGCTAACCCTGCCAAATCTTAAAGCCGCATCAAAAATACCACTTCCATTTCATAAAGAAATGCCACAAACTCTAGATCGCGTTATTTTTGTATACCAGAACAATGGATATCTAACAGAAATGAAATTTTGGAAAGATCCCTTTCAGTATGTGGAGTACTTAAGGGCAGAAAAAACCGTACTTTTTGAAAAATTTGAAAAAATGGCTTTTACTGAATGTTTGAGTGTAATTGACACTTTTCTTGAGGACGTGAAAAAAGTTTTGCCAATTGATAAAATGACTCAAAGCCAGAAAACAGCCTTTTTAACTACTCGCAAAATTTGTGACTTTAATTGTTCCCCTAGATTAAATAGTGTGATTATGAATGGGGAACGATTGAGTTTAACAAAAGCAAAAGTCAGATTATTCGAGATACAAGAATCATCATTTTATGTTCGTTTTTCCTATCAAGGGGAATATTTGTATAGATCTGTAAGGGAAGACGAATGGACATCGATTCAAAATGACGGACAAATGCTTATCCGAGATCGTGATAATTTTGAAGAAGAAGTGGGACAGCAAGTTAAATATTATAAAGATCAACCGGGATATGCAGGGCTCATTATACGTATACCGAATAAAACACCCTATAATAGTCGCGCTGGTTTTGCGGTACGTCGTATAAGCACAATCCTACCTCATTTTATGGATGGGAATGAAATATTTGTTTCGAAAACAGGTGACGAATCAAGCTTTGTTCCTCTCAAAAATTATCTTAAAGAAGATTGAAAGTGGAAAATAAAGAGGCTTACTGGACTATTTGTCCGAAATGTTATGGACGCGGCAAAAAAAACTTGAAGCTCCGCAAGAAAGCGAGACTCCGCTACCAAATAGCAATTAATGAATTTGAAAAAACTCAGGGTGAAGGAAAGGCTTCGGTTCGCCCTAAGATTACTCAATATTTATGCGATAATTGCAGTGGATCTGGCTTGATTCCTGCTACTAGTCACCCCATAGCAGATTCAGAAAACTATCCACATGTAGCAATTATTGGTGCAGGTATAGGAGGCGTGGCGCTGGCTGTAGCTTGTTTGCATCGTGGCATTCCATTTACCCTTTATGAGCGCGATAGCAGCTTCGATGCACGAGCTCAGGGCTACGGACTTACCTTGCAACAAGCAAGTAACGCAATTAAAGGATTGGGTCTTTTCTCTTTAAAAGACGGGGGTAATTCCACACGCCATGTGGTGCATACTACAGAAGGAAAAGAAATTATTGAATGGGGAATGAGGACGCATTCAAACATTAAAAAGTCTCCAAAGCGTATAAATGTGCATATCCCGCGACAGGCCTTGCGCTTAGCGTTGCTTGAGCAATTGGGCGACCATGATGCCGTGCAGTGGGGGCACCGCTTAGTTTGTTTTAAACAATGTGAAGATAAAAGTGTTGAGCTAAGCTTTCAAGTTAACGGAGAGATGAAGAATGCCAAGGCAGATTTGGTGGTGGGTGCCGATGGTATTCGTAGTGTTGTGCGCAGCTTGTTGATTGGTGAGGATATTACTCCTTTACGTTACCTGGGTTATGTGGTCATTTTGGGTATTTGTTCTTTAGAGGCTCTTAAGGGTGTTGAGAGTTCTTTGCTCGACTCAGCCACCGTGTTTCAAACCGTCAATGGCCATGAGCGAATCTACATGATGCCTTACTCGTTAGACTCGGTAATGTGGCAACTTAGTTTCCCTATGCCCGAAGAAGAAGCTAAGGCCTTGAGTGCACAAGGAGCTCAGGCACTTAAAGAAGAAGCGTGTCGTAGAACACAGTGGCATAAGCCCATTCCTCAAATTTTATCAGCAACCCTACCGGCACAAATTTCAGGTTATCCCGTGTACGACCGAGAATTACTCAAGTCGGAATTATTGGAAAAAGCTGGGGCAGTTACTTTGATTGGAGATGCAGCTCACCCTATGAGTCCATTTAAAGGACAAGGTGCAAATCAGGCTCTGTTGGATGCACTGGCGCTGGCTCGTAACATTTCAATAGCATGTACTCCCTTGTCTAAATGGAGAGAAACCGGATTGAGAGAAATTGTACTAACTGAATTTGAAGAAGAAATGTTAGCGCGTAGTGCTTCTAAAGTGAAGGATTCAGCTGAGGCTGTGGAACTTCTACATTCCAAAGGTGTGCTACGTGAAGGTGATGGACCTAAAGGACGGGTCTTTACAAGGTAAAAACCAAAAAGGATCAAATTTGCTATTATTTTAGAAATACCGCATTTTTCTTATAGTATCCTTGAAAGTTTTTCACTAATTCACTTCGTTCTATATCAGTTTTTAAATGTTCCCAGCGTGTTTCTCCCTGTTGGATTCCTGAGGGCGTTGAAATTACACCTTTCCAGACCTTAGATCGAGCATGGAAGATTTCTCCATCCCCAAATAACTGACATACAGGATGAGTGAGAGGCGTAAAAAAAGGTGACTCCTGGAGTTCTTCAAAAGGTATTTTTATAGCATAAGCATCTTGCTTATCTTTTCTCATGAAATGGAAAGGTGTTGCCCCTCCGTCATACATTATTCCTGCAAATAAGCTCGTTCCATAAGATAGAGAAAATGGGGAGTTTTTATCGCTATTCCGATAGGGTGTATCGTTTTTAAATGTTCCCCCGCGATAGATAAAGACATTCTTCTTGGCAATTTCGCTACATTCCAAGGCAATAGCATTACGAATGATTTTAGCATCTTCATCATTACGGATACCTGTAGGCTTGATGCCGCCATACGATTCGTAACCAAAATTCGATGTTGGCCCAGGGTGGGCAGTACTAAAAATACGTTGTGAAGTAACTTGGCAATCCTGGTAATATTTTTTTAAATAATCAAGCTCACTTTCAGCGAGTTCAGAAATCTTCTGATAACTCAACGCTCCCGTATTAGAACCTAGTTTTTTTGCAGCTACTTGGTTTATTCGATAAGCAACGGCTTTTACTTCTTTGCATTTGTCGTCACCAACATCATCAAAATAGCAAAGGTGCCAGCAGTTTCTTTGCTTCTGTTTGGATCTTATATCATTTTGGAATCCAAGAATTTCGTCGTTTGAACAGTTCTTAAACAACCTGAGATTAAACTTTGGATATTGAAGTAATTGTTGCTCCATAGGTGACAAAGCTTCGCATATGCTTTTTGCTTGTAGATCCTCTTCAATACATTCATGAATCAACATTAACTCATAAAGGGTTCTAGGAATAAAAGTAATTTCTATATCAGGATCAATCTCTTTTACTTTTTGAAGAATGATATCTTCACGCTTTTCAAATTGGTTTATCCAAACCTCTTTTGAGTCTGCTGATTGAAATGAAGACGGAGCATGTTGTAAAAGAATATCATAAACTTGTTCATGAATTTCTTCTGAGATAGGTTCTTGTGTACCATCTTTCAATTTTTTGTAGACGATAAATTCACCAAAGCCGTTAGATATTATTTTTTCATTTTGCTTTATGTGATTAAATTTATGATAAGCAGTTAAGCAGTAAAGAAGAACGATTCCACCTAAAACTGCAGTGAATATCCCTACGATGATTGACAAAGCAATGGTCTGCGCTTTTTTATCGGTGATGGATAGATTATGATCTTTAAGCCTTATTGTAAAAGGCTGCGCTAAATGCTCCCTTGAAAATAGAATTGTCGAATAATCCATTTAAAAAACCATTTTATTAATTTAAACTTTAATTATACTAAAATAGTTTAAAGATTTTATAAAGATTTGACGAAATTAAAACTTCAGATATGCCTGATTCAAAATCCCTTCGGGAAAGCGCTTGTCTTCTACAGGGTTATCGCGAATGGCTTTCTCTATGGCATCCAGGTCTTCTTTTGTCAAATCAATATCCAATGAACCGATATTCTCGAGGAGATATGTTCAATCTTTTAATGCCTGGAATAGGCACGATATCTTCTCCTTGTGCCAATAGCCAGGCAAGGGATAACTGCGCCGGTGTACAACTTTTCTTGCTTGCGATTTTGCTGATTGCCTCTACCAAATGCATATTCGTTTATATGTATCGGGCTGAAATTGAGGATGGTCTTTGCGAAAGTCATAAGCTTGGCTTTGGGTAAAACTTTATGTCCGTTATTTTTCCAGAAAGGAGACCACGTGCTATGGGGCTGAACGGTACAAAAGATATTCCTAATTTTCTACATGTAGGCAGGGCAACTTCGGCTGCTTTGCGATTGACGATAGAGTACTCTGATTGTACTGCAACAAGAGAATCTCCCAATACTTGATAGGCTCTTTCTATGATGTCTCCATCCACTTCAGATAATCCAACGTAACGAATTTTCCCTTCATTAATGAGATTGGCCATGGCTTCCATAGAAATTTCTATAGCCGTTTCGGCATTATATCGATGAAGATAGTACACATCGATGACATCGATTTCTAGATGCTTTAAACTTGCATGGCAAGCTTTTTTAATGTACTCAGGGGTATTGTTAAATCGCATGTCATCGCCGATTCTTTCGATGCCACACTTTGTTGCGATAATAATTTTATCTCGGAAGGATTTTGTTGCTTTTCCCAAGAGGATTTCGTTATTCCCTTTTCCATACATATCAGCAGTATCAAAAAACTGATTCCGCATTTTCATAGGCCTTGTGAATGACTTCAAATCCAGATTTTTCATCCGCAGGGCCATATATTCGGCACATCCCCATACATCCAAGTCCCAAAGCAGATACTTTTGGTCCATTCTTACCTAACTTTCTATATTTCATTTTTCTACCTTGTTTGGATACCTTCTTACTCTATATATTATTTTAATGTCTTAATCAAGCATAAGAATTTACGGCAATGGACTGCAACGGCTTGCGCCGGGTGGTCCTTATTGTCTCATTTTTTGAGACGCATAAAAGCTCTTATAGTTGCCTCCTCAGTTGCTTTTCGTTGGATTTCTTGTAGTATTACTTGTGCCCTAATTTGAGAAAAACCCAATTTTACATTCCTAAAACAGTCTTGCGCAAGTTTGTTATAAAAGGCGTCTATCACATTACAATTTACCTTTGATATATCATGTTGTTTAGCAAGTCCTGTTTTTACCAATTGGCAATAAAATGCTGAACTGGAAATTTTTTTAATGATTGTGATCAGAGTAACTTCGTCATTTGAAAGGTATTCCTGGGCTATTATGATCACCTGAATATTATCCTCAATTTTATCCAAGATCTGACATGCTTTTTCCTTTTCACCTAACCAGAAAAATTCTCTTACACCTCTTATCTTTGCAGCACTACCCACCCACGGTTTAGTAAAGATATTAAAGGCTTTCTCTAGACAACCCTTTTTTAAATAGTCTTCTGCAAGATCAGTAGATTCTTGGCCTTTCTGCTTCCAATCCCCCATACTTTCGATATTTTTATATCGTTGATCTAAATCATATTCAAAAATTATGTTCATTTTTTTTCCTTATTTAATAGTTAATTTAACGCAGAAATTATATAAATTTTGGAAATAAAAAGCAAAAAAGTAAAAAAAGTATGAGGCCTGGCATTCGGGAATTTGCTTTAGCAAATGCCCGAATGCCACTCATGTTTGGCGGTTTTTCATATATGCAGAAGGCCTGCGCTCGCTAACGCTCGCTAGGGCAAGGTCTCGCTTCGATGTTTGATTTTTTTCGATATGTCTGTTGCCAGATTTTAATTAACATTGTAGATTAGAAATCTATGAACTGTTTCCTTTATTTTCTGATCGCTTTAAACTTGATTACCACCACAGTCTATGCAATGGTGGCTGGAGGACGCCCTAATTCCATCTCAGGGGGGCATAACGCTTTTGCCGGTGTAGTCAATCCAGCAAACGCTGTTTGGATCAAAGATCGGTTTGATGTAGGCATATTTATCGTTAACCAAAAGTCCACCCTGAACAACAAAGATAACAACCCTCTATTCAATCCCGGAACAGTTAATCAGACCTACAAAGCCAGGTATATCACAACGGAAGATGCAGCTATTCATAAACAATTTATAATCAAAGATTATGAATGCTCGTTCAGTCTTGCGATCTACAAAACACCGGGCTATGTAAAAGTTCGCACTAAAGAACCAGTTCCACTTATTGGCACAACCCCCATTCATTTAGAATCTAAAACTCAAGTCATTTCCTCTATATTCTCATGGAAACTTAATGAAAATAATTCTATAGGCTTTTCGTTCGATTATTTTTATTTGTCTTATCTTCGCAAAGGCTTTCAACACGCAGATAATCCTCTAAGATCTGTTTCACCCGGACATGTGACAAACAACGGAACAGATCATTCTAAGGGGCTTGGCCTAACGCTTGGATGGAGATGGAATATCAGCAAGTCCCTTGCTTTTGGCCTTGCTTTTATTAAAAAAAGCCATGTTGGACAATTCAGGAGATATCGAGGGTACGAGCCTCATCATGCTAAAAATTACATTCCTCCAACACTTGGCGGTGGATTCACTTATAAGTTTACGGAAAAGTTGGCAGGACGCTTGGAAGTCCTTTGGACAGGTTTTGGAAGTCTTCCCAATGCCAATAACTCAATTTTGCCAAATGGTCAATTGAATCCCAACAAGCGTGGGTCCCATAAGTCTCCCGGCACGGGTCTGCAAGATGCAACCCTTATCAATCTTGGCATTGGTTACAAGGTTAATGATAACCTGTCGCTTGGTTCGGGCCTTTCCCATCGCATCAAGCTTCGTAGAAAATCTCCCTACATTATATCTCGCAGCTATACTCGACAGATATTCTATGACCTTATCACCTTTGGAGTTAATTACAACTACCATCATAATGATTTTTTCCTAACCATCTCGCACGGTTTTGACAATCATCAATCCGGTTACATGCCTCAGCAAATCGGAGGAGGAAAGTTCTCCTCTATGAAGAAATATAACGCTCTTTCCCTTGCCTGGGGTTATCTATATTGATGGGAAAAGAGTCAGACCTTGTATCTATGGTAGCTCTGATTCTCACCGTCCTTTATTTTGATTATGTTTGAGTAGAAAGTAATAAATCGGTATATTTTTATGTTTTACAATGAGGAATTTTCTTATGGCAATGACAAATCAAGAGAACGAGTAAATGAGTTTTGATTCAATAAATAATGAATTCTACAATGCTTATGCCGAATCCTTCGATAAAATTCCATTTGAGGATCTGTTACCTAATTTAGTCTTGAAATATGTATCTAAGCCAGGTTGTCAGATTCTTGAAATTGGTTCTGGAGCGGGTGCTTTAGCTTTATGGATATCTCATTTAGGACATCATATTACATGTTTAGAACCCGCAAAAAGTCCTGCTGAAATTGCTAGAAAAAAAGGGTTAGATGTTCTCGTGACTCGATTTCAGGATTTTTATACTGACCAAAAATACGATGTCATCCTAGCAATTTCATCATTGATACATATATCGCGAGCGGAGATGACGTCACAAATAAAAAAAATATCTGAACTACTTGACATTAACGGTGTTGCTGTTGTTAGTTTTCTCGAAGGAGACGGTGAAGGTTATGAAGATCCTACAGGAAAAGGGAAAGAACGATTTTTCTCTAAGTTTTCTGAAAGTGAGCTTAAGGAATCACTATCGCCTTATTTTACAATAGTTGAGAGTCACAAAATTGAGGTAAAAAAAATGCAACAATCTTTTTTTCTTATGGTTTTAAAACCCACTAAGCATTCATCATGATTGAACGTCCGATTGTAATTGAATTCACAAGAGAGAATTTAATAAATATTCTCAACCGTTTTCAGAAGATTCAGTTGATTGCAACTGAAAATAGAATTGAATTCTCTGGAGAGTTTCCGATCCATACTCGATATTTCACCAATGGCGATAGACCTCTTGTAGCTCTGGTGAAACATAGCGGAACTGCAAGATTACGATATGGAAATGAGGATGTTGTAATACCTGACCATAATTTTGTATTTTTTGATGATAGCGTGCCCCATGGATGGATTTTCAACAAATGCGATCTAGAGATTTACTATTATCGCCTGACAGACAATAAACAACCTGCGCCCACAACAGGTGATTATTGCTTGGATAATTATTTCTAGTTGATCCTATGAAAAAGTCATGACAGTATGTTCAATTTCAACTTTAATATCTTTATTGTTTTTGATTATGCCAGGCGGGCTGTTTTTTTAATAAGCTATCTGCCATTTTGAGCGCGGCACTGGGGTCAACACCCTGAGAGTGCATGAAATATCCCTTTGTGGCCTCTAGGACCTCTTCATAGGATTTAAGTACGCCATCTTTTGTACAATGTTCGCAGTATGGAATCATCTCATCGCCTAAGGCATGGTCGCTTGGCTTCTGAAATGGCATCCCGCATGATGTGCACGATTCACATTTTTTCATATTGATACTCCGTTAATTAAGTTAATAAAAAATTTGATTAATTCTGGCCCTTTTGCTTCGATGACTGAGCCGTTAGGGGAAAATAATTCTCGGTTACACAAATAGTAATGGACTAGGGCAAGCCAGGTATTCATTATTAAATATAAGGGGGCTTGAGGAGTGAAAATATGATTTTCCAACGCCTTCTCAAGATAATAAGCGATACCGGATTGAATATTGACAATAGAGGTTCGAATGTATTGCGGAAGATGAGGTGTGCAAATAACGAGTTGCGTGTAAAAGGGTTCCCATTGTCGCAATACATTCAGATGTGTCGTCAATACCTCTTCAATAGTGCCTTGCTTCATCTGATTTTGAAATTGAATCCCAAGCTGCATTCCAAATTCGTCAATTACTGCTAGCAGGAGAGCATCTCTTGACGGAAAGTGTGCAAAAACGGCGCCATGAGAAACATTTGCAGATTTGGCGATATCAAGTGTTTTTGTTGTCAGGAGCCCGCCGCTAGAAAACTTCACAAAGGCAGTTTTAAGCAGTTTTTCCTTGGTTTGTTGTTTTTGTTCTTGTCTATTTATTTTCATTTTAAAAAAAATTGGTCACGGTTTTGTTATTTGTCTGGAAATATCATTTTAACTAGATCCCAATCGTATTCTTCATCTTCCATAAACCATGCTGGCGAAGAAAAAATAATGCCTTTGAGGTCAGTCTCTATAGAGCTAACAAAGCTATATCTGGTCATCGCTGGAATATGGATTGTATACTCAGGTTCTACTGCATGTTCTTCAATAACCTGCGAGCCTGTTTCGTCATATAGTTTTAATACACCCGTTCCTGATGTGATATACACGATATTGTGAATTGTTTTAAAGCGTACTGGGTTGAGATGTGCGCCCGCTAGTACGTTAAAGTTTATAATGCTAAAGGGATCTTTATGTGGAACGTCTGCATCTTGTGGGTGGTAGAGTCCTTTAACAATACATTCGGGAGTTTCTCCTGGAATTTTTTTTCCCTCTATATCATATTCACCTGACCAATTGTATTGGACTGATTGAAAGTAGTCATTCGGCTTGCGAATTTCTATAGCGCTCAGGGGTAAAATCGCTAAACTTGTTATAGCTAATAGTTTTCCTAATTTATTCATATTTTCCTCATGTTTCATATTATAAAAAGTGATAACTCATTGAGTTGCTACTCATTATATGGAATCATGACAATTTTGGTCAAGCGTCTTTTTTCTTTTTTCTTCTTTAGATTTGTCGCACCCTAGGCCTGACCGCTTTTGATGAACGGCTTACAAGTGGTACGCTAACTTGTTTTTGTTGTGTAAGAATGGTATTAAAATAAAATGAAAGGGGCCCCTTTCACAAGTAGCTAATAACCAATCTCCAGTTACTGGGTACACTTCGAACTTTTGACTGGATCAGCCTCTCTCAAGAATTTTCAACCCTCTCAAAATTTATAACTTAAAATTCACTTGAAAATAATGTATCCCAAAAGATACAATAAGGTTATATGGATGAAATCGAAATTGAACTCTACGAAACCGCCACCGGCAAGCGACCCTTTGAGATCTGGATTAAGGAGATCAAAGAGATCCATACCCGGGCCAAAATCCTGACACGGCTTGATCGCTTAAAACTTGGAAACTTTGGCGATTGCAAAACTCTACAAGAGGGAGTTTGCGAGCTCAGGATTCATTATGGTCCCGGGATTAGAATTTATTACGGAAAGATTGGGAATAAAGTCATCTTGCTTCTTTGCGGTGGCGATAAAGGCTCCCAAGATAGGGACATCGCTAAAGCAAAGGAGTATTTGAAAGATTATCAATCAAGGGAGATAGGTCATGGCAAGAAGTAAAAAATATCAAGAATTTCTACTCGAGCATTTAGCGGATCACGATGAAGCCGTCGCATACCTAAACGCAGCTTTAGAAGAAAGCCTTAAAGGTGATGAAGAGTCACAACATCTTTTTCTAGTCGCTCTTCAGAAACGTTGCTGAAGCGCAAGGTGGCGTGGGCGCATTGGCCAAAAAAGCCCATGTTGGCCGTGAAAGCCTCTACAAAACGCTTTCCGGTGCAGGTAATCCTAAATGGCATACTCTTGTTTCTCTTTGCGTGGCGATGGGATTGAATCTTAGATTAAGTTAAACTTACATGAACAAGGAAGGAATATGAATATTACGGAAGAGGAGTTCCAAAGAAGAATGGTTATCTATAGAAAGGATTTTCCTGAGCTCAATTTATTTGATCCATCAGAACAGGAAAATTTAGTGCTTAAAGCAGGAGAGAATGCTATCATGCACAATAGTAATTTCTATTCAATTCTTGATAATTTGATGTAAGGGGCCGTGCCTGCATTAGGCATAACTTTTAGTTATGAAAGGGGCCGTGCCTGCATTAGGCATAACTTTTAGTTATGCCTAATGCAGGCACGGCCCCTTTCACTAACTTGTTTTTGTTGTGTAAGAATGGTATTGTAAACTAGGATAAAAAAGTAAAAAGAGGGTGAGCTTATGTCTTTTAATGTTATTTTTCCAGCGTTAGATTGCCAAGATCCTTTAAACATTTATAATCGCGCTACCAATGAGCATATTACTTTGATCCAAAGTGCCATTCGTGGATTTCTCGGCAGAGAACTTTATAGAAAAATAAATACTCATTCAATTGGGCTTGTTGAAGATGATTTGCCGGCTACTGATAATAGAGCCGAACTTTATAATCGCATTCACCGATCAAGAGTCAACGATGCAGTTAAAATTCGAATTTTAGAGAAAATTCAGGAGGTATGTGAATCAAGTAAGGAATCACGAGGTGAACATGCACAGTATTTAAATACTTTACTTCATCTACCTTTTGAGAGAAACACCTCTTTACTTGTAAATTGCAATGCAAATCAAAAAGAATTCTATCCCTTACAGGGCCCCCCCGGAGTAGGTAAAATCGCTTACGCAAGGATGGTAGCAACAGATATAGAAACGCAACAAAATAACTAACCGGATCGAAATGGGCCACTTATTGTAAAGGGTCTGACGTGACATCATGACATTTTATATCGATTGTCGAGGGTTATTTCATAAATGTCATTCGGCTGCGTCTTTACATTTGTTAGCATGTTTCATGAAAATGTAAATGACATAGATTGCCTGACTAATAATGGGATTTAGCTCCATTTGCTCATCTGTAAGATGTTTACTATGAAAGTCTTCCATTTTATCACGTATATATTTGGCGATAAGTAGGGAAGCTTGTGTTGTATAATCTAAGTTTAGAAAGGTTTGACGGTCCAAAGGAGTAGAAAAAAATGGTGGCGCCTCAATGAGGATAGGCACTCCCGTAAACGGGATTAATTTGCTTTCGCAAGTTCTGATGCCCCAGGACAAAGATCTCGAACCCAGTACTTGAACCCAAGGTCGCCACCAATCTCCGGAAGTAGGATTCGAACCTACGACCAACGGATTAACAGTCCGCTGCTCTACCGCTGAGCTATTCCGGAATAAGAAGTGACTATCTTAAGAAAAACACACTTAAAATGCAATACCGAAAAATTAATTAGATTAAATAAAAAAAATACTTTACATATGGGATTAACAGGGGAGGCCCCATATGCCCTTCAAAATTAGCCTTTTTTTTGTGTTAATCTTAGGTCAACTCCAAGCCGGAGACCTCTATTCTATCCTTCTCTGCGATACCTACGCTGCTAATATCAGCGAATCTATCGAAAATGACTCCATAAATATGCGTAAAGAAATCTCCCGCATCCAACTCTACACCCAAATGCGCTCCATAGAAATTAATTTCAACGGCCTAGATCTCTTCCCCTCCGATATCTACGAATATTTAAGTAATCTCCAATTCAATCCCGATGATGTGGTTATCTTCTACTTCACCGGACACGGATACAGGACTCCTTCTAAAATAAATAACCCCTGGCCTAACCTCTATTGCAGTATCGCCGGACAAGGTATCGATTTTCGCGAAATCACAAACCTTCTTTTAGAAAAAAATCCTCGCCTTCTTCTCTCTCTTTGCGATTGCTGCAATAATTCCATTCCCGATCCTGTCGCACCTGACGTCGTATCAAGAGATTGGGCATATAAATTGACTGAGAGCCAAGTCAAAAGCAACTACGAAAAACTCTACCTGGAAACCTCAGGTCTTATCATGATCAGAAGCTCCGAAGTGGGAGAATATTCCTGGTGTAATTCAAAAGGAGCCATATACACTCTAGCGCTATTGGATAGTCTCCAATACTATATTCGGAATTATAAAGATGTCTACTGGGATACGATTCTGACGGGCGCAAACAAAAAAGTGATCAAATATCAAAAACCTGTTTACGAACTAGCGATTAATTGAAAGAAGGGGCGATTTCTCGCCCCGTTTTTTTAGTAGTCCATGCCACCGCCCTGCATTGCAGGAGCAGGCTTTTCTTCAGGAATGTCTGTAATAATAGCTTCTGTTGTCAAGAGCATCGCGGCAATGGATGCAGCGTTCTCAAGAGCACAGCGCGCTACTTTTGTCGGATCGAGAATTCCGGCTTTGATCATATCTACGAATTCACCTGTAAGGGCATTGTAGCCATGCTTTTCAGGAAGTTGCTCGACTTGCTGCAGAATGATCGCGCCTTCTTGTCCGGCGTTTGCAGCAATTTGACGGAGAGGGGAACTCAGTGCTTTCATCACGAGTCTTGCTCCTGTCCTTTCATCGCCTTCAAGGCTATCAGCAAGCTTTTTCACTGCAGGGATGCAGCGAACGAAAGCAACGCCGCCTCCGGGAACAATCCCTTCTTCAACGGCAGCTGCTGTTGCATGCTGCGCATCGTCAACGCGATCTTTTTTCTCTTTCATTTCAATTTCAGTAGCGGCTCCGACACGGATGATTCCAATGCCGCCTGCAATTTTGCGAGACGTTCTTGGAGTTTTTCACGGTCGTAATCAGATTCTGATTCATCTGATTTGACGCTTGATGAGAGCGATGCGTTCTTGAATGCTTTTCTTGTCGCCTGCGCCTTCGATGATTGTCGTGTCTTCTTTGCCGACAATGACTTTCTTTGCGCTTCCTAGCATATCTAGAGTTGTGCTTTCGAGTTTCATTCCCATTTCTTCGCTGATGAGTTGGCCGCCGGTGACGATGGCAATGTCTTCGAGCAATCGCTTTGCGGCGATCTCCGAATCCTGGCGCTTTCACGGCGCAGACTTTCAATCCAGCGCGGAGGCGGTTGACGACGAGAGTTGCGAGAGCTTCGCCATCGACATCTTCAGCGATGATCAAGAGGGCTTTTCCGGATTCTGCAACGGCTTGGAGGAGGGGAATGATGTCTTTGATTGTCGAAATTTTCTTTTCGTAAATGAGGACGTAAGCAATTTTCATAGATGCACTCTTGCGTTTCAGGATTTGTCATGAAGTAAGGTGAAATATAACCGCGGTCAAAATTCATCCCTTCAACTACGTCTAGGGTTGTTTCGAATCCTTTGGCTTCTTCGACGGTGATGGTTCCGTCTTTACCGACTCTTTCCATAGCGCGGGCAATGATCTTGCCGATTTCTTCGTCGTTGTTTGCGGAAATTGTCGCTACTTGCGCAATTTCATGCTGTGTTTCAACTTTTTTGCTGAGTTTTTGCAGGTATTTTACAACTTCTTTGACGGCTTTTTCTATACCACGTTTGAGGTCCATGGGGTTGGCGCCTGCAGCGACGTTGCGGAGACCTTCACTGAAGAGGGCTTCTGCGAGGACTGTAGCTGTTGTGGTACCATCGCCGGCTTTGTTTGCTGTTTTGCTGGCGACTTCTTTCACCATTTGAGCGCCCATGTTTTCATGTCTGTCTTCGAGCTCGATTTCCTTAGCAACGGTGACGCCGTCTTTTGTGATGTGAGGGGAACCATAGGATTTATCGATGATGACGTTACGGCCTTTTGGACCTAAAGTTACTTTTACGGCGTCTGAGAGGATCTTTACCCCTTTCAGAATTTTTTGACGTGCTTCTTCTCTGTATTTAATGTCTTTTGCAGCCATGATATTTTACTCCAATTAATTATTCGTTAATGATTGCGATGAGGTCGTCAGCTCTTACGATGACGTATTCTTGGTCATTGAGTGTGACTTCTTGACCTGAGTATTTTTCCATAAGGACGATATCGCCGACTTTCACGGGGATAGGCATGAGAGTTGCCTTTACTATCTTTTTTTCCGGTGCCGATGGCGATAACTTCAGCCTTTCTTGTTTTTGTTTGGCTGTATCGGGAAGGAGGATTCCTCCTTTGAGTTTTTCTTGGGATTCAAGGCGTCTGAGGAGGACTCGATTTCCAAGGGGTTGGAATTTAACATCCTGAGACTTTGAACTTTTGGTTTTTTCTGTTAGCTGGTTCATTGTTCATATCTCCTTAGTTTATAGGTTATTGTTAATATGGAAATCCAATTATTTCCCATGTTCTCTTTTTATGCAAGCGAAATTTAGCACTTTTTGGTGTTGAGTGCTAAGTCATTCTCGTTTAATAAGCTTTCTAGCTGGTTCACAAGATCTCCAAACTTCTTGATCGCTGCCTCTACGGGTTTTGGGGAGCGCATATCGACTCCGGCTATCTGCAGAAGTTCTATAGGATACTTGCTTGACCCTCCTTTAAGGAAAGACAGGTAATCATCCCTTTCTTTGGGTCCGCCATTATTCACCCTTTCTGAAAGGGCAAGAGCGGCGCTAATTCCTGTCGCATATTGATAGACATAAAAATTGTAGTAGAAGTGGGGGATTCTCGCCCATTCAATCGCAATGGCATTGTCGATCGTCATTTCCGGGCCGAAATACTTTTTGTTCAGCTTGGTGTATTCTTCATTAAGATACGCAGGGGTTAACGGGATGTTCTTCTCAACCGACGAATGGATGAGGAGCTCAAATTCGGCAAACATGGTTTGTCGGAAGAGCGTGGCGCGGATGTCTTCAATTTTTTGGTTGATTAGGAAGATCTTTTCTTGAACATTGGTGGTTTTCTCAAGAAGGTAACGGATCAAAAGATCTTCATTGAATGTAGAGGCTACTTCGGCGAGGAAAATGGGGTAATCGCCATATTGGTAGGGCTGGTTTTTATGGCTTAACAGACTGTGCATGCTGTGGCCAACTTCATGAGCTAGTGTAAAAACGTCGCGAATGATTCCTTTGTAGTTCATGAGAATATAGGGCATGCTATCATAGCTGCCACTAGAGTAGCCCCCGGATCGCTTGTTTTCATTTTCATAGCGATCCACCCATCGATCTTCGATGAGACCTTTTTTAATTTGGTTTTGGTATTCACTACCAAGAGGTTTGGAGGATTCGATGATAGCGTCTGCTGCTTCATCATAAGACATTCTGATATCGACATTCGGTGTAAGGGGAACATAAATATCATAAAGATGCAAGGAATCCAATCCAAGAATTTTTTTTCTTAGGCTTACATATTTATGGTGGGTATGCATGTTGTCTTCAACGGCTTTAATTAGAGAATGATAAACATCGATATCAATATTTTTTGGAAACACCGCCGCTTCAAGGCAAGAGTTGTATCCTTTAGCACGAGCGTTGAAGAGATGGCTTTGCACTTGACCGTTGAGTAGTTCGCACAGTGTATTCTCGTATTCACGATATTTGCCGTGGTAGGCTTCAAAAGCGTTTTTTCTAAGAACTCTATCCTGATCACGGATATACATACTGTATTGTCCGTGGGTGATTGGTCGATTATTTCCTTGTCCATCGACCACGCTTCCAAATTTAAAGTCGGCATCATTGATAGCTGAAAATGCCTTCTGAGATGCGCTTAGAGCTTGACCCGCTAGTGATATTAGCGATTCTTTTTCAGCGGAAAGCGTGTGCTTTTTCATGCGCAGAATTTTTTCGAGATGGAATTGATATTCTTTGAGAGAAGGATCTTTGAGGTAGGCGTTCATTTTTTCTTCGGGGAGCGCAAGGAGTTCCGGTTCAAACCAAGATGCTTCTTCAGCGAAGTCATGGAGGAGTCCAAAAGCTTTAGAGTAAGCTACTTTGTGTTTATTCTCTGCGATGTCTTCATCATGTTTGAGGTGGGCGTATGTGTATAAATTCTCTAGAGTGCGATCGATTGCTAGCATAGTTTTGAGGGCGTTTTTTAAGACCTCAGGACTGTCGCCTAGCTTGCCGCGATAGCTTTGGAATTCGGGCCAACGAGGGCGGGTTTCTGTGCTAACAAATTTTTTAAAATCTTTTTCCCAATCATCAAATGTTGGATACATTGCTTCGACATTCCAGCAGTCTTGCTTGGCTACATCTTTTCTTTGTGTGCTCATTTACAAACCTCTAATAATCAATATTTGCCAAATATAATCTACCTTATGATTTTTCGGAACCTAAAAAAAATTCTTTAAAATTTTAAAGAAAATATTTGCATAAAATTTCTTGGCGGTGTATTCATGGAGTAAATACACAAGATTAGGAGAAAGTAATATGATTCAAATAATAGACCAAGGCCTGTCCGTCTCAGAAATTTTTACCGTAAAAAACGATAGAGGGCTTCATACGAGGCCGGCAACTGAAATAGTGAAGTGTAGTGCTTTGTACAAAGCTGACATTATGTTTAGCTATCAAAAATTAGTAGTTAATGCAAAGTCGATTTTGGGGATTCTGATGTTAACTGCAGGAAGGGGAGCGCGTATTCGCATAACGGCTACCGGAGAAGATGCAGCTGAAGCTGTGCAGGCTTTATTAGATCTCGCTAATAATCAATTCAATATAAATTATTAAGATTCACCCGCCAAAAAAAAGCCACGAAGAAACGAAGAAAGCGAATGACACGCGAAGCTATGAAGAAAATGAAAGAAGTTTCTTCTTAAACCTTCGCATGTTCTTCGTATTTCTTCGTTTCTTCGTGGTTATTTTTCTTCGACGCTGACTGTTTTATCGAGAACTTCACGCGTACAATATACGGGTACATTATTCATTAGGGCTAGGGTGATGCAGTCGC
Source organism: Waddliaceae bacterium (assembly GCA_963822595.1). Classification (GTDB taxonomy): domain Bacteria; phylum Chlamydiota; class Chlamydiia; order Chlamydiales; family Waddliaceae; genus CAVRUH01. Next base: position 133,461 of record CAWGIG010000001.1, on the reverse strand, counting down.
TCGGGCGAGCGTCTATTTCTAGGATGTGGCGAATTTCTCCTTCCATCAGTTCTACATAAAGGCGCGCAAAGTAAACCGTGTCTTGTATGTCATTGATCACCACTTGTTTAATGCGGATGTTGAATCCTCTGAAGATGGAATCGATAAGGTCGTGAGTGAGGGGTCTTGGTTTTTCGGATCCTGTAAGGTAGAGCTGCAATGCTTTGCCGATACTCGGCTCGGTATAGATGGCAAAACGTTTGCTCTCGCCCGAAAGAATAACCACGGTGTATGATCGGGTTTGCATGATTTTATCGAAGGAGAGCTGAACTAATTCGTTTACCATTAAATTTATCCTTTTATTTTCATAGTAGGGCAGAACTTTTTTTTCGTCACGATAGAAATTCCGCATGGCCACTTGGATAACCGACTAAAATACGTTTGGCTAAGTTGAAAAAAAATCCCGTTTCTATAACTCCGGTAATGGATTTGATTTTTGCGTGATGTTCTTCAGGGTTGTCAATTGGAGAATCAAAAGAAATATCGATGATGAAATTATTTTCGTCAGTAATCAGCGGGGAATTATCTTTGCCAATCCTAAGAGTCCCTTTGTAGCCTTCGCTCTTTAAACGTTCGATAGTAGTTTTGTAAGCAAAGGAAACAATTTCCACAGGCAAATTCATTCGGCCTAACTTGTCGACGATCTTGCTTTGATCAACCACAATAATCACTTCGCGACTCATTTTCGCTAGAAGTTTTTCCTTGAGAAGCGCACCGCCGCCGCCTTTGATCATTCGATGTTTGGAATCTATTTGATCCGCGCCGTCCACCATAAAATCCAAATGAGACAGGGTATCAACATTCACTAGGGGAATGTCGAGGGATTCGGCCAAGACTTTTGAAGCGAGAGAAGAAGGCACCGCTTGTATTTTGAGGCCATGGCGACAACGTTCTCCTAACTTTTCAATAAAAAAATAGGTAGTAGAACCTGTTCCTAGACCCACTGTCATTCCATCTTTGATGTGTTCTGCAGCTGCATAACCAGCGCATTGTTTTTCTATTGTCATTGTGTGATACGTCCAATAAGTTTTTTGAATGCTGCGGATGATTCTGCTTCTTTTCTTAAAATGGTTTCAAGATTTTTTACGAATTTGCTTCTGATTTTTGAAATATGTTTGTTTCCATCGAAAAGAGCGATAGATTTATCTTTGAGGGGAACGCGATCTTTTGCAAAACGATCAATGCGGTGTCTAATCGCTTGTTTCATTTCTTCTAAAGCTTTTTCATCGATTTTTGAATTGTCATTAGCAAATTTTTTTGCAATTTTATCTCTAGCTCTTTGAACTTGTTTGCTATCCTTTGCATTAACCATACTTAGTTACCCCCTTTATCAGAATCCTAGCATATTCAACTATATTTTGTAATAGAATGAATGTAGACCATTGACAGAAAATTACTTAAAATCGCAGAATGGTCTTCTTTTTGAGGGAAATTATGCAAAATGTAATCGAAGTTCTTCGGGAAAGAGGCTTTATTGAAGCCATGACCGACCTAGAAACACAGGAACTAACCAAGAATCCTGTAAAACTTTATTGCGGGTTCGATCCTACCAGCGATAGCCTCCATTTAGGGAACATGGTCGCTATTATGGGACTTGCCTGGTTTCAAAAATTCGGCCATACCCCCTATATTATCGTCGGCGGCGCCACCGGTATGATTGGCGACCCTTCAGGAAAATCCCAAGAACGTCAGCTGCTTGATGAAGCTTCGATAAAAAAGAACCTCCAAGGAATCACAAAAAATTTCGGACAAATTCTCGATTTCCAACATCCAACTTGCAAACCAATTATCTTAGATAACTTCGACTGGTTTAAAAATTTTACAATTGTTGATTTTCTCCGCGATGTCGGAAAAAATTTTAGATTGGGTCCCATGCTAGCAAAAGATAGCGTTCGCGCTAGACTCAATTCCGAAGAGGGGATGAGCTATACCGAATTCACTTATCAAATTTTGCAAAGCTACGATTTTCTATATTTATTCGATAACTACGGTGTTCAAATTCAGATTGGCGGAAGCGATCAATGGGGCAATATCACAGCTGGGATGGAATTAGTCAGAAAGTTAAGAGGCTCCTCAGTTGCCGGTTTAACTTTTCCACTGCTCACCACAAGCGAAGGAAAAAAATTCGGGAAATCGGAAAAAGGCGCCATTTGGTTATCGCCGGAAAAACTTTCTCCTTATGAATTTTATCAGTATTTATTCCGTTCTTCCGATGCCGATGTGATCAAGTTAATGAGAATGCTGACGTTTATGGATTTATCGGAAATTGAAGAATATGCAAAAATGATGTCCCGACCAGATTATGTTCCAAACACAGCTCAGAAGCGGTTAGCTGAAGAAGTTACCCGCATCGTTCACGGAGAGGAAGCTTTAAATAAGGCTCAGAAGGCTACTGAAGCTGCCGCACCCGGCTCAAAAGCTGCTCTCAACGCTGAAACGTTGGAACAAATTTCCGGAGATATGCCAAGCAAAAACTTGAGCTTTTCAGAGATCGTGAACCAAAAAATAGTCGATTTTGTTGTAGCGGTTGGACTTCAAGAAACAAAAGGAGATGCGCGCCGGTTAATCCGGAACGGCGGCGTCTATTTAAATAATGTTAAAGTTACGGACGAAAATATTATTATCGAAGAAAAGGACCTCATTGAAGGACGTTTACTTCTCCTAGCTTTGGGAAAGAAAAATAAAATATTGATTCGCGTAACTTAACACAAACTGTAAAATAAAACTTGAAACAAAATAATGTTTCGGTAAGATAGGGAACTAGCAATCATCACTTGGGATTGTAAAAAAAGAGTTGATTGGGTAAGTTGATGAAAAACTTAAAAAATGGAATTGCATCCAAAAAAAATTGAAGGAGTTATTTAATTATGTCTTCCAATGAAAAGTCAACAATGACGAAAAAGAAATTGATCAATTCAATTTCTCAAGATAGGGGAATTCATCCAAACGACGTCCGCCAAGTTATTCAAGCATTTCTTGATAAAATGACCGATTGTCTTTCACAAGGAGAACGTTTGGAATTTCGAGATTTTGGTGTCTTCGAAGTTGTGAAGCGTAAACAGAAAATTGGACGTAATCCTAAAAACGCTGCTATTCCTATCGTCATTCCAGCTCGTCCTGCCGTTAAATTTACTCCTGGCAAAAAGATGCGTAAATTAATTGAAGACGTAGAAGAGCCTGCAGTTTCTGCTGCAAGGTAGTTACGAAAAAGGAACCTAAGGACAAAAAGGACCTAAGGGACAATTGACCATAAACAGCTGAAGATCAGCTTTTTATGTCCTTTATGTCCCTTTTGTCCTTTTTGTCTTTTTTTATCCCTCATATCCGTTTAGTTCTTGGCAAAATTTATAAAAGAGATTATGATGGGAGCAGTTATTTTTTATGAACCGAGGGTGATTAGATGTCATTATCTAGAGTATTTATTGTTGTGACTGTTCTTCTATTCGCAGGTATTGGGGTTCTTGCCCTATTCAAAGGGGGAAAGAAAGAAAATACAGATGTAAAAATCGCAGAAGTTGAGACGGTTTTTGAAATTCCTATGGAACCTGTCGCCGTTGCGGAAAACGATAGTAAGGTTGAGGCAAATAAGGCCGAAATCCCATTATCGAGACCCGTCGCTGCCGAAATCCCTGAAAATGTCGATAGAATCGAAGAGTTCTTTAATAGAGGCGAGAATAAATTCCCCATCGTTCAAACAATCACCTACAAAAGCAAAGTGGCCTGGATGAAAGGGCGCCAAGCTTGGCTTTCCGATTACGCCTCCCATTATAAAACCTCCCGCCACTTTATTGCTCGCAGCTTAAATGGACGCCCCGATTATTTTAAACAAGAGGTCGCCGAAGGCGATAAATTTAACGTCCTTCGCGATGATAAGCATTTCGAGTTTTACCTCTTAGTTGATATGCTCAGTTGCAAAATGAAGTTTTACTACCTCGATAATGATACCCATCAGCTAACCCTCGTTAAAACATATGACGTCGGCTTAGGGCGCCCCGATGAAAGCGCCGAATCCGGATACCGCACTCCGCTTGGAAAATATACCCTGGGTGACAAAATTGCCGTTTACCGTCCGAAAACAATCTCCTACCACCAAGGTGAAAAAGTCGAAATGGTACGCGTCTTCGGTACCCGTTGGATTCCATTCGGCGAAGAGGTTGAAGGGTGCACAGCTTCCCCAAAAGGATTCGGAATACATGGACTTCCATGGACACCCAACGCCAAAGGGGAAATTGCTGAAGATCTTTCAAGTATAGGAAGCTATGAAAGCGACGGATGCATTCGACTAGCAACAAAAGATATTGAAGAAATTTTCTCTATTATCATTTCTCGTCCCACCACCATTGAAATTGTCAAAGGTATCGAAAACGCAAAACTTCCCGGAGAACAAAAACGCCTATAAGCCTAAAACATACTACTACTCCCATTCCTAAAATAAATTAATAATAATAAATACGGAGTATACATTTTGGATATTTTACCTCACGAAAAGCAGATTTATGAGTATGTCAAGACCATAAATCACTTAAAAAAGCAGAATGGCGAAAGCACCTTATTCAACAAAGAAATATTGAAGCTTGAAGAGAAGCTCGAAAAGTTGAAGAAAAAAGTCTATTCCGAGCTGACTGCCTGGGAGCGCGTCACCATTAGCCGCCATCCTCAACGTCCTCACTCTATCGACTTCATCGAAAAAATCTGCGACTCATTCCACGAACTCTGCGGCGACAGAACCTTTGCTGAAGACCACGCCATCATTGGCGGGTTTGCGAAAATCAATGGCATGAAGTGCATGATCATTGGACAAGAAAAAGGTAACGATACCGAAAGTCGTATCTATCGTAATTTTGGAATGCTTCATCCGGAAGGGTTCAGAAAAGCTTTGCGACTGATGAAATTGGCGGAGAAGTTGAATCTGCCGATTGTATCTCTGCTAGATACTCCGGGGGCTCACCCTGCATTAGGCGCTGAGGAAAGGGGACAAGGCTGGGCAATTGCGATGAACCTTCGCGAAATGTTTCAGATTACTGTCCCGATCATTGTCCTTGTCATCGGCGAAGGATGCTCCGGAGGTGCCCTAGGAATGGGTGTCGGAGATGTGATAGGGATGCTGCAACACTCTTACTACTCGGTCATTTCGCCGGAGGGTTGCGCATCGATTCTCTGGAAAGATGCGGGAAAAAACGTAGAAGCTGCGACACAGTTAAAACTCAATGCGGAACAAATTAAAGAGTTAGACATCATTGATGTAGTGATTCCCGAACCTCTTGGTGGAGGACATCACAATCCGGAAGAAGTTTACAACAATGTAAAGAATTTTCTAGTTGAACAATGGAATATTCTCAGACGTATCCCCCCTGAAATACTTCTGGAGCAAAGGTATATGAAATTTAGAAAAATGGGGCAGCTTAATGAAAAAGCTGTTTAAACTCGCTTTTTATAACAAAAAAAATCGCATCCTCGCTCTTCTTACCGTATTAACGATGTGTCTTTTAATGGTAGCTTCCTATTTGGAAATACTATCTCTCGGAATCATCACCAAAAAAGGGCAGGATCTTTTGGCGCCGCAAAAAACCGGCGATATCATCCAGAATGTGATCCTTTTTATTGATTACTATTTGCCGATCACCACCAACATGAATTATTTGGCAGCAACCCTTATTTTCGTAGCTGTGTTTAAAGCGATCACTTTATTTTTTCATCGATACACCACCCGCGTTATGGCTATACGTGTAAGTCGAGACTTGCGCCAGAATTATTTTGAACATCTTCAGATTCTTCCGATGGAATTTTTTCAGAGATATAATATCGGAGGCCTTTCGCAAAGAGTTGTTGGTGACTCCCAACAGATCGCTGAGGCTGTCACAGCCAGCATGATGAATTATTTACAGACGCCCTTCACGGTTATTTCCACATTGATTCTTTGTTTCATCACTTCTTGGCAGTTGTCGCTTATAGTGTTTGTCGGGTTTCCGTTGATCCTCTTTCCTATATTTTTTATCTCCCGCCGCGTCCGTCGGATTTCGCGTCAAATCCAGCAAAATAGAGAAAGTTTTACTTCGGTATTAATCGATTTCTTGTCGGGTATTCAGACGGTCAAGGTCTTTGCGATGGAAGACTTTTCGCTTAATAAATATGTAGAACAAAATGAAAAAATAGCGAAACTGGAAAGAAAAAGCGCCCGTTATGACCTTTCATCCCGTCCTATTGTCCACCTTTTAGCCATGTCTTTTCTTTCGATTTCTCTTTTGTATGGTCTTCATATCCTTGAGATGAGTGTTGCCGAGACCTTCTTCTTCGTCGGCTTGTTATATGTTCTCTATGAGCCTATCAAAAAGTTTGCCGAGGAAAATAGTCATATCCAGCGCGGTATTGCTGCAGCCGATAGAATGTTCGAAGTGATGGAGATGAAGCCTCAGATCGTTGACAATGCCAATGCAACTACGATGGATCATTTTGAAGGTCCTATCGAATTTAAAAATGTCAGCTTCCGCTATGGAGATAAATGGGTATTGAAGAATCTGAGTTTCTCCGTGAAAAAAGGGGAAACGGTGGCTATCGTTGGCCCGACAGGCGCAGGAAAATCCACCATTGTTCAATTGCTTCCTAGACTTTATGAGGTTCAAGAAGGGGAGATCCTTATCAACGGAAAATCTATTAATAGTTATACGCAAAAATCCCTGCGCGAAAATATTGCATTTGTTCCTCAAAGACCTTTTCTATTCTTGGATAGTGTTGCAAAAAACATCGCCTTCGGTCGCAACTTTTCTCAACACCAAATTGAAGCGGCCGCCAAAATGGCCCATGCCGAAGAGTTTATTGTGCATCTTCCTGAAGGATATGATACAGAGCTCTCCGAGGGGGGAAAAAATCTTTCGGGAGGACAGCAGCAGCGTCTGGCTATTGCACGTGCTTTGGTCAAGGGAGCCCCTATTTTGGTGCTGGATGAGGCCACTTCTTCGTTAGATAATGTGAGTGAACATTCCATTCAATTGGCGATTAGGGAACTTCGTGGAAAAATCACACAAATTATTATTGCTCACCGCCTGACGACGATTGAAGATGCCGATCGCATTATTTATCTCGAAAAGGGCGTCAAGATTGCAGAGGGGACTAAAGAGGAACTTCTCGCCAGCTGTCCCGGTTTTCAACGCATGTGGCATGCCCGTCACTTGAGTGTTGAAACAGTGGAATGATTCGATTGTCATTTCATGAAGGCTAATGACACCAACTTAAAGAAAATTGTATATGCCTCTGGAGTGACTCGATTTATCGAGTCTTTCGCCCCGGAATTTATTACGGGCGAGATAGCTATCCACGAAGAAGCCTGAAATAAATTTCAGGTCGAAAGACTCGATTTATCGAGTCACTCCAGAGGCATATACAATTTTCTTTAAGTTGATGACATTGAGCTTCGCTCTGCCAGGACTGTCAAAAGCCTGACTATCAAAACCCCTCAGGAAATGATTTTTACAGAATCTTAATAATAATTATTTATTTACAACTATCAACAATTAATTCGAATTATGTTATAATGAACTTATATGTGTAGGTGTTCTAAATAGGGGGGAATTATGGATCCTTTAGATTCATCAAGAACCGATTATTCATCAAAGAATCTACCGAAAAAGCAGACCAAAACACCCGAAACACCTGTTGTTGCATCAACACAGGGCATCGCAAAAAAAAGTTTAGAGAACTCTAAACCTCCTAATAAACCTCTTCCTATACATCCAGACGATGTACACGACGAATTTTTGAAAAAGTTACCTGAGCTTCCCAGAGCTAAAAGACCGGGGGATCAGAAAGTGCAAAGGACGATTAAAAAAGTGTTACCAGAAACTAATGAGTTAGAGGAAGTGTCAAATAATGACGCACCTCTTAATTCTAGGGCACATTCTGCTTTGGCATCCCCATCCGAAGTATATGAAAAGTCTCCCTTCGAAACACGTGCCTTTAAAGATTCGGACGTTATGGATGACATTATGAATGATTCAAGATTACTGGAAAATTTCAGAAAATTCTGCACAATATCGTTAAAAAGTGATGGTACTTTGACTTTTGACCATGTGCAAAAATTCGTTAAGGATGGAGAGTTGCTAGCAAAAAAAATCAGTGAGGGTACGATTGATGCTGAGGATAAAAACCCGCAGAACATCGTCAAACTGATGTGGTTCATGACAGCCTTATGTGCCAAGGCGGACAAGCTCTATACAAATGGATCTATGCGCATAGATGATCCTGACGGGAAGCTCCAAAAATTTCTCGAAGATGCGGCAGGGCCCAATATATATGAAAGGGTATCTTCTCATATGAAGGAAAACGTCGTTAAGAGCAACAAGCAAAAAGGTGTTGATTTGAGAGAGGGGAATTTACCGGCAAAGGCTGGAACACTTCTTTTTGCACCACAACCCGACAAAACTCTTTTTTTAAAAATGGAAGCGAAAGGACTTCCTCCTTTTTGGAAAAAGGGATTTGCTACCCTGGATAATTTCAAGGAGTTCGTGGGACATAGCATGCTTTATATTAAAACAAGATTTCATAAAAAAGGTATTTCGGATCTTGCTACGCGCAAGGAACATGTCCCAAAAGACATCAGCACAGAATTTACGAATGTAGTTAAAGCTCTTTTTCCTCCAAAAAAAGAAACCATTTTTCAAAAGGTGGGATCTGTCTTAAAACCCGTAAGCGATGAAGCCAAAAAACTTATCAAGGAAGGAAAGAAACACGGTATTAGTAAAATGGATGAAATCCTTGAATCTGAAAGTATCGATAGCTCTGAAAAATATAACTTATTAAAAGCTAAACTTAAACAAAGAATAGAAGAAGCAGCCCGAGATGGTTATATAGGACGTGTCAAAGGAAATGAGGTGAATCTTCCCAGCTTCGCCAAGTTGTTTGAACTTCGAGGAAAAGCATATGACCCGACTCCCAAAAATCCTGAATAATTAATTGTCTGTATAGAATCGGCGCTTTCAATGGCTTTAATAAGTTGGAGCTCGATGTAACCGCATAGTCCATGTCGTCCATTCCGTCCATGCAGTCCATTATTGAAATAAGTGAGTATTTCAAGACAAAAAAAAAGAGAGGGGTTAAGCCCTCCCTTCTTTTGATCATCACCCTAGGGTGATATCAATTATTCGATTAGAACTGTCTTGTAAGACCAACACCGAATAGGTTGTGGTAAGCTGTGCTATCATTCGTTGTACCGAGTAAACGATAAGAAGCAGTTGCTGACCAGCACTCATTGATTTCATAAGAAACGCCTGCACCCACTTGCCATGCAAATGCGTTTTTCTTGAAACGATGAGTTTCATGGCGATGCTGTGAATCAATGTAAGCATAACCTACACCACCACCAACAAATGGAACAAAGCATCCCATTGGGCAGAAATCGTAATATGCATTAACAAGACCAACGTACTTGTTAACTAAAGCTGTACCGTGATGGCCGCTGCCGCCTTCGCTGCTGTCGTTGCTATGATGATCAAAGTCATTTCTTAGGTAGTCAAATGACAAATCATATCTCATGCAGCTGCAAGGTGCGCGGTATCCAATAGCTCCACCAACATACCAACCGGTGTCAAGCTTAGGATGGGTATTGAATGGAACATTTCCTCCACCCCATACTGAAGCGTAATAATCGTTGTCACAGCAACTTGTGCCACAGAACTGAGCGTTCATGCTCAATGGGCTAAATGCTGCTAAACATAAAAGCACTTTAACTAAAGATTTCATACATCCTCCAATTGTTTTTGAACAAAAAAATATTTGCCACTTGGCATTATTTTTTTATATCCCGACTTATATCAAAATAAAAATATTGGGTCAATCATGTTTGCTAATTTTTTTGTTTTTCTTACATCAAAAAAAATGTGTACAGGAATAAATTCTTTTTAAACATCTGATTTTTAAATATTTATGACTCATTGGAAAAAAGCTAATTTTAAAAAAAATATTATATTAATAAATAATTTTAATCGGGATTTTTATGAAATTTGATCACATTGTGGAAAGTTTTCACAGAAAAGTTAGAGAAAAAACCGGACATAAAATCTGGAGGGACTTGATTTTTCGAGTCCCTTTATGCGGTGGCTATAAACCCAAGTTTCTCAAAGCTTAGCTTGAGTTCAGTATTTTCAGGTTTATCGAGAGCCCCATTAGCCTTGAGCCATTGGACATAGCTGGGGGGAACATCTTTTAAAGCCTGCCCTTGATGCTTGCCAAAAGGCATTCTCTGCATCGATTTTGGCTTTTCTAGCAGTTCGATAACTTGCTCTATAGTGAGGTCATCGATCATCATACTAAAGATCTTATGCAAAACAATAACGTCATCTAAAGCTCTATGGGCATTATTTGCCGGGATCCCATATATTTCTCTTAGAAATTGCAGCGGGTGCTTCGGCAAGTCGGGTCGATATCTTCGGGCCCACTTTAAGGAATCTAAGGTCTTCCACTGTGGAAACTCCAATTTATTTCTCTCAAACTCGCACTTCATAAAGGGGAGATCGAAGTTGTCATTATTATGGGCAATGAGTACGATTTCGCCTTCACAAAACTCGATAAATTGCTTTGCTACTTCCGAAAAGGGGAGGGCGTCCTTTACCATATCGTCGGTAATGTTATGAATCGCCGAAGCTTCCGCAGGGATGGGAATGCCGGGGTTGATAAGGACTTCGAAGGTTTTTTCTAAGACGGGGTCATAGGCGGCGAGTTCAATGATTCGCTCTTTATCGTATTTGATACCGGTAGTTTCGGTATCGTAGTAGATCGGACGTAGGGGCATGTTACCTATTTTACTTGTTTTATGTGTTTTAATATATCGGCATAGCTCGTGATTCCGTTGGCGACGGAAAGGGTGGCTTGGCCGAAGTTTTCACATATTAGTATAAGGGATTTCAAATAAGACTTCAAGACATGTTGATCGACCTTTTTCTCAAAGGCTGGTAGCATTACCCTATAAAAGGCCACTTTTGTGGATTCATCCATGCCAAAACCCGGGATGTCGATTTCTTTATTAATATGATGCAAAAACCTGGCGAGGTCGTTGAATGCGCTATCTTTGATGTTGGTCGGGAAAAAGACGATCAATTGAAGGAGTTCGCTTTCTTCGAAAACACGAAGGAAAAGGGGATATTCGATATTGGAAATTTTTAACGTGCAGTAAACTTGATGAGTTTCCGTTTGAATTTGCGCATCGTATCCTTCTTGTTTCATAAATTGAAGAAGCGATTCAAGGTTCATTTCGACCATATTTTTTTTCATTATTTTAGGTTGGTTGCGGGAGACTCTTCTTCTATTTCGACGAGTTCAGCGCGAATGATTGGTATCTTCGGATGAGCCTCAATACCAATCGAAACTCTATCGCCTTGGATTTTTAGTATGGTGATGACAACTTGGTTATCTTCACCGATCACGATTTTTTCTTCTACTCTTCGTGTTAACACGAGCATAAAGTTGTCTCCAATATTGCTTTTAGATGTTACCTGGAATTAATGAATTTGATCCCGGGTCCCTAGTTACATCCGGATTATTTGTGAAAGGAACGAGTGAGTAATCATCTTCGTCAGGCATTCTATAGCAGCTTGTAGCCGTGCAGAGAACTGTTGTGAAAAGAATTAACAAACAAAACTTAGACATGATTTTTTTTCCTTGGTTAGTTTGTTCATTTTACGGAAGTCCATGAATTCCAGCAACAATTACTCGCTTAAATTTTGTTCTTCCGGAAGTTCGGACAAAAATTTTACACCATTTTGCGATTCGGAAATCAACATTGTTTTTCCAAAAACATGAATGATATACAAAGCAGTTTTCGGGCTCAGGGACCGGTGTTCCAAGACTTTTATTTTGCTCGTCTCATTCATTTGCATCGTTCGTTGCGTGAGCATTCTACGAAACATCCATGAACCTGCATAAAGTAAGACAACAATAAATACCAACACTAAGAGCATGTTGAAAAATTCGGACATAAAACGGCTGTCACTACTACCTGTATCGCCTTCTTTAAGCTCATCTGGAAGGGGTATCTCTTGCTCAAGCACTGCCTTTCCTTTGGTTAATTGCGCAGCTAAAGGTGATGCACCGAAAAATAAAATTAAAACAGAAAGCAATGGAAAAAGAATTTTGTTCATAAGGTTATCCTCGTTTAAGTTGATTGTATAGAACCATCTCTTTTTTTTGTACATGTTCATTTCCTACCTAAAATACCACGAAGTTCACGAAGAAAATAAATTAATTCTGAAATCTTCGCGTCTCCTTCGTTTTCTTCGTGAACTTCGCGGCTTTAAAGGTTAGTGAGTGAACATTTACCTTTTTTTTCTATTGCTGTACATGAAAATGTGATACGATCTGTTCCATGAGTGGACTTATTACATTAGATATTGATGGGACGCTGACTTCGGATCTAGTAAAGATCCCGAACGAAGTTGTTCATTATTTGGAAAGACTTTCCAAAAGGGGATGGACGATTTGCCTCGTGACCGGCAGATCATTTTATTTTGCAGAACCTTCGATAAGAAATTTATCCTTTCCTTTTTTTCTGGGAATTTTAAATGGAGCACTCATTCTTGAGATGCCTTCAAAAAAAATTATCAAACGTCATTATATCCAATTAGACAGCCTTTCAGGAATTGAAAAAATCTGTGAAAATGAACCGACAGATTTTGTGATTTATTCCGGTTTTGAATCAGGAGATGTTGTCTACTATCGTCCCGATCATTTGCCTCCGGATCTTTGCAAATATTTAGAAGAGAGAGCTCGTTCTTTTAGTGAAATCTGGAAACCGGTCGATGATTTTAGGTCTTTAGAAATCAAAGAATTTCCATCGATTAAGTGTATTGGATCCCACGATGTCATTCAACGCGTAGCATCAAGAACAAGAAACGAGTTTCATTTATCCATGCCTGTCATTAGAGACCCAAAACAAGAGAGCTTTTATGTGGGAGTGGGAACAGATGTGGGTATAAACAAGGGGAAAGTCCTGAAAGATCTCAAGGAACTTTTAAGTATAACTCGGTTAGTTATTGCGGCTGGAGATGACTATAACGACATCCCGATGCTTGAAGAAGCTGACATTAGTATAGTTATGGAGACGGCTCCTCAAGAAATGCATGCATTGGCCGACATCATAGCAAAACCTGCTTCTCAAAACGGTATTATAGATGCGTTGGGGACAGCTCTAGGAATGGAAAAATAATCTTTGCATCCAAACTGTTAAACGCGGAGACGCAGAGATACAGAGACGCGGAGGAAGAAAATGGAAAAAAAATCATTTTTCTCCTCCGCGTCTCCGCGTTTAACAATTTGTATGGAAGGTAATTAGGGACTTACAACTTTTTCCTCTTTATGGAAGGCTGGGCTATCCACGCCAACTCCCATGACATGCATTCCTTTGTCAACATAGAGCATTGTTCCCGTAATACCCGCAGCTAGGTTAGAACAAAGGAAAGCCGCTGCACTGCCCACTTCTTCGGGGGTGATCTCTTCAGCTAAAGGAGAATTTGCTCTATTATAAGCGATCATATCAGCTGTAAAACCTATGGCTCGAGCTGCTCGACTCAACCACGGTCCTGCAGAAATGACATTCACCCTCATTCCCCACTTTCTTCCTGCTTCCCAAGCGAGAGTACGCGTATCGCTTTCGAGGGCCGCTTTTGCGGAACTCATCCCTCCGCCATATCCGGGAATAGCTTTTTCAGAAGCAATATAAGTCAAAGAAAGAGTGCAGCTTCCTGGATTCATGATGGGTCCAAGGTGGGCCAAGAGGCTGATAAACGAATAAGAGGACGAACTAATGGCGGCTAAATAGCCTTTTCTAGATGTTTCCAATAGAGGTTTTTGCACTTCAGGTCCATTTGCCATAGAGTGAACAAAGATGTCGATAGAACCGTAATCTTTTTTTATGGCTTCGGCTACTTCAGAGACAGTGTATCCGGGATATTCCACATATCTTTTGTTTTCTTTGATATCCTGAGGGATGTCTGCGACGGTGTCAAAAGTGGCATCTAAGGGGTATATTTTCGAAATTTTCATTAAGGAGCCGTCCGATAGACGGAGCGATTCATCGAATTTTCCTGCCTTTAGAGATTTTGTAAATATATTCATCAGGGGAGTCCATGTTCCCACCAAGATTTCAGCTCCGGCTTCAGCTAAAGCTTTTGCAATAGCAAACCCAAAACCCTGATCATCGCCGATTCCTGCTATAAAAGCTCGTTTTCCCTTAAGATTAATATTCAACATGTTATCTCCTATTTTAAAGAGATTAATTTTAGCTAATTTCGCAATTCTCTAGAAGAAGAAAAATGCCGAATCATGTATAATAATCGTTTTGCATCGGAGAAAAGGGATATGGAAAAAGGGCAATTTAAAAGAAAACTCTCTCGTTTTTTGATCGGATTCACACTGTTCACCCTATTAATTTATGGGGCAGGACGTCTTTATTTTGAGGTTACCGGGGGCTTTACGATCGGGAATATTACCTCCGATTTTAAGCCCGACCCTCGTTGGGATACGAAACCATTGAGCGTTGAAGACCAGAAACAAGTGAGTCTCATACTTTCTCAGCCCTTTCGATATTTGGGGAAGGGATGTCAATCCTATGTTTTTGAGAGCGAGGATGGAGAATACGTCATTAAATTTTTTAAATATCAGCGTTATCGCCCCAAGTTTTGGTTGGATTATCTGACATTTATTGGCCCTGTTGAAAAGATTCGCGAAAAATCGGCAGAGAAAAAAAGGAAGCGGATTCAGGGATTATTTACGAGTTGGAAGATAGGCTACGATGAATTGCAGAAGGAAACCGGGATGGTGTATGTTCATCTCAACAAAACGGACTCTTTGAATCAAGAGATTTCCATTTACGATAAAATGGGTTTTCAGCATCGATTAGATGCCGATAAAATGGAATTTCTCATTCAGAAAAAGGCCCGAATGCTCTGTCCTACGATTGATGAATTGATGGCAAAAGGTCAGGAAGCCGAAGCGAAGGAATTGTTGACCCGTCTCGTGCAAATGATAGTAGGGGAATACGCCAGAGGCTATGGGGATAATGATCATGCTCTCATGCAAAACACCGGAGTTTATAAAGGGATACCTATTCACGTTGATGTCGGACAATTCGTTTACGATGAGACAATGAAAGATCCTGCAATTTCCCATCAAGAAATTTTCAATAAAATGTTTCGATTCCGGATTTGGCTGCAACAGCAGCATCCTGAATTGATTCCGCATCTCGACAAAGAATTAGTCGATGTCCTCGGCGACAAATTCTACAAAATGAAATTCATCCAAAAAGTTAAGGATTAGCAACGGATTTTCAAAAATCACACCGATAGAAACGAAATAACAGGATAAGCAGGATCGCAAGCGGCAGGATGAAAAAAGGATAAGAAAAAAGATAAGAAAGAAAAAAAAATTGTTATCTTTTCTTTTTTATCTTTTTTTCTTATCCTTTTTTCATCCTGCCGCTTGCGATCCTGCTTATCCTGTTATTTGTAGCCATGGTGGCTATCCACTATGAAACCTTCAACACGTTTTTGCCGCGAGTGTGCTCGCTCTTTAGTTCTTTCAGACCCTTTAAGAAATCATCAAAAGCAAATTCGTGAATTTCAGGAGGATGAATTTTCTTTTCATCTAGAAGATGAGCAATCTCTTCCAATTGCTTGCTATTAGGCGCAACAAAAGCATAGGCAGTGTGAATGCCATATTCCTTTTCTTTGCTTTCATTCCTGGCGCCGAGAATGCTCACTAAATATCCGTTTGGCTTAACAAGTTGATAGCTATCTTCCAAAGTCTGAGATCCAATGGTGTCAAAAACCACATCCACACCTTTTGGCTCAAGCTTTTTTATTTCGTCAACGAAGTTAACCTCTCGATAATCAATAGCGACGTCTGCTCCAAGACTATACACATAATCATGGTTACGCTTGCTGGCTGTGGTGTAAACTTTTGCCCCGGCGTTTTTCGCAAATCCGATGGCAAGGCTCCCGACACCACCTGCACCTGCATGGATCAAAACAGTCTGTCCTTTTTTTAACTTAGCGAAATCAAAGAGCGATTGCCACGCAGTTAATGCAACCAAAGGAATCGCTGCAGACTGGGCCATCGAAAGCGTTTTCGGCTTTAAAGCAATATTTTCTGTGGGGCAGCAAATGTAATCAGCATAGGTTCCAAATTGCACAATAGGTTTACGGCAATAGCCGTAGACTTCATCACCGACTTTGAAATCCTTTATATTTTTTCCAACAGCAGATATTACACCGGCCGCATCCCAGCCGGGAATGATAGGGAATTGATGGGGAAGTCTTTACGCAGATATCCCTCGATAATTTTCCAATCCACAGGATTCATTCCTGCATATTTGACATGGATTTGCACCTCATTATCTGTCGGTTTGGGTGTTTGTAATTCTTTGATGATCAAGTTGTCAATGGAAGAAAAATTTTCGGAAATCACTGCCTTCATAAAAAATCCTGGTTGTATATCTTTTACATAAGAGTTATAACATATTTTATATTATATCAAGTTTTTTGGATGATTATATGAAGAAAATAGAGACAGCAAAGGCTCCCAAAGCCATCGGACCCTACTCTCAAGGGATCAGCATGGAGGGATCACGCAGCCTTTTGTTTATATCGGGACAGCTTCCTATCGACCCTCATACAGGCAAGATAGTCGAAGGGGGAATCCGAGAGTTGACCCGGCAGGTTTTAAGTAATCTAGAAGCAATTCTGTTGGAAGGTAAAAGCAACTTGCAGCAAGTCGTTAGAGTGGATATCTTCCTCAAAGATTTAAAAAACGATTTTGCTCCGATGAATGAAGAGTATGCAAAAAAATTCCCCGGACCCATTTACCCCGCTAGGCAAACGGTGCAAGTTTCGGAACTTCCTCTCAGTTCCCCCATAGAAATTTCATGCATTGCCTTTGGAGAATAATCATGAGATACCTATTTATTTTTCTTTTTTCAGTTCAAATTTTACATGCAGAAGCAGAATTTCGTGTGGCAATTTTTGGAACCAACTATATTCAAGAAGACTCTATCGCAGGCTTTGCCGATCCTCTATTGGCAAAACTGTTTTCATCTATAAGGTCTCAAAGACCTAGTGCCGTATTTTTCACAGGCGACTTAGAGATGAGCCTCGAAAATTCGGGAACGCTCACCCAGGAGAATTTTAAAAGGCAACTCGACGTATTTTCGAATATGAAAAATAGATTCCTCGGGAAAGACATCCCCATCTATCCCACATTAGGAAATCATCATCAAGCAAATTATGAAATCATCGAAACCTTCCGTGAACATTTCAACATCAATAAAATTTCTCCTCGCCCTCCCTATCATTTGGCTTATACTGTAGGGATAAGCTCTTCTGAATTTATTGTTCTTGCAACCGGCTTTGATGAGCCCGATGGAATGACAATCATAGGAACAAAGCCCGGCATTCCTATTTTGGATTGGCTCGAAAAATATCTCGAAATAAATGCAGGTGCCTACAAATATCGATTTGTTTTAAGCCATTTTCCCGCCTTCTCCTCTACAGCCCCTTCAGGGGTCTATTTAGGGTTGGATAAAGATTCCGTTACAAGAGACATCTTTTGGAGTATCCTCAGAAAAAATCATATCAATGCCTATTTTTGTTCTTATGAACCGTTCTACGATAGATCCAATAGAGAAGGAATTTGGCAAGTTAGCAGCGGAGGAATCGTAAATAGAGGAAACGCTTTTCCGGAAAATAAAACATTTTCCCACTACTTAATCCTGAAATGGGGGGGTGAAAACCAATACCCTGTTTTAACGGTCTTTGATATCGATGGTAGAGAATGGGACTCCTTTAATTTGATCCCTTTGAATTTTCCTGTGCATCAAATGCGTATTTCAGATAAATTTTGAAAAAAGGTAGGTAAAGTTATGATAGACATTGAAAAGATACATGAGCTTTTAGGTGAAGAGGGAGAGAAACTCTTAAACCATGTATGTCAAAAAATTCCAAAGAATAAACTAATCACCCCTAGCGGGTCCTGGCTGGATGATGTACATAGCAAAAGCGATCGATCTCCTGCAGTTTTAAGAAGTTTATCCGCCATGTTTAATCACGGCCGTTTGGCAGGTACCGGTTATCTTTCTATATTGCCCGTAGACCAAGGGGTAGAGCATTCCGCAGGCGCCTCCTTTGCTCCGAACCCGGAGTACTTTGATCCCGAGAACATTATAAAATTAGCCATCGAAGGGGGCTGCAATGCTGTGGCTTCAACTTTAGGTATCTTGGGGCTCGTCGCTAGAAAATACTCTCATAAAATTCCTTTTATCCTCAAAGTCAACCATAATGAACTTCTGACTTTCCCAAATAAGCACGACCAAATCATCTATGCAAGCGTCAAGCAAGGATTTGATATGGGCGCCGTAGCTGTGGGTGCGACAATCTATTTTGGATCTGAAGAATCGGATAGGCAGATTCAGGAAATTTCCGAAGTTTTTCATCATGCCCATGATCTAGGCATGGCGACAATTTTGTGGTGCTATCTGCGCAATCCTGCCTTTAAAATTGACAATGTCGATTACCATGATAGCGCTGACTTGACCGGACAAGCTAATTATCTAGGTGCGACCATTGGAGCAGATATCGTGAAACAAAAACTGCCAATGGTTAATGGCGGATATAAGGCGATGAATGTGAAGAATAAAGGTTATGGCAAGTATTCCGAAAAGATGTATACTGACCTTTGTACTGATAATTTGATCGATTACTGTCGATATCAAGTGCTCAATGGCATGAATGGAAGGGTAGGATTGATTAATTCCGGAGGCGCTTCAGGGAAAGACGATCTTGCCGAAGTCGTTAAAACGGCCATAATAAACAAGAGAGCCGGCGGAATGGGTTTGATTAGTGGAAGAAAAACTTTCCAACGGCCGATGAAAGACGGTGTGGAGTTATTCCATGCAATACAAGATATTTACCTTAACCAAAAAATTTCTATTGCATAAATTTCTTTGAATAGTGAAAGTGTAATTATAAACAAAAAAATTGAGGTATTTATGTTTAGGTTTTTGATAAATTTAGTTCTATTTGGAATGCTCTTCTTTATTATTTATCGTTATCTGCCTGACACATTTAACACGTTAGTGATTTGGATCAACCATATTTTTGATTTCATTGCGAACGTTGTCTTATGGGCAGTGGATAAAATCCAGTTGATTTTTAATCAAACACCAGCGAAGTAACAGAGCTAAAGTCATAAAGAGCCAGATTTTTCTGGCTCTTTTTTTTTATTTCTATTATTCTAAGGCATGAAAAGATTCGAACGGATTGCTTTATCATCGTTTCTGGTTCTCTTTATTTCTATACAATTTTATTTGACTCTGTTTGGAGGGTTTTTCTGGCCCTTTTCGAGTCATCGCCTTTTTTCACAAATGCCTTTGAAGAAGAAACCCATTGTACAAGCGGTTCTGGAAGATGCGGAAGGCAATATTTGCATTGTCCATCCGGGTAAAATTATTCCCATAGAATATGCGCGTTGTTCAGGATTGGTTCGTAATCTCACCAAAAAAGGAGTTAACGATCAACAAGCAAAATTGGTAAATTATCTATTAGCTCGTATTAATGAAAATCCCTGGTGGGCATTTGACGAGATGTTTAGCGCAGTGAAACCCCCAAAAGACAAACCCTTTGTCAAATTAAAATTCGAAACTCATGTAGTTGAATTTGAGGAAGGAGAGCGCTCAGGTTCGTTAAAAGTACATGATAGGATGGCGATGTTCCCATGAAAAAATTTCTGTTTGATCAGTCGGATGCATTTGAGAGATTGAATCTTGTCAGCTATACGTTGTCTTGTGTGGTTATTATTTTGTTAATATTAGGACCTTATGACAGCTTTTATGTCGACACGGCGGATTGGTTATTTACGGCTCGTTTTCCTTTTTATTGGTTTCCGAATTTGGGAATGCACTTTTGGACTTTGAAATATTTGGTCATTTTGCTGGCATTAGGTAATTTGTTTCTTTCCTTGAGGTGGTTTACGGCGCCGTTATTTGCGCTTACGTTGTTGTTCTTTAATTTTTATGTCACATGTTTTAGTACAACTTATTGGCTGACCAACACGCATTTGAACTTTTTTGCGATACTCCTTTGTTTTGTTCCTCGTGGGATATCTAAAGTTCATTATGAGAGGGCTTCTTTCATACTGGCATTTATGATTACTTATATTGCGTTGCTGTACTTTCAAGCTGGATTTTCTAAGTTGTTATTGGGGGGAGTGCATTGGTTTGTGGAGGGAAAGCGAATTTGGACAGAAACGATTCTTCTTGGGACGCCTTTTGGAAAGTGGTTAACGCAATGGCCGTGGGTGTTTAAGATGATGAGTATGGGGACGGGAGTATTTGAGCTTTTTCTGCCGCCATTATTTTTTTTCAATAGAACCAGGCATTGGGTGGCAGCGATGGCGATATTATTTCACATGGGAACATTTGCGATCATGGGAATATCTTTTTGGTACTTATGGACCCTATACCCCGCTCTCTTTTTCTACGGCCTTCGAAAGAGATTGTTTTCTCAGCCGTTAGCTGATTCAGTCTCGTAAAAAAACTTACATTGATAGACAGCTTCTCCGGGCTTTTCTTTAATTATGCTTGATAAATTCGTGGATTTTTTTTTACTGATTGAATGAGTTTTTCTTCATGCCTGAAAGGCTTTAAGATTTCAACAGCCCAGGGGAAGGCCGCCTTGAAAAGGCAACGCCCCCCTGGGTTATTCGAATAAAAAAGCCGCAGTCTGAAAGACTGGAACATCTTTGTGCAAGAAAAACTTCGTCGAAAAATATCGCCATTTTGATGCCTCTTCCAGTCCATCGGACTGCGATTTTTTTACCGATTTACCCAGGGGGGCGTTGCCTTTTCAAGGCGGCCTTCCCCTGGGCTGTTGAAATCTTAAAGCCTTTCAGGCAGAGGCAGATAGCACCCTAAATTTTACATGGGTTATTTGAAGATCCTCCAGTTTTCAGGAATTCATGTCGATTTTTTTTTACATACCGTTTATACACAAACACTTGCATACCTAATCTTCTCGCAAGAGATATAATTATGAATGTTTAATATATTAAGGTTGCAAAACATTAAAATTTTATTTATAATACATGTGGGGTGGAAATTAAAGGAGTATTATGATTATTCAAAATATTCTAACTAAATTAGATCAAATATTCGACTATGTGCCCATACTCAGCACAATCACCAACGCCGTGGATATTGTTGTTAGAAAAATCTTTCTTTCCAATGAAAACACCAAAGTCGACCTAATAAAAAATAACCGATACTTCGAACATCTGGAAACCAAGCGAGCTATTGGCAAAACCGCACTCGTCCCCATTGTCGGTAACGCTGTAATCATTTACTATAGCTTTCATAAATATGAAGCAAAAGTCGAAGCTTTTATTTCATCACTCTCTGAGTTACTCCCGTTGACAAGAGAGGACAAGCAACAAATGAAGCAAGAAATTCTAGAAGGTAAATTATATATTTACGATTATAATCAAATGTATCAAAAACTTGAGAAAATTCCCCGAGAAATAGGAGCTCTCACAGAACTGAAGGAAATATTAATAGAAAACTGTGGGATTACAACTCTTCCAGAAGAAATTGGGAATTTAGTAAACCTCGAAAAATTGGATCTACACAACACCTCTATCAAAAGCTTACCTCCCTCTATTGGAAAACTAGTTAAACTTGAAGAAATAGTCATAGAAGACACCCCTATCGAAAGCTTACCTTCTTCAATTGAGAACTTGGGCAACTTGCAAGCTTTGGTTCTCCGGCAAACCGATATTAAGAGCTTTCCAATGGAAATATTAAAACTGACCCAATTAAAGCTTCTAGATTTAAGTCAAAGCCCATTGTCAGAATTGCCAAAAGAAATTAGCCTTTTAAAGGAATTACGTCAATTAACGCTATATGAAACAAATATCACATATCTTCCCAAAGAAGTTGGACTGTTGACAAATTTAAGTAAACTTTACATAACAAACCACAAACACAATGTGCCGTGCTTAATGGTGCTGCCTTTAGAATTTACGAACCTTCCTCTAAACCAAAAGGATTTAGGATTCTTCGAGGATAATTTACCATTTTACGGGGAAACATTACGAAATGTTTATAGTTTACTTCTAAAGATCAAAAATGGGGAAGCTGTTGATGAAAAAGATCGAAATCAATATTTAGTTACAGCTTTACCATCATTTAATCGTAAATTTAATTCGAAGGGTATTGAATCTTTTGTAGTGAAAAATATATTAGCCCAAGAGGGTGTCTGGTCTGATAGCGGATTCAAAGTGATAGAGCCGATAGAAGATCAGTATGTTAAAGACTTTAAACTTGAATATCTTCAATACAAAAAAGAATTTAATAAGTACGGCCTACCCGACAAAACTGTTGTCATTGACGGGCAAGAAATTCCGTATCATAGTGCGGTTGTTCCTGTGGAACTTATGGAAGACATTGCTCGTATTGGTTCTATTAAAGGTGCAAAGGCAATATTGTACGTGCTGTACTGTGGAGATAATCCGGATTCAGTCATGTTAGATTATTGGGGTAATGATTGGATCAAATTAATTGGTGAACTGCATAAGCTCAGGAAAGAAATCCCGGGAAGTCCGGGAGATTTCTTTAAATTCTACCTTACGGAAAGCTTTAAAACAGCATTTCCTAAAATGATTGAGCAGGCATACGGCCCTCCCGATGTGGAAATAAAGATTGGTGGAGTATTGATCCCAGTGCATAGAGCGGTATTAAAGAGTTATTGCGATATGTTTGGTAATAATCCTCTTTCAGAAGCTCTCTCTGGGGAATACACAGAAGGTGATATGATCGATTTCGATAACACGGGTGAAAGTACTTTCCAGCCTTTTACTTATGATGGGGTGGCTTTAGAATTACTTCGTATTTATCGAGTGAAGGAAGAGACTCAAAAAGAACTCAATGATGAAGAATGGATACAGACCCAGAAACACCTCTTTCCACAGAAGCAGTCTAAAGAAGGTCTGAATGAACTGCGATTGGGATTCCAAAACGAGGAGCATTTAGAACGCCTTTCTACCCTACATATGGAACACATCAGAGAAGACTTTAAAGATAAATTTCCTAAAATCATTGAGCATACGTACGGCCCTACCGATGCGAAATTAAAGATCGACGGAAAGGTGATCCCAGTGCACAGAGCTGTTTTAAAGAGCTATTGTGATATGTTTGGAGAAAATTATCTTTCAATAGCACTTTCGGGGAAATATAAACAAGGTGAATTCATCGATCTCGATTACAAGGGTGAAAGTGCATTCCAGCCTCTTACTTATGATGGTGTCGCTTTGGAGTTACTTCGTATTTATCAAGTGATGGAAGGTACTCAGGAAGAATTCGATGATGAAGAGTGGGTGGAGACGGCGCAATACCTTTTTCCAGGAAATGATTCTAAAGATGGTCTAAGAAAACTGCGATTAGGATTCCAAGACAGGGGGCATTTGCAACGTCTGTTCAACCTGCGTTTGGAGCACATATTGAATACACAAATGCCTACAAATCTATCAACTTTGGCTCGCTTTTTGGCGGGGATGTATATAGAATCTCCTTTTGCAGAGTTGAAACACATCTGTGAAGAGGCTTTCAGGGTTGCAAGTAAGAAGAAAATTCGCCTATTAGGAGATGTTGAGCAATTGATGAAATTGGTGCAAGAAGAGGCATATGTAAATCTTAAGGATAGTTCCATCCGCAAATATTCTAATGAAGACATTCAAATGTACATAAAGCATCGGGTAGAGAATCTCGATGAATCGCAGTTTGATCAATGTTATCTCTTCATGCAACATTATCAACCGTTTCAATTAGGTGAAAAGGGACAGGCTCTCTTTAGGAAAAAAATTTTCGAGAACATGGGGAAAATCTCAACCCAACCGCCAACCTACAAAAAGTTTTATGGCGATCTGCGAGGCTTGATACGTCTACTGTCGTATGTGAATATAGAGACCCTCACTGATAGTGAAAATGGGATTATCAGCAATATGGTTCAGCACCTTAGTAATAACTTACCGAGGCTGATGCTTGACAACGATGAAAACATTTACCTTAAGAATTGGATCACAAAAGATTGGGCCGAACTCAACAAAAAACTGGGGACTAACATCCCATTCGAAATTGTCATGGAATAGAAATCGGAAGAGGAGGGATTTGAACCCCCGGTACTCTTAAGAGTACTTCAGTTTTCGAATCCGATGCTTTCTTATAAAATCCAAAACACTGCAACACACAACAGTAGAACAATTAAAGAGTTACCTCACAATCGCTTGTTAACGACTTTTGCTGTCTATTGCTGTTTATCGTCTATTATAGTGACACAGGAGTGACAAGATTGTCAATTGTAAAAAATGGTTACCTTTTCGCTTAAAGAGAAGATATGATTTTCACTAACGCTATGTTTCAATGTTATTATATTGGTATGCAATATTTAGCTCCTTCCTTATCTCTGAGAGAGCAATTTTAGTGTACCCCATCGTTAGGAATGTTTTTTGGCCAATCACTCATCCTAAAAAGAGACTATAGAATAATTCTGCACACGAGACCGCCACTATCAGCCTAAATTTTATATTCAAATTTTATGTAGGGATATTTTGCTCTAAGAGGAGATTGAAACATTTTGTCATACTCCATGTAACAGGCTCTTAGTGATAGACAAGAATTTATGAGTCTTTCAATTCCTTCTTCCGTAACGGAAGTCTCCTGAAGATCTATTTCAATAAGTTCGTGACAGTGATCTGAAAGTGCAAATAAAGTCTTATCAGTAATACCTATATTCTCACACAAATATAGATGTGTCATTTTAGTGTGCTTTTCTGCAAAAGGAACCATTGAGTCATCCGAAATATTCCACGCATATAAGTTTAAACTTCTGACATCATGTAAATTTTTATTCATCGCAGAAATAGTCATATCAGAAGTATCATCGCCAAAAATCATTATTGATTTAAGTTTTTTACAATGCTCAGTAAAAAGAATTATTTGATCATGAAGTAAACGTAATGTTATTGACTCTAGGTTTTGACAATTCCGTGCAATGACAGGTATGATATGATCGTAGGTTATGTGTTGTCTCCCGTTCCATAATGAAAACGATTTAAGTTTGCATTTTTCTGTAAGTTCAATCAAACCCTCGCCATCAAGGTTATCACAATTATGTAATTCTACCGACTCGAGATTTTGACAATTCAATGCAAAGTCAGACAATGTTTTATCTGTGATTTTCTTTGAATCATCAAAATTTATCGATCGAAGGTTTGGGCACTTTAAGGCTAGGAACTTAAGAGCCGCGTCTAAATTTATGGAAGGAATGTACAGAGACAGAAGCTTAAAA
Source organism: Waddliaceae bacterium (assembly GCA_963822595.1). GTDB lineage: Bacteria > Chlamydiota > Chlamydiia > Chlamydiales > Waddliaceae > CAVRUH01. Next base: position 108,052 of record CAWGIG010000001.1, on the reverse strand, counting down.
GCATCAGTATTATCATTAAAATCTCCACTACACTTTATTCGAAGGAGACTAGTTGATGAACGATTGGCAAGTTGCATCACTGATACTGTGGTGAGTTTTTTGCAGTCAGTTAGATCAACAGAAGTAAGTATGCGTACTTTAGAAATAAGTTCCAAAAACACTTTATCAGTGATATTTTTATTAGCAGGAACCAACCTACAAAAATTCATTTTCACAATTTCACGGCATATATCTATTGGAGCATTATTCAAAAGTGAAGTGCGATATTTTCTAATACCAAGAAAAGTAATGGCACCTTTCAAGGGATCTCCGAAAAGTTTTGGTGCAGTTGATACTGGGGATAAATTTATCATGTTATCTTTTATATGAAAATTGATTAATGGCGACTATATCAGCCGCCATTTTTAAAGACTAATAAAATCAGGGCAGGCAAGATTGGCGGAGATAGGCGACCATATTATGATGACCGGCTTTTGTATAGGCCTCTAGGAGGGGAGAAGGAATGGATTCTCTTTTATCGATTGGCTGACTCATAATACCCTTAATCAAGCGCCTCAGAAGGATACTTTGATTATGGAGTGCGGTCGAAACGGTAGGGAATTGATTGAGATTATCTATAACTCGCATCACAGCCGAGATGATGAAAATTAATGATTAGTCAAGAGGTAAAACTGTTTTACGTCTATAGACATCAATTTTTTCTTGAGTGTTTATTATCCGTTGGAGAATATCCGCTTTTGTTCTGTTGTCTGATGCGGTAACCGTTTCCAACAGATTTAGAAGTTTAGTTTTTTGTAGCTCAAGTTTGTCTATACATTCAAGAAGGTATTTTCTGTCTTTTCTTATTTGTATTCTTTTGGGAGAGTTTAATCTGAGTCTTTCGATGTTCCAGTCTGCAGTTTTTCCGATTGCCTCCCAGGCAGGATTAACTCGATTATAATGGATATCAAAATCATGATCACATGGATTTAAAATAAATTTGCCTTGAATTCTTTGAAGAAAGTTAGGCCAAAAACCAGATTTAAACCTATTACAATCATTACAGGAGTAAAAAAGGTTAGAATATTCATTGCTTTTTTGAGGGAAACGTTTTTGTGGCTGATAATGGTCGATGTGGAATTTTCCGCTACCACCATCTTCTGCCTCCCTAATATTGCAATATACGCATCGATAATCAAAATCTTTTCTTAAATATTGCTTGTATGATCGATAATTAGGAAACTTTGGGGGTGTTTGACTTCTTTTTATTAGTGCCATTTATCAAAGAGTATTCTTTTCAGAATTGTATTTTTGAATTTGCCGCTCATTTTCGCTTATGAATTTAGCAATATATTCAGCTTCGCTTTCCCGTTCGAATTTTTGGATTGAAATGATCTGGTATTCGATGTCGTCAAGTTGTTTGTCAATCAGGTGTAGCTGTTTTCTTTTGTTAGGGCGAAAAAAAAGAAACCAAGAATTTAATAATTCGTTTCTTTTTCCAATGAGCTGATATCGAGTTTCATTTAACTTTTCAATTTCAATATTTGGTAAGATGGGCAATGTTGTAGAAGTTATCTGAGATTCAAATTTTTGTGCAAAATCGTTTGTACCTTCGGATCTTAAATCATGTGTTTCGCTATAGATGTATCTTTGAGGCACGACGATAGAGAATTCAGTTTGGGAGGACTTAATATTGTCGATGTTGTCGAATTCGATCATTGTTTTACTCCCTCCAAAAGATTACGCAATTTACTTTGCAAAGTACTCTCAAAAACTTCCTTGAGGTATTCATGGCATGAGGACGCTGTTTTTAAAATATCTTTTGGATTTGTATTAATATTTTGTGTTACAAATGACTCTATATCCAATATAAAGGCTATACCAGTTTCGCTAGGTTTAAGTGTATCGGAGATGAATTTGATTCTCGTGGTAATGTCAGAACCATCGTGTGAGACTTCTTTTACTAAGGTTATCTCAAATGCACGTGAACTTAGGAGGGTGTCTGGTAGTGTTAGGCCAATCCGAAAATAATCTGTTAGGACTACATTATCTTCAGGAATTAGAAATCTATTGATACATCGGAATCCTACTTTTTTGGTTTCGAGGGGTACTGTGCATTCGAAATAACTGTTCAGGAGTAATTGGACCGATTGGGTAAAATCTTCCCAGTGAATATAGTTTTTGTTATTTGCTGTAACAATACCTGGTCCCATCTGCAAACAGTTTGTTCGTTCTTCATTCCATGCCTGCATTACAGGTACCTGAATCTGTGGGGCATCCTTGATATTTGATGGTGTGGTGCCGAAAGTAAATGTAAGGATATTGAGATCGTTCTTTTTGGGAAATTTTTTACGTATTTTTTCGAAGAACTGTCCAGGCAGTGTTACGTCAGGAGATTCAACTGAGAACCTAGCTTCAAATATTGCCTCTTGAAGAGGTGCTCTTTTGTAGTGGTATCTTTGATATGTTTTCATATGCGATTTCACGTCTTGCCTATATATTTACTAGTAGTGTACCTTAAGTGGTTTCAAAATTTCAACGATAATTTTGCTTCGAATTGGGGTTATGGAAATAGGATTAGGCATTTTATTACAGGTTGGGCTGTGATGCATTAAAGTTTATAGTCGTTTTCTGATTTTTTGAATATTAGAAATGTTCTGAAAGAACATTGTTAATATTTAAAATGAACAATTGAATTTAATGATTGTTATAACGTATTTATTTAGTTCTTTCGAATTTGGTTTTAGGCCTTGTTGTTCTGATTTGAAATGGGAACTACGAGGCCTGACCCTTTTATTAAGTGAAAAATCAGTTGAAAGGCTACCTACAAGTGAATTTCAAGAAGATTAAAAGAGTATTGCCTAAAAAATCACCAAATTCGAAGGTTTCTTGGTCGTCCTGAGCGAAGCGAAGCGAGACTCAGGCCGTAGTGAGCACAGCGAACGAAGGTCTTTTCACATATAAAAGCGCCAAACTTGAGAAACCTTCGATGAACGGGGTTCATCGAAGGTTTACAATTCCTAAAACCGCACTAAATGGCAGAAGTCAGGAAATTATGCCCACCTTCCCGAAAAATAACATCGTTCATCTTTGTTACAACTTTTCTGGTGTGGGATTCGGAATATCATGAATTCATGTCATGTGTTTTATAATTCAAAACCATATTCTGGATTATATATGGAGGCATAATAGATTCGGAAGAGGAGGGATTTGAACCCCCGGTACTCTTACGAGTACTTCAGTTTTCGAAACTGACGCATTCAGCCGCTCTGCCACTCTTCCTAAGATGGCAACTATTTTGCCAAATTCTCACTTAAAATAGAAGGTATAAGTTTATTTTTGGGCAATAATACGGATGATTGAAGGATCCTCATCATGATATTTGGCAAACCCTTGAGATTCTACTGCGCTACGTATTGTAAATCCTGCATTTTTTAAAGCTTCCACAAGTTCATCCAGCTCTAAAAACCGACGGTAATGGTCGGTAATATAGGCATTTTTTTCAACTTGAGTCCCTTTACCGTATAACGGATCATGAATAGAACGGGCCTCAATAAGGAATAATCCCTTGGGTTGGAGGTGCTTATATGTCCACTCAATAGCCCTTAATGAGCCTTCTTTCGAGACCGAATGCAAACTAAAACGAGAATAGACAGTATCAATTTTGATGTCGTTTAGTTTTGACTCAAGATTGGTGAAATCAGCAACAAAAAATGTAGGGTTATTTGAATGCTCTGAGTTATTCAATAATCCTATAGCATTATTGCATAAATCGCATGCATAAACCTTTATTCCATGCTCAGCAAAATAAAGAGCGTCTCGACCATTCCCGCAACCTAGTTCGAGCAAAATGTTATCTTGAGGAATAAGCGGTAATACAGTTTGTGCAAAATGGGAGGGCTTTTGAATGTCATCCGGTGTTTGAGCATAGAAATGTTCCCAGTAGGATTTAGATTGCGTCAGTTCTGCATGCAAAAACAAATTTGAAAAAACAATGAAAAGCGAAAGTAAAGGTACTTTTTTTATGTTAATCAAGTTTAATAATTTTATGGTTGGGGTCTATAAGATATTGAGCAGGTTTGAAATCAACAACCTTTACTTTGTAAGGAAGATCTCCACGCATATGTGTATGGTATGTCGCCTTTTCCATGCAGTCGTCGCCGTATTGTTTGTGAAGGCGCCTCCAAGGAAGGGAAGGTGCGTTCAACATTAGTGGCCCAAATGCAACTCTTCTATAGGATTCCACTTCATTTCTATACCAATGTCCTGTCCAGTCTGATTGAAAAGTAAGCTCTCCGTTTGGACTATTTGGAACATCCCATTGAAAAAAGAAGTCTACACCATAATTCTGCTGTCCAGGAAAATGTAATACCCATGGCAATGGATGTCTTTTCCATAGAACTAACCCATACCGGGCGAAAATATTTTCAAGATTTGCAACATTATTAATATCGCCTGCAAAGATGCAAATGTCTGCATCATCATCCCAGGGAATGATTCCTCCGTGCCTTTCTGCTCCCAATAATGTACCAAAGTCTATCCAATAGTAGATTTTATTCTTTTTAAATACTTTATCCATCACCTTTAAAATTTGGTAAATATCCCCAATTCTATAAGGATCCGTTCTCGGGAAAATCTCGTCGGCGAGTTCTAAATCTTTTTGAAGATAGAGATCATCATCGCCTTCTGCAAATGCGTTAAAAGCAACAGAAAAAAAGAGTAGAAAAATAAAGTATTTCATAAGAATTATTGGTTTATTTTCGATAAAAGCAACAGTACGAAATTATTTTTTTTATTGCAAAGCTTTTTCATGGATTTATAATGAAGTGAATTCCTTCTATAGGTTACAGTATATCTGTTAATTGGAGAAAGTATGTTAACGAATCCTATCTGGAAATCTGTTAAAGAACTCGAAAATCGCGATGGCATCTTATATTTTGATGAATGCGATATTCGGGAACTTGCCAAGGAATTCGGAACGCCTCTCTATGTATACAGTGAAAATAGGATTCAAACTAACTATAGACGCTTAGTTCAAGCCTACCAATCTTACTATCCAAAATTTCAGATCTACTATGCTGTCAAAGCGAATAATAACCCTGCTATCGTCAATATACTTGCTAATGAAGGCGCAGGTATTGACGCTTCTTGCATCTCGGAAATTTTAATTGCGAAATGTGTAGGTATTCCGGCGGAAAAAATCCTCTATTCAGGCGTATACAATTCTAATAAGGATTTGAAATTTGCTGTCCACAACCATGTGAGGATCAATCTTGAAGATGTTAGCCAGCTCGATCGTCTATCATCGATTACCGTTCCTGAATCGATCTGTTTTCGTATTAATCCCGGCATTGGGGGCAGTGGTGCAGAAGGATTGATATTTGCCGGACCCGATGCGAAATTTGGAATTATCGAACGGGATGTGGAAGAGGCTTATGCCAAAGCCAAAAAAATAGGGGTCAAAAATTTTGGCATTCACATGATGACGGGATCGAACATTTTATCACCCGATTATTTTGAAGAGGTTGTTGAAAAACTGCTGGATATTGCCGGACCTATCAGTCAGAAGTTGGGACTTACCTTTGATTTTATTGATATCGGGGGTTCTTTAGGGGTGCCTTATCGACCCGAAGATGACGAGCTGGATATCAATGAGGTTGCTCGGCGAGTTGTAACGAAATTTCGGCAAAAATTGCAACAATATGAAATGGGGGAGCCGCAACTGATACATGAGCCTGGACGGTATTTAGTCTGTGATGCGGGGATATTGATTGGACAAGTGACCTCTATTAAGAATGGTTATAAAAAGTTTATTGGATTAGATGCTGGGATGAATACTTTATTGCGTCCTGCGCTGTATGGTGCCTATCATCATATCCTTTATGCAAATGATTTGAATGCCGAGAATGATCAGTGTATGAATGTTGTGGGTCCGGTATGTGAAAATTCGGATATATTTGCAAAGGATCGGCATTTATCCTCCAAGATTGCTGTGGACGATCTTTTGGTGATATTGAATACAGGAGCTTATGGATTTTGCATGAGTTCTCAGTATAATAGTCAGCCCAAAGCCGCCGAAGTCCTTGTCAGCGGAGGGCAAGCCTCCCTCATTCGCCAACGTGAAACCTTTGCCGATATCATCAAAGGTACTCATCAAGCTAATTTGAACTTACATCTACTTGTATAATTTCCTGTTTTGCCTTTTTGTGTTGACTCGAAATCTTCTTCGCATCCTTTAAAAACAAAATTAGAGTGGTCTTCGCTTTTTGGTAAGTACTGAACAACGCGGGGACGCGGAGACGCAGGGACGCGGAGAGAATATTTTTTTTATTCTATCTCCGCGTCTCTGCGTCTCCGCGTTTATTTTTTGCGGAAATTAACTAATGAGATAAACTTTTTATTTTTCACATGTGTTAGGGTTATTAATAGTTTACACTATAAATCTTTCCTTGTTCTAAGGAAAGATTCAATCATGGAAGAGAGACTATTATTGAAGATTCTATTAGGTGAATTCTATGAGAAGTTACAAGATTAAAAGGGATCGTAAGGAACTTACGATCCCTTTATGGTAACAAAGCATTATTCGATCTTAAAGACTCCCTCGAGATCGATGGAGGCAGCTAAATTATCATTGTTATCATTAATAAATTTCCTGGCTTGCGCTATTGCACATATGCTTTTTGCAAGCTCCGGATCGATCTTAAATTTCTTTTCTCCGAATTCCTGGGCTTCCTTATGTAGCTCATCCGGTCTCCTGAAAGATTCGCGATCGCGCTCCCGCTTTCCTGACCAAGCATTTACCTCTTTATCAATGACATTGAAAGTGCAATCGTGGTCGGGCATGTAACATTCTTTATTTATAACATAATAAAATCTGCCAAAATCGATTCCACCAACTGCGCAAGCGGCTACTTTGTAGACCACAGATTCTTGAGGTTGCTGGTTTTGATCGTGCGGGCATGCAAAAGCTTGCGTTGTTGCGCTTGTTGAGCTTATTGGATCCATAGTTTCTCCTTTTTAAAATGATGTTTTATTGTTATCTTTCTCTAATTTAAATTCCGGATGCAGAAAACTGAACCATAAATACATTATTACTGCACCAGTCAATCTGCAGTCCCTGAGCTATAAAATGTGTAATGACTTTGTTTGCCACCGATCCTGGAAGATTCGGAAAGCTAATATTTGCAGACTTACAATTAGGATCTTTACGTAAAGCTTTTGCGCACTCTCCAGGAATTTTCTCGATCGCCTCGCTTAGAAGCATAGATTGCTCGTATCTTTGCTTGATCGAAATGTTATAAGCATTAAAACTATTCGAGAAATTACCATCTACGTTTGAAAAAATATCACGCACACCCTCAGGAATCGAAAGACTAATTTTTACACTTAGATCGTATATATCAATGTTCCAGGGCATAGATAAACCAAAGCCCCGAGTTTTAATTGGATCTGCGATCCTTTCGTACTCAGGTGTAGTATGATCTTTTGTAATTTGTGAGATATCAAAAAACCAGTAGTCTTGAGCGCAATTCCTTTGTACTTCACTTTCTATTTTTTTAAACAAAGCAGAAATCTTGTTGTCAACTTCCTGGTTCTTTGTCTGAATAGCTTCCTGTTTAACGCTCCTGAGCATAGAAAGAACATTAGTGGTGGAATATCCTGGATTAGTTGGGTTCATAATAATACCTCCTTCGTTGCGACGATTATATAGAATTCTTTAAGCTGAACTCTAGTTCAGTACGAACAAAACTATGGTCGGATACAAATCCACCCGTTTTGTTTTCGAGATTATGCGATTTGACTTTGACATCGAATAAATCTCGAACCCTGTCGCCTAGTTTGATGGCTACATAGTCAAGTCGACGCTCACCACCCTGTGAGGTCGTTTTTGATTCATCAACCATATAACCGTGTTCTTGTAGAATTCCTATTTGATCTTGGCAAGTACTAAGAGGACGAAGGCCTCTCGATAAGCTTTCGGCTTCAACGACTCCATCACCTGACAAAGGATCGAAGTTAAAATCACCGCCAACTAACGTTATATCACAAGCATCAAGCATCTCAAGGGACTTGAGATAGTGTCGTAATTCATTATTTCCTTCTTGGCATTGCTCTACGAATTCTTCGAATGATAATATTGCCTTACCATATTGGATAGATAGTTTAGGATCTGCATCTCCGATTTTCTCTATTTTACCTTTTATGTCCTTTAGATTGGATGCGGCTTTGCTCCAGAACCCTGTAATATGTACAGAAACGGCACGCACTTTTAATTCCCTACCCAGAACATTCGTTGTGAAGTTGACTACGGAGGCCGCTCTAGTTTGAATTTTTTTTCCGCCGTTTTTTGCAAGGGTAAGTTCGATGCTGTCGCAGCTTTGCATCTTTGCAGATTTTCCTAAGGCAACAGCTGTTCCACGCTTCAGAATATTTTCTAAGGGCTGATCATCCGGGTTTTCGAGCTGTAACGTAAATACACTGTACTTTGCCACCTCGAAGTTTGTTTCTTGGAAAATATCATCGAGAGTGGATAGATCATCGTTTCCGGAGGCTTTGTTGACTTCTTGAAGCAGAATGACGTCTGCAGGGTCGGAGTTGAGCATCTCGCGAATGCGCTTTGAACGTTCGTTCCAATCATAGAATTTTCTGGCTTCTCCGGTAATGACATTTTTTTTGCCTTCAGCGGTTGCTTGTGCAGGGGTAATTGTTTTGCTTGCCATCCGTGACATGATATCTTTGACGGATTCTTTACCCTCTTCAGATAGGCCTATATATGTTTTAGTATCGGGTCTTAGATAGCAGTAAGGCGGGAATTGTACGTTTGTCGTATCAATTTTCATGATGAAAGAAATGGGGGTCATAAAAAATCTCCTATGAAGGGTTAAACCTAAAAAACAGAATCACGGATTCTATCAGTGTAAAGCTTTTTGTTAAAACATAATCGGCGCTAATATTTGCACTCAGAAATGTCAGAGGATTCACAACCATCCTTTAAACTTTGAAGCTCTTCATTTAGTTTTCTAAGTTTTTGTTCTTCTTTAGGAAACCCTTTCGTTTGAAGTTGATTCAAATGCTCTCTCTGCTTCATAATTTTCTCTTCTAGTGCTCTTCTTTTTTCTAAATATGAAGGAGTTAAGACTTTAACTCTATCCAGTAGATAGTATTTACCTTTAGCATCTCTCGCTGCAGGTACTACCTGAAGGGACAGCTCATTTCTTTCGCGCTCTGCCTTTGAGGGGACATCAGCTTCATTGCTGTAATAAACGAAACCGGTTGAATAAGGACCCATTCCTGAGTCACGGGTAGTATCCACACGATACAGGTTACAAAACTCTAATGGACCGGATAAGGGTTGCATATTCGACCTCCAAATGTATTTTTTTTATTGAAACAATGAAAGGCATAACATAACCGAAATTTATTGGCAAAATTTTATTGCCGAGAACCACTCTGGCTTTTATAATCGGTGTTCTTTTTGAAAAATTTAACTGAGGTTTATTTATACATATGCAGATTTTATTTCCTGTGGGATCCTCTGGTTACCATGTTGCAGAGGCTATCAATGCATTTACAATAAGAAATCAAACCTCCAACAGAAAAAAGGTGACATGGACTTTAGTTGATTGGAAGACGGTCGAATACAAGGCAGATGTCACTGCGGAAGGATCCTATGAAGTTGCAAACAGAATTTTTAAGAAGAAACTACAACTCAATGGAGATTATGTTGGACAGGCAAGGGCATGGAAGCAAATCCGTGAACTTGCTCGTATGGGAGCCAATGGGCAAATTGAACCGCAAGAATTTTTACAGGCAAAGCAAAAAGTCTATGACCAATGGGGACTTCCGATCCCTCGTGAAATTCATGGATTTGTACGCCATAACACTCTTCATAAGTGGTCAGGTCATCCAGAGGGTTATCCCGAATATAATGACATGGAATCCTACCAACAGGTCGAGCAAAAAACCGCTGGACATATGACGGATGTTCTTAGGCGTATTTCCTGTAGTATATGGAACAAGCAATCGAATGAACTTGTCGATCAAAGCCGAATTCATGAACTGCTTGCGAAGCTGGATAACGATGCTGAGGAGGCCCTCAGGCAGTTCCGAGTTTGGTTTGGAAATGATGAAGGGGGATTTGCTAGCACACTGATCTATCAGCTACGACAACATGCCGATGCAATTTGGGAAGGTTGTTGGCATCCTCAAGCATGTCTTGTTGGTAGTAAGGCAAATCGCACAGCATTATCACGAGCGGATATAGATACTGTCATTGTTCTTAATCGTCGCCCTGAAGACGCCATAACCTATACCTGGTCTCAGGGAGAAATCACCAGCGTAAAACTTAAGAATCAAGAATTCAATTCCGAACAAATCATCAAGTTTATGGAAGGTTTCTGGAGTGCATGTGAAAATAAACGTGCTCAAGCACATCCCAGGGATAAATATGAGCCAACTAACGCCAAAGAGCCAAACCTTCGTCGAGCTCGAATCACTTTAAAAGTAGGTGACAATACGACTGTAGATGTGATTCCGGCGCTTCGTGCCAGTGATGGATCCTTCCTTTATCTTGCACGAGATAAGGATCAAGGAAAGTTCCTTTATAGCAATGGAAAAGAAGCTGGAAGAATTGTTGAGTCCTACAGGACGTGGAATCAATTTCTTGACGTGATAAAGTGTCTTAAGCTGCTTTTTGAAGAGGATTGGAATCCGAAACATCCTAAGGTGTTTGGTTGTATGTCTGAGACGCTTGCCGTTGACGTTGCAGAAACCATGGATAGGACGACTTGGGAGGCTAGTGACTTTTGTTTCTTGCTTGGAGCTTGTCTAGACCGCATTTTGTGGTATCTTTCTTCCGATACACCTCTTCCGGCCCTTAACGATCCAGCTGCAGATCTTTTGCCAGCACGCGGCAATGAAGAGTTAGTGCGAGAACTTATCTCTACAGTAAATGGATTTAAAAGCTTAACCCAGGAAATGATCGCTGAAAAAATCGAAAGGGCTATCATCACGCGGACCAAGTAGTAGGTCGCGGTAAAATCAGTCGCTCTTCGCGATGCGCTCCGAGCTCTGCAATAATGTTTCATCTCTCCCACGGTTCCGATGCGTCACCGTGGGCTTTCATGGGTGCGTCCTTCGCGACGCGCTCTGGACTCAGGATTAGAGTGATTTCATGAGTCCGGGCGCATCGCGATAAGACGTACCCATTAGAGCCCACCGTTCCGATGCGTCACAGTGGGCTTTAATGGGTACGTCCTTCGCGATGCGCTCTGGACTCAGGATTAGAGTGATTTCATGAGTCCGGAGCGCATCGCGAAGGACGTATCCATTAGAGCCCACCGTGACGCATCGGAACGGTGGGTAGATCAGGTGTTACCACAGAGCTCGGAGCGCATCGCGAAGAGCGACTGATTCTACTGCGACATGTGTGTTATAGGAAAGATGAAAGACATGAAAAGGATCCATGGAGATCTAACCTTTACCCATTGAATAACCTCAATTATTTAAAGAACAAAAACGGAAGAGGAGGGATTCGAACCCCCGTTGCCTTTCACCAATTCTGTTTTCAAGACAACGCAATCAGCCGCTCTGCCACTCTTCCTTAGATAGTTGTATATTTATACATGATCTCAGACAATTATTTCAAGAGGAAAAATAATGGACGACATGGACAAGATGAGCCTTATTGTCCATGCCGTCCATTATGGAAACTAGAAATACTTACGGAACAATTCTTCTTCGAGCTTGACAGCATCGGCGGCGAAGGTGCGAATGCCTTCCGCGAGCTTGTCATTTGCCATCGGGTCGTTATTCAACATCAATCGGAATGTCTTTTCATCGATCTTGATCTTGTCAAAATTCATGGCGGCAGATTTGCTTGGGTCAAGCTTGCGTTCTAGGGGTCCCTCAAGCTTCTGGAGCTCATCCAAGAGGTTCGGAGCGATCGTCAGCAGGTCACATCCTGCGAGCTCTAGGATCTCTTCCTTATTGCGGAAACTGGCTCCCATGACCTGGGTTTTATAGCCGAATTTCTTATAATAATGGTAAATTTGGGTAACCGATTTGACCCCGGGATCTTCGGCAGCGGGGTATCCTTCAGGGCGTTCGTTTTTCTTATACCAATCAAGGATGCGGCCGACGAAAGGGGAAATGAGGGTTGCACCGGCATCGGCGCAGGCTATTGCTTGGGCCATTGAAAACATGAGTGTCATGTTGCAATGAATCCCTTCTTTCTCCAGGTGTTGGCTAGCTTGCGCGCCTTCCCATGTCGATGCTAATTTGATTAAAATCCTTTCGCGAGAAATACCGTTATCTTCATACATTTTAATTAAGGCATGGGCTTTTTCGATGCTACCTTCCATGTCATAGGATAGATTGGCATTCACTTCTGTCGAAACGCGTCCGGGAATATATTTAAGAATTTCCATGCCGAAGTTGACGAAAAGTTTGTCTAGGAGGAGGTGTTTTTGTTCTTCGGGAGTTTTCCCTTTTTGCTTCGCATAGGCCACGGCTTCTTTTATCAGGTCAGCGTACTGCGGCATCGTTGCGGCTTTTTTGATGAGGGAAGGATTCGTCGTTGCATCGGTAGGTTTGTGTATTTTGATTTCATCGATTTCTCCGGTGTCGGCAACCACGATGGTTATTTTTCGTAATTGTTCGAGTTTGTTCATATTTTCTCCTATTTTTTTAAATCTTGCATGGAATCGAAACGGAACATAATAGATAGGGGTTCGTCACCGATAGTCAGATCTAGGGAGGAGTTTAATCTTGTTAGCAACAGTTTGAAGGGGACTTTGACGTGGTGGTCTCCGACATCGATTCCTATATTAGCATTACCTAGAATTTCTTGAGATTCGTGTACTTGAGCGCAAAGAGCTTCAAATTTTTTGAGTTGTCTTAGGAGGGTTTCGTCATCGATGACGTACTGTTTATCGCAGTTTGTACAGTGGAGTGACAATTGGGCTTTACTTAGACCAAATATGGAAAAACGGACCGGATTTTCACATCCTTTACAGCTAAATTGCAGATTATGACCCTTTTGCATGGCAAATATCCCTTATCTTTTGTCCCTAATTATAGCAGTTTTCGCTACTTAATGCAATTCAGATTGATTAATATTCCCTTTTCTTAAAATATTCATTTAAGACAGGGAATGAATACATATGACATGGAAAGGGATCGATTTTCAAGGAATAGTCACCTTAGACCAAGGTCTGATTGATGAACTACGCTTTTACTTATTAGAAAAAGAGTCACAATTAGGAAAGATTTTGCTCGATACTATTGAAGCGGCGCCCCCTGCCTCTCAACCGAGCTTATATTTTCCCCCGATTATGATTACGAGACCCCTATTGGATTCCACAGAACTTTTCGCAAAGGGTGTTCGTTCTTTTGCCAAAAATAAACAGCTCCAAAAGCCTAAAGATGCATGGAAAAACACCTCAAATCTCATCAATGCCGCTCTATGGGATTATGTCGAAATTTTAGAGGGTTGCATCACAGAATTATTCCAACAGCTGAATCATGTCGGTTTCGAAGTGTGGCGTCCTGATTTGGTTGTGGTTGTCGAAACTGTCCATGAGATATTGCTGCAAAAGATTCGGGAGCTCTATCGGGTGATAGATCTTTTAAAGACGTCCTTGAGAGAATATCGATACATTTGTCAGGGAAGGAAGAGATGGTTTTCTATCAATTTGTCATGCTGGCCGCTGATTGATTCTTCGATCATAATCTCCTTAAATAAATGTGAAAAGACTTTGATTCGAGAAAAAGAGAAATTTATATCAAGGTATCATGCGTTTACTGCAATAAATCAGCAGGCTGATGATGCTCTTAAAAAGTTTTCGCAATTTGTGCTTTTGAATAAGTTGGACGAGGGAATTCAGAATGATATTAAGAGGATTTACAAGCTTCTAAAAATCTGGAAACTGAATCAGAAGACGAAAGCGCTATCGGAAAGAGAACCTATACGGGTGATGCGCAGTGGTTTTAGCATTGAAAAAGCGACGCAATTGTTCAAATTTTATTATCTATTCCTACGAACAACCCTATATGAGCGCAGTAAAATTTTGAAAATGGGCCCCAGGGGACTATTTGAAGAGGAAGGATCTAAGAAGCTCATCCTTGATACGGTGAATGGATATCGCGCGGAGGTTCATACTTTAGGGGCTACCGTCGCGCAATTTCGGGAGTATTTTCTTGATACCAACCCTGATCCTTATGTCAGATCGCGCTGGGGATTTCCCGAGTGGATAGTGGGACCGGAGCCTCATCAAACAAAAGAACTGCAAGACCTAGTGTTTAAGCTGGAAAGGTTGGATAAACTCTATTCTGAAATTTCCCTTGCAATCCATCGAGGATATCAGCCGGGAGAAAGCTTCCAGCTGTCAAAGCAATATCGGGAAGTTTTAAGGCTTCTACATGAAATGGGACAGCCTCTCACCTCCCGAGCGTTCATGAAGTCTCGTTCTGAGAAGATTCTTACTCTTTTACAGGAAATGAATGAGCTTGGATCGTTTAATCCGGAAGTCATTGATTATGTCGGTAAGGTGCTTTCTAAGGCCATGAGAGTGGATTGGCAGTATCATGTGTTGTTTGAGTTTACCAAGTTTCATCATTTGTATGAAATTCATCGCGGACTGATTGGTTCCTTGGACAATAGGTTGCATTTGAATCGCTTGAATAAATTTAAGAAGATTGTCAAAAAGCTTCAGGAGTGGGTAGCTAATAGGGATACGGGCAAGCATGTCCATGAGATTGAAATGGAGATGAGCGATTTAAGGCTTTATCTTCAGGAATTTTTGGCGAATGTGCAAAGGGAGCTTATTAGTGCTGAACAGCATCCGGAGGCTTTTAGAAAGATCAAGCTTGAAAATAGCTCACAACTGCTTGAGTATCGCTATTTATTCGGAAACTTTTTTCATTTTCTGCATCAAAACGAACCGGAAGGAAAGACAATCCGGAACCAGTTTCTTTTCGTGGATCAATATTTTGAAACTGTCGAGAATCATCTTCACGATGTTGCGTAGAATTTTTCACCACAGAGATCACAGAGATTTGAGAGCACACTGAGAAAGTATGAAGAGAATTACTCTTTTTTTACTTCTCTGTGAGCTCTGTGGTGAACTAAACAGAAGTAAATGCTTATGTTAGTGCGAGTGTCCGTGTCTATTGGTCGCTCCCACGATGATGATTGCTGCGAGGAGAGCTACAGCAAAAACAACAGCAGGGGCTACGCAACAGGCTGTGTAGGCATCCTCATAGGCGCATCCACCGGTATCTGTCATGAATAATTCCGCATTAGCTTGAGAAGGGGATGTGCTTGCCATTGCAGTTAAACATATAATTGTAATTAATTTTCTATAGTTTTTCATTGAAATTCCTAATTGTTAATTTTACACAAGTTAATTTACATGTCCATGAAGCGAGCTGCTATTATGAGGTTGAGCGAATATAGCAACAAGAGCCACAGCTGTTACACCTACTAAAACAGCCGTCGCCGACACTTTAGGCGCTTGAACGGTTGAATCGTAAGCATACGCATACCCGCTATCAGGTTGGGCATTCAATACGCCTATAGAGCTACACAGGATAACAGAGATACAGAGTATTTTAAAATTTTTCATGATAAGAATCCTTGTGGTCAAATTTTCATTCTTATGGTCCATTTATTGCAAACCAGAGGATTTTTCGCAATACTTTTTTCAGGACTGGTGCTATAGAAACGAAATAACAGGATAGGCAGGATCGCAAGCGGCAGGATAAGAAAAGGATAAAAAAGAAAAAGAAATATTATTTTTTTTTCTTATCCTTTTCCTATCCTGCCGCTTGCGATCCTGCTTATCCTGTTGAATTGTTACTACTAGCTTAATGGATGTTGAAGGTGCGGAACGATTCAAAGAATTGTTTGTAATAGTTTGAAAATTCGTTCTGCAGCGCCGCGGCTGAAAGAATATAAACTGTATCATCCCTAACGAGAATGACATGCATCATTCGGACGGGCCCCCATTTTGTCATGTTTGTTGCTTGGGATAGACTGGCTTCTCCGGCCAATGTCTTGATTTTTCCCAGATCATTCCATTCGGAGCCCCGGTCTTCATTGATTTTCTTTACGATTTTGAGGTAATCCTTCAGGGTGCCGAAAAATGTTTCTGTACTTAGGTTAATCGAGGGGGGAAATTCGAGCTCTCCTTCGCCGACAACCATTACCTGAACGTGGGAAGGTAATTGATCTTTTTCAGCTAAACGCCACCCCTTGGGGGGCGAAAATTGAGCTTCTTGAGCCGTAATAGTGTTAGTAATTGTTATAAAGACGAATAATATCCAAAAATAATATTTCATAGGATGACCTCTTCCAGCGATTTTATTCGTTGTAAGTCTTTTATTTCCATTGAAAAAAAAGCAGTAAAGGCAAAAAATGTCTCTTATACATTATGGAGATGTTATGGAAAAAACGTTGGAAGGGGCCGATACCCGCATTCAGAAGATTTGCGATGCCTTGAGGCACGAGACCCTTGAGCCTGCAAGAGAGGAAGCAAACAGGATCATTGAACAAGCCCAAGTCCAAGCTGCTGAAATCATCAAAGAGGCTACAAAGCAAGCAGATGCTTTTATCGCTGCCAGTAAGAAACAAGTCGAAAAAGAACGAAACGTTTTCGATTCTTCTCTCGAGCAAGCATCCAAGCAAGGCCTTGAAGAGCTTAAACAGAATATTGAAACAAAACTCTTTAATACTCAGTTGGATAGTTTGCTTTCGAAGGAGCTTTCCAACCCGCAAATTATTTCTCAGCTGATCTCGAGCATGATTCAAGCGATTCAAAAAGACGGACTCTCCACAGATTTTTCGGCATTGATTCCAAAAGTGGCTTCTGTGGAAGAATTGAATCTTCTATTGGGGAAAGGGGTTTTAGAGAAACTTAAAGAAGGATCCGTGACAGTCGGAGATTTTTCCGGAGGCGCTCAGTTGAAAATGCACGACAGAAAAATGACAATTGATATCTCGGACGCGGCCTTGAAAGAACTTTTTTCAAGGTATTTACGAAAAGACTTTAGAAAACTCTTATTTGGGTAAATATACAGATGATTGACTATCTGCTCAAAGAAAATTATTTCATCGGTGGAACGTTGCCTACGTTGAAGTTGGGGCAACCTCCTGAAATTTCATTTTCTGAGCTAGATCAACTTCTCAAGTTGAATTTGTCGGATAGCGATTATGAACAGGCTTTGGTCATACGCAGGTATTCCGATTTTCAAAATATCCGCCTTTACCTGAATCACGAGGAGCTTGATCCTCATGGGATTTTAAATGAAAAAGAAATCGAAGAGGCCTTGTTGACTCGTGAAGGGTACCCAGCTTATCTTTTCGAATTTTTGGATAAATACGAAAATGACTCCGAAAGGATAAAACATTTCTCCGAATTACTTTCTATTCATTACCAGAAAGAAATAGGGAAGGCATCCGGGTTTTTGAAAGAGTATATGACTTTCGAGAGAGATTGGAGAAGGGTTTTTGCTGCCTTGCGAGCAAAGAAAATGGGTCGTGACATCGCTGAAGAACTAAAAGATGAAAATCCCGAAGATGAATTGATGGCTCTTATTTTGGAACAAAAAGACTCGAAAACTTTTGATCTGCCGGAGCCATATACCGAACTCAAAGATATTTTTGAAAAATATTCCGATTCTCCGATGGCGCTGCAACAGGCGTTATATGAGTATCGCTTTCAAAAGATTGACCAAATGTGCGGGATCGAAATATTCACTTTGAGGCGCATTCTCGGATATATGATTCAACTGATTTTGGTGGAAAAATGGGAGAAGTTGGATCAGAAGAAGGGAATAGAATTTATTGATAAACTGATAAAACGATAATAGGTACGAAATGACAAATAAAGCGACAGGAAAAGTAATTAATGCCTTTGGAAACCTATTACAGGTTTCGTTTGACGGCGATATCCGTCAAGGCGAAGTGGCTATGGTAAATGTGGGCGGAACTAAGCTAAAGGGCGAAGTCATCGAAATTTCCGGAAATACTGCAAAAATACAGGTCTTTGAAGATACAAGAGGAGTGGATTACTTGACGCCCGTTGAATTCACCGGAGACTTACTCGAAGCGGAGCTTGGGCCTGGATTGCTTTCTTCCATTTATGATGGTCTGCAGAATCCCTTAGAGCAAGTCGCTGAAGTGTCAGGTTTGTTTCTGCCTCGCGGAGTCTACTTAAATCCTATCGACAGAAAGAGAAAATGGGATTACGAACCAAAAGCCAAGGTAGGGGATGTTCTCAAGAGGGGAGAGACCCTCGGAACAACCCATGAAGAGCGTTTTATCCATCGCATTATGATTCCTTTTTCCAACTTCGGAAACTACAAAATCACCTGGGTGATTGCACCAGGATTGTATTCTGTGGATACCGTGGTCGCAAAAGCGCAGGATGAATCGGGGAAAGAGCACGCGTTTACCATGCTCCAAAAATGGCCCATCAAGAAAGTTTTGATGGAGGGAGAAAAAGTAAAACCTTCGCGGATGATGAGTACCGGATCTCGGCCTATCGACACGCAGTTTCCGCTATTGAAAGGGGGAACCTTCTGCAGCCCGGGACCTTTTGGAGCCGGAAAAACCGTGTTACAGCATCACTTGGCGAAGTTTTCTTCTGTGGATATTGTGATCGTCGTGGCCTGCGGGGAGCGTGCCGGAGAAGTAGTGGAAATGTTGCGGGAATTCCCACACTTGATTGATCCTCACACTGGTCAGCCATTGATTACTCGCACTGTCATCATTTGCAATACATCATCGATGCCGGTAGCAGCTAGGGAATCTTCTGTGTATATGGGAATGACCTTAGCGGAATATTATCGACAAATGGGATTGGATGTTCTTTTACTTGCCGATTCAACATCGCGATGGGCGCAAGCCATGCGTGAAATGTCGGGACGTTTGGAAGAAATTCCCGGTGAAGAGGCATTCCCGGCGTATCTAGCCTCTAGAATTGCCGATTTCTATGAAAGATCGGGTGTTGTTTTGTTGAAGGACGGAAAATATGGATCCATCACTGTTGGCGGCGCTGTTTCCCCGGCCGGCGGTAACTTTGAAGAACCTGTGACGCAAGCCACGCTTTCGGTTGTAGGCGCATTTCTCGGATTGTCGCGTGAGAGATCCGATGCCAGAAGATATCCTGCGCTTGATCCTCTCATTTCTTGGTCGAAATATATCAAAGATGCCTCTCGCGAACTTGGAGTTCAAGTTGAGGGGTGGGGCGACATGGTCAAGAAAGCCGATTGGTTTTTGAAAAAAGGAGATGAAGTCAAAAAGAGAATGGAAGTCGTCGGTGAAGAGGGGACGCCGATCGATGACATGGTCGTTTACCTTAAATCGGAACTCTATGACTTCAGTTACTTGCAGCAGAACGCCTTCGATGCCGAAGACGCTTACTGTCCTGTGGACAGACAGATTGTGCTTTTTAAATTGATTAATCGCGTGTTCGATGCACGTTTCAAATTTAAAAACCATGATGAGTGCCGTGAGTTCTTTTTAAATTTGCAGAACCAGATAAAAAACCTCAATTTCTTGAAATTTGAAATGGCTGAATACAAACGGGATCTCACTAAAATTGAACAAATCCTCGAAACCGCGGAGAAATCATGAAAACAGTATATGACAGAATCGAAGATATGCGCGGAAACCTGATCACGGTAACTGCCGAAGATGTTGGTTTGGGCGAGCTTGCACGCATCGATTTAAAAGACGGTCGCTCCGTTTACGCTTCGACCATCCGTCTTGAAGGAAAGCGTGTGACTATGCAGGTGTTTGAAAACACACGTGGAATTTCTACAGGAGATCGAGTCACGTTTCTTAAGAGAGAGATGCAGGCCACTTTCGGAGATTCTCTCCTTGGAAGACGCATGAATGGATCGGGCATACCGATTGATGGCGGACCTAAAATTGTAGGCGAGCAAATCGACATCGGCGGACCGTCGTTTAATCCGGTGCGTCGTATTATTCCACGTGAGATGGTACGGACGAACATTCCGATGATTGATGTGTTCAA
This sequence comes from Waddliaceae bacterium, assembly GCA_963822595.1. Lineage (GTDB taxonomy): Bacteria > Chlamydiota > Chlamydiia > Chlamydiales > Waddliaceae > CAVRUH01. The sequence goes on along the minus strand of CAWGIG010000001.1, from coordinate 88,031 downwards.
TACGTTGGTACGTTCGCAGAAGATTCCGATATTTTCCGTAGCCGGCGAACCCTACAACCAGCTTTTGATGAGAATTGCAAACCAAACCGATGCCGACATCGTCGTCATTGGCGGAATGGGATTAACTTTCAATGACTACCAAGCCTTTATTGACAACGCTGAAAACTCAGGTTCCATTGATAAAACATTCATGTTTATTCATAGAGCTACAGACCCGGCGGTTGAATGCCTACTCGTTCCCGATATGGCTTTGGCATGCGCAGAAAAATTTGCGATCAACGGAAAACACGTTCTTGTTCTTCTGACAGACATGACAGCTTATTCGGATGCAATTAAAGAAATTTCGATCACCATGGATCAAGTTCCGTCGAATCGGGGATATCCCGGATCGATTTATTCCGACCTTGCATCGCGCTATGAAAAAGCGGTGTTAATTGAGGGGAGCGGTTCTATAACGATTGTTGGTGTGACGACGATGCCCGGAGACGATGTGACTCACCCCGTGCCCGATAATACAGGATATATTACAGAAGGTCAGTACTATCTGCATGACGGAAGCATTGACCCATTCGGATCGCTTTCACGCTTGAAGCAGCTTGTGATTGGGAAAGTGACACGTGAAGACCATGGCGATTTAGCGAATGCGATGATTAGGCTTTTTGCATCGTCGAAGCAATCGCGCGAAAGAAAGAGTATGGGATTTAGGCTTTCCAAGTGGGATGAACAATTGTTGAAGTATTCCAATCTCTTTGAAAATGAGATGATGAATCTCGAGGTCAATTTGGAGTTAGAGAAAGCCTTAGAGATGGGTTGGAAGATTTTAGCCGAGTGCTTCAACAAAGATGAAGTTGGCATTAAAAGCTCGTTGTTAACCAAGTATTGGCCCTAAATAGACAATAAATATATGAAACATAAAATTTCTTATCTTTGTGATGATAACAGAAAAAATTGGAAACAGTTTAACGCGGAGACGCGAAGACGCGGGGACACGGAGAAGAAAAAAGCAGAAAAACAATTTTTTTTTCTTCCTCCGCGTCCCTGCGTCTTCGCGTCTCCGCGTTTTATAGTGTATGCTAGACATAAGAGTATGATGGGTGTGGAATGAAATTAACGAAGAATGAACTCAGAGACCAGCAGCAACGACTTTCTCAACTGAAACGGTACCTACCAACGTTGCAGTTGAAAAAAGCCATGCTCCAACTCGAAGTTCAAGAGGCAATCGCTGAGTTGCAAAAAGTTAAAGGAGATTATCATAAGCATTATGCTTACGTTTCCGGCTATGCTTCCCTTTTTCTGACTCCTTTGGGCGTCGAACTCAAAGATGCTTTAAAAGTTGTCGAAATCAAAAAGCACTACGAAAATGTTGCGGGTGTCGAGGTTCCCTATTTCGATGACATCATCTTTGAAAAATTGGAATACAGCCTTTACGTAACACCACCCTGGCTTGATGCCGCTATCGACGGATTACAGGCTTTAACAGAATCCCAGGTGCGCATCGATATCGCTGAAGAGAAAAAAACCGCTCTAGAAGAAGAACTAAGACAGGTTTCGATTCGAGTCAACCTTTTCGAAAAAATCCTAATTCCAAGGGCCATGGGAAATATCAAAAAAATTAAAGTTTTCTTGGGAGATCAACAACTGGCTGCCGTTTCCCGAGCTAAAGTCGCTAAAGGTATCATCGAGGCTAAGAAAAAATGAGAATCGATCTAAAGAAAATGTTGTTTTACGGGGTCAAAGGCTCTTTAGAGTCCTTTTTCAATCAAGCTCAAGAGTTGGGGATCGTCGAATTTATCGACAAAAATAAAACGAAGCTCACGGAAGTGCCTAACGACATCCTAAATCTTCTTGCTGCCATAAAAGTCGTCCGTACTCTGCCTACCATGAATCAAGAGGCTCCCGAATCTTATGCAGATGCCGATCCTATGGTCAATCGTATCCTAGAACTCCAAATCGACTTGGAAAAACTCGCAGAAAAGGAAAAAGAGGCCCGACTAAAAATCGATGAGATTCGCCCTTTTGGAAACTTTTCGATGGAATCGATCCGCCAACTTGAAAAAGAAACGGGTAGGCATTTTCAGTATTTCTTCTCAAAAAGAGGGGCTAAAAATCCTCCAGAAATCCCTGCTGAACTCATTCATGTACGCTCCGATAATACTTTCGACTACTATATTTCCTTAAGTCACAATTTCGTCATTCCGAAAAAAATGATTGAAACGAAGTTTTCTCAAGACCTCCAATCGCTTGAGGAATCGCTTGAAAAAATAAAAGAACGCTTCCATGTCGAAGAGCAAGAACTCAAAAGCTACTCCAAATATAATGAATTCCTGCATCATGTTCTGGACTATAAATACAATAACTTTAGCCTCCAAGCCGCAAAAAAAGCTGCTCAGCCCTTTGTTGAAAGCGCTCTATTCGTTATTGAAGGATGGGTTCCTGTAAATAAAATCGACGAAGCGAAGGCATTTGTGGAAAAAATGAACGTGCATTGTGAGGAAATTCAGGCGGATCCGAATGATAAAATCCCCACCTATCTTGAAAACGAAGGTTTTTCAAAAATAGGGGAGGATCTGGTGTGTTTCTATGATATTCCATCGAAGAGCGATAAAGATCCCTCCCTATGGGTTCTCGGTTTTTTTGCTTTATTTTTTGCAATGATCGTCGGCGACGGTGGCTACGGTTTAGTTTTCCTCGCTACGGCTCTTTATTTGCGCTACAAAAATCCTGATATGAAAGGACGTCCCAAAAGAGTATGGAAGTTGTTTACTCTGCTCTGCGTTTCCTGTGTTGCCTGGGGACTGCTTACCAATTCCTTCTTCGGTATTTCGTTGGCTCCCGACAGTACTTTGAGGAAAATTTCTGTCCTCAATTGGCTTGCCGAGAAAAAAGCGGGCTACCATTTTGAGAGACAAGATCCGGAGTATCACGGCTGGGTCGAAAAATATCCTGAAATTAAAAATGCAAAAACACCGAAAGAATTCCTTTTAGGTGCGAATGCAAGAACTCCCGAAGCACCTGCTTACGTCATGATTTCCAGCTACAACGATAGCGCCCTTATTGAAATCGCATTGCTTTTTGGAATGATACATATTAGCTTTTCACTCATTAGGTATATACGGCGAAATCCGACGGGCTACGGCTGGTTGCTGGCTATTGTTGGGAGTTATTTCTATTTTCCATCCTTTTTAAACGCTACTTCCCTTTTACATTACGCTTTCGGTTTAAATCAGGAGCATCTCGCTCAAAGTGGCTATTATATGATCTTCACAGGCATCAGTTTGGCGCTAGTTATCGCTATTTATCAACGAAAACTCCTTGGAATCCTTGAATTAGCCTCAATAACAGCGATTTTTGCCGATGTTTTGTCTTATTTGCGGCTCTACGCTTTGGGGTTGTCTGGATCAGTCGTGACTTCTACTATTAATGACATAGCAGGAGCCATCGACTTAACGTTTTTAGCTGTCGCTCTTTGGATCGTCGGACACCTTATCAATATGGCCCTATCGGTGGTTGGTGGCGTAATACACGGCTTGCGACTTAATTTTATTGAATGGTATCATTACAGTTTTGAAGGAGGGGGAAAAGCTTTCGATCCCCTGAAGAAAATACAAATACAATAGGTGAATTTATGGATTATGATATGATAGGCCCCGTTCTCGCAATGGGACTAAGCGCAATTGGAAGCAGCATCGGCTGTGGCATCGCAGGTATGACATCGCACGCAGTAATGAGTCGCGTTGAAGAAGGACACGGTATGTTCATTGGTATGTCAGCGGCACCCTCTTCGCAAACAATTTATGGCTTTATTCTCATGCTCTTTATGAAAAATGCCATCAAAGCAGGAACAATCACAGCCTTATCCGGAGTCGGTATCGGCTTGGTTGCAGGCATAGCTATCATGCTCTCTGCGATCTATCAGGGACGCTGCGCATCCTCCGCGATCCAAGCGGCAGCTAAGCAGCCGGCAATCGCAGGAAAATGCTGGGCGTCGATAGGTATGATTGAGTCCTTTGCTCTATTCGCATTTGTATTCTCACTGATATTACTACAATGACAGTACGAACCGAAAAAGACAGTCTTGGAGAAGTGAACGTCCCAGCGAATAAATATTGGGGGGCGCAAACGGAGCGATCACGCTTGAATTTCCGCATTGGCGGTCACCCGATGCCAATCGAATTAATTCAAGCACTAGCAATAGTTAAAAAGGCTTCGGCCATTGTTAACTCGGAATTGGGAATGCTTTCTCCTGAAAAGAAAAAAGTCATTTGCGAAGTCTGCGACGAAATAATCGCCGGCAAATTAGATGATCATTTTCCGCTTGTCGTTTGGCAAACGGGATCCGGGACGCAGACAAATATGAACCTCAATGAGGTCATCAGCAATCGGGGCATTGAAAAAATGGGCGGAAAGATGGGGAGCAAAACCCCTCTCCATCCTAATGACGATGTCAATATGTCGCAATCCTCCAATGACGTCTTTCCAACGGCAATGCACATCGCGGCCACTTTGCTGATCGAAACAGAGTTGCTGCCTAACCTAAAAAAGTTGCGCGATACTCTTGATACCAAGGCAAAATCGTTCAAGGATATTGTCAAAGTAGGTCGCACTCATTTGATGGATGCGACTCCTGTTACTTTAGGAAATGAATTTTCCGGTTACGTCAGTCAATTAGAGCATGGCGAACGCGCTATTCGCAATGCCCTGCTTAGTCTTTCTGAAATCGCTTTAGGAGGTACTGCAGTAGGTACCGGAATCAACTGTCCAAAGGAATTTCCGAAATTGGCAGCTAAAGAGGTGAGTAAAATTGCCGGATATTCATTTATTTCAGCACCCAATAAGTTCGAAGCGCTTGCAGCCAGCGATTCTATTGTTGAAATGAGCGGTGCTCTCAAAAGGCTCGCTTGTTCTTTGAGGAAAATTTCCAACGATATTTCTTGGATGGGATCAGGTCCGCGTTGCGGTATTGGAGAACTCGTTCTGCCCGCAAATGAACCTGGTTCTTCGATCATGCCCGGGAAAGTGAATCCGACCCAATGCGAGGCGATGTCAATGGTGGTGGCGCAGGTTATCGGCAACGATGTCACGATTACCTATGCCGGATCGCAGGGGAATTTTGAGCTGAATGTTTTCCGTCCAGTCATGATACATAATCTGATACAGTCCATTCGTTTGCTGTCAGATGCAATGAATAGCTTTAATCAGAATTGCATCGAAGGGATTGAAGCCAACCCCGATAGGATTAAAGAACATTTAAATCGGTCGCTCATGTTAGCGACAGCTTTGAATCAAGAAATCGGGTACGATAAGGCTGCAGACATCGTTAAAATGGCCCATCGGGAGAACCTAACTCTTAAAGAAGCGGCACTGAAGTTAAATTATCTTACGGAAGAGAGATTCGATGCAATCGTCGATCCGAAAAAAATGGTGTAAGGGGATCAGGACAAGTTATTTATTGTTGCTGATCTTGCTATCGAGTTGCGGCGGCAAGCATTTGTCGGTGCAGACCGATTTTGTGACTGAAGAGGATTTAGCTAGTTTTTATGTGAACACACCGGATCCTTTGCTCAATTCCGGGAGTGCGGGACAGCGTTTGCACGTTTCGTGGTCCCTTCCAAAATCCTATTATGGATGTGAGGAAATGCACATTCTCATTCAAATTAGGTATAAAAATCGCGAAGAGGCAGTACTCCCCCTAAATAATCTGAGATGTAATGGAACGTATACATTCTCTATATTAAATGATGAGTACTTTGAAAAAGAGGGGATCCGAACTTACAAGGTGCAACTTTTCTCAGGCGAAACACTCATTGAAGAATGGGTCCATCAGCTATGGGTAGAGCTGATTACTTTTGATGAATTAGATGAAAAATAAAGGGCAAGATCATGCAAGTGCAACCAAAACATTCAGCAGTTTGTATCGTGAACCCAGTGAGTCCGATAGTTTTAGATCAAGAAGAAAAAAATGAATTAAATTTAGTTACAGAAGTATTTCTTGTTAACTATTTCTTTGAAGGTCAAAATAACAATAAAATTAAAATGAAACTTGTACCCTATGTCGTTAAGAAAGTTATGGCAATAGTACACAGATGTTTTCAGGACCTCGATGGGGAAAGTTCATTTTCCCATATGAATGAGAGTACGTTATGTTTACGCTTGGATGAATGTCAATTCTTAAGACAAGTTTTTGCAAAAATATTTAAAATAGCAACTTCTTTTTTTAATCAATACTCGAAAAAGGGGGAGTCTTCTCTATTAGGTAAGAAAGAGTCTTCCTTATTAGATAATGATATTTTTAATAAGGATGATGAAGAAGTAAAACCCCATGTTAATATCCTTTTTAAATGGTCGCCCGATAATAAATTCCTCTATGTTGACACTGCCAGAAAATTCCCTGCTCCTTTATCGCTAGGTAAGGCACATGAATTATTCATCCAAACTGAGTATAAATATTATAAAGGTCAAACTAATCAAGATTTTATTTTTATGGTAGAAGGTCAAGTAATTCCTGTACACAAACATAGGCTTGCAAACCATTCCAAATATTTTGCTAAACTTTTTGAAAACGGTTTTAAAGAGGCAAAAACATGTAAAGCTAATATTCCTCAATATCGTTTTTTAATTGTTGATGAAATGTTAACATTTATTTACACGGGTCATTTGCGTCAACAATTTGTATCTTCGATTGTTGATCTTATGGAATTAACAGAACTTGCTCATATGTATCAGGTCAAATCATTGGTTAACGTCTGTGAGGCGGAGCTGAGTGTCCATGCTAAAGATCATTTTGAAAAGGTATTTGAAATAGCATTGAGGTTAGATCTTAAAGGTTTAATTAATTATTGTTTTGAGTTAGGAGAATGCAAAAAAGAGTATTTATTGATGATTCCAAAACATGTTACCAGGGATAACTTCGCGAAGCTATATACGATAGCTTTCGAGTCAAAATTTTCGGTGATACAGCGGGAGTTAGACAATTGTAGAAAATACAATCCTGTACTCACTGAGAAGGCAATCGAAATTGAAAATGAAGCTCTTTCTCTTGGATTAGAGTTTACTACTTTATAAGAATCAAAGGAAAAAATTATGGATATCCAACAAACAGTTTACACAGTCAATCCTGTGACCCCGATACTTTTAACTCAAGAAGAAAATAGTCAATTCATAGCGATGACAGAAGTATTTCTTGATCGTTATCTCTGTAAATATACCTATGACCAGCAAACTAAAAGGGATTTTGCACCTCTTGTCGTCACTAGAATCAAAATAATTGTACACTCATGGCTTCAAAAGCTTAAGGGGAACAATTCATTTTCAAAAACATTAAATAACCTAGTCAGTTTAACATTTCCAGAAAACCAGCACTTTGTGAGTGTTTTATCGAAAATTTATAAAATCTCAGTTAATTTCTGTTGTAGGAATCATCCGAATAATACGTCTGACTTGATAGGTTCTGATATTAAAGTTGAGAATAATGACAAAGTAACATCTTATTCCATAGAACTTAGATGGTCCCCGAAGAATAGATTCCTCTATCCTGACACTGGTTGCCAAATGCCAGCGCCCCTTTTACCAAATAAATTGTTTAGATCATTCGTGCAAGCGGAACTTAATTATTTAAGAGGCGAAACAAATCAAGATTTTATTTTAATCGTAGAAGGTCAACAAATTCCCGTGCATACGCATAGGCTAGCAATCCATTCTGAATATTTTGCTACCTTATTTAAAGGGGATTTTAAAGAAGCGAAAACGGGTAAAATTGAAATACCTAATCATAAATTGCATATCGTTCTTGAAATGCTCGATTATATTTATACCGGTAGTATAAATAAAAAAATTACATCCTCAATTGTTGATCTTATAGCATTGGCAAATATAGCAGATATGTACCAGGTCAAATCTTTGGTATTTCTTCTTGAATCGAAATTAAGTGTCCATGCTATAGATCATTTTGAAAAGGTATTCGAATTAGCCTTGAGATTAGATTTTGAGCATTTGTTGGAATATTGTTTAAAGTTAGGGGAGGATAAAAAAGAGTGTTTATCAATCCTTCCTAAATATGTTACGAGGGATAACATCGCCAAGCTATATACGCTAGCTTTTGAGTCAAAATTTAAGGTTATAGAGGAGGTTTTGGATAATTGCAGAAAATACAATCCTGTTCTTAGCGACATCGACATCCAAATTGAAAAATAACATCTCGGGAAAGACGTCGAAAATGTCGCTGTAGAATCAGTCGCTCTTCGCGATGCGCTCCGAGCTCTGCAATTATATTTCAGCTTCCCACGGTTCCGATGCGTCACCGTGGGCTTTAATGGATACGTCCTTCGCGATGCGCTCCGGACTCATGAAAAGATGCGTCCTTCGCGCTGCGCTCTGTGACTCATGAAAAGATGCGTCCTTCGCGCTGCGCTCTGGACTCATGAAAAGATGCGTCCTTCGCGCTGCGCTCTGGACTCATGAAAAGATGCGTCCTTCGCGATGCGCTCCGGACTCATGAAAAGATGCGTCCTTCGCGCTGCGCTCCGGACTCATGAAAAGATGCGTCCTTCGCGATGCGCTCCGGACTCATGAAAAGATGCGTCCTTCGCGATGCGCTCCGGACTCATGAAAAGATGCGTCCTTCGCGATGCGCTCCGGACTCATGAAAAGATGCGTCCTTCGCGATGCGCTCTGGACTCATGAAAAGATGCGTCCTTCGCGATGCGCTCTGGACTCATGAAAAGATGCGTCCTTCGCGATGCGCTCTGGACTCATGAAAAGATGCGTCCTTCGCGATGCGCTCCGGACTCATGAAAAGATGCGTCCTTCGCGATGCGCTCTGGACTCATGAAAAGATGCGTCCTTCGCGCTGCGCTCCGGACTCAGGATTAATTAAATGACTCCATGAGTCCGGAGCGCATCGCGAAGGACGAATCCATTAAAGCCCCGGGTGACGCATCGGAACCCGGGGAGATGCATGAAAAAGCGACAGAGCCCAGAGCGCAGCGAAGGGCGACTGATTTCGACTGTGATGTGGTTCCATTATGGCCCAAGCAAAACTAGATGTCCCAATCAATACCCCAATTTTTCTTGATGCCATCAATCTCATCCTTAAAAGATTGGGATTTATGATGTTCTTTTTGATTTTGTATATAATTTGACACCGTTGGGACCAATGACTTGGAGTAAGAAAACCCACCATAGCCTTCTTGCCAGCTGAAATTTGTTACACCCGTTTTTTTCATCCATGAAGAACTATATGCTTTTAATTCCTTGACCATGGTTGCCAAGGCTGTTGAAGGGTGTAATTTTAACAATGTATGGATATGATCAGGCATACCATTAATATTGATAATTGATGATTGATTTCGTTTCGCAATACCCGTTATATATGAATATAAACGATTCTCAATTTCATTAGGGATTAATAACTCTCGATTTTTTGTTGCGAATATGAGGTGAATATAGTTCTCGACACAGCTGTGAGCCATTTTTTTATCCTTGTTATGTAAAACAGGATAATTTAACATTTTTTAATTTTTCCATGTAGCAAAAATTTAAACCGAAATCAGTCGCCCGTCGCTGCGCTCTGGGCTCTGTCGTTTTTTCATGCATTTCCCCGGGTTCCGATGCGTCACCCGGGGCTTTAATGGATTCGTCCTTCGCGATGCGCTCCGGACTCAGGAAAGGATTCGTCCTTCGCGATGCGCTCCGGACTCAGGAAAAGATTCGTCTTTGCGCGATGCGCTTCGGACTCAGGAAAGGGTTTGTCCTTCGCGATGCGCTTCGGAATCAGGAAATGGGGTGATTACAAATCGAAGCTGCCATCCCAATTTTCAGGAATTCCTTTATCGATAAAGTATTCACAACGTTTTAAAAATACTTCAGTGATTTTTTGATTAGGAAATTTAGTTTCCATCCCCGTAAGAAGATTTTTCGCTTCTGAAAATTCTTTCTTTTTATATAAAGTCCAAAAATAATCAAACATCTTTTGGAACTCTCGACGTTCTTCTAATTCCTCAGGAGAACCCACAAAAACCTCATATATACCTATCGAAACACTTTTCCCTTTAACTCTTCCATAATCTAGGAAAAAAATATTATAGTTTTCAGGTGTATTCAAAGCTTCAATAAATCGAATGGAGGTCAATATAGAGGTACCATATAACTTATTAAGACTTTGGAGTCGTGAACTTTCATTCACCGAATCACTTATCACCGTTGTATCCATTCTTTCTTTTGATCCGAGAACTCCGAGAGTGGCAGGACCGATGCTTAAACCGATACCTACTTTAAAAGTTAATTCAAATTTACCCACTATATAGTCTGTTTTTTCAGATAAGGCCTTGATTATGCCGACGGATGCCATGAGTGCATTATCTGGGGATCCTATAAATAAAGCCATAACAGCATCGCCGATAAATTTATCTATAAAACCATTGTTATTAATTATTTCCGGGGCTACCACTTGCAGGGTACGATTTAAAAGCTTAAACGTCTCTTCATGCTCTAAGCTCTCCGTAATTGTAGTAAAATTACGGATATCCATAAAAAGCGTAGAAATCGTAATGCGTGTACTGTCCCCTAAGCGAACATCAGATATCCGGTTTCTATGAATGACTTTTAAAAAATCTTTCGGGACAAAACGCTCAATGGATTTGTATGAATTTGCCACCTCCAACATCGGAATGATCTCTCCCGATAAAATTTCAAGTACCATTAATTTTTCCGTAAATACAGAAGTGGACAAATTATTTTCTAAATAAATCGCTCCGGAGAGTATTTCGGATTTTACTAAAGGGAAACAAAGTGCAGACAAGGGAGAGTTCTCGATGACATAACTATCATCTAAAAACCGAGAATCTTTACTAAGGTCATCAGATATGACCGGTTTCTTCTTTAGGAATGTAAAGTCAATAAATTTTTGTGGAATGATTTTTGAATTTTTATAGGGGATCGGTAAAGACTCGGAATTATCGACCCCTCCCGTCGAATAAATTCCTTTAATGGAAAACTCATCTTCTTCCAAAAGGATCAATACAACCTTCTCGGCGCTGGTATTTTGAGCGATCGTTAATAGGATATTGTTCATCATATCTTCTAACTTTATCGTGTGAGCTATAGCACGATAAGCTTTTTGAAGAGAGTCTATATCCAAGGTTAAGGATGAAATTGAATTTGTATTTGTGATATAATTCTCTTCCTGCTTTTCGATAGTAATATCTTTTTTAAATACAAATAGATCACTAAATTCCTTATTCAGCTGATCGATTTTAGCAAAAGCATTCCAGCTTCTATAAAGCCTGATAGCTTCTTTTAAATACCCATATGCCGCGTCTTTGTGGTTCAATCTCAGGAAAAAGCGACAGAATAATTCGTTACTAAGAGCTTCCTCGTGTATAAATTCTTTGCTTTTTGATAATTTGATTGCTTGCTCGTATAAATCGATGGCATCTAATATATTTCCTTTTTCCCCTTCGACTTCGGCTTTTACCAAAGCTAATTTATTTTCTAAATTTTCGGGGTAAATCTTATGAAAGTTTACTAAGGCGTTTTACCTGTTCTTTCAACTCTACTTTTAAGGGAGCTTTTTCTTCCTCTGTGCAGACACGAAGCATTTCGATACTGGCAAGAGGGGAGCAATAGTAAACCGGTGTCCACAAAATCATTCCTGGAACAAAAGATTCGGAATAAAATAACTTTTCCAAGAGTCGACTACTTTCAACAGCTTTCTTAAAGTCCCGCATATATGTAGCTGTAATGAGGGCGTAAATACTGTAGACGAAATTCACTTTCTTATAACCTTGGTTATAATACTCATTGACCTCATCTACATCAATTTGAGCGGGGATATTCTGACTTTCTGATTTTTTTCCCCAAAGAATGGAAAGCCATTTATAAATCCCACGAATACAAGCGATTTCGTCTTTTTCGTTGATATCTAGTACTCTGGAATAATTATTTTCAATTTGTCTGATAATCTCATAAAGTTTGACTCCCGAAAACACCATCGCGTTTATTTCTTGGTGAAAAGCGACTATGGCATTTTCTAACTCACCGATCTCATAAGATTTGTAATAAATTTCTCTAAGAAGAGGAATGACATTTTTAATGGGTTCAAACTTATGTAAATAGAAAAAGACAAACATAAGTTTATTTACATGCAGCATTGAATTTGAGGAGGTCATGTCTAGCCATTTTCTTTCTATTTTATATAATTCTCTTTCGTCTTTATAGAATCCAAGTTGAGCTTCTAGACCCATAATCCAATTGAGAGACCCTTGAACCGCCGTTACCCACCCCAGTTTGAAAGCTAGTTCTATAATTTTTAAAGAAATCAGAATCAGCGGAGTAACATCATTATTCAAAATTGCCGCAGATTGCAAGCTTGAGAAAATCTCTGAGATAAGCAAAAACTTTTCATCTGTTGCTTCCCTATCACTTATGCGTTTCAAAGATGTATGATGGATATCTTTGAGTCGAAAAAGGAAGTATGTGATCAGAATTTTTAGTTTGGATACGGGAGGTTGGATTTTTAATCCTAGCAGATTGAGAACTTCATAGCCGGAATTTAAGGCTTCATTGAATTCCTGTAAGATGACGTGTGATTTTATTTTAGAAATGCTGATATTAGCCCGCATAACATCTTCTAAAGGAAGTGAAAGAAGAGTTTCATAGGATTTCGTTGCTTCTTTATGAAGACCATGTAGGTATTGGGTGTCTCCAAGGAGTTTTAATAATTGAAGATATAAAGGGTCATTTGGAGTTTTCTTATCAATCCTTTTGTAATGATTCCATGCCATTTGGCAGTAATCGTATGCCGCACTATAGTTGCTTCCATTTATAGCGACTTCCGTACAATAAAGATTAAGATTTACTGCATAACGTATTTCCTGATCAGTGGAGAGTAAGTTTATGGCTTTATTATAGTTAAAAGTGAGTGTCTCTACGGTTTCAAAAGGGAGCTTTGAGGGATTTTCCTGAGGGTAGCTTTTTGTTAATTTGTAATAAATGTTTGGTAATTCAACATCGTTGATTAATGAAAGGGCACTTTCTTTTATTTTTGCATGCGAAAACCCTAATTTAACCGGAAGAGTTTCACTGTTTAGAGCAAGCTCAAGTCTACCTTCTAAAACATTAATAAATCCATCCATTTGGAATTGGGTCAAGATTTCAATAATGGAAGATCTCGAAAGATTGCCTAATCTGCAGAGTTGGTTAAGATTAAAAGTGGTTCCTATGCATGAAGCAAGCTTAATCAATTCACGATCATTTGAAGGTAAACCAATAATTTTTTGCTTAAGTAAATCAACAACGTTATCGCTAACCTCTAAATTATTAATTTCTTGGATATCCCATACCCAGAGCTGATTGTCTGTATCGTAGTTGAATATCTTTTTAGCGTAGAGCTTACCTAAGAACTGCTTCAAATAAAAGGGATTACCCTTTGTTTTTTTAAAACAAAGCTTGGCTAGCTCTGGAACGTTTTTTTTATCACACTTGAAGGAATCGAGAATTAATTCCTCGATATCCTGTTCGGAGAGTTCCTTCAAAATGACGGTATTTAAAGGGCGATTCAACTTCGATTCAATATCATGAATGATTTGTTTTAAAGGATGTCCTTCAGAAACCTCATTAGAACGATAAGTTCCAATAAATAGAATATTTGTTAAAACTTCGCTGATCATTAAGTTTTTGAAGAATTTTAGAGAGGAGTAATTGGCCCATTGCAGGTCATCTAAAAAAATAACCAAAGGTTTCGAAGGCCCGGAAAATAAATTAAGAAACTGGATGGTTGTGTTAAAAATTCTAGACTCAAGATTTTCCTTTTCAAAATCTGGAATGGACTGTTGTTGCCCGATAATATACTCAATACCTGGAATGTTCTCTATCAAAATTTGTCCGTTATTACCTACACTAGTAAGGATTTTCTTACTCCATTCTTTGATTCTATCATTTCCTGATGCTAATATTTTCTCTATCGTATTAGAAAATGCCGAACCTAAAATCTGAAGAGGGCTTACCTGAATGTTTTTGTCAAATTTTACACTGATAAAATCGCTTGCATTTTTGATAGAGATCTTTTTTAGCTCATTTACCAAAGAGGTTTTTCCAATTCCTGATGTACCCGAAATAAATATAATTTCATTGTGGTGTTTCGCAGCTCTTTCGAAACTCTCTTGTAATAGTTTGATTTCATTTGTTCGTCCGACTAACTTTTCGCTTATATGAAATACGGAAGAGGTATCATGTTCACCAAGAGAGAATTCTTTTATACCTTCTTTTGACTCAATTTGCTCCAGTATTTTCTGTAAGTCATATTCAATCCCAAAAGCGCTCTGATACCGATCCTCCGGATTCTTTTTAATAAGTTTCATGATCACATCAGAAATCATTTTCGGGATGTAACTATTTAGATCACTAGGAGAATCAGGAGTCATTACCATATGTGCGTGGATGATATCCAATGGATCTTCATATTCGAAAGGCAAGTGATTGGTAATCACTTGATATAAAGTTATTCCCAGAGAGTAGTAGTCGGAACGATAATTGATTGAACGACTTGTTCTGCCTGTTTGTTCAGGGGAAATGTATTGAATTGTACCGATTATTTCTGAAGAAGGAATGATTGAAGATTGTTCATCAGAGACTTTTACGGCACTCCCAAAATCGGATATCATGACCTCGTTACTCTCTAGGTTGACCAAGATATTGCTGGGTTTTAGATCTCTATGTATGTAGTTATTTTTATGAATTTCAGAAAGTATGTGAATGATTTTAAGTGCAATGATAAGAAAATCTTTAAAATTGAAGACTTTGTTGGTAATAATTTTGGAGAGTGAGGTGTATCCCTCATCTTCGATGACTAAGTATGGCTTACCTTCACCTTCAAATAATCCTATAGCCTTTGGGATTCCTTCTATTTTGAGAGAAGTTAGTACTTGATATTCATATTTAATAGAAGCAATTTCCTTGACGGAAGGAGTATCAGAAAGAGTGGTTTTAAGAAGGACTTTTTGGTTCGTATTTTTTTCTGTTGCCTGATATACAATATTTTGTCCACCTTTGTAGAGTTCCTTGTCTATTGAATAGTTGTTAAATGTGTCTGTGTTGTTAGTCAATTACAACTCTTCTTTTTATTTTTTTTCAATAACCGGATCATTATACATTCCATCTACAATTCCTTTAGCCATCAGAAGAAGAACTTTTTTAGGGAGAATGTACTTTGCCATAAAGGCTCCAAAAGCAAAGAGGCTATTATAAAACTTAGTCTGTTGTCCCCTTTGAATTTGCTTCCAAATGCTTTCTGCTACATCTTCCGGTTTCATTCCTAAAGGGTGCGGTTTTTGTTGTTTTCCATCGGTACTGCGGGATGCGAAGTTGGTATTGACTATTCCTGGGCAAAAACTAAGGACGCGAACATTGAAAGGCTTTAGTTCTTCATCAAAAGACTCGGAGATTCTAGTAATAAAGCCCTTCGAGGCCACGTAAGTTGCAAAACCGGGGAAAATTTGAAAACCTATAGAGGCAGATATATTAAGGATAGTTCCTGGTTTATTTGCTGAAACTAAAGCTCTTGCTGCCTCAATTGTAATTTCTAAAACCGCCGAAACATTCAACTCTACAGTTTTTAGTGCGTCTTCCGTCGATCGACTAAGAATATTCCCCATCTTTCCTCTTGCTGCACTGTTAACAACTAAATCCGGTGTCTTTTCATGAATAAGCTGAATAATACTCTTTCGCTGCTCTGGTTCTAATAAGTCGGCTGCAACAGTTTGCACTTCAACACGATCTCCAATGGTTCTTGCGACCTCGTTCAATTTTTCCATTTTTCTGCCAACAAGGATTAAATGGATGCCTTCCTTAGCCAGAAGCAAGCTCAGGGCTTTACCTATTCCATCACTTGCACCGATAATAAGTGCACATTTGGGTTTTACAAACATATATCAGCCTCCTAGGGATTTATCTAATCTCATGCCCATCAGTTATCCTGAAGTGAGCTCAAAAATCGGTATTTCGGGAACTTCAAAGCCCCGGGATTCAACGATCGCAAGTGCCCCAAATACCGATTTTTGAGTTCACTTCAGTATAAAGGGTAATTATTACCTTTTTAGCTTAATCTTAATTTAAATGCAAACTACTGAAAGAAGAATAAATGAAGTTTAAGAGATTTTTACCATTAGAATAGAGAGTGAATAAAATCCGTCCCTACTCTAATGGTAATTTTTTTAACCAGTGCTAGAACATGACTTTTCCGAACTCGATAAAGAAGGTATGGGTCCCTAGCTGGGTATTCATCCTCCCATTTGCTAAAGAAGCCTCTCTATCGCCTCTGACCCCTCGATAGCCAAATAAGTAGGCAAAGGTAAATTCTGTACCGCATGCAGTAGCCCAAGTGGCGCCACAAGTATAGTAATTCTTAAGGGTGAAGAACGGATTTATGTAATTAGGCACGGTATTTGAGTGTCTTGTCCATGGAGGTAGACGATCACCGTAACCTACGCGCAAAGTTATCGCCTCATCATAGCGATAAACGACTCCCACAACAGGGTTAAGCAAGTTATTCCATCCAAACCCAGGGCCTTTCTTAGTGCCAAATAAATGCGGGCTGGTAGGGGAGTTATGTAGGGTTCTACTTGCATTATAGATAGTATATTGCAAATCAAAAACAAAACTAAACTTTTCGTAATGATAGGCGATACCTGCTTTCACTTCGGGGGAGATCTCGAATTTTCCTCTACGAGCTATAAGTCCTCTGTATTTACGGAAGCTGGTTGTACCAAGCTGAGGGGTATTTGCAGATAGGCCAAAATCAAAGCATGGTGTTACATGCCAAAGCCATCCAAAACGCAGACCCCATGCAAAAGCATAATCGTAACCTTTATTAGTCACATGTTCAGGAGAAGCAGAGACCTGCTCGAGGTTCTGTAAACCATTTATCCTAAATCTTCCAATGAAGAAAGGAACACCGATCCCAACGGCGTGGCATTCATTGATCTTCCAGCCCAAGGTAGGAACAAAAATGGGATTTATCGCCTCACTGGCTTGATGGGAAGTACCAATGGCCACTAGAGTTTTATTAAGTGAATTAGCCGCTGATCTCACACTATCTGTGCTAAAACCAATATAAAAGTTTGTATCTTTATACTGCTGGCAATAGCCAATAGCCCCAAACGGCAAATATCTTCTGTGATAGGACGCTGATTGATTAAAGCTATCATTGTCACTATTTTTTATTTTGGCACGGCCCCAAAAATACTCCAGAGCAAGTCCCGCATCATAACGATTTCCTTGGGCAGTTATCAGGGCGGGATTAAAATTCATTGTTGTGGACGTTTGTGGAAAGGCAACTCCGCCATAACCAATACCAAACTCCTTAGCCAAACCAAATGCCATGCTAGGTAGACTTAGCAGAATGCAAAGGTTTAATATAGTCTTTTTCATGTTAACTCCTTAACTTTAAAGATATTTATAATCAAAGTGAAATTTAAGGGAACATGACATTTATGCCAAGAAAAAAATGGCATCCCTATGGTGATTACAAAAAAACCTTATGGTTGAAGTCATATTTTAATACGATCACTTCGTTATCAACCTAAAGTAATTAAAAATTAAATTATTTTGTTCACAAATAAATGGAGGTGTGAAATAATATAACTAGGACCTGATAAGTAGAGGCCTAATACATAGTTATCTAGGAGTAAAGGTCATGCCACATAAATTAAACATAATACACGATACTCAGGGCGGGGTCGCTATAGACGAAGCCGTCGAAACCCTGGCTGATATTGCAGAGCTGAAGTTCGATAAAGATAACGCCTCAGCGAAAATCGAAGAAATCGCCGAACATAATAAAGAGGTGGTCGAACTAACAGCAAAAAAAATGCATTTATCTGGGGAAAATCCCGATGCGGCGATAAAAGCCCTCCGAGGAACCTTCCATACCATCCTCGAATATATTCGAAATTTCTATAAACACGACTCCAGTAACACAGGAAATCAAAAAGCCGTAGAGGGTGTCAAAGGAATCATGGTTATCGTCGGTGAAGCAGCTCAACGTCTTGACAAATACACTTCACTGTTTAGCCAAACAAAGGAAAAAAGCGTTGCCAACCTCAAAGAATACAAACAGCTCCAAGACTTTTATTTGAATCGCATTGTAAGAAAAATCGACCAAGGTGTTTTAGGAAAGTGGATTCTTGAGCTAGCTAAAGATGCGATGTCACGAAGCGATGAACTTCAGGTCCAAGAAGAAACAACTACTCAAACCTCTCACATCTTTATGGATTTAGTGATGGTAAAAAATGATACCGGGTACGAACTTTTTTTCCTGCGAAAAGAGGACGGAACACGTTTTTTTAGTCCGCGATTGATTCGGAACATTAAACTTGTTTGTGATATAGAAAATAAAATTTCCAAAGAACCTGCTATAGATCCACTGGAATCCTTACAAGTATGGGAAGATAGACTTTCTAATGATGTTGCAAGATCGATGATTCGTTCTATCGAACCTGCTATGAATAACTATTTTCACGAGACCAAAACTCATGTTCGCTGGGATATCGTTCGAGACATTAATAAAGCGCTGATGGCTCTGCTGCTAAGCAGTAACTCAAAAAATCTTATGGGAAATTCTCCTGTAAAAACAAGTTTCGAGTATTTCAATGACTTCTTGGGTTTCCTTAGAGAGTCGATGCTCTCAAAAGAATATCAAAAATGGATTGCCTATCCTCCTAAAAAATCTAATACACTGGCCCATGCCATTCTAGATATCACTCACGAGCTTTGCCATGCCTTAATGACAAACAATCTTAGATTCAATGATATCTCTATTTGGCTTCAAAAACTGCTGGACAAAGTAGATGAGAATCATGCAAAAGAAAAGCCTCAATATATCTGGGGAAGCCTTCTAGACGAACATGTGAAGATGAATAAACTCCTAAAAATGCATCCAAATGGCCCGTTAATTAAGGTTTTAGATATCATAAAACAAGGTGGCTATTACGGATTTGACCCCATTTCACAATACAATATCCCTGATCAACTTTATTCGCTATATGTGAATGAAAAGAAGATGACTAATCTTAGAATTCCCTCTCCTACATTCCAGGAGTTCATTCATAAAGCCTTCGTCATCGAAGAATTCAAAGGGTTTTTGCGGTTTTATAACAGCGAATCCACCAAAAGAAAGCATCTATTGATCAACTTACAAGATAGAACATCCTGGAAAGAACACTTTAGATCTGTAGTATTAGAGGATCTGCAAAATCAACAGGAATTTGAAAATGTGCTGACAGTGGTATCTCTATCAAAAGATACTGAATTTTACGAACAATCTGCTCCATATGCGCAAGAAAATCATGCTAACATTTTCATCAAACTTTTCAAAGAACAGCTGGAAGACGAAAATTGCGGATTTTATTTCCCCAAAGAAATTAAAAAACAAATCTTCCCTAAATTTGTTTCGGGGATTATTGCTGAAATACATCGAATTTTCTTTTCGAACAAAAACGTTCTTACAGTAGGAAATAGAAGGGATTTTATCGAGCTATTCTATCTATTTCTTGAACTTAAGTTGCTGGATATTTTAGATCCCGATACTTTCAGTTTGACATGCAAAGATGGCATAGACGTGTCAGGGGCCGCGAATGCCCAACTTTGCCTCTTCATGAAGATGATTCATGGAGAACCTATTCATCCTCAAGAAATACAAAAAATTAATGCGATGATAAATATTCCTCCTTTGTTGATTCGAGAAAGAGTGATTATTGGAGATCGATTTAATCGAATGATAGAAGTGTTGAAGTTAATTGAATACACCCAAAAAAATTATGGACCTGAAAATTTCGCGGAGATTATCAAAGAGGGATTTGGGTTATTTTACAAAACTCCGATTCTTAGTGGTGCCATAGAGGGCTTAGAGAAGACCTCGTAATCTTTCGACAAGTCGGATTCCGTTTTGGGTAATGGATATCTGGTTATCACCCTTATTTTTGATGAAATTAGCCTTCGCTAGGAGGACGCAGATGGTCTTAGTGGCTGTTGGGTGAAGGCCTACCTTAGTTCCGATCTTATAGCAGTCTATAGGCGTTTCTGTATCGCCTAGGGCGATTCCTTCATCGTAGAGACATATGATAAACATTTCATCTTTTGTGCGTGGCTTTTCCAAAATCAACCTATTTTATTAATAAACATCCAAAATAATATATTATTTTATGTAATTTTGCAAGTCATTCTTTATGTGTGCTTTTACCATCATTAACAGGATAAGCATGATCGCAAGCGGCAGGATAAAAAAGGATAAGAAAAAAAGATGATCTAAGAAAACACTAAAAAGGAACTAAAAAAAATTAAATATTTTTCAAATCTTTGATTTTTTATCCTTTTTTAATCCTGTCGCTTGCGATCATGCTTATCCTGTTATTTCGTTTCTATATGCATAATCTTACAACAGATGATCGTGGTTTAGGATGACTTGCTTATTAGCAATATTTCCTATAATAACCTCTCCGCGCGTTTTCCAGTCTGCATCCATATCGTTGTGAAGGGTATCTCTCTCCTCTCTGAAACTTTTGATATAAATGCTCTTTTCGACGGTGATACGTATGGTATCTTTATTCATTTCAACCATTTGAGTTGTATCTGCTGAATTAAATTCTCCAAACCAATGCCATCTTTCAGGAATTCGCACGAAGTTCCTATAGCCTTGCTTAATTAAAATCCTGTTTACATCTCCTCTAAGAACTATTTTTTTAGCAAGCAAGATGACGATTCCACCTTTAGGTTCGATGACGTTTTCCGAATTTTTCGTACCCGGTATCCACATCCTATATTGTTCATCGTCATTATGTCCGTCTACCTCCCTTAGAATAACTGTGATGTCTTTATTTTTTTCATTTTTTATAGTTTTGACTATATCCATTTGGAAAGTTTCTGCAAATCTTCCTAGCAGACGTGCCCAAACATTTGCTAAACGAAAACTTCCTGTATATTTTTTAATTGCAAGAACGGTTTTATCGATATTTCGATATTTGGTTTCCAACAGTTCCGAAGCTAGATCAAATTTTTTGATGGTGAGGCTTTCATTTGTTGGGATTTTAGGAAACACATTCAAGGATATTCCTGGAGTTGATTTTTCTTTTTTTTGAATTTTTCTGCCGGCTCTATTGATGTGCACAATTGCATTTTTATATTTCGTTAAAAAATCATAGCTCCAACATTTAAAGAACAATACAATGGCATTTATAATCTTTCGGAAAATGGATATTTTCCCATTCTCTTCCCGCCCAAAATCTATCCCATTTCCATCATTTTTAATGACTTTCCACGCTCTTCCTGCGCTATCCTGAATGAACTGGGCAGAACTGCCTTCGCTCCTAATGAGTGCGTTGACAACATGATGAATGACGCTGTTGCTGATATAACTTCTAGTGTCATAATTGATCATTTATACCCAACGTTTATCCTTTGAGGAGCTATCTATACAATGTACAAAAAGAATATTTAAAAATCGAGGAGTTAGAGGCCATTATTAGTATTCAAAACCTGAAGGGCCTTGGATTGTCTTAGGTTCAAGGCACTCTTTCCGTAAATAAGCAACCATTTCAGGATTGTTGGCAAAAGCCTTTAGTAAGGGAGAAAGCATCGATTCCCTATTATCAATATTTTGACGCCTCATTCCTTGTACAAAACGGTTAAGAAGAACACAGCGGGGATCGTCATCACCTGGACCTTTAGGAATCTTATTGAAATTGTTGACAGCCCACTCAACCGCTGTGCTTTGGAAAGTCCCACCCATATATTGCGTGGCGAAAACCTTTGCCCATTGGTCAGACCTCTCCGGAGTTAGTTGAAAATCATTAAGATAATCATCCAAGATTTTCTTGTATTCTTGCTTGCCAAGATCTTCTTTTTTTCGACGTGCCATGATGGCATCTTTTGCAAGGCCATTTTGAGTTAAGGGAGCATCCAATATGGTCAGTTCGTCTATAGCTCTTCTAACGACAGTAAATAAAACAAGTGATGGAGCCTTTGCTGATTGTTCTATTTCTTCAACTAAGTCTTCAAGGTGATGCCCTCTAAGCTCAGTAATGAGTTCTTTCAATAAATTCTGTCTTTTGGATGGGTCTACAAGAGCATTTGCAATATTCAATTCAGCGCCCACAACTTGAAGCTTACTTTGCAGTTGCTCATCAATATTTGGTTTGAGAAACGCGCGTGTTCTTTCCTCAAACGTATTGAGCATCATTCCTTTCACGGCTTTGTATAAACCAAGCCCCTCAACAGGATTCGGCAGAGAAGAAATGAGTCTTTCTCTAATCATTGCCATGTAACACTGGTAAGCACAGCTGCCGGACTTCTGTACTGCTTCATAATATTCCTCATGAAGAGATGCGGGCTGCTTCTTCCCGCCTACACATATACTTTTCAATAACCCATAAATTGAAGTCATATCTCGTAATTCTCCTGTGATCAACAGGGTCCATTTCTCAGGATCTTGCAGATTTTTGATTGGGACTTCTCTATATTCGATAAACGTTTGATATGTTCCTCCTAAACCTTCAGCATGATTTCCCCTTACCCCTTGTCCCGTATTGTAAAATAAAATTCGAACGTTTTCTTCTCCGGTTCTTTCAATCCTCATGAGGGTGGAATGTCCCAGTGTGGTCACAGGAACTAAGCAACTTTGTCCTACAGGTAGGGAGTTAATGGCATTTACTAATTCTTTCGATTGTAGGAGTCGGTTAGAATCGAAATCAATTTCTTTTTCTAGACGTGTCGTAAAGTAATCAGTCCAACGGGTTTGTTGTTGAATTTCTGTAATACACTGTTTAAGAACAGTCTGCGCAGGTTCCAATTCCTTCGAAAGATTTGCTTCCGTGAGTTTTGACTGTGTGTTATTCAAAGCATCTGCGAAATAAGGTGCCACCCAATTCTGTTTACCGCCGCTATAAGATTCTTTTCCTACATAATACATTTTTTCTAAGGCAACATTAGCTATGATTTTGTTCATAGCATGAACTTGCTCTCCAAATTTATCATTTAAACCAAAACCTAAAAATTTTTCTAATTCTGTGAGAAGGGCATTGTCATTTCCCATCCAAGCTAACTGTTTAAGCACTGAGGTTACGTCCTCACCCCTATTGACAGCATTCAGAGCCTTCGTTTCTGCATTCACAGGTTCATTAAAAATCTGAAGTGCTTCAGCAAGATTTTTTCTTTGAGTTAGAGTACGTTCACTGTCATCGAAATCTGCTTTTGCTTTTTCTGCGCCTGGCATTTTATTTTCAATGAGTATCTGGAAGTCATGATCAATTGCTTCTAGGTGGATTGTACGGCGTGTATCATTTCCGGCTAGATTTCTGAATAGGGACTGATAAGCCTGAAGTCCTTCCTCACCAAGCGAACTTTTAACGTTTTTAAGTTCCTTTTCTAAGGCTGTTGCGAGTGAATTATTCGATTCAATAGCGCTTAATAAATCAGTTTTGTTAATTGCTAGAAAAGGTAAACGTCCCGAATTTAATATTGTTCTAAGTCCCTCTACGCTTTCATACTCAATGCAGTAATAGCAGCATCTTTGTAACTCATCTTCTGGAAGTCCTTTTATTAATAATCCTTGCTTCAGGAGTCCGTTCATGAAATTAATATTCCAATCCTCTGTATTATAAGGGAGGCCGTTATCTAACGGATGAGATTTTATATAATTAACGAAGGGGGAATAATCAAAGGTCTCAGGAAGATACTGAGTGCAAGCCCATTTTAGTGCCTGCTTGCCGAATGGTTCTCCTTTAACAACAGTATCAAAAGGAATGACTTTTAAAAACAGCTCGCGACACCTACTGTATCCCGCAGAATCGAAAGGGGTCTTTCCCGCCTGATTGCTCTTGAGGGGATCCGCACCGGCAGCTAAAAGCTCCTTTATTAATAGATCATCATTAGTCTTTGCTGCTGCATGAAGAGCTGTATTGCCATTCGTCATGCTTTGATCTATGTCGAGATCCTTGTGTTTTAGTAATTCTATGGTAAATTTACGCATATCGGGATTTTCATCGAAGGCCAATCGGATGAACAATGTTAATCTCGTCTCTCGATTTAATAGAAGATTCGGCCCTGCTTCAGAAATGGCAGCGCTAAAACGCTGAGAAATTTGAGGATCGTTTAATAGTTCTTTTTGGATATTTTTATCTAATTTCAAAAAATCTAACAACCAGCTGGAATCGGCTTGTCCCTCCATCATCTTATTATGGATAACAGAAGTAGCTAATTTTGATAGCGTTACATAATGATTTTCAACAGCAGCCATTGAAGTTTCATTAAAATTAAATTTAGATATGTCATAAAGCCGGCTGGCTTTGTTAATCATGGCGGAGCATGAAGCCGCTGAATTTTGCCGATCTCCTGCATATTGCATGATTTCTTTGGATAAGGTTTGGATATTGTCTCTAAGGATATCATTTTTAGTTTCTACGGCTGCTTGATTAGCAGCTGTAGAAAACGCTTGTGCAGCTTTTTCAAGGTTACTAATATTCATAGTTCACCTTAATAATAAATTAATATTACTTATAATTAATATTATAACATATTATTTATTTTTATAAATATAGTGTAAATTAAAGCGTAAGTTTAGGCGGATTTTGCCTCAAAGAATTCCATCTAATAATTTGTCGGCCATGATTTCTATCGGCCTTACAATTTTTGCATTGTCTTGGAATTCAATAGCATAACCATTGATCATGCGCAAATGTTCCAATGCTTCCAGTGCGATTTGCTGGGATTTTATCTCCAAAAGAATCTCGTCATCGCATCGTGTGCTTTTTTTGTCGATGTTCATACTACCGATCAGCATTGTTTCCTCGTCAACAACCATCACTTTTGTATGTAGGAACGACTTATGCATGACATGTAAGCTGACGTTCACCCCATCAAGCTTGACAAGCACTCGAAAATACTTAGAATTTCTCATTCCCTGAATACGCGCAGGAATAGAAAGAGCCCTACTAATCCCGTTTGAGATGATTTCAACATTGACACCCCGTTCGATTGCTTCTCTCACTGCCTGCACAATCCGTTTTTGGTTAAATGCCATATTAGAAATGTAAATCGTTTTAAATGCAGAGTCAATAGCCCTCACATAGACCCTTTCGCAGTGATTATCTTTTCCTTGATGCGCTCCACCGACATGGATCGAACAATCCCCAACCAAACGCACGTCCTGAGAGAAGAAATCGTGCGGAATGATCGATTTCTCCTGAAAACCTCTATCAACTGGCTCATTTGGCGCGATCCCCAAATCGCCCTTCCAATTGAGCCAGAGGTCATCGAAAACTCTTTTAAGCTTTTCTCCTGTTTCCGCCCCTCGTCCGACAATATCCATATCGAGCATTCTCCCTAGCCCCAAAGTCCCGCGATAATTAATTCCTTCTAGGTGTTCTTGGGGAAGTTGCCAATTGTTCAAATTGTTTCCTCCGATAACAAAGTAGTGTTTATCTGCAATGAGCATCTTTGCATGTTGCTCGCGCATTTTTAGTTTTGGGAAAATTTCCCATGTGTTTTTGGCTATCACTGCTTCAAAGCGTGTCGCATATATTCGCTGTAGAAGCTTGATTCTCCTTTTTTGATCTTTTGAGAGGCTCATGGGGCCTGTGAGAAGACGGATGATGATCTCGTCGTTTTCGGCCAGTTTCCATGAGAAAAGGGTTAAAAATTCGTCGAAGGGCTTGCCGCCGCAATAGCTTCCCGCTATTTCAAGGGACACCTGCGCGCCGCAGATCAATTTTCTTCTCCATCCTACTGAATCTTCACCCGAAGGACACAATATCCCCTCGATGGTTTCGGTAGTTGCGAGCATATCGGGGTGAATTTCTTCCACTCGATCGATTTTGTGACCATTCCAATGGATTTTTGATCCATTAACAAGGGCCTCGCTGCCGTAAACAGGAAGTAAGGCCACGGATTTCATCACATTTAAAATCTTTCTTCCTGATTTTTCCTTGGGTTCCACATCTTGTTCCTCAAATTCATTTCCAACTAAACTCGCTTTTTAATGCAAACACTTTCTCTGAACCAGTAATTCTTCTACAATCTATTCAACGCGGAGACGCAGGGACGCAGAGGAAGAAAAAGTGAAAAACAATCATTTTCTTCCTCTGCGTCCCTGCGTCTCCGCGTCTCCGCGTTGAATAGTTTATCTGAAAGGTTTATTGTAAATTGGCAATATCTGTGGAAACATATGCATTTTATGTGTATTATATTCTTCGCACTCCAATTCATATAGAGAGGAAAAAAAGATGCAAATCGTTCAGTCCATGCCCCTCCTTGATGTTGATACCCTTACACTTATTCGAGCCATCCAAGAAACAAAATGCTCAAAAGAAGTAGATTCTTTGTTGAAAACCCTTGTTGCCAGACTTCAACAACGTTGCCAACTCCCCGAAATAAGAGAGCGCTACCGGAAACTCGAGCAACCGGCAATCTATAATGGTAAATATCCTATCGACAGTGAGGGGTTTGCTGTCGCTTACGACCCTGTGGAGCAAGAAGAACAATTCTGGAACGCATGGCTCACTTATGGATACGTAGTGGGGAAACAAGTCATATCAAAAAAACAGTGCGCAGACACAGTCTCAAGAATCAAATCAATCCTACAGACAATCAGTGAAAATGCATTCAATTTGGAACTACCCGAAACTTACAAAAATGTTCCTGCGGATGAGAAGGGGATTCCCGCTATTTCTCGCGGCTTTTTTGAAGTTTATCATGATGACTCCCTGGCGCAGATTCGTCAGGCAGTAAAAGTTTACATCCACCACGTGATGTTGTGGGGCAGAGCAGATTTATGGACAACCTTTGACCGTTTCGGCGTAAAAATGGCCGATGAACAAGAGGCAAAAGGGCTGCCTTTACATGTCGATCAAAATCCTCTGGTGCATCCAGGATTCAAAACGACTCAAGGTGTTCTTGCCCTAATCGATTGTCCGGTAAAACAAGGCACCTTTGTTGCCGTCCCGGGTTCTCGGGGATCTTTTGCCGACTATATTCAAGCTATAGAACAGCATGATCCAAATTATCGCGGAGAATATGTAGAGGCTGCGTGGGATCCGGAGTTGGATAGTCGTCTCAACAAAAACGCCCAGCCGATACCAATTCGAGCCGGAGATCTTGTTTCCTGGGATAGTCGCACCACGCATGCCAATAGTACAAACCTTTTGATGACTCCAAGGCTTGTCGTTTATATTTCGGCCGGTCCTGTACCTGAAGATTCCCTTAAACTAAAAGAAGAAAGGATGGCTGTATTCACAACGGGTGAAGGAAAGAATGTACGAGAGGCTATGATTCATGCAAGCAAACCGCCACGCAGTGCCTTGCATCATAAAATGGCGGAATTGCGCCATGCAGAACAACTTACCCATTTAGGACGATTGCTTTATGGACAAGAAGATTACCCCACTTCCAATTAAAGTTCTCGTAAATGCGGAAGCGTTTGGGTTTGGCCCGACTGCGGCAATTGCGGACCTTTTCCCTTATTTTCGGGAGACCTTTAGCCATCTTAGCTATGTTGGAAGCGGCCATACGTTAGATCTTCAAAGAGCCTTTAACTATGACGAAATTATCGATCTATCCGGAATGGCTCCGGATGCCTTTAATCAAGTTGTAAAAGAGTACGATCTCTTCTTCACCGCACTTAACTTTGAAAAAGCAGGGCGTGCTGCCGATTTGAAAATTCCCACAATCATATACGATCCTCTAACCTGGTTTTGGCCAAAAATCCCCCCTGTAGTGGCAAGGGAAGGAGTGCTCTATCTTGCTCAAAAATTCCATGGCGTGAAGGAGCGCTTAGAGAAAGAAAAGAAATGTTTTAATCAGGTCATGGAAGTGGACGCTTTTACGAAAATTGTAGCAAGGGAAAAGGATCCTCAGGTCTTGCTGCTTAATATGGGAGGATTAATTAATCCTTTTTGGCCCATTGATTATTACCGAAAATATGTTCATGCCATTATACAAGCTGTAAAAAACACTGCCGATCCCAGACTCGACATCAAAATCGTCTGCAGCAACCAAATCGTACAGCTGCTTCCTCATGAAAATATTTGCACATATAGTAGAGATGAAATGTTCTCTCTGCTGCCGAAAGTAAAAATTGCCATACAAACTCCAGGTCTTGCAAATATTTATGAAGCGGCCTCTCATGGTATTCCCTGCCTATTTATCCCCCCTGTCAATGATAGCCAAGGGCAGCAGTTGGATTTGATTCGAGATCATGGACAAGTGGATGCCTTTCTCGATTGGGAACAGTTAGGAGAAAAAATCGACTATAAAATGGGTCAACGCATAGTTTTAGAAGAAATAGGGCAACAGATCAATAAACTTTCTGAAAAGGAAACTTCCGATCGTCTGAATGTGCTAATGAAAGAAGGGTTGGATCAACTGACCAAAAAAACATCTCTGAATCTTACCTCGCTCTTAGATATGTTTGGAAGTGAAGGTGCGCAACAAGTTGCTGAAATTGTAAAAATTAAATCTAAAGAAATGGATGCTACATATGTTTGAAAAGGCATTTTTATTGGCCGGTGCAGTCACTGCGATCATCACAAGCAATTCAGATGTTGCTTTTAGGGAATCGGATCTTTATGCGTTGCAAGCCCATATTCCCGAGCTTGTCGAGCTTTCTGTGATCCCTGAGAAACCCGATCTTAGAATCACTCACGAACAAAATGGATCTTTTTCTTTAAGGCAATCAGAGTCCGAAGTTTTTTTGCAAGAACCCTGGAGTGGGAAGATGTCTCCCGATTTACCGCATCTGCTTTATTGCATGGTGCATCAGTCTTGGCTCAATCAGGGATTATTTGTCATTCATAGCGCATGCATTGGAAATGATAAAGATGGTTATGTATTACTAGTGGGTGAGGCCGGGTGCGGAAAAACTTCTACGGCGTTGGAGTGCGCTAGAAGATACGGAATAAAAATTTTTTCAGGAGATAAAACTGTCGTTGAAGTAGATGGCGAAGCTACTCTTTGGGGAATAGGGGGGACAAAAGTCTTAACGAGCAGGGCTCCTGAAGAAGGAAGATGGAAAGAAATGGTTGAAAAGGTCGTACGAACCACAAGTAGGCACTCTTTCCGTATAAAACATGAACATTACGCAAGTGCCAAACGTGTTCCTATCAAAGCTGTCGTCTTGCTTTATCTAAACGATGGTAGAGATACTTTTGATGAGTTAAGTAAACTCAGTGCTGTACACAATCTCTATCCGTTTTTTATGGATAGCCAACGCGAGGATGTGTTGCTAAACGAGGGGAATTATGTCTTTTACGGTACCGTGAAACCCGATGTGAAGCAGAAAAATGCCGTGAGATTATCGCAAGGAATCAAAAAAATTCGAACCGTAAACGTGATCGGATCAATGGATTATGTTACCCACCAAGTCATGAATATACTCAAGGCACCTGCATGAAAATACTCTACGGCATTTGCGGTATAGGTAACGGGCATCTTTTTCGACAGCTTCCCATATTAACTACCTTATTAAAACAGGGAGCAAAAGTTGTCGTGTTTGCCTATGATTCCAGCTATAACTATTTAAAATCTCATTTAAATGTGTTTCCAAACATGCATTTGATAAAAGTTGCTGTTCCTTATTATGTTGGCAACGAATCCGGCCTTGATTTTGAACAATCTTTGCTGAAAAAGCAAAATGAAGTTGATTTTTTTTCAATCAATTGCCAAGCCATGGCACAAGCGGAAAAGCTGATAGGAAAACCCGATTTAGCGATCAGCGATTACGAGCCGATAACAGCGCAATATGCCTATGCTTGGAATTGTCCCCTGGTGACCATTGATCAACAGAGCAAATATTTGACAGGAATATTTCCCCGATCGATTGAAGGATGTTTCTATGCAGATGAGGTCATGCGCCTACGTATGTTTTTTCCAAAAGCCTCAATGCGTCTTGCCTGTTCGTTTTTTTCTGTTGAGAGCGATGGAGAGGTTGTCATTGTTCCGCCTATTTTAAGAGATCATGTTTACAACCTCAAACGTCAGCCTCAAAAAGGACAGATCCTAGTTTATTTTTCTTCACAGCAATTTCAAAAACAGCCCTTGAAAGAATTCTTAGAACTGTTTGCAAAATTTCCTGATTATCAATTTCATGTGTTTACTCCGGAGATGTTGAAAGAACGCCCTTCGAATGTGTATTTGTATATTCATGGAGATCCCAAATTCGATTTATTATTAGAAAGCTGTTCGGCTATTATCTCTACAGCAGGACATAGTCTTCTTTCTGAAGCGATGGCTCTTGAGATACCTGTGTTGGCGCTTCCTTTACCTATTTATGAACAGCAAATGAATGGATGGGTGATAGGTCAAAACAAATTTGGTTTGTGTTCTCAGGAGCTCAGTTTTGAAATTTTGGATGAATTTCTAAATAAAATGGTCATCTATTCTGATAACATATCAAGAGATAAGTCTGTCAGACTCCAAGGAAATGGGGTCCAACATATTTTTAAACACCTAGGACAAGCGATTCCTTCTTTTTCAGCTCCTGCTGTACTCTAGAAATGAGGTAGATGGTTGTTAATGAAATAACGAGCATCGCGCCAAAAATAGGGGCGACAGAATGGGTGGGTAAGAAGCTTGTTGCAGTGATGACACTTGCAATGACCATATTTCTCACAAGATTAAGGAAAGAGGCTGTAAGTCCTTTATTATTTTCTGTGGAATCGAGTAATAACGTCGCTGCAGATGTGATAATAAAAGTACTGCCTAAGGTAAATAGACTGACGGCAGCTACGGTGATCCAAGGACCGCTAAAAACATTAAAAATCATTAATAGACAGGTGGCGCAGTAAGTTGTAGCTACCCAGGATCCTATGCTTAGGGTCTTTTTTAAACCTGCTTCTGGGACGACTTTGCGATAAATCCATGTGCCCATACATTGAATAGCTACCGGAACAGCTTGAACGATGGAAAATGCGATAGGATCAAAATGGAATATGTTTTGGTAGAGGAAGGTTCCGTTGGCGGTGAAAATAGCTCCGATCGTAATGGGTACGGCATGGGTGAGAGCTAGGCATACCACTAATTTGGAAGATGTTAGCTTTTTTAATAGAAACAGTATAGGTCTGTGATTTGGCTCTTTCCGCGTTTCGGGCAAAAAGAGAAAAAGCAAGACAGCTATCGGGGTAATGCATGACAGGAGGGTCCAGAAAATAGCCTGCCATCCAAACCAGGTGTAGACGTGTGCTCCCACAATGGGAGCAATAGCAAAGGCAAGAGGAAAAAGTAGGGCATACAGCCCCATATATCGGGCTAGGGAGACTCCGGTGAACAGGTCGGATAGGATGGTGCTGCTTAGGACTAAAAGGCCTCCTACGCCAAGAGATTGCACGAATCTTCCAATGAAAAAATGGGTGATGGAATCGCTTAGGGAGCAGGTGAAGGTGCCTAAAATATAGAGTGAAAGGCCGCATAAAAGGAGGGGGCGTCTGCCAATGCGATCGGAGAGGAATCCTACCGGGATGCCGATGAGCGCGGATGCGAGGGGACCTACCAAGAAGGTCAGTTTCAAGATATTTTCGTTTACGGAAAAGATATCGGCAAGTTGTGGTGAAACGGGGATATAGATATCTAAGCTTGAAATTAGAACGGCTGTCATGGCGAACAGGAGTGATACTATGTAGTTAGGACCCGAAAGAGGTTTTGTATCATTCATAAGTTAAAGTTTTTAAAAGGAAGATTGTATTGAAAAATCTCATGAATGTCAATGCGTTTGATAGCCCTGACTGAGCTCATACGTTGCAAATGTCGCAGTCGAATCAGTCGCTCTTCGCGATGCGCTCCGAGCTCTGTGGTAACACTTAATCTACCCCGGGTTCCGATGCGTCACCCGGGGCTTTAATGGATACGTCCTTCGCGATGCGCTCCGGACTCAGGAAATCTTTCCATCGTTCCGATGTGTTACGGTGGGCTCTAATGGATACGTCCTTCGCGATGCGCTCCCGACTCAGGAAATTAATTATTCCATACTCGTGAAATTACTTAATTATTCCGTGCTCGTGAAGTCACTTCATTATTCATGAGTCCGGAGCGCATCGCGAAGGACGTACCCGTTAAAGCCCACGGTGACGCATCGGAACCGTGGGTAGATTAGGTTTTACCACAGAGCTCGGAGCGCATCGCGAAGAGCGACTGATTCGACTGCGACATTTGCAATGTCAAGAAATGCGCTTCCCTCTTTTTTATCTTTGCTGTTTAGCTTCTTCGTAGATGAAGACGCGTTGGATGCGGGGCCCTAGACAGGTCATCAACTCATGAATAATCGAATTTCCACTAGAAGCTAACTCCTCAGGGGGTAGATAATTGCCGTATTCATCCTCTCCAAAAATTAATACAGGACCTCCAATCGATGCTTCTGGAATGTCCGTCACATCAAGCATCATGAAATCCATGCAAATGGTCCCAACCATCGGCGCCTTATGTCCCCGGATAATGGCATAGCCCTTTCCACTGTAATTCCTGTGCAGACCATCAAAATACCCTATAGGGACAACAGCAATATTCTGATTCTCCTTTTCTACTTTATAACTCCTTCCATAACTAATGGTTTCTCCAAATTTACAATGATTGATGCCGACAATTCTTGAAGTTAAAGATACCGCTAAACGTAGGTCTAAGCCATCTTTTGCTGATTCTGAAGGATATAATCCAAAAATCGCTAGCCCTATGCGTATCATGTTATATTGCGAGAAATTAAAACGGATCATCCCACTCGAATTGCAAGCGTGCTTCCACGGAATTTCTATGCCGCAATCCTCAATAGTCTTTATTGTTCGATCAAAAGTCATAATTTGATTATGCGTAAAACTATCTTCATCAGGATTGTCAGCACAAGCCAGATGAGTGAGTATCCCTTCGAGCTTAAGGTTTGGAGAGGCCTCAATCATTTTGGCAAGTGTTAAGGCTTCTTCCGGACGGCATCCAAGGCGACTCATTCCCGTGTCTACGTGCAAGTGCACCTTTACGATTTTACCACCCTTTGCAGCTTCTGCGCCGATGGCAACAACAGTATTTTTATCGCTGATGCCAACTTCTAAATCCCATTTCACAACTTTAGAGGCTTCGTAAGGGGCTGCATTCAATGTGAAAATAGCTTCATTGATTCCGGAAGTTCGAAGGGCTACGCCTTCGTCAACATAAGACACACCGAAAATATCAATGCCACACGATTTCAAAAACGAGGTCAAGCGTAGGTTATTTGTTCCATAGGCCTCTGCTTTCACCATGACCATAATCCGTGTTTGATTGCCTATTTTTTTTTGTATTGTGCTCAAGTTGGATTTTATAGCTGCAAAATTAATCAAACATTGATTGGTGCATATGCTATCATTGAATGTAGCTGTCAAAGAGTCTAAAGACTGTTTATTTTCTCCTTTGATAAGGATGGTGTCTCCATTTTTTATATGTAACTTAAGATGCTCAAAGGCACTTTCATAAGTGGGATGTCGCGACACTTCTGCTGTTTTTATCGATTCAATCAAGGAATTCAGGGGACAGTTCCCTATGAGAATAAGATTATCTACTCCGCATTTATCAATAGCTTCTCCGATTCTACGATATTCGGAATCGTGCTTTTCCTTTCCACGCATGCCTCCAAAAATGAAAATCTTTCGCTTCGAACGGGGAAACTGATCAAAATATTTCAGCGATACATCCACGGATTGGGGATCGGAACAATAGCTATCATTAATAAATGTGGCGCCATGCGCAGATTGCCATATTTCGGTTCGCATGGGTTCCGGAGTATGCTTATCAAGAGTATTGCGGATTTCTGCGGAAGAGACTCCGAATTTCCAAGCTGGTTTAATTGTCATATTCAAGAGGTCGACAAAATAGGAAAAGCCAAAGGGGATAGTTCCATTGTGAGAAGTTCCATCGGGAAAATCGATTCTGTATGTTTGCTGCGGAGTTGATAATGCATGAGGGATTTCCTGAGATATATCATTCCAGAAAATCTTCTGAGAGTTTATTTCTTTACTAAGGTAGGGATCATGTGGGATAATCACCCAATTTTCTCTAGGGATTTTTATAAGCAATTTTGTGAGTTCATCCGCTGTTTTTTCAAGGCTTCCAAGGGAAGATAAATGTTTTTTTCCCACATGGGTGAGGATAGCAAAATCAGGTTGAATGATATCTGTGAGGGTTTCGATCTCTCCAAATTCTGAAATGGCAGCTTCGATGAGGGCTACCGTGTGTTCTTTGCGAATGGTTAGAAGACTTAATGGAACACCGATTTGGCTATTAAAACTTTCAGGTGAAGCTACGGTGTTGTGTGTGGTTTCTAATAAGGCCAGTAACATGTCTTTGACCATGGTCTTCCCATAAGATCCCGTGATAGCAATCACCTTGCATTTCATTTGCATCCGATACGCTTTCGCAATCTCTTGAAGGGCTTTAAGGGGGTTTTCAACTCTGAGAAGTTTAAGCTCTTTAGAATCACCTTTCCAATCTTCTTTTACCAAAGCGTATTTAGCCCCGGCACTTGCTGCGTGATGCAAATGTTGGTGACCATCCGATTGTGCGCCTTTAAGTGCGACGAAAAGGGAGTTTTTAGTGTACAAACGGCGCGAATCGATAGCTACTTGGTCGATAACATGCGGGTGAGCAGGATCGAGTCCTGCGTGAAGGTGTCCTGGCCAGAGTCGTAAATCAAACGGTTCCATTTTTTAAGATTCTTGCGTTTTTGAAAGATGCTGTTTCCAATTGGTTTCCGGGGTGCCGGTTAGGTTGTTGACATAGCGGGAGAGGACAAATAGATAGTCGGATAGTCTATTGAGGTACATCAATATTTTTTGGGAGACCTCAGCATGATCGTGCAGGGGAATGACAAGTCTTTCGGCGCGACGGCAGATGCTGCGGGCGAGATGTAAAAATGCTCCACTAGGGGTTCCCCCAGGCAGAATAAAAGTTTTTAGTTTTGGAAGGGACTCCTCCATCTTATCGATCCATTGTTCGAGGAATCCGATGGCTTCTTCATCAAAGCGGGTATTTTCTATTTTCGCTGCCGTGGCTCTCGTTCGTGGTGTGGCTAGGGCTGCTCCAAGATCAAAAAGGGCATGCTGGATGATTTCAAGCTGATGTCGAGTCTCGTCAAATTTAGATTCTCGAGGCAAAAATGAAACTGCGACTCCAATCGAGGTATTGCATTCGTCAACGGTGCCTATAGCTTCAATTAGAGGGTCGTTTTTAGGAACGCGCTGTCCAGTGTAAAGCGATGTTTCTCCCTTGTCGCCAGTTCGTGTGTATATTTTCATAAATCCTCTTTAGTTTAAATTATTAATAACATTTATAAGCAACTTTCATCAAGGACAAAGAGGGTTTTACTGTGGCGACAACGAGTTCAGTTCCGTTTTGAGGTGCTTCAATGCCTTCGGTGCATGATCTCTTTCAGTGACAATAGCCTCTGTCTTGAGAAAATGTTCCCAAGAGCGATTAAAGTCCAGGCGGCTGGCATATAGCATCGCAAGGTAATATTCTGCTGTTGGGTTATTCGGGTCCAACTCATGATATTTCTTCAAAGCTTCTAAGGCTTCTTTTTGGCGATGAAGCTGTATCCAGGTGATAGCAAGACTCATCCAACCTTCACGAAAGCGGGGATATTTGGCCAAAATCTTTTCAAGCTCTTCCTTTTTCTCCAAAATCGATTCTCGTTTTTCATCGACATGTTTAAAAATGGTCTTAATACCATCGACATTCACGTTTTCGACAAGATAATCTTCGGCAAGGGTATTTTTGCTTACAGCGTAATCAGGAATATAATCTTTAATTTCTCTTAGGAGTTCTTCTCCTTTTTCCTTCTCACCAAGCATTAAGTAGTTATAGCCCATGAGTTCTTTCAAAAGCTTATCTTCAGGAAGGTATTTTTTTGCCGTTAAAAAACAATCGAGACCCTTTTGATATTCACTTCTCTGCCAATAGACAGAAGCTTGGTTGAAATAGGTTAACCCGACAACATCTTTAATATTTCGTTCTTGCAAAGAACGTGTATCGATACCAAGGTATATCTCGGATTTAAGATCAATGCCCCGGGCTGTTGTTTCGATATTGATGATTTCATCACCCTCATGATAGCGGATATAAATGTGGCCTGGAGGTGTTATCATTTCTAGTCTTAAGTCCAGGCGTTGGGCCAAGCAAAGATAAAGAACAGATACCCCAAGGCAAACACCGCGCCTTGAATCTAACACCGAAGGAAGAAACGTGTATAAATCGATATCATTTACATAGAGCGAATGAGGAGGAAAACGAAATCCTAATTCATCAAAAATAAAGCGATTCATCTCGCGGATTTTGTCATAAGGTGTTGCATTTGGGGGGAGTCTGACCAATATTTGAAGCGCCATGAGATCAAGCATAGCTTCATAATTTTGAAGATCGGTAGCTAAACCCTGTGAGAGAAAAAGGGCGCGCGCAAGATCGATTTCTTCAGGGGGTAAAGGCAGTATTTCTTCTTCCGTTTTTGCATAGTGTCCTTTCAATTTGCGGTTGGGAAGATGTTGTGCCAGGGAGGAGATGGCATTTAATTGCTCTGTAGTGAGTTGGGGGATTTGCTGATCGGGTTGTTTATTGATGAGGGCGATAATTCCATGAATAACGGAGGCTGAGACGGGTATAGACGTGCTATATGAAGGAGCCTCCTTTTGTGAAAGGAGCGCCCAGGCTTTTTGAAGGGCTGCTTGTCCTTCGGGAGTATCCGGGTAAAGCTCGTGAAGGGCTAAATGCTGAGAAACTGACAATGGATCCAAGCTAATATAGAGGGTGCGTACATTGTCTGCGCAAAGTGCGGAAAATGCATTAAGGAAAATGGCGATCCCGATGAGTGTTTTCAAGGTTATTCCTTTTTTTATAAACAGATTATCACGCTAGGGAATTATCGAGAAGTTTAATGAATATCCGAATACTAATGCTAATTTTAAATAGCCTTTTTATACAAACTGTTAAACGCGGAGTCGCGGAGACACCGGGACGCGGAGGAAGAAAAAAGAAAAGAAATCATTGTTTCTTCCTTCACGTCCCCGTGTCTCCGCGACTCCGCGTTTAACAGTTTGTATGAAAAATAATTTAAAATTCCTCTAGATATGCATCACTATTTTATTTGGAGGGATAATCATTTATCGGTATAAGGGATGTTTTATCAACTATTAATGGAGCAACCATGGAACCAGTTCAATCAAACACTCTCCGGTCACTGTCGAAAGCAATAAACAACAGTAAAGGGATAATTGTCTATAGAAATGGTCAATATAAAAGCAACCCCTTGATTAACTTTCAATCCCATAGGAAACTTTTTGAAAACATCTCTATATTTCTTGCCAGCGGAAGCTGGTTTACCCCTGCAACATTAGAATATCCTTTATGTGATACTTCGCTCATTGACCCTTTATCTAAGTTGAAAAGAGGAGTTATAAATTTGGGAAGCGCTAGTTACTGGATAGAAAGTCCGGGTAATTGGGAGATGGTTCTCACTACAAATCCCACGTATCTTGCCTATCTTTCTCTAAAAGTAGATATCGATATAGTGAACCTCTGGTTGAGGGAAGTAAGCGATATAGGAAAAATCACTTGGCAAATGCGTCTTGATGCCAAACATGAAACAATGGAAATAGAAGAAATTGAAGAGTATCTCGATAAACTTGAAAATTGGAAATTAAGTTCTTTCCCCAAAAAATTTTCAATTTTGGGTAATCATTCCCAGTTAATAAAAAATCAGGCTCTCGATCTTGTAAAGGAACGTCTTCAGCTCCATCGCACGAAGGAAACAAATAAGGGTTAATTAATTATCCATGGAAGCCATACAATCATACCCTCCGCAACCGCCCATCCAGTTACTCACGGAAGCATTGAGCAGCTGGGTCTCTAATCCTAAGAGTGGGGGGATCATTCTCTACAGAAATGGTCAGTATAAAAGTAATCCCTGGCTAAACCTTCAACCTAGATGGAAACTTTTCGAAAACCTCTCTGTACTCCTTGCCAGTGGAAATTGGTTTACCGCTGAAACATTGAAATACCCTCTATGTAATCCATCCTTGATTGATCCTCTTTCAAAAATGAGTACAATTGTTACAGCATTATGGAAGAGTGCTTTTCAGATGAAACGCACTCATCGCTCCTATGAAGTTTTGAATGTTGAAATCGATATTGTAAAAATATGGTTGAACGAAGTAAGTGCAATAGGAAGAATCTTTTCGCAATTGCACAGTGAAAATATAGGTACTCAGCAAATTAAGGAATGTGTCGAAACTCTAGAAAACTTCAAACTGTGTTCCTTACCAAAAAAATTTTCAATTCTCGGCAACAGATTGCAGTTTATTAAAGATCAAGCACTGGATTTCGCGAAAAGAACGCTTTCTGAGCGTCTCTTGATCCCTATTTTGAGTGAAACAGTGTTTGATATGAACAACGAAATAAAATACACCCTAGTCAGAGAGATCTTTCCAAAAGACATTTTAGAAAGTGCCAAAAACGAATTGCGTCTTTTTATGAACGATTGGAAGGAGTACTTGCTCAGAGGAAATTATGAGTTGAATTGGAGTGGTCAAGAACGTATTATGTTAAATAACTTCAACGATGCTCATTCATATTTTACATCGGTTGACTTTGGCATAGATCATAAACTTACTTCCCCCGAAAATTTTCATAATAAAATTACATGCGGTAATGAGGAACAATTTGTCTTTAGGAATAAAAAACGACTTCTTTTGATAGCAAGTGATATTCTTAGAATTGCTGTTGAACGTTTTGCTCAGGAACAAAAGCTGACAGGAAAATATCGTTTAAGATACCAAATGAAAGCATTTTTCAATCAAGTTTATATTCCGTTGCCTCAATCAAGAGCTATAAATCTTGTCCTTAATTTTCATTATGACTATTGCGCCTTTGCTTCTCTTGTTATTCCTTTAATGAATGATTTCACCGAAGATGCCCCGGGGGAATTATTATTCGCTAAAAATGGTTACAGGGGAGAATGCAGCGGTAACCGTGGTGATAATACTAGACAAGTTAAACCTATAAAAAAAACAATCTTGAAAGCTCCTTATCCGCAAGATGGGGGATTGATGTTTGAAGGAATGCGCGGTAAACAGATTCATAGTCCTATCCCTGTAATCATTCCGAGTAATAAAAAAGGAATTTTCGCAAAAGTATTGATTCAAATCGTCTGTTTCGACGAAGAGTGGATGGCTAAAACTTTAATTTAGTATAGGCTGTTAAAACAATCATTTCATTCTCCCCGCCTCTGCGTACTCTCAGGTCTATTATTAACTAGTTATAATTGTTAAGATTTGATTAAGATTAAAATAATTATTTACTTAATTTTGGATTATGATATAATAAGATCATTCTTTTTATTAATTAGGAGGAAAAAATGCCTATCGATCCGGATGATTTGAAAATCAGAAGTATCAAACGCCAATCCCAAATGCAACAAATTCAGAAATATATGGATGTACAACATACCCTTGATAACTCCAAAGGCAAAATGGGTCATCGAAAGGTCTCTAGAAACGCAGAAAT
Source organism: Waddliaceae bacterium (assembly GCA_963822595.1). Lineage (GTDB taxonomy): Bacteria > Chlamydiota > Chlamydiia > Chlamydiales > Waddliaceae > CAVRUH01. The sequence continues at coordinate 48,491 of CAWGIG010000001.1, read as the reverse complement.
GCTTTCTCTAAGTTCTATCACCAAAAAAATCTTTGGCTAATCACATTAGCATTGGAGGCTAAAATGAGCTTAAACGTCAATTATCATTTAAATTTACAAACATCCGATAAAACCCATGGAGTCGATCTCTTGCGCACTCAAGAGATTACCCAAACCGCAGTTTCAATTGGTGGCAAATCCTATGCCCTCAAAGGAAGTTCCGAAGCTGTCAAGTGGGTAAAAGACAAAATGCAAAACCTGGGTCAATCCGAATTTAGAAGTATAAGAGAATTCGAAGCCGCCTTGCTGCAGCCCAATCAAGGCTCAGCGGTCAACAAAGTCGCCCTTGATGTGTTAGGGATTCAAGTTCAGCCTGATCTAACCGCAAAAGCGAAATTGCAACGTGCAGTATCTCATGCATTCACCATTGGGAAAGGCATGACAGAAATTCAAGAAAAAGGCCACAAAGGAAAATTAGTTGGCGAGGGTTATTATGCGGAGGTCATGGGGGATAAGACACAAAGCATGACATTAGTTAATGAACTTCTTCAATTATGGAAAGAGGATAAGGAAAACAAATTGTCTTTTCCGGAATGGAGTGAGCAAAAAACTCAAGCTTGGAAGGCTTCGGGGACAGATTTGAGTGTTATGGAATGGATCTCCAGGGAAGCATGGAAAAAATCGGGTACTAAGGATAGTTTTGAAGTTTGGGATTTGAAGCGCATATGGGTTAGATTTGGATCTGGGGAAAGTTCATTCAAAAAATGGCAAAAAGAAGAACATGATTTTAGAGAATCCATCCGTCAAAAAGAAACACCCCATCTTTCTTTTAATGAGTTCAATAATTTGTTTAACAAGAGGATGTGGGCAGATTCTACAATGTCAAATAAAGACTTTGAAAAACTAGAGTTGTGGAAAAAGGCCGGTTCACCGGGTGATTTTGCCGATTGGCATTCAGAAAAAACATGGGCGGAAGAGGTCAAAGCAGGATCTAAATTGACTTTTGATGATTGGAAAGCCGAACGTCATCAATCCTTGATCACACGGTGGGAGGGTTCGGGATTAAAAGGAGCAGGAATGTCATTTGTGGATTGGAGAACGATGCAAGACGATAGTTTGGTAGTTGTATCAAAGAATTTTATACGCTTAGAACCAGCTCAAAGGCCTTTGTTTCAACTGAGCTTTCAGTTAGATGGTCAAGGACAAACCTATGTGCAAAGAAATGGAATTCCCTATAACACTGAATATGACAAGACATTACATAGTGGAAAAGGCTATGCGATTTTTGTCATAAGCCCTCAAGGAGAATTCTTTGCAGGCTCACATATAGGGGATGTTTTTCACCACTCGAGTTTCTTAGCGGATGGCGCTATCATTGCTGCGGGTGAACTCAAAACAGACAAAGAGGGAAAGATCATCTATCTTTCGGGAAAAAGTGGACACTATCGTCCTGGAGATGAAGAAAATCTTCAGATGCTAAGAAGTTTAAAACATCATGGTCTAGATTTGTCAAAATCTACTTTCAGCTTGTATACGGGGCCGGGAGTAACGAAAACTTATCCGAATGCTGAAAAATGTTTAGAGATGCTTGAAGAGATGAAGGAAAAGCGAGAAGCTTTATTTTGCAATCCTCAAGGACTACAAAATTTTAAAGGGCAGATTATCATCAATGATATGGGCAAATCGTATAGGGGGGAAGACAGATTATTAGAGGTATTTACCCATAGCCCGGCTAAGAAGGCTCAGATTCAACAACTCGATTTGAAAATTAAAAAAACTGAAGAGCGTGTGAATTCTCTGAAGTCGATTAAGGGAATCAAGCGCCAACAAGCAAAAAGAAATCATGAAATTGAATCTCTTGAAATGCGTATCAAAGACTTGAAGCAGGAAATTGACAAGATAAATGAATATATCCCCGGCAAGCAGGAAGCCTGCGGTGGGGGAATCTTTAATACAGATGATGCCGGAAAAATTGTTGAAATCGAAGCCAAAATAGGGAATCAGATCATGGACAAAAAAGAGATTTTATTTACTCTTGCCACTTTGCAACGTCAGAGAATAGATATATCCAAGACTAATTTGATCCATTACGACTCAAAACTTCGTCAAAACGTAGTTACCAACGCGTTTGAATTCTGGAAAAAAGGGTGATCTTCAAAAAGTGAATTTATTATTTTAATGTCCATGAAACGATGCTAATAAAGAAAGGTTAAAGCCTTTCAGGCTGAAGAGTTCACCTATTTTGCTGAACTTATTTTGGGTTCCTATCGAAAAATGCACCTATTTGCTGAACATATTCTTTGGTCTGAAAGACCAGAAGATTTCAATAGCCCAGGGGAAGGACGCTGCAAAGCAGCAACGCCCCCCTGGGTAAAACGATAAAAAGATTCTCAGTCTGAAAGACTGGAACAGAAATTTTAGTTGCGATATTTTGAGACCAATTCTCAGAATTCCAAAATGAGATAATACGTCCATCCAGAAAATGTTGTAGTCTTTCAGACTACGATGTATTGATTGATCTACCCAGGCGAGCGTTGCCTTTTCAAGGCGGCCTTCACCTGGGCTGTTGAAATCTTTAGGTCTTTCAGACCCATGAATAAATTCCACAAATGTAAATGTTGGTTTAATTGTTCTATGGCCCGGCTAAGACAATAATGAATTGTCGTAAATATTACCTATTCTTCAAAAAATTTCAATTTTTATTAATAGAAAAAATAGATGTGTTTCATTATAATACTGATCCTCACAAAAGGAAGACACTATTATGAAAGAATATATTCTAAAAACTGAACGTTTGATCCTGCCGCCCCTGGAAGGAATCGGATCTTGCCCCCTTTGCCAAACTTAATGGGGATCCCAAAGTTATGGAGTTTTTTCCTTCAGTTATGACGACGGAAGAAAGTAACAAATTTGTTGAAAATATATCCGATTCCTTTAATAAAGATGGATGGGGATTTTGGGCTGCAGCGCTCATTGAAACAGATGAATGCATCGGAATGATTGGCCTGCGAGATGTATTTTTTAAAGTACCATTTACTCCGGCTGTGGAAATTGGCTGGAGGCTGGCTTACGAGCATTGGGGAAAAGGCTATGCTGCCGAAGGGGCACTAGCTGCATTGGAATTTGGATTCCAAACTCTCAATCTTGATGAAATTGTTTCGTTTACTGCGGTACAAAACCAAAGATCCCAACGGGTCATGGAAAAAATAGGAATGAGTCGCAGTCCCAAAGATGATTTCGATCATCCTAAATTAGCCTCAGGACACTGGCTAAGTCGGCATGTCCTTTATCGTATGGATCGTAATAAATGGGATCAAAGACAATTATAGGGAGAAATGGAACTTTTATTAAACACACTGAGTGCAGAAGATCTTCCTGAAATTGTGAAAACTTTTACTTTCCGTTGGACAACTCTTCAACATACTCATGAAAAATGGAAACAGTATTTTGAAGAACAACAAAAAAGGGATCGCATAGTTTGCATCGCAAAATTTCGGGATAAATTTGTCGGTTACGGTAGTTTAGTGAAAGTTTCATTATATCCCCATTTCAAAGAATGTGGCATTCCCGAGATCCATGATGTATGGATTGCAGAGGAACATCGTGGCAAAGGATTTGGCAAAAATATCATTCAGTATTTGGAGAAAATTGCTCATCAAGAACAATACAAAGAGATAGGAATTGGAGTAGGACTTTACAAAGACTACGGACGGGCTCAAAAATTGTATGTCGAGCTTGGATACATTCCTGATGGTAGGGGAGTGACATATAAATATCAACCTGTCACTCCAGGAGATCCTTATCCTTTGGATGATGATCTTGTTATTTGGTTAACAAAAGGTTTATCATGAGGAAAGAATTATGAACAACACTGATATCCGATCCGAAATACAACAGATTGTATCTTCCATTATCCCTTTAGATGAAGTGGAGCAAGAGCATATCCGTTTTGTAATCGATTGGATTAATTCCGGCTGTGAAATTTTTCGCATAGAAAAACCTGCAAGGCCTGATACGCATTTGGTATCTTATTGCGTAATTGTCTCGTCGGAGATGGATCAGATTTTGTTAGTTGATCATAAAATGGCTGGACGCTGGCTTCCGCCAGGTGGTCATGTTGAGCCCGGCGAGGACCCAAAGGAAACGGTCAGACGTGAAACCATGGAAGAGCTTGGAATCGAGGCCGAATTTCTTGTTGAAGAACCCATTTTTCTGACGGTGAGAAAAACAGAAGGGAAAGGAACAATACACACGGATGTATCCCTATGGTATGTTTTGAAAGGGGATCCAAAACAAGTTTTACAATTCGATCCGAAAGAGTTTTATGGGATTCGTTGGTTTAGAATCGATGAAATTCCCTTTGAAATGAGCGAATGTTATTTGAATCGATTCTTACAGAAGTTGCAACAAACGAAAATTTAAAATCTAGAATGATTTTTTTTGACTTCTAACGCCATTATCAAGTCGTCGATGTATTTGTGTCCAATCTTCACTCTATTTTTTAATCGGCCTTCTTCGTGAAATCCCATTTGCTTATAAAGAGAGATGGCTCGGATGTTCGTAGCTCGTACGTTGAGTTCAATCTTTTCAACTGTATTGGAATTCTGCGCCCATACAATGAGCTTTTGCATGAGTTTTTTGCCAATGCCTTTTTCTTGCCATTCTTTATGTACAACGACTGTCAGTTCAGCCACATGATGAAGAGACTCAAGGTCTAATTGCAATAGAAAAGCATGTCCAACAATCTGTTTATTATGTTCCGCAACTAAATAGACACCGTCTCCATTTTCGTCTATATTTGAAATCGTTTTCTTTACATTTTCCTCAGAGAGTTCGGATGGCTGCGAACAAAAGTATCCCGGCACTTGCGCAATTTCTTGTTCTGCTTGAACAATGCTTTGTGCATCTTCGACTTTTGCATTTCTAATGATAATATCCATATAACGAGGCTAACATAGAAAGCTCAAAATTTCAATCCCAGTGTTGGACCTCATTTTCTACGAGGAACTTGTGGGGGAGTAATTAGCGGGGGAGGGGGTCTGGGCGAGCTTGGGGGATTGGCCGGGGGAGGAGGTCTGCCTATACGCGGAGGTTTTGAATTATTAGATTGGCCTTGTAATAAAGGGGGTCTTGGGGGAATAGGAGGGGCCGGCAAAGGCGGCAATGGTGGAGGTTCATCAGACAAAGGGCTTGGTGGTGGGCGTGGGGCGGGAACTGGTTTAGCTTGAGGGGGAGGAGGAGCTTCAAAGCTAGGTTGAACAGTATCGGAACTACGCGTAGTGGAGGTAGAGATAGAGGCACTAGAATTTGCGATGGAGTTCAGCTTCGAATCATAATTCTTTTGATGTTCTTCAAGCAAACTTGCTATATCTATATCTTTATTATCTAAGATTTCTATGGCCATTTCTAAAGGCATGCGATCTTTTGGACTTTCGGGATTTTTGCTTACCAGGTTTCCATGTAGAAGACCAATGACTATATGATAAAGAGGATTGGGAGTATCTGTGTTTAGTGCTTTTAGCTTGTTTCTTAATTTATATATATTGTTATTTAGATTAATCGCGTCTTTCAATGGATCAGAATCTTTAGAAACTCCATCAAAAATATCAACTCCAAGGAATTCTTTAAGAATAACGACGCCGTATGAGTACGCGTCTGAAGCGGTAGTTACTGTATAGGGTGTATCTAAACATTCTGGAGCAAAGTACCCAGGCGATCCCTCAATTCTTAATTTTTTCACATCTTCATTTTGATCTACAGTGCCACCAAAGTCGATAAGCTTTAAATGTCCTTCTTGTAAGACTATGTTCTGAGGTTTTAAATCCCGATGGATAAAGCCCAACTCTTTTAAAAATACTCCATTCTCAAGCAATTCCTTAAGATATCTTGCTTTTGTACCCGCATTCGCTGCTTTAAGAGCAACATCCAAAGACATTTCACCTTTAGACATAACTATGCCGACTTCACGTACTGCATTAACTGTTGTTGTAGCTTTCCCTAAAATTAAATGCTTTGAAATTTCTTGTTTTCTTGGGCTAGCTGCTCTTCTTATCTGATTATGCATTTCAATTTCTTTTTCTATTTCTTCATTATTTTTACGTGTGTTCTTGCTGATGCCTAGTTTTTCAACCATTTCTCCTTTTTTGCTATAAGCTCCAATAATTTTACCGAAACTTCCTTTTCCTATTTCTGAGTTTTTAAATACTAAGTAAGTTTTTAGGGTTGTGGTTACCTGCACACCCTCTTTCTTCAATCTATTTAATTTAGCACTTTCTCTTTCCATTGGAACAATATTATGCTTCTTAAGCACTTCTATGTCACCTGGGATAGCTTTTCCGATTATTACTCGCAAAGCGGCATCAGCAACTTTTTTGTTAATAATTTTACTTCTAAGGAAAGATTCTAAGGCTGGATCAGTTTCAGCTATACCAGCTGATTTTGCTGCCGAAGTGGCCTTGGTATCTTCTTGAGAGTCTACAGGGCTTGAAGATACTGTGCTCATTTTTTGAGTTTGCTGGGGAAGAGCTGGTAACGCCCTGGTTTTCTGAATCTGCGGATTTGCAGTTTTTCCAACCAGTTGACGTGGGCCTGCGTTTGATTTGGGGTTTGAATTAGGGTTAATATTTCCGGGGATATCCTCATTACTACTAACGCCCTTTGTTTTTTTTGGTGGTTCAACAAAGCTATCTTTTTTAAACGCAGGACTTGATCCATCAGAGGGAGTTAAACTAGCCATTACTTTCTCCTAAGATATGGTTAATCTTATGAATGACGCTGGTGTTTAACAAGATTGGGCCTAGGTTTACCTAAAGGCATTTCTAAGGCCCGTACTGCATCTTTTAAAATGCCAACGTGAATTGGTCCGTTCTCTATATTTGATTATAAAGGTAATATAATTATTTGTAAATAAAAATTTTAATAACATTTTGTTATAAAAAATCATTATTAACCCTAATAAAACCGATATGTAAAATACGAACGCTTACGATTGTGTGAGTAGAAGAGGCCGATCTGGCTTTTTCTAAAATTTCAAAGCCGGAGTTCAGAAGCCTCCGGCGGGGGAAATTGAGTTACCTTTATTTATTTTCGATGGAGGGAGCTTCTGTCTTTTTAGGTTCAGGTAATTTTATACCTTCTTTTTCTAAGGCAGCAACAACTTCGGGAATCCATTCCTCTGACATACTGCTTGCTTTTGCGCACACAGCATTAATAATGTTATCATGATTCAATTGGTAGGCTACTTTTACGTAAGCAGAGTGAATAGGGTTTTTGATAAATCCTGTTCTTTTGTGCTCTTCAAGCATTTCTTCAATGTCTTCATTGCTGCCACCGAGGATCTTACTGCAAAATTCAAGGATAAAAGTTTCTTTAATTGTTACTAGCTTATCTTTTGAAACTTGATTCCAAATTCTTTCTTTAAGATTGGATTCAATGGTTACCTTTCCTATTTCTTGTAGGCCTTTGATTAACCCTTCAAACACTGATCTTATCGCTTCTTCAGGGGCCTTCGCATGACCTGCAATTCGGTTGGCCAATTCTCGCTGAGCTGCTGTAGGGTTCATTCCTGCGTTAACTGCTGCAATCATTTTCTCTCTCCTTTTTGTTTTTGAAAATTAATAGTAAAGAAGAATAATATACAAAGTACCGTTTTTTGTAAATATCTTTGGAATTTTACTAATAGAAAAAATAGTTTTTTTTATCTATAATCTAAGCGAATTCAGTGAAAGCAATTGAATGAAGGAAAATGTGATGATAAAAAAAATTGATGTTAGTTCTTACAATCCAAAGTGGCCGGAGATGTTTGAATGTGGAGGCCAAATCCATCAAACAAGCTTTAGGTGGGAATTGTGTTGCCGTGCACCATGTCGGTTCTACGGCGGTACCCGGACTTGCTGCCAAGCCTAAGATTGATATAATCGCAGTGGTTAAAAATCCATCCTCGATAAACTCTGCACTCGAAAAAATAGGGTACGATAAAAGAGGGGAATACAACATTCCTTTTCATTACGGCTTTGCAAAAAGGGAAAAAGATGTTAGCGCCAATCTCCATGTTTATGAAGAGGGAAATCCGGAAATCGAGCTTAATCTCTTATTCAGGGACTATTTGCGTCAACACCCCGAAGCATTAGCGGAATATGCCCAACTAAAATTAAATTTGATCGACGAACCATCCTCTCATGAAAAAAAGGCTGGACCCTTTAGCGGATATAATCTCGGTAAAGATGAATTCATTAGAAAAATCCTCAAGGCAGCAAACTATAATCGCAATCGAATGGTTAAGTGCACTCACTATGCTGAGTGGGAGTTTGCAAAAAAAATAAGGCAGAAATATTTCTTTGATGGATTATCAATATCGGATCCTTACACTTGGACTTTTGATCACGAAGAACATGCACACATGATCCTTTATAAGGGCGTTGAAATGATTGGGTATGCTCATATTCAGCTTTGGCCAAACCATAGAGCTGCATTGAGAATTATTGTCATCGATGAGCCCTACCGTCAGGATGGCTTAGGTTCTGAATTTTTGAAGCTTTGCGAAAAGTGGTTGAAAAATCAAGGTATAGTATCGCTCCATGATGAAGCAAGACCGGATGCAGTAAAATTCTATCGCAAAAACGGATATGTTGAGATGCCTTTTAACGATCCCAGCGGAGAACCCCCAAGCCCTCACGATTTAGCAATGGGAAAAATGCTATGAAACATTATATTGTTATAAAATGTTATATTTTGTTATAATAGGGTATATATAAGGAGTGTGGTTCACGTGGACATAACTATTACTGACTGGGCGCTTCAGTCATATTTGGAGTTGAAACATGAAAAGGTGTTTACAAAACTGGAATATAAGCAGAAATTGCGACCGGATATAGAACTCCTTAAACAGTATCCAAAACACCCAAAGTTTTCAGAAAGCAAATTTTGGGGGCCCGCTAAGGAAAATGAGCAGGTTGTTATTAAACATGGCTGGAAGATGAAATGGCATAATATAGGGAATGGAAAAATTCAACTGAGGCTGCTTGTTGCTATATTGGAAGCGGATTCCTTTCTTTGTGATGCCTATGTTAAAGGAACTAATAGTCAAGATTTTCGCAAAATGGCACGGTTGAAGATAAAGATTACGAAAATAGCTGAGAATAACTATTGCGGTAGGGGGTTTTTATGAGTTTATCAAATAAAATATTCGATGACGATTGTGGGGATAAGGGTGTAGTTCCTTTTATCACTACTTTGGAGCAAAAAGCCAGATTCTACAAAATTGCATTGGAAATGCTCAAATCAGGTCTAAGTGAAGAATTTGCTAATAAAGTAACTCTTCTGGCTAACTACGAAGGCGTATACGACTTAATGGTAATGTGGCATAAAGAAAAAGATCCTAAAGAAAGAAAAGAAATTATTGCTGACTTGCAAGAAGAAATTGATGAGTTTTCTCAAGAAACTGTCCGCAGTAAATTGAAGCCGTTTATCAATTTTGATGACCTTGATTCCATAATCAAAGACGTGGTGGCTTTCAAAAAAAAACTTCTTTCTGAAGTAAATAAACGAGGAGGAATTAGTGAATTGGCAAGAAAGTCAGGGATACCACAACCTTCTCTCAGCCGGTTTTTTCGTTCTGCCTCCATGCCAAGGCAAACGACTCTTTATAAAATAGCCAGCGCTCTCGATTTAACAGAAAACCAAGTTCGATCTATACTGAAGTGAACTCAAAAATCGGTATTTGGGGCACTTCAAAGCTCCGGCGGTTCAACGATCGCAAGTGCCCTAATATTAAACAATATAAGGGCACTTGCGATCGTTGAACCCCGGGGCTTTGAAGTGCCCGAAATACCGATTTTTGAGTTCACTTCAGTATAAATGGTTTCGGTAACAGGTTTGATAGATGATTAAGCCATGGGAAAAATGCTATGAAATAATCTGTTCCCCCTTTATAATAAAGTATATACCGGTATATACCAGGATAAAGCATGTTTATAAATAAAGTTTGTAACGCCTTTGAAGATGCCAAAATTCCCTATGCGGTAGTTGGAGGTATTGCTGTCGCCCTACATGGGGTACCCAGAGGAACTATTGACATCGATTTTGTCATTAAATGGACATTGGAGAATCTAAAAAAAACTGAGGAAATATTAAAGTCTCTTGGATTGGTTTCAAGAATTCCGGTGGATGCAAAAAGCGTTTATCATTTCCGTGATGAATACATTCAAAATCGTCACTTGATTGCGTGGAACTTTTACGATCCTTCACGCCCGAACAATGAAGTTGACATCGTCATTACATATGATCTCTCGCAAGCAAGTACTAAAACCATTAAAATGCCTTCCGGAAATATCAAGGTGTTGTCTTTAAAAGATCTGATTGCCATGAAAAAGGCTTCGGGCCGTCCTCAAGATCTTGAAGATGTGAAATCATTGGAGCAATTATGAAGAATAAACCGATTCAATATTTCAATAAAGAATATGTAGAGAGATGTCGTGATTTAACCCCTGAACAAATCCTGGAATTTCTCGAAGATTTTCGTCAGATGATGTCAGAGGTCCCGGAGAAATGTCACCCGATTAGTCTCAAAGTCGAGCCCTCTTTACTGAAGGCCTTTAAATTTAAATCAAAAATGTCGGGAGTTGCCTACCAAACTCAAATTAAAAACCTCATGAAAGCTTGGATTGAACAGTAATTTCTTTACGTTTTCATTTTATGTTGCTCTACAATATAATCATTCGCTCTGCATTAAATGAGGGGAGAGATGAGTTCATTATTAAGCAGTTCTAACGATGCCTTGAAGTGTATTTTTATACAGAATAGTCCGGAGGATTTGCTTGCACTTAGACGAGTTCACAGCAAATTCTACATCTTTGTTACAAAGATGATATTTACATTAAACACTACAGTAAATTATCAAAAGAGACTTCTTCAATGCTGGTCCTTTAAGCCAAGCTTCTTGAAAGATAATTTTGGAACGAGTCTTATTTTTAATGCTCTGGGAAATCCTAGTTTTAATCCGTTAGAACGCATTCCAGGCTTGTTAGTCATTTCTTCCCAAAGAAATATTCCTATGCCCATCGAAAAAATTGTGGATTCATTCCAAACAGCAGGAGTGAAGTCCCTCATTGCTCGATCTTACATGAGCATTTTAATGAAACTGATTCCTAGGCTTCCTAAAGATCAATTAGAGTCATTTGTAAAATCTGTCATTAAGTTGTCAATTGATTCTGCAAATACAGAAGATAATTTTCAATTAATGACGGATATAGTAGATATTCTTGCATCACAACAAAAAACCTTTAAACTAAAAACCATTATCGATGAGTGTTACAATGTTGAAAAAAAGAGTAAACCCAGAAATATTCGTCGTATGGGTCTTTATACTTTCACAGATCATGTCCCATTGCTAACTAAGGATGACTTGAATGTCCTTGTAAATTGCATTATCGACGGTAGAGCAGATCTTTATTTTGATGCTAAATTCTGCTTAGAGTTCCTAGCTCCAAAACTCATTAAGGAACAAATCAGCAGCATCTTTGATCCTATTGTAACTGAAATAGCGAATAAAAGAGGTCGTGAAGGACTTTCGGGATTTAATGTATTAAGTTCTATTGTACATTCTATGACGCCGGAACAAATTTCCAAGACATATGATCTAATCATATACTTATTAGACTCTGGATCTCAATCAAGTATTGATGTAACGCTATCTCCAATAGATACCTTAAATGCTTTGCTGCCTAATTTAGCGCCCAAACAATGTATGGTTTTGATACAAGGCATTATCAAAGTACGTGTTGGTTTTTATTACGAAAGACATATGTTTATATTAAAGGAATTAACCTCTAAAATCACTCAAGATGAAATGCCTAACCTAATGCAAGGTATCTTGAGTAAAACATTGAATGGAAATTTATTGACGAGGTACGATTTTAATTTTTTAATGTGGACAAACCATCTTTTAACGGCTAATGATATCGAAGCTATTATTTTTACACTTGTTAAGCATTTGACAAGTCCAACCCAAGATGCACCTGTAGGTGCTCTGGGGGTGTTAAAAAAAATAGCTTCAAAACTTACTCCAGTACAAATCAATAGTCTTTTAAAGGATATGAATGAAAATTTAATTCGTGAGGAGTTTGTTGTTTCACGAGGGGCTTTTTATCTTATATCCGGTTTAGCCACTCGACTTACTCCTGAACAAATCACGGGGTTCTTAAGATTAGTTGTCGAACGACTTTGGGTTTTGGATGATAGAATAAATGATCTTCGGATTACAAATGCCCTCGAGGCAATTGAGTCATTGGAACCTATGTTTAATGAAAAACATATGGATTTCATTTTTGAAGTTCTTTTTGACTACTTACCCAAAGTTGGAGGAAAATTTTTTTCAAACGCGGAAAATTTTACGCTGAGTATTCTCTTGAAACTAGCATCGAAAATCACTGAACAGCAATGCGGTAGATTTTTAAAGTATTTGATTGTAAACATTGATAATAAAACTCAAGATTTTACTCTTATTGCAAACAGCTTAACAATTTTGATTCCAAAGCTTAGCAATGAAGACATTAATTACCTCTTGCCTCGTATTGTAAACAAAAATTCTGTTGCTCTTTTGAAAGGAATAGCACCTCGCCTTACATCGGAGCAGATAGAAACCATTCTTTTGCCCCTTCTAGATCTTACATATGTGATGGCAATTGGACCGCTTGAAAGGCTTGGAGTCTTATCTTTATTGGTTCCCCAGTTGAGTGAAAAACAATGCTCTACTGTTTTGAACTATCTTTTAATACCTGTATTAAATGATGAATCTTACGAGATTCGACAAGAGGCAATGCAGATTATAAGTGACATGATGTTCCAAAAAAAGTTTGGGTATAAGGAAATTATAGAAGCAGACATCCAATTGTATCCTGAAGCTACTCTTTTGTACCATATGGCAATTTGGTTAAATCAACTGGAAAATAAGTAACCTTTCGGTAGGGGATTAACTCAATGGCGTCAACTTAAAATAATTGTCATATACAAACTGATTTTAAAACACAGAGCAATCTAGGTCCTTATGGTCCCTTTACCGGGAAATAACATAGATAGACCTTAGGCACCCAATTTTCAACGCAGAGACGGGGAGGTTCGCAGAGACGCAGAGGAAGAAAATGATTATTTCTCTTTTTCTTCCTCTGCGTCTCTGCGAACCTCCCCGTCTCTGCGTTGAAAATTGGGTGCCTAACGTCTATTATTGACTCCGATGAAAAATGAGTTATTTAGGAAGAGTTTTAACTAAATGCTTGAACTGAGATCATTTTAATATAGAATGTCTGTTAATACTGAAACTAATTTCGTTTATCATTAAAATTGATCTCAGTTTCAAGCATCTGTTTCAAATTCTTACTCTCTGTGTTCTCTTTGAACTCTGTGTTTCAAAACAGTGTGTGCATAAAAATTATCTTAAATTGACACCATTGGCGATGAATGCATACCATAAGGTTAATATTTTTCAAAAATCATAATAATTTATTTTAACACTATTTTGTTTTGAATTTATTTTGTAATTCAATATAATCATTGTGATTAAATCGGTTTTAGATCCAATTATAAAAAATCATTAAAGGAAAATTGCATGTTACCATTTACTGACATAAGACCTAATCCATTGAATATAAATGATTTAATGAATGATACAACTCTCTCTGTAGGGATTCAATTGGGAGAAATCAAAGGAGCTTTAACGTCCATGTTTAAGGAGCTTTCATCCGAAAATAGAATTTTGGCAGCTAAGGTAACGCAATTGGAAATGATTCATCCCGTTGAGCTCAAGGCAGCTGTGGAAGGGTACGAGGCAGCGAGAAATTTGATTGTTGAAAAGCTAAAGGCAGTCATTGAGAGAATTAAAGCATTTCCCGAAATTCATAAACACTGCGGTTATGTACCTTTAGATCCGGCTCCATTTCAAAATATCATTAATGAGCTCGAAACGCATGTTTTAGAATCTCACTACAGTGAACTTAAAAAATATCCTAAATATGACGACAAGCGATTAATCAAAGGCGTACAGCCAGAACAAGAAGCTATTGTTCCCTTTTCTATTAAGCAGTATCCAGTCGAAGTTCAAAACCAACATAGAATAATAAAAACTGCAGAGGAAATTGAATCTATCGAAGCAAAAATAGCATCATTAACGAATGACAATCATGCGCTTAGTGAAAAGATCGATGTTATGATTAGTTTTCATCAACAATATCTCGGAGAATTTAATCGACTAGAGAAAAGGGGACGCATTAAAGAAATTGTAGAAAAGATTCGTATTATTTATAACAACATTATATGGAAGGTGTCCATAATAGATTGCAATGCCTGCGGTGCGTGCTTTAAGGAAGTATCTCATCTTTCACCCAATGTAGCGCTAAAGTTTTTGCCGGTGATACATGATCAACGTCAACAAGAAGTTAATCAAAGACTCAACGACATGCGTGAGCATGTACTTGCCGCCGTGACAAGGTTAGAGGAACTTATATTATAAAAATGAGGAGAAAATATGGATCCAATGAATTTTAGAGTAACAGGGGGAGTTTTTGATAGACTCACAGCTATTGAACAAGGCACAAATGGAATTCAACAGCGGTTCCGGAATTTATTTGGCAGTGTATGTGTTAACTTAGGGATGATTAATCAGGCATTAGAAACTGAACTTATTACACTAACATCTCAAAATAAAATTTTAAAACTGGAAATCACTCAATGGAAAAGCGTTCATACTGCTGAACTTAATGCTGCTGTGGATGGTTATTTGGTTGCAAGAAATCTTATTATTGAGAAATTAAACGCAATTATCGAGAGATTGAATGCCTTTCCCCAGAAATATAAATGCTGTGGTTATACTCCTATTAATACGCAGCCATTTCAGGATATTGTAGATGAGTTAAGATCGAAGGATTTAGAATCCCATTACGCTGAATTGAGGATATACCCTCAATTTGGTGATAAACAAACGAATGAAGATCGCCCTGAAGAACAGACAGCTGTTGCTTATGTTTTAGATATCTCTGAGGCTCTGTTAACAGAACCTATCATCATGGAAAATATGAACAAAATTGAAATTTTCGAACCCAAGGTGAATTCGGCAAAGGTTGAAACACATAAATTAATGAAAGAGAAGGAAATCATGATCGATTTTCATCGTCGACACCTTGAGGATCTAAATCGAGCTGAAAAATTTGGGAGAATCAAAGAGGTCATTAAAAAAGTTCGTGCCATTTATGACAACATCTCATGGGAGATTCCTACAACGAATGGTATGGAATGTGTAGATTGCAATCAGCGATTTGGACCTGGTTCTGCTCATCCCACGGTGAGAGCAAATTTAATTATTCAAGGCCACCCAATCATGCAACAAGAAGTTCAAGAGAGGGTAAATCTTGTACGTGAGCACGTACTCATCGCGGTGCAAGCACTTGAGTCACTTATTATCCACTTTTAAATCGAATTAAAAATAATAGAAGGAGAATCCAATGCTTCCTGTAAGTCCAAATTCCTATACAACATCCATTGGTGCCCCCATGAGTATCGATGATAGGGAGAAGTGTGAGATTCTTTCTTTGGGAATTAAATTAGGTGCAATGCATAGCGCATTAAAAGCTGAGCATGATGGACTTGCTTCTGAAAATAGGATATTGATCAGTAAGATTACCCAATTAAACATGGTCCATGCTGCGGAGCTCAACGCTGCTGTGGATGGATATATGGCCGCAAGAAATTTGATTGTTGAAAAAGTAAAGGCAATTATCGAGAGATTAAAAGCAATTCCCGAGAGACATAAACGCTGCGGATGTCCTACTATAGATACCACGCCATTTCAGAACATAATTAATGAGATCGGCACGACGTTGTTAGATTCCCATTACAACCAATTAAAAAAATATCCTGAATATAGCGACAGGGGATCGAACAAAAATACACCAGTACAGGAAGCAGTTGTTCCTTTTCCTATCATGGAGTATCCACTAGAAGTCCAAAGAAGAATTATAAACATTACAGAAGAAATTGATTCTATCGAAGTTAAGAAAACGTCGTTACGGGGTGATAATCTTGCCAAAACTCAAGAAATCGAAGGAATGATTGATTTTCATGGGCGCTATCTTGAAGATCTTAACCGACTTGAAAAGTTGGGAAAAATTAAGGGGTTTGTTGAACGGGTCCGCGCCATTTATAACAATATCTCATGGGTAGTTCCGGAAACATCAGGGTATGAATGCAACAATTGTTACAGGGATTTTCCAGATATGTCCACCCCTGTGATGCAAAAGCACAGGCCACAACACCATAAACGTATGCAACAAGAAGTTAATGAAAAACTGAACGATGTGCAGGAACATGTACTCAATGCAGTGAAAGCGCTTGAGGCCCTTTATGGATGTATCTAGAACAATGAGCACATATGAAAATGCAACCCGGGTACATGCGAAGGGTTGTTGACGAAACGGGTCCTAATGAAGGTCATGAGAACCTTTTGGAAATTAAAGTCTATGCTGAAAGTATTGCTACAATGATCGATAAAACGGGTATTGGTTAAATTTCGGCCAATTCTTAAACCCCGGGTAGGGGTTTTGGTCTGGTAGCCCAGGGTTTTCGGCATCCGAATACCCTGGGGTATGGATCAAAAAATTTTGCACCCCCGAATGGGGTGCCGGTCTCATTTTAGTCTCTAAATGTACTCTAAAGTATGTTGTGAGCATGATCGAAACCGGCACCCCCATGCGGGGTGCAAGAATATTTTATGAATCATACCCGGGTATTCGGATGCCGAAAACCCGGGGCTACAAACCAAAACCCCTATCCGGGGTTTAAGAATTGGGCGAAATTAAACCAACACCCGATAAAACTGAGTTAAATGTATAACAAAAAATAAGGATAAATAAATGGAAGCACCTAGAGCTATAACGACAACACAAAGTGAAGTGCTGCACATGGTACTTCATATGAGAAACGAAGAAGAAGGAACTCCCGAAGAATCAACGCCTTTGACACTGATTAGAGAGCTCGCAGCAATTCTTATTGCCCATGAAGCAGATCGGAGCAGAGACGATCTATCAGCAGCACTATGGACACAAGGCCGCGAATTTGTACTTTATGTAGCGGAGAATTGTTCAAAGTCCTTTAACGAACTCTTGCAAGGGGCTATCCCAAGAATCGAAAATCTAAAAAGGGTCCTTATTTCCGAAATCACAGAGCAAACGCTTTGGGATCCATGGCTATCGCAGGGCGTGGTTTTAGAGAAAGCCACTCTTGATGCTCGACAATTACCCATCGGTGATGCTGTTCCCCATGTGTTTGCAAAAAAAATGATCACTTGGCTGACAAAAATCCCCCTGCAAAATGGAACCCAAATGAATCCCTATGTCAGCAGGAAAGAGGAAAAGAAATTGAAAAAATATGAAAAAATGGTAGGGCAAGTTCGTTTCATAAATTCTTTAAAGTTAGTAAATGCGGCATTAGTAATTAAATTGCAAGAGACTAATCAACGTCGTGATCAGGATCTTTTACGCATGGAACAATCCTGTCTGCAGCAAACTGAAGAGCTAAGAAGAGGTCTGAATAATATTACTTCGCAACAAAAAGAGACTGTCACTATGCTTAACGAGAGAAATAACGAAACACAAGGCATACTAGGTATTGTAAAGAATGATTTAGCACAAACTAAATTCCAGCTTACTGATATGCAAAGACAGCTTGCTGATGCGTGGTCTTGCATCCATAGTCATCGAGCACAAATTGCAGATCTAAATGATCAAGTAAACAACAGTAGTAGTTGTTCAATAATGTAAGGAGAAAGTGAAATGCAAGTACCAGTAAAAAGTAGTGTAACCATAGTAGAGCCTTCTCCAGCAATCATTCGATTGGACTTAGAGCTACGCCCTGAAGCGAAATTAGTGGTTTTAATCGGAAAAATAAAAGAAGCAGCTACAAGACTTCCTGGGCAACGCCAAGAAGAGGTCTTACAAATCATCAGTGATTGGGAACTCATGTTTTCTGCTGGGCCTAGAGTCGATTCTCCTGTGGATAAAGAGCGCATAGTAGCTGCAAAAGGGATTTTATTCTTACGTTACAATAACATAGAATACATAATGTTTAATTATGTTCAAGATCTGATGGAAAAAATCGAATGGATGAAATTATACGACGAATTTGACCTCATTGTTAAAGAATTATTGCCTCAGGAGATAGATTCGTTGAATTTATGCAGATCGAACGATCAAAAGTTCGCAAAAATCAACTAGCACTTACAAATAAAGTTACTGTTTTGAATAAGAAAAAGGTGCATGCCTTTTTTGATCGGATCGAAGCGGAGATTTGTCAAAATGCCAATCGCGATAATTTAGTCTTGCAACAGAAGTTAGAGACAATAAAACAAGAACTCCTAGATCTAAATGTTCAAAGGGTTGTTGGTACAGAGGAATTGCATAAGCAGATTGAAGTCATCATTCCAAAAGTAAAGGAAGTGCTCGAAAAGTTGGGCGAGGTATTAAATGAGGTTCAAGGTCTCGAAAAAAATATGCGCACACAAGAAAATATTCTATTACAACTTATGGATGATACCGAATCAGCTCTAGGAGGGTTATAAAGATATGTTACCTATGGGTTTAATGTATGACTTCATGAATGGCGATATTGACGGTGAAATGATTATGCGAGAAGCCGTTATAGAGCCTTTGATACAACAGCGTGAAAAAGAGTTAGAGTTACTTGCAGAAGAGATTCTTTCTACACGCGAACAGGTTGTGAATGAGAAAATAGAACAAATTGCTGGAATTTTAGCCGATATAAATTCGACGGATCCGAATGCTGCCGTTCGACCTCTACTCGATATTCTCGAAAAATCGATTACAAAGGGAAAAGATGTTTGTAAAAAAAACTCTGAGGCCCTAGAAACTGCCAGAAAAAGCCTCTTGGAAAAAAACAGGCAACAATACGCTCGCGCAGCAGAGTTAAATCATCTTCGAAACACTGTTAAAAGTGCACCTCAAGAAAGTGAATTTGGAAAGTTTTTGAAAGAGGCAAATGATAAAGTTTGCACTCACATTGGGAGGTCTCATGGAACCTATTAATTACTTACAACCTGTTATCTATGATAGAGGAAATCAACATCCTATTCACAGGGAACTGGCGGAGATCATCCAACTTCTTGAACGCCTTCCCCGGAATAACGGGTTTACTCAAAGTATTGTCATTTGGACTGAAGGATTTGTGCGTGCTTTGAATCATCCCAATCCTCAATCGGTTATTGAAAGATTCGCCAAAGAGCTTGAATCGATACTTCGTTTTCCAGGTGGGGAGAATGACCCTTTACCAAGAGAAATTTTCGAAGACCATAATCCTTTATTGAGACTCATCATCGGTAAGATGACGGACCCCTATTCTGCCCTCTATTCCCCAAGGATTGCTCAAGAGAAACAGGATACGGTACAAGGGGCTCATTTGCCTGCTGATGTTATCGAGCAAATCCGTAAATTGAATGCTTTGGGAGCTCAGCGTGATCAGGAGGAAGCTAATTTTATTCCCGATTTGAATCAGTTAAATGCACGATTGCAATGGGATGAAGAACAGTTTCAAGCTCGTCAAGCGGCGGTTATGCAAAGGGTAGATGCAGAATTTCAAGCTCTTCGACATGATATTGCAGAAGCAGCTGCGAATGATCTGGCTGTAAGAAATGTGCAAATTGCAAGGGCAGAACAATTGCTTCAAGAAGCACGAGAATTGAGAGCTGATGCAGATAGGCTTCAGAGAGAAATTGATGCAGTAGGTGTGGATATAAATAATGTCCAACGCGCCAACGCGCAATTGCAAGTAGAAATTAATAACACACAAGCTGCCATAAACGAAAAGAAGGCAGATTGGCTGATGCAAGTTGCCTGCTTAGTTGCTTCAGTGGTTATCAGTTGGGTTTTAGAATGCCCTGTAACAGTGAGTGCCGGTAATGGTTCTGCTGCTGTCGGATGTACCATAGCATAAGGAGTTTATTATGGATTATTCAGTTACATCTTTTTCAACGACAGGTTACTTGTTGTCTCAACCCGAGGTTCCCTATTTACCTGATAATACCGCGGATTATTCTGCTGATATAAAGGATTTGTCAGAAAAAAATCAGGCCTTGTATAGGAAACTTCCTCAAAGGGAGGCAAACCGAATTAGGGAATCCATGCGATCTATGCGAGCCATGGGATTTTCATCGGATGTGATCAATCGAACTTTCGAACAATCCTTCCGGAAATTCAATATTGAGGTTTCACAAGTCCGTAATGGTGTTGCCTCTTTTGATAGCCATAGGCAAGAGGTCACAAATGGTTTGCAAGCTACTAGTAAAAAAATTAGTACATTGGATTTTACGTTTCAGCCTATTTTGCCCCCACAACGTGATTTTAATACTTATGTATATCAGGATGCTATAAACGCTTACATGAATGCGAAAGGGATGGAACGCTTGACTCAAGCAAGGGAGTCAAAGCCCAAACGTGAGCCCAATGCTTTTCAAAAATCGATGATGGATCTCCATGAAGATGCCGTACACCTAGCGGTAGGCATGAGGGTAGCTGCAGCTACAATCGAAGGAATAGAGAAAGGGGTATCCGCAGCAGTTACATACGGTTGTAATCTCAATCCAACAACGAAGAAGGTTTGTGAAATAACATTGGATTTTTCTGAGGGTGTTGTAGAGGTTGCTAAAGAGGTTGTAACTGCAGTGGGTGCTAAACCCATGGCACAAAAGGTAATATCTGTATTCACTGAAGAAGCAAAAGGGATGACTTATTTCCTCATGGAACATGGTCTTTCTTCCGAAATGGCTCATCAAGGTGAGAAAGATCTCAGAACAGTTACTTCTACGGCAGCTGTAAGCGCTGGAATGATGGGGGTTCTCCGGCTTGCAAAAGTTTTTATTCCTTCTAGAGTTGCCGCTCCTGCAAATAAAGCTCTAACTAGAGAAAAACTTCTTCTCTCCAACAATCATGAAGTTAAAATCCAAAGAGCTTCGGATCCGATTTCGGGGAAACAACATCCCACTTTTCTTCTGGCACCTGAATCTACCCAATCGACCCCAACAAAATTATTATTGGGTCCGAAGGCATCCGCCAAATTAAGTTCTCCTTCTACCAAATTCATAACGGCCCCACCCCCGGCTTATCCTGCCTTACCCAAACCCCAAAATCCTGTTTTTCGTGCTGTAAATAATGAGAAGGCCATTGCAATTACGCGGCAAGCCACAGAATTACCTCCTGGCCAAACAAGCATTCCTCCCTTTATCGAAGTAAAAGCGCTTATGGAAAGTGGGACAGTCCCTAAGTATTTTGGAACGAAGAGTCTTTCACCCATTGAATCTTTTATTCAAAATACGATTCACGAACCATACACAATAACAACTGTTGAAAATCCGGGAAGTGGGAACACTCTTCACACTGTTTGGGATGCAAAAGGCGTTCCAATAGGGTTCGTCAAGGAATTTATAGCGACAAGATCACCGGTATCAGGTTTTATACCTGAAATTGCCTCTAATACACTCCTGCGTGCCAAAAACCTCAACAATGCTTTATTACCTGATATCGGTGATATCGGCATGTACAGAACTGAGTATGGTAGTGAGAAAGGTTTGGTGATGTATTCTCATATTACAGGTAAGAAAATTGGTGAATTGTTTGAGCTTAATCTTCCGATACCTGCGAAAAAAATAGGGCGACTTTTTGGTGAAATAGGCGCTGTGAATTCATCATTACCCGTTGCAGAAGTGTATATCAAACAGAAAATCCTAGAAATCTCAGTTATTGCAGAAAGTGTATTTTTTCGTTTGAACAAATTAGAAATACCCACGGCTATTACGTTGAAGCATGTTGAAGTAATTTCGAATGCCATGAAACAGAACCCTGGTAGAGCCGGGATTGTTCATGGGGATGCCTACCATAATAATATCTTTTACGATCAAGATAATTTAACAGTAATCGATACGGGAACATTGATGGCCTCGGTCAATCGTGTAGGAGAACCTCACGGTATACCTGCCTTTGATCAACAGGAGATTGTTGTCTCCATGTACCATCTAGGAGCTCGCTATGGATATTCTCAGGAGCAAGTTGAGAAAATCATAGCAGAATATTTTGAGGGTTATCGGGAACTCATACCTGTTTCATTATCTGAATCTTCAGAAACGTTTGCTCGTCTCTATTTCGAAATAATGGCCCTTAACTATCTTCTTACAGCCCAATATGATAAAAAACTCGTCGAAATTGCTGTAGAAAGGGTAAACCGTGTCTTTGGTGAAATAGATCTAGGTACTGTACAAAAAGAAATGCCCCTTCCTGAATTACCAGCAGCTTCCTCCTCCATTTCAAGTAATATTGCAAGATTCATGGCGGATGAAGCCGGCACATTGCAATTAAAGAAAATAACCGATGTGGCAACCCGGACCATTTCAAGAACGTTTCTGCCCATTCGCGCTCCGGATGTGCTGAAAGCATTTCCTGAAGCAGTTAAAGTGAAATCAAAGGCAAATGTCAAAGGTGGGGGAGTCCAAAGAAAGCGTTGGGCTGACAAAAAGTATATATACGAATGGGACAGCCGCCATGGTTATGTGGAGAAATATAATTCAAGAGGTAAGCACAAAGGTAAATTTGATCCGGTAACCGGAGAAAGAATGGGTGAAGCTAATCCAAAAAAAGTTATCACGCCATAAAATAAAAGTGAATTGCTAAAAGCCGAAAATAATCGGAATGATCTTGACCCCTTGAAGTGTTAGCAGTAATATTGGAGCTTAAATCTAGAATCGGCCCAAGTTTTTTGCAAAAAACGGATTATGGTTTAATTTCGGCCAACTCTTAAACACCTATCCAGGTTTGAGAATTGGCCGAATACAACCACTGCCCTAAAAAACGTATTAAATTATAAAAATGGAGAAAAATATGATTGCAACAGGATGTTATGTATTAGGTGGTGCAATGATAGGCGGTAGCTTGACGTTTTACTCATTAGGTAAGTCTACTGAAATGAAGGTTGGAGACTATGGAAGATGGAGTTTAGAAAACAATAAGATTTTAGGGAGAAATGTTAAAAATTTAGCCATACGCTCACATGTGCTAGGTATAGGACTATTGGCAACCCCAACTGTTGCATCTTTGGCAATGAAATTGTTTCATAAAGTAAATGGACACTTTAAAGAAAAGCATTAGGATTCCTTAAAAAAGTAGGTAAATATGAACGAAATAGCTCCATATCCAACGACAATTTATTTGATGCCTCAGACGGAGTCTTCAGATGCAGAACTTGAGCGACAAATAGACCGTGCCGAAAGCGAATGGCTTACGGCGGGAAATAATCGTACACCTTCCCAGACGGGAATGATTCGGAGAAAAGCGAGCCAAATTAAGGAATCGATTCGGAGAATGAGAGCGCAGGGACTTTCCTCAAATGAAATTAGTCGCACAGTGAATCAATCGATTCAGGAAATGTCTCAAATAGTTTACGGGTTTAGAGAGGGTTGTACTTCCTTCCAAATTGGTAAAGTTGCGGTTTGTGATACTTTGGCTGCGACTACAGACAAAATTAGTGCTATCACTCCATATTTTCCAATCTTTACACCTCCTCAACGAAGTTTCGATTCCGAAGATTCTTTACATGATTCCCTGAGAACATACATGGACGAAAAAGCTATGGTGCGCCTGGTTGCGGCTAAGAGTCGTCCTGCGCAAAGACCAACATATTCCCAAGCTAAGCGTGCATATACTGAAGTCAAAGAAATATGGCAGTTGAAAGAGGTCGTTGGAGGAAAATTGAAACAGAATTTTGATAGTAAAAGTTTTATAAATGGTTGTGCCTCAAGAATCAGTTATGTTCTGCAACAAGCTGGGTACAAGATACCTGCAATTCCTGGAGAAACCGTTTCCGGAAAGAATGGAGAGCAATATATTTTTCGACTGACGGAATTAGACAAATTTATGAGAAAAACCTTTGGGACTCCCGACTGTGAATGGCGCAAAGGTGAGGTGATAGGAAATTTAACCGGTGAAAAGTGCTCTACATTAATGGGTAGGAAGGGGATACTTATAGAAAGGTGGCGGGGGGGTCCCCATACTACATGTACGGGGCACGCACAAATTATTAGCGGTAAAGGCTGGGATTCTATTGCGCCGCAAGAGGGTGTGTTTTGGGAATTGCCGGACGATGGACATGGCGAAGATTTTAACGATACTATTCAAACTAATCAAGAAGGAACGGATTTAATTTATGAAAGCAATCATTACAGATTCGAAGAAAGGGATCACTTTTGATGAGATAAATACTCTCACAGAAAGTGTGGGTTGGGGTAAGAGTTTCCATCAATCGGAAGAGAAATGGCAGCGTATTTTGGATGTTTCCACATATGTTGCGTCTATCAGGGAAAATGGAAGGTTGATCGCTTTCGGCAGAATTCTCGAAGATGGCATCATGTGTATGTTCTATGATATCTGCGTGCACCCGGATTATCAAGGCAAAGGGATCGGCATATCATTGATGGATCATCTTATCGATAAAATCAAAGATAAGGAATATATTTCTATTGGCCTTTTCGTGTGGGATGGAAACGAAACAGCAACCGAGTTTTATGGTAAATGTGGATTCGAAATGGTGCCGGCAATGGAACTAAAAAAGCATATGAAGCACTTTTGAGTTAGTGAGTGGGTAAATTAAAATACTTGTTTTATACAAACTGATTTCAAAACACAGAGTTCACGGAGAACACAGAGAGTAAGAGTTTATACCAGATGCTTAAAACTGAGATCATTTTAGTAGATACAGAAAAAACATTAGTAAAATATAAAATGTCTGTTAATGCTTGAAACTAAATTCCTTTCTCAATAAAACTGATCTCAGTTTTAAGCGTCTGGTGTTCTGCGTGAACTCCTAAATAACTCTTTTTTCAATAGAGAGAGTTAATAATAGACGTTAAGCAGCCCATTTTCAACGCAGAGTAGGAGAGGTTCGCAGAGACGCAGAGAAAGAAAATGATTGTTTTTTTCTTATTCATTCTCAGCGCCTCTGCGAACCTCTTCCTCTTTGCGTTGAAAATTGTTTGCCTAACGTCTATTAGTTATTTCCCGGTAAGGGGGCGATGATTGCTCTGTGTTTTAAAAATAGTTTGTATCTAACAAGTAAACGTTGGACACGCCTCGCTACATACGTATGTAGGACAACGCTGCTATCTCACGTAACCGACGATAGCAATAAAATGAAAGAGGGATCCACACAAAACGAATAAATGCCAGATGCCATGGGAATGTTTTAAAAGCTTTTTATGGTCTAAAACATAAAAAATAACACCCACGGTATAGGCAAGTCCTCCTGCTACTAACCAATACATACCGGCTTCAGGGAGCGCTTGTTTTACCGCATCAAAATCAATAACTATCAACCATCCCATCACTAAATAAATCATGATTTGAAGAGCTTCCATACGTTTCTTGAGAGCTAACTCTAATGTGATTCCAATGAGGGCCAAGCTCCAGACGGCAGCTAAAATCCGCAATCCGTTACCCCCAATCAGTGTAACCAAGGTGAAAGGAGTGTATGTACCTGCAATAAGTAAATAAATCGAAATATGATCGAGTTTTTGGAATACGTTTTTTAAAATCGGACTCTGAAAGCTGTGGTATAAAGTTGAAATGCTATAAAGCATGACCAGGGTTAGCCCAAAGATAGTGAAGCCGATAAAAATTAATATATTCTGTTGTTGGACGGCTATAGTTAGAAGGGAGCCAAACCCCATAATAGCTAGGATGGCTCCGACTAAATGAGTGATGCTGTTGAATTTCTCTGAATAATACATGTTGATTCAATCTCAAGGGGTTAAAATTCAGCAAGCTTAATTCCTTATGAGATTTTCTGCTATATATTTAATGCATGGCCCTAGATATCGTCATCTTCTTTTCGTTTTTCTACTTCTTCCGGGCTGATAGCCTCTTCTTCTTCGTAGTATTGATCGTCTTCATTATCACCTCTCTCATCAGCTGGAGTCATAAATGGTTTTTTTAAATGATCACTAGGTCCTTTCTCCTCATCATGATCAAAATTGAGAGGTTTTGGATCGTCACCATTGCTTTTATTTTTTTTACGTTTCATTTCGGCCCCCATCTACTTTATTTGGTTGTGTATACCTATCCTAATCCTAGAATACTAAGGTCATTATGTCAACATAAATATTTAATTAAGTCTTTACAGAGAGAGGTTATATGAAATTGCTTATGAAGTAGATTTTATACTTACTTTTAGGTATAATTTTTCTAAAAATTTGGATGATAATTAATGAACCCATTGAATAATGGTAATGTGCAAACTACTCCCATCTTTCCATTCAAAGATTTACCTATGGAGGTAAAGTACAATATTTTGAAAGACGATAATTCGGCCGTTTTGTGTGCACTTAGGTTGATTGACAAGGAACTATACATTTTTGCTACGGAGCTTATCTTTAACTGTTCAGCAAAAATAGATTGGCAAAGAAAACTGATCCACTGCTGGTCTTTCAATCCTAAGTTTATCAGTGACAAAATCAATATAAATAGCATTTTAAGAGTCATTCATAATCCCAACCTCAAACTTCAAGATAGGATATCAGGTCTGATTCTTATTTCTTCTCAAAATAGTATTAAATTGCCCACGCATAAAATTGCTGAACATCTGATTAGTAAATTAAATGAACTTAACGCAAAAGCAAAACACTCAGTTATGGAAATCCTAAAGAGGTTGACGCCTAATCTAAATGAAAAACAATTCACATGGCTATTAGAAAATACCCTTGATGAAATATACGGCACAAATCAATTCTATAAAGATTCTGTTTTGGAGTTCTTGGCTCCTCTTGATCCCGATCTAATGACTGTCATTTTGAAACCTATTATCGATGAAAATAAAGAATTAACTTCTGAAAAATGTACCATTCGTCACATCGCGCTAAACTCATTCACGAATTTAGTGCCCGAGCTTGCTTTTGATCAACTTTCTAGATTTGTAAAACCTATTATTTGTGCAAACGACATAAAAAACACTTTTGTATCAGAGCTTCTTTATTGGTTAAAGCGTCTATCCCCTAAAATAACCACTGAACAAATCACAAGTATTTTTAATCTCATCGAAGAAGAACTATGTCGAGAGGATCGTCGCAATCTACAAGGTCCTTTTGAAGCTGTAGCTGTCTTAGCAGCTGCTCTGACACCCGGACAAATATTACGAATGATCGATATAATAAAACTTAAACTAGCGAATGGTAACGTTGATATTCGAATCAATGTTTTAAATACCTTGGTTTCATTAGCTCCAATGCTATCCATATCACAGACCTCAGATGTATCAAAATTAGTTTTAGAAATCGTTTATCAATCAGAAGATGAAATCATAGCAGCGATAAAAGCCTGTAGAGCACTAATTCCTAAACTTACTCCACAATACGCGTTGGTGTATATCACATCTATCATTCGATTAATAAATTCTAGAAATGTTTCCAGATTTACTTATGGAGAAATAATAAAATTCTTTTCTGAGGTTACCCCGAAACTAACTACAGATGAAATACCGGCCCTCTTGGATTTTATTCTTGAAGTGCTGAAAAATAATAATCATGATTGTAATATTGCAGCTTTAAAGATCTTAATGTTGTCATCACCCTTGTTCAATCCGGAACAAATTGCAGTTGTCATGCCCCCACTTTTAATCAAGTTGAGGTGTAGTAATGAAGTGATTCATTATTCTGCAAAACAGACACTAAAAAAAATATCACCGAAATTCTCCCCAGATCAAATCGAGACCATTTTATTAAAAGTTCATGAACACTTGAATGGTGTTGCTCTCTTGCGTCTTGAGGCTATTAATGCTTTATACGATGTATTGAGTCATCTCACTAGTGAGCAAATCACTGGAATATTAGTTCAACTTATTGATAGATTAAACGATGGGGACCTGTTCGTCAGAAATAAAGCTTGCGAAACCCTAACCGCACTTGCCCCCTCACTGACTTCCGATCACATTTTCATTATTTTAAGAGAAATCATTAATACACTTACATTAGATACTAACCCTGCATCGCATATAATGGCTCTAACAATTATAAAAACACTGGCCTCTAAATTCAGCGCGGAACATGTCGAAAAAGTTTTAGTGCCTATCATTAACAAATTTGATAGCGATTTTTTTTTGGTTCGTAAATGTAGTACAAGTGCTTTAATAGCGATTTCCTCTAAGCTTACACCTGAACAAACGACAAGTATTTTACAACCCACCCTTAACAAATTATATGATGAGGACCATTTTGTCCGTTTAAATGCTTTCCGAATATTTATCGCCTTATCCTCAAAACTTAATCCTGTACAACTCGGGATTATTTTAGGGCCTATCCTAGGAAAGTTAAAGGATAAAGATTGGAATTCACGTAAAGAGGCACTCAAGACCTTATCTCAACTAGCCCCTGCAATTTCTAAGGAACAATTTTCAGAAATATTAGGACATTTGATAGAACTATTAACCGACATTTATATGCCCGTATCTGAAGAGGCTATGAGTTTTTTAAGCTATCTTTTAGTATTGAGAAAGTGCTCCTATGCACAAATAAAACATTATTATGGAACCAAAAATTCTCTCAATGGGATGGTTATACGTGCCTTCTCAAAATGGTTAAATCAAATGGAGTGTCTTGAAAATGAGTTTGAGTAATAACGGAGCAATCACCCTTTCATTAATGGGTCTGACAAATGATGTATTGGGAGAAATTTTTAAAAATAATGCTGCCAAGGAATTACTTACACTTAGACATGTCAGCAAACGTATCTATTTTGTTGCAACAACAATGATATTTAGATCTGATTTAATGCTAGGGTGCCAAATGGGAATTCTCCGTTGCTGGTCTTTCAATCCGAACTTCCTCGAAGTTAAATTCGATTCAAATTTCATTCTCAATGTTGTGAGAAATCCTAAATTTCGTCCACCGGAACGAGTGCCAGGTTTGTTGGTCATTTCTTCCCAAAAAAACATTCAATTGCCAATCGAGAAAATGGCGGATTGCCTCATCAGTAAATTGGAGGAGGGTTATCCCCTATATATAAAATCTAGGGACATTTTAACAGACCTTATTCACAGACTACCTGACCGGCAGTTGGAGAAATTTTTAGATTATCTCATCAAACAAATATATAATCCAGCTACCACGATACATAGTTATCGAGTAATGAAGATATTAGAAAAATCCCTAACTCCCTCACAAAAAGAAAGCAAACTAGAATACATTATTGATAGATCTTGCGATCAGCTACGGAAAGAGCTCAAAGATCTACGTCGTATCGGTATTATTTGTTTGTTGGATAATGTCTCAAAGCTAACCGAGGAAGAGTTCAAAATGATTTTGGGACTGATTCCTAGAGAGTTATACGATCATGAAATTTATAAAGAGGCAACTTTCTGTTTAATGCTGATGGCTCCAAAACTTAATAGGGAGCAAACCGATTGCATTTACAAATCTATCCAAACACAATTTAAGACTGATTCCTCAAGTGACAAATTTTCTGGGCTGAAGGTATTAAGGATAATAGCGAATTCTCTGACACACGAACAAACCCTAAACACAGTGAATTTAATCATACTTTGGAACGATCAAAAAACTATTTTTCGTTGTGAAACTGTTTTTGGCATATTAACTGCCCTGGCGCCTAAGTTAACTTCGGAGCTATGTCTGGATTCGATTAGAATCATCCTGAATTCATTTGATTTTGTGCAAAACAGTCTTATAACTGCTAGGCAAACTTTAAGTGTTTTAATCCCTAAATTAACTAAAGATGAAATCCCATGCTTGCTCGAATTCATCAAGTTTAGATTGAACCATCAAAATTGGAATTCAAACATTTTCGCCTTAGATATGTTTAAGATGACTCACCAACATTTTTCTTTTGAAGAGATCAATGATATCATCAACCCTGTGGTCGAAAATTTAGAGAATGTCCGCGAAGAAATTAGTGGATTGGCTCTCGATACATTGGAAGAGATTGCTTCGAGGCTCAGTCAGGATCAAATAGCAAGTATCTTTGGTCCCATCTATGAGAATTTGTCTTCTGAGGATCCACTTGTTTGTCAAGGAGCCTTTTATCGTCTAATAGGCATAGGAACAAGACTCACCGCTGAACAAATTTCGTGCTTTTTAGAATTATTTGTTAATCGCTTTGAAAAGGAATTTACTTTTTGGAGAGAACTTGCATTGACAACTCTAAGTTCATTAGTGCCTATGCTGAATAATAATCACAGGAATAGTATTTTTGAACCCTTATTTAACACAATTAGCCGCCTTGGAAATTATTCAGAGATGTCATGCATCACTAAAGCGGTTGAAATTTTAACGAACCTAGCGCCAAAATTCACTGAACAGCAATTTGCTAGATTTTTAGAATGGCATATGAAAAGTTTCGAAGATAAGGCTCATACATCGTGTGATATTTCAAGAAGCTTTATAGGGCTGCTTTTAATGCTTAACAAGGAAAAATTCGACTCTATTTTACCTCGTATAATAAAAACTCAGAACCCTTGCTATATTCTTACTGAAATTGCCCCACGACTATCTTCTGAAAATGCAGAAAAAATTTTCTTGCACATTTCTGAATTATCATCCATTGAAAGAGGGGTGTATGGTGCGGCTAGTATCTTGTCGGCATTGGTTCCTCATCTCAGTGAAAAACAATGTTCATCTGTTTTAGAATATCTTTTACATCAATTAACCAATGCAGATTCTTATTTTCGAGAAGAAGCTGCGAAAGCAATCAGTAATATGTTGCTATCGAAAAAGCTAACATATGATCAAATAGAATCAGCAGATATTCTAAAGTATCCTGAAGGTATCCTTATTCATCATATGGCAATTTGGTTAAAACAAATGGAATATTTGATGTAGTTTTACTGCTATATAGGTAAAAATTAACGTAAAGGAAAGGTTTTTTACAAAAAAAGTAGTTTTTCACCGTATTTTACTGCTTTAACAGTAAGAAAAGCACAATTATAAAGATTTTTGTCGATTTAAATGCTTTTATGTAATATTTTACTGTAATAACGGGAAAAAATTATGAATAACATTCTTCCTGAATTAGGGAAAATCATTTTATTCCATCGGGAAAAAAGTGGGTTGTCACGCGATGAACTAGCTAAGCTTGCTGGAGTTGGCAAGACATTTATTTATGATGTGGAGCACGGAAAAATATCTGTCAAGCTAAGTACCTTACAGCATATTTTGGAAGTTCTTAATATCACCATAGAGTTCAAAAGCCCTTATATGGAAGAGTATTTCAAATGAAAAAAGCAAAAATTTTTGTGAATGGTCAATACTCTAGATACTGGAAGAACAAATCAGAGGAACCAAATACAACTTTACATATGACGAGAATTATCATGGAGAGCCTGTCTCCCTTTTGATGCCTGTAAGCGAGAAAACTTTCGAATATGCAACCTTTCCACCTTTTTTTGATGGACTGCTTCCTGAAGGAATGCAACTGGAAGCCTTATTGAAGGGAGCAAAAATAGATGCAGATGATCTATTACAGCAACTCATTGCGGTTGGCCACGATCTGGTTGGAAATGTTACTGTAGAGGCTTTTGAATGAATCGCTGTCCGATTACTTACGAAGAATGTGGGCAGAATAAATATTCTCCGCAGGGGCTAAAATTACTTGCCAAAAGTCTTGATGAGCCCTTTATTTTTCCTTACACAGCACAGGAACAACTTTCTTTGGCAGCGAAATATGCGACAAAGCTTTCCATTCAAGGGGTACAACCTAAATTAAGCGTCAGACTTAACGTTCCTAAACACTGTTTTGAAGTGGTGGATTCAAAAGGAACATATATCCTTAAACCCCCCCATCCCTATTTTAGTGAACTCCCTCAAAATGAAGACCTAACTATGCGACTGGCCTCCATGATCGGAATAGAAACGCCTGTCCATGGGATGGTATACGGTGAGGATGGTACTTTAAGTTACTTTATCAAAAGATTTGATCGCTATGGTCATGCAAAAAAATTACCCATTGAAGACTTTGCACAACTTTCAAACGCATCCAGAAAAACCAAATATGACAGTAGCATGGAAAAGCTGATTCCTATCATTGACACATATTGCTCCTTCCCAATTTTGGAGAAACTTAAACTTTTCAGGATTACACTTTTTTGTTTTTTAGTCGGTAATGATGATATGCACCTCAAGAATTTTTCACTCATTCGCCGTCCTATGAAAATAGAATTAACGCCAGCCTATGATCTTGTGAATTCGAACATTGTCTTAGAAAATGATGAGGAACTCGCTCTCCCAATAAAGGGAAAGAAAAGCAATCTTAAAAGAGAACATCTCATTGATTACTATGGCCAAGAACGCTTAAAACTTAACTCAGTCACCATTCAACGCGAATTGGATAATATTCAAAAAATTTATCCCGAATGGATTTTGCTTATCAATAAAAGCTTCCTATCGATAACTTATCAAAAAAAATATGTTGAACTCCTCAATAAACGCTTCAGAACTCTATTTATACAGAAGTGATTTCCCAAAAATGAAACATTTGATGTAGTTTATGGACCTTTTTGTTATAGTCTTAACTTAAATAATAAAAGGTTTTTTATGAATCCACGAATGAAGAAATTTCTGTCGTATTACAGGCCCTACAAGGGGCTTTTTTGTGCTGACATGGCATGCGCTCTTATGGTTTCTGTAAGTATACTAGCGATTCCCTTATGCATTCGCTATATCACTCAAAACTTATTAGCAACCGATACGCCGGATACTCTCAGTCAAATCTATATTATGGGGGGCGTCATGCTTGCGATAGTTGCTCTCCATACAGCATGCAGCGCGTTTGTTGGCTATCAGGGGCATGTCATGGGGGCGCTGATGGAAGCGGATATGCGCCGTGAATTATTTGATCATTATCAAAAACTATCATTCAACTTCTATGATGAACATAGAACGGGTCAGCTCATGACTCGGATCACAAACGATTCCTTCGATCTTTCAGAATTATATCATCATGGCCCTGAAGATATCGTCCTTTCCTCGCTGAATTTCATCGGAGCGAGCCATCATTTTGATTAATATCAATGTTAAGCTTGCTCTGATCGTCATTCTTTTTGTTCCGCTTATGGTTTTGTATGGATATTTGACAAACAAGAAAATGAAGATTGCTTTAAGGAAAAGCAAAGATAGAATTGGCGATATCAACGCGCAAGTCGAAGATACCCTTTCAGGCATTCGCGTTGTAAAGTCATTTACTAACGAACCCATTGAAAAGGCAAAGTTTGCTAACGAAAACAATCGGTTTGTTGACAGCAGAAAATTTGGTTATAAAAGCGAGATGTATTTTTATGAGGGATTGATCATGTTAACACAACTCATGACTGTTGCTGTAGTCATTTTTGGGGGAGTTAGCATTGTAAAAGGGTCCTTGAATCTAGCCGATTTACTTACTTTTGTACTTTATATTGGCATTCTCAACGAACCTATACAGAGATTGGGAAATTTTTCCAGACTTTACCAAGAGGGGATGTCCGGTTTTGATCGCTTTATGGAAGTTATGGAGGTAGAGCCTGATATAAAAGACGCTTCCGATGCTGATGAACTTAGACAATGTCCAGGGAAATATCGAATTTAGAAATGTTTGTTTTAAGTATAAAGAAGACTATGACCATGTTTTGAAGACATATTTCCCTGAATATTAAAGTTGGAGAATATGTTGCATTGGTAGGTCCCTCCGGAGTTGGAAAAACGACATTATGTTCGTTGATTCCGAGATTTTATGAAGTCAGTGAAGGGGAAATCTTGGTAGATGGGAAGAATATTAGAAATCTGACTATGAGATCCTTGAGAAGAAATATTGGCATTGTCCAGCAAGATGTTTATTTGTTCGCAGGAACAGTTTTCGACAATATTCGTTATGGGAAATTGGATGCTAGCGAAGCAGAAATTATTGAAGCAGCCAAAAAAGCGAATGCCCATGATTTTATTATGGAGTTACCACATGGGTATGCCACAGATATAGGGCAACGGGGAGTGAAATTATCGGGCGGGCAGAAGCAAAGGCTGAGTGTGGCTCGTGTTTTCCTGAAAGACCCTGCGATCATCATTTTTGATGAGGCTACGAGTTCGTTGGATAATGAAAGTGAAAAGGCCGTGCAAGATTCATTGGAGAAGTTAACTGCCAACCGCACAACGATAGTGATTGCGCATCGCTTATCCACCGTCCGTCATGCTCAAAGAATCATTGTCTTAACAGATAATGGGATTGAAGAGCAAGGAACCCATAGCGAATTAATCGCAAAGGGAGGCACCTATGCAAATTTGTACAACATGCAATTGAGTATCTGATGATGAATTTCTTAAACCACTGTTATTTGCTTACAATCTTTTCATGCGTCTATTGTTTTGCCGATTCAAATACAAGTGAAAGCACACTAGCTTCTCAGCTTGAGCAATCGAATCAAAATTTTCGCCAGGTCTATAAAGATGCGAAAGCAGCGGCTTTAAAAAAAGTCGGCCCGATTATTATTGCAAAAGGAGATTTTCTCGTTCTTTATTATCAAGCCCAAAGGACTGAAGTAAAATATATTCCAAAGATATATCATCAACTGAAAGTTGTGGATCATATCACATTGATGCTTTATGTCCTTTTATCGACATATGAAAAGGAAACCGCATTCACCCCAAATCAGATTAGGGAATTAGAAGGAATAAAACATGGAATTGACAAAATTAAGACCTCATTGCAAAATACAGCTATGGACCCAGCTCTTGTGGAGATGCAAGAAAAAAGTTTGGTTAGTACAGCAAACTATATTGACCAACTGCTAGTGCAAAAAAAAATAATTCAAATCCAAAACGATTCCTTTTTTAGAGATATAGCTCCTATGTTACTTGAAAACGCCTCTGAAGCGGCCTATTTTCAGCTCGATGCTTTACATGAACAAGTGCAAACATGGAAGAAACAGATTCCTACAGACGAATGGAATCGACTTGCCGCGATTATCATGGGTCCTTCCATGCCCCGCATTGGAGAAGTGACAATGCAGTATTTTTCCCGATTAACGGGTAAACCTTTAGAGATAATGAGGACTAATTACTCGTGGATTAATTCTGTGAAGTATCCAATCGATGATAATCAACCTTCAAAACGAGGCCGGCGTATTGTTTATGCGGAAAATATATCTTCAGAGACTGATGCTTTGGATCTTCTTGCGACACACAT
Source organism: Waddliaceae bacterium (assembly GCA_963822595.1). Taxonomy (GTDB): domain Bacteria; phylum Chlamydiota; class Chlamydiia; order Chlamydiales; family Waddliaceae; genus CAVRUH01. The sequence goes on along the minus strand of CAWGIG010000001.1, from coordinate 13,272 downwards.
TATTGATGAAGAGATTGGATCGGCTTTTTTTGATGACGAAATGCGGATGCATTGTGACCTCCTTTCCGAAGCTGCTTCGAAGCGTTTAGAAGAAAAATGCGATCGCGAGCATAACTACTAGAACTTAGGCAAACAATTAACAGGATAAGCATGATCGCAAGCGGCAGGATTAAAGAAGGATAAGAAAAAAATAAATAGATGAGAAAAATAGATTGATAATTCATACATTTTTTCTCTTTTTTCTTATCCTTTTTTAATCCTGCCGCTTGCGATCATGCTTATCCTGTTAATTGTTTGCCTAAGGTCTATTAGTTATTTCCCGTTGAAAGGGGGATAAGGGGGGATAAGGGTCTAGTTGGCTCTCCGATTTAATATCTTGATGAATAATCAGAAGCTATGTAGCCTATACCTTCAAAATCAGGATGTTTTTATGAACAATCTTTCGCCAGTAAAAAATCTCATAGGAAAGCTCGAAGATATCGTATATATTCCAGCGATTAAGAAAGCAAAAATAAGCACTGGATCAGCCCCCGTCATTTCAGAAAGAATGCTTCGTAGAATAAAAATACTTCTTAAAGAATTCTCCAATACCATTACCGACAAAAATCAACCGCAAAATGATCGAGAAAAGCTTTTCAGTACTTTAAATGTTTTGCTTAGAACCTTATATGGATCCCCAGAGAGGAGCCCGTTATTTCTTAGTGTTGAAAGCATAATCATTCTTGCCATCAAACATTTTGCCCCTCAAAAATCGCCTGAATTCAGCCATCCTTATGCGCTCGATTTAATTCTTTCAGAATTACCTTCAGAAACTGACGAGGAACGCATTGAATCGTTGAATACAATACGTGGATTCAATGCAACGGCTCCAGAAAGAGTTCCTGTTTGGATTGCAAATTGGATTTATAAACAAGAAATTAAATATCGAATCTATCATTATCTACTGTCCGATGTTGAAATCGAATCTATTTTACCTCATCTGAAATATCTAAACTTTGGGGATGATTATAGGTATGTTAATGATGAAGAAGAACTCAATGAAGTGATCCAATGTGCCCCGAAACTAGAAGTTTTAATTGTAAATAGAACTAGTCAAACCTTTGAAATTCCTCCTAATCTCAAGATTCTTGATTGTCGTGAATCCTGGGAATTAAAATTTCTTCCAGATGAGATGCCACATCTTCAGGTTCTTAAATGTAAAGGATGTCCCATTATTTCTTTTCCTAAATTCAAAGAACATCAATATTCAAAACTTACACACTTTTCCTTTGAAACCCCAATACCAAGCATCTCCTCTGTAATAGGTGGTTATTACGTCAAAGATTTTGATCACAATAAATCTATAACAGAGCTTAATCAATTGCTCGCAAGATCCCCTCATTTGACAACTCTCTCAATGACGGGCCCAAAAAGCATCATTGAACATATAAAAATTCCTTCGAGTGTGCGCTGCTTGTCAATTCACTGTTCAAACCTAGAATCAATTTCCTACTTGCCTGAAAAACTTTCTGAATTGAATATCAAAAACTGCCATGAACTTGCTTGATATACCCCAACTGCCAGATAGTTTAGTGAAGTTTCAATTGTCACAACTGTCATATTATGCGGCCATTAGATGAACTACCTCCTAACTTAGAATTTTTCGACTGCTCAAGTAAAATCTGGACTATACTACCACAGCTCCCTAAAACCCTCCGCATTCTTGATATGTACTAAAATGTTTTTGACCGCTCTGCCAGAATTACCACCTTTCTTACAAAAGTTAGCCTGTCGGTGTAATGAGTTAACATTCCTGCCGGAACTCCCTAAAAGTTTAGAAATATTATATTGTGCTGAAAACGCACTGGTAGACCTTCCAATTCTACCAAGGAAACTTCTGGATCTGGACTGTAGCTATAACCCATTAAAGTATGAGATTTCATACAGCAAGGATTGATAGTAACATGAATCATATTTCACCAATAAGTAATCTCATAGGGAGGCTCGAAGGTTTCGTCTATACTCCAGCGAATAAGAAAGCAAAAATAAGCACGCGAGCAGCCCCCGTCATTTCAGAAAGAATGCTTCGTAGAATAAAAATACTTCTTAAAGAATTCTCCAATACCATTACCGACAAAAATCAAACGCAAAATGATCGAGAAATGCTTTTCAGTACTTTAAATGTTTTACTTAGAACCTTATATGGATCCCCAGAGAGGGGCCCGTTATTTCTTAGTGTTGAACGCATAATCATTCTTGCCATCAAACATTTTGCCCCTCAAAAATCACCTGAATTCAGCCATCCTTATGCGCTCGATTTAATTCTTTCAGAATTACCTTCAGAAACTGAAGAGGAACGCATTGAATCGTTGAATACAATACGTGGATTCTACGCAACGGCTCCTGAAAGAGTTCCTGTTTGGATTGCAAATTGGATTTATAAACAAGAAATTCAATATCGATTCTGTCAGTATGTACTATCCGCTGCTGAAATCGAATCTATTTTACCCCATATGAAATATCTGAATTTTGTGGGCCAGAAAGTATTTAGCGAAGTGATCCAACATGCTCCAAAGCTAGAAGTTTTAATTGCTAATACAAGTTACAATAACAATACTTTTCCCATTCCTCCTAATCTTAAGATTCTAGATTGTTCTAATTCAGACATAAAATTTCTCCCTGAAAAGATGCCATATCTTCAGGTGCTTAAATGTGTAAATAGTGCTATTGTTTCCTTTCCTAAATTCGAAGAGCAACAATATTCAAAACTTACACACTTTAATTTTGAAACCCCACGTATCTGGACTAACACTGGTGATCGATATCCAACAGATCTTGACCCAACATATATATCTGATCTTAATCAATTACTCGAAAGATCCCCTCATTTGACTACTCTCTCGATGATGGGTCCAAAAAGCATCATAGAGCATATAAAAATTCCTTCTACTGTACGTTGCCTATCAATTATCTGCAGGGACCTAGAGTCAATTTCCTCTTTGCCTGAAAATCTAGTTGAATTGAACATCATTAACTGCGACGAACTCGTCGAAATACCCCGCCTTCCGGATAGTTTAGTGAAATTTCAATGTAATAGTCTCTAAGATGCGGCCATTAGATGAACTACCTCCTAACTTAGAATATTTCGACTGCACGAGGAATAGCTGGACTCAACTCCCACAGCTTCCCGGGAGACTCCGCTTCCTGCGATGTACGCAATATGCTTTTGACTACTCTCCCTGAATTACCCCCCTTTTTAGAAGAGCTACATTGTTGGAATAATAATTTAATATCCCTACCGGAACTCCCTAAAAGTTTAAAGGTTTTGGATGTTGATTCAAATGAGCTTCAGAAACTTCCGAAACTTCCAAAAAATCTTGAGAAACTTTACTGCAGAAATAACAAATTGGAAGTGTTACCACCTTTACCAAAAACCTTGATAGTATGTTCTTATCAGGGAAATCCACTTAAACAACAGCGTAATATGGAGTGAATCGATTTATCGATTCACTCCATAAAAAAGATCTACTTCGACCATTAAATTACGGAAAATGTTTCTGTATCCACTCCATCAGCAAACGTACTCCGAACCCTGTAATTCCCTTTTTATTCAAAGGATAATCGTCGAGGGTCCAAGCGACACCTGCTATATCTAAATGTGCCCAACTAACTTCCGGCTTGATAAAACACTTTAAAAATTCCGCAGCTGCGGCTCCTTCGCCAAATCCTGGAGTCCCCATATTTCGCATATCGGCATACTCCGATCGTATTTGTTTTGCATAAGAAGCCCCCATGGGTAGATGCCAAACCTTTTCACCACTCACAATTCCGGCTTGAAATAACGATTTTGTCAAGGTTTCATCTTCACAATATAACCCGGCATACTCATCAGCCAAGGGAGCTATCGTCTCAGGAGTGAGCGTTCCAAAATCAATGATACATGAAAGTGAAAACTTCTCCTGTGTATACCACAAGCAATCTGCCAGAATCAGTCGGCCTTCATAGTCTGTATCAACGACCTCAACAGTTTTTTTGGAAAGGGTAGTGATAATATCTCCCGGCTTCATACAAGCACCATCGAGCATGTTTTCAGCAAGTCCAATAACTCCAACAACATTCACAGGGGCCTTTTGTTTTGCCAAAGCCAATAGAGTTCCTGTAACTACAGCCGCCCCTGCCTTATCATATTTCATTTCTACGAGTTCTTTAGTTTTAATATTAATACCGCCCGAATCATAGCAAACGCCTTTACCGACAAGACCTATGAAAGGCTGATCTTTTGTTCCTCCATTCCAACGCATGATTACGAGACGAGGGGGATTAACACTCCCTTTGCCGACGCTCAATAAAGCATTTGCCCCTAGAGCCTCAAGAGCTTTTTCATTCAACACTTCCACCTCAATCCCTTCTTGGATTAATTCAAGGCAACGCTGAGCAAACGCCTCAGGATAGAGATGATTCGCCGGTTCAACGGTTAATTCACGGGCAAGAATAACTCCTTGATAAAGATGTTCTTTTTTCGCAAAAATCCCAAGACATGCAACCGGGTCATCACACAAAAATGTAATCTCTATCTTTTTTTGGTGGGTTTTCTGTCCGATATTTTGTGAATTCCCAATATCTCAATTTTAACCCGAAAGCAATTTCGGGTATCCAATGATAACTGGCTTCTATGGCAATTTTTTGCCCTTTAATCAATGTTGATATTAATCCGCCTAATTCTTGCCACTGCAAAGTTGTTAACTTTGAAGTTTCTCCAATTCCTAAGATTATAATCTTTGGAATAGGGTGCAAACCATTGGTAGTAAATTCCACGATCTCCCCTACATTCCCTTGAAAATTTTCTCTTTTGGTATTTATAAGGCCGGACTCCATCAATTTTCTGCAAATAGGGAGGGAAGTCTTCTCCTAGCCCCATGGGGACTATGAGAAGATCAGCTTCTTTAATTTCTTTTTTAAAATGAATATCAATATTCTTCATGTGATTACTTCCTTATAATTATTTTTAAATAGTTTACGTAAAACAGGTTGACTGAAGACTATGACCAGGGCTATAAATAAAAGCAATAGTGATAGTTGGATAAATCCATCTCCATACGCATCTAGCGCCTCTTTCGTCGTAGCGCTTTCAGGAACCGTCATCGATTTACTTAAGAATCCTGAAATCACATTTCCTAAGGAAAAACCTATAGGAAGTAATCCCATAGTGGCTCCCGACCACCCTTTAGGTGCTACTTCAGAACAATAAGAAAAAATTGCGGGTGCCAGCATGATTTCTCCGATTGAAATGACGATAATTGCCAATGCTACAATGGCTATAGGGACTAACTCCTGTTGATTGAATAAATGACAAGTCAAAGTCAACGCAGCAAAAACGGTAGAAGATAAAACCAACCCTGCAACCACAAATTTCAAGGATGGCATTTTTTCTAATGTTTAATCTGCTTATGATTGCACCACCCAATATAACCACAAAAGGATTCAGGCTGAGTAATGTTGTCGTAGGAATGGAAATGCCGGCAAAAGTTTTTGTTGCATAACGCTCACTAAAGACCACAAGAGCCGAGGCTGTTTGATCTTCCGCAGCAAAAAACAGAGCTAGTGCAACCAAATACAAACCTAAATTGATCAAATGGGTTGTTGAAAATTTCCCCGACAAAACCATTTTTCTTCCCAAAACGATAACGCATAGGAGAGCAAAACATGGAATAACATGTAGAAAAATATCTTCCCAGGCAATCATGATTGCGCAAATGGGAAGTGCAGCAAATAAAAGAGAATAACCTAAGATCTTTTCTCCAATTTGTGGGCTTTCCCCTATAAATTCTCCTTTTCCTTCCAAAATTTTTCGATTACATAAAAACAATAAATTACCACCTATCATCCCTAAAGCTGCCAAGCCGAATCCATAGTGCCATCCATAGACCTCGCCAATAACTCCGCAAAGAAGACTAGCAATAAGTGCTCCTATATTTATACCCACATAAAATAATGTGAATCCAACCTCTCGTCTTGGATCATCCTCTTCATAAAATAACCCTAAGAGGGCTGAAATATTTGAAGAAAATAATCCGGACCCCACAACAATGAGGGATAGTCCGCTGAAAAAAGCCCAAGTTTCCGATTGCACGGAGAGACAAATATGACCGGTAGCAATCAGCCAACCTCCGCAAATGATAGATTTTCGTAACCCCAAAATGCGATCAGCGAAGCGTCCTCCAAGGATTCCGCCAAACTCAAACAGGGCACAGTATATGGCATAAATGCCGTATGCTCGATAATCATCAACACCTAATTGATTGATTAAATACAAAATCATCAAAGCTCTCATGCCGTAGAAGCTAAAGCATTCCCACATCTTCACAGCGAAGAGTAGATACAATGCCTTAGGTTGTCTAAGGCATGTGTTATTTATGTTATTCATGGTTTGTTACCTCCTTCCATGTTGCGCAATAGTAATGATCGATATCCAAGATTAAGTCTTCTTCTCCGTATAAACATTCGATTTCCTTGGCTGTTACCACCTGAGCATTAATTTCTTGCAAGGCTTCTTGATCGCGCACTGTAAATACATCAGGCTTGTCCGGTACATACTGGCTACCTTGTGGGCTACCTTGTGATGATATTGGCCAAGATCATATTTCCTAACCCATACGAATTCGCTTTTTGCAACCATTCTTCTTTTTTTATTTTTATTACGCAGATTATAACCGGATTTTCCGATTTACAGCCTGCTATTTCAATTTCAGACAATTTTTCAAATTCCCTAAATTTTCCATTCGACTGGAATGCAAAAAGTTGTTCAGGCTCATTTGTCATCTTCATATTCTTAATGATTAATGGCACTTTTAATTCTGCGATCAAATAAAGAAGAGCTTTCGCGTTATAATAGCTGCAAGAATATGTCTTGGAAACAATTTTCTTTTGCTTTGCACTTTTTTTAAATGAGCTTAAACCGCTCACAGGAGGATATACACAAAGATTATCCGAAGACATCATTCTTTTGATAATCTTTCCATCATTCCCTTCAACTAGCTCCAGCTTTTCAAGCTTTTTCGCCATTAATAATATCGACTCATGTGATAATTTCGATTGAGCTATGTTAACTATTCTTTTAATCACTGGATTAAATTCCTTTGCGAGTTCCATGCTTTCTCTGAGTCGTTCTGGAACACTTTTTTGAGAACCATTTGGGTAATCTACTTTCGTTATCGTGAGTATTCGCGATCGAATAAGATACATCATCTCTTCGGATATCTCAGACATCTTCTGAATCGTTTCGTAAATCTTATTTGGGGGACCTGAAAGCTCCGCTTCTATTATTTGATTTTGAATAGATTGTCTATCATCTATCAATTTTTGGATTTTCCCGCATGTGTCAATCATAGTCTTGCATTCTTCCTTCAACTCTGTTGAATGAGCCAAGCAACATATGTTAAATGCATGCACTTCGCATCCATAATTCCCTACAAGAGCATCTAAACTCTTATACTTTCCACTTTCATAGCATTCTATTGCTTCCTGTGATACCTTAAGAAGCAATTTTACCAATGAAAGCACGTCATTCTCATTTTTTATTGTCTGCATTTCACTCTGGGGGAGAATTGAAACCCAAGGTGTTTTTTGTATCTGAACTGTATTCATAACGACTCCTAAAACATGTTATTTAAAAATTTAATTAACACGCAGTGTCAAAAGGATACTGCGTGGTGTAATCCTGTCCGATGAGTACGTCATGTTCTTAAATGACGTAAAAGTTGATGGTTTAAAAACCTAATAAGGATAATCAAACACAGGCAACAAAACTTATCGGACGTTTAAAAGTAAATAATGATGGAAAAAATTAGCGGCGTTTAGAACGCTTACGGAAGGAAAGAGAAATGACTTCTGAAGAGAAAAATTGATGAAATAGAACTGATTGTTCTTCGGATGAAGATCCTGTCTCTGTGAGACTACATGTAAACATTTTGTTACTCCTATTTTGTTATTAATCGGCACTTTATTATGCCTCAGAAGACCCATGTCTTCTGTTTGGTTAATATAATAATTAATCAGTAGGATATTTGTCAACTAGTTTCTTAAAATGTTTTATACGAAATTGCATCTTGCGGGATTTTGTGATTTCAGAAAATCGATACAAAACTCACGCAGAGGCACATAGATCATTTTCTAACCGCTATTAATAAGAGTTTGACAAGTGGAGATGTTTATGCACATTATGAAGTACATATTGTAGATCTTATGTTATGCATCATTCCTGCGCTTGATGTTGGACAATTATCCGAACTTATAAAACTTCTTATTTATTTTGAAGATTCCAGAACAAGAGGAATTTTTAATGAATTAAAGACACACTTTAATGAACAACAAATTGATTATATTTTTGATTTCTGCATTAAAAGACTTTTTGAATCTAATTACGATCGCCATATCGATCGCAAGATGTCTATGGCTCTTGGAATTCTTGCAAATCTATACGAAATATTCAAAGAGGATCAAAAGGCTAAAATTTTCGAGTGGGTGTTTACCAATCTTGATAATGTGCCAATGTTTCTAAAGAAATTTCTTCCGAAACTCAGCGATGAATATCTTAACCGTATTTTGCCTTTGTTATTCACCAGTCGTTCATTGGAACTGTTTCAAGAAATCGTTTTACGACTCACTCCTGATCAGATAGATTTTAGCCTTCATAAATTACTAGAATTATCTTTAAGAGAGTCTATTTATGAGTTTAAAATTTATAAAGCCCTTACGTTAATAGTCCCTCTTCTCAATCAAGAACAATGCTTATTGATATTGGAACATTTTTTACCTCTATTAAATGTTGAGAAAAAACTAATCCATCAAAGGGAGGTCTATAGCATCATAAGCTATGTGATGATAAAAGCAGGGTGTGGATATGATAAAATCCTCCAAGCAGATATACAAAAAAATCCTGAAGGAATCCTAATCCATTATATGGCATCCGTCCTAAAACAATACAATCCCGAAGCCCCTTCGCATTTGCCGTAGTGTGAAATAGCGCACGAGGGGCGAACGAAACATTTCCTTTGATGTTAATTTTTTGCTTGTCTATGATTCCTAAGTTTAACAACTCAACATAGGGAGTTAAAATGGATCCAGTTAGAAATAGAGATAGTGATTTTAGGTCGGATTATACTCCGATACAGAAAGTAGCAATTGGTGCTGCAGGGGTACTTGCAGTAGGAACTGTTGCATTAGGACTTTTTTGCGCAATGAGATATAAGATTGCGGGTCCCTCGCAACTTCTTGTAAAAACCGGTTGGCGCGTACCTGATGTGTATATCTCAAAAACAACCCTGCTGCTTCCTTTGCAGAAAGTTAGAGTTTTTAGTATTACCCCTTCTACTTTTTCAATCGGCGTCCATGCAATGTCCAATGAAAGGATTCCATGTAATATTCCTTCCGTCTGGACTATCGGACTAAAAAGATGATCCTGTATCATTACAGCAATATGTAAAACTCATCATGGAAAAAGGGGAAGCCGGCATTAAAGAGATTGTAGAAGGAGTTATACAGGGGGAAGTGAGGGTTTTAACGGCGAATATGGATCTTAATAAATTATTCAAAGAACGAGAAGAATTTAAAAATGAAGTTGTTCATAAAATTGGCGTGGTTTTGGCACCTTTTGGATTAACTGTATACAATGCAAATATTGCAGAATTAGCTGATGTGGATAAGGAAAATAGTTATTTCGAAGAACAAAAAAAGCGGGCTTTGCAAGAAGTGAATCAATCTGCTAGAGTAGCCGTAGCGCACTCGATAAAGGATGGAGAAGTAGGTGAAAAAACCCATCAAGCAGAAGCAAGAAAATTGAAAATCGCTATTGAATCAGCAGTAGTCATCCAAGAAAACCAAAGGAAACAGGAAATCGCTGAATCCCAAAAGAATTTAGCAGTTGCTGAGGCACAATATAAAAAAGAAATAGCAATTGCAAATGCAGAGTCGAAATCTGGTTCTGAAAGAAGAGCTTTTGAACTTCAAATCGATGTGGAGAAAACTCGTAAAGAACAAGAAACCGAAAGAAGAAGAGCGACTGATTTAGCAGCGGCAAATGTGGCGGCGGAAATTTTAATTAAAGAGGCTGAAGGACAGGCTCAAGCAGTTAGGATAAAAGCAGATGCCGATTTATATGCTAAAATTAACGAAGCTAAAGGTAATTTTGAAAGCGCAAACGCACAAGCCAAAGGCTTGGAGGAATTAATTAAGGCTGCTGGCGGAGCTGATAATTTGGTCAAATACCTTTTTGTAGAAAGACATGTCCTTGAAAAGTTAGCCGAGCAACAGGCACATGCTGTTAAGGATATGAAGCCTAATATCAATATCTGGAACGGATCGGGCGGATCGAACTCCACAGTCGGCGAGACACTAACGGACTTGTTAAAAACAAGTATGCCCTTATTTGACGGAGTAAAAAAACAAACAGGATATGATTTTCTTGGATCAATGGGAGTCAAAAAGGACTAAGTAGGTACTTTTATGGACGTGCTGCTTGTTGCAGCACGTCTTTGTTATCTTAAGAGGATTATTAAATAGAATTACAGTGAAAGAGCAGACCAAACAAAAGCACCAGTTTTTAGTCATTTTGACCATTGTATTTTTTGGTTTTCTTGGAATATCGATGCCCTATTTGATATTCCCCTCGCTTTTTTTAAATCCTGATTACTCTATTCTGCCCGCTCACTGGAGCGAATCGAGTCAGGCCATCTTTCTCGGAATTACCTTAGCGGCCTATCCTTTGGGGCAATTTTTTGGATCTCCTATTCTCGGAGCCCTTTCAGACGATTATGGAAGAAAAAGACTGCTTACCGGAAGTTTGTGGCTCACGGCTTTATTGAATATTGTCACAGGATTTGCAATTGCCTGGCATCACTTAGCATTACTCATTGCCAGTCGTTTTTTGGCAGGCCTGATGGAGGGGAATATCGCCATTGCAAGAGCCATGGCTGCGGATATCAAATCCATTTCAAAACACGAAAGTTTCGGAAAAATTAATGCAGTAGCTTCCATAGCCTATCTCGCAGGTCCCTTTTTAGGGGGCTTGATGACAGATAAAAGTGTTTATGAAGGTTTTACTCCCTCGACGCCTTTTTATTTTATTTGCCTCCTCTTCCTGGTTCTCGCAGGTCTCTCGGCTATTGTTCTTGAAAAAAGTCCTATAGGAAGCATTATAGAGCATAGAACTTTTTGGCAACGTATCAATATCTTCAAGAGGATGTCGGTGCTGTTTTTAAATAAACGACTAAAATTCCTCATGATTACGTATATAAGTTTTGCCCTTGCTGTTGATATTTATTATGAATTTGGTCCGGTCTACCTTACAGTCAAATGGGCGTTGGATCCTACGCAACTCATCTATTATAATGGGGTATTGTGCCTTGCCCTTGCTATAGGGAATGGGTGGCTGCCCAGGTATTTTAAAACAACCGATTCAAAAAGAAGGGGAGTCGTTTGTGCGATAGGTTTGATTGCTCTTTCATTAATAGGGATGGTATTAACGGATTCTACGATCGTGATGTTTTTGCTTTCAGGCCTTATCGGTTTGGTCATCGGCGTTGCAGTGACTTTGATGACAGTAAAAATTTCTGATTCCGTCCCGGATAGTATTCAAGGCGAGGTAATGGGGGTCCAGATATCCCTACGTGTTTTGGGGGATGCCTTAATCTGTCTTCTGGGAGGTGTTCTTTTGGTGCTATCCCCGAAGCTTATTCTCATTTTTGCCGCCTTCATGTCAGTGGTCGCCATGCTATTCTACGCCTCAAAGTAAGTTTATACTTTTGATGAGCTATAGAAACTTGCTCTATAACTCAAAATATGCTATAAATATGAGTTATAGGAAAAAGGTGTATAGCTCATGTCCTGGAACTGGCAATTGCCTCAATGGCCAAAATTCACATATAATATTGAATCCATTTCCCAAAAAGAAAGACAATTTCTTTTAGGTTCGGGGAATGTCTTTGCCTTTTTCAAAAATATCGGAAAAGAAGAGCAAAATCTGTTTGTTGTTGAAATCCTAAGTTCCGAGGGGATTGAAAGCTCTAAAATCGAAGGTGAGATTCTTGAAAGGCAAAGTTTACAATCATCTATCAAAAAACATTTTGGTCTTGATGTGGAAATCAAGAGGAACGCCCAAAAAGAGATCGGGATGGCCGAACTCCTTTGCAATGTTTATGAAACCTACGACAAACCACTCACTCACGAAATGCTCTGGGAGTGGCATACGATGTTATTCAATGGGCAAACAAAAATTGAAGAATTAGGAAAATATAGAACTCATGAAGATCCCATGCAGATTGTTTCGGGACGATTAGATTCACATAAAATACATTTTGAAGCTCCTCCCTCAGCAGTTGTCCATAATGAAATGACAAAATTTATCCGTTGGTTTAATGAAAAGAAAAATTCTGAGCCTATTTTAGGAATGGCAGCCATTACTCATCTTTATTTTGAAAGCATTCATCCCTTTGAAGATGGAAATGGAAGAATCGGACGTGTTCTGGTAGAAAAAATTCTTTCTCAGGGGATAGGAAAACCCGCCTTGATTGCTGTTTCTAAGTTTATTGAAAAACACAAAAAAGAATATTATGCCGAATTAGGAAAATGCAATAAGACATTGGCAGTACAGGATTGGGTCGATTTTTTTGGAGACGTGATCTTGCAAGCCCAACAAGATTCTATTCTACTTCTTGACTTTTTAATTAAAAAATCAAAAATTCTTACAGAACTTTCAGGGAAACTAAATCCACGACAAGAGAAAGTTTTGCTTCGAATGTTTGCCGAAGGTGTTGAAGGTTTTGCCGGAGGATTAAGCGCTGAGAAATACATCACTATAACAAAGTCATCGCGAGCTACAGCGACTCGTGATTTAGCTGATTTAGTACAAATGGGTGCCCTGAAAAAGACAGGAGAACTTCAAGCATACCCGCTATTGGATAGACTATAAACGGAAGTGTTAAATGAGGGTGTTCCAAAGTGATCTTTGGTTAGATGATCTTCAGTTAAGTGCAATATCATCTGAAGTACTTCAGAGGACAGATCTCAAACGATTGAGTTGTTATAAAAATAATCTGGATTATATTCCTGAAGCTCTTTTCGAACTGAAAAATCTAGAGACTTAATACGCTAATGTTTATTTCTCATACCAAACGATTAGAACTGCTAATGCTTCGAAGTGATTCAATCATAACAAAATAACAAAACTCCCGACATTCTATTGGCAGAAAACTACAGTTTTTGTATGTCGGTGGAAATAAACTAGATTCATTGCCTGAA